>NZ_JQLH01000001.1:0-2400000 GCF_000744105.1 Maribacter forsetii DSM 18668
TGCCTTAACATTTGTTTTACCTGCCTTTTTCAATCTATCTTGTAATTCATAAACCGTCATCATCTGCGCCAGTTTGCTTTGACTGTAAACTGCATTCGGATTATAATTCTTGTCCCAGTTCATATCATTAAACTGTATGGTCTTGATGCCCATATTATACCCCATACTGCCAACAGTTACAAAACGCCCCTCAGATTCCTCTATGCGCGGATATAACAAATGCCTGCAATAAGAAATTACCGTAGTGGTTTACACCTAACTGACTTTCAAATCCATCTTCGGTAAACGTTTGTTTGGGCACTTGGGCAATGGCGGCATTACATAACAAAGCATCTATTTGTGATACGGTTCTTAGCACCCATCTGCGGCTTTTTTTACGGAAGCCAATGATGCCAAGTCCATTTCTATATTGCTTACCGGTATGGCTCTACCCAATTCTTCTTGTAAGGTTGCTATAGTATCTGCAGCCTTTTTGGGTTACGGTTCACCATCACCACTTTTGCGCCTTTAGACAACAGTATCCTTGCCGACTCAAAACCGGTACCACTGGTAGTGCCCGTAATTAAGAATGTTTTGCCTTTAAGGCTTTTTATTCTAGCGGGTGTCCACCCTTGTTTGCCAAATTGTGTTGTACTCATTATATCCTATTTTTTATATGTCTAAAGAATAGGACAAAGGTAAAATGGAGGATAGGCTTTTTACACACATTTTCGAATCTTGTGTACTTTTTGGTGGGGATTCGTTTGTTAGTGGGATAGTGAGACTATTACTTATAAATCCTTTACTAGGTAAGCTAGTTCGTTATTTAAACTTTCCGTTTTCCACCACTGCTGAAAATCACTTTTCCTTCTGGGTCAATGATGATTTTTGCAGGAGTGTTGTTCTCTTGCTTTTGCATAGACCAATTCTTTGTGTTATCAATCTGATTGAAATGAATATCGCACTTAGCCAATACCACGTAATTCTTCCTCGCTTTCTATAAGCCCTTCAATAACTCCTACAAAGGTAACCTTGCCTTTGAACCTACTATAGGTTTCATTTAATTCGGCCCATAGGTTTCACTGCTTTTTAAATAACTTTTATCATATATAACAACACCAAATAGCCACCTTTATGATCGGCAGAATCAAAGATATTGCCGTTTATGGTTTGTACCCTAAAATCTTCTGGAGCTTCATTTAAAGTCATATTTACTTCAATAGACGTAGATTCTATTGGGGTATACACTTTCTTTTTCTTCTTTACAGGAAAAGCATATGAAGGCAATACAGACTATGACTAAAATTTTAAAACTCATAAGATAACAACTATATGATTCAGTAAACATTGCTTTAGACATGCATTAATAGTTGCTTACCTTGATTTTTCTTTTTCTTAGTTCTTTAACCTGTTCTTTGTTGAAGAATAAATTGTTGGTTCGTTTTAAGCGTGGAAGATATGCTATATCGTCTATGCTTATTTACATCAAACAGTCATCTTCACCGTCCCAAAAAGGGTACAGTTGACCGTAAATTTCACTGCCTCCATCCGGATATAACTCTTCAATATCTATTAACAGGCTAGACGGAATTTTTATGTTTTTGAAATACGCTACCGCTTCCGGAAGTAATTCATAGCCCCTTTCTTCAATATCAACATCATGTGTTTTGGCAAACTCATAAATACTAAACTTTGGCAGCAGCAGCTCATCTTCATACATTAATTTTTGAATGACCAATAACTTAAAATAAGGTCGGTTTCAAATAAGAAGTCTCCCTCTGGGTAGGCGGAGAGTTTTTGTTTAGCCTTAGCATCAAACAACGCCCTGTTTCTTAATTCTAGATCCAAAACACGCTTAGGAATCTTAGCCATAACCTTTGGCAAAGTCTCAAACGGGTTCTTCTTTAACCCTAACACTTTTAATTGGGTCAATTGACCTATACTTTCCGGTAGTGTTTTTTAGCTGTGTCTGCTCTAAATGAAGCTCTTTTAGCTGGGTAAGTTCACCCAACCAACTCGGTATTTCTTGTAAAGGGTTTTTGCTAAGGACAAGTACTTTTAATTGAGACAGTTCTTTTAAGGCTACCGGTAATTCTGTTATGGCATTATTCGTCAGATTCAATTCCGTTAAATGCTGTAGCCCCCTATACCTCCAAATCAGAAAACTCGTTGTTGTATAAACTCAAAGTTTTTAAATTTGATAATCTGCTTATCTCGGCAAAATCGGTTAGTTGATTGCCATCCTAGATTCAAGTATTTTAAATTTTGTAACACAACTAAATTCTTAGGTAAGGTCTTTAGCTGATATTGATGATCCATTGCGTTAGATGTATGGCTACCCAATGTAAGGCTCACCAAATTGGTCAACGTATGTAACTGATTTAAAAAGGCATCTGGAATGCTATACATATTAAACACACTTACAGTACTCAGTTCCTGTAATTTTGAAATTTGATCGTTTAAAAAATCGCCAAATTCGTTCCAAACAGACAAATTTTGAAGGTTAACACACTCATACAATTTCTCTTTTACCGTGCTATCTTCCCTACCGTAGCCCCAGTACAACTTTTGAATATAAAAGCCGGCTTCTCGCCAATATTGTCAATCTCGGTAAGATCGGTAAGTGTGTCTTCATTAAACGTACACTCTTGTAATAGCTTCTCATAAAAAGTGTCACTGGGCAAGGTATAGAAGGCTTCAATATTGTCTAGGTTGCTTAGGTATTCATTGGCTACGTAAACTTCGTTCGGTTTTTTTGATAGTTTTTTATCTAGAGTTGCAAGTAGCCCATTACGTAACATTAGGGTTTCATGTAGTTCTTTTTGTTCTGCCGTTCTAAATACCCCTTACCGCTTAAAAATTGTTTGTATTGTTTTGAGCTATTGCCCAGTAGATGTTGCTTAAAGTAAAATGCATACTCCCTGTCTGTATTGTTATTATTTATGTAAATCTGCAATAAAGCATAACAATCGCCTTGGGTGTTTTTGGTTTTAAAGAGAATGTCACCAAAGGAATTTATGGCTAGTATTTCTCTTGGTTTCTGGTCTTGAAATATGGCTTGAAGTAGCTTTTGTTGACTCATAGATTAGGGTTGACTAAGACTATAGTTGTAAAATTAAGCGGTTCTTTTGAAGTTTTATTGCTTTGATAAACATTTAGAATACGTTTCAATTAAGCCAATTCTTCTGATACCATTTCAATTGTCTCACCATTATCATTTGTCGCCCATATAATCAAAGCCGTTGCAACATTTGTCTCCACTATTAGGTTGTTATAATCTTCGTTAAGTTCTCCGTAGTATTTAATTTTGAATTTGCTCTCGCCTGATGCATTTCTTAATTTTCTACGCCATTCGTGCGACTGCAAGTTTTTAGGGTTTTCAATATGCTCCGTAAGATCATTAAGAAATGTAGGACCTAAGATGCCGTTGTCTGTGTTTAAAACTTCGGACTTATTATTCTCTTTTTTAAACAAGCCGAAAATGCCCATTACTTTAATTTTATCTGTTTTACTACAGAAGTAAGGGGTATTGCAAAAACACCGTCATCATTTAATAAGAAAACAATATCCTTGGTCTTACCAATAAGTTTACCCTTCTTCATTTCATTATCTACTAGAGTAATGGTAATATCTCTTTGATTGATTATTTTTTTCTTCGTGTACATACCGTAAAAATCAGCAGATAAAAATAAATACACAATAAGACCTGTTATTATCATTAACACTCTATACTGTTTGAACCATTTATTTCTATCGCTCCCAAAATTGAATCTTGAATATGATTTAGGCCATCTTTTTAACCAAACATAATCAAGGTAAAATAGGATGGAAATAAACAACGTAGATGCCGCTGCAAAAAGAATAATGTAAACATCTGAAAATGGAGCTATTAAGAAGTCAAAAACGTCTCCGTAATCAAAAATGTTTATGCCAAACTCAGCATACTTTTTATAATTAAATATCATACCTATACCTACAGCCAAGAGATAACAAACCGTAATTACAGTCTGTATTTCTTTTATTATTAGTTCATAAGTATCTTTTATTAAGCCTTCCTTCATTTTTTAAAAATAGGGATTAAGATTGAACCAAGTACTTTAAGACCTTTAGAAACTCAATATTGATCACCATACCGCATTTGAAGATTTGGGTTTTCTTTTCTCCACTTTTCTAATTCTAGCTTATTTATTCTGTTACCAAACAGCTCTACACATTTCAGTTTCTTTAGCTTTTTCAATTTGGCCAGTTCTTTTGAGACGGTCAGTTTATTCATTGATAGGTCTAGATATTCTAGATTTTTGAGTCTGTACAAATCTTCGGGTAAGGTTTTAATATCTAGGTCATATAACGTTAGTTGTTCAAGACCTTCAAGTTCTAATAATTCTGGTGGTATGGTTCTAAATGGTGGTTCGTCTATATATTGGTCCATTGCGCTCAGTGGAGGATAAATAGCCCAACCTTCTAAACTATCAACGTAGATTTCTAATTTCTTTGCATTCTTTAATTGCCCAACCTCTTTAGGTATATCTTCTAACCCATATTTTGAAAGCTCAATAAAGACCTGCTCTTGATTTTCTAAATCTTTAAAAAGGTGATTAGGCTGACAAGAGAAGATTAAAATTAGTAGTGTAATTAGGGTTAGAGTTTTCATTTTTCGTAGAAATTTAAAAAAGCAATCTGTTACTTCATAGTACGGGTCTTTTCGCTGTAGTTGGCGGTTTAGTTTTCGTAAAGTCTAATTATTTACTCAATGCTTTTAAAATTCGTTCTTCGTTAATTACAATATCCCTAAATAATACATGAGGAAATTCAGTGTAGTTGGATTCCTTAAAAGATTCTAAAATATTTGATAATGTTGATGCCGTTAATAGTGATAAGTTCATCTCCGTATCCATTTCGCAATCTGTAACAAAATCGTCACTAAATTCTGGAGCAACCAATAAAATCTTAACAATTCGTAGATTATTTTTCAATGCTAATTTTTGATAGGACTTTAATTGTCTTGAAACCGTGCTGAACTTATTATAACCTCTTTCCTTGCTAGTTTTGCATTCAACAATAATAATCTCATCATTTCCTAAATTTAAAAGAATATCTATCATATCCTTTTGTGTATTAATTTTACTTTTCAAAGCTTCATCGACATCAAAACCTAAACCTCTAAAAATTACTTTCGTCAATTCTTCAAACTTTGATCCTAATTCACTTTCTTTTACGGTGATGCCATTTTCCTTTAGAACATTCAAATCTCTAAAAGCTACATTAGAGTAGTTTTCCAAATAAAGATTTTCAACATCTTTGTAATGCTCTAAAATATTTAATATATCGTCTCCTCTTTGTTTAATTCCATTATCCTTAATAAACTTAGTTAAATCAGATTTAGTTATTAAGTCAAGAATATCTCTAGGTTTGATGTTATAGTCCAATAGGTAATCCCCTTTTAGAACAAACTCTTCTTGTAGTTCAAATTGAGTTCTAATTTCTTTATTTAATTTCGGTAATGATTGGTTTAGCTCTACCAGCATTTTATCAAATCCATCCAAAGAAATACCTACTTTTTCGTCACGCTCTACATTTTCAAAATGTTGAATTAAACTACCTATTTTATCTTCTAAAACACTTCCTTTTAGATTTTCAATATTTAAGCCTTTCTCACACAATTCATTTAGAGTTTTCTTTTTTTCGGTCAAAGTACTTCCCGGTTTATAAATATCTTCTGAAAGCAAATTGGTGAAAGAAATTCCCTCTTTTATAATTTCCTCTATTTTTTGTGCAGATGATAATTTTCTATCAATATTATGATTCCTTGCAATTTGATTTATTATAGGTTCTCGCAGCAATTTTAATGTTCTTCTATAAAACTTAGTAGCAACTTCTTTTTTCCTAATGTTTCTTAATAATCTAACCATTTCATCTGCTACATAAATGGTGTTTTCTTTGTTAGAATAAAATATTACGCCAATATTTTTAAGACTTTTAATTACTTCCTGAATGTCCAATTTCTTAATTGGGATAATGGAATAATTAATAAGTTTCACTTCTTCTTGAGAAAGACCCAGTTGCTTTCCTAAAGTTAATATTATAGAAAGTTCATCTGACGTTATTTTAGCATCTCTATTATTTTCTATATCATTCTGATAAGCTGTTTGCAAGCATGATTTATAAATTCTATAATCTCTTTTTCTAGCTGAACTCAAATCGGACTTCTCATCTTCAAAATCTGCATTTAAAACTTTGATTCTACCTTTTAAATTTTTTATTTCCGTTTCATATAATCTTGAGAGCCAATCTTGCTTCATAATACAATTACCATCACGAATTATTATATCTATTAAAATATCTAATTGTGATGTTATTTCCTGAAACTCACATTCTATGTAACCCCTAAATTCTGAAGATGTTAAATTAAATATCCTGGAAATATTTTGATTATCAACAGATTTCAAACCTTTATCCGAGGAGCTTAAAATCTTATCAATTTCCTTTGCGTTTGTTGGATTTTTAGATATGATATTATCAATAATCTTAATAAATGAATTCTTTTCAATAGATCCTAACTTATCTAATATTTTCTCTAGTTTCATAATACTTGATACCTACTTGTTATAATTAATTCTGGAATAAATAATGCGACAGTAAAAAATTTAAACTCTAAAACGGTAGGGGGAAGTAATGTTTTAGAACCGACTAGAAAGGTAGTATTTTTCTTCAATGTAGTATTACGGGTAACCGTAAAAGAGAAATACGAGGTGTAAAATAGTTATGAGTTAGGAGTTAGGAGTTAGGAGAAAACATAGTATTAAGTACTGAGTACAAAGTATTAAGTAAAGAGTAATTGGTTGGTTTTTCTGCTTATACATTAACTTCTAGTTTACGAGTCACTACTCCTTTTCCGCCTGCCATAAGTCCGGCTATTTTTTCATTTTCCACTTGCAACTGTACCGTAATAGCGCTTGGTGATGGCGGTAACATATATTTACCTTGCTGTATTTGAAAAGTAGTTTTCTTGATCTGTAAAACATCATACAAATAACTGGCTAACGGCCCTGCAGCCATGCCCGTACCGGCTTCTTCTAAAATACCATAGCGTGGCGCGAACATTCTAGCCGTAGCATCGATATCTGCCGTAGAATCCGTAGTAAATACATAGTAGCCAATTAAATTGAAATGATCGCTTAGCTGATCTATGGCATCAATATTTGGTGACATTCCTGCTAAGATCTTGCTGTTTTTTACGGGGATTAACAGAAATGAATTCCCCGTATTGACCACTTGCAACGGTGCGTTTGGTAGTAGGTCTGCTTTTGTTAATCCTAAAGACGTTAGAATATGGATCTCTTTTTCGATAACATTATTATACGTGGGTGCCAATTGCTCCATAAATGCCAAATCGCCCTGTATTTCTATTTTTCTGTTTCCATCTATGGTTTCTTTTGACGATGCTTTGCCCTTTAATTTCCCCAACTGTTTTAAGTACGAGAATGCTGCTATGGTAGCATGTCCACAATGGGCTATCTGCTTGGTGGGTGTATAGAAATCTAACTTAAAATCTGCCGTGTTGGATCTAGAAATAAAAGCGGTTTCAGAGAGCCCCACTTTTTTGGCAACATGTAATTTGTCTTCATGCGAGAGTGCATCTGCATCTAAAACGACACCTGCCGGGTTACCACCTTTATCATTTTCTGTAAAGGCATTTAGTATTTGTACGGTTACTTTTTTTAATTCGTCCATCGTAATTTTTTAAGATTATATCAGATAGACGGCAAACTTTAAAAAAAGACGTAGCTATTCTTCATTATTTTCAAAATCCAGCAATTTTCCTGTTCGGTCAGCTATTACATTGGGGCAAGAAAGCAGTTGTACCTTTAATATTTCCCTAGCTTTTTGTACCCTTGATTTTGTTCCCGAATACGAGATATTTAAATGCTTGGCCAGCTCTTTTTGCGAGTATTCTTGAAAGGTGGTCAATACAATGGCTTCTTTATGTTGCCCTGATAACTCCCCTATTTTCTGATTAATGCAATTAGTGAGCTTGGCATAGTCGAAATCACCCGACTGTTCTTCTGCAAGCTCTATACCTTCAATGCTCGAAGTGGTTTTACCCTGTTTTCTAAAATGATCTATAATCGTATTTCTAGTAATTTGATACACCCAAGAAGTCAATTTAGAGGTATGCTGCAATTGATGGATTTTGGTCTGTATTTTCAAGAATACTTCTTGGTGAATGTCTTTTGACACTTGTTCATCTTTGATCTTGCCCAATATAAAATGATACAATTCTTCATTGAGGTCTAGCCAAATGGTATTGATTTCATTTTGTATCAGTGACAAACGATTTGTTTTTTGGATGAACTGGCTGTAAGTTAACGTTTTATAAGATGAGTACTGTTGTGTGTTAAGTGAAAAAAGTATAAAGTAATTAGGGAGTTAGGAGTTAGGAGTTAGGAGTTAGGAGTTAGGAGTTAGGAGAAAAATAGTATTAAGTACTGAGTACAAAGTAATAAGTAAATTATTTTAAAAGTTACATCTAAGTACTCCGTACTTAATACTTAATACTTGATACTTATTACTATAAACTAAACCACTATCTATACTCTGGATTTTCAAACTCCCACCGTTTGCCATCATCCCATTGGGTACGGCTATTTCCGTAGTTGGGGTAACCGTTATTGTCTTTCAACATTCTGGCTAAATGCAATAGTTTGTAGGTCATAAAAGTGGTGTTTCTATTGGTGAAATCACTATCAAAACCTACGGGTTCTTTAAAACCTGGGGAAAATATTTAATGTTGAAATCTTAATTATGTAGTAGGCTATATTAAAAACAAACAAGGTTAAAAGAACTTAATAATGAAAAGTTGCTTTTAACCTCGATTATCATAGCTGTACCACATATAGTAGTCTCAACTTCTAAATAGGTGCTATTTAATCTCCATCAGTATCGTTAAAAGTTACTACAATATTAGCCGCACTTGACAAATCTGTTTTAAGCAAACCTATAATGGTTTGCAGATCTGTTCTAAGGGTTTCAAGAGCCGTAACATCGGACACCAAAACATCTTCAATAGCGCCATCCATAGCTTCTAAATCGCTCATAGCCACAACAAAGGCTTCTTGCAATGCGGTATCGATTTCAGGTCGGTTTAAAACTTCTAAAATATAATCTTCTAACCCAAAACCTGATTGGCCTTCATACTCACCCAAATAACTATTATACAATGTATTTAGGTTTACGATCAAGGCTTCTTTACTGGTTCTGCTCCTATACGCTTCAAAATAGGTTACAGCATCTGTTTCAGCATTTAGCGCTTCTTCTATTTTAGTGCCTTTCATGCCTTCTAACGAAGCAATAATTGCATTGACCACTTGGTTCTGGCTTCCATTTACGCCAGTCTCTAAATTGCTTTTAAAGCTAGGTTCTACCCCTTCCCAAAAGGTTTGTAAAAAGGCGGCTTGTTCCGCTAAATTCTCTATTAATGCCAACAAGTACTGCATACGTCTTTCGGCATGTTCAGCTGTGGTCAACTCAGCAAGTACAACGGCGTTGGTATCATGAAACAACAAATATTCAATAGCACTGTACCCTTTTGTATTTGCCCCTACACTTGATACAAAATCACTGTTCAATGTTTCTTCGCCTGCAATATTCTCTTCCAATGCCTCATCATTTGTAGGCCATTGATTAATTCTGGTATGTATAAACGAGCTCTGAATGGCACCTAGGTTAAATACTTCATTACTCTTCCAGTTTAAAAAAGCGGTTTTCCAAGCATTTTGCAACGCCACTAGCTCAGTTTCCGTAATATTAGCTTCAAAGGCTAAACTTTGAGTTACCAAATTATTCAAAACTGCCACATGTGCCGCCTGGTTTACCTCTATCTGATAATCGTATAAATTGGATACCTGTAGGCTACGACCTTCTTCTACAGGTAACAATGCTGGTTCATCAATAGTTACACCATCATCATTGCCGCAAGAAATTATGAACAATACCACAACTACATATAAAATTGTCTTTTTCATCATCTTAAAGTGTATTCAAAAACTGAATAATTTTGTTTCTTTCTTCTATAGAAAGCTTCTTAAATTTTTCTTTTGAAGCTAAAGCTTCCCCACCATGCCATAATATGGCCTCTTCTATATTTCTGGCCCTACCGTCATGCAATAGATTGGTATGGCCGTTTACTGTTTCAATTAATCCTATACCCCACAATGGTGGTGTTCTCCATTCATTGCCATTAGCATCAAAATCGGGCAGACCGTCCGCTAGCCCATCTCCCATATCATGCAACAACATATCAGTATAAGGGCGAATGGTCTGGTGTGCCAATGCCTCTATTTCATAAGCACCCGTCTCCAATTTTGGTATGTGGCATTTAGCACAGTCTATACTTACAAACAACTCTTTACCCTCTAACACATTTTGATCATCTACATCTCTTCTTTCTGGTACGGATAGCGATGCAGCATAAAAAGTGACGTTTTCTAAGTTATCATCGGGAATTTCCGGTGTTCCACCATTTGGGTAATCATCACAATCTAAAGGATCAGGACAGTTTTCATTAGGAAATAGAGATGACGTTATACCCAAGTCGCCAGAAAATGCAGCGGCTACTTGTTGTTTAATGTTAGGTTGATTGGCTTTCCAACCAAAACGACCTATGACCCGGGTACCCGTTTCAACATCGTAGACCATATTGGTTTTACCGGAAATACCATCACCATCGGCATCATTAGGATCAGCATAGCTCAACAAAGTTGCTTCTGGTATAGCATCTAAAAGACCCAAGCCTATCATTTGATTGGCCACTCTGGGCGATATTCTCGTAGCTGCACTTAAACCCCCATAACTTAGACCGGTAAACGAATATTCCGGCACCTGTAAAGATATTTCCGTACCGTCGGCATAGCTTTCGATCAATGGTGTATAGGTGATAATAATAGTACCTTCTTTATCTACACTTAAAATAGAATTGTCTTGAAATTGCGTGCCGTAAATGGGATCGCCTATATTTTCTCCATTTTCAGTGGTTTGCAAAAGACCCAAACGCAGCAAAAGACCACTAGAAAACTCACCGTCATACTCCGGCGGTCTTCCCCTACCATCTTTAAAATGGCAACCAGAGCAATTTCTTGCATTAAAAAAAGGACCTAGACCATCTCTAGCGGTGGTAGACGCCGGTGCAGTAACCCAACTCTGGTTGAAAAGCGAGTTGCCCACCCCAAAGGTTACACGCTCATCAAACGTTAGATCTGGGGAAGCAAAACCAAACGCTTCCGCAGAAAAATTAGAAGATGAAGTGGTGCCGCCAGAAAGCTCTTCACCTTCTTCTGCCATTAAGGGAACAATTACCTCATCTTTACCACAAGAGGTAACCATAATTACCAGCAGACATAAAATCGTTATTGAAATTCTGTTCATTTTATATAACAACAAAACTGGATTTTAAAAAATCCAGTTTTAATTTACAATTTTCTTATATAGGACAGCTTATCACAACCCTAGGTATAATTGGCATTTAGCCATAATTTTTAATCAATATCAAGTGCAACTTTAGCTTCTAAAAGCTTGTCACCAAAAGCTACCAACGCTTGTACAGCTGTTTGTACCTTTGCACCTTCTACGCTAGACTCGCCATCAACGATCGCTAAATCAAAAGGATCTAATGTTGCATCAACATCAGTAACCGCAGTTGCCAATAAAGCATCTAATTCTGCTGCAAGATCCGCATCGGCCTCTTCAATCAAATCTTGTAAAGAGTTCCCATTTACACTACCGTAAACTCCAGTGTATACATTTACGATACCTGCCAAATTCAATCTAATATCTCTATCAGTATTATCGCTAAAACATGAGTGCTCATCTTCTTGATCTTGGTTCTGTAAGGCTACCGCCATACGCTCAATAGCCAGCTCGCTTCTAGAAAGCTCAGCAATACTACTGATCATGTTATCTAAAGCTTCATCTTCATCTAAAGCCAAGAAGGTTGTTCTATAGTCACCGCTCCACTCATCTATAATAATTTGTAAGTGATCGGTCAACAAATCTGCAACTATCGCCAAATATGCTCTTCTACGATCTTGGTTGGCAGCCGTACCACCATCTACGAAATCAGTATATGTTCTTTGACCTGCTAAATTCTCTGATGGTGCCGTAAGATCTTGACCCCAAAGTAAAAATTCAATGGCATGGTAACCAATAGCAACATTTTCTTCACCGCCAATACCGTTTTCACCAGTTAGGCCTTCTTTAGTCAATGTTGGAAAATCTGCAAGGTTGTTGATAATACCGGCATCAACATCTCCTTCAACATAATCTATATATGCTTCGTCTAAAGGCCAAGAGTTTAAATACCCTTCAATTTCTTCGGTATCGCCCGTGTCTATAGGTCCGTTTGCAAAACGAAAAGCCTCTGAAGGACCATAGCTTTCCCTTGACGTTAACCAAGCTTCTTTGGCAGCGTTAAAATTATCTTCTGTTGGTGTTGCTACAAAAAGGTCAATAGCGACTTTCAATGCTTCTGCATCTACCATGGCAGCTTGATAATTGGCCAATACCAAATCTGCATAATTTTCTATTACCGCTGATGACTCGATAGAATCGTCTATCACGACTTCTGATGTTGAATCATCATCTGATGAACAACCTATTAATGTTAGACCGATAAAACCTACAGCCAGAATAACTCTTTTCATTATATTTTATTTAGATTTATTTTAAATAGACGCCAAATCTAAATCATCACAAAGACATGAACAAGTTATTTTTAATTATTCTAAATTAACATAAGAAATTTAACATTTGGTCTTAGTACTGCAATTTCTAATAAGAAAAGGAGCTGTATAGGTAATTAAATAATGTCTTTTTAATAATTTGGTCTTACCAAAACACATCACATAAAACAAGGGTATCATGCACAAGCTTCTTTTTACCATTTTCATTTTTTTCTCTCTCACTTTTGCGATTGCCCAAAACAGCTTTAAAGATGTATTTTCAAACACCATAAGACCATCAAAAGACAACATACGTATTGAATTTCAAGACGCTAGAAATAACAAAACCTTTTTGCCTATTTCTGTACTAAAAGGAAAGAACGAAGGACCTGTATTTACCATTGTAGCCGGTGTACACGGGTTTGAATATCCACCAATTGTTGGTGTACAAGAGCTGTTAAGCGAAATTGATGTCGATAAATTAAACGGCACCGTGATCATTATACCTATTGCAAATACCAGTTCGTTTTTTTCGAGAACTTCTATTGTAAATCCGCATGATCAAGTAAATTTAAATGGTGCCTTTCCCGGAAAATCTACGGGTAGCGTTTCCCAAAAAATTGCGGATTTTATTACTACGACCATCATACCTGTAAGCGATGTTTTTATAGATATACACGGTGGTGGGGTCAATGAAGATTTGATTCCGTTTGCACTTTTTTACGATAACCCTAATTATCCAGAACAAACCAAAAAAGCCAGGGAACTGACTGAGAACAGCGGATTTGAATATATAGTTTCATATCCCTTCTCTTTAAGGGATGATGAACCTGCAAAATATGTTTTTAAGCAAGCCTCACAAGATGGTAAAATAGCCTTGAGCTTTGAAAGTGGCAAATTGGGCAATGTACAGGAAGATGCGGTTAGCTTAATAAAAAATGGAGTCTATAATATGCTTGACAATATGGATATGTATGATAACGGAACCGGACCACATACCAACCTTATTCAGCTCAACAACCAAACCTATTTAAGCGCTACCGAAACAGGACTTTTTTACAGCGACCTTAATGCGGGAGATACCGTTAAAGAAGGGGATGTTGTAGGTTATATCACCAATGAATTTGGGAAGAAACTTAAGGAGTACAAAGCACATACATCGGGTATTATATTGTACAAAATCTCTACCCCGCCCGTTAATATTGATGATACTTTAATGTGTATTAGTAAGCGTTTGTAGGTGATCTGCTGTAGCTGGTGAGCTTCCCTAATGCATTCGGGACGCTCTAAACCAAATGACTCCCTAATTAAAACCAAAAAAAGCTCCAAAAAATGGAAGCTTTGCGTGGAGAAGATTAGAACCGGTGACCTTCCCGAAAGCTTTCGGGACGCTCTATTCTAAATTCGATTTTGAAATCAAATATTCAATATACTTTCGACTTTTCTTCTTTTTAATTGAAAATTCTAAAGACATAGCATCAGCTCTAGTCTCATGTTCACGTTTCCATTTCAATTCCCAATCTTTTGCTTTTTTTGTATATGTAGAGCCGTTACCATTATTGTGCCGTATAAGTCTCTCATTAATATCTTCTGTACTACCAATATAGTAACGGTCTAAAGTCTGACTATAAATAATGTATGTAGTAAATGACATTTCTAAAAATAAACAAATAAAAAAGACTTCCATTTTGGAAGCCTTTTGTGTGGAGAATACCGGATTCGAACCGGTGACCTTCCCGAAAGCCTTCGGGACGCTCTTAACCAAATTAACATCATCAAATTAAAACCAAAAAAAAGACTCCCATGACTGGAAGTCTTATACGTGGAGAATACCGGATTCGAACCGGTGACCTTCCCGAAAGCTTTCGGGACGCTCTTAACCAAATTAACATCATCAAATTAAAACCAAAAAAAAGACTCCCATGACTGGAAGCCTTATACGTGGAGAATACCGGATTCGAACCGGTGACCTTCCCGAAAGCATTCGGGACGCTCTATTCTTTTAATATCTGATCAATTTAATACGATAAATAATCGCCTAATGACTATAAATAAAAAAAGCTTCCAAAATGGAAGCTTTAAGTGGAGAATACCGGATTCGAACCGGTGACCTCTTGCCTGCCAGGCAAGCGCTCTAGCCAACTGAGCTAATCCCCCTTATATTACCATTTTTTCTTAAAACACCAAAAACGACCTTCCCGAATGCCTTCGGGACGCTCTAGCAAACAGAATAAATCCCTCAATTTTTAAGCAGCTCAAAGAAAACCTATTTTAACAAGCCATCAAAGTACTACTTAATCTTTCTTTACGCTAAGCACCAATACCGGTACTGGGGCATAAAACTCTGTTTTTGAAATTGTACTCTTTTCCCATAATTTTTTGAAAAAACCACGTTTTCTTCTAAAAACACATAGTAAATCGGGGTGTTTTGCTTGAAAATGCTCTAAAACACCATGATAGGTAGTTGAGTTTTCTGTAAAGGTCAATTGAGAACTTATGTCCATCAACGCCGTATTTATCTTTAGATCGTCATCTGAATATCCTGGTGTTTTCACCATCAATAAATTCACGTTTGCATTATGCTTTTTCTGAATTTCAATTAACGGATCAAGAATTCTCTTTCTTCTTAGAATACCAGATTTAAAAGCTACTAATATATTTTCAAACGATTTGTATGTTGTTCCTTTTGGTACGATTAACGTTGGTATGTTCGTTCTTTTAATAATGGCTCCTGATGTTTGTCCTAAATAATTCGCTTCTTGAATGTCATTACTTCTAGGTGCCAAAACAATAAGATCAATTCCAATTCCTTTATCAATTTCTTTAAGTCCGTCTTTTAGATCACCGTTAAAGCTTGCTATTTTTATAGATACTTCTTTTGTATCTACGGTTCCTATAATTTCTTTTAATCTTTCCTTCGAATTTTCGGCTACCTTTAGTGTTACATTGGTAAGTGTTCCTGTTTTTCCACTGACATTAAAAACCTCCATTACATATATTTCAGCACCAAAGTCTTTTGCAAAATCTACTGCATATTGTAATGTTTGATTCGCATTTGAGGAGGTCCCGATCGGAACAAGAATATTCATCATGATAAAAAGTATTGATTATAACTCTAAATTTACAATTTAATTAAATTCATTGTATGATAGCATCGGCAAAGATATCGCAAATACCTGAAATTCTTCTCATGACAGATGCATGTAGAATTGCTATGGAAGCCAATAGTATTTACCAGTGGACTACCGAATACCCTTCTAAGCAGGCATTTGAAAATGATATAGAACGCAATGAACTTTATGTACTTCAGCTTGATAACGAAATAGTTGGTTGTATTGTTGTTTCCCTTTTTATGGATGAAGAATATAAATCTGTTGATTGGCTCACCCAAAACACAAAGAACTACTACATTCATCGTCTTGCGGTGCACCCTAAACATCAAGGTAAAGGTTTTGCTCAGCGTTTAATGGATTTTGGAGAAAACTTTGCCAGAGAAAATAATGCCCTATCGGTTAGGTTGGATACCTTTAGCCAAAACAAAAGAAATCAGAAATTTTACGAGCAACGTGGGTATACCAAATTAGGAGATATCTTTTTTCCAAAACAAAGCGACCACCCCTTTCATTGCTACGAACTTGTACTATAGAAAACCCATTTTTTGAAAACCTCTGTTAATTTAAAATCTATAAACGCCTTAGCTATACCTGCTACCATTGCAGGTATAGCAGAACCTCTTTTATCTATAACCGATACGGCTATTGTAGGTAATATTCCGGTGGACGGATTAGAGTCTCTTGCCGCAGCAGGTATTGTGGGTTCTTTTCTTTCTATGCTCATCTGGATTCTTGGTCAGACGCGTAGCGCCATTTCCGCTATTATTTCGCAATACTTAGGAGCTGGTAAATTGGAAGAAGTTAAAACACTGCCCGCTCAGGCAATTTACCTCAACATTGCCTTAAGTATTCTGGTTTTGCTTTCTACCATTTTTGTCATTCAAGAAATCTTTGAACTCTTAAATGCCAAAGGAAAAATATTGCAATATTGCATCAGCTACTACTCCATTCGTGTTTGGGGCTTTCCATTAACCCTTTTCGTATTTGCAGTGATGGGTATTTTCCGCGGATTGCAGAATACCTATTGGCCTATGGTCATAGCCATTACCGGAGCAGTATTGAACGTAATTTTCGATTTTGCCTTTGTGTATGGAATTGAAGGCTTTATACCAGCCATGTACCTTGAAGGTGCCGCGTATGCAAGTTTGTTGGCGCAAGCGATCATGGCTATCATGGCGTTCTATCTTCTTGTAACCAAAACCGATATTAGCCTAAAACTAAAACTACCTATTCACAAAGAACTTGGTAGGTTGGTAGTTATGAGCTTAAATTTGTTTGTGCGTGCCATCGCCTTGAACACCGCACTGATTCTTGCCGTTAGAGAAGCAACCGCGCTTGGCGATAAATATATTGGCGCACATACCATTGCTATAAACCTCTGGTTATTTTCCGCCTTTTTTATTGATGGCTACGGTGCCGCTGGTAATATTATGGGCGGTAGACTTTTAGGGGAACGCAATTATGACGGACTCTGGCTACTGGCAAAAAAGATTACGAAATACGGGCTACTCGTTAGCCTAGTTATTATGGCATTGGCAACTATTTTTTATAAACCTTTAGGAAGTTTGTTTTCTAACGAGCCTTTGGTGCTATCCGCTTTTTACGGCATCTTCTATATTATTATTCTGGGTCTCCCTTTTAATAGTACCGCTTTCGTTTTAGACGGAGTCTTTAAAGGTCTCGGCGAAATGAAATACTTGCGCAATACCCTGCTTGTAGCTACCTTTTTAGGATTTGTGCCAACGCTATTCTTAGGCAAATCCCTCAATTGGGGATTAACGGGAATTTGGCTTGCCTTCACCGTTTGGATGTTTATTAGAAGTGCTGCCCTAGTGTGGAAATTCAGAAACAAATTCAAACCTTTATTGCAAAATCCGTAATTTTGAGGCAAATAAAATGCTATGGTAACTACAAGAAAAAATGGAAGTTTATATACACGAATAGATGGTAAAGTTGCTCATGTAGAGTTTGGGCATCCTGCCAGTAATTCTTTTGTATCTGAACTTCTAGAACGTTTAACGTATACGATAAACGAGCTTTCAGATAATGAGGCAATTTCTGTTATTCTGTTAAAATCTGAAGGTGAAAAAGCATTTTGTGCCGGTGCTTCTTTTGATGAATTGTTAGAGGTTTCTAACCTTGGAGAAGGTAAGGCTTTCTTTAGTGGTTTTGCCCATGTCATCAACGCCATGCGCAAATGTAAAAAGGTAATTGTTGGTCGTGTACATGGTAAAACTGTAGGTGGTGGCGTAGGTCTTGCCGCTGCTTGTGACTATGTATACTCTAACGTAAATTCTTCCATAAAACTATCTGAACTTAGTATCGGTATTGCTCCGTTGGTTATTGCGCCTGCCGTAGCCCGCAAAATAGGAAATGCTGCTATGGGAGAAATGTCTTTGGCACCTACGGAATGGAAAAGTGCTTATTGGGCTCAAGAAAAAGGACTGTTCAATAAAGTATATGACTCTGCAGACGAAATGGATAAGGAACTTGACTTCTTCATTCATAAATTGGCAAGCTATAATGCCGAAGCTATAACGGAATGGAAGAAAGTTTTATGGGAAGGTACCGACCATTGGGATACCTTATTGACAGAACGCGCCGCTATCACCGGAAAATTAGCCCTTTCGGATTTTACGAGAAACGCACTGTCAAAATTTAAAAAATAAACAATAACTGAAACAGCTATTCGTTCTGTTTCTAAATAATTAGTATGGAATTCTTTCAGTTTTTAAACGGTAACCTGGTATTTCCCGTTCTTGCTCTTTCTGTTTTGATCATTTATGTCATTAACAAAATGCGAGCAAAGAAGAAATATAAAAGGTAGTTCAACAACTTACGCAACTAATCGGTAAATGAACATCTCTTAATAAACCGTTTTCATGTTCGCTAAAATCACATTAGTATTTCTATCCTTCTTTCTTATGACCTGTTCTGACCAAGCTGATCCAGAACCAGAGCCAGTAGATTGTTCTACGGTCATATGTACCTTAAATTTTGTAACTATAACCGTAAGCGTTAAAGATGCGTCGGGCGAACCTGTATCTCTTGACAACTATGAGGTTATCGATAATGAAACTGGTGAAAACCTTGCTGCAGATTTCAACGGTGAGGAATATAAATATTTGAAAGAACAAGGTGTTTATCCTATTCTTAGTGATGGTAATCGTGTTCAATATCAAAATTCGACTGCCACACTAACTTTTAAAGGTACTATCCACAATGAAAAGGTTATTGATGAAACCTATGAGGTTGCTGCAGACTGTTGCCATGTTAGCTTAATAACAGGAAATACAGTCATTGTTCTAGAATGATTTTTCGCTATTAATGCGTTTAAACTTTCCCTACCTTTGCCACACAATTAAAGGTTATGAGCAAAATTCGCATTACGAAACAATTCAATTTTGAAACCGGTCATGCACTCTATGGTTATGATGGTAAATGTAGAAATGTACATGGTCATAGCTATAAATTATCAGTAACCGTTATTGGTAGACCTATTACAGATACTAGCCACGTAAAATTAGGAATGGTAATCGATTTTGGAGATCTTAAAAAAATAGTGAAAGAAGATATCGTTGATGTTTTTGATCACGCCACCGTATTCAATAAAAACACTCCACATGTAGAACTGGCCAAAGAATTAACCGATAGGGGGCACAACGTTATCTTGGCAGATTACCAACCTACTAGTGAAAATATGGTCATAGATTTTGCCGCGAAAATAAAATCTCGCCTTCCTGAAAACATTTCTTTATTCTCTTTAAAACTGCAAGAAACAGATACTTCTTTCGCAGAATGGTATGCCAGTGACAATTAAGTTCAACAAAACTTAACCATATACTTACTTTACAAGCTTTTAAATTGTTTTATTTTTAAGGAATCTCCTTAATATAACAACATGACAAAGCATCATATTTACTGGTGGAATCTTGAAAATCTATTTGATGTAGAAAATTCTCCGAGACGAAGTGAATTTTTAAATAACCATTTAGGTAAGGAACTTGACGGATGGAACGCTGCTATTCTTAATCAGAAAATTGCGAACCTAACCGCAGTCATATCAAAATTCAATGATGGTAAAGGTCCTGATTTATTGGGAGTTTGCGAGGTAGAAAATGAATATGTTATCGAATTACTTATTGATGCCATGAGCACGGCACTTGATAAGAACTATGGTTATGTTATCTCTGAAGGAGAAGATAAACGAGGTATTGATACAGCGCTTATTTATGACAAGACCAAATACGGACCTGAGCAACAAACTTTCAGCCTACGTATTATAAAACGAAATACCACAAGAGATTTATTTCAAGTACACATCAACACTGCCAATGGCAACAAGCTGGTATGTGTACTTAACCATTGGCCTTCTAGATCTGGCGGTGAACTTGAGAGTGAGCCATTTAGAATAATGGTAGCGGAAAATTTATCGTACTGGATCGAGAGAATTTACGAAGAACAAGGTAATGATGCCAATATCATATTAATGGGAGATTTCAATGACAACCCTTATAACAAAAGTATTACAGCATATTTAAAGGCTATCAATAACAAAGCCTTGGTGAAAAGTAATAGAGTACGCCTAAAGTACTTTTATAATGTAATGCACCGATTTTTAAATGCTCAAATAGGTACATTCGTATTCGGTAATGAGTATAATATGTTAGATCAGTTTATGATTTCTAAAAGTATTTTGTCAGAGAAGTCAGAATTACCTTTTAAATTGAGTACCGTAGAAATCATTGCATACCCTGAGCTTACTTCTGGATCTTACCAGAAACCTGTAAAGTTTGGTAGACCCAATTCTTCAACATTCAATGAAAAAGGGTTTAGTGATCACCTACCCATAAAAATAGTACTGAACGAAAAAGATGTTGCCGTTTGATTTAGAATTGCATTCTCTTATTTTGACCTGTGTATTCCCTTGGTACGCAAAACAGTTATTATATTTACATCCTGATGACGAACATTGAACTTCCCGCAGGAAAAAAAGTATATTTTGCTAGTGATAACCACCTAGGCGCACCTACTATGGAAGAAAGTAGAGTGAGAGAGCTAAAGTTTATTCGTTGGTTAGAGACGATCAAGTCGGATGCCGGAGTCATTTTCTTAATGGGTGATTTGTTCGATTTTTGGTTTGAATACACCACCGTTATCCCAAAAGGATTTACCAGAACACTGGGAAAACTTGCAGAACTGTCTGATGCCGGAATCTCAATACACTACTTTGTTGGTAATCATGATCTTTGGATGAACGGTTACTTTGAAGAAGAATTAAACATACCTGTTTACCACAAACCTCAACAATATTCTATTAATGGAGCTTTGTTCTTTATAGGTCATGGTGACGGACTAGGACCAGATGATAAGGGGTTCAAAAGAATGAAAAAGGTATTTACAAACCCGGTAGCCAAATGGTTCTTTAGATGGCTACACCCAGATATAGGTGTTCGTTTGGCGAAGCACCTTTCTGTAAGTAATAAGTTGATCAGTGGAGATGATGATGCCAAGTTTTTAGGACACGATAAAGAATGGTTGGTTTTATATGCAAAACGAAAGTTAGAAACGCAACATTATGACCATTTCATTTTTGGTCATAGACATCTTCCATTAGAAATTGAATTGAAGGAAAATTCAAAATATACCAATCTTGGAGATTGGATCAATTACTACACGTATGCCGAGTTTGACGGCCAGCAACTTTCATTAAAAGAATTCAGCTAAATTTCATCAAAAACATCGATGAAATACACAAATTCTATTGTAATACTTTTCTTACAACAGGAATTAAGCAGTTCACAACAATAGTTTTATAAAACTAGCTCTTCGTTATATCTTTACCCTGTTATTAAGTTTAAGTGTTGACCCCAAATCTTCACATTACCTACAAGTTTACCCAGCTTAAAACCCAAATTTTAAGCATACCTACTTTAAAGAATAGCCCCTAATTTAGGGGCTTCTTTGGTGATTTTAAATTTTTTATACCCTCCAAAATTTTCCCCTTTTAAAAATTCCCTAAAATTTTTAATAATATATATTTCCCAAATAACCAGTTCATTTATGACAACTACATTTTTCCGTATTTTTGATTAAGATTTACAAAAAATGGACAAAATACATTTTAAAGATACATCAAACCACATGTAATCCTTTTCTTACATATTAAAATAGACACTTCACAACAAAAGTTAGTACAAACTAGACATTGGTTCTATCTTTACACTGTTGTTTAGATTAAGTGTTGATTCCCAAATCTTCAGTTTACCTACAAGTTCCCCCAGCTTAATGACCCAAACATTAAGCACCACCTACAATAAAAAAAGCTCCTTTATAAGGAGCTTTTTTTATGATGTTACTTTAAGAGTGTTAACTCTCGTGATCCTCTACGTCTTTCTGTAAATCTAGCTTTCTGAATTTAGGAGAAACAATTGCTGTAAGACCCACGGTCAACAAGGTCATGGTACCCCCAAAAACAACAGCAGTTACCGTACCCATCAATTTTGCCGTTACGCCACTTTCAAATGCTCCAAGCTCATTAGACGACCCCACAAACATAGAATTTACAGAGGCAACACGCCCACGCATATTATCGGGTGTCTTTAATTGTAATATGGTTTGTCTTATAATCATTGATACACCGTCTACTGCTCCACTTAAAAACAAGGCTGCCACCGAAAGCCAGAAATAAGTTGATAGCCCGAATACAATCATACACACCCCAAAACCAAATACGGCTAATAATAACTTTTTACCTGCGTTTTTATGTAAAGGAAATCTCGTAGAACCCAACATAGTTAAGGCAGCCCCAACAGCAGGTGCTGCTCTTAACACACCAAAACCTTCTGACCCTACATGTAAAATGTCTTGTGCAAAAATGGGTAACAATGCCACAGCTCCACCAAAAAGTACGGCAATCATATCTAAAGTCAACGCACCTAAAACCGCTCTGGTCTTAAATACAAATGTCAATCCTTCTTTTAAACTCTGAAAAACGGGTTCCCCAATTTTAGGATTTAAAATTGGTTTCTTTGAAATATTGAAAAGAGCGGTCAATGCTAGCAATGAAAAGCCGAAAATGACACACATAGACCAGTGTACGCCTATTAGGCTAATAGAAAATCCTGCTAATGCCGGACCAAGAACCGATGCCATTTGCCATGTAGTACTGCTCCAAGTAGCGGCATTTGGGTATATTTTTTTAGGAACTATCAAGGCAATTAAGGAAAATATGGTAGGACCTAAGAATGCACGTACCAATCCGCCACAGAAAACCAAGGCATAGATACCATAAAGAATTACTTTGGTTTCATACGTCTCTAGGACTGAAGGCATACTCAACATAAAAAGTCCAAAACTAATGACAGAAAACCCGAATATGCATTTTATCAATAGATTTCTTTTCTCTTTCTGATCCACGATATGACCGGCGAAAAGTGCCATACCTACCGCAGGTATTACTTCCATCAAACCAATAATACCTAGTGACAACGGGTCTTTTGTCATTGAATAGACTTGCCATTCTATGACTATAAATTGCATTGACCAGGCAAAAACCATTGCAAAACGAACTAGAAGAAAAATATTGAATTCCTTATATCTTAAGGCTGCATAGGGATCATTTACGCGCATAGGTAAATCTCTGAATAGATTTCAAAGATATTTAATAAATGAATGGACAAATCAAGAATTTGCAACTAATTAGTCGATAGCATTAGCAAAAAAATTATAGGATACTATCCAATTCCCAATTCGCCGAAAAAGGAGTCCAATTCTAACTTAAATAACGTACCATTTATTAAATCTCTAACCTCTATAGCCTCTTGATAACTTACTGCAAAGGTAATTTGATGGGCAGGCGTGTTCAATAACAATGACCTGCAAGTCTCTTTTGTTTTGCAATCTCCACAAAGATGACCTTTGCCGTTTTCAACAGTATCTGCAATACACTTAGAAAAATGACGTAACTCGCTATAGGTAAGTAATAATCCAATATCCCTGAAAATAACTTGAACTTTATTGGCTTGGCCAGGTTTATCTTTTTTCCATTGGAAGGCTATTCCAAAATCATTTTGGTAAATAGGATGTATATCGTTCATAAGAATCTTCATATTTAGTATAAATATATAGATCTTATTTAGAACAATTATAAATAGTATTGTTAAATCGTGATTTCTATCTGATTACCTTCCGGGTCTAGTACAACACTTTCATAGTAACCATCGCCGGTAGTTCTAGGTTCGCCGGCAATTGTAAATCCGTCTTCTCTCAACTTTTCAGTTAAAACATGTACTTGCTCTTTTGAGCCTACGGACATGGCAAAATGTATAAATCCGGTATCTAAAGCATTATCAGAAGCGGCAACAATAGTTGGTTTATGCATAATTTCTAAACGAGCACCATCGGTAAAACTTAAAAAGTAAGAGGTAAATTCTTTCCTAGGATTATGATATTTTTCTCCTGCTACAGCATTAAAATACGTTTCATAAAACAATCGCATAGCTTCTAAATCGGTCACCCAAATAGCAATATGCTCTATTCTCATTTAATGTCCTTTAGCTTCAATTGCAAACTCACATTACCTTGCCATTCATTTTCATCAATAGAGAAAACAGCGCTAAAAGGTTTTCTACCCGTTACTAATGAAAGTTTATCGCCCATATTAAAGCCGATACCATCAATTCTATGACTGTCTTGCTGAACCACAGAAACTTTTAAATGTGCTTCTTCTTTACCTACACCTTTTGCGTAACCAGTATCATGTAAATCTTCTGCCATAAATATTGGCGACATATTACCGGGACCAAAAGGGGCAAATTGCTTTAGAATTCGCATTAACTTAGGTGTAATATCTTTTAATTCTATTACGGTATCTATTGTAATTTCAGGTATCAACATTTGTGGGTCAATACTCTCTTTCACCACCTTCTCAAACTGATGCTTAAAATTATTATACTGCGCTTCTAATAAGGTTAAACCTGCGGCATATTTATGCCCGCCAAATTGTTCAATATAATCTGCACAACCTTCTAAAGCATTGTACACATCAAAACCTCTAACTGATCTTGCCGATGCTGCCAACTTATCGCCACTTTTTGTAAAAACCAGCGTTGGTCTATAGTAGGTTTCCGTTAACCTTGATGCTACAATACCAATAACTCCTTTATGCCAAGTATCTTTATAAACTACAGAAGTAAAACCTTCTTCCTCCTGATTTTCTTGAATTTGCCCTAGTGCCTCAATCGTAATTTCCTGATCTAGCCCTCTTCTATCGGTATTGAATTTTTCAATTTCAGAAGCGAATTGTATGGCTTGATTCATATTGGTTTCGGTCAATAAGTTTACTGCATATTGACCATGTTTCATTCTACCGGCTGCATTAATTCTAGGTGCAATAATGAAAACCACGTCTGTAATGGTAAGTTCTTTCTTATTGATTTGATCAATAATAGCTTTAAAACCGATTCTAGGTCGCTGATTGATAACTTGCAAGCCATAAAAAGCCAATATTCGATTCTCTCCAGTAATCGGTACAATATCCGCTCCTATCGCAGTCGCCACTAAATCAAGGTAATAGATAACATCGTCAATAGTTTCTCCTCTACGTGAACCTAAAGCTTGAATCAATTTAAAACCTACTCCGCAGCCACACAATTCATCATACGGATATGAACAATCTTCTCTTTTTGGGTCTAAAACTGCTATTGCACTCGGTAATATTGTACCGGGTCTATGGTGGTCACAAATGATAAAATCGATTCCCTTTTCTTTGGCATACGCTACTTTGTCAATTGCTTTCACTCCACAGTCCAACGCAACAATCAATGTAAACCCATTATCCTCTGCAAAATCGATTCCTTTATATGATACTCCATACCCCTCATCATACCGATCCGGAATATAAGTTGCCACATTAGGATAGTAGCTTAATAGATATGATGACATTAAAGCTACGGCCGTAGTACCATCTACATCATAATCACCATACACCAAAATGTTTTCTCCGTTGGCAATGGCTTTTTCAATTCTCTCTACCGCAATATCCATGTCCTTCATTAGAAAAGGATCATGTAAATCTTCTAACTGCGGACGAAAGAAATTCTTAGCCTCTTCATAGGTAGAAATACCTCTTTGCAATAATAGCTGCGCCACCAAAGCATCGACATTTAACGCATCGGCTAAAGCATCGATATCTTTTTGTTTCGGTTTTGGTTTAATTGTCCAGCGCATTCTAGTCAGTATTCAGTTTACAGTTTCAGTTGGCAGTTCTTTAAATTCAAACTCAAATATCAAATTTCTCAGTTGGCAGTATCAGTTGTCAGTATTTAGAGTATAATCGATATCGTCTTTGCGAGGCACGAAGCAATCTCTCAATTAGCTGTACCAAACAAACAGATTGCTTCTACCGATTGCTATCGGAATCGCAATGACGTCTTATTTTGTATGAAAAACAGTCTCAATCTCTAGCTCGGCAAATTGTCTGAACATCTCCATTACTCCGCAATATTTTTCGACAGATAGGTCTACTGCTCTTTGTAATTTTTTCTCGGCTAAATTTGCGCCATGAAAATGGTATTCTATAACTACTTTGTCATAAAACTTAGGATGCTCATCTGTTAGGTTTGCGATTGTTTCTATGTGAAAATCATCTACTTCCAGCTTCATCTTCTTGAACATTGCCGCGACATCTAAGCCAGAACAACCAGCTAATGAAGACAACATCAATGCCTTTGGTCTTAAACCACTACCATCACCACCGTCTTCTTTTGCAATATCTATTCGTAAAGAATGCCCTGAAGGATTATTACTTTCAAAGGACATGTTGCCCAACCACTTTGTGCTAATATGATTTGTTGTACTCATAATTTTATGTTTTTTGTAGGGTACAAAAATACGATAATATAGGCTGTGTTAGTGGTAAGATAAAACACAAGTGCAAACTCAAAAATCAAATTCAATTTTTGTTTGGCTGTTGGCTGTTGGCTGTTGGCTGTTGGCTGTTGGAAAATAAAAATCGTTTTTTAGAAGTGCAAGACTAACTGTTTCTATCAAAACTTTTTTCCAGTTGTCTCTGTTGTCAGTTTGAGTAGTTTTTAATTCAATTTTTCATTGACTTGAAAAATGCATGCCCGCCGGTTAGGAGGGTATCTATAACCCTTCGGCTGAGTTCAGGACATCGCCTTTAGAACATGATTGCTTCTCGATACTAATTTTCTCGTGCCTCCAAAATTCACTCGAAGTGACATTGAAACCTTCAATACAAATTGTTTTTATACATCTCAAAGTCAAAAAACATAAAAATTTCAAGCAATATTTCTGTAGTTTATTCTTTTTATCCAATTACCCACAACTAGTTTAAAATCAATTACTTAAATTCTATTATTAGCCACTATCAGTCTATTTGTGTTTTATATATAGATGAATTGGTTTTATTACCGATTTTTCATGTTAAACGAAAAAATATTGATAAAAATTAGAAATGGAAAAGTTCTTAACGCAAAATTTTAAAAACATCATTGCTTTTCTTTTAATTGTAATTAGCCTAATTATTCTCTTAGGAGGAGACGCGAAAATTTCAAATAATCTTCAGAATTGTTTGTACGGCTTAATAATAGCTTGTACAACATACTTAT
Organism: Maribacter forsetii DSM 18668; assembly: GCF_000744105.1. Taxonomy (NCBI): domain Bacteria; kingdom Pseudomonadati; phylum Bacteroidota; class Flavobacteriia; order Flavobacteriales; family Flavobacteriaceae; genus Maribacter; species Maribacter forsetii. The sequence continues at coordinate 27,439 of NZ_JQLH01000001.1, forward strand.
TCAAATGAACATCTTAAATAAGTTGGAAGGAAAATACATTTACAAATCAATTCGTTTGATACTATTATCATCTGTAATACCAATCATCATAGTTTTTACCATGCTATTAATTTTTGTTCCGAACAGGATATTTGAAATTTTGAGAATTATTAATTCGTTACCCTTTTTGTGAACAGGAGGTCTTTAGATTAAATTTAAAGGATAATCTAAAATAAGCAGATTGCTTCGTGCCTCGCAATTGCGTTTTATTTTAAAATCTTAGCCACTAATTTCTGCAACTCCCCAACAACCTCATCTTCAAACCATGGATTCTTTCCTCTCCAAAAATGATTTACAGGTGATGGATGTGGTAAGAGAAAAAACTTTGGCAGGTATTCTTTATAGTGCAATACATTCTCCGTCAAGTTCTTTTTGGCTTGCTTACCTAAGTATTGATCTTGAGAGTATTTACCGATCAGTAAAATGAGCTGTACATTTTTGAATTGGTCCCATATCTGAGAATGCCATAAGGGGGCACATTCTTTTCTAGGTGGTAAATCGCCGGTCTTTCCCTTTCCCGGATAACAAAAACCCATGGGTAACACTGCAAAATTATCAGGGTTATAAAATACCTCTTCGTTTACACCAAGCCACTCTCTAAGTTTTTTACCACTTGGGTCATCCCAAGCTTTGTTTTCAACATGGGCTTTTCTACCCGGCGCCTGACTTACCAATATAATTTTAGAATTGTTAGTACCCGCAACAATAGGTCTTGGTTCTAATGGCAAATGTGCCTTACAAACCTCGCAACCTCTTATTTCAGCTAATAATTCTTGCACGTTATATTTCTATTGAATTAAATGTTTATAATAAATACTAACGAATTACCTTCTAGCCATGATAAATTAGATTGCCTCTAAAGCAACTTTAATGCTTCACCATCAAAAGACAATCCTTCAAAACCTGTTTCCATAAAGTTTCTAATATTTTGATGAGAGCTTCCTTTAAGGTCTAACAATACCTCATCAAAATAATATTGACCAAAACAAGTCAAAGTTTCTTCTTTTGAAAGTCCTTCTTTAATTGCAAAAGAGAACAATTTACACGAACCTGAGTTCTGACCAACCTCATTTCTAACTTTACCATTGGTATAAGCGGTTGGTGTAAATGCATATTTAGAATCGATAGCCACCATAGTCTCTGAAAAGGAAATCTCTCTAGGACTAATAGCTAATTTTTTCTTGAATTCTTCTAGGGTCATGGTTGGTTATTTAGATTTTTAAATAGTCATCAAATTAAATATTGATATTCAAATATAATGAAACCCTATTTTTTACTTCAACTTTTCCTTCGTTCAAATTTTGAGATATTGGTAACATACTTGAAATGCCCAATGCATACCTGTTGTAGTTTGCCTCTAGCCCAAATCTAGCAAAATACACATCGCCACCTGTGTCAGGAACAGCAAAATCAAACTCTTTATTTTCGGCGAAGAACTCTGCTCCCAAACCTGCTTGTGGAGTAAGCGATACCGATGGAGACAGGTAATAGGTTTTATAGGTATTCAATGTTGCATTCCATTGATTTCCGAACAAATAATTTTTACTGTTCTCCGTTTTTATCGTGTAGTTCAATAGGGCGGCAAAACCCCAATTTCTATGTGTAATACCATAATTTGCAGCTAAAATATAATCCCAACTTCCCGTTCCTAATTGAAAACCAGGGTTAACACTGCCTTCATTATTGGCTGCATCAAAAGTTCCTGTTGGTAATTTTATACCTCCGCCAATTTGTAAAGCATGTTCTGGTTTTATTGAAATTATACTATCGGCAGTCTGCTTAAGTACATTGTAATATGCTAAAACCGTAGCATCACCAATACCGTTTATAGTCTGCTCTGTATTATCTACAAATGTTCTATTGTGTGAATGATAGGGGAGTATGGCATTTACCAAAAATCTGTCTCCAATCGGGAATTTTCCCCACGCCTGTACGGTATTGAAATTCTCATTTATCCATGGCGAATTATCAAAAATACCATCGCGAGAACGGTACTTCTGACCAATATATCTAAGTCCTACAAAGTTATTATTCAATCCGGTTCCAAAACCCATACTTCCTCCATTGCCACCACACCCACAGGTATCGCAGAAATATTCATATGCTGTATTTTTCCAGATACACTCGGTTGTTTCTTCTGGTAAATCATTTGCTTGGGCAGTAAAAAATCCGCCAAGCACAAGTATACTTATTATTATTTTTTTCATTTTTTAATATTCTGAAAATCGTTCGTCATTTATAAAAGTATCATCCGTCAAAATTTCAAAAAAAGCTAATAATCCCTCTTTTTCTGTATCATTTAATGCTATTCCTAATCCGTCATCGGTGCGTAAAGAATCATCCAACGTTTCTGATTCTATCATGCCATTGGTATAAAAATTCAATACCGATTCTAGACTTCCAAACCTACCATCATGCATGTAAGGCGCGGTCAGTGATACGTTTCTTAAACTTGGCACTTTAAATTTATAATTGTCACTATCGCTACCGCTCACCTCGGCTCTGCCAATATCATTTAATTGTGGATTTGGTGGCAAGCCATTGTTTCTAAAACTGCCATCGGTAAATAGATCAGTTGCGTGACATGTAGCGCACTTCTGTTGAAACACTTCTAGACCATATGCCTCTTGCTCAGTCAATTCTCCTCCTTCTTCATTCCGCACATATTTATCATACTTAGAATTAGAAGAAATCATCATGACCATAAACTGAGATATCGCTTTTAGAAAGTTCTCGGCATTTACGCCACCTTCCTCAAAAGCCATTTCAAATTCTTTTTGATACTCGGCATCTGCTATCAGTTTATTGATAACCCCTGTCATGGTTTCACCCATCTCCACTTCATTAGTGATAGGAATTATTGGAAAGAGGTCTAAATGCGATGTAGCACCATCCCAAGCGAATTCATTAAAGAATGCCATATTAGATATGGTAGGCGTATTTCTTGTACCCTCCAAATCATTTACACCGTGACTAAACTGATGTCCGTGGTGAGTGAAAGCAGAACTCTGTTCATGACAAAAGCCACATGATATAAACCCACTTGAAGATAGTTTACCATCATAGAATAATTTCTTACCCAGCTCAAATCCTAATTGTGTTGGCGGATTAGCCTCAATATCATAAGTCAATTCAGGAAAATTCTCTGGAACTTCTACCGTTAAAAGTGTGTTCTCAATAACCACATAATCATCATCATTACAAGACACCAAAAACACGGACAGTAATACCCAAAATAGATATTTCATCTGTTATATTTTAAAGTAGGGTCGCCCAAAATGAGCGACCCCCCTAATTAATTTAGTGTGAATGTTCCGAACCGTTGTGTACGTGATCAACAGAAAACATGCTTGCAGTATTCAAAGCAACTTGTGGCGACTTTTCTTCGCTTACCATAATAACCGATTGCTCTGTAAGAGACAGTTTATTTTCTCCATCTAAAATAGCATTGGCATCTGCTACCAAATGTATAATAGGCGACATTTCATCGCTGACCAAAGCATCTGTACCCAAGCTTAAGGTTACTTCTTTGTAGTTGTCCAAACTAGATCCGTGGCTACCCATGTGTACTTTAAAATCTGTTGCCTCAGTAATAGTTTCCGAAGTAAAAGTCCCTTCAAAATTTAGAAACTTATAACCCGCTTGCCATGACCACATCATATTGGTTTCTTCGGCTACAGTCAAAAAATCTCCTTGACCCTCTGCTCCTTGAAGATACTTTTCTTGGTCTACACCTATACCAAAAGTTATAGACACATAATTACCTGCTGGTATATTCTCTAACAAGACTTCCGTACTACCCGTTTCTTCACTAGTTACAAAATAGCTATCGTCTTTATCGTATGTAAAAACTTCACCTTTGTCATTTGTTAGACTGAAATTACTTACAATGTAATTTAACCTAGTTATTGTCAAAGTTTCGTTCTGCGAGTTGGTATAACTTGAAGTTGCCAATAATAGATCGTCTGATCCTACACTGTTATCAAACTCAAGAGTTACACTGTTTGTTCCCGTTAACTCTGCTACCGCGTCATCATCGCTACTACAGCTTACGAATACACTTAATACTAGGGTTACTGCAAAAAATTTATATATAGATTTCATCTGTTGATTTATTAATTATTCGGATATAGTACGAGAAACTGTACCTCTGCTTTTAAACAAAAAGTACAACTACGCACTACACCTTAGTTTATGTAATGGTTTCACCTAATTACAATGCATTAGGCATGATTTTAAAATAATTGATTGTGTACACGACTACAGATTTTGTGTCGTGGTGTGAGCATATAACAGCATCTGCCTTTTAAATAAGGCATACCTATGCTAAGTTGTACTTTAAGATAAGGAGTTAGGTGGACGAAAAACAGCTGATATATACTGCTGCTCGTTTAAGTTAGGATGTATTGAAACCACTCTTGTTTCAACAATCGTACTTTGAAAATTACAATCAAGAATGCTTACAAACCCAATTGGGTATTCACGAAGGTCAGCAGACGGAATATCTTGATGATCTTCTTGCTGCTGCTTTTTAATCAATTGCGAGAGGTAACATTTACCATCGCAATTTAGCATGGGCTTATCTTTATTGATACACAGTACTTCGGCAATATAATCTTGATTAATTACATATTCCAACACAGGCAAGACCGGTTTTACCATCGCAGTGAGGTATAACAAGATAAACGTGTATGTGAGAATTTTTTTCATTAATCGCCACGAAGATAATTCTGATTTTGAAATTTTCTTAACTCTTTATTAGAATTAACACTTAAATCTTTAGAATTTTATTGTTTCTACTTATTCCCTCCAACAATAATAACAATTTCCCCTTTTGGTGGTTTTTCGGTAAAATGCTTTAGAACTTCTTCTGCAGTACCACGAACAGTTTCTTCGTAAAGTTTGGTAAGTTCCCTTGAAACGGAAACAGGTCTTTCAGCGCCAAAATATTCCACGAAATTCCCTAAAGTCTTTAATAGCTTATGCGGAGATTCATAGAAGATTATAGTACGTGGCTCTTCTGCCAATAACTTTAAACGTGTTTGTCTTCCTTTTTTTACGGGCAAAAACCCTTCAAATACAAACTTATCATTAGGTAAACCACTATTGACCAATGCCGGTACAAAAGCTGTTGCCCCTGGCAAACATTCAACTTCTACACCTGCTTCAACACAAGCCCTTGTCAAAAGAAATCCGGGATCGGAAATTGCCGGTGTACCCGCATCTGAAATTAATGCAATATTTTCTCCTCCCTTCAATTTTTCAACCAAAAAATCTACCATTTTATGCTCATTGTGCATGTGGTGACTTTTCATTTGCGTACCAATTTCAAAATGATGCAAGAGCTTTCCGCTAGTACGTGTGTCTTCCGCCAGAATTAAATCCACCTCTTTAAGAACCCTAATAGCCCTTAAGGTCATATCCTCTAAATTACCGATCGGTGTAGGTACTAAATAAAGTTTTCCCATGTATTAAAAGTAAAAAACCTCAAAGCTCGCTCGCGAGGTATAGTATTGAAAATTTAATTTAGATTCCGATGCGATAATTAGAGCATTTAAATCTTAATTATAGCGTAAAAAACCCAACACTGGTGCTGGGTTCTTAATACAAATATTGTAATTATTAAGAGAATCTACGCGATACCAATTCAATAAAGCGTGCTTCAAATGCTTCTTTGCCTAACCAATTATTATAGTCTGGCTTTACCATATTCTTAATAAACGCAATAGACCGTTCTTCAGTATCTATGGTGTTTAATTGAGATAGTACGCGGTTATAATCTTCCATACTATCATTGAACAAATGCTTTACAAATGCCAAGCGGTCGTTCAAATCTATTTTTACGTTACTTTTTGCCAAACGATCGTTCAATGATTTTGGTAATGCTTCCGCCTGCTTTAAGTCTTCTTTTGAAGGAGTAAAAAGCTCTTTGTCATTCTTCATTAAATCTGGCTTTGACATAAACTCTGTCAAAACATCTTCTAATTCATCCTTGCTAGGCATTTCAGAAACAAACCCTTTAATAGTATCCATACCCGGGTACTGGATAATATCTTCCTCATGCGGATTATTTTCCGGCACTCCTGTATTTCCTTTCATTACGGCATTCGCCATTTCCTCGAATTTTGCCGCAATGGCATTTTTAGAAACATCGACTTCCATATCATTAAGTTCTACCTCTATGAACTTAAGCACGGCAAGTTTCTCGTAAAGGTTTTTAGAAACCTCGTACAGTTTTGTTACATCATCTAAATTATCGGCAGTCAAAATTTCTGTAGATAACTTTCTCAATTCCAGTTTCAACTTATTTTTCATCTCACAATTTTTACGGTAAAGACCTAAATAGCGGGTTTTTTAAATACCTTTATCATCTTTAAAGAATAACGAAAAACCGATTATTTTCGTCTAAAATTACAAAATGTTTCTTGAAAACACAGTTAATCATAAAGAACAATTCGGCTGGATAGAGGTCATTGCCGGATCTATGTTTTCTGGAAAGACAGAAGAATTGATCCGTAGACTTAAACGAGCGCAGTTTGCCAAATTAAAGGTTGAAATCTTTAAACCGATGATAGACACTCGTTATGATGATGAAATGGTAGTATCGCATGATGCCAATGAAATACGCTCCACACCCGTACCCGCAGCTGCCAATATTCGCATTCTTGCAGATACCTGTGATGTAATCGGTATTGATGAAGCTCAATTTTTTGATGATGAAATAGTTACCGTATGTAACGATCTGGCCAACAAAGGTGTTAGAGTAATTGTCGCGGGGCTAGATATGGACTTTAAAGGAAAACCTTTTGGTCCCATGCCTGCTCTTATGGCTACTGCAGAATATGTTACTAAAGTTCATGCCATTTGTACTCGCACGGGCAATTTGGCAAATTACAGTTATAGAAAATCCAGCAACGATAATTTAGTGATGTTGGGTGAAGTAAATGAATATGAGCCTTTAAGCAGAGGTGCATATTACAAGGCTATGCTTAAGGAAAAGGTGAAAATCATGGATGTAAAATCCGAGGAGGTCGATTCTCTCAAAAAAAAGCAAAATGGCTAAGGCAGAAGAGACCATTTTAGAAATTGACCTAAAGGCACTTGGACATAATTACAAGTATTTACGCTCTAAAATTAAGCCCAACACTAAATTTATGGCAGTAGTAAAAGCCTATGCCTATGGCAGTGATTCTGTAGCTATTGCCAAACAGCTTGAAAATTTAGGTGCCGATTATTTTGCAGTAGCTTACGTGAACGAAGGCATCACGCTGAGAGAAGGTGGTATTACCGCTCCTATCTTAGTTCTTCACCCCCAGAAAGTCCATTTTAAAACGCTCATAGAAAACAATCTTGAGCCAAGTGTATATTCTAAAAATATACTGTCGGATTTCATTACAACAGCCAAAGAAATGGATAAGACAGATTACCCTATTCATTTAAAATTTAATACAGGACTAAATAGACTTGGATTTTCTGCGGATGATTTACCGGAAATCTCTACGCTTATTCAGCAACAAAATTCAATAAAGGTGATTGCGCTATTATCGCATTTAGCAGCCACCGAAGACCCTAATGAGACCGACTTCACTAACCTTCAATTAGAACGGTTTGATGCTATTTGTAAAAAGGCAGATATTCTATTGAAAACCGAGACTCTAAAGCATGTGCTAAATACTTCGGGTATTATAAATTACCCACATGCACAGTATGATATGGTTAGAAGTGGAATTGGACTATACGGTTATGGTAACGAACCACATGTAGATGCTGATCTACAACCCGTAATGACTTTAAAAACAATTATTTCTCAAAAGCATGTTATAGTAACAGGTGAATCTGTTGGTTATAATCGTAAATACAAATCTGATCATAAAACTGTAACCGCTACCTTGCCTATAGGTCATGCAGACGGTATTGGTAGAGAATATGGCCGTGGTAAAACTTATGTAAGTATACACGGTCAATTAGCACCTATAGTCGGTAACGTTTGTATGGATATGATTATGGTCGATGTCACTAATATTGAATGCGAAGAAGGAGATGAAGTAGAGGTTTTTGGAAAAAACCTTTCTGCAAACAAATTTTCAGAAACAGCCCAAACCATAACGTATGAGCTACTTACGGGACTTTCTCAACGTATTAAACGAGTTTTAACAAATTGATTTTGTTAACATTTATTTAAGGGTTATTTTTTTTTAGTAAATTGCCGTACTTATTATATTAACCATTAATAAAAACATTAGAACATGTTAAAAGAATTTAAGGATTTTATTATGACAGGTAATGTCATAGATTTAGCCGTAGCCGTATTACTTGCAGGTGCTATGGGATTAGTAGTTAGCGGATTTGTTGGCGATATTATGATGCCAATAGTAGGTCACTTCAGTGGAGGTGTCGATTTTGCTGACTTAAAAGTAGTATTAGATGAGGCTGTAGTAGGTGCTGATGGCGCTGTTGCTAAACCAGAAAATGCAATTCTTTATGGTAAATGGATAAATGCAATTATCAACTTGATCATCGTTGGTTTTGTATTGTTTATGATCGTTAAAGCTTACAACAAAACTAAAACTCCACCAGCTCCAGTAGAAGAGGCTCCAAAAGGACCAACTGCAGAAGAGTTATTGGCAGAAATAAGAGATGCTTTAAAAAAGTAATCTTAAATAATACTCCCTAGCACTAGGGTACCGTTGCACAGCAACTTACATTAATTAAAACCGTCAACTTTGTTTCGCTAACAAAGTTGACGGTTCTTTTTTATAGCACACTTTCCTAATTACCTCTTCATACTCATTTGTTATATTTTAAACAATTTGTTATATTTTGATTATTCTACTCTTTTTTACTTGTGCAAGTACCAGTAATACGTATTTTTGCCGCTTAATATAATTGTTTTACAAATGAAAGTAGCTGTAATTGGTGCCACAGGCATGGTTGGCGATGTAATGTTGAAAGTATTGGCAGAACGTAATTTTCCATTATCGGAGTTATTATTGGTAGCCTCTGAACGTTCTGTAGGTAAAAAGATGACCTTTAAAGGAAAAGAACATACGGTTATAGGCTTAGCTGATGCGGTAGCCGCAAGACCAAATATTGCCATATTCTCTGCGGGTGGTGACACCTCTTTAGAATGGGCTCCTAAATTTGCAGAAGTAGGAACTACGGTAGTAGATAACTCCTCTGCCTGGAGAATGGACCCAACCAAAAAATTGGTTGTACCTGAAATCAATGCTCATGAGCTTACGGCAGAAGATAAAATCATTGCAAACCCTAACTGCTCTACCATTCAATTGGTAATGGCATTGCACCCTTTACACAACAAATACAAAATGAAACGTGTGGTTGTTTCTACCTATCAGTCGGTTTCCGGTACTGGCGTAAAAGCAGTAAAACAATTGGAAAATGAAATTGCCGGCGTGCAAGGAGAAATGGCTTACCCTTACCCAATTGGTAGAAATGCATTGCCTCACTGTGACGTTTTCATGGAAAACGGATACACTAAAGAAGAAATGAAATTAGCTCGCGAACCACAGAAAATTCTTGATGATCGCACTTTCTCAATTAGCGCAACAGCAGTACGTATACCTACCGCTGGTGGGCATTCAGAATCTGTAAACGTAGAGTTTGAAAATGATTTTGAGCTAAACGAAGTGCGTCGTTTGTTAAATGAAATGCCTGGTGTTACAGTTCAAGATAATCCAGACACCAACACCTACCCAATGCCAATCTATGCTCATGATAAAGATGAGGTTTTTGTTGGTCGTATACGTAGAGATGAAACGCAAAGAAATACTTTGAACATGTGGATCGTTGCAGATAACCTTAGAAAAGGTGCAGCAACAAACGCTGTTCAAATCTCAGAATACCTAGTAGAAAAAGGCTTAGTATAATTTATACCTTTTACAACGTTAAAACCTTCAAAACTTCACTGTTTTGAAGGTTTTTTTATGGTATTTTAGTACAAACTGAACTACTCATGAAAAAAGTAATACCAGCGCTACTTGTCTTTGCGCTAATCTCTTCCTGTAAAAACGAATCTAAACCTGAACCTATTACTGTGAATTATCCTGTTACCGCAAAAGTTGATACTGTAGATACTTATTTTGGAACCGAAATTAAAGACCCCTATCGTTGGTTAGAAGATGATAGAAGCCCAGAAACAGAAGCTTGGGTAAAAGAACAGAACAAAACTACTTTCGGGTATTTAGAACATATTCCCTTTAGAAATGATCTAAAAAATCGTCTTGAAAAACTATGGAACTATGAGAAATTAGGTTCTCCATTTAAAAATGGCGACTATACCTATTTCTATAAAAATGACGGACTGCAAAATCAATATGTAGTGTACAGAGCCAAAGGTGATGAAGAACCAGAAGTTTTTTTAGATCCGAATACATTTTCTGAAGATGGCACAACTTCTCTCGCAGGTTTAAGCTTTACTAAAGATGGCTCATTGGCTGCCTACCTTATTTCTGAAGGTGGTAGCGATTGGCGAAAAGCGATAATTTTAAATGCCGAAACCAAAGAGATCGTTGAAGACACCCTTATTGATATTAAATTCAGCGGACTCTCTTGGAAAGGTAAAGAAGGCTTTTACTATTCCAGCTATGATAAACCAAAAGGTAGTGAGCTATCGGCTAAAACTGACCAACATAAAGTATACTATCATAAATTAGGTACTTCTCAAAAAGATGATGAACTTATATTTGGTGGTACTCCAGCAGAAAAGCATCGTTATATAGGGGCCTATGTTACCGAAGACAATAAATACCTACTGATCAGCGCTTCTGTTTCTACCTCTGGTAATAAATTATTCATCAAAAATTTAGAAGACCCTAACGGATTACTTATCCCCATGGTTGAAGACACCGATTCTGACAACTATGTTATTGACAATATAGGATCTAAACTGTATATCGTTACCAATAGAAATGCACCTAACAAGAAAATAGTTACGGTTGACGCTGCTAACCCTGAGGCAAAAAATTGGGTAGATTTTATTCCGGAAACGGAGAACGTACTAAGTCCAAATACTGGTGGCGGTTACTTTTTTACCGAATATATGGTAGATGCCATTTCTAAGGTAATTCAATATGATTATGATGGTAAACTTATTCGTGAAGTAGAGTTACCTGGTATAGGATCCGTTGGTGGATTTGGTGGTGATAAAGAAGATAAAGAACTGTACTTCTCTTTTACAAATTACAACACACCCAGTTCTACCTATAAATACGATCCCACAACCGGTGAATATGAATTGTACTGGAAACCTGAGATAGATTTCAATCCTAATAACTATACTTCAGAACAGGTATTTTATGCTTCTAAAGATGGTACTAAAGTTCCCATGATCATTACCTATAAAAAGGGTACGGAATTAAACGGTAAAAATCCAACCATTCTATACGCCTACGGCGGATTCAATGTAAGCTTGACCCCGTCTTTCAGTATCGGTAATGCCGTTTGGATGGAGCAAGGCGGAATTTACGCTGTACCAAATCTTCGTGGTGGTGGTGAATATGGCAAAAAATGGCATGATGCAGGTATTAAAACTAAAAAGCAAAATGTTTTCGATGACTTTATTGCCGCTGCAGAATACCTTGTTGAAAACAAATACACTTCAAAAGAATACTTAGCTATTCGCGGAGGTTCTAATGGCGGATTGTTAGTTGGTGCCACAATGACGCAAAGACCAGATTTAATGCAAGTAGCCTTACCGGCAGTAGGTGTAATGGATATGTTGCGCTACCATACATTTACGGCTGGTGCCGGATGGGCTTATGATTACGGTACCGCAGAAGACGATGATGAAATGTTTCAGTACTTGAAAGGATATTCACCTGTACATAATGTAAAAGCAGGTACGGCTTACCCTGCAACGTTGGTTACAACTGGCGACCATGACGATCGAGTAGTACCTGCACATAGCTTTAAGTTTGCGGCAGAACTTCAAGAAAAACAAGTAGGTACAAACCCCACTTTAATACGTATTGAAACAAATGCCGGTCATGGGGCGGGTACACCTGTAAGTAAAACTATAGAGCAATATGCAGATATTTTTGGCTTTACACTTTACAATATGGGCTATACCGAGCTACCTAACAAAAGTGTTTTAAAAGAATTTAAGGAGTAATTACTATCTTAAATCAATAAATTATTGAAAAATCCGTTTCAAATTGGAACGGATTTTTCAATTTTACATTCCTAAGAATAAAAACATGTTACGAGTAGAGAATCTATCATTTTCATATGATAAACTTCCAGTTTTAGAGTCCATTGATTTACGTATTCAACGTGGAGAGCATGTGGCTATTATTGGTGAAAGCGGATGCGGCAAAAGCACCTTGCTAAAACTAATGTATGGTTTAATGGATCTAGAACAGGGCGAAATATTCTGGGAAGACGAACAAATTTTAGGTCCTGCATTTCATCTGGTTCCAGGTATGCCTTTTATGAAATACCTGTCTCAAGATTTTGATTTAATGCCGTTCATTACCGTTTCTGAAAACATTAGCCAGTACTTATCCGTATTTTATCCTGATGAATTAAAAGAACGAACTCAAGAGCTATTAGAGATGATAGAGCTCACCGAGTTTGCAGATAAAAAAGTAAAAACCCTAAGTGGTGGTCAACAACAACGAGTTGCCTTGGCTAGAGTATTGGCGCAAAAACCAGAAGTGCTGCTTTTAGACGAACCGTTTAGTCATATCGACAATTTTCTTAAAAACAGCTTGCGTCGAAATATTTTCAATTACTTGAAAGAGAATCTTATTACTACCATTGTTGCCACGCATGACGTGCATGATGTTTTACCTTTTGCGGACCGCGCGGTTGTTTTACGTGATAAAGAAATTATAGCCAGGGCAAGACCTATGGAGCTTTATAAAAATCCTAAAAACTTGTACGTAGCCTCTCTTTTTGGCGAGGCCAGTATGATTTCTATAGATGTGCTGAAAACCTATGCGAATACCAAAAGAAAGATTATAGTATATGCACATGAGTTTCGCGTATCACCTTCTCAAGGCTTTCATGTTACCGTAGAAAAAGCATACCCAATGGGCAGTCATTACCTAACAGAAAGTAAAAGCGATGATGACGAAACCATCTTCTTTAACGCAGATAAACTATACCCTAAGGGGAAGGAATTGTTTTTGAATGTAGCCATTGAAACTATCAATCAACGCATACAAGAAGCCGCTGCTAATTAATACAAAAGCGAGTTGTGAACAAAGAACAAATTCTTACCGAATTACAATTTAAAGCCATTAGAAGTAGTGGTCCCGGAGGTCAGCATGCCAATAAAGTTTCCTCTAAAGTAGAATTAACTTTTCATATTGGAGCTTCGGCCGGACTAACAGAACGCCAGAAAAAAAGGGTGCTTCTGAAACTAGGTAACAAACTGAGTAAAGAGGGCTTACTAATTTTACAGTGCGATGAATCTCGCAGCCAACATAAAAACAAAGAGTTGGTTATTAAAAGATTCTTGAAACTTATAGAAAAATCTTTAGTAGTACCTAAAGCAAGAAAGAAAAGCAGACCCACTAGATCATCTATTGAAAAAAGATTGAAAGGCAAGAAAATCGCTTCTTTAAAAAAGCTGAATAGAGGTAAGCCAGACTACTAATATGTAAATCCATTTATGCGAAAATGGAATAGAATACAAATACGGTTATGGCTCCTGTTAGACCAAGCACTCCAGTGCCTAAGCCAAAAAGACGATACCCTGTCTTTACATTCATACGGCTCATTTGCGTTACCACCCAAAAGAAACTATCGTTTGCATGAGATATTACAGCAGAACCCGCACCAATAACAACTACGACTAGAGCTTTTTGTATTTCGGTATCAAAACCAAGTGATGACATCATCGGCATTATTATGGATGCTGTTGTTACCAATGCCACCGTTGAAGAACCTTGCGCTGTTTTCAACGCTGCCGCTAAAACAAAAGGCAAGAAAATACCCATATTATAATCGGTCAATGTTTGCCCTAGAATTTCTGCAATGCCGGAATTCTGTAATATTTTACCAAATATGCCACCTGCACCTGTAATCAATAAAATAGAAGCAGCATCTTTAATTGCTTTACCTACCCAACCAGCTGATGAGAGCATATCATAATTTAATTTTTTAGGCAAGAGCAGGCATAAGAATACGCCAATTAATAACGATATAACTGGCTCACCCACAAAATTGATAAAATCTAATAGTCCGTTTTCTTGTCCGATATCCATGGAGTTTAGTACGGACTTCAAAACAATTAGAAAAATGGGAACCAGAATGGGTATAGATGCTTTTAAAGCACTGGGCGAATCTTTAATTTCTTGTTCTGCTTCTAAAGCATCTTCAACATCAGGCGCTATCATGGTTTTAGATGCATATTTCTTAGCGAATATGATTCCGACAATCAAGGCGACAATACTTGTTGGAAACCCAAAGGCAATAACCAAACCTAAATCTGCACCAAGAATACCTGCTGCAGCTATAGGACCAGGAGTTGGCGGCACCATTGTATGTGATGCCATTAAACCCAAACCTAATGCTATTGCCGGACCGGCAATTGATATTTTAGCTTTCTTGGAAAGACTTTTATTCAAAGGATGTAGCAGCATAAAACCACTATCCGCAAACACCGGAATAGAAACAATATAGCCAATGATTCCCATTGCCATGGTTACCCGTTTCTTCCCTATTATACCCAATACTTTCTCCGCAATGGCAAATGCCCCACCAGTATGTTCTAGAAAAGCACCAATGATGACCCCAAGAACTATAATCAACCCAATTTTACCTAGCGTTCCGCCAAAACCGTCATTTATAGAAACAATGATATCAGCATAAGGCATACCTGCAAAAACGCCGTATAAAATTGAAATGATGAACAATGCTAAAAAAGCATGAATCTTAAGCTTTGTCGTTAATATAATTATGGCAATGACTGCAAGAAATAGGTAAAATATTTCCATGATTGGTGGCTGTAATTATTAATTGAGTTGAACTAAGTAACAATTTAACCAAATCCTATTTAAAAAGTTTAGTCAAGTCTTTCTATTTCAGCAAAGCACTAATTTACTTGCAAGGAGTCTAGCTTCTGTAATAATTCGATTCTTTTATCATTCCACCATTCCTAATGCGATTCTTTCTCTAGTTGCTCATCTACAATTAGCATAGCGTCATTGACTTTACCTTGCTCTTCTAACCCAAGCATTTCATAATAAGCAAAGGTTTGTAACTCAAAAACATTCTTGGTTCTTTTTTCAAAATACTTTGATAATTTTTCAGTTTCCTGATAAAATTTTTTGTCTATTAGCGAATCAAGTAAATTGAATATTAATTCCGTATCCGTATGAAACTCCTCTTTTAACTCACTATTAATTGTTTTACTATAAAAGTTAATTGCAGCTTGAGAACCTTTTTTGATAGTAATGATTTGAAGTGTATCACTTATTAACCTTTTAGGTTCTGAAACTTTTTTTACGATTAATGGATTGTAAATTAAAGTAGCAGCCGCTGGTATTCCATTACCACCTTCCTTTCCATAAGCAATTGAATCTGGTAGAATAGCAGTTACCTCATCTCCTTCAACCAAGTAGTTATTTAGTTCTTCAAACCCATTAATCATAAAAGTTACCCCATGAATAAATCTAATAATGGAATCTTCTTCTGTGGATGTTGACCAAAAAATGGAATCAGATTCATTTAGGTACAAATCCATATATGCTTCCACTTTAGATCTCGAATGAATTGGTCTGCCGTCACCCTCTTTTAAAAAGATATATTTTAATCCACTAGCTGTAATTATTGTATCACCTAATATTATATCTCTTCTCTCCTCTTTCCCTCCCTGATTACAAGAACTGAATGAAATAATTAAAACAAAAAGAAGAAAGATCTTTTTCATATTAATAGTTGAAATCATATTACACCAACAATAGCCAACTCCTTACCATTAAAACTAAAAACATCGCCTACTTTCTTACCAAACACAAGTTTACCAATAGGTGTTGCGGCAGAAATACAATAGACGGACTTAGGTTTGCTTTTAAATTCTCCTGCAGATATAGCAATGTAATATATGAAGGTATCTGTGATGACCAAACTACCCAACCCTACCGTTGGGGCATTTCTGTCTTTTGGTACTTTTGAAAGTAATTGTTGTGTTTTTTCTAATTCCGCCAATTGCTGACCTAATTTTTCTCGCTCTAATTGTATCATTGCGCGACCAGTCTCATGCTTGTCACCAGCACTGCTTTTTGTCTCTGAGGTTAAGGCAGACTCTAATTCTTTAATTTGATTCTGTATTCTAGTTGACCTATCGTCAACAAATTGCAAGCAAAAATTATGAGCGCCATTCTTTAAGTTATCAAGTGATTCAGTTTCCTTCAATGTGATACAGATCTGCTAGTTTATAGATCAAGTAATTTACGATTTGATTATCACTTTCACCACCACTTATCATGTTTTGAATCTCTATTTCATTTTCAGCCTTAAAATAATCTAAATCACCAGAGCGATCATCACTAAAAATATTCCATGATTTAAGTCCGCTTAACATTGCTTTATGTGCTTCATAACGGTTTGTAATTGCTTGAACTTTTTTCTTATCTACCTTTACAGTAGATTCGGTATCGTTTAGCAACTTATAATCTGCCGTAATTTGAGCGTCTGCTTTTTCTGCTTCGGTAATAATTTTAAAGTAAGCTCTAGACACTAAAGATTCATACTTAGAATTGAAACCTGATTCCATATTATCTTCTGCCAATGCCACTTCTTCATCTGAACTGGCATATAAATCATCTTTAGTATATGAATTATCGGCAATAAGGGATTGTTTCCAAGCCTCACTTTTTATATGTTCTTTCCAAACTTTTGCATATTCTCGCTGGTAGTGGGTTTTAGACAAACCACAGCTATTTAGACATAATATTCCTATAACGGCCATTAGTGTAGCCAAAGTACTTCTTCTGATCAATGTTTTCATATAGTATACATGCTATTACAAACCATCTTAAAAGTTTACTGTTCTATGGCAAACCAATAAGTGCATTTTTGGGTAATAGATAATCTGAGGGGGCATACAATTTATAAATAAATACAAGAGTAGACCCGACTTTTTGATAAGATTTCAAAAAATGGGGTGAACGGAATAATTTCCTAGTCTAAAGTATTGGCTAATTTTTTTCCAATAGTACTGCCGATAGCAATACCCATACCTCCTAAACGAACACCGCATGCTACATTACCAGATAGTTGTTTAAGTATTGGTTTCTTTTGTTTACCAACGCCCATAATACCGCTCCAGCTGTAATCGATTTCAAAAACGGTTTTTGGTAAAATGACTGATTTCAACAACCCTTGGAGTTTATTTTCTACTAAACGGGTTGTTCCAAACTCAGTAGTTTCTTCGGTTTTAAAATCCAGATTACGACCACCGCCCAATAAAATTCTATTATCAATATTGCGGAAGTAATAGTAGCCTTCTTCTAGATGAAATGTTCCTTTTATATGTAGGTCTTTAATCGGCTTGGTAATCAATACTTGTGCCCGTGCAGGTTTTACCTTCTCTGACAGTAGTTGAGCAGCAAAACCATTTGTCGCTATCAGTAATTTTTTGGTCGTGAATTCCAGGTCATTTGTTCTGACTATTACTTTTGCACCTACATCTTCAAAAGAATGTACTTGGGTTGAATTTACAATTGTGATGCCTTTTTGCTGTGCTAATTGCACTAAAGCTGACATCATCTTACCGGTATTAATTTGCCCTTCAAATACCTGAGAAATGTAATTACTCCTTATTCCATTGAAATTAAAACTATTTGGCGTGACTTTAAAGGCATCATTCTTAAAGACGGGCTGTAGTAGCTCATTGACCCGCGTTAATTCCTTTAGACAGCTCTCATATAACGCTACATCCTGATTTAAAAATAATTCGTGTCCGCCATTATTCTGATAACCAATTGCGTCATCCCCTAACAACGTACGTAGCGATTGTATTCCATCAAACCGATCTTGAACCAATTGCAGTACTTCTTGTTCTGAATGGATTTTTAAGTCTGATAAAATTTCTGAAATACTACCAAAACAGGCGAACCCTGCATTTTTGGTACTGGCACCTTGAGGAAGTTTTCCTTTTTCCAAAATAAGAATGCGTGCTTTAGGATGCTTTAGTCTTAATTCTAAAGCACAGTTTAAACCTACTATTCCACTACCTACAATAGTAAAATCGATATTTGAAAACCAAGATGTACGTTCCCAGTAGCTTAAATTCATAGTCGTATTTTGATTCTGATATAAGATAAAAAATCAATCTTAAAAAAGAACATAAAAAAACTCCAACATTGCTGTTGGAGTTCGTTATTAATTTTCTGGTTGAGGATCCATTTTCCAATCGTCCATAAAAGCTGTTGTATAATTACCAGCCAAATAATCCGGGTGGTCCATTAACTGCCTGTGGAAAGGAATGGTCGTTTTTATTCCCTCAATTACGAATTCATCTAAAGCTCGCTTCATTTTGTTGATTGCCTCTTCCCTAGTTTGGGCAGTAGTAATCAGTTTTGCGATCATAGAATCATAGTTAGGTGGAATACTGTACCCACTATATACATGCGTATCCATACGTACTCCATGACCACCTGGCGTATGTAAGGTTGTAATCTTACCTGGTGATGGTCTAAAGTTATTATAAGGATCTTCCGCATTAATTCTACACTCGATAGAATGTAATTTTGGAAGGTAATTTTTACCTGAAATCGGCACACCTGCAGCTACAAGTATTTGCTCACGAATTAAATCGTAATCAATAACCTGCTCTGTAATAGGGTGCTCTACTTGAATACGGGTATTCATTTCCATAAAATAGAACTTACGGTGCTTGTCTACCAAAAATTCTATGGTACCAGCGCCTTCATATTTTATGTATTCTGCAGCTTTAACCGCAGCTTCACCCATTTGCTCTCTTAACTTATCTGTCATGAAAGGTGACGGAGTCTCCTCTGTCAACTTTTGGTGACGACGTTGTACAGAACAATCTCTTTCTGACAAGTGACAAGCTTTACCGAATTGATCACCAACAATTTGAATTTCAATATGTCTTGGCTCTTCAATCAGCTTTTCCATATACATACCACCATTGCCAAAAGCAGCAGTTGCTTCGTTAACGGCACTATCAAAAAGCTCTTCCATTTTATCTTCGGAAAATACGGCACGCATACCTTTACCACCACCACCTGCAGTAGCTTTGATCATTACCGGATAGCCCATTTTCTTTGCTATCTTCTTGGCATCTGCAACATCTTTCAATAGACCTTCTGAACCTGGTACACAAGGTACGCCAGCTTCTTTCATAGTTTCTTTGGCCGTAGCCTTATCTCCCATTTTGTCTATTTGATCACCAGAGGCACCAATGAATTTTATATCGTGCTCTGCACAGATACGTGAGAACTTTGAATTTTCTGAAAGAAAACCATAGCCTGGGTGAATGGCATCTGCATTTGTAATCTCTGCAGCTGCAATTATATTTGGGATCTTTAAATAGGATTCACTACTAGCGGCAGGACCAATACATACAGCCTCATCTGCAAAACGCACATGTAAACTTTCTTCATCTGCCTTACTATATACGGCTACCGTTTTAATACCCATTTCTTTACAGGTACGGATAACACGCAAAGCGATTTCTCCCCTATTGGCAATCAGTATTTTTTTAAACATCTTTTAAATTTTAAGTTCTTGGTTCTACATAATTCTTACACACCGCAGAACAGCGGTATCTAACAATAACTACTCAAAATTTAGTTAAGAAGGATCTACCAAGAATAATGGTTGATCAAACTCTACCGGTGAAGAATCGTCTACCAAAATCTTAACGATTTTACCAGAAACTTCAGATTCTATGTCGTTGAACAATTTCATTGCCTCAATAACACAAAGTACATCTCCCGTACCAATAGTCTGACCTACTTCAACAAAAACAGGTTTGTCTGGAGAAGGTTTTCTGTAGAATGTACCAATGATAGGAGACTTTATTGTAATATACTTATCATCTTCCGCCTCTGCTGCAGGAGCTGCAGGTGTAGCTGCTTCTGCAGGAGCTGCAGGTGCCGCTGCTACCGGTGCCGCT
The DNA here is from genome assembly GCF_000744105.1 of Maribacter forsetii DSM 18668. Lineage (NCBI taxonomy): Bacteria > Pseudomonadati > Bacteroidota > Flavobacteriia > Flavobacteriales > Flavobacteriaceae > Maribacter > Maribacter forsetii. Next base: position 47,594 of record NZ_JQLH01000001.1, read on the forward strand.
GCTGGCTGCGCCATAGGCATAGTATGCACGTAAGTTGGTTCAGAATTACCAGTTAAGCTTCCGGTACGAATGGTGATCTTAATATCATCCGTTTCCAGTTTTACCTCGCTAGCGCCAGACTTGGCAACAAACTTGATAAGGCTTTGAATTTCTTTAATATCCATATTTTCTAAGTTATAATTGGTAGTTGTTGTTAGTTAATACGCCCATTTAAGGTAGATAGAACCCCATGTAAAACCACCACCAAAGGCTGCAAATACTAGGTTATCTCCTTTTTTAAGCTGTTTTTCGTAATCAAATAATAATAATGGTAGTGTTGCTGAAGTGGTGTTACCGTAACGTTGAATATTCATCAACACTTTTGATTCACCTACACCCATTCTTTTGGCTGTAGCATCAATAATACGTTTGTTCGCCTGATGTGGCACTAGCCAATCTACATCTGACTCGGTAAGATCATTTCTATCCATGATCTTTGCCGCTACATCTGCCATATTGGAAACAGCAAATTTGAATACCGTTTTTCCTTCTTGAAAAATGAAGTGTTTTTTATTGGTAACACTTTCTATAGTCGCCGGCATAATTGATCCGCCACCTTCCATGCCCAAATATTGTCTACCGCTACCGTCTGCTCTCAAATACTCATCTTGTAAACCAAGCCCTTCTGTATTAGGTTCAAAAAGAACTGCACCGGCACCATCTCCAAAAATGATACATGTGGTACGATCGGTATAGTCAATAATAGATGACATTTTATCTGCACCTATTAATAGTACTTTTTTATATCTACCTGTTTCTATATGACCTGCGGCTGTGGACATGCCAAAAAGAAAACTTGAACAGGCCGCCAATAAATCATAGGCAAAAGCATTGACCGCTCCTATTTCTGAAGCCACGAAAGCTGCTGTAGAAGCAACCATACTATCTGGTGTTGCCGTAGAAACTATAATAAGGTCTATTTCAGAAGCATCTAGCCCCTTCTTTTCCATTAGGTCCTTTGCCGCTTTAATGGCTAAATACGACGTACCTTCTCCCTCTTCCTTTTTAAGTACCCTTCTTTCCTTAATGCCCGTTCTGGTAGTAATCCATTCGTCATTGGTTTCAACCAAATCCTCTAGCATTTTGTTGGTCATTACAAACTGGGGAACATAGCCTCCTACCGCGGTAATAGCTGCTGTAATTTTGGTCATACTTTATTTGCTTTCTTGTAAAAAACTTAAAAAACCTGTCAAAAGTCATGAAAATTAGTGATTTTCAACGACTTTTTGGGTAAAGTTATCGGGTTTTTGAAAAATTGCAATTAATAGCCATACCTCTATTACCAGTTAATTTATCTGAGTAACAAGGGTGTAAAATACAAATTGGGCTAAAAAAAAACTCCCTACTTCAAATGAAGTGGGAGTATAGTATAATCTAAAAGGTTCTTAAGCTTCTGCTTCTTCAGTTTTGTCAACCAAAACTTGACCTCTATAATGTAATTTACCTTCGTGCCAATGAGCTCTGTGAAAAAGGTGAGTCTCGCCAGTTGTAGAATCGGTAGCCAATGTAGGTGCTACTGCTTTGTAATGTGTTCTTCTTTTGTCTCTCCTTGTTTTGGAAATTTTTCTTTTAGGATGTGCCATTTAAACCTTATTTATCCGTTAATAGTTTCTTTAATGCGTCCCATCTGGGATCGTTTTCTTCTTTATCTGATCTTTTCTCTTTTGGTTGAAGCTCCTTTAACCTGTCTAACACTTCAGATTCTAAAGTGCCATCTTCAATACCAGGGTGAATTCTTTTTTGCGGAACTGCCAATACTAGCATTTCATACACGTATTGCGCAATGTTCAATTGGTGCTCGTTATGAGGAAGAATCAATATTTCATCATTCTCGTCATTATACTCTTCACCAAACTTTACCACCAAATGTAAATCTCCGCTTATAGCTTGATCATACGGTTCGCTAGTAATGTCACAATCAACATTCACTGTTCCAGATGCCTCCATATCAACCTCCATCATAGTACTTGTTTTATGAAGTACCACATCTAAATTGATGCTGGCAGCGTTGAACTCATCATATCCAAAAGAATCAAAGAACGTATTGTCAATCTGGTAATTAAAGTTGTGTTTTCCTTGCTTCAATCCTGAGAAAGGAATATTGAACTCCTTTTGCTTCATCACGTACACACTTAAATTAACACTAATCGCCCACAAAAGGCGGGTGCAAAGATACTATAATTTTGATAAAAGACAATAGTTATCAACTATTTATCTTTATAACTTTTTAATCTAACTAAATTTTAACGTTCTCTCTTTAAACGTTGCTTTTTTAATACGTCTTTAGTGAGCTCTTCGTACTCCGTTCTGTTCTTAAAAATCTTTAATGCCATAAAGACAGCTTCTTTAAAAGAACTCTCGTCTGCCACGCCTTTTCCTGCTATTTCATAGGCTGTTCCATGATCTGGTGATGTTCTCACTTTACTTAGCCCTGCCGTGAAATTTACTCCTTGACCAAATGATATGGTTTTAAAAGGGATTAACCCTTGGTCATGATATGCCGCTAAAATGGCATCGAACTTTTTATAACCATCAGATCCAAAAAAACTATCTGCTGAGTACGGTCCATATACTAAATGACCCATATTTGACATTTCTTTTATCACGGGCTTCATTACCTCATCGTCTTCTTTGCCAATTACTCCGTTATCTCCACTATGCGGATTTATACCCAATAAAGCTATTTTTGGTTTGCGAATACCAAAATCCATCTTCAATGATTTTTCAATGGTATTGATCTTATCGCGTATTAACCTCGGTATTATAGCTGCAGAGACATCCTTTACCGCTACGTGATCTGTCAACAGACCTACCTTTAAGGTATCTGTTACCATAAACATTAAACTCTCACCATCCAGCTCTTGCGCTAAAAAGTCTGTATGTCCTGGAAATTTAAATTCATCTGACTGAATATTATTCTTGTTGATCGGTGCGGTTACCAACACATCTATATCTCCTTTTTTTAATGCATCTACTGCTGCTCGTAGAGATTTAATGGCATATTCACCACCAGCTTTAGTTGCTTGTCCAAAATCAATTCTTGGCACTTCTTTCCAGACATTTACAATATTGACCTTATTATCTATCGCTTTTGACGCATCTGGAATTCCGTTGAAAACAACATTAAGTTTCAACTGCTTCATTTGAAAGGAAACCGTTTTATTAGAGGCAAAAATAACGGGAGTACAGAAGTCTAACATTCTGCTGTCTTGGAATGTTTTTAATGCAACTTCACATCCTATTCCGTTTAAGTCTCCTATTGAGATGCCTAACCTTATTTTCCTATTTTCCTCCATGATAATCTGTACCTTTGTAACCCCACTTAAAAACCGTAAAATTGGTTTTAACTTTCCAAAAGGAGAAGCAAAGTGGTCGTCCTAATTTAAATATTGGGACACATATTAAAGGACAAAATTACTTAAATTAAACGACACATGTTTACGGGAATTATTGAAACATTAGGTAAAGTTACTTCTCTGGAAGCCAAAGGCGGAAACTTAGATATCACTATAGAATCTAGCTTAACTCCTGAACTTAAAATAGATCAAAGTGTTGCACATAACGGCGTTTGCTTAACGGTTGTAAGTCTTACTGATACTACTTACACGGTAACTGCCATTGCAGAAACACTGAATAAAACCAACTTAGATACGCTTAAAACCAATGATGTTGTAAACTTGGAACGTGCCATGATTTTAGGGTCTAGGTTAGACGGCCATATTGTTCAAGGTCATGTAGATCAAACCGGGGAATGTACTAGCGTAAAAGAAGATAATGGTAGTTGGATATTTTCTTTCACCTACGATGTAAAAACTGGTAACCCCACCATTGAAAAAGGATCTATTACCATTGACGGTACTAGTTTAACCGTTGTTAATTCTGGAAAAAATTCTTTTGACGTAGCTATTATACCTTACACCTACGAACATACTAGATTTAACACCTATAAACCGGGTACCATTGTAAACCTGGAGTTTGACGTTATTGGGAAGTATGTTGCAAAATTGATGGCGAAATAACCAGCTATACCTTAATAAATATCTTTTTCTGATATAGAATATAGCCCACAAGGCTATAGAATAGCACTACACTCAACCCATATAAAAGGGACGATGTTTCTAGTGCCAAAAAATCATGGACATATATTTTTTGGAACAACCACCCATGTAAAGAGGTGTCGCCAATTTGTACTTGCCCCATTACCTTACTGATAAAACTTGAAAGGAAATAAATAACGATGGCATTTGCACCTGCATACCTGAATATAGAACCAAATTCTATTTTCTTTACATCTGTCAAATAATAAATCAAAGCTAAAATAAGGTTTGCCCAACCTGCAGTGACCAATACAAAACTACTTGTCCAAAGGGCTTTATTGATTGGAAAAATAATATCCCAAATATGTCCTATAATAAGAAGACTACCGCCCAACCCCATTAAAATGGTGGCTTTCTTTTCTTGCTTGCTGGTTAAAATAAGACCTGTAAATATTCCTAATAAGGAGCTTGCGATTGAAGGTATGGTACTTAACAATCCTTCTGGGTCATAATCTGCTTTGTAATTGTGAGAACCGAATACTTTTACATCTATCCAATTGGCTAAATTATTTGGTGCCCTTTCTAATGTTGATGTCACTCCGTCTACAGGAACAAAAGTCATCAACAACCAATATCCTATTAATAATATCACTGTTACCCAAATCAACTGTTTCCAATTCAGGTTGATGAATAACAATGCGGCAAAAAAGAACACGACACCTATGCGTTGCAACACCCCAGGAAAACGAATATCACCGAAATTTTTAAAGAACGGAAAGTGAATAATAAATGCTCCTAAGAAGAGTCCTAATAGAATTAACTTCAATGCTCTTACCGCAATCTTCTTGTAGGCTTTAGCATTTACGGTTCTATTTTTATAGGAGAATGCAATTGATGTACCCACAATAAATAAGAAGAAAGGAAAAACTAAATCGGTCGGCGTATAGCCATGCCAATCGGCATGCAAAAAAGGGGCATAAACATTAGACCATGTACCTGGTGTATTTACCAAGACCATTAGTAATATGGTAGCTCCCCTAAAAATATCGACCGATAAAATTCTGTCTTTTATCATCCTATTACTATAAGATATTACCTTTTAAGCGGTTCCAAGCTTTAATCAACAACACTCCTGCAATTGCTGATACTACGGTTAAAACAATAGCTTGTGTGGTTCTACCATAGATCCAATACCCTGTAGCGAACATTATAGAATAAATTAGAATAACCCCTAACAACATTGCCGTTATACCTGCGGGTACACTCCACTTTTCTTTATCTTTTACAATCTCTACTGCATCGGTTTTTGCATCGGCTACCACTTTTGACCAACCCGGACCACCTGGTTGTATTTTCTTATAGAAACTTCTTAAGGTATCGTTAGATTCTGGTTGTGTCATAAATGTCGCTATCAACCAAATCACCGTAGTCAACACTACAATAAATATGTATTCTGACCAGTCTGGCAAAACGCCTGTTTCCGTAGCAAAAAGATATGCACCTACGGGAGTTAGTTTTAATATGATAGAAATAATACCCGATGCGAACATCGCAGTAATCTCACTCCATGCATTAATTCTCCACCAGAACCATCTTAAGATAAATATGAGTCCGGTACCTGCACCAAATGCCAACAAAATATCAAATAACTGAAGTGCATTTTGAAGCAACAAGGCTAATGCAGCACTGAACAACATTAAAACTATAGTAGATATTCTACCCACTGCCACCAATCTTTTTTCAGATGCATTCGGGTTTATCTGCTGCTTATAAAAATCAAATACAATGTATGACGACCCCCAATTTAACTGTGTACTAATGGTACTCATATACGCAGCTACCAAGGATGCCAACACAACACCCAATAATCCGCTAGGCAGTTTGGTCAACATTGCGGAATACGCTAAATCATGCCCCAATTTATCGGCAGTTACATTTGGGAAAGCTTCTTGTATACTCGCCAAATCAGGATATACTACTATAGATGCCAAAGCAACCAAAATCCATGGCCATGGTCTTAATGCGTAGTGCATGATATTGAAGAAAAATGTTGCTCCAATAGCGTGATTTTCATCTTTTGCCGCCAACATACGTTGTGCAATATAACCACCACCACCTGGTTCAGCACCTGGGTACCAAGAACTCCACCATTGTACAGCTAGAGGAATAATAAATAAAGTAATCAATGCTTTCTTGTTACTGAAATCTGGAAGTATGTTCAGTTTCTCCGTTACATTTTCATTCGCCATTAACGCTTCAATACCGCCAACTTCGGGAAGATTTACCAAGTAATAAGCAGCACCTATGGCACCTGCCATGGCTACAAAAAACAGAAGAAAATCTGTATACACTACCCCTTTGAATCCGCCAAGGGCGCTAAAGGTTACTGTAATAAGACCAGCACTTATTACCGTTTGCCAAGGTTCTAGACCTAGCATAATGCTTCCTATTTTTATCGCTGCCAATGTTACGGCAGACATGGTTATTACATTGAAAATAACCCCTAAATAAACTGCCCTGAATTTTCTTAAGAAACTAGCAGGTTTTCCGCCATAGCGCATTTCATAAAATTCTAAATCTGTATTCACATTTGACTTACGCCATAGTTTTGCATAAACGAAAACAGTCAACATACCCGTGATTAAAAAACACCACCATACCCAGTTACCAGAAACACCGTTGGTACGCACAATATCTGTCACCAAATTGGGTGTATCCGTTGAAAAAGTAGTTGCGACCATTGAAAGCCCTAATAGCCACCATGGCATCGTACGGCCCGATAGAAAAAACTCCGATGAATTTTTACCTGATGTTTTTGACACATAAAACCCTATGCCTAAGACAAGGGAAAAGAAAACTATAATAAAACTATAGTCTAGCGTACTGAGTTCCATAAGTTGGTTTTAGGTTGATTGTTAAAGATATATTATTTTAGGACATTTTTATATCTAATACGCTAAACGTACCACGTGCTTCTATCAATAACTACAGAAATTACCCCAACAACTTGGATTTTGGCATCAATTGCCACTTTTATTATAGGATTATCTAAAGCGGGCATTAAAGGAATTGCTGTTTTGAACGTTACCATTATGGCTTTAGCATTTGGCGCAAGACAGTCTACAGGCATGGTGGTACCTCTTCTAGTTCTTGCTGATATTTTTTCCGTTATCTACTATAATAAATATACACAGTGGAAATATGTTTTTAAAGTATTACCGTGGATGCTCGTTGGTCTATTAATAGGTGTATTCATAGGAAACGAACTGCCCGAAAAATTCTTTAAAATAGCCATGGCAATCATAATTATTATTACTATTGGTATGATGTTTTATTGGGATCGCAAAAAAGACAAGAACGTACCATCTCACTGGACATTTGCCGGAGCCATTGGTACCATAGCAGGTATTACCACCATGGTGGGTAATTTAGCGGGAGCTTTCTCTAACATTTACTTTTTAGCCATGCGCTTACCAAAAAATCAATTTATAGGTACGGCAGCTTGGTTATTTTTAATTGTAAATATCATTAAACTTCCATTTCACTTTTTCGTCTGGAAAACCATTTCCATTGAAACTTTACAATTGAACTTGATGCTTTTACCAGGCATTCTTTTAGGTTTCTTCGTTGGAGTAAGATTTATTAAACACATAAAGGAAGCTTTTTTTAGAAAGATGATTTTGGTTTTGACCGCTGTGGGAGCTGTGCTTATTATGCTTAGTTAGAATTTTTAAGTTTGAGTTATTTTGGTGTGAAAATCAATTTTAAAGACCTTTTTCGATACTAGATGAAAAATTATATTTTAATACTTTCAATTTTTTCTGTCTTAAATATATTCAGTCAAGATTCGATGACTGCAAGTTTAGTTGAAAGTGTTATTGATCATAATTTTCCGAAAGACTTTGAGCAATATTTATTATTTAAAGAAGGTTTAGAAGAACCTATTATAAACGATTCGCTTCAAAAATATCAAATAAGAGAATTAAAATCGGTAAGCAATAATTTTCCTTTAGACTTGATATATAAATCAAATGAGGAAATTATAGACTGGACAAACTACTCTTTAAAAAATGTAAAAACTCTGTCTAGTAATAAGTTTAAAAGGTTTTCTCCACCTCTAGCAAAGAGTATCATTTTTGTAAAGTATAATATTAGTCCCGGGAAATACGATAGTATTTTAAGAAATAAAAAACGCCATTCCATAGTAGTAAAGAAAAAACTTCTTTGGAATAAAAATAAGATTTGGGAAAATAAAAAACTTAACGAAGAACTGGTTAAAGCTTGGGAAATTGACGAGGAAATTAATGAAGAAGAGAATATATACTTTCAAATTTCTAAGCCAATATTTTCGAAAGACCATAAATATGCTAAAATTTCGGTTTTTGAAAACCACCGTTGTAAAGGTGAAGGTTACACCCTACTATATAGATACCACAATGAAAGTTGGGAAATGCTATTGAGATACAATTTTGTGTCATCTAAGATTTGGACATCGCATGCAAAATGTGGCAATATTCAAATAGTAGGCAAATAATATATTACCAAAGAAACAAGTCCAATTAATAGAATTATTTTGGTGTTGATTTCTGTGGGAGCTGTGCTTATTATGCTTAGTTAAGGATTGGGTTTTTAGATTTAGATTAATTATTCTCAACACGTTTATAAATGAAACCAGAAGAATTTAAAAAATTATGGACTTCAAATGAAGAAAAACTTAAGCCTATTAGTATAAATAGGTTAAATGGACTTGGATTATGTGATGCCTCTATCCAATTTCTAAACACAGTTGGACTTCCAGAAAGTGCTGCTCCCTTTCTTAGTTTTGTAACGAATTCAGATGATTTACACAAGGGAATCCATAAGCTGACAAAAATTTATGAGTTTTTAGAGCCTGAATTTGATAAGTACATAGTTATTGGTAGTTGTAGTGACGGGGATCCCATCGTTGTAAATACTGAATTAAACCATCGAATAGAATATCTTGACCATGAAGATTATTTCTCCTCCAAACCTTTCAACTCAAATTTTAGCTCATTGACTGACTGCTTAGTTGCTTATAGAAAATTTATTGAAAGAGTTCAAAAAGAAAACGGAGAAGACGCATTTATGAATTCTAATTTTTCTGATGAACAGTTTGAACCCCTAAAATTGGAATTATTATTAGCAGATTCTAAAATTATAAAACAAAACGGATTTTGGTTGGAGCAAATAGAAATGGAATTGGAAATGAGAAAAGATTTTCGAAACGAATAAGGTTTCTAAAGATTCATATAAAATGAAATATTAAGTTTCAATATTATCTTTTAACTCCTTAACCCAATAAAGTCCACATATTTCAGATTAGGGTTAATCTTTACCCCACGTAACCAGTAATATAGCAGTACTAACCTAAAATACCGTTACACATGAATATCATAGGAAATTTTATAAAAGGAGTTATCGATATTACCGACAAAATTACTGGTGATGATAACCCTATTGAAGATCAAAAAGCTGTTCTTCAAAACCTTTTAGAAACCGCAAAAGATACTTCTTTTGGAAAAGCCTATGACTTCAATAATATTCTAGAAAGCGATGATCCTCAGCAAGCATTTCGTGATGCCGTGCCGTATTTCGACTATAATCAAATCAATGAAAAATGGTGGCATAAATTGCACGAAGACCAGACCGATGTAACGTGGCCCGGTAGTCCTGATTATTTTGCGCTGAGTTCTGGTACAACTGGTAAAACAAGCAAACGTATTCCGGTGACCGATGCTATGATAGATGCTATAAGACAAGCAGGAATAAAGCAAGTTTTGGCAATATCAAATTTTGACCTTCCGGCAGATTTCTTTGAAACGGGAATTTTAATGCTGGGCAGTTCTACGGATTTGGTTGAAAACGACGACCATTTAGAAGGTGAAATCAGCGGTATTAGTGCCAGTAATATTCCATCTTGGTTTAGTGGATATTACAAACCTGGAAAGGAAATTGCCAAAATTGATGACTGGGACGAGCGTGTTGCAAAAATTGCCGAAAAAGCTGCAGATTGGGATATTGGTGCCTTAAGCGGAATACCATCATGGATCGAGTTAATGCTGAAAGAAGTCATTAAAAAGCACAACCTCAACAACATTCATGAGATTTGGCCTAACCTGCAGGTGTACACTTCTGGCGGAGTTGCATTTGGACCGTACGAAAAGAGTTTTAATGCCCTAATGGGCAAACCGGTAACGGTAATTGACACCTATTTAGCATCTGAAGGGTTTATTGCCTTTCAAGCAAGACCAGAAACCGATGCCATGAAATTGGTAACGGATAACGGAATCTATTTTGAGTTTGTTCCCTTTGATCCTGATTATATTTTAGAAGATGGTTCTCTTTCTCAAGATGCTCCTTCACTAACTTTATCAGAGGTTGAAACCGGTCAGAACTATGTACTTATAATCAGCACAGTTAGTGGTGCATGGCGTTATTTAATTGGAGACACCATTGAGTTTGCCGACGTGGAACGTGCAGAAATTAAAATTACAGGCCGTACCAAATTCTTCTTGAACACCGTGGGCTCGCAATTATCTGTCAATAAATTGGATGATGCACTACAAGACATCATGGAAACCTTTGATATTGAAATACCTGAATATACCCTTTGTGCCAAAAAATTCGAGGACGGATTTTACCACACTTGGTATTTGGGTACTACAGCAACACAAGACGCTGAAGCTATAGCTGAAAAACTAGATGAATCTTTAAAAGCTGCCAATAAAAATTACAAGGTTGCCCGTTCTAAAGCTTTAAAAGGAGTGAAAGTTTTTACCATTGACCCTACTGTTTTTCATGATTGGAACGACTTTAATAAAAAGAAAGGCGGACAAGTAAAAATGGAGCGCGTAATGAAAGAGGATAAGTTTGCCGAGTGGGAAGCTTTTGTCAAGAGTCAGAAATAATTCAGCTCTTTTATTCTTTTAATGCAGCATCTCTTTCTTCCACCAAATTCATTATTTCTTCAGGAGATAGATAGAAATTCTTAATTCTATCTACATACTTTTGGGTTAACCCAGCTTTCTTTAAAATGAACTCTTTGGTTGCTAGAATATACGTTTCCATGCCGTGGTTTACCGCATAAGAATCTGCACGGCGTTCAGCCCCGCGAATGTATTTTTTAGAGGTAATATATTTAAAGCCAAAACCTATTAAATTCAAACCACTACGTTGTTGGTAATCCATCACATGGCCCAGTTCATGACCCAACCACCCGATCATTATTTCTGAAGGAATGTCTTTAGTATAGTAAACCGAATCTGCAATCTTTATTCTTTCACTAATCAATATTTTATAAGACCTGTTTTTCTTGGATTTAAAGACACTCCAAAATGAAGGCTGCGCCTGCATGGTAGATTTCTTGATATTCTTCTTGAACTTAAATTCTATAGCCACATCTGAAAGCTCAGGATAATGTGAAAGTGCAATTTGCGCTTCTTCTTTAATTATTGGGGGAATAGTATGTTGTGCAGATGCAACCATAGGGTAACTTAATATTAATAGGATTATGAAATTTATTGTTTTTTTGAATGGGGTCAATATCATAGTAACGGACTAAAGAATTTGGCGAGACCTTCTAAAAATTTACTAAAGGGTGATCTCTTTTTAAACTTTTCTAAATCTACTTTAGCATCATCTGTACAGTGTCTTGTAAAAAGTCTTTCTATATGCGATGCTTTTTCTTTGTCATACAGTATAGCATTGGTTTCAAAGTTGTGCTCAAAGCTTCGGTAGTCAAAATTACCAGAACCTACAGAGACTATTTCACCATCAATGATAATGACCTTACTATGAGAAAAGTCGGGTCTTAAGTAAATGTTCGCCCCAACTTCTAACAAAGCTTCAAAAGTGGAGAACATGCTGTATTGGGCAAGCAATGAATCTGAAATTTTAGGGGTCAATAAAGTAACTTTAACTCCGCTTAATGCTGCAATTCTAATAGCCTCTAAAACCGGTTCGCCAGGTATAAAGTAAGGGTTGGCAATACAGATACTTGTTGTAGCAATATTGATCATTGCCAAATACTGTTGCATAATTGCCGGATACCTAGAATCTGGTCCACTAGAAATTATTTGTGCCACCGTATCTCCTGAAGGTTCCACCTTTGGAAAATACTTATCCTGCAGCAGTAATTCTTCCTTTCCGGCAAAGTGATAATCTTTAACGAATACACGTTGTAGACTATTTACCGTAGGACCTTCTATACGCAAATGCAAATCTTGCCAAACACCTAATTCTGAAACAGGTTTCATGTATTTATCAGACACATTGAATCCCCCAGTAAATCCTACTTTACCATCAATAACTATAATTTTTCTATGATTTCTATAATTGAGCGTAAACAACAGATTTCCAAAACGAATAGGCATGGTTGAAAATGCCTTTACCCCTAAATCCTTAAATCGTTTTACTCGCTTACCACGCATAGAATTGCTCCCAAAAGAATCATACAACATTCTAATTTCCACACCTTCTTTTACCTTCTTTTGAAACAACTCATAAAACCTATCAAGCAGCATACCGTCTTCAAGAATATAGTACTGAAGATGTATAAATTCTTTGGCTTCTTCTATAGCCTTAAATATGGCATTGAAGGTCTCTTCACCACTATTTAACAACGCAACATCATTGCCTTTATATGGAGCGAAATAACTGTTCTTTCTAATTATGGATGCCAGCTTATCTTGCTTGTAATCATCAAATTCATGAACACTTTGCTCTCCGCCCTCGAGTTCTTTATATGTTTCTGAGAACAGTTTTCTCTTTTCGTTTTGTTTTAACTTGAAAAGCTTGAATTTTCTTCTGTTGATACCGAATAAATAGTACAACAACGGACCTAAAAAAGGAAATATAATGACGGACAAGGACCAACTAATCATCTTAGTAGCCTTAGATCCATTGAAAATAATATTGACAATACTCCACAACGTTACCGCTATGTAAGCAAGCCAAAAAATAGTATTTACCACCTTGTTAATTGTTTATCAACAATATAGTATAAATTGACCTAGCCCTAACTGCAAAATTCCTTTTAAGATACTTTTAGTTTTAAACGAGTTAATTACTAGTTCTAGATGTAAGTACTTTTAAAAAAAAGTGATGGGAGTAATTGCTATGGATAAAAAACAGATAACATTATACTACAGTTCAGAAAACTCAATAGGTAAACAATTGAATGCTTATGTGGAATCGTCTGGCAAAGAACATTTAACAATAGATATTTCAAAAACCAATGTTACAGGTACCCAATGGGCAGAATTAGCAGAGGGGATTGGTAAAGAGATTTCAGATCTAGTGAACACAGATTTACCGGATTTTAAGGAAACCTATGGTGAAAATTATGTTGATTTAGATGATGACGGTTGGTTGAAGATTTTGGACAAAAATCCAAGATTCCTTAAAAATGCCATTGTTATAAAAGGAGATACATATATAGAACTTACTAGCGCATCTGACTACAAACAATATATGGATCCAGATAGTGCGGGTATTGAAAAACCTTATAAATAATTTACTATACCAATCTATGGTGTCTACTTCTTGACATAGGGTTTTCTGCATTTTAATTTACATCCCATTAATTTATGCCTATGTCCAAATTATTTAAATGGCTGATTGTTGTATTTATTTTCTGCGTTGGCGGTTATATGCTTGCGGAATGGAAAATGAAGAGGGAAGTTATTAGCTTTTTGGAAAGGAAAGTACCTGATCACATAGATTTTTCATATGATAAACTTACCATTAACCTTATTAAAGGTAACATTGCATTTTATGATGTTACTGTAGTGAGTCTGGGCAGGCAAACTTCATCTTGTGAAATTAAGGTTAATGCCGATCAACTCTCCATAAAAGGATTTAGCTATTGGAAGATACTTTTTGAAAAGTCTATTTTCATCAAAACACTTACCCTTTCTAAACCTCATCTCAATTTTAAGACTTGCCCAAAAGATTCTGATAATGTAATTGCAAACAAAAGCAATCCTATAAAACTGTTAAAAGAGATTTTCGTTGAAGAACTCATTTTTGAAGATGGTATTGTTGAAATTTGGGATTCAGAAGAGGAAGTGGAATTGATTGCTGTAGAGTCTATAGGGCTGCACTTAAATAATGTAGCTACCGACCCAGAAGTTATTACCAAATATGTTCCCTTTACGTTCTCAAAATATAACATCGAATTTCTAAATTTCACTGCTCCTTTAGGCAAGTATGAAAAATTACATTTAGAATCTATGGTAATGAATAATTCAACCATTGATATTACTAATATTTCACTTTCCACAATATATTCAAAATCTGAACTAAGCAAAGAAATAACCTATCAACGAGATCATGTAGATTTAAAAGTACCGACAATTACAGTTAAAAACCATACCTATTTGGCAAGCAATGATTCTCTTCAAGTGCATTTTAAACATCTAATTCTTTCTGAGCCAAATTTAGAAATGTACAGAGATAAATCTAGATTAGAAGATTTCAGAAAAAAACCACTTTATGGCGAATTATTGCAAAAACTGCCCTTTAAAGTGGCAATTGACTCCGTTTTTATTGAAAAAGGAACAATTATCTATGAAGAGGATATGCCCAACAATACCAAAGCCGGTGCGCTTCATTTTAACGATTTAGATGTCTCTATCAGTAATTTATCTAATATGATTGCTGTAAAAGACCCGGTAAAAATTCAACTAGACGCTAATTTAATGGGCACTGGCAAATTTCATTTAGACTGGCAGTTTAATGTGCACGACCCCCGTAACTCCTTTTTAATATCTGGGCGACTATCAAACTTAAAAACCGAAAGGCTAAATGAGTTTTTGGTACCCAACCTAAGAACACAAACTACAGGTACCATTGATCAACTTTACTTTACCATTTCTGGTGATGAATACACCTCTACCGGGGAAATAAAAATGAGTTATGAAGATTTTAAGTTTCAAGTCTTGAACAAAGAACGAATTGCCGTTAAAAAAGTACTTTCTTTTATTGGAAATCTATTCGTGAACGATGGTTCTAAAGCTGATGCGGAAGGATATAGATATGGTGACATTTCTGTAGAGCGCACCAAGCATAAATCTTTCTTCAATTATTTATGGATCAATCTTCAAGACGGACTTCTAAGTGTATTGACCGGTAATGGCAAAAAAGAATAAGAACACTTTACAACTAAAAAAGCCAGATAGTTAAACTATCTGGCTTTAATTTTCATAGCAAATTTATATTCTAGTTGTCATCAGTAGCATCTTCTACTGCGTCTTCAACTTCGTCAGCTCCATCTTCAATTTCATCTCCAACATCATCCATTCCCTCTTCAATTTTTTCTCCCGTAGTTTTTTCTTCTCTACAGCTTGTTGCAATGCTCATTGTTGCAAATGCAAAAACAATCATTAATAGTGACTTCTTCATAATATAGTTTTAATAATTAGGTTAACATATTTATTGTTAGGCAGTGAGATTAACTTGTTAACATATAGTTTATCTTACCTCTCAAGACAAAAATGCTACAATTATGCAGAATGGTTTGGTTGTAAAAAAAAAAATCTTAACTCATCTACCCAAATACCCCAAATAATTTGAAAATCAACACTTTACTGTGTTTTATGTATTAATAATGTGATTTTTTAGGGTGCATCACCTTTTAAAATTTACCTTATATTGTACCTATATTCTATTGTTTTAATGAGCACAAAAAAGGAACTTAAGGAATTGAATGTGGTAGATGTGGTTAAAGATATCGCCCAAAGATTAGGTGTAAACTATAAGGAAGAAAATAATGAAATTTGTATGGATATACCCGAAGAAGCGGGTACCGGACATATAAAAGCAATTAGTTTTTCTCACGGTGTCGGCATTATGGATGTTGATATTACGCTTAAGAAAGATGTCCGGTTTGTGTTAAACCAGTCTTTGGTTCAACCATTAGAAATTGTTTTTAATAGAGAAAAAACATTGCTACATGAGTTTGATGGTCAAGAAAAACAAACAGAAATTAAACATTTAGAAAGTGCTATTTTTTCATGTAACAGTAAATATGGTAATGTTCTCACCTTAAAAGCAAATGAACCCATGTGCTTTTTTAATCTTGAAATCAACAGAAAGCTATTTGAGGAGAAAATAGAATCGTTTCTACCTGAAATGGATGAAGATCTTGAAGGGCTTTTTAGAGATGTAAACGGCATTAACCTATTTTTTCATAAAGGCCATTACAGTTTGGATATCGCTAAATGCATTGAAGAAATTAACCAGACCGATGATCAGGGGTTTACCAAGAGTGTTTTTATAGAAGGTAAATGTTATGAAATATTGGCCCACCATTTACGCCAGTATGTAGATGATGCCTCGCCAAGTGAAAAAAGAACCATATTAAGGCAATCAACAGTGATTAGAATTGAAGAGGCCGCCAATTTTATAGATAACAATTTAGAACAGGCACCAGATATTCTTACACTTGCTAAAAAAGTTGGTCTAAATCAAAATACGCTTCAAAACGGATTTCAAAGTTTGTTTGGCTTATCGGTTAAAGAATACACTCAAAACAAACGCATGGAAAAAGCCAGGCATTTGATGGAGAATACCACCTTAAACATTACTGAGATTACTTATAGAATTGGAATAAATTCTAGAAGTTACTTTTCAAAATTATTCAAAAAACGCTATTCTATGTCTCCAAAACAGTACATGCAAAAACTCGATACTGCTAATAAAGGAGATACTTCTAGTAGTTGAAATTTGCCCTGAAACAGGCTGTTTACAAGCTTTTGATAACATAATTTAACATTTCTTACCTATTCAAATGTCCGCATTTGTGTCAATTAACATTTCAAAAGTGTTAATGAAATTATCTATTTTCTAGTTTTTTTGTAATGTACAATTACCATTGTACATAAAAAGAAACAATGAAAGAGTTAACCATACATAGTTCAAAGTCAGACGATATATTCACCCAATTGCAAACATGCATACAGGGAGAACTAAGAGAGGATTGGGGCGAAAGTGTGTTAACATTCAACAATAATTACGGTAAAGGCACCTTGAGAACCATAGGTTTCAACTGGGGGGTATCTCTTATTGATTGCGATATTTTTCTTAATAAAGAAATAAGGATTGTTTTTGACACCCAAGACTTAGCACCAATAGAATTTATTTTTATCACACAGGGCTATTTTGAGTATAGTGAAAACAATACCGATTCATTTACAAGGTTAGAACAATTTCAGAATACGATCATATCACATAAGAGTGACGCCAAAAAAACTTTTTTGTTTCCGAAGAACGAACACTTAAGAATCAATTTTATACGTATAAACCGTAAAGAGTATTTACAAAAGAAGAATAACAATGTCTCTCAATTAAATCAATTGTTGGTTTCATTATTCAATGATAGCAAAGGAGAAGCCGCTTTTAAACACGGTGGTAGTTTTAGCTTAAGAATTGCAGACGAAATTAAATTGCTTAACAATGTCGATGCTACTAGCGGTATGTTAAGGTCTCTGTCCCTTGAAGGCAGACTTTACTTAATTCTATCGCTGCAGCTATTAGAACATAAAAATTTTGAAGAAAATATGAATTTACCTGAAGCTATTTCTAAAGAGGATATTCTTAAGATTCATAAGTTGACCACTTATATTTTAGAGCATATTTCCGACAATATTTCTATCTCCACTTTGAGTGCAGAATCTGGCTTAAGTCCAAAAAAACTACAATTAGGATTCAAAATCCTGTATTCTAAAACTGTAAACGAGTATGTTAGGCAATTGAAGCTAGAAATATCAAAAGATTACCTAAAAAATTCTGATTTATCGGTGTCAGAAATCGTTTATGCAATCGGTATAAAAAGTAGAAGTTATTTTTCTAAGATATTCTTTGAAGCGTATGATATTCTCCCTACGGATTACAGGAAACATTTAAAGAACAAAAATTCATCGCTTCGTTAACTTTCCGGATACTCATATGGCTTTAACATGCTATCATATGAAATGTCTTGATTAAATAAATTTTTGGCTATAGGCCTCACGTCTAAACTTGTTTTGTGTGGCGGTTGTAACAGTTCTACCGCCCTTTCAACATTTGTACTGCCAGACAGCCATTCATATTTATCATCATGATCTATGATGCTTGGCATATAATCTACGAGGTTTTGATAGTTTATAACCTCTTTTTCTAAAGGACCAGTAAGTAATGAACACGTTATAAACCCATCATCTAGAATGGTGTAAATGCCCGCTAAATATAAAATTCCCCCATTTTTACTACTTACGTGATACGGATAGATTTCTCCATTCTTTAAAACCGAAGTAAAGAACCCTGTTACCGGTATAATACACCTTCTATTTTTAAACGAATCATGATACCAGGTATCTGCCTTGATTTTTTGGGCAGGTATCGTCAAGGTATTGGTCAGTTTTTGAAATAACTCCCAATCATCATTAAAACTACTTGGTAATAGCCCCCAAATTGCCAAAGAGACGGCTTCGGGTTCATCCATCGTTATAATAGGGATTGAAACTTCTGTTAAACCGCTGATAACGACCTGTGGTGTATATAGGTTTGGATACTTGAACAAAGCATTTACATCTCGCTCTATCTCCTTCATTTTTGCTGTATTCGAAATTTTAAAATACATATCAATCTTTTGCTTTAATCATAAAGTTCGCCAATTAGATGAAGCACTGTTATTGCATAAACAAAAAAAGATAACGCATTAAAAACAAGCCGTTTATTTCCCTATTATAGTTGTGGAAATCACTTAAGCTTAGAAATAAAAAAAGAGGCTTTTTACAGCCTCTTCATTTTCTGGTATAGCGTTTACCTATCTAATATCCTCTAACATTTTAATGTTTGAAAGCCCGCTTTTTATGGCTTCTTTTTGACTTTTTAAAATAGTAGCAGTTGTTGATGGTAAAGATGTGTCGCCTAGAACCTCTTCATACTCCTCAATAGCCGCTTTCTCTCCTCTAATTGCCTCTTCTAGCATTGACTCTGCATTATCTAAAGAGAATAGTGCTTTTACATCCATCCAAGCTCTATGCGCTTTTCCGGTAATACTATCTCCTTTATCGATTTCTTGACCAAAAGACATTATCTCTGCTTTTAGCTCGTGACCAAAATCATAACGTTGCTTTGCCTTTGCTTCAAAAAATGATTTCAACTGAACATTTTCCGTATTTTCTGCCGCTTTTTTAAAGCCTTTTTCTGCATCATACGTTTTTTCTAAAAGTTCATTTAATTTTTCTCCTACTTCTTCTGTATATGTACTCATTGTTTTCTATTTAAATGATGTGATTTTTATTTAAAGATGTCAATCACAATTACATCTTATAAAATTTATTTCTATGTTTAAAGTCTTGCAGTTTTCTTTTTAACTCACCTATATCTTTTGGTTTAGACTGGTCTGAATACATTAGAACATGGTCAACGTCTATATCACAAAACGCATCTTCATCTTCCAGTTCCAAATCATTCATGTTGTTTTTAATAGAATAATCCCTTAGTAATAAGCCGATAAAACCTAGACCGATTATTATTGAAATATTTGCTATTAAATTTATCATCTGCATTGTTTTGAAGACAAATATAATTTTGAGAACAGGTACTTTTTGCCTTAATCCCCTTTAGCATTAACTCCTTTCAATTGGGTTAATATTCAGCGTATTAGAATTAAAAATAAAGTGCCCTTTTTACACAATAAATCATAAAATCATAGAACTTGCAGTATAAATTTAGTTCTCATGTTTGTGCCCCGTTGTATGGTAATTTCCATCACTGGTTCTCCAAAAAACTAGAAGTGATGGAAAGCACAAACAAATATTAGAGTCAGCATGATTAGAAAAGGTACAGTTGTAAAATGGTCTTGGGGTAATGGTACCGCAGAAGGTACTGTTGAGGAAACTTATACTTCAAAAACTACCAAAACCATTAAAGGGAATGAAATCACCAGAAATGGTAATGATGATGACAAAGCACTTTACATCAAACAAGATGATGGAGATTATGTGCTAAAGAGCGAAAGTGAAGTCGAAAGAGCCGACTGAACAAATTGCATTACTTCTTTTTAGATAAATTCAAAAGCGGATTAAAATCTGATATTAATTTAATCAATGCTTTTTCTGCCGCAGTTTGATATTCAGTTGAACTTGCCGCTTCTACCTCTTCAAAAATAGTATCCAATTCGTTTCTCTCATATTTGTTGACTACATAAGGGTGTACGTAATATTTCTTACATACATTTCTGGTATTTCCCAAGGCTTTCGCTGTAGCGTCAAAAGCTTTAACAGTGTTCTTCTTTATTTGATTTTCTTCTATGGTAGGTTCATTTTCCATCAACGATTCAAAAAATATAATGGTGCCAGACCAAGTTCTAAAATCTTTAGCGGTAAATAAATCTCCGCTAATATCTTGCAAATATTCATTTACCATACCACTATCTACACTTGTTTTAGTACCGTCTTCATCAAAAAACTGAAAAAGGTCCCACCCTGGTATTTCTTCACATTGCAAAACCAATCTGCGTAATTTTCTATTATTAAGGGTAATACTATGTTTCTTTCCTTTTTTACCTGTGAATTCAAATTTCAACTTATTCTTGCTCGTCTTTAAATGCCGTGTTCTTAAGGTAGACAATCCGTATGTTTTATTTCTTTTGGCATATTGCTGATTACCTATACGAATGTGTGTTTCTTCCATCAATCTAACAATTAACGCAAGTACTTTTTCTTTTGGCCACCCTTGTAACAGTAAATCTTCATCAACTTTTTGCCGAATTAAAGGTAACGCTTCACCAAATTGATGCATTCTTAAAAATTTGGTACGGTTTCTAACCCGTAACCATAGGTCATGATACCGGTATTGCAACCTATGCTTATCATCATAACCCACTGCTTGTAAATGTGCATTTGCAATAGATGCAATCTTAACTTCTTGCCAAGCTGGTGGAATCACCAACTTTTTAATTCTAGATAGTTCAGACTTTTTACTAAGTGGCTTATTCTTTAATAAGTACTGAAATTCATTCTTTTCCTTTATCCGAAGTATTGAAAGTGCTTCTCTGCCTACATATTTTAATTGCATGTGTGCTGCTACATCATGTGGTTCACCTGCCAATAGTTCTGAATAATTCATTACATGTTGATATAAAAATGATATAAATTCAAATTTTGTTTACCCTATTTTATTAAACGTGAAACAAAAATAATGCATAATACCGCTAAACCCGTATGTTATTACACCATTTTATAACCCAAAACATATCTATTTGTACACCTTAATAGAATTAATTTCAATTTGATTGCGGTAGTATTTTTAGGATACGGAGTCTTTTTACTTTTAAAACTTCAATACCTTGCTACCTTACACATTACTACTGCTTATGAAAGGATCACCAATGTTAATTTGCATACCAGACATAAGTGGATTTACGGAGTTTATGAGTGAAACGGATTTTGAACTGAGTTCAAAAATAATTCCGGCACTATTGAACCAAATTATCTACACCAATAAAATAGGGCTTAAAGTTTCTGAAATAGAGGGCGATGCCGTTTTATTCTTTAAGACCGGTGAAATGCCCAGTCTAGAGGCACTTATTGAGCAATGCAGAATTTTCTATACTGAATTCTATAAAGAGTTAGATGCCTTACGGGAGAAACACAAAAAAAATAAAGACGCTGCAGCCATACCTAAAATACTTGGCTTAAAAATTATACTTCATTATGGTAAGGAAATAGCCTTAACTAAAGTAGGCAACAGCATAAAACTTTTTGGAGAAGACCTTATTATTGCCCATAAACTTTTAAAGAACAAAATTAGAATGAGCGAATACTTGCTCTTTACCGAAGGTTTAACCAACTATTATAAAGAGAATAATTTAGACGAACAATTTGATTGGGGATCTCTTAAGCAGAACTCTACCGAATATGACCATGTTGGAGAAATAAACTACTCTTATATTAATCTAAAACCATTGGTAAAAGAATAGCTTGCCTTCAACGTTAAATATCGTTAAAGTGTTCATCTATAGCTTTTCTGAGTCAACCTAATACGGCTATTTTTGTTAAATTTGTGCTATAAACAATTAAACAAAATTTTATGAGCTATTTAGATATTAAGTCAAAAGATATTGAGCCAATTGTTGATGAATTAAACACGCTATTGGCAGATTATAATTTATACTATCAAAATTTAAGAGGGTATCACTGGAACGTGTCTGGAAAAAACTTTTTCGACCTTCATATTAAATTTGAAGAGTTATATACTGATGCAAGAATCAAAATTGACGAAATCGCTGAACGTATCTTAACGTTAAGACATAACCCAACAAGCGAGTTTTCAAAATATTTTGAAGTGTCTTCAATAAAAGAAACACCTTCTCTTATTTCTGATACCGAAATGGTAAAACATATTTTAGATCAGCACGAAACATTATTGAAGCAAATGAGCAAGGTGGTAAAAATTGCCGAAGCTGGTGGAGATGAAGGAACAATTGATATGATCGGTGGCTACATTGGCGAAATTGAAAAAGTAAGTTGGATGCTTGATGCCTGGACAAAGGAATAGATCTTATCTAACAAGAACATATAAAAAAGCACCTCATTAAATGAGGTGCTTTTCTTATTTATACAACTGTTATTACAGTGCTGAATAGTAATTCTATTTGACCACTTTGCGCACTAAATATAGCATACCGAATTTTTTGGCAGCAGAGATTGCAGTCGATACCCAATTGTACGGACTTAAATCTTGCTTCACGTCATTTTTTATGCCCTTTAGCTCCTCTAAAGCAATTTCACGCTCTAATTTTAAGCGTTTTAAATGAAACTCTACTTCCTCAAAATTTTTATACATATCTATTTAGTTAAAGAATTTAACCGATAGTTTTTTAACTAACAGGTTATCTATTTTGCGTCTAAAAACATAGGCCAAAATCAACAATACTCCAAAGAAAGCTCCAGCAATAAGGCAAGCGCCTACCATACTGTCAATCACTTTTGCCAAGTAAACAACACCGGCAACGGTTATAAATACCAATGCCATAAAACCAAGACCACCAAATACTGCTGTTTTCAGCAGCATACCAGTGGTCATCGTTAATTGTTGAAACACTTTAAGCCTGTAGTATTCTTGGGTTTTTTTATAATAAACCTCTCCTACATCAATTGCCTTGTCAGACGTTTCGTTAAGTGAATCAATTATTCCCATTTATACTGTTTTCTGCAGTTTCTTATTTTTAGTCTTTAACTCTGACAATTTCTTCTCTAAAGTTGAAATTACATCTTCAGTTTTATAACTTATATCAGAAACCAAAGACTCAACTCTGGTATCTAAAGTTTCTCTTTCGTCAGACATTTTTGAAGCGACTCTATTTTTAAGGTCTAAAGCACTTTCTGTAAAGTTATCTTTTGTTGCCGCTGCCTGATCAGCAATTAATTTTCTAGTATTCTCACCCTTATCAGGTGCATAAAGAATTCCTAAGGCCGCACCAATTGCAGAACCCGCAATAATTGCTAATAATGTATTTCCACTATTGTTCATGTTATAATTTTTTTGGATTAAACGTTTCTTTTAGTAAATAACAATAATTGTTTTATTGTCTTCTACAAAGTTTATATTAAATCACACAAATGCTTAACTCTAAACCGTTTAATATTAACTATAACAATCGTTTAAAAGGGTCAAGAATAAAATGAAACGAATTAACCGAAAAACCTTCTTACCTCTAAATTTGTACTATGAAAGAATATCAATTAAAGAATCCATATAATGGTACTGTAGTCAATTCTTATACTCAAGATTCGTCTACTGAAATCAGTTTAAAATTAAAAAAAGCGCTTTCCATAGAAGCATCATGGGCAAGCATGGACATTGCAGATAGGTGTGACCTTTTAACCAATGTTGCTGAGCTGCTTATAGACCGTAAAGAGGATTATGCAGCATTGATGACACAGGAAATGGGCAAACCGTATTCTCAAGGTATTTCAGAAATAGAAAAATGTGCATGGGTGTGTGATTTTTATGCTTTAAATGCTGAAGATTTATTAGCTGATGAAATTATTGAAACAGATGCGGATGAAAGTTTTATAAGTCATGATCCCTTAGGATGTGTTCTTGCTGTTATGCCGTGGAATTATCCGTTTTGGCAAGTATTACGTTTTGCCGCGCCTACATTGACCGCAGGTAATACGGCAATGCTGAAACACGCGCAAAATGTAACTGGATGTTCTTTGGCTATTGAACAGCTATTTTTAGATGCCGGATATCCCGAAGGATGTTTTCAAAGTATAAAGGCCGGTCACGAAGAAATTGAAAATCTTATTGGCAATGATGGTATTAAAGCGGTAACTCTTACCGGAAGCGAAAAAGCTGGAAAATCAATTGCAGCTACCGCAGGATCCAACCTTAAAAAATCGGTTCTAGAACTTGGCGGTAATAACGCTTGCATCGTTTGGGAAGATGCTGATTTAGAAAAGTATATTAAAACCATGGCAACGGCTCGTATGCAAAATACCGGGCAAAGTTGTATTGCAGCAAAACGTTTTATTGTATGTGCCGATATCTATGATGATTTTTTAGCACATTTTACCGAGCAAGTAAAGTCTTTTAAAATTGGCGACCCCATGCAAGAAGATACTTTTATTGGTGTTATGGCTCGTGAAGACCTGGCAGAGGAATTACAAGAACAAGTAGATAAGTCGATAGCGTTAGGCGCAAAGGTTGTTCTTGGCAATGAAAGGGATGGCGCTTATTTTGCCCCTACCATATTAACTGAGGTAACCGCAGAAATGCCCGTTTTCAAAGAAGAAACTTTTGGACCGGTTGCAGCTATTCTTAAAGCAAAAGATAGGGATGAGGCGATTGCCTTGGCCACAAACTCTAGACTAGGACTTGGCAGCATGCTCTTTACAGAAGATATTGATGCTGCAATGAACGTGATATCTAATATACCTGATGGCGCATTTTTTATAAATGATATGGTAAAATCTGACCCAAGACTACCTTTTGGAGGTACTAAGGCATCGGGTTATGGACGAGAATTATCTAGAGAAGGAATATTAGAATTCGTAAACAAAAAAACAGTATACATTAAAAAATAAATATCATGAAAAAAAATAATCAAGAGACAAAATTTGTAAAAGAACCTGAAGAAAACACAAGAGAATTCATCCTTCAGAAGAATAAAAAAACAAAATTAGGGGTAACTATTCTAGTTGCTTTTTTAGTACTTCTTATTGGTGGTATCATCATATCAAACGTGTTTTTTACCAATTAGAGAGGGCAAGATATTGCCAGTATTAACTTAACTATATTTATGATCGACCAACCACTTCAAATTATTGAAGCAAACTATAAAACGATAAAATTCATCAGTTTTACATTCGCATTGCTGTTGCTTTCTTCATGCGCTACGTATATAGAACAGAGCAATGTACAAGAGAACAACTTGCCTGTAGATAAAGAAATTACGTATTCATTCTACATAGCTGGTGGCTTGGGCAATGCTTCGTCTGCACCGAACAATGCTCTTTTAAAACGATTTAAAGAAGAGCTTGACAATGCTTCTGAAAATAGCACATTAGTATTGACCGGTGATAACATTTCGCCCGAAAGCAGTAATTGGAAAGTTGATAGTTTACTTATAAAGCAACAGCTAGACTTTTCATCGGGCTTTAAAGGAGAAACTGTTTTCTTGCCTGGTAATAATGAATGGAAAAGCTACGAGCTAGATAAAATTGAAAGGGTAGAGAATTACCTTAAAGATGTCAATAGAAAAAATACAGCGGTCGTACCCAATAATGGCTGTCCTATTGACCACCAGGTTATCAACGATGATTTAGATTTAATTCTTGTTGATTCTAAGTGGTTTGTGGCAAATTGGTCTAGAATAGAAGGCATTAATAGCAAGTGTACAGATATTATTACCCGCAGACGGTTTATGGAAGAGTTGGAAGGGTATATTGGTGATGGCCAGGGTAAAAATATTGTTATTGCCATGCACCACCCCGTATTTACCAATGGTACTTATGCCGGTAAAACAACGGTAAAAGACCATGCTACCCCATTACCTTTATTGGGCACTGTTAAGAATGCCGTAATGGATCTTGGTGCCTTTGACCCTGAACATGTAAACTCAAGGCGTTACAATTACCTGCGCATTGCTGTAAGCGCTTTGGCACAAGCCAATGACCGAATTACACTAATTTCTGGTCATGAAGAAAGTTTACAATTATTAGAAGGTGGCGGTATTCACCAAATCGTAAGTGGTTCCCTTGGCGAAAAAAGTGCTGCAAAAATGAGCCCAGGTAGGATCACCGCTATAGGTGGTTCTATAGAATATCATGGAGAATATGTGTATGGTGAAAGAGGTTTTGCACGTTTAGACTATTTTAAAGATGGCAGCTCAAAAGTTACTTTCATTTTAGAAAATGAACTCAACTCAAGCAAAACTTTTGATGTTTTGCCTAAAAAAGAAGAAAAAAGAACGTACGACCAATTTGCCGTAAGTGCCGAAGCCACTAAAGAGGCTAAAATATTAGACAACCCAAAAGATTACAACAAAAGTGGATTCTATAAATTTCTATGGGGTGAACGCTACCGTACATATTACGGTCTGCCCGTTGAAGCTCCCATTGTTCAATTAGATACGCTATATAATGGCTTATCGGTTGTTAAAGAAGGTGGAGGGCACCAGTCTTTCTCTCTTCGTTTAGAAGATGAAAAAGGTAAACAATATGCTATGCGCTCGCTTCAAAAAAGTGCATTGAAATTTTTAAAATTTAAGCTGCCCGGTATTTCATACAATACTCAGGATTACCAAGATACATGGGCAGAAAAGGCGATTTCCGATTTCTTTACTACAGCACACCCTTATATGCAATTGGTAATTGATCCGTTAACGGCATCTGTAGATATCAATAATTCTGATACCGATTTGTTTTTTGTACCAAAACAGGATAATCTTAAGGAACATAATGAGAATTTTGGTGACCAACTATATTATATAGAAAGAAGACCATCTGAAGAGCAGGCACATTATAAGGGATACAGAAGAACTATTAACGAAACATCGGGCGAGGTTACAGATTACGAAAGTACTACTGATATGCTCGAGAAGATAAAAAGCGATGAATCTTACTGGGTAGATGAAAGAAGTTTTATAAGAGCCCGTATTTTTGATATGTTGATCGGAGATTGGGACCGTCACCAAGATCAATGGAGATGGATAGAATACGAGAGTCCAGATGGTGAAAAAGAATTTATGCCCGTACCAAGAGATAGGGATAATGCCTTCCCTAGATTTGATGGCAAGGTAATTCCGTTTCTACAATGGTTTGTTCCCGGCACCAGAAATTGGGAATCTTATGATGAGGATGTAGATAATGTGAAATGGTTTAATCTATCCGGTAGCGGTTTAGACAGAACCTTAACTACTGCTCACGGACCAGAAGTTTGGATCGAAGAAGCCAAGGCGATACAAAAAGGTATGACACCTGAGGTTATAGAAAATGCTTTTAACCGTTTACCAAAATCAGTACAAGACGAAACTTCTGAGTATATCAAAAAGAGTCTAAAACAGCGCCTTTTAACATTGCCAGAAACTGCCGAAAATTATGCAACTTACCTCAATAAGATTGTTGCTGTCATTGGTACAGAAAAAGATGATATTTTCACTATGACCCGTATGAAAAACGGAAATACAAAAGTAGAAGTAAAACGAATTTTCACCGATAAAAAGAATGAGCTTATATATTCAAGAACTTTCAATGACAGTCTAACCAAAGAGGTTTGGATCTATGGTTTAGGAGATGACGACAAATTTGTAGTTGAAGGCAATGCAAAGCCTAAAACAAAATTGAGGATTATTGGTGGTTACGGTAAAGACACGTATACAGTTGCCAATAAGAAAAAGGTGAAGTTATATGATTGGGAACATGAGAAAATCAATATTGAAGATTTACAACCCAAGACTTTATTAACGGACAATTACAAAACAAACACCTTCCATTTCAGATATTTTAAACCGAATACCAATGTGTTAGTGCCAAGCCTAGGTTTTAGAACCGATGATGGTATGTTCTTAGGTGCAACAAATACATATACACAACATGGTATTGACGGTAATTCTTTTAGACAGCAACATACGGTAAGTGCAAACTATTATTTTAAATTTAAAGCTGCAGAACTTTCATATTCTGGAATTTATGGAAGTGTTTTCCCTGGATGGAATTTTGAAATGGATGCCTATTTTGCGAATGATCGTTACGTAAGCAACTTCTTTGGGTATGGTAACGAAACCGTAAACAATGAAGATGCCTTAGATCGAGATTATTACAGAGGAAGAATCAGAACTTTTAAAGCAAGTGCCGGGTTGGCATACTATAGCTTACGTATAAAAGGTTTGTTTGAATCATTTAAAGTAGCAGATAATCCTGACCGTCTTTTTACACCCGCAAACTTAGAGGATGATATTTTCGAAAACCAGAATTATGGTGGCGTAGAATTGACTGGTAATTATGATCGTGACGACGCTGGAGATTTTCCTTCAAAAGCTATTTATTTCGGTTTTTCAGCAGGATATAAAATCAATATTAACAACAACTCCAATAAGTTTGGTTATGCCTCATTGAAAGTGGGAATTGATCATAAATTGGAACCCAAGGGGGATCTGGTGTTAAGTACAACCGCGGAGTATAAAGGTCTTTTTGATTATAACGACGTCTATTTTTACCATACCCCATCAATTGGCGGTAATAACGGATTACGAGGATTTAGGGATGAGCGTTTTACAGGTAAGTCTTATTTCTACCAGTCTTCTGACCTAAAATTGAAGCTTAAACGTTACGTTACAGCTGTATCGCCAGTAACCATTGGTATGTATGGCGGCTTTGATTATGGTAGAGTATGGATGCCCAATGAAGGTTCAAACGTATGGCACACCTCACAAGGTGGTGGATTCTGGATCAGTAGCTTAAAAGCACTTACATTTAATGTTGGATATTTCAATTCTAAAGAAAGTAATCTTATTCAAGTAGGTTTTGGATTATCCTTTTAGCGTAAGAGAATTAATTTTGTACTTTTCTAAAGTATTATAAAACCAATATGTCAACAATAGTTTCTAAAGCCGAGGTATTTGCCACTGATCAATTGACCGGCGATATCAACCCGAGATTTCTATATCATAACCTTAGGCATACGCAGCGTGTTGTAGATAGTGCCAAAGAGCTGATCGAAGGTGAAAAAATTGGTAATGAGGAAAGTGAGTTGCTTTTAGTGGCCGCATGGTTTCACGATCTTGGTTATACCATTTCATACACGAATCACGAAGAATATAGTTCTCAATTGGCAAAAGATTTCTTGACCAAGCACCAAATGCCAAAGTCATTTGTTGAGAGGGTGCAAAGCCTTATTATGGCTACGAAGAAAAATTATGAGCCTGATAGCGAATTAGAAAAAATAATAAGAGATGCCGACTCCTCTCATTTTCACGTAAAGAATTTTACCGCAACTACAGAGCTGTTACGAGAAGAGCTTTCTCTTATGGGCAGGCAAAACAGTTCTTCGACAGAATGGCGAGAAGAAAACATTACACTTTTACGTACAAGACATCGATTTTATACTGATTATGCCATTGAAAATTGGCAAAAAGGAAAAGATAAGAATGTAAAGAGGCTCATTAAGGCAAGAAAGAAGAACAATGAGCTTATTAAAAAAGAGAGCTTAAAAGCAAAATATAAAGGAGAGTTACCAGATAGGGGAATACAAACTTTATATAGGGTTACCTTACAAAATCACTTAAAACTCAGTGATATTGCCGATACCAAAGCGAATATTTTACTTTCGGTAAATGCTATAATTATATCTATGGCATTGGCAAATCTGGTTCCCAAATTAGATAATCCATCAAACGATTACCTATTTTATCCTACGTTCCTGTTCATTGTTTTTAGTGTGGTTTCTATGGTCATGTCTATTATTGCAACAAAACCCAATATTACCACTGGGCAGTTTACAGAAGAAGAAGTGACGACTAAAAAGGTTAACCTATTGTTCTTTGGAAATTTTCATAAAATGAAGTTGGAGCAGTATAATTGGGCAATGAACGAGCTTATAAAAGACAAAGATTATATCTACAGTTCATTGACAAAAGATCTTTATTTTTTGGGTGTTGTATTGGAAAGAAAGTACAGAATTCTACGTTGGACCTACACCGTTTTTATGGTAGGTATGATTATTTCAGTAATTGTATTTGGTATAGCACTGAAATTCTACGGGCCAGAAAGAGTCTTGGAACTCCCTGTAATGCAGCCGTAATCGAAATTTTAAAACTTGATAGCTGGTTTACACTCCAAATGTCATTAGTCCTACACACAATAATATACCTATTGCGGCAATTACTATGGTGAATTTTAATGCCTTTGCCAAAACTGGCTCTTTATTTTGATTATTTATATTTACCCTGGTCATGAGGGGTGGTCTATTTAAGATTACACCACAAAATTATGCCTAAACAGAGTATGGTTTTGACTTCATAGCTGAATTTATTACCTCCATTACAACTTCATTAACATATTGACACATAGTTAGATACCATATTTCTTTAATTTGCATTTAGCTCATTTGAATCATAGCTTCTTTAAACCTTGACTTGGGGGCCGCACACATTTGGCACTCATACGCATCATCAATATCTTCAAATTTGGTTCCTGCAGGGATATTAAAGGCATCATCGCCGAAAGTGGCATCGTAAACCGTTAAGCAATCTTGACACTGATACAAAGACTGGGTAGCATCCACAATTTCAACACTAGTCTTTTCTTCATTATCATCTACGCGACCTAATTGATCAAAGTACATTTTACTTAACTCCATTAAAAGACCAGGTAATTCAATTTTATCTATGTCTTGAGCATAGGTAATGTACTTTTGACTATTAGGGTCAAAATGCTCGAAATGTAATACGTTGTACGTTGGGCGTACTTCAAATTCTTTAACAATGGTGGGCAAACTGTTCTTTTCAATAATCACCGAGGCAAAGTGCGAACGTTTACCCACTTCATTGCTTATACCAAAGGTAAGACCGTAGGTACTAATATCATTTTGATCAAAGCTACGTACCAAATATTTTTTTAATTCCAGCGCCTCACCATCATCAATAGGCACATGCCAATTCATCTCTAGTTGAGAGTGCCTTACATTAATACCTTTTTTACCTAGAAACCGTTCAAGCTCTGGTCTGCTAGATTTTTTTATTCCCTTTACCACAAATGATTTCCATGGGGTAATACATATTTTACCTATACTGTTATCCAAGCAAAAGCCACAAAATTCTTTTAAGAAAGAAAGGTCATATTTGTTGTTTCTCCAATAGAGACCCAACCAGTACAAATCTGACCCTAAACGGTTCATACCTTCATAATACGGAAAGGTTTGAAAAGGAACCTTTAATTCCTTCTCCATAGTCTTATTATTGGTCTCCAAGTTTTTGTTCATGATGAAAAAAAGCTCGTCTATATCTGAGATATCTTCATATATTTCTTCAATCTGTTTGGAGATAGAATTGATATCCCAACTATAAATTAGAACAGGATAAAATGCCGATGAATTCCAATGTGGTAATTTTATATTCAGATACCAATAATCTTCTTGTTCAGAGGCTATAAAATTAAGGTTACCACTAAAAATTGGCACCAATCGTTGTTTGGGATCAGTAATATTGATTTTAAGCTTGGGAAGAAAATCAAATCCCTCTAAAATATAGAGATAAGTAGACCCCTTTAACCAATGGGTCATATCAAAAATATCTGCCGAAACATAAGAACTTACGATATTCTGATACGAGCGATTGCCAATAATATCGGTATTAAATTTTGAGATACTTTCTAGCTGCTCTTCTTTAGCATCCTTCAGCGGGA
The DNA here is from genome assembly GCF_000744105.1 of Maribacter forsetii DSM 18668. Taxonomy (NCBI): domain Bacteria; kingdom Pseudomonadati; phylum Bacteroidota; class Flavobacteriia; order Flavobacteriales; family Flavobacteriaceae; genus Maribacter; species Maribacter forsetii. The sequence goes on from NZ_JQLH01000001.1 coordinate 79,587, forward strand.
ACAAAATATCTTGCCGTGATCCAAAATTTACACTTGTTAGTCCCGCAGCTTCTAACATGGTAATAATATCCTTCAATTCACCCGGAGAGGTAACACCTCCTTTTATTAATATTCTATGCAGATCATCGTTCATAATGTGCTCTTTTAGTTTGCCAATACCAGCTGTTTCTTTAATAAATCTTTTATTTCGGGCTTACAACTACCACAACCCAGACCTGCCCCGGTTTCTGAACATAATTTATTGAAGTCTGAACATCCGCCGTTTATGGCATCAATTACATTTCCTTCTCCCACCTGACTACAAGAACAAACCAACTTGCCTTTTAAAGGCACCGAGGTGGAAGCACCACGCAACAATTCGTCTCGTTTTTCAGAGAGTTCAATTTCTTCTTCTATTAGCCTTTTAAACTCTGCAAACTCATTTTTATCACCCATTAAAATGGCTCCTTTAAGAGTATCGTCCTTTACAATGCATTTCTTGTAAAAGCGCTTACTTACATCCATTAAAATAATTTCTTCGTAAGATGAATCGCCAATTGGTGAATTCACCATACCTATACTGCAGAGATCAAGATTTTCAAATTTTAATATGTTCATTAAAACCGAACCATTGTAAATACTACTAAAGTCTCCCAGTATAAAATTGGCTGCAATATCTGCCTGTTGTTCTGCAGCTGAGGTAATGCCAAAAAGTGCATTTTTAAACTCGGCTATTTCTCCCAAAGCAAATATAGAAGGATCACTGCTTTGCAAGTATGAATTGACCACAACACCTCTTCTTGTTTTAATCCCCGTAGGCTTTGCCAATTCAATATTTGGTCTTGTACCTATGGCATATACAATTGCATTACACTGAATGGTACGCCCTGTTTTAAGGTTTACCAATAAGCTATGTTTTTGTTCTTTATCTTCAAAAACGGTACTTACTTCATTATCAAAATATAGATTAATACCGCGTTCCATAACATCTTCTGCCAACAAACGACTAGCCACACTATCTAGTTGACGCTCCATTAATCGTGGTGCACGTTGAATAATACTGATGTTTATGTTGATTTTCTTTAAAGCTGCCGCAAGCTCCAATCCTAGAAGCCCGCCACCAACAATAACCACATTCTGGTCTTTTGCCTGCAATCCGGTCTCTAACAGATATTTTCTAAGTTTATCTGCATCGCCTCTTTCACGCATGGTAAAACGACCCGGTAATTTTATTTGTACATCACTTGGTATAAAGGCTCTACTACCTGTTGCCATAATCAGCAAATCGTAGGTATGCTCTTTTCCGTCCGAACCTAAAACCGTTTTATTCTCCGCATTAATATTATCGATACCAATACCCGAATGTAAATGCACATCTAACTTTTGTAGCTCACCATCTTTTAGCTTCTCTAAAGCTTCCCATGAGAGTTCATCACTTACATACTCCGGTAACAATACACGGTTATAAAAAGGATCTTTCTCCTTGGAAAATACATGAAGTTCATCTATGCTATTCTTTTCTCTATACGATTGTATAAAACGGTAAGCCGCAGCTCCAGCACCAATAACAACAATCTTCTGTTTTTCTTTTACAAACTTTGTGACCTCAACGGCACAGTACTTAAAATCTGGCTCTTTAGAAACCGGATCAACCAAATCATTGGTCAAGTTATTTGCCCTACCAAAATCATTATTTAATACTTTACCCCAATGCATTGGTAAAAAAACAACCGATTCTCTAATATCATAATTAAGCTGCACTTTTACCTGTACTTGCCCTCTTCTACTTTTTACTACCGCAATATCACCTTCCCTAATTTTACGTAAATAGGCATCTACCGCGTTCATTTCTAAATATGGTTGGGGTATATGGGTCAATAACCTCTTCACCTTACCGGTTTTGGTTCTGGTATGCCATTGATCACGAACTCGCCCAGAATTCAATATCAGCGGATAATCACTACTTGTTTCTTCAGATTTATTGTATAGGGTAGTAGGAGCATTAAAATGTGCCTTTTTATCGTCGGTCAAAAATTTACGATCTGTAAATAACCTTGGTGTTCCTTTATGTGTTTTATGCGGTACCGGCCATTGAAAACTACCTTCGTTAATTAACCTTTCATAGGACAGCCCAGAAATATCTATATCTGTGCCTTTGGTCAATAAACAATGTTCGTCATAAACCTCACTGCTATTATTGTAGTCAAAGCCGCTATAACCCATGGCTTGTGCAAAACGCCAAATAATTTCGGCATCTGGCAGTGCTTCACCGGGAGCATCTATCACTTTAGGCAAGTGACTTATACGCCTTTCTGAATTGGTCATGGTACCTTCTTTCTCTAACCAACCTGCTGCAGGTAATAATAAATCGGCAAATTTTGTGGTCTCTGAGTTATGTGATATATCTTGTACTACTACGAATTTTGACTTTTTCAATGCTCTTTCTACTTTGTTAGAATTGGGCATACTTACCGCTGGGTTAGTACAAACGATCCAAACTGCTTTTAGCTTTCCTTCATCTAATGCATCGAACATTTCTGTTGCCGTGTACCCTGGTTCGGCTTGTATTTCTCCGCCTCCCCAAAAATCCGAGACTTCTTTTCTATGTGCTGGATTACCTAAGTTTTTATGTGCAGCCAATAAACTTGCCATACCACCAACTTCTCTGCCGCCCATAGCATTTGGCTGACCTGTTAATGAAAATGGTCCTGATCCTGGCTTACCTATTTGACCTGTTAATAAGGATAGGTTTAATAGCGATACATTTTTAGCAACACCTATAACACTTTGGTTCAGCCCCATGGTCCACATACTTATGAACTTTTTGGCGTTACCTATATATTCTGCCGCCTTACGAATATCACCAACAGGAATATCGCATTTTTTAGCAGCTTCTTTAAGAGATAAACTATAAGCCATTTCTTTACAAGCTTCAAAATTGGCAGTGTGCTTTTTAATGAAAGTACTATCTATTTTTCTTTTTTCAATTAATCTACGTGCAATGGCATTGAATAGAATTACATCTGTACCCGGTAATATCTGCAAATGTAAATCTGCGCCGGCACAAGTCTGTGTCTTACGTGGATCTACTACAATTATCTTTACATTCGGATTTTCTTCTTTATGTTTTTCCAATCTTCTATATAAGATAGGATGGCACCATGCCGGGTTTGCTCCTGCAATTAAAAAACAATCTGCCAGTTCTATATCTTCATATGAAATGGGAACGGAGTCTTCACCCAGGGTTTTCTTATACCCTACCACGGCAGAACTCATGCATAGCCTAGAATTGGTATCTATATTATTGGTACCAATAAATCCTTTTGTCAATTTATTGATAAGGTAGTACTCTTCCGTTAAGCACTGACCAGACACATAAAACCCTACACTATCTGGACCATGTTTGGCAATAATGCTTTTAAATACTGCAGCGGCACGCTCAAAAGCGGCATCCCAAGAAACACGTTGCAATGGATGATTTCTGCTCCATTTCATTTCTGGATACAGAATTCTATCTGTAGTATCTTGAGCTACGTAGTTTAGGTTACGCCCTTTTGTACAGAGCATGCCTTTATTAGACGGATAATCTGGATTACCATCTACCGAAATAGTTCCTTTTGCATCAACATCTACAAGTATACCGCAGCCTACACCGCAATAGGAACATATTGTTTTATGAGTTTTATTACTGTTCATTTTATCAATGATAAAGAATGGTTCAGAAGTATACTGCAAATTATAAAAAGTACGTATAAATACGTACTTTTTTATCGTAAATGTTTTGGATTAAATCGAGTGATCCGCAATTTTGACAAGCAGACACTGAGAATTGATCAATAAATGGGAAAGTGAGGTGTTGAAATGTTAAAGTGAAATACGCGTAAAAGATAACATTAGCTAAAGATTTTTCCTGCAGATGTTCTTAGGCTTTACACTTTCGATATGAGTTATTTGAAGTAAAACCTTCTTAGATAAGATTATGCTTCTGCGACTTTTTAGAAAGATCAATAAGGTTTTTTACATCCATCTTACGCATTAAATTAAAACGGTGCGTTTCTATAGTACGCTTGCTGTTTTGAAGTTTCTCTGATATTTGTTGATTGGTTAATCCTGACAACACCAATTCCAATACCTTTAATTCTTTATTGGTCAAATCAAAGACATTATCACCTGTTTTGCGCGGCGCTTCTTCTTTTACTTCTTCTTTTTTGGCTCCCAATAAGTTATTTACCAAAACATTACTTATATCTCCACTAAAGTATTTACCGCCTTCTCTTACGGTATGGATTGCCTTTATAAACTCTGATTTATCAGTGTCTTTTAACAAATACCCATTGGCACCCGAACTGATGGATTTTAAGATATATTCCTCAGAATCATGCATAGAGAGTATAATGGTCTTTACCTCTGATTTGCTCTTGGTCAATTCTGCCACGGCATCTATACCATTCATTACAGGCATTCTAATATCTATGATTAAAATATCTGGAGATACTTTGCCTACCAGCTCAATAGCTTCTTTTCCGTTGGCTGCCTCACCGATTACTTCTAAATCAGATTCCGATTCCAATAAAGAACGAATTCCGTCCCTAACCAAAGCGTGATCATCTGCTAATACTATCCTCGTTGTTTCACTCAAAATATAGGTAATTATACGTAACATGCTAAATTACGCAATATTTTAAAAATAAAAATACGGTCCATACAACCATAGCTGTATAGACCGCATAACTAACTACTTACTTTATAAAACTACTCTTTCTTTGTGTTCAAAAACTGAGGTTTGATCGTTAATTGAACCCAAGCCCAATTTTGACTGCTTGCCGCTAAGTCATCTGTAATTCCCTTAAGCTCATACATACCATCTGCAGCGAACATTTGAGAATACCCAATTGCCAGACCGTAACCCTTGAATTTCTTTGCAAATACCAAATCTATTTCCGTACCCAATGATTTTTCACCACTTGCTAATTCTTGTTCTCCACTAAAGTTCAATACTTTAACCAGTAAGCTTGATTGCTTGCCTAAATCGAATTTCGCACTTGCATGAATATCAAAAAGACCCACTGAATTAGCATGGTTACCTACGTAGAAATAATCCATGAATCCGTTAAACTTATGGTTGGTTCCGTATAAAGGAAAGAAAGCCCCAGTTTCACCTGCATCACCATCATTACCGCTGATTACTTCCGTACCCAAACCTAAGGCTACTTTAGGGCTAGCTTTATAACCTAGCTCCAGGCCTAATAAATACGCCCCTTTAACATCTAACTCACCTTGTCTTTCGCCGGTTTGTATAAATAAATTAGCCATTGCATTAAACTTACCAGACTTATAGCCTAAGTGAGTTCCAATAGTCTGTAAGCTACTTATACCATCTGCATCGCCATTAACATCAAAATTCTGAAATCCATTGTTCAAGATCAATAAGCTACCTGAAAATTTTTCTCCTTGCTGCTTGGCATATAAGTATTGCATGGTTTTATATGTAAAGAACCCAGATGTATTGTAAGCCGTACCTACAGATTGAAACCCTGTTGGGTTATCAAAATCTTGACTGAAAGCCAAACCTATATCCATCATGAATTTATTTTTCTTATACTTTAAAAGCCCCGCATCATGGTTTCTACCTTGTTGCGCCCAGTCTAAGCCACCAAATATTCTTTGATCGTCATAAGATATTACTTGACGCCCTAATTTGGTAGACCAGCCTTTGCCTAAATTAATATTAGCCCATGCTTCAAATACAGCAAAAGAATCATTCTGATCATCTGGTAAAATTTGTCTGTTCTCTCCCCAAACCATTACATCTTGTAAGCTTAGGTAAAATTGATACGCCTCAGATTCATACTTTGCATTTAATCGAGCTCGTGTAGAAATGGCGAAACCAGCATCTGCGGCATCTGGTATTAAATTACCAAAACCATGTCTGTATTCTGTTCTTGGTCTAAACTGCCCGTCTAACGTAAATTGTGCATAAATGCCATTTGCGGTTAGAAACAATAGTGTAATGATTAGATATTGCTTTTTCATAATCGTAATTTTTAATGTTTGATTGAGTTATTTGTTAGTGTTCTAAGAAGTCTATTAAATGTTTTCTGTAGGTGTAATAATCATCGTTTTCCAAAACGGATTTTCTAGTCCTTGGTCTTTCAAAATCTATGGAAAGAATATCCCCTATTTTAGCTTTAGGTCCACTGGTCATCATTACCACACGATCTGCCAAAAAGATGGCTTCATCCACATCATGCGTAATCATGACTGCGGTAATTTTTTCTTTGTTCCAGATTTCTATTAAAATATCTTGCAGTTCTCCACGGGTCAAAGAATCTAGCATCCCAAACGGCTCGTCTAACAACAATACTTTTGGCTTAATGGCAAAAGCACGTGCTATACCTACACGTTGTTGCATACCTTGCGAAAGTTCAGATGCTTTTTTATAAAATGCGTCTTCCAAGCCTACTTTGTGCAAGTAATATTTTGCAACATCTTGACGTTGTGTTTTGGTTGCACTTGGAAAAACTTGATTTACTCCTAGCAATACATTATCCAAAGCGGTCATCCAAGGCATTAGACTTGGAGATTGAAAAATGACACCCCTATCTGGACCGGGACCTTTTACCGGGTTGCCCAAAACCGATATATTACCTCCAGAGATTTCATTAAGACCAGCAATCATAGAAAGCATCGTTGTTTTTCCACAACCTGAATGCCCAATAATGGTTACAAACTCTTCTTTTAAGATTTTCAGGTTCAAATCTTCAAGTACCACATAATCGCCCTTTGGGGTAGGATAGACCTTTTTCAAATTCGCAAGATCCAGCATTACATTATCAGGGTAGACAATACCATTCTCTGAATACACTTCGTTAGATTGTTGTGTCATGTTCATATTCTTTTTCTTTAGGCTACAAAGCTTTTAGGAGTAAGCTCCGGTAATTTATATTCTACCTCTGATACTGTTTTTCTCTCATCGCCAATATCCATTAGATATTCTATGATGGCATTTCTGGTTTTCTTGTATACAGGATTATCGTTCATTGCCGTTTTATCCCTTGGTCTTTCAATGTCGATTTTAAACTCTGGTCCCAACGTTGCATTTGGTCCTGGCTTTAGAGGAATAATCCGATCTGCCATATAAATACCTTCATCGACATCATTGGTAATCAATAAAGCAGTACGCTTATCTTGACTCCAGATATTCAAAATTTCATCTTGTAAATTTCCACGGGTCAAAGCATCCAAAGCACCTAGAGGTTCATCCATTATGATCATTTCCGGATTCATGGCCAGCGCGCGGGCTACCGCAACTCTTTGACGCATACCACCAGATAATTCTTTAGGTCTTTTATTGATTGCAGGACTTAAACTTACCATAGCCACATACGCTCTTACCCTTTCCATCAACACTTTTTTACTTTCTTTTGGAAAAGCCTCTTTTACGGCCATGTAAATATTTTGCCCAACGGTAAGCCAAGGTAAAAGCGAATAGTTTTGAAAAATTACACCACGCTCATGGCTGGTATCAGTAACTGGAACTCCTTTAAAAAGAACCTCACCGCTTGTGGGTTGTAGAAGACCATTTATAAGATTTACCAAAGTGGTTTTTCCACTTCCGGTAAAGCCGACAATAGCTACAAACTCACCTTCATCCATAGTAAGGTTTATGTTAGAAAGTACCTCTGTACTGTTCTCACCCTCACCATAGGTTTTGTATATATTATTTAGTTCTAAGTATGCCATGTTCTATCTTTTGAAAGCGTTATGCCATTTCGTTTTTATTGAAGGAAACCATATTCTGTACGGCAAGCATTAGTCTATCTAACAAGAAACCAATGATACCGATGACGAACATTGCTACAATAATTTTTGCGTTTGAGTCATTGGCTCCGTTTTGAAATTCTTCCCATACGAAAAGACCTAAACCTTGACTTTGTGCTAAAAGCTCAATAGCAATTAATACCATCCACGCCACAGAAAGTGTAATACGTAGCCCTGTAAAAATCAATGGTAATGAAGAAGGTAAAATTACCTTGAACACTTTTTGAAAAGTACCCAGTTTCAATACTTTGGCAACATTGATATAATCTTTATCTACCGATGCCACGCCCATTGCCGTATTAACCAATGTTGCCCACATGGCACAAAAACCAACACTTATAAAGGAGATAACAAAAGCATTATCAGAACTGTCACCTATATACAAGGTTTTTACAATCATGAAAACCAACAAATACCATACTACAGGAGATACAGGTTTAAAAATTTGAATGAACCAATTGAAGGCACTACGTAATGACGGACTTAACCCTATAACTATACCAATAGGCACTGCAATAAGTAATGCTAATAGAAAACCAGCAAATACTGTTTTTATACTAGTAAGAACGATATCTATAAATGACGCTCTACCCGTATAAACAATTGGGTCTTTACCCGCTGCGATCATCTTTTCATTGGTAGCGGCCATTTTCTCTGCAAAAGCAGCTTTGTCAGCACTAATTACATGGTGATCCGCTACTAAAGATTTTAAAGAAGCCCATACTTGAGTAGGAGAAGGCAATGTATTTGGTTGACAACTGCTGTCACCAGATTCTATACATGCGCGTTCTGCCGCTGCCGCTTCTTCTCCTCTTTCCGTTAAGGCTTTTTCAATTTTATAGTCCGCTTCTTTATTGTATAAGGCTTTAGAACCCATGTGCCATAACCCTAAAAACAATAATATGGATAGTAGTGTTATACCAGTATTTTTTAAGGATTTCATAATACCATCCTTTTTTATGCTTGGTGTAAGTTTTGCAAGTATCTGCTTGAAATTTGTAGACATACTCTTTTCCTTTTTTAAGACCATTTCCTGTTCCATAATATCTAGTTTAGGGTCAATGAATTGCTTTAATTATTTCTTGTCTTTGTTACCAATTGAGAAACTGTTGATATACCCAATTGGGTCTTTGGCATCATAACTGGTTCCATCTATAAAATCTGAAGTGGCAGCTTTGTAACCATCCGTATCAGGAACATCTGCTGCAGGAATCTGTCCTTCAGCTACTAATAAATCAGCTGCTTTTTTCCAGATATCTGGACGGTAAATATCCTTAATTGTAGATGCATACCAATCTGAAGATTTAGCCTCAGGAATCTGTCCCCATCTACGCATTTGAGTTAAGAACCAAATACCGTCAGAATAGAATGGATATGTTGCATTGTACTTATAGAATACATTGAAATCTGGCATTTCTCGCTTGTCTCCTTTTTCAAATTCAAATGTTCCTGTCATAGAATTAGCCAATACTTCTTTTGGCGCACCTACGTATTGAGACATGGATAATATTTCTACCGCTTCGTCTCTGTTTGTTGGTTCATCTAACCACTTACCAGCTCTGATCAATGCTTTTGTTACCGCTATGGCAGTATTAGGGTTTTGCTCTACAAATTGCTTTGTCATTACAAATACTTTTTCAGGATTATTTTTCCAGATATCATAGTTTGTAGTAACCGGTACACCAATACCTTTAAAAACCGCTTGTTGGTTCCAAGGTTCACCTACACAGTATCCGTAAATAGTACCAGACTCCAATGTAGCTGGCATTTGTGGCGGTGGCGTTACAGAAAGTAAAACCTCGGCATCTATTTGCCCTTGTACATTATCAGCTGTATACATACCTGGGTGAATACCTGCTGCAGCTAACCAATAACGCAATTCGTAATTATGGGTAGATACCGGGAAAACCATTCCCATTTTAAAAGGTTTCCCTTCATTTTTATAAGATGTAATTACCGGTTTTAAAGCATCTGCTTTAATTGGGTGAATTGGCTTACCATCAGAATCTGCAGGTACATTTGGTTTCATTTTTGACCAAACATCATTAGATACGGTAATTCCGTTACCATTTAAATCCATTGAAAACGGAGTAACCAATTCTGCCTGTCTACCAAATCCTGCTCCTGCAGCAATTGGCTGACCTGCCAACATATGTGATCCGTCTAATTGACCGTCAATTACACGGTCTAAAACATTTTTCCAGTTAGATTGTGCTTCTACAGAAACAAAAAGTCCTTCCTCTTCAAAAAATCCTTTTTCTTTAGCAATAGCCAAAGGGGCCATATCCGTCAGTTTGATAAAGCCAAATGTTAACTGTGGCTTTTCAATATCTAGCACTTTAGTTTTGGAAGCTACAGCTTCTTCAGAAACCGCTTCGGTTTTCTTAGATTTTGTATCTCCACACGCCGTAAATACCAAGGCGAGGGAAAGGGTTAAAATAGATGAAGTGAAAATGTTTTTCATAATCTTATTATTTAGTGTTCTACGTATTAATACTTATTTCTACAAATATATACGTAACAGCATTTCTCGTTAATGATATAAACGATGTTTAAACCTCTTTTTATAACACATTAAAACATATTAATCAACCATATTAAAAACTGCCAAAAGACAGTCTATTACAAATAATACCCTGAAAAACAATTAATTACAATTAATAAAAGGCATGGTGTTAACTACGTAAATAGAAGTATGAAATAAGTACGTACTATTAGCTGTCTAGATAGAAATTATGCTCTGATATTTCTTTTTTAAGCAATTCAATATTAGAAATACCAACTCTTTTGCCTTTGGTAAGTAATAACCCTTCTTTTTTAAGGATAGAGAACATTCTAATGACTTGTTCTTCTGTAGTACCCGCATAGTCTGCGTACTCTCGTCTACTTAATAATAGGGAAGAAAATCCGTTGGTTTGCCCAAACTTACGATTGATATATAATAAGGTATCTATGACACGTTCCCTTACTGTCATTTGGGATAAAGATTTTACTCGGATTTCACTGCGATTAAGCTCATTCGCATAAAACAGCATAAAATCATAGGTTAGACTAGGTGTCTCCCTTAATGTTTCTTGAAGTAATTCTTTTGAGAAATAACACAGTGTACAATCTACTAATGCAATGGCACTTATGGGGTAGGTCTCTTCTGTACCAAAACCTCTATGTCCAATAATTTCACCTGGTACTGCAAAACGTACAATCTGTTCTTTACCGTGAAGTCCGGTTCTTAATACTTTTACTTTGCCGCTTAATAAAAAAAACAGCCCGGTAACGGAAGCACCTTCCATGATGAACTGTTGCCCTTTTTTACATTTAATTTCTTTTCTTGCTTGAACTAATTTTTCAATATTAGAAGAATGAATATTCTTTTGAATCAGGCATTTTTTATTGGTACAAATACCACAGGCACTATCAAGTAGTTCTGAATTTTCAGAAGAAAACTTTGATATGTTTGTTGTGCCTGTGCGCATAGATATATTTATTTATATAGTACTTGTAGATAATTTAACTACTGGAGTTTCAGATTTTTTCAATTCTTCCTTTACCTGTTTCTCATCTTCTGCAGAGAATTTAATAGCCAATGTTGTCAATGCGGTAACAATTACAAATCCGCCAATAATAAAGTAACCGCTAGAAACTGCTCCTGATGCGGCTGCGGATTGTGCCGCCTTCATAGCTTCTTCTCCTAAATTTGCATTCGCTGCCAAAGCGTTGGTTTCTGCCAATGCCGATTTAGACTTTAATAAAAGTGCCGCTAAAAAAGCACCTACATTACCGCCGGCACCAACAATACCTGATATGGAACCAATTGCTTTTTTGTTTATAAATGGCACTACTGAGAAAGTTGCCCCTTCTGCCATTTGTACCGTTAAACTAAAGGCTATCAAAAACACAATACCCATTGCAAAACTAGTAGCCATAGAAAATGTTGAAAGCATAATACCTTCAAGCGCCAAAATTACGGTCAAGAAAAGCACTCTTCCGCGCAATCCTTTTAATCTACCAAAACGATCCCCAAAAAAACCACCCAAGGTTCTTGCAAAAATGTTCATGAGTGCAAATGACAGTACCAGATTACCTGCAGTGGATCTTGTTAATCCGAATGTGTTTTGCAAATAATCATCCATTGTACCATAAACAGTAAGCTCCATTCCAAAAGATGCTGCGTACACAATGAAAAGGATCCACACTCTATAATCTTTCAATACACTTACAAATGATTCTTCATCTTTTTTAAGCTTCGGCATTTTGCCTGCTTCCTTCAATTCTTTAAAGTTTCCCTCAGGAGTATCTTGCGTAAAAAAGTAATACACAACACCCATTATCATGGCAATAACACCAGCGATAATCATAGAATATCTCCAGGCAATTTCATCGGCAACCCCAAAACTTACCACCGCAGCAGCAATTAATGGCATACCCAGACGATTGGCACCACCACCTAAATTTCCCCATCCAGCAGAAGTAGCATTGGCAGTACCCACTATATTAGGGGCGAACATAATAGAAGTATGAAACTGTGTAATTACAAACGACGCACCAATAAATCCTATAAACAATCTACATATTAAAAATTGCGTAGGTGTTTGAACAAATCCGATCAGAATTACGGGAATGGCCCCTAAAATCAACAAATAGGTATAACATAATCTAGGGCCATATTTATCACAAAGCTTACCAATTAATAGTCTAGCAAAAACGGTTCCCGTAACCGCCAAAATAATGGAGTTCCATTTTTGATCCGGAGTTAATCCTAAATCTCTAACCACATCTGGCATAAAAGGAACGATACCAAACCATGCAAAAAAGCATATAAAGAATGCTATTGATGTAATCCAGAAAGTACGTATGGGCATACTTTTTAAATCAGTTAACTTTAAAGTTGTGGATTTTTGAGATTGATTTTCCATGATATCTTCGTTTCGTTAGTAAATCTATACAAACCTACTATAAATAATACGTAATTATACGTAGTTTTATAAAATATTACAGATTACTACGTATTATTGCCGATAATCAGAATTAATCTTGCATTAATTGTTCTATTCGGATTTTTAGCCGCCGAATAATCCATAATATTCAGTTTTATAGTTTTACAACTATTCGAATTGGTTATATATTACAAAGCAATTCGACATTTAAAATCGGATTTCGAATCAAATAGCGTCATGCAAAATACGCTGTACTTCTTCTTCAAAAAAAGATGGATGATCAGCAACTACATCTCCAATTACGATAATACCGTGCATATTAGGATCTATAGATAATTGGTGTTGATGAATAGTCTCTAAGGTTGCCACCACACACCGCTCATTTTTGGTTGTTCCATTTTGTATTACGGCAACGGGAGTCATTATACCCCTGTATTTACTAACCTCATCCACTATTTCACTTAGTTTTCGTATACCCATCAATATGACCATTGTTGTAGATGATTTAGCGGCATATTGCAAATCTTGAGAGAATGTACCATCTTTTTTAGTGGCGGTCATTACCCAAAAACTACTGCTTACCCCTCTTTTAGTCATAGGTATTCCTTGACTAGATGGTACGGCAATTGAACTTGAGATTCCCGGTATTATACTTACAGGAATACCAAAGGCCTCTACATATTCTATCTCTTCGTTTGCCCTACCAAAAACAAATGGATCTCCGCCTTTTAATCTAACTACATGTCCGTATTCAAACGCATATTTGACTATCAATTCATTGATCTCATCTTGAGTATGAGAGTGTTTTCCACATCTTTTACCCGTATATATCTTTGGAATATCAGTACGTAGTTCAGACAACAGCTCATCACTAATTAATGCATCGTACAATATAACATCCGCTTCAATCAAAACTCTTAAACCCCTTACTGTTATTAGGTCTTTGGCTCCAGGACCTGCCCCCACCAAACTTACTTTTGCCGTTTTCTCCAATTCCATCTTCATAGTATTTAGCATTATTAATTATCGATTCTTCAACAAGAATACGTAATTATTTTCATAAAATCATTAATTATATACGTATTTATACGTAATATTGCTAAGTAGCTAAATAATACGGTATGAAAACTATAATTGTTGTCGGTAATGGAATGGTAGGGTACAAATTTTGTGAGAAGTTTGTAGCGAAAGAAGAAAGCAAACAATTTAAACTTATTGTTTTTGGTGAAGAGCCAAGGCCTGCGTATGACAGAGTTCACCTAAGCGAATTTTTCGAAAATCAAGATGCTAAAGCTTTAGAAATGGCTCCGGCAGAATGGTACACAGAAAATGGTATAGATCTTATCGTAGATGAACGCGTATCGGACATCGATAGAACTAATAAAACCATAACTACAGCCAAAGACAGAGCGTTTTCTTATGACTATCTGGTTTTAGCAACAGGGTCATCTGCTTTTGTACCTCCTATTAAAGGTGTTGAAAAAGAAGGTGTTTTTGTATACAGAACTATTGAAGATTTAGAAGGCATGTTGGCGTACGCAGCTAAAATAAAAGCAAAGAACCCAAATGCAAAAGCTGCAGTTCTAGGTGGTGGACTTCTGGGTCTAGAGGCAGGTAAGGCGGTTATGGATATGGGTCTGGAACCACATATTGTAGAGTTCGCACCTAAATTAATGCCAAGACAGTTAGATTCTAGAAGTAGTCAGGTATTACAATTGAAACTGGAATCTATTGGTTTAAACATTCATTTAAGCAAAGCAACCAATCAAATTCTTGGGGATGACGGATACATTACAGGAATGGAGTTTGGAGAAGATGATGTTCTAGATGTTGACATGTTAGTGGTTTCTGCAGGAATTCGCCCAAGGGATGAACTAGGAAAAAATTCGGGATTAGAGGTTGGTGTTCGTGGTGGTATCATTGTGGACAACAAAATGCAAACATCTGATAGCAATATATATGCTATAGGCGAAATTGCTCTTTACAATCAAATGATATATGGATTAGTAGCTCCTGGTTATGATATGGCAGGAGTTGCTGTAGACCAAATTCTAGGGGAAGAAACGCTAATGCCAGCCAATATCGACATGTCTACCAAATTAAAGCTTATTGGAGTTGATGTTGCAAGTTTCGGTGAGCCATTTATGCCAGCATCTAAAGGACATTCTATTATTTTTGAAAACAAAACACAACACCTTTATAAAAGAATAAATGTAAGCCTTGACGGTAAAACATTATTAGGTGGTATTCTAGTTGGTGATGCATCAGATTATAGCATGCTGCACCAAATATTTTTAAATGGAATGGTTATTCCTGAGGATCCTGCTCAATTAATTTTACCTGCTGGTGAAGGTGGAGGTTCTTTTGGTGATGTTATGGATTTACCAGATGAAGCACAAATATGCTCTTGTGAAAATGTTACCAAAGGACAAATTTGCGGTACTATTGAGAGTGGTGAATCTAAAGACCTTGCCGATGTGGTTAGTTGTACTAAAGCAGGTACGGGTTGTGGTGGATGTAAGCCCATGGTCAAAGACCTTACCGAGGCTACTCTAAAATCTTTAGGTATAGAAGTTAAAGATACAGTTTGTGAACATTTTGATTTAAACAGACAAGATTTATACAAAATAATACAAGTAAAAGGATATAAAACTTTTAATGAAGTATTAGATAACCACGGAAACGGTGGTCATGGTTGCGAATTATGTAAACCAGTTGTAGCATCATTAATGGCGAGTATAAATGCTGATACGGCAAATAAAGAATATGCTATACAAGATTCTAATGATCGATTCTTAGCTAACATTCAGCGTAACGGTACCTACTCTGTTGTACCGCGGGTTCCTGGTGGAGAAATTACACCAGATAAGCTAATTGCTCTTGGAGAAATTGCTAAGAAATATGATTTATATACCAAAGTAACTGGTGGTGTTCGTATCGATTTATTTGGAGCTACCTTAAACCAATTACCGTTAATCTGGAAAGATTTAATAGACCATGGTTTTGAAAGCGGACACGCTTACGGGAAATCTTTACGTACAGTAAAAACTTGTGTGGGTTCTACTTGGTGTCGTTACGGTATGGATGAAAGTGTAAGTTTTGGTATTGAATTGGAAAATAGATACCGAGGAATACGTGCTCCACACAAAATTAAAGGTGGTGTTTCTGGTTGTATTCGTGAATGTGCCGAAGCTCGTGGAAAAGATTTTGGTTTAATTGCTGTTGAAGGTGGTTGGAACTTATACCTTGGAGGTAATGGTGGCGCTACACCAAGACATGCTGAGTTATTTGCAGAGCAAATAGATAATGAAACCGTAATTAAATATATTGACCGTTACCTAATGTTATACATGCGTACTGCAAAACCATTGCAAAGAACAGCAGCATGGCAAGAACGTTTAGAAGGTGGACTTAATTATTTAAAAGAAGTAATTATAGATGATAAATTAGGGATTGCAGAGGACTTAGAAAATGAAATGCAAACACTAGTTAATAAGTTTGAGTGCGAATGGACACAAGCTATTAACGACCCAGAAATGATGAAGCGTTTTAATCACTTTGTAAATAGTGAAGAAGAAGATGACAACTTAGTTTTTGTTCCATTAAGAGAACAAAAAATGCCAGAAAAATGGGTCTAATTTAGTTTTAAACAACCAATTTCTAAATTTTAAATAATGAATATAATTTCCGATAAATATAAAACAGTAAAACCAGAGGAAGTAACCGTTTGGTTTAAAGCAGCACCAGTTACTGCGTTTCCAAAAGATGGAGGTGCTTGTGTAAAATATAAAGATTTACAAATTGCTGTATTTAATTTTGAACGACTAAATACATGGTACGCTTGCCAAAACCTTTCTCCTGAAAAACAAGAAATGGTTTTAAGCAGAGGTATGATTGGTGACCATAAGGGTATACCAATGGTAGCCTGTCCGTTACACAAAAAGACATTTTCATTGGAAAATGGTGAAAATTTAAATAGTGATTTGGACCCAATAGCAGTATATCCTATTAAAATAGAAGATGATTTTGTGTATGTTGGCTTTTCTGAATAGCTTTGAGTAAACATATGACTTATGGCCAACACAGATAGATTACTACGAGCATTTCAACAATTTGACGAAGCCAATAAGCAAGATCCCAACACCGAAGTTTTTGAAGGTACTACATACCCTAAAGAAGTGCTTTACGGTATTCGCATGACCGAGCGCTTGAACGAGTTTGACCCTAAAGCTTCTGAAGCTTTACGCCTTACTGCAAGATGCCAACATATCTGTAGATGGGAAATACCACGAGAGTCTTATGAAATGAACCGTGAGGGCTACTTAAGATGGCGCCAAGAATTAAAGAAATTTCATGCAAAGAAAGCTGCCTCTATTTTAGAAGATGTGGGCTATGATGATGAAACCATTGATAATGTCAAGTTTCTTTTAGAGAAAAAACAGCTGAAGAAAAACGAAGAAACACAAGCATTGGAAGATGTCATCTGTTTGGTATTCTTAGAGTTTTACTTTGAGCCTTTTGCACATAAACATGAAGAAGACAAAACCATAGATATCCTTCAAAAAACATGGAGAAAAATGTCTATTAAGGGCCAAGAGGCCGCATTAAAATTACCGCTTTCAAAATATTCTCTAGATTTGATTACCAAGGCACTTCACGCCTAATTACTAGTTACTATTCATTTTTTATGGCCAATAACGAGCAAAATATACCATTGGACACGGCTACGTTTATACGTATTCGAAAATGGTATTTGTTGGCATTGGCAGCCATTGCCCTGACCGTTATTATAGCCCAAGTACTTATTCAATTACACCTAAAGGCACAATCTGGTGATTCTGAACTTATAAATATAGCAGGTAGACAACGTGCCTTTAGCCAAAAATTGACTAAAGAGACCTTACTTTTAAAAGAACTAAATAATCCAGAAGACAAAAAGATGGTGCTCTCTGAAATAGAGAAAACCCTTGCAGTTTGGAAAGTATCTCATGTAGGTCTTCATCTGGGCGATGCCTCTTTTAATCTGCCTTATGAAGATGATCCCAAAGTTCAAGCTTTATTTAAAAAACTTGACCCTCACCACTCGGCAATGGTAAGTGCAGTAGAGCATGTACTTGCAACCCATAAACAAGATATTAGCGCATCTGTACAACAAAACGACATAGATGCTTTGCTCAACAATGAACGTTCTTTTTTGAATCTTATGGATCAGATCGTAAACGAATATGATGCCCGTAGCAATGAACAGCTTCAAAAACTAAAACAAAAAGAATACTGGCTCCTTGCTTTTTCTTTATTAATTCTTCTCCTAGAGATTTTTGTAATCTTCAGACCCTTATCCATCCAAATTAAAAATACTATTGGACACCTTATTGGCAAAGACGAAGAGTCTAAAGGGCAATTAGAAAAGATTCAAAACTTATATGATGAAAAAGAGCGCTCATTAAAAGAATTGCAAGAACTAAATTTCGTAATAGATAATGCCGCGTTATTTGCCAGTATTCGTAAAGACGGTAGTATCGTATTTATAAGTAAAAAATTTCTTGACCTTTTAGGTCTTGAGACCACACCTGTAAACAAGCCTATTTCTGAAATATTGACCACAGAAGAAGGTCAGCAATCCTACTTAAAAGAGGTGTTGAAAATCAACAGAAAAAACGTTATTCGTACAGAAGAGTTACAAGTAGTGAACGCCAAAGACACCAATCTTTGGTTAGATATGTCTATTGTTCCCATGCACCAGTCTTCTTTAGAGCAAGACATTTTAATTTTATGTTCAGATATTACCGAGCGTAAAGAAAACCAGCTTAAGGTACAGCAATTGACCAAGCAGAATTTTGAGGAGCGCATGCAGCAAAAAAAGTTGCAAGCAAGCCAGATCGTAGAAGGCCAGGAAGAGGAAAGAAAGCGTATTGCCAAAGATATTCATGATGGTATAGGTCAAATGTTAACCGCTTTAAAATTTAATATTGAATCTATAGATATTGAAGACCAGGCTAAAACCGGAGAAAAAATAGCCTATCTAAAAGGGCTAACATCCGATCTTATAAAAGGGGTCAGAACAGCTACATTTAACTTAACTCCACCAGAATTAAGTGATCACGGAATTTTCCCTGCAATACATAAAATGACTACAGAACTGTCTAAGCTTACGGGTAAAACCGTTCTGTTTAAAAATAAGACCGACGCCAATATTAGGTTTGATTCACTAGCTGAAACCAATATTTATCGCGTTACTCAAGAGGCGGTCAATAATGCCATTAAATATGCCGAAGCAAATTATATTTTGGTTACCTTAAATTACTCCTATCCTATTTTAAGTGTAGTCATAGATGATGATGGCAAAGGTTTTGATGATTCTATTTTAGGAAAATTACCAAAAAATAGTAGTGAAGGCGGTATGGGGCTGTTTTTTATGAAAGAACGTATCGACTATATTAATGGTCGTTTATTTATAAACTCTGAACTTGGAAAAGGTACACGTGTTACCATCAACTATAAAACAGAAGAAAATAAAATTGCAAATGGAACGGAATGAGCTTTACCCTGTATTTTTAAAAGTATCTAACCTTCAGATTTTAATTATTGGCGGAGGCAATGTTGCCTTAGAAAAATTGACTTTTTTGTTAAAGTCAAGTCCTACCGCACAAGTTGAAATGGTTTCCCCAATGTTTAGGGAAGAAACTATTGCATTGGCCAACAAGTTCAATATAAAAATGAATGTGGCAAACTATGATGTTTCTTATTTGAAAGGGAAAAATATTGCCATAGCAACCACAGATAATGTACCGGTAAACGAACAGGTCTATCATGATTGCAGAGAGCGACAAATATTAGTAAACGTAGCCGACAACCCGCCTTTTTGTGACTTCTACATGGGTGGCATTGTTACTAAGGGCAATGTAAAGGTTGCTATTTCTACCAATGGAAAATCACCCACAACAGCCAAAAGGTTACGTCAATTTTTTGAGGATGTCATTCCAGAAAATATTGATGATCTGGTTCAAAACCTCAACGAATTCAGAAAATCTATCAAAGGTGATTTTGAGGAAAAAGTAGAGACCTTAAATGAATTTACAAAAGGACTGGTAAACAAGAAAGAAAAGTAGTTTTACTTATCTATACTTGCATGGTCCACATTATGGCTACAGCTGTAATGTGCATTGTCCGCAGCATATACAGATGAATCTGCGGCATCTTGGGCGTCTCGCATTAAGCGCTGTGCCTTTCGCATATAGAACTGTAAATTTCCTAGATTATTCGCCTTTGCCGCATTTTTTACATTTTCAAAGGCTTCGGTAGCAAAATCACGAGAATCTATGGCATATTTTTCCGCATCAATGGTATAACTCATTGCTTCTTCTAGACCACAAGTTTGAGAATCGTATTGTGCTTCTGATGCTAAAATAACAGCTTCATCGGCAGCGTTTACTGCCTGTCCCATTAACAACATGGCTATTTTTGCATTTTTTCTAGCTTTACTCATAGAGGCATCAAAAGCAGCGATTTCTGCAGAAGTGCTTAACGAATCTGACAAGGTGCTAAATTGCGACATGTATTGCTGTACATCACTAATCTCACTTTTAAAAACTTCGCACTGGGCTTGTACATATGTCGTAGAAATAAACAATACAGCTACCTTCAGGTAGGTTTTAATCGTAATCATATTCGGGGGAAATTTGATTGGTTAAGATACTAACTGCTTTATTCTCAAAATCGTATTAATATTAGGCCAACTGCATAAAATGAATAAACTTTTTTATTTAATAAATGTCTAATTTAGTTTATCCCCTTTTTATAGACCAATCAAAATTTTAAAGATGAGTTTCCTTTTTGACCTCAAAAGAACATCAAATTCATTGTTTTTGACATTTGTAGCTCTTTTTCTTTCAGTGAAAATACTCCAAGGGCAAAACATAATGCCAGATAACGCTATGTCTATAGTTATAAAGAGTGCTGAATTTTCAGTAAATGAACCAAGAAAAGCTTTAGAGATGTTGAAACCTTTAAAACAAAAATTCTTAAGGGAAGGAAGCTATGAAAATCTAGAAGATGTTGCTGTGTTCAGTACAATAATCTATGCAGAAAACCTGACACTAAGTTTTAATAAGCGCTATCCTCAAATATTTAGATCACTCAATGAATTCCAAACAAATATTAAGCCTTTGTGTTCTAATCATGACGACTACGCCATAATGTATTTCACAAATAAAATTGAAATTTTGGCTTATAAAGCTCAAGAAAAAGGCAGTAATCTACGCGACAACCCGCGTTATAGGGGTGAATTACAAAAAATTAGAGTAGAGGTGAAAAAGTTTGAATTCAAAACCAAACTAACCCAAAATACTCTTGTTGCAATTTTAGACTCATACTTATAATACTCTAAATTAATATAGATTTCGATACCTTTAAAAATTGAACTGATAGTGCTATATCATGAATAAAGAATCAATCCAGAAAATACTTGCTGAATTCAACCTCAACGGAAATTCATTAATATGGTCTCCCTTAACAAGCGGACTCATTAATGACACTTATTTGGTGACGGAAAGTGATGGGCAACAATACATACTTCAAAAAATAAATACCCAAGTGTTCAAGAATGCCGGTATCTTGATGGATAATATTCAGTTTGCATTGCCCATACTACACGCAGACAATTATGCCCAAATAACTTTTTTGACAACTACAACTGGTGCCAACTACCTTATTCAAAATAATGAATTCTGGCGGATGATGACCTTTATCCCCAACAGCACCACGTTCGACACTACCACGAATTCAAATACCGCCTTTGAAGCAGGGCGCATTATTGGTAAGTTTCATCAGTTATTGCAAGACGTAAACACTAGTCTTTTTAAAGACACCTTGCCCAAGTTTCATAATCTAGATTATAGAACCAAAGAATTTCAACTAACCTTGGAAAATGCCGATGTAGAAAAACTTAAAACTGCAGAATTGGCTATTTTAAAAGCACAGCATCTTATTAACGAGCTCAATAACTTAAATACAGATAACCTACCAATTAGAGTTTGTCATAATGATACTAAACTCAATAATATTCTCTTTTCAAAAACTTCTGAAAAAGCATTATGCCTAATCGATCTAGATACCATTATGAAAGGATATTTCTTTTATGATTTTGGTGATGCTATTAGAACTGTAGTTAATAATGCCCCTGAAGATGAACAGAACCACGACTTGATAAACTTTGATGAATCATTGTTTAAAGCATTTGTAGATGGACTAGCTTCTAACGGACCAATATTAACTTCCGCTGAAAAAGAAAGTCTTCCGCTTGGCACAGTCTTTATGCCATTTATTCACGGGCTTCGTGCATTAACCGATTATCTGAACAATAACAAGTACTACAAAGTCACTTACGAAAATCAGAATTTAGACAGGTGCTTAAGTCTTTTCAATTTTGCTGAAAAAGCGCTTGATCACAAAGATTTTATGGCAACATATATTAAAAGTAACCTAGGTTAGGAATTAGATTTTTTCTTTTGTTTTCTATGCTTATCCCACCAAACATAAATTCCAAAAATTAGTACACTTACTATAGAACCCCATAATAAACCCATTTTTAGGTCTTCTATATTTTTACCGAAGACAGCAATGAAAACTGTTAGTGGTAAAATACCTACTATGGTGGCACCCATAAAACGCCAATAGCCCATACTCAACACGCCACCTACAAAACTAATGGCATCATTGGATAAAAACGGATTTAAACGTGTAACAATTACCGCCCAAAACCCATAATCATCTAAAAAGGACGCTACTTTCTCCTCTGCTTTATTACCTATAATTCTTTTTACCATGGCATCACCAAAATAGCTTCCTATAAAATAACCTACTGTAGAAGCGGCAAATACCGAAGCAATAATAATGACGCTACCCCAAATTGGACCATATGCCAATACCGAAACAACCATTAACAAAAGACTGGGCACCACCAGTAAAAATAATTGCGCTACCATAGTCAAAACGAGTGCAAAGGGCCCAAACCACCCAAAGTCTGCCACCCATTTTTGTATGCGTTCCTCATCATCACTGGTCAACACGGACCATGCCTCATCTAAAAATTCTTTTACGCTGGGCACCAAAAAATAACATGCCACCAAAACCACCAAAAGACCAATTGAAATATATAATGGCAGATGGCTTTTAGATGTACTATTTTCCTTATCTACCATATATTAAAGCAATAATTTCAATTTGGTAATTGTACCAACTCCGTCATTTTTTCCCTCACTTGAAATGTACAAATCACCACTGGGACTAAACGTAATTCCTTCTGGCTGTGGAAAAATTTTCTTGTCCAGACTATATCCCTTTTTAGCTTTACCATTTTTATCTAAAATTAAAAGTTTAGGCTTGGAGCCTTCTAACATATACATTTCTTTTGTCTGTGGGTGTATTGCTATATCTGAAGGGCGAAAATTCTTATATACCTTTTTCTCCCTAAAGTGTTTTAAAACCTCATCATCCATATCTAACTGTATAACTGGCTCGTACGCTACTTTATAATCGTCTAAAGAAAAGGAATACACACCTTTCATATGATCAGAATCAATATCGCGATCCTTTGGTATTACCAATAACTGATTGCCTGGTAGGTCTAACCACAGGCTTTCCATATTGTTCTTTTCACTGAACTTAGTCTCGTATGCAGTTACCTTTCTGTCATTATTTAGAAAATTAGTAATTACTGTAATGGTTCCATCACTTTCAAGTACATAAGCGTTATCACCTTCAATTGCCAGACCTTCATAATCACCGGCACCACCAAATTCAATTTCCTCTACTACTTTTTTCTTCTCTAGATCATAAATAAAAATGATCCCGTCTTCATCTTGTATTGCGGCTATTTGATTTTCATCCATCCAAGAAATACCGGAAACTTCGCGCAATTCTGCCGGTAGCTCCCATCGGCCAGATATTTCATAAGCTACCTTATCTGCACTATCATACGGTAACCAATCTCTAAAGTTCATAAACAGAAAACTCATCCCTAAAACGATAACCGCTATGGTCCAAAATTTGATTTTTGCCATACTAAATGTCTTATTTGTAGTTGTCATATTTCCATTATTTAAAACAATTTAGATAAAGGTAGCCTTCAAATCTGTAAAGAAATGGGAAGAAATAGTATGACATCTATTTTTATAAAAACCTTAACGACTTGAAGGAAAAATTATCATAAAATTATGCTGTTGGGTAAAAGCATATTTTAGTTGTAGCTGGTATTTATCTGCTATTGCCTTGCTTATAGCAAGTCCTAAACCTGTTGAGCGGCTATCTGTAGAAACTTTCTTGAACCGTGTAAAAAGACTGTTGCCGTCTATGGCTTTTTCTTGACCAAAATTGTTGATGCTTATTTGATCTGTATCTATCGTAATCGTTACTTTTTTTCCTTCATTACCATGTACTATGGCATTTTTAATCAAGTTGGTTATCATGATTACCGCCAGATCAGTATTCATTGTATAGTTTACTGTAGCATTTGAAATTACATTTAAATGAATTTCTCTATGCGTAGCAAAGTCTAAAAAATCTCCCGTAACATTTTCAATAAGTCGGTTAAAATCTACCTGCTCTTCCTCTAAATACTGGCGATTATCAATTTTTGAAAGCAACAATAAAGATTTATTAAGTCGGGTTAATCGGGTAAGGTTATCTAATACACCACCCACTTCTTGAGACTGTAAACCAGATAATTCATTTTTTTCTAATAACAACTCCAATTTGTTAATAGCTATAGCAAGCGGGGTCTGTAATTCATGAGCAGCGTTCTCAATGAATTCTTTTTGTGCTACATAACTATCTCTAGATTTCTCTGTTAATCGTTCTACACTTTGGTTCAACAAATTAAACTCGTCTATAGCGGTCTGTTCAGATTTAATAGGGTCGTCTTTCTCTATCCGAAAGCCCTTTAACCTATCAATTAGGGTATAGAAAGGTTTCCATACTTTTTTCATGACCAGGTTATTAAGCACTACAATACTCAAAATCAATACCAAGTAAAGACCTACCAAGTAGGTAAATAAATTTTCTATTTGATCATCTTCTTCTACCATAGAGGTAATGAGCTTTATCTTGTAGTAATTACCGTCTTGCAAAAAAGTACTTTCAAGCATACGAATAGGTTCGTACTCATCTTCGTTCTGCATGTACATTAACGTGTCTCTATAACTATCTATAAACTTGGCATTTGTGGTAACACGGGTCTTTTTAATCGTATAATTATTGACTCCAAATTCCGCGTCCTGCAATAACCTGGGATTGTCGTTTACCGCTCTAATAATTAATTGCTTTTGGTTTTCCAAACCATCATCTAAACTATCATACACCTCATCTATCATAGCAAAGTAGAAGATTACCGCCCATACAGAAATAAGTACTATGAGCAACAATGCAAAATATTTTGTAGTATGGTTTAACAATTTCATAAATGCTACAATTTATTTGACCTGAAGTTTATAACCTACACCATAAACGGCTTCTATCTCTATACTAGCCATGGCATCTGAAAGTTTTTTACGCAAGTTTTTAATTTGAGAATAGATAAAGTCAAAGCTATCTGCTTGATCAATATGGTCTCCCCAAACATGTTCTGCCAAGGCGGTTTTGGTCACCAAACGTGTTTTGTTAGAAATCATATATAAAAGCACATCGTACTCTTTTCGGTTGAGTGCAATTTCCTTTTTATCGATATAAACATTTCTACTTTCTGGGTCAATGGTAACGTTGCCTATTTCTATGAGTTTATTACCATCAAAAGTTCTACGGCGTACAATTGCCTTTACCCGTGCATGCAATTCTGCCATATGAAAAGGTTTGGGCAAGTAGTCATCTGCCCCTAGGTTAAGACCTTTTATACGGTCATCTAAAGAGTCTTTTGCAGAAACTATTATGACTCCATCATCTTTACCCTGTTCTTTCAATTGTTTTAAAAGTGCTAGACCGTTACCATCTGGCAGTGTAATGTCTAACAGAATACAATCATATTCATACACGCCAATTTTAGTACTGGCGGTTGCAAAATCTGCAGCTGTTTCTACCATATACTGCTCGCGCTCCAATGTATGTCTCATGTTCTCCATCATTTGCGGTTCGTCTTCTATAATTAGAATCTTCATGGTATTATGGTATTGTTGTTTGCTACAACAATATAAAAGAATTCTAGAAAGATATGGGAATAATGGTGCTGTACTAATTACCTGTTAAAATTAATGTGGAAAAAGTAATTCCCAATTTCTTCTAGTTTTGGACCTTTTCTTTGAAGAGAATTTAAAAATTAACTGATAATGAAAAATAGAAATTTAATAACAGTGGCATTTACAGTGCTTGGTGCATTTACAATTTTTGCACAGGATATTAACCCTAATTCTGTACCCGTAAATTTAAGACAGAGTTTTAAGCAGCATTACCCACAGGCAAGTGATGTGGAATGGGAATTGGACGGACAATCTTACAAGGTTGAATTTGACAATAATAGACTGGAACATGAAATTTGGTATGCTACAGATGGAAAAGCAACTAGAGCGGAACACGAAATTACCTCAGCAGATTTACCACAAGCTATTACATCTGTAATTGCCCGTAACTATGCCGGATATAAGGTAGATTCTATTGAAAAAACTACTGTTAACGGGTCTACTACTTATGATGTAGAACTTGAAAAAGGTTGGAATGACGAAAAAGATGTGGTTTTCAACGAAAGTGGAAAAGTACTTAGCGAGATGATTGATTAATGTTTCTTTGATTGGGAGATGTGGGAAAGGCCGGAATTCATTTTTCGGCTTTTTTTATGCTAATTAGCTACCAACCCATCTAGCAACTTACGCACCTTTGTACTGTTCCAATCTGCGGCGCCGGTTTCTTTGATGATGATTTTCCCCGCAGCATCTATTACATAATTGGTAGGGGTGCTATTTTCTTGCAACACTTCCGGAGCTTGGATTTGTGGAAAATAGATAGGTAGTTCATAACCTTTCTTTTCAATAAACCGCTGAACTTTTTCTGGCTCTTCTTGTGTCAGCAAGATAAAATTGACTTTTTCTCCATAGTCCTTATACAACTCTTGTATTCCTGGTAATTCTGCAATACAAGGCGGACACCAAGTTGCCCAATAACTGATAAAAGTAACCTTGCCTTTACCTACAGAGATACTCTTGGTATTGCCTTGTAAATTGGTTACTGCATATTGAAACGGAGTTACTTGATCTTGATCTTCTTCATTTTCTACACTGGGTGACCAAACAGCTACTTTCAGCTTATTGACGGCTACCTGAATTGGGGTTCTTGTCTGTGGAATTATCAACAACAAAATGAACACCACAAATAGAATATCACTGATTTTAAATTTTCGCTTTTTCATGTAATGTGTGAGTCGAAGTATTTGGTGATTGTTTATGGAAATTTTAATTTCACAAACAAAACAACACTATTTTACCGCTTTAATGTATCATACAGCCTATAAAAAGTAATATTGTTCAACTTATAGTGTGATTATGAATTCTTTCGCTCCTGTAAATATCCATTCAAAATCACTCCAAATAAAGCAAGCCAAATTAAGCGATACATCCAAATATCCATTTCATAACCGAAGAATCGTCCTGTATCTCCCATACCCCAAAAGCTGTATGCGATGGTTATTAAAGCTAATATCATTCCAATAACTGACAGTGTTTTTCTCATAATATTTAATGTTATTTTTCTAATTACTTGGCTATAATTTTGTTCCTATTCTCTAGAGTCCAATTCCTTTTTAAACGCATTCATGTTCTTTACATTCAAAGGAATAATAGCTGATAACGCTAGCGGAACTGCCAATAACGGAGTAAGTCCATCTTGTATAGAAACGTAAATAAAGAAAAGTAAAACTCCGGTTAAAACAATTGCCAAAAGCCATACCATAGTTTTTGCTGCCGTATGCTTTTTAAGTAGTTCTTTGTTACTTAATTTAGAGAGTGCTTCTTTGTTCATTTTCAAATAATTAAAATAAGACTATCAAGTTAATCTTTATTTGGACTACAACTTTTCTGTGTGTTCTTGTTCTTCCATTGGATCCAATATTCCTGTAACCCTTCAGTGGTTGTTTTTAGCTTACTGATATCTAAAGACTCTCCAGGCATTAAAAGAGAACTTAATTCCTTCTTTCTTCTGGGTAATGATGGTGTATGATTCCACCCACCAACATGATCAAAAGACGTATAGGCATCACATTTTGTATCCACCGAAACAAACGGAATTTTCAGCTCATACCTCACCATACCAGAACCCATACCCTTGGTAGTCATAAATATATTCTTAAAATCTACTTTTACGTATGTATCTTTAGAATAGAGTTCCTTTAATTTATCCCCTACTTTGGCAGACATGGTGTTAGAGAACTGATGAGCTACATCTGAACCATCTATAAATTCTTTGCCATAATAACTGCCAAAACAACCATCATCATTGCATTCAATATCAACTGTAGTTTGTACCTGAGTTTTTACTACTACTTTTTGAGAATAAGCAGCTTGAGACATCCAAACAGAAATAAGAAATACTACTATGTACTTTAATAATCTCATTCCTCTTGCTTTATCTATTTAAATCTGCCAAAGAGTGTTACTCTGTCTCTTCTCCTTTAGACTTGTTGTATTTGGTAAATTCTACCTTTTTATCTTCCAAGATTTTATAGAATCTGCGGTGACTTATTTTAAGGTCTTTGGTTATTTGTGCCACCTTTTTCTTTTTCTTCTTATAAAGTTTGATCTCTGCCGTTACCGCTTTATTGAAATAATATTTGTGTAGTGCCGCTACTACCTCTAGTTCGGTTTTGTTGCTAGTACTAGTCAACAGTTCAATTTCAGATTTTATTTGTTGTAAGCCTTTCATATATCAGGGTTATTTTTCTGGCACTGGGTCAGAGAACCTAGTTTTTAAATGCTCATACTTATCTAAATCTTCTAGAGAATGATTGCCGTAGTCATTGACCACATCAAACTTTACGTTATTGTTTGCTAAAAACGTAGCTACTCTTTCTAGCTCTTCGGGGGAACCTTTAATTTCAATTTTTGCCATTATTTACAAATGCATTTTATATAGTGCTTGCCTAATTTAATACTATTCTTTGAATTCTGTACTGTAAAATACCTTACCAAGGAATATACCTTTTAAAGTTAACTGATTTTTTGGGTTTCTTGTGATAGTCCCATCTATTCTATACAATTTCTTAAAATGCGAAGTTTAGTTTATCCTCGAATGGGGTAATGAAAGGGTTAAAAAGAAGAGTGTTTTCTTATTGATTGAAAAATCAAAAACTAAAACTCATACTTTTTCTCTACCGCATATCGCAAGAGCTCGCCCGCACCACTTAGACCTAGTTTTCTGATCATATTCTTACGGTGAGTATCTACGGTGCTTTTTCCAATAAAGAGATCATCGGCAATTTGATGACTGGTATGGCCATTGCCAATTAATTGTAAAATTTCTCGTTCGCGGGCAGAGAGAACACTTTTAGTGCTATTCTTTTCTCCATCGGGAATATGAATTTTTTTATCGTAGTATGTTTTGTTATCGTAGACGGTACGTATAGCTTCCAAAACCACATCTAAGCTGCTATTTTTTAAAATATAACCATGGGCACCGGCGGCTAGCATTTGCTGTACGGCATCATCTTGATCAAACATGGTAAAAGCAACTATTTTAGTATTTGGAAATTCTTTTAAAATACATTTGGTGGCTTCAATACCGTCCAATTTTGGCATTCGAATATCACATAATACCACTTTGGGCTGTTTTAACCGTACCAACCTCAATAGTTCTTCGCCATTATTTGCTTGACCGATTATTTCAATATCGTTCTCATACTTTAGATAGGAAATAATACCATCTATTAAAGCTTGGTGGTCTTCGGCTATGGCTATGCTTATCATACTGGAATATCTATTATAATTGAGGTTCCTTTACCCAGTACACTATCTATGGTAAAGTTACCCTCTAAATGTTCTATTCGTTTTTCAATATTGGTGAGCCCCATTCCGGTTTTGCTTTTATCTAATTTAGTACGATCAAAGCCCTTGCCATTATCCTCTATGATAATATTCAGGTTATCATCATACTGCGAAATCTGAATATTTAGTTTTGTGGCCTCTGCATGTTTAATGGTATTTGCCACCAATTCTTGTATGGTTCTAAAAAGACTGAGTTCTAGGGAGTTTTCCATACGCTCGCCCATACCAAAATCTTCTACACTTACTTCTAGAGCGTTGGTTTCTGATATAACCTGTGCCATTTTCTTAACTGCCGGCAGCAAGCCTTGGCTACTCATTACTCCAGAGTTTTTACTATGTGCTATTCCCCTAACTTTTTGGTAGGCTTCTTCCAATAAAGATTGAGCTTGTTTTAAAGCTGGATCTTTATCTTTTCCCTTTACATTGCTGAAGTGTAATTTTATGGTCGCCATAAGGCTTCCCAAGTCATCGTGTAATTCATTAGCTACACGCTGCCGTTCTTTCTCCTGACCTTCAATCATGGCATCAATACTCACCAATTCTTGTTCTTTGAGTAAATTATCTACACGCTCTTGTTTCAGTAGTGTTTCTTGCTCTGCCAGTTTACGTTTTTTGGTCGTATTCTTTTGAAACAGAATGGCAATACCAGCGCCAAATATTAGGGCTATTGTGGCAGCGATAAGCCAATTTCTAGTTATTTGTGCTTTTTGCTTTTCTTCAAGTATTTGTTTTTCTTTTTCTGCAGTTTGGTATTTAACATTTAATGCTGAAATTTCTTTTGCATTACGTTCATAATCAATAAACGTTTTTAAACTATCGGCTTTTCTAAATTTATTATAACCTAGTTTGTAATTCCCTAACATAGCATAAGCACTTGAATAATAATAATTTAAATAGTAATTGCTTCTAACAGAATCCGTTTGATTTTTATAAATTGAGGCACTATCAATGTATTGAATTGCCAACCTAGGTTTAATCAACTTCTTTTTAATCTCAGCCAGTCTAATAAATGAACGAAACTTTATATACCTTAAAAATTTTTCATGATTTATAAGCTCTATGGCTTTCAAATAATTTTCCTCGGCCTTGACATATTGCTTCTTTGTTTCTAAGTAAACGGCTTTTGAAGAAAGATAATTAGGCCAAAATTTATGCGATATCGAAAAATTACTCATTAGTCTATCGAATTTTTCAAAAAAAATATTATCAACTTTGATATCCAAAAAAATATCTCTTAAGCTAAAATGTAAAAGGTTCATTTTATAATGATACTCATCTGCATTGTCATTTTTTATATTATTTAAACGTTCCAGATAAAGCAGCATTTCTTCATTAGTTTGTAATAGTTCAAAACTATATACCTCTAATATTGAAATCAAAGCGAATTTCTCTAGTTCTAAAAAATTATTTTCTTTAGCAAACACATATACTTCATTAAAAAATTTATACGATTGAGAATCATAGGGTTTAATAAATAGGTTGTTATAGCCAACTGCCAATTTATTTAGACAAAGTGCAAGAGGGTTTTTAAGATTATTATTTATGTTTAATTTAAAGCGGTATTCTTCTACCTCAGACAATACATCAACTAATAAAACAGCTTCTTTTTGAAGTTCATAATCAAAGTTTTCAGCTATTATATTTGAATCATGATAATTAAAATTCTTTAACTGAATTAGAAAGTTAGATAACTCAGACTGCCTAGAATTCATATCCGATTGAGCAGTTATGCTAATACTCAATAGAAATATACTGAAGCCTAGCTTTTTCATTTATAAAACTTTTATTCTTCTCCTTGGACATTTTGAACCTCCAACTCCCAAACTGGGATTAATAAATTCTTCTAAAATTTCTTTAGGCAAATCATCTGACCAAACCAGAGGAATTGGAGTTCTCTTAGGAAAAGGTAGATTTCCATTATCATCCGCAATACCTTCTCGGTAATAGAATTCGTTATCAAACAATCCATTTGACAGAGCGCTTCCGTTAGAATGCATCTTTTTTACTCTTCTATCTACTAAAATCTCAGCTTTATTTCGTGGTATTTTAAGATCATTACAATCTAAATCGCATGTAGTAGAACCATTTAATGCTTGTACTTCAATTTTTAATATAAACTTAGAAGAGTCACTTGTCGCATTAATTTCAACATCAGTAATACCTAAATCACATACGCCTTTATAGTTTATAATAGTCAATTTCATTTTACTAAGAATGTAGCTGTCGTTTTTACTTGAACCGTCACAGGTAAAAATGGCAAATATCCCAAAAAAAGTATCATATAATTGACTTGAATAAATTTCTTGCCATTCTGAATTATCTTTTAAATCAATATAGCCTGCAAATGTTTCCATAATATGTATTTTTTGGTTTGGTTAAATATGAAATTAAAAACAAGGGGATATAATCCCTATAATTGGGTATTTTATTAACGTATAGGGGAAGTCTTGTCTTAAATATACACCAACAAAAAAAGCCCAATAATAAAGAGCAACACTAATAGATTCTGGGGGAACTTTAGTATACCAATATTAAGGGCAGCATCAATTTAACATTTTATTGGGAAAAACAAAAATCAGTTTTTGAAAACTAATAACATCTTTTTGTACTGAAATAACTTAAAAACCAAGAAAGCAGCCTTTTAGGGCTGCTTTCTATATCAAAAAAAATTTTCAATTTACTTAGTCACCTACATAAGTGAATGTAGTTAAATATGTTTCACTATCGCCACCATCTGCTGATGCCGAAGATACGGTTGCTGCTGTTGGGTAATCACCATCATAGGTGTATGACATATTAATGGTGTATTCTATTTCACCTTCCTCATTCTTATACACTACTTGAGACGGATTGTTATTTGGGAACAATGCTTTTGCTCTTATAATTTCCTCTGCTTGTGGTGCATCTGCAAAATTCAATTTAATTTGATCCAAAACAGCTATCATACCCGCTGCTTCTGCCGTTTTGTAAAAAGGATTTGGCTTGTTGTCATAAGAGATTTCTGCTGTGTAATACACTACTTCTTCTTCACCGGTCATATAATCATAATCGTACTCAATAAATTTGATTACAGATGGGTTACCATTGTCATCATACTCCTCTATTTGCCCAGTCTCAAAAGCATCATACGGAGATTCATATAATTCTTCTACATTTCCGTTATCTACATTACCGCTTACATTGGTTAAATCATCACCGTCATAAACAAAATTGGTGGATTCTGTTCCGTCGAAAATAGAAGTTAATTGAAGCTCATTGTTGTACGAAAATAAAATACTGTTACTATCGTCTGAATTTTCTGCAGATGATACATCAATAGAACTAATAAGCCTGGTTTCTACATTTCCGTTTACTTCTTCAAACTCTTCTGATGTTGATTTTTCACAGCTAAAATTGAGCACTGCAATAGAAGAAAGCAATAATAATTGATTAAATGTTTTCATTGGTTGTTTTGGTTTTAATTCATTTGTTAAGTCTTTATTTAACCAACAGATTTTAAAATTATTGCACCTGTTATATTACGGTTTTCCGTAATATTCACCTCAAGTCAATAGCCACGGTATTTGTAGGATTATTTTTATTTTAAGTTTTCTGAAAAAGAAAAATGCCCATCAAAATTTGATGGGCATTTTATTATAAAATTTTGCACGACTTGCTCTAAACTAATTTCGATTGTGCCTATATATGATCCGTTTTCTCATCTATAGACTATTCTGACGCTCCTTCAAAAATGGAGTTGAAAATAAGTTTGTACGTTCCTCTTGGTTGTGCTCTAAACTGGGGTCTAAAAGCGAACAATACTACAGAACCTTTACCGTATGTTGCTTTTACCATCGCTGGCTTTTTAGCAATATATTTCTTCTCGCCCATTGCCCAACCACTCATCAATAAATCTTTCTCTGCATAGGTGGCAATAACCTCAACTTCGGCAGCTGGTGCATCTTTGATCTCCTCAGTACCGCCTTCGCCTTTTTTACTTTGCTTATCAATTATAAATGCACGACTCTTATTAAAAGAAACCGCAACCGTGTCTTGCATACCAAATGCTAATGGGTGTGTAGTGTCTATACCTGTTTTTATCAGTGAACCTGGTATAAAGAACTCTTTGCTATCTGCTCCCTCAGTTGCATCTTTCAACGGTAAACCAAATTGTTCTATTACATAGTTACTAGCTTCATCAAAAGCCAATAATGTACCACCATTCTTTACATAGTTACTTAATGCAACCGTACCTTCTAAGCCAATACCGCCTGTAAATTTCTCTGGCATTTTTAAAGGTGTATGACCATGTAAAATTGATTTTGCACGTTGCGATGGTATAATCAATACATCATACTGAGAAAGGTCTTTTGTTTGAATGTCTGAATCGTGAAGTGTATCGGTCTCAAATGAATATTCATCCATGATAAAACGTGTCCAACCTTCGTCCATATTAGCAACCCAAGATTTGTACAAGCCAACTTTAGGCGCATGTACTTTGGTCATTTCAACTTTTGGTTCTGCGGATAATCCTGTTACCTCCATACCATATTCTGCTGATAAATTTTCAATTGAAGCACTACCGCCAGAAACGATATACGAACCTGCCGGATATGTTGTTTTACCTGACTTGAACGATGCTTTTGTCTTGTATGCCGTACCGCCTGCTTTTAATATTTTGTTGGTTACCGCAACAGATGCATTACTGTTGGCACTTAACAAATACCCGTAAGAAGCATTCCCTTTTACATCACCTTCATAATAATCCGCTTCAACTAATACCTTTTCTGTAGCCACCTCAAAAGGTTCTGCTATTTTATCTACCGTTATTCCCATTTGCATTGGCAATGTCCATCCTGCTAAATCATAAGGAGTATCTGGAGGTCCACCTGGGTATTGAAAACGCGTTGGGTAATTTTGTTTCTCCAATAAATCCATCAAATAAGGTCTAAAAGCTTGTGCCGTATAAATAACATATGCCCCTTTCTCATATTTCTTTCCGTTGACCTCAAAACTTTTAGTCGTTTTCTCTATTTCAATTCCGCCCTTCAACAAAACGTTTACCAAGTTTACAGACTCGAAAGCATCCCATTGATCTTTACCGATTACATATGCAAACGGACCTTCTTCTTTCGACTTCTCGATTGCCGAAGCTCCCATTTTGTAAATATTATATAGGTAGTTGCTCTTACGATCGGCAGCCAAATCTAATGTTGCCCAAGTAGCGGTCAACATATAATCTACTGCATCTCGAAAGTGAGATTCGCCACCTTTCCATGGATCAGGGTACATAATATCTGTTCCATCGGTTGGGGTACCACCGGCAACGGTTTTAGGTAGTTTTTTTGGATCGTAAAACCTTGGTGTCGGACTTGTGTGACCAACTTCAGTTAAAATACCGATCATGTTATGGTAGTAAGGCACGGTACGCCCGCCACCGTTCCAGAACATGGTATAAAAATTATCTGCAATGGCACCTGGCATGTTCTCAAGTGAAAATCTTTTGGTCATTGCCGAACCTACCTCACTTACACCTGCAGTAATTGCTGGGTGAATTTTTGGGTTTACAGGATCTGCATATGGTGGTAACGATATTTTTGTCCAAGATGGAGAAGATTGATGGTGGTTATACACAATCTGTGGATACCACTCATTGTACAATATCTTAGTAACATTATACGTCTCTGGCATGGTATTCATGAACCAATCCCTGTTATTATCATGACCCATGTAGTAGTGATATAAAATCGGTGGGCGAGATGTCTCATAGGCAGTACCTAAGTTCTTCTTGTACCAGTCTACAACAATATCCAACCCATCAGGATTCATTACAGGCATCAATATCGTAATAACATTATCCCTAATTTTCTTAATTTCCGTAGTTTCAGAAGTAGCCAAAGTATATGCAAATTCAGAAGTCATTTGCCCATGCGCCAATTCAGTTGAGTGCATTCCTCCATCAATCCATACGATAGCTTTACCTTCTTCAGACAATTTCATGGCTTCTTCATTAGAAACTTGTACTCTGGCAAGTTTGGTGCTAATGTCTTTCCACTTGTCTAAATCTTTAAGGTTCTCTTCACTAGAAATAAATAGAATGTACATTTTTCTACCAAGTACAGTAGTCCCTATTTCTACTTTTTTTACACGCTCTGAAGATGCATCTAATTGAGAAAGGTAGTCTTCAATTTGGCTATAGTCTGCCAGTTTGTAGTCGGTACCTACCTTAAAACCATAAACATCTTCTGGTGAAGGTACGGTTTGCGCCATCGTCACAGATATGCACGAAATGGCTAGTACAAAGGTCAGCAACGCCGCCTTGTACCAAGAGTTTTTTGTAGTCATTTTTAGAATTAGTTTGTTTGAGCTAGTAAATTAAGAAATAGAACAGAGCTAGGTACATCTAACCAAGAAAGATTGTGTTAAAAGAAATGTTAATTTCTGATTGCGTGATCTGATGGGTGTATTGTTGAGGAAATGATTTTCTGATTGTTGAAATGTGGGTAATTATTGGCTTAAATATCTCTTAACCAAGTTCAGTATTATATAGTAGGCAAATATTCAATGGCATGACTAAAAATAAAAAAACTCCATTAAATCATATGATTTAATAGAGTTTTAAATGTGGTCCCACCTTACTTAAATGAAGACCACCTGTCCCTATAGCTATGGGGAGAGTCAGGAATTCTTTGTTTCATTGAATATTTTATCTCGTAATTCGGCATATTTAGCCAAGTTCCGAATATAACTACTGCTTTTCATAGATTTTATTTTTCGTTCTAGGCGAATAGCATGTGCATAATCATCGCAATCGAACTTTAAGAACAAAACCCAATCATTTATAATTGAAGTGAAGCTTTTTGTTCCAAAAGTACCCAAATTATGGTTTTCAATACGTTTTTGTAAATCTTCATGACATGCACCGATATAGAATTTATTGAGTGATGTGCTGTATAAGATGTAAGTAAATGAGGACATGCCTAAAAATAAAAAAACTCCATTAAATCATATGATTTAATGGAGTTTTATATGTGGTCCCACCTGGACTCGAACCAGGGACCACCTGATTATGAGTCAGGTGCTCTAACCAGCTGAGCTATAGGACCGGTTATAATTTTGAAATACGTATTCTGATTAAAATCAGTAAGACCGGTGCTCATACCAGTTGCATTACAAAACCCGCAAATTGCGGATGCAATATTACTACTTATTTTTAACTGACACAAACAAAATAATGCTTACTCTCTAATTTCTTGACACAACTCTACCAACACTCCGTTCGCAGTCTTTGGATGAACAAAGGCTACTAGCTTGTTATCAGCTCCTTTCTTGGGTTTTTCATTCAATAATGTGAAGCCTTCTTTTTTTAAACGTTCCATTTCCGCAACGATATCTTCTACCTCAAAAGCTATGTGATGTATGCCCTCACCTTTTTTCTCTAAAAATTTGGCTATAGGTCCGTTTGGTTCTGTGGCAGCCAAAAGCTCTATCTTATTAGGTCCGTTTTGAAAGAAAGAAGTCATTACGCCCTCAGAAGCTACTTCTTCTTGTTTATAGGGAGCGACACCCAATAATTTCTTAAAAAGCGCATTAGAATCTTCCATGTTCTTCACAGCTATACCTAAATGTTCTATCTTTTTCATTCCTTATTTACTTCAGTGTGCCTTATATAGGGGTTAAGATACAATTTCTATGTATTTTTGCAGTATGGAAACGCAAAGACAACGTAAAATAGCTGGGGTCATTCAGAAAGACATTGTAGACATTCTACAAAAGGCCGCCATTGATGGCGGACTTCGTAATACGCTTATCTCTGTTTCCAAGGTTTCAGTAACTACAGATCTATCTATCGCCAAGATATACTTAAGCATTTTCCCTAATGAGAAATCGGGCGAATTGATGGAGGGTATAAAATCTAACCAACCGCTTATTAAACATGAGCTTTCTCAACGTACCCGCAACCAATTGCGTAGAGTGCCCGAGTTGTTATTTTACCTAGATGATTCTTTAGATTACATAGAGAATATAGAAAAGTCGTTAAAACGCGAAGAGAACCCAATAGAAAACAGAGATTTGTTACCTAAACGTAAAAAGAGCTGATCGGTTGAATTTTCCTCTCTATATCGCTAAAAGGTATGTGCGTTCTAAAAGTACCCAGAACGCGGTCAACATCATTAATTTTATCACCTTTTTAGTTATAGTTATTGGTTCTGCAGCACTTTTTATTGTGCTTTCGGCTTTCGCCGGATTAAAAACTTTTAGCCTTTCATTTACCGAATCTTTTGATCCGGACTTAAAGGCTTCTCCAGTAACCGGAAAGATATTTACCATAACGCCCGAACAGGAACAACGTTTACTTTCTGTTGACGGTCTCGCATTTTACGCTAAAGAAATAGAAGAAAAGGTATCTCTTGAACACCGGGGTAAAAATCATATTGCATACATAAAAGGTATCGATAGTAATTACACCAAAGTAACCGGTGTTGACAGTACACTCTACATTGGCGATTGGACAATTAATGATACCCAAGTAGTGGCAGGTTTAGGTATTGCCAATATATTAGGGGTAACTATCAATCAGTTTCGTAGCCCAATGCAGATTTATGCCTTTAAACCGGGTAAAGGCTCTATTTCACAACAAAGTATTTCATCGCTTTATAATCAACTACCTATGGTCATTGGCGGTGTTTATGCCGTAGAGGCTGATTTGGATAATAAATATGTGTTTGCCGATTTAAGATTGACTCAGGCTTTATTAGAAAAAGATTCGCTTTCCATTTCAGGTATTAATTTTAAGATGGATGAAGGTGTTGAACCAATTACGGTTCGAGATGAAATTCAGTCTATCCTAGGTGCTAACGTGCAATTGAAAAATAGACAGCAATTAAATAGTACGCTTTATAAAATGCTAAATACTGAAAATGTGGCTACCTATCTCATTTTCACCTTAGTACTTATCATTGCACTGTTTAATGTAGTAGGCGCTATTATAATGATGATTTTAGATAAACAACAAAATTCTAAAACACTTTACAGCCTTGGTACTACCATTAAAGAATTGCGCCGAATTTACTTTGTACAAGGAGTTCTAGTTACTGGTTTTGGCGGATTAATTGGTGTGCTACTAGGTGTCCTGATTGTATGGTCTCAACTTGCGTTTAGTTGGTTGAAAATTACCCCGTCGCTGGCTTACCCTGTAAAGTTTGAATTCATCAACATTGTCATAGTGCTGGCAACCATTTTAGTATTGGGCGTAATTGCTTCTAAAATTGCAAGTAGCCGTATCAATAAAAAGCTGGTAGACCTTTAAGCGTTGGTAAATTGGTGGTCACCAAACTTTTGCAACACCTCATCAAAAGCAGCAAATACAGATGCAGAGTCATCACTAGTAACCATTTTCATACGATACTCCTTAAAGTTGGGGATACCCTTGAAATAGTTGGTATAGTGCCTTCTGGTTTCAAATACCCCTAATATTTCGCCCTTCCAGTCTATTGACATCTGCAAGTGACGTCGAGCAGCTTCTACACGCTCTGCCATAGTAGGTGGCGCTAAGTGTGTTCCTGTTTCAAAAAAGTGCTTTATTTCCCTAAATATCCAAGGATAACCAATACTTGCACGACCGATCATAGCGCCATCCAATCCGTATTCATCACGCATTTTCATAGCTGTTTCCGGGGAATTTACATCACCGTTACCAAATACGGGTATATGCATTCTTGGGTTGTTCTTGACATCCCTAATTGGGTTCCAATCTGCACTACCCTTGTACATTTGTGCACGGGTTCTACCATGAATAGCAATTGCGGCACAGCCTACATCTTGTAAGCGCTCTGCAACCTCAACAATTTTTATAGAGCTATCATCCCAACCCAGTCTAGTTTTTACCGTAATGGGCAAATTGCTATGTTCTACCATTGCCTTGGTCAAAGAGACCATTAAATCGATATCTTTCAAAATACCAGCTCCTGCTCCTCTAGAAACTACTTTCTTTACAGGGCAACCAAAATTAATATCTATAATATCTGGCTTAGACTTTTCTACAATCTCTACAGATTGCAGCATACTATCTAGATTGGCACCAAATATTTGAATACCTACAGGGCGTTCTTTTTCGTAAATATCTAACTTCATGACACTCTTTGCGGCATCACGAATCAATCCTTCCGAAGAAATAAATTCTGTGTATACCACATCGGCACCCTGCTCTTTACAAAGGGCTCTAAATGGTGGGTCGCTCACATCTTCCATCGGTGCTAAAAGCAACGGGAAATCAGGCAGTTGTATGTCTCCTATTTTGGGCACTGGCGTATTTTAATTTTGGGTTGCAAAGTTATATAAAAATACGGGAAGGGCATTACTACCATTTTTGTATAAATTGTGGCCTTTTGAAGTGGATTGCTGAGGTCTGAAATACATGTTTGTAGAAAGGGTGTAAATTAGTTACAAAATTAGGTCTTCGACTACGCTTAGACTGACATTTTATTACTTAATTTTCTTGCCAATTGCTTTATGAACAATACACTTCTTATCGTCTCGCTTCCTTTTGAGCCTGTTTTGTTTGGTGTAAAGTTAAACATGCATCTTATTCTAGAGTACCTGGCTTTCTTTATTGGATTTCGATACTATGTTTTTCTAAGAAAAAAGAGTGCTGATGTCATTTCATCTAACAACCGGCTTTCTATTATAATAGGTGCCGTCTTTGGGGCTTTGTTTCTCTCACGCGTAGTTGCCTTTTTTGAAAATCCTGTGGCTCATATTTATGAAGATTGGCTATACAATCTGAACAACAAAACTATAATGGGCGGACTCTTTGGTGGTCTACTGGGTGTGGAGCTTGCCAAAAAAATCATAGGGGAGAAGCATTCGTCTGGAGACCTATTTACCCTACCTATTATCTTAGGGATTATTATTGGTAGAATCGGCTGTTTTTTAGCAGGTATTAAAGAGTTTACCTATGGGAAGGAAACAACAATGTTTACAGGAATGGACTTAGGAGACGGTATTAAAAGGCATCCTATTGCGTTGTATGAAGTGGTATTTTTGACGGTGGTTTTTATGATCATCCGTAGACTTCTAAAATCGAATCATACTTTTAAAAACGGTGACTTATTTAAGCTCTTTATGGTCTGTTACTTTTCCCTTCGTTTCTGTATCGAGTTTTTAAAACCCAACAGTTTTTATTTATTAGGACTGAGTAGCATTCAAATATTATGTTTAATTTGTTTGGTTTACTACTATAAATTCGTCCTACAGGGAATTACATATGTCCGAAAGAAACTATACATATTATGACTTTACTTTAAGCCTTTGCCCAGAATGTTTACGACGGGTAGATGCCAAAATCGTTTTTGAAAACGATAAGGTATACATGCTCAAAAATTGTAAAGAGCATGGTAAATCTAAAGTGCTTATAGCCGATGATATTGAGTATTACAAGAATATTAGAAACTATAATAAGGCTTCTGAATACCCTAAAACATTCAATACAGAAACGCATTATGGTTGCCCATATGATTGCGGACTTTGCCCTGACCATGAACAACATTCTTGTCTTACGGTAATTGAACTTACCGATCGTTGCAACCTTACCTGCCCAACTTGTTATGCAGGATCTTCTCCTACTTATGGTAGACATAGAACGCTTGAGGAAATAAAAAAAATGCTCGATGTCATCGTAAAAAATGAAGGAGAACCAGATGTGGTGCAGCTGAGCGGTGGTGAACCCACTATACACCCGCAGTTCTTTGAAATTCTAGATTATGCAAAATCACTTCCTATTCGGCATTTAATGTTGAACACCAACGGAATTAAAATTGCCAAAGATTTTGAATTTGCAAAACGATTAGCCACCTATGCTCCAGATTTTGAAGTGTATTTACAGTTTGATTCTTTGGACAACAAAGTATTGCAAACTTTAAGAGGCGCAGACCTTGCGGAAGTTCGTTTACAAGCCCTTGAACATCTTAACAAATTAAATCTTTCTACCACT
The DNA here is from genome assembly GCF_000744105.1 of Maribacter forsetii DSM 18668. NCBI lineage: Bacteria > Pseudomonadati > Bacteroidota > Flavobacteriia > Flavobacteriales > Flavobacteriaceae > Maribacter > Maribacter forsetii. The sequence goes on from NZ_JQLH01000001.1 coordinate 121,304, forward strand.
CTTGTTGTTGTTTTACAAAAAGAACTCAACGATCATGAAATGGGAAGCACCATCGACTTTGCCTTAAAACAAAAATGTGTGCGCGGAGTTACTTTTCAACCCACACAGATTGCTGGCCGATTAGAGAACTTCGAAGTAGATGAAAATCGTATTACATTAACCGAGGTGCGACGAAAAATATTAGAGCAATCTCCCATTTTTGAATCTGATGACCTAATACCTGTGCCTTGTAACCCTGATGCTTTGGTGATGGCTTATGCTTTAAAATTAGGAGATGAAGTGAATCCGTTAACGCGTTTTATAAATCCTGATGATTTGTTAAACGAAGGAAAAAACACCATTATCTATGAGCAAGATGAACAGCTACATGGTAAAATGATCGAGTTGTTCAGTACTGGAAACTCCGTTGAAAAAGCTTCTGAAAACTTAAAGAGTATTATGTGTTGCCTGCCAGAAATTGATGCGCCTGAGCTTGGATATGACAACCTATTTCGTATCATTATCATGCAATTTATAGATGCCCATAATTTTGATGTACGTGCCATTAAAAAATCATGTGTACACATTGTAAATAAAGACTATAAAATTATTCCGTTCGAGACTATGAACCTCTTTTACCGAGATGATAAAATTGAACGATTAAAGGAACTACAAAACGAAATGATATGATTTTAGAAGTTGGTAATCTTGATGGTCTTGCTACATTTTTGTTTCTAATTATGTTTGGTCCCGCAATATTGTTCATCATAATCGGAGCGATTTTGTTTTATTATAAAAAGAAAAAAGCGGGTAAGGTCTTTATGATATTAGCAGGCGTGTATTGCCTAATAAGCCTTGGTATATGCGGTGCTATGCTATCTTAGAAATTGTTATAATCGCTTATTTTCGTCTGTATTCTTACTTTTAGAATTATCACGGATTTTTGTGTTCCCGAATTTATATCTAAAACCGAATACAAATAATCGACTTTCAGGCCTAGTACTTGTAGCGTTATTTTGGTCAAGGTAGTTTCTTGTAGAAAAAGTATTTCCGTTATTAAATATATCTTCTACTCCTATTGAAACACTAGCATCTTTATTCCAAAAAGTCTTTCTAAAATTTATACCTAATTTACTATAGGCTCTATATCTAGCATTACCTCTAACGTACGGAGAAATATAGTTAAAAGCTAAATCTGCATAGAGCGATTCGTCTTTTAAAAGGGTAAAATAGTTATTCGCTCTTACATATGTTGTCCAAATAGAATTCTCAATAATAGCATCTGTTGTTATATCATTAAACTTATTTTGATTATAAGATTGGCTCACCAAAAAATAAAAGTACCAGTATGACGTAAGATATTTAGACACACTTATATCTGCGCCAAAACTGTAATTGGTTTCTAAATTTAGATATTGGGCTTTGAGGATATTCGTCGTATTATCTTGAATAAATTGTAGTACTTGTTCGTCTGATTTTATACTGGTAAATAAGGCAAACTTAAAGTCTTTGTCGTACACATAATCAACTTCTGCGTATGTGCGGTAAGCTGGTTTTAAATTAGGGTTTCCCTCAAGGATAGAATTTGCGGATAGGTAATATTGAAAAGGGTTAATACTGCTATATCTTGCCCGCGTAATTCGCCTGTAGTATTTTACCATGAAAGCATTTTTGTCTTTTGTATAAGACATTGACAGGTTTGGGAACAAATCAAAATAAGAAGTCGTGTTCGTCAACGATAAAACATCTAAATCTCCCTTTGTATCTGTATATTCTGCTCTAAGACCTACATTCAACTTCCATTTTTCCCAATTGTTGCTAAGACTGACATACCCTGCATAAATTTGTTCGTCGTAATTGAAAATACCAGATTCCGTAGGGTCGACACCTTCAAAGGTATCATCGAAGCCTGACTGTAATATACTTGCTTCTGAGTTTATATTGGCAAACCTTAAACCAGTTTCCATAGTAGAATGCTCTGATAATGGTAAGGTAAGATCTGTTTGGGCACTGAAAAGATTTATGATTTGGTCTGATTCTACATTTAAAGTATTCTCAGAAGTATTCTCTATAAAACCCTCTACAATGGCATTGTTTAATTCCTGACTCTCTTTAAAATCATAATATGTATAATGTGCATTTGTTGCTATTTCTGCTCCTTTATCACTCAATTTATGTACCCAATCTAAATAGTTAGAGGAGTTATAGGTATCATCGTTTACTATATTGAGCCCTTTTAAACGCGCTATTAAATCTGCATCTGTATTTCCTATATTGGTCGTAGAAGTATATAAGCTGTTGCCATTGGGCGAAAAACTTGAGGTGGAAGAAAGACTAATCGCATTTTTATCATTTAATTCAACATCTAAAAAAAGGTTTAGATTATGACTTTTTTTCTTAGAAATAGATTTTTGCTCTGCTGTCCAAATATCACTTTCCTGTCCGTCTTCAAAAAATGTGGTAACATCAGAGTACCTGGTCCAATCCCTATCATGACTAAAGCTATAGTTTGTTGAAAAATCTATTTTTTTACCTTTAAAAAAGTGATCTGTACCTACAGTATGTTTTGGTAAAACCCCTTGTGTATATCTATTAAAAACAGCACCATTATAACCTGCAACCAGGTTTTTCTTCATTTTAATGTCAATCAACAATCCGCCTTCAGCACTATATTTTGCAGGGGGACTCGTTATTACTTCTATAGATTGTACATTACCTGCTGAACTGCCGCTAAGTAAATTAATAATATCACTTTCTGGTAAGTTCACTAGCTTACCATTGATCATCACATTAACATTAGGGCTGCCATTAATGTACAGTCGATTATTCATTACCATTACACCAGGAGTACGTTTTAGAACACTCCAGATATCTCCATCAGAAATTGCAGTGTTTTCCACAGTAAAAATATGCCGATCCGCCAGTTGTTCTAATTTCGGTTTGTTTTGAGTTACAACCACTTCGTCTAACTCTTGGGCGCTTTGAAGAATTAGAGGTTTCAGTTCTATATTTTCTGTAACTGAAATATTAGCGCTCTCAACAGTATTTGCTATATAACTGGCAACAATATTATACGTACCTGAAGAAACTGCTTTAAATTCATAAAAACCTTGATCATTTGTTACTGTGCCTTTAATGAATTCACCTTCGCCGGTCAACAAAATTACATTTGCTAAAACGACAGGGTTATGATTTTCATCTACTACTACACCTTTAATAATAAAATCTTGGGCAAACGCTAGGGTAAACGTAAGACAGAGTAGTAGTGTTAAGTAAAAATTCCTAGTCATTTAGTGTGCGTAAAACACCTAAATGTAGGAAAGTAATATTGAATTATCTTACAGTATTCTTAAATTTTTCTTAATAAAAAACAAAGGTTCTGATAGTTAAACAGTTAGCCTTAATCAAGGCGTTCTCTCTCTATTTTATCTATATCACGCTGATTGTCTTCTAAGCGGAAATTACCAAAGTTATACGTGAAGCCAAACTTTACATATTGAGTTTCGGGTTTAATAAAAAAACTGTTATCCTGATTTAAATATTTAGAAGATAAATAAGAATTGTAGTTTCCTAATAAATCATTGGCACTTACACTCAAAACCGCTCTGTTATCTAAAAAAGATTTTCTTAGGCCCACTGATAGATTGGTAGATTCCTCTTGAATGAAAGAACCTTGTAGCCAACCTGATAAATATACAAATCCTAATTCTCCCTTAAAACTACCATCGTTGGAAAGCGTCACGTAATTGGTAAGGTCAACATATGCCCCGTTGTAATCATTCTTAAATGTATAATCATCGCTCTGTAGGGCTATAAATGTTTCATCTTCATGAAATAACGAAATATAGCTATACAAATACCACCTGTTGGTAATAGATTTTCCATAGGTAAAATCGAACCCATAGGAAGTACTTTCCAGTACATTTTGCGTAATATCCCTCAAAACAAAATCATTATTGTCTTGAAAAGTAAGAGTTGAAATATACTTGCCATTATCTCTATAATAGAAATCAAAATAGTATTCTTGATTCAGCGTATAATTCAAATTAAAATTATGACTAAAGCTTGGTGTTAAATTAGGGTTCCCTTCCTCAAAGGTGCGCTCATTAATATATGTTCTAAACGGATTTAAATCTTCATACCTAGGGCGCTGTACCTTTCTTGCATAATCAAACGATAAACTGTGATTTTCATTAATACTATGTAGTATGTACAAGGACGGAAAAAGTTCAAAATAGTTAAGATCATTTATACTAGATACATTGACCGACACCCCAGAACTTTCTGTTTGTTCTGCACGTAATCCTGTTTTTACGCTCCATTTTTCCCAGTCTTTGGATAAACTAAAGTATCCCGCATATACGCTTTCATCATAGGTGTAGTCATCAGACAAATTGGATATAAACTCCGTTCCGTTATTCTCTAAAAAATAATCTAATTTACTTTCAGAGTCTATAAAAGAACCTTTTGCCCCTGTTTCAAAAAATACACTACCTAAATAATCAGTGTAATCTATTTGAGCAGTCTTTATTTCTATATGTTGATTGGCAATAGTAGAGAAATTAAAATCGCGAAGAAATGAGCCGCTAGGTTGAAAATAATCTGAGTTTACTTCTTGATTTCGATCTAAATCAAAATTTGTATAATGTGCATTTACTGTTAAGTTCCCTTGGTCCTTAAATTGATGTTTGAATGTAAGATCACCGGAAATATTATTCTTTCTTTCATTCAGCAAACTCTGTGTTGTAAATAAAGAATCTAAAACACCCGATGCATTTTTAATTGTAGTTTCCTGGAAAAAATCGGCATCCCTTTTTGGTTGAAATAGGGCATTACTTGTAAAACTTAGGGTATTGTTATCATTAAAATCATAATCTATAGCCAAACCCGCACTATGTGTATTGCTTCGGATTACTTGATCAAAATCAGTATCCCAAACAGAAACAATACCGGTATCATCCATAAAATTAGTATTGTTCAGTGTATTTTTAAATTCCTTCTTAGGTGTAAAATTATAACTGGCATGAACGTTTAACTTTTTGGTTTTATAAAAATGCGATGTTCCAAAATTGTACTTTGGAAAGACCCCTTGTGTATACCCCGCATTTACATTGCCTTTATAACCAACGGATACATTTTTACTGGTAACGATATTCAAAATTGATCCGCCCTCAGCATCATAACTTGCTGGCGGATTATGTATTACCTCAACTGACTTTATATTCTCTCCTTGGTAGTTTTCTAACAGGCTTCTAACCTCTTCTGAAGACAATTGCACTTTACGATTGTTGATATAAACTGTAGTGGCTTGATTTCTGACTTTCAGTTCATCATTCATCATAATCACTCCTGGTGTTTGACGAAGAATGTCCCAAGAATTGTTCTGAGAAATAACCGTGTTTTCTACATTGAAAACAATACGATCCACTTCTCTTTTAACTACAGGTTTGTTACTGGTTACAGTTACCTCGTTTAATTGTTCTGCTTCCTGTTCTATAATCAAGGCTCCAATTTTAGTGTCCATTAAAATTTCAAGAGGCAAATTATTAGAGACTTGACCAACATATGATGCCTTTAAGAAATAAAGCCCTTCATCAACCTCAGAAAAGAAAAAAGCCCCATTTTCATCTGCAGAAGTACCTTTTACCAAAGTTGAATCTGTAACGGTCAGCAAAAACACGGAAGCAAATGCGATAGGTTCTTGGTATTGATCTTTAACCTCTCCTTTTAATTCAAAGGATTGACTATATCCAAAATGGGACATACCTATGCAGAAGAATAAAATAGCTGTTAGTAGTTTCAATGGCGACTCGGGGTTGGTAATCAAATCTAGTAAAAAAAACGTTGTAATCCTTTACAATATATGTAATCCAAACCAATCTTTACAACAATAAATAGGTAACTACACTCAAGCTTAGCGCTATAAATTAGATTATATTTGCAATTGCTCTTTAATGCCTTGGCAAGAATCAGGGTACAAAACAGCTTTATTATTACTGTTACCGCTATGAAAAACATTAGAAATTTCTGCATTATTGCACATATTGACCATGGTAAAAGCACCTTGGCAGACAGACTGTTAGAGTTTACCGGATCTGTTACGGATCGAGAGAAAAAAGAACAGCTACTGGACAGTATGGATCTTGAAAGGGAGCGTGGTATCACTATAAAAAGTCATGCCATACAAATGGACTACACCTATAAAGGTGAGCAATATATTTTAAACTTAATTGACACCCCTGGCCACGTAGATTTCTCTTACGAGGTTTCTAGATCCATTGCAGCCTGTGAGGGTGCCCTGCTAGTTGTAGATGCGGCTCAGAGCATACAAGCGCAGACCATCTCTAACCTATATTTAGCATTAGAAAACGATTTAGAAATTATACCTGTTTTAAATAAGGTAGATTTACCTAGTGCCAACCCAGAAGAGGTTACTGACGATATCGTTGACCTTTTAGGGTGCGATGCAGATGAAGTTATACCTGCATCTGCAAAGACAGGTATTGGTATTGAAGAAATATTAGCAGCTATTATTGAGCGTATTCCTGCTCCTACCGGTAATCCAGATGAAGCGCTGCAAGCTTTGGTGTTTGATTCTGTCTACAACCCTTTTAGAGGTGTTGAAACTTACTTTAGAGTTATAAACGGTGAAATAAAAAAAGGACAAAAGATAAAATTCGTAGCTACTGACAAAGATTACTTTGCGGATGAGGTAGGAACTTTAAAGTTGAACCAAGAAGTTAAAAAGAGCGTAAAAGCTGGTGATGTTGGTTATTTAATAACGGGTATTAAAGATGCTCGTGAAGTAAAAGTGGGTGACACCATTACTGATGCCGCTAACCCAACCAAAAATGCGATTGCAGGATTTGAAGATGTAAAACCAATGGTATTTGCAGGGATTTATCCCGTTGATACAGATGAGTTTGAAGAATTACGTGCTTCAATGGAAAAATTACAATTGAACGATGCCTCTCTTGTATTTGCACCAGAAAGTAGTGCTGCCCTAGGTTTTGGGTTTAGATGTGGTTTCTTAGGTATGCTTCACATGGAAATCATTCAGGAGCGTTTAGAGCGAGAGTTCAATATGACGGTAATAACCACGGTACCCAACGTTAGTTATCATGCATATACTCGTAAAGATCCTGAAACACCTATTATTGTAAACAACCCTACAGATTTACCAGACCCTTCTGGTATAGACCGTGTAGAAGAACCTTATATTAAAGCCACTATCATTACAAAATCTGACTTTGTTGGTAATGTAATGTCTTTGTGTATTGAGAAAAGAGGTCAAATTACGAACCAAACGTATTTGACTACCGAACGTGTTGAACTTAATTTTGACATGCCATTGGCAGAAATCGTTTTTGATTTCTATGACCGACTTAAAACTGTTTCAAAAGGCTATGCTTCTTTTGATTATGCACCAATAGGTATGCGTACCTCTAAATTAGTACGTGTAGATATTCTTTTAAACGCACAACCGGTAGATGCCCTTTCTGCTCTTATTCATGCAGATAATGCTGTTCATATTGGTAAAAAAATGTGTGAAAAGCTGAAGGAATTGATACCAAGACAACAGTTTGATATTCCTATTCAGGCAGCTATCGGTGCAAAAATTATCTCTAGAGAAACTACCAAAGCACTACGTAAAGATGTAACCGCTAAATGTTATGGTGGTGATATTTCGCGTAAGCGTAAGCTTCTAGAAAAGCAGAAGAAAGGTAAAAAACGTATGCGTCAAGTAGGTAACGTAGAGGTGCCACAAGAGGCATTTATGGCGGTATTGAAGTTGAACGACTAAACATCAGATTACTCTAACCACTTTCTAAAGTCGGAAGTGGTAGAGGTACTGGTCATTGCTTTTTCTTTACACCCTTTCACCGTAATAAGCAATCGGTTTTTAAAGTGACTCTCTATCTGTTCTATAAAATCTATATGCACAATTTCGCTACGGTTTATTCTAAAGAACTTTTTAGGTGGCAGTTGTTGTATTATGCCCCCAATAGTTTGTGATATGGGGTGTCGTTTGCCTTCTTGGTCAACGGCAATACAGAAATCTCCAGAGGCTTCTATCATAGCAATTTCAGATGTATTCAATAGTTGTATGCCATTAAGTCTCTTGATAACAAAACGCTTCTTATAATTGCTCTGCTCTTCTTGCAATGCTGATTTTAATGCACTTAATGTTTCATTGCTTAGTTTGCTATCATAGTCGCCCTGTTTAAAAAGAGATTGATACTTTTCCAATGCTTTTATGAAATCAGCATTCGTGTATGGTTTTAAGATATATGCAATGCCGTTGGTATTAAATGCCTGAAATAAATAATCGTCATAAGCCGAACAAAATATGATTGGGCAACTTACCTCTACGGCATTAAATAAATCAAAAGAAATACCGTCTAACAATTTAATATCTGACAAGATAAGGTCGTACGAATTAGCTTCTAAAAGCGTTTTACCTTCAGTAATAGATCTTGCCCAATGATTTGTTATATCATTATCAAAAAACGTTTTAAGGTGGCTCAATAATTTCTGATAAGCGGGAATTTCATCTTCTAAAATTAAAAGTGTCATAGGCTTCTCATTAGTTACTTAGTTTAATTATAGGAATTGAAATTTTAAACTCGGTTTCACTATCCTCTATTTTAGGAATCTCTTCTGAGAGTAATTTATATCTTGCTTTTAGGTTGTTAAGACCTGTACCTAAACTATCGTTTAAGACTGTAAATTTTGATTTGTTGTTTGTCACTGTCAACCAATTCTCATCAATATCAATACTGGTATGTACTTTATTTTCTCCACTTGCCTTGTTGTGTTTTATTACATTTTCCAATAACGCTTGTATAGCACCGGTGGGTAAAAATTTATTGGAAAAGTCGCTGTTCTTATTGATGTGAAAACTATAATCATCCCCAAATCGTGTTTGAATAAGAAACATATAATTATCCGCTAAATTCATTTCTTCTGAAAACTCCATGACCTCAGCATCTTTTGTTTGAATCAAGTATCTATAGATTAATGAAAGACGATTTATATATTCCTTTGCCTTATCAGCATTACTATCTATTAAAGCATCTAAAGTGTTTAGATTGTTAAAAAGAAAATGAGGATCTAATTGCGAACGTAAAAGCTTAAGCTCATTCTCTTTCTGCTGTTTTTGAATTTTTACAACCTGTGTTTGGCTTTCATAAAACTTCTTGGTCAACAAAATACCCAAGGGAATACCAACATTATCAGCACCAGCAAAAAGACCGTCTAATAATGCTCTGTGCCAAACCGGGTATGTTCTGTAATCATTTTCACATGACCAATACCCGGCAAGGTTTTCTATAAAACCCGTTACGGTCAATATTACAATAGCTAAGCTAATGAACAGGAAGTAGTTTGTATTCTTCAATAAGAAATTTGGTAACAACCAATACATAAACAACCCAATAGCAATGCATGCCATGACTATATATGTTGGAATATCAACTATAAATTCTAACGGGTCATTGCCATAAACATAATACTGCCAAACATTAAGAAGTGATGTTACTCCTATAATAACACCCAGTAATATGAAGTCTGACTTATTTAGTTTCGTATTCATTTACGTTGCTGTATTAATTGTCTTGTTTAATACGGTTTTGTTCCTCTTTTGAAGCGTTCTCTCGCTTATTGCTTTTTCCAAATTTAGAACCAAAGCTATAGTTCAATTGTAAAAATACATTGTTTCTGGCCCAATTAGAAACGATAGTTGCATCTACATTATCATAGCTTACACTGCCGGTAAAAGGTCTTTGAATCAACTCTTCATACTCTAAACTAACCTTTAATTTATCATCAAGAAAACTTTTACTGATGGCTAAATCAATACCTGCCATCCATTCATATTCAATAATACCTTCTAATCCGCCAGATGTATAATAGCCTGATATTTCCGAATTGATTTCCCAAGGCAATTCATATTCTGCGCTCGTAAACCAAGTAATACTCCATTTAGACAAATCTAGCTCAGGATCTAGATTTTCTGATGCGTAACGATTATGATTGGCGATTACACCGGTATACCCATCTAATCCGTTAATAAAACTTAAGGGTGCAAAGAGGCTAAAATTCCAATTTTCGTTCTTTGCCAAATTGATCATGGTTCTAGAAGTCTCGGCAGATGCATCGTTCTGGGTTATGATTTCAAATAATTGATCTGAGGTTTCTCTATAACTTATGTTGAAGAACGGTTGGTTCTCATACGTCAAATTAAACTGATAGCTGTTGGTAAAAGCAGGTTTTAGATTGGGGTTTCCTTCTTCAAAAGTAAACGGATCATAGAAATACACGAAAGAATTTAGCGAGCTGTAAGACGGTCTGCGAATTCTATAACTGTATGCAAGGTTAGCACTGATCTCTTCTGTAATTTCTCGGCTTAGGCTTGCACTTGGAAATAGTTTAGATATTTTTCTTGTTCTTGTTTCTCCCGTAGTCGTTGCAGTGCCCCGGGTATCACTTTCTTCCCAACGTAATCCACCGGAAAAGCTCCATTTATCGACCTTTACGTTTAATTTAGAATACAATGCCAGTATTGTTTCATCTACCAAGAACCTGTTGCTCTCTGCCGGTTGAAACTGAAATACACCTTCATCATCTTCTGTAAAAGACTGTAAATCGCTATCTGATTCTACATCTGAAAATTTAGCGCCTGCATTCCAGGAAAAGCTCTCATTGACCGTTCTTTTATAGTCGGCTTTATACGTATTGATCTTGTATGCTGCATCTTGAAAGTAACGTCTATTATCATAAGGTAGTTCAGAAGTGCCTATTTGAAATAAATTGTTTTCATTGTCATAACCGTAGTCCACAAAATTATAATCCAGTACAAGTTTATTCTTATCGTCTTTAAACTCGTAATACGGGTTCAAGGATTTAATATTTCTGTTTCTATCGAAACTATTATCGGTTAATAAGATAATGTTAGATGTACCGTTTGAAATGGTCGTGTTATTATTAGAAACACGATCAGAATCACTGTTTACTATTCTACCACTTACACCAATTGAATGTTTGTCTGTTATATAATAATCAAGACCCGCCCCAACATTAATAATAATTGGATCAAAGGCAGATTTTGAAGTCTGTTCATAAGTGTCATCCAAAACACTACGAGACAGTATTAGATCATCTCTAGAAGTTGATTTTCTATACCCTGCGCTCAATTGCCAATTAAGTTTGTTTTTATAACTAGCAACCGATGCACTTGTAGCATACTCAAACCTATTCTCATAACCTACCATTTGCTTTACGTTACCATGAGTACCTAGTTTTACATTATTCTTTAAAATGATGTTTAATATAGGACCCGCGCCTTCAGCATCATATTCCGAGCCTGGCTGTTGTATTAATTCTACTTTAGAAATATTGTCTGCAGGCAAATCTCTGAGCAAGCTAGCCGTATCCATATAATCTGTAGTCTTGCCGTTTATAAGTATTCTAATATTACCTTGGCCCGCATAACTTACATTACCATTAGTCAATATAATACCCGGCACTTTTTTTACAACATCCTGAAGATTGGTATTCACCATATCTGAATTTTCAAGATTTACTATAAGTTTTTCCGCGGTCTGTTTAATTTGTGGTCTCTTACTTTTTACAACAACCTCATCTAGGTTTTGAGCTTCTTCTTGTAAGGTAAAATCAAGGACTACATTGGATCCTGATAATTGTAGTTCATCAGATTTTTTGGTTTCGAACCCTAATACCGATACTTCTATTACATAAGTGCCATTTGCAAGGTTTTCAAACACATAAGTTCCATTGTCATTGCTAATTACTCCCGTAACCGCTTCTTCTTTTCCCACTTCGTATAGAATGATGTTGGCAAAAGAAAGCGGTGTTTCTAATGTGTCTGTAATAGTACCGTTGATGGTGTTCTGTGCAATAGAAACAGCTGTGATGAATAGTGCTGCTATTAAAGTTGTTAATTTAAATTTCATGACTGATCGTTTTATTATTGATACCATAAAACTATAGTCAGCACTCGCTTAAATAAAGTAAATTCTGCTCAATTGGGATAAAAAAGGGATGAGTTGGGTATTCTTTTGGATATAGATTTTAGAAAACAAAAACTGGTGTTACAGTTGGGGGCTATCGTATTAATTAAAGTCTAATATATTTAGGTCAAAAATTAACAACTGTAACACACGAAATAAAATTTAATTTCTTTGGCAAGCCAATTCTCTAAAAACTTCTTCATCTGTTGGGTTATTTTCTAATACAGTTATTACAGTTTCTAAAGATTGTCCTTCAAAATCCTCTATAATAGTTCCGTTAACAACTATGTCGTCTCCATCCTTACATACATTATAATCTGCTACATTAGGTCCTGAACATTCATAACAATCGCCAGATAAACCAAACTCTTTTTCAAATTCTGCACATTATTGCTCAGCGGCATCATTAAATTCAAGATTACTGGGTAGATTTAGCAATTCACCTATAGCCTCCCCATCGCTACGTAATCTAATTTTTCCTGGTTCTTCCTCACAAATTTCAACTCCTTCAACATTACAAGCTACACAATTATTAGCATCGCTTTTATTACACGAAACGGTAAAAATCATAAGAAAAGTTACTGAGATTACTAGTTTTAAGTTTTTCATTTTCAACATTTTAAAGGTTAGCTCTATTTATTTGATAAAACTAATGTTGAAATTTACGGAAGACAATACCCTAATTACTGTATTTATATCTACTGGTTTTCCTTTAGATGAATACAGGTTTGAACAATATTAAGAAAATGACTTAAGCTTTTGATGTTTTAGCTTTCTTTCGCTTCTTCTTTATCTGGGTCTTCGTTTGGAAACATTTTACCCAAATATGCCAGTTTATAGCCTTTCTGAATATCTGTAAATTCTTTACTGAATGCCGTAATAATGTGAATATCACCCTCTGGGTCTAAAAGGAACAAAGGAACAATATCAGCGTCTGCCTTTGTAATCTCGATCAAACCTTCATAATGCTCAGTGTCGTGAAGTTCTATTTCATGAATAGCCGGAAATTTTCTTGCTGCTTCGGTCAATTTTATAAAATCATCCGTATGTGAAAACAAACCTTCTTTAGGGTTGTTTTCTGGGTCAGACATTTCATCTGCATCTACCAATCTAAATGATCCGTTCTCACCAAATGCATCTTGAAACTTATCTATGGCATATTTGTTTATATCAGAGTTTGCGGTTAATGCCATTAAATACCCAATATCATTCAGTTCTATATTATCAGTTAAATTGTCTGAATATATATTCGCCGAAATAGCTTCTAAACCTAATTTTTCGGCTTTATCAATATTAGACTGGTTATTGTCAATTAATACAACGTGCCTGTCGTTTTTATGGAGATATTCACCTATTAAACGTGATACTTTTGATGCCCCTAAAATCAAAATTCCTTCAGACTTATTTAGAAAAACCCCTATTAGTTTAGCAAACACTCTAGCCGTTGTGGCATTTAACAAAACGGTACCAAGAACAATCATGAATACCAATGGTGTAATATATTCTGCTCCAGCCTCTCCTTTAGTCAATAATTTAGATCCAAATAAAGATGCTATACCTGCCGCTACAATACCCCTGGGACCTACCCAACTAATAAACAGCTTTTCATTGAACTTTAAATTAGAACCAATGGAGCTCAAGAAAACCCCTAGTGGTCTAATAATCAATACAATGGATAAGAACAGTGCTATCGTTTTCCATGTAAATATTAATTCTAAATCTGAAATATCAATATTAGCCGCCAGTAAAATGAACAGTATGGATATCAAAAGAATACTTAAAGATTCTTTGAAATATAATAGCTCTTTAATATTCGGTAAATTGGTATTTCCCATTACCATACCCATTACAACCACAGCTAGTAAGCCAGATTCATGTGCAAAAACATCTGACATTACAAAAACTCCCAAAACCACGGATAATGACACTACGTTCAATAAATAATGTGGAATAAAGTTCTTCTTTATCAAAAACGTAAGTGCGTGAGCAAAAGTGAATCCGAAAGTAAAACCAAATAATAATATTTTAGCAAACTCGATCAATGCAGTCATAGTATACGCCTGACCTTCGCCTACACTAATAAATTCATAAACTAAAACCGCGGCCAATGCGCCAATGGGATCAATTAAAATACCTTCCCATTTTAATATTGCGGAAACATCTTTTTTAAGCGGAATATTCCTTAAAATAGGAGTAATTACCGTAGGGCCCGTTACAATTATCAAAGCTGAAAACAGGAAACATAGCTGCCATGAAAGTCCAAATAAAAAGTAGGCTGCAAATGCCGCCCCAAAAAAGGTGGTTAAACTACCAAGAGTGATTAATTTGGTAATTACCGGACCAATATTTTTAATCTCTGAACGCTTAAGCGTTAGTCCGCCTTCAAATAATATAATGCTTATTGCCAGCGACACAAAATAGTACAACCCTTCTCCAGGAAAAAGACCTTTGTCTCCGTTCCATATGGGTTCAATAATTTTTGACCCGTCTTCAGTATACAATGTTGACAATGGACCAACGATTAAACCTATAAGAATTAAGGGTAAAATTGCAGGTAGTTTTAAGCGCCATGCCACCCATTGAGCAAGTATTCCTAAAATGATAATTCCAGCAAGCTCTAGCATTTATTTGATTTTGGATAAAAATAACAATTATAGACCAGTAAACGACATAAATAACTTACCATAACCCCTATTTTAATTCTGGGTGTTTTATTACGCAATAAGATAATTGTATAAGGTAAAACCTAATCTAACATCAAAAGCGTATATTGTTATTTTAGACTTTGAAAATCAATCTCTTTTAGATTAGAATTTATAAAATATCTTTAATAATAGAATTGACAGCTAATTTTATATGTATGAATCTATATTCTCTTTCAAAACTATATTATAAAATGTAACAATATAAAATTACTAAAGAAGTTGATGTAAGACAGCTATTGAAAGTTTTGGTTTGCATAATACTTTTGACTTTTTCAATTCATTTTTAATTATTTCAACGTCAGTTATAAATGTATTTATTACACTAAGTTTAATCCTACAAAAGAACAGGAAAAAACACTATAATAGGAAAGACTTTTATAACTTCGTGACTATCACAAAAAATAATTAGTTCTTATTATTAAAATAATAGTTTAGCTCAATTAACTTATATCTATTAAAAATGTTTGTTCCAGAAAAGCGTTCAATCTTAAAAAGCCCTTTGCTTTATGGGCTTTTGTCATTTTTTCTAGTTCTGATTATTACTCAATTTATTGCTTATCAAAAATACCAGTTAGATCAAAAAACGGAACAGCGAGAAATTGAAAATAGAGTATCAAAATTAAAAGTTGATTTACAGAACGTACTTGGTCAAAGTTTCAATACTACACATACTTTGGCTTTTATTGTTGACCAATACGGCATACCAGAAAATTTTGATAGTGTAGCTCAATTACTTTTAAACAGTAACAAAAGTATTGATGCCATAGAATTAGTAAATGAAAAAGGAATAATTACCCATGTGTATCCATTAAAAGGAAATGAGGTTATTGGATTGAATATTCTAAATGATCCCGATAATAAAATGGGGGCTAGGACTACTCTTAAAAAAGGTGATTATTACACCGCCGGACCTATCTATTTAAGACAAGGTGGTTCAGGTATTATTGGACGAAAACCTATGTTCAAAAATGGCGAATTTAATGGGTTTGCATCAGCTGTTGTACGTCTGTCAACTGTGTTAAATGCTATTCAACTTGATACATTAAACGAATCTAATTTCTCATATGAGTTAGTAAAAATTAATCTAGACCAAACTGAAGAAACTTTTTATGCATCTAAAAATATTCCTAAAGAAGGCGCCACTACATTACCGTTAACTACAAGTCAAGGAGAATGGAAGCTATATGTGTATTCAAACAGAGACAAATATAATTCCACTGCTATAATATTCTCTATTTTAGGTTTTCTACTCGCAATCGTTTGCGGTTTACTGTTATGGTTTTTAATGCGGCAGCCTTCAAAGCTTAACAGATTAGTTGATGAAAAAACAGCTCTACTTAAAGAAAGTCAAGAGCGCTATAAAATGCTTATAGACGAAGCTTCCGATGGTATTTTTCTATCAGATTTTAAGGGTAATGTACTAGATGCCAACCCATTTGCCATTCAAATGTTCAAGTATAGCAAACAAGAACTTTTAAATAAAAATATTGCGGAATTGATATTGTCAGAAGACCAAGATAAGCTTCCTGAAAATTTCGCTAGAATTAGCGAAGGCGAATTAATGCGTGCCGAACATAAAATGATAGGAAAAGATGGCTCTATATTTTATGGAGAGGTGAGCGGTAAAAAATTAAGTGATTCTACCGTATTGGGTATTGTAAGAGATGTAACCAAAAGGAAAGAGCTTGAATTATCTGTCAAAGAAAATTTGGTAAAGTTCAGTAAAGCTTACAATAACGGTTTTGTTGGTATGGTCATCAAAGATGAAAATAAGCGCTTTCTTGATGCCAATTGTTATTTTCTAAATTTAATAGGTTTTTCGTTAGAAGAGATAAAAGGAAAAACTATGCATGAACTAGGGCTAGTAGATATGGAGGAAGCTGTAAAGACGAACCCCAATCTAAGTGCCTTTATTAACTCTGATCGCGTTGATAAAATTGAAATAGAACTAAAGACCAAGAACGGGCAAAAACTGCATTTAATTACATCAAATGAACCTTACGAGTATTTAGGGGAAAAACTTAGTTTAAGTACATACGTTGATCAAACCGAATCAAAAAATACCAGCATAGCTATTGAGAGAAGTAAAAAAAGGTATAAGCAGTTTACAGAACGAATTTCAGATGCCTTTGTAAGTTTTGATCAAAATTGGTGCTTTACAGATATCAATGCTAAAGCAGCCAAAATTGTTGGAATGGATCCTAAAGAAATGCTAGGAAAAAATGTTTGGGAAGCGTTTCCATCATTTAAAAATTCAGAAGCTTACGCGATTTACAAAGGAGCTGTTGCAAAACAGGTATACACCCATTTTGAACAATACCACGAAGAGGTAGGTCGATGGATTGAAAATCACATCTATCCATCTTCTAATGGAATATCAATCTTTTTCAAAGACATCACTTATAGAAAAAAAACAGATGAAGAAAAACAGCGACTTGTTTCCATAATAGAAAATAGTCCCGGTTTTATTGGGTTGGCAACACTAGAAGGTAAGCCGCTTTTCTTAAATGATGCCGGTAAAAAATTGGTGAATTTACCTAAAGATATTGACCCAAAAAGTATCACGATATTTGACTTTTTTGTAGATGAGTACAGAGATGTTATAGTAAATGAGCACCTGCCCGCTATTATGGAGAAAGGACTATGGACAGGTGAAGTTCCTCTCAAAAACTTTAAAACCAATATACCTACTCCTTTAGAATTTTCCGGTTTCTTAATTAAAGATGAGAAAACCAACAAACCAATTGCAATAGGTGCTATTGGGTTCGATTTAACCGAACGTAAAAAAACCCAAAAAGAAATTCTTGCCTTACAAAGCAAAATGGACGCTGCAATAAGAATTGGTAAAATTGGTTATTGGGATTTTGATATGAACACGAATACGTATATCTGTTCCCCTTTGATCTATACTATTTATGATATAAGCCCAGATACCATTTTGACAACATCTTTTCTTGAAACTCTTATTCATCCAGATGATTTAGAATTACATCGTCAAAACATAAGAGAGATAATTAAAGAAAAAAACACTCATGCCTTTACCTACAGAATCATTGTTAAAGATGGTTCTATAAAACATTTAATGGTAGAAATTGAGATTGTCAGAAATTCTGACAATAGAGCAATTGATATTAAAGGAACGACTATTGATATTACAAAACAAAAAGAGGCTGATTTTGAAATTCTAGATTTACAGTCTAAAATGAATGCGGCCATAAGAATAGGGAATATAGGGTACTGGGACTTTGATTTTGCAACTCAAAAAATTAATTGGTCTTCTAAAATGTATGAAATATACGATATCGCTTTAGGCACCGAGATTACCTTAGATCTAATCGAAAGTATATTACACTCAGACGATATTGAACCTCACCGTGAAGTTGTAAAAGAAGCTCAATACGAAACCGATATAGTATCATTTTCATATAGAGTTATCCATAAAGATAATTCCATAAAATATTTATACGTTCAAATGGAGGTAGAACGAGATATTGATAATGTGCCAATTAAATATAGAGGAACGACTATTGATATTACAAAACAAAAAGAAGCTAATATTGAAATTCTAGATTTACAGTCTAAAATGAATGCAGCTATAAGAATAGGCAATATAGGGTATTGGCATTGGGACATGACCGGCAATAATGTAGAATGGTCTAAAGAAATGTATGCAATTCATAATATAGAGCCTAGCACACAAATGACTCCAGACTTGGTTAGAGAAATCATTTATCACAAAGATATAGCTGTTTTAGATAAAAAACTTGCAGAAAAAAATGGAGAAAGCGGATCTAAACCCAGTAATTACAGAATACAACTTAAAGACAATTCATTTAAATATTTTTTGGCCTTTTCCGAAATAATTTATGATGAAAGAGGCAAACCTATTATTTACCATGGTACGGCTATGGATATTACCAAAAACATACTATCAGAATTAGCACTTAAAGAAAGTCAAGAGAAATTCTCTAAAGCTTTTCAAACCAATCTTATGGGTATGCTCATTTTAGATGAGCAAAGACACGTAATCGAAGCTAATGAAATGGTGTATAACATTTTAGAGACCTCTAAGGAAAAATTGATAGGTAAGAAGGTCATTGAGTCTAAAGAAATTTTAATAGATGAAAATGAAAGAAATAGACTTTGGAAAAAACTTGAAAAAGAAGGTGAGATATTGAACGAAGAATATAAAATTGAACTTAAAAGTGGCGTAAAAAAAGCACTCATAATGTCTATTGCACCATTGCAATTAAAACAGAAAATCAATTATTTGGTCAATATATACGATGATTCAAAAAGAAAAGAAGCAGAGAATAGGCTAGAGACACAATATTATGAACTACAAAAAACCAATTCAGAATTAGATAGTTTTGTTTATAGCGCATCTCATGAATTAAGAGCGCCTTTATCTTCTGTTTTAGGGCTTATTCAGCTAATTCAAATGGAAGATGTGGACCCAAAATTATTTCAGCATTTGAATATGATGGAAAAATCAATCGAAAGATTAGATGATTTTATCAAAGATATTATAGAATATTCTAGAAATAAGCACCTAGCTCTTAGCTTAGATTCTATAAATTTTACTAACTTAATAGAACATTCTATTGAAAGTTTATGGTATTTAGAAAATACTCAAAAAATAAATATCAAAATTAATGTTATAGATAAGGTAGATTTTGTATCAGATAGTAAGAGAATATCCGTTTTATTGAATAATTTTATATCTAATGCCATCAAGTATCATAATATCAATAAAAATAATGCCACTATTTGGGTCGATGTTAAAACTACCAAAAAAGAAGCCGTTTTAATTATTAAAGATAACGGGGTTGGTATAGCAGAAGAACAACTAGAAAAGATATTTGAAATGTTCTATAGGGTATCTTCAAAAGTAATGGGCTCTGGTATTGGACTCTTTATAGTACAAGAAGTGGTATCTAAACTGAATGGAACAATAGATGTACGGTCAAAAATTGGTAATGGCACGACGTTTACTATTAAAATACCAAATAAAACAGGTAAATAACAATATGGCTAAGAATATAAATATTTTATTAATTGACGATTCGGATGTGGACAACTTTATAAACAAAGCCATTATTTCGAAAGAAGATAATATTTCTCAAATTACAACCATGACCTCTGGGCGTGAAGCGCTAAATCATTTAAGTAGTATTATTGACAATACCGAAGCATACCCTGATGTTATTTTCTTGGATATTAAAATGCCAGGCATGAGCGGATTTGAATTTTTAAATGAATATGTCACTTTATCAGATTCATTAACGGATCACTGTAAAATTTATATACTAAGTTCATCCTTAGATAATTTAGATTCTGAAAAAGGAAAAGAATATTCAGTTGTTAAAAAACATTTGACCAAGCCCTTGGCGCATCATGCTATTGGTGATTTACTAAGTGAAGACTAGTTTTTCATTTAAAGTAATTATTAACTATTTCATATCTACATCACTACACCATTAAAAAGTCTTATAATCTACAGGTTAAATGATAATACTTTCTTAATAATACTAAGAATACAGACACTTTTATTATTTTGCTCCTTATGAAAATTTATCCTGTTGAAACCGGTAATTTTAAATTGGATGGTGGTGCTATGTTCGGCGTAGTGCCCAAAACAATTTGGCAAAGAACAAACCCGGCAGACGATAATAATTTAATAGATATTGCCGCTAGAAGTCTTTTAATTGAAGATGGTGATAGATTAATATTGGTAGATACCGGTATGGGCAATAAACAGTCTGATCAATTTTTTGGCTATTACTACCGTTGGGGAAATTTTACAATAGATTCTTCTTTAAAAAAACATGGTTTTCATAGAGATGATATTACCGATGTCTTTTTAACACACCTTCACTTTGATCATGTTGGTGGTGCCATACAATGGAACAAGAATAAAACCGGATACGAACCTGCTTTTAAAAATGCCAAATTTTGGACCAATGAAAAACATTGGAAATGGGCAACGGAACCCAATCCAAGAGAAAAAGCATCTTTCTTAACAGAGAATCTTATGCCTATGCAAGAAAGTGGACAATTATTCTTTGTTGATGATGCAGAAGAAAGTTTTCTAAAGAATAGTCCTTTAGGTTTTGACATCCGTTTTGTAGATGGTCATACAGAAAAACAAATGCTTCCCCAATTCTCATATCAAGGTAAAACAATAGCCTATATGGCTGATCTCATACCTACAGTTGGCCATATCTCATTGCCTTATGTTATGGGTTATGACACCAGACCACTAATGACAATGTCAGAAAAAAAGATATTCTTGAACGAAGCTGCAGATAATAATTACTTTCTCTTTTTTGAACACGATGCCGATAACCAACTTTGTACTCTAAAACACACGGATAGGGGTGTTCGTTTAGATAAAATTTATTCTTTTAACGAGCTCTTCAATTCATAATATACTAACAATAAACATTAACTAATAGTTGCCCATATATGACAAATTCATATTTTAAATCAATTTTTGCCCTTTCTATAGCCGCAATATTAACAGGATGCGGAAGCACTAAAACTGTAGGAGGAAGCGGATTAGTTCTTACCCCAGTAGAGAACATAGATGCTACTCCCTTAAAAATTTCTGACCTTACTACAAGTGAAAAGAATAACTGGGGACATTTAGATTTAGTTGCCGATACTATACCTGGCATGAGTGTAGATAAAGCGTACAGTGAAATCATTAAGAACAAAAAAGGAACTAAAACAATTGTTGCCGTTCTTGATTCTGGCATTGATTTAAGTCATGAAGATCTTGTAAACGTATTATGGACCAACACAAAAGAAAAAGCCGGTAACGGTATTGACGATGATAGAAACGGATTCATAGATGATATACACGGTTATAATTTCTTAGGCGAATCTTATAACGAGCAGTTAGAGTATGTTCGTATGCTTCGTTTGGGCATAGGTGATGCTGCTACTTTAGCAAAAGCAAAAACCAAACTAGACACCAAATATAATGAGGCTTTACAAGGTAAAGAACAATATGAATCTATTTACCAAGCTGTAAAGAATGCAGATGCAGATGTAAAAAAGTATCTAAAAAAAGATACCTATACCCAAGAAGATCTAGCTGGTATTAATGCTACGGATGAGACTATGCAACGTAATGTTGCCATTCTTAATCAAATGTTCGGCATTAATGAAACCATACCAGGTGTTCTGGAAGATTTAACTAATGGACTTAAATATTATACAGAACAACTTAACTATAATCTAAACAAAGATTTCAATGGTAGGGAATCTGTTGGTGATAATGCCTATGATATTACCGATGTAGACTATGGTAACGGAAATCCTAACAATAGGGTAGATGATGAAAGTCACGGAACACACGTAGCGGGTATAATCGCTGCTGAACGTAACAACGGTAAAGGTGTTAACGGTGTTGCCAATAATGTAGCTATTATGAGTATTAGAGCCGTACCTAACGGTGATGAGTATGATAAGGATATTGCCAGAGGTATTCGTTACGCAGTTGATAACGGAGCACGTGTAATCAATGGTAGTTTTGGAAAGTCTTTTTCTCCTAATGCTGATTGGGTGTACGACGCTATTAAATATGCTGCAGATAATAATGTTCTTTTTGTACACGCTGCAGGTAATGATGGTGCTGATCTAGATAACCCGGTTAACGCTAACTTCCCTAATGATCAAATAAACAACGGACCAGAAATTGCCGATAATGTTATTACTGTAGGTGCCTTAAACCCAAAATACGGGTCAGAATTGGTAGCAAGCTATTCTAATTACGGTAAAATAAATGTTGATATTTTTGCTCCAGGTACAGATATCTATTCTTCATACCCTAATAATGAATATGAATATTCTCCAGGTACTTCCATGGCCGCACCTGGTGTTGCTGGTGTTGCTGCTTTGGTAATGTCTCAATATCCAAGTTTAACGGCTGCTCAAGTAAAAAAGATAATATTACAATCTGGTTTACCTATTAAAACCAAAGTAGTATTGGGTAAAAACACGGGCAAAAGCGGTTCTTTAGATGAAATATCTACTTCTGGCAAAATTGCCAATGCTTACAATGCATTGGTTTTAGCCAGTAAAGTAGCTGCAGGACAGATTAAATTATAATACTTACATAACTCATATGACTAAATCATTTTTTACGTTTCTAACAGCAATTTTCTCCATAGGGTTGCTGGCACAAAACAAGACAGATTATTGGCAACAACATGTTGATTATACCATGGCCGTTGATATGGATGTTGAAACTTTTCAATATACCGGTACCCAAACTTTAGTATACACGAACAACTCACCAGATGAGTTAAAACGTGTTTATTTCCATTTGTATTTCAACGCTTTTCAGCCAGGTAGTGAAATGGATATTCGACTACAGACAATTGCCGATCCAGATGATAGAATGACTACTCCAGACAAGAAAAGTAGAATTGCTTCTCTTACCGATAGTGAAATAGGATATCTGCATGCTACCTCTTTAATACAAGATGGTAACAAGGTTACTTTTTCAGAAGAAGGAACCGTGTTAGTTGTTGATTTAGCTAAGCCAATAGCAGCTGGTGCAAAGTCTACTTTTAATATGGAATTTAAAGGTCAAGTGCCTTTACAAATTAGACGTTCTGGTAGAAACAGTGAAGAAGGTGTTGCATTGTCCATGAGCCAATGGTATCCAAAATTAGCAGAATACGATTTTGAAGGTTGGCACGCAGATCCATATATTGCTCGCGAGTTTCAAGGTGTTTGGGGAGATTTTGATGTAAAATTAACTCTTGACAAAGACTATACCGTTGGTGGAAGTGGTTACCTGCAAAACCCTAACGAAATAGGTCATGGTTATGAAACCCCTGGTACCAAAATCAAAAAACAAAAGGGAAAGACCTTAACATGGCACTTCAAAGCTCCAATGGTACATGATTTTATGTGGGCCGCAGATCCAGAATACATTCATGATATTCAACAAGTACCTGACGGACCAGTGCTTCATTTTCTTTACAAAGACGATGCTAAAATTTTAGAGAACTGGAAAAAGCTTCAGCCTAAAACGATAGAGGCTATGCAGTTTTTTAGTAAAAACATTGGTAAATACCCATATGATCAATATTCGGTTATTCAAGGAGGTGACGGCGGTATGGAGTATGCCATGTCAACACTTATTACCGGTAATAGAAAGTTTGGTAGTCTAGTGGGTGTTATGGCTCATGAAATGGCGCATTCCTGGTTTCAACATATATTAGCTACAAACGAAGCTAAACATGAGTGGATGGATGAAGGATTTACTTCTTTTATTTCTAAACTTTGTATGACTGAAATTATGGATTATGAAAAAGAAAATCCTTTTGAGGGGACTTACAAAGGGTATAGAAACTTAGCGCTTTCAGGTAAAGAACAACCACAAGGTACATATGCCGATCGTTACGCTCTTAACTTTGCCTATGGTATTTCTGCGTACAGCAAAGGTTCTATATTTTTATCTCAGTTAGGCTATGTTATCGGTCAAGATAAATTGATGGAAACCATTCGTAAATATTATGAGGAGTTTAAGTTTAAGCACCCTGTTCCTAACGATTTTAAACGTGTTGCAGAAAAAGTATCTGGTTTTGAACTAGACTGGTATTTAACAGATTGGACACAAACTACAAATACAATTGATTACGGTATTAAAAAAGTTACGGCATCAGAAAACAACACTAAAGTTACCTTAGAACGAATTGGTCTTATGCCAATGCCTTTAGATATTTTGGTGGTTTACAATGATGGTAGCAAAGAAACTTTTTATGCTCCTTTACGTATGATGCGAGGAGAAAAAGAGAATGCTTATGCTGGTATTGAAAGAACTGTTATTGAAGATTGGCCATGGGCTTACCCTACCTATGATTTTGAAATCAATAAACCAATGTCCTCAATACAAGCAATCGTTATTGATCCTTCTCAATTAATGGCAGATGTTAATTTAGAGAACAATGTTTGGCAAGCAGAGTAATTTCTTCTTCTAAACTTTAAGATATTTATGCCCCCAAATTGGGGGCTAATTCTTTTTTAAAACTTCTTTTATAAATGGATGCATCCTTCGGAAAAAAGGAAAAACTAAAAAGTAAAATACTCATTACCCAGTTGTTTGAAGAGGGTAGGGGTATTTCTGTTTATCCGTTGAAATTAATTTATCAATCCGTAGAGAAAAAAGAAGTTCCGATCAAAACCGCCGTTACGGTATCTAAGCGCAATTTTAAAAGTGCCGTAGATAGAAACCACATTAAACGTTTACTAAGAGAATCTTATAGACTCAACAAAGGCTTGGTTTTTAACAATACAGATACAAACTTTGCGTTTCTATTTTTATACCTTGGTAAAGATATGCCCACCTTTGAGCAGTTAGATCATAAAATGAAGCTCGTTTTAAACAAGTTTAAGCTACAGATTGATGAAAAAAATAATTAGTAAAAAAGTACTAGTACCCATAATTGCCATCGCTTTCCTTTTTGTAGGAAGTAGTTATAAAAGCGACTTTTTTGAAATAGCCAAACAGATAGAAATCTTTACCACCTTGTTCAAAGAACTGAACATGAATTACGTGGATGAAACCAATCCGGCAGAATTAATGGATACCGCCATTAAAAATATGCTGAACGAGTTGGATCCCTATACCAAATTCTTAAACGAACAAGATGTTGAAACGTATCGTATAAACAATGCTGGTGAATATTCTGGTATTGGCGCCATGGTACGCTCTTTTGATGATAAATTACTGATTATAGAGCCGCACCAAGGATATCCGGCAGATAAAGCAGGATTAAAGGCCGGTGATGAGATAATACAGATAGGAGATATCAAAGTTGCGGATTTTGAAGATAATGCCAGTGAGCTTTTAAAAGGGGCTAATGGGTCAACTATAAACGTTACTTACAAGAGACAAGGTAAATTAAACACTACAAGTATCACAAGAGAAGGGATAGAAGTAGATGCTGTTCCTTTCTTTAAAATGATCAATAACAAAACAGGGTATATTGTTCTTGCAAAATTCAATGCCAAAGCAACGGAACAAACAAAATCCGCCTTATTAGATTTGAAAGGAAAAGGGGCAGAAAAAATCATTTTGGACTTAAGAGGAAATCCTGGTGGTTTGTTATCTGAAGCTATCAATGTTACCAACTTATTTGTTCCAAAAGGGGAATTAGTGGTTACTACAAAATCTAAGGTTAAAAAATTCAACAGAGAGTACCATACCAATAACCAACCTGTAGATGAGGAAATTCCGTTAGTGGTATTGGTAAATGGTAGTAGTGCCTCTGCCAGTGAAATTGTTTCCGGTAGCTTACAAGATTTAGATAGAGCGGTTATCATGGGTGCCAGAAGCTTTGGTAAGGGCTTGGTGCAACGCCCTCTTAAACTAACTTATGGTACACAGTTAAAGGTTACCATTTCTAGATATTACACTTCTTCTGGTCGTTGTATACAATCATTGGATTATTGGAACCGTGATGAAAGTGGTAAAGCGGTTCGTAATACTACCTTCAACGATTTTACTACTCGTAATGGTAGAAAAGTACAAGACGGTGGTGGTATTTTACCAGATATTGAAGTAGCTACTTCCAAAACCAATGACCTAACTTTGGCATTGCTACAGAACAATGTTATTTTCGATTATGCTACCAATTACCACTATACACACGAGTATAACGATGTTTCCGATTTTAAATTCACAGATGCTGATTTTAATGCTTTTAAAAACTATGTAAAGCAAAGTAGTTTCTCATTCGAGACCAAGGCAGAAGAAGCTATTAAAAAAGCGCTCTCAGGCGATGAAAACGACTTTTTAGGGGCTGACGTTAAGGATAGCTATAAAACATTGTTAGCCAACATTGAAAAAGGTAAAATCAATGCTTTAGACAAATACCAAAGTGAGATTCAAAAGAATCTTGAAGATGAAATCGTTAAACGTTATTTCTACAGAGATGGTTTATACCAATATTACTTAAATAATGACGACGCTATTTTAGCCGCTACCGAATTATTAAGTAATAATTCTAAATACAGCGCTATTTTAAAATAACGGGTAATTAATAAGTACAAGCTTCTTTATCCGATACTTGGTAGTATGCCTTAAAATTACTTGCCATAGGGTCTGTGCATCCTTTTAGATTACGAATTTTAATAGTTCTGAAATCAATTGGCTGACCTTCACTTTGTAAAGCAATAAAGCCCTCTGTCAACAGCTTACCATCTTTTTTCATTTTAGGGTCATATCCTTTGGCTACCCCACCCCCAATTTGTGGTTTTGTGTATTCTAAAACTGTTTTTCCGTTAATGATGTGCTTAACCAATGAATCGTGATATACAACCAATTCCGCCGTTACCCATTGATCACCATAATAGGTATCTGATGTTGACTTAATACAGTGTCTTGGGTCTATTTTACCCTCATAAACTACATCTGTACCTGGTGAGCACATATTACCTGTTGGGCGTTCTATACCTTCTTCTACTCCCGCTAAAAATTGTATTTCAACACTAATAGGCCAATCTTGTTCTTTTAGCATTGTTTTGGGGTCTTGAGAATGAAACATTACTCCGCTGTTTAATATTGTATAATCTGGTGCGCCCCTATATAATTCACCTACAAAACGATATTGCATCGTTAAATGGAAATCTGAAAAAGGCTTGTCATAATATAAATGAGCATACCTATTGTTGAATTCTCCTTCATATTTATCATACCTCACTTTTACCATATTATCTTCCGCCCTAAAGGTATCTGCATAGTTATCGCCCACTTCATAATGGTGTACTTTGGTGGTCCACCCATTTAAATCATTACCATTGAACATAGTTTCCCAACCATCCTTTGTTTCTTGCGAGGTAATTAGTCCGCATCCTAATAAAATTAAAAGTGAAGTTCCGAGTAGTTGAGATTTAAGTTGTTTTTTCATGTTGATGATCTTAGGTTGAATCTAATTTAAAGAAGAGGGAACTAATACTTCTAAATATACTCAATATTCTGATATCTTAGGTGATGGGATTATTGAGAGATATTCCAATTAATACCAGTACATCTGTTCATTTATTATTGTTACTTTTAAAAGTACAAACTAACGCCAACAGCAATACCTTAATTCCATATGAGAAATCTACTTTTATTAGCTAGTTGTATTTTAATACTTCAATCAACAAAAGCCCAATACTCAAAAAAAAATGATGAACCTAAACCTATACCAGAAGCTAAATCTTTTATAACTAAACATAAAGGAACTTTTGGCGGTACAACAATTGATTATATCACTACGGCAAAAGAAACTTTTTTAACCAATAAAGAAGGAGATTCTATTGCTACTTTTTGGTCTGTTGCCTACACTAAAACTAATATGGGAGATGTTACTAAAAGACCGGTAACCTTTGTTTTCAATGGCGGACCAGGATCTGCTTCAATGTGGTTACACATGGGATTCTTTGGACCTAAAATTGTAAAGGTAGATTCTGATGCCAAATCTGATGATGGTGCCGCACCATACAACTTAGTCAACAACGACCATGGTTTGCTTGATGTCACCGATTTAGTTTTTATTGATCCCGTAGGTACCGGTTATAGTCGTTTGGTTGGTAAAGGAGAAGGGAAAGATTTCTACGGATTAAAAGAGGATGTGAATTCTTTTGCCCAATTTATCAGAAAATGGGTAACTGAAAATGAACGTTGGTTTTCACCGAAATATTTAGCTGGTGAAAGTTATGGTACCACACGTGCTGCGGCATTAGGAAAGGCTTTAGAAGGATCTGGCCAGAACATGGCACTTAACGGAATGATACTTATATCGCAAGCTTTAGATTATGCAGGTTCTACATCTATATCAAATAATATTACTTCTTTCATTACCTACTTACCTAGTATGGCAGCTACCGCATGGTATCATAAAAAAGCAGGGCAGGGTAAATCTTTAGAAAGCTTTACTCAAGAATGTAGAGATTTTACATACAATACCTACATACCATCATTATACAAAGGCAATTCTTTAAGTGATACAGAAAAGAATACTTTGGCTGAAAAGCTTTCTTATTTTACAGGATTGGATAAAACATATATTCTACAATCTAATTTAAGAATTCTAATGGGCCGTTTTCAGAAAAAATTACTAGAAGATAAAGGTTTAGCAATTGGCAGACTTGACGGAAGATTTATGGGTAATGAAGAAGATAAGGTATCTGAAAAACCACATTTGGGAGATGCCGCTAGTTATCAAATAAGTGCTGCCTACACGGCTAGTTTAAATCATTATTTTGCATCTGAATTAAAGGTGAAAATGGATAGACCCTATATTACTTCTGGTGGTGGATCTAATTGGAGATGGAGAACAGTGCCAGATGGTAAATATTGGGAACCTATGCCTGTTAATACCGCCCCGGATCTTGGTGAAACCATGCGTAGAAATACGGCTATGAAAGTTATGGTAGCGAGTGGATATTATGATTTAATTACTCCGTTTTTTGATGCTGAATTTACTTTTGATAGAAACGGAATCGTAAAAGATCGTGTACAAATGAAGTATTATGAAGCTGGTCATATGATGTATACACATGAACCAGATTTTATTAAATTAAGTAAAGATATACGTGAGTTTATTTCAGCTAATTAATTAAAATAATTACCCTATTTCTTTAAAACAACCACATGCTGATTATTACATTGTAGATTGTAAAATTTGACAATATCTCTAACATGCTTTTTCTTGAACTCTTTGTTCTGAATCTTAGTTACTAGTTCAGGGCAATCGGCAAAATAATCTGAAGCAGCATTTTTAAAATTTTTACTAAAAAGTTGATTCGATCCTAAATGGGTTACTTCTCCGTTTACTCCTTTACTGACATAGAGATTTTTGATATCATAGTAATTTCCGTGCATCATGTTCATTTGACCATTTGCACTACCAACAAACATAGGGGCAGAATAACCTGTTTGCTCTAAAATATATAAGTTAACAGTGCCTATTTCTAATTCTCTTACGACATTGAAATAGCCTTTTTTTGTCTCTAGATAAATATAGGTAGATGGCTCTTCCCTATCATTTATAACTGCTTGCTCTAGATTTTCAAAATGATATTTTTCCGGTTTGTCTCCTTTATCTTTTTTGAATTTCACCTGGTTGCCATTTACAAGCTTAGCCATTCCCTTTAATTGTTTACCATCTTTAAAATATAAAGTTGCAGCATCTTTTTGGGCAATAGCAATAGATGATCCAACAAAACAGCAGATTAAAACCAAAAGAGTTGTTTTTTTCATAGCAGGTAAATGAGAGATAACTATGATAAAACGGGTACAATTTTACTATGTTATAATTTTTATCTTAAAATCGATGAAACGCCATTTTAATAAATGAACTACTTAATCTTTAATAGGCATAGTAATATTTAAGTTTTGAAGTAAAGGATCTTCTTCATTTAATAAGCGCTTTGTTCTTAAATATCTACCTACATTAAACGCATCATAATTTGGTGCATCTTTATCTACACTACTTATACGTACCATTTCAGATGAATGTATAAATTGATTATCACCGATCCACATACCTACATGCACTACTTTTTCTGAAGTGGTTTCTGTTGCTTTTCTTCCAAAGAACAATAAATCTCCTTTCTGCAATTTGCTGAAATCTGCAATTGAATCTATTGGTTTACCAGCGTGCACTTGTTGAGAGGCATCACGTGGAATTACCATACCATTTAAATAATAGATAGTCTTTGTGTAGCCACTGCAATCAACACCTTTTGTAGAAGTTCCTCCCCACAAATACGGTACGCCCATTAATGTTTTTGAGGTTGCAATAAGTGAATCTGCATTAAAATTCAAGTTCAAAAGCCACGTGTTATATGCTACAGATTCGTCTTTAGAAATATACCCTTGTCTACCATCTGGAAATTCAATTTTATAAAAATCATCGTTACTACTTAACAGTTTTAATAAGCTACCGGCAACAATATCAGATGTTCTTTCTTTAGCTTCTTCTGAATTAAATGCATGCCCATAAGTATCAGTGTAAATGATTTTATCTGCTGCAATCCAATTTTCAATTTCCTGTGCGTTCATTAATTGAATTCCGCCTGGATCTACCCATGCTAAATACTTATCTGGCGTTTGTATCAAATACCAATCTCCTTCTTTTTTTAGAACATTAACAATGGTACCTAAAGTTGCCTGTGTTGCCAATTCTGCCGAATGTTTAGGGTTACTTCTAAGATTGGCGGCAGAGATATTAATAACTGCATTGGTCATACCTTCTAACTCGGCGCCAGGTAAAATTTTAATATCGTTAGTGGTTTTTATTCCCTTTTCTTTTAAAAGATTATACAAAGAATCTACAGCCAATGGTAAGTTAGTTTCACCAACTAAGGTAAAACCTGATGGACCATCTAATACTTCTAAATTAAAAAGTGCGGTACGTTTATCTGGTGCAAATGTGTTTTTTATGATTTCAATTTCTTTGACCAATAATTTCTTTTCGTCTATATGTACACCACATGCCGTATTTAAAGCAATCAAAATCAATACAAAAGACCTCTTTAAGATAATTCTCTTCATCCGTAAAATAATTTCTAATAG
This sequence comes from Maribacter forsetii DSM 18668, assembly GCF_000744105.1. NCBI lineage: Bacteria > Pseudomonadati > Bacteroidota > Flavobacteriia > Flavobacteriales > Flavobacteriaceae > Maribacter > Maribacter forsetii. The sequence goes on from NZ_JQLH01000001.1 coordinate 152,608, forward strand.
TATTAGCCTTGTGAAATTATGTAATTTTATCGCAAATGAAGAAACTAAAGGTCATAGAACTTTTTGCTGGCGTTGGCGGATTTCGCTTAGGATTAGAGGATACCGAGAACTACGAAGTAGTTTGGAGTAATCAATTTGAGCCTAGTACGAAAGCACAACACGCCTCTAAAGTCTATGTAGCTAGATTTGGTCATGAAAACCATAGAAATGAAGACATTTCTGAAGTACCTACCAAAGACATACCAGATGGCGATATCTTAGTTGGTGGTTTTCCTTGTCAAGATTATTCAGTTGCCGCAACTTCTAATAACTCTAAAGGACTTATTGGTAAAAAGGGAGTTTTATGGTGGAGTATCCACAGAATACTATCGGAAAAGAAAAATCCGCCTAAATACTTATTTCTTGAAAATGTAGATCGGTTATTAAAATCTCCATCAAACCAAAGAGGTAGGGATTTTGCTATCATGCTTAAAAGTTTAGATGATTTAGGCTATGCCGTAGAATGGAGAGTTATTAACGCTGCAGATTATGGAATGCCACAAAGACGTAGACGTATTTTTTTCTTAGGATACCATAAATCTACACCCTTATACAAACAATTTAAAAAGGCCAAAGCCGAAGATTGGATTTTTGAAAAAGGAACTATAGCAACGGCTTTTCCAATAACAAGCACTTCTTCAAAAATGATTTCTTTTAATATTACTGATGACCTTGTTACACTATCTGAGAATTTTAATCTAGGCGAAAAATTATCTCCATTTCAAAATACCGGAGTATTCATTAAAGGAAAAGCATATACTACCAAAACTACGGCTAGTTATATTGGAAAAAGAACGGTTTTAGCCGATGTTCTTGAAAAAGGAATCATACCTGAAGAATTTTATATTCCTGAAGAGGAGCATGATAAGTGGTACTATCTAAAAGGTGCTAAAAAAGAAACTAGAACTTCTAAATCTGGTTTTGCCTATCATTATAATGAAGGTAACATGATTTTTCCTGATGCTCTAGATAATGCCTCTAGAACAGTTATTACAGGTGAAGGCGGTAAAAGTGCATCGCGCTTTAAACATGTTATCAACACCAAAAAAGGACTTCGTAGATTAACTCCCGTAGAACTGGAACGTTTAAATATGTTCCCCGATGATCATACTTTACTTGAAGGAATTTCTAATACCAAAAGAGCCTTTTTCATGGGTAATGCACTTGTAGTAGGTGTAGTCAAAAGAATAGGTGAAGTGCTTTCAGATAAAATTAAATCAACATAATATTTCTTCCTTCTTTAAGCAAAAGGGAACTAGTCTAACTAAAAATCATACTTCATTAAAATCTGTTTTTAAACTCAACATATTGTTAATCAACGTTTAAAATTAGGAATTGTCCTTTTTTTTGTTATTTTATTAGGTATGGTAAAAGTAGAAAAGTCAGAAAACGTAGAATTTTTAGAAAAGTCAATTCAACATTTAGAAGCTACCGGTTTCGAGAATATCAAAGCTGATATGGAAGGCTATGAAACTCCTAAATCATACTCAAGAAAAGGTTTGGAAGACAATGTTACTCCAGATATTGTAGCTATTAAAAACGGTAGAAAATATTATTTTGATATTAGCTTAAAATCTCCAAAAACCAGATTACTGAAATCTAAGTGGTTGTTTTTAGATACTTTGAGTAGAATGAATTCCAACAGATTTAGAATTATTACTACCAAAGGGCACTATAAGTTTACAGATAATATGCTTGAGGATATTAACCTAAGTAATAAAACACCTATCAAAATTTAAATCTTTGAATGCAACATATTAAAAAAGACCGCTAAAAGCGGTCTTTTTTATCTTTTGATCATTGCTATATGTGGTATACCATCTTCTAAATACTCCTCTCCCGTTGATTTAAAACCTAAGTCAGTATAAAACTTGGTAAGGTATTTTTGAGCTGAAATTTTTATTTCATTTATATTAAACTGTTCTTCAACAACTTTAATAGAGGCTTGCATTATAATTTTTCCATAACCAAATTTTCTATATTCTTTGTGCACCGCCACTCTACCTATACTAGCTTGGTCAAAATAATCACCTGGCTTAAAAATACGGGTATATGCTACTACCTTATCATCTTTATATCCTAGTACGTGAATGGCTTTATCATCTTTACCATCTATATCTAAATAAACACAATCTTGTTCTACCACAAAAATATCACTACGTAACTGTAGCACATTATATAGTTCTTCAATATCAAATTCTTTAAAACTTTTTACCTTAATATCTAACATGAAATTGTTTAATTAACTAGTTATGTTCATATCTATTATAAAATAACCAATTGATTAATAAGTACTTATAATAACTATTTTAGGTTATCAACATAGTTGTAATAACTAACTTTATAATGGAATCTTTTCAATTCTACGTTCATGCCTACCGCCATCAAAAGAAGTGTTTAAAAAGGTGGATACCATTTCAAGTGCTTGTGGTAGTGCAATATATCTTGCGGGTAGACATAATATATTTGCATCATTATGTTCTCTTGCCAATTTGGTGATTTCTTTTGTCCAACAAAGAGCAGCTCTTACATTTTGTTGTTTATTAGCGGTCATATTAGCCCCATTACCACTGCCACAGATTAAAATACCGAAATCTGCCGTACCATTTTCAACGTCTAGCGCTACAGGGTGTGCAAAATCTGGATAATCTACGCTATCAGTACCATCTGTACCATAATTGATAACTTCAATTTGTTTAGATTTCAATAAACCTATAATAGCTAACTTGTATTCTGTACCAGCGTGGTCGTTACCAATAGCTATTTTCATATGTGTAGTATTTAAAGGTTAATAGTTCATGTTTATATCCAGTGGGGGTGGAACAAAACCGAGCTAAAGGTACAATAATCAGACATTCACAACAAAAAACGAGGAGTTCACAACAATAGTTATCATGTCATTAATAAAAATTGTTAATTAGTATGTTATAAGCAAGATTACGTAATGCATAAATTGTTTAGAAAAAGTTGCTAAAAAATTTGGTTATTAAAGTTGACATCTGCTTACACTTTTAATCCTCTGAAGACGAATTTAAATATTAGAAACTATTAGAGGATTTTCATCAAATTAACACCCCTAGTTAACATTAAAATTACATTTAGTTATTAATAAATTCATGTTAATAGCACTTATAAACCATGTTTAATAACTTCTCAAAATACTGATTTTCAATTGTAGATTTATAAAACATATTGTCAACAAGTATTAGTATCTCATAAAGACAAGTAATATTGAAATAAGTTATTCTAGATATTAACAAGCTATAATAACCATTAATATTTAATTTAATTTAAAAGAAAAAATGTCTAATATGATATATATGTTAATAACAACTCGTTTACTTAACTTTTCAATAAGAAGTTGAATAACAGCTAGTGGATTATAATTCGTAATTTTCCAATAAATTAAAAGTTTAATGTCGAAGAAGAATAAGAAGGCGAAGAATCATAGAAAGAACGAAATTACAAGAGGAATTTTTACTGTTCTTGAAAAGGAACCTAATAAGAGTTTCAACTATAAGCAGATTGCTGCTAAAATTAATATTACAGATGCTCAAGATAGAAACACCCTTATTAAAAGGTTAAATGAGCTTAAAGAGAAAAAAAGAATTCAAGAAATAGATCGTGGTCAGTATAAAGTTTTAGAAGATACAAAAAGCTATCATGAAGGTACTGTAGATGTTACTGGTAAGGGTAATGCCTATATTGTTGTCGATGGTATGGACGACGATATCTTTATACCTGCCAATAAACTAAATAAAGCCTTTCATAAAGATAAGGTTGAAGTATATGTCTATCCTCGAAAAAAGAGTAAAAAGCTTGAAGGTGAAATAGTTAAAGTACTTGAAAGATATAAGACCACTTTCGTTGGTATTGTTGATATGCAAAAGACTTTTGCATTTGTTAGACCTTCAGATTTTAGAATGTATACTGATATTTTTGTCTCGAAGGATAAGTTAAATGGTGCTCAAGATGGTGAAAAAGTTTTAGTCGAAATTACTGATTGGCCAGATGATGTAGATTCTCCTTTTGGTAGAGTTACTGAAGTATTGGGTATTCCTGGAGAGCATGATACAGAGATTCATTCCATTTTAGCAGAGTATGGATTACCATATTCTTTTCCTGCGGATGTTCAGAAATTTGCAGATGGTCTAGATACCAGTATTAAAGAAGAGGAAATTAAAAAGCGTAGAGATTTACGTAATGTTCTCACGTTTACAATAGATCCAAAAGATGCTAAAGATTTTGATGATGCCCTTTCTTTTCAAAAATTAGAAAATGGTAATTACGAAATAGGTATTCATATTGCCGATGTTTCTCACTACTTACAAAAAAATACCATTTTAGATGATGAAGCTTATGAAAGAGCTACATCTGTGTATTTAGTAGATCGTGTGGTACCTATGTTACCAGAAGTGCTTTCTAACAATGCTTGTTCCTTAAGACCTAATGAAGAAAAATATACTTTTTCTGCCATTTTTGAATTAGATAGCAACGCTATTATAAGAGATCAATGGTTTGGAAGAACTGTAATCGATTCTAACGAACGTTTTGCATATGAAGAGGCTCAGTATATCATTGAGAACGGTAATGGTAACATACCAGAGGATATATCCATTAGAGAAGCTGCTTATACGGTTTCTAAGGATGTTGTAGAGGCTACGTTAGAAATGGATAGACTTGCAAAAATTATGCGCTCTAAGCGTATGGATCAGGGTGCACTTTCTTTTGATAAAGTTGAAGTTCGTTTTAATCTAGATGAGAATAGTGAACCTATTGGTGTTTATTTTAAAGAATCTAAAGATGCTAATAAGCTGATTGAAGAGTTTATGCTTTTAGCAAATAGAAAAGTGGCTGAATTTATTGGTAAGCAAAAACCTAAAAAGACATTTGTTTATAGAATTCATGATGATCCAGATCCAGATAAGTTAATGGCTTTAAATGGTATTGTTTCTAAATTCGGACATAAATTAGATTTCAAGGATAAGAAATCCATAAGTTCTTCTTTAAACCAATTACTACAAGATGTAAAAGGTAAAAAAGAACAGAATATGGTAGATACGCTTACGATACGTAGTATGAGTAAAGCGATTTATACTATTGATAATATTGGTCATTATGGGTTGGCTTTTGATTATTATACACATTTTACTTCTCCAATTAGAAGATACCCAGATGTAATGGTACATAGATTATTACAACATTATTTGGATGGTGGTAGTTCTGCAAATGCTGAAGAATTTGAGAAAAAATGTAAGCATTCTTCTGATATGGAATATCTAGCATCAAGTGCTGAAAGAGATTCTATTAAGTACATGCAGATTAAATTTATGCAAGACCATAAAGATGAAGAATTCCGTGGAGTTATCAGTGGTGTTACAGAATGGGGAATCTATGTTGAAATCATTGATAATAAATGTGAAGGCATGATTCGTATTAGAGACATCAAAGGAGATTATTATATCTTTGATGAGAAGCAATACGCTATTATTGGTGAACGTACCAAGAAAAAATACACTTTAGGTGATGAAATAACCGTTATGGTTAAAAGTACCGATTTAATAAAAAGGCATTTAGATTTTGCTTTGATTCCGGATAACTTAAAATAATTTGGAATAGATTTTGGTATATCATGGCTGAATTAAGTAAACCCTTTGTTTATAAGTTGTTTACTTACATAAATTACATATAACAAAATGAAACAAGTTTTAGTTTTAATGTTTCTCTTAGGATGTCTTTCGGTGGTTGCCCAAGATAATAAGGTTACCCAAAACTTAGAACCTTTTAAAGAGTTAAAGGTTTTTGATGGTTTGAGTATTAACCTAATTAAATCTTCAGAAAACAAGGTCATTATTACTGGAGAAAATACGGGTAAAGTTGCTATTGTTAATAACGAAGGTATTTTAAAAATTAGAATGCAAATAGGTAAAATTTTCAGTGGTTATAAAACCTTTGTAGATTTATATTATGCTGGTGATATTGTGGTAATCGATGTAAATGAAGATGCTAGAATAGTTACGGAAGATATCATACAACAAGATGTTCTAGAATTAAAAGCTCAGGAAGGTGGTGAACTTGTGGTAAATGCAGAGGTTGAACAAATGCTGATAAAATCGGTTTCTGGTGGAGTTATTAGAACTGCAGGTTCTTCAAATTTACAAGACGTTCAAATAAATACTGGTGGTGTTTATGAAGGCAAAGGTTTTATTACCAATTTTTCAACTATAAATGTAAACGCCGGTTCTAGGGCAGAGATAAATGCTAAAGATTATGTCAAAGCAACGGTAAAAGCCGGTGGTGAAGTTTTGGTATTTGGTAACCCTGAGAAATTGGAAGAGAAAACGGTATTTGGCGGTACTATTAAAAGAATGCAATAGTTCATGTTAGAAGATATACAGGCAGCAATTCCACTAGGCTTTTTCCTAAGTTTTATGGTTGGACCCGTTTTCTTTGTCTTGTTACAAACTAGTGCGGTAAAAGGATTTAGGGCTGCTCTAACTTTTGATATTGGTGTATTATTAGCCGATATACTTTTTATTCTGGTTGCTTATTTTAGTAGTTTCCAGTTATTGGAAAATTTAAGTAATCAACCTGGTCTTTATGTTTTTGGTGGTGTAATACTTCTTGTTTATGGCTTGGTAACTTTCTTTAAAGTAGACAAAAAGGAGATACCTGTAGATTCCAAGAAAATTAGAAAATCAGATTATTTCGGGCTTTTCGTAAAAGGTTTTCTACTAAACTTTATTAATATCGGTGTATTGGTTTTCTGGTTAGGAATAATCATAATTGTAGGTCCTACTTTAGATAATCAGCCTAATCGTTTTTTTACCTTTTTTGCAACTGTGCTTCTCTCCTATTTTGTAACAGATATTTTTAAAATACTCTTGGCAAAACAATTAAAGCGTAAGCTCACAGCTAAACGCATAATTTATATAAAAAAGATAATAGGAGTAATATTAGTTATATGTGGAATTGTTCTTATTACAAAAGGTTTTTTACCTAAGGATCAGTTTAACATAGAACAAGAATTAGAAAGATTTGATACGCATGATACAGAATAAAAAAAAGCCGGTCAATGACCGGCTTTTTAATTAAGTAATTTTGAATTTATTTCTTGTACTTATCGTTTAGTAGTTTTACTATTTCATCAGTAAGATCATTAGCTTCTTTACCGTAAAGAACACTACCACCATCACCTCCACCTAAAATGTAAGAGTAACCTTTGGCTTCACCATAAGCTTTTATTTCTTCCTTTACTTTAGAAACAATACTATCCATTTCTGTTTGACCTTCCATTTGTAATTGTTGGTCTTGTTGTTGAAGTTGTTGTCCAATCATTTGACCTCTTTGTTGCATTGCTGCATATTCTTCTTGAGCTTTTGATTGAGACATTTTTTGAGCTTTTGTTTGAAAAGCTTGTGCTTCAATTTGAAAAGCTTGAGATATACTATCTCTAGTTTTAGCTAAGGCATCTGCCTTTACTTTGAATTTAGATTCAACATCAATTTTTTGTTGATATTCATCCATCAATTTTACGTTATCTACGTATCCAATTTTTTCTTGTTGGCATGATGCTAATAATGCGATAGCGAAAATTAAAATTAGGTTTTTCATTTTTTCATTTTTATGTGGTGCAAAAGTAATAAAGCTTTTAGAATGAAAATATTTAATAGTTAAGATAAATACTTAGATTTGGTTTAAAATAAGATTTAATTATATTAAAATAATATTTCATTGATTTTAATTATTATTATTAAGTATTTTAAAGGGTATTTAAGACGTTTATTTTAATTTTATAGTATAATATATAACTTAAAGTAAATATTCTCGTAAAACAGCTTTAAATAGGTTTTTACTCTTTTTTAAGCACATATATAAGCGAAGAATACTCAGTTGTAGATTTTGCCTTTAAATTTGATACGAAACCACAATAAAATGCTTTTATATAATTGGACGAACCATTTTTATATTTTTCGGATAATAGAGAAACATAATATGAATCAAAGTACATTGGTAGTGTATCGTTAACTATAAAATTCTTTTTAGCAAAAATTGTTTTAATTGAATTTTGGGAGAAGTGCCAAAGATGTCTTGGAGTATCATACGCTGCCCAATATTGCTTATAATATTTTGCATCGTAAGATTTATAGTTTGGTACAGCAATTATTAAAGTTCCATTTTTTTCTAGTAGAGATTTTATTTTTATAATTTGATCTTCTAAATTTGGCAGATGTTCTAGAACATGCCATAGGGTTATAACATCAAATTTTTGATTATCTAAATTATCTAAGCTTTTGAAAGTGTCTATTTTTTTATTTGATGCCTTTTGTCTTGCTTGATCATTTACCTCTACTCCTACTGTTTTCCATTCTTTATTTTTGGCATGTATTAGAAATTCACCCGTGCCACAACCAATATCTAGAAGTTTTTTTTCTTGATTAGTATAGTTGTTTATGAGTTTAACTTTTTTATTTAAGGTGTATTTTTTTACTAGCTGGTAAATTTTTTCTAATAAACTATTACTATCATCTGAATGTGAAATGTAGTTATTAGGGTCATAGTATTTGGATAAATCTTTAGGGACAGGTTTTGTAACTAGCATGTCTGTTTTGGAGTCATAGACTAATTCAAAATTTTCCTGCGTCACTAGAAAATCCCTGGTTTGTAGGTTTGAAATTTTTTCTTGCATGTTGTTAGTAGGTGTTTTATTGTATAGTAATTTTTCATTGTTCCACGTGGAACAATTTGCCCTACCTTCCAAGATAAACTAAAAGTACACTGATGTCACTCGGTGTAACTCCACTAATTCTTGATGCTTGAGAAATAGTAACTGGTTGAATTTTTGTCATTTTTTCTCTTGCTTCAAAAGAAAGTGATTTCAATTTAGAGTAATCAAAATTTTCTGGAATCTTTACTGCTTCTAATCTATGAAGTTTATCAGCGTTTAATTTTTCTTTGGCTATGTACCCAGAGTATTTAATTTGTACTTCTGCTTGTTCAAGAATTTCACTATCAAAATTGTTTTCTTTTACAAAGTTTGAAACTGATTCTAATTGTAACATGTGATCCATGGTAACATTAGGTCTTGAAAATGCTTTATACATTTTGTCTGATTGCTTTACTAAAGAAGAGTCAACACTTTCAAATATTGGATTAATGTCTTTTGGTAATACACTTGTTTCTCTAAAGAAGTTAACAAGAGCTTCAGACTGTTTTAATTTTTGTTCCATTCTTTTCATTCTTGAATCAGTTGCAAAACCTATAGCATGGCTCAATGGTGTTAATCTCAAATCAGCATTATCTTGTCTAAGTAAGGTTCTATATTCTGCACGAGAAGTAAACATACGGTATGGTTCTTCTGTACCTTTTGTAATTAGGTCATCAATTAAAACACCAATGTATGCTTCGTCTCTTTTTAGAATTAACGGATTTTCTTCTTTTATTTTTAGGTGTGCATTTATACCAGCCATTAATCCTTGCGATGCTGCTTCTTCATATCCGGTAGTTCCATTTATTTGTCCTGCGAAATATAGATTTTCAACTAGCTTAGTTTCTAGTGTATGCTTTAATTGTGTTGGCGGAAAGTAGTCGTACTCTATCGCATAACCTGGTCTAAAGAATTTTACTTTTTCAAATCCTACAACAGAACGTAATGCTTTGAATTGAACATCTTCTGGTAATGAAGTTGAAAAACCGTTTACATATACTTCTACAGTTTCCCATCCTTCTGGTTCAATAAACATTTGGTGACTGTCTTTATCTGCAAACCGGTTTATTTTATCTTCAATAGATGGACAGTATCTAGGTCCTAAGCTTTTTATTCTACCGTTGAACATTGGTGATCTATCAAAACCTTCACGCAACAAATCATGTACTAGAGCACTAGTATGTGTCATGTAACAATCGCGTTGATGTGCTAATGGTTTTGTATTTGTATAAGAAAACTTTTCAGGATTTGCATCACCAGGTTGTACGATCATTTTAGAATAATTTAAAGATCTTCCATCAACTCTTGGAGGAGTTCCGGTTTTCATTCTCCCACTTTCAAAACCTAATTCTACTAATTGTTCTGTAATTCCAGTTGCTGCTTTTTCTCCTGCTCTACCTCCACCAAATTGTTTTTCACCAATATGTATCAATCCATTTAAGAATGTTCCGTTGGTCAATACTACTGCTTTGGACTTTATATTAATCCCTAAAGAGGTTTTCACTCCAACTATTTTATGATTTTCTACTAACAATCCTGAGACCATTTCTTGATAAAAATCTACATTAGGTGTACGTTCTAACATTAAACGCCACTCCTCTGCAAAACGCATTCTGTCGTTTTGCGTTCTTGGGCTCCACATTGCAGGTCCTTTAGATTTATTCAACATTTTAAATTGAATAGCAGTTTTGTCAGATACAATTCCACTATATCCACCAAGAGCATCTATCTCCCTAACAATTTGTCCTTTTGCAATTCCACCCATTGCAGGGTTACAAGACATCTGCCCTATATTTTGCAAATTCATGGTTACTAATAAGGTTTTTGAACCCAAGTTTGCAGCTGCTGCTGCCGCTTCTGCACCGGCGTGTCCTCCGCCAACTACAATTACATCATATTCTTCTCCAAACATATTTTCTATTGTTCCACGTGGAACAGCTTTATTTTTTCTTCTTCTTTAGCGCGCATTTCGGCAGTAGCTGTATCCGATTTATCCGAATAACCCATAAGATGTAAAACCCCATGAATCATTACGCGTTTTAACTCATTATCAAATGAAACATTAAACTCTTCTGCGTTTTCTTTTACGCGGTCAATTGAAATATAAAGGTCACCCGATACATTTTTTCCTGACACATAATCAAAAGTGATAATGTCTGTTAGATAATCGTGTTGTAAATAATCTTGATTTATTTTAAGCAAGTAGTTATCACTACAGAAAATGTAGTTGAGTTCAATTATAGAAAACCCTTCGGTATTACAAGATTCAGTAATCCACGAATCGAAATTGTTTTCTGCTACAAGTTTAAAATCAGTTAGGTAATTGTAATTAATCATTTGCTTTGAAGTACTCTTTAACCTTAGATTGAAAATTTTGCCGCAAAGGTAAGCTTTGCCTATTTAAAATTTCAACTTCATTACGATAATTATCTAATAATGAGGGTTTAGTAGTAATAGGATTTGTGAAGTCTTTGGTATTTCTATTACTTTCTCGCTCAGATTTCTCTCCTTGCTTAAGTGCTGCGTTTTCCAATTTCAACAATTCATACTGTATAGTATTGGCTTTGTTGATGGTACGTTGTGTAATTCCATTTTCTAAAAGATCGTTCTCAAAATCTTCCATCTGTTTAATTAATTTTTGACCTAGTTTTTGGTCACCGGAATTAATCATGTTTTCAAGTTGTTTTTCTAATTCCTGTCTTAATTTTTGCTGACTTTGATAGATTTCATAAATTTCTTTTAGCTCACTTTCACTCATTGACCCTTGCCCTTGCCCGTTTGTACCGTTAGATCCATTATTTCCTTGACCGTTTTCTCCACCCTGTCCATTTTCACCATTCTTTCCGTTTTTTCCTCCTCCATTTTTCCCATTTTCACCGTCACTACCGCCCTCTCCTTGTTTTCCGTTAGCCCCCTGTTTACCACGTTCGCCTTGTTTTCCACCTTCACCGTTTTCTCCATTTTCACCCTGTTTTCCTTCTCCACTTTTACCTTCTTTTCCTTCACTCCCAGACTGACCTTGTTGTCCCATTTTTTCACCTAATTCTTGTTGACCTTTGATGATATCCGGCAATTGAAAACCACCTTCACTTTCTCCAGAACCTTTTCCCATTTGCATACTCGAATTCATATTATCCATTACTTCGGCGAGAAAATCTGCAAGACTATTTGCTGCTGTTAAGACATATTTCTGATGAGAAATACCTTGAAACATTTGACCATCTGCCATGGTCTCTAAAGATTTATCAATATTGTAATACACCTCGGTAATTTGTTCATTTACAAATTCTGAAAGCTCAGCCTGTCTAAGTGATAATGCAAAAAGACTATCATCTACATGTTCAAATAAACCCTTTAATTCATTTTGATCACGCACGGTTTCAGAATACTGGCTTGCATCTTGGTCTTCTCTTGCTGATAATCGATCATATAAGATTTCTTGTTTGAATGAAAATATGATTAGGTTATCAAGAATTTGTCTCAGCATTTCCGCATCTTCAGTTACAGATGAACCACCGCCTCCGCTTGAAGATGATTCGCTAAGTTGTTCACTCATTTCTTTCATCTTTTCTGCAGCAGATTTTTGCTTCTTATTCGCATCAGTACTGTTTGGTTTATTCTTGTCGTTCGGTGCATCTTTTTCTAGTTGTTCCAATGCATTTTTTTGGTCTTCTTTTATGCCTTCTTTTTTACTTTTTTCAATATTTATATCAATCGGTTTTTTGAGTTTTTCATTATCTTTTTTAAGGTCATCCATTTCAGCTGAAATCTCATCGAATTTTTTATTTAATTCTTTCTGTTTTTCAGCGGTATTATTTTCTTCATTTTGTTCAGAAAGCTTTTCTTGTTTTTTAGCTAATTCTTCTAAATCGCGTGCAATCTGAGATGCCTTTTCAGTTACATAATACCGTTTGGTTAATTCTAATAACTGTTCAAGGCTACGTTGACTGTTTTGTTGTTTTTTACCTAGTTCTTCAAGTTTTTTGGTTAGGTCTTCTTTCTTTATTTTATCAGCTACTTTATTAAGTTCTTCAAGGAGTTGCTGGTTTTTCTTAGCTTGTTCTTCTTGGCGTTCTAAGCGCTCTTGTAACAATTGGTTTAATTTGTCATCTTTGTTTTCTTTACCCAAATTTTCTTTTAATTCTTTGCTGAATTTTTGCATCAGCTGTTCTTGCTGTTCTTGTTTTTTTAGATAGTCTTTTATTTGATTTTTATCATTAAAATTTAGACTGTTTTTTTCTTTCTGATTTTGATTAATCTCTTCTAATGATTCCTTCTGTTCTTTAGATTTTTGTAATGATTTATCAAGGTCTTTTATGAGAGATTGTTGGGACTCTAAATCTTTGTTTTTTAATTGATTTTCATCTAGTAATACCTGCTGGTATATTTGGCTTTTTATCGTCTTGCCATTATGTATGGCATCGTTATCCGTAACCTCAAAATAAAAGCCATAATTTTTGCCAGTTTCTAGCTCTAAACCAGATGGGAAAGTGTAATAGAATTGTTCGTAATTAGAAGTAGTTTTTAATAGGTTAACCGTATTCTTATTTTCCTCTTCTCCTACTTCAAAATAGACTATATCTATTTTTCGTAAACCATAATCATCACTTGCATTACCAGTGTAATAAGAAGTATTAGGATTTAAACTATCTAGAACCTGATTAACCTTCATTGAAGGGTATGCATCTTTTATTACTTTAAAATTATAGGTTAGACGTTCGTAATCTTGAACGTTTTTGTTGGTAGTTGTTAGTTCATAATTTAGATCGGTATAAATTCGTTTTTCTAATTGAAAGGTGTTTTTTTCTTTATTTAATGGTATTACCGTATCTTTTGCAGAAAGATTAATCTTATCGGTATTTTCTCCATTTATCTTCCACTGTATTTTGGTGCCTTCAGGTATTACAGAGTTTCCCGTACTTTTAATAGTTTCATTTGGTTTGTTTAGGTACGATGGATATGTAAGATTCATGGTAAAATCTAAAATAGAAGGTGTCGCTAAAGCTGTTAAGGTATAATCTCTAGAATTTACTTCATTTGCTTTGAATTTGAAGTTCGTTGTGGATATTGGTGGGGTGAAAACATATTCATACAAACCATTGTTTTTTTGTAGAAGCATCTGTTTGCCATCTATTTCAATGTATACGTTCTCTGGTTTTACTTCCCCTCTAGTAGCAACCTGTATTGTAAAAGTTTCATCCTGTAAGGTTTTTAAATTATTTGATAATACTTCAAAATGGAACGGTGCTGGTTTTTCATAAGCCATTTCATAGTTGACAACACGTTCGTAACTGCCAAAGAAAGTATTCCAGTTTCCGGAAATGAATAAAAGTGCTATTATGGCTATTGGAATTATAGCATATTTCAAATATTTTAAAGAATCTCTAAAATCTATTGCGTTTGAAAATGGAATGGGATCTAATTGTTTTGATCTTTGGTTTATACTGGCAAGTAATAATTCAGATTGTTGTGGGTCATTTGCTAGATCTAATAAGTTGGTAAGCTTATCTCCCACTTCAGGAAAATGCTTTCCTATCATTTGAGCAGCATCTTTTGGACCAATACCCTGTTTCAATTTAAATAAGTAAAAAATTGGGGTTAATATGTATTTAAAAAGTAGAAATAGCTCAACCGCTATAAAAATTCCGAAAAGTATCATTCTTCCGGTGGTGTTCATCCATAGAAAATATTCTACTCCTAAAATCAATAAGAAAAACAATAATCCTAAGGCAAAAAACAATAATATACCTTTCAGTAGAACTTGAGAATAATGTTTTTGAATAAACTGATTTAAACGCTGTAATATGTGCTGATAGTCTTGCAATTGTTCTTTTTTATACCAAGATAAGGGTTATCACCTATGTTTGTTGGGAAATATTTGTTAAATCAAAACACTGACCTGTTGATAACTACACAACTACATGAAACTAAGTAGCTGTTTTTTGTGAAATTCCTATTTGGCATTATTAAGTAAAAAGTTAGGGATGTGTATCTTTGTAGCCTTATAAAAATACTATGTCTAAAAAAGTTCGTGTTCGTTTTGCCCCTAGTCCTACTGGACCATTGCATATTGGTGGTGTTCGTACTGCCCTATTTAATTATTTATTTGCCAAAAAACATGGCGGTGATTTTATTCTAAGAATAGAAGATACCGACCAGAATAGATATGTTGAAGGTGCTGAGCAATATATTATTGACTCTTTGAATTGGTGCGGTATTCCTTTTGATGAAGGAATTGGTAAAGACGGTGGTTTTGGTCCGTATAGACAGAGCGAGCGAAAATTATTGTACAAAAAATATGCCGATGAGTTAGTTGAAAAAGGTAAGGCATATTATGCTTTTGATACTTCTGAAAGCTTAGATGTTCATAGAAAAGAGCATGAAAAACAAGGCAAAACGTTTATTTATAATTGGCACAATAGATTAAAACTCGATAATTCACTTTCATTAATGCCAGAGGAGGTAAAAGCCAAGTTAGATAATGGTGATGATTATGTAATTCGGTTTTTGACTCCGCCAGATGAAACGTTACTTCTACAAGATTTAATACGTGGGTCCATAAAAATAGACACTAATGTTTTAGACGATAAGGTATTGTTTAAAAGTGACGGTATGCCTACATACCATTTAGCAAATATTGTTGATGATCATTTAATGGAAATAAGCCATGTAATTCGTGGTGAAGAATGGTTGCCTTCTATGGCATTACACAAACAACTGTATGACGCCTTTGGATGGGATGCTCCAGAATTTGCACATTTACCTTTGATTATGAAACCTGTAGGAAAAGGAAAGTTGAGTAAACGTGATGGCGAAAAAATGGGCTTTCCGGTTTTTCCCCTTTCTTGGAATGAATCTATTGGGTATAAAGAATCAGGTTATTTTCCTGAGGCGGTTATAAATTTCTTGGCATTATTAGGATGGAACCCTGGTACGGAACAAGAATTATTTTCTTTAGATGAATTGGTAAAAACCTTCAGTCTAGACCGTGTAAATAAATCTGGAGCTCGATTTGATCCAGAAAAAACCAAATGGTACAACCAGCATTATCTTCAAGAAACTGCTGATAATGAGTTGGCTAAGTTATTCTTACCAACAGTAAAGGAGCATATTTCTGATAGTGACAAACTAGATTTAGAGTATGTTACCAAAGTGGTTACGCTAATAAAAGAGCGCGCAATTTTTGTTTCAGATTTTTGGGACTTGAGCGATTATTTCTTCGTAGCGCCTAATGAGTATAATGCGAAAGCTGCAAAAAAACAATGGAAAGAAGATACCGCTTTAATCATGAACGATCTTATTTCTGTATTAAAATCCATAGAAGATTTTTCTTCTGAAAACAGCGAAACCATAGTAAAAGCATGGATTGGCGAGAAAGAATTGTCTTTTGGAAAAGTGATGCCACCTTTACGGCTATTCTTAGTTGGTGATATGAAAGGACCACATATTTTCGATATCATGGCCATGATTGGTAAAGAGGAAAGTATCTCTAGAATAAAAACAGCTTTAAATAAATTGGGATAAAATAAAATTTTCAGGAAAATGAAGCAGTCTTTATTTTCCTGAAAATTCACTTAAAACTTCCATTGCTTTTTTTGTGTCTTTGGTTGATACAAAAATATGGTCGTGATAATATGCCGCAACAACATTGCAACTGATATTATGTTTTGTTAGTGCTGTAGAAACTGCAGCTGTTAAACCAACAGCATCTAATGCAGAATGAACGGTAAGTGTAATCCAAGATGCAACAAATTCGTATTTAAAATTTAATTCATCGGCTTTGGCTTGTTCTAAGATGATAGTTATACCTTCTTTTTCTTTGAACTCGAATAAAATATTGTCCCTAGAAATATGCTGAATGTCTTTTACAGATATAAAAACATAATTCCCTTTGTTCAAACTAGGTTCTAAAG
Source organism: Maribacter forsetii DSM 18668 (assembly GCF_000744105.1). NCBI lineage: Bacteria > Pseudomonadati > Bacteroidota > Flavobacteriia > Flavobacteriales > Flavobacteriaceae > Maribacter > Maribacter forsetii. The sequence goes on from NZ_JQLH01000001.1 coordinate 169,267, forward strand.
TCCTTAAAAGTATATTTAAATCGGTTTCTCCTGCCATTTTAGCGTTTTTGCTGAATTTTCAAAAAAATTTCGACCCTTCGGGTCAATTTACCAAAGAGAACCGCTTAAAAAACCTCCTTTGACGATTAAAAAAGGTCCGCGGCAAAATTTTATTCGCTTACCCATCTATCTTCTGCCCAAGTTTTCATTTCTGCGGCCGATAAAAATGTCCAAGCAATTATTCTACTTAGTTTATTTCCCTGCCCCATTGGTGTAGTTTTGTGCTCCACAATTCCTACTTTTTCTAATCTATCATAAAACGCACGTAGATTAGATTGCTTTGAAACCAAAGTTGAAAACCAGGCACAATTTTTAGAATATTGCGCACTTTCATTAATCATATTCAGTACAAATCGTTTTTCTCCGCCATCTGTCCAAAGTTCTCCACCTTGACCGCTAAAATTCAGCTCGGGTTTCTTGACCCTTTTTTTCTTTAGATTACTTAATTTTCTAAGTGTTCCGGCTTCCGCTTCCGCTTGTGTAGCATGAAATGGTGGGTTACAGATAGTTAAATCTACTTTTTCATCGGTATTTAAAATTCCAGAAAATATATGTTCAGGTTTGGGTTGAATTCGAAATTCGACTTTACCATGAAGAGAAGGGTTTGACGTCACAATTTTTTGTGCAGCTTCTATCGCCTTTGGGTCTATATCAGATCCTATGAAAGACCAACCGTAAGCATTATTTCCAATTATTGGGTATACACAATTTGCTCCTACTCCAATATCTAGGCATTTAATCTTATCGCCTTTAACCAAATTTCCATCGTTACTGGCTGCCAGGATATCAGCAATGTGGTGAATATAATCTGCTCTTCCTGGTATTGGCGGGCACAAGAAACCATCTGGTATATGCCAGAAGTCTAATCCGTATTGTGAAATTAAAATTGCTTTATTTAGGGCTTTTACAGCAACCGGGTTAAAGAAGTCTATTGTAAAGTTTCCGTACTTATTTTTAGTTACAAACGGCTTTAAATCAGTGTTTACCAATTTAAGCGCTTTCAGATCGTAACGACCGGTATGTTTGTTTCTTGGGTGTAAAGTTGGTTTTTCTAAACCCTCTTTTTTCTTGTGGTCTGCCATAATTATTGAGCCTTATTAAGACCCCAAAGCTAACCTTAATTTTTAAGCTGTTGTTTTATTTTTTTCGCATACGTTTTGGTCCATACCACAACCAAAAACCGGTTATCGTAAAAAGAAGAAGTGCAAGCCCCATAATTGTAGTGTAGAAGACTTTTATTTGATTATCACTAGTGCCTACATAATTATCTAAAATTGAACCATCATGTATTTGTTCTAAGAGGTCAGAATATCTACGTTCTATATGAAGTAATTTGCCTGTTGCCCCATCTAATTGCAGTCCCCAGAGATGATTTTCATAAATGAATTTCACCATTCCCTTTTCTTTTCTGATGTCAATTCTATCAATTTTAGTGGATAAATCTTTAGAGACGTTTTCTAAAAGATAGGTATTAGCGAGCGTGTGTAAACTATCAATAGGTAACCAATGTTTTAATTCTGTAGAAGTGCCTTCATACGATTTAGATAGAATTATTCCCCCACTGTGTTTTTTCCATCCTAAAAGAAGTCCGGTGATAGAGATAATAAAGAAGAAAATGAACAAAGCTGCACCAGTGGCTCTATGTACTTTTCTAAAAATACGTAGCCATTTTGCTTGTCTTTGTCTTTTGGTGATTTTAGGCATTATTTTGGGTCGGTTAACAGGCAATATAGACAGATTTACAAAACCGTTATTAGAAGGAATTGTTAAAATAAAAGGTTTAACAGTTAAAGGCGCTATAACATTAATAATCGCTGGTTTGGTTAATTTAAATCTTGATTTTCTTTTTCAGGACTTGTTTCAAATTCTTCTACTTCTTTTTCCTCATCTGTAGAAGACCATTCTTCTATAATTTCATGTCTTTTTGCGACGTCATTTGTATATAACAGGGCATTGAACAAGGCTCTATAAGTACCCATGGATTGTCCTCGCCATTGGGGTTGAAAACCAAAAAGAACAACATGCCCGTTTTTATAATGAACATCAAGCGCTACCGCTTTATTGTTCATGTATTTTTCACCAACTAAATAGCCCGATAATAATGGGGATCCTTTTTCTTGATATTTCGATAGAATTTCGCCCTCAAAACCTTCAAGAGTTTTAAACACGGGGCTTCCAAAAACAAAGACACCTGATTTTTCTGGCATACCAGCCATAACTGGATGTAGATTATTATTTGTCACTTCTAAAATAGAGCCGCCTGTAAAAAACTCGTTTTTCTTTAATTTTTCTACATTGTTCTCTACGGGTAAATGAAGTTCTTTTATGGCGAAATCAGTACTTTTATTTAAACAAACCAATGTACCACCAGCACTAACAAAAGATTCGATATTTCTAACACCCAATCCTTTTAAGCCGCCAACATATTGTGGTGGAGCCATGCCTTTTTGAAAACCATTTTCTATAGTACCCGGTTTTTCAGATGCTAGTAAGATAACATCGAATTTTTCATTTAAATTTCCGTTGTTAACGTCCGCATTTCTAATGACGGTATATGGTATTTTAAAGTTATCCAACAACCATCTTGTCCAGCCCATATCCATACTAGCTTTCCATGGATCATAAACCGCTATTCTAGATGTTACTTTTATTTTTGATTTACTTGAAGTTACTTTCGCATTTAAAGCATATTCTTTCACCCATTTTTGCATTTGTGATCTTGATGTGTTGGTAATCGCATAAGTTTGTTGGTTTGAGTTGTAACTAACTGGAATATTTTTGCTCATAGCTTCGCCAATAACCCTGAATGAATTATTTTCTTTGGGATCGAGAACCATGGTAGATCCACTACCTTTCAAAGTTCCTGGTAAAGGAATAATACCAGCTGCAATTTCATTGGTATCAAAACCTGCCCCACCAATAAAGTCTACCTTACTTAAATCAATATCGTTATTGTAATTTTCGACTAAAGCTGTGCCCTTAATAGGTTTTAAGCTAGAATATACCAATTGTGATAAAGGAGTCATCGCTGCAATAACTTCTACTTCCATTTGGTATGGCAATGTCCACCCTGCTGCATCATATGGCTGTTCCAACGGTCCATCTGGTGACTCTCTTATATCTGGATATTCTTGAATATCTATAAGTTGCCTAGCTAATTCTCCAAATTCTTGTGCTATGGGTATAACCCATGTGCCTTTGGGGTATTCATTTCCTTCAAAAGAAATGTCGGCATCTAGTTGTGCTATTTTAATACCGTTAAATGCTAATCTTTTAAGAAATTCTACAGGTCTAACAGGGTCACGTTGTTTTTGTTTTATAAAATAAGCATATGGTGGTTCTTGCTTATACTTGTTGATAGTATTTATACCTGCTTGATACTTATTTAAAAGTAAGGTTTCTTTATATTTTGATGCATAATCCAAAACTGCGACCGAGGCTGTTTCCATATATTTTACAGCATCACCTAAACGCCACCATCCACCTTTCCATGGGCTAGAATACAAGGATTCTACTCGTAAATCAGCTCTTTCTTTAGGAAAATCCTTTATGGTATAAAAATGAGGTGTAGCAAATTTGTACAGAGAAGTCTCCGTCCAAAATGAAGGTATGTTCTGCATCATTGGCATGTAGTCAATATAACCTGGGTACCAAGCATCAAAACCCTTACCCATATGTACTGCACCTGGCAAACCCTCGGTTTCTAATTCTTGTGCCATGGCCATGCCTATCATATTTACTTCTCTTGCCATTAATGGCGGAGTTTGGGGAGCAACTGGTTCGGCAAAAGGTGGAAGCCATATTCTAGTAGGAAATGGTGAAGATTGATGGTGAACATGTATAATACTTGGTTCCCACTCTCGCCAGATACTACCAACTACGCGAGATTCAAGTTGATTTAACATATATGCATCGCGATTGTTATCATGACCAACATATTTTTGGTATAACCATGGTGTAGATGCTACTTCATAAGGTGTTCCAACATTACCTAAATACCAGTTTGCAATAATATCTTGCCCGTCAGGATTTAATGATGGCCAAAGAATTAAGATAACATCTTCAAAAATTGCGCTATACTTTTCTGATTTGGCATTGTTAACAAGGTCATATGCCAAGGTGATTATGTGTTGTGCTCCTGCTACTTCAGAAGCATGTAAACCTCCACTAATATCTACAATGGCTTTTCCTTCTTTTGCTAGTGCTTTTGCCATTTCTCTAGTTAGATTTTCTGGATGCGCTAATTGTTGTGAAATAGATTTGTAGTGCTCTATTTTCTCTAGATTTTCAGGAGTTGATATCATTACATATTGCCATTCTCTTCCTTCAGAGGTTTTTCCTGCAGATTTCATCTCTACCATATCACTTGCCAAAGCTAATTTTTCAAAATAAGTAATTGATTGTTCGTAAGTAGCTAGGTGAAAGTCCGACCCAATCTCAAAACCTATTACATTTTTGGGATTGGGTATTTCTTGAGCCAGTATATTTTGTAGGAAAAAACATACTAAAAATATAAACATGTTCGTTAAGTAGTTACTTTTATTAAACTGATGTAATGATTTTCTAATGTAATAGAGATTTGGTAAAAGTAAATTCATGGATTTGAGTCGTTAGTTATCTTACTAAAATATTAAATCATAGGTATCCTGTTTTAAATTCTACATATATGTGGTTATCTTTCAGATATTCTGATTTTAAGGAGATTAAAAATGTATTTATGATAAGAAAATGGTAGAGAATGAAGTAGAGCAATATTACACTATAAATTTTATCTATTGTATTTTAATTTATCATAGATTTAATGTTTATAGTTTTACATAGAGAAAGAATAACAAATAAAAACTAAATATAATCATGAGTAGTACTAACGGAAAAGGTGAAGCTTGGGATGTAAATGATTCCTCAGCAGCAAACTGTCCATTTTTAAATGGTGAAATGCATCAAGCAGCAGGTGGTGGAACTTCAAACAAAGATTGGTGGCCAAATATGTTGAATCTTAACATTTTAAGATTGCATTCTAAGATGGCTGATCCAATGGACGACGATTTTAATTATACCGAAGAGTTTAAATCTTTAGATTTAGCTGCCATTAAGAAAGATTTAACCGATTTAATGACTACGAGTCAAGATTGGTGGCCGGCTGATTACGGTCATTATGGACCTTTCTTTATTCGTATGGCCTGGCATAGTGCGGGTACTTATCGTATATCTGATGGGCGTGGCGGCGCAAGTGCAGGTAACCAACGTTTTGCTCCTTTAAACAGCTGGCCTGATAATGCTAACTTAGATAAAGCTAGATTATTATTATGGCCTATTAAACAGAAATACGGTAAAAAGATTTCTTGGGCAGATTTATTAATACTTACAGGTAATGTTGCCCATGAAAGTATGGGATTACCAATGTTCGGCTTTGCTGGTGGTCGTGAAGATATTTGGCAACCAGAAGAAGATGTTTATTGGGGTTCTGAAACGGAATGGCTTGGTAATAAAGAGCGTTATGATGAAGATGGCAATGAGTTAGAAAATCCATTAGGTGCTGCTCATATGGGGTTGATTTATGTGAATCCAGAAGGACATAATGGTAATCCTGATCCTTTAGAGGCTGCACATTATATTAGACAGACATTCCAGAGAATGGCTATGGATGATTATGAAACTGTTGCTTTAATTGCTGGTGGACATACGTTTGGTAAAACACACGGTGCTGCAGATCCAGAAGAGCATGTTTCAGCAGAACCAGCTGCTGCAGATATTACTGAACAAGGTTTAGGATGGAAAAGTAATTACGGTTCTGGTTCTGGTGCAGATACTATTACCAGTGGCCTTGAAGGTGCATGGACACAAACACCTACAAAATGGAGTCACTATTTCTTTGAAAATCTTTTTGGTTTTGAATGGGAATTGACAAAAAGTCCGGCTGGTGCTTGGCAGTATAAGCCAGTGGGTGATGCAGGTGCAGGTGAAATGCCGGATGCCCATATTCCTGGAAAAACACACCAACCTTTTATGTTGGTTACGGATATGTCTTTAAGAGTTGATCCAGGTTTTGAAAAAATTTCTAGAAGATTTTTAGAGAACCCAGATGAATTTAAAGATGCCTATGCTCGTGCTTGGTATAAATTAACTCACCGTGATATGGGACCAAGAGACCGTTACTTAGGTCCAGAAGTGCCAAGTGAAGTATTACTTTGGCAAGATCCAGTTCCTGCGGTAGATTTTGAATTGATTAATGATGCTGATATAGAAGCGTTGAAGAAAACAATATTGTCATCTGGTCTTTCTACTGCAGAATTAGTTTCTACAGCTTGGGCTTCAGCTTCAACGTATAGAGGTTCAGATAAACGTGGTGGTGCAAATGGCGGTAGAGTTCGTTTAGCCCCTCAAAAAGATTGGGAAGTTAATAACCCTGGTCAGTTGGCTAAAGTAACTTCAACATTAGAGAAAATACAGAAGGATTTTAATGATAGTCAGTCTGGTAATAAAAGAATATCTTTTGCAGATTTAGTTGTATTAGGAGGTACAGCTGCTGTAGAAAACGCTGCTAAGGCTGCAGGTTTTGAAACGATAGTTGAATTTAATGCTGGTCGTACAGATGCTACAATTGAGAACACTGATGTTGAGTCTTTCGAAGCTTTAGAACCTTTAGCAGATGGTTTTAGAAACTACACAAAAAAGAAGGTGTCTGTAAGAGCTGAGGAATTATTGGTAGACAGAGCTAATTTACTAACATTAACGGCGCCAGAAATGACTGTATTGATAGGTGGTCTACGGGTGTTAGGAGGAAATTATGATGGTTCTTCTAATGGGGTATTCACAGATAAACCAGGAATGTTAACAAATGATTTCTTCATTAACTTATTAGATATGGGAACTACTTGGAAAGCATCTACTGCTGATGATACTATTTTTGAAGGTAGTGACCGTAAAACAGGTACTGTTAAGTGGACAGGAACAAGAGCGGATTTAATATTCGGTTCTAATTCAGAATTACGTGCATTGGCCGAGGTTTATGGTACGGAAGATTCGAAACAAAAATTTGTACGCGATTTTAGTAAAACATGGACTAAAGTGATGAATTTAGATCGTTTTGATATCTAATAGATGCATTGAATTTTTATATAAAAGGGAGCTCTTTTGAGCTCCCTTTTTCTTTTACTTACCAATCTATTTCTTGATTGATTCTCCGAAGGTTAATAGATTATGATCTGGATCCAAAACGGAAAACTCCTTTTGTCCCCAAGGCTTAATATCTAAGGCACCATTTGGATGTATGGGCACTTTTGTATTTAATAACGATTGGTATAATGAGTCAATTTCATTGGTGCGAATATATACTTGACCATAATTATCTTTAGGCTCAAGAGCTTCAAACAAAAAGAAATGTATTTCAATTCCATCCTTTTCAACCATTAAATAGTCAGGATAATCTATTGCACCTACTTTTTTAAATTCTAGCGAATCTATATAATAGAATATAGTATTGTCCTTGTTTCGCATTGGTAACTTGGGGATTAGGGATGTAAGCATATGCTATATTTTAGGTGATGTCAAATTACTTATACCAATTTAAAATTGTGGATGTTGTGCTTCATTAGAATGGTATAAAGTTAAACGGTTAAGACTTAATACATTGCTATATCTATTTTAATTGGTACTATTTTGTAACAAATGTGTAAGAAATGCTACTAATAGTATGAAGGCTTTTAGTATCTTCCAATATTAACTTTAAAAGAAAAAAGGATGGGCTCATTTATTTGGATTCCGATTGCGTTTTTAGTGATTTTTACTATTCTGTCGGGTGTATTTATCGTAAAACAGCAAACAGCTGTTTTAATAGAAACTTTTGGAAAATTTACCAGTGTAAGACAATCTGGTATTCAGTTTAAAATACCTTTTGTTCAGCGAATAGCTGCAAGAATAGGTTTAAAAATTCAGCAGTTAGATGTTATCATTGAAACCAAAACCTTAGATGACGTATTCGTAAAACTAAAAGTATCTGTACAATATGTTGTAATAAAAGAAAAAGTATATGATGCATATTATAAATTAGAATATCCACATGAGCAGATTACTTCTTATGTCTTTGATGTGGTAAGAGCTGAAGTTCCTAAAATGAAATTAGATGATGTCTTTGTAAAAAAAGATGATATTGCAATTGCGGTAAAATCGGAGTTACAGGAAGCAATGCTTGATTATGGTTTTGATATCATAAAGACTTTAGTTACGGATATTGATCCAGATGCACAAGTAAAGGAGGCAATGAACCGTATTAATGCTTCTGAACGTCAAAAAACTGCCGCGCAGTTTGAAGGTGATGCAGCAAGAATCTTAATTGTAGAAAAGGCAAAAGCTGAAGCGGAAAGTAAAAGACTGCAAGGTCAAGGTATTGCGGATCAACGTAGGGAGATTGCTCGTGGTTTAGAGGAGTCTGTAGACGTTTTAAATAATGTGGGTATAAATTCACAGGAAGCGTCTGCACTTATTGTGGTTACGCAACATTATGACACTTTACAATCTATTGGTGAAGAAACGAATTCTAACTTAATATTATTACCAAATTCACCACAGGCGGGTAGTGATATGTTGAATAATATGATTGCATCTTTTACAGCGTCTAACCAAATTGGTGAGGCTATGAAAGAACAAAATGCAAAAAAGGGAATTGTCAATAAGAAAAGAGGTTCTACAAACAACGATTAAGAATGGTTTTTGATAAATAAAAAAGCCGCTGCATTATGATGCAGCGGCTTTTTAATGTGATAAACTTATCTTAGAAGTACTGTCCTATCCCAAATACAATGCCGTTTGTGCTATTATTACCAATACCTAACCCGTAATCCAATCTAAATACGGCATTAAATATTCTTTTATGTATAAATCGAAAACCTACTCCAGGATATAAACGTGTTGAAGAACCATCGAAGAGTTGTGAAAATTCTTCACCCGGGTTACGCCAAGATCCTGCATCAACAAACGCATTTCCTTGAAGTACAAACCAACCTTTTTCGTAAAAGGTATGTCGGTATTCCGTATTCAAAACAATGGCTGCCGTACCACGATCAACCGTAGTGCCCACACCTCTAATATTTAGCTGATTATCTAAAGTGAACGGAGCAAAAGGAGAATCGTTATTTCCAAAGGCCGCAGCTAAACGAAGTCTACTTGCCCAATTACCTCTATTTTGTACCTTTTTGTAATATATAAAATCATTTTTTAAGGAGGTGAATGAACCAAGAAAGTTCTCTGCATCTCCATCACCATCTAAAAACTGAATATATTGACCGGTAAATTCACTTATAACGCCATTAAAATACTGGTAGTCAATGTCTAAATCAACAAAACGATAAACACCTTTATAAATTATTTTATCAGCCGCTAATGAAAGTGGTGTATTGGGTATGGGCTCTTCTCCTTCAAATTCATAAGATTCCTTTACAAAAGAGGCACCTAGTTCTGCTTCGTTTTTAAAATTGAACGAAAACAACAGTTTTGCTTCTGCATTTCTAGAATTAAAACGATAATTTTTTTCGCCTTGAGGGTAAAAAACAGGTTCTTCTGTAGTAAGGTCTTGGTAATTAACACCAACCCCTAACTTATCACTAAATAAGAACGGGTGTTCCCAGAATGCCCCATAAGAGTTAAAAATATTCTTTTCATAGAATCCTCCTATAAGTTGATTGTTACCGAATAAATTAAATTCGAAAGCAGAAATTCTGTATGAAAAGCTACCATCGTTTGCGGTAGCAATTCGTAAGCCGGGTATAATGGTAAAGTTTTCTACAACATCATATATAAGAATTTTTTTGTTGTCTCTTTCCTCTATTCTATATGATGCACTTGCAATACCCGGTAGTCTTTTTAAACGTTCTAAATCGGCATGGACCATAATAGAATCGTAAACTGTATGCTCTTTTGTTTTAATTAATCTTTGTAAGAATGATTCTTTTGTTCGTTTTAAACCGATAAACGTTATTTCTTCAATGTTCTTATCTTTTTGTGCAAAAAGGGAAGTACTTATTGAAAGCAGTAATAGGATGGTTAAATTTTTCATGACTATTATTATTTCATCATGTAAGACGATTAAAATTGCGATTCCATACGAAATAATATGATTTTACCTCTTTAATTGATAAGCTGCGGATTTACTATTTTTTAGGAAGAGTGTTAATTATTTACAACCACTTTGGTTTTATAGGTTTGGAGACAAATAGAACATTGGTAAGTACAAAAACGTAATATCTATGGTGGTGTTTAGAATAAATCGTTTTAAATACTATTTCACTTATGATTTTACCTTATTGTGAGTAGTTGTCGTTTTAAATTAAAAAAGCCCTAAAAAGGGCTTATAAGACTTGTAATAGCATTAAAAATATCAATTGGTATTTTTAATGCCATTGAAAAAAATTATACTGTTATTTTTGCGCTACTTTTGCCCAAGAATCGCGTAAACCTACGGTTCTGTTGAAAACTAATTTATCTTCAGTAGTATCAGGATCAACACAGAAATATCCTATTCTTTGAAATTGAACCCGGTCTCCAACTTGTGCCTCTTTTAAATGAGGTTCTACAAAACCTGTTATTAGCTGTAAAGAATCTGGGTTTACAAATTCCATGAAATCTTTGTCCTTATGTGTATCTGGACTCTCGTCTGTAAATAAACGATCGTATAAACGAACTTCGGCTTTAACTGCATGTTTGATAGATACCCAATGTAATGTTCCTTTTACCTTACGTAAACTTTCTTCGGTACCGCTACCACTTTTACTTTTTGGGTCGTACGTACATTGTACCTCTATAATATTCCCATCAGTATCTTTTGTGCAAGACTCAGCTTTTATGATATATGCGTTCTTTAAACGAACTTCTTTTCCAAGTTTTAATCTAAAGAACTTCTTATTGGCTTCTTCCCTAAAATCTTCTCTTTCAATATAGAATTCTCTTGAAAAAGGAACTTTTCTAGAACCGGCACTTTCATCTTCGGGACTATTTTCTGCATCTAACCACTCTTCTTCCCCTTCTGGATAATTTGTGATGACCACTTTTAGAGGATCTAAAACACCCATAACCCTAGGAGCAACTTTATTTAAATGATCTCGTACTTGAAACTCTAATAAAGAAACGTCAATTAAATTATCTCTTTTTGCTATACCTATAGTATCTGTAAAATTGCGGATAGATTCTGGAGTATACCCTCTTCTTCTTAAACCGGAAATTGTTGGCATTCTAGGATCGTCCCAAGAATCAACAACACCATTTTCTACTAATTTTGCCAGTTTTCTTTTACTAACTACAGTGTGACTTAAATTTCTACGAGCAAACTCACGTTGTTTAGGTCTTACTTTAGTTTCATCATAGACTTGATCCAAAAACCAGTTATATAGCTCTCGGTGCATGGCAAACTCTAATGTACAGAATGAATGAGACACCTGCTCTATATAATCGCTTTCGCCGTGTGTCCAATCATACATTGGGTAAATACACCAGTCGGTATTTGTTCTATGGTGTGCTTTATGTAGTATACGGTACATAATAGGATCTCGCATCAACATATTTGATGATGTCATATCTATTTTAGCCCTTAGCACATGAGACCCTTCCTCAAAATCACCATTTTTCATCTTTTCGAAGAGTTGTAAATTATCTTCTATAGATCTATTTCTATTTGGACTATTTGTACCTGGTTCTGTAGGTGTGCCTTTTTGAACGGCCATATCTTCAGAAGATTGATTATCAATATAAGCTTTGCCCTGTTTAACCAATTCAACGGCCCAATCATATAACTGTTGGAAATAATCTGATGCATACCGTTCGGTATCCCATTTAAAACCTAACCATTCCACATCCTTTTTTATGGCATCTACAAATTCTTGCTCCTCCTTTGCTGGGTTGGTGTCGTCAAACCTCAGATTTACAGGTGCATTATATCTTAAACCTAAACCAAAGTTTAAGCAAATAGAGCTTGCATGCCCAATATGAAGGTAACCATTAGGTTCTGGAGGAAAACGAAAACGTAATTCGTCTTTGGTATAACCATTTACCAAGTCCTCTTCAACAATTTGTTCAATAAAATTCAAAGACTTCGTTGTCTCGCTCATGTCATTATTTTTCAGGCTACAAAAGTAGCAAAATTGCCTTAATTGGCAGGTTTAAAAAAGATACACCTTACATAAAATGAGTTTCACAACAGAAATCTTCCTTCCGACAACATAAAATTCCCATTCGTCGTATTAAATAACATATTTGTCTATGAAATGTTCGGAATATAAAAAACTTATTAACGAACTTTTCAACCGTAGTGGCCCCCATAACTACAAATACTTATGAAAACTTTGAACAAACTTACCGTATTTACAGCACTATCCATGCTATTTTGCGCTTTTCAATTATCTGCGCAAGCAATAGTTATTAATGCACCTGAACCTGCAGACAATCCAAACCTGTCAGGAAGTACTCCGTGGTCTGCCGTCTGTGCAGGAAACGGCGGATTCAATGAATATTTTGTCAATATTACTTGGATAGGTACCGCCAATGCAGGCAACGAATTTATTCTTGAATTGTCTGATGCCAGCGGAAGCTTTAGCAATGCTCAAACTTTGCAAACGATTACCGATCAAAATACGGTGAAAGATTTTGATACTAGTTTCGCTATACCTACAGACACTCGTGGCGAAGGTTATAAGATGAGAGTGAGAAGTACTGATCCTGAAAAAATAGGTAGCGAATCTGAGGCATTCAATATGTATTATATGGATGTTACCTCTAATTTAAATATTAGTGAATTAGGTGACGGAGTTCCTCCAGGTACGGTATGTAGTACAGGAGCTATTACCTTACAGGTTGATAATATAGCTAACCCAGAAACCTATCAGTATATTTGGTTTCGTAGTGGTACGGAGTTAACAGGTGAAACTGGGCATACATTAAATGTTACGCAATCTGGTATGTACAACGTATATATTGATTATGGACCAAGATGTACTGGTTCTGGTAATACAGATTCTAATATTGTAGATGTAACTATTGGCGGTTCTGGAACCGGTATTGCAGTTACGGCTCCAACTAAAACTTCTTTATGTAGTACAGATACAGAAACATTAACTATAGATCAAACAGATGCTTCTTGGAGCTACCAATGGTTTAAAGATGGTGTTGAGATTGTTGGTGCTACTTCAACTTCTTATAATGTGAATGCTGCCATTGCAGGTTTTGAAGGAGACTATGCAGTAGAGATTTCTGGTACAGGTATCTGTAATGAAAGATCGGCCGTAGTAACCATAACCAATGCAGAACTATATACCGTTACTGTAGAGAATGAAATCAATATGGTTTTGTTACCTACACAAAATGAAGTTTTATCTGTTAGTACAACAGCAGTTACACCAAGTTATAAGTGGTTTAGAAATACGGTTGAGATTTCTGGTGAGACTGGCAGTTCAATAACAATTACTGAAGATGGTGAGTACTATGCAGAAGTTACACAAACAGGCGGTTCATGTTCTGTGTCTTCTAAAAACTCTGATGTGACTACTGTTGTGTCTCCTGCTTCTTTTGAAATGACCATAAATTATACTGATGCATATACATCTTGTGAGACCACAAGTACTACATTAGGTGTTGAACTTATAAACGCAGTTGCTTCAGATGGTACAAAAACGGATGTTACCAGTGCTTTACTTGATGGATTTACCTATGAATGGAGTAAAGATGGTGCTGCCATAAGTGGTGCAACTAGCAACAGTATTAGTCTGGCTTCAAATTCTGAAAATGGTGATTACGATTTAAATGCAACCATTGGCAGTTTTGATGTAGATAGCAATGTCTTACCTGTTCAGTTATTAACGAATGAAACGGTGGCGATTACAAGTTCAGGAATTGTTTTCTGTAGTGGTGGCGAAACTATTACGTTAAGCACAACAACCGACTTAAGTTCTGCTACATACCAGTGGCAATTAGACGGTGCATCCATTAATACTACAGATGCTGTATTAACAGTTTCTACCGCAGGTACATATACTTTAGCAATAGATATAGATGGTTGTTCCCTTATATCTAATGAGATTGTTGTAACACCGTTAGATGAAAACTTAATTACCCTTGATCCAGGTACAGAAATAGTAATGCCAGAAGGTACTTCTAGAGTAGTTACGGCAAGTGGAGGAACTGCTTACAGATGGTTAGATGCCAATGCGGTAGAATTGAGTAACTCTGATAGTATCACGTTTACCGAAGCCGGTAGTTATACCCTGGTAGCTTCTATTGACAACTGTGAGATTATTAGACAGATTGAAGTTACCTATTTAGACACCTTTAAAGTGCCTAATGTAATTACCGTGAATGGAGATGGTATTAATGATCAATGGATCATACCTAACTCTTATTCCAATAAGGCTGATGTCAATGTAATTATTTACAATGAACAAGGGCAAGAAATTGTAAACGAATTTGATTATAAAAATAACTGGCCGCAGTCAACTACTGCGTTCACCAAACAAAACATGGTATTCTACTATAAAATCAGGAATGCCAGTGAAGTACTTAAACAGGGTACGATCACAGTAATACGTTAAGCTCACCATGCTAAAGAAAAGTGTTTTATATCTATTGTTATTTGTGTTAGCTATCATGAAGGTTAGCGGGCAAGAGGATAATCCGTTTGTATCATACGATGTTCCTTCCCAGAACCTTTTGAAGTATAACCGATTCTTAATCAACCCAACGTTTTCAACGGTTAGGGAAGATAAATCCTATGTTAATTTGTTACACCGAAACCAATCGGTACAATTTGATGATAACAATCAAAATTATTTCTTAAGCTATAGTGGACGTATTAATGATAAAACCGGATTAGGTCTTAGTCTATATTCTCAAAGAGAAGGTATCTTAAGCAACTTTGGTGTGTTGGCAAATTATGCTTACGGTATTAAACTGAACGACAAAAGTAACTTTACTTTTGGTGCTAACGTTTCTTACTACCAAAGTGGGTTTGATAACGGTAGAGCATCTACTGTAGAAGAGGATCCTTTTTTAGCAGGTTTACAAGATCAGAACCTTTTATCATTTCAACCTGGTTTTAACCTTTCTTACGGTAAATTCGATGTTGGTGTATTTGCAGAAAACCTTTTTGATTACAACTTAAAGACAAGCGAATCTGTAACGGAATTTAAGGACAAAACATATTCTGGTCACCTACAATATACCCATCAGTTTGAAAAGCAAGATGGTATTTTTGAACAAGGGCGTTTAATGCCTTTGGCAAGAGTTAGAAAAGTAGGAGAAGAAGATGTTACCCTTGGAGGAAGTTTAATTCTAGATCTTCCAAAACTAGGATGGATCCAGGGTGGATATGATAGTTTTTATGGCGCAGCCGCTGGTGTAGGTTTTAACCTTAACCAAAGAATTTCTTTAGGCTATACCATGGAAAAAGGGTTGTCTAACAACTTCGATAATTTTGGAGTTACGCATGAGATATCATTTGCTTATTCATTCACTCCAAACCTTACTGAAGATAGGGTAATGTTAGAAGATGATTATGAAGATGATTTGGTGCAAAATGATGAAGAGTCAGAGAACATTGCAACCAATGAGGAGGTAGAGGAATTGAAGATGAAGCTGGCAGAAAATGATGCCATCATTGAAGAACTGATGTTTCGTCAAGATTCATTAGAAGCTATTCGTCAATCAGATTTAGAAAGACGTTTTGCTATGGTAATGCGAATGGTTCGTAATGAAACCAACGGAGAAAGACCAGACCTTGAAAATAAGGCAAAAGAACTGTTCTTAGATGGAGACAGTAATACTGCGGTTGCTTCTAACTATAACCCAAGTAATTCTGGAAATTCAAATACCAATAGTTATAATCCTAACAACACAGGTGAGTTGGTAAATAGTAATGAAACGGCTGGTGTAACCCCACAGAATAGGGTAGCGGTGATTACCAACGAAAGACAAAACCCGGTTACGGAAAGACAAGAAGTTGCTGAGACCAATACAAATTATACTGATAATGATAATTTTAAAGAGCAAGTACAGCCTAAAGACGCAGTGGTTGCCAACAAACCAAGAAATACTTCTACTCCTGTAGCCAATGCTGCTAGAGAAGTTGCACAAGACGGAGTGAAAAGTAGAAGGTTTAAAGACTTACCAGATGTTACAGATGGTTATTATGTAGTTGCCAATGTATACAAGGGCGGTCAGTATATGAACAATTTTATTGACGACTTAAATGCTAAAGGTATAAATGCTGATTATATTGATAACCCAAATACAGGTTTAAAGTATGTTTACCTTCAACGTTATGATACATTTGAAGATGCTGTTGCTGCACACGATTCTAAATTGAACGGTGCATATGATGGTGCTATGTGGATTATGAACGTTGATAATAGATATACTAATGAGGCCTACGCTAGCAATGTAAATAAGATCAAAGAGAAGTCTTCTAAGTACGACTCTAATGTGCTTACCTCTAATGAGGTTGTAAGAGATAACGTAGAGTCTAGAGAAGCCGATTCTAAATCTTATGTTATTGAGGGTGCCGGTTCTGGGTATTACTTAATTGCCAATGTATTTGCCAACCCTAGCAATGCTAAGAAGTTTGTTTCGCTTTTAAATTCATTTGGATTGAACGCGAGTTACTTTATCAATCCCAAGAACAATTACAGATACGTATACCTTAAAAAGCACGACTCTTGGACCAATGCTTTAATATCTTATTACTCTAAGCTAAACGACGCCTATGATGAGAAGATGTGGATTATGCGGGTCAATCAAGAACTGCTGGTTTAGAACGACTATAGGTTAACATAACGATTATACAAAGCCCTTATCATCTTAGATGATAAGGGCTTTTTGTTTTAATAGATTGAGATTCATTTCCAAAATGAAATATTTAAAAACCAATCATTATATTTTAACTAGAAGTTTTAATTTCATTTCATGAAACTTTGAAATCAGACAAACTGGAAATGTTTTGACGGTCGGTTTATTAAAAATACCGACATGTATTTATGAACTCTTATTTTTTATTCTAATTTCAAAGAGAGAAGATATTTTATGTTTCAATGCCATCACTCTGTATAATTATTAAGTCCTAAATATGAGATAAAGATTGTTTTTAAGACCATTAATTTTAGGTGCTTTTCTTTAAACTAAGCAGGATAATATTACTAAGATGTAAATTCAAAATGCATTTTTTAAAAGTGAATTTTTTCTCCCAAGTCAAGTGCATTTAATTGACCTTGGTTTTTAATGAGTGCTTTAAAATATCTTTCCTTATTTTTCATGAATTTGTTTTTTTACGGTTATCATCATATGCGGACTAAATGGCAAAATGTAGCTATCGTTTTCTGTAACTTGTAGAAGTTCAATTAATGTCTTTCTTTTTTTATCATTTCCTATGTTTGCAAAGAAGTCTTTATCAAGCCAAGCCATACCTTCAACCGCATATTTGTTTAAGTACGTTAAATCTTGCTGTAAAAATTCCTCTTTTAGTTGTTCGGGTTTGTGATAATAGGCCTCGGCCAAAAGCCAAGGAAAATCATCTGGTGGATTGTGTATTCCTGTCGTCAATTTCAACTTGCACATTTCAAAGAAGGACCTTTTATGTATGAGACCTTTTAAGAGCCCAACTAAAGTTGATGCTGTATAATTGATAGCAAACCCTAAAATGATTTCGCCATTTTTTAAAACGCGCCTAGCTTATATAATGGTTGATTCTCGATCTTCTTTTCTCTGAAGATGATAAAGAGGCCCATGAAGTATGATGAGGTCTGCATAGTTAGTTGGGAAGTCTAATTTTCTAGACTCACCTAAATGAACCCAGAACTTGTTCTTTAATTTCTTAGCTCTGTTTTCTGCTAGTTGCAAATGTTTAGCAATGGGTTCTACTAAATGAACGTCATGTCCTTTTTTGGCAAGCCACTCCGCATATTTTCCTGTACCGCCACCAACATCTATAATTTTTGACGATGTGGTAGAAAGGTATTTTTCAATAAGCGATTTTATTCTTTCAAACTCAAATACACCCATGCCTTTTTCCAGTCTGGTTTCTTTAGAAGCTTTGTTATAAAACACTTTTATATTTCCACTGATTAACTGTTTACTTTTCATATAATTCATCATAATAACATCACGTATCTAATTGCGAAAAACAATTTAAAATGTGACAGTTCAATCGATTTTTCTATCAATTGCCTTTGTTTAAAATTTGATTTAATAATGGAATGTGATTATCTGTGTACAACATGAATTCTGTGCAATGTGATCTCGATCATGGAGATAGCCTTTTAGGTAAGACTCAGATATTATGTGTAATTAGTTTAACAGATTTTAAAGATAGAAAATATTCTATTGCAACATGGTGGTAGAGTTTTGTTTTGTGTTGATGATAGTCTTTGTAATAAATTTTTAGGACGTTTATGAGCCACTAACATTGCTCCTAGACACTTGGCAATAATTCGTCTGTTATTCTTTAGAGTTGCCTATATAGTTTAAAATATACTTAGTGTTTGATATGGCTAATTCTACCGGATTAAAACCCAATAAGGAAGCTCTAATAACACATTTTTTGAAAGAATTTATTCTATGATCAAATGAATTTTAAGTTTATAATAAACGAACTTTTACGAGGTTTTTTGTCAAAAACCTAATACTAAAAACCTATTGAAAGAGGGTTGATTTTATACTGTTTTGGACCTCAAAACCATCACTTTGTAACTGATAAAATATTAGAATCGTTTCTAAAAGAAAGGAACATTTATAGGTAGAATAGTACTATATTTTTAATGCAACTTACTAGTTTATAAGTCTAAAACTAAGGGTTTATTCGTAAGGTTTTTAGAACCAATTCTTTATCAAATTAACACAAAAGCAGAAATATTGAAGTAATGCTAGTATGTAGTTAATCGCTGAAATACACTCTTTTTTCAAAATCACAAACCCATTCTATTTGCTGTTTCACAACAGAAAACATCGTTGCTACAACAATAAATTCTTTAGCCAACTAGTATGGTTAATATTTGTTATTGGAGAATTCCGCGTGGAACAATGCGAAATTGATATCAAATGAATGGAAGCCTCCGACAATTTTACAACATGACCAGACTGACTCAATTTTCAGATTTTACCAAACACATTTCTCCCATGGGAAAACAGTACTCAAAATGTTTATTTTTCATTTTATTCTTGGCACTTGGTTTACAAACTGCGGTTGCTCAGGTTAAAAATGATTTTGATGTTCGTTACGAAGCAGATATTCGAGGAGAACTTACTTTTATTGCCAACAATATTGTTAATAGACAGGTTGCTGAACGTACCGAGCGACAATGGGTTTTTAGAAATGGTAGATGGAGAAGAGAAAACGTTACTATACCAGCAGTTTCACCTAATGAGCCACTTAACGCTACCGGAAGTTCTTCAGATTATAATGATAATTACGACATGCAGTATATTGATGTCGATAATGATAACAGCACATTCAGTTCTAGTAGTGCTAACTTAGAAATACCGGATGTTGATTGTTCATTGGTGCGTTATGCAGGACTTTATTGGTCAGCCGTTTATGTAAATCCAGATAGAAGTAATATTGACGATATTAAATTTAGAACTCCAGGAGGAACTTACCAAGATATTACTGCAGATGAAATAATTTTTGATGGTAATGGTGATGTAGATTTTGGTTATTATAGTCCCTATGCCGCATACAAAGATGTAACTTCTATTGTATCAGGACTGGCAAATCCTAATGGAGATTACTTTGTTGCAAACGTTAGGGCAAGTACAGGTAATAATATCTCAGGAGGTATTTCTGGTGGATGGAAAATGGTAATTGTATATGAAAACCCAAACTTGCCAGGCGATAAGTTTATTACCACTTTTGACGGTTATGCAGGTGTTAAATCTGGAGAAAGTATTGATATTCCTGTAAATGGATTTACAACTCTACCAGCTCCTTTTCCAGTATATGCAAATATGGGTGTTGGGGCTTTAGAAGGTGATAATAGAATTGGTGGTGATGCTTTACAAATTAATGCGAACGGATCTTTTACAACATTATCAAACGGACAAAACCCAGCCAATAATTTTTTTAATTCCAGTATTACTCAGTTTGATGCTCAGTATACCAATAGAAACCCTAACAGTATAAATACACTAGGTTGGGATGTTGATCTTTTTGAAATACCCAATGGTGGTGCCAGTAATACCGTAATACCTAATGGATCTACTAGTGCCATTTTAAGAGCCAGTTCTTCACAAGACAAATATGATATTTTCTTTACTTCTTTTGATGTCGATATTATTGCGCCAAACATTGTTTTGGAAAAAAGAGTACAAACCCCAGGTGGTGTTGACATTACAGGTCAAGGGGTAAACTTAGGTCAAACATTGGATTATGTTTTAACTTTTGAAAATATTGGTAACGATGACGGTGTTAACTATACTATTAGAGATGTATTACCAGTAAATGTTTCTCCACCAGATGGTCGTAGCTTTTTTAATGATGCAGATTTTTCTTTTCCTGCACAAATATGTACGGGAACTCCAAGAACTTGTTATGAGATAACGTATACCTATGACCCTTCAAGTAGAGAAATAGTTTTTAATGTTCCAGATGTTTATGTTGAAGATGAGGATGGAGAATATTCCATTATTTTTAGAGTACAGGTAGCTGAAAACTGTTTTGATTTTATTGACGCATGTTCTGACTTAATTGAAAATTTGGCCTATAGTTCATACCGAGGTGAAAATAATTCTGCACAAGTTACCGATGACCCTAGTGTTACCGATTTTAACTCTTGTGGATTTGTTGTTCCGGGAGCTACCAATTTCTTATTGGATGATTTGTCCGATTGTAATTTTCAAAGAACCATAGAACTTTGTGGTACAAGTACCATTTTAAATGCAGGTGATGGTTTTGATTCCTATGTATGGTATAGAGATACAAATAGTAACGGTGAAATTGATGCTAGCGATATTGAAATCAATGACGGTGATCCAGATAATGACCCAAGTACACAAGTAGTAACACTTGTTGGTCAATATATAGTAGATAAAATTGTTGCCGATCCATGTAAAGGGTTTAAAGAAATTATAAATGTAGAGCCCTTTGGTTCGGGTAATTTACCAAACCCTGTTACGGAATACTTTAATGAAGTAAATGGTGATGCCGACCCTAGTAATGATATACCTGGCGAAATAGTTTTCTGTTCAGATGACAACTCTTTTTTACCTAAAATTTTCTTGTGCGGTATTAACGACACTCAACCATTGGCTGTTAATATTGTTGATGCACAAAGTGTTGCTTGGGAGATTTTGGATGAAGGTAGTTGCGGTGTAACTGTTGGTGAGGATTGTGCCAACAGAGCCCTTACTTGTTCTTGGACAGAAGTAGGTACCGGTAGTAATTATTTATTAAATGCACCGGGTGAATATAGGCTATCCGTAGTGTATCAAAATGGGTGTACTAGTAGTTTCTATTTCAAAAGTTTTCAGAACAATTTAGATATAGATTTTAATAATAGGGATATTGTCTGTGATACTGATGGTAATATTACCATTACAAATATTGGAGCGGGTTATGGTTATCAATTGGTAGATAATGACACTAATAATACAATTGTTCCTTTTAGTGCTAACAACGGTCCAAGTTTTGATTTTGCTTCTGGTGAGAACGGTTCTTATAGAGTTGAGGTTACTCAATTAGATACAAACGGTGATCCAATTCAAGATGCATGTATTTTTTCTACTCCGGTTATAGGTATTAGAGAAAGAGCGGTAACATATGACGTAAGTGTAACTCCAGAGACGTGTTTCAACTTAGGTACCGTTACGCTACAGATTACAGATGCTGATTCTCCATATGATTTTGAAATAAGACTAGATGATGGCACTAACGGTGGATTGGGTACATTAGTAGATAGCCAAAATGGTCATGCAGATAATAACTATCCTTTTACAGATGTAAGTGCCGGTAATTATATCGCATATATTTCTACAGATGATGGATGTTCTTATAGTGAAGCGGTTACTGTTTTAGATGAGAACGATTTAGAACTTACCGCTAGTGTAGACCAACATATTACTTGTGAAGATGGTATTATTTCAATGAACGCTAGTGGTGGTAACCCAGATTACTCTTATGTAATTTGGAGCTATGTTGACGAGGGAGGAACTACGGTTACTTCTTATTCTGATTTTGCGGATATTCCTGCAACCAATTTCCAAACAGAGACTACATTCAATGTTTCTGGAGCTGGAGATTATGTTTTCTTGGTATTGGATAGAACAGGCTGTTATGTAGAATCAAATACGGTCTCTATAGAATATCACCCAACTGCAGATTTTGACCCAACTACTGTTACAGATGTACTTTGTTTTGGTGAAACTACCGGTAGAATTCAGTTTAATGTAACCAACCCTAATGGCTATACTTTAGATTTCGCATTATTTGATGATACTGATCAACCATTAGCTGATAACAGTACAGGCAGTTTTCCAAACTTGGCAACAGGAGACTATAGAGTTGAAATTACCCAAACAAGAGGTACGGCAACTTGTATTTCAGAAGAAAGCTTTAGTATTGACGCACCAACGGCTGCAATTAGTGGTGATGCTATTTTGGTTCAAGATTATACCTGTTTACAAGAGGGTATTATTGAGGCACAAAATGTAATAGGAGGTACCGCACCATATTCATACAGTATTGACGGTATTAACTTTGTTCCTGATACAACAGCAAACGCAAACCGCTTTGAAAACCTTACCGATGGTTCTTATACCATTACTATTAGAGATGCTAATAACTGTACTTTTGTAACCAATCAAATTGTTATTGATAGACCAAATCCACCAACGGATTTAACTATTGTAGAATCCCAAATCACGTGTCCTACAGGAACATCTAATTTAACAGTAAACGCAATTAATGGTACAGCACCTTACATATATTCCATTACTGCACCTTCTGCCATTGTTCCAACAAGTACCTCAGGAAATGAGGCTGTCTTTGAAGATTTGTCTCCAGATACTTATACGGTTAGGATTACTGATGCGGATGGCTGTTTCTATGAAGAGAATTATACGATAAATGCGATTAACCCAATATCCGCTAGTGGGGAAACAACACAACCGATCAGTTGTTTTGGTGCTGAAGATGGTATTATTCGTTTTAATGTAAACTTCCAAGCGGGTCAAAACTTTACGTATACAATCACCGGTCCTACAGGTGTTGAAAGAACAGGTGGTACAGAAGCTGTTATCGATAATATCAACAACTTAGCTGCTGGTATTTATACCATAGACATTGTAGATACAGATACCAACTGTACTTATTCTTCTACACATGAATTGGAAGGTCCTGCTTCGGCGTTGACCATTTCTAACCTAACTGAAACACAACCTAGTTGTATAACAGATGGTAGTGTTAGTGTAACCGCATCTGGCGGATGGGGTAGTTATGTTTATGCATTGAACAATCCAGATAATTCTGTATTTGGCTCTAATTCCACAGGTTCTTTTACAGGTTTAACTCAGTCTGGTACATATAACGGTACGGTAACAGATGCGAACAATTGTAGTATTCCTTTCACATTCGATTTGGACGCTGCGGAAGCTCCCGTTCTAGTAATAACACCTAATCAAGATTGTTTTGATGATGCCGTGTTATTGACCTTGACCGCAAGTGTTTCTTCTGGTGGTGACGGTACTTTTGAATATAGTTTAAATGGCGGTCCTTTTAGTTCAAATAATGTGTTTTCAGATCTTTCAGCAGGAACATATACAGTTGAAGTAAGAGATGGTAATAATTGTACAGATGCGGAGAGTATTACTGTAAACCCGGCATTAACGTTAACGGCAAGCGCAAGTAACATTACTGCCTGCGGTACCGATACCGATATAAATATTTCTGCAGCCGGCGGAGATGGTAATTATGTGTATGCAGTAGTAAATGATGGGGCAACCCCAAATGCGGGTGACTTTGATCCGAGTTCTATTGTGACAGTTACTGGTACAGGTGTATATGATGTATATGTAAGAGATAATAACGGTAATGCTGATTTCTGTGAATCTTCATATGAGATTACAATAGACCAAGATGATGCATTAACATTATCTATTTCTAATACAGATATACTTTGTAGTGGAGAAAATCAATCTACTTTAACGATAGTTGCTTCTGGCGGTGAGGCACCTTATACGTATAGTATTAATAATGGGGCAAATTATCAAACTCCGAATACTTTTAATAACCTTGGTGCAGGTTCATACAACATTAGGGTAAGAGATGCTAACCTTTGTGAGGTAAATCAGATTTATAGCATATCAGAACCATTAAATTTATCTGCTTCGGCTGCAGTTGCGGCATTAGTAGAATGTAATCCATCTGATGGTGCTGAGGTACGTATAACAAATGCTCAAGGTGGTACACAACCCTATATGTATAGTTTTGATGGCGGTAGTACATATGATACTAGTGCTATTGGCTACCTTTTAGCGGGATCGCACACCGTGTATATTCAAGATGCGAACAATTGTACCTTTCCAATGGATATTACTATTGAGCAAGCACCTACACCACCAAACGTTGAATTAACGCCTAGCGTAGATTATTTATGTGATGGTACGGGTATTGTTACCATATCTGCAGATAACTCTAATTTAGAATATACTTATAGTATTGATGGAGTAGAAAACACACCAGCTAATTCTAATGTTTTTGATGCTGTAACTGTTGGTACGCATACAGTTTCTGTAGATTATATAAGTAGTACACCACCATCTGTTAGTACTTTATTACAAGAAAACTTTGGGTCTGGTGTAAATACGAGTATTTCTCAAATAGACCCTTTATATTGTTATGAGCCACAAGATGGTAGCGAAAGTCTTTGCGGATTTGGGACGGATACACATATTCAAGATGGAGAATACTCTGTTACCAGTGTTATTTCAAACCCATACGGAAGCTGGTTAAGCCCTAATGATCACACAGGAATAGCTAATGGTAGATTTTTAGCAATAAATGTTGGAGGCGCCGCTGGTGTTGGAGGTATTATCTATGCTAAAAGAGGAGTGGAAATTATTCCAAATAGAGATATTACCATTTCACTTTATGCATTTAACTTGTTGCGTAATGGAACTTCGGGAGGTGACCCTACGATAGAAATAGAACTGGTAGATGCTGGGGGTAATGTAATTGCTAGTACAGCAACCGGAAATATTCCTAAAAATAATGGAATAAATGATTGGCAAAATTATAATGTAACTCTAGATCCAGGGTCTAATTCTAATTTAGATATTGTTATTAGAACAAATTCTGCAGTAGTTAATGGAAATGACATTGCCATTGATGATATTTCAGCAACACAAACTCCAGAACAGTGTTCGCAGACAGTTACTATAGATGTTACGGTAGAAGATGGTAATGCATTTGAAGCTAGTCTTCTTTCTTCTAAAGATTTAGATTGTACTGGTGATAATTCTGGTTCTATTACTTTTGAAGTGGATAATTATGGCGCAAGCGGATTTGAATATAGTTTAGATAATTTTGTGAATATTTTAGGTAGCACTACGGTATCGCCCCAAACAATACCTGGACTTGCTGCGGGAAGTTATAGAGTCTATGTTAGAGAGGTAGGAAGTTCTTTGCCAGGTTGTACTACATTTTTTGACCATACTATTGATGAACCAACATTAGTAGTTGCCAGTGCCGATCTTACCCAAGATTTTACATGTAATAATGGTGGTGCAGAAATTACAGCAAGTGCAACAGGTGGCACACCAGGGTATGAGTATCAATTAGAAGAAGATGCTCTTGGAGTGGTAACCCTATATCAAACAAGTGCTGTTTTTAACGGATTGCCGGCAGGTACATACAATGTTCGTGTTAGGGATGCCAATGGATGTACTGATTTAACAGATACGCCTATTGTTGTAACAGATCCAGAAACACCAAATTTTACTTTACTAGAAACAAATTGTTATAGTGGTAGTAATGATGCTACAATTACTGTAGATGTTACTGCTGGTAATGGAGATTACCAATTTAGAATTAATGGAGGGTCTTATGTAACTCCATCTCCAATAGATGGGACCACATATACGTTCACGGGACTTTCAAATGGTACATACACTGTTGAAGTTACCGATGCTTATGGTTGTGATGCTCCTGCGCAAACAGTAACCATTGAACAAGAGGTTACGGTAAGCGCTAGCGCAAGTACGATAACGGCATGTGGAACCGATAGCGAAATTAATATTACCGCTGCAGGTGGCGATGGAAACTACGTTTATGCAGTGGTTACAGATGGAACAACACCAAATGCGGGCGATTATTCGGCTACGAATACGGTAACGGTTACAGGTGCTGGGGATTATGATGTTTATGTTTTGGATAACAATGGAGCAGCAGATGCATGTTCTGCCATGTATGACATCAATATTGATCAAGATGCTCCTGTAGCAGCAACACCAACAGTTGTTGATGTTACTTGTTTTGGTGGTAATAACGGTAGTATTTCTTTAGCCGCTAGTGGTGGTGAGGCTCCTTATACGTATAGTATTGATGGTGGTACTTTTGGTACGGTAAGCACATTTACTAATCTTACTGCGGGAACTTATGATGTAAGAGTAAGAGACGTAAACGATTGTGAGCTTATCTTATCTGTTCCTGTTGATGAATTACCTGAAATAGTAGCGGAAAGTGCACAAACAGAAGATTATACTTGTAATCAATTAGCAGAGATCACCGTTGGTGGTGTTACCCCTACAGCTGGCGGTTCTGGTTCATATCAATATAGCTTAAATGGTGGTACTTGGACGACTGCTACCACGGGTGGTACGGTTTTCACAGGATTGACCGATGGGACATTTACCGTTCAAGTTAGAGATGCAAACAATATCGCTTGTGTAATAGACCTTCCTAGTATTATTATTGCTCCTTTACCAACAGCACCATCTTTAACGAGTAGTGTTGATTATAGCTGTGATGGAACAGGGATAATTACCATTCTTCCAAATGATGCTTCATATACCTACAGCATTAATGGTAATACTCCTCAAACGAGTAATGTATTTAATAGCGTTGCAGTTGGTCAACATACCGTAACCGTAGATTATGGTAGTGATTGTACAACAGATATTATTGTAGATGTTCAAGACGGTAATGCTTTTGAAGCTGCAATTCAGTCTTTTGAAGATTTGGACTGTAATGCAGATAATAGTGGTACAATTACTTTTGAAGTCGATAATTTTGGAGCTGGCGGTTATGAATATAGCTATGATAGTTCTTTTTCAACTATAGCAGGTAGCGATACGCTTGCAACGCATCAAATAACAGGTTTGGCTGCTGGTACTTATACTATTTATGTTAGAGATGTAGATAACCCTATTGCTGGGTGTACGGTTCCTTTAACACAAACAATAACAGAACCCTCAGTACTTGTAGTTTCAAATACACCTGTTCAACCTACATGTGATGATGATGGTTCAGTAACAATTAATGTAACTGGCGGTACTTCTGCATATTCTTATGTAATTGAATTGCCTGATGCTTCATCAACGCCTGCACAGAATTCAGGAATATTTACAGGTCTTGATCAATTAGGTTTACATACAATTACGGTTACCGATGCTAATGGTTGTACTGAAACAGATACCTTTACATTGGTAGCTCCTGCTATTCCGGTTGCAAGTATTTTACCTAGTTCAGATGTATGTTTTGATTCTTCTGTATCAGGATCGGCGACTATAGAGGTAGGTGCAACTGGCGGAGTGGGACCATATTCTTATAGAATGGGTACGGGTACATTTACAACATCAAGCACCTTTACAAATCTAACTCCTGGTAGTTACACTTTTGAAATTAGAGATGCTAACGGTTGTACAGATACCGTAGCATTTGATATTGAACCTCAACTAACCGCAACACTTACGTTAAATAAGGACTTAGATTGTACAGTATCACCAGATGCAACTATGGATTTACAGGTTGCTGGTGGTTATGCACCTTATACGTATGAGTTAGATGTAAATAGCGGTGGTTATACCGCTTTTACCGGAACATTTCCATATGCCACTTCTACAGCAGGTACATATAGGTTTAGAGTAACAGATAATCAAGGTTGTACAGCTGTTTCTAATATAGTTACGGTTACACCAACAGTAAACCCTGTTGCAACGGAAACCGTTACCAACCCTACGTGTTTTGGAGACACCAATGGTATCGTTGAAATCAATGTGGATCCTAACTTTGGTTCATCGCCTTATGAAATTAGTTTTGACAGTAGTGCCTTTACAAGCCAACGTGTATACACAGGTTTAGCTGCTGGTACTTATAATTATATAGTTAGAGATTCTAAAGAATGTACTTATAATGGCAGTGTAACTGTTGTTGACCCAGTATTATTTGATGCAAATGTTGTTGCTACAGATGTTAGTTGTGGCGCTACTGGTGATATTCCTGGTAGTATTGATATTACAATAACTAGTGGTGGCGCACCTAATTTTACCTACACTTTATATGACAATCTTAATAATGTTGTTCCTACGACAGGACCAAACCCCGTTGTAAATACGACAGCAACTACGGTAACTTTTGACGGATTAGCTTTCGGAGACTATTATGTACGAGTATTAGATGCCAATGGTTGTGAATATTACGAAAATCCAGTAAGGGTTCTTTCTAACCCATACGTTGCAATTGAAACCTTAACACAAGCGGTGAGTTGTACAACTGGAGGAACTGTTGATTTATTAGCTAGTGGCGGTTCTGGTAATTACGATTTTACAATTTACACAACAGGTATTGCACCAGATTCTGAAGCAGCAGGAGCAAATTCTGACGAAGAGATAGCAACGTATACCGGGCTTACCCCTGGGCAGTCTTATGTTTTTCAAGTAATAGATACGGATACTAACTGTTCTAGTTTCGTTGAAGTTGACATAGACCCGGTTTCTAACATAGATGTTGTGGCTGACCCAACGGTAACAGATGTTTCTTGTTTTGGAGACACCAACGGTTCTATTGCTTTCCAGTTTGAAGAGTATGACCCAAGTGTTACGGTAATTAATTATGAAATTAGAGAAAGTATTAGTAATACGCCATTAGGAGGTGCATATTCAGGTAGTGTTACAGGTCCACCAAGTCCTGGACCAACTCCTTTGGAAACAGTATCAAATATTCCTCCTGGAGATTATGTCTTATTTTTCCAAGAAGCAACTACACCAGAATGTACAAATACATATGAATTTAGAATATTAGAGCCTAATCCGGTTACATTGACCTTGGCAGACCAAAATAATGGGTATTGCTCGGAAGATGCTAATGTAACCGTAATTGCAGGCGGTGGAAATGGCTCTTATACGTATGCCTACGTTGAAAATGGTGTTTCTCCTGTTGCTGGTGATTATGTTACTAGTAACTATGCGGAATTAGACCCTTCGGTTAATACAGAGTGGGATATTTATGTGATGGACGGTAACGGTTGTTCTACGGCACTACCATTGGATGTTACTATTGCAGATGACCCAACACCGGCTATTTCTGGTGTCGTAATCAACCAATGTACGGCAGATGAAGGTGACTTTATTATAGAAATTACTTTGGACGGAGAAGGTATTCAACCTTATACTTTGAGTATAAATAGCGGTTCTTACCAATCATCTACGTTGACTACTGCAGGCTCAACACATCAGTTTACAGATTTAAGTTCTGGAAACTACACCGTTCAAGTTCGTGATTTTAACGGTTGTGGAAATGTAGAGACGATCGAAATTTTTGCGCCTACTTCTATTTCGGCAGAAGTTACTACCCAACCTTCATGTACGGAAGGAGATGGGGAAATAATAATTACGGCATATGGTGGATCTACATTCTATGAATATGAATTATTCGATAATGGCGGAGTTAGTGTAACTGGAAGCCCTCAACCTTCACCTATTTTTACAGGATTGGATTCAGGCATTTATACTGCTCATGTTTATGATACGGTTTTGGGTGGTTGTACTGCACAAACAGACGTAGAATTAGAGTTGGCTACTCCAGTATTATTTACAACGGATATTACCGATGTAACCTGTTTTGGAGCAACAGATGGGTCTATAGTGGCCATTTTAGATGCATCTATGGATAATCCACCGTACGTTTATCAATTATTTATTGAAACCGCGCCTTCGGTGTTAACTCCTGCAAGTGCCCCTCAAACAACGGGTACATTTACAAATTTAGCCGCAAATGATGATTACGTTGTTAGGGTAACTTCTGGTCGTGGTTGTGAATTAGAGGTAGATAGTCCTGTAGGTACTCCGTTACAAATTGCAAATGTAAATGCAGATGTTGTTGAATTTGGTTGTACAGCCGGTAACAATTTAAACAATGCAACTATAACCGTAGATACGGCAGCAATTACAGGAGGTAGCAATACCTATTTAACTTACGAATTTATTGATAGCAGCTCTGCTGTTGTTCAGTATGGATCATCTAATGTTTTAACGGTTACCGATAGAACGGGTGAAACGTATACCATCAATGTTTATGATGATAATGGATGTTCCGGTAACACTACGGCTACTGTGCTTCCGTATGACGAATTAACAGGAGCAACGGCCGCTGTGACCAATACGGTTACATGTACGCCTGGTTTTGATGGCGAAATTACCCTAACAGCTACATCAACAGCTAGTGATGATACGAAATATGAATATAGTATCGATAACGGTACAACTTACCTTTCTACCAATGTTTTTGGCGGATTGTCCGCTGGAAACCATAACTTCTTGATAAGACATACAGATACGGGTTGTATTGTAACTGCTTCGGCTATAATTGAAGAGCCAAACACGTTTACTGTAGATGTTGTTAAAACTAGTGAAGTTATATGTTTTGGAACCAATACAGGTGAGGTAACTTTTGAACTGATCGATGCTACATATAATACAGGATTCGATTGGGAAATTTTCCGTACCGATAATACTTCTGTTCTTAGTGGTTCTGAAGCTGCGAACGGTCCTACACCAATAATTAATTTAGGTGTTGGTGAATACTATGTTTCTATTTCACAAACCAACAATCCATTCTGTACCAATGTTGAATTTTTCAATATTGCAGGTCCAGATGCAGCTATTACCGGTAATACGGTAGTAACTGATATTACTTGTGTACCAGGGAATGATGGTACCATAACCATTACCGATGTTGTTGGTGGATGGGGTGGCTATACCTATTTTGTTGGCACAAGTGCTCCTGTAACTACAGATTTCGTAGCTAACGCTACTTTTGATTCGTTACCTGCTGGTACATACCAAGCTTGGGTTCGTGATGCTGAAGGTTGTGAGCAATTAATACAAGATAATATTGTACTTGATGTTCCAGACCCAATTGCGGCAACATTAGCAGTAAACATAGAGAATTGTACAAACTTACAGGGAGAAATAGAAGTTAGTGTGCCAACTGGCGGTCAAGGAAGTAACTATACCTACCAATTGGTAATGAATACGTCTAATTTCCGTGCTCCGCAGAACACTAGAGTTTTCTCAGGTTTAGGTGCCGGAGTATATGAAGTGATCATTACAGATCAATGGGGATGTACATTTACAACTCCTCCAGTAGAATTATACGAACAGTTAAGTGCAACTACTACAGTAGACAAAGCTATTGATTGTACGGGTACACCAGGTGGTACTATAACTATCAATGTAACCGGTGGTTCATCAAACTTAGAGTTTATAATGACACCTCCAACAGGTGCTGCAGTAACTCAGTTGAATGACCCAACATTTACAGGTTTGGTTGATGCTGGTACATATAGTTTCTTAGTAAGAGATTTAGATACTACAAATCCTGTTTGTGAGTACCCTGTAACGCAAGAGTTAGCTCCTGCCATTCCGCCAGTATTTACAGATTCTCATATAGATATAACTTGTTTTGGAGCTAATGATGGTTCAATTACATTGACACAAGTGGAAAACGGAGTAAACCCGTTAACGTTTACCATATCTCCTGTAGCAGGAACATTTAACCCAAGCAACAATACGTTTGAGGGTTTACCTCCAAACACCTATGTTGTGACTGCAACAGGAACTAACGGTTGTACTACGGCATCAGGTAACATTATAATAGACGAACCTGCATTAATATCGAACATAGATACTACAGTTGTAGAATTCGGTTGTACTGCTGGTAATAATCCTAACAACGCTAGAATTACAGTTGACGAGACTGCCATTACCGGTGGTAGCGGTAACTATGTAATCTATGAATTTGTGGATAGCAGTTTGGCTGTGGTACAATCTGGTGCATCAAATGTATTAGTGGTTACAAATAGAGCAGGTGATACTTATACCATTAATGTTTATGATGACAAGGGTTGTGCTGGTAGCACAACAGCTACTGTTCTTCCTTTTGATGAAATTACCGATATAGACGCTTCGGTTTCAAATACGGTTACATGTGCTCCTGGTAGCGATGGCGAAATTACGGTAGTGGTGACATCTACCTTAAGCGACCCAACTAGGTTCCAATATAGTATTGATAATGGCATCAGCTACCAAATTTCCAACGTGTTCGGTAGTTTGTCTGCGGGATCGTATACGATTTTGGCAAGACATATTGATACGGGTTGTGTGGTTTCTGTTGCAGAAACTATAGAAGAGCCAAACACATTTACCATTGATGTTGTTAAAACAAGTGATGTAATTTGTTTTGGAACTGATACGGGTGCTGTGAACTTTGAATTAGTTGATGCAACCTATCCTGGCGGATTTAATTGGACTATTTATGACACTGAGGGAACATTAGCAGATACTAGTGATGATACGGTTGTTATTTCTGGTTCAGAAGTAACAACAAATGGACCTACAGCAGATATTGACTTATTTGCAGGTAGTTATTATGTTTCTATCACACAAGACAACAACCCGTTCTGTACAAATACAGAAGCATTTACTATCAACGGTCCTTTAGCTGATATTACAGGAAATACTGTAGTAACTGATATTACATGTGTACCAGGAAATGATGGTTCAATTACCATTACCGATGTTGAAGGTGGTTGGGGTGGTTATACGTATTTTGTTGGTACAAGTGCTCCTGCAACTACAGATTTCGTAGCTAACGCTACTTTTGATTTGTTACCTGCTGGTACTTACCAAGCATGGGCTCGTGACGCTGAAGGTTGTGAGCGATTAATTCAAGACAATATTGTACTTGATGTTCCAGACCCAATAGCAGCAACATTAGATGTAAACATAGAGAACTGCACCAACTTACAAGGAGAAATTGAAGTGAGTGTGCCTACTGGCGGTCAAGGAAGTAATTATACATACCAATTAAGATTAAACGGTGCTGATTTCCGTGCTCCACAGAACACGAGAGTATTCTCAGGTCTTGGTGCTGGTAGTTATGATGTTACTATTATAGACCAATGGGGTTGTCCTTTTACAACTAATGCGGTGGTGCTTTATGAGCAAATGGATGTTTCTACGACAGTAGATAAGTCTATTGATTGTACGGTGACTCCGGGTGGAGAAATAACTGTTAATGTAACCGGTGGTTCAACAAACCTTGAGTTTGAAATGACTACTCCTTTAGGTTCTGTGGTAACTCAAACAACAGGTGTGTTTACAAACTTAACAGAGGCTGGAACATATACTTTTGTGGTTAGGGATTTAGATACGACAAACCCAGTTTGTGAAAGAACGGCAACTCAAGTTCTAGATGCGCCAGTAGCACCAGTACTATTGAATGCAACTATTGTTAACGTAAGTTGTTTTGGGGATAGTAATGGTAGTATAAGAGCCAATATTGATCCGGCAACAGATGATAATCCTATTTATCAATATGAATTATATGATATTGCAGATTTGGTAACGCCAATTGTGCCTGCTCAAAACGATCCGTTGTTTACAGGTTTAGCTGCAGGAGAATACCAAGTAAGAGTAATTTCTAGTAGAGGCTGTGATGCTGTTAAGAATGAAACCATTACTCAACCAACGCAATTAACCGTTTCTGCAACAGCAACAGAATTTAGTTGTGCGGCAGATAATAGTGTAAATACTGCGACTATAACAGCTACGGCTGGTACAGGTACAGGAACCGCACCATACCTATACAGTATTGATAATGTTATTTTCCAAGCGTCAAATACATTCAATGTTACGGACGATGGAAGCGTACAAACCATAGATGTTTACGTAAAAGATGCCAATGGTTGTACCCGTTTCGATACCGTTACAATTCAACCTATAAATACATTTACGGCTACAGTAGCTCAAGATGTCGAAATTACATGTACAAACGATGAGAGAATAACAATTTCAGTAGTTGATAATGGTTTGGTACATAACTACGGTTATGAGTTGTTACCAATTGGTAATGCCACAGGTACTTTGGTTAGTACAACAGCAACATCTGCAACTTACGATTTAAATACTGTTGGTTCCTATGTATTTAGAGTTACAGATTTAGATACGGGTTGTTATGTTAATACGGAAAGTTATACGGTTGCTCCGTTCGATTTTATAACTGCTACGGCAACGGCCATAACAGAAGTTACATGTTTTGGTGACACCAATGGTAGTTTAGAAATTGACATTGATGGCTATACTGGTAATTATACTTATGAAGTCATTAATAGTGCAGGTACATCTGTTATAGCAGCAACTGCTTCGGATACCAGTGTTAATCCAAGAACAATAACAGGGTTATCCGGTGGTAGCTACTATGTTACCATTACAGAAACAGATGTTCCCTTTTGTTCTGAAGATACAAATATGGTGACTATAATTTCTCCGGATAGACCACTGAGCGGTGTGATAACGCCTTTGGCAGAAGCTACTTGTACAGATGATCAAGGGGTTATTGGAGTTGAAATAGAGGGCGGCTATAGTCCTTATGATATCGTATTGACTAACACTACAACCGGTGATATTTATACCATGGACGATGTAAATGAAGGAGTCTTTACAGATTTAGCTGCGGGTGCTTTCACAATAAGTATTACCGATGATGCCGGATGTATTGTAAATTATACTGAAACATTAACGCCAGCAACACCTATAGTGGCTAATGCAACTCCGCTTGTAACAGACCTAGCTTGTTACGGTGATACAGGAGCGGTTGTAACTGCAAATGTAACAGGTGGCGGTAGTGGAAATTATAGTTATCAGTTGAACTATTATGATGAAACCGGTACTACGATTACAACGACTACTGGACCACAGACGAATCCTAATTTTACGGATTTAGGAGCAGGTTTCTATAGTATTACCGTAGTTGATGGTTGGAACTGTGACACCACAACAAATACTGTTGAGGTAAGAGAGCCAACAGAAGTACAGGCAAGTTTAATTAGAACAGATGCATTAACATGTGCTGAAGGTGCTGAGTTTGAACTTACTGCATCAGGTGGTAGTGGTACATATGAATACAGTGTAGATAATATCAACTTCTTGCCAATGTCAGGTAATGTTGTTTACTTGCCAGAAACAGGTACGTATCAAGCAGGTAGATATCAATTCTATGTTCGTGATGCTATTAACGGTTGTGAATCTGCAATCTCCAATGCAATTACAGAAAACGAAATACCGCCGTTATTGCTATTTGTTGATGATACTGCTGCGGTACTGAACTGTACAGGTGAAAGCACGGCTATCATTTATGCAACTGCCGATGGCGGATTAGGTAACTACCAATATGAATTGTTTACAGATAGTTCTTTAAGCGTAGCTTCTAGAATTGCCGGTCCACAATCTCAAGGTGTGTTTAGAGATTTAAGTGCAGGTACTTATTACGTGACTGTAGTTAGTGATGATTGTACAACAACACCTGAAACTGTTGTTATTGTTGAGCCAACACCGTTGTCTTACACAGATAACGTAGTAGATATTACATGTTCTGGTGAAAATGACGGTGAAATAACTGTTACACTTTCAGGCGGAGCTGGTGGTTATCAATATGCGATTTCACCGAACTTGAATCAGTTCTACGATGAAAACACGTTTACAGAATTGGCTCCTGGCGAGTATACGATAATCGCACAAGATCAAAACGGTTGTTTTGAATACTTGACCTATACCATTTCTGAACCAGCAAGTTTGGTTGTTGAAGTAGAGACTACACCGGAAATTTGCGTTGATAGTCAAGATGGTACTATAATTCTTGATATCACAGGAGGTACGGCACCATATAGCACAGCGTTGAATTCTAATAGCGATGCAGATTTTGTATTGAACAGAACAGAGTTCTATGACATGGCTGCTGGTAATTACCTAATCGTAATTAAAGATGCTAATGGCTGTGATACTAACGTTGTTGTTGATATAGAAACCGGTGTAAACTTAAATGCTACCGTAGTACCGGTATATGAATGTTCAAGTGATACACCAGATAATTTTGTGAATATCACCCTAGAGGATGATAGTGTAATTGGAGATGTGTTATACGCAATAGATTCTGTGGACCCTGCAGATCTTCAATTAAATCCTGATTTTAGAAACTCGGCACCAGGCAACCATTACATTACAATTGCTCATGCTAATGGGTGTATACAAACAGTTGACTTCGTAATTGAAGCCTTTGAACCGTTAACACTTGTATTGGAGCAGAATAACATGAACGAAATAACTGCTGTTGTTGAAGGTGGTCGTGAAGGTTATACATACTATTTCGATGGCTATGATAATGGTGACAATAATACGTTCTATATCACTAGAACAGATACCTATGAAGTTCGTGTTGTTGATGAGAACGGATGTTCTACTATTGCTAACATATTTATGGAGTTCATAGACATTGAATTGCCTAATTTCTTTACTCCTGACGGAGATGGGCAGAACGATTTATGGATACCTAGAAACATTGAACAATACCCTCAAATACTAATAAAAATATTTGATCGTTATGGTAGAGTGGTTTCCGAACAAGAAGTTGATTCTGAAGGTTGGGACGGAACATACTTAGACAACGAATTGCCAACTGGAGACTACTGGTATGTAGTGAAACTGAACGGCGATCGAGATGAAAGAGAATTTGTTGGACACTTTACTTTATATCGTTAAAAACTTAACCTAAAATGATGATGCGGAACAGTCTATTGACACTGGTATTATTTATAAGCGTATTCTCCCTAAGAGGGCAGGAGCTTACTATACCTCAACTATCTCAATACCTTGCTGACAACCCCTTTGTAATGTCCCCAACTTACGCAGGTATTGGTGACCATGTTAAAATAAGACTTAACGGTCTTACACAGTGGGTAGGTATTAAAGATGCACCCGATACCCAATCTCTAGCTGCAGATATGCGTGTTGGTGAAAAATCTGGTGTTGGTATGGTACTATATAACGATAGTAATGGACAAACAAAGCAACAAGGAGCTAGGTTTTCTTTTGCACATCACCTTACGTTAG
The DNA here is from genome assembly GCF_000744105.1 of Maribacter forsetii DSM 18668. Taxonomy (NCBI): domain Bacteria; kingdom Pseudomonadati; phylum Bacteroidota; class Flavobacteriia; order Flavobacteriales; family Flavobacteriaceae; genus Maribacter; species Maribacter forsetii. The sequence continues at coordinate 206,704 of NZ_JQLH01000001.1, forward strand.
ATCGTTATGATGATGAGTTTTTATCATTCGGTATCTCGTATAACTTTAACCAGTTTAGAATTGATATTCAGGAATTTGATTCTGCAGATCAGGCTGTTACTGATGATAGAGCAACTACTAATCATAACTTTGATATTGGTGCACTTTATAGGTATGACAAGTTTTATTTCAGTGTTAATGCTTCAAATATCTTAGATAAAAATTTAAGTAACTTCAATGCCTTATTCGAACCTAATAGACTAAGAAACTATTATGTGTATACTGGTTATAGGTATATGAAAAAAAGAACCAGCAAGATGGAAATTGAGCCATCTGTGTTGTTTCAATTGTTTGAGAGTGATGGGCGTTCCGTTACGGATTTAAACTTGAAATTCAGATTTTACGATTTTGAAGATTATTTCTATGCAGGTGTCAACTATCGTTTCTTAAATGATCAAATTGGTAATCCTCTGTATATAGCTCCTATCGCAGGCTTAAAGAAAAGTAATTTTTACTTCGGATATTCTTATCAAGTGATTCTTAACGAACTTCTTGGTTATAGTTCTGGTACGCATGTTATCACCTTAGGGGTAGATTTATTTCAAGGTATCAGTAATTGTCGTTGTACATATTAATCCTTCATGGAGAATCATTAAATTTGATCTCCAGAACATAAATAATGGGTAAAGTACAATTAGAGAATATAAAAGCATATGCCCACCACGGGTGTTTGCCTCAAGAAACTAATATTGGTAGTGATTATTTGGTCAACGTATCCGTTGACACAAACTTATTGATAGCCTCAGTTTCAGATGAGTTGAAAGATACTGTTGATTATGTTCATATCAACAGAATTGTAAAGCAAGAGATGGCTACGCCTTCAAAGTTATTAGAGCATGTAGCCAAAAGAATAATCGACAGAATTTTTGTTGAACTTCCAACTGTAGATACAGCTTTGGTATCCGTTTCTAAAATCAATCCGCCTATAAACGGTGACGTTGAAAAGGTAACGGTATCATTGAATTTACAAAGGGGCCAATCTGTTCAGTAATACATACGACCTTAAATAAATATAATTTCTTAGCTGTTAATGCAGCTTAAATTGGGAATAATGTTTATTTTTGCTCTCGCTAAAAATGGCATCGTGGCCGAGTGGCTAGGCACAGCTCTGCAAAAGCTTGTACAGCGGTTCGAATCCGCTCGATGCCTCCAAGACCCTCCTAACAAGGAGGGTTTTTTGTTTTCTATATTTTTTATTGCTTAGGCCTGTAGTAGAAATACAAGAAGAATAGTAGGTATAAAATAAACAGCAATGGTTTTGGCGCCTTCATAGTCTTTCGCAAGTCTTTGCCCAAATAATAGCATAAGCAATGTGATAGCAGATAAAATTGCCCCATACAGTGCGAAACTTGATTTCCCTGAACTAAAAATCTCATATATACCTACTACACATAGCAAACCTGCAACAACTTCGGTAACTAAAATAATACCCACCAGTAAAGGGACTATATTTTTGAAAGGAGTTTTAGAGAAGTGTTCTTTTAGCCAAGAGATATTACCGTTCCAATCGGTTATTTTATCAAATCCGCTTTGTAAAAATGTGATGATCAAAAATAGGAGCAACAAAATTTCTGTGGCATTGATCAATATTGTATTCATAATGATTTATTTAAGTTCAGACTTCTTTCTGTGAAGTAGTCTAGTTAGTTTAATAGAAAGGTCGGTAAATATGATTTTAGAATTTCCATTTCTTTCCACATGGTAAATAGCATCTTCTAGCTCTTTGGTAATGTCCAAAATATTGTTTTCATGTACAAAAGGTGCAAATTTCTTTAGTTGAAATCCTTCGGCATGTATTTTTAGATAAGCAAGTTCTTCAGCGCCATAATTGATCATTAAAGCTTGCCTCATCACGGTAATGCAATAACTTAGAAAGTTCTTCTGTGTTTCTCTACCGGTTTTTGCAACCTCTTCACTCCACAATAACAATTCATGGATTGCGGCTTTGTTACCTTTTGCCTTGAATGCGGTTCTTACCCATTGTACAAACCAATTTTCAAACACAAGGTCTTCAGAATCTTTGTTTAAAAGGTCTAGAGCTTTGTTATAATTACCGTTGGCTTCATGAGCTAATAGCATTGCTTCTGCCTTACTTGCCCCTTTCTCACTTAAAGCCGTGGCTATGGCGTCTTCCGCCAAAGGAGGAAAATGAACTATTTGGCATCTAGATTTTATAGTCTGTATAATTTGCTCTTCGTCTTCACACAATAGTAAGAAGATGGTTTTGTTTGGTGGTTCTTCAATCAGTTTTAATAATTTGTTAGAAGCTGCAGTGTTCATCTTTTCAGCCATCCAAATAAGCATCACCTTATATCCGCCTTCATAAGATTTTAAGGATAATTTTTTTACGATATCCTGTGCTTCATCAACACCAATTTGACCTTGTTTCTTTTCAATTTCAATATGGCGATACCAATCGAACAGATTTCCATAGGGCTGTTCCGTAATAAACTCTCGCCACTCTTTCATGTAATGGTTGCTAACGGCGTGAGATTTCACCTTATCAGAATTAGAAACAGGAAATGCAAAATGAACATCTGGGTGGGCATACGACTTGAACTTTAAATTACAAGCTTCATTGCCACCACTGTTATCTCCGTTAGTGTTTTGACAGATAATATATTGAGCATAAGCCAATGCCATAGGCAGAAGCCCACAGCCTTCTGGACCAACAAATAACTGGGCATGTGGTATTCTACCTGCATCTGCACTAGAGGACAAATGCTTTTTAATATGTGAAAGTCCTAAAATTTCATTGAATAACATAGATTCAAATATAGTTGTTTAAAGCACAACAAATTTAATGGTATTGGGTGTAAATTATCCTAAATAGCACTTTATCACAAGCCATTTAATCTTTACATTTGTTACCTAACAAAAGGTAATATCACATGAAAGTATTGAATGACTTTAATTTTGAAGATAAAAAGGCGTTAATTAGAGTGGACTTCAATGTTCCATTAAATGACCAATTTGAAGTAACTGATAACACTAGAATTCAGGCAGCTAAGCCAACAATTATAAAAGTGTTGGAAGACGGCGGTAGTGCTGTGTTAATGAGTCATTTGGGAAGACCAAAAGGGGAACGCAATCCAGATTTGTCTTTAAGTCATATCGTAGATGCTGTTTCTGATGTTATTGGTGTAGCTGTAAAGTTTGTTGCAGATTGTGTTGGTGAAGAAGCCGAAAAAGCTGTTGCGGAATTAAAAAGTGGAGAGGTACTTTTATTGGAGAACCTTAGATTTCATAGCGAAGAAGAAAAAGGATACGAAGCTTTTGCTGAGCAACTTTCTAAATTAGGGGATATATATGTTAATGATGCTTTTGGTACGGCTCACCGTGCACATGCATCAACTACAGTAATAGCTAAATTTTTTCCGGAAGCTAAATGTTTTGGATATTTATTGGCGAAAGAAATAGAAGCAATCGATAAAGTGATGGCTACTGGTGAAAAACCTGTTTTGGCAATTCTTGGCGGGGCAAAGGTTTCTTCTAAGATTACGATTATTGAAAACATACTTGATAAGATAGATGATCTTATCATTGGTGGAGGTATGACTTATACCTTTATTAAGGCTCAGGGAGGTAAAATAGGAGATTCTATTTGTGAAGACGATAAAATGGAACTTGCTATGGAGATTCTTGAACAGGCTAAACAGAAGAATGTAAACGTTCATATACCTGTAGACGTAATTGCTGCGGATGCTTTTGATGCAAATGCAAAAACCCAAGTGGTAGATGTAGATAAAATACCAGATGGTTGGCAAGGATTAGATGCCGGACCTGATACGTTACAAAACTTCAAAAAAGTGATTCTAGCCTCTAAAACAATTCTTTGGAACGGACCAATTGGTGTTTTTGAAATGGAGAAATTTGCTGCCGGGACCATAGCTGTTGGTGATTATATTGCCGAAGCTACCAAAGAAGGTGCATTTTCTTTAGTTGGTGGTGGAGATTCAGTTGCCGCAGTGAAACAATTTGGCTTTGAAAACAAAGTTAGTTATGTATCAACAGGCGGAGGTGCAATGTTAGAAAGTTTAGAAGGTAAAACATTACCTGGGATCGCTGCTATATTAGACTAGTAAAGGGGTTATCGATAAACGGCATATAACGAAAATTTGTGCATTTTAAGAGAAATTATTTTATTCTCATTAAAAAATGTACGATTTTCGTTTGTTCCGTTAACATATTTTCACCCCATTATGAAAAAATTAGCCTATAACTGTTTTTATATTTTAGGATTAAGCTTAGTTCCCATTGTAGGATTGGCACAACAACAGGAAACAGTCACAACTGTTTCAGACTCTTTGACCACTACTACAATAGTCGTAAGTGATTCATTAAAAAATGCAGCTCCGTTAGGTCAATTGAATATCGTACAAAGCTCTCAAACAGAAGATTTAACGCTATTTAAACCAACAGAATCCTCTTCTTATGATCTTCAGGATAACGCGCTGGCAGCCAAGTTTGATAGTCTTTGGATGAAAGAATTGGTTGAGGCGGCACCTCTTTACAATGAAATGTACGAGGAAATCTTAGTTGAGCCCGATACAGCCTCTACTTTCGTTTTAGATTTGCCTACAGATACATTGAAGATGCGTTTGGCAAGATTAAACGCAAAAACACCTTTTAACGTTGAATACAATAAGTCTTTAGAAAGTGTTATCAAATCATTTTTGACCAGAAAAAGGGGGTTAATGGAGCGCATGCTTACCATTAGCCAATTTTACTTTCCTTTATTTGAACAAGAATTTGACAATAAGAATATTCCGTTAGAAATGAAATATTTGTCTATTGTTGAATCTGCATTAAATCCTAAAGCACGTTCAAGAGTGGGGGCAACAGGTCTTTGGCAGTTTATGTACGGTACGGGTAAAGAAATGAAATTGAATATCAATAGTTATGTAGATGAGCGTAGCGACCCTATAAAATCTACAGCTGCAGCTGCTAACTATCTAAACAGATTACATAGAATATATGATGATTGGGATTTGGCTTTAGCCGCGTATAATTCTGGTCCAGGTAATGTAAACAAGGCTATACGCAGAAGTGGCGGGCAGCGTAATTACTGGAATATTAGAAGAAACCTACCAAGGGAAACTGCGGGTTACGTTCCGGCTTTTCAAGCAACCATGTATATTTTTGAATATGCAGAAGAACATGGTCTAAAAACTAAAATAGCAGATCGCGCTTATTTTGAAACAGATACCATTCATGTAAAAAGCCTAATTACATTTGACCAAATTTCTGAATTGGCAGCTATTGACAAAGAAGAATTAAAGGTGCTTAACCCTCATTATAAATTAGACGTTATTCCTTTTATAGAAGGAAAACCTAATGCACTAAGATTACCAGTTCATAAAATGGGAAAATTTGTAGCTAATGAAAAGGCTATTTATGCCCACGTTGAAAAAGAATTAAAAGAAAAAGAAGGTCTTGTAGCTGAAATAGAAAAGCAAGCAGAGGCTAATAGTATTCGTTATAGAGTAAGGGATGGTGATTTTCTTGGTAAAATTGCGGAACGTTACGGAGTACGTGTAAGCCAGCTAAAGCAATGGAACGGATTACGAAGTAATAATTTGCGTATAGGACAACGTTTAACTATTTACCCAAGAAAGAATGCTAGTTCCTCTGTAAAACCTAAGGAAACCCCTTCTAGAACTACGGTTGCCAGTAATTCTAAAACTCATGAGGTAAGAAGTGGAGACTCTTTATGGACCATTTCTAGAAAATATCCTGGTGTAACTATTGAAAATTTACGAAAGTGGAACGGTATTAGTGGTAATAATTTAAAGCTAGGCACAAAACTTAAATTGTGCGACTGTTCATCGTAAATTAAAACACCAATGAAAAAAAGAATTTTACTTTGTTTTATGGCAATTTTGGGATTGTCAATTGCCTGTAAAGAAGAGGGCAAAGCAGATTACTTACCAGAATCTGTAGGCGCTATGAATACCTTAACAGTGGTTATTGATAACGACCTTTGGAATAGTAGTGTAGGTGATGCTATTCGTGAAAATTATACAGCTGCTGCTCAAGGTCTTACCTGGGATGAAGCTCTTTTTAGCGTAACACAAATACCACAACAGATTTTTTCCGGTGCCATACGCAATACCAGTTCTATATTGTATGTTATGGAAGATACCCTAAATGTAGCGCACATGAAATCTAACATGTATGCCAAGCCACAGAAAGTAGGTGTCATCAAAGGATTGAATAAAGAAGAGTTAATAGCAAATATCCATAAAACCGCACCAGAGTTTATTGCCGATTTTAAAGCATTGGAAATTAGTAAGGCACAAAAGCGTTTTGAGAAGTCTTTGAATAAAGAAAAGGCGCTAGAGGACAAGTTTGATATTTCAATGAAAATACCTTCTATTTATAGAGTGGGTAGAGAAGAAGATAACTTTGTATGGATCGATCGTCAAATTCAGAAGGGAAACATGAATATTATCGCATACACAATGCCATGGGATAGTTTTCAGAACGATTCTACTTTTGTACAGGATATTATAAAGATGCGTGATTCTATTGGCGGACTTTATATTGGTGGTGAAGATATACCTGGCAAGCAAAATCATATGATTACAGAAAAAGCATTTTCTCCATATGTCTTCCCTGCTGAGGTTTCAAGTAAAAAAGCAGCTGAGGTAAGGGGAATCTGGGAAATGTCGGCTTACCCTATGGCAGGTCCGTTTTTGACCTATATTATTAGCGATAAAGAGAATAATCGTAAGTTGGTTCTTGAAGGTTTTGTTTTTGCTCCGGCAACCAAAAAGAGAGATTACATGTTTGAATTGGAAGCAATCATGAAATCTGTGCAATTCGATATAAAAGAATCAAGTAAATAAACGGATACCTATAATTTTAGAAAGTAAAAGGCTCAGGAATTTCCTGAGCCTTTTTTATAAGTATTCGTCACGCTTTTAGAACTAATTCGTTAATTAGCATATATCTATAGATTACTGAAAGAAAACCCAGTAGATACTCTAAATATTAATGCATAAGCGGCGTATGCAATCAATATAAAACACAACCATGAGAATATTTTAAAGTAATGCTCCAAAATGAAACTTTTCCAGTTTCTAAAGGCTTCAATGTATATTTCTTTTACTAGAGTAATTTTTTCCATATTCTATAATTTAGGGTGAAACTTTGGGTAAAGGTGTTCAATCTTAATGCCTTTATTGAAAAGTTTAGGTAAAAAACCCAATTACTCTATAAACTGTAAAAGGTTTAAATACACACCTTTTAAGTGTAAAAAATGATAGATTAACCGCATGATTAAATTTTTGTGGTTAGTCGGTAAAAAGAAGCTGGTTCAACTCATAGTGAATGTATTATAAAACAAAAGACCCGCAATTTAGCGGGTCTTTTTATAGTTGTTAATTAAATTTACATATCTACAATAATAAACTCTGATCTACGGTTGAGGTAGTGTTGTTCTTCTGTACAGCGAACGGTACCGTCACATTCATTTATTAAGCGTTCTTCACCGTAACCAATAGCACTTTCAATTCGGCTTGCGTCTATACCTTGAGAAATAATATAATCTCTGGTAGATTTGGCACGTTTGTCTGATAGGTATTTGTTATATGCCGCAGCACCTCTTGAATCTGTATGGGATTCTATTTTTATGACCATATTGGGCGAGTCGTTCATTACTTCAATTAACTTGTCAAGTTCAACAGCTGCGTCTGTGCGTATATATGACTTGTCAAAATCAAAGTGGATCATTTCTGTCTTAAGTTTCTTAATACCGTTCTCAACGGCAATCATATCGTTAAGTTTTCTCATGGATACGTCAACATTGACGATTTCATTGTCCTTAGTTGCCGCTTCTCTGGTATCATCAAAGTACGTACCTTTTGTAGTCTTAAGAACATATCTTGTATCTGCATCTAAATCTTCGAAAATGAAGCTACCGTTTTCATCGGTTTGCATTTCCTTAAGTTTGATGTTGTTCTCGTCAAGTAATTCTACTAATGCATTTGGCATTAAATCACCGGTAATCAATTCTGTTACAATACCGGAAATGGCATTTATACTGGTTGGTATTTCTTCAAGTTGTAAAGTTTTAAAAGAATAGATATCGTCATCTCCCTTACCACCATCACGATTAGATGCAAAATATCCTTTTTGAGTTTCTTCATTAACTATAAATGAAAAATCATCTTTACTACTATTTACAGGCTTACCTACATTACGTACTTCTAAAAAGCCAGCTTCATCATCAAAGGCAACTTCAAATACATCTAAGCCACCTAAACCTACATGGCCATCCGAAGAGAAATATAACTTCTTGTCATTTATAAAAGGAAACATTTCTTTATGCTCCGTATTAATTTCAGGTCCAAGATTTCGTGGAGAAGAGAAAGAACCGTCTTCTAATACATCTACTACGAAAATATCTGTCTCACCAATACTACCTGGCATATCAGAAACAAAATATAATTGCTTTCCGTCAGGGCTCAAAGCAGGGTGACCGGTAGAGTAATTGTCACTGTTAAAAGAAACCTCTTCTGCCTCCAACCATTCATCGTTAACCTTCTTGGAACGATAAATTTTAAGGTGATTAATTCCGTTTTTATCCCTTCTTAGTTTTTTACCATAATTGTTTCTAGTAAAATACATGGTCTCATTGTCAGGAGAGAAAGCCACTGAAGCTTCATGATATTTTGTGTTAATTTTTTTAGAGAACTTTATGGCGTCTTTAAAATCTTGTGATTCTTCATTTACCTTTGCAACAAATAAATCTAAATAGGGCTGGTTGTTCCATTTGTACTTTCTAGAGGTAAATATTGAAGAATCTTTTGCCGATGCATAAACCACTTCTTTACCGCCATAGTACATAGGTGAGAATTCTGAGTATTTAGAGTTAATAGAAAGATTGTTTATATCGAATTTTTCTTCCATTCTCAATAAGCCGTCTAAAACAATTTCATTCCGTTCGGTATTTTGTACTATCTCTTCCCCTGCCAATTTTCTATTGTATAGCTTTAATAGACGTTTAGATCTTTTATAATTTCCAATACCTTTAAGAGAGTGTGCATATTTAAATAGGTAGTCAGAACTCATGTCAGACTCATATTTAGTATACAGTATGTTATACCACTTATAGGCATTCTCCATATCGGTATTGAAGTAATGGGCATCGCCTGCTTTCTTTAAAACATCATATGAATACGCTTTTTCTCCTTTGGACAATGCTTGCTCATAAATTTTAGCAGCCTCTGCGTACCACATTTTATCAAAATATTCATCTGCCCTTTTTATTTGTTTAGTTTTAGCGGATGGGTCGTTTTCTTTAGATGTGCTAAGCATTTCATAAGAAATATCTTCTACAGGTATTGGGTCTGTTACTGTATTAGTTTCTGGTGTAGTTTGTAATTCTAGAGTTGTGTCAATTTTCGAAACTGTAGTAGCTTCGTTATTAGAATAAATATCGTTGTTGATCATTTTAAGAACCCAAACCTCATTATCATAACGATTATTAAATTCTGTTGAACAGTCGTTAAGGGCTTCTTCCCAAGAAGTATAATGATTTAAATAAAGATAGTAGAGTTGGTTTTGTGGGTTTTGAAAATACCCAGCATTAAACCCTTTTTTAGAAAGTTTCTTTACTTGAGACTTTAAATTTTTACTTTTAGAAAAAGTACCCGAAATAACGTAGTAACCATTTTCAGCTTCTTCAATATCATAAAAGGCCCTGTAAGGAATTGAAAGCGCATCGGCAGCTCTTTGAAAATTCTTTTTGTCATTTTCCTCGTCTTCTGAAACAACGGGGTTATTGATATTATTTGACACTTCAGATTCAAGTTCATCTTGGAAACCTTGTGCTTGGGCAAAAACGATAAAGACCAGAAAAAATAAATTCAAAACACTTCTCATAGACATAATTCTTAGTTGAACGTTACAATCAACTGGGGTTTTAAGTATAGTACCAACGGTTAGTTAGAGATTTTTAGTACTATATATCTAACGAAATTAGCAGTAAAGTGATATTCTAAATATTAAATGTTGTGAAAGAGGGTTTTTATGTCGTGTATGTGTAGTATTAGGTAGCCTTAGACTGCGAAAACTCCAGTTAAACGGTTTAATTGTACGTTTTGTAGATGATTTAATAATATAGATTGATTGTCTATTCTGGCAACCACAATATTGAAAACAAAAAAAGCCCTGATTATCAGGGCTTTATAAATTATGTGAGCGACTATTTTAGTTATTGGTCGTTCTTCTTCTCTTCTAGTTGTTCATCTTCTTTGGAAGCATCCTTAAATTCTTTGATTCCACTACCTAATCCTCTCATTAGTTCCGGAATTTTTTTTCCTCCGAATAATAGTAGAATTACGACTACCACTAATATGATTTGTGGAGCGCCTATGGCTAAAAAAGTAGATAATATTGTCATAAGACTATGATTTAAAATGGATTTCAAAGATACTAAAAAGTACTAAAGAAAAGAGCAGTAAATGTAAATAGGTTTTACTTAATCGACAATTTAACTATAAATTAAGTAGATAGGTGATAACAGTAGTAACTAATGCTATTATATTTCACTTAAGAAACGGTAAAAACTAAAATTCTAAGTTTATCTTTGTTAAGATGGCCAAAAAGAAAGTCAAAAAAAGAAAGGAAATAAAAAGGAAACTTCTTCACAAGTATCGTTTGGTAATACTAAACGAAAGTACTTTTGAAGAGAAAATTTCTTTTAAGTTAAGTAGACTTAATGTATTTGTGACGGGATCACTATTTATGATTACCTTAATAGGGCTTACAACACTACTTATTGCCTTTACGCCATTACGAGAATATATACCGGGTTATTCATCTACTAGACTAAAAAAAGAAGCTACAGAACTTACCTATAAAACAGATTCTTTAATTAGAACTTTAAATTATACCAATAAGTATTTAGATAATATTCGTATGGTATTAAAGGGTGATATTGAAAATAACGTTGTCAATAGAGATTCTCTTTTTCAACAGTTTAAATTGGATCCCGCTTCCGTAGATTTAAACCCCATTAAAGAAGATTCATTATTGCGGGCAGAAGTTGCACTTGAAGATAAATACAACTTATTCGAAAGAACAATTGACAAGAAAAATTTGGTCTTGTTCACTCCCGTTTCAGGATCAGTTACAATGGGTTTTAATCCGAATGAAAAACATTATGCAGTAGATATCACTGCTAAAACCGATAGCCCTGTAAAGGCAGTTGCAAACGGTACGGTCATTTTTTCTGAATGGACGGCAGATACAGGATATGTAATTATAATTGAGCACGAAGGCGGATTATTAAGTGTGTATAAGCACAACGGTTCTTTGTCTAAATATCAAGGTAATATTGTAAGAGGCGGTGAAGTAATTGCTGCTGTAGGTAATACGGGCGAGCTTACCACAGGACCTCATCTACATTTTGAAATTTGGGACAACGGAACACCTATTGATCCTTTAAATTATATAGATTTTAATTAGAACGAAATGTCTTTAAAGACCATTGCTGCCAAAATATTTGCACATCGCATTGCCAAGAGAACGGCTAAATGGGTAGATAACCCTATTGAAACACAAGAAAAGGTTTTTAGAAGCTTAATTTCAAAGGCAAGCGATACTAGGTTTGGTAAGGATCATGGTTTTAAAACCATTAAAAAGCATAGCGATTTTATAGCTCAGGTTCCTATTAGGGATTACGAAGAACTTAAGGATTATGTGAATTTATCAGTCGCAGGGGAAGAAGATATTCTATGGCCGGGAAAACCATTATACTTTGCAAAAACCTCTGGAACTACTTCTGGAGCAAAATATATACCCATTACAGAAGGTAGTATTAAAGAACAAGTAAAAGCATCTAGAAATGCCATTCTTAATTACATACATGAAAGTGGTAATGCAGATTTTGTAACCGGTAAAATGATATTTTTACAGGGCAGCCCTGTTTTAACAGAGAAAAACGGAGTAAAATTAGGTAGGCTTTCTGGTATTTCGGCACATTATGTTCCTAATTATTTGCAGAAAAATAGAATGCCAAGTTGGGAAACTAATTGCATTGAGGATTGGGAAACGAAAGTGAATGCCATTGTTGAAGAAACCAAGAATGAAGATATGACGGTAATTGCCGGTATACCATCATGGGTTCAAATGTACTTTGAAAAACTAAAGGAAAATACCAATGAGTATGTAGGTGATTTGTTCAAGAATTTTGAACTTTTCATTTATGGCGGAGTAAACTATGAACCATATCGAAAGAAATTTGAGACATTAATTGGTAGAAAGGTAGCAAGCATAGAACTGTTTCCGGCAAGTGAAGGTTTCTTTGCCTATCAGAATTCTCAGACAGAAAAAGGTATGTTGCTGCTTTTAGATGCAGGAATATTTTATGAGTTCGTAAGATCAGAAGAATTTTTTGACGAGCATCCAAAAAGAATCACTTTAAAAGATGTGGAGATTGGCATTGATTACGTTATGATCATTACCACAAATGCTGGATTATGGGCATACAACTTAGGTGATACCATTCGGTTTATTTCAACGTATCCTTTCAAAATTCTAGTATCTGGGCGTATTAAGCATTTTATTTCTGCTTTTGGGGAACACGTTATTGCCAAAGAAGTGGAAGAGGCTATGTTGGTAGCTACAAAGGCAACCGATGCCAGTGTAAGTGAATTTACGGTGGCACCACAAATTACTCCGAAAGAAAATGAATTGCCTTATCATGAGTGGTTTATAGAATTTGAGAAATTACCGTCTGATATGGCGCTATTTATACAAGAATTAGATTCGGCACTTCAAAAACAAAACAGTTATTATTATGACCTTATTGTAGGTAAGGTGCTGCAAACTTTAAAAGTAACCGCTGTGGAAAGTGGAGGTTTTTTAGAGTACATGAAATCAATAGGTAAGCTCGGTGGACAAAACAAAGTTCAGCGGCTATCTAACGACCGAAAAGTGGTTAAGGGACTGTCAAAATATAAGGTTGATAACAACTAGCTTTTAAATAACAAATTATAAATCGTAATTTCGTTTGAAATCATAAATGGGAAAAGCAATAACAACAACAAGAGCGCAAGAGTCTACAAATGCCATAGAACGCATGTATATTACTATGCGTCATCTTTTTAATAGAGGTTTTTATAAGCCAAACGGAGTGTCTGGTGAAGCTCTAAAAAATGCCTTACTACAATTAAGACCTGAAATATATGGTTCTTTAGGAGAAGATAAGGCAGAGTTAAGTGGCTTAATTTATGTGCTCGAAAGGTTACCTGAAGGTATTGAACAATGTTCATTCATAAATTTAACTTCAGATGAAGGTTATGGTATTTCTCATATTAACCCAATCATTCCACCCAAAAGAAGAAGAAACTGTTATCGTATTGATGATGAGCAAATGAATATTGAAATCACTAGAGGTCGTTCAGACATCTATGATATTCTTACTCACCTAACTTTCTTATTCATTGAATCTGAAAAAATATGTAAACGTGTTTTAATAACAGATACAGAAAGAACTATAAGAGATTGGACGAAGCTTGAGGCAGCGGTTAAAAATGAAGATTTGTCTCAAGCTGAGCGAGAAATTGCTCTTATACACACAGCAAACATTTTAGGTAGGTCTTTTGAAGAAATCTTAGAAGTCTATAAAAAGTTTAGCACTAAAACCAACCCTGATAGATTTTTAAAAGTGATTTATTGGTTAGGTAAACTAGCCTTAGATGAAGAAATCTCAGGTGAAAAAAGAGCGGTTACATTTAGTGCTTTGCTAAGAGAGCGATTAGGACATCATATTCATGGAGAAAGATGGGCAAATAACATTAAGGAGGTTTTAACTAAAAATAACCTTATGCATAGACCAATTCATATTATCTCTGCGAATATGCATAGTGTCATGAATTCTTTATTTGCCAAAGCAGCTCTTAAAAAGGAGTTTCCAAATACAGATTCATTAGAAATTTTTGAAGCACTTAGTAGCTCTGGTAATGCAGCGTTAAGAAAAAAAGTAACCGACCTGGCTGAGAAGAACGGTATGATCATTATGGATGATACCTCAGGAACTAATATAGATGTACAAATATTTGATACGGCAAAAATAAAAATTAACAATTGCTCGTACGAGTTTTCTGAAGAAGAAGTTGATAAAAAACCTGTTATATTTGTAATGGATTACGCATTTGGCGAGCAGGCGTATGAAACAATTGATGAATTATTGAAACCATACAATACCAAAAAGAACAATGTGTCTTTGATAAATGTTGATTCTGTTTCAATAATGGGAAAAGCAGGTATTCTAGAAGGTGGAAAAGGAGACTTAATGATACCTTCTGCACATATATTTGAAGGAACAGCAGATAATTACCCATTTAAAAATGAATTGTGTGCTAAAGACTTTGAAGGTTACGGCTTAGAGGTTTTTGAAGGTACGATGGTGACTGTTTTAGGAACATCACTTCAAAACAAAGACATTTTGAAGTTCTTTCATAAATCAACTTGGAATGTAATTGGTTTAGAGATGGAAGGTGTGCATTACCAAAAAGCAATACAATCAGCTTCTAAGATAAGAAAGAGTATTGGAGAAGATGTAAAGGTACGTTATGCCTATTATGCATCAGATAACCCTTTAGAAACCGGAAGTACACTAGCATCTGGTGGATTAGGTACAACAGGGGTAAAACCAACGTACTTAATTACTGATAAAATTTTAAAGCAAATATTTAACACATAGAATGGCAAGCAATCAACAACCATCTACTCAAAACAATTCTGATGAAATTGATTTGGGACAATTATTTCAATTAATAGTAAGAGGCTTTAATGCCATTTTTCGCTGGGTTTTAAGAGTATTTCTATACCTTAAAAAGAATATGCTTTTACTTATCGGTCTTGTCGTCGTTGGCCTTGCAATTGGTTATGGTTTAAACCAAATTATATCAAAAAAGTATAAAACCGAGGTGATTGTAAAACCTCAAATTGAAAGTAAAAATTACTTATATGATGTTGTAGCCGAGATTCAATCTAATATTAAGTCAAAAGACACCTTGTTTTTTATATCTATAGGTATAGAAGATGTAGATTTTAACGGTTTGGATATTGAAATATCTAGAGTAGCTGAGGTTGGTAATTCAGAGAGTGATCTTAAATATTTAGAGTTACTTCAAAGTTTTGAAAATACAGATGCCATAGCAGATATTGTTAGGGCAGAGTTACAGAATAAGAGTTCATTTAACCATAGAATTACATTCTACTATAAAAACGCTGATTTTGGAAGGGAATTTGCTCAAAAAATATTAAACTATATTAATACTAATACGTATTTCAATAGACTTTTAGAAGTGCATAAAGGTAATGCAAAAGCTCGCATTTTAGAAGATCAAAAGCTGTTGGCTCAAGTTGATCAAATTATAACTAACTATACGACAGGTTTAGCAAGCAAAGAGAGTTCCTCTTCAAATGATAGAATTGTTTTAGACAATCAAGATCAAGTCAATATTGCTGATGTTTTTGAGTATAAAACAGGTTTAATTAGAGATATTGAAACTAAGAAGTTAGAATTAGAAGAGCGAACAGTACCGGTGAGTATTATTAACTTAGGTCAACCTCAAGTAGAGCAAAAGTCGTTTTTCGGTGAAAGCCTTGTATTGATACCTATTATATTTGTTTCGGTGTTTTTTATATTGTCAGCCTTGGTTTATTTAAATCGAAAATCAAAATCTATACTGTAATTTATGGTTCACCACCAATCTAACAAGACAATTTTAATTACTGGTGGAGCTGGTTTTATTGGGAGTAATTTTATTCCTTTTTTTTTAGATAAAAATCCAAGTATCAATGTCGTAAATTTAGATGTATTGACATATGCTGGAGATTTGGGAAACCTTAAGGAAGTTGAGAAACACCCAAATTATACATTCATAAAAGGAGATATATGCGATAAACTTATGGTTAAGCATTTATTTGAGGATTATAACATTAGTGGCGTAATAAATTTTGCAGCAGAATCTCATGTAGATAATTCAATAGATTCACCGAGACAATTCATAAAAACAAATATAGAAGGTACTTTTAATCTTTTAGAAAATGCCAGGATTTTTTGGAAGGGTAAAAACAATAAGTTCCATCATATATCAACGGATGAAGTGTATGGGTCTTTAGGTGAAAATGGATTCTTCACAGAGGAATCGAACTACCAGCCAAATAGCCCCTACAGTGCATCTAAGGCATCTTCTGATTTTTTGGTCAGAAGTTATCATCATACATATGGCATGAATGTGGTAACTAGTAATTGTTCCAATAATTATGGTCCTAAACAACATGATGAAAAATTGATTCCTACAATAATTAGGTCTGCCATCAATGGTTTAAAGATTCCCATTTATGGGAATGGAAAAAATGTAAGAGACTGGTTATTTGTTAATGATCATTGTACAGGTATAGACTCTATTTTTCACAAAGGAAAAGCGGGAGAAACTTATTTGTTAGGAGGGAATAATGAATACGATAATTTGACAATAGCGACGAAGATTTGTGAAATTTTAGATTTAAAAATCCCTAAGAAAAAGGGAAGTTTTAAAAAACAAATTGAATTTGTTGAAGATCGTCTAGGACACGATTTTAGGTATGCAATTGATGCGTCAAAGGTTTTAAAAGAACTAAGTTGGAAAGCCAATGAAAGCTTTGATACTGGTCTAGAGAAAACTGTTCAATGGTATTTAAACAAATATCAACTTTAAATTTATGAAAGGAATCATACTTGCAGGTGGTACTGGATCACGTTTATGGCCGTTGACAAAGGCTTTGAGTAAGCAACTCATGCCTATATATGATAAACCAATGATATACTACCCCTTGTCTACGTTAATGACAACAGGTATTCGCGAAATTTTAATTATTACTACTCCCGAAGATTTACCTTTATTTAAAAAGTTACTTTCAGACGGTAGTCAGTTAGGTTGTAGATTTGAATATGCCGTTCAATCAGAACCCAAGGGATTAGCAGAAGCATTTATTATTGGGAAAAAATTTATTGGCTCAAGCAAAGTGGCATTGATACTTGGTGATAATATTTTCTATGGAAATGGTCTTGAGAAATTATTAAAGGAAAATTATAAACCAGACGGGGGTGTAATTTATGGATATCACGTTAATAACCCCAAAAGATACGGTGTGGTAGAGTTTGATGCTAAGGGGAAAGCTATTTCAATAGTTGAAAAACCTAAAACACCTAAATCTAATTACGCCATTCCTGGAATTTACTTTTACGATAACGAAGTAATAGAAATTGCTGAAAATATAGAACCTAGCAGTAGAGGAGAATTAGAAATTACAGATGTTAATGTTGCTTATTTAGAAAAGGGAAAGTTACAAGTAAGTGTTCTTGATAAGGGAATTGCATGGCTTGATACCGGTACATTCAGTTCTCTAATGCAAGCTTCTCAATTTGTGCAGGTTATTGAAGAACGACAAGGATTAAAAATAGGTTGTATAGAAGAAGTAGCTTTTACTCAGGGCTTTATTGATGCAAAGCAACTTGAAAAACTAGCAAAACCTTTGTTAAAGAGCGGTTATGGCGAATATTTAATGAATTTGATTAAATGAAAATAACCGAAACAAAATTGAAAGGCTGCTTAATTCTAGAGCCTCAAATTTTTGAAGATAATAGAGGTATCTTTTTTGAAGTCTTTAAAAAAAAGAAACTTGAAAGTGTTTTAGGGTATGAAGTAGATTTTGTACAAGAGAACACATCTATCTCTAAGAAAGGAGTTTTAAGAGGCTTACATTTTCAAACAGGAGATAGCGCGCAAGCAAAGTTAGTTTCGGTTCAAAATGGCAGCGTAGTCGATGTTATCGTTGATGTTAGGTCAGATAGCGCATCATTTGGTCAACACATTAAGGTTAATTTATCGGAGGAAAATAGAAAAAGTATTTTTATTCCAAAAGGTATGGCTCATGGTTTTTTAACTCTTACCGATCAAGTGGTGTTCAATTATTTATGTGATAACTATTATAACCCTGGTAAAGAGTCGGGCATATTATATAATGATTCTGACTTAGCAATAGATTGGGGTTTTCCTTTATCAGAATTAATTGTGTCAGAAAAAGACTTGTTATTACCGACTTTCAAAAAAATTATGCAATGAAGAAGGTATTAGTTACAGGGGCCAATGGTCAGCTAGGACAGTGTTTACAGAAAATTGCTCCAAACAATAAGGACTTAGCTTTTGTGTTTAAGAGTTCCAAGGAGTTAGATATTACACATAAAGAGCAAATGAATTCTTTATTTGCAATAGAAGATTTTAATTACTGTATAAACTGTGCTGCCTATACAAACGTTGAACAGGCAGAAAAAACACCTGAAATAGCTTTTAAGGTAAATGCGGAAGGGGTTAAAAATCTGGCTTTAATATGTAGGGAATATGATACATTTTTAATACATATTTCTACGGATTATGTATTTGATGGTGAAAAGGATGAACCGTATACCGTAAAGGATGTGCCTAACCCAATTAATGAATATGGTAAATCTAAATTACTAGGTGAAAAGCATATTCAAGAGATAATAGACAATTATTGTATTATCAGAACATCTTGGTTGTATTCTGAATTTGGAAAAAATTTTTATACTTCTATCTTGAAAAAAGCTAAGGTAGGAGAGAATCTTTCGGTAACAGATAGTCAGACAGGCTGTCCTACGAATGCAAATAATTTGGCGGAATATATATTAAAATTGATTCGCTTGCAAAAAAATGAATATGGTATTTACCATTTTACAGATGGTGAAGCTATGACATGGTATGATTTTGCCGAAAGTATTTTAAATAAAAATGAATTACTCAACAAAGTGGCATTCATTAAGGATAAGAATTATCGTACTTTTGCTAGGAGACCAAAATATAGTGTGTTAAAAATTTTCAGATAATAGAGTCTTAAAATTATTTAAGTTCGTTAACTTTTTAGATTTTTATCAAAATTATTAATATTTATTAAATGTTTAAGGTTAGTCTTAAAAATGGTAAAAGCTTTCTTAGTGATGCTGATAAATCGATATTAGAATCTGCTATAGAATCAAAAATTGTATTGGAGCATAGCTGTAAGACTGCTAGATGTAGAAGCTGCTTAGTAAGAGTAAATCAAGGTGAAACAGAAGATATCTTTCAAGATAACATACTTTCTAACGAGGAAAAAAGACAAGGTTATGTTCTTTCGTGTAATGTTAAGCCATTAAGCGATTTAATGCTGGATATAGAGGATTTAGGAAATGTACTACTTAGTAGGGCAAAAACTTTTCCTGCTAAAATTCAAGAGATAAATCATATTACAGAGGACTTAATTGATATTAAACTTCGATTACCACCTAATACTGATTTTAATTTTTTGCCAGGGCAATATGTAAATATTGTAAAAGGAAGCATGCGCAGAAGTTATTCTATAGCAAACAATCCAAAGTCTGGCGAATATTTAGAGTTTTTGATAAAAAATTATCCTAATGGGGTAATGAGTAATTATTGGTTTAATGAAGCAAAAAAGAATGACGTATTAAGATTGCACGGTCCACAAGGAACTTTCTTTTTACGTAACAAGCCGTGTAAAACGATTATATTTTTAGCTACAGGAACAGGAATTGCACCTATAAAGTCAATTTTAGAGAAAATGGCTTCAGAAGGAACAAATAATAATGAGGTGCTGTTATTCTGGGGAGGAAGAAACGCCAAATCTCTTTTTATTGATAGCTTGCCATTAATTGGCAATAATTTTTATAAGGTAGTTTCAAGACCAAATGAAAATTGGAAGGGTCACATTGGTTATATTCAAGACACCCTCCTTACTGTTAAAAAAGATTTATCTGATTGTGTAGTTTTTGCTTGTGGGTCAAATGAAATGATAGCCTCTTCGAGAGAGCTATTAATAAATAAAGGACTTAAAGAAGCTGATTTTTTTTCTGATGCCTTTGTAAGTTCTAATTAAATAAAATAAAAAATGAAAGCAGTAATTCTTGCCGGAGGTTTAGGTACAAGATTAAGTGAGGAAACAGTGTCCAAACCAAAACCTATGGTTGAAATTGGAGGTAAGCCTATTTTATGGCATATAATGAAAATATATTCCTATTATGGTATTAATGATTTTATAATTTGTTGTGGATACAAAGGTTATGTAATAAAGGAATATTTTGCAAACTATTTTTTGCATCAATCAGATGTTACCTTTAATATGAAAGACAACAAAATGATGGTTCATGAAAAAAGAGCAGAACCTTGGACGATAACTTTAGTTGACACAGGTGATAAATCGATGACTGGAGGGCGATTAAAACGCGTTAAGAAATACCTTGAAAATGAAGAAACATTTTGTTTTACTTATGGAGATGGTGTAGCCGATATAGACATACACTCTTTAATTGAGTTCCATAAATCTCATGGCAAAGATGCTACCCTGACAGCGACTTTCCCTCCAGGTAGATTTGGTGCTTTAGAAATAGTTGATGGTCAGGTAAATAAATTTCAGGAAAAACCAAGAGGTGATGGAGCATTAATAAATGGCGGATTCTTTGTTCTCTCACCAAAGGTTATTGACAGAATTGATGGAGATGAGTCTGTTTGGGAGCAAGAGCCTTTGAAAAACTTGGCTGTTGATAGTCAACTAATGGCTTATAAGCATACTGGTTTTTGGCAACCGATGGATACTTTAAGAGATAAGAACCATCTAGAAAACTTGTGGGATTCAAATAAAGCACCATGGAAATTATGGACGGAAGAGTAGAAGGAAAAGTCGATTCATTATTTTGGAAGAATAAAAAGGTTTTTTTAACTGGTCATACTGGATTTAAAGGAGGTTGGCTATCCATATGGTTGAATTCTATGGGAGCAGAAGTTAAAGGATATGCACTTGCTCCAAACACTATTCCTTCACTTTTTAATGAAGTAAAAATTGATGCTTTAATTGATTCAAATTTTGGAGATATTAGAAATTTGAGTGATTTAAAAAAAAGTATGGTAGAATTCAACCCAGATATTCTAATTCATATGGCGGCGCAACCGTTGGTAAGACTATCTTATGCTCAGCCAGTTGATACCTATGCTACTAACGTTATGGGTACGGTTAACGTATTAGAGTCGGCAAGAAGTTGTACTAACTTAAAAGCTATAGTTTCAGTAACTACAGATAAGTGTTACGAAAACAAAGAGTGGGAATGGGGCTATAGAGAAAATGAACCAATGGGAGGTCACGACCCTTATAGTAGTAGTAAAGGATGTGCCGAATTGGTAACCGCTGCATATAGAAACTCTTTTTTTAATACGAGTGACAGTGCATTTGTAGCTTCTGCTAGAGCAGGAAATGTTATAGGTGGTGGTGATTGGGCAGAAGATCGATTAATACCAGATATTTTAAGAGCATTCGAAAAAAATGAACCTGTTGTAATTAGAAACCCTTTATCCACTAGACCTTGGCAACATGTTTTAGAGCCACTAGCAGGTTATTTAGTTCTTGCCCAAGCTCTTTTTGAGAAAGGCAATGAGTTTGCAGAAGGATGGAACTTTGGTCCTTCGGATGAGGATTGTAAGCCTGTTAGCTGGATTTTAGATAAAATGGTTAGTAGTTGGGGAAAAGGCGCGAATTGGAAGCTAGATAGTAACAACAACCCTCATGAGGCCAATTTTTTAAAACTTGATTGTTCAAAGGCAAAAAAGAAACTTAAATGGCAACCTAAATGGGGTCTTGAGTATACTACAGGTTTAATTATAGATTGGCATCAGAAATGGTTGTCTTCAGAAAACATGCAAGAACATTGTTTAATGGAAATAAAAGAATATTTAAAATAGTAAAATGGAAAAAACAATATCCAAATCAGAACTTTTAAGACAAGAAATAGCAACGCTTGTAGAAAAATTTGCTATTGAAAAATATAAACCTATAGCATTTGAACCAGGTACCTCTGTAATTCCACCTTCCGGTAAGGTTCTTGGAAAGGAAGAGCTTTTAAATATGGTTGAAGCGTCATTAGACGGTTGGTTGACTACGGGTCGATTTAATGAAAAATTTGAAAAAAAACTTGCGGAGTTTTTGGGGGTTAAGCACTGCTTATCTGTAAACTCGGGGTCATCAGCCAATTTAGTGGCTTTCTCTACCTTAACTTCCTCCAAATTAGGTGAAAGAGCTATAAAAAAAGGTGATGAAGTTATTGGTGTTGCTGCTGGTTTTCCAACTACAGTTAATCCTATAGTTCAATTTGGTGCTATTCCAGTTTTTGTTGATGTAGACCTAGATACCCATAATATTAATGCAGATTTGATTGAGGCTGCAATTACTCCTAAAACAAAAGCCATCATGTTAGCACATACCTTGGGAAACCCTTTTAACCTTAAAAAAGTAAAAGAAATATGTGATAAGTATAAATTATGGTTGGTCGAAGATACTTGCGATGCTTTAGGAGCTACTTATGACGGAAAACTATGTGGGACATTTGGTGATATAGCAACATTAAGTTTTTATCCAGCGCACCATATTACTATGGGTGAAGGTGGTGCAGTATTCACTAATAACTCTGAATTGAAAATGATTGCAGAATCATTTAGAGATTGGGGAAGAGATTGTTATTGTGCTCCAGGTTGTGATAATACCTGTGGTTGTAGGTTTGAACAACAACATGGAGATTTGCCATATGGTTATGATCATAAATATGTGTATTCACATTCAGGATATAATTTAAAAATTACAGATATGCAAGCTGCTTGTGGTTTGGCACAAGTTGATAAAGCTCAAGGATTCATAGATTCTAGACGAGAAAATTTTAAATATTTACACAATCGATTACAATCATTGACTGATTTTTTACACCTTCCTGTAGCCACTACTAACAGTAATCCATCTTGGTTTGGATTTCCGATTACTCTAAAAGAAGAAAGTGGCGTTAGCAGAGTAGACTTACTACGTTATTTAGACGATAATAAAATAGGATCAAGATTGTTATTTGCAGGTAATTTAACTAAACAACCTTATTTCAAGGATATTGAATATCGCATAGTAGGTGAATTAACGAATACTGATATAACTATGAATCAAACCTTTTGGGTCGGTATTTATCCAGGATTAAATGAAGAACATTTTGAATTTATAGCGGAAAAATTGGAAGAATTTTTCGGATTAAATTTTTAATAAATGGAGACAATTCTACTCACTGGAGGTACTGGTTTTTTAGGAAGTCACCTACTTAAAAGTTTTGTGGCTAAAGGACATAAAGTTGGAGTTTTAAAAAGATCTACATCCAATACTTATAGAATTGAACATTTAACACCAAAAGTTAAATTATATGATATTGATAAAGTCTCTTTGAAAAAAGTATTTGAAGATTTTAAACCTAATATTATTGTACATACAGCTTGTGCTTATGATAGGAAGAATATTAAAATGAGTACCTTAATAGAAACAAATATTTTATTTGGTATTCAATTATTGCAGGAAGCCATAATCAATAATGTAAGTGCTTTTATTAATACAGATACTTTACTGCCAAAAAATATAAATAATTATAGTCTTTCTAAAGCTCAATTTAGAGAGTGGTTAATAAAATATTCAAAGGATATTAAGGTAATTAATATAAAACCTGAGCATATGTATGGCCCTTTAGATGACGACATGAAATTTATACCTTGGTTAATTGATAGAATGTTAAATGATGATGATGAGATAAATCTTACTTCTGGCATCCAAAAAAGAGATTTTATATACATAGATGACGTGGTAAATGCTTTTGATATTATTTTAAAAAATGTTGATAACTTAAAGGGATTTAGCGAGTTTGATTTAGGGACAAATAAGTTTATATCTGTTAAGGAAGTTATTTTATCTATTGCCAAACAAATTGAAAACCGAACGGAGTTAAAAGTTGTTCCTCGTTTAAAATTTGGGATTATCTCTTACAGAGAAGGAGAAATTATGGAACCAATTTTGGATATTACAGAATTGTTGAGACTTGGATGGAAACCAGAAATTAATTTAGAAGAAGGAGTACAAAAAATTTTAAGCTAAAATAGTATGATATATTTAATAAATGGTGGTTGTGGTTTTCTTGGAAGTAATATGGCTGCTGCAAAACTTAGAGATGGTCATGAAGTTATAGTATTTGATAATTTTTTTCGTTTTGGTACTGAAGAAAATTTAAAATGGCTGTCTAGTTTAAATAAAAATTTAAATTTTATCAAGGGTGATGTGCGTAATATTTATGAAATTGAGAAAGTAATCCAATTTTATAAGCCGGATGTCATATTTCATTTTGCAGGTCAAGTTGCTATGACTACATCCATAGAGAATCCTTATCTAGATTTTGAAATCAATGTGAAAGGAACTCTTAACGTATTAGAGAGTGTGAGAAAGTACTCACCTGATTCAATAGTATGCTTTTCTTCTACAAATAAAGTGTATGGTGATTTAGAGCATATTGAATATACGGAATTGGAAACGCGATATATAGCTAAAGATTATCCGACAGGCTTCTCAGAACTGATTCCATTGGATTTTCGTTCACCCTATGGTTGTTCAAAAGGAGCGGCTGATCAATATATGTTGGACTATTCAAGAATATTTAATTTAAAAACAATAGTCTTTAGACATTCTTCTATATTTGGCGGACGACAATTTTCTACATATGATCAAGGTTGGGTTGGTTGGTTTTGTCAAAAGGCGTTTGAAATTAAGAACAATCTACAAAAGGAGAAATTTACAATCTCAGGAACTGGTAAGCAAGTCAGGGATGTTTTATATGGAGATGACCTAATTAATTGTTATAATTTAGCAATTGAAAATATTGGGACAACTAAAGGAAAAGCTTATAATATTGGTGGTGGAATGGATAACAGTTTTTCACTGTTGGAATTATTTGGTGTTTTAGAGGAAAAATTAGGAATAGAAATGGAATACATTCAAAAACCTTGGAGAGAATCTGATCAAAAAGTTTTTGTTGCGGATATTTTGAAGGCTGAAAAAGATTTTAATTGGAAGCCCAAGATAGATAAGGATACAGGTATTGTAGAAATGTATGATTGGATTGAAAAAATAAATTTAAAATAAAAGTGAATTATATATTTATTCAACCAAGAGTCAATCTTAATCACTTAAATTTTAATGCATCGATCCTTAATAATTTTGTTGCTGAAAACATTACTTATATGTCATATCAAAGTAATGTAAAAAAAATAAAGGATAAAGTATACAATAGGAAAGTCAATTTTGTTGAACTTTCTAATGATGAAAGTAAATCAAAGCTTGGAGAGTTTATAGCAAATTATAGTTACATAGATTTATTTCATAGGAATTTAAAAAAGTTGTTATTATCGAAAGAGGAGAATAATATTACCATCATATTTCTACAGACAACACCTAAAATTATTTATTTTATACGAAATTTAGAGGTTGAATACAGAGTTTTATATGTTTTTCATCGAGCTTTTAATGATAGATCATCTAAAGAGTATTTAAACCCATTAGGTTCATCTAAAAAGGACCATAGTTCTATTTTAAATAAAACCTTTAAACATGGATATAATAGGGTGAAATATTTTCTTGAAAAGAACTATCTAAAATATTTTGATTTTCTTGAAACCCTAAAACATAATGAAAATATTATTGTTTTTTCTGATTCTAAGAAAAGTAAAATTGTAAATACATTTCCTCATATTGAAAAATCCATTACAGTTTGGCCTTTTTACTATAATTTTAAAGAATTCGATTTTGACAACCTTGTTCAAAGGAGATTAGAAGAACAGGAAATATCTTTAATCAAATTGGGAGTAATAAATAGTAATAAGGGAATTGAGACCTTGAAAAAAGTGATTATAGCTACTAATAATTCTCATATAAAATGGTACGGTATTGGTCCAATGACGCCGTTGAATTACATAGGTTCAGATTTAACCGTTTATTGTAAGAGTAGTAACCAAAGACAGTATCAGTTCGAGAATTCTATTTTAAATAAGACTTTTTCCATCATTTTGCACAAAAAGGAATTTATTGAAGAGATAGTTAGTGGTACTTTTTATGATGCTATCAATTATGGTTTACCTATATTTTGCATACGTAATACTTTCTTTGAAAATATGTTTGAGATATATGGAGATATAGGATATATGTTTGATAGTTTGGAAAGTTTAATTTTATTTTTAAATAAGTTTAACTTAAATAAAGAAAAATATTTAATTCAAGTTGATAATGTTTTAAAATGTAAAGTTCATTTAATAAATGAATTAAATGCATCTAGTTTGAATATAGGTATCTCTAACTAGAGAAAATGATGAAAACACAAAGAGCATTTAAAAATGTTTTCTCTGGAATTTTTTTTCAGATAATATTAGCACTAGTTCAATTTATAGTTACCAAATATTATATAGAAGTCTTAGGTATAGAAATAAATGGACTAAATAGTTTGTATATTCAAATACTAAATTATTTTAATCTAATAGAAGCAGGTATAGGAGGGGTACTCTTATTTAATCTTTATAAAACCTTTGCTAACGAAGATATAGAAACAACAAAAGCATTAATATACACTGCTAGTATTAAATTTAGGAAATATGGTATTATATTTCTCTTATTTACTTTAGTTTTTTCCTTTTTATTACCATTAATATTCACGAGTGTAAATATTTTTGATAACTATTTTATCTATGTTAGCTTTTGGATTATGACAAGTGCAACTTCGTTGTCTTACTTTTTTTCCATACCCTTACTAGTTTTCCACGCAGATCAAAAAGGATATATTGTCAATATCATTAAGAACGTTTTTAAAACTATTGATTGTTTAGTTAGAATCGCAATCCTCTTTTACTATCCAAATTATATATTATTATTAGTTATATCTTTTGTATTTGAACTTATTTATTATTTAATTTTATTTAAACTTTATAAGTCTAGGTACAAAGGATTTAGAGTTACTAAAAAAGATTATTATAAACCTGAATTATTTAAGGAAAATAAATTCGTTTTAATTGATAAAGTGTTAATTCTAATTGTTTTTCAGACTGATCTAATCATTCTTGGAATATTTAAAGATTTAGAAACAGTAACTCTTTATAGTAATTATATTTTACTTTTTACATTCGCCTCTTTATTTTTTTCAAGTGTTTTTAAGCAATTGACACCTAGTTTGGGAGCACTTATTAATGAAAATAATTTAGAGAAAATAAAGAATTTATATGGAGAGCTTCGAAGTATTAATTGGTTTTTAGCAACTATAATTACTATAGTTTTATTTTTTACTTTTGATTATATAATTATTTTATGGTTAGGAGAGTCTTTTGTACTTAAAGGTGAAATACTCGCCTTATTACTATTGAATTTTATATACATAACTTCAATTCAAGTTTCTACATCTTTTGTAAATGCTAAAGGAGATTTTAAAAAAAGAATAGTTGGTTCCGTTATGGAAAGTAGCGTGAATATTATAATTTCATTATTGTTAGTTGAAGATTTTGGGATTTTTGGTGTTCTAATAGGAACAACTATTGGTCACTTTTCATCCAACTTTTGGTGGATACCTAGGATTGCTTATTCTTATTTTAATGATAACCTTATAAGTTATTTTAAATCAACTATCCTACATTTTTTAATATTATTGGTCGTATTTTATCTGAATTATATTTCAATGAATTTAATTGACTTTAAAGTTCATGATTTTAAAGAATTGATTTTTTTAATGATTAGTTTAAGTACAATAAATTTTATTGTTTGTTTTTGTATTTATAGATTTTGTGTCCCTGGATTTAAAAGTTTTAATTATAGAATAATGGGCTTACTAACCAAAAAATAATATATTGATTCTTTATTTACTTTTTCTTTTTAGTCTTTTTTGTTTTAGTATTCTTACCGAGGATAGGACTATCAGAAAATATTTCAATTTAATTTTCATAATCTTCTCTTTTCTTTTTTTATTAAGCCTAATTACATTTAGAGGAGATATTAAAAATGATACCGAGGTATACATCGCATATTTTTATGATTCTGCGGATTCTATTAATTCACTATTAAAAAACTTCGTTTATAGTAGACATGAGCCAGGATATTTGACCGTGGAATTTTTAAATAAAAAGATAATTAACAACCATGTATTTCATTTTTTTGTTATTGGTTGTATGTCATTGATTTTTATATTCAAATCGCTTAAAAATTATACTACTTACTTCTATTTGGGACTGTCTTTATACTTTTTGCGTTTCTTTTTTCTTAGAGACTTAAATCAAATTAGGGCAGGTGTAGCACTGGCAATTGTTCTTTACAGCATAAAATTTATTAGTAAAAGAGATGTTTTACCTTTTTATCTTTTAATATTAATGGCCGCCTCTTTTCATAAAACAGCCTTATTGATCATCCCTTTTTATTACATAAATAATTATATAATAAAAAATTCTATTTCTAATAAGAAATTAATTCTTGCACTTATATTATCTTTTTGTATTTCATTTATAAAAATTAAACAAATTATTGGTGAACTTATAATTAAATATGTGCCTTCTTCGGCTTCCTATGTCAGTGGTTACTTGTCAGAAAGTGGTAATTTATTTAGCCTTATTGTACTTTATCAGGTAATAGTTTTTCTTACTTTTATGTTGTTTGAAAACCAATTAAAAAATAGACAACCACATTATTACACCATTAGAAATATGTTATTGGTTAGCTTGTTGTTGTTATTCATTTTTAATGATTTTGCTATCTTATCATCGAGGCTATCCACTCTTTTTGCCACAGTCGAGATAATTATTTTACCAAGCTTTGTTTTATTATTTAAAAATAAATTGATGATGAAAATTTTATATTTCATTTTTTTCATTTTATTGTTTTATATAAATGTATATAAGAGACTTGGAGAAGAGTATATGTTGTATTTTTAATTATATCGTATGAAAAATATTTGTTTTGTGATTTCTTCATTTAAAAAATCAGGTCCTATAAATATTGTTTATAATATTGCTAAGTTTTTGGATAAGGGAAAATTTAATGTTTACGTTATCTCCTTATCAAAAACTACTGGAAATGATAGTAATTCTATTAACGACTTTAATTTATTAGGTGTTACTACACATGAATTAAGTAATGGTAGACTTGCAGGTTTAATAAAAAATAAGAAGGAAATAAAACTTTTCTTTAAGGAAAATAACATTGACATAATTCATAGCCATGGTCTTAGGCCAGATGCTTTAGTTTGTCGTTTAGGTATTAAAGCAAAACATATAGCTACGCTACATAATTTTCCTTTCGATGATTATCCCATGAAATATGGAATATTTAAAGGGAAGCTTATGGCATATTATCATGTTATGATAATTAAAAAAATAGTTAACGTTGTAACTTGTTCTAAGTCGCTTTCCATTATTTTTAAAGAACGAATCGATTTTAAAGTTGACTATGTTCAAAATGGTGTTGATTTTTCTGAGTTTTCTACAAAATGTGACAAATTGGAATTACGTAAGAAATTACAATTACCATTGGATAAAAAAATTTTTATTTTTATCGGTAGCTTAATTCCTAGAAAAAATCCTTTGGAAACTATACGAAAATTTACAGAAGTTAAAATTCGAGATGAATTTTGTCTTTTGGTATTAGGTGATGGTTTTTTAATGAATGCTTGTCAAGCTTTAAAAGAAAGTAACATCTTAATTAAGGGTAATGTAAGTAATGTAATATCTTATTTATTTGCATCTGATTATTTTATATCACTTTCAAAATCGGAAGGGCTTCCAAATACAGTAATGGAAGCAATGGCTGCTAAATTGCCTGTAATGTTAAGTGATATTCCTTCTCATTTAGAGATATTGGATATCAATAAACATGCAGGTGTAAGTGTAAATCAAGATAATTTTGATATTAAATTTCAAGAATTAGTTGCAGGTGACTATGGATTATTTTCGGAATCTTCTTATAATATTATTTTAAATTCATTAAATGCTCAAAATATGACAGATAATTATCAGAATGTTTATTTAAACTTAAATTAATGTCCAAATTCAACTCAAAAGAAAGATATATTGCTAAAATTTTAAATAGATTTCCTAAATTAAAAGAAAAGCTTAAATACTTATATCAACATTTTACATTTATACTATATAAGCAACAATATAGTTTCAAAATTCATGATAAGGTTTTTTTAAAAAAAATTTCCAAAGACGGAATGTCAGGTTTTTGGGGTTAT
Organism: Maribacter forsetii DSM 18668; assembly: GCF_000744105.1. Taxonomy (NCBI): domain Bacteria; kingdom Pseudomonadati; phylum Bacteroidota; class Flavobacteriia; order Flavobacteriales; family Flavobacteriaceae; genus Maribacter; species Maribacter forsetii. The sequence goes on from NZ_JQLH01000001.1 coordinate 236,906, forward strand.
TATGATAAGTCACCAAATTCTGGAGATAATTATAGTTATCACGCATTAATAAAAGGAAAAGAAAAAAAAAGAAATAATTGTACAGAGTTAGATATTTATGTTAATGACAATAAAATATCATCGACCACATCGTGGAATTGGCAGCAAGGGGCGATGTTGACATGGCTTTCAGAATCTGAAATTGCTCATAATTTTCATGACAATACAGGTTATAAAGCCAAAATTATTAATATTCTGAACAAAAAAGAAGTGATTATTAATCATCCTATTTATTCTGTTCATAAAGGAAAGAATATAGCTTTAACCTTAAATTTTAATAGGCTTGCAAAGTTAAGACCTGATTACGGTTACTTTTGTGAGAACTTTGAAGAAGTCGCTAAGCTAAATTTTAACGATGGGATTTCATTAATTGACTTGGATAGTCATGAAACAAAGCTTATCGTAAGTTTTAAGAGTTTGCTAGAATTCCATAAAGACGAAAGTATGGAGAATGCTTGGCATAAAGTTAATCATATAGATATTTCACCATCTGGTGAACGATTTATGTTCCACCATAGATGGTTTTCAGATGAGGGTGTAAAAAAATCTCGATTAATTACAGCTAATGTGGATGGAACTGATCTCTACCTTCTTTCAAATGATGGAATGGTGTCTCATTGTACATGGAAAAATAATGATGAAATTGTGGGATGGATGACAAAAAATAATTTTGGAGATAAATACTTTTTGCTAAAAGATAAAAGCACAGAATTTTTTCCATTTGCAGATGGTCTCTTGAATGAAGATGGTCATCCAAGTTTTTCCTCTGATTCGGATTGGATGTTAACTGATACATATCCTGATAAATCAAGAATGAGTTCTATATTACTGTATAACATAAGTTCTAATAAAGTATATAATATTGGTCGTTTTTTTTCTCCTATGAAATTTATTGGTGAATTTAGGTGTGATTTACATCCTAGGTTTAACGAGTGTGGCAATAAGATAACTGTTGATTCTGTACATGAGGGAGTTAGAGGTCTTTATGAGTTAGATGTTACAAAAATTATTAATCAATGATATCAGTTATAATGTCCGTTTACAATGCGGAAAAGTATTTGTCTGAATCAATTGAAAGTATTCTACAACAAACTTATCGACATTTTGAATTTATAATAATCAATGATTGTTCTAGTGATTCTTCCCTTGAAATTATTAATAAATACGGTCTAATCGACAATAGAATAGTAATTATAAATAATTCAACTAATTTGGGGTTGACTATAAATCTTAATAAAGCTATTAATTTAGCTAAATATGAATTTATAGCAAGAATGGATGCTGATGATATTTCTTTAAAAGATCGTTTTGAAAAGCAAATTATCTTTTTAGAAAACAATCCTGATATAGATGTATTAGGGTCTTTTTGTAAAGATATTGATGAAGAGGGCAATATTATTTCAGATAGGACTGTGCCGATAGCTAATTCAGAAATTAATAAGTTAATTCATATAATTAATCCTATTTGTCACCCTACTGTTGTATTTAGAAAAAATAAACTTCAAGAGTTAGGTTTTTATAATGAAGAATATAAAGTAGTACAGGATTATGATTTGTGGTTAAGATGTGCTGCTAAAAATATTAAGATGTATAATTTGCCTGAATTTCTTTTAAAGTATAGGGTTAATGATAGCTACCACAGTAGAAAATCCTGGAAATATAGAATGACTGATTTAAAAATTAGATATTATGGTTATAAAAATCTTCATTTACCTTTTTATAAAAGAATATACCTTATTGTACCGGTAATTTTGGGAATATTACCTTCAAGACTTTATAAACTTCTTAAAGAGCGAGATTTTAGGAAATCTACTTAATTTTAGTATGTACAAAGTATTATCAAAAGATATTGATTTAAGATATTGGAATCTTATATTATTGGCGTTTTTTCCTGTTTTACCTTATGTTTTTATAAGTATTATAACTATATTTTTATTAGTTACGTTCTTATTTTATTTTTGTGTTAGTTCACAAAAAAATAGACACATAAATGTCAAAGGATTATTAATCTTGTCTGGATTCTATTTAATTCTTTGCTTTTCTATATTTTATAGTTCTAACATAGAAGTGGGAATAAAAACATTAGGTCGAATGCTACCGTTGCTGGTGTTTCCTTTGATTGTCTTTATTCTTTCTGGAAATTATAGTTTGAATATAGAAAAGGGTAGGGCGATACTAAAAGTATTTGTCTTTTCAACATTTTTGCTGTTAGTATACGTTTTATATTTAGCATTTTTCACTATTGATGATTTTCATAGTCATTCCGTTAGAGATAAATTGTTAGCAACCTCTTTCTTAGATTTACATAGCACCTATATTTCAATGTATTTTTCTGCTGCTATTTTTATTTTATTTTCTTTTTATAGAATGACTAAAAATTATTGGAGTATCATTCTAATCATACTTTTTATAGTTGGTCTTCTTTTAATCTTTTCTAGAGGAGTAGTATTTTCCATTTTGATTATGTCCATTGTTGTTTTTTTTATTTTTAATAAAAAAAAACTATGGCAAAAGATTCTAGTACTTTTAGTAGTTGCTTGTATTAGTACAATAGTAGTTTATCAAGTACCTTTTTTGAAATATAGAATTTCTGAAATTTTTCAATATGGTTTTCAATCAACCGAGAATAATAGAAGATTATCTTCAACAGCAATGCGTTTGGCTGTCTACTCTTGTAGTTTTGAGTTAATTACAAGTCATCCTCTTTTAGGTTTAGGGGTTGGGGATTTACAAGATGAATTACATTTATGTTATCAAGGATTAAACTCTCCAGATTTTACTAAAAAAAATCTTAACACTCATAATTTTTATTTATTTATTTTAGGAACTACTGGGATAATTGGTTTAATAAGCTTTTTATATTCTTTTGGGATGCTTTTTAAAAAAGCATGGGGAAGTAAGAATCCTTTGTTTTTAAATATTTTTGTGTTAATTGCATTGATTTTGTTTACGGAAAACTTTTTAAGCCGTGCTTATGGGTTAACTTATTTTTGTTTTTTTATAATATTATTTTATTTATTAGCCCGGAATAATAAAGTAAATGCTTAATTGTAATATAGTATTACTTTTACTCTTGTAACTTTACAAAAGATAAATTTATTTCAATGGCTAAACCTACTATACTAAATTCAATAGAACGTAAATTCATTCTATTAGTAGGAGATTTAATAGTTATATTGGCAAGCCTCAACTTATTTGTTAATAATGCTATAGATGTTAAGTACGTATCTTTAAAACTAAAGATTATTGTTACATTATTTGGCGTTGTGTCATTTTTAACCCTTTCCTATATCTTAGATTTATACAACCTACAAAGAACCTTAAAAAGAAAGTATGTAGTATCTCAGGCTTTGTATATTACTGCATTGTTTGTTTTTATAGTTTTTCTTTTTTCGGTTTTATTTTTTGATACTAGCTTTTGGAGAATACCATTGTTGGTTTTTCTTATACTAACACCAATTGAAATAGCTCTATGGAGATTATTTTTTGTTAATGTTTTTAGGGTGATACCTACAACACGTAATGTGTTGTTAATATATGATAAAGAAACTGAAAAACATTTTAGAGAAGTCACTTCATCTATTGATGGAGAAGATGTTGAAACTTTTTATAAAGTAAAGTTAACTTATAACTTAAACCAGCATAGCGAAGTAAAAAAGAAGTTTCTAGTGGCATCTGAAAAAGTAGATTCGTGGATTGTTAATATTAAGAATTATAGCGAATTTCCAGATGATTTAGAAAAAATTCTTTTGAGATCCATTCTTAAAGGTAAAGAAGTAATATCGTATACATCATTTTACGAAAACACTTATGAAGCCTTGCCAATACAATCTCATAATGATAGTTTTTATGAAATATTACAATTTAGAAATAGAAAAATTAGATACTTGCATACTATTTTTAGTTTCTTAGTTAATTTTATTCTTTCATTAATTGTTGGCCTTGTCTTGGTGTTATGTATACCATTCGTTTTTATTTTAAATATTTTCTTCAATAGAGGGCCTTTGTTTTATACACAGAAAAGAGTAGGGCTTCACGGTAATGAGTTTAAAATTTACAAGTTTAGATCGATGGTGGTTAATGCAGAAAAGGAAGGAGCTAAAATGGCTGTAAAAAATGATGCTAGAATAACCCCTTTTGGTCGGATATTAAGAATATTTAGAATTGATGAATTACCTCAGATATTGTCGGTAATAAAAGGAGATATGCAGTTTATCGGACCGCGACCTGAACGTAAAGTATTTGTAAACCAATTAAATTCATTAGTTCCTTTTTATGGTACACGCCATTTGATAAAACCAGGTATTACTGGTTGGGCTCAGGTGAAGTATAAATATGGGGAAAATTTAGAAGATTCAATAAAGAAGTTAGAGTATGATTTATATTATATTAAAAACAGATCAATTACTCTAGATTTACGTATTGTATTTAAAACTGTAACGACTGTTTTATTTTCAAGAGGGGTATAATAGAAAATATGAAAAAAATATTAATTACAGGTGCTGCTGGTTTTCTAGGATCTCATCTTTGTGATCGTTTTATTGCTGAAGGATTTCATGTAATAGGGATGGATAATCTAATAACAGGTGACCTTAATAACATCGCTCATCTTTTTCCTTTACAGAATTTCGAGTTTTATCATCATGATGTTACTAAGTTTGTTCACGTATCCGGAAAATTAGACTATATACTTCACTTTGCTTCACCTGCAAGTCCCATAGATTATTTAAAAATTCCTATTAAAACTTTGAAAGTTGGATCTTTAGGTACATTAAACTTGTTAGGTTTAGCAAAAGAAAAGGGCGCTAGAATTTTGGTAGCTTCAACTTCTGAAGTTTATGGTGATCCATTAGTTCACCCTCAAAATGAGGAATATTTTGGTAATGTAAATCCTATAGGTCCTCGTGGGGTTTATGATGAAGCTAAACGCTTCATGGAGTCCATTACAATGGCTTATCATAGACATCACGGACTTGATACTCGTATCGTTCGTATTTTTAATACCTATGGGTCTAGAATGCGTTTAAATGATGGTAGGGTTGTTCCTGCGTTTATGGGTCAGGCTCTAAGAGGAGAAGATTTAACTGTTTTTGGTGATGGCTCTCAGAGTAGATCATTTTGTTATATCGATGATCAGGTAGAGGGAATATACCGTTTATTATTTAGCGATTATACAGACCCTATTAATATTGGAAATCCCCATGAAACCTCGATTAAGGAATTTGCAGAAGAAATTATCACTTTAACAGGAACCAAACAAAAGGTGATTTATAAACCGCTACCACAAGATGACCCTACCCAACGTCAGCCAGATATTACCAAAGCAAAAGAAATTTTAGGTTGGGAGCCAAAAGTACATAGAACAGAAGGTTTAAAAATCGTATACGATTATTTCAAATCATTGTCTCCAGAGGACTTACAAAAGAAAGAGCATAGAGATTTCTCTACAAAATAATATTATTAAAGAGCAAACATTGGTTTTGCAAAAATTGACAAAATGAATATTTTAATTTTAGGATCAGGTGGTCGTGAGCATACTTTTGCTTGGAAATTGGCACAAAGTAAAAAACTTTCTAAACTATTTGTTGCACCGGGAAATGCCGGTACTGAGAAAATTGCCACTAATGTACCAATTGGTGTAAATGATTTTGAAGCTATTAAAGAATTGGTTTTAAAGGAGAATATTCAACTTGTTATGGTAGGTCCTGAAGATCCTTTGGTAAACGGAATTCATGATATTTTTCTTAACGATAAAGAATTAAAAAATGTTGCAGTTATCGGTCCTGAAAAATTAGCTGCTACTCTTGAAGGTAGTAAAGAGTTTGCGAAGGAGTTTATGATGCGTCATCAAATTCCTACCGCTCAGTATAAAAGTTTTACTGCAGAAACTGTTGAAGATGGATTTAAGTTTTTAGAAGAACTGAATCCACCATTCGTTTTAAAAGCTGACGGGTTGGCTGCTGGTAAAGGTGTAGTTATTCTCAATGACTTAAACGAAGCCAAGGTTGAACTAAAATCAATGTTGGTTGATAAAAAATTTGGTGCTGCTAGTACAACAGTTGTCATTGAAGAGTTTCTTGATGGTATTGAATTAAGCGTTTTTGTACTAACGGATGGTGATAGCTATAAGGTTCTACCCACTGCTAAAGACTATAAAAGAATAGGTGAGGGTGATACCGGACTCAATACTGGTGGTATGGGGGCTATTTCTCCGGTTCCTTTCGCGAATAAGGACTTTATGGATAAGATTGAGCAGCGAATTGTAAAACCTACCGTAGAAGGGCTTAAAAAGGATAATATGCCTTATAAAGGTTTTATTTTTATCGGACTTATAAAAGTTGGTGAAGATCCTAAGGTTATTGAATATAACGTTAGAATGGGCGATCCGGAAACTGAAGTGGTTTTACCACGTATACAAAACGATATGGTAGAATTGTTAAAAGCGGTTGCTGATCAAAAACTATCAGAGGTTGATTTAAAGCTAGATGAAAGAACAGCAACAACCGTTATGACAGTATCCGGTGGATATCCTGGTTCTTACGAGAAAGGAAAAGAAATTACAGGTATAGATGCTATTAGCGAATCTTTAGTATTTCACGCTGGTACTACGCTTAAAGAGGGTAAAGTAGTTACTAACGGTGGTAGAGTAATGGCAATTACTTCCTTCGGTACTGATTTTAAATCGGCACTGTCAAAATCGTATAAAAATGTAGAGAAGCTTTCCTTTGAAGGAATGAACTATAGAAAAGATCTAGGTTTCGATCTTTAAGGAATAGTCAATTATCGGTTTTATTTATTAAAAACCGATAATTGATTTAATATTATAAGTAAGAGTGAGAAGTACTTGATGTATCTTCTTCTCCTTCATCATTGTATTTCTTTAACTCAAGCATCCAATACACAAATGCTACTGAACCTATTAACATAAATATCCAGTTTAAGATATTTGACAATGCCCAGCTATCTGTAAAACGTAAAAAATCTAACGGTGCAAATAGTACATTTACGAACAAATCTGCGATACCTTCAAAAAATGATTTCATCTTATTACTATATTTACAAGCAAAAATATAAAAAGCTTAGATGATTTCAAGCATTTTTGAGAAAACAAAACCGGTGAATTTCATTATTCTTCTGGTTTTTTTGTTTCTTTTCTATTGGTCGGTTCAATTTTACTTATTCAATTTATCGATGAGCAATGTAGAAATTGCCCCGTCAATCGGTATTTTAACGATTCTTCTTTTTAGTGTTTTCGTTGTTGACTTTGTGGTTAAACGTAATAAACTCACGGGTACCAATTCATTTGCTATTTTGTTTTTTACGCTATTATTTGTTGTATTTCCAGAGACCTTGGGTGACAATAATGCAATTTTTACTAGCTTTTTTCTGCTTTTGGCCATGAGACGTCTTTTAAGTATCAAGTCTCTGAAAAATATAAAACTTAAAATTTTCGATGCCGGACTTTGGATTTGTATTTCAAGTGTATTTTATGAATGGGCTCTGTTATACTTATTGTTAGTTTTTGCAGCTATTTATATTTATGACCCAAAAAATATAAGAAACTGGCTGGTTTTATTATCTGTAGGATTCTGTTTTTTTATGATACTCTACGGTATTTTAGTGTTGCTGGATAAACCAAATTTTATTCTAGATCATTACGATTTTGCTATTGATTATGACGCTATATTTCCAATAAAATTGTGGACTAGTTTAAAAATGACCCTATATGCACTCTTGAATATGGCATTAGCATTTTCGGCATTTGTTAACCTAAGTAAATCTGGTGTTGGTAAAGTTATAACGCTGCGTTTAATTGCATTTTCTTTTGTCATTGGTTTAGTCGTTAACATTCTTGTTACTTCGGATAATAACAACGCGGTTATGATTACCTTTTTTCCTTCTGTGGTTTTTATAGTTAATTATTTACAATCCATTAAAAAACCAAAATTTTTAGAGCTGATACTAATAGCAAGTATTATGGTGCCTATCATAGTTTTTGTAACAAAACTATAGGTTACATCTTTAAGCTTTATCTTTGTAAAAAAGGCACTTATGTTTAGCGAGTTCGCATTTAATATATTTAATAAGAGTATTGAAAAGTACCACATCAAAGATGATGTATATCAGAGTTTTGTTAATCCATATTCAAAAGAGGATATTGAACACTTATTATATAGAAAGAACTGGATAGATACAGTGCAATGGCATTATGAAGATATAATAAGAAATCCTGATATTAATCCTGATGACGCTTTGGGACTAAAGCGTAAGATTGATGCAAGTAATCAAGATAGAACAGACTTGGTAGAATTTATTGATAGTTATTTTCTTAAAAAATACCAATCGGTAAATGTTGATTCAGACGCTACTATTAATACAGAAAGTCCTGCTTGGGCAATTGACCGACTTTCTATTTTAGCATTGAAAATTTATCATATGGCGGAAGAAGCTACTAGAGCAGATGCTTCTTTAGAACACCGCGAAAAATGTCAAGCTAAATTGGAAGTTTTGCTTGAACAGAAAAACGATCTTTCTTCTGCCATAGACCAATTACTTGCCGATATTGAAAGTGGTGCTAAATATATGAAGGTGTACAAGCAGATGAAGATGTATAATGATGAGGAACTAAACCCCATCCTTCGTGGTAACAAATAACCCTAAACATATTCTGGTTATAAGATTATCCGCTATGGGTGATGTGGCTATGACCGTTCCTGTTATTTTGGGTATCATTAATAAATATCCTGGAGTAAAAATTACCGTTTTAACCAAACCTTTTACTGCGCCATTTTTTGCTGGCATACCTAATGTAAGGGTATATAATGCCGATGTAAAAGGAAAACATAAAGGTGTTTTAGGACTTTGGAAATTATACAAAGAATTAAAACCCTTGCATATTGATGCAGTTGCAGATATTCACAATGTACTGCGAAGTACAATTTTAAAACAGTACTTTAAACTTTCTTCGATTCCATTTATCCAAATTGATAAGGGTAGGGTTGCAAAAAAGGAATTGGTTAATCCTCAGAGATCATCTTTTATCCCTTTAAAAACCACTTTTGAGCGCTATGCTGAGGTGTTCGGTAAGTTGGGCTACCCAATTGCTAAATCAGAGATGGAAACCTTGCAAAAAAGAGCTATCCCTGAAAATGTGTCGTATTTAAAAGATAACAAGGCAAGACCTCTAATTGGTATTGCCCCTTTTGCCGCTTTTAGCGGAAAAATGTATCCACATGAGCTGATGGAAGAAGTGCTATTCTCATTAAATTCTTCCAATAACTATCAAATCGTATTGTTTGGCGGAGGAGAGAAGGAAATAGAAGTTTTGAGCAAATGGGATGCTCAGTTCAACAATTGCCATAATGCAGCAGGCAAATTGTCATTTTCAGACGAATTGAGCTTAATATCTAATCTTCAGTTAATGTTAGCGATGGATAGTGGGAATGCCCATTTAGCTGCAATGTTTGGTGTGCCAACCGTAACAATATGGGGCGTTACACATCCGTATGCAGGTTTTTCGCCTTTTAATCAGCCAGAGCATTTCGCACTTTTATCGGACAGGAAAAAATATCCTGCCATTCCCACCTCAATTTATGGAAATAAATACCCGGATGGATATGATAAGTCTATGGAAACTATCCGACCGGAAACTATCGTCCAGAAAATAAGGGAAGTTTTAAGTATTTAAGTTTAAGAATTAACAGGCTTGGCTTCTATACTTTTAAAGTATTGACGTAGCTGAGACATGAATCTGTATTTTTTGGCAGCTGGTGCTGAACTGGTCATTAATGTACGTACTCCGAAATATGAACTCATTAAAAAAGTGGCGGCAGCTTCACAATCGACATGTCTATCTAGGTATCCATTAAATTTTCCTTTCTGTAAAGTGGTTACCAAGTTTACTTCCCATACCGTTACAATTTCATTTAAATGCTTCATGATTACATCGTTCTTTCCGTTAAATTCAGATAAGAAGTTGCTAAGAATAAAACCATAGTCCATTTCGTTATGAACAGCGGTTTCCATAGCATCGTCAAAACATTTGGTAATTAAAGTTAAAGGATTATCGTGGCCTTCAATAGGTTCAATTAACATGCTGTATACTTTACGAGCCAATAAGTTCTGTATAATTTGAACAAAGAAGTCTTCTTTAGAATCAAAATGATAATAAAAAGCCCCTTTAGAAAGGTTTAGTTTTTTAAGAATATCATCTACGCTAGTGTCATAATACCCTTGGGCATAAAACAATTCTAACCCTGTGTTCTGTAAACGTTGCATGGTAGCCATGCGCTTTAAACTCTTGTTCATAATATGGAGATTTGGGTAAAACTGACCATATGGTCTTTTTATAGAACGTGGGAGAGTTAAAGAACCTCAGAATTTATGGATTAGATGCTTATTTTTTCGATAAACGTCTATTTTGTCGGTGTATAACATCTTTTTTATACTATTAAACAAACCAAGTGGTCAGTTCTGTAGTTGGTGTATCTGGTTGGATAATACTATTAGTAGGTAGCCAAAAACAAAAAAACCGTTCAATATAAATTATCAAACGGTTCTGAAATTTCATTTCTAATTGTATTATGCAACGGTACCTTGGCAGCTACTACCGGCGCCTGCTGTACAGCCATAACAGTGTTGGGATATAATGATGTTTCTATCGTTCAATAAGTCCTCATTATAATCTTTAATATGTTTTACCTTACTGGCTACTTTTAAATCTAACATTTGGTTAAAGTCACAATCGTACAACCAACCATCCCAACTTATGGAAATGGTATTGGTACACATTACGTTTGCTACTGCAGACGGATTATAAGCTTCCACTAATGCATACATGTAATCTTCGTAATTCTCCGATGCTATCAAGTAGTCCAAGAAACGTGCAATAGGTAAATTGGTAATGGCAAAAAGGTTATGGAACTGAATATCAAAATCTTCTTTTAAGGCTTTTTTGAAATCCTTCTCCATCGCAGCCTGATCTCCCGGCAAATACGCTCCAGATGGATTATATACTAAATCCAATCGTAAATCGCTACCTGGCATGCCATACCCTCTTTCGTTCAATTCTTGTAATGCCTTTATCGATTTGTCAAAAACTCCGTCTCCTCTTTGCTTATCCGTTTTTCCACGGGTATAGTGTGGCATTGAAGAAATAACATGGACGTTGTGTTTTTTAAAGAAATCCGGTAGGTGATAGTATTTCTTATTTGCTCTTATTATCGTCAAGTTAGAACGAACTATAAAATCTTTGATTCCGGCTTTGGCAGCTTCTTCTACAAACCATTCAAAATCAGGATTCATTTCTGGTGCACCACCGGTTAAATCTAAGGTATGCGCACCTGTATTTTTAATCACCTCTAAACATTGCTGCATAGTTTCACGGGTCATAATCTCTTTACGATCAGGACCAGCATCTACGTGGCAATGCTCACAAACCTGATTACACATGTAACCTACGTTAATTTGTAAGATTTCCAGCTTTTTTGGGCGTAAAGGAAAATGCCCTATGTCTGCAATTTTATCTTTAAAATAAGGAAGCTCGCCATCAGCAAATATGCCTCCGTTCAATATTTCTAACTGCTTGTTGGAAACCGCTAAATCGTTCCCTTTCGCTTTTAATGATTTTGTAGCCATTCTTTTTTTGTTGATGGTTGATGGTTGTCAGTTGTTCGTTAATTTTTATCACGAGCGTTAAACAATTCAACCTATTTAAATTTCTTTTTTAGTAGATAGCAATTCTATTTATTCCCCCTTTGGGGGTTAGGGGGCATTACATTGACAATTTATTGTACTTATTCATCATTTGTACACCATGAACCAATGTTGCACCGCTTTCTATGGCAGCACCTACATGAACGGCTTCCATCATTTCTTCTTTCGTAATTCCTTTTTGCAAACCGTCTTTGGTATACGCATCTATGCAATACGGACACTTTACTACATGAGACACTGCTAACGCAATTAGAGATTTTTCTCTAGCGCTTAGTGCGCCTTCTTCGAAAACTTTACCATAATAATCAAAAAATTTAGTTCCAAGCTCTTCACTCCACTCTGTAATTTTTCCGAATTTTCTTAAATCTGCTGGATCGTAGTACGTATTTGCCATCTTTTTTTGTTTTTTAGGTTTTATTGAATCTTTTTGTTCTTGGTTAAAATGAATCGGAATTCCCTGTCCCATTTTTTCCAGTTCGGGAAGTATTTCCATATTGTCCCAAATGCCAGAGGTAAGTGTATCGCCGTAGGCTTCTGGTAAATGGTTTTTATACATTAATTTCTGCGCGGTTTCAGCCTCATATTCAAAAGAGTGATGGGCGTAAGTAACTTCACCACCCTCAATATTCAAGATCATATACCATACGCGAGTAGTGCCATCATTTGCCGGCATACCTATTACACCAGGGTTCAGCCATACCTTCTCTTTTATGGTTTGATGAAATGGCAAGCCACAATGCCCCGCAACAATGATATCACTTTTAGTCTCTTGAAAACAACCTTCTTTACTTTCTGTAGCGTTTGATTTAAATACAAATTCTGATGTATTACCATAGTTGCCATGAACTACCGTTACTTTTTTGTTCCCATAATCAAAACTTAAGTATTCTGGAATTTGCTTCATCCAATCTAAAGATTGTTGTGATAAATGCCCTTTAGTATAGGGAAACCACATTTTTGAGAAATCGTCACAACGGCTACCACTTTTAAAATCGCACCCACAATCTTCGCTATCATTGGCAAGTTGTAATTCTACATTACCAGCAATAGTAAGTGCACCCCATTTTTGAAATAGCTGTACCGTTTCTTCAGGTTGTGCGCAGTAACCGGTAAGATCTCCTGTACTTATACAATTCTCTGGTCTAATTCCTGCTTCTTCAGAAATGGAAATCAATTTCTCCAAAGCCTGAAGGTTACTATACACTCCTCCAAAAAGCAATAGCTTTCCAGATTTTGTGCCCATATGTTTTATTTCTTTATCCATGTAGGTATCATATAAACGAATAGGCAACATAAAATGCCCCAAAAATTAATCCATAATAAATTGGCATACTTGCCAGTGGTAAATATTAAGCTATCTGGAAACCAATTGAAAATCAATAAAAAACCGAATAACAATCCACAGAAAACACTTAAATGAAAACTGATTTTAGGAGCACTACCTTTCCAAAATAAAAAAACGGGGGTTAAACCGATGACCATAGTTCCGCTAATGGTGGTGGCAGATAATATTTCAGCATCTAAAAAGACCGGAACCGTACCCAAAACCGCAACAGCTACCATAGACCACCGACCGAATTTAACCGTGTTTCCAAGGTTTAGGTCAAGAGCCAATAATTTGGAAAATGATGAAAATGTAGAATCTAATGTGGATGCTGCGGATGTGATCATGATGAAGTTGATGACCAGTAAAATCATTGTTCCAAAAGCCTTACCAACTTGAACAGCCGCTTGACCTTGCATACCTTGAGATTGGGCATAAACACCTATAATGCTGAATAGAACAATGCAAATAGCTCCAAGTACACTTGCCCATAAAAAGCTTTTCAATGTTACTTTCGGACTACTAATAAAACCTCTATCTGTTAATACAGGATCATGAAAGGGATAACTGAAAGATTGTAGCAAGGCAGCAAACAATAAATTTAGTCCAGTTTCAAAAGACCAAACCCCAGAATTAAGTACTTCTGTAGTATCTATTGCATTGTCATTTCCAAAAATAGTGAACAATATTACCGCTAATAACACTGAAAAAAGTCCCATTTGGACAACATCGGTAAAAATAGAGCTGCTCATACCACCTTTCAATACATAGGACAAAGTTAGTGCCGTAAATATTAAAATGGACCAATAGTATGAGCTCGTACCCATATCACCAAAGTAAGAACCAATAACCATAGTGTTGCTCCATACTTCATTGAACAAACGAAATGCAATAAGAATGGAAAAAACAGTTACCGCAGTTTTGCCAAATTTAGAGGATAAAAAATCATGTATGCTAGTATACTTACCATGCAGCCTCATTTTATAAATGACGATACCTGCCACGGCAAATGATAAATAATAGCCTGCATAGGCTACACCACCAACAATACCGAAATCCAATCCTAAATTTGCGGCATTGGTTATACTCTTGGCGAATATCCAAGAAATGATCAAACTACCCATTAGCATAAATGTGTTGGGTGCTTTCTTCTTTTGAACGGCTTTAAAAAACTGATTGGTATCTTTTGCCCATGGAGAAAGAAAGAACAGCATCAAACTAGATGTGATCACCAATCCCCATTGCCAAATTTGTACCTCAGTCATAAATTTATTTTTTTCCTAACTCCTAACTCCTAACTCCTAACTATTGCTCATCCCACCAAACTGCAACATTAATACTATTGCCTTCCGTGTTATTTGAAGCTGCGGTATAATTGGCATTATTTAAAGCTTCTTCCTCAGCAGGGTAAGGCATGCGTATGGGAATCAAATCATTGTTCAAACTAGCAGAAATTGTTTTCAATTGCGGAAAACCTGTCCTTCTATATTCTACCCAACCTTCATAACCGTTTATGCTATTTGCAATCCATTTTTGAGTAATGATATTCTCTAAAGGGTCGCCATTATTTAACGCTGCGTCAACAGATAAATAATCTTCAGGAAGCTCCACTTGCCAGTATTCAAAAGCTTGAGTTACCCCCGTATTGTAAAGGGGTTCCGTGTCGGCGGAAATAAGCCCTTGTTGTGCAGCTTCAGCTAATAGAAAGTGAGTTTCCATGCTGGACATAAAATTAGCATCTAAAAGCCCTGTATTCTCTCTGAAAATAGTACCCAATAAAGAGTAATCAGCTAACGATACTCCGGCAGAGGCATCGATTCCATTTAATAGTCCGTTATAACCGCCATCTGTACTATTGGCAAAAGGTTGGTATAAGCGTGCAATTCGTGGATCGTTTAAGTTGGTTAGAATTTCATCCATCGTTTCAGAAAGCACATAATTATTAAAATCGCCGACCCTAAGTTGTGCCAACCTAAAACTATTTGGTTCGCCATCGGTAAAGTTGAAAATGGCATTTGCGCTATTATCATCTATAAAATTGCCTTCTGCGACAATTGCTTGTAGTTGTGAGGCCACATCTATTTTGCTTGAAACTCGCATTAGATATTTAATTTTCAAGGAATTTGCAAAACGTATCCATCCGTCTAAATCACCATTAAAGAGAATGTCTCCCTCTAAAGCTATGGTACCTGAATAATTCTGAATGGCTAAAATTCCCTTATCAAGATTATCAAATATTCCTCCTTCATCCATATAAATTGACTCCTGAGTGTCATAGGACGGAGTAACAGTTTCTGTATCTCCTTGAAATGCTTCTGAATACGGGACATCACCGAATAAATCTGTTAAACCAGCTGCCATATACGCTTTCATAATTCTTGCTGGCCCTTCATACACAGCATACGCCGCATTCTCTTGAGACAAATTCAATATAATTTCATTGTCTCGTAAATTCTGATAGAATATAGGCCATGGGTTTCCACCTAATTGCGGAGATTTTAAATCATGACGGTCAAATAAGTTAAAGTCTAGAGCGGTACTATATTGGCCCAACAGATTACCTGCAGTAAAACCTTCATATGACATTTGCTCCCCATAGTCATAAATTACCTGTCTTAACAAAAGACTAGGTTGTACGGTAACGGGATCGTTGGTGTTTGTATTAATTTCTTCAAAGTCTTTTGTGCAGCCAATGACCAACAATAAGACTAGAATGCTATATATATGTTTCATTTTCTTTTTCTTAAAAATTAAATCCGGCTTTAAAACCTATGCTTCTTGTGGTGGCGTATGACATATCTTCAACACCGCTGATAAATCCCTGCCCTTGTACAGCTAATTGTTCTGGGTCAAAATGCGGATTCTCTGTTATAGCAAATAGGTTCTTTCCTATTAATGATAAACTCAACGTAGCATCTTGGTTGAACAGGCTAAGATTGTTAAACGTATAACCAATAGATAGTTGGCGTAGCTTTAAAAAGGATGCATCATACGTATTGTTCTCTTCATGGTTTCGATCATAAAATTGCCTGTAATAACTTTCTGCCGTTACTGCAACGGTATTTTGTGTATACACCGGATTATCTGCAGTACCAGTATTTACAACTCCTTCGGGTACAATACCTGCCTCAGGTCTGTCTGCTGTTTCTGCTAGCTGACCACCAACGTTACCCAATGCCCTTGTTCTAGATACAATGATTCCGCCTTGTCGCCAATCGAAAAGGAATCCCATATTCCAGTTTTTATAATTGAATTGGTTATTGAAGCCGAGCATAAAATCAGGATTGTAATTCCCTAATTTTTGCAGTTCATTGTCCGGTATATATCTACCCTCATCGGTTAAAATGAAATCTCCATTTTCATTTTTTAAGTATCCGGTTCCATATAGATCACCTACGCGACCACCTTCTTCTGCCTGTAAAAATACCGTTTGGTTTTGACTGTTGTAAATTCTGGAGTATGCCAATGTCAATCGACCTTCATCTTGTGGTAAGCTTTCTACAGTAGACCTATTTGTACTAAAATTTAAGGTGCTGTTCCATTTAAAATCTTGACTTATAACCGGTGATATACCCAAAATAATCTCTACACCTTTAGAACGAACTTCACCACCATTAACTACTTGTTGTGTATACCCGGAAGATATACCTATAGGTAATGAAATAATTTGATCTTTGGTCAATGCGTTATAGTAAGAAACATCTAATCTTAATTGGTCTCCAAACAAACGTACATCTGCACCTACTTCAAATGAAGAGGTTAATTCTGGTTGAAGATTTGCGTTTGCTATAGTGTTTGAGTTACTGAAAGTTGGTTGCCCATTAAAAGGAGTTTGTGCTACAAAAGCACTTGTAGTTTGGTAGGGATCAGTGTCATTACCTACTTGTGCCCAACTTGCCCTTAGTTTTGCAAATGAAACGGCCTTAGGTAAATCAACCACTTGCGATAATATAAAACTACTGGATGCAGATGGATAAAAGAATGACGTATTATCTACGGAAAACGGAGTAGCCAATGCACTAGACCAATCGTTTCTTCCTGTAACATCCAAGAAAAGGAAGTCTTTGTATCCAAATTTTGCCAAGCCGTAAAAACTGTTGATTCGCTTATTAGATTCAAATTCGAAAACTTCAATTGGTGAAGCTGCATTAGATAACCTAAAAATACCCGGTTGCGCCAAACTCGTGGTTTGCGCTTGTGAGGTAAATGCTTTTTGGTCTAATCTGTTTCCGCCTAAAGAAACATCTACACTTAAATCATTGAATTGATTGGTATAATTTAATAAGAAATCAGTGTTTATTTCCCTAAAAAATACATCATGCTCGGCATAACCACCATTTACAAATCGATTAGAACTATAGGCTCTGCGCAGTTGGCGTAATTCACTTGAATAATCCATCCCCGATCTAACTGTTGCCGTTAAATGATCTGTAATGTCATAGCTAGCTGAAATATTTCCGAATACCCTGTCCCTATTAAAGGAGTTTCTATTTTCATTAAGAATGAAATACGGATTATCAAAAAACGTATAATTATAAGAATACTGTTGTAAGCCCTCTAAACCTGGTTGCCAATAGTTTTTTAAGTTTTCAATATTTAATGACCTTGGTCCCCAAGCTACCAAAGAGTAATTGGCATTTTCAGATCCATAACCATTAGAAGGTCTGTTGTCGCTACTAGAATTAATATAACTGATAGAGGAATTTATACGCAGTTTATCAATAGGTTCAAAATTTAGTCTTGTACCTATAGTTTGGCGGTCAAGATTTACTCCTGGAATAATAGATTCGCTTCGTAAATCTGTAAAGGAGAGACGGTAATTACCTGTATCAAATCCGTTAGATATTGCAATGTTATTAATCAATGTAGTACCCGTTTCGTAGAAATTCTTAAGGTTATTAGGATTCGATTTAAATTCTGTGGGGGTAATGGCTATACCGTTATAAAGAGCAGTGTCACCACCACGTACTACCGTACCATCTGGCAAGGTAACCGGACTATCATACTGAGGAATTAAGTTACCAACATCTAAACGTGGTCCCCAACTATAGGTAATCAAATCATTTGTTCCACCACCTAATCCGTCCACAAAAGCAAACTCACCAGAATTTCCTTGTCCGTATTCATTCTGAAAATCTGGTAGTTGAAATGCAGAATCCACAAAGAAACTAGTATTGTAGCTAACGCCTAATCCTTTTGAATTTTTTCCGCTTTTGGTTTCTATGATAATAACGCCATTAGATGCTCTTGTTCCATAAAGAGCCGCCGCACTAGGTCCTTTTAAAACCGAAACTTCTGCAATATCATCAGGATTCACATCCATAGCACCGTTTCCAAAATCTATTTCTTGAAATCCGGCTGCTGCCTCATTCGTAAAATTGAAGACCGAATTGTTATTGATTGGAACGCCGTCAACTATAAACAACGGATTATTGTTAGAGAAAGAAGCTTCACCACGAATGGTAATTTTAGAGGAAGACCCTACTCCGGTAGCACCTTGGTTTATAGTAACACCAGCAAGCTTACCCGAAAGGTTGTCTAGAAAATTGACCGATTTTACCTCTGTAACTCCTTTTGCGTCTAAGCTTTGAACTACATAACCTAATTCTTTTGTTTCTCGTTTTAGACCTAAAGCCGTTAATACCACTTCATCTAAGATTTGGGAAGAATCTCCTAGAACTATATCAATTGTTCGTCTATTATTTATGGTTATTATTTTGGTTTCATACCCTAAAACGGAAAATTCAAGAGCACCGGAAAGATTGGGTACATCAATGATATATATGCCGTTTTCGTTAGTGGTAGTGCCGTTTAGCGTGCCAGACAAAACAATGTTGACATAAGGTATGGTGTTTCCATCGGTATCTTTTACAGTACCGGTAATTGTTTCTTGAGCATTGACCATAGTACATATAAACAAGGTCAACACTAGTAATAAGTGTTTCATATATAGTTTTTCGACTGGTTTTTCATTTATCCAACTATTGGATAAAGGGGGGTCTAGATAAATGAAACTAAAGGCGAGCCCTTGTTATATAGAAAACTATTTAGAAATAGACTAAAGAAGTGCTGGTTAGTGTAGTATAGACTTCTGTTTATTCGTAATAATGCTATTATCACCAATAGCAAGGTAGTTGGCAGGTCTTTTGAGAATGATAAAATAGCTTTTAGATCTTTTTCAGTATCCAGATCCTGTAAAACGGGCAATTTCACCAATGCTGTTGATTCTTCTTGTAGCCACATGGTAATTTTGTGGTACAAGCCAAAGCGTTGCCAAGGTAGGTTTTGAAATTCGCTTATCTCAAAATTTGATTTTTGTAAACCTAAAAGATAAAAACCGCCATCAATAGATGGTCCAATAACAGACTTGCCCTTTGCCAATTGCTTGGCGGTATGTTTAAGTTGTTGTGTTTTTAAGTGCGGAGTATCGTTCCCTATGGTAATAACACTTGTAAAACCCTTTTCAAATACTGAAGCTATGGCATTCGTGAAACGTTCGCCAAAATTGTTGCCAATTTGGTTTTCATCAGAAAAATGAAAAACAGGCAAACCTGTATTTTTTGCTTTACGAAGTGTGGCTGTGGTAAGAATGTTAAACAACTGTTCACCTTGGGCAATACCCTTATTGGCTAAATCTTCCTTAGCGGAATTAGCAAATACCAATATAGCTGTAGCACCTAGTGAATTCAATTCAATTTTCTTTCTCGTTGTTAAACTTACGTAAAAATATAGCAAAGGTTTTCTAAGAATGCATAATTATAAATTTAAAACATACGAAATCTCTTACCTTAGGTCAATATGTCAGTTTTAGACTAGTTGGTTGGTTTTAAACAAATTTAAATTGTGCTACCTTAATATTAAACCCATAAACTCACTGTAAAGTCCGTTTATCTTCCTTTTTTTGACATGGGATCTGACAAAATTTTAAGGTTACAGACTGGTTAGTCTAAAAAAAGCCTTAAAATTTCAATCAGTTTTAATTTTTTTTTAGCATTGGCAGTCCTATGCGTGGCATAGCCTTTGCCAATAAGACATCAGAAGAATCATAAAAATTTAAATACATATGAAATCAAATACAAATACCAGAAGCGCTTGGAAGGTTTACTTCTTCTCGGCAGTTATTGCTCTAGTCGTAAGTTACGGAGTAATTCAATTTAACAAACAAAATGAATCGGATAAGGAAACTAGCGGAGTAACCGTGGTTGAATCTGTACCAGGAGCACAGGCTTTATACACAAAGGATAATGAAGGAAATATTAAGCCTTTAGATTTTACGGAAACTTCTGAAAAAGTTTTAGATGCCGTGGTGCATATTAAATCTACCCAAACGGGATCAACAAGCCAGAGACAAGGAGCGAGAGAATTACCAGACCCTTTTAAAGAATTTTTTGGCGATATGTTTAAAGGGCAATCTCCAAATGGAGGGCAATCAAGACCTAGAGTAGGTACAGGTTCTGGAGTGATTATTAATGATAAAGGATATATCGTTACCAATAATCATGTTATCGATAATGCAGATGAGGTTGAGGTAACTTTATATAACAATCAATCGTATAAAGCCACTGTAATCGGTACAGACCCGACTACAGATTTGGCGTTATTACAGATTAAAGCAGATAATTTAAAAACGATGTCTTTGGTCAATTCAGATGATGTTGAAGTTGGCGAGTGGGTATTGGCAGTTGGTAATCCGTTAGGGTTGAATTCTACGGTTACCGCCGGTATTGTTAGTGCAAAGGCAAGAAGCATTCATATTAATACAGATAAGTTTGCGGTAGAAAGCTTTATACAGACAGATGCCGCTATCAACCCTGGTAACAGTGGTGGTGCTTTGGTAAATCTTGATGGTAATTTGGTAGGAATTAACACAGCCATTGCTAGCACAACCGGTACTTATACCGGATACGGATTTGCGGTGCCTAGTAACATCGTTACCAAAGTGGTTGAAGATTTACTGAAATTCGGTAACGTACAACGTGGCATGTTGGGGGTTTCTATTAGAACTATGGACAGTAACTTGGCAAAAGAAAAAGATGTTGACTTTACCAAAGGTGTTTGGGTAGAGCAAGTAGGTGAAGATAGTGGTGCTGATTTGGCAGGTATGGAATCTGGCGATATTATAGTTAGTGTAAACGGTAAAGAAACAGCTACGTCACCAAGACTTCAAGAAATTATAGCAGGTAAAAGACCTGGTGATAAGGTTGCTATTATTGTAAATAGAAATGGAAAGGAAAAAGAATTGGAAGTAGAGCTACATAATTCTCAAGGTGGAACAGATTTTATCAAGAAAGAGAAGAAAGAAGTATTTAATCTTTTAGGTGCGGATTTTGAAAATGTAGACAAGCAATTAGCCAAAAAATTAGATATTGATGGTGGGGTACAGGTTTCTAAACTATACCCTGGTAAGATTAAGAGTGAGACGCAAATGAGAGCTGGTTTCATCATTACGCATATTGATGGTAAACGTGTAGATGACATTGATGATGTTGCTGCTATTTTGGAGAACAAAAAAGGCGGAGTAATGTTAGAAGGTGTTTATGAAGATGGCACTAAAAATTATTATGCCTTCGGATTGGATTCATAGTCCGCTATAATGATTAATTTTATGCCAAGCGGATAATAGTATCCGTTTGGCATTTTTTTTGAAATTAATTCTAGATAGATGCAAATAGGTTCTAAGTCCATTGGTTTGGTGCTTTCCGGTGGAGGCATTAGAGGCATGGCACATATAGGTGTTATTAAGGCAATGCAAGAGTTTGGCATTGAGGCTAAAGTGGTATCCGGTAGTAGTATTGGTGCATTAGTGGGTGCATTGTATGCGGCAGACAAACCTGTAGTAGATATGCTTAAGTTTTTTAAGGAAACACCGCTTTTCAAATACAATTACTTTGCTGTTGCTAAACCAGGTTTATTGAATAGCGAGAGTTATATAGCTTCTTTTAAACAGTATTTTCCAGATGATAGTTTTGAGGCCTTGAATAGAGAACTCCACGTAGTCGCTACAAATTTGCAAAAAGGTGAAGAGCTTTTTATCGATAAGGGTGAATTGATAAAGCCTTTATTGGCATCGGCTGCATTACCACCTGTTTTTAGTCCTGTAGAGTATAAGGGAGAATTATATGCCGATGGCGGAATCATGAACAATTTTCCGTCTGAAGCTGTTCTGCCAAAAGTTGATTATGTAATTGGTAGTAATGTATCTGTGGTTTCTCAATTAGAGAAAAAACATTTGAACAATTCATTTCAATTGACAGGCAGAGTAACGGGGTTGATGATTTACGCGATTAACCGCCAAAAAATCAATAATTGTCACCTTGTACTAGAATCTAAAGAACTGGAACATATTGGCTTGCTAGATAGAAGAGGCATTGAAAAAGCCTACGCCATTGGCTATGAAGCTGCTGTTAAAAAGTTTGAGGAGGTATTTACCAAATAGCTGATTACAGCATCGCACTTAAAAGCAAGGTACCCACAATCCAAAGTACTACGGATATAACCCCGCCGATTACTAAAAAGTGTTTGAATTTATATATTCCCATACTGTAGATAAGTGCATTTGTTTGATATCCTAAGGGAGTAAAGAAACTGAAATTTGCCGCAAACATTACACATAGAATAAATGGCTTGGGATCAAGACTTAACCCGCTGGCCAATGAAATTCCAATAGGTGCCATTATAATTGCCGTAGCATTGTTTGATACAACACTACTTAGAATCATGGTGGTTAAAAATAACAATCCGATTATAAATATTGGTTGCTGACCGGCCATTAAGGCTAAAAGTTCTTCCGTGATCCAAGTGTCTGCCTTGGCATTACTCATCGCAATACCTAACGGTATCATACCTGCTAATAAGAATATAATTTGCCAGTTTATCTTTTCATAAATACGATTTAACTCTACGCACTTAAAAAGAAGCATAGCTAAGGTTCCTGTAATTACGCTCGTCATTACTTCAAAAATTCCCGTAGCTGCCATGGCAATGGTGGCAATTAAAATCAGGATGGATAAGTTTCTTTTAAATGGAGTAGAAGGCGTGCGACCTTCATATTGGTTTAATACCGCTAGATTATTGCTGTTTTCAAAGTTAGAAACGTATTCTGGTTTAGTCTGTATTAATAATCGATCCCCAACATGAAGTTTTGTAAACTCATGATTACTTTGGTGTAATCTATTTTGTAGAATACGTAGTTTCTTTCTTTTATTGATACCAAGCGGAATAGCTCTTGGTATCAATATAGTTTTCAACTCGGGCAAATTTCTACCTAAAAAACGAGAACCGGGTAACAGTAGAAGTTCTAATAATAAGTTTTCATCTTTGTCATCTTTTGATTCTTCATCAGCCTTTTTAGAACTTGCTACTTTCTTTATTTGAGTTGTTTTAGTAGAAGTAAAATGGTCTTTTTCTGCTAAATCGACGTCAAAATAACCTTCACCACGCATTTTTTGAAGATTTTCTAAACTACAGTGTAAAAGAATGACATCGTTTGGTTTAATCAGTAAATCATGATTATCAAGATTTTGATCGTAGCCATATCTAGACAAGCGTAACACCGTTATGTCAGCTTCTTTATACATAAAGCTTTCCCCAATTGGTTTCTCAACTAATGGAGAATCTTGTTCAATAGTCAAGGTCAAAAGATAGCGGTCAAGATCATAATTGTCTGAAAGTTCGCCATTGTCTTTTGGTAAAAAACGATAGAAAATGGCTATAATTCCTATAGAAATGATTAAAAAAGTGCCTCCTAGGAACGAAAATTCAAAAAAACCGAGTTTTTCGCCTGTGTACCTAGTAGCTATATTACTGACCAATAAGTTGGTTGAAGTTCCCATAAGGGTACAGCTCCCTCCTAGAATACTTGCGAATGATATAGGTAATAATAATTTTCCTGGTGGTAGTTGATACTTTTCTCGTAGCTCGGCAACTATCTTTATAAACACTATTACTACAGCAGTAGAACTTACAAATGTAGAAATACTACCTGCAATCAGCATAATAGCGACCATGGCCAAGACAACCGGCCAGTTCTTTAAAACCTTTAAACCTTTTGCGAGATAAGAAATGGCTCCATTTTCTTCAAGTCCGATCGCTAAGATCATTAGACATAGAATGGTGATCACGGCTTTGTTAGAAAATCCGCTGACGGCTTCTTCGGGGGAAACCAAGCCTGTCAATAGTAACGCGGCAATAATGCAAAAGGCAATTTTATCCATGGGGAAAACCTCAAAAGCAAACAATATAATGACTGCTGCGATGATGATAAAAACACCAATGATTTCTATAGACATACCTAATGAGAATTGAAAATACTATCAAAGATATTTCAACGCTCCATTAAGGATGACTCAATCGAATTTAGTTTTGACTTGGAGTGGATAATGATTAAAAAAAAGAACGTCATTACAAAAGTAGTGTACTAATCTGTTGAATAGTTGTACCTATTGGTCAGGTTGTTTCGTATCTCGTAATGACGTTTAATGAATTTTAATCCCTAAATGGGCTTACACATCATCAAAATCTACTTTTATAGTAGGTGTGGTTGCATGCGCTTGACAGGTTAAGATAAATCCATCTGCAATTTCTTTATCGGTCAGAATCTGGTTCATAACCATTTCAGCTTTTCCTTCCGTTACCTTGGCAATACAGCTACTACATACTCCGCCTTGGCATGAATATGGAGCATCAATATTTTCTTTTAAAACAGCATCTAGAATTATGGTTTTCTTATCCATAGTAAACTCAAATTCTTCATCATCAACAAGTACAGTAACCGCGGTTTGGCCATCTGCTTGTACAGGCAATTCTTCTTTTATTTCCGTTGGTGTAAATAGCTCAAAATGGATTTTATCCTTATCTACTTCATTCTCAATTAAAGTATCTTGTACCAAACGAATCATCTCCTCTGGTCCACATAAATAGTATCCATCAAAATCAACATCCTTATGCTTATTTAATAATGCATAGTTTACAGTTGAGGTATCTATTCTACCAAATAAAGCCTTGTCTTCACGTGTTTGACTATTAGTGAAGTATACAAAAAACCGATTGGCATATTCTAGTTCAAGTTTTACCAAATCTGTATAGAACATAGTCTCTTCGTAAGATTTGTTACCGTAAACCAAAACGAATTTGTTTTTAGGGTTACTATCTAAAACAGACTTTACAATACTCATGATTGGTGTAATACCACTACCCGCGGCAAAAGCGGCAATATTCTGTACTTCTTTGGTTGTATTGAATACGAAACGACCTTCTGGTTCCATTACTTCTAATGTATCACCAACTTTTAATTCTGAGTTGGCGTAATTGGAGAACCCTCCATTATCTACTTTTTTAATGCCGATGGTGATGCCATCTTTTTCGGTAGATGAACTAATAGAGTATGCTCTTCTAAGTTCTTTACCCTTAATCTCTTTTTTAATGGTGATATACTGACCCGCCGTAAAGGTGAAAGTCTGTGCCAATTCTTTCGGAATTGAAAACGTAACGGCAACAGAGGTTGGCGTCAATTGCTTGATATGTTTTATCGTTAATGGGTGAAAATGCGACATATATTCGTTTCTTTAAATCGATTTACAAAATTAAGCATGCTTTTGCGATATCATATGACATTTGTCAAAAAAGTCTAACGGTCAATGGCTTTTACAGCGTTTTTCTCACATTAAATAATCCTTAATTTATCTTTTTTGAAAAAAAACATATGAAAATTGTCCCTAATTTGATTTCGGTTACGTCATGAGGTAAACAAAAAGAACTTAGAGCGAGTTCTATGTAAAAATTAAAACGATTAAATTATGAAAGATTTTATGATGATTTTCATTGGTGCAGATTACCAAGAATTAGGTTTATCGCCAGAGCAGTTGCAAGAACGTATGGGAAAATGGTTCGCTTGGAACGAAAAAATGCAAAAACAAGGTATCGTAAAAGCTGGTGATGCATTGGTGCCACATGTAAAAAGAGTATCTGGACCCAACCGTACCGTAACCGATGCCCCGTTGATTGAAGGTAAAGAATTAATTGGAGGATATTATATTGTACAAGCAGAGAATGCCGATGCCGTTGTAAAAATTGCAGAAGATTACCCAGATTACGATTTAGATGGCACCGTAGAAATTAGGGAAGTAATGGTATTTGACCAACAATAATATATGGAACATAAAGTAGTAGACCATCTTTTTAGACATCATTACGGGAAGATGGTCGCTATTTTAACCCGTTTTTTCGGCTTATCTCATATAGAAACTATTGAAGATGCGGTACAGGATACCTTTATAAAAGCAACTTCTCAATGGCGAACCCAAATTCCCGATAATCCAGAAGCTTGGCTGAACCGAGTTGCGAAGAACAGAACAATTGATATTCTAAGAAGCATACAAGCTGAAAAGAATAGAAATCTTGCCATTACCACAGGAGCTTCTACGTTACAGATTGATGAACTTTTTTTAGACCATGAAGTAGCCGATAGTCAATTACGAATGATTTTCGTTGCCTGCCACCCTACTTTGCATCCTAATGAACAAATTGCATTTGCGCTTAAAACAATTTCAGGTTTTAGCATTAAAGAAATAGCTGCGGCATTGTTGACCAAAGAAGAAACTATTTCTAAACGACTGACCCGGGCAAAGAAAACAATAATAGAAAGGGATATTCAGTTTCAATACCCAGATCCAGAAGCAATTCATAATCGCATGGAGCGGGTCATGAAAGTTATTTATTTGACGTTTAATGAAGGGTTTCATTCCACTAATAAAGAAAAATTAATTAAAGAAGATTTGTGTGGCGAAGCCATTCGACTTTGCCAACTTCTTTTGAAAAAAGAGCAGTTTAGAAGCGGAAGTTTGTATGCACTTTTTGCGTTACTATGTTTTCATATATCGCGACTGGAGAGTAAAATTTCGTCTGATAATCAATTGGTTAATTTGAAAAATCAAGACCGTACCAAATGGTATTTTCCACTGATAAAAATGGGAAATAGCGCAATGCACAAAGCCATGGATTACGATGATAGTTCGGTGTATCATTACGAAGCTGCTATAGCCTCTGAACATTTAAATGCAAAAACATTTAAAGATACCAACTGGAGAAAGATTTCTTATTGGTATGAACAGTTGTATACGTTTGAACCTAACATGTTTATATTGTTAAATCATGCAACAGTTTGTCTTCAACTAAACGATTTAGCGAAAACATATCAATTACTGAATTGCATTGAGGTAGCCGAACTTGGTCAAAGAGCATATCTATATTATGGTTGTTATGCGGAATATTATCTGAAAAAAGGTGAGAAAGATTTGGCAATCTCTTTTTTAGACAAAGCATTGCTGGAAACATCGAATAGGTTGGAGCGGGAGTTTTTGATGAAGAAGCGGGAAAAGCTGCTATAGCAGTGTCTTTCTCTTAATATTAATAAACGCAACTTATCGAGGTTTTCAACACTATGCAGTATTTTACTTACGTTATGTGCTGAAATTGGTACTTTAGTTCTAAATCAACAAACCTACTTAAACTTGAAAAAGTTCATTTCGATTGCCCTCATAGTTATTTCTACATATACATTACAAGCTCAAAAGGAGGCTGCTATTTGGTATTTTGGTAAAAATGCAGGTTTGGATTTTAATTCTGGAACTCCCGTAGCTTTAACAGATAGTGCTATGAATACTGAAGAAGGGTGTTCTACGGTATCAGATTCCAATGGTAATTTACTATTCTATACGGACGGATCTACGGTATGGGATAGAAACCATAATGTAATGCCAAATGGTACAGGTTTATTTGGTGATGTAAGTAGTACACAATCTTCAATCGTTGTACCCTTACCCGAATCACCTAATTTATTTTACATTTTCACTGTTTTTTCTAGCGCTATTTTACCAGGTTTAAACTTTTCTATTTTAGACATGAATTTAAATGGTGGGTTAGGTGATATTACATCGCAAAAGAACTTACCATTAGAATCGATTGTTTCTGAAAAATTAACCGCAGTATTGCATGAAAACGGTAGAGATATTTGGGTTCTTGCGCACCGCTGGGACAGTGATGCATATTTGGCATATTTAGTTACTCCGGCAGGTTTGAATCCTATTCCTGTAGAATCTAATGTAGGTGAACCCCACAGAAGGACTTTTCCAGATGGAGATTGGAATTATGCTGGCTATTTAAAAGCTTCGCCGGACGGAAGTAAATTGGCAGGTTGTATTCCAAAAATGGGACTTGTCGAACTTTTTGATTTTAATACAACAACTGGTGTTGTTAGTAACCCTTTAAAATTAGATGAAGATCTTTCCAAAAAGTATTATGGTGTTGAATTTTCTCCCAGTGGAAGATTTTTGTACGTAGTGGATAGTAGGCTCGGTCTTACGAGATACAGCAGATTGTACCAATACGATATAGAAGCACCCGATATACCCGGTTCACAAGTGCTGGTCCATGATAATGGAGGCAATTTGCTTGTAGCACTGACAAGCCTGCAATTGGGTATCGACGGTAAGATATATGCCTGTAACTTCAACAACCTGTACATAAGTTCTATAGAAAACCCTGAAGAAAAGGGTGTTGCATGTAATTTTATAGGTGAAAGTGTTTGGCTTGGCGGACAGCGTGGATCTGTTGGGTTACCACAGTTTATACAATCTTTTTTCCTTGTGAACTTAGAAGTAGAAAATCTTTGCTTTGGAGATACGACGGAATTCAAAGCAAATAGTACGAAGACAATAGATGCTATAAATTGGGATTTTGGAGATGGCAACACTTCAATTATAGAAGAACCAACCCATGATTATACAACACCAGGGGTTTATACGGTAATTGTAGAAGTTACTACAGGCGTGGATACTCAAGTTAGTACAAAAGAAATTACAATTGAAGAAACTCCTATTGCTGTTACCCAACCAAATATTGAGGTATGTGTTACGAAGGATAGCTATACTTTAGATTTGACCATGCTAAATAATGCAATTTTAGGGACTCAAAATCCATCAGATTTTACCGTCACCTATTTTTCATCACAAGCTGATGCAGATGCAAATAGTAATCCGTTAGCATTGAGTTATGACTTTCCACTAGGGAGTACGGCAGTTTATGCACGAGTATCTAATAATAGCAATATAGCTTGTTATGATACAACCCAGTTTATTGTCATTGCCCAGCAAGAACCAACATTGGGAACTATATCCGATTGGACCATTTGTGACGATGACCTTGACGGATTTTACACCTTTGACCTATCTGAAAAAGACATTGAGGTTTTTAATGGTCAAGATGAAACTATTTTTGATGTAAGTTATTTTGCTTCTCAAGCTGATGCCGATACTGGTTCTAATCCGTTACCTATCAACTATACCAACACCTTGTCCAGTGAAGAAATTTTTGTGAGACTGGAAAATAGTACTCATACCGATTGTTATAAAACGGATAGTTTTACAATAGAGGTCAGTCCCGGAGTTGTCGCAAATACCCCAAATAATTTAGAGGTCTGTGATGATAATAATGATGGTTTTGCAGCATTTTTGTTAAGCGATACAGAAGCGGAAATCATTGGAACACAAAGCTCAACTAGTTTACTAGTAACATACCA
The DNA here is from genome assembly GCF_000744105.1 of Maribacter forsetii DSM 18668. Lineage (NCBI taxonomy): Bacteria > Pseudomonadati > Bacteroidota > Flavobacteriia > Flavobacteriales > Flavobacteriaceae > Maribacter > Maribacter forsetii. The sequence continues at coordinate 266,557 of NZ_JQLH01000001.1, forward strand.
TACCACTATGGTAGACGCTGAAAATGGCACTGATACACTTTCCGATAGCTTTACAAATACCATAAATAACAATCAAACAATATTCGTTAGAGTGCAAAATGCTACTGATGCGAGTTGTTATGCAACATCAAGTTTTGAATTGCAAGTTTTTGATTCACCAGAAATTCAGACAGTCACCGATTGGAGTATTTGTGACGACAATAATGATGGTGTAGCTGTTTTTGACCTTACCCAAAAGAATACAGAAATACTAGAAAACCAAAATACAACCGATTACACGGTTCGTTATTATGAGAGTATAGCAGATGCTAACTTGGCTCAAAATGAAATAATAGGGACATTTCAAAACACTGCTAATCCTCAGGCTATATACTACAGCATTGAAAGTTCTAGTAATGCAAATTGTATTGTTACCGATAGTTTTGATATTTCGGTTAATAATACTCCGTTTGCGCAGGCTCCATCACCAATAATTCTATGTGATGTCAATGAAACAGGTGTACAAACTATAGATTTGACCCAAAAAGATGAGGAGATTTTAGGTAATCAATCTGTTAACGATTTCAAGGTAACGTATTTCGCCTCTCAAGTTGATGCTGAAAACAACACAAATACTTTAGATTCATCGGCATATACTAATGTATTGAATCAAGAAACTATTTACGCTAGGGTTCAACCTACTAATCTAGATAATTGCTACGCCACGACATCCTTTGAAATTACTATCAACTTTCTACCACAACCTAATATAGAAGAACGTTATGTTATATGTCCAGATAGTCCTGCTTTAGTTATTGATGGAGGAGATTTTGAATCGTGGTCTTGGCAGAATACTGCAGGGGAAGAACTAAGTACTACTAGAAACTTCAACGTATTACAATTAGGAGAATACCAATTAACGGTAAGACAAACTACAAACGGGATACGTTGTGAAAATCCCCGATCGTTTGAAGTTTTATCGTCTGGGGCACCAGAAACTATGGAAGTTGAGGTTAACGGATTTTCAGACCAAATAGATATTACCATTAACGCAACAGGAACGGGACCTTTTGAATATTCGGTAGATGGTGAAAACTATCAATCTAGTAATGAATTTGTGGTCTTCCCTGGTGAGCATACGGTGTTTGTGAGAGATTTGTTAGAATGTAGAATTTTATCAGAAGATATCATTGCCATTGGTTATCAGCGATTTTTTACTCCCAATGGAGATGGAAATAATGAATTTTGGAACATTATTGGTGGAGAACTGTATCCTGAATCCCAATTGTTTATTTACGATAGGTACGGTAAACTTTTGAAACAGATTAATCCTAATTCAAAAGGGTGGGATGGAACTTTTAACGGAACCTCATTACCAGAATCAGATTATTGGTTTAAATATATATATTCTGAAAATCAAATAATTTCAGGTCATTTTGCTTTAAAGCGATAAAATGATTTCGGTCTATTTTAAGTAGTTTAGAAATATATTCTTGAATTATCTTGTAACAAACTCAAGATTTTTCTTACTTATATTTCAAATACTAAAACCAACCGAATGTTTAAACGTTTTTCTTCATTACAATGGAAATCCTTTTTTAGGTCCTCTAACCTTGGTAAAAGTCTAGGGATAAAAATAGTAATGGGCTTTTTTGGAGTTTACATGCTACTCTCACTCGCTGTTGCCGGTGGTGGAATGTACTTTATCTTAAAAGAAATATTCCCTGATCAAAGCCCCATGTGGACTATTAGCCAATATTTCATTTACTGGATTTTAATGGAATTATTCTTAAGGTATTTCATGCAGAAACTTCCTGTAATGGATATAAAACCATTTTTGACCACTCCTGTTAAGAAAAGCACTATTGCACATTATATATTAGGTAGATCAGCAGCATCTATCTATAATTTATTGACGATATTCTTTATAGTTCCGTTTGCAATAGTGTTACTATTTAATGGCTATCCCGTACTAAATGTTTTACTTTGGGTAGTTGGTATTATAGGTATGGTTCTGAGTATTAATTATGTCAACTTGCTTGTAAATAAGAATGATAAAGTTCTTATTGGAATTGGTAGTATTCTTGTCTTAGGGTACGGATTGGATTATTTCGGATTGTTCTCTATAAAAGAGTTTTTTGCTCCTGTTTTTCATGCGCTTTATGCATACCCAATTACGGTATTGATTCCTATTGCTTTGGCCGCTCTTATATATTATGTGAACTATAAGTTTTTGCGAGATAAGATTTATCTTGATGCCAAGCTTAAAACAAAGTCAGTTGAGGCAAATACCTCAGATATGTCTTGGACAAAGCGTTTTGGAGAAATGGGTTCTTTCTTACAACTTGACCTTAAAATGATTTGGCGTAATAAAAGAACGAAGTCGCAAGTGTACATTTCACTTCTTTTCGTGTTCTACGGTTTGGTGTTTTATACCCAAGAGGTGTACAGTAGTATGATGCCAATGAAAGCCTTTGTGGGTATTTTTATGACGGGAATTTTCTTGAGTAATTTCGGACAATTTATTCCTGCTTGGGATAGTAGTTACTATAGTATGATGATGTCGCAAAATATTCCAATGCGCAAATATTTAGAGTCTAAAGTATCCTTAATTACTGTTAGTATTGTATTCATGTTTTTATTGACCTTACCCTATGTTTACTTCGGTTGGGACGCTTTAGCCATCAATTTTGGCTGTGCATTATATAACTTAGGAATTAATATACCGGTCATTTTATATTTTGGTTCATTTAATAAAAAGAGAATCGAATTAGATCAGAGTCCGTTTGGTAATATGCAGGGTGCTAGTGCTACTCAATTTTTGGTAATGGTTCCGGTTTTAATCGTTCCTATTATCATATTTTCCATCTTTTATTACATCTTCAGTTTAGAGGTAGCAGTGGTAGTATTATCCGTTCTAGGCATCATAGGTTTTGCTATGAAGAATTATTTACTAGGGTTGATAACAGAACAATACAAGAAAAAGAAATACGGAATGATTGCAGGTTTTAAAGAGAAGGCGAGTTGATTGATAAGTACCAAGTATTAAGTAATAAGTACAAAGAAAAAAGCTTTTTTAATGATGAGTTATAGAAAATCACTTTCATTTTTTTATTAAAATTTATGGAGAGTATTTAGGAAAGCTTAAAGAATTCAGTAAGGAATATATAGTTGCAGGGATAAGTAAATTAAATGTCGGCTAATTGATAATAAGCTACTCAGACAGATAAATTGGATTTATTTCTTTTAACCAATAACGAACAAAACGGTTGCTGAGCGTAGCCAAAGTAAATAACAAGATTATGATTACAATAGAAAATTTATCAAAGAAATACGGTTCACAACAAGTTCTTAATATTGAATCTTTAAACATTCCAACGGGACAAAGCTTCGGGTTAGTTGGTAATAATGGTGCAGGTAAAACAACGCTATTTAGTTTGTTGCTAGATTTAATACAGCCGAGTACAGGTCATATCATTAATAATGATGTTCAGGTAAACATCAGTGAAGATTGGAAACCATTTACATCATCTTTTATAGATGAAACTTTTCTGATTGGGTACTTGACTCCTGAAGAGTATTTTTACTTTATAGGCGACCTTCGCGGTCAAAATAAAGCCGATGTCGATGCATTATTGGCACAATATCAAGATTTCTTTCACGGTGAAATTTTGGGTCAGAAAAAGTACTTGAGAGATTTGTCTAAAGGGAATCAAAAAAAGGCTGGTATTGTAGCTTCTTTTATTGGTAACCCCAAAGTGGTCATTTTAGATGAACCTTTTGCAAATTTGGATCCAACTACACAGATTCGTCTTAAGCAAATTATTAAAGAACTTGCTGCAAAAGAAGACGTCACCGTTTTAGTTTCTAGTCATGATTTAATTCATGTAACTGAAGTATGCGAACGTATTGTAGTATTAAATAAAGGTGAAGTAGTTAAAGACATAAAAACTTCTGCCGAAACCTTGAAAGAATTAGAAGTGTTCTTTGGCTCAGAGAGTGCTCTGCCGGTTGCGGAATAATACGGATGTCTACTGGTTCTAGGCTGTAGATAATTACAATTCGTTAAAAAAACCATGAGATTACGGCAGCTTGTGATCAGACGAACTACACTTTTGGCTAAAAGCCACATAAAATCCAAAAACCGACCATTAGGTCGGTTTTTCATTTCTGAGTTTTGTAGCAAGATGGATAAAAATCCGATAAAGACCTCTTTGATCAGATTATCTGCTGTAAACTTATATTCGCTTGGCTATTTTAATTCAAAACAAACTAAACGGTCGGTAAAATTTGGTTGTAGTAGTCTAAAAATGTTGAGAATGCTCAAAAATAAATATGTAGTTTACCGATGAACGGTATAATAATCTGGTTGTTTTTAAGTTAAACATACATACGTAGATCAACTATTTTGAATCTTAGAAACAAACTTATTTTATCCGGTGTTTTGGCGAGTATGCTTTTTAATGCATGTTCTGTCAAGAAAGACAAGTTCGTAAACCGAAATTGGCATGCGCTCAATACCAAATACAATACCTTGTATAATGGTAATATTGCTTTTGAGTTAGGTCGAGAAACTTTAAACGATACCTATCAAGATGATTATTTTGAAGTCTTGCCTATAGAGCGTTTAGAGGTTAGCGGCGAAATCAAATTAGATTCAGAAGACAACAATCCTAATTTCCTTATAGCAGAAGAAAAAGCTACCAAGGCTATTCAACGCCATAGTATGGATATTAAGGATGAAGAGCGAAACCCACAAATAGATGAAGCTTTTCTTCTTTTAGGAAAAGCTAGGTATTTTGATGAACGCTACATACCGGCATTAGAATCTTTTAACTATGTGCTTAATAAATATTCTGAAAGCGATAAGCTGAACGAGGCAAGTATTTGGAGAGAGAAAGTAAACATCCGCTTAGAAAACGATGATCTGGCCATTAAGAATTTAAAGCGCTTAATGAAATATGAGCGTTTAAAAGATCAAGAATATGCTGATGCAAGGGCAATGATGGCGCAAGCGTTTATTAATCTAAATGCCCCAGATACCGCTGTGCAAAATCTTAAAATAGCATCGCACTACACTACAAAAAATCCTGAAAGAGGAAGATACTATTATATTATTGGTCAGTTGTACAATCAATTAGGTTTTAAAGACAGCGCTAATTACGCATTTGATAAGGTGATCGAATTAAATAGAAAGTCGCCTCGTGTTTACATGATAAATGCCAAAATCGAAAAATTAAAGAATACCCAAGTCACTTCTGAAAATAAGGAAGAGGTTTTGGAGTATTTGACAAAAATGGAACTGAATAGGGAGAACAGACCTTATTTAGATGGTATTTACAGACAGTTGGCTGAGTTTCATTTAGAGCAGGAATCTGATAGTTTGGCTTTGGTTTATTTCAATAAATCTTTGCGAGCCTCTCAAAACAAGCCAAAATTGAATGCACTGAATTACGAGAATTTAGCGGAATACAATTTTGATGAAAGTGTTTATAAGCCCGCTGGTGCATATTACGATAGTGTATTGACCAACCTTAATGAAAACACCAAAAAATTTCGTGCTATTAAGAAGAAGCGCGATAATTTGGAAGATGTTATTAAATACGAAGACATTGTACAGTATTCTGACAGTGTAATTACAATTTATCAAATGCCTAAAGATGAGCAATTGGCTTATTTTGGAAAGCATATTGAAGAATTACAGAAGGCGAAAGAAGCTGCGCAGAAAAAAGAAAAAGCAAGAATTACCGATGGTTTTGCTGCATTTAGCAACAGTAAAGGTGGCAAAGAAAACAAAGGTAAATTCTATTTCTATAATATTACAAGTTTAGGTTATGGTCAGAATGATTTTAAGAATCGTTGGGGCAATAGAGAATTGACAGATGATTGGCGTTGGTCAGACAAATCGGTTATCAATACTGAAAATGTTGCCTTGCAAAATGCACCGGGTGTAAATGATAGTTTAAGTGTAGTCAGTGAAGATGAGAAATTCTCTTTAGACTATTATATGGATCGTTTGCCAACAGATGTTGCGGTTATTGACAGCTTAAAAACAGAACGTAATTTTGCAAACTATCAATTAGGATTAATATATAAGGAGAAGTTTAACGAGAATCTGTTAGCAGCTGCCAAATTAGAAGATGTATTGGCGTCTAATGCTGAAGAACGATTGATTCTTCCTTCAAAATATAATCTTTATAAGATTTACGAAGAAGTTGATAGTCCGTTGAAAGAAACCATGAAGGCAGATATTATTGCCAACCATGCCGACTCTAGATATGCTGAGATTCTATTGAATCCGCAAGCGGTATTAGCAGATAGTTCTGATAGTCCAGAGAAGCGCTATGAGGGTTTATTCAAACAATATAAAGAGCAGCAATATTTACAGGTAATTACAGGGTCAGAAGAGAATATTAATAGATTTACCGGTGATCCTATTGTTCCTAAATTTGAAATGTTGAAGGCAAATGCCATTGGTAGACTTCAGGGCTTTGAACCTTTTAAAGAAGCATTGAATTATGTGGCGTTGACATATCCTAACAATCCAGAGGGTGAAAAGGCGGAACAAATGATTGCAGAGCAGCTTCCTAAGTTAGAACAAAAGGAGTTTTCACCAGAAACAGATTCTAAAGGAACATCGAATTGGAAAGTAGTTTTTCCGTTTAAAAGAAGTAATACGGAACAAGCGTTAAAGTTGATGGAATTGTTAGAGCAATCTATAATTGACCTTAGATATAAAAATATTGTCTCTAGAGATATTTATAACCTAGAAGACCAATTTGTTGTAGTGCACGGATTTAAATCTAAAGATTTTGCTTTAGGGTATGCCGAGCTACTAAAAAACAATAAGGATTACCTTGTTGCTGATGAGAATTTTGTAGTTTTATCGGAGAACTATAAGATTGTACAAGTACACAAGAATATAATCGAATATAGAAATACGCTTTTAACCCCAAAACCGTGAACAATGTTTTCAGACAAACAAAAACCTAGAGCTATGAATGAAGTAGGAGGCCAACCTAACAGAATAGAAAAGAACACCAAAATAAAAGGAGATATCATATCTGAAGCAGATTTTCGTATAGACGGTAAGCTAGATGGTAATGTAAAAACTTCTGGTAAAGTGGTAATCGGTAAAGATGGCTACATTCATGGAAAAGTAGAATGTGTAAATGCAGATATAGAAGGTAGCTTTAACGGTGAACTTTTGGTGTCTGATCTGTTATCCTTAAAATCATCTGCAGTTATAGAAGGGACCGTATCTGTAAGTAAATTGGCTGTTGAGCCGGGTGCTACATTTAACGCCTCTTGTACAATGGGTGGTGGTAAAGCTGCCGGTGCAGGTTTTAAATCATCTAATAATGGAGCCGCAAAAGCCTCGTAACGATAATTCTGAACTTTTAAGAAATGCCGCAAGCTTGTCTGGTGTTGCCATACAAATGGGTGTTACTATATTCTTGGGCAATCTTTTAGGGGAGTGGTTAGATCAAAAATTTGAAAAAACGTTTTTAGAGGACACATTTACATTACTTGCTGTATTTTTGTCCATCTATTTAGTCATAAAGAAAGTTATGGCGCTAAATAAATAAACGTTGCTAAAAAATATCATTTTATATATAGTCGTGTTCACTGTTGTGGGCGCGACTTCTTATTTTCTGCAAGATCTTGCTTTGTTGGATCCGCCAACTTATTTTGGTTCGTTATTGGTCAAGGCATACACTTTTCACTTCGTGTTCTCTCTTGTGTTGGTCATCATTTTCTTAATTGCCTCAAAAAACAATTCTTTTTTTGATCAGTTGGGTTTTATGTATATGGGTGTACTGGTTATTAAGATTACAATTTTTGCGGCAATGTTCTATCCTTACCTTTTAGGTGAACTGATTATGCCTCAAATATATAGGGGTGCGCTGCTTATACCGGTGATTATTTTTTTGTTTCTAGAAGTGTTTTTTATTTCCAAAATTATGCGCAAAAAAAGACTCTAAATTTTAAAGCTTTAAAATTGGGTAGATTATGCAATAATTAACTACTTTTGCGCAAAATTTCTAGGAGCTAAATTTTTTGATAAAGAACTAATGATGCAAGTTTCAAATACGATTAAAACCTTATTACAACTTCTAATACTTTGTTTTTCATTGCAAAGTTTCGCTATATCTGATACTGAGCCAGAAGGAGCGGTAAGTGGTAAGGAACAGGTAGATGCCTATATTTTACATCACCTTAAAGATTCTCATGATTTTCATTTGTTCTCTTATACTAGTGATTCAGGAGAAAGAAAGCATGTTGGTTTTCCACTTCCTGTAATTCTTTGGTCAAGCAATGGTTTGGCAACTTTTATGTCATCAGAATTTCACCATGATGATAACGGACATGTAATTGTTGAGAGAAACGGTTCTAAATTCGTAAAACTTCATAGTAAAATATATGAATTGGATGCTGGAGCATCTTCAGTGAATTTTGATGAAGAGCACCATGCTACTAATGCACATAAAGTTTTAGATTTTTCTATTACTAAGAGTGTTGTTGGGGTGTTGTTGGTAGGCTTACTTATGTTATTGGCCTTTTCTTCATTGGCAAAGCAATACGGAAAGAAAAAAATACCTACTGGTTTTGGTAGAGTGTTAGAACCATTGGTACTTTATGTAAGAGATGAGATTGCTAGACCTAATATTGGGGAAAAGCATTACAGAAGATTTACAGGATACCTATTAACGGTTTTCTTCTTTATCTGGGTGTTGAACTTATTAGGACTTACCCCATTCGGTTTTAACGTAACAGGACAAATAGCAGTAACTGCTTGTTTGGCTATTTTTACATTGATCATTTATACGGTTAGTGGAAATAAAGATTATTGGATGCACATTTTATGGATGCCAGGTGTACCTGTATTCGTAAAACCTATTTTGGCTATAATAGAATTAGCTGGTGCATTTATCATTAAACCATTTTCATTGTTAGTGCGTTTATTCGCAAACATATCTGCAGGTCACATTGTAGTAATGAGCTTAATTGCAATTATGTTTACATTGAAAGAGAGTTTAGGTGTGGCAGGAGCTACGGGCCTATCATTGGTATTATCATTTTTTATTACGCTTATTGAGGTTTTAGTAGCCTTCTTGCAAGCATATATTTTTACCGCGCTTTCAGCCTTGTTTATAGGTATGGCAGTTGCAGAACACGACCACGATCATGAGCATGATGAGGCGGGTCACGAAGTAGCCGATACAGAAGATGTAAGAGCGGACTTCATTTAATAAGAGTTTTTTTAATTTAATTATATAAATCAATTAGTATGGTAACTTACAATTTAATTGGAGCAGGTTTAATCGTTATCGGAGCAGGTCTAGGTCTTGGTCAAATCGGTGGTAAAGCAATGGAAGGTATTGCTCGTCAACCAGAAGCGGCAGGAAAAATTCAAACTGCGATGATTATCGTAGCTGCACTTTTAGAAGGTTTAGCATTCGGTGCTTTGTTCTTAGGAAAATAAGAACACGAAAACCCAAAGACATTTTCCTGTAACGGTTGGTTACAGGAAATGTTTTTTAATTATTTGATTTAGATTTTAAAGATTAGGATATGGAAGTTTTATTGAACGATTTTTCACCAGGTTTGTTTATAGTTCAAACAATATTATTATTAGGATTGATTTTCTTAATGGTAAAATTTGCTTGGAAACCAATTTTAAACTCTTTGAACGAAAGAGAAGCTGGTATTGAAGATGCATTGGCTGCTGCTGACAAAGCACGTACAGATATGCAAAACTTACAGGCTGATAATGAGAAGATGCTTCAAGAGGCTCGTGCTGAACGTGAGGCGATGTTGAAAGAAGCTCGTGAAATCAAAGAAAAGATGATTGCTGACTCTAAAGAGCAAGCAAAATTAGAAGGCGATAAAATGTTGAAGCAAGCACAGACCGCGATCGAAAGTGAAAAGAAAGCTGCTGTTGCTGACATTAAGAGCCAGGTTGCAGAATTGTCTGTAGCTATAGCAGAAAAAGTATTGAAAGAAGATTTATCTAGCAATGACAAGCAATTGAAATTGGTAGATACAATGTTGAGCGATATAAAACTTAACTAAAAGAAATAATGAGCGAATCTAGAGCTGCATTACGTTACGCAAAGGCAATATTGGATATGGCCAAGGAAAACAAAGCCTTGGATGCTGTTGAGAAAGATATGCGTTCCATCGCCTCTACTATTTCAGATAGTAAAGAACTTAAAGATGTATTGGCTAGTCCGGTGGTTTCCGGTACTGTGAAAAAGAATGCTTTACTTGAAATTTTCAAGGGCAGTCATTCTATTACAGAAGGAACCATTAACATGTTGGTAGACAACAAGCGTTTAGGAATGTTAAACGAGGTTGCCTTGAAGTACATTATCCTTAATGAGCAACAAAAAGGTAAAGATGTAGCTTACGTTACAACAGCAGTATCTTTAGATGCCGTAATGGAAAAGAAAATATTAAAGAAGGTTGCTGAACTTACCGGTAATGAAGTTACCATTGAAAGTAAGGTTGACGAAAGTATTATTGGAGGTTTCATCTTAAGAGTAGGAGATTTGCAGTATGATGCTAGTGTTAGCAACAAGCTTAATAATTTAAAAAGAGAATTTTCAAATAGTCTATAATAACTATATAAGGCTAAGAATGGTTACATTCAATGCCTAATATCTTATATCTAATTAAAAATGGCAGGAGTAAAAGCCGCTGAAGTATCAGCAATTTTAAAGAAACAATTATCTGGATTTGATGCTACCGCTACTTTAGACGAAGTAGGTACTGTGTTACAAGTTGGTGATGGTATTGCAAGAATCTACGGATTAGCGAACGCGCAATACGGAGAATTGGTTGAGTTCGAAGGCGGACTTGAAGGTATCGTTCTTAACCTTGAAGAAGACAACGTTGGTGTGGTTCTTTTAGGACCATCTAAATCAGTTGGTGAAGGTGATACCGTAAAACGTACACAACGTATTGCTTCTGTAAAAGTTGGTGAAGGTATTGTTGGTCGTGTAGTGGATACCCTAGGTAACCCTATTGATGGTAAAGGACCTATTTCTGGTGATACTTATGAGATGCCATTAGAGCGTAAAGCTCCAGGGGTAATCTATAGAGAGCCTGTAACTGAGCCAATGCAATCTGGTATTAAAGCAATTGATGCTATGATTCCAGTTGGTAGAGGACAAAGAGAGCTTGTTATTGGTGACCGTCAAACTGGTAAGACTACAGTTTGTATCGATACCATTCTAAACCAAAAAGAATTTTATGATGCTGGTGAGCCTGTTTACTGTATCTATGTTGCCATAGGTCAGAAAGCATCTACTGTTGCCGGTATCGCACAAGTATTGGAAGATAAAGGAGCAATGGCATATACTACTATTGTAGCTGCCAACGCATCTGATCCTGCACCAATGCAAGTATATGCACCATTTACTGGAGCATCTATTGGAGAGTATTTCCGTGATACGGGTCGTCCTGCATTAATTATATATGATGATTTATCTAAACAAGCGGTAGCTTACCGTGAGGTGTCTCTTTTATTAAGAAGACCACCGGGACGTGAGGCTTACCCAGGTGATGTTTTCTACCTACACTCTAGATTATTGGAGCGTGCTGCAAAAGTGATCAATGATGATGATATTGCAAAAGAAATGAACGATTTGCCTGAGGTATTAAAACCTATGGTAAAAGGTGGTGGTTCTTTAACGGCATTGCCAATTATTGAAACACAAGCGGGTGACGTTTCCGCCTATATTCCAACAAACGTTATTTCTATTACTGACGGACAAATATTCTTGGAGCAAGATTTATTCAACCAAGGTGTAAGACCGGCAATTAACGTAGGTATTTCTGTATCTCGTGTTGGTGGTAACGCTCAGATTAAATCAATGAAGAAGGTTTCTGGTACATTGAAACTGGATCAGGCACAATTCCGTGAATTGGAAGCTTTTGCTAAGTTTGGTTCAGATCTAGATACCGCTACCTTGAACGTTATTGAAAAAGGACGTAGAAACGTAGAAATATTAAAACAAGCACAAAACGATCCTTATACTGTAGAAGATCAGGTTGCCATTATTTACGCTGGTTCTAAGAACTTGTTAAGAGATGTACCTGTTGAAAAAGTAAAAGAGTTCGAACGTGATTATTTAGAGTTTTTGAACGCTAAGCACAGAGGTGTTCTTGATACATTGAAGTCTGGTAAATTAACCGATGAGGTTACTGATACATTGACTTCTGTTTGTAAAGAGCTTTCTGCAAAATATAAATAAGTTAAAAAAGTACTGAGTACTGAGTAAATAGTACAAAGTGTTAGAGTTACTTAATACTTTGTACTACTTACTAAATACCGAAAAAAATGGCAAATTTAAAGGAAATACGTAATAGGATTTCATCGGTTTCATCAACGATGCAGATTACCAGTGCCATGAAAATGGTATCGGCTGCAAAATTGAAAAAAGCGCAAGATGCTATTACGGCTATGAGACCTTACGCCGATAAACTTACTGAACTATTGCAAAATTTAAGCGCTAGTTTAGAAGGTGATTCCGGAAGTGTTTATGCCGATAATCGTGCTGTGAACAAGGTTTTAGTGGTTTCAGTTACTTCTAATAGAGGTCTTTGTGGTGCTTTTAATACCAACATTTTAAAGCAATCTACTAATTTGGTCGAAAATGTTTACGCAGGTAAACAAGTAGATTTCATAGCAGTTGGTAAAAAAGCTAATGATTATTTAGAGAAACGTTATAAAGTAATCGCTAATCACAGTGGTGTTTATGACGACTTGACTTTTGATAATGTCGCTGATATTGCTGAGAGTCTAATGGCGCTTTTTACGGAAGGTGAATATGATCGTATTGAGATTGTTTACAATAAGTTTAAAAATGCAGCCACTCAAATTGTAATGACAGAGCAATTTTTGCCGATTGTTCCATTAGAAGAGGTTGAAGTAACAGCTAGTGCAGATTATACTTTTGAACCTTCTAAAGTGGAAATCATTGAGCAATTGATTCCTAAATCCTTAAAAACACAATTATACAAAGGTATTAGAGATTCATTTGCTAGTGAGCATGGTGCGCGTATGACCGCAATGCATAAAGCTACCGATAACGCAACAGAGATGCGTGATCAATTGAAATTAACATACAACAAAGCAAGACAAGCAGCTATTACTAACGAAATCTTAGAAATTGTTGGTGGTGCAGAAGCATTAAATAATTAATACTTCTATTGTACTTAATGACTTACTTGAGTGAAGTCATGTAAAGCTTGAAAATATATTGAATTGAAAACCCCACCTAAAAGTGGGGTTTTTGGTTTTATAGCTTTAAGATTACTTTTTTTATCCGACTTTTGCTTTGACCATGAAATCTAAAAAAACCGCTTTACTATTTATTTTCATAACCATTCTCGTTGATGTCATTGGCATCGGTATTATACTACCTATTATTCCCGAATTGATTATGGAATTAACGGGTGAGGGTAATCACATGGCTATTATCTATGGCATGTGGCTGACTACGGCATTTGCTGGTATGCAGTTCTTGTTTTCACCAGTGTTAGGTGAAATATCAGATCGATTTGGTAGACGCCCTATATTACTTCTCGCACTTTTAGGTTTAAGTATAGATTATTTGATTCATGCTTGGGCTCCAACAATCACTTGGTTGTTTTTAGGTCGTTTCTTAGCGGGATTTACAGGTGCCAGTTTTACTGTTGCTTCTGCATACATTGCAGATGTAAGTACCAAAGAAAATAAGGCTAAGAATTTCGGATTAATAGGTGCTGCATTCGGAATCGGTTTTATCATAGGTCCCGGTATTGGTGGGTTTTTCGGTGAGATTAATATTCGACTTCCATTTTGCATAGCTGCAGGCTTAACATTTGCCAATTTCCTTTTTGGGTATTTCTTTGTGCCAGAATCTTTAGCACCAGAGAATAGAAGACAGATTAATTTTTCTAAAATGATTCCAGGTGTTTCTTTGTTCGCATTAAGAAACTATAAAGGTATCCTATTATTGATATCCGCTTTTTTCTTGGCAAACCTTGCAGGGCAGGCATTGCCTTCTACATGGTCTTACTACGGTATTGAGCGATATGATTGGACTCCAAAACAAATAGGATTGTCGCTAATGGTCGTAGGTTTATTGGTTGCAATCGTACAAGGGTTTTTAGTAGGTAAGATTGTAAAGAAATTTGGAAAACGTAAAGTAATTACATTCGGTTTTTTGTTATGGACGGTTGGTATGTTCTTATTTTCTTTCGCCAAAGAACCGTGGATGCTATATGCGTTCTTAATTCCGTATGCATTGGGTGGTATTGCAGGGCCTACGGTCCAAGGTGTAATTTCTAATCAAGTATCTGAAAAAGAGCAGGGAATTTTACAGGGATCCATTACTGGTCTGGTTAGTATTACTGCCATACTTGGGCAATTCATCTTCGCGCCCGTGTTTTATTATTTTATACGCCCTGAGGGGTCAATTTACTTTCCTGGAGCACCATATGCTTTGGCGGCAGTATTTCTCTTAGCGGCTTTTATTTTAGCATCTACCGCTATAAAAAGAATGGATGTAGAACCAGAATAAAATCTTTTTTCAATTTAGGATGTAACATTTTTTAGTTTTTGAATCTAAAGGGCAAACAAACAAAAACTCTTATGATGAAAACAATTAAAAAATCACTATTTGGATTACTAATTTTATCTGCACTTTCAACAACGGCACAAGGCAATCCTTTTGAAGTAAAAGTTACTGGCGAAGGAAACCCAATTCTTCTTTTTCCTGGATTTGCGTGCACAGGTGAAGTTTGGGACGCTACGGTGGTAGAGCTATCAAAAGAATATGAATGTCATGTTTTTACTTTTGCCGGATTCGGTAACGTTGCTGCCATTGAAAAACCTTGGTTACCAAAAATAAAGGAAGGTGTTGTATCTTATATATCAGAAAATAAATTAGAAAATCCTGTTTTACTAGGTCATAGTTTAGGTGGTGCATTGGCGCTTTGGATGGCAGCAGAGGCTAATTCATATAAAGAACTGATCATTGTAGATGCTTTACCATCAACCGGTGCTTTAATGATGCCCGATTTTAAAAGTGAGTACATGGTTTATGATTCGCCATATAATAAACAGTTATTAGTTATGAACGATACCGATTTTGAAACTAAGGTTATTCAAATGGCTAGTGGTATGACCAAAGAAAAATCAAATCAAGAAATAATTAAAAATTGGATGATTCAGGCAGATAAAGGGACCTATGTCTATGGGTATACGGATTTATTAAAGTTAGATTTACGTGAAGATTTGTCTAAGATAAATTCTCCGGTGACTATTTTGGCGGCTACAGAACCTTATGGTTTAGAAATGGCGAAATCTACTTATGGCCTACAGTATAAAGCGCTTGCAGCATACACCATTGAATTTGCAAATGGGTCATCACATTTTATCATGTATGATCAACCACAGTGGTTTATAGAGAATCTTAAAAATGCGTTGAAGAATTAATGAGCTCTAAAGAAATCGCATACCAGAAAATATACGAAGAAAACTACCCAAAGGTAATGCGATTATGCATGGGGTATACTGCAGGTAACGATTCTCTTGCTAAAGATCTGGTACAGGAAACATTTATAAAAATTTGGCAGAATTTAGACGGTTTTAGAAATGAAAGCGGAATAGGGACTTGGATTTACCGTATTTGTGTAAATACCTGTTTAGCTGAAATACGGCGGGAGCGTAAAAAGGAGAGAGAACTTCAGATTGATAGTCTGCAAGTAAGTGACAGTAGTGACAACCCTGTTGAAAAAGAAGATATGCTAGTGCTATTATACAAGTGCATAAATAAACTAAGCAGCACTAATAAAGCAATTATATTATTGGAATTGGAAGGCTTGCCCCAACTAGAGATTTCAGAAATAATTGGGATAAAACATGAAGCTGTCCGAACTAGAATTCATAGAATAAAACAACAACTTACAAAATGTGTAAACAATGAATAATTTTGAAGATTTACAAAATAAATGGCAGAACCAATCTGAAGTTTCTGCAACAGAAGACGGATTTCAATCGCTTTTAAAAAGTGTAAAATCCATAGAACAGAAACAAAGAACAGGAAACATAGTTTTGACCCTTACTATCATTATTCTAGTTTCTTTTCTAATTTATGTTTCAGGTTATAAGAGCGCGACATTTATGCTTGGTATTGGTTTAATGATCGGTAGTTTAATGATTAGAATTGCTATTGAATTGTTTAGTTTAAAGAGGCTGCGCACCATAAACTTTAGTAAAGATGCAAGTACTTTTACTGAAGATTTAACTACCTATTATTCTTTTAGAAAATATACGCATTACATTATTACACCTTTAGCTCTTGTAGTTTATACCGTTGGGTTTATAATATTATTGCCATTATTTAAAGCTAGCTTATCAAACGGATTTTATGTCTATATTCTATGCTCATCAGTAGTGTTTTTAGTCCTGTTCTCTGTGTTTTTATACAAACAAGTAAAGAATGAACTTTTTAAATTGAAGCAATTGAAAATGCAAAACGGAGTATAATATTTGTGATCACGATGTTAAATGACCTATTAAACCCATATTACTTATTATCTTTATAAGAATAATATGGGTCTAATGAAATATGTACTTAGTTGCTTTTTAATTTTCTGTCTTTGTTTAACCAGCTGTACCTCACAAAAAAAAATACAAGCAGAAGCTCCTTTTGAGATAGGTAGCGCTACTTGTCAGCAATATGTTGGCGGTAGAGAAGAAAGTGGCTCTGGTACCGAATTACGTATTCCGGTTTTATTACTTGAAAATTCTGATATCGAATTAAATGAAGTTTATTTTCGCGGTAAGCAGGTAAAGGCATTAGTGAATATGGTTGATAATCAAAAGATGATTATGGTTAGAATACCTAACAACAATCCTGAATCATCTGAAACATTAGATTTAAAATTAAATACAGATGAAGCTGTTATAAGTTATAATGAAAATGGAGAAATGAAATATGCTAAAGTAGATGGCATAAAACAAAAGCAACCATTAATTTATAAGGGCGCAACCAAAAACTAACTTTGTAACTAGGCTTTTAATAGGTACTTTTATCGCCTGAATGTATAGTGCTTGAATCCACTCAAAAAACTTTTTAAACAAACTGCAATCTATGGCTTGGCAACTGTCTTGCCTAGGATGATTTCGTTTTTACTTGTGCCTATTTACACTGATGTAATGGCTCCTGGTAAGTATGGAGAAGTAACACTTATATTTTCTTGGTTTGCAATTTTCAATGTTTTTTTGGCCTACGGAATGGAAACTGCGTTTTTCCGTTTTTATAAGGAGTCAGAAAATAGAAAAAAAGTTGTTAGTACATCATTATTATCCATCATGGGCTCTACAGCCTTATTGGTACTAATAGGTCTTCTATTTAAGGAAAAATTATCCTTAGCTTTAAATATCGATTTGCCTTTCATGAACTATGTGTTAGGAATTTTAGCACTTGATGCCTTGGCAATTATACCTTTTGCATGGTTGAGAGCAAATGAAAAACCAATGCGTTATGCAATAGTCAAAATACTTAATGTATCGCTTAACTTAGGTCTTACCTTATTTTTCTTGATTCTGTTACCTAAGATAGCAGAAGGAACTTCTGAAGGGTTTCTGCAATCTCTTTATAAACCTGATTACGAAATTCCATATATCTTAATTGCAAATCTGTTTGCCAGTGGAGTTACTTTATTGTTAATGATTAGGGTTTACATTCGTAGACCTTACGTATTCGATAAAGATCTTTGGAAAAGAATGGTTCGTTATGCAATGCCAGTGATGGTTGCCGGTGTTGCATTTACAATCAATGAGGTATTTGACAGGTACTTACTTTCTGAATTGTTGCCTGTGGATATTGCAAAAAGTGAAATGGGTAAATATTCTGCATGTTATAAATTGGCGCTTTTTATGACATTATTTGCTACTGCCTTCCGTATGGGTATTGAACCATTTTTCTTTAGTCACTCTGACACTAAAAATCCAGAAAAGGCTTACGCACAAATAACAAATTATTTTGTGGTTATGGGAAGTGTAATATTGTTAAGTGTAGTGGTATTCGCTGACATTTTAAAACAGTTCTTAGTATTGAACGAGGCTTATTGGGACGCCATGCCAATTGTTCCTTTAATTGTATTGGCAAGTTTCTTTTTAGGTATTTACCACAATTTATCGGTTTGGTATAAAGTTACCGATCGTACAAAATTCGGTGCATATATTTCGATGATAGGTGCTGTGTTAACTATTATCATCAATCTAATATTCATTCCGTATTTCGGATATATGGCATCAGCCGTTGCAACCTTATTAGCCTATGGGACTATGATGTTGCTTTCATTCTATTTTGGGCGCATGTACTATCCTATTCCGTATAACTTTAGAAAAATTATCTTTTATTTAGGAATATCCATCTTGTTTTCTATTCTTTCATTTTACATTTTTGATAGAAACCTTTTTGTTGGTATACCGCTATTAATTCTGTTCTTGGGTCTAGTGTATAAATTAGAGTTTGAGAACCTTAAAAAACTATATGTAAACAGATGAACATAAAAATCATTAATAAGTCGAATCACGATTTACCGCATTACGAAACCAATGCTTCTGCAGGTATGGACTTAAGAGCTAACCTTACCGAAGCTATTACCTTACAACCTTTAGGAAGGGCTATTATACCAACTGGTCTTTTCATTGAATTGCCGGTAGGTATTGAAGCTCAGGTAAGACCTAGAAGTGGTCTTGCCGCTAAAAAAGGAGTAACAGTACTTAACGCGCCTGGCACAATTGATGCGGATTATAGAGGTGAAGTGGGAGTAATATTGATAAATCTTGGTAGTGAAGATTTTGTAGTTGAAAACGGAGAACGTATTGCACAAATGGTAATCGCTAAGCATGAACGTGCTGATTGGAATCTTGTCGATAACTTGTCTGATACAGCAAGAGGTGAAGGCGGATTCGGTAGTACCGGTGTAAAGTAATTTTATAAAATTGAAATGGAGAAGTTGATTTTTTTGGGCGTACTCTTTGGTGTTTTTGTTACACCTAGGTTAGTGCATGCGCAAGAAAATCAAGAACTGGAGGTGGAGCAAAGTTCAGAAGTTTTTCTGGAAGAATATTCAGATACTTTTCAAGAGAACTTTTTTGAAGGGCTAAAACAAATGGGGATACGAAATTATGATCGTGCTATCACCTATTTTCTGGAATGCAAACGTCTTCAGCCGCAAAATACGGTCGTCTCTTTTGAGCTTGCCAAGTTTCATTTGTATGATAAGCAATTTATACGTGCACAAGAATATGCATTAGAAGCGCTAAACGGTGAGCCTGAGAATTATTGGTATGCAGAAACATTGGTTGATGTTATAGATGCCAAAAAATCTGTAATAGAAGAAGTAAAGGGAGAATTACCATGGAGCAATGTTGAGCTTAGAGGTAATTTGGCGGAAATCTATTATCTAAATGAAGATTACCTTACCGCTAAGACCATGTTGAAAGGGATTAAAACTTCTAAAAAGCAAGAGTATCTAGAAAGTAAAATAAATGACTCTATTGCTCAACAAAAAAGGAAACTGGTACCTGTAGCAAAAAAAGAAGATGTTGTGCCTTCTGAAGATTTAAATAGTGTAGAAGGGTATAAGTCAAAAATTGAAACCTTGCTTACTACTGGTTCTGACAATGATAATTTACTTGAAACAACTGAGGAGGCAATGGAGCGTTTCCCTTCTCAACCGTATTTTTATTATGCCAACGGAACCGCTTTGAATAAAGCCCAGAAATATAAAGATGCTATAGATATTCTAGAAACTGCTTTAGATTATATTATTGATGACACTGCCTTAGAACATGCCGTTTATAAAGAATTGGCAAATGCATATACGGCTACCAACAATACCTCTAAAGCAAATATGTACCTTAGTAAAATTAAATAGGAATTACAGATGACGAAGTTTTTGAGTATGATGAAGATAAAGTATGTTTTACTAATAGTAATAATAGCTTTTACTGCATCCTGTAAAAGTACAAAGGTGATTTCTGGTGGTACTGTTGATGCTAAATTAACGTCTAAATCGGTTATAAAAGCGCATTACCAAAATGAAGCAGGTTTTAATACATTGACAGGTAGGGTTAAAATCGATTATTCTGATGGCGAATCTTCTCAAGGTGTTTCCGTAAGCTTGAGAATGGAGAAGGATAAAGCCATATGGATGAGCGCACCACTTGGTATTGTTAAAGCTTATATTACCCCAGATAGAGTATCGTTTTATAATAAGTTGGAAAACGAATATTTTGATGGTGATTTTTCATATTTAAGCGATTTACTGGGGACCGAGGTAGATTTTTCTATTCTACAAAACTTATTGACCGGTCAGGCAATAGTAGATTTGAGAGAGGAGAAATATGATGTTGATATTTCTGAAGATACGTATAAGCTTACGCCTAAGCAGCAAGGTGCTTTATACAAAACCTTATTTCAGATAGAGCCTAAAAATTTTAAAATGGCATTGCAGCAGCTTTCTCAACCTGCAGACAAACGCTTATTAGAAATTGCTTATAAAAATTATCAAATTATAGATAAAGAAGTTTTACCCAATGAAATTATGGTAAAGGCTATAAGTAAGGATAAGATGAATACGATCGACCTTGAGTTTAAAAATTTAGAATTGAACGGAAAAGTCAACTTTCCATATTCAATACCAAAAGGTTTTAATGAAATAGAGTTGTAAGCAGATGTTGTTCAAATTAAAAAATGTTTTTTTTCTATTAGTACTGTTCACTGCAGTCTCTGCTATTGCGCAGACTAGTGAGCAAAAAGCCTTAGAGGAAAAACGTGAGCAGCTTCAATCTGAAATACGTGATATCAACAGATTGCTTTTTGCCGAGAAAAAGGAAAAAGGGAATGTCTTAGATCAAATGGAGGCGTTGGATAAAAAAATTACCGTTCGTCAACAGTTAATTCGTGTTACCAATCAACAATCAAATTTGTTGAATAGGCAGATCAATACCAATATTAGAAATATAGGTAAGCTAAAGACAGAGCTGCAAGAAGTAAAGGATGAGTACGCCAAAATGATTCAGAAGTCATATCAGAACAAATCCAAACAAAATAGATTAATGTTCCTGTTATCTTCGGAAAGCTTTTTTCAGGCGTTTAAAAGGCTTCAGTATATGAAACAGTATACAGACTATAGAAAAGAACAGGGAGCTCAAATATTGGCTAAAACCGAAGAACTTTCGCGCTTAAATGCAGATTTGAACGAAGAGCGAAAAGTGAAAGAGGTTTTATTGGCTCAAAATAAAAAGGCAAAAAATCAATTATTCGCTGAAATACAGACTCAGAAAGCATTGTTGGGAATTATCCGTAAGAATGAGAGTAAGTATACCAGTGCCATTGATAAGAAAAAGAAGGAAGCTAGAAAGATCGATCAGCAGATAGAAAAGCTGATCAGAAGTGCTATTGCAGCTTCTAATAAAAAATCTGGTAGCAAGACTAAAAATACTAGTAAGTTCGTTTTAACTCCTGAAGCAACCGTAATTGCAAATAACTTTTCCGCAAATAAAGGCAAGCTTATCTGGCCGGTTGAAAAAGGAATTAAAAGTCAAGGTTTTGGAGTATATGCCGATCCGGTTTATCCAGGAATAAAACATCAAAGTAACGGCGTTATCATTGCAACTGATGAGGGTTCTAAAGCCCGTGCCATTTTTGAAGGCGAGGTAATTGCTATTTTAGCGGTACCAGGCGGTAATAAAGGGGTGCAGATCAAACATGGTAATTTTATTAGTACCTATTATAACCTTTCTGAGCTTTATGTGAAAAAGGGCGATAAAGTAGCCAGTAAAGAAGAACTTGGCGTAGTTTACACGAATAAGAACAATGGTCAGACACGATTAAAATTCTATCTATATCAAGATACATCTCGTCTTAATCCAGAAGAATGGGTGTATCGTCTTTAAAACTTTACACAAATGAAACAGCAACAAAGAATTACGGATATTAAAGGAAGCTTTGAACTGCGCAATGGGGTTCAAATGCCTTATTTAGGCTTAGGTACTTATCAATCAGATAATGATCAAGAGGTTGTAGATGCAATAAAGAGTGCACTTCAATTGGGGTATCGTCATATAGATACTGCTGCTGCTTATAAAAATGAAGAGGGCGTAGGTAAGGGTATACGAGAAAGTGGATTAAATAGAAGTGAAATTTTCTTGGTGACCAAAGTTTGGAATTCCGATCAAGGATATGAAGAAACATTGAAAGCTTTTGATGCGAGTTTAGAACGTTTAGGTGTAGACTACCTTGATTTATATCTTATTCATTGGCCGGTTGAAGGCAAATACAAAGATACTTGGAGAGCTTTAGAGTATTTGTACGCGCAAAAGAAGATTAGAGCTATTGGTGTAAGTAATTTTCTAAAACATCATTTAGAAGATTTGATGAGCGATTGTACCGTGGTGCCTATGGTGAACCAAATGGAGTTTCATCCGCATTTAGTTCAGCAAGACCTGATCGATTTTTGTGCCGATAACGGAATTCAATACGAGTCTTGGTCTCCTTTTATGCAGGGTAAGGTTTTTGAGTTGGATATTTGTGCAGATTTAGCCAGTAAGTATCATAAGAGTGTTGCACAAATTATTTTACGCTACAACCTTCAAAAAGGTGTTGTTGCTATCCCAAAGTCTGTTCATGCAAAACGTATTGCATCTAATGCCGATATTTTTGATTTTGAACTGTCTGATGCTGATATTACCTTTTTAGATAGATTGGAAACTGGAGAACGTTCAGGTCCTGATCCCGATAACTTCAATTTTTAGTAGCTAATTTTATTAATACTATTTTTCTGTTATTTAAATAATATGATTTCTTTAATTCTGAGTTATCATATTGATTTTCATGATATTATGTGAGGCTAGGTTGGTTATTTTTTCCGAATTTTACGGTATTAATCAGTAAAAGGGAACTATTATGAGCAACACGATCACTTTGAATCCAGAATCTACTCAAAATCAATTAGAGAAGAATACTAAATCATCAAGTTTAAATTTAAACTGGTCTCTTAAGCCAATTTTGGTATATGTTGCTTTCTTAGTAGCATGTTTGACTTTAGCCTACGGAGGACTAATTGCCTATTCCATTTCCTTTTTCGTAATTGGAAGCATTGGTCTGGCTGCACTTTATATCTGGAACAATGCAAACAAAATTGAAATGGATCTTTCTTTTAAGATTGATTTAAAACAATCAGAATTAGAAAAAGATTTATACAGAGAGGTAGCTTAGTAGAATTTTCTTTATAATTAGGTATACTATAGTTACATCTTCAGCTCCTACTATTTATCTCGAAAATAATTCGGTAAGCTACTTATATTTTATTAAGCCTACTACTTCGTAAACAATGCCTTAAGTTCTGTAGCATTATCAGGTTTCATTTTACCTGCAAGAACTAAACTTAATTGCTTTCTACGTAAAGCACCTTCAAAACGCGTAATTTCCAATGGAGTCTCAGGCGTTAGTTCAGGAACTTCGGTTGGCGTACCTGTTTCGTCAACGGCAACAAAGGTATAGATAGCTTCATTTGCCTTAGTGCTCTTGCCACTGTAGCGGTCTTCTATCCAAACATCAATATAAACCTCCATAGAAGTGTTATATGCTCTAGAAACGGCAGCTTCTACAGTAACTACACTGCCAAGCGGAATGGCTAAATTAAATGCGACGTGGTTTACAGATGCGGTTACGGTAATTCTACGGCTATGTCTACCGGCAGCAATACTAGCTGCACGATCCATACGGGCCAATAATTCGCCACCAAATAAATTTTGAAGTGCATTGGTCTCACTCGGTAAAACCAAATCGGTCATTGTAGTACGTGATGCTGCAGGAGTCTTTGCTTCCATTAATTTGAAATTTTCCGCAAAGATACGGGCATCAATAGTACTTATAAAATGTGTACGGGTTTATTTTTCGGTTAATAACCAAGCATCTTTAGACTGCGTACGTTTAATTTCACGCAATGCTTTTAATGCATCGTTTGCATTGGTATAACTATCAAAAGTTACCATGTGCAGTCCGTAAGCGTTAGTGCCATAATATCCGGCATTAAATCCACTAGCTTTAAGCTGTTCTATCTTTCTATCCGCATTACCTCTAACCCTAAAAGCTCCTGCAACAATAAAATGTGTTGCTTCACCCTTTCTCATTACTGGTTTTGCAGCTGAAGTTGTAGTAGCATCAACCGTAACAGTTGGTAATTCTAATGGCGATAGGTCGAAGAAGGTAGCTTCTTGTATTTGCTTGTTTACAAACTCTTCCGCATCTTGTCTAGCAACTTGCTCGTTTGTATTTTTTTGTTGGTATGCACGATAGCCGGTTATTCCTGTAGAGAATGCCAACATTAGAATAGCGGCATATTTTAAATAAGGTCTAAAACGGCTGGTTTCTCTACGTTCAGGACTAATAACGAACGGTATTTTTTCTTCGATTTCTTCTACTTCAACCTTTAATACTTCTCTAGTAACAGGTATTGAATTAAAATTAGATAGACCGAATGATGAAGTTAAATAGTTTGTTTCATTAGCAGGTTGAAACAATATTTTATCTTCTTGATTTTTAGTTAAAGAACCAATATTATTTAAGTGCAAAGAAGTTTCTTTAACTAAAACCTCTTGCCAAGATTTTACTTGATTTTCAATTTCAACCAATGCCGTTTCATAAGAAACTTTTTCTGCATTTGATACATAAGAAACCAAAAGACCATCATTTGAGATGAGCTGTCTATTGAAAACAATAGATTTATTTGGCGCGCTAAACGTGTTAGTAACCACATTTATTTTGGCTGAATTTTTTTGGGTAAGGAATGCTCCAAAACCGGGAACAACAACACAGTTGTACCTATAAAGTAAATCGCTTATATAGTGTTCTAAAACCATAGGATTACAAATATGGAAAAAATATAGAGGTATAAAAACCCCTTTCGTAACTTTTTATTAACATATTTTTTTCGCTTATTTGTGAACAAGAAATGAAAACTACACAACATACTGCTGATGAACTCATTGCAATTCTTCGTTTGCAACATGTACCAAATATTGGGGATGTACTTGCAAAGAAATTAATTTCACATTGTGGTAGTCCATCCGCAATTTTTGAAGATAAAAAGCAAAATCTGCTTAAAATTGATGGTATAGGCACACATACCATCAGACATTTATTTGACTTGGAGCATTTAGAAGCTGCGGAGTCAGAATACAATTATATTATTAAGAATGATATTAGTTGTACCTATTTTTTAGATGATGACTATCCTAAATATTTAAAACATTGTATAGACGGACCTATTCTCATGTTTAAGAAAGGGAATATTGATTTACAGAACCGTAAGTTAATAAGTGTGGTAGGCACTCGTAATATTACGAGCTATGGAATGTCTTTTTGTGAGCAGTTTATTGAAGAAGTAGCGCCTTTAGACCCGGTCATCATTAGTGGTTTTGCATACGGAGTAGATATTTGCATTCAAAGAGAAGCGATCAAGCACGGATTGCAAACCATAGGTTGTTTGGCGCACGGATTAAATCAAATATACCCAAAAGTACATGCCAAGTACCAAGCCGATGTTCTAAAGAATGGTGGCTTTTATACAGAATTCTGGAGTACAAGTAACCCAGAACGTGAGAATTTCTTGAAACGAAATAGAATAATTGCTGGTGCAAGTGAAGCTACGGTTGTCGTTGAATCTGCGGAAAAAGGGGGGAGTCTTGTAACTGCGGATATAGCCAATAGTTATAATAGGGATGTTTTTGCCGTACCTGGCAGAACTACGGATAAATATAGTTTAGGTTGTAATAACTTGATCAAGCAGCAAAAGGCTCACGTAATGACATCGGCGGCAGATTTAATTTATTTATTGGATTGGGATATTGAAGAAAAACAGAACAAGAGCATTCAAAAACAATTGTTCATTGAATTGGATGAGGTAGAACAAAGTATTTATACCTATTTACAGAATAACGGGAAGCAAATTTTAGACAGTATCGCCTTAGAGTGTAAACTGCCTATTTACAGAACATCATCTACCTTGTTAACGATGGAAATGAAGGGGGTAATTAGACCTTTACCAGGAAAATTGTTCGAGGCTATCTGAGAATTTTACAAACTACTCAGTTTGTTTTCATGTAGTTTGTATAAAATACCTCATTAAATACACACTTAATCGATATTTCTGATTTTAATATCGATATACAAATTGCAAAGGGTGGATTATTAAAAACAAAAAACCGACCACTAGGTCGGTTTTTGATATTTGTAATCATTTTGTGCTGGCAGTTAATAACCTAACTTTTCACGAACTCTTTCTAATACTCCGTCCGCTACTTTTCTTGCTTTTTCAGCACCTAAAGCTAGCGCATCATCAATCTCGTTTAAATTGTTCATGTAGTATTCAAACTTCTCGCGGGGTTCTTCAAACTTATTTACAATCACTTCGTAAAGTGCTTGTTTTGCATGACCATATCCATAGTTTCCGGCTAAATAATTAGCACTCATTTCTTCAATTTGTGGCTCACTTGCCAATATTTTATATAGTGCAAATACATTGTCAGTAGAAGGGTCTTTAGGATCCTCCATTGGTGTGCTGTCTGTTTGTATCCCCATAATCTGCTTACGTAATTTTTTATCGGTCTGAAAAAGACTTATTAAATTACCCTTGCTCTTACTCATTTTGGCACCGTCTGTACCCGGTATGTACATGGTTTCTTCTTGCACCTTTCCATCAGGTATAACAAAAGTTTCACCTAATTGCGCGTGAAAACGAGAGGCAACATCTCTTGTCATTTCTATATGTTGCATTTGATCTTTGCCAACAGGAACAATATCTGCATCATATAATAGAATGTCTGCAGCCATTAGCATGGGGTAAGTAAAGAGTCCGGCATTTACATCGTCTAATCTATCTGCCTTGTCCTTAAAAGAATGAGCTAGTGTAAGACGTTGGTATGGAAAAAAGCAACTTAGGTACCAAGACAACTCGGTGGTTTGTGGTACGTCGCTTTGTCTGTAAAAAACCGTATTCTCTATATCCAAACCAAAAGCAAGCCAGGTTGCGGCAACAGCATAAGTGTTATGACGTAGTTCTGCGCCATTTTTAATCTGTGTCAACGAATGCATATCTGCAATAAATAGAAAAGATTCGTTAGCCGGATCATTTGCCATTTCAATTGCTGGCTTAATCGCTCCTAGAATATTTCCTAAATGCGGGGTTCCTGTACTTTGAATGCCTGTTAAAATTCTTGCCATTTTCTTTATTCTATGAAAGCAAAGGTAAAACAAATACAAAAAAACTATCGTAAATAACTACTTTTGATTTATGCTTAAATTGCTTAAACGGGCCTTACAAACGATATATCGAATTTGGTTTTATATTCTAGTAGCCATTCCTATTCTACTCTTTTTTCCATTTCTTGTCATTTTTGCTTCAAGAGAAGCTTGGTACCCACAGTTTTTTTGGATGGCCAGGAACCTATGGGCAAGATTTATACTGTATGGTATGTTTTGTTTCCCTAGAGTGAAATATGATCAACGGTTAGTTAAAAAGAAGAGTTATATGTTGGTAGCTAATCATACCAGTATGCTTGATATTATGCTAATGTTAATCGTTAGTAGAAATCCGTTTGTATTCGTAGGTAAGAAAGAATTGGTTAAAATACCTTTATTTGGATTCTTTTATAAGCGCGTATGTATCATGGTAGATAGAGATAATACCCAAAGTAGAACGGCTGTCTACAGAAGGGCACAAAGAAGATTGCAACAGGGTTTAAGTATCTGTATTTTTCCTGAAGGTGGTGTGCCCGAAGAGCATATATTATTGGATAAGTTTAAAGATGGAGCTTTTAAAATGGCCATTGCTCATAAAATACCAGTAGTACCTATGACCTTTTATGACAATAAGGAGCGATTCTCTTTTACATTTTTTAGTGGAGGTCCAGGTAAATGTAGGGCTAGGGTGCATTCATTCGTAGAAACACATTCTATACGGCCAGAAGATACGGCAGAGCTTAGGAAGAATGTTAGGGAGACAATACTTAATGATTTAACTAAAAATAGCTAGAACCTGTAACCAAGGTTAATACCTCCTTTACCAATAATTGTAAAACCTCTATCGTTTTTAAATAGATTGCGACCTATACCCAAATCTATTTCGACGATAAAGCCTCCTTTGGTGATTAGTTTTACACCCGTGCCAATACCTAAAGCAAAATCGACAAGATTATCATCATATCTAGAATTTGAAAAATAGGTGTCGGTTGGTTCGTCATAGTAAGATCTGTAAGTATAATCATCAACAGAATTTAACATACCAAAAGCTTCTACAAAAAAACCTGAGGCATATTTTTTTCCGAAATATTGACGATAGTAGGGCGCTACATAATAGTTGACGTCAAGAGTCTCATCATCGAAAGCAAACAATAAATCAACACCTATGGCAGACTCTTCGTTAAGTAAATACTGATAATCTACTTCAATAGCACCCAAGACTAAAAAAGACCGTTTATTTTTAATTCATGATGTTCTTCAGAAGTAATATTCGCGTCACTCTGGTTTTGAGAATATACAATACTGCTAAAAAGACAAAAACAACTTAATATGTGCTTCTTCATATTTGATTTCTAAAATTGAAAGGTGAGTCCGCTGTAAACCCCAACTGAATAAGGTCTAAAAGTACCATTAATGTCAGAAAACGTATTTAATTGATATTTAAATATAGGTTCAACATTAAATCTTACTTTTTGGGAAAAATTATAGTTGAGACCAAGACCCATATTGGCACTGAAATTCAGGTCATTTATGTTATTTGCTTCTCCAATTTCTGTAGTTAAATCTCCAGAGGTTAGTGAAACCGAATTATCTATTAGGAAAAGTGAACTAACACCGCCAATTATGTTTACTCCGAATTTTTTATCCAATAGGGTATAATTCAACTCTAAAGGAAGCTCCAAGTAACCAAACTGTTGAGACATAAACCCATCTCTTGTAGGGCTTTTTGCTGTAACGTCTTGGGCTAAATTGGTAGTGGTGTACTTTTCAGAAGTAACAATGTTACTTGCAATTGTCAATGTATTTGAGGTTTCGGCATAATTAATTGTGGATAATTGACCACCTTTAGAAGCTAAACTAGAAGAAGAGGAAAATGCTACATCTTCCGTGTCATAACCATAATCAACTTTATTGATCCCAGAACGAATAGTAAGTTTTTTGGTCACGGCATAAGCGACGGTTACACCGTAACTCATATTTACATTACCACTTTTAGTGTTAGGGGTAAAAATAGAGTTCACCGGTGAACCTTCACCAAGTGCATTAAAATATACCGGTGCAATATTTGGACCTGCAGACCATCTGTTACTCGTAACTTTCTGCTTTTTTAATTCTTCTTGACCTTCTATTTCTTCAAAAATGGATTTCTTGTTAGGCTCTTCCACTTCCGTTATTTCTTTGACGTTAGTATTCTCAGCTATAGCGTTTTCTTTAACCATATTATTGGAGTCTGACTGAATAATAGCATCCGTATTATTGTCGGCAATCATCACTTTTGTTTTTTGGATATGGTTAGATGAATTTTCAATATCATTTTTAGCAGTTCGTGGGCTAGCGGTATTTTCAGCCATCAATGCTTCATGCGCTGTAGCATTATTATCCGAAGCAGTTGTATTTTTTTTCGCAATAATGCTTACTGGTTCAGAGTTCTGGTTTGAATTGTTATTAACTACTGCACCCCTGTTATAATCATCTTTGTTGTTTAATGAGTTGCTTTTGGCATCTGAAGATTGTTCTTCTTTAACCGTAGTAGATTGCTCAACAATTGGGTTGGTGTTGTTATCTATAGAATCAATAAAAACCTCAGTTTTGGAAGTTGGTTGAATATCATTTATTACTTCTGATTCGTTATCAGTATCTACCAAAATTTCATTGGTAGTGTGTTCTTCGGTAAAAGGATTGAATACTAATAAACCAATCATTATAGCAGCTGCAATGCCCCCAAATGACCACCATAAAGGAATGATTCTTTTCTTTTTTCTTTTGTCCAATGACGCATCAATCGCACGCCAGACCTTATTGTCTGGTGTTTGCTTGAAGTCCGATAACTTATCTCGGAAAAGTTCGTCTATATTTTTCTTCTGCATCTAGTACTATTTCTGTTTATAATCAAAATGAGATTATAAAAAGTGTGTTGATATTATAATTAAGACACTAACAATAGATTGCGTGATCTTAGTTTCTATTTTTTCTTTTAACAATGCGCGTGCCCTAGCAAGATTAGATTTAGAGGTGCCCACTGTTGTTCCAAGCATTTCGCTAATTTCTTTATGCGTATATCCATCCATAACATATAGGTTGAATGTAGCACGGTATTTATTCGGTAATTCTTGTATATAACTTAATAAGGTTTGTAAGCTAATATCGTCAAAGGCATTATCTACGGTTACTTCCTCTTCTGTATTTTCTGTAACTACGTTTAAGTATTCTTGCTTTCTATATTTTTGTAGCGCCGTATTAACGGTAATTCTTTTCATCCAACCTTCAAAGGAACCTTTGTTTTTAAACTGACCTATTTTGTCATAAATAGTCATAAAACTATCATGTAAGGTGTCTTCTGCCTGTGATTTTGATTTGGAGTATTTAAGGCATATACCAAATAGCGTAGTGGCATAGGCTCTATACAACAGTTCCTGTGCTTTACGGTCTCCTTTTTTACAATTATGTATGAGTTCTTCTAGACTCACAAATGGTTGGTTGTTTTAAGGGTTGTTTACTGGAACGACAATTTCCATATATTCTGCTTCTCCGTCGCTATTATCTCCTTTATAAAATTTAAATGTATAGGGTTCGGTATAAATTACCTGGAAATTGAAAGACGCTGTTTCTTCTATTAATTCTTCCATACAATCTTCAAAATCAGTTCTTACCGCCCCTATGGCAACAACACTTCTAACGGTCAGGGAATCTTTAACAACGTCAAAACCTTCATAGTTGGTGCAACTATCCGGTTTTAAATAATTTACAGAAATCGTATAGACCTCATTGAGATCAAAAGATTCTGGTACTTCTGCATCAACAATTTCCAATGCTGTGAAATGGAAATTGGCGTCATCATCATCAATAGAACAACCATTGCATATAAATGCTAAGACCAAAGTCAATAACATCAACTTAATTTTCATCGTACAACTATTTTGTAATAAGATGAAAAGTAGCTGCAATGGTTGCGTTAACTCATTTATGTTTGCTTAAATAAAACTGATTTTAAGCATTTAAGGCAGCAATGGCTTCTCTAATCTTACCATCTAATTCCTCAAACAATTCAGGATTATCTAAAAGTAGGTTTTTAACCGCATCACGGCCTTGACCTAATTTTGTGTCACCATAGCTGAACCATGATCCACTCTTTTTTACTATTTCGTATTCCACACCTAAGTCGATCACTTCACCAACCTTAGAAATACCTTCACCATACATAATGTCAAATTCAGTGGTACGGAAAGGTGGCGCTACTTTATTCTTAACAACCTTAACTCTGGTCTTGTTACCTTGAACATTACCATCTGTATCTTTTATTTGTGTAGACCTTCTAATATCTAAACGAACAGATGCGTAGAATTTAAGTGCATTACCACCGGTAGTCGTTTCTGGATTACCGAACATTACACCAATTTTTTCACGTAATTGGTTAATGAATATTACAGTACAATTTGTTTTACTGATAGAACCGGTAAGCTTTCTTAATGCTTGTGACATTAAACGTGCATGAAGACCCATTTTAGAATCTCCCATTTCGCCCTCGATCTCACTTTTTGGAGTTAAGGCAGCAACAGAATCGACAACTACAATATCTATAGCTCCTGATCTAATTAGGTTATCGGCAATTTCCAATGCTTGTTCACCATTATCTGGTTGAGAGATAATTAAATTGTCTATATCTACACCTAATTTTTGAGCGTAAAAACGATCAAATGCATGCTCTGCGTCAATAAACGCTGCTATACCTCCGTTTTTTTGTGCTTCTGCAATTGCGTGTAAGGTAAGGGTGGTTTTACCTGAAGATTCCGGTCCGTAAATTTCAATTACACGACCTCTTGGGTAACCGCCTACGCCTAATGCTATATCTAAACCTAAAGAGCCAGAAGGTATCACTTCAACATCTGCAACAACGCTATCCCCCAGTTTCATTACAGCGCCCTTACCGTAGGTTTTATCCATCTTGTCAAGGGTCAACTTTAATGCTTTTAATTTTGCTTCTTTTTCAGAACTCATTCTCTATTTTTTTGGAAAGCTAAATTACCAAATCTTTTTTGAATTGAACAATATTGAAATGATTACGCAACCATTTTAATTAATCGCCATCTTTTAATAAATATAAGTTACCTAATTGGTTATCAATCGCTTTTGATTTTCGGCGATTATAGGTGGTTATCTCCTTCATGTATGTTTTTCAATAATGCTATGAAAAAGAGAAGAATGGAATAACCGATAAAGAGTCTTGCTAAAATCAAGGCTCTTTTTTTATGCTTTAAGGTGGTTAAGCATAATAAGATAGGTGCATTTTCAATATTATAACTATTTTTGCTATTCAAAATTTTTCTATAAACCTTCTGCCTAAAGGCAGACTTAAATTATTAGTATAGCATGCAACTGTACAATACGTTAAGTGCAATAGAAAGAGCAGCTTTAATTGAAGAAGCGGGTAAGGAACGCCTTACCATCTCTTTCTATACCTATGCACACATTGGTAATACCAACATTTTTAGAAACCACCTTTTTATCAACTGGAACGATATGGATGTTCTTGGGCGAATTTATGTTGCCCACGAGGGTATTAATGCCCAACTTTCTGTACCAGCTGAAAATTTCAATGTTTTTAAAGCGCATCTAGATAGTATTTCATTTCTGGAGAATGTGCGACTTAATATTGCTATTGAGCAAGACAATCTTTCATTTTTAAAGTTAAAAGTGAAAGTGCGTAAGAAGATTGTAGCGGACGGATTAGAGGATAATTCTTTTGATGTAACCAATAAAGGTATTCATGTAGGTGCAGAAAAGTTCAATGAACTTATTGAAGACCCAGATACCGTTCTGGTAGATATGCGAAACCATTATGAAAGTGAAATAGGTCATTTTAAAAATGCCGTTACACCAGATGTAGATACGTTTAGAGATTCCCTAGATATAATTGAACGCGATTTAGCCGATCATAAAAAAGATAAGAAACTGGTAATGTATTGTACCGGTGGTATTCGATGTGAAAAAGCAAGTGCTTATTACAAACACAAAGGTTTTGAGCAAGTATACCAGTTAGAAGGTGGAATTATTGAGTACACAAGACAAGTAGAAAAGAATAATCTTGAAAATAAATTCAAGGGTAAAAACTTTGTATTTGACCATAGAAGGGGTGAGCGTATAAGTGATGATGTTATTGCCAATTGTCATCAATGTGGAGAGCCTTGTGATGAGCATGTAAATTGTGCCAACGAAGCTTGTCATCTATTATTTATTCAATGTAAATCTTGTGTAGAAAAAATGAACGATTGCTGTTCAGATGCCTGTAAAGAAGTACATGAGCTACCATATGAAGAGCAAAAAGCTTTAAGAAAAGGAAAAGTGGTCAGTAATAAGATATTTAAAAAAGGACGATCAGAAGTGCTGAAGTTTAAAAAGTAGGCTTTATCATTCCATATGGTTTATGTCATTAAACTATATGATATATTATAAAAAGGCAGTGTTTTTCGCTGTCTTTTTAGGTTTTAGAAATGGTCTTCAGTTATTGGTAAAGTCACTATTTAAAACCATCACCGCTAATTTCACTTTTATTTCACATTAAAAAAACTGTATCTTTACCTATAAGTTTTTTATGAACCTTTTTTGGTGAATTTTATATAATTCGACCAAACCAATATATATAATATGAGTTGTAGTAGTTGTTCTACCGGTAAGGATGGACAACCAAAGGGATGCAAGAATAACGGTACTTGCGGTACAGATGGTTGCAATAAACTGACAGTCTTTGACTGGCTTTCAAATATGTCGCTCCCTAATGGGGAACGACCATTCGATTTTGTTGAAGTAAGATTTAAAAATAGTAGAAAAGAGTTTTTTAGAAATACAGAGAATCTCTCACTTTCCATAGGTGATATCGTTGCCACACAAGCACAATCTGGTCATGACATTGGTATGGTTACCTTAACGGGTGAACTTGTACGCGTGCAAATGAAACGGAAAAAAGTGTCTTTCACTGATGAAGAGGCGCCAAAAGTGTATAGAAAAGCGAGCCAGAAAGACATTGATATTTGGCAGAAATGTAGAGATAGAGAAGAAGAAATTAAGAAAAGAGCACGTGAAATTGCTATCATCTTAAAGCTTCAAATGAAGATTTCCGATGTTGAGTTTCAAGGTGATGGATCAAAAGCAACTTTTTACTATACAGCCGATGAACGTGTAGATTTTCGTCAGTTGATAAAAGATATGGCAAAAGCTTTCGGTATTCGTATTGAAATGCGCCAAATAGGGTATCGCCAAGAAGCACAGCGACTTGGTGGTATAGGTTCTTGTGGTAGAGAGTTATGTTGCTCAACCTGGCTAACGGATTTTAGATCGGTGAGTACTTCTGCAGCACGTTACCAACAGTTGTCATTGAACCCGCAAAAACTTGCAGGTCAATGTGGTAAATTAAAGTGTTGTTTAAATTATGAGTTAGATGTGTATTTAGACGCATTAAAAGATTTTCCTTCACAAGACACCAAACTGTTTACTGAAAAAGGACTTGCTTTTTGTCAGAAAACCGATATTTTCAAAGAAATGCTATGGTTCTCTTATAAAGAGGATCCAGGTAACTGGCATGTACTTTCTAAAGATCAGGTAAACGAAATTTTAGCAAAGAACAAGAAAAAAGAGAAGGTTTCTAGTTTGGAGATGTACGCAATGGAAGTTGTCGTAGAAGAAAAAGTCGTTTTTGAGAATGTTGTTGGTCAGGATAGCCTTACCCGTTTTGATAAGCCTAAAGGCGGAGGAAATAGAAACAAAAACAGGAACAAGAATAAAAACCGCAACCGCAACAAGAATAAGAACAAGAATAGAAATCGTAACAGAAATCAAAAGAAGGATGCGTAGTATATTTTGTTGTTTTTTAGCACTTGTGCTATTTGCTTCTTGTGACAGCAATATTATAAAAACTGAATACCAAACCTTAGAAGATGGGGTGTGGAATAAAGACAATGTTCTTGAATTCTCCCTGTCTAAAATGGATACTGTTGCAGCACATGATATCTTTATCAATGTTCGTAACGATAATACTTTTCCTTACAGCAACTTATTTATTATTGCTTCATTGACTACGCCTGAGGGTGAGGTAACTAAAGATACCTTAGAATATGCAATGTCATTGCCAGATGGTACATGGCTTGGTAAGGGTAGTGGTAGTATCAAGGAAAATAAATTATGGTATAAAGAAAACATCGTTTTTTCATCTTCTGGCGTATATACTATTGAGGTATCACAAGCGATGCGAAAAAATGGTAATGTTTCTGGAATTATTGGTCTAGAAGGTATTACAGATGTTGGTATAGAAGTAACAAAAAGCACCCCGTAAACAATGGCAAAACAGGTAAAGAAAAAAACAACGAATAGTTTTTCTAAATTCATTTTATGGTTTTGGATTTTGTTTGCATCGGGTATTGCTATTGTGGCTTTGATATTTTTATCTGCTTCATGGGGATTGTTCGGTGAATTGCCACCTTATGAATATTTAGAAAATCCGCAGACAAACTTGGCATCACAGATTATCTCTTCAGACGGTAATTTGTTGGGTAAATTCTACTTAGATGATAACCGTACCGATGTAAAGTTTGATGAGTTACCTGATAATTTGGTAAATGCTTTGATTGCAACAGAAGATGCTCGTTTTAAAGATCATTCTGGTATAGACGCTAGAGGTACAGTTAGGGCTTTTGCATATTTAGGTAGTAAAGGTGGTGCAAGTACCATTTCTCAGCAATTAGCACGTCAGCTTTTTGTTGGTGTTCGTTCTAGAAGTAAGTTCGATGCTGTAAAACAAAAGATTAAAGAGTGGGTGCTAGCCATAAGACTTGAGCGTAGTTATACCAAAGAAGAAATCATTAGTATGTATTTTAATATCTATGATTTTGGTAATAATGCAGATGGTATTCGTTCTGCTGCACGTATTTATTTCGGTAAAGAGCCAAAAGACCTTAAAGTTGAAGAGTCTGCTATGTTGGTGGGTATGTTCAAAAACTCATCGTTATTCAACCCTATGCGTAGGGAAGAAATGGTAAAGGATCGTAGAGACGTAGTTCTTGCCCAAATGGCAAAATACGATTACATCACCGAGGTAGAAAAAGACTCGCTACAGGCTATGAAGATGGATATTAATTATAATCCGGAAACGCATAGTGTAGGTTTGGCTACTTACTTTAGAATGTACCTACAGCGATTCATGAAAGATTGGATAAACAAAAATCCTAAGCCGGCCATAGGTGACGAGCCAGATAAGTATAATCTGTATTTAGACGGATTAAAAATCTACACTACTATCGACTCTAAAATGCAAGCTAATGCAGAAGAAGCGGTCAATGAGCATATGACTAAATTGCAAGCGGAATTCTTTCATCAGAATACACCAGATAGAAATAAAACAGCTCCTTTCTTAGATATTACTCCAGAGGA
This sequence comes from Maribacter forsetii DSM 18668, assembly GCF_000744105.1. Classification (NCBI taxonomy): domain Bacteria; kingdom Pseudomonadati; phylum Bacteroidota; class Flavobacteriia; order Flavobacteriales; family Flavobacteriaceae; genus Maribacter; species Maribacter forsetii. Next base: position 303,276 of record NZ_JQLH01000001.1, read on the forward strand.
AACTAAAGGTATTATGGAACGTGCCATGAAGAATTCTGATCGATGGAAAATTATGAAAGCTGCCGGAAAATCTGAAAAAGAAATTCGCGAGTCTTTTGATAAGAAAACCGAAATGACTGTTTTCGATTGGAAAAGCCCTACCAAAGAAAAAGATACTATTCTTACCCCAAGAGATTCCATTCGTTATTACAAAGCGTTCTTAAGAACGGCAATGATGTCTATGGAGCCACAAACGGGTCATGTAAAAGCATGGGTTGGTGGTATCAATTACAAGCATTTTCAGTATGACAATGTTATACAAGGAGCAAGGCAGGCGGGTTCTACTTTTAAACCTTTTGTATATGCTGCGGCTATAGATCAATTACGACTATCACCTTGTGAAACTCGCCCAGATACGCAATACTGTATTGAAGCTGGTAAACATGGAAATATGGAACCTTGGTGTCCAAGAAATTCTAACCTTAAATATTCCGGTAATAGTTATACGTTGAAAAAGGCACTAGCAAACTCGGTCAATACAGTTACTGCACAATTAATAGATGAGGTTGGTCCAAAATCTGTAGTTAGTATGGTGCGTAACTTAGGTTTGAGCGGAGATATTTTAGAAGTACCTTCAATTGCATTGGGTACTGTAGATGTTAATGTGTATGAAATGGTAGGTGCCTATGGTGCTTTTGCCAACCAAGGGGTGTACGTGAAACCGGTAATGGTAACTCGTATAGAAAATAAAGATGGTACCGTATTATATGAATATGTACCAGAGACTAAAGATGTGTTAAGTAAAGATGTTTCATACGCTATTTTAGATTTAATGAAAGGTGTTACACAAGGTGGGTCAGGTACACGATTACGTACTACTGGCTATAATAAGTGGAGACCAGAGTATGATAAAATAATTACTGGCTACCCTTATAAATTGACAAACCCTATCGCAGGTAAAACAGGTACAACACAAAACAATAGTGATGGTTGGTTTATGGGTATGGTTCCTAATCTAGTTACTGGTGTTTGGGTAGGTGGCGAAGAGAGAGCTGTACATTTTAAAAGTATTACCTATGGTCAAGGGGCCTCTATGGCACTACCTATTTGGGGTTTGTATATGACCAAAAATTATGCAGATGAAGAACTGGGTATTTCCAAAGAAGATTTTGAACGACCAAGCAATATGTCTATTGAAATTGACTGTGAAAAATTTGCTGAAGGTGTTAAAGAAGATAATGATATTGAAGACGACCTAGAAGATTTAGATTTCTAGATGGCATATAGAATGATGTATAAAAGGTCTTAGCATACGCTAAGGCCTTTTTTTATTTTATCCCATTTTAATTCGGTATTTTAGTGACAAGATAATTAACGACAAAATGATACGTAAAACAGTAGCAAATGTAACTGAGGCTTTGGCAGGTGTACAAGACGGAATGACCTTTATGTTGGGTGGTTTTGGACTTTGTGGTATTCCTGAAAATGCAATTAGTGAATTAGTAAGATTAGGAGTAAAGGATATTACTTGTATTTCTAATAATGCGGGAGTAGACGATTTTGGCTTGGGATTATTGTTGCATCAACATCAAATTAAAAAAATGGTGTCTTCTTATGTGGGGGAGAATGATGAATTTGAACGACAAATGTTAAGTGGTGAGCTGGAAGTGGAACTTACGCCGCAAGGTACTCTTGCAGAAAAGTGTAGAGCTGCACAAGCAGGTTTTCCTGCATTTTTCACTCCGGCCGGTTATGGTACCGAAGTAGCAGAAGGAAAAGAAGTACGGGAGTTTAATGGTAAAATGCATATTCTAGAAGAAGCCTTTAAGGCAGATTTTGCTTTTGTAAAGGCATGGAAAGGTGATGCTGCCGGTAACTTGATATTTAAAGGAACAGCAAGAAATTTTAATCCTTGTATGTGCGGGGCTGCAACAATTACTGTAGCCGAGGTTGAAGAATTGGTGCCAGAGGGTGAATTAGACCCAAATCAAATCCATATTCCGGGAATATTCGTTCAACGCATTTTTCAAGGAAAAGATTATGAGAAAAGAATAGAACAAAGAACAGTACGTCAAAAATAAGCTCATGTTAGATAAAAACGGAATTGCAAAAAGAATTGCACAAGAAGTGGAAGACGGCTATTATGTTAACCTTGGTATTGGTATACCTACATTGGTTGCCAATTATGTACGTGATGATATAAGTGTTGAATTTCAAAGTGAAAACGGAATTTTGGGTATGGGCCCTTTTCCTATAGAAGGGGAAGAAGATGCAGATTTAATTAATGCGGGTAAACAAACCATTACGGCGCTACCAGGCGCATCTTATTTTGACTCTGCAACGAGTTTTGCCATGATTAGGGGTAAACACGTAGACTTGACCATTCTGGGTGCTATGGAAGTGGCAGAGAATGGTGATATTGCCAATTGGAAGATTCCTGGCAAAATGGTAAAAGGTATGGGTGGTGCTATGGATTTAGTTGCATCCGCAGAAAATATAATCGTTGCTATGATGCATACCAATAGAGCTGGAGAATCTAAGATTTTAAAGCGTTGTAGTCTTCCGTTGACAGGAGTGGGTTGTGTTAAGAAGATTGTTACCAATTTAGCCGTATTGGAAGTAACGGCAGATGGATTCTTATTATTAGAGAGAGCACCTGGTGTTACGGTAGATGATATTAAAACTGCAACTGAGGGTAACTTAATAATAAAAGGAGAAGTTAAAGAGATGAATGTTTAATAGGTAAGGGTGAATCATCGGTGAAATAAGCTTTTCATATTTTTCACAACAGGTTATATTGAGTACACAACAATTATTGTCAAAATTCTTAAGAACAGATGTATCTTTATTACTCAATTAAACCCATAACCTATTAATTACTTAACCGTCATGAATTCTCAAATTAACCACACAGCAAACGAACATAAAGTACAAGTTTATAGAAATGATTTTTTTAGTGGATTTCTAAGACTTACTAAAAAGTTATTTATGTTATAAATTACTTTAAAGATTTTAAAAAAGAGCGACTTATATAAGTCGCTCTTTTTTTTTTGCTCATTTTTTATATACCCGCTTTGTACATTGTTTATGATGTTTTTATGAACTAAATTCTCTTGGTTCACCACATTTTTTATAGGTTTTACCACAAATACTTTATTGTAAGAAAAATACTACATATATTTGAATTGTAATTAAAAGTAGATCCCAAGTCACTTTTGAAACTTAACCTAAAATGAAGTATGTATTTAGTTGCCTCGTTCTGTTGGTACTTGTTGCCTCTTGTTCTAAAATTGAAGAAAATAACGATCCTATAATCGGTATTTGGAATCACACCGTGAAAACGGCTACCAATACAAATAAGATGGTTATTGATAATGAAGAATGGATTTTTAATGATGTCTATTTAGGTAGATTTCATGGCTATAAAGATGGGCAAGTTGTTTACTTGACAGATTTTAACTGGAGCATAAATGGTGACGTATATATTGTAAGCTATCCAGGCACTGATTTCCCCGACGATTTAGTAAAAATGCAAGAAACTGATGAAGGCACCATTCTGGTAAGAACAGAGGGTAAGGTCTTTGCAGAAAAACAAGAATAAGTTCGCAATTGAAAAATGCCCACGAACAAAAGTATTGCCTTAATAGGTAGTGCAATGAACAGATAAGTTATCAAATCAACCTTTTTATAACATTTCCCCCGATTAGGAGCAAAGTAATTTGCTCCTTTTTTTATTTTAGGGGTATGGAACTTAAATATAAATTGTGTTCTCTTGACGACCTTAAACAATTAAGGCTTATTTCTGAACAAACTTTTGTAACCGCTTTTGAAAAGGATAATGATGCTGTTGATTTCAAGAATTATATAGATAAAGCTTTTGCTATTGAAAAAATTAAAGGGGAGCTGTTAAATAAGAATAGCAATTTCTATTTTGCATATCAAAACAGCAAATTTGTTGGTTACTTTAAACTTAATGTTGGTGATGCACAAACAGACCTTAAAACCGATGAAAGTATTGAACTTGAGCGTATATATGTTTTAGCTCATTATCAAGGTAAAGGTTTGGGAAAACACATCTTAGATTATATTAAGGGTTTGGCTTTGAACATGAGCAAAAAGAAACTTTGGTTAGGGGTTTGGGAACATAATACTGCAGCTATTCGATTTTACCAACGCCAAGGCTTTGTAAAATTTGATACTCACCCTTATTATATTGGAGAAGATGAACAAACAGATTGGTTAATGGGTTATGATTTAAGTAACTTGTAGCATTAAACTAACACTTATGAAATTATACTATTTTACTTTTTTTGCATTTATTGGTTTTGTAAACTTAAATGCTCAAGAATATTATTTCCCGGAAAGAAATGCAGATTGGGAAGTAAAAACCCCAAAAGATTTTAAAATTAAAGATGCAGCTTTAAAGGAAGCGGTAGATTTTGCAGAAGCCAATGAATATTCTGGTTCTAGAGACTTGCGTATTGCCATTGCAAAAGGATTTGAAAAAGAACCATTTCATAATATATTAGGTCCTACAAAGAAAAGAGGTGGTCCTGCAGGCATGATACTTAAGAATGGGTATATAGTCGCACAATGGGGAGATACTAAAAGGGTAGATATGACCTTTAGTGTTACTAAAAGCTTTTTAAGTACAATGGCAGGTCTTGCCGAAGATGAAGGAATTATATCGGATACAAAAAACCTGGTGGGTGATTATATCTGGGACGGCACTTTTGATGGAGCACATAATTCTAAAATAACATGGGAACATCTTTTACAACAAAACTCGGCTTGGTCTGGCGAACTTTGGGGCGGAAAAGATTGGGCTGACAGGCCGCCAAGTGAAGGTGGTATTGATGATTGGAAATTAGCGCAACCTAAAGAGCCAGGTTCGGTTATGGAATATAATGATGTGCGTGTTAATGTGTTGGCATATTCACTTACTCATGTATGGCGTAAACCAATGCCTTTGGTCTTAAAAGAGAGAATTATGGACAAGATCAGTGCTTCTTCTACGTGGCGCTGGTTTGGTTATGATGATGCTTGGACAGAAATTGACGGTCTACAAATGAAATCGGTAACCGGTGGTGGGCATTCTGGAGCAGGTATTTTTATTAGTGCCGAAGATATGGCGCGTTTTGGAATGTTGTTTTTAAACAATGGTAAGTGGAAGAATGAACAATTGATTTCAGAAAATTGGATAAAGAAAGCAACAACTCCTTCAATACCAAATGCGAATTACGGTTACATGTGGTGGTTGAATGAAAAAGGCGCCAGACATTGGGAAGGATTATCTGAAAACATCTATTATGCTGCCGGTTTTGGTGGTAACTTTATTGTTATAGACAAGGAGAATGATGTAGTGGTTGTTACACGTTGGCTAGAGCCTAGTAAAATTGGTGAATTTATGACTAAGGTAAACGCGGCTTTTTAAACAGTACGTATTAAATCTTGCATAGAATTTCAACTGCTTTTTCTAAAGTTTCCTGTTTTTTGGCAAAGCAGAGTCTTAACATATAATCATTTCTGTGACCGACATTGAAAGGTGAAATTGGTATAGATGCTATTCCGTTTTCGGTTATTAACCGTTTTCCTATAGTTTCATCTTCGTCATTTGAAATCTGGGTATAATCCAATAATTGAAAATATGTACCTTGGGATGGTTTACATTTAAATTTGGACGATTTTATTCCATTAAGAAAGAAATCTCTTTTTTCTTGGTAAAAATTGTTCAAATCTAAATAATGTGATGGATTTTGCAGATATGTAGCCAATGCACGTTGCACCGGATGGTCTACACAGAATACAGCGAATTGATGCACTTTTCTAAATTCGGCCATTAATTCAGCTGGAGCAGCACAATAGCCCATTTTCCAACCGGTTACATGAAATGTTTTTCCGAATGATGCGCAGACAAAACTTCTATTGGCTAAATCTGGAAACCTTGAAGCACTTTCATGCACTTGTCCATCAAAAATAATATGCTCATACACCTCGTCGCTTAAAAGAATGATATTGGTAGGTTTTAATATGTTCTCTAATTGCTCCATATCCCATTTGGATAAAACGGTTCCGCTGGGGTTATGGGGTGTATTTATAATTACCATTTTCGTCTTATCGGTAATCTTTTCTTGAAATACGGTCCAGTCAATTTTATAATTTGGTGCATCTAATTGAACATAAACAGGTATGCCACCATTTAACGTAATTGCTGGCTCATAACAGTCATAAGCAGGTTTTATGATAATTACCTCGTCACCTTTGTTAACAAAGGCTGTAATAGCCGTAAAAATGGCTTGGGTGGCTCCAACGGTTATCGTTATTTCATTATCGGGAGAATATGTATTATAATGTAGCGACGCTATTTTCTCTGATATAATTTCCCTGAGACCATAATACCCTTGCATAGGTGCATATTGATTATGACCGGCTGTTAATGCATCATTGACCAAAGACTTCAATTTTTCATCAGCCTCAAAATTTGGGAACCCTTGAGAAAGGTCAAGAGCATGGTGCTTTCTTGCAAGATTACCAACTGTAGTGAATATCGTTGTCTTTACATCTGGTAGTTTTGATGCTTTTAAGTGCTGTTCATAGTCCATAGTGGTAAATGTAAGAATTTTAATAACGGACATAAAAAAAGCCCAACCAATTGGTTGGGCTTCTTAATTCCACTAAAATGAATTATGCATGCTGCATTTCATGTTTCCCTTCTTTTATTTCCTCAATTAATTTGGAATTAAAAGCTGGTAAATCATCCGGATTTCTACTGGTTACAAATCCTTCATCAACTACGACCTCTTGGTCTACCCAATTGGCTCCTGCATTAATTACATCATCTTTTATGGAATTAAAAGATGTCATTTTTCTTCCTTTTACCACTCCCGCACTAATCAGTGTCCAAGGTGCGTGGCAAATTGCGGCTACTGGTTTCTTTAATTTGAAAAAGTCGCGTACAAAGTCCAACGCTGTTTCTTCTCTTCTTAATAAATCTGGATTGATAACTCCACCTGGCAAAACCAAGGCATTGTAATCTTCAACTTTAACTTCGTTTAGTGTTTTGTCTACTTTATAGCTGTTAGACCAATTACCATCTGCCCAACCTTTTATTTCTCCGTTTTCTAAACTTACGATCTCTACATTAAAGCCTTCTTTTTCCATTGCTTCTTTAGGAGATTTTAATTCACTTTCTTCAAATCCATTTGTAGCTAATATTGCTATCCTCTTCATATTATATATAGTTTTTAACGATTAATAATTTGTTTGATACTAAGTTACATATCATGTTAGTAAAAAGCCGTTAATTCCTTATTAATAAAGGGTTCACAAGGGTTAAACATTTATTAAATGAACTTTATAAAATTCATTTTTGGCTCATTTGAACTGTATTTAAATGATGTATGGTTTTAGCTAAACATTCTTGAAGATTCTTTTTTACTTCTGTCTCCCAAAATCTAAATACGGTATAACCCATAGCGGTAAGTTCTTGGTTTACTTCAACGTCTCGTTGCATATTTCGTTCAATTTTTGCAATCCAGAATTCTCGGTTGGTTTTTACTTTTGGTTTACGCTCTTCCCAATTTTTACCATGCCAATATTCTCCATCTATGAATATGACCGTTTTATATTTTGGTAACGCAATATCTGGTCTTCCAATAAGTTTCTTGAAATCTATACGATATCTATATCCGGCAGCGTATAATGCTTTTCTAAAAGCAAGTTCTGGTTTGGTATTCTTACCCTTGATTTTGCTCATGATCTTAGATCGCTGAGGTGTAGTGTAAAATCCTGATGCTTCGTTGAACCTTGGTACTATAATTCGTTCTTTAGAATAGTCTTTGGACATATCTAAAAATAAAAAATCCCGAACCTTTATGGTCGGGATTTTTTAAAATTTTATGATTAAAAGCCTAACCTTTAACGTTGGCACTTAAATATTCACGATTCATTCTTGCGATATTTTCCAAGGATATTCCTTTTGGACATTCAATTTCACAAGCCCCGGTATTGGTACAGTTACCAAAACCTTCAAGATCCATTTGTGCAACCATATTTTTAACACGATCTACAGCTTCTACTTGTCCTTGTGGTAATAATGCATATTGAGATACTTTAGCACCCACAAATAACATTGCCGAAGCATTTTTACAGCTCGCAACACACGCACCGCAACCAATACATGTAGCGGCATCCATAGCCTCATCTGCAGCGTGCTTAGAAATAGGAAGTGAGTTTGCATCTTGTGTATTACCAGAAGTATTTACTGAAATATAACCACCGGCATGTTGAATACGGTCAAATGAACTTCTGTCCACCACTAAATCCTTAATTACAGGAAAAGCCTTTGCTCTAAATGGCTCAATAGTAATGGTATCTCCATCTTTAAACATACGCATGTGCAATTGACATGTAGTTACACCCCTATCAGGACCATGAGCTTCACCGTTTATGTACATAGAACACATACCGCAAATACCTTCGCGACAATCATGATCAAAAGCTACAGGCTCTTCTCCTTGGTTGATCAACTGCTCGTTCAAAACATCCATCATTTCCAAAAAGGACATGTGCTCAGATATTTCCGTTACTTTATAATCGACCATGGAACCTTTGTCTTTTGGTCCTTTTTGTCTCCAGATTTTTAATGTCAGATTCATAATTATTTCGTTTTTGGTTGTTCGTTGTTCGTTGTTGGTTTGGAAAAACCAGCAACTAGCAACCATCAACTACTTATAACTTCTTTGTTTTAATTCGATTTCGTTGAACTCTAATTCTTCCTTGTGTAAAACGGCATCACCAGGTTCTCCTTTATATTCCCATGCAGAAACGAATGCGAAATCAACATCGTTACGTTTTGCTTCACCTGCTTGTTCTCCACCTATTTCAACAGACTCTTCTCTAAAGTGACCTCCACAAGATTCAGCTCTTTCTAAAGCATCTTTTGCAAACAATTCACCAAGTTCCAGGAAATCCGCTACACGACCTGCCTTCTCCAATTCTGCATTTAGCTCCGTTGCTGTGCCAGGTACGCTAACATTTTTATAGAAGTCTTCACGTAGCGCCTTAATTTCTACCATAGCTTCTTTTAAGCCTTCAGCGTTACGAGACATACCACATTTCTCCCACATGATATTACCTAATTTCTTATGGTAATAATCTACAGAGTGAGATCCTTTGTTGTTGATAAAGAAATTAATTTTATCTGTTACTTCTTTTTCTGCAGCATCAAATTCTGGAGTATCAGTAGCTATTTTACCTGTTCTTATTTCGTGAGAAAGATAATCACCAATAGTATATGGTAAAACAAAATAACCATCAGCCAGACCTTGCATTAATGCCGAAGCTCCTAATCTATTTGCACCGTGATCAGAGAAGTTTGCTTCACCAATACAATAAAGACCATCTACAGTGGTCATTAAGTTGTAATCAACCCAAACACCACCCATGGTATAGTGTACCGCTGGGTAAATCATCATTGGTGTTTTATACGGATCTTGATCTACGATTTTTTCGTACATCTGAAAAAGGTTTCCGTATTTAGCTTTTACTATAGCAGCACCAAGTTCATATATTTTGTCAGCAGAAGCATTGTTTATATTATGAATCTTAGCTTGCTCCTTACCATATCTTTCAATAGCTGAAGCAAAATCTAAGTAAACGGCTTCCCCAGTTGCATTCACACCATAACCGGCATCGCAACGTTCTTTTGCTGCTCTAGACGCAACATCACGTGGTACCAAGTTACCAAATGCAGGGTATCTTCTTTCTAGGTAGTAATCTCTTTCGTCTTCAGACAAATCGGTAGGCTTTTTCTTGCCTTCGCGAATTGCCATTACATCCTCCATATTTTTAGGAACCCAAATACGACCATCATTACGTAAAGACTCTGACATCAATGTCAGTTTAGATTGATAGTCTCCAGAACGTGGAATACACGTTGGGTGAATTTGAGTATAACAAGGGTTGGCAAAGAATGCTCCCTTTTTGTGTATTTTCCAAGCAGCGGTTGCATTAGATCCCATTGCGTTTGTTGAAAGGAAATATACATTTCCGTATCCACCAGAAGCAATTACTACGGCATGTGCAGAGTGGCGTTCTATTTCACCAGTAACTAAGTTGCGGGCAATAATACCACGAGCTTTACCATTTACCTTTACTACATCTAACATTTCATGACGGTTGAACGGGGTAATTTTACCTCGAGCAATCTGTCTGTTCATTGCAGAATAGGCACCTAACAATAATTGTTGTCCTGTTTGTCCTTTTGCGTAAAAAGTTCTTGAAACCAATACACCACCAAAAGAACGGTTATCTAATAATCCGCCATAATCACGTGCAAAAGGAACCCCTTGTGCAACACATTGGTCAATAATATTTGCAGAAACTTCTGCTAATCTATATACGTTTGCTTCTCTTGAACGGTAATCACCACCTTTTACGGTATCGTAAAATAAACGGTAAGTAGAATCACCATCACCTTGGTAGTTTTTTGCTGCGTTAATACCACCTTGTGCAGCAATAGAGTGAGCTCTTCTTGGAGAATCTTGATAACAAAATGTTTTTACATTGTAGCCCAATTCTGCTAAAGTAGCAGCAGCAGAACCTCCTGCTAACCCTGTTCCAACTACAATAACATCAATATTACGTTTGTTGGCAGGGTTTACCAAATCAATATGGTTCTTATAATCGGTCCACTTCGTTTTCAACGGACCTTTAGGTACTTTTGAGTCTAATACAGACATAAGTAATAGGTATTAATGATGATTAAAATGATGAAAAAGGGCAATGAAAATAAATCCTAGCGGAAGTAAAATCGAATACACTTTTGCAAACAATTGTAGTTTTTCTTTTCTCATGCTAGTGGCACCTGCGGACTGAAATGCAGAACTAAAGCCGTGCATAAGATGCAGCGATAAGAATATGAAGGCGATTACATAAGCACCAACACGTAACGGATTTTCAAATTTATGAGCTAATTCCTCATAATACCTAAAGCCTTCACCGTTTGGTAGCAAACCGGTCATGTCTCCATCAATAAACTTGGTATTGATTTCAGGAAGCCAGAAATCAATAAAGTGAAGTACAAGGAAAGCTAAAATAGCTAATCCGCTGTAAATCATATTACGGCTCATCCAAGATGAATTGGCAGCGCCATTATTTTTAGCATATTTTTTTACTCTAGCACTTCTGTTCTTAGCTTCTAAAATGAAACCCATCACAAAATGATAGATTACACCGAAAATTAGAACTGGTTGCAATACATATTGTACGGCCCAGAAAGTACCCATAAAATGCGAAGCTTCATTGAACGCATCTGGACTGAAAACCGATAAGATGTTAATTGCAAAATGCTGAAGTAGAAAAAACATTAAAAAGAAAGCAGAAAGTGCCATTGCGTACTTTCTACCAATCGAAGATTTAAAAAATCCGCTCATTAGTCGTTAATTTTATATGCGAATTTACATCACACGTCAGTTATTAACAAGGATTTGGCGGTTTTAGTATGTCTATTTAGATTGATTTTAAAATGAATTTTTGCCATGTTTAAGAATTTTCTTCAGTTTAAGCTATTAAATTCTTAAATCATTAAACAAAACGACAATTAAAAATTAGATTATTTGTTTGCTTTTTTGGAAATATCTAGCGCCCAATCCACAGCTTTTTCTAAATCTGTAAATGTTTGAATTCTTTTTGGGAAAATTAATTTTTTCAATAGGGTACTAAAAAAATTATTTCTCAATGGTCCCACCGAAGCAATGTGCTGCATGTCAAATCTATTTTTATGATATTTGAACCATTCCAAAGGAGCTACTCGATATCTATTTACTCTATTGGCAATATATATGAACGGGATATCTTTATCATAGATTTCTTGCGCTGCGTAGACTGCTTTTTTTGCATTCTTCCAATTGAAATGTGCTCCTTCGTGCATTTCAGATATGACGATACCTCCTTTAAAGAAATAGAATACGCCAAATTCAAATTCTCTTATCTCCCTTATCTGATTAATTAATTCGAGTTCTCGAACTCTTTTCATGCCTACTTATTATCGGACGGCAAAGATACTGGTTATTACTTAGATAGCTTATAAAAACATCGACGAACGGTAAGGTAATTAGATGGAGGTAGTCATACGTAAAATAGCAACTATTTCTCCATATCTTTCAACTGAATTTCTAATGCTTTTGTCGATAACTGAACTTCGATCAATGATAGGACTAAGGAGACCATTAACGCAAATAGACTGATACTGAACACCAAATTTGCCCAAAAAGTAAGTTCTACATAAATCAAGGTCATCGTAATTACCGCTAATAAAAAACTAAAGATTGCAGTTGCCTGCATATTCTTGATTATTGTAAGTCGTTTGCGTAGTTTTTGAACTTGCAGACCAACGGATTGCGATGCTGTTTCTTGATACTTTTGATGTAGTTGGCGTATTAATGCCGCAATAGCCAAATAACGAGCGTTATAGGCTAGCATGGTCAATGAAATGGCAGGAAAAAGTAATGCAGGTATACCTAAAGTGAGTTCCATAAATATTATTTCTTAATCTGTAGCTATGCCAAAATAAGTCCAGGTGACATCAATATTAAACGGATTGGATTGTCCATGAATTTCGCCAGGTGCTATAGTAATGCATTTTCCGGGTCCTACTTCATATGCTTCTCCTGATATTGTAAAAATGGCTTTTCCGGTTTGTATATGAAACACTTCATACATGGTGTCATGCTTGTGTAATTCTACTTTTTGACCCGGTTTAAAAACAGCGGAGCCGTACATCATCAATTGCGGAATTTCACCGCTCTCGATAAATGTTCGTTTCTTTATTTTTGGATCATGACTTACCCCTAAATCAGGTAATTCGTTCCAATCTACTATTTTCATATGGCTATTCTATATCAAAAGTTACCTTTTCAGTGGTTCCGTTACCAATAATTTCAACACTGTAGCTGCCAGTTGGTAAATATGTGCTACCATTTTTGGCTTGTTTTAAAACAGTTTTATGTTTTTTAAGGTAGTTTAACTTGCCAGTTTTTGAAAATGCAACATCATAAGATAAGATGTTTAATCCCTTACTGGCTATAATTTCCGTTTCGCTAACCACAATATTATCAGATGATTTTATTTTGGCTTGGTATACATCATCTCTGTCTGAGTAAAATGTAATGTCTAAACCTGGTGTTCTAGCTTTAGACCATGAACTCCAAGAGTTACCCCATCGTGAAGAATGTTTTATATTTTCCAATGGGTAAACATGTAAGTCTTTATTTAATATTTCTGATGTCATGCTTTGTAATGCGGAAATATCGGCTTTGTAAATACTTCTACCGTGTGTGCCCACAATTAGGTGTTTAGCTTCTTTCTGTATAACCAAATCATGCACGGCTACATAAGGCATTCCGTTTTGAAAAGATTGCCATGTTGTACCTCTATCCAGAGTAACATATAGTCCATTATCCGTACCTACAAATAATAGGTTTTCATTTTCAGCGTCTTCAATAATTACATTTACGGCAGAGGTAGGAATGTTTGCCGAAATACTTTTCCAAGTAGCGCCTTTGTCTTCACTTACATATACGTACGGTGTAAAATCATCTGAGCGATAACCATTTAAAGTGGCATACACCCTGTTTTTTTGATGTTTGGAAGCGATAACCCTGCTAACCCATAAATTCTGTGGTAGGTTTTTAGAAATAACATTCCAAGTACCACCACCATTTTCTGTGCGTTGAATTAAACCATCATCACTACCGGTATATAGTAATCCAAATTTGAAAGGAGATTCTGAAATGGTTGCTAAGGTTCCAAATGCTACATTACCCTTTTTTCCGCCTTGGGTTAAATCGCCAGAAATGGTTTCCCAAGTATCTCCTTGGTTTAAGGAACGATGTAGCTTGTTGCTACCCATGTATAAAATATCTTGATTATGTGGGGAAAGTAGAATAGGGGACTGCCAGTTAAAACGATACGGTGTTTCACCTAACTCATGCTTTGGCTGAATATAGTTGCGTGTTTCATTTTCTAAATCTATTCTGAAATAATTACCAAATTGGTATCCCGTATAAACGATATTAGCGTTGCGATTATCTACTTCTACCTGCATACCATCACCACCCATAATTGATTTCCATGGGTATTGACCTGTTTGTTGCCATTTGCTGTTTTCTTCAGCATTGTTCGGTCCCATCCAAACTCCATTATCTTGAAGGCCGCCATAAACATTATATGGTTTTTCATTGTCAACCGCTATTGCATAAAATTGACCAACTGTTGATGAGTTGTTTTTAAACCAATGTTTACCATCGTCATATGATGTATTTACACCACCATCATTTCCATTGATTAGGTGACCTACTAAATTGGGATTTACCCATACTGCATGGTGATCAGAATGTACATTGTCACCACTTATAGAACTGTATGTTTTACCACCATCTTTAGAAGCTATAATTGGTACCCCAGATAAGTAAATGGCATCAACATTATTAGGGTCTACGGTTATTTGCGCAAAATAATACCCGTAACTATAGAACAAATCGTCTATATAATCTTCATTTTGCTTTGACCATGTGCTACCGCCATCATTACTACGATACACTTCTGCACCAATTACAGGTGTGTCAAAAAGCATAGAGTTGGCATCTTCTAAGTACAAGGCAAGATCTGTTGGTTTTACGGCATTGCTACGTACCATCTGTTTTACATTGGCAGCTCTGTATTTTTCGTGAAAATTATTGGTCTTTAAAAACTCGTTTAGGTCTTTATCGTTTAGGTCTAAAAATTGTTCTTTTGATAGGGTCTTAAAATCATCTTTGGTCAACCCAGCTTGCTTCTCTTTCTTTTCTTTGGTTGCGTTTCTTCTAAATTGACTGTCGTGTACGGCATAAACGGTATTGTCGTCAAAAACAGCTAGACCAATTCTACCTACACCTTCACCCGTAGGAAAACCGCTGGTTGGAGTAGAAATTTTAGTCCAAGAATTACCAGCATCAATACTTTTGTAAATGCCAGAGCCTTCACCGTTTCCAATAAAATCCCACGCTTTTCTATCTTTTTGCCAAGCCGCGGCATATTGAATGTTGTAGTTTTTTGGCGAAACGGCAACATCTATTATTCCAGTTTTGTCATCAATGAACAAGGTGTTTTTCCAAGTTTTTCCACCATCTGTTGTTTTGTAAATACCGCGCTCTTTATTTGTAGAATATAAATGACCCGTTACGCCAACCGTTACCTCATTGGCATTATCCGGATTCACCACAATGCGTCCTATATGGTGTGAATCTGATAAACCCATATGTTGCCACGTTTTACCTTTGTCGCTAGATTTTAAAATACCGATACCTGCGTATGATGAACGAGAAGAATTGTTTTCCCCTGTGCCTGCCCAAATAGTACCACTCTGCCAGTGAACGGCAATATCACCAAGATTTTGGGTTTGAGTTTCATCCATTACGGGAGTAAAAGAATTACCGTTGTTGTTGGTATACCACAATCCGCCAGAGGCATAGGCAACGTAATATTCAGTAGGGTTGTTCTTATTGACCGCTAAATCTACAACACGACCGCTCATGACAGAGGGACCTATATTTTTTAGCGGAATGTTTTTAACCAAAGAACTTGCGTCCATAGCTTTTTTTGCTTGTAAAGACGCATCTATTTTTTGCGATGAGGTGGGTTGAATTTGTGCCGTTGCTATAGAAATGCTGGCGAATACTAATAGGTAAAATTGTTTCATTTTCATGTTGTTGATAGTGCTGATGGTAAGTTACTGATTACTTATGCTCTTGGCAAACTGTAATGTCATTTGACTGGACTTCTATTTTAGTGATGCTTTTAATTCTTTCGATTTCGCTTGTATTTCTTTTTGGGCTTTAGAAATAGCCGCTTTAATGTCAGCATTATTATTGGTGTTAATGTCATTAATAGAATTGAGCGATGATAAATACCACTCTTCCCAAGCCGTAATAATTTGTTCTTCTTCTTTAAAGGAGCTTCCATTTTTAAGTGCAGATTGGCTGAGTTCTGCTTCGTCCTCTAATCGTAGATTTGCTCGCTTCTTAAGATTTTCAATTTGTGCTTGGGCAAAAACATCAGATGCATTTGCCAATTCTAGTCCACTAACCAAAGCCGCTGTGCCCACATTTTTTAGAGTTTCTTGAGATACCTTGTCAATGCGGTCATTATCGGTATGGTAAAATTTATCTGTAAAGTGCCAAAGTAAAAGTCCGGGAATGTTAGCCTGTAAAAACGGAGTATGATCACTACCACCTTCAAAAGGGTTTGTTTCTACTACCCAATTAGCATATTCCCCTTGCTTTTTAAAGTTTGAGATAATAAAATCATTGAGATAGTGGGGTTTCATATCCGCTAATTTTAAGACCTCACCACCCCATTCGCTGTGTTTGTCTTTACCACGGGTCCAAATGGCACTTGGGTCTGGCATTTTTTCAATTAAGAAAGTGCCCCCAGTTACCGCGGTGTTTTCACCGACCATATCTAAACTAATTCCCCACTTAATGCCTTTAGCTCGTTCTGGGTCTTCTTGAATATACCGGTTGGTAGAAATAATTTCATCTCCCCATAAAAAGGTCATGCTACGCTTAAAATCTATTTTGTTTTCCGTAAATAATTTAGCGGCTGTTTTAGCCATTTCTAATTGTGTGCCAACGCCAGTTGCATTATCATTTGCGCCCGGTTCTTGAATATGTGCGCTGTACACCAAACGCTCATCCGGAAATTCATTTCCCTTAATATCCGCAACAATAGTTAATTCTTCTGATGGATATCTTTTGGTCTGGATATTCACCAGAACGTCTGTTCTTCCTTTTTTAAGCTGTGCTATTAATTTCTCTTTTGCCGCATAGGATAGTGCAATGCCCCAAAAATTGCCATCATCCTGAGAAGGAAGACTTCTAAATTGTATGGAAGTAGTGTTCTTTTCTGGTTGTAAATATGCGGGATTATCATAAGTAAGAATCCCCAAAGCACCATTTTCTATGGCTGATTTGTAAAGCTTTCGAACATTCATTTCTGCAAATACCACTTTGCCTTTAACAGAAACTGACTCTAGTTCATCAACAGTTTTAATCCAAGCTACTGCTGCTTTTAAACCATCTTTAGGAGTTGAAACCGAATTTAAATAAGTCATGTTTCGGTTGGTTTCCGATAATAGCAAAGGTTTTTCATTACCAACAATCTGCAATGATGCAAATAAGGGTTCCCAAGTTTGGTGGGTCATTGCCCGTTTTTCAATACGGTAGGTAAATCGGTTACCTTTCTTAGCTTTTTCTTCTAAAACGTAACCTGCCGTTTTTAAACTATCTGCAATAAGGTATATGGTTTTATTAAAACCGGTATTGCCAACTACGCGCCAATAATCTTCTACAAAATCTGTGGTCTCGTACGCTAGCTGACCTGTAAATTCTGGACGTACAAGTTTAAAATAATCAACTTGTTTTTCTTCAACATGCTGTGAGCATCCTGTTAAAAATGAAAGGCAGAGTAGTGCGGGTACAATTCCCTGCCTCATGATAATTTTTTTGACTACGGTTATTCTTCCCATTTCCACTCATTACCAATGATCAATTTTTCTTTTAAATCATTTTTAATCATAAATTCTTTAGTGGTTTCGCTATCCATTTTAGTTGCAGGTAATGTTTCTGCATTTGCTACGGCATATAACATCATAGTCCCAAAACGAGCCGTGTTTTTCATGTGGTCTTCATTTACCAAATTGAAATCATCACAGTCAGAATGGTAGCACCCGTAAATAGAACGGTCTAAATTGCTGTGTACAGATAAAATTGGCACACCTTCTAACATAAACGGTTGGTGATCGCTATGTAGCCCTGACTTATTTGAAAACTTATTTTGATAGATGGTATCTTGCTTTTGAATTGCAGCTCCTAAATCTGTAAAGAATTGCTCATTATCTAACTGTCCACCAGCGTTCATGCCAATAGGGTTGCCGGACATATCTAAATTCATCATGTATTTGATATTGTCTATCGTATTGTTTTCAATTGCTTGTTCTACCAAATATTTAGAACCTAGTAATCCTTGTTCTTCTCCCATGAACATCACAAATTTTACCGTACGCTTTGGGTGTAGGTTATTTGCTTTAAATGCTCGTGCAATGTCTAGTACTGCAAAAGAACCAATACCATTATCAATAGCGCCAGTGGCTAAATCCCAAGAATCTAAGTGACCACCAATAACAATTTCTTCTTCCGGAATCTCTGAGCCTGGTAATGTTGCTACCACGTTTCTAGCTTTGATGACATCACTTGTATTGGTCATGTCAATTTTAGCAGTTGCTTTCTTAGTTTTTAAAGTTTCTTTCAACGCCATACCATCTTCCTTACCAATACATACTGCGGGAATCGGAATCAATTCTCCAGTAACCGATGCAGTACCTGTTAGTAGAACACCATTGTCCACTTGGTTGATGATGATGATACCAATAGCACCATACTTAATGGCTAAAGCTGTTTTTTCACTTCTGTGTAAATTGGTAAGTCCCTCTTCGCTATCTGGTAAAATATTTATGTAGACTAAAGAAATCTTTCCTTTAACGGCATCTGGGTTAGCTGCGTAATCTGCATCTAGACCATTACCCATATCTACAATTTCGCCGGTAACGTGTGCTTCTACAGGTGCGTGACCTAAAGTAACTACTTTAATATCTTCATCATTAATTGCTAAAGAAACCTCGCCTCTTGCCCAAGCCTCTACCTCAAAAGTTTGGTAGGCTACATCTTCAAAACCGTATTCTTTAAATTTATTATAGGTATACTCTTCTGCCTTAGCACCGTTGGTAGAACCCGTAAGTCGTTGACCAATAGTTTCAGTGGCTTCTTTTAATGCACTGTAGCCTTTAGAATTTGCTTTGATTTCGGTATCAATACGTGCAAATAATTCAGCTTGTGATTCTTCTTTTTTGGTTTCTGAGCATGCCTGTAGACATAAAGCGCCTATAAATAGGTAAGCTATTTTTTTCATGAGTTGTTTGTGTTTGGTTTAGGTATACAAGTTAGCCAATTTGTAGTTAAGAATATGAGTAGGTGTTCTTGTAAATCTTACAATTCTATGCCCTATTTTTTAAGGAAACAACACATAATGCTTAATTTTATATCAAAATAAGAATTCATGAAATACGATCAAATACCTAACTCCCTGTTTATAAAGAACCGTAAGAAGTTTATGGACCGTATGCAGCCTAAAAGCATAGCTGTTTTTAACTCTAACGATATCTACCCTATTGGTGCTGATAGCGTTTTGCCTTTTGAGCAGCATAGAGATATCTTTTACCTTTCTGGTGCTGATCAAGAAGAAACGATTTTAGTATTATTTCCAGATGCCATTAATAAAAAACACCGCGAAATACTTTTTGTTCGTGAAACTAATGAACATATTGCCATTTGGGAAGGTGAAAAATTGACAAAAGAGAAGGCTACGGAAGTTTCAGGTATAGAAACAGTTTGTTGGTTACAAGATTTCGAGAAAATATTTTTCGATCTAATGACTGAAGCTGATACTATATATTTCAATACCAATGAGCATTATAGACAAGCAGTAGAAACGCAAACGCGTGAAGACCGATTTATAAAAAAATGCAAGCGAGAATATCCAGCTCATAAAGTTGCCAAGAGCAACCCAATTCTTCAAGAGATTAGAGGAATTAAAGAACCAGAGGAAATAGATATCATGCAAACGGCATGTAATATTACTGAAAAAGGATTTCGTAGGCTGCTTGGTTTTGTGAAACCGGGAGTAATGGAATATGAGATTGAAGCAGAACTATTGCACGAGTTTGTTAGAAATAAATCGAAAGGTTTTGCATACCAACCGATTATTGCTTCTGGAAATAATGCCAATGTACTTCACTACTTAGAGAATAATAAACCTTGTAAAGATGGCGATTTAATTTTAATGGATACCGCAGCAGAGTATGCGAATTATTCTAGCGATTTAACTAGAACTATACCCGTTAGTGGAAAATTCACTAAACGCCAAAAAGAAGTATATAATGCCGTTTTACGTGTTAAAGACGATGCTACTAAAATGTTGGTGCCGGGCACGCTTTGGGCAGAGTATCATAAGGAATGTGGTAAACTGATGACTTCAGAATTACTGGGACTAGGGCTACTGGATAAGGCAGATGTGCAGAATGAAAATCCTGATTGGCCTGCGTATAAAAAATACTTTATGCATGGTACTAGTCATCACATTGGGTTAAACACGCATGATTACGGAGCATTGAAAACACCTATGAAAGCGAATATGGTCTTTACCGTAGAACCGGGTATTTACATTCCGGCAGAAAATATGGGTATTCGTTTAGAAGACGATGTAGTCATTCAAGAAAAAGGAGAGCCTTTTAATTTAATGGCGAACATTCCTATTAAGGCAGATGAGATCGAAGAATTAATGAACAAATAAGAGCATAGAATGAAATTAGTATCGTGGAACGTTAATGGCATACGGGCTTCCGTAAAAAAAGGTTTTGAAGATATCGTTAAAGATTTTGATGCAGATGTGTTTTGTGTTCAAGAAACAAAGGCACAAGATGATCAGGTTGCCGAAGCATTGAAAGATATTACCGATTACGAGCTTTTTAGTAATAGTGCCGAGCGAAAAGGTTATTCTGGAACCGGAATTCTTTCTAAAAACAAACCTGTAGCATTCCATAAGAATATGGGTGTTGAAATCCATGATTTGGAAGGTAGGATCACACATTCTGAATTTGAACATTTTCATTTGATTAATGTGTATATACCTAATAGTGGTAGCGGATTAAAACGTTTAGACTACCGCGCCGGATGGGATAAAGATTTTACCAATTACCTAAAAGAGCTTTCAGAGTCAAAGCCTTTAATTATTACTGGCGATTTTAATGTAGCACATACCGCAAACGATTTGGCGAACCCGAAGAGTAATTACAACAAAACATCAGGATTTACACAGGTTGAAATTGACGGATTTGAAAACATGCTAAAGGAAGTGAACTTGGTAGATAGCTTTAGAAAGTTACACCCCAATACGTTAGATAAATATACCTTTTGGAGTGCACGAGGTGGTGCACGAGGACGAAATGTAGGCTGGCGTTTAGATTACTTTTTGGTAAGTGAATCTATTTGGGATAAGGTAAAATCTGCCGAAATTCATGATCAGGTTATGGGTAGTGATCATTGCCCTATTAGTTTAGAAATAGAGTTTTAAAACAAAAAAGGCCCATTACAAATGGGCCTTTTTTATATTGTGTGCTTTTTACATTCCAGGTAATACAACAGTATCAACTACATGTATAACACCGTTAGATTGGTTTACATCTGCAATTGTCACAGTAGATATATTACCCGCTGCATCTTTTAATTGAACCTTCTTTCCTTTTAGCATAGCGGTTAAAGTGCCACCGTTTACTGTAGTTAATTCAGCTTTTCCGTTACCTTCTTTAATCATCTTCATTAAATCCATAGCGCTGACTTTTCCAGTAACTACATGGTATGTTAAAACCGATTGTAATTTCGCTTTGTTTTCAGCCATTAACAAGGTCTCAACAGTCCCTTTTGGTAATTTCTCAAATGCTTCATTTGTAGGGGCAAAAACTGTAAATGGACCTTCACCTTTTAAAGTTTCTACTAATTCTGCTGCTTTTACTGCTGCAACTAGAGTTGTGTGGTTTTTTGAGTTCACTGCATTTTCAATGATGTTTTTATTAGGGTACATTTCAGCGCCACCGACCATCTTGGTCTCCATCATCATTTTTTCTTTTTTCATCATTTTCTTACCCTTCTTCATTTCCATAGTAGCGTCTTGTGCGAAAGATGAAGTAGTAAGACCTAAAGTTAAGGCAAGAGTGGCAAGTTTAATCGTATTTGAAATTTTCATAATCTAATTTTTTAGTATACCTCACTTACGGAAACCAAATGGCGAAGGTTTGGTTTTTGGGTATGAATTAGATGAAATACGTTTTCAGTAATTTATTTTTTGTTGACGTTTATATAAATATTGAAAATTACGAACACAATCAAAGCTGGCAAGACCCAGCCTAAACTATACTGCTGAAGCGGAATCCACGAAAACGTATTTGATTCAGGTGTTAATGCTCCGATACTTCCCAAGAAATCAGGAATACTAAATAGTATGGTGGCTATGGTAACAGCTCTAAATACCAAAGATGATGCATATTTATCTGGCACTACATTTAATAGAATCAGGATAATAGTTATAGGGTAGATAAACATTAAAGAAGGTATTGCTACGGCAATAATATAGGCGACATTGAATTGTCCTACTAAAACACCTAATACACTACCAAATATTGCCATAATAGTATAAGCCAGTTTTGACTCCTTAAATCTAGAGGCTACAAAATCTGCCGTACCGGTCACAATTCCTACTGCGGTGGTAAAACATGCCAAGCCGACTAGTACGCTCAAAAATAAATTACCAATGTTTCCTAGGCTTTGTATAGCCAAACCAGACAATAACTCAGTTCTAGTGGTATCGGCATCGAATATAGAATGTACTAAAGATCCGGAAAGTATGAGTCCCATATAAATTAAGAACAATGCCAAACCGGCAAACCAAGCAGCTTTTCTGATCAATGTTTTCTTATCCTCATAAGACGCATTTACATATTTAAGGTTGATCGATATAATAATAACGCCACCAACAACGACAGCACCAATGGCATCGAACGTTTGGTAACCTTCCAGTATGCCGTTCGTAAACGGACTAACAATTGTGGTACTTCCAAAATCAAATGGAAACGAGAAAATAGTAATTCCTATTATAAAAAGAAGAATTAGAATTATTGCAGGAGTTAATATTTTACCGAGTATGTTCAATATTTTAGAACGATTCAAAGCAAACAGTAAAACCAAGCCAAAATAGAAACTACTTGTATACCATGAGGAGATGTCCCAATAAGGTTGAATGGCTATTTCATGTGTCACCGAAGCTGTTCTAGGGCTAGGGAGTGCAATAGCAATGGCATAAATGAAGAAGGCATAGATTAAACTGAACATTGGCGATACTTTGTTTCCAAAATCAATTAGCGTGCCTTGTAGTTTTGCATGCGCCAAAATACCAAGTACGGGAATAGCTACTGCAGATAGTCCAAAACCAATTGTGACTATAAGCCATTGGTCACCTGAATTAAAACCTAATAATGGTGGTAAAATAAGGTTGCCCGCTCCAAAAAAAAGAGAGAATAGGGCAAAGGCAGTAATTAGGGTTTCCTTCTTTTTAAACATGGATACAAATTAAGTGAAAGATTATTAAAAAACAGACAAGCCAAGGTTTTTCATTTTCTAAAACAGCAAAAAAAAGCGCATTGACAACAGGTTAGGTAAAACTCACAACAATTAGTGGTTCAGTCGGTTAATATGCGGTACTTTAACAAAAGGAAAATAAGCGTATGCAAATTTCCTTGAGTTTCAACCTAATATATTAATCGCATTTTCTCGATCACCCAAATCGAATTTTTTGCAAAAAACATCCTACAGCATGAAAAAATTATTCTGCAGCATTTTCGGACATCACTACGCAATTTCAAAAAAAGTAACTTCTCATATTAAAGAGTACAAGTGTATTCATTGTCAAAAAGAAGTAACTACTGACGTAAGCGGTAATCTTTCTGCTTTAACACCAGAATTACAAGATATCAATAGAACTTTAGAGCATATTTATCAAAGAAGGCACACTGCTTCGCACGAACACGCGCAAACGCAACAAGTAGCATAATTTGTATTGCCGTTAGTTAAATGAATTCCAACCCTGTGCGGTCAAAGGAATTTTTGTATTACTCCTTGAAATTAAGAATGCACCTTCGTCTTTTCCTGTAGTATGACCTATGACGGTCAAGTTTGGATTGCCCTTAATTTTCGGGAATTCTTTTTGGTCTATGGTGAATAACAGTTCATAATCTTCACCACCACTTAATGCTACAAGGGTACTGTCCATTTTGAACTCTTCACAAGCAGAGATTACTGTTGGATCCAAAGGAATTTTGTCTTCGTAAAGGTCTATTCCCAATCCGCTACTCTTGCTTAAATGCAGAATCTCAGATGAAAGTCCGTCACTAATATCGATCATTGATGTTGGGTGAACTTCCAATTGTTTTAATAATTCAGGTATATCCTTTCTCGCTTCTGGCTTCAATTGGCGTTCTACGATGTACGAATACGGTTCTAAGTCTGGCTGGCTATTAGGATTCACTTTAAAAACTTCTTTTTCACGCTCCAATACTTGTAATCCCATATAAGCGGCACCTAAATCTCCGGTGACTACCAAAAGATCGTTTGGTTTGGCTCCTGAACGGTAAGTAATATCTTCTTCATTTGCGATACCAATTGCGGTAACGCTGATCATTAATCCTGTTTTAGATGAGGTCGTGTCACCACCTACTAAATCAACATTATACGTTTTACAAGCTGTTGCTACACCTGCATATAATTCTTCAAGGGCTTCAAGTGGAAATCTATTTGAAACCGCGATCGAAATGGTTACTTGGGTAGCAGTTGCATTCATGGCATAAATATCAGATAAATTTACCATGATCGATTTATAGCCCAAATGTTTTAAAGGCATATAGGCAAGGTCGAAATGTACGCCTTCTATTAAAAGATCGGTACTAATGACTGTTTTTTTATTTTCATAATCGAGAACGGCAGCGTCATCGCCAATACCCTTTAGGGTTGATTTCTGAGTATGTTCAAAATTCTTGGTAAGGTGTTCTATGAGTCCGAATTCACCTAATTTCTCTAACGATGTTCTTTCTTGTTCTTTATCTTCTAGCATGTTGCAAAAATAAGAAGTAAAACAAGATGAATGGTATAAAAAATCCCGAAGCTGAAAAGCTTCGGGATTACTGTTGAAAATATGAATTTATTTGTGGTTTACCCTACCGAATAACCGTCTCTATAGGTACGTTTCACGTATTTGTTTGCAGGCTCAAAATTAGTAATCTTCATATTGGCTGCATCCCACTGTAAACGTTTTCTGCCGTGGTATTGTTTTCCACCACCCCAGAAGCTTTGGTTTTCTACCGTTGGATCTACTTCAAAATATGATTTCAACGCCAAGTTACCTATTAAAATACTTTCTGTAAATGGTCCAGCATAATCAAAAGATGAACTTGTTTCCGCATTTCCGTAACCGGCCATACAAGCGTTTACCCATTGTAAGTAGTGCCCTTCTGGTACACGAGCAATGGTTTGTTCAACTTCAAACTGTTCGTTTAATGACAATGGAAGTAAACGCGGATTTGCTCCGTAGCAATCTGCCATTAATTTTCCTTTTGTTCCAATGAACAGTACGCCACCATCCCAGTTTCCTAAGGCTTCGTCATCGCCTAACTCTTCTGGTCTTTCAGGTAGTAGTCCGCCATCCATCCAAGTAACTTTTATTTTCCCTTTACCATCCGTTCTTGGGTAGCTAAGGTGTATTTTACTGGAATTCGGGAAACTCTTCGGGTAATCTTTATATTGGAAATTTCCGCTGAAAGAGTCGGAGACACTACATTCTACAGTATCAGGATATAAAATGGGAAGAATTCTATATACCGGATCCATAATATGACAGGCCATATCGCCTAAAGCACCTGTTCCAAAATCTGACCAACCTCTCCAATCAAATGGCAGGTAGGCATTATTGTAATCTCGCATTTGTGCGGTACCTAACCAAAGATCCCAATTCAAACCTTTTGGTACGCGATCTTTTTTAGTGGGTGTTTGCAATGCCTGTGGCCAAATAGCTCTGTTTGTCCAACATTTTACGGTGTGTACTTCCCCAATAATGCCAGTATCATAAATTTCTTTCATGGTACGTACGCCATCACCGGAACCACCTTGATTGCCCATTTGTGTAACCACTTTGAATTTTTTGGCAGCTTCGGTCAACATTCTTGCTTCCCAAATATCGTGGGTCAAAGGTTTTTGTACATAGACGTGTTTACCCATTGACATTGCCTGGTAAGCTGCAACGGCATGGTTGTGATCGGGTGTAGATACTGAAACGGCATCAATATTTTTGCCTTCCTTGTCTAGCATTTCCCTAAAATCGTTGAAATAACTGGCTTTTGGGAATGCTTCTCTAGAGGCAATTGCCTGCCTATTATCTACATCGGCAAGAGATACGATATTAACATTGGGGCTCTCGGCAAAAGAAGCGATATCGCTCTGGCCTTTACCACCTACCCCAATACCGGCAATATTTAATTTATCGCTTGGTGGAATATATCCGGTGCCCCCCAAAACGTGTCTGGGTACAATCATAAAACCGGCTGCCGCCATACCGGTATTTTTCATAAATTTTCGGCGGGTGTTGTTTTTGATGTTTGATTTGTTGTGTGACATAAGTTGTTGTTGTTTGATTTGGTAATGAATATACTTGAATTCTTTCAATTTTATGGGAGGTTGTACTATATTATGAAATCTGGTCTATCTCATTTGGTATCTTTAAGTGTTGATTGTAAATTGATTGTGGTAAATCAGGTGTTTGGTTTTTAACATTTTTCTTTGCTTTTTTAGAAGTCATAATGCAATGCGTTTTGAATATTTGATAGATGTTTTTTTTACGTATTCTTCATGTATATTCAGGTGGAAGCATGATGACGGTTTGCAATTATCTTTTAGCTATTTTAATTTGTTGAATTTGTACAGTTGATTCTTGTAAAATGAATTGATGTTATTCTACTTTATCATAGTAATTCTCTATGAACTTATACTTTATAATAATGTAAGGTTCTATGGTAAAAACCTACTTATAACGTATATTTGTAAACTATTTTAGATTAAATCCAGATATTATGATTCAAGTATCAGAAACGGCTAAGCAGAAAGTCATCAACCTTATGACAGAAGAGGGTTTTGATGCTGCTACAGATTATGTACGTGTTGGTGTTAAGAGTGGCGGATGCAGTGGATTATCTTACGAGTTAAACTTCGATAATAAAAAGGATGATGCTGATAAAGTATTCGAAGACAATAACGTACGAATTATTGTAGATAAAAAGAGCTTTTTATATTTAGTAGGAACCATATTGGAATACTCAGGCGGACTCAACGGAAAAGGGTTTGTTTTTAATAACCCAAATGCACAAA
Organism: Maribacter forsetii DSM 18668; assembly: GCF_000744105.1. Classification (NCBI taxonomy): domain Bacteria; kingdom Pseudomonadati; phylum Bacteroidota; class Flavobacteriia; order Flavobacteriales; family Flavobacteriaceae; genus Maribacter; species Maribacter forsetii. The sequence continues at coordinate 330,368 of NZ_JQLH01000001.1, forward strand.
GAACGTGTGGTTGTGGTGAGAGTTTTTCATTATAAAAGTTAAGTTTAGAATATGTAAAATCATATGTGAGTAGCTTTTAACTCATTACATTTTACTTATTACATAGAATATATGGCATATACAGAAGAAGAATTAAAGAAAGAACTGGAAACCAAAGAGTACGAGTATGGTTTCTATACAGATATTGAGTCCGAAACGTTTCCCAATGGTTTAAACGAAGAAATCGTAATTGCCATTTCTAAGAAAAAGGGAGAGCCGGAGTGGATGACACTTTGGAGGTTGGAAGCTTTCAAATATTGGAAGGAAATGGAAGAGCCAGAATGGGCAAATGTACATTACCAAAAGCCAGATTTTCAGGCAATATCTTACTATTCAGCACCCAAAAAGGCAGACCCGAACAAAACATTGGATGATGTTGATCCAGAGTTGTTAGAGATGTACAAGAAACTGGGTATTTCTGTAGATGAGCAAAAGAAGCTTCAGAATGTAGCTGTTGATATTGTGATGGATTCCGTATCCGTAGCAACTACATTTAAAAAGACCTTGGCAGAAAAAGGTATTATTTTCTGTTCTATTTCAGAGGCTATAAAAGACCATCCTGAATTAGTGAAGAAGTATATTGGATCTGTAGTACCGAAAAGAGATAACTTTTATGCCGCATTAAACTCCGCTGTTTTTTCAGATGGTAGTTTCTGCTACATTCCTAAAGGTGTTCGTTGCCCAATGGAATTATCGACATACTTTAGAATTAACCAAGCAGGTACAGGTCAGTTTGAGCGTACCTTGGTTATTGCAGACGAAGATAGTTATGTAAGTTACCTTGAAGGTTGTACGGCACCATCACGTGATGAGAACCAATTACACGCAGCAGTCGTAGAGTTAGTAGCTCTAGATGGTGCAGAGATAAAATACTCAACGGTACAAAACTGGTTCCCTGGTAATAAAGAGGGTAAAGGTGGTGTATTCAACTTCGTTACTAAAAGAGCTATTTGCGAAAAGAACGCTAAAGTATCTTGGACACAGGTTGAAACAGGATCAGCAGTAACATGGAAATATCCTTCTTGTATATTAAAAGGGGATAATTCTATCGGTGAGTTTTATTCTATTGCCGTAACCAATAATTACCAACAAGCAGATACCGGTACCAAAATGGTGCATATAGGTAAGAATACGAAGAGTACGATTATTTCAAAAGGTATTTCTGCTGGTAAATCTCAAAATAGTTACCGTGGTTTGGTGCAGGTGAATAGCCGTGCCGAAGGTGCTCGTAACTTCTCTCAGTGCGATTCTTTATTAATGGGTAACGAGTGTGGTGCACATACCTTCCCGTACATTGAGGCAAAGAACAAAAGCGCCATGATAGAGCACGAGGCTACAACAAGTAAAATTGGTGAAGATCAAATTTTCTACTGTAACCAAAGAGGTATTGATACCGAAAAAGCAATTGCATTGATTGTAAACGGTTTCAGTAAAGAGGTATTGAATAAATTACCAATGGAGTTTGCTGTTGAAGCACAAAAATTATTGGAAATTAGTTTAGAAGGTTCTGTAGGATAAAAAAAGTAATTAAGATTTTAGTAAAACGCCGTAGGCGCCACAATATTTAAAGTAACATATTATGTTGAAAATTAAAGATCTACATGCTAACGTAGACGATAAGGAAATATTAAAAGGAATTAACTTAGAGGTAAAAGCAGGTGAAGTACATGCTATTATGGGACCTAACGGTTCTGGTAAAAGTACTTTGGCTTCTGTAATTGCCGGAAATGAAAATTTTGAGGTTACTCAGGGTTCAATTGAATTAAGTGGTGAAGATTTAGAAGATGTTTCTCCAGAAGAAAGAGCACATAAAGGTGTTTTTCTATCTTTTCAGTACCCAGTTGAAATTCCTGGTGTTTCCGTTACCAACTTTATGAAAACGGCAATCAACGAATCTCGTAAGGCAAAGGGTCTTGAGGATATGCCAGCTAAAGATATGTTGAAGCTTATTCGTGAGAAATCCGAGTTATTGGAGATTGATCGTAAGTTCTTATCTAGATCATTGAACGAAGGTTTTTCCGGTGGTGAGAAAAAACGTAACGAGATTTTTCAAATGGCAATGTTAGAGCCTAAAGTTGCCATATTGGATGAAACCGATTCTGGTTTGGATATTGATGCTCTACGTATTGTTGCTAGTGGTGTTAACAAATTGAAGAGTAAGGATAATGCGGTAATCTTAATTACGCACTACCAACGTTTGTTAGAATATATCGTACCAGATTATGTACACGTTTTACATAATGGTAAAATCGTTAAATCTGGCGGTAAAGAACTTGCGCTAGAGTTAGAAGAAAAAGGATACGACTGGTTAAAGCAAGAAACAGCGGTGTAATTAAGTATACAGTATTCAGTGGCAGTAATTTGATATTACGAACTGCCAACTGCTACTGCAAACTGGCAACTGAAAAAATATGGATTTAAAAGATAAATTGATTTCCTCTTTTATGGCATTTGAGAACAACGTGGATGTAGAGCATCCAGTACACGATGTTCGTATGGCAGCTATAAAAAACTTTGAGGAAAAAGGATTTCCTTCTAAAAAGGAAGAAGCTTGGAAATACACGTCACTTAATAGTTTACAGAAAGTTGATTTCAGCATTTTTCCAAAGGAAGACAATGCATTGGAATATAAAGATGTAAAACGCTATTTTCTTCACGAAATAGATTCTTATAAGATTGTTTTCGTTGATGGTATTTATAGCTCTTACCTTTCTGAAACTACACATGACGGCGTAGATATTTGCCTAATGAGTGCTGCATTGACTAAGCCAATGTACAAACCGGTAATAGATGTGTATTTTAATAAAATTGCAGCTAAAGAAGAGTCTTTGACTTCTTTGAATACAGCTTTTAGTCGCGAGGGCGCTTATATCTATATTCCAAAGAATAAGATGCCTAAAAAACCAATTGAAATTTTACATTTTTCTACAGGTAACGAGGCTTCTTTGTTATTGCAGCCAAGAAACTTAATTGTTGTAGAAGAAAATGCTGAGGTTCAGATTATTGAACGTCACCAAAGTTTAACTACCAATGAAGTGCTTACTAATGCGGTAACCGAAATATTCGCTGCAAAAAGTGCTATTGTAGATTTTTATAAAATACAGAATGATGCTGAAACGGCTTCATTGATCGACAATACCTACATTGACCAAAAGGATAAGAGTTTAGTAAAAATTCATACGTTCTCTTTCGGTGGAAAGTTGACACGTAATAACTTGAACTTCTATCAAAATGGAGAGTATATAGACTCTACTATGAAAGGGGTTACTATATTAGGAGAAAAGCAGCACGTGGATCATCATACTCTAGTGCATCATATTGAGCCTAATTGTGAAAGTCATCAAGATTATAAAGGAATCTATGGCGATGCTTCTACAGGTGTTTTTAATGGTAAGATTATCGTTGATAAAATTGCTCAAAAGACAAACGCTTTTCAGCAGAACAATAATATATTGATCAGTGATAAGGCTAGCATCAACACGAAACCGCAATTAGAAATTTTTGCCGATGATGTAAAATGCTCTCATGGTTGTACTATTGGGCAGTTAGATGAAGATGCTTTGTTTTATCTACAATCTAGAGGAATTCCTCAGAAAGAAGCTAGAGCATTATTAATGTATGCCTTTGCAAATAACGTATTGTCTTCTGTTCGTATTCCAGAACTAAAGACTAGAATAAATAAATTGATTGCTAAGAAGCTAGGGGTGAACCTTGGGTTTGATTTGTAGAAAAGAACGATTTACTTATAGTATATTGTTATAAAACTTAAAAAAGCGACACTTCATCAGTGTCGCTTTTTTTATGATTTATTTTACCTATAAATTAACATCCTAATAAAAAACCAACAACCAATTTACTTATGAAAAAACACTATTTCTTTGTGCTTTCTTTTCTCATTTTTAATGCCTCTATTTGGGCTCAAGAATCTAGATTTGGTGTAAAAGCTGGATTAAATATATCTAATATAGATACCAATGATTCATTTTATGGTGATAATAGTCAGTATAAATCTTCATTTCATGCAGGGCTTTTTGCAGAGATACCGTTGAGTTCTAAATTTTATTTTCAGCCCGAAATACTATATTCTTCTGTTGGTGCTGTATATGAATACGATCTTAACTTTAGAAGTTTTGATTTAGAACCTTTAACTACAGACTCTTTTAAACAGGTGACTAAAAATAATTTTTTAGCAGTTCCTTTAACATTCAAGTGGTACGTAGGAGAACGTTTTTATATAAATGCAGGTCCACAAGTAAGTTTTCTTTTAAATACAGTAAGTAAAGCTAAAGGAGATGATTTGCCTGAATCTCTTTCTGAAGTCTACAGGTCTTCGGGAGATTTTAAATTAGATTATGGGGCTGTTCTTGGTGTTGGCTATACTATAAATGACGATTTAAATTTCGGTCTACAATATTATAGAGGGTTGAAAAATTTATTTGGAGATTCTGATTTTGGTATTATCGATCGTAAAGCTTATCATTCTGTATTTCAATTATCGGCATCATATTCTGTTTTTTAAATTAATTTCAAATAAAATTAACGGTTCGTTAGGGTATTCTTAACGAACCGTTGTATTTTCTTACATTGCTAATAAGCTATTTTCGTCGTACAAATAATTAACTTGAAATTTATGAAACGACTTTTACTTATTTCATTTTTATTATTCACTTCTATTATTTTACATGCTCAGGACCAGAAATGGAGTGTTGAGGCTAATTACCCATTCACATTAGATGATGGTACATTCTCTAATAATGATGGAGCAATTGATTTAGGTATAAAATACCGCTTTTTTAGAACAGACTTAGTTCGTTTGGGTTTAGACCTTAATGGTGGTTTTGTATATGACAAAGCAGGTAATAATAATGAAGATACGTTCAAGTCTAAAACATATCTTTTTCAACCAAAGGTGTTTGCGGAGTTTAGTGTGCCATTTGCACCAAAATGGCATCCTATGGTCGGTGTTGGTTATTCTGTTGTGAGTAATAATTTTAGTGGATCAATTTCAGGTACAGATTTTTCAGATCGAAGTGGGGCTGATGGAGGATTCAATTTTGATGTCGGAATCTCCTATGATATATCAAAAAGATTCTTTTTACAATTAAAGTATGATATGATATTACTTCAAGTTAAAGATGAGGTTGTATTTGATAATGAAAGAATAAACATTGATTTTAGAGAAAATATAGATCGCCTAAAAATAGGAGTAGGATTTAGATTCTAAAATAACATATTACAATACCCTTCATACCCGATATGTTTTCATTATCGGGTATCTTTGTATATAAGAAGATTGACTATGTTAGATATTAAAAAAATAAGGGAAGATTTTCCAATTCTTAAGCGAGAAGTAAATGGTAAGCCTTTGGTCTATTTAGACAATGCCGCCACATCGCAAACTCCGCAGCAAGTAATAGATGCTATTGTAGATTATTACCAGAACTACAACGCAAATATTCACCGTGGGGTGCATACACTTTCTCAAGAAGCTACCGATAAATATGAGCAGTCGAGAATAAAAATTCAGAAGCATTTTAATGCTGCAAAATCTTACGAGATAATTTTTACTTCGGGTACAACACACAGTATTAATCTTGTTGCAAACGGATTCTCATCACTTATAAAAAAAGGAGATGAAGTTATCGTTTCAGCAATGGAGCATCATTCTAATATTGTGCCATGGCAAATGTTATGTGAACGTACAGGGGCTGTCTTAAAAGTAATTCCTATGAATCTAGACGGGGAATTACTGATGGATGTTTATGAAGACCTATTATCCGATAATACAAAACTGGTTTTCTGTAACCATATTTCAAATGCGTTAGGAACTATAAATCCTATAGAGGAGATTATTGAAAAAGCTCACAAGGTTGGTGCTGCCGTATTAATTGATGGCGCGCAGGCTGCTCCACACTTAGTAGCAGATGTTCAAGCTTTAGATGTTGATTTTTATACTTGTTCTGCACATAAAATCTGCGGACCTACAGGTGAAGGTATGTTGTATGGCAAAGAAGAGTGGCTAAATAAATTACCTCCGTATCAAGGTGGTGGTGAAATGATTGCCGAAGTTACTTTTGAGAAAACTACATACGCAGATCTACCTCATAAATTTGAAGCGGGCACACCTAATATTTGTGGTGGTATTGCTTTTGGTGCTGCCTTAGATTATATGAATGCTGTAGGTTTTGAAGAGATCGCAAAGTATGAGCACGAGTTGTTAGAGTATGCCACACAAGAATTATTAAAGATAGACGGACTCAAAATTTACGGTACAGCAAAAAATAAGACTTCGGTTATTTCATTTAATATAGAAGGCGTTCACCCTTATGATATGGGCAGTATTTTAGACAAGCTGGGTATTGCGGTGCGTACAGGGCACCATTGCGCACAACCTATTATGGATTTCTTTAAAATACCAGGTACCGTACGTGCTAGTTTTGCCTTTTACAATACAAGAGAAGAAGTTGATGTACTAATCGCTGGTGTGTTGAAAGCTAAAAGTATGTTGTTATAATACAAACTTTCGCAGGTAATGTTAAGGTTTGAAATCCTTCAATTGTTATCGTATTTTTGCATAAAATAAAGCAATGGAAATTAAAGAGATACAAGAAGAGATTATAGATGAATTTTCCATGTTCGATGATTGGATGCAGCGGTATGAATATATGATAGAATTGGGAAAATCACTGCCATTGATCAAAGAAGAATTTAAAACCGATGATAATATTATAAAAGGTTGTCAAAGTAAAGTGTGGGTTCATGCTGAATTGGAAGAAAACAAATTGGTTTTCACGGCAGATAGCGATGCTATTATTACTAAAGGAATTATTGCCATTCTAATACGTGCATTTAGTGAGCAAAAACCACAGGATATATTAAATGCTGATACTCAGTTTATCGATGAAATTGGGTTAAAAGAGCATTTATCGCCTACGCGGGCAAACGGTTTGGTAAGTATGATCAAACAATTAAAGTTATATGCAGTAGCGTATCAAACACAAATTGAAGAATAAGATTATGAGTGATGAAAATATAGCTGAAGACAGCGCAGAGTTAGGGGAGAAAATCGTTAAGATTTTAAAGACCATATATGACCCAGAAATTCCTGTAGATATCTATGAACTTGGGTTGATATATGATGTTTTGGTCAATGAAGATAATGAAGTAAAAATCTTAATGACACTTACCTCACCTAATTGTCCGGTAGCAGAAAGTTTACCTGCAGAAGTTGAGGAAAAAGTAAAATCATTAGACGCTATAAAAGATGCTGAGGTAGAAATAACTTTTGATCCACCTTGGACACAAGATTTAATGAGCGAAGAAGCAAAATTAGAACTAGGCCTTCTTTAAATAGATATAGCAATTATAAAAATGCTTTTATGGCAGATGAAATTGTAAATAAAGTTGCGCAGAGTAAGCTCATTACTTTTAACCTAGAAGACTACTACCCAAAGGGTAATAGAGTAGTACTTGATATTAAAGATTGGCTTTTTGAAGGTTTTATATTAAAGGAAAAGGAATTCAGGGCTTTTGTAGAGGCACATGATTGGTCTCAGTATGAAGGCGCTTATGTTGCCATGCAATGTTCTACAGATGCTATAGTGCCAGGTTGGGCTTACCTTTTGTTAAGTATGAAATTAAGCGGTATTGCTAAAAAGGCAGTTCAAGGTTCATTGGTTGACCTAGAAACAAGTATATATCAATCTATAATTGAAAACATAGATGTTTCCGAGTATCAAGATAAATTATTGATCATTAAAGGATGCAGTAATAAACCTGTTCCTTCTAACGCCTATCTATTTCTTGCAGAGCGTTTAAAACCTGTTGCAAAGTCCATTATGTATGGTGAGGCATGTTCTTCAGTGCCTTTATTTAAAAGAAAATAACATTATCAATTTGATAATTTGTATCAAGTATTCTTACATTTGCGCCACTATAAATTATAAACATTAATTATTATGAAAAAAATTGTATTAACTCTAGCTCTTGCATTTGTTGCAACTATTGGTTTTTCTCAAACAGAAGAGGAGCTTAAAGGACAATTAGGTACAGCGAAAGATTCTATTGCAGCCATTCAAGGAAGAGCCGATGCTATCCAAGGTAAAATAGATGCTTTACCAGGATGGAAAAAAGGTGCTTTTGGTACTATTGGTGCTAACTTAAGTAGCTTTAATAACTGGTACGGTCAAGGTACTCCAGATTTAGCGTCAGGTAACATTGGTGTTACCGTAAATGCTTTTGCTAACTTAAAAGAAGAGAAGTTCTTTTGGAGAAACTCTGCAAACGTTAACCTTGGTTGGGTAAAGTTTGACGATAAGAACGATGATACCGATGATGATAGCTTTCAAAAAGGAACAGATGTATTTAACATCACTTCTCTTTACGGTAGAAATATAAGCAAAACTTGGGCGGTTTCAGGTTTAGCTGAATACAGAACTACTATTTTGGATAATTTCAACGACCCAGGATACCTAGACTTAGGTGTTGGTGCTACTTGGAACCCAAATGCTGATTTAGTGGTTGTAATTCACCCTTTAAACTACAACTTTGTATTTAGTGATAACGATGCAGTTTTTGAATCTTCTTTAGGTGCTAAAATTGTTGCAGATTATACTAAAAAATTCGGAGCGATCAATTTTAAGTCCAACCTGTCTATGTTTCAAAGCTATAAAAGCGGAGATCTTTCTAACTTAACTTGGATCAACTCTTTTGGTTACACTTTATGGAACGGTATTGGTTTAGGTTTTGAATTTGGTTTACGTGACAACAAGCAAGAAGCTTTAAACTTTGCTTTGATCGATACACCTACTGAAACCTTTGATACTGTAGATAACAAGTTACAAACGTACTTCTTAGTTGGTCTTAACTATGCATTCTAAGCAGTAGAACAACATACATAACTTTTGCGCATAAAAAAGCCCTCTATTTAGAGGGCTTTTTTCGGTTAAGTAATTATCGTAAAATTTGGGGTTTTACTTTTTAGTTTTCATAAGTAAAATATCGATTTGGGGTCAATACCTTTGCTTAAGTACACTGTAAAATTAATGCATATGTTCGTGCTCAGAACAATTTATGTTGTGAACTGAACGCATTGTGTGGTGAGATTTATCATCGGTTTAATTTCATCGATGAACTACATGAATTCAATTATATTTGGTTTCTAATATTCGTCTAAGTGTTCTGGGTAAAGAAAATTATTGTAAGGAAAACGAGTTACATGAATGTCTCTTACCTCATCATAAACACGTTTTCTAAATTCATCTAAATTTTCTTTGTTCAAGGCGGATATGAATATAGCACGATCGCCCACTTTTTCCATCCATGTTTGTTTCCAATCATTAATGGTAAAATGTCTTCCGGTACGTTCGGTAACTAAATCATCATCATCAATAGTTTCGTGTTCGTATTGATCTATTTTATTGAAGATCATGATGCTTTTCTTTTCTGAGCTTTTAATTTCAGATAAAATCTGATTTACAGATGCTATATGCTCTTCAAACTGAGGGTGGGAGATATCTACTACATGCAACAACAAATCTGCCTCTCTTACTTCATCTAAAGTACTTTTAAAGCTTTCTACCAGCTGTGTAGGTAGTTTTCTAATAAACCCTACCGTATCACTTAATAAGAAAGGTAAATTTCCTATAACTACCTTTCTTACGGTAGTATCTAATGTAGCAAATAGCTTGTTCTCTGCGAATACATCACTTTTACTAATGACATTCATTAAGGTAGATTTACCAACATTGGTATACCCAACTAAAGCAACACGGACCAAAGCACCACGGTTTCCCCTTTGGGTTTCCATTTGGCGATCGATCTTCTTAAGTTTCTTTTTAAGTAGGGTTATGCGGTCACGTACAATACGTCTATCTGTCTCTATTTCGGTTTCCCCAGGTCCACGCATACCAATACCCCCTTTTTGGCGCTCAAGGTGTGTCCATAATCCGGTTAGTCTCGGTAATAAGTATTCATATTGTGCTAGTTCAACCTGGGTTCTGGCATAACTTGTTTGTGCACGTTGTGCGAAGATGTCCAATATTAAACTGGTACGATCAATAATCTTACATCGTAATTGTTTTTCAATGTTACGTTGTTGACCAGGGGTAAGCTCATCATCAAAAATTACTGATCCTACTTTATGGGTTTGTACATAACGTTCCACTTCTTCCATTTTACCACTTCCAATCAGTGTCTTAGGGTTGGGAACATCCATGCGTTGAACAAAGCGCTTGATCACTTCACCGCCTGCCGTATAAGTAAGGAACTCCAGTTCATCTAAATACTCGTTTACTTTTTCCTCATTTTGATCCTTATTGATAACACCAATAAGTACCGCTTTTTCATAATCTATACTCTTCTTTTCTATCATAATACCGTAAAGTGCAAAATTAAGCAATTACCCATAAGCTATTTCGTATTTTTATTGACTTGATAATTAAGATTACACGCTCTAAGGCTAGCCCTGAGGTGGTTTACTCATTAAAAAGATACATGCGATTTCCATTTTTTAAGAAAAAGACTAAAAAACAGCGCTATACGGTTGCGTTCTACAATTTAGAAAATCTATTTGATCCAGAACGTAATACCAAGATTTTGGATAAAGATTATACACCAAATGGAGTAAAAAAATGGACGGTTGAACGATATCAGCGTAAATTGGATAAGTTGGCGAAGACCATAGTTAAAGTAGGTGATGAAGACCATCCTTACCCTCCTGCATTAATTGGTGTTGCAGAAGCTGAAAATAATAGTGTTTTTAAAGCATTGCTAGCTACCGATGCAATGGATAATTTGGATTATGGATTTGTGCACTATGATTCGCCCGATGAACGAGGTATAGATACAGGTCTCATTTACCGAAAACGATTTTTTAAGGTATTGCATTCAGAGCCATTTACTTTAATGGTAGATAATCCAGGCGGAGTCAGAGATACTACAAGAGATATACTATATGTAAAGGGTGAGTTGAATAAAGAATTGGTGCACGTGTTTGTAAATCATTGGCCGTCTAGGCGAGATGGTGGTGTAGAAACGGAATACAAACGGATTATTGCAGCAGAAGAGATTGTTCAGAAAATTGGGGTTATAAAGCAAACTGAAGTAGATCCTAATATTATAGTCATGGGCGATTTTAACGATGATCCCTCTTCAAAAAGTATGCAGATACTCAAAGGGGAAGCTTCGTTGTTTAATCCTTTTGAAACATTGCATATACCTAATAGTAAAGGCTCTTCCATATATGGTAATAAATGGAATATGTTCGACCAAATTTTAGTGTCTAACTCATTTTTTAATTATCAAAAGAATACCCATAGTTTTGACAGTGCTGCCATTTTTGATCACAAATCTCTGAAGGAGAAAAAAGGAAAGTATAAGGGCTCTCCCTACAGAACTTTTGTTTCAGATCGGTACATGGGTGGTTATAGCGATCATTTTCCGGTCTACGCTATGTTTACGTTTAATTCTTAACGTGCAGTTTAACGAAAGAAAAATCTTACACATCGGAAATTGATGTTTTCACAACAGGTTCATCATAATGTTTAGGTAATTCATCGAATAAAAGTGGTCATTCACCGAATGCACCACATGGTTTATATATTTGTAGTCCAAATCTTACAAATACAACCTATAATGTTTACCTACAACCAAACCTACTGTAAAAGTAGTATCCTTTTGATACTGTTTTTTGTTTGTTCAGCAGCAAATATTGCTACTGCCCAAACTTCTCAACAACGTTTAAAAATAGCTGCAAATAACAAAAAGACCGAATTGGCAAATTTCAAAGCTAACTTGGTTTCTGAATATGCGCTTGAAAGAACACATCTTCAAGAAGTAGCGAAATTGAACAATTGGAAAATCAAGGAAACCTTAGCGAACGGTAAAAAAATTGAATTACAGGGTATTGGTGCAGATGGTAGTCCTTTGTACTACGAAACATATGCTGATCAAGCCGGATTGGTTTCTAGAGCAAGTACATTGAATACAGATGGTTTAATGGGACTTCATTTAGATGGTGATGGAATGAATGTTGGGGTTTGGGATGCCGGTGTTGCCCTTGAAAATCATATTGAGTATACCTCTAGAGTTTCCATTGGTGATGAAAGTTCTGAAGTAGATACACATGCAACTCATGTAACGGGTAGTATTATTTCTACGGGACTTAAAAAAGATGCGAAAGGCGTAGCAAATAAGGCGAAAGTGGTTTCTCATGATTGGACTAGAGATAAAATTGAAGTTACCGAAGCTGCTGCTGACGGACTTCTACTTTCTAACCATTCTTACGGTATTAAAGCAAGTCGTGTACCAGACTGGTATTTTGGTGCTTACACGAAAGTAGCCCAAGATTGGGACAAAATCATGTATAATGCCCCTTATTACTTAATGGTTACCGCTGCAGGTAATGCACAAAAAAGTAGAGATAACTTAGAACCAACTTACGGGCAATCTGCAGATGGTTTTGATGTGTTGTTAGGATTTACAATTTCAAAAAATAATATTACCGTTGCTGGTGCAAATTCTAAAATCGACGGAAACGGAAACTTAAAGAATGCTGATGTTTGTACGTATAGTAGTTTTGGTCCTGTGGATGATGGTAGAATAAAACCAGACATTGCAGGTAACGGTGGTTCTATACTTTCTACAGATGCTGCTAGCAATACTAGCTACGAGACTTCTTCCGGTACTTCAATGGCTACGCCAGGTGTAACTGGGTCATTATTGTTATTACAACAGTACAATAAAGAATTATATGGAGAGTATATGAAAGCAGCCACATTAAAAGGTTTGGCTTTACATACTGCCGATGATGTTGATGCCGTTGGTCCAGATTATAAAATGGGATGGGGAATCATGAATTCAAAAACAGCTGCAGAGCTATTGAACAACAAAGATTTTTCTAGCCACATTGCTGAAGAAACATTAGAAAACGGAAACTCATTTTCATTTGATGTAACTGCAGAAGGTAATGAAACATTGATCGCTTCTATTTCTTGGACAGATGTACAATCTAGTTTTATTAATTCTGGAGAGTTGAACAATACTACTGCGGCTTTGGTAAACGATCTTGATATTAGAGTTACTAAAAACGGACAAACATTTTTACCTTGGAAATTGAACCCTGCACAGGCGGAAAACGATGCTACTAAAGGGGATAATAAAGTGGATCCTTTTGAAAGAGTTGAAATACCTAATGCTAACGGTACGTACACTATTACGGTGACACATAAAGGTGAACTTGCAAACGATATGCAAGATTTTTCTTTGATCGTTTCCGGTGTTTCTATGACCTCTTGTTCTATAAACGCTCCAGAAGTTAGTCTTAATGAAACTGAAATGTCTAATGTAACCTTAGCTTGGAACGCTTCAGAAGATGCACTTTATGAAATTCAGTATAAAGAAGTTTACCAAGAAGAATGGACTACAGAATACATTTCTGTAAATAACTTTAACTGGAAAGGTTTATTGACAGATGCTACCTATTCTTTCAGATTAAGAACATTTTGTTCTCAGAACATCGCTTCTGAGTATAGTGATGTAGCTACATTTACTTTTGAAGGAGAAGAGACAAAGTTAGAGACTTTACATACTTTAAGTGCAGATTCTGAGATTCCGTTTAGTGTGTATCCAAATCCTGCGGTAGATGAAATACAATTGAATGTAAAAACATCTGAAACAGCAATCTATAGAATTATGAGCACAAGCGGTGTAGCATTAAAGATGGATAAAGCGTTGGACTCAAGAATCAATGTAGCCGATTTGCCTTCTGGTTTGTATGTATTACAGATTCAAGATGCCAATGTAAACAAAAGCACGAAATTCTATAAGTACTAGTAAGCTATTTTATTCTTCTGGATTGTGTTGTAAACGAAAGACCTTGTTGACCCACGGTAGAATTCATAACGCCTTCAAACAATGGCTCTGGACAATCTTTTGGTGCATGCCATTCAAAAATAAAGTTAGAGCCGGTACCACCTTCAACATCCATCTCATCTATGATGATTTCAGCAGTTTCTAAAGGAGCCAAATAAATAGGGTGGCTAAAGTAATTACGTAATGATAGGCCATGAGTATCAAAATACTCTGCCTTAGTTAGGTAAATAGTATCAACATCGCTGGTATTTCGTAAGCTTACCATTGCTGTTAGATTATGGGTCTTATGCTCAGAACTACTATAAATTTGAGAATAGATAGATAAATAAGATTTACCATACTCTAAAGAATCTTTAGCATTGATCGTCGCCTTTCTCTTCGTCCAGTTTTCAGGATGTATAGAGCTTATTTCCTTCTCTTGTACACAACTGGCTAACAAGACAACTACAGCGAATAATAAAATGACTTTTTTCATAGGTATGGTTCGTTTAGAACAAATGATGGTACTAACAAAATTACACCATTAGTCCTGTTTTTATATCTGCCAATGTTAATTTTAACAAGATGCTATTCATGAGCTACCTTCTTTACCTCGTTATCGGTTAAAAGAGATTGATTTTGCAGTCTTAAATACACTTGTGCCGTAGTGAGTACATCTAATTCGCAATAGGTAACAATACGGTCTAAATTGTTTTGTTCATAATAGACCACACGAACCATACTACCATCAATATCTTCCTTGGGCGAGGGTATGCCCAGTACATGGGCCATTAGCTTTAAAGATGTATAATGCTTGTAATCTCCAAATTTCCAAAGCTCCATAGTATCTATATGCGGAACTTCCCATGGTTTCTTGCCGAAAAGATCTAGTTTTTGAGGTAGTGATATACCATGAATAATCATTCTGCGAGCTATATACGGAAAATCGAACTCCTTACCATTATGTGCACAAAGTACATGCTTTACGTGGTTAAAATGCTCGTCCAATAAATTTTTAAACTCCTGAAGCAATTTATGTTCTTCACCGTGAAACGTGGTAATTCTAAAACTGCGTACTTCTTTTTGAAACGTAAAATAACCAACGGATATACAAATGATTTTACCGAACTCTGCCCATATGCCGGCACGCTCGTAGAATTCTTCTGCGGTTACATTATCTTTTCTTTGGTATTGAGATTTATGTGCCCAAAGTTCTTGTGTGGTTTCATCTAGCTGGTCAAACGAGCTTTTTTCTGGTACGGTTTCTATATCTAAAAACAAGATATTTTCGAGATGTATTTTATCAGGCATAGAAAGGTAAGATACTAATAAGTAGGAAATTAACACAATTTGATTCGTACTGTTCTTATCTTATTTTGTTACCAAGGGTATAATAACTTTTTGTTTTTCAATTATAGTGGTAATTCTTCAATAGCTTAGTTATGTAAGACAGAACTGTCAAAAAAGAAAATTTTTAGATTTTTATTTCGGTACTTTTCGATTTAAAAAACTGCGACATTCTTACCAATAAATCATCAATTTGGTTTTTGTTTTCAGTTACTAAAGTCTTGTCTTACGAAGCTACATGACCAAATCAAAAAGATGATTGTAAAAAATGTATTATTTGGGTATTAGGTAATAACAATTACTACATTCTTTTACGTGTTTTAATACCGTTTCTTTGGTAAGGTTTTATAAATTAATTCTAGATAGTTAAAATGTTAAATACAGCGGTATAGTATAAGAGCAGTAACGAATTTTAAAAGCTACCGCTAGTGCGTTTTACTAGAGTTTATAAGCTAAATAGACTTTTCAATTTTTTGCATTGTTCGCTATTGCTCTGATACACTATTACCTGTTGTTTTTTACGTATAACTTAAACCTAAGTTAGATTAAACTATAATTTGATTTTAAACCCTCCGTTTACCACAAACCCATCAACTGGGGCATAAATATCTCTAAATTCAGGATTAGAGATGGAACCCGTAAAAATGGTATCAAACCTGGTTTGTCTTGTATCTCCAAAGTTTTCGAAATTGATGAAAATTGAGAAGTTTTTCCACAGTTTTTCTGCCATAAACCCAAAAAGCCAATATTGTTCACCAGTGGCACCATCATTTAATTGTTGTGGACCAAAGTAATAGGCTTCGAGCCCTATTTTCCATTTTTCTTCTACCTCATACATCAATACGTTGTTTAAGCGGTGTTTTGAAACTAAAGGGAATGTACTCTTGGTGTCATTGTAATGCTCGTTTACGTCTGCTAATGTATACCCTACAAAGAGAGCCAGATCTTTATAAGCTAGTTTTACGTTGGTCTCTACACCCTTTGTATCAATGAAACCATCGGGTTGTTGAAATTCATAGGATCCATTGCTTAAAGGCGTAAGAATTAGCGGGTCTTTTATTTGAGTATAGAAGAATAGGGTGTTTATACTGAAAAATAAATTGTCTGATAGCGGAGTTTTGTAATCAATATCAAAGTTACTACCTATGCTCTGTTCAGCTTTTGTATTTGGTACATCTATAGGCAATACATTTCTAAATTGTATGCGTTCTGCATCTTCGGTAAAAACGGTAGGTGTTTTGTAACCCAAACCACCACCAAGTCGCATTGATAATTTCGGATTAATTTTTAACAATGCAGAAATTCTTGGTAAAGCAAAAAAACCATATTCATTTTGATAATCACCTCGTATACCGGTCTCTAGCACAAATTTTTCTGTTGCGTTCCAAGTATTTTGTATAAAGGCGCCTGTTGTAATATGATTATAATCTATGGCTTCTGTATTGTTCAATTGATCTTGGGTGAATTTGTCTGTCCAAAGATTTAGCCCCACTATCCACTCAGATGTGGTATTTCTGGTCGTGTAGTTTGCTTCACTAAAAGATGATGTCTGAACTCCAGAAAATATAAAATCAGGTATTTCAATGCTTCGGTCATATAGGCTAATACTGTTTTTAAATGCCAGATTAGAATTTTCGTTCAGTTGGTGTTCTATACCTAATTGCGTGCTAAATCTGTCAGTAGTATTTTTTTCAAAAAAAACATCCTCTTCATCACGGTTGCCTTTAATATATTCAATGTCTCCCCCAACTCTATCTTCTTTTACGCTGTTAAAACCTACGTTCACTGAAGTTTTATCACTTAAATCAATAAATATTCTTGGGTTTAAAGTATAGCGTGTAAATTTAGGAATAGCCGTAAGGCCTATATCAGCTGGGTCATAAGGTGTACCCAAATTATAAGAAGCGAATATGGTTGTACCTATTTTATTGAATTGTTGAGAGTAAAAACCACTTGCGTCTAAACCCAATGCAGACGTGCCATTAAGCATAAAGCTTAATTCTCTTTCTTCTTTTGGTTTTTTTGAAACAAGATTTACTAGACCGGCAATTGCACCTCCACCAAAAAGTGTTGAAGAAGCTCCTTTAATTACTTCTACTTGTTGCAAGTCTAACGGTGCTATTTGCATTAAACTTAAACCACCAGAAAAGCCTGAGTATAGAGGAAAACCATCTCTAAGTATTTGAGTGTATTTTCCGTCCAAACCTTGAATTCTTATACTTGAATTATAAGAAGTCGCTGATGTTTGTTGGGTTTGTATACCGGTACTTTCATTAAGCATCATTCTAATGTCGCCCGGTTTCATATTTCCTTTTTCCTCAAGTTCTTCTCCAGAAATGGCTTCTATTCGTGTAGGAATATTATAAATGGTTCTTTTTGAACGTGTAGATGTAATCACTACATCATCTAATTTCTCTCCTTCGCTTTCTGTCAATGTTATGTTGATAGACTGCGTTTCTGATAAAGGAAAACTTAATTGTAGTTTCTGCTCTTCATAACCAAGATAATTGATAACAATGGTCTGTGGTCCGTTGGGAATATTTGTAATTTCTAAATAACCGTTTTCGTCTGTACTAGAGCCATTTGTTGTTCCTTGTAAAACGGCTGATGCACCAAAAAGGGTTTCTTTGCTTTCAGTGTCTTTGATTATGGCCTTGAATGTATTTTGACTAAAAGCCAAAGAAGTATATAGTATTGCCAAAAGAGGCAAAATGATTTGTTTCATTTGTCTAATGATTTAATTTAATGATGTAAAAAAGTATTAACGGTATTTGATACCGCTTTTAAAAAGTGGGGAAGCCACTTTTATCATTAAATTAACTTAGGAGGTTGCCAAATTTTCGCAAAAAAGTTACTTGCGAATTTGGACTTGTAAACCGATACCAATTTTGTTTTGGTAATATGAACTTTCTTAAAGTTGATCGAGTAATTTATAAAAACAAAACCCGAGCAAGTACCACAAGAAAAAAATGGCGAGCAGGTATTGCAACCATCATCTTGTTGGTCTTTTGAATGATTTTCTGTTAATTCTGTTTTTTCTTCATCATTACAGTTATCATCCCAACAGCAAGGTACTGTAGAGAGTAAAAAAACATATAATGATAATATAGAACAGAGTATTTTCATTACTGCAAAAATAGTGAATATGCTTAACTTTAGTTATGCAAGGCAAGAAGGATTAACAAGAAAAACTGTTCTCCAGTTTTCAACTTAGCGGTCAACAGCGTATAGATCCGGTTGTGTTCTTCAAGCTCTGCTTGGTCGGTTACTTTGAGAACAGTATTAGCAACCGCCAGCTGATGCTACATTGTGCCATTCGCCTTGACATTCTTTTCAACCAAGAATGTTGCGGTCTGGATATTATGAATTTTCAAATGATTTCCCCAATATTCAATTAGCTGCATAATGTTTCTTCATAATGTGTGGCAACGTAAAATGATATCGTACGGCGCTGCAACGAAGAAAGCAGCTATGATCTAATATTTAGTGTTAGTGGTCGTTATTTATTTGACTTTTGTTTAAACAGATCAATATCCTGTTCACTTAGTTTGTTTGTTGGGATTGAAATTCCAAAAGGTCGTTTTTGGTTTATCGTTAGCCAAATTCTGTTTTTGTTGATATCTATCTTCTTTATCCAGTTCCAATCTTTGTTTTCTATTAATTCTTTGTTGTTATGATGAATTAAGATTTCTCTATCATTAAATTCAACATCTGCATCAAAAGATGTTGTTTTGGCAAAGGTTTTAGCACTCAAATATTGGAGTGGCCATAATATAACATTGATTCCTATAAAATAAATTACAGCAGAAACAATAGGATTCAATCCGCTAATTGGTTTTAAAAATCCTAATACTAAAGTCATTATCAAATATTTCCAAATTGACTTTTTTAAGAAGAAATATATTTTTGCTCTTAAAATATTTTCGAAGTTTAAGACTAATCTTTGTTTAATCATTTTACCTGCTTTGCCTGAATTACCTGTTTGCGTTTTTGATTGAAAGGCAAATTAGATATTTAAGACTTATTATTTAATCTGTCTATGGGTTTTCTTTTGATAATATTTTAATTCTGCACCATTTGATATATGGAATTAGTTTGCAGTTTAATTTTGAATGAACCCTAACGGTTCGGCTCGTATGTTTGATTTTCAGTTTGAATATACTATTAATTATATAAATAAGGAGATTGATTAAGCGTTTGAGCTAGATACATTTTTCAATGATGTCGTTTCATAGATTAACAAATCTTCACAAGCTACTACTTTTATAAAAGTAGTAGCTTATATACTAACAACAGCTAAAAGTAGAAGGGACAGAGAGGTCTCGGCTAGATACACTTTCGGGTGATATCGTTTCTTAGAAATCCCGCCCTTCTATAATTTTCTTGGAATCCGGACAGTACCTAGGTCCTTTGTATAGAGATCGAATCAAGTGCGAGCAAAGATGATAAAGAGAATTACAGCTTAAAAACCGAAGAAATGGAAAAGCGTTTAAAACAGAGTCTGGGCATCGATGTTTCAAAATTGAACTTATCATTATCACTAGGTTCCCTAAATGAAAATTTAGTTAAAGAATTTGAGTCCCATCCCGATGTATCCAATGATATAATGGGTTATAAGGTACTCTTGAAATGGCTGAAGGAATCTGTCGATCTCGATGTGGAATTGTTGGTGGTGATGGAAGCCACGGGCGTTTACCATCAAGGTATTGCGCATTTTCTGTACGAGCAGGGCTATAGCGTTTGTGTAATGCAATCGGGTCGTGTAAAGCGCTATGCGCAGAGTTTGGACCAACGTTCCAAAACGGATGCACTCGACAGTAGAATGCTAAGTATGTTAGGTCTGGAAAGGAACATTCGACTATGGCACCCGCCCAGTGAGGAATTGCAGGAGCTAAAAGGACTGAGCAGGGAACGTAGTTCATTGTTGAACGATAGAACGATGGAGACCAATCGACAAGGAGCTATCGCATCGAGCGTACATAACAATGCAAGGGCATTGAAAAGGCACAAGATCAGATTAAAGCTTCTGAATACCCAGATAGCGGCGGTCGAAGAAGATATGCAACTTCTGATCTCTAAAAATGAAGTATTGAAAAGGAAGCTCGATTATTTGACAAGCATCCCAGGTATATCCTTTATATCTGCGGCTACGGTAATCGGAGAAACGTTAGGCTTCGAATCTATAGTCAATGCCAAGCAGTTGGCGAGCTATGCCGGTTATGATGTAGTATTACGGGAATCGGGAAACTTCAAGGGAAAGACCCGGATCAGTAAAAAAGGGAACAGCCATATAAGGGCGGTACTGCACATGCCCTCGATGACCTGTGTACGCTGTAACCCGACATTGAAACAGTTCTATAATAGACTAAAGCCGAACAAGGCAAAGCCGTTGGTGGCACTTGTAGCGGTGCAGAGAAAACTATTGATATTGATGTATACCTTATGGAAGAACGAAGAAAACTATGATGCGGGATATGAAATAAAAAAGCAGCAAAAGCATGAAGCTCTTGCTGCGCGGGATAACAGTTTGATAAATCAACCTGTTTCCTAAATTATTAAAGAAAAAACTTGTTTTTCAACACAGTACCTATGGTTAGTACGGGAATTAAAAGTAGTGAACTTTCGATTAAGCACTTAGCCAAAACTTTTTATTTTGTTTTTTCTTTTTTATTTTAAAGCCAAATCAAAGTATTTGGCGTACTTAGTTAAAAGCTCTAAACTTTGGATTAAGCACCAAAACCCGTATTAATTTTAGCCATTGTTACCTGTTGACTTTTTTATATTCAATTCCCCCTTTTATTACTCTAGCTTTACCATCATCCATTTCAATTATGTCAAAAAGCAATTTATTTTTTTTGATTTCTACTTTATGTGAACTTTTCGGTTTTCCAGTTTCGGCTATAATATGATAGACTCCTTCCTTTCTTATTTTCCCTTTTTTTATAAATTTTTCCCATTTAGTCTCTTTATTGTCTATATCTACTTTGAATCCTCTATATGCAGTTTGAACATACGTTGAATCACTTGTTATTTCAATTTCAATAATAGCTAAATCAGATGTAGGAGTTTTCATTCTAGCAGTCCAACTATAAATTCCATTCAAATTTTGACCAAAAAAAGATATAGTTTGGAAAAAAGTGATAGTGAATATTAAAATGTATTTTTTCATTTTTGTAGTTTACAGATAACGTACCAAGATAGGTTTATCACTTGTTTTGGTTACTAAAGTGTACCTAGCTAATATACCACTAAAGAATAAACCTACAATTAAGTATCATCTTCCGCAACCGAAAACCACAATCATAAACTATATTCAATAGAAATGGCTGAAAACAACAAACCAACTAACCAGTCTGTTTTTTACTGGTAAAATGAGTTCAAAGTTTTGGAAATAAACGGCAATTTTCACCTTTGTATCGACAAAATGCAAAGTGAACAAAGTTTAATGGGTATTTGGAGTATTTAACAAACCAAGTGGTTTGTTTTTGGCGGATTAGATAAGCTATTTTAGCGCAGTTTTCTTGTTGTTGCTCTTATGTTGGCTTATTTGTTCTCTAGAGCTTGTTTGAATTCCTCAATTTCTGAGAGGTAGATTTCGTTTAAATATTCATTATAATAATCGTCTCGTTTAGAGGCTATATGTTCTTCTGTACTAACAATATATTCGCTTGCTTTTTCAGTTTGCCCCAATTTTTCATTAGTCTTTGCTAAACCAAAATAGGCTTCTGGAACGTTTTTAGATTGCTGTAATGCACGTTGAAATTCTGTAATTGCTTTTTCGTAGTTCCCAAGTTCGTATTCGCAAAGTCCCAGGTAAACAAAACTGTGAATGTCTGCCCAGTCTTCTTTTTGGTTCTTGATATTCCTATTAAACAATTCAATTGCTTTTGGGTAGTCTTTTTTTCCATAATAGCATTCTCCACGCAAAAAGTCAATACCCTCTCCCCAAGGTGCATCAGTTACGTTTGGGGTAAGATTATCTAGTCTGTCAAAGTCTAGTAAGGCTTTATCGTAATCACGCATTTTACGCAATCTGATCCACCCGCGATACCCCAAATGTTTTTCTGGGTCAAGTGCTACGGCTTTGTCCAAATATTCAAATCCTTTATTGAAATCTCCTGCTTTGTTATAGGAGACGGAACGCGCCATCCAAGCATCGCTATTTTCTGGGTCGTATTCCAGTGCCTTTTCATATTGATGAGATTCTAAAAGAAAGTTAGATTTCTCGGTATCTGGTTTTATTTGCCACCAAATGGTGGATCCAATAACCACAAATAGAATTATGGACCCCAAAAAAATGAATAGGTATTTAAAAAATTTCTTCAATTTTTCCGTTTTTAATTTTTAATCTAATAAGGTTGTAGGTCTTAAAATCTTTGTCTCTTTTCCAATTGGTTAAACTTAGTGCAATGGTCTCCAATTCATTTATTAATGCCCCGTTGTTGAATACCGTAGGCTTGTAATTTTCGTCTATTTGAAATGTTTCCATTTCGCAAAATTCTCCTGTTTTAGTAATATACAATCGCAAGGTTATAAAACCGCTGCTTGGTACTATGTTGGTTTCGGCTAGTTGAATGTCCCTAAAAGCGTTTCTCAGTTTAGGGTTCTCGCCTTCTATTCTGCTATTGATATTATTTGCCCAATAAGGCATTGTACGTTCGTCGCAGTCGTTAGTTTCTTGCGAAAAGGCTAGAATGGGTAGAATGGTTAGTAGGAGTAGGAGGTTTTTCATGCCTTTTGTATCGGAGAAAAGATGAATTTATCTGTTTTTAAGCTCAGTTAGTTGTTATATTGTTTTTTATCCTTTCAGCCAACTTAACCAACGATTTCTATCCTTTGCATTGGTTGTCTGTTCTACTGCTACTTTTGTAATGTCTACCATTTTTTCATTTATTTCTTCTAACCATTCTTCATATCCGTCGAGGCTATAAGTTTCATCTTTTTTGTATTCATTAATCTCTTTAATCTCATTCTTTAAAAGGTCTAATTGCTCTTTCAAATTATCTTTTATATAATTTTTATAAACTTGAGCTTGTTGGTTATCTCTCGATTCGATTAATTGGTTTAGTACTTCTACCGCAATTTTATACCAGTCGTTAAGATATTCATGATTTATTAATACATAACTAGCGTAAGCTATACAGACTCTTTTGAAGTTGGGTTTTTCTATATGGGTTAATACAAAATTAGATTGTTTTTTTAATTTAAATTTCTCAAAGTAAGTTGCTTCTGCAACTTTATAAGATTCAAAAGAAGAAATGTTGGATGTCTTGTTTTTGTCTACTTCGATAATGAAAAAGTTGTTTTCTTTACCAATATGGCAAAACCAATCCATTCTAATTTTTTTATTGTTTTTGATAAAAACTTCATTAAATTTTGAATGTACTTTGTATTTTTTATCTATGTTAATAACTTCCTTTTTTTCTATAAAAGATAAATTATCAATTCTGGATTGAAGGAATAAAAACCTTTCGAAATGTGGATGTTTTTGTCCTTCTTTTATTTTTAAGTTGTAAAGTATATCGATTATTTCTACCATTGAAGCCCATTTATGACTCTTAACAGTTCTAATTTGGATTTCGATAAGTTTATTTGGGTTTATTGGACTTTCGATATATAGGTGATAGCCTCTATAACCATCTTCTTTCGTTTCTTTTAAATAATCATTATATTTTTTTACCCTAAATCGACTTTTAAGCTCATTAATTAATTTTGAAACGGAATTTTTATTGTAGACTAGAATTCTACAACCTGCGATATCTCCCATATTACCTAAAGACATCGTAGGTTGTCGTTTTAATTTTGAAAGTATGGATTCAATTCTCTTTATTCGAAAGGCAGTAATACTATCGTTTCTGGTTTCTTTAGCGACTTCGGAAATATCCTTAAAAACGGATGATAAATCTGCTTTGAAAGAAGTACGGTAATCTTGAAGCTTGTCAAGTAAATCGTTAGTAGGTAAACTATCCTCTTTAATGAACTTTTTTATCTCCTTTCCTAATTTATTTACTTGTGATTTTGTCATTTTTTAAATTCGCTGTAATATTTATACCAATATCTAGGAATATACGTAATAGTTTATTTTCTCTGCACACTAATATACTATTTAAGAATAAACCTACAATTAGCATATTACATTCCATTACGGAAAACCATAATCATCATAAATTTTATAGAAATAAGTACCCAGAAGTAGAACCAAGAAGAGAATCAACCTAAAAAACAACGAACCGACCAAGTAGTCGGTTTTTTACGTGTAAAATGTGTTTAGAATTGTTGAAAGTAACGATAGCAATCGCAATTGTATCGATAAAATGCAAGGTGTAAGATGTATAAAGGGGAATTTTGAAAGGAAACAAACCAAGTAGTTTGTTTTTTTGGTGAAATAAATAAGCTGTGTTAGAACAAACTTTGCTGTTTTACGGGGCTTTCATGGTTCAATAACCATTGTTTTCTGTGTAATCCGCCAGCGTAACCGGTAAGTGAACCATCGGTACCAATAACCCTATGGCAAGGCACCACGATCCATAACGGATTTCGGGCATTTGCAGATGCGGCGGCTCTGGTGGCATTGGGGTCACCTAATAATTTTGCAAGCTCTAAATAAGACTTCGATTTTCCGTAAGGTATATGCTGCAACTCCAACCAAACCTTCTTTTGAAACTCGGTTCCGTACGGGTTCAGTTTTAGATCAAACTGTGTTCTTGCGCCTTCAAAATATTCGTTCAGTTGATACACGGCATCTTCTAAAGATTCCGGTATCACATCGGTAAGGGGTTCATCGGAATTTAAAACGGTAATAGCCGTAAGACCGTCAGTGTCGCCCATAATTTTGGCAACGCCAAGGGGTGTTTGTATGTAAGCAACATCGGCCATAGGGGTATTTGCTATTTATTCGTCTGGTGACGTTGGCTTTTCTATCACTCCCGTTGCCTGAGCGCGTTTTTCCCAGTTTTTGCGAGCAAGACTCTGTAAATCGGCAATATTATCGCTCTCGTCCATTATTTCAAGCCCTAGAAGGGTCTCAATAACATCTTCCATAGTTACAATACCGCTTACAGAACCATATTCATCAACCACAAGAGCAATAGCCTGTCGTTTTTGAATGAATATTTCAAACAATGTTGGGATCGGTGTACTTCTACGGGTTACTAGAATTTCGCGTTTAATGTCTTTTAGTGGAATGTCTCCGTTCTGATTGATCATTTCTTCCAAAACATTATCCTTTAAAACAAAACCGGTAATATTATCAATGTTATTGGTGTACACAGGAATTCTAGAAAAACGTAATTTAGGATTATCAGTAAAAAATTCGGCAATTGTTTTCTCGTCAGACGCTATTTTCATTACCGCTCTTGGTGTCATAATATCTTTCACCAGAACTTCATCGAACTTCAATAAGTTTTTAATGATGGTAGATTCAGACGTTTCAAAAACACCTTCTTCATGTGCCATATCCGTCATTGCATGAAAATCCTCGCGACTTAACACACTACCATGGTGATTGCCACCGCCTACCATTTTGGTAAACAAACGTAACAACCAAAGCAAACCGGTATATTTTAAGCCCAAAACCATAATATTCAAAGCTTTTGTAGAGAAATTGGCTAGTTGTTTCCAATACGTAGCACCAATGGTTTTTGGTATAATTTCAGAGGCAACCAGAATAAGAATGGTCATAATAGTAGATACGACACCTACCATTAAATCTTCTGTAAAAGATATACCAAATATCGTTTTTGTTTCGCTACCGTAAAGTTCGGCATAAGCCACCTTTGCCTGTACACCTACCAAAATTGCACCAACGGTGTGGGCTATGGTATTTATGGTCAATATGGCAATTAAAGGTTGATCTACATCTTTTTTAAGCGCCTCTAAAGTTTTGGCATAAGAATGACCTTCTTTCAGTTTTACATTGATGAAAGTTGGGGTAATACTCAACAATACCGCTTCTAATATAGAACACAGAAAGGAGAAGAAAATAGAAATGAATGCGTAAAAAAGTAGTAAGCCCATAGGGTTGTTTTATAAATCGAAGATATTAATAAAAATGCTAAGGTTGGTGCTGTTTTGCGTTATCAAGTGCCTTATAGAATATTTGTTGAATGGATGGACGGATATTTAAGTTGTAAATATTGCGATTTTCTCTTGTAGGATACACTCTATTTGATAGAAATATATACACTAATTCATTTTCAGGATCTGCCCATACAAAAGTACCCGTAAAGCCACTATGCCCAAAGCTTGATGCACCAACTTCTGGTACAGGGTAGGCATTGGCAATTTTAAAGGTATTGTTATCCAAATAAGGTTTGTCAAATCCTAAACCTCTTCTATTATCGTTCTCGGGATATTGAACTTTAATAAATTCTTTAATCGTCTTTTCAGAGATGTATTGCTTACCGGCATAAAGTCCGTTTTGCATGAACATCTGCATAATAATCGCCAAATCATCTGCAGTACCAAACAAACCTGCATTACCAGAAATGCCACCTAATAAAGAGGCATTTTCATCATGTACCCAACCTTGGGTCAGCGTATGTCTGTACATAGTATCTACTTCTGTAGGTACAATTTTGTTATTGAAATTTTTGGTGCTAGGCAGAAAACCGAAGGTTTTCATACCAAGTGGTTTATAAAATTCTTGTTCCATATAATCTGCATACGGAACACCAGTAATTTGAGTAATGAGTTCCGGAAAAATCAGGAATGTGAGTCCGGAATATTTGTATTTTTTTTCAGCCGATACTTCAGAACGATTTATGATTTTGTACATTTTTCGGTGGAATCTATTTTTTACATAGATACCTTCAAAAGCTTGGTTGCTAAATCTGTTATTTGGTTTTCTGCGGATGAACCTTTTTTTAAACCGACCGTTATTTTTTAAAGTCTCATTTAAAAATACGACATAAGGTTCTAGTCCCGCTTGATGCGCTAATATCTCCCGAAGCGTAATATTTGCTTTATCTTTCTGTCTTTTCCAAGGTTTCCAATAAGTGCTAAAGGGAACATCTAAATCTAACTTACCCTCATCAACCAATTTCATAATTGCTGGTAGCGGACCTAAAATTTTGGTAACCGAAGCCAGATCATAAATGTCATTTAAAGCAACTGGTTGAATGCTATCGTAGGTGTGAAATCCGTATGCCTCATGAAAAATAATATTACCTTCTTTAGCGATTAACATCTGAGCACCTGGGAAAGCGTTATTTTTTATACCAGTTGTTATAATACTATCTACTTTACGATATACATAAGCGGAATCCAACTCGTAAGCAGCCAATGAAGATCCTTGCAAACTAGATCCCGCCGGAAGCAAAAGTGGTTTGTTAGTTGTCTCTTGTGAAACAGCCAAACAACTAATTAAACCAAATAGTATAAAAAATATTTTATTCATGAATAGTAATTCTGTTGATTGACTATCCTAAGAATTTTACGGCATCTTTAGCGAAATAGCTGGCGATGATATTTGCACCGGCGCGTTTGATTGCAGTCAGCTGTTCCATCATTACCGCATCATGATCTAACCATCCTTTTTCAGCGGCAGCTTTTACCATGGCATATTCCCCAGAAACTTGATAAACGGCAACTGGAACATCTACCTCGTTCTTGATCTCACGAACTATATCCAAATAGCACAATCCTGGTTTTACCATAACGATATCCGCACCTTCGTCAATATCCATTTGAGTCTCACGAATAGCTTCAAATCGGTTGGCGAAATCCATTTGATAAGTATTTTTATCCTTAGGTACATTTTTAATATCTACCGGAGCAGAATCCAGCGCATCTCTAAACGGACCGTAAAAAGCACTGGCATATTTGGCACTATAAGCCATAATACCGGTGTTTAAATAGCCCTCATCTTCCAAAGCCTCGCGAATGCTAAGAATACGACCATCCATCATGTCGCTAGGCGCAACAAAATCTGCACCTGCATTGGCATGAGAAACACTCATTTCCGCTAGAACCTCTACACTTTCATCGTTAAGAATTTCGCCGTCAGCTACAATACCATCATGACCGTAAGAAGAGTAGGGGTCAAGGGCAACATCTGTCATGACCAACATATCCGGACATGCATTTTTAACCGTTTTTATGGCAAGTTGCATTAATCCGTTTTCGTTCAATGCTTCAGAACCTTTGTTGTCCTTTAAATTATCGGGCACCTTCACAAAAAGAAGCACCGAACGCAAGCCCATGTTCCAAAGTTCTTTGACCTCTTTGGTTAAATTGTCTAGACTAAGGCGGTAGTAATTTGGCATAGAAGGTATTTCTTCTTTAATGCCTTTGCCCTCAACAACGAACAACGGTACTAAAAAATCGCTTGGCGAAATAATGGTTTCCCTAACCAAACTTCTAATGGCTTCATTGCTACGTAATCTTCTTGGGCGTATAAGTGGGTACATAATTTTATATTTTATTGCTTATTCAGATTCTTTACTCTTTTTAATGATTGCTTTTAGCCGTTCTTTTCTTAACGCGGCTTCTTTCTTTAATTTGTTCTTCTTTCTATCCATAAGCTTGGCGTGCTTTGCTTTGTTCAATGTGTTTTTAGCTTTGCCTTTTTTTGCCATACCTGAATATTTAAATTCGAACGCTTTATCGCTTTAATTATGAAGTGGATAATTCACTAAAGCATATATCTCTCAAAGTTTCTACAAAAATAGGGGAATTTGAATAATGGGGACGGGGGTTTTTGCTTAATTTTATTAGTTACCGATTACTGATTCTTGAAATATTAATACCTAAAGGAAAATCAATAAGTGATTTTTATTCAACTTCTAGTAAGTGAATAAGAGAGGGCGAATAAAGGGCTCTGTTTTCAAATTAAAGCTATAATTTGTAGGCGAATTCTTATTTAGCTTCAAATTGATTTTATAAAATACTTCATGAGTAAATACATTTTAGTTTTCTGTTTAACTTTTCTCACCGTATCTACTAATTGGGGTCAAAATACGAATCCTGAATTAGGGGTAAAAATTGAAAAAGTGTACACGTTAGCTTTACAAAATGTACAGCAAGGACTTCAGGAGGCTAATAGCTTATTGGCGGAAATTGATGATTATGAGAGTTATTACGATAAAGCGGTAATTTACACTGTTGTAGCCAATATTACGATGTGGAATGGTAAGTATGACCAGGGTATAGCATTAATACAAAAGGCAATAGATTTAATAGAAGGCAAAGAACATGATATGTTGTATTCTCAAGCACAACAAATACTTGCTTATGCATATATAGCAATGTACAGATATGGTGACGCATTTAAGTTGTATTCTAACATGATTGTTGATGATAAGTTTGGGTCTAATGAAAATAGAGCTTTTTTTAGAAAAACGTCTAAATTCGATTTTGGGGTATTAAATTCTTTAATTGGAAGGAAGAAGGAAGCACTTGCGTTATATCTGGAAGCAGAAAAATACCAAATAGATTCTAAAATGGTATCTGCTTATTGGGAGCAAAAGGCACAACTATATATTGCAAATTCTTTTTATTTTTTTAATAAAAAAGATTCCGCAAATTATTATTACAATCGGTATAAAAATTTAGAAAAGGAACAGGGTGAGACACTTGCAATACCATACGTTCATTGGTATGAAGGAAATAAGGCTTATTATGACGCTGATTATGAAACGGCCATAAAAAAGTATAATCAGTATGAAAAGTCATTGACTGATAAGTTTAATAAAACAGATGACGAAATACAGATTAGAAAGGCTAGGGCATTTTACAGCATCGGTCAATTAGATAGTGCTTTAGTGAATCTTGAAATGGTCAAAGATTCTAATTATTTAAAAAAGCAGGCATATTTAAATCCAGAGTTTTTCAAAATTCAACATGATATTTATTCCGATAAAAAAGATGAAAAATTGGCGGATGAATATTTGATGAAATATATAGCGGCACAGGAAAGATTCGGTCAATTTAAAATGAACACTCTAGGAAGTTTATATGAATTAAAGGAAAATGAAACTAAGGTTGAGCAAGAGATTGTAAAATCAGATTTAAAGTATTACAATAATTATCTATGGATTGCCTTGGGTGGATCAGTCATGTGTTTCGTAGGTTTTACGCTATGGAAACAGAAAAGGGAAAAGAAAAAGTTTGATGCATTAATGCAAAAAACAGAGAACAAGGCACCTTTAAGCAATTCACTTGAACTTAGCACCAATACTATTGAAATAAAAGATGAAAAGGTAGAGGCATTGATTGGTCAAATAAAAGTACTCAAAGAACAAGGTTTTTTTCTGAAACAAAAGACAACCTTGCATAATACGGCAAAGAAATTAAAAACGAATACTTCTTACTTATCTACCATTATTAATACTCATTTAGGTACTACTTTTTCTGCTTTTGTAAATGATATAAGAATCGATTATATCGTAAATGAACTAAAAACGAATAAGCAGTTGCGTTCTTATTCGGTTAAAGCCATTGCTGAAGAAATTGGGTATAAAAGTGCAGATTCTTTCAGTAAATATTTTAAGCAGAATACAGGGTTATCGCCATCATCGTATATTAAAAAATTGAATAAGGAGAAATTAAATGAAATTTCAATGTTGTAATCATTTTATGCTAAGAATTAAGCTTAAGTCCATCTCTATTTTTTTACTGATTTGTTGTTTTTTAGGCAAAGCACAAACTGAACAAGATTTAGAGGGTATATCAGATAGTTTAATAACTAATCTTCAAAAATTTTATAGTGAACCTTATGAGACAAGTGAGCAAACATTATCTGGCTTATATAAAATACATAAGAATATTGATACTTATAATATTAAAGAGCAAGTAGCTATTTATCTTGTTTTAGTTGATTTTCAAATATCAGAAGGCTTGTATGATGAAGCTATCCAAAACTCCCATATTTCACATAATATGGCTAAAGAAAATGGTTTTGCGTACGAAGCGGTACTTTCTGATTTTCATTTAGCCTTGGCATTTCAACAGAATTATGAGTATGATAAATCTTTTGAACTATTTAAGTCGCTGGCAGAATTAATTAATGATAGTAATTATGAGTATTTGGCTATTCTATCTGAAATAGAAATGGCATTGTTTTATGAGAGAATTGGTAAATACCGGGATGCATTAGACATAAAACTCAAGATCGTTAAAACAAAGGGAGATTTTTTAAAAAATAGATGGAATCCTGTATACCATCGTCAGTTTTTAGATATGTCCAATTTATATAATGAACTGGGAATAAAAGATTCAACCTTGTTTTATAGAGAGCTATATGAAAACAATATTGATGAATCTACAGCGGATGGGCGAGAACATTTTTTATTATTAAAAAACAAGGCTAATATTGATTTTAAAGATGGCAAGTTTAGAGAGGCTATTGATAATTATAGAATTTATAGTCATTGGGTTGTTGAAAGGTTTAATGAATATGATTCTCCTTTGCTTATCAATAAAAGTAAAGCCCACTTAGCCTTGGGCGAAGTGGATAGCGCATTGAATAACTTAAATCTGATTAAAAGCGGACCAATGTTTTTAAAGGAGCAAAAATATATTTCTCCAGATTTCTATAAATTGTATATAGATATTTACCAAGAAAGAGGTGAGGAAGATTTAAGAAAAGAATATGAACAAAAATATTATAAAACACTAGAAACTTATAATTCGTTTAAATTTAATACGCTAGATAATCTCTATGACATAGACAAGCAGCGTATTCAAATAGAGAACGCCAATGCAGCCAATGATTATAAGAGTACATTAAGTTATTTATGGATTGCCTTGGGGTCAATAGTTATGTGCTTCATAGGTTTTGTGCTATGGAAACAAAAAAGAGAAAAGAAAAAGTTTGATGCATTAATGCAAAGAACGGAGAACAAAACACCACTAAGTGCACCACTTGAACCTAGCACCAATACTACTGAAATAAAAGACGAGAAGGTTGAAGCACTAATCAATCAAATAAGAGAATTACAAGTACAAGGCTTTTTTCTAAAACAAAAGACAACCTTATATAACACAGCAAAGAAATTAAAAACAAATACGTCTTACCTGTCTACCATTATTAATACCCATTTAGGTACTACATTTTCTGCTTTTGTGAATGATATTAGAATCGATTATATCATAAACGAACTAAAAACAAATAAGCAATTGCGTTCGTATTCGGTAAAAGCCATTGCAGAAGAAATTGGGTATAAAAGTGCCGATTCATTTTCCAAATACTTTAAGCAAAGCACCGGTTTGTCACCTTCTACTTTTATAAGAAATATCAATAAAGAGGGGTAAATGCCATTTTTCATGCAGCGTAGATAGTAATTCATGTTTTATCACTTCGTTTAAAACAAATATCTGATAATCAGATAATTAAAATTAGTTCGAGCACCCTATTTTTATAAATTTAGGGTGGTATGACTTGTTTTAAAGAGATAAACAGCCCTTTCTTTACGAAAAGATTATCGCTCATCTTTAAAAATTAAACGATCGTTGTTAGCTAACATTTTTAATTGAAGTTCGATGTCATTTTTTAAATCAAAAAAAATTAATAGTTCATCCTTAAAAATTTAAATCATGAAAAAATCAATTATCGCATTCGGTATTTTAGTTAGTACAGTATTTAGCACCGTAAGTGCCAATACGAACTCAGGAAATAGAATCTCTAAAATCAACGAAACAAAAATTTCGCATATATCGCCAATGGTATTAGCGATTGTTAAAGATGATGTAGCGGTTGTGAAAAGTTTTATCGCTTATGGAGCCGATATAGAGCAAGTATCTAATACCGGAGCTGAAATGACAGCTTTAATGTACGCTGCTCGCTACAACCAATTAGATATTGTAAAAATACTAGTTGCAGAGGGTGCAAGTACCTCAAAAGAATCTAAGATTGGAGCAACGGCCTTAGACTATGCCAAAGTCTCTGGAGCAACAGAAGTAGTTGGGTATTTAAACAGCTTGTAAACTCCTAAACAAGTCATCAAATAAAGCTATTCAGATGTATAAATTATCTGAATAGCTTTAACTAATAAGAAGAAATTATTATTAAACCTCACTTTTTAAGCTAGCTCTATGTTTATATTTTTTAATTATCTAATAGCTAAGTTGTTGTATTTATTTTGGCTTCCTGGTTTTTATAAATATGGAATACTTTTACTTACTTGTAAGGTGTTAATTACACTTTCTCTACGGAAGAAACTACAAAAATTGTAACATTTCTAAAATTTTGAATACTTATAAATAAACTAAATGCTAACCATCAAACTCTAAAGAATATGCTTTCGATTACAAATTTGAATAAAACGTACCCAAACGGTACAAAAGCCTTAAACAATGTTAATCTAGAAATTGGTACCGGTATGTTCGGCTTACTTGGTCCTAATGGTGCAGGCAAGTCCTCTTTAATGAGAACTATTGCCACATTACAACAGGCAGATAGTGGTCATATTGAATTTAATGATATTGACGTTTTCGGTGAACCAGATGAACTTAGAAAAGTTTTGGGGTATTTACCTCAAGATTTTGGAGTTTACCCAAAGGTATCTGCAGAAATGATGCTAAATCATATTGCAAAAATAAAAGGTATTCAAAGTAAAACGGATCGTAAAGCATACGTTGCCGATTTATTGAACAAGGTAAATCTCTATAAATTCCGTAAGCGTAATCTAGGCGATTACTCCGGTGGTATGAGACAGCGTTTTGGTATAGCACAAGCATTAATCGGTAATCCTAAATTGATTATTGTAGATGAGCCAACAGCTGGTCTTGATCCTTTAGAACGCAACCGTTTTCATAATTTATTGAGCGAGCTTGGGGAAGATGCCGTGGTTATCTTATCTACCCATATTGTAGATGATGTTATCAATCTTTGTGAAAACATGGCAGTGTTTAATGAGGGTAGAGTAATGGTGCAAGGGCACCCCATGGAGCTTACAAATACCTTGAACGGTAAAGTATATAGAAAAAACATATCTAAAGAGGAAATTGAACTATACCAATCAGAATATAATGTACTGTCCAACTATTTGCGCGGGGGTAATTTATATGTAAATGTCTATGCAGAAGGTATGCCTGGTGAAGGATTTGAGAAAGTTGCCAATAACTTAGAAGACTTTTATTTCTATAGTATTAACCAACCACAAACCGTATAGTCATGAAAGAAATATTCTTATTTGAGCTAAAGTATAGGCTTAGAAGACCGGTCACTTATATATACATTTTTATCATGTTTTTAATACCCTTGCTTCTTGGGGTGTTTTCAGAATCTGCTACTGCGGAATTCACCAATAGCCCTAGTGCCATTGTTGGGGTTCTTGGTGGTTTAAGTACTATAGCGTTATTCTTTTATGCCGCTATTATGGGTGTGCCCGTGTATAGAGATGAAGAACATAAAACTGCACAGACCTATTTTACTTTTCCTGTTTCCGAAAAGAATTACATAATGGGTCGTTTTTGGGGTAGTTTTACAATTGTTACCATAATGAACATTGCAGCTATGTTTGGCGCTATGTTCGGTTTTGTACTTGGTGCCTTGTTAGATAGACCAGACTATGGTACGTATACCGATTTTAATTTTTGGTCGTACTTCTTTCCGTTTTTATACTTATTGGTTTTTAATTCTTTTTTTATTGGTAGTCTTTTCTTTTGTTTAATGACATTTTTTAAGAGAATGCCAATTTTATATTTAGGAGGTATTGTAATATTAATAGCTTCCATATTATCCGGACAGTTGTTATCTAATTTAGATACCGAATGGCTAAGTATCTATGTTGATCCTTTTGGGGAATCTGCTTATGGGTATTTGACCAAATACTGGTCTGTAGACGAATTAAATACCAATCAATTGGCTTTAACAGGTAAGTTTATGCTAAATCGTCTATTATGGCTGACTTTAGGAATATTAATATTTGTCTTTACACTTTTTAAATTTTCATATAAAGGATTTCTATCGTCTAAGAAAAAGAAGAATGTAAAAGAAGATAATGATTTAATAGGTAGTTTAGAAACGATTAATGTTGATCAAGAGTTTAGTAAAAAGGCTCAGCGTCAAAATTTATGGTCTTTAAGTAAAATAGAATTTTTATCTATCGTTAAAGAACCTGTATTTCTGGTGTTGATAATTATAGGAATTATTGTGGCTGGATTTATTACCTATCAAAGTAATCAATATAATGGTACCCCGTCATTACCGCTTACTAGGTTTATGGTTGCATATGTTTCTGCTGGTATAGCTTTATTTTCTACAATTATTCTTATAATTTATTCTGGTGAAGCTGTTCATCGTACAAGAAGTAATAAGACTTTTGAATTTTATGATGCGCTACCAGTAAGTAATACTACACTATATCTTTCAAAGATTATTTCGCTAATTGGTGTTGCCGTATTGCTAACCTTAATCAACATATTGGTTGGTATTATGTATCAAACAGGTAATGGCTATTTTGATTATGAATTGGGTATGTACCTTACCTATAATTTCACGTCTCTTTTTCCTTTATATGTTGCTACATTGTTGTTGGCATTTTTTGTTCATGTGCTGGTAAACAATAAATTTTTAGGGCATTTTATTGTCATTATCATTTATGTGGGAATACCAATTTTGGTGAGTTTAGTGTTGAAAACAGATAACCCACTTTTAGCTTTTGGAGAGACTACACCCGGTTTTATAAGTGATTTAAATGGATTTGGGCATTACCTAACCGGTCAATTTTGGTTGAACTTATATTGGGTTCTTTTAACAGGTACATTGGCTGCTATTGGTAGTGTATTCTGGAGTAGAGGTTTTTATTCTTCAGCAAAAGAGCGTTTTAAATTGGCTAAAAGTAGATTTAAGGGTAAAACGGTTGCATATACCTTATTTTTCTTATTTGCTTTTATTTCTGTAGGTGCTTATAGCTTTTACAATATAAAAGTTCTGAACCATATGGTTGATAGCGATTCTAGTGAGCAGCTTTCTGCAGATGCTGAAAAGGCATATGGTAAGTATATAGATAAGTCCCATATTCAAGTAATCGATTTAAAAGCTAATATAGATATCTATACGGATACACGTGGTGTAGATGCAAAGGGGGTGTTTACAGTTGTTAATCCTTCAGAAGAACCAATAGATACGGTTTTAATGGAAATTAAGTTTCCTACTTATGATACTAAGATTACAAAGGTGGTTTATAACGACCAAGAGTTAAAACCGTTTTTGAGCGATTCATTGTATCGTTTGTTCATTTACAAGCTACCAGAATCTTTACAGCCAAAAGATACTGCTAATTTGGTTATTGAAACCAAGGTAAGAACACATGGGTTTTCAATGGATAGGGAAACTGCTGTATTGAATAATGGTTCTTTCTTTAATGATGCTATTTTTCCAAGTTTTCATTATGATATTGCTTTGACAGAGAACGGTGCTCGTGAAAAATACGGTTTAGAGAAATTAGACTTTCTTTATCCGCCAAGAACAGATAGCATTGCTTTGAAAAAGAACTTATTTAATGAGGATAGCAATTATATGGATTTTGAAGCTACAATTAGTACTTCAAAAGGGCAAACTGCTGTTGCGCCAGGTGTATTGGTTGAAACATGGGATAAGGATGATAGAAGCTATTTTAATTACAAATTGGAAGATAAATCTGATTACTTCTTCAATTTTGTTTCAGCAACTTATGATATTGAAAAAGATGTTTGGATTGCACCTAGTGGAAAGAAAGTGACTATTGAAGTGTATCACTCTCCAAAGCACAAGAAGAACTTGGCTTCATTTATAAAAGGGGTTAAAGTTTCGTTAGATTATAATTCTAAAAACTTTTATGAATATCCATATTCTGTAATTAGGATAATTGAGTTTCCGGCGCACACAACATTTGCACAATCTTTTGCGACAACAATACCTTACTCAGAAGATTTTGGCTTTGTAGCAGATTTTTCTAACGAAGGTGATTTTAATTATGCTTTCAGGGTAACAGCGCATGAAATTGCACACCAATGGTGGGGTCATATCGTTACGCCAAGTAAAACAAGAGGTGCAAACATTAATTCAGAAACTTTAGCGGAGTATGTTTCGTTAATGGCTTTAAAGCATGAATATGGTGAAAATGGTATAAAAGGATTCTTAAAGCCTTCTTTAGATACCTACCTCTCTAGAAGGTCATTCAGTTTTAAACCAGAACGTTCGTTAATGGATGTTGAAACCGGTCAGCACATTTGGTACCAAAAAGGTTCTATGATTATGTATGATTTGCAAGATGTCATTGGTGAAGATGTTATAAATGCAGGACTTAAAAAATTCTTGAATGAATACAAGTATTTTGAAAAAGGGGTTTATGCCAATTCTGAAGATTTCTATAAAGCAATTTATAATGTTACTCCAGATTCTTTGAAATATAAGGTTGATGATGGTTTTAAAGAGATAGTTCTTTATGAAAATCGTGTGATGGATGCTAAAACCAAAAAGCTAGATAATGGTAAATGGGAAACCACTTTCACAGTAAATTCTAAGAAGATTTATTATGATGATACGGGTAAAGAAAAACTGATTGACGATAAGAAGAACTTGGTAGATGTAGGTCTCTTTGGAGAAGATATCACCGGTGATGATGGGGTAACTATCAAGAACCCTTTTTACTTTGAATTAAAGTGGCTTTCTGCAGGTGATAATACATTTACTATTGTTACTGATGAAAAGCCTTTAAAAGCAGGTATTGATCCGTATAATAAGTTGATTGATCGTAATTCTGATGATAATCTAGAAACGGTAGAAGAGTAATTTTTTCAATTTAGTTAGTGAACTCATCTTGACTTTTTGTTTGGAACCGAGAATTATGGCTTTTGTGCCGTAAGGAAGTCATTTTTTACTTGCATAGCCATAGCTACGGAACTCAAAAATGACAAAATTAGGGTGCAAAATGTATAATTCGTAGGTAAAAGAAAAAGTTAAGAAGAGTTCAGGTATAAACCTGTTCGTTATTGGTAATTGCCATAAAACGAACAGGTTTTTACTTTTCTAGAACTTAAATAATAGGTTGTATTGGTCAATTAGAGTTATACAGCATCTAAATTTCTATCTCACCCACTAAATAACAAACTCCATTACCGGATATTTTTACGCGGTCTCCAAGATATTCGCATTGTATATCGCCACCACGTTCAGATAGTTGTTTTGCAGATAATGTTTTCTTATTCAGTTTCTCTGACCAATATGGTGTAAGTGTTGTATGTGCAGAACCGGTTACTGGATCTTCTGGAATGCCACATTGTGGAGCAAAAAAACGAGATACAAAATCTACTTCGTTACCTTTCGCCGTGATAATCACCCCTCTACAATCCAATTCATTTAATAAATGAAAATTAGGAACAATAGCTTCTATTTCAGCCTGAGATTGATAAATAAGCATGTAGTCAGTTTTGCCTTTATAGGTTTCTACAGGTTGCTTGCCAACTGCTTTTGATATGTTAGTTTGTTCTGAAACAGGAGTTAAATCATCCGTAGGGAAATCCATAGTTAACAGTCCCGATTCACTTTTTTGGACTAACAACTCTCCACTTCTTGGTGAAATAAATCGTAGGGTATTTTCATTGTAACCGTAGTAATTATAGAGTGTAAAGGCAGTAGCAAGGGTTGCATGCCCACATAAGTCCACTTCTATTTCTGGAGTAAACCAGCGTAGCTCGTAGTGATCATCTTTCTTTACAGCATATGCCGTTTCTGCTAAATTATTTTCAGCAGCTATCTTTTGCATTAAATCGGTTTCTAACCATTTTTCAAGAATACAAACTGCAGCCGGATTGCCGCCAAATAACTTAGAGGTGAAGGCGTCTATTTGATATATTTTTTGCTTCATGTAATTGAGATTTATTCGATAATCTAGATGATAATGCTTCGAGTCTTGACTATAAAGTTACAGTTATTCTCAAACGATTGCATCAATTGATTGCTCTGACTTTGATTATTCTAGTCCGAATTTACGACTTATCTCATCAGCTTTTTGAATCCATTTCTTGGGTGCATCAAATCGATAGCCTACATAAAACTCAAGAAAGCTTATGGAGTCGTCTAAAATGAAATTCTCATCAGATGTGTGACTTAATAGTTGTGTATTGATATTTACCCCACTAAAGAAATTCTCTGAATTATACCCGCCGGTCATTCTAAAAATTAGTTGCGCCAAACCATTAAAAGATTTTTTTCCGTCGGTACTTGAATAATTGAAACCTAAACCGCCGGTAGCACCTGCAGAAACGAGGTAATTTTCTTCAAAAACCCAATTGTAATAGTAACCCGGACCAATAGCAACCTTCAAAGATTTCTCCAATTGATTATCCAATATGGGGTCTTCTAACCTAAACTTAGTGTAGTAGTAAGATATGCTTGGAATAAAGCTGCCTACACTTTGTTTTTGCCATTCATTCTGAAACCCAATAGCGCGAAACGAGAAATCAGGATTAAATATATAACTAGATGTACCACCGATTTTAAAGGTTCTTAAATCATCAATAGGCAAGGTTAAATCGGCAGTTCGAACAAAGAATCCTTTTTGCTTATAAATATCCAAGGTCTGCATGTACTGACCAAAAAATGTACGAATATTGAAAGTAATCAATTTAGAATCGCCATTGTCTTTATTCTCCGCTAAAAAATTAGGAGCATACCCAAAATCAACTTCTAGAAAACGAAATAGAACAGATAACCCTAAATAACTTTTGTCGTTGGGTATGAACTCTGTTTTGTTGCGTGTTATCTTGTCCCTAACCGTAAAACTATTAGAAGTGGTCTGTAAAGACAACCTCACGGTTACCTTATCAGGAAAAGCTTCTTTGTAAGGTGAATTTTGCGCAATACTCAGTTGAGTAAAGCTTAGCATACTCCAAAATAGAATGAATCTTACACCCATTCTTTTGGTTTCATCAACACACCAATTAAACGTTCTTCTTCGCTACCCTTTTCCGGTTGATGGTCATAGCGCCATTGCACATGTGGCGGCAAGCTCATTAATATACTTTCAATACGTCCGTTTGTCTTTAAACCGAACAAAGTTCCCTTGTCATGAACTAGATTGAACTCTACGTATCTACCTCTTCTAATCTCTTGCCAGTCCCTTTGTTCCTTGGTGTATTCTAAATCTTTTCTTTTTATAACAATCGGTACATAACAATCTAAAAAGCTATTGCCTACTTCGGTTACGAAGTTGTACCAGTCTTGCATATCCATTTCTGGTGTTGCCTTACAATAGTCAAAAAATAGACCGCCTAGTCCGCGAGCTTCGTTTCTATGGGTATTCCAGAAATATTCATCGCATCGTTTTTTATAGGTGTCGTAGAATGTAGGATTATGTTTGTCGCAAGCTGTTTTACAAACTTCATGGAAATGAACGGCATCTTCGTCAAACAGGTAATAGGGAGTCAAGTCTTGACCGCCACCGAACCATTGATCTACAATTTCGCCGTCTTTACCATACATTTCAAAATAACGCCAGTTGGCATGAACTGTAGGTACCATAGGATTTTTTGGGTGCAGTACTAAACTTAATCCGCAGGCAAAAAAATTAGCATCTTCTACCCCAAAATATGCTTTCATACTATCCGGAAGCTCGCCATGTACTCCAGATATGTTTACGCCACCTTTTTCAAAAACTGCTCCGTTTTCAATAACTCTTGTACGACCACCACCACCTTCTGGGCGTACCCAAATATCTTCTTTAAAAGTAGCTGAACCGTCTACTTCTTCTAATTTTGAAGTAATGGTATCTTGAAGTTGTTCTATGTAAGCGTAAAATTTATCTTTCATTCTGTAAAACATAAAGTTCCATATCTAACGGTTCTTCGTTAGGCGGAGTGTGTTCTTTTAATAGCGTCTCTTTCCAAAGATAACCACAATTTTCTGCTACCTTAATACTGCCAAGGTTCGTTTTATGAGCAATGATTCTAAGTCGTAGTAAGTGTTGTTGATTAAAGCCCCAATCTGAAATGGTTTTAACAGCGGTTGAAGTAATACCTCTATTTTGGTGTGTGTAGTCAATACAATAGGCAATTTCTGCTTCTTTTTCGGCTCGTTTTAGTTCTTTGAGATATACCAAACCGATAATTTTTCTGTGTTCTGGTTCTTTTAAGGTAAACAGATACTCCTTACCTGAAAGAAATTCGGCAACTTTCTCAAGTACAAAAATATTGGATAATGTGGGATTAAGATTTGCAGCCACCGTTTTAGGAAAGTATCTTTTTATATGGTCTGCATTGGTAGATATAAAATCGCATAAACGCCATCCATCTCTCTCTGAAATCGGATTTATTTCGAAATCTTGAAATTGAAATGAATTCATTATGCGATTATTATATCGGCTTCTTAAAACTTTTTGAACCTCAATAGGTTAGTCTTGCTTATATTCTTTTACGGCATCAATAAACGCCTTGGCATTTTCAACAGGAACATTCGGTAGAATACCATGGCCTAAATTTACCACGTAACTGTCTTTACCAAACTCATTGATCATTTGGTGTACCATTTTCTTGATTTCAGAAGGAGGAGACAACAAACGAGATGGGTCAAAGTTACCTTGAAGGGTAATTTTGCCACCACTTAAATAACGGGCATTTCTAGCGGAACAGGTCCAGTCAACCCCTAATGCAGAAGCGCCTGATTTTGCCATATCACCTAGTGCGAACCAACATCCTTTTCCGAAAACAATTACCGGAGCTTCGTCCTTCAATGCATCGATTATTTGCTGAATGTATTTCCAAGAGAACTCTTGATAATCGGTAGGCGATAACATGCCACCCCAAGAATCAAATACTTGAACCGCATTTACACCTGCAGCAACTTTTGCTTTTAAGTATGCAATAGTGGTATCTGTAATTTTCTGAAGTAATTCATGTGCAATAACCGGTTGTGTAAAGCATAATTCTTTAGCCTTATCAAACGTTTTGCTTCCTTGACCTTGTACACAGTAGCATAAAATCGTCCAAGGTGAACCAGCAAAACCTATCAACGGAACTTCATCGTTCAGTTTCTCTTTTGTCGCTTTAATGGCCTCCATTACATAACCTAATGTTTCGTGAACATCTGGTACAATAACGCTATCTAAATCTTTTTGATTGCGAATAGGGTTCGGTAAATACGGACCAAAATTCGGCTTCATCTCCACATGAATGTTCATTGCCTGTGGGATTACCAAAATATCACTGAATAATATAGCGGCATCCATTCCGTATCTGCGAATAGGTTGAACCGTAATTTCTGATGCCAATTCTGGAGTCTGACATCTGGTAAAGAAGTCATATTTTTCTTTGATTGCCATGAATTCAGGTAAATATCTACCTGCCTGACGCATCATCCACACTGGTGGTCTTTCTACTGTTTCACCTTTTAAGGCTTTTAGAAATAAGTCGTTTTTTAAGCTCATATTCTTGTAATAGCTTTTAGCTGCTAGCCCTTGGCTTTTAGCTATTTTTTATTTTACTAATTAGACTATTGATCATTTTAGATTCTATTGAAATCAATTCAAAAGTTGACTTCAAGTCTCCGCTATCTAAAAATTTCAATTCTTCTGATATTATTAATTGAGTTTCTACTTCAAAAAGAGAACCTAGTGCAATTTCTAAAAATCGTTTAAATTCAACTTCACTATTTCTACTGCATCCTTCTGCAATATTTGAAGGAACTGATACTGCGGCTCTAGAAAGTTGACTTTTAAGTCCAAATTTTTCTTCGCTTGGTAATTTTTGAACTAAACTATAAACATGCTTAACTATGGTGATTCCATTTTTCCATATTTCAAGCTTTTTAAAGTCCCTCATAATTTATTGTACAGCCAAAGGCTAGCAGCCAATAGCCAACAGCCATTAGCTAATCTTCATAATCCGCATTCACCAATTCAATAACACTTTCTACCGTTGGTATTTTGGCAACTTTTACTTCCTTGAAATGTTCCCTAGCAGCTTTTGCAGTAGTTTCACCAATACAGTAGGCAACTCTGTCAGTAGAATTCTCTTTTAAATAGCTTTCTACGTTAGACGGACTAAAGAACATGATGCCTTTTGCGCTTTCTGGTATGGCTTTCCCAGATAGTTTAGTTCGGTAGGCTTCTATGGCGTTTACTTCAATATTGTTTTCCTCTAAGATGCTTGGCAACTCTTCTAAACTTAGATTACCATGAAAATAGGTGACCTCTGTGCCATCAATAAACTCCACTAAGTGGTTGGCTAAATCTTTTGCATTATTTTCATAATGCGTGATCTTACCAAAGGCATTTTTTAATAACCTTCGCGTTTTTCTGCCTACACAGTAAATATTTTCAAATTCTAATTCTGCGGCACTTCTACTGGCTAAAACAGCTTCAACTGCATTTCTACTGGTAAAGACAACATTTTTATGGGTCTTTTTCAATATGATGGGTGAAATACGATTCGGATTAATTTTTATAAAATCGTCTGAATCTGCATTCACGGATATATTCAATAACAACTGTTGTTGCGGAGTTAGTTTCTTAGTAGAGAAAACATTAATTTCTAAACCGGCATTTGCCAGTTCGGTCATCAATCTTTTGCCTCCTCTAGCTAAAATGCTCTTCGCACAGTCAATACCTAAATTTTGGTGTTTACCTAGTGGTGCGGTTAATTCAGCTTCTAGCTTCTTGCTTCCATCAACATTTAGTAAAACCCCTTTTAGGGTAACAATGTTTTCTTTGTTGATATATGATAATGCTCCGATCGGTGCGCTACAACCACCTTCCAACTCTCTAAGAAACTCTCTTTCCAAGCTTACGCAAGTGTCGGTTTCTTCATGATTTAGTTGGGCGCAAGCTTCACGAATTTCTTCATCATCTTCCATGGCAACTACCATGATAGCTCCTTGTGCAGGGGCTGGTAGCATCCACGTTAGTCCGATCGTATTTTCTGGTTCCAAACCAATACGTTCCAAACCTGCAGCTGCGAAAATAGCACCGTTCCATTCGTTGTTGTACAACTTGTCTAATCGGCTATTTACATTTCCTCTTAAATCTACAATGGAATGTGTTGGGTATCTATTTAGCCATTGCGCTTGTCTACGAAGACTTCCGGTTGCAATAACGGCATCTCTAGAGCCTAAAAATTCTTCATTGTCCTTGAATGCCATGATGTCCATGTAATTACCACGTTTTAAAACAGCGGCTTTTACAATGCCTTTTGGCAGTGCCGTAGGTACATCTTTCATAGAATGTACGGCAATATCAATATCGCCATTGATCATGGCAACGTCTAGTGTTTTGGTAAACACTCCCGTAATTCCTAATTCATATAAAGGCTTATCTAGTATAAGGTCTCCCGTAGATTTTACAGGGACTAATTTTACTTTATGACCTAATGCTTGAAGTTGATCTTTTACGGTATTTGCCTGCCATAGCGCTAATTCGCTATCGCGTGTGCCTAATCGTATTACTTTACTCATTTTTCGTCCAATTCTAATTGAAATACTTTTTGGATAAATTCTAAACTTGAATTGGAATCTACCGTGTCATCCTTAAGATGATTTGCAAATTGTTTTGTTATTTTCTGAATGATGCGA
The DNA here is from genome assembly GCF_000744105.1 of Maribacter forsetii DSM 18668. Classification (NCBI taxonomy): domain Bacteria; kingdom Pseudomonadati; phylum Bacteroidota; class Flavobacteriia; order Flavobacteriales; family Flavobacteriaceae; genus Maribacter; species Maribacter forsetii. The sequence continues at coordinate 375,093 of NZ_JQLH01000001.1, forward strand.
TTGGTTACTACATCTGCCTGATGCGAATTAAAATCGACCGTTTTTTTAGATTGGTAGTCTAGCTCTTCATCCTTAATTGTCTTCAATTTCTGTTTTAAAGCTTTAATTACCGGGGCAAATTTTCTAGTTTCTAACCATTGGTTGAAATCGTGTTTTACCTCTTCGTTTATTGCTTCCGCCTCTGGAATAAATTGCTTTCTACGCTCTAGGGTTTCATCTGTCATTTGCGATAAATGATCTAAATGGATTACAGTAACATTATCCATTTCCGAAACGCTGGCATCAACATTTTTTGGCACCGATAAATCTAGAATCAATAACGGTTTATTGGTGTATATTAATTCTTTGGTAATCGTTGGTTTTTGAGCACCTGTAGCAACTACCAAAATATCTGAAGTTCTTATTTCTGACTGCAGATCTCCGTAATCCTTTACCTTAAGATTGAACTTACCTGCAATTTGCTCGGCTTTGCCTTTTGTTCTGTTGATTAAAGTGATATGTGGATTCTTGGTATGCTTAATTAAATTTTCGCATGTATTACGACCAATTTTTCCTGTCCCGAATAAGAGAATGTTCTTTTCTGAAACATTTTCTACATTACGCATAATGTACTGTACCGAAGCAAATGCTACAGATGTTGCGCCAGATGAAATTTCGGTTTCGTTCTTAATACGCTTACTAGCTTGTATAATGCTATTGCAAAGACGTTCTATAAACGGATTGGCAATACCCAATTCTTTAGAACGCTTGAAACTTTGTTTTAGTTGACTGATGATTTCAAAATCACCCAGTATCTGGCTATCCAAGCCTGTGCCTACACGGAACAAGTGATTGATAGCTTCTTTGTTTTTATATACATAGGCCACTTCTTGAAACGCTTCAACGGTTCCGTTAGAGTGGTCACATAATAATTTTATAAGTTGAAAAGGATGTTTAGCAAAACCGTGTAACTCTGTGCGGTTACAGGTAGAGGTAGCTAGCAAACCATCAATGCCTAGGTTTTTAGCCTCTATAAGTAATTTGTTTACCGCTACTTCGTCTAAACTAAATTTACCACGAGCTTCAGCATCGGCCTTTTTGTAGTTAAGACCAATGGTATAAAAAGAATCGTGTTTAGAAATGTGATAGTCTTTCATAAAGCGGATACAAAAATATGAGCATCCATTCAATAAAAACAACGCTTGCGGTACAATTAATGTCGTCTGCCGAATTTTTGGACAAAATATGACAAATATCAGTTTATTAACCATAATTTTATAGCGCTTTCAGCGAATGGACACTATATTATTTAGATGCTTTCTAAATAAATAAAAAATCGATTTAAGAAAATGGACATAAAAAGTAACGCTCAAGGGTCATACGAAGAAGTTCTGATTGAAGACGGATTTTACGTGCTAAAGTTTCAGAACGAAGAAGATACGGTAATGCAATATCACCGTGAAATCAACAAAAGATTTATACAATTTCACTTCTGCTTAAGAGGTAGTGGTACTTATAATTTTAACCAAGGAAATTATAGTCTAGATGTCAAGGAAGAGAACTCATTATTGTTGTATAACACGCAGTTAGACCTTCCGTTGAATTTAAATTTAAACCCGAAATCATCATTGGTTTCTGTGGTAATGACCTTGCGAAAATTTCATTCTTTGTTTACCGCAGAGGCAGATTACATTCCGTTTTTAAGTTCAGATAACAAGGAGAAAAAGTATTATGCACAAGAGCCTTTTTCACCATCTATTGCTGTTATTTTGAGTCAGATCGTAAACTATAATCTGCATCCATCTATAAAATCGCTGTATGTAAAAGGTAAGATTTATGAATTGATAGCCTTGTACTTTAATAGAAGTCCTAATGCAGATATTGAACAATGCCCATATTTGGCAGATGAAGAGAATGTAAAAAAGATAAAGAAAGCCAAAGAAATTATTTTGGCGAATATGGCTGAGCCACCAACTTTAGCTGAACTTTCTAGTGAAGTGGGATTAAGTTTAAAGCGCTTAAAGGAAGGTTTCAAGCAAATTTATGGTGATTCTGTGTACAGTTTTTTATTTGATCATAAGATGGATTATGCGAAGCGACTTTTAGAAACCGGTCAGTATAATGTCAATGAAATCGGACTCAAAGTGGGGTATAGCACCTCTAGTCACTTTATTTCGGCATTCAAGAAAAAATACAATACCACACCTAAGAAATATTTGTTGGCTTTGGCAGGCAGCTAACTTTACAGTGGTCTTGCCACCATAATACCTGTGTTACTTTTTATACCTTTTAAATACTCCGCCAAAGGTTTTTTTGAAACTTCAACTTCCATTGATCCGGTCGATGCATGTAGTAAATGAATTCTACCATCTTTTTCTCTGGTGGCAATTCCTGTATGGGTAACGTCTAACCCATTAATAGAAGTTGCAAGTGCAATGATGTCCCCAGATTGAATAAGATGTTCGTTCTCGGCAATTTTATCTTGTGCCAGTACACAAATAGCCTGATTGTTCAGATAGTTTTCTGAAGCCTTAACTTTTGAGTAATTAGTATCATCCGCCAGAAACGGATATAGGTCTCTATGGGTGCTCATAAAATCTATGTCTTTGGTGATTTCAGCACCACCAATTTCACCTGTGATATCTTTTAAAAGTCCTTTCTCGGAATTATTTGCAATCCATTCAGAAAAGTAATGTAAGCGCGATGCGTAGCCATTTAAAGCACCATCTTTATATCGTATAATTTCAAGATTTTTTAAATAAGCGTCAAAGGACATTTCTTGCTGACGGAGCAGGAGGGAAAAAGCAAGCACGTTCTCAACAAACGTGGTACAGTCCAACCCTTGTAGATTTACTACTAAAGTTTCTGTATCGCCAATTTCTAAGGTTTTGGCAACATACGGAGTTTGTATAAACGACTTACCAATGTTTACCATAGTTGTGCCAAACTCACCCCGATACATTCCGTCTATTTCAACTAGTTTGCTTTCTACAGCAGTGCTATCTTTTGGCGAGCAGGTAATTTGTTGGGCATGAATTGTAATGCAGCCAAGGAGAAAAAGAAATAGAAGTGTATGTTTCATAAAGCTAAATTATGAATTGTTATTCTCATCGGCTGATTTTTCCAACAAAACCCTATTTCTAGCAATACTCTCAGGATAATTTTGTTGCAAGAACGTTATTAATTTTTCACGAACATGAACACGAAGATCCCAAGCAGTTGGCGAGTCTTTGGCACTCATTAACGCCCTAATTTCAACACTGTTTTGTTTGCTTTCCGTTACTTGAAGTACATTAACTTCTTTATCCCAAAGGTCGGTACTTTCTAAAATTTTGGTCAATTCTTCGCGTAAAGCATCAAAAGAAACATTGTAATCAGTATACAAGAAAACGGTGCCAAGAATATCGGAAGAAGACTTTGTCCAGTTTTGAAAAGGCTTGTCAATAAAGTAAGGCGTAGGAACAATCAATCTTCGTTTGTCCCAAATTTTAACCACCACATAGGTCAGGGTTATTTCTTCAATACGACCCCATTCTCCTTCAACAATAACGACATCATCAATTTTTATAGGTTGCGCAATGGCAATCTGAATACCCGCTAAAACGGTTCCGATCATCTTCTGAGCGGAGAAACCAATAATAATTCCTGCTACACCGGCAGATGCAAAAATGCTAACCCCCAATTCTCTAATACTTTCAAAACTCATGAGTACGGCACCAACAGCCAAGATTACTATAGTGAAAATAAAGATGCGTTCTAGAATATTGAACTGCGTGTAGATTTTACGTGCTTTCAAATTATTTTCTACATGTACATCGTAATTGCTTACAATTACAGTTTTTATTATTTTCAATAAATTGAGTAATAGCCAGGTGACAGATACAATGAAAAGAATGGTACTTGCTTTTTTAAACCAGTAGTCATGTTCTTCTAATTGTAGTAATGTTCGTATAGACTCCGATCTCAGCCAAATGGAGAAAATAATTAAAAAGATAGGTCTACTAATTTTTTTAAATGCTCCGTGCGGCAGTAGGTACTTGGGGTCTTTGCCGTATTTTTTTATGAAATATGATATAATCCAATAGGCGACCAAAACACCAAGGGTAGAAGCTATAAAGAAGTAAAGTGCACTTTTAGGTACGGTATCAAAAAAAGTATTCATGTAAAATGTATTATAGTTTTTGATGAATTACAACTTACTAAAATTAAACAGCACTAAAAATTTATTGACCAGTTATTAGATTGCTTTATGAGAGTATAGAAAAACTATTGCCCAAAATTAAAATATCATCGATTTGCAAGTGTTATTTTTGCAATTGAATAACAAACACATACGCTATGAAAGGAGTATTATTGGTTAATTTAGGTTCACCCGATAGCCCTACACCAAAAGATGTTAAACCATATTTAGATGAATTCTTAATGGATGAGCGCGTAATAGATGCTCCAAAATGGTTAAGAACAATATTGGTAAGAGGAATAATTTTACAGACCAGACCAAAAAAATCTGCGGAGGCATATGCCAAAATATGGTGGGAAGAGGGTTCTCCTTTAATCGTAATATCAGAACGATTCTCTAATAAACTAAAAACGCAAACCGAAATGCCGGTTGCCTTAGGTATGCGCTATGGTACCATGACTATTAAAGCTGCCATGCAAGAGTTAAAGGATAAAGGTGTTGATGATGTGCTTTTAGTGCCTTTATACCCACATTACGCAATGTCTAGTTTTGAAACGGTAGTGGTTAAGGTTTTAGAAGAACAAGAAGCTTCTTTTCCTGGAATGAAAATAACGACATTGCCGGCTTTTTATAAACATCCAGAGTTTATAAAAGTACTTTCTGAAAGTATTAAGGACGGGCTAGAAGGCTTTGATTATGACCATGTTTTATTTTCTTACCACGGTATTCCAGAACGTCATATTCGTAAGAACGATCCAACCAGTTTCCATTGTAAAATTGATGGTACGTGCTGTAATGTGAATTCTGTGGCACATAATACTTGCTATAGACATCAAGTGTATGACACGACTAAAATGGTGAAGGAGTATTTAGGACTGCAAGAGGAACAGGTGAGCACTTCATTTCAATCGCGTTTGGCGGGTGATCCATGGCTAAAACCTTATACCGATTATGAGTTTGAACGTTTAGCGAAAGAAGGCAAGAAAAAATTGGCTGTAATTACTCCTGCATTTGTTAGTGATTGTCTTGAAACTCTAGAGGAAATTGCAATGGAAGGCAAAGAACAATTTTTAGAAGCTGGCGGAGAAGATTACAAGCATATTCCTTGTATGAACGACAGTGACGCATGGGTCAAAGTAATGGCAAAATGGGTCAACGATTGGCAAACTACAGATGCATTAGATGTAGTGCCAAGTACATAACACACTATTAAATCTTAGAAATCACTGCAATGAAAATCGAAGAAATAGAAATTATATTACAACCGTTAAGAGAGGAATTAAGAAATCATGCACTTTATAAGGAGCTGAAATCGGTATCTGATATACAGATATTCATGGAAAACCATGTGTATGCCGTATGGGATTTTATGTCGCTTTTAAAGGCATTGCAAATAAACCTTACGTGTACCACCTTACCGTGGAAACCGGTAAAGAATACAAATACCGCTCGGTTTATTAATGAAATCGTTTTGGAAGAAGAAACTGATGTCAATGAACTAGGCGTTTTAAAAAGTCATTACGAAATGTATTTGGATGCTATGGTTGAAGTAGGTGCGGATACTAATAAAATAACGGAGTTCTTGAATGAAATTGGGAATTTGGATAGTGTGTTGCAAACTATTGGGAATTCTGATTTGAACGAAGCCGTTAAGTCATTTCTAACATTCACTTTTGAAACGATACAAACACAAGAGCCTCATAAAATTGCTGCTGCATTTACTTTTGGTAGAGAAGATTTGATACCGGATATGTTCTTGAAAATTGTAGAACAGGCAGGGGAAGATGCTTACCCTAAATTGGAATACTATTTAAGAAGGCATATCGAATTGGATGGTGATGAACACGGTCCGCTTTCCTTAAAAATGATACAAGAACTATGTGGTGATAGTGAAGCTAAGTGGTATGAAGTATTGGAATGTTCAGAAAAAGCTTTGAAAGAACGTATTAATTTATGGAGCCATATAGAAGCGTCCATAAAAGAAACTTCGAATGTTTCTGGTTAACAAATACATTTAAATGAATATCACTTTCAACAAATAAACGACCGCGCATGGCAAACGTTTCCGCAGAACAACTAGGAACGGAATCAATATCAAGTTTGCTTATTAAACAGGCATTACCAGCTAGTATCGGCATATTGGTGATGTCGCTCAATGTGCTGGTAGATTCAATTTTTGTTGGTAATTGGATCGGTTCTATTGCCATTGCTGCAATCAATGTGGTGTTGCCTATTTCCTTTTTTATAGGAGCCTTGGGTATGGCTATTGGTATCGGTGGTGCCAGTATTATTTCTCGTGCTTTAGGAGCTAATAATAAGGAGAAGGCAATACGGACATTCGGTAATCAGATCTCATTTACCATTTTAATTACCACTTTTATGGTTGCCGTGGGGCTCACATTTGTTGATACGCTTATTCCTGCATTCGGTGGCAAAGGCTCTATTTTTGGGTTGGCTAAAATCTACTATGTCATTGTTTTGTATGGTGTACCTTTTTTAGGTCTCAATATGATGGGCAATAACGTCATACGATCTGAGGGCAAGCCGAAATTTGCCATGATCGCAATGATCATTCCTTCCATTGGTAATTTAGTCTTAGATTATTTGCTCATTAATGTGATGGATTACGGAATGGAAGGTGCTGCATGGGCAACCACAATTAGTTACTTTCTCTGTTTTTTGTACATCGTATATTTTTTCTTGTCCGATAATTCAGAATTAAAATTAAGTCCTAGGTATTTACGTATCAAATTTTCTATAATTAAAGAAATTAGCTCGCTTGGCGTAGTTACTCTTTCTAGACAAGCTGTAGTGAGTGTTATTTACCTGTTGATGAATAACATTCTTTTTGATTTGGGAGGAGAAGCTATGGTTGCCGTATATGCCATTATCGGTAGAATGTTGATGTTTGCGCTTTTCCCGGTATTTGGTGTTACACAAGGTTTCTTGCCAATTGCAGGATTTAATTACGGTGCTCAAAAATATGATAGAGTAAAGGAGTCCATTTATACCGCAATAAAGTATGCCGCAATTTTGGCAACCATAGTTTTCGTAGGACTCATGATTTTTCCCGCAGAAATTGCCGGACTCTTTTTAAGCCATAAACCAGACATGAGCGCGTTGGAATTGGCAACTAATGCCTTTGTTTTGGAGAATACACCCTCGGCAATGCGATGGGTGTTTGCTGCTACTCCCATTATTGCACTTCAGCTTATAGGTGCAGCATATTTTCAGGCTATAGGTAAGGCTGTGCCTGCTTTATTATTAACCCTTTGCCGGCAAGGTTTTTTCTTTATTCCTTTGATTTTAATCTTACCTAACTTTTTAGGGGAATTAGGCGTTTGGATTTCCTTCCCCATAGCAGATGTGCTTGCAACTATTGTTACTGGATATTTTTTAAGGAAAGAAATTAATAAAACTTTGGTGGGCTAATTTCTGATGTAAAACCAAACCCTAGTCCAAATCATTCGTAAGTAGCGTTAGAAACGCTAAAAAACACGAATATGAATTTTATTTTATCACAATTAATTGCCATTGCTATATTTCTATTAGCATGGAAACTTAAAGAATTGATAAACAATCAAAATAGATATATGAAGCTGCTAAAGGAAGAGACTCCTAAAGCAGCTAAATTTAAAAATTAAGTTAGTTAGCGGGTTGTGCATGTAACAACTCCATCCCGGTAGAAGATCTTGGTTTAAAACCTGTCCAATCTTTTTCATTTGAATTTTCCTGAACATCTAAAAATTTGGTGTTGTCTTGGTTTTTAAGATGCTTGCCTATGAACGCGGTAACAAAATGTTGATTTACATTATTCAATTTGCGTTGATCCCATGATGGTTCTGCGTATCTATAGTACTCGTCTATATGTAAGCCTGGGGCTAATGCTTCTGCTGGTGGTGGGTTAGGTGCTACATTATGTCTTGCATTTTCGTAAGTTAATAAGTACCGGTCTGCATTTACCGCACCTTCATGAATTGCTTTGATCCCTTTTTCGTAACCGGAAATATCATCTTGGCTTCCAGCAATAAAGAATGTGGGAGTTTTTAATCCTTTTAATCCTTCCGCATCCCAAACTCCTCGTTCCATTCCCCATGGAGCAAATGCTATGATTGCCTTTATTCTAGAATCAGCCAATTTTTCGTATTCCGCATTTCCAGCAAGATTTACGGAGATTGCAGAACTACCACCTGTCATTCCAGTAAAGAATTGTCCTAAACCGGCACTATATCCAGCTCCGCCAACGTTTAGTACTCCATATCCGCCCATAGAATATCCTATGATTGCGGTGTTATTGGCGTCTACTAATCCTTCGATTTTATTCTTAGAACCTTTAGCGCCTAATTTTTCCATCTCATTAATTACAAATCGTATGTCTTTAGGTCTATTAAGTAAAGTACTTTGAAATGCGTTCGCATCTTTAAAAGTTGAATCCGTATGGTCAATAGCAGCAACGATGTACCCTTTAGAAGCCAGGTTTTCTGTTAAGTACGTCATTAGATATCTAGAGCCAACATAACCGTGAGATACTACCACCAAAGGAAATTTATTCCCTTTTAATGCATCGGCATCTCTGTAAGCTCTTCCTTTAAAGGTAAATGGTGTTAATGGTCTAAGCGTATCGCCTCTTGTTCCCATGACTTCATCATAAACAACGGTTTTAGCATCATTTTTTACGCTGGCAGGATACCAAACTTCAATGGTAATTGGTCTGTCATAGGTTGGGTCTTTACCTTCTTTCGAATTTAAAATATCTACTTGATTAGGATTAACCAGATTTACGGTCTGTACGCCAACTTTATATTCGCCTCTTGCACTAAGTTCAGGAGCATCGGGCAATTGGTCTCCGTATAAAAAATCATTGGTTTGGGCATTTACGTTATTAATTGTCAATCCATTGAATAGAATAGCAATTAACAATGCCGAAAACAAAAGTGTTCTAAATTTCATAATTGTTAGTTTGTTGGCTTAAATATAAGAATAGTTTAATTATTTATCGATTTAGTTGTATAACCTTGAATTACTGTTTTTTTTTCTTAGGATTAGTTATTGGTCCATTTAATGATATTTAGAAATTTAAATCTTGATTGAAGATTGTTTATGTAATGGGCAGCGGAATTCATAATGTGATAATTAAGCTTCTTAAGAGATGCTAATAAAATCTTAAAATCAACATTTGCGTAACAAAATGTTTAATTTTAGAGGAGACTAACATCAAACTATCAAAATGAAAAAGCACCTTACCAATGCTGGCATATTCATGCTGGCATGTTTTCTATTACCATTATCATTATTATCTCAGAGAAGAAATAAATCTCAAAGTACAGCACCAACGTATCCTGAAGAGCTATACTCTAGCTTGGACTATAGATTGATCGGTCCGTTTCGTGGTGGAAGATCGGCTGCTGTTACCGGCGTACCTGGCGAGCCTAATTTGTTTTACTTTGGCGCAGCAGGTGGCGGAGTATGGAAAACATTAGACGGGGGTCGTACTTGGGACAATATTTCCGATGGATATTTCGGCGGTAGTATCGGTGCCGTTGAGGTTGCAAAAAGTGACCCGAATGTTATATATGTTGGTGGTGGAGAAAAAACCTTAAGAGGTAACGTATCATCTGGTTACGGAGTTTGGAAAACCGAGGATGGAGGTAAAACCTGGGCTACGGCTGGGTTGGAAAAAAGTAGACATGTACCACGACTACGCGTGCATCCTACTGATTATAATACGGTATATGCGGCGGTTCTAGGAGATATTTATAAGCCGACTAAAGACCGTGGCATTTATAAAAGTACAGATGGCGGTAAAAATTGGAAACAAGTGCTATTTGTAAACGAGCAAGCGGGTGCGGTAGACTTGACCTTTGACCCCAACAACCCAAGAATTTTATATGCTTCTACATGGCATGCACAACGTACCCCTTACAGTTTAATAAGTGGTGGTGACGGCTCTGCACTTTGGAAGAGTATGGATAGTGGAGAAACTTGGGCAGAGATTTCAAAAAATGAAGGTTTCCCTACGGATACTTTGGGTATTATTGGTGTAGCCGTATCTCCTAAGAATTCAGAAAAGGTTTGGGCTATAGTAGAGAATAAGGAAAAAGGTGGTTTGTACCGTTCAGAAAATGGAGGTAAAACGTGGTCAATAGTTAATTCCGAAAGAAAGCTAAGACAACGTGCTTGGTATTACACAAGAGTATATGCCGATACGCAAGATGAAGATGTTGTGTATGTGTTGAATGTAAATTACCACAAGTCGACCGACGGAGGTAAATCTTTTAATACGTTCAATGCGCCCCATGGTGATCATCATGATTTATGGATTTCCCCTGAAGACTCACAACGTATGATCATTGGCGACGATGGTGGTGCACAAATTTCTTATGATGGAGGTGAAACATGGAGTACATATTACAATCAGCCTACGGCACAATTTTATCGTGTAACAACAGATAACTCTTTTCCATATAGAATTTATGTAGCACAGCAAGATAATTCAACCTTACGTATGGATCATAGAAGTGATGGGCGAACTATTGATGATAGTAATTGGGAGACTACGGCAGGTGGCGAATCTGCTTGGATTGCTGTGGACCCAAAAGATAACGATATTGTTTATGGTGGTAGTTATGACGGATTTTTAACCAGGGTCAATCACAAAAACAAAACAGTAAGGGGTATTAATGTATGGCCAGACAACCCAATGGGTGCCGGTGCGGAAGCTATGAAGTATCGTTTTCAGTGGAATTTCCCTATTTTATTCAGTAGACATAACCCGAAGAAATTATATACATTTTCCAATTACGTACATGTATCGGAAAATGAAGGTCAGAGCTGGGAAGTTTTAAGTGGTGACTTAACACGAAACGACCCAACGAAATTGGGTTCTAGTGGAGGGCCAATAACTCAAGATAATACCAGTGTAGAATACTACTGTACCATTTTTACGGCAAATGAAAGTCCGTTAAAAGAAGGTATTCTTTGGGTAGGTAGTGATGACGGATTAATTCATGTTTCTAAAGATTCTGGTACAACTTGGGAAAATGTTACGCCTTCAAACATGCCAGAGTGGAATATGATAAACAGTATAGAGCCATCAAACTTTGATGAGGGAACATGTTACGTTGCCGCAACAAGATATAAATTAGGTGATTTTCAGCCTTATCTTTATAAAACCACGGATTACGGTAAAACATGGACAAAAATAACGAACGGTATCCCTTCTGAACATTTTACAAGAGTAGTTCGTGAAGACCCAAAAAAGAAGGGATTGTTATATGCAGGTACCGAAACAGGCATGTACGTTTCTTTTAATGACGGAGCTAGTTGGTCTCCTTTTCAAATGAATTTACCTATTGTGCCAATTACAGATTTGACTATTAAAGACGATAATTTAATTGTGGCAACGCAAGGTCGTAGCCTTTGGATAATTGATGATTTAACGGTGTTGCATCAATTAGATGAAAGCAAGAAGAATGCGAATACTATTTTGTTCAAGCCAAAAGATTCCTATCGTACAAAAGGTAGGGCAGGTAAGAAGCCATCAAAAACTTCAGGTGAAAATTTGGAGAACGGTGTTATTACCCATTTTCTTTTGAAGAACTATTCTGAAAAAGACACCGTGCAATTAACGTATACTAATATGGCTGGTGATACATTGGCAAATTATAGTTCTTCGGCAAAGAAAAAAGACAAGAAACTAGACCTTAAAAAAGGAGGCAACACTTTTGTTTGGGATACGCGCGGTAAAGGTGCTACCAAATTAGAAGGAATGATTTTCTGGTGGGCCAATTTTGATGGTGCGAAAGCCGTACCTGGGGATTACAAAGTACACTTGAATGTGAACGGGACTAATAACAGCGAAACGTTTACCATTTTGCCAGACCCAAGAGCAGAAAGTTCAGTAGCGGAAATGCAGCAACAATATGATTTTATTACAGATATTAATACTACCATTGAAAATGCACATCAATCTATTAAGAAAATTAGAAATGTTACGAAGCAACTGAATTCGTTTACAGAACAATATAAGGATGATGATCATACCAAAGATTTGGTAGAGAAAGCCAAAGCCATGAAAGAAAAACTGGGTGAGGTAGAGAAGGCATTGTACCAAACTCAAAATAGAAGTGGTCAAGACCCCTTAAATTTTCCAATTAAATTGACCAATAAGTTAGGTCATTTAAATAGTTTGGTTTCTATAGATGATTTTCCGCCAACGGAACAAGATATTGCTGTTAAGAACGAATTGACAGCTAAGATTAATAAAGAGCTTCAAATATTTGATAGTGTAATATCATCTGAACTTCAAGAATTCAATAAAGGATTTAACGAGCTTAATTTGAATTACTTGTTTATTGATGAAAGTAAGTAAAGTCGAAAACGGTCATTTCGAGTGAGTTTTTGAAGTATGAAAAAATTAGTATCGAGAAACTTTTGTGTTCAAAATGTTTCTCGATACAATTTTTCTTTAAGCATAACTCCAAGAAAACTGCTCAAACCGACAATTTAGAATGCCTAAAACAACAACCAAACAACCTAAAATGAAAAAACAACTACTCTTTTTTATAGCGGTACTGGCAACCACCATAACTTTTGCCCAAAATGCCAACGATTATTTTCAACCTTTAAAATTCAGAAATATTGGTCCGTTTAGAGGTGGGCGTTCGGTAACTGCAACTGGGGTTATTGGTGACCCCATGACTTACTATATGGGTACAACTGGTGGCGGAGTATGGAAAACAGAATCTGCCGGGCAACGTTGGGAAAATATTTCTGATGGTTATTTTGAACTGGGCTCTGTTGGTGCGGTTTCTGTATCGGCATCAAACCCAAACATTGTTTATGTAGGTATGGGCGAACATGCGCCACGTGGGGTAATGACATCTTATGGTGACGGAGTATATAAGTCTACTGATGCGGGTAAAACTTGGAAGAAAATGGGACTTGAAAAAACCCAGCATATTTCAAGAATCATTATTCATCCAACAAATCCTGATATTGTTTATGTGGCTGCACAGGGTGCTCTTTTTGAGGGTAATGCTGAACGTGGTGTTTATAAATCTGTTGATGGTGGTAAGACTTGGAAAAACACGCTTTTCGTTAATAATTTAACTGGTGCTTCTGAGCTTTCTATGGATGCTAATTATCCTGAAATTATGTATGCCGCTATGTGGGAACATCAACGTAAACCGAATATGGTTGTTAGTGGTGGTGCAGGTAGTGGTCTTTATAAGTCTACGGATGCTGGAGAAACTTGGCAGAAAATACATAATGGGCTTCCGGAGGAAAAAGGAAAAATGGCAATAGCGGTTAGTCCGTCAAATTCTAATAAAGTTTATGCGCTCATTGAAAGTGATTCAGATGCAGATAAAGGCGGACTTTTTGTTTCAAATGATGCCGGTGCCTCTTGGAGTATGGTTAGTGGAGACAATAGATTGGTACAACGCGCTTGGTATTATATTGAGGTTTTTATAGACCCAAACGATGAAGATACAGTGTATGTTTTAAGTGCACCTGCGCTTCGTTCTGAAGATGGTGGAAAAACATGGGAAACGCTTTCAGGAACTCATGGAGATTATCATAACCTATGGATTAATCCTGATAATTCTAAGAATATGGTGATTGCCAATGATGGTGGGGCTGCCGTTTCTTTTGATTATGCAAAAACTTGGTCCACTCAAGATAACATGCCTACAGCTCAATTTTATCGTATTAGTGTGGACAATCTGTTTCCGTATAATATTTATGGAGGTCAACAAGATAATAGGTCTGTGAAGATATCTAGCTTATCTGCAGGTAGCAGTAGTATTACAACTAGAGATTGGACAGATTCTGCGGGTGGTGAGAGTGCCTTTCTAGCCTTTGATCCAGACAACCCAAGATATGTTATGGGAGGTCAGTATTTAGGTACGGTAGAGGTGATGGATATGGAGTCTAAAGCGGCAACTCAAATCATGCAAGCGCCTATTCAATATTTAGGTCGCGAGGCTAGGGATATGAGGTATTTGTTTAATTGGAATGCTCCGATAATAGCTTCTACGCATGAATTGGGCACCTTTTATCACGGAGCGCAATATGTATTTAGAACCCGTGATATGGGTCTAACTTGGGATAAAATTTCTGATGACCTTACACGCAATATAGATGCCAAACAAGGTAATGGTGGTGGACCATATACTAATGAAGCAGTAGGTGCCGAGAATTATGGTACGCTGGCTTACATATTAGAATCTCCGCATGAAAAAGGATTTATCTGGACAGGTAGTGATGATGGATTGGTGCACTTGACTAAAAACGGTGGTGAAACTTGGGAAAATGTAACCCCTAAAGGATTAAAAGAATGCTTGATTAATGCGATAGAGGTTTCTCCGCATGATCCTGCCACGGCTTACATTGCTACAACACGATATAAATTCAATGACTATACGCCAGGTTTCTATAAAACAACAGACTATGGTAAAACTTGGACGGCTATAAACTCCGGTATTCCTTATGGTGCTTTTACGCGTGTAGTTCGTGAAGATGAGTTTAAAAAGGATTTACTTTACGCCGGTACGGAGAAAGGTATCTATGCATCATGGAACGGAGGCAAATCTTGGGAACCTTTTCAATTGAATTTACCAAAAACACCTATTACCGATTTAAAAATGCATAAAGGTGATATGGTAGTGGCTACTTCTGGTCGCTCTTTCTGGATTCTAGATGATGTAATTGCACTTGGGCAATACCAACCTTCTAAAACGGGACTTCAAATTTTAAAGCCCAAAGATGCTTATAATGGTTCTTGGAGAAGTCCGTTGAGTGGTAATTCAGATAAATTTACGGGTAGTGATGCATTTAACGGCATTAATCCAGCTAACGGGGTGGTATTGTATTATGAGCTCCCAAAATTAGCAGATAGTACGGCAATTGCATTAGAAGTTTCAGATGCTAAAGGAAAAGTAATTAGAACCATTAGTTCAGAAAAAGATCCTACATACAAACCACATAATGGTGGTGGTTCGCCACCTGCACCAACTTTAAGTAAGAAAAAAGGATTGAATCGTTTTGTTTGGGATATGAAACACCCAATTATGCCAGGAGTACCTGATGTATATATTGAAGCAGGATTTAGCGGACATAAAGTTTCCCCTGGTACGTATACTTTTAAATTAATAGTAGACGGGCAAACAGTTGCTACGACCGGAACAATAAAAGAGGTGCCTACCTATGAGACAAAACCTGGTCAGTATGAAGAATTTGATGCGTTTATGACTACCGCAGAAGCAGAGTTGACAGAAATGCATAATATGATCAATCAGTTGTATGCGGCTCAAAAAGACTTGACCGAAGTATTGAAAAAAGTTATGGACCCTAGCGTTAAAACAGCGGGCGAAAAATTACTTGCGGATATGAAAGCTTGGGATGCCGATATGGTACAGCGTAAATCTCAAGCATATGATGATGTAGAGAATTTCCCAAATAAGTTTTCTGCGGAATATATATTCATGATCAATCAAACAAATAGTAGTATTCCAAGATTAAACAAGGCAAGTAAAGACCGTAAGGCTGAATTAGATACGCAATGGACTGGTTTAAAAGCTAAAGGAAAGCAATTCATCAATACAGCTATACCTGCTTACAATAAAACGTTATGGGATGTAGGAGTGGGTGCTATAAGATTATAAGATAAGTTCTATTCGCTTTTACTAACTTTGAACTTGTTTAAGTTGAGAAAAGAGAAAAGAGAAAAGAGAAAATAGAATATAGAAAAGAGAAGGGAGAAATTAATTTTGCACTTGTGTTTGAGTTTGAGTTTTGAATTTGAATTTGAATTTGTTTCTTGCTTTTT
The DNA here is from genome assembly GCF_000744105.1 of Maribacter forsetii DSM 18668. Lineage (NCBI taxonomy): Bacteria > Pseudomonadati > Bacteroidota > Flavobacteriia > Flavobacteriales > Flavobacteriaceae > Maribacter > Maribacter forsetii. The sequence goes on from NZ_JQLH01000001.1 coordinate 391,082, forward strand.
AGCTTGCCTCTTGAACTTGAGTTTGTTTTTATAAGCCTTATGACAGAATATTACAATTATATAAAATCCCTGCATCTCATTTTCGTAATAACGTGGTTTGCAGGGCTTTTTTATATTCCTAGATTATTCATTTATCATATAGAAGCTCACCTAAAAGCATCACCTGAAAAGGAAATTCTTTCCAAACAATTGAAGTTGATGGCCAAACGCTTGTGGTATATTATTACTTGGCCATCGGCTGTATTGGCGGTATTTTTTGCCATTTGGTTGCTTATTATTTACCCAGGATGGTTATCGCAACCTTGGATGCACATAAAACTTGGTTTTGTAGTGTTATTGATATTATATCACCTAAAAAACCATCAAATTTTCAAGAAGTTTCAACAAGATGATATTCAATACACCTCTAAATTCATGCGTATATGGAATGAAGGTGCCACGCTAATTTTATTCGCAGTTGTCTTCTTGGTGATTTTGAAGAGTTCTTTTAATTGGATTTTTGGGGTAGTGGGTATTATAGTTTTAGGAATACTTTTAATGCTGGGAATAAGACTATACAAAAGAATAAGGAACAAGAATCCCGAAGCTTAGTGTACTATTAAAAGACGTAATAGCAACAAGTATAAGTAGTTCTTATTGAAAACTAAAATGCAGGTTATACAGTTTTGATGGCTTTTGTTTTAATCAGTTTTCAGGTTTACTTTCTCCTTATTTGGTAAAGGAACAAAGCTATTTTGTACCATTCATTTTCTTCGAAATTTTAGGGTGTCCTTCTCAATACAATCGTTTTTTTAATAGAGTCCTCTATTCACTGAAAACCTCATGCCATTCACTGAAATTGCGCATTTTACGTTAAATCATTATTCATATTTGTGGTTACATGAAAGGAAGTAAAAAGAGGTATTAATGAGATGGAACGCTAGGGTTTCTTTTATTGATTCTAATGTTGACTTGCACCTAAATAGTATTGAATCCAAAATTTGAAATATATATTATGAAAAAAACATTTTTAATTTTGCCAGGACTACCCTTGTTATTTCTTGTAACGCTATTGCTATTAAGTTGTTCAGATGATGATTCTACAACGAGTGACACCACGTATGAAACAACAGATGATGACATTACCGAAGATGATACTACAGATGAGGACAGCTCAGAAGACACCTTTTCCTTAGAATGTACAACTGACGATGCCGAACAGTCTGTAAATACTGAAATAGAGACCATGCGACAGACCGTTGTAGATTTTAGAAACTCTCTTTCCACCACTCTTTTGGAAGAAGCATCTGTATGTTTAGATGATGAACGTTTTTACCTTTGGCATAATACTCCTGCGAATGATGAAAATAGGGATGGTATTACTTATGGTGATCTTACTGATGACCAATTAATAGCTTTTAAAGATATTTTACAGTTGTTTTTAAGTTCAGGAGGGTATCAAAAAGTGTATGAGATTACTGAGTTGTCAGAAGGCTGGTTAAATAACGTTCAAAGTACTGTTTGGGATCCAGATTTTTACTCAATAGATATGTTCGGTGACCCGGAAACAAGTGGCTCATGGGGTTTTCAATTAGATGGTCACCATTGTGCGGTAAATTTTTTGGTCGATGGCGATAATGTTTCCATAGTTCCTGCATTTTTAGGGGGTGAACCTGCTGCCGATACATGGAACGGAGAAGATTTTGATATTTTTTCTGACGAAAGAGATTTGGCTTTGAATCTTTACAATAGTTTAGAGTCGACTGAACTTGCTTCTGCATCTTCAACATCTACGTCACATTCATTAGAAGTTGGTCCTGCAGATATGAACGGTGACCCAGATCCTTATATTGGTACGTATGACTATTCTGAATTTGCCACTGGCTTAAAGTATTCCGATATGTCGGAAACTGCTCAAGCAAATCTTATTTTGGTCATGCAAGAATATGTATATAATTTAACCGATAGTTTTGCTGACGTTTGGTGGACGGATATTATGGAAAACATTGATGATACCTATTTTGTTTGGATAAATGATTCTGATTCTACACCCACTGCAACTTCGCAATTTTATTATAGAATTTACAATCCGTATTTATGGGCAGAATTTAATACCGAAGGTTCCACAGGTGCCAACTCCAGCACTATTGCAGATTATAACCATGTGCATACCATTACAAGAATACCGAATAACCCAACTACGGATAATGGTGGGGATTATGGAATTTTTGCTTACCTGATAAATCAAGACGGACCAAAAACGCTTTTGGAACATTACGTACTCGCAGATCATCATAAAGCAAGTAAATTAAAATTTGATTATAAGCTTACTTCTAGTGATAACTCTATAAGTCATAATCTTAGTGGCCAAACACAATCTCACGAAGGATAAAAGTTAATTAATAGGGTCTAATATTGTTAAACAGAAAAGAACAACCTTAAAAATGTTGTTCTTTTCTGTTTTTTTTGTGTTTTACAGTTAAAAAGGCTGCTACAGCTTTGTTAATTTTAGATAATCGTAAAAGTATGAAGATGAGAAATATAATGATGTTAGGGTTAATTAGTGTGTTTATCCAATTTTCATTTGCACAGTCAAACAACCTGAAATGGCTTGATATTGAATTGGCGAACTATGAATATCCTTTTGATGTTTCTGAGTTGAATTTAAAAGTTCAAGGTCAAGATCTGCAAATGTCTTACATGGATGTAAAGCCTTCTAACTTTAACGGCAAGAGCATTGTGCTTTTTCACGGTAAAAACTTCAATGGAGCCTATTGGAAAACTACAATCGAAGCACTGACTGAAGAAGGCTATCGCGTAATTGTACCGGATCAAATAGGCTTTGGTAAATCTTCTAAACCAGCATATTTTCATTATACATTTCAACAATTGGCACGCAATACAAAAGAGTTGCTTGATACCTTGAAGATAACTAAAACGACTATTTTAGGGCATTCTATGGGAGGCATGCTGGCTACTCGATTTGCGCTAATGTACCCTAAAACAACAGAGAAGTTGGTTTTGGAAAACCCCATCGGACTTGAAGATTGGAAATTAAAAGTGCCTTACAAACCTGTTGAATGGTGGTATGCCAATGAACTTAAGAAAAGTTATGAAGGCATTAAAAATTACCAATTGAAAAATTATTATGATAATAAGTGGAAAAGCGACTATGATCAATGGGTAAATTTATTGGCCGGTTGGACATTGAATTCAGATTATGATAGAATTGCCTGGAATGCTGCGCTAACCTATGACATGATTTTTACACAACCTGTAGTGTATGAGTTTAAAAATATTACTACACCTACGTTATTAATTATTGGTACAAGAGATAGAACGGCACTTGGTAAGCCATTAGTTTCTGATGAGGTGAGAAAAACAATGGGACTTTATAATCAATTAGGTAAAACAACACAGCAGCGCATACAGAACGCTCAATTAGTGGAAATAGATGATATTGGTCATTTACCACATATTGAAAAATTTGAAAGCTTTATTACCCCATTAATTAAGTTTTTAAAAGAATAAGTATTGGTTATACAAAGCTTGTTGGGGTATATTTTTTAATATGTAGATATGCCTAATTTATTCAATTAAGACTTCAAGGAGTTTTTTGCTTTTTTTGCCGCAATTTTAGCTTTTGGTAGTACAAGCTTAAAGGTTGCTCCCTTGTTCTTACCTTCCGATTCTGCTATGATGGTACCACCATGAGAAATGGCAATTTGTTTAACCATATACAAACCTAAACCTGTTCCCTTTACGTTATCATGAAATCTTTCAAATGGGGTGAACAATTTTTCTAATGCCTGCTCGTCCATACCTAAACCATTATCTTTTACCAAAAAGATATTATTGTCACCATCCTCCTCAAAATCCACAATTATTTTAGGGTTAGGTTGATCGCCCATATATTTTATGGCATTGTCCAAGAAATTTCCAAAAACTTGTATTATTCTATTAAGGTCACCAAAAATACTGGGAAGGTTTTCAGCTATGGTAAGCTCTATATTTTTGTTCTTGAGCTGGCTTTTAATAAGATTTCTTGACAGCGCTAATATTTCATTTGTTTTTAAAAGCTCATTTTTATTTTCAATTTTACCTAACCTAGCTATTTCAGTTATGTCAGATATTAATTCGTTCATATTATTACAAGAAACGTCAATTAAACTCAAGTACTCGGCTACATCTGGGTGGTCTTCTAGTTCCATTTCTAATGGTATTAGACTGGCCAATCCTTTAATGTTGCTTAACGGACTCTTTAAATCATGGGATACTGCGTATGTAAAACGTTGAATTTCTTCGTTTTTTGATTTTAAATTGTCTGCGGCTTCTACAAGTTTATTTTTTTGAAATTGTAGTTCTTTAGTACGTTCGTCAACTTTCAATTCTAGACTTCGTTGATTTTTTCTGATATTTTGTAGTTTAATATGTTGTGCTATATAGAATATCAATAATACGAGAGCGATCATTAATGCCTTAAACCACCAAGTTTGCCAATAAGGTGGGGTAACTGTAATATGGAGATCTATTTCGTTATCAACCCAAACACCATCAGAATTAGTAGATTTTATTCTTAATGTATATTCTCCGGGATTTAAATTTGTATATGTTGCTGTAGGATGGTTGCCAACATAATTCCAATCTTTTTCAAAACCTTCAAGGTAAAATGCATAATTAACACTTTCTGGGTGTCTAAAAGTAAGGGCTTTAAAATCTATATTTATAACAGATTGATCGTAGTTAAAGGTTAGGGAGTCTACTTGACTGATATCTTTTTCTAATATTCCAAAGTCATCATTTGGTAAAACGGGTTGATTAAAAAGTTTCAATCCAGAGACAAATAACGTAAGTGTGTCTTTTCGTTTTTCAACATCACTTGCAGTAAAAATATTAAAGCCATTAATGCCACCAAATATATATTCCCCTTTTTTAGTAGTTATAGATGAACTTGCAATAAATTCTTTAGATTGAAGACCATCGCCTACATCGTAATTAATTGTTTCTCCGGTTTTGTTGTTATATCTAATGATTCCTTCTTCGGTGCTAAGCCATAAGTGGTTGTTTTGATCGTCTATAATACCTTTAATAGCGTCGTTTTTTAAGCCGTCAGCCTTGGCAATCACTAAAAATGAATCTGTTTCTGGGTTATATTTGTTAAGTCCACCTTGTGTACCTACCCAAATGGTATCTTCGATATCTTGAATAATAACATTGATAAAACTATTGCTTAAAGAATTTTTGGTATGATAATGAACAGTTGACCATTCGTTGCCATTTTTTGTTAGCTTAAACAAACCTGTGTTCAATGTTCCAATCCATATATTACCTTGGTTGTCTTCAAAAATCTGGTATATGGAGTTAATTATACTGCCGTCAATTTCTGATTTAAGCGTTATATTTTCATGTGTTTTTGTTTTGGGGTCATACACTTGTACACCTGAAAAGTAGTTTACTATCCAAATTCTTTCTTTTTTATCTTTTAAAAGATCAATAATTATATTTGATTTTAAAAATGAATTTTCTGAAGTTAGTACACTGGTTTTTTTGGTTTTTGTATTAAGTATAGCTATACCATTTGTCCATGTTCCCGCCCATAATTCGTCATCTTTGGTCTGTATTATGGAAAGAACTACATTACTGGGAAATGTTTTATTTCTTAGCGAATAATTTTCAAATGTATCTGATGCACGGTCCCAATAATCAATACCTCCACCATCTGTGCCAATCCAAAGGTTGCCTTTATCGTCTTCTGCAAAGCAGTTCACTAATTTATTACTTAGTCTCTTTGGGTTGAATGGGTCAGAATTTACATGTCTAAATTTATAGTATTCTTTATCATAAATGTTCAGCCCACTTTTATAAGGGGCAATCCACATTGTACCGTCTCGTGTACATAATAAAGCCCATATAGAATTACCGGAAATGGAATTGGGTCTTGTAACACTGTACTCAATATGTCTTATAAAATCTAGATTGTCATTGTAAATATATAAACCGTTATTTTCTGTGCCTATCCACAATTCATCATCAAGATTTTTTTCTAAAGATCGTATACCAAAACCAGGACTAACCTCTTTTTCTTTGGTGAAATTAATTGAATTGTCTGTTATGTCCAGCTTAAATAGAGAGCCAGTTCCGGAACCTATCAATAAACTATTATCTGATGATTTTATGCCGGTGATCATTGCCTCTGTTTGCAATATTTTACTAATAATCTCCATCTCATAATTAAGGATAACGGTATTATAGGTAAAAACAACTAGAACGCGGTTAGCATCTAAAACATCAATTTTAATAACTTTATTAAGTCTAGGATTGCCAATATTTATATGTTTATTAGGGGGAGGAAAATGTTTTACTTTACCAGTTTCTAGCTCGTAACTATAAAAACCGCTAGATTCTGACCCCAGCCAAAGTATACCGTCTTTTTTAACTATTATCTCAAAAACTTCGTCCTTGATGGTTTCACCTTCGTTGATGAACGGATATGGAGTTATAATATTTAAACTACGATCATAAAGGCTAAGACCCTCATTTGTACCGATGATAATATTTTGTCCATCTTCATGTAAGGCTACAATATATTCGTGTTTTAGACCAGTTATGCCATCTAAACTTTTGGTGTAAATTTCAAAATCTTTTCCATCATATCTGTTCAGCCCATTTCTGGTTCCTATCCAAATAAAACCAAAATTATCTTCCAAAAGTACGGTAGCACTACTTTGAGACATGCCATCTTGTATGTGCTGAAAATTAAGAGATTCTTGCTGCTGAGATTGTGCAGAATACGGACAGAGGACGACTACTAAAAAGGTAATAAACGTGAAGAGGTATTTTAATAACATGTTAACCTTTACATAAGTATTTTGTATTAACGCAATTAAAAGTAAGAAATTACTTTCAGATTTATTTTGTTTAATAAAACTTTGCATTAGAACATGATTCAATTTAGTGTTTTTTAGTCTGAACTTTAGGTTTAGCTGATTTTGGTGCGATATTTGCTAACTTTGAAGAAACGCATAACTTTTGTTAACAAGGTTTTCTCTTAGGACACGCATATTTGTATCAATGATTTTATTGGTCTTAATTGCATCTGTTTTAATATTTGGAATAACTGTTTATCAGTTTAGAGAAATAAATATAGATTACCATGAAAATAGAATGGAGCGTAAAGAGGAGCAGATACGTCAAAGTATTGATCTTGCCATTCAAAAAACAACTTACCCTGTTACTACAGAGAACCTTGATTTAATATTCAAAAATGAGATTTATGAGATTGCCGTAGTGCAAAACATGAATTTTAATATTTATAGCTTAGAAGGTGAATTAATAAAGAGTTCTCGTCCAAAATTTGCTAACGACTCTATTTCCATGTGTTTAGATGCTGAGGTGCTGAATAAATTAGAGGTGAGTCCTATTAAACGCTATGTGCGGGAGAATGCTTTGGCGGGCGATAAATATCAAGCATCTTTCACATATATCGCTGATCAAAAGTTTAAACCAATAGGTATATTAAACCTACCTTATTTTGAAGATAACTCATTCAACGACCATGAATTAAAAGAATTTTTATGGCGATTACTAGGTGTATACTTGTTGATGTTACTTATGGCGATATCATTCGCATTTTTCATATCTAAATACATTACCCGTTCTTTAGAGACCATATCTACTATGATGGGTAGAACGAACTTAAGCAAGCAAAATAAAAAGATTTACATTGATAACCCTGGTGAGGAGATAGAGAAGTTGATTGCCGCTTATAATGGTATGATAGATGAATTGGGGCAAAGTGCCGTAAAATTGGCGCGTAGTGAGCGCGAGCAGGCTTGGCGGGAAATGGCAAAGCAAGTGGCACATGAGATCAAGAATCCGCTAACACCAATGCGACTTACTGTACAAAGCTTTGAACGTAAATTTGATCCGGAAGACCCGTTGATCCATGAAAAACTTAGAGAATACTCAGATACTTTAATTCAGCAAATAGATACTATGAGCAGCATAGCATCTGCGTTTTCTAATTTTGCCGAGATGCCTGCGCAACAGAATGAGACGCTGAACGTGGTTAAAATTGTAAAACTGGCTTTAGATATCTTTAATGAAGATTATATTCATTTCATTGCTGAGGAAGAGGAAATAATTGCGAAATTAGATCGCACACAGTTAATACGTGTAGTAACCAATTTGGTAAAGAATGCTATTCAAGCAGTGCCAGATGTGGTATCTCCAAGAGTTTTGGTCAGTGTGGCATCTGAAGGTGATATGGTTAAAATATCTGTGGCAGATAATGGTTATGGTATTGAAAAGGATAATGAAGAAAAAATATTTGAACCTAAGTTTACCACTAAAACTAGTGGTATGGGGCTAGGATTAGGAATGGTAAAAAATATTGTGGAAACTTATAAGGGATCTATCAACTTTACGTCTCATTTAGGGAAGGGTACGGTTTTCTGTGTAAAGTTTCCCAGAGAAAATGTATAATTCAACAAATCAACAACAATGTTATACGAAACGTTATTAATTAAAAAAGAGGATACTACAGCAATTGTAACTATCAATCGCCCTACTAAATTAAATGCTTTGAATAAGCAAACCATAGGCGAACTACATGAAGCTTTTAAAGATTTGAAAAAAGATGAGACCGTAAAGGCTATTATTTTGACCGGTAGTGGTGAAAAAGCATTTGTTGCCGGTGCAGATATTTCAGAATTTTCTGATTTCAGTGAAAAAGAAGGAAAAAAATTAGCGGCTAAGGGTCAGAAACAATTATTCGATTTTGTAGAAGACTTATCTAAACCTGTAATTGCAGCAGTTAACGGTTTTGCCTTAGGTGGCGGATTAGAACTGGCAATGGCCTGTCATTTTAGAGTGGCAAGTGATAATGCCAAAATGGGACTGCCAGAGGTGTCTTTAGGTGTTATACCTGGTTACGGTGGTACCCAACGTTTACCGCAATTAGTGGGGAAAGGAAGAGCTATGGAAATGATCATGACCGCAGGTATGATTTCTGCAGAACAGGCAAACGCTTATGGCTTGGTAAACCATGTTACTACGCAAGAAGAATTATTGCCATTGTGCCATAAAATTATCTCTAGAATAACCAATAACTCATCTGTAGCCATTTCACATGCAATAAAAGCAGTAAATGCTGGTTTTAAGAATACTGTAAATGGTTATGAGCAGGAAATTGAAGCTTTTGGTGCCTGTTTTGGAACAGATGATTTTACCGAAGGTACCACTGCGTTTTTAGAGAAAAGAAAAGCAGAGTTTCCAGGTTCATGACATAAACCAAACTGGTTATGTTAAAACGTAGCGCTTTTTTATTTTTATTTCTTATTAATGTTATAAGCTCCTTTGCTCAAGAAGAACTTGTATCCTATACTATTGGTGAAAAATTTCATGATAAATATAGATACTCTAACATGCTTGCCATCGCAGATGATGGTAGCGAAGGTACTGTTATAGTCCGTGCATATTATACAGGTATTGTATTAAGACCAAAAGGGTATTTTATTGAACATTATAATAAGGATTTAGAGCTAGTCTCTGAATATAATTATAAACTTAAAAATGCCAATTTCATAGACGCCTATGTTCGTAACGGGCAGGTTTATTTGTTGTTTTTAGAGTACAACTATAATACTAGAAGTTATCAGTATGAAGTGCATAGAAGCCCGTTCTCTCAATTTCAGTTTACAAAAGAAACCCTGCTATCTATTGCCTCTGAGCCAGTAGAACAGCCTTTAGATAGAAATTTCTATAATAGAAACTTCTCATCTGGCTTTACCACTTCTATTTTATTCAATGATGATAAATCGGCATTTGCCATAACTACACATTATAAGAAAAGAAAGATTGATCAACACACAATTCATGTATTCAATGCCAACTTAAACAAGTTAATGGAGCATGATTTTTCTGATGAGGTAGAAGAAAAGAATTATGCATTTGAAAATATTGCTTTTTCAAATGATTTGCAGAATGTGTATTTGGTAGGTAAGGCATATTTTAAAAAGAAACGTTTTAATGCTACGGAGCGTAAGTTTCAATACGAAATGATTCGAATTTCTAACAGCGATAGAAGCACTCAGTCATTTTATACTCCGGGTAAGTTTCCTGAATCTTTAAAACCTATTTTTAGAGGTGATGAATTGCTTTGTATCGGTTTTTATGCGGATAGAAAAGATAATCGTTATAATGGAATATCTTATTTCAACTTAGACCCGAAAACCCTAGAAATGAAGACTCAAAAATTTAACCAGTTTTCTGAGCAGTTTATGATGGATAAGTTTGGGCGTGAAGATGACAAGGCTATAAAAGATTTAGTGTTTAAAGGAATGGATATCACTAATGAAGGCAATATTCTATTTAATGCTGAAGAGTACTTTACAAGTAAAAGTGTACAATCTAACTCTAGTGGCGGACGCGTTGCGGTAACTAGATATCACCATAATGATATTATCAGTGCAAAATTGAGCTCCACTGGAGATTTAATTTGGGCAAGAAATATCAACAAGACAGAGGTAACACAGGGCGATGGTGCTTATGCTTCTTATAGTGCTTACACAAAAAATAATACAACTTACTTTTTTATTAGTACGTCTTCAGAAAATCCGCAGCAGTTGAGTGAAGACCGTATCATGTTCAAGCAAGGACTAAGTAGAAATAGAAATGTATTCTTAATTAGATTGGATGAAAACGGACATATGAAATACAACAAGGTTATTGACGATACAGAAGCTCGTTTGCCTTTGATGGTATCTGTACCTTATATTGATAGACAGAACGATGAATTAATGTTCTACGCAAAAAGAGGAACCAAAAAACAATTGGTTCAAGTGGGTGTTAAATAAATAAAATATTAGGATTTATTCCATAATTTTGGAATAAATCCTATTTAATGAAATACAATTCTTCGGTTAAAGGAAGAGGTGCCCAGAAAAATACTAGCAATAAATTTTCTGCATATAGTTATGAAACTAGAGATGATTTTCTCGAATTCTGCCGAGTAGAAGGCGAAGTTGCTGATAGAAATAAAACCCAATACATACCTATATTTCCAAAAACGATAGTGAATAAAGTAACCAGTCCAGACGTTGGTATGAGTTATTCCATGAACATGTACCAAGGTTGTGAGCATGGTTGTATATACTGTTATGCCAGAAATGCACATGAATTTTGGGGATATAGTGCAGGATTGGATTTTGAACGAAAAATTCTGATAAAACACGATGCGCCTAAGCTGTTAGAAGCTAAATTAAGAAGTAAAAGTTGGAAGGCGTGTACCATAGTCATGTCCGGTAATACAGATTGTTATCAACCTGTAGAAAAGCAGTTTGAACTAACTAGAAAGTGTTTAGAGGTATTCTTAAAATATAGGCATCCGGTGGGCATCATAACAAAAAACGCATTGATTTTGCGCGATTTGGATATTTTAAAAGAACTTAATGAATACGGATTAATAGGTGTAAACATTTCTGTTACCTCCTTATCCGAAGAAACAAGAAGAATTTTAGAACCTAGAACTACTACAATTAAAAAACGGCTTGAAGCTATACGTATTTTATCTGAAAACGGTATACCGGTCAATGCTATGTTGGCACCAATTATACCAGGAATAAATAGTCATGAGATTTTGAAATTGGCTAAAGCGGTTTCAGAAAATGGTGCCTTGTCTATGGCATTCACGGTAGTTAGATTAAACGGAGCAATTGGCGAGATTTTTACTGATTGGATTCATAGAACATTACCTGACAAGGCAGATAAAGTTCTGAACCAAATTAAAAATTGCCATGGTGGTAATCTAAACGACAGTAGATTTGGTGTAAGAAGCAAGGGCGACGGTAAAATTGCTACTCAAATCCATGATATGGTTCGTTTGGCGAAGAGAACATATTTTAAAGATAAATCTTTTCCCAAATTAAATACCAGTCTACACGAATCATATAAAGACGGACAGCTAAAACTATTCTAAGGTTAATCTGTTTTACGTGGGTGTATAGATTGTCCAACCAATTTCCAATCGCCATCTATTTTTTCTAGAATACGTATTTCATAGGTGTAGCTGGTAATACCGTCTGCAGTGGTAGATTCTTCGTCATGACTTACCCACGCATGGTTTTCAGCAATATTCATTTTGTAATTAGAATTTTTAGAAGTGCCGCCTTTACCTACCATGTTTTTTGGAGGATTGATCATCATGATTGGTGGTACATCAATACTATTTCCATCTGCCATGGAAACAAATATTCTACTGTAAGGCTTTATAGACCAACAAGAGGCATGTGCTTCTATATCTCCTGATCGCCAATTAGAAGATTCTTTCTCTAAAAGTGAAATAATAGCTTCTTCCTGAGTTTGTGAGTAACCTAAGTTAATAGTAAGAAGAAGTAATAGAAAAAGATTTTTCATATGATATTTTATTTAGATTATTTGAAATAGACTTAGTATCTCTATTTCCTCGATTATTAATATAACTGTATGAAAGCTAGTTAAATATTGCATATAAGTCAAAAAATTGTGGTTTTGAATTAGTTAATCAAATTAAAAAAGTGTGTAATAGTAAGGGGTAAAAATTTTCTTTAGAAAGTTTTGTTAAAATAAAATCCAAAAGGTAATTCTAAGCGTAGATAGCACAAGAAATAAATATTTAGAACTATTTATATAAACCAAGAACACTACCAAAGAAAATATGAAAACTTTAAAAAATAATACCGAGAAAACAGAGAAGAAAGGATTCTTCTCTAGAATGAAACATTTAATTGAAAATGCCAATGCATGGGGTGTTTTTGTAATGGGTAGCACATTTGTAATGATGTTTGGATCTGCTTACCTAGCATATATTTTACAAAACGATTTTACACAACTACATTTAGAGAGAAGAAGTTCAATGATCGGATTTATATTCATGGTCGTTGCTGCTGCTTTTTTTCTCTTTAAATTGAGTTTCTTTATTTACACCTTCATAAGATTTTTAAAATATAAAGCAATACCGTCTGTATCTGATGAAGAGTTGCCAACGGTTACGGTTATCGTTCCTGCTTACAACGAGGGAAAACAAGTGTGGGCAACCTTAAAGAGTTTAGCGGAAAGTGATTATCCAGAAGATAAAATTCAATTATTGGCTATTGACGATGGTAGTAAAGATGATACTTGGACTTGGATGCAAGAAGCTAAAAAGGAATTGGGTAACAGAGTTTCTATTTGTCAACAACCTAAAAACATGGGTAAGCGTCACGCATTGTACAGAGGTTTTAATGAAGGTACAGGTGAGATATTTGTAACGGTTGATAGTGATTCTATCGTTGATAAAGATACTTTAAGAAATTTAGTAAGTCCGTTTATTGTTGATGAGAACTGTGGTGCGGTAGCAGGTAATATTCGTGTTCTTAATAATAAGAAAGAGATTTTGCCTAAAATGTTAGACGTGAGTTTTGCACTTAGTTTTGAGTTCGTTCGTTCTTCTGAAAGTACGTTGAATTCAGTATTATGTACACCAGGTGCTTTAGCGGCTTACCGAGCTACTGCGGTATTTGGTTGTTTAGATGAGTGGATCAATCAAACTTTTATGGGTCAAGCTTCAGATATAGGTGAAGATAGAGCAATGACGAACATGATTTTAAAGCAAGGCTTCCACGTATTGTTTCAAAGAAATGCATTTGCGTACACTAACGTCCCTGAAAAATATAAAGGTCTTTACAAGATGTTTATTAGATGGGGTAGAAGTAATGTACGTGAGAACATTCAAATGTCTAAGTATGTATTTACGAACTTTAGAAAAGGACCTAAGTCGGGTACTAGATTATTGTTCTTTAGCCAATTCTCAAGAATTGTATTATGTTACCCATTTGTGTTATTTATGTTAATATTTGTTTTCACGCATCCATTACTATTCTTAAGTTCTACTTTCGTTAGTATATTGGTCTTGTCAACTTTTCCGGTATTGTTCTATGCTAAAAGATACTCGCTATCAGAATCTATTTGGGCATATTCATACAGTGTATTGTTCACATTCGGTCTATTCTGGATTACACCATATGCTATTGCTACGGCAAGTAGAAGCGGTTGGTTGACTAGAGAGTTGCCGCAGAAATAATTGTAAAGGAAATAAAATAAAAAAGGGTCTCAATGCATGTTGAGACCCTTTTTTAATGGTTTGAAGTTGTTGAATCTAACTTAAATTCTTTAAAGGACTCCACTCTTGATAAAATTGTTCTAGAAAATCAATCATGTATTGGTGTCGCTCTTCTGCCAATCGTTTTCCGGTTTCGGTATTCATTTTATCCTTGAGAAGCAAAAGCTTTTCGTAAAAATGATTTAGTGTTGGTGCAGATGATTTTTTGTACTCTTCTTTGGTCATCTCTAGGTTAGGCGGTATACTTGGGTCATAGAGTGCTCTATTTTTAAACCCGCCATAGTTGAATGCTCTTGCAATACCTATAGCGCCAATAGCATCTAAACGGTCGGCATCTTGTACAACTTTTAATTCTTTAGAAGAAAATAGCTTCTTTTTCATTTTGCCGTCTGTTAAACCGGCTTTAAAAGAACTGTATTTGATAATATTAGTGACATGGTTGATGGTTCTTTTAGGTACACCAAGACTCAGTAAAAAATCTTCTGCCATTTTCGGTCCTAAAGATTCATCGCCATCATTAAACTTAGCATCAGCAATATCATGTAGTAGGGCGCCCAAACTTACTACCAGAATATTTACATCTTCTTCCTTTGCAATGAGCATAGTATTGTTGAAAACGCGTTGAATGTGAAACCAGTCATGACCTCCCTCTGCATTTTTTAAAGTTTCTTTTACAAAGGTTATGGTTTCTTCTATTATTTCTGAGTTGGTCATTTAAAGGAATTTATACCGCTTACCACGGATGCTTCAATTTGTTTGATAAGGTCGTCTAAATTTCCGTTGTTTTCAATAGGCTGTTGTATATCTAAACGTACATTAGCACCTAAGCCCATTGGAAATTGCCCAAAGCGAACCAATTTCCACGAATTATTGATACTTATAGGAACAATCAGGGCAGAAGGAGCTTTTTTAAGCAGCATTTTAAGTCCCATTGGCTTAAATGGTTTTGGGTGTCCATCTCTACTTCTGGTCCCTTCCGGAAAAATAACTGCGCTTCTTTTATGCTTCTCAATATAGGTGCCCAATTTACCAATTTGCATAATTGCTGACTTGCCATCTTTTCTGTCTATAAGAACGGAACCACCGTGAACGAGGTTAAAAGATACGCTGGGTATGCCTTTGCCCAGTTCTTTTTTGCTAACAAACTTTGGGTGGTGTTTGCGCATATACCAGATTAACGGAGGAATATCATACATACTCTGGTGATTGGTGACAATAATTAAAGGTCTATCTGTAGGTAAATCAAAATTATTGGTGAAGTTGTACGTAGTACCCAAAATATTGGTACTTCGCATTAGACAAAAGTTTAATTTACTAACAGCGGGCTTTAAACCGTTGTAACCAAATATTTTAAAACCTAGCCATTGAATGGGATGAAATATCCCAAGGCATAGACCAAATGCTAAGAAAAAAATGGGTGACAATATATAGGAAAGCGATTTCTGCATTCTACAAAAATAAAAAACCGCTCAATTAGAGCGGTTTTTTAATCCTATTATTTTTGTTTGAAAATAATCGAAACAATAAATTTAGCAGAACTCGTCGTAAGCCTGTGCTAAATTCTGAGCAATCATTTCAGCTGGTCTCCCTTCAATATGGTGACGTTCTATCATATGAACCAATTCACCATCTTTGAACAATGCCATAGAAGGAGAAGAAGGAGGAAAAGGAACCATAAGGTTTCTTGCCGCATCAACAGCTTCTTTATCTACACCTGCAAATACAGTAACTGCATGGTCAGGTTTTTTATCGTTCTGCAAGCTCATTTTGGCAGCAGGTCTTGCGTTTGCCGCTGCACAACCACAAACAGAATTTACAACAACTAAAGTTGTTCCTTCTTTATTGATGGCATTTGCAACTGCATCTGCTGTATATAATTCTTCAAATCCGGCAGAAGCCAGATCATCTCTCATTGGTTTTACTAATTCCGCAGGGTACATATTCTTAATGTTTTAATTAAACTATTACAAAGATAATCAATTAGTCGCAGCACTGCTTAAGACCTTAACTTTTCATTGGCCTAACTTTCTATTCGTAATATTTTATCTTTGGCAAAATTGAGCATACGAAATGATTAAATGGTTAGGAGCCGTAATTGGTTTTTCTTTTAGAGGTTTATCTGGGGCAATTTTGGGCTTTTTTGCCGGGAGTATTATAGATAGCTTTTTTGGGTCTAATAAAGGCAGCGCACGTAGCGTTTTTGAGGATTATACAAGACCGAACGTAACAGCGGCAGATTTTGAACTGAATTTACTATCCTTATGCTCTATTGTTATTAAGGCAGATGGGCAGGTGAGTCAGTCAGAAATGGATTATGTACGTCAGTATTTTGTGAGCACCTATGGCAAGGACAAAGCGAACGCTATTTTTAGAAGTTTTAATGAAATTAATAAGAAAGGACAGATATCTGCACAGAAAGTTTGTACTTTTTTGGCACAACGTACCCGGTATGAAGTACGTTTGCAATTACTGCATTTTTTATTCGGGATAGCCCAGTCAGACGGGAATATTAGTAATCCTGAAATTCAGAAAATTCGGGAAATAGCAGGATATCTTAGGGTTTCTTTAAATGAATTTGAAAGTATAAAAGCCATGTTCGTTAAATCTGCGAACAACTCTTACAAAATTTTAGACATTCAAAAATCAGCGACTGATGCCGAAGTAAAAAAGGCATATAGAGCGATGGCTAAAAAATACCACCCGGATAGAGTGAATACTAAAGACGAGGCTATAAAGAAAGGTGCGGAAGAAAAGTTTAAGCAAGTACAAGAGGCTTATGAGACCATTCAAAAAGAACGTGGATTAAATTAGAATACTAATTATTTAGATATAGTGGAATGCAAGAATTTTGGTTTTATATAGAGTTAGGTTTGCAACATGTATTGGATATAAATGCATATGACCATATATTGTTTTTAGCAGCTCTTGCGCTTCCGTTTACATTTAAGAGTTGGAAAAATGTATTGCTTTTGGCTACCGTTTTTACATTTACACACTGTTTGGCATTAGTATTCTCTGTTTACGAAGTAATGGTGATAGATGCTAGTTGGATCGAATTTTTAATACCTGTTACCATAGTTAGCACGGCTCTTTTTAATTTAGTAGGAAGCACCGATAAAAATGATGATAAATCTATTTGGTTTCATGTTCTCGTCACCGGTATTTTTGGACTAGTTCATGGTTTTGGGTTCTCAAATTATTTTAAAATGATGATTATGGGGGAAGAAGATAAATTAGCTCCCTTATTGGGTTTTGCTGGCGGTATTGAAATATCTCAGGTAGTTATTGTGCTTTTAGTGTTGTTATTGGCTTACGTGGTTCAGACGATATTAAAGGTAAAACAAAGTTTATTTGTAAAGGTGGGCAGTATTTTGATCATTATAATCACTATTCCCTTACTTTATGAAACATTTCCGTTTTAAGATTGTTAAATTTTAGCCTAAGCTATTGTCCGTACTATTTAAAGCAGGTACCTTAGGACAAAGTGCTTTAGCAAAGCATATTAGAAATGAAGAAAGAGAAACAATTAAAATATGATAGGGCTTATTTAAGAATGGCTAAAGAATGGGGGAAATTGTCTTCATGTAAAAGAAAGCAGGTAGGAGCCATAATCGTAAAAGATAGAATGATTATTTCTGACGGGTATAACGGCACCCCAACTGGTTTTGAAAATTATTGTGAAGATGAAGATGGGTATACCAAGTGGTATGTTTTGCATGCCGAAGCCAATGCTATTCTAAAAGTGGCAAGTTCAACACAGTCTTGTCAAGGGGCTACATTGTACATTACTTTATCGCCTTGTAGAGAATGTAGTAAGCTAATACACCAGTCTGGTATTAAACGTGTAGTCTATCAAGTTGGGTATAAGGATGATTCTGGTTTAAAATTTTTGGAGAAAGCCGGGGTTGAAATACAACACATGCCAGAAATAAATGTGACAAACTAACGTTAACACTAATGATGAATAAAAAATACAGTGCTCTATTTCCTTTAATTATCGCTTCTGCTCTTGCATTAGGGTTTTTTATTGGAGGAAAACTGAATTTTAATGACTCTCCAGAACGACTTTTCTCAACCAATTCTAAAAAAGATAAATTAAACAGGTTAATTGACTACATCGATTATGAATATGTAGATGATGTCAATACTGATAGTATAGTCGATGTTACCGTGAATAGTATTCTAGAAAAATTAGATCCACACTCAGTTTATATTTCTGAGAAGGAAATGTCTGGAGTATCCGAAAACATGAAGGGTGATTTTGTAGGTATCGGCATTAATTTTTATACTTATAAAGATTCTATTGCCGTTATAAAAACGGTAAAAGATGGTCCAAGTTATTCTAAGGGTATTTTGCCAGGTGATCGTATTCTAATGGCAGATAATGATACCCTTTACGGAAAAGATTTTCCTAGTGAGGTTATTGTTGAAAAACTGAAAGGTAAAGAAGGTACATCTATTGAACTTACCGTTTATAGAAAATCTGAAGATAGAACATTTAATGTCAAGGTTAGGCGTGGGATAGTACCTTTAAAAAGTGTTGACGCCTTTTACATGCTAACCAAGGATATTGGGTATATTAAGGTGAATCGTTTTGCAGAATCTACTTATAAGGAATTTAAGGATGCCTTGATAAAATTACAGAAGCGTGGTGCAGATAAACTAGTGTTGGACTTACGTGATAATCCTGGTGGTTATTTAGGCATGGCAGAAGAAATGGCAGATGAGTTTCTTGAAGACGGTAAGCTAATCTTATTTACCAAGAACAAAAAAGGGAAAATCAATAAGAGCTTTGCCACAGATCACGGTAGTTTTGAAGACAAGCCAATTTATGTATTGATCAATGAAAGGTCTGCCTCTGCTAGTGAAATTGTAGCAGGTGCTTTACAGGATAATGATATAGGTACTATTGTTGGTCGCCGTTCTTTTGGCAAAGGTTTGGTACAACGTGAAATGGCTTTAGGCGATGGCTCAGCGGTAAGATTAACTGTTTCTAGATATTATACTCCTACAGGTAGAAGTATTCAAAAAACGTATGCTAACGGTACCAAAGATTACTATCAACGTTTTACAGATAGATTCCATAGTGGAGAAATGATTTCTGTTGATAGTATTAAAGTAGCTGATTCCTTAAAATTTACAACCCCAAAGGGGAAAGTAGTTTACGGTGGTGGGGGTATTATACCAGACGTATTTGTGCCCATAGGCAACAATGAAAAAGAAGCTGTTGAAAGTATGGACAATTTAGGTTTTTTGTCCTTTTTTGTATTTGAACATTTAGATGAAGGTCGCGAAAGATATGCTCAGTATTCCCAAGAAGAATTTGTGAATGACTTTAGGGTTGACGACATACTTTTTGAGAAATTTGTATCGTATTCAGTAGATAGAAACCTGAGAATGAATTTCTACGATTATGAGCAGAGCATCAAACGATTTTTAAAAGCCAACATAGCAGAGCAGTTATTTAATACTAACATACATGCTAAAATTAAGTCAGACGAAGACCTTATGCTTCAAAAGGTATTGGAGCTAGATGGTGGCGTAATCCAGCAAGAAGAATCTGGCGAAATCAAAGCCAATAATTAATCTTCATTAATTTTATCTTGAATCTTTCTACTGGTAATGAATACCAAAAGAAGTACAATGGCACATAACGATGCCATTATTCCAATTAATGCTATTGTACTATTTTTCTCAAAAGGGTCGGCAAAATTCACTAGCGTTACATTATAGGCTATAAGTGCAACTGCAATTACTATGAATATTATGGATAATGTCTTGCTCATAAAATAGTTTTTATAAAAATACAACCTATAAACGGTCTAGAAAAGTTCATTAATGTTAGCGGCGAATAATTTAACAGCTATGGCCATAAGAATTACTCCAAATACTTTTCTGATAACGTTTACTCCGTTTTTACCTAACATCTTTTCAATCTTAACAGATGATTTAAGAACTATAAAAACGAAAATTATGTTGATGACAATAGCTACGATAATGTTCTCTACGTAATACTCTGCGCGTAAAGATAATAATGACGTTAGTGTACCTGCACCAGCAATTAAAGGAAAAGCAATGGGTACTACTGAAGCACTTTCGGGTTCGTCATCTTTGTATAGGGTAATACCTAAAATCATTTCAATAGCCAAAAAGAAGATAATGAAAGCACCTGCTACCGCAAAGGAATTTACGTCGATACCTATTAAACCTAATATTTCATCTCCAAGAAACAAAAAAGCGACCATAATTACGGCAGCTACAACAGAAGCTTTTTCAGACTGTATGTGTCCTACTTTTTTTCTTAGTCCAATAATAATGGGAATACTACCTAAAATATCGATTACGGCAAATAAAACCATACTAGCAGTAGCAATCTCTCTTAAATTAAAATGAAATTCCATCCTTCAATTTTTTTGCAAATTTACGTTTATAAGTATCCACTTGGATGTTTATTGTTAAAATTTTCTAAGACCTATACTTTATAAAAAATGTATCTTGCGCCCTTTAAATTAGGTTATGTTTCAATTAGGGAAAACCATAGTATCCGAAGAAATAATCGAAAACGATTTTGTATGCAACCTTAGTGCTTGTAAAGGTGGCTGTTGCGTTGATGGTGAGGCAGGTGCACCTGTTGAAGATGCCGAAACTGAAATCATGGTTGATATCTACGCAAAAGTTAAACCATTTTTACGGCCAGAAGGTATTGCCGTAATTGAAGAGCAAGGTGCTTTCGTTAAAGGTGAAGATGGTGAATGGGAAACTCCGCTAGTTAACGGCAGTGAATGCGCCTATGTTATTTTTGATGATAAAAAGGTAGCTAAATGTGGTATTGAAGAAGCATATAACCAAGGTGTAATTGATTGGAAAAAACCCGTCTCTTGTCATTTATACCCTATAAGAGTACGAGAATATACAGAGTTAACTGCGGTTAACTACCATAAATGGGAAATTTGTGATCCAGCTTGCGCTTTAGGCGATGAGTTAAAAGTGCCTATTTATAAATTCGTAAAAGAAGCTTTAATTAGAAAGTTTGGTGAAACGTGGTATAAAGAATTAGAGGAAGTCGCTAAGGACCATCTTAAATAGTAGGTATGTAAATTACAATCTGTGTGCCGATCGGGTTGGTGTCATCATCAAACTTATCAATGATATCTACATGAAAATAGTTTTCATAATCACGTGAGAAATTAGCTAAACGTTCCTTGGTGATATCAATACCAACAGATTTTCTTTTTAGCAATTTACCGTCTTTAATCTTTTGTGCAGCGTCTCTACCTACACCATTGTCGGTAATAACTATTTCAATAAATCCATTTTTACCTTTTTTAACCTCTAAATCTATATTCTTAATGCCATCTTTTGATGATAGGCCATGCCATAATGCATTTTCTAAAAAAGGTTGTAATATTAACGAGGGAATTTTAATATGATGCGGATCAATTTCATCTTTGATTTGAATATCAAAGTTGATTTCATTGGAAAATCTAATATTTTCGATGTTCATATATAATTCTACCGTTTCAAGTTCTTCTGCCAGTGATATCTCTCTTTGAGAGGAGGCTTCTAAAATCTTTCTCACCAACTTTGAAAACTTGTTTAAATAATGAACTGCATTCTTCTTTTCATTATTTATAATATATAGTTTAATAGAATTTAGTGAGTTGAATAAAAAATGAGGATTCATCTGACTCCGCAACATGCTTTGTTCTAAAGTCAATAGTTTTTTATCTGCGTTTAGTTGGCTCTGACGATACAGGATATACAGAATACCAATCAATAAAATCAAAGAAATACCAATGATGATAAGCATGGTCTTATTCTTTTTTAGCCTTAATCGCACAGATTCGTTTTCTTGGGCAAGTCGCTCTAATTGGTTGGCTCTTATTTGAGATTCATACCTTAAGATCATGTCATTTACGTATCTAAGGTTGAGTGTATTTGTTATGCGTTCTTCATACTTCTTAGATTCTTTAAAATATTTCATTCCCTTTTCATAGTCATCCTTCTTGATCCAAAGTTCAGACAAAAATTTGTTGGCATCTGCTATTTCAATATTGAACTCATATTTCTCTGCAAGTGCTAAACCAGATTCTAAATTGGTTTCTGCAGCATCATAATCTTCTAATCTAATTAGTGCCCAACCAAGATTAATATATATAGTGGTGATAATTTTTTGATCGTTAAGAGAAATGGCTTTTAATAAATTAGATCTTAAAATATGAATAGCTTCTTTTACCTTGCCTTGGTGAACATAAATATGGGCTATGTTGTAATTACATTTTATTTTACCCCTACTAGAGTTTATGATTTCGTAGTATACCAGAGATTTTCTAAAATTTTTTAAACCAGGTTCTAGGTCTCCTTGAGATTCGTAACATTCTCCTAAGTTGAGGTGATTTATGGCCAAACCTAGTTTATCGTCCAATTCTTTTTCCAAGGTCATCGCCTTTTCATACTTCTCTATAGCTAGTTCATACTGCTCAAGTATTTGATAAATGTTACCAATACTGTTCAAAGACACGATAATGCTTCTTTTTAAACCAATGCTTGGTTTTGCTAGGGTTTCTGCAAGTTCTAATGCTTCTTGACTATAATCTAATGCGGATTTGAAGGCATCAGTACGCCTATATACAGTACTGATCATGTTAAGGCTATTTACTCTAAACTCAATATTACCGGCTTCTACAGAAACTCTTAGAGCCTCTTGAAAAAGGTCAAGTGCTTTACTATATAAAGATTGTTCACGGTAAATGGTACCTAGGTTAATTAAAGCATAAGCCTGTCCTGAATTATATTTTTTGGAAAGAGATTGTTGTTCAATGTAACGTAATGCTGTACTGTCATTAATAAAAGTACCTAGTAAATTATCTATCTCTTGACTTGTTTGGGGTGTTGCAATTAGCAAACTGTCCATATTGTCTTGTAAATTAAGAGGTATGTCTTGAGAGTAACTAAGGTGCGTTAACACTAAAGTGTAGATAAGAAATAGAATTTTGTATTTGAATTTATACACTATACGTTTATGGAAAAAGCTTAAGTAATATGTTATAAATCAAATTAATGATTTATAACATGTCTAAAAAATCTGATTTTTTTTGCCTAGATACAGGTATTTTATGATTGGATTTTAAGACAACATAACCATCTGTCTTTAAAAATTCTTTTATTTTATTTAAGTTGATAATGTATGAATTATGAATTCTAAAAAAGGAATCAGAGGGTAACAATTCATTTACTTCTTTCAGTTTTTTGGTAAGGACAATTTTTTGCCCATCGGTTAAAAATATAGTGCTGTAATTTCCATCGGACTCGGCATATAATATTTCATCGCTTTCTAAAAATAAAAGTTTACCATCTGTGTTAAGGGTAATACGTTTATGTATAGCTCTAGAGTTGTAATTTATAAGTGCCATCTCTAAATTTTCGACAGAGAAATTTTTACTGTTATATTTTTTAATCTTAACAATCGTCTCTTCTAAATCATCTGTATCAATGGGTTTTAAAAGGTAGTCCAACGCCTGGCTTTTAATTGCTTTTAAGGCATATTGGTTATATGCCGTTGTAATAACAACAGGAAAATTTTTATTGGTAAGCTTTCTTATAAATTGAAAACCGTCCATAGTTGGCATTTCTATGTCTAAAAATAAACAATCTGGCGTGTGTTTTTCTAAATAGGCGAGCGCTTCGGTTGGGTTTGTAAATGAGGCTACTATATTGATTTCATCACTGAAGTTAGTGAGCTCCCAAGTTAAGCTTTGAAGGGCTTTAATTTCATCATCAACGATAACAGCTTGTAACATAAAAGATCGAATATCAAGTTAGAAAGTTATGAAAAATTAAGCGCTTGTGTGGTTTTCCTATGCTAATTTGTATCAATGGAAGAAATATTAGTGTAATCGGTATATTTTTAATGAAAGGACAAAAGTTTGAGATAAAACTTGTAAAAGGAAGGAAAAAGATTACAAACGGAGTCTATCTTAAACTTTTCTGATTTTAGGCTTCCGATTATACATAAAAAGAAGCAAGTTATACAATATAGGTCTACCGGTTTTAAGCATAAATTTACCTTTATCACAGAACTTCAGTATGTTATAAGTGAAATTGATATGAGGAAATGCAGCATTATGTTGGCATTATTTATTGTGGTCTTATTGATTGCATCTCAATTTATGCAGGAAGAAGAAGGTTTAAGTGAGAATTTAACTGTAGTCCTAGAAGTTCAAGAACAGAATTTAACCAGACCATAACTTTAAATCATGCCGAGATTTTTATGCTTTGTAGGTAAATCATTTAAAACATTTCTTTTCGGTATAATACCGTTTATGTTGCTTGCAGGCGGATCAAAAGAAAATTATGAAAAGTCTAGATTGGATAATGGTTCCTATAGTTTTAATGTAGAAGGAAAATTAAACTTTCATTTAGATGGAGCGGCAGCCTTTCAAAGTAGAACTGAGGTAGATAAGTTAGGTCATAGGACAGATAAATTATTATTAAGTTTTACTACTTGCAATGATGAACGGGAGCAAACGTTAGAATTTATTATTGCATCTAAAGCAAAAGGTAAACGTGGTATACAGGCTGGAAAACATAAAATTAAAAGTATTAACCGACTGATGAATAGTTTCAGCGGAGTTTATGGTTTTGCAGATTTAGGTAGTGTAAGTGAATTGCCCTTTTTTATAAAATCTGGTGATATTACAATAACCGAAAGTTTTTCTAACATAGTCGATGGCAAGTTAGAGGTACAATTGGAAAATGCAGAAGGAGAAGTATTGCTGATCAATGGTTCTTTTAATGCAGATATAAAAGTTTAAAATTAAAAGTTAGTACGGTTCTTTATAGGGTAGTGTATGTTATCTTATATCTAATGTTTGAGCGCCAAAATAAGTATAACTACGATTCGTCGTATGATTACGTTCTAAGAAAAGGTTTCGGGGGAACTACCTTTATTAGACTTGGTGGGCATTTTTCATAAAAGAAGCATTAGTGGGACCGTACATTTTTATTACTACCATCAAATCATCAATTTTTTTGATAGCTTAAATGGGTTGTATAGTATGATATTTCATGCATATATTTTACTGACCCTTGGTTAGAAATTAGAATATACCTAAATAGACATTATAGTTTATATTGACAGTAAAAGTAGATTTAGAAAATACTTATGATTTAAGAAGAATTCCAAAAAAATAAGAATAAAAAAGACCCCGCTTTATGGGGTCTTTTTTATATACGGCTAAGCCGAGGTTAAGTAAGGGGATTTTTATTTATCGTTTTTGATATAAGGCTTCAATACTGTTGAGAAAAGTAACGCAGCCGCATATATCATCAATATTGTGATGTAGTTTTCCATAACTTAAGTATTAGAGTATAAGTTATATACGCAGCAAAGACCATTTTGGATTACGGAAACTTAATAGTGTCGTTAAAAAGGCTATGATATGTTAATCTTATCGCACTTTTAAGGTTAAACCATTTGTAACTTAATCTCATTTGAAACAATTCAAAAGAATGGGACTTTACCTTTTTATAGATATAAAAAGATAATTTGGAAGCCAGAAGTAAACTGGCATAGACGAGTACTGCTTGTAGGTATTGGGACATATACAAAAGAACGAATAAGTAGGTAAATTCTTACAATCAGAATATGCATTTCATCGAATAGTTGATTCTTTTTCGATGAAATGCAATTTTTGCTCTTTCGTTTAGGTCTTAAATGACCAAAGGGTGTAGCATAGATTTATAAAAAATCATCTACTTTTTTATATGCATCAATAACCGCTAGTTCTCCTTCTTTACCATCTCTAGAGTTGCCATGCTCCATACCAAGTATTCCATCAAAGCCTTGTTCGTGAATCCATTTAAATACATTGTGATAATTGATTTCACCAGTAGTAGGTTCGTTTCTTCCAGGGTTATCTCCTATTTGAATGTATGCAATTTCAGACCAAGAAGCTTCCATATTAGGTATTAGATTTCCTTCTTGTATCTGCTGGTGATAGATATCGAACAAAATTTTACAAGAAGGCGAATTAACTGCTTTGCAAATTTCAAATGCTTGTGGAGAATCTGTTAAAAATAATCCTGGGTGATTTCTGAAATTCAAAGGTTCCAATACCATGGTTATATTGTGTGGTTCTAGTAATGCGGATGCTTGTTTAAGGCTTTCTACGACATTAGCGGTCTGGTAGCCCATTCTTTGCTTAAGGTCCACATGACCGGGCACTACTGTCATCCATTTGGCATTGACACGTTTGGCAACTTCAATAGAACTTTTTATATCATTCAAAAATTCTTCTCTTTTGGTTTGGTCACCCGATGCTAAATTAGGGGTTTTCCAGTGTATTTTATGTGCTACGAACACGCCCATTTCCAAACCTCGTTCTTTCATGGTCTTAGCCATCTTTTCCTGTTGTTCAATAGGACGTTTACGCATTTCATTATCTTCAAATGCTGTATAGCCTTGATCAGCCATGAAGTTCAATTGATCAATAGGGTCTTCGCCTGCCAAATGTTTAAACATGCCCAAGTGTGGTGCATATTTTAAATTGTATTTATGGGCTTTAGGTTTATTGTTTAGCGTGTTTGCATAGGTTAGAGTACTGCCTAAAGCAATTGTTCCTGATGTTAATGCAGATTTTTGAATAAAACTTCTTCTTTTCATGAGTGGTTGATTTAAAGTAAAAAGCCAAGAACGATGAAATTATCATGCTCTTGGCTTTGAATATTGAAATGTTATTGTGTTATAAGGACCATGCCTTACCACCTGTAAGCTCTTGCATATCTCCGCAAGGAACATATTCACCTGGGACAGGTAAATATGCCAATACTTCTTCGCCTACATATTCAGAAGCTTTATAGCCCCAAATAGTCATACCTCTTAAGTTATTGGCAAATGCAAATCTTGAAACTTCATCATCTAACTCGGCAGTACCTCCATCTGCAATAGCTTTTGTGTAGCTATTAATGGTCTTGAACATTTCTGCTTGCTGATCTTTTGTGTATTTCAAAGATGTTGCCAAAACAGGCTCTAAATCTTCAGTGGTTAAATCTTCGGCTTTTTCTTTTCCAGAATCAGCCAAGGCTTTATTAGTGAATTTTGTCATAGACATTTTAAAGAAGTCTTGTTGCTCCTTTTCCATAACATCTTTTGCAAACCTGTCAATAAAGATATCAACTTGTACTTCTGTAGCAGATGGTGTGTCAGTTTTAGGTAAAATAATATCTACTAGTTTAGAAAGTACTTCACCTTCATTTTGAGCCAAGAATTCTGGAGTCCAAGTTAGGGCCGGTTCACTTTTACAGCTTTGAACAATTGATAACAAGGTTGGGGTGGCCACCATATATCCAAGTGACATTCCCATATTTTTTAAAACGCGTCTTCTATCCATTATATGTTTCCTTTTTTAAGTTCTTTAACAGCATGATCTGCAGCTCTGGCCGTAAAGGCCATATAAGTTAATGATGGGTTTACACAACTGGCAGAAGTCATAAAGGACCCGTCAGTTACATATACGTTTGGTACATCATGTAATTGGTTGTTTCCATTTAAAACAGACGTTTTTCTATCTCTTCCCATACGGGCAGTTCCCATTTCGTGAATACCTAAACCTAAAGCACTTTCGTTATCATACCCTTTAACATCTCTAAGTCCGGCTTTTTCTAACATATCAACGGCCGACTCTAAAATGTCTTTACGCATTTTAAGTTCGTTTTCTTGAAGCTCGGCATCAAAAGTTACCGTTGGTAGGCCCCAATCATCTAATTTATCGTAATCTAAGGTAAATCTATTGTTTTCGTAAGGTAGTACTTCTCCAAAGCCCATCATACCAAACGTCCATCCACCTGGTTTTAAAACGGCATCTTTTAAGTCTTTACCGTGAGATAGTTCTGCAATAGATTCTTCCCAGTTACCTCTAGAGGCTCCACCTTGATAGCCAAACCCTCTTTTGTAATCCCTGTCAGAATCTCCGCCTAAGTTTCTAAACCTTGGAATATAGATACCACTAGGTTTTCTTCCTTTATAATATTTATCCTCAAAGCCATCAAATTTTCCAGAAGCTCCTACTTGAAGTTGGTGGTCCATGATGTTACGGCCTAATTGATCAGACTCGTTACCCATACCATTAGGGAAACTTTCAGATTTAGATTGCATTAATATAGAAGTAGATGCTATTGCAGATGCACATAAGAATATAACCTTTGCCTTAAATTCAAAAGTTTCTTTCGTATTTGAATCAATAACCTTTACACCTGTTGCTTTCTTTGTTTTTGGGTCGTAAATAACCTCATGTACAATAGAATCTGGTCTAAGTGTCATATTACCGGTAGCTTCTGCTGCAGGTAGAGTAGAAGATAAGCTACTAAAGTAAGCTCCAAAAGGACACCCTCTAATACATCTATTTCTAAATTGACATTTGCTTCTTCCGTCAAATTGCTTTGTTCCTGTAATGTGTGCAGTTCTTCCGGCAGTTACTACACGACCATCAAAATTCTCAGCAACTTTTTCCCTAAATTCCTGCTCTACACAGTTCAGGTCCATCATTGGTAAAAAATTACCATCTGGTAATTGCTCTAAACCTAAGTTTTCACCACTTACGCCAATATACTCTTCAACCTTATCGTACCAAGGTGCAATATCTTTATAACGAACAGGCCAATCTACGGCAATACCTTCTTTTTTGTTTGCTTCAAAATCAATATCGCTTAAACGGTAACTTTGACGGCCCCATTGTAGTGAACGACCACCTAGATGATATCCTCGCATCCAGTCAAATCGCTTTGTTTCATTGTATGGATGTTTTAGGTCATTTACAAACCACATGTTACTAGCTTGGTTGGTAGTATAACCAGTTCTGTTTTGCTTTGGTTGTTGTTCAATAATTTCCTTAGTAGGTTGCCCTGCATTCGGAAAATCCCACGGGTCCATATTTGCTGTCTCGTAGTCTTCAATATGTTTTACCATACGACCACGTTCTAAAACCAGTGTTTTAAGACCAGCCTCGCATAATTCTTTCGCGGCCCAACCGCCACTAATTCCGGTTCCTACAACTATAGCGTCATAGGACTCCTGCTCTTCATTATAATAAAATTTGCTCATAAAAGTTGTTTAATCTCTAAATTTATTAAATATTAAATTAATTCTATACATTTATTGTCCATTCTTCTTGCGAAATTCGCTAAAATATGCATCTTGCATATGTGATAGATTTAGTCATGATTTTAACGCAAACGATTGAGATTATTATTCAAACAACAACAAACAACCAAAAATGAAAACAAACAAATTTATTAGAATTGCTACGGCAGTATGTATTGGAATCTCGTTATTAGGAACTTACTCATGTAAGGAAACAAAAAAAGAGAAAGTAGAAAATGCAGAAATTGTAATGGAAGAAAGTACTAAAGCTCCATTTTTTAAATTGTCTTTGGCACAATGGTCCATGCACAAAATGATCAGGGAAGATGGTGTAGATCCATATTCTTTTGCCGAAAAAGCAAAGGATTGGGGGTTTACGGGATTAGAGTATGTAAGTCAACTGTATAATCCTGAATTGGAAGATGCTGGTTATTCTGAAGAGGCAATGGCAAATTTCGTTGCAAAATCTAATGCAGAAGCAGAGAAGCACGGAATGAAAAACGTTTTGATCATGATCGATGGTCAAGGTAATTTGGCTGTTGACGATGAAGCCGAAAGAAATGAAACTGTTGAGAAGCACAAAAAATGGGTAGATGCAGCCGCAGCAATGGGGTGCCACGCCATTAGAGTAAACCTTAATGGAAGTGATGTGCCAGAGCAATGGATCAAGAATTCCGTAGACGGTCTTACAAAATTAGCTACTTATGCAAAAACAAAAGGTATTAATGTATTGGTTGAGAACCACGGTGGCTTGTCCTCTAACGGAGAATTACATGCCCAGGTTATGAAAACCGTGAACTTGGATAACTGTGGAAGTTTGCCTGATTTTGGTAATTTTTGTATTGAACGCAAACCAGATAGCTGGGACTGTTTAAAAGAGTACGATAAATACAAAGGTGTAAAAGAATTAATGCCTTATGCAAAAGCGGTAAGTGCAAAGTCTAATAATTTTGATGCAGATGGTTATGATACCGGTATTGATTATGTAGAAATGCTGAAGATTGTAAACAATGCAGGCTATACCGGCTTTATTGGTGTTGAATATGAAGGGTCTGAAATAAGTGAAGCAGACGGTATCATCGCTACTAGAGATCTTTTGCTAAAAGCTGCAAAAGAAATAGAATAATCAACAGCGAAATTTATGGAGACTTTTTTTAATGAAATATTCGATTATAATTTTCATTGTAACAAGAAGCTAATAGAGCAGTGTTTGGCCCTTGATACGGTGCCACCAGAAACCATTCGTTTATTTAGTCATATTTTAAATGCGCACCATATTTGGAATGCAAGAATCTTAAATAAACCTAGTGAATACAAGGTTTGGCAAGAGCATGACGTGAAAAAATGGGCAGATATTCATTATGAAAATCAACGTAGTTCGTTTGAGATAGTAACTAATGCCGATAATTTTGACAAGCGTATAGATTATGAAAATTCTGAAGGGCGATTGTTCACCAATACCTTACAAGATATTCTTTTTCATATCATAAATCATTCTACAAGTCATAGAGGGCAAATTGCCGTAGATTTTAGAAATAATGATGAAACTCCTATAAGCTCAGATTATGTTTATTACTGAAGATAGATGAAAAATAAAGTTAGAGCGCAGTTGTGCTTTATGATGTTTTTAGAATTTTTTATTTGGGGTGCTTGGTTTGTAACCTTAGGTACTTTTTTAGGAAACAATTTAAAGGCAACCGATAGTGAAATAGCCTTGGCATTTTCTACACAATCATGGGGGGCTATTATTGCTCCCTTTGTTATTGGAATCATAGCAGATAGGTATTTTAATGCAGAGAGAATTTTGGGTGTTTTGCATCTTTTGGGTGCCGCTCTTATGTATTTCATGTACCAAAGTACCGCATTCGATAGTTTTTATATAATGGTTTTAGCCTACATGATCTTGTACATGCCTACCTTGGCTTTGGTCAATTCAGTTTCTTTTAACCAAATGAAAAATCCGGCTAAAGAATTTTCTATGGTTCGTGTTTTTGGGACTTTAGGGTGGATTATCGCCGGTCTTTCCATTAGTTATATATTCCACTGGGATCAAGGTGAGAATATTGGTCAAGGCTTACTCAGAAATACGTTTTTAATGACGGCTATAGCCTCTTTAATTTTAGGATTGTTCAGCTTTACATTGCCTAAAACTCCGCCTAAAGCGGTTAGTTCGGAAAAACTTGGTCTTAAAGAGATTTTAGGATTAGATTCTTTAAGCTTATTTAAGGATAGGAACTTTTTAATCTTCTTTATATCATCGGTTTTAATATGTATACCATTAGCGTTCTATTATCAGAATGCAAATCCTTTTCTGGTAGAAATAGGTATGGATAACCCAACAGGGAAAATGACATTAGGTCAAATTTCTGAGATTGCCTTTATGTTATTACTTCCTTATTTCTTTACCAAATTCGGATTTAAAAAGACTATTCTGGTGGCTATGGCTGCTTGGGTGGTACGTTACTTATTATTTGCATTTGGTGATGTTAACGAACTTGGGTTTATGCTCATCATCGGTATAGCACTGCATGGTATATGTTATGATTTTTTCTTTGTCTCAGGGCAAATATATACCGATAGTAAAGCGGGTGAAAAGTTTAAAAGCTCGGCACAAGGTCTTATAACTTTAGCGACTTATGGTGTGGGTATGTTAATAGGGTTTTGGGTTGCAGGAAAGATTTCAACGGCTTACCTTTTAGATGACGGTAAACATGTTTGGGAAACTATCTGGATGTATCCGGCTGGTTTTGCCTTGGCCGTATTTATATTGTTCGCCATTTTCTTTAAAACAGAGAAAATAGAATATCAGTCTTAGATAAATTCTTTAATTTAAACGCCTGAAAATTGTGACTCGTTAAATACTATAGCTGTTCTTTAGTAGATAAATGGGGTGAATTTTTTCAAAAATCAGAACAAATATAAATCCGAAGGGATTTTAAACAATACTATTTTCAATAACAAACAACAAAAACAATAACAAAATGCCAAAGAAAATACGATTAGGAATATTAGGTGGAGGAGGAGATTCATTAATAGGAGTGTTGCACAGAGTAGCATCGTTTATTAATGATAATTACGAAATTACAGGAGCTGTTTTTAATCCTGATTATGATGCCAGCATAGCTTTCGCCAAAGAAATAGATGTGCCGTTAAATAGAATATATAAAGATTTTGATACCTTAATTGAAGAGGAATTAAAACTACCAGAAGATGAACGTATTCAAGTTTGTTCTATTCTTACGCCTAACTTCTTGCATTACCCAATGGCAAAGAAGTTGTTAGAAAATGGTTTTAACGTTATCTGTGAAAAGCCGATGACCACTACTTTAGAAGAGGCTAAAGATTTACAGAAATCTCATGAGAAAGCAGGTACTGTTTTCGCTTTAACCCACACATATACAGGTTACCCAATGGTACGCCAAATGCGTGAAATGATTAAAGCTGGTGCTTTAGGTAAAATTCATAAGGTAGATGCAGTCTATTATCAAGGGTGGATCAATACCATTATTCATGACAAAGAGAAAAGATCTTCTGTTTGGAGATTAGATCCTAAAAAAGCAGGTATTAGTTCTTGTATGGGCGATATCGGTGTTCATGCCTTTAATATGGTTGAATATACTACGGGACTTAAAGTGAACGAACTACTTTGCGACTTCAACTACCTTTATGAAGATAACCAGATGGATGTTGACGGTACCGTGCTAATTCGTATGGGTGACCATGTAAAAGGTGTTATTAGAGGTAGTCAAGTAGCTACGGGAGAAGAAAACGGATTAGCAATTTCAATCTATGGTGAAAAGGGTGCTTTTAGATGGGAGCAGGAAAAGCCTAATTTCTTATATAAATTAAGTGATACTGAGCCTACACAAATCTACAAGCCTGGTCATGCATATAATTCTGAATTGTCTTTAGATGGTACTAAACTACCAGCTGGTCACCCAGAAGGTATTTTTGATTCTATGGCTAACATTTATAAAGGTGTTGCAAGAGCAATTAGAGGTGAAAAATATAATGACGGCGAATTCCCAACTATGGCAGACGGTGTTCGTGGTATGAACTTTATTGAAGCAACCGTAGATTCGCATAAAAGCGGAAATACTTGGGTAGCTTTAGAGAACTAAATTGCCATTTTAAACTATAAAAAAGAGCCGCAATTTGCGGCTCTTTTTGTTTTATAAAACTTTATATAATGATCATTAATTTACCTTTTTAAAGTTTTGGCAGACAACAATCATACTTTCTCTTGGTTCTCTTTTAAATTCTTGTAATTCCTTAGTGAAAAAATCCCAATGATATTTTTTCCAGCTGTCTAATGATTTATCCCCATTAGCTTCTAATTGGGCATAAGTAGTGTCAATACTAAAATATGGCTTAAGTGTAACCGCAGTGGTTGCAACAATACATTGTGCCTCGCCATTCCAATCTGTTACCACAATATAGTCTCCTATTTTAGGTAACGGTTCATTACGGTTTTGTAAACCTAATAGAGAATGTGAGATTGCTTTTTTATCGCCACTTTGTATTAACCTAACGCTTTCATTAGCATCGTGTTCATTATTGCCAAAAAACATTGTTTTTGGTGTCTCATGAAAGACATCTTCGAGATGATTTTTCAAATAATTACCCCACATATTTCTGGCCGAAGCATTTTCCATAAGCTGATATTTTCTTTAATCTATAGGATGTAATAAACGTAATACTTTGTAATTAATTTTAATATTAAGAAAATTTACCTGCTTTTAATTGTTCAGCTGCATGATTTGCTGCCCGCGCGGTAAATGCCATATAGGTCAATGATGGGTTTACACAGCTAGAAGAAGACATAAAAGCACCATCGGTTACATATACGTTGGGTACTAAATGTACTTGGTTATTCTTGTTAATTATAGAAGTCTTTGCGTTGTGGCCCATTCTGGCACCACCCATTTCATGAATACCCAAACCAGGTCCGCTAGGCTCTTCGTAAGATGCCACATCTTTAAAGCCTGCAGCTTCAAACATGTTCACAATTTCTTTTTTAATGTCTTCACGCATTTTGTATTCGTTCTCTTTGAATTCTACATCAAAGGCTAATTGAGGCAGTCCCCATTTATCTTTTTCAGTTGGGCTAAGTGTTACCCTGTTGTCGTCGTATGGTAAAAACTCTCCAAATCCGGTTACACCAATAGTCCATCTACCTGGTTTTAGTACAGATTCCTTTAAATCTTTTCCATATCCTAATTCACCTATTTCTGCAGACCAATCCCCTCTACTTGCTGTACCTTGATAACCAAACCCACGTAAATATCCTTCGCGTTTAGTTTCTTCATTTAAGTTTACAAAACGAGGTATGTAAAAACCGTTTGCACGTCTTCCTTTGTAGTATTTATCTAAATACCCATCTACCTTTGCCGTTGCACCTAATTTATAATGGTGGTCCATAATACCTCTTCCTAAAGCATCAGAATCATTTCCTAATCCGTTAGGGAAACGTTCAGATTTAGATTGCAACAAAATACCCACCGATGCCATTGCAGATGCGCATAGAAAAATCACCTTTGCTTTAAATTCTATTTTTTCATTGGTCTCTGCATCTATTACTCTTACTCCCGTTGCTTTTTTAGTAGTATCGTCATATATGATTTCATGCACTATAGAATTCGGTCTCAAGGTCATATTTCCGGTACGCTCAGCAGCTGGTAATGTAGAGGAGTTGCTACTAAAATATCCACCAAATGGGCATCCGCGCCAGCAACGGTCTCTATTTTGGCACGTGCCACGACCTTCAAAAGTGGCATTGGGGTCTGTAATATGTGCCGTTCTACCTATGGTAACTAAACGACCGTCATCAAACTTGTCTGCCGTAGTTTTCTTAAAATCTTCTTCAACACAGTTTAATTTCATGGCGGGCTGAAATTTTCCATCTGGTAAAACCTCTAATCCTAAGGCTTCACCACTAACTCCTATATATTCCTCAACCTTATCATACCAAGGTGCAATATCTTTATATCTTACAGGCCAGTCTACACCAACACCATCTTTTTTATTCGCTTCAAAATCAATATCGCTCCATCGGTAGCTTTGTCTTCCCCAGGTCAAGGATCTTCCGCCTACTTGATAACCACGTATCCAGTCAAAACGTTTTGTTTCTACATAAGGGTGGTCCAGATCGTTAACAAAAAAGTGTTTAGAATCTTCGGTAGGTGCCCATATCACTCTTTTTTGTATATGATATTTTTCTTGGTCCTCTTTTGATAATTTACCCTTTAACGGATAATCCCAAGGATCATCGTTCATTGTAGGATAATCTTCAATATGCTTTACCATTGGGCCGCGTTCCAAAACAAGTGTTTTTAAGCCCTTCTCTGTTAATTCCTTAGCAGCCCAGCCGCCACTTATTCCTGTTCCGACAACGATTGCGTCGAATATTTCATCTTGATTCATGCTTGAAATTTTATCTTTTTCTGATGGTATTCCCTATATTTATAGCAAATCTCCAATGTATCGAGAAGAACTTGATACAATTCTTAAATATAAGATTTTTTGAGAGATTTTATATCTCAAAATCAACAACAAATTCAAACAACAACTGATAGTATATTTTTATGAAAACAATTAAAGGACCTGCCGTTTTTTTGGCGCAGTTTGTAGATAGTAAAGCTCCATTTAATTCTTTAGACGGAATGTGTAAATGGGCAGCTGACCTTGGTTATAAAGGAATTCAAATTCCTACTTGGGAAAGTTTTTTAATCGATTTGGATAAAGCAGCTGAAAGTCAGACGTACTGCGATGAGCTTAAAGCCAAAGTAAACTCTTACGGATTAGAAATTACAGAACTTTCAACTCACTTACAAGGGCAATTGGTTGCTGTTAACCCTGCATATGACTTAATGTTCGATTCTTTTGCACCTAGTAATGTTCATGGCAATCCAAAAGCTAGAACAGAATGGGCAATTGAAACCGTAAAGAAAGCGGCAACGGCAAGTAGAAGATTAGGGTTAAATGCTCATGCAACATTCTCGGGTTCGCTTTTATGGCATACCATGCACCCTTGGCCGCAAAGACCAGCGGGTTTGGTGGAAATGGGTTTTGAGGAATTGGCAAAAAGATGGACACCAATCTTAAATCATTTTGATAAAGAGGGTGTTGATGTTTGTTATGAAATTCACCCGGGTGAAGATTTACATGATGGTGATACTTTTGAACGTTTTTTAGAAGCTACGGGTAACCATAAAAGAGTAAATATTCTTTATGATCCAAGCCATTTTGTATTGCAACAGTTAGATTATATTACATATATTGATCACTATCATGAGTTTATAAAGTCTTTTCATGTAAAGGATTCTGAATTTAATCCTACAGGTAAAAAAGGTGCTTTTGGCGGTTATAATGACTGGGGAGATAGAGCTGGAAGATACCGTTCATTAGGTGACGGTCAAATAGATTTCAAAACCATATTTTCTAAATTAACACAATACGGTTGCGATGTTTGGGCGGTAATGGAATGGGAATGTTGCATTAAAAGCCCAGAACAAGGTGCGCGCGAAGGTGCCAAATTTATCTCTGACCATATTATTGAAGCTACAGAGAAAACCTTCGATGATTTTGCAGGTGCTGAAATCGATAAAGAAATGTTGAAGAAAATGTTAGGACTTTAAAAGTAGATGATGAAGAAATATATAGTAAGTGCAGTATGTGTATTAGCATTCGTTGCATGTAAGCAAGAAAAAAAGGAGAAAACTGAAACAGCCGTTGTCGAAGAAGTTGCCATAGTAGAAAATGATTGGGAAGTATTGTTTGACGGTAGTTCTTTAGATCAATGGAAAGAGTTTAAAACCGACGGAGTAAGTGATGCCTGGAAAATTGAAGGTGATGCTTTGATATACACCCCACCGGCTGAGGGGGAGGCGAATAAAAACCATGATTTAGTTACTAGAGAAGAGTATACCGATTTTGTAATGACATTAGATTGGAAAATTTCTGAAGCAGGTAATAGCGGTGTGTTTTGGGGCGTTAGTGAGGACGAAAAATTTGGAACTGGATATCAAACAGGACCAGAAATTCAAATATTGGATAATGATAAGCACCCAGATGCTAAAGCGGGTACAACACACCAAGCAGGAGCTTTGTATGACATGGTTTCTCCAGCAAAAGATGTTACTAAGCCAATAGGGGAATGGAACACTATGGTGATTACTGTAAATCACGAAGAGCATAAAGGTAGTGTTACCTTAAACGGTACAGAAATGGTAACATTTCCTGTAGCAAATGAAGAATGGGACGCTATGGTAGCAAAATCAAAATTTGCGGATTG
This sequence comes from Maribacter forsetii DSM 18668, assembly GCF_000744105.1. Taxonomy (NCBI): domain Bacteria; kingdom Pseudomonadati; phylum Bacteroidota; class Flavobacteriia; order Flavobacteriales; family Flavobacteriaceae; genus Maribacter; species Maribacter forsetii. The sequence continues at coordinate 428,630 of NZ_JQLH01000001.1, forward strand.
GGACGGATTCGGAAAATATACCACCGGAAAAATCGGTTTACAAGATCACCACAATGTTGTAGCGTTCAGGAATATAAAAATCAAACAACTTTAATAGCATTTACGTATGAAAAATAAATATTCATTACTATTATTAGTTGCTTCTTTGGGAGTAATATCTTGTCAAGAAAAAGTAACGGTAGCTACTGATGGAGGACTAGAAGCTGTTAAGGATAGTGTAATCGTTTATGAAGAATACATGGGTGAAGAACCAACAACACCCGAAGAAACAGAATTTTACGAGCCTAAGGTTGCCGTGGTTAAACCAGCAACTGCTAGTGACGCACCAAGTGATGCCATTGTTCTTTTTAATGGTGCCAACTTAGATAATTGGATCAGTACCAATGATAGTACTACAGCTAAATGGCATTTGAATAAAGATGGTAGTATGACGGTTAATGACAAAACCGGAAACATACAGACCAAACAGAATTTTGGCGATGTACAATTGCATATAGAGTGGAAATCTCCTTTGCCGGTGCAGAGAGATAATCAGAATAGAGCAAATAGCGGTGTATTTTTAAACGGCATATATGAAGTGCAGATACTAGATCAAAATGATAATCCCACTTATGTAAACGGGCAAGTGGGTTCTATTTATAAGCAACATGTACCATTGGCAATGGCTTCTGTACCAACAGGCGAATGGAATACGTATGATATTATTTATCATGCTCCAGAATTTAATGTTGATGGTGGCAAGATAAAATCTGGAGATATCACCGTAATCCATAACGGAATCTTGGTTCAAGATCATGTGGAGCTTAAAGGAACTACGCCTTATGTTGGTTGGCCCAAGAACCCGGCACATGGTAAAGGTCCTCTAATGTTACAGGATCATGGTGACGATAGTCGTGTTAGTTTTAGAAATATTTGGGTTAGAGAACTTTAATATTTTATCAATTATAATTTAAGGAGCAAACAAGAGCATTTTTTGTTTGCTCCTTAACTATTTAAGTAGGGTGAGAAGATTCATAATAAATTTTTCATTTACCTTACCTTTGTCTTAATCTTAAAATATATTTATGATTCAATCCATGACCGGCTTTGGAAAGCATGTAGTTCAACTACCTAATAAAAAAATTACGGTAGAAATAAAATCACTTAACAGCAAGAGTATTGATTTAAATGCGCGTATGCCTTCTAGTTATCGTGAAAAAGAATTGGAACTAAGAAAATTGGTGGCTAATTCTTTGTTGCGCGGTAAGGTAGATTTTAATCTTTACGTTGAACTAACTGGTAACGAAACTTCTACCCAGGTCAATGAAATTGCAGTGAAACAATACATGGGGCAGTTGAAAAGTATTGCCGACGGTGATGATCTTAGATTGTTAGAAATGGCATTGCGTTTTCCTGATGCTATGAAGACGGATAAAGAAGATATCGACGAATCTGAATATGAGGCTATAAAAGAAGCGTTGAAAGGAGCTTTGGTAGAGATCAATGAGTTCAGGTCAGAAGAAGGTAGTGTTTTGGAAAAAGATTTTCTGGACAGAATAACTTCCTTAAAGAAATTGTTGGAAGAGGTTATAAGTATTGATCCAGATAGGCAGGCTACTATTCGTGAGCGTTTAGAAAAAGCCGTTCAAGATATAAAAGCAGATGTAGATGCAAATAGATTTGAACAAGAACTTATTTACTATTTAGAGAAGTATGATATTACGGAAGAAAAAGTTCGTTTGGCAAATCATTTAGACTACTTCAGCAAAACATTACAGTCAGACGATAGTAACGGTAAAAAATTAGGATTTATTTCTCAAGAAATTGGTCGTGAAATTAATACGATCGGTTCTAAAGCAAACTTTGCCCCTATGCAGCAAATAGTTGTGCAAATGAAAGATGAACTAGAGAAGATTAAAGAACAAATGTTAAACGTACTATAGATGAAAGGTGGAAAACTAATCATATTTTCTGCGCCCTCAGGAAGTGGAAAAACTACGATTGTACGCCATTTATTGGCACAGCCAGAATTGAATTTGGCTTTTTCTGTATCTGCAACTTCACGCCCTAGAAGAGGTAAAGAAAAGAATAAGGAACACTATTATTTCATGTCGGTTTCCGAATTTAAAAATCACATAAAGAATGATGATTTTTTGGAATGGGAAGAAGTATACCGAGATAATTTTTACGGTACGTTAAAAAGTGAGGTAGAACGACTTTGGGCAGAAGGCAAGAACGTAATATTTGATATTGACGTTGTTGGTGGCTTAAGAATTAAAAAGAAGTTTCCTGATCAGACGTTAGCTGTTTTTGTGAAGCCGCCAAGTGTAGACGAGCTTAAAATCAGACTTAAAAAGAGAAGTACTGAAAGTGAAGACAAAATAAATATGCGTATCGCAAAGGCATCGGTAGAACTGGCAACCGCACCACAATTTGATAAGGTAATAAAGAATTATGATCTTGATGTAGCCTTGAAGGAAGCAGTAGATTTAGTGGCATCTTTCGTTTCGGATGATAAAGAATAAGTGAGTATGAAAAAGGTAGGATTATACTTTGGCACCTTTAACCCTATTCATATTGGTCATTTGGTTATAGCGAACCATATGGTTGAGTTTTCAGACTTAGATGAGGTTTGGTTCGTAGTAACACCTCAAAGTCCGTTTAAGGTCAAGAAAACGCTTTTGGATAACCATCAAAGGTTTGAAATGGTCTATGAAGCAACGAAGGAGTATGATAAGCTAAAACCTAGTAATATAGAATTTAACCTGCCGCAGCCAAACTACACGATAAATACACTGGTTCATTTGGAGGAAAAATATCCTGAAGGATATGATTTTTCGTTGATTATGGGTGAAGACAATCTAAAAGGGCTTCATAAATGGAAGAACTATGAGGCTATCTTAGATCTTCATCATTTGTATGTCTACCCAAGAATATCTGAAGGGGTAATTGAGCATCAATTTAAAGAGCACGATAAGATTCATAGGGTAAACGCTCCAATCATGGAAATCTCCTCTACATTTATACGTAAAGAGCATAAAAATGGTAAAAACATAAAACCGTTATTACCGCCAGAAGTTTGGAAATATATAGATGAAATGAATTTTTATCGCTAATCTAAACTACTAGCTTTACGAAGATCATCCGTTGCAAGAAACACATCACCTTTGTTATAATACCATTTGCGTACTTTAGGAATCTTGATTCCGTTTACGGTAATTAGCTCTGAAAGTAGAATGTACTCCCCATCGTTTTTACTTTCATCATGAAAGAATTGATATACTTCCATAGCGTAAGTCTTTGGGTCAAAGTAGAAGTACCAAGTATCTTTACCTACTTCTTTTTCATATGTAGCTTTTAAAACTAGGTATTCTTTGCCTTTAAAGGTTTTCTTAATAACCTTGTTATCTATAATGGTGCCTGGGTCCTTTAATTTCATTGGCAATCCGTATAGATAGGTGTAATAGTTTTTCATCATTTTAGCGCGATCACAGCTAATATTCAAACTATCTTTTATTTTAGGGAATATAGAGGTGCTACCATTTAATTTTAGCGTACACTCGTCATTATTCAGTTCAGATTCAATAACGTAATTGTCTTTTGTTACGGTTGTTTTAAAATAATTCGTAGGTAATTTTAACTCAACTAGAGTACTGCGCATACTACTTTTTGGGTTTTCCATCTCAATAAGCATTTTACCTTTGAAGGTAGACCAATTGTCTTCTGGGTCATGAAATGCTATTGCTTTTTCTAATAATTCGTTACCGCTTATTTCTTGGGCATGATTAAAAATCCCAGTAAATAGAAAAGCAATCAAAACTAAATATTTCATAAATGTGTTTTTTAGTTCATTAGAAAAATTGATTTAATCCAAGGTAGCCGGGGCAACATCGGCATCGTGTTCCTTATAATACAATTCTAGTAGGTCCATTGTTGCGGTCATTAAATCTTTTGTCTCAAGCAAGATGGTGAAATACAATGTTGTGTTTTTAGGACTAGATTCTTCTGACCTTGTGCGCTCTACTTGAAGGCTAATTTTTTGAGAGACCAAATCATATAGCTCTTGCTTATTGTTCAAAATAGTACCAATTTTTTCAAATGATCTTTCTTCAAATGCATGGTAAGTATTGTCTAAGATCTCAGCTAGTTTTATATCAATTTGCTTAAGCTCTTTAATTTGATTGTATTTTAATTTCTTGTGATTGTTATTAACATGCTTGTGGCTAACCTTACCTATATATTCCAATGATTGAGAAATATCGGTTAAATGCCCCATGGCATTAATATAGAAATTACTTGCGCCAATATGAGCTTCTTCTAAATTTTTGATAAAATAGAAGGTATGATTTCTTAAATCTTCAATTTCATTTGCCAATTTAGCGCCTTGCTTCTTGTTTTTATGTAGTGAGTTGAGGTCTTGTTTTGCTAATCCGTTAATAGAATTAGAGTATATCTTATTCGCTCTTTTTACAACATTGGCAATGTTCTTAGCACTTTCTTCTATAACCCCTTGAATAGAACTGCTTTCTGCACGTTCTAAAATTTCTTCTTCTTTAGTCTCTTTTAATTTCTTGGTATGTGAAAGGTAATTCTTGCCAATTAAAACAAATGCAAAAATCAATAATGCGCTAATTGCATAAATACCACCTAGGTGAATGATGTAAGCTATTATGGCAGCAGCAACGAAAGCTACGATTGCAGTAAAGAACCATCCGCCAATTACATTCAATACACCTGCAACTCTATATACGGCACTTTCAGAGCCCCAGGCTCTATCTGCCAAAGATGTACCCATAGCCACCATAAAAGTTACGTATGTTGTGGATAATGGTAGTTTTAATGACGTCGCTAATGAAATTAGTACACTTGCTACCATTAAGTTTACAGAAGCTCTAATTAGGTCAAATGCAGGTTGGTCTTTTGCCTTTGCTTTTTGAGCATATGAAGTTGGTTTTATGAACTGAGTATCAATTCTCTTTTGTAATGATACCGGTATGATACTGTTTAAATTTTCGGATGCTTTTATGGAAAATTTCACGATCTGTCTAGATAGGTAATTTGGCTCAAAGCGTTCGTCACCTTCATCTTGTCTAGAAAGGTCTACACTCGTTTTTACAACATTTTTAGCTTTTGAAGAAAACCATAATGTTACTACCATGATAACCCCTGATGCTAATAGTAAATAGGTTGGAGTCTGTACTGCAACTGCTAATCCCTTCATGTTGTATTCAGAAGCTAATTGACCAGATTCTGACCAACTTAAAAACGACTCATATGCAGCTAATGGCACTCCAATAAAGTTTACTAAATCATTACCTGCAAAAGCCATTGCCAAAGCGAACGTACCTAAAATAATAATGACGGTATAAATGTTCCATTTCATGAAAGTCGTTGCCAACCAAGATAGTGCAAACCATATTATGAAATTCCCTAATAAAAATAATTCAGGATTTTCACCAATGAACATAGATGCTTCTGGGCTAATGATAGACGTTCCTTTAAGACCCTTAATAAGTATAAAGTATATAATTGCCGTAATAGCCATACCGCCAAAAATAGCACCTACCCATTTGGGTTTCTCGTTGAATTTAAAGGATATTAATACCCTAGTAAAAAATTGAACGATAGCGCCTATGGTAAACGCGACGACGACAGATAATAAAATCCCTAATATAATCTCGGTTGCTTTATCTGTATTTATGTAGTTTGAAAGATGTGTGAAATTACCGTCTCCTGAATAAATTTTCACTAGTGATATGGCGACCGCTGCACCTAATAATTCAAAAACGATAGAAACCGTTGTAGATGTAGGCATACCTAGGGTATTGAAAAAATCTAACAAGAGAATATCAGTAATCATTACTGCCATGAAGACAATCATTATTTCCGCAAAGACAAACTCTGATGGATTAAAGATTCCTTTTCTTGCTACCTCCATCATTCCACTTGATGATACAGCACCAAAGGCTATACCAACACTGGCAACAAGCATAATGGTTTTAAAGGAGATTGCTTTTGACCCTATTGCTGAATTCAAAAAATTGACGGCGTCATTACTAACACCAACAATTAAATCTGTTATGGCTAAAACAGCCAATGCAATAATCATGAATAAATATATGTTCTCGCCCATCAAAAAATTAAATAAGGAACAAAAATGACATTATAAATTATCATTAAGGTTAAAATAAGGTTATGAAGTTAATATCGTAAATTTTCAATGATTCGCTTTACTTGCAACGAAACTAAGTTAAGTTGATGAAAATACCATTTTCTTTTGATATAAAAATCACTTAGCTAAACGGAATATTGGGTAGACAGAAATTAAAGCTGTTTCATTATTGTCTCGTTTTGTTAACAGCTAATTTTAGCGAACTTAATGTAGATTCTGAAGTGGAACTAACATTAGTGGTAGAAGGTAATACCGGACGTTTAGCATTTAATGTTTCTAAAATTTCAGCTTGCTCACCTTCTTTAAGCGTAATTTCTAAATGTATTGGTTCATATCCTACGAATTGTACTAACATATTATGCGTTCCAGCTGTTAGGTCGTTAAATTCAAAATTGCCTCTAAAATTCGTTTGTGTAGAATGAGCAGCGTTGTCTAACGTTACTGAAGCCATTAGTAATGGCTCATTGAAAAACTCACCGTCTAAAATTTTACCTTTAATAGAGCTAGTCTCTTGTGCAAAAGACAAAGAACAAATCATTAAAGCGAATAGAATATATAATTTCTTCATTTTAAAAATAACTGGCGCAAAGAAAACAACTAAAGGTTAAGAAAAGGTTATCTAAGGATTATTAATATATATTTTAAAGGTTAAGATTCTAGTGCATAATATTTTACGGGATTATTGAAATATGTTTAAGTTTTCATTTTAAAGCGCTGCTGGCTTATTCTCAGATTATTTACTGTAATTGGTGCTTATTAAATCAAAATTGGTAAATGCCGTATCTTGCAGGCTTTAAAATAATAAACATGAATTGGGAGCAATTACTTTCTTTAAGAAGACAGGGAGATAAGAATAAAAGGTTACGAAATGAACAAGATGAAACCCGTTTAGGGTTCGATGTTGATTATGACCGGATTATATTTTCTTCCGCATTTAGAAGTCTTCAGGATAAGACCCAAGTAATACCACTTTCAAAAACCGATTTTGTACATACTAGACTGACCCATAGTCTTGAAGTTTCTGTGGTAGGAAGAAGTTTAGGCAGGTTGGCAGGGAAAAAAATAATTGAAAAACACCCTTATCTAAAAGAAATTCACGGGTATAAATTCAATGATTTTGGAGGTATTGTAGCCGCGGCAGCTTTAGCACATGATATAGGAAACCCTCCTTTTGGTCATAGTGGTGAAAAAGCAATTGGCGAATATTTTAAAACCGGGAACGGATTAAGGTTTAAGGAACTACTTTCCAAAGAGGAATACCAAGATATTATAGATTTTGAGGGGAATGCTAACGGATTTCGATTATTGACCCAGGATAGGGCAGGAGTTTCTGGCGGTCTGCGTTTAAGCTACGCTACACTAGGTGCTTTTATGAAATACCCTAAGGAGTCATTACCAAAAAAACCAACGAACCATATTTGCGATAAAAAGTTTGGGTTTTTTCAAAGTGAGAAACACATTTTTGAAGGTGTTGCAGAAGATTTAGGTCTGCAAAGTAGAAGTACCGATGGAACTATTTCTTACGGTAGGCATCCGCTAACATTTTTAGTTGAGGCAGCAGATGATATCTGTTATACCATTATAGACTTTGAAGATGGTATAAACCTTGGGTTAATATCAGAAGATTATGCTCTTGAATACTTAATAAAATTGGTTAAAGATACTATAAATACCAATAAGTATAATTCTTTGGAATACATGGAAGATAGGCTTAGTTATTTACGTGCCCTAGCCATAAACACACTGATCCAAGATGCTGTTTCTATATTTATCGAGAACGAAGAAAGTATTTTGAACGGTACTTTTGAAGTCTCACTATTGGAGAAAAGCAAATTTAAAGCTCAAATTGAAGATATCATAAGCTTGAGTGTTCAGAAAATATATCAATCTCAAGAAGTAGTTGAAAAAGAGATAGCTGGTTATACCATTATTTCTGATATTCTAGATGTATATATAGATGCTTTGATTGGTAAGAAAAACAACAATGCCTCTAACTACCATAAACTTATTTTAAGAACCTTGCCCGGATTTTATCAAGATACGAATGTATCATTGTATCAAATTGTTTTGAATACATGCTGTTATGTTGCAAGCCTATCTGATAGTGCTGCAGTACATATGCACAATAAAATTAAAGGTAAAACACTTTAGAAGCCGTATAGAATACCTACTCCTAATACTTGTTTGAACTGAATTTTGGGTACACCGGCATTCACAATAGTGCCGTTATCGTTTTTGACAACGTCAAATAGAATATCGTCATCGTAGATCATTTGGGTTCCTAAATTGGTGCTTATGAATTTATTCACCTTCATATTAAGGGTAAGCTCCCAATCAACATCTACATTACCAAAGCTTTTAGTATAATCGGTATATAGGTTCAATCTGCTTTTTAGCTCAACATTGTCTGCAATATTATAATTGAGATTATTGGTGATTAGAATACCAAGTTCCAATAAATGATTCTTACCCGGGGTGATTACATTACCATCTGCATCTAAAATGGCTTCTTCTACACCGAAAGCCCCATTGTCTGCTAAATCTTGATCTAAAACGAAGGTAGATTTTTGGGTTAAAGGGGATAGGTAAAGGTTGAATTTTTCATCTTTTGTGATAAAAGAGGTACCCGCACCAAATAATAAATAACCGGGCGCCATAAATCTTGAAATGGGCGTGTCTCTGTCGGGGTAGGTGTAACCGTTAGAAAACTGTGTGTTGAAATTTAGCTGCACAGAATAAAACCACCTACTGGTATTTTCTTTTTTAAAGCCAAGGTTAGAGGTTAAACGAATGACATCTTCTGTTTTTCTAAGTTTTTGCCCTTCTTGCGCATTTAATCCGTAGCGTAATTCTAAATTATTTTCCCACTGAAAATTACTGAACTTATATTTTCTGGCAAATTTTAGAAATCCTAATCCGCTAATGGCATTGTCACCACCGGCATTCCAGTTTACAAATGCTACTTCACTTATATTAATACCAAAGCTATTTTCTGTTTCCCAGAATGAAGGCACTCTAAAACGTTTAAAACCTTTTTGTAAGGTCTTGGTTTTATTAAAATCTATATTCGGTATTTGAAGGTTGACATCTTTTTTTGGCGTATAGATTTTATCTACCGTTCTACGAATTACAATAGTGTCAATAGCTATGCTGTCTACAGTTACACTATCTACAATTATTGGCGCCGGTATGGTGTCTTGACCAAAAAATAATGTGGTTACCAAGAGAAGTAACGGAAGTATTAGTTTATGCGATTTTGAAACCATTATTTTCATAGAAATTGTTGTACATATTGTTTTACGGACATCTTATCTATCCCTGCGTTTATATACAGTTTTTCGGTAGCACCGTGTGTTATAAAGACATCAGGAATACCAAATATCTTAATTATTTTGTGGATTCCAACATTATTTGCAAATTCTAACACGGCACTACCAAATCCACCAACAGCTGAGCCATCTTCAAGCGTAATAATATGCTCGTATTTCTGTAAGATTTCTTTTAATAAAATGGCATCCAGCGGTTTAATAAATGGAAAATCATAATGAGCAATTGCTGTATGTTGATCTAATTCTGACTGCAAATTTGATGCCATATTTCCTATTGGGCCTGTACTTAAAATGGCAATTTTGGTTCCTTCTTTTAAAACTCTCGCTTTTCCAATAGCTAGTTTTTTCATTGGTGCTTGCCAATCTATTAAATTACCTCTGCCACGTGGATACCTGATGGCTATAGGATGGTCTAAACCTAATTGTGCGGTATACATTATATTGCGTAGCTCAATTTCATTTAGCGGTGAAAATATAATTAGATTTGGTATGCATCTTAAATAAGAAATATCAAAAACACCGTGATGCGTTGGTCCGTCTTCACCCACCAATCCTGCACGATCTAAGCAGAAAATTACTGGTAAATTTTGTATAGCTACATCATGTATAACCTGATCATAGGCACGTTGTAAAAATGTAGAGTAGATATTACAGAATACGACCAAACCGTCAGTAGCCATACCTGCAGCCAACGTTACCGCGTGCTGTTCTGCGATGCCAACGTCAAAAGCCCTATCGGGTATAGCTTCCATCATAAATTTTAAAGAACTGCCTGTTGGCATTGCGGGAGTTATACCTACTATTTTTTCATTCTTTAGGGCAAGTTCAACTAATGTCTTACCAAATACATCTTGAAACTTGGGTGGTTGGGCAACGTTTGTTTTCTTTTGTAGTTCACCCGTTTGCTTATTAAATTTACCGGGCGCATGATAGGTAACCTGATTTTCCTCTGCCTTTTGCAACCCTTTTCCTTTCGTGGTGATTACGTGTAGCAATTTAGGACCTTCAATATGCTTTAAACGTTCTAATTCTTTTGCCAAACCGTACAAGTCATGACCGTCTATAGGACCTGAGTAATTGAAATTAAGGCACTCAAAAATATTCTCTTCTTTTGCAGTGCCAATTTTTACGTTGGTCAAGTATTTTTTTAATGCACCAACACTTGGGTCGATTCCCATGGCATTGTCATTGAGAACCACTAGAATATTCGCATTGGTAACACCGGCATGGTTTAATCCTTCAAAAGCCATACCGCTGGCTATAGAAGCATCTCCAATAACGGCAATATGTTGTCTTTGAAATTTACCTTGTAATTGGGCAGCTAAAGCCATACCTAACAGAGCAGAAATAGAAGTGGAGCTATGCCCCGTGCCAAAAGCATCATATTCGCTTTCTTGCATTTTTGGAAAGCCACTTATGCCGCCTAACTGTCTATTGGTATTAAAAATATTTTTTCTACCGGTCAGTATTTTATGACCGTAGGCTTGGTGTCCAACATCCCAAATTAGCTTGTCTGTAGGTGTGTTAAAAACATAGTGTAGTGCAATGGTCAATTCTACAACACCTAAACTGGCACCTAAATGACCCTCTTTAACCGAAACAATGTCAATTATAAACTCACGTAGTTCAACAGCCAATTGTTCCAAATCTTTTCCTTTTAAAGATTTAAGGTCGTTGGGTGAATTGATATGTTCTAGTATCGATTTCAAACTGTGGGTATAATGAAGACAAAAATACTTTTTTAAAAATGAAACTGTCGTATTTTTGAACCTATGGTTTTACCTTACGATGATACTTATTTTATGAAAAAGGCGCTACAAGAGGCAGAGTACGCCCTCGAAGCTGGCGAAGTACCTGTAGGTGCGGTAATCGTAGTACAGGATAGAATCATTGCAAGAGCCCATAACCTTACCGAAAAACTGAACGATGTAACCGCACATGCAGAAATGCAGGCAATTACTTCGGCCGCAAATTTTTTAGGTGGAAAATATTTAAAGGACTGTACGCTTTACGTAACCTTAGAGCCATGCCAAATGTGTGCAGGAGCGTTATATTGGAGCCAGATCGGTAAAATCGTTTATGGCGCTACAGATGAACAGCGTGGGTGCGGAGTTATGGGAACTACATTACATCCTAAAACCAAAATATTAGGTGGTGTTTTAGAAGATGAAGCTGCAAGTTTATTGCTTCAGTTTTTTGCAAAAAAAAGAAAATAGGATTTAGTATAAATGAAAAACCACGCAATAGCGCGGTTATCTAGTTTTTCATGAAAGGAATTTATAGTACTTGTACTTGTCCGGCAACTGTGCCTTTTCTTCCTTCTTCCTCTTCGTAGCTCACTTTATCACCTTCTCTAATTTCCGTGCCGTGTAAAGCGGTGGCATGAACAAAAATATCTTTTCCAGTTTCTTCATTGGTTATAAATCCATAACCTTTAGATTCATTGTAAAATTTGACGGTACCAATCATTGTATTGAAATTTTAATATTAACATTCTAATTTAATATTTTTTCCTGTTGATTGGTAGGAAATTGAGGGTTTATTTTTCAGGAGTGTCTTGATTATCAGTGTTTCTAGGCTTTTTTCCTTGCATTTTTCTCACATTTTCATCTGTAAGCATATAATCGTTGAATTTTTTACCCTTGCTTTCTTTTATCAAAAAAAGTGGCATTGCCAATAAAAACAGTCCTAAAGTACCTGAACCAATAAATCTATGTGATAATGCTTCTTGGCCAACATCTAGGCTAAATCCATAAATGATTAGTCCTATGGAGATTAAAACTATAATGGTGATGATGTATTTCATGTTGTTTCTTTTTCTAAAAGATTTGAGGAATTTACTTTTTATTTGGTAAAACGTATCAATTCTCTTCTGTAAGCGGTCAATAATTTTGATTTAGATACAAAACCCATGTATTTTCCATTTTTAACAACGGGTAAATTCCACGCGCCACTATCTTGAAATTTTTGCATGACAATCTGCATACTATCCAACCCGTAATAAATATGATCTGGGGCTTTATGCGTAAAGGTTTCCACCTTTGTGGTGTTGTACAATTTGGTATCGAACATAAATTCTCTAATATCATCTAAAAGAATAATGCCCAAAAACCGCTGATTTTCATCAACTACGGGAAAAATGTTCCTGGTAGATTTTGCAACGGAATCATGTAACATTTCACCTAAAGTCATCTCTGGATGCACAATTTTAAAATTAGTTTCAATTACAGATTCTAGGTCCATTAGCGTAAGAACAGCTTGGTCTTTATCATGGGTCAATAAATCGCCACTTTCAGCTAGCTCTCTCGTGTAAATAGTGTAATCTACCGTGTTTTTAGTGATAAGGTATGATATAGATGCCGTAATCATCAGAGGAACAAATAAAGCATAACCACCAGTGATTTCCGCAATTAAGAAAATAGCGGTTAATGGGGCATGTTGTACTCCAGCAATAAGACCGGCCATACCAATTAACGTAAAGTTACTCTCTGATACTGAAAACCCTAGTCCAGAATTATTGATAATCTTGGCAACTACATTACCTAAAGCACTACCCATTACCATGGTTGGGATAAAAATACCACCAGCACCACCTGCAGCCAGTGTAGTGGTCATGGCAACAGCCTTAAAAATGGTAATACCTATTAATAGGGCAATTACAATCCAGATGTTGTTTGTGTAGGTATCAAAAGGAGTTTTGCCTAAAGCAGTAATGTGGTCACCTATAAGCAAGTAGTTTATAAAGGAAAACCCTTCACCATATAAAGGCGGGATCATATATAGCATAATGCCTATAGCTAAACCACCAACTAAAAGGCGGTATTTCGGACTTTTTAATGGTTTAAAGAGGTTTACGATTCTAAAGTACATTTTGGTAAAATAGATAGATGCTATCGCAGTGCCAACCCCTAAAAGAATATAGAATAAGGTGTCTTTAATTTCAAAGGGTTCTGTATTGGAAAAATTTAATAAAACCTCATTTCCCATGAAAAAGTAGGAAGTAAGCACACCGCTTATGGAAGCTAGTAATAAGGGTAACATGGATATCATGGTAAGATCCATACTAAATACTTCTACGGCGAAAATTATGGCCGCAATGGGCGATTGAAATATGGAGGATATAGCGCCTGCCGAAGCGCAAGCAATTAACAGGGAACGAGTTTTTGAATTGATATGAAACAGGCGTCCTAGATTTGAACTTATAGCTGCGCCCGTTGCAACAGCAGGTCCTAACAACCCTACAGATCCACCAAAACCTACAGTTAACGGAGCAATAATAAGTTGGGTGTATACTTGCTTTACATCTATGTGGCCTTTGTTTTTAGATAAAGAAAACAGAATAGAGGATACGGCATGATTAAGTTTCTCTTTATGAATGTATTTTACATAAAGATATACCAATGTAAGACCGATAATAGGGAGGATGAAATACAGTTGATTGCTAGAGAATATAATTCCTTTTTCAAGCGATGCCTCAATGAAGTAGGTTATGTTTTTAAGGGTAACGGATGCCAAGCCGGCTAAAAGCCCTACAACTACACTTAAAATATATATAAAGGTCTTTTGGGAGATGTTCTTATATCTCCACTTATAAATACGCTTTAAAAGGTTGTTCGCTTGAATGGGCATGTTTTGGCCATAACATTAGTAAGGGTCAAAGGTATTTAATTACTGGCTATGATTTTTGATTTAAGCTCTTCTAAATCTTCAAGATAAATTTGGCGTAGGGTTTCTACATAACCTCTGTTATTATAATAGCCGTTGTTGAAATCTACAATGGCATCATCAATCATGTTTAAAGCTGTCTTTTTATCTCCTTCATTTAATAGTAGCTGTGCTTTGTAATATTTAGCATCTGCAGAGCTGGTAAAGTACTGAATAACTTTGTCAAAATTCTTATTTGCTTTTTTACTATTATCAGCTTCATAATAGGCTATACCCCTATAGAGAAATGCTTCAAGTTCTACCCAATCTTCACCAGAATCTTCAGTTTCCTTGGTAATGTGCTTGTCCCAAAATGCAATTGAATTCTCATAATCTTTTGCTCCTAAATACGCAATGCCACGCCAAAAATCGACACTATGTCCTTGTGGATAGTCTAAATACGGAGTTAGCGTATCTGATGCGTTAAAATCTGCAATGGCTTTTTCGTAATCTCTGTAGAACCACAAGTAGAGATAACCTCGCCATGGAATTCGTTGTTCAGGATTTAATGCTGCTGCTTTATTATATTGAGGTAGCCATTTGTGTGGTAATCCACGTTTTAGGTCGGCTACTGATAGTTCATAAACCCCAGGTTCATATGTTGGGTCTATAGCTACAGCTTCAGCTATACCATTTTGAAAAGCAACTGAGCCTTGCATATAAAATGCAGCATCTTCAAACCTTTCTTCGGCTAGGGTTCTTGGGTCTTTTACGTTGTCACTCTTTCCACAGGAAATAAATAACAAGAATGTAAAGCCACTAAGGAATAATTTCGACCACTTTTCCATTTTCTATTCGATAAGATATATACATGTAATAATTGCCAGGATCTTCCCTAAATTCTAGAGTATTCCAATTTTCTGGCATTGCGGTAAAAGTTAAAAGGGAATCTACCATTTCTGAATTCAATTCTTTTTCCTCTAAGTCTAAATTCATTTGAACAATTTCAAACCAGCCGGGATTTCCATCACAATTCACTAAAAAGCGAAAGTTTATGTAACCAGATTCGGTAAACGAATCACCTGAATACTTGTTTGCTAGGTTTATTCTAAATTGCCTTTTGGTATTTTTATAAGCGTCTAAGCCAGCGCCATTGTACGTGCGGTAAATTTTACCATTATTGCATAAGCTATATGTATTATTCAATAGCGCCTTTTCTGGGTCTATGTAACCTATGTAGTTTTTATATGGTTGGTCAGTAGTGTCGAAATCCTTTTTAAACTTAAGGTAAAAGTACCCAGCCGCAGCACCAATGATTAGAACTATGCCCAATAAACTATACAATACAACTTTTACCCATTTTTTCACAAAGTGAATTTAACAAAAAATACCTTACGTAGTGTGGTAGTTGATTTGTAAGGTATCCAATTGAAGAGAAGAGCAAACAAAAAAATCCCGGACTAGGCGGGATTTTTTATTATCACTTTGTCAAGATGGTTTATTCTTGAATATCCAACTTCAAGTTCAATTCTTTCAATTGCTCATTATCAATTGGGGCAGGGGCATCGATCATGACATCTCTACCGCTATTATTTTTAGGGAAGGCAATGAAATCCCTAATCGTTTCTTGTCCGCCTAAAATAGATACAAGTCTATCCAAACCAAATGCTAGTCCGCCATGTGGTGGTGCACCGTATTGGAATGCATCCATTAAGAAACCGAATTGTGCTTTTGCTTCTTCAGGAGTAAAGCCTAAGTGCTTGAACATGGTTGCTTGCATATCCTTATCATGTATACGAATAGAACCACCGCCTATTTCGTTTCCGTTCAATACCAAATCGTATGCATTTGCACGTACAGCACCTGGGTCAGTATCCAGTAATTCTAACTGACCTGGTTTTGGTGATGTAAATGGGTGGTGCATGGCATGGTAATGACCAGTTTCTTCATCAAGCTCCAACAATGGGAAATCTACTACCCATAATGGTGCAAATTCGTTTGGTTTTCTTAATCCTAGTCTAGTTGCCATTTCCATACGTAAGGCACTTAACTGTGTTCTTGTTTTATTGGCATCACCAGAAAGTACACATATAAGATCACCTGGTTTGGCGCCTGTTGCTTCTGCCCATTTTGCTAAATCGTCCTGGTCGTAGAATTTATCTACGGTAGATTTAAAGCTTCCATCTTCATTGCATTTTACGTAAACCATTCCGTTAGCACCAATTTGTGGGCGCTTAACCCAGTTTACCAAGGCATCTAACTCTTTTCTAGTATAAGAAGCAGCACCTGGTACGGCAATACCAACTACTAGTTCAGATGAATTGAAAACTCCAAATTCTTTATGCTGTGCAATAGCGTTTAATTCAGCGAACTCCATTCCAAAACGAATATCTGGCTTATCGTTACCGTATTTAGCCATAGCATCATCATACGTCATTCTCGGGAAAGAATCGATTTCAACACCATTCACTTCTTTTAAAAGGTACTTGGTCAAGTTCTCGAATACGTTAAGTATATCTTCTTGCTCAACAAAGGCCATTTCACAATCTATCTGTGTAAACTCTGGCTGTCTATCGGCACGTAAATCTTCATCTCTAAAACACTTTACAATCTGAAAGTATTTATCCATACCACCCACCATTAGCAACTGCTTAAAGGTTTGTGGCGATTGTGGTAGGGCGTAAAACTGCCCTTCGTTCATACGGCTAGGTACCACGAAATCTCTAGCACCTTCTGGTGTAGATTTTATTAAATACGGAGTCTCTACTTCTATAAAGCCTTCGCCCGATAAAAATTTACGAACTTCCATGGTTACCTTACTTCTAAAAATAAGGTTGTTTTTTACAGGATTTCTACGGATGTCTAAATACCTATATTTCATACGTAGGTCTTCTCCACCATCAGTTTCGTTCTCTATAGTGAACGGCGGAGTCTTAGATTCGTTTAAAATGGTTAATTCGGATACCAAAACTTCAATATTACCCGTTGGGATGTTTGCGTTTTTGGAAGCTCTTTCAATAACCTCACCTTTAATTTGAATAACAAACTCTCTTCCTAGATTTCTAGCTTGCTCTAAAAGTTCTGCATTGGTACGGTCTTCATCAAGAACTAGTTGTGTAATACCATAACGATCACGTATATCTACCCAAACAACAAAACCTTTGTCTCTTGTTTTGGAAACCCACCCAGAAAGGGTAACTGTTTCGCCAATATGTGATTCTCTTAATTCCCCGCAGGAATGGCTTCTATACATAACATGTGCTTTAATGAAAGGGCAAATTTAAGAAGTCTATTTCATTATAGGTCTATATGAAAGGCACGTTTTATAGGATGACCGGTTTATGTTATAATCGATACTATTTTAATCTAAACACTTAATAAACAGGTTAATATAGCTCTAATGTAAAGTTAATGTTATGTAAAAGTTACCAAAACATTGATTAATTGCAAAATAATTGTATCTTTATCTCGTTAGTGTATTGTAAAATAATAATCCCAAAAAAAAATATATCATGAAAAAAATCTTAATTATAGCCGTAATGGCATTGTCTTTAGGAGCATATGCTCAAGTTGATCCTACTTTTGAAAAAGAAGGAGATAAAGTAAAAGCTACTTACTTTCACGCAAATGGAGAAAAGTCTCAAGAAGGATACTTTTTAAATGAGAAGTTAGAAGGTGAATGGAAAATGTTCAATGAAAAAGGAGATAAAATTGCTATGGGTAACTATGAGAACGGTATTAGAACCGGTAAGTGGTTATTCTGGGAGGGTGATGTACAAAGCGAAGTAAGTTTTGATAATAACAGAATTGCAAGTGTATCTAAAGCAAACACAAAAGATCCTGTTGTTAGTAATAAATAAACTAACTAACTCAAATAAAAAGCCCGTATCAATTATGATACGGGCTTTTTTATGCTATTAACTTTAAGTGTATTATGCTACACTTTCAAATTGTTCGTTTTGGTCGTTGCTCTTGTTTCCAAAACTGCTGATCTTGACTTTTATGCGATATACTATATTGAATAGTACAGGCACAATGATTAGAGTTAAGAAGGTAGCAACCAATAAACCGAAGATTACGGTCCATGCCAATGGCCCCCAGAAAATTACGTTGTCACCACCTATATAAATATGTGGGTTAAACTCTGAGAACAGGGCAAAGAAATCAATGTTTAGACCAATAGCCAACGGAATCAATCCTAATACTGTTGTTATGGCTGTCAATATTACGGGTCGTAATCTTGCCTTACCACCTACGATCATGGAATCTGTTGCATCATCCATGGTTAACAAATCACCGTCTTCTATACCCAGACGTACCTTTTTACGATCTATTAGAATTTGGGTATAATCGAGGAGCACCACACCGTTATTTACTACAATACCGGCTAATGATATAATACCCATCATGGTCATCATAATTACGAATGACCATCCGGTAATCATCAATCCTCCAAACACTCCTATAAAGCTTAGGAAAATGGCAATCATAATAATCAATGGTTTAGATATACCACCAAATTGGAAAATTAGAATAAGCATGATCAATCCTAATCCTGAGAAAAATGCACCTACTAAGAACGCTTGTTGCTTCGCTTGCTCTTCTAATTGACCTGTATAATCAATTTTAACGGTAGCGGGAGTTCCATCAAAACTTCCCATTTCATTTTGGATTTCGGCAACAATAGCTCCGGCATCCGTGAAACCAGGTTTTAATCCGGAGTAAATAGTTACAACTCGTTTACCATCACGGTGTTTAATAGCACTATAACCAGATGTATTTTTTTCTTTTGCTACCGCAGAAATCGGAATCTCCTTTATCTGTCCGTTAGCAGGGTCTCTAAAAATGATATTCTGATTGAAAAGCGCGCTCTTGTTGTACCTTAAATCTTCATTAAATCTAATGTTGATATCATAATCTTCACCATCCTCTTTGTAAACACCTGCTTTTTCACCAAAAATAGAACGTCTTAGTTGATTACCTACTTGACCAACGGCAACACCTAATTCTCCCGCTTTTTGGCGATCTACAATTACTTGCATGGCTGGTTTGCCCTTGTTTACATCTATTTTCAATTCTTCAATACCAGCGATATTTTTAGTATTGATGAAGTTTTTAATGTCTTCAGCAGTATTGATCAGTTCGTCATAATCGTTACCCTCAAGTTCAATGTTAATTGGGAAACCTGCTGGCGGTCCATTAGCATCTTTCTCTACCGATATGGCAACACCAGGATAAATGCCCTGTAATGCGGCTTGTACACGACCACGAATATCTTCGGTATTTAAACCATTACGAAATTTATACTCGCTAAAGTTTACGGTTACCTTACCCTTATGTGGCATTTCGGCAGAAGAACCACCATCGGTAAGCGGATTACCGGCACCTTCACCTACTACAGATACAGCAGATGCCATCATAAAGTTTTCACCCTTTTTATTCTTGTACATATCATCATCCATGATTGCGTACACCTGGTTCTCAACCTCTTTGGTAATCTCATTGGTCTTCTCAATAGATGTTCCCTCAGGATATTCTACATACACATAGATTTCATTTGGTTTGTTATCTGGGAAGAATTCAATTTTAGTTCTACCGCTACCAACAGACATACCAAATAACATGAATACACCGATTAGCATTAAGAATGTTATACCAAAATACCAGTATACATTACTTCCTCTTAAGGCGTGCTTTAATCGACGTTCATACCAATTTTCAAAACGTGCCATTGTATTCTTCTGGAATTTAATAGCAGATCCCTTGATGATATATTTGTATGCCCAGAACATGATCGCAGTAAGGATCAATACAGAACCTAAGCCGCGCATTGCACCACCAAAAATTAAAATTAACGCTCCTAGACCAACTAGAATTGCACTCATTCTAATCAATTGCTTTAGGGTCAGTTCTTTTTCATCGGTACTCATGAATTTGGAAACCAACATAGAGTTCATGAATATGGCCACAAATAATGAGGATCCCAATACAACGGATAATGTAATAGGGAAGTAGATCATAAACTGCCCAAATATACCGGGCCAAAGACCTAAAGGAACAAATGCTGCCACAGTTGTAGCTGTCGATATAATAATTGGGTAGGCAATTTCACCGATACCTTTTTTAGCGGCCTCTATTCTAGACATGCCTTCGTCCATTAATCGGTATACATTTTCAACAACTACAATACCATTGTCAACCAACATACCAAGCCCCATAATCATTCCGAAGAGAATCATGGTATTAAGCGTGTAACCTAGCCATGAAAGAATTACAAATGACATGAACATGGACATCGGTATTGCAAAACCAACGAATAATGCATTCCTAAAACCTAAGAAAAACATTAAAACGGTTACAACGAGTATAATACCAAAGATGATATTGTTTACCAAATCATCAACTTGGTTCAATGTACGCGTAGAAGAATCATTGGCAATAGAGATATTTAAATCTGGAGGAAAGTAATCGGCTTTCTCTTTCTTTACCAATGCTTTTATTTTATCGGCCGCAGAAATGGAGTTTCTACCCGCTCTCTTCTTAACATCGAGCATTACTACGTTATTCCCAAATTCACGAGCATAAGTAGTTTTGTCTTTTGCCTGAAAGTTAATCGTCGCAATATCTTTTAAGTATACGGCACCGTTCTCAGATTTAACCACAAAGTTGTTCAGTTCTTTAGGATCCTCTACTTCACCTAAAATACGAATGGTACGTCTTTGTCCAACAGTTTTCAAATTACCGGCAGACATTGTCATGTTCCCATTGCTTATAGCGCTGATAACATCTTGAAAGCTAATTTTAGCAGCCATCATTTTGTAGATGTCAACACCAACTTCCACCTCTAAATCTTGTGCTCCACGAATGTCCGCTTGTTTAATTTCTTGTAGATCTTCTACTTCATCTTGTAGGTATTCTGCAAATTCCTTTAATTTCTCTACAGGATAATCACCTGTAAAGTTGATGTTCATAATAGGCACTTCTTCAGAGAAGTTAAGGTCAAATACATTTGGTTCTACTTTGGCACCGTTAAAAGTTGGCCAGTCTTCACTCGCTTTTTCACTGTCTACCTCATCTTTTACCTTTTGCTTAGCTTGTTCAACGGTAATGTCCTCGTCAAATTCTATGGTTAAAATGGCATAATCTTCTTGAGAAGTTGAGGTAATCTCAACCACATTACTAATGTTCTTTAACCTGTCTTCTAAAGGATCCGTAATCAGTTTTTCAATATCTTCAGCGGTGTTACCAGGGTATGGTGTACTAATGTAGATCTTGGTTTCTATAATTTCTGGAAAATCTTCTCTAGGCATGGCCATATAGGCACTAAATCCCAACCAAAGAAAAATGGCTATCATGACATAAATAACCGAAGGGTTATCAATGGCCCAAGACGATATACCGAATTCCTTATCGGCGTTCTTTTGTACTTTGCTCATCGATATTTATTTTTTGATTTTTACTTTTTGACCATCCTTAACGCTTCTGGCACCTTCTTTTATAATTTGGTTACCATCAGCTAAACCAGATAATACTTCAATATTGCCACCTTGGGTTTTACCAGTTGTGATAACGCTTCTTTTTACTAGAGCTTCTCCATCAGTATTAGGCTCTTCCGCTACGAATACATACTGCTCACCGTCTGCATTTTCTGAAATTATACTGGTTGGTATCAAAATAGCTTCTTCACTTGTATAATCGTTTATAGCAACCTTTGCAGTTAAATTAGGTTTTATTCTACCTTCTTTGTTAGGTACGGGAATTTCAGCTTCAAAAGAACGGTTAGAAGGATTGATGAAATTACCTGTCTCTCTAATTTTGGTAACAATGCTGTCGCCTAAAACAGGAAAGTATACCAATGCTTCTTTTCCTTTGGTTACATTGCCAATGTAAGATTCTGGGACCTCTACTTCAATATACATGTCTGAAAGATTTACAATACGAAAAACTTCAGAACCTGGACCTGGAGCAACCACTGTACCTTGATCTTTTATTACATTATCAATGATACCGGAGAATGGAGCTCTAATAGTAGATTTTCCTAATTGACTCTGTGCCTGAGATACCATATTTTCAGCAGCTTCATAATTGGTTTTAGCCTGTAAGAATTGAATTTCTGAACCAATATTCTGATTCCATAAACGTTCTTGGCGTTCAAAAGTAGTTTTAGCCAGTGCGGCCTGAGATTTCAGTTGACTTAATTGGCTTGACATACCACCATCATCAATAGTAGCCAATACCTGACCTCTAGAAACTTTAGCACCTTCTTTAACATAAACCCTTTGTAGTGTACCTGCCATTTCTGGATAGATCAATACATTTTGTTTGGTAGAAACATCGCCCTGTAATTCTAGAAAGTGATTAAATACTTCTTTTTTAGCGGTTAAGGTATTTACCAAAGGTAATTTTTCCACATTACCTAAAATACCGATAGCGGAATCCAATGATTTAAGTTGGGCATCGATAATTTTTTGCTGAGCTGTAATTTCATTCTTCTTTACTCGTATGGCCTCTAAATCTTGTTGGGATATAATATCCGCTACCGATTGTTCGCCGTCACCGCACGAGTAAATGCCTATGGTTGCAGTTAATAAAATTAGTATTTTCTTCATGATTGTATTTTTAATGATTGATTATTTAGTCTTTTGTATTTATGATGATTTCCAACTCGGTCTTTTTATTTATAACCTCAACCATAGATTGTAAGAATTCTTGTTGGGTGGTATATAATTGGGTTTGAGCCTGTCTTAACTCAAAACTGGTGGCTAAACCTTCTTTATATTTTATTTGGTTTTTATTTTCAATACGTTCAGATAGCATTAGGTTTTGTTTGGCAGTTTCATAATTATCAATAGCTAATGTGTAGTTATTCTTTGCATTTTCTAATTGTAATCTAATCTGTTGTTCTGCCTCTGTTAACTGTGTTTTTGCTTTTTCTAAAGCAATTTTAGCACGTTGCGTACTGGCGCTTCTTTTTAAAGAACTAAAAATTGGAATATTGAGGTCTAAACCTAAAATGGAAGAATCAAACCACTCTTGATCTCCACTAAAAAAATCAAAGCTTTCTGAGTAGGCAGAACTACCGTAGTTGATGTATGCATTTAACGTTGGTAGTGCACGACTTCTGGCTAATTTCCATTCAAAAAAGCGTTGTTCATTTAAATTCTCCGCTAGTTTGTAATCTACGTTGTCTTCAATATTAAAATCGGTAGTTAGAATACCTAAATCCATTTTTGACATCGTTAAATCTTCTAGTTTCTCTTGCAGTTGAGTTGGTGCGTTAAGATCTAGCCCCATACTTACATTTAGCATTTGTAAAGTAATTTCCTTAAGTCTAAGCGTATTTTGCAACTGATTTTCTATAGATGATAAGGTGATCTGTAACTGATCAACACTTTCTTCATCTCCTAATCCGTTTTCAAATAATTTTGAGGTTTCAAAAAGTGTCTTTTCAAGCGTTTCTTTATTCTTCTCTAATATTTTTACGCTCTCTTCAGCTAGAAGTACATTGCCGTATGCTTCAACTACCTGCTTTCTAACATCTAAATCGGTTTTCTCTTTGTTGTTGTCGCTATAACTTAAAAAAGCCTTGGTAGCCTGTACGCCAACAATATACGAGCCGTCAAAAATTTGTTGAGTTAGGGTAGCTGTTGCAGTCATAGACTGTGGTTGAGAGAAAACTATAGGTATAAAGTCTCCTGCTTCCCCGCCTACGAATTCTGCTGGTAACAGCGAAACAGGTTGTTTTAATTGATTGGAGTACCCGACAGATCCATTTATTTGTGGTAATCCACCTGCTATAGTTTCCCATTTTTGCTTTTGGGCATCTATAATATCTCTATTTGCATTAATGGCAGTATAGTTGTTTTCCAAAGCAAACTCTATCGCCTCGTCTAAAGTGAAGGAATAGTTTTGCTCTTGTGAATATCCTAAGCTTATACTTAGAATTGTGATTAAGATTACTAATTGATTTCGCATTTATTCTTGATTTGAATTGATGATGTTGTTTAAAATTGCTTTTCCTTTTGGGGTGACTATTCCTCTAAGGTGATATTCTAAAAATGAATCCATTAGTTTAGAAATTGGAAAACGATCTAGGGGAAATACATTCTGATCTTTTATACTGTTCATACCGGTAAAATATATTCTGGCAACAAATTCAGGATCTATATTGTCCCTAAATAACCCTTGCTCCAAACCTCGTTCTACATTTAATAATACGCAGCTATGCATTTTATCAAACTGCATGAGCTTAAGATTTTTATGAATTTTTGGATAGTATTTCATTAGTTGATACTGGGGTGAACTTTTTTCATCATTTAAATGAGACATTACATACCTTTTTATCTCATATAATTCTTCTATAGCGTTTTTCTCCATCGCTATAATTAAGTCTATACCATCACTTAAGTGGCAAAACTTGTTCATCACACAATCTTCGACCAATGAAGTTTTATTGCTGTATTCGCTGTAAATGGTTTTTTTAGACATGCCTATTTCATTGGCAATATCGTCCATTGTAATACTTTTAAAACCACGTTCCAAGAAAAGCTGTGATGCCGTATCCCGTATTTTTTCCTTCATAACGGTTGCAAATATACTGCAGGAAACTTTAAAAACTATAAAAGTTTCCAAAGTTTTACAATTTATTAATGTCATTTTTAAAAGTTCACCCGTTGTTTATGGATTCATTTCTAGCAACATAGTCTTTGTAAGCTTGTTCTCCTTCATTTTTCCAGAATTCATCATAATGTTTCCATTTAGAAAAATCATTTCTTACAGGTTTACACGGGTCAAATTTTGTAAACTTTTTGCGCTTGTTCTTTTTCTTGTTACCTGACCCATCTCCACCTCCAAAGCCAAAGATTATTTTGGAGAAAAGAAGTATTCCCAATGCTTTCCAATAATCTATTTGAGGTAATCCAAAAATATCTGGCATAAGCCAATTCCATAGGCGCATAACAATGTAGCCCACTAAAAAGGCTATAGCGAGGCCTAGTAAAACAAAAAAGAGAATTTTAAACGCCTTGTACACGTAATGTTGCACTGATTTTTCCATGTTTTTTTCCAAATTAGATTTCATAATGCTATTTTTTAATTTTCTATATTTTTAAGTAATATTGATAATGCCCTATGTCTTCTAGACATAAGTGTACCTTGTGGTATACCGGTTTCAGAGGCAATTTCTCTGTAACTGTAATTTTCAAAATCTACCGCGATGATAATGTCCCTATAAACAGGTTTTAGCTCACTAATTGCAATCTTTAGCTTTTCTCGAACGTGATGGGGATATTCGTTGGAAGTTTCATCGTAGAATAGGTTGGTGAAATCCGTCCAAAGTAGTTCTAGTTGATCTTGGTCATCTAAGCGAGATTTTTTAGTGCGAAGTATATCAGTAATCCTATTTTTGACTGCATTATATACATAACCGCCAACGTTATGTATAGGTAAAGCGTCAATAGGTCTAGAGAAAATACGTAATGCAACATCTTGTATAATGTCTTCTGCATCACTTTCTGATGTTTGTTTGATTTTAGATTGAATATAGTGTTTGATCGAACTATATTCTTCTTCAAAAAAACTATTCAGGTTCTTGTTATCTTTTTTGTTGGATGACATCCAAGAGTATTTTCAATTGGTCTTCATATATAAAGACGAAGAAGTTGAAACCTATTGCATTTTTAGGAAAGTTTTTTTAAAACTAAGTACTTTTTGGATATTAAAAGGATAGAAATCAGTGGTTTATTTATTTTTTCGAATCAGCAAGAAGATACTAATGATGATAAATAGAGCACCTACGGCATACCAAACGTAGGATAATCCATTTTTAGGTTGTATAATTTCAACGATTTCCAATTGCTGATTTGCGTCAATACTGGTTAATACCTGAGTATTTCCACCCGTCCAATTCACAATGACAGAATCTACCTTTTTATTGGCTCCTAAGCCAAAGTGTGCAATGACAGAATTTTGTGATAAATGGCTGGATCCACCACCATCTATTTCTCTAATCGTTCTTTTACCATTAGTAACTATGGTAACGCGAGAGCCAATACCATTAGCTTCTGAAGCAACACCATTCAATGCTACTTTTAACCAATTGCCGTTGGCAATGTCATTTCTAAATAGACGGGTAGTTGATGCTATTGGGTAATTTAAAATTGGTTGTTGGTTTACGACCAACAAGTCCATATCGCCATCATTATCCATGTCAAAAATGACAGAACCTCTACCAATACCGTAATCGTTAATAGCTAGTTCCCTGCCTTTTTCAGTGTACGTGTTGTCATTGTTCTCAAAAAAGAAATTACCCATAGGCGTGCAATTGGGGTTTAAATCTCCATTGGCAACAAACAAATCTAAATCTTCATCATGGTCAAAATCAGCAAAATTTGCCCCCCAACTAATTGCTAAGTTGTAAGTACCTAACTCTTTGGCTTTGTCTACAAATGGGTTACCAGTACCTTGGTTTTCCATTAGCATATTGAACTTGATGTTGGTAATATAATAATCCATCCACCCATCACCGTTATAGTCACCCACCGCAGCGCCCATGGCGTTGATTTTTAAATCCATTTCGGTTTGTTCGCTGACGTCTTCAAAATGGTCATCAGGATATTCATTTTGGTATAGAAAATTTGGTACTGCTTTATAGCCAAAATCTTGATTTACCAATAAATCTTGGTCTTGGTCATTATCATAATCAGTGAATACACCACCAAAACCAAAACCTTTATGACCTAAACCATATTCATCATATACATTTTCAAAACTTTTACCACCTTCGTTTTTTAGTAAATAACTTCTTGCGGTTTGGTTGGCACTTACTATCGTAGCATCTTTTATAATACCTAGTTTACCTGTAAATTCTTGAAAATAATTACCAACAAACAAATCAGGGTAGCCATCTGCATCAATATCGCCAAAGCTTGGACCTGTGCTGAAGGAATTTAAATCTTCTAATCCGTATTCATTGGTAACATCTTTAAATGTGGAGTCTCCATTATTTAAGAACAATAGATTTTTTGCTCTTGGTATAACACTTTTACCATCGGTGGTAGTAATGGTGGTGATGAACAGGTCCCTGTATCCATCTTTATTGATATCTGCACTAACCACACCTTGGGTAACATAGTCATTGGTGACTTCCAGACCAGAACCTTTAAAAACATCCTTAAATGTTCCGTTTCCATTGTTAAGGTATAATCGGTCAGATTTTATACCACTTGTTATATAAAGGTCTTCAAATCCGTCATTATTAAAATCAAATACGGTAACTCCGCCACCAAAAGTACCTTCGTAGACTTCATATTGGTGTTCTAAGCCGGCATCTTCGGTAACATCAACAAATGTTTGTTGAGCATTGCTAAACCATCCGCAGAAAAAAAGCAGTTGGCTTATGATTTTTATAAATGATGCTATATTATTATTCATTTGTATTCTTCCATTCTAGAGCGTAAACATTTTTGGCTATTTCTACCCCTTTTTCCAATCCTACTTCATTATCTAATTGCGTGTGAATTCCGCCATAAAACCTAGAATCTGCCGTTTCTTGTGCAGCATCCCAAAAAGTGTCGAATGACCTTACTACAAAGTCTGTTTCCTTTAATTCATCGCGTTCCCTGCCTTCGTGGGCTCTGTCAGTAAACGTAAATTCTTTTCCAAAGTTATGTTCTAAGACCGTTGCAGCAGCAGCTGCTTGTATAGCGTGCCCAGATGGAAAAGAGGGAAATGGAGGATCAGGCCAAAAAGATTCCCATTCCTCATCTATATATTTAGGTACAAACGTATTTGGACGCTCGGTAAAGAATTGATATTTCCATTTCCAGCAGTTAACAAAGGCATCTGAAACGGCCATACCTACTTGCGCATAGACCTGTGCAGTTTCAATAAGGGAGATGTCATGGCCTTCTACAGCTAGGGTAGCAAAATAGTAGGAGTGACCTGGTGGTGTAAAACTTACATCTGGGTCATCTCCCCACCAAATAGCAGCTTCCTTTTCTAATTGGGTCAATTCTAAATCTTTGAGATAAACGTCTTCAAATTGTTTGTAATATGGAGAACCGGGAGTGGTATCATACGGTATCATTTTCGGGTCTTCTAACTCTTTATTTGTAGAAGCAAAAGTTCTGTTTTCACCCCAATGAGGGTGCAAAGGGTGGTGACTGAAAGATTGTGCGAACAAGGGAGGTTTCCATGCACCCGGTCTATCTGGGTGTACCATTTCTTTGTCAAAATTATTCAAATAACCTCTATGCCCACCATCTGTTTTAGACCACTCGAAAATAGCATGTGCAACAGATTTGCCAAATTCTACGGAACGAGATACGGTTTCTTCATCTAAACCATCTTGAAATTGAATGAAAATCACTTGTTCAAGGGAATCAATTTTTTGAATATTTTCTTCGGATGTTTGAACGTAGATATTCTTTAGAATTTCTGACTGCCCAGCATTTAATGCCAGTACCCAATTATACTTTTTTGTACCGTCAACGGTAGGAAGATTTTCTAATTCTGGTAACTGACCGTTCATGGTTTTGTATTCTGTGAAGCCTGGTACTACAGATTCATACATGGTAAGACCGGTATACCCAAAAGCCCTAGATGCGAAAGTGGGGGAGTTTGACGGTGTGTATCTAGTAATGAACAAGGTCATATTAGCCCATTCTAGTGCTACGTCTTTATCGCTCATCTTTGGTTGTTCTTTTTGAGAACATGCGTTAAATAGCAAGTAGAAAAGCGATAAAATGATTGTGAAATATATTGGTTTTTTAATAATGGTCATGGTTTAATTAAAAGCTATTTTAAAAGTTTATAGGTTTCGGTTGTTGTACCGTAACTAGTAAGAATAAGTTTGTCATTTATTAATAAGGCATGGGTGTTACTTCCTTTAATGGATAAGCCGGATTTGGTTTGCGGTAAATAATTGAAGTTTCCATCTCCGACTCCTAGTAATACCGTTCCATAATTGGCATCAAACTTTCCAATTCTTAATTTATAAAAGTCATTGTTGCCCAATAGTAATATATCTTCCTTTCCATCATTATTAAAGTCTGATGTTATAATCTCGGAAACCGGTGCATATTGAGCTTGTATCGGTAACGGAACATTTTTATACTTTTTACTTGTTGTACTCAACAGTATAGTGGTTTCTTGGCGGTTTGCGGTTAATTTTTCAGCCTTTTCTAAATCATCTTTACTGAATATGTCATTTATCGTTGCACTAGCATACTTTTCATAACTATTAAACTGTTGCCGCTTACCTGAAAGTTGACCTAAAAGTTCATCTCTGGTGACGTACGGGTAGCTAACGCCATCCATATAAAAATTTAAAATTGGGTCTATAGAACCGTTATGGTCAAAATCTGAATAGTACAATTCTGCAGGGGTGTCGTTACCTAATTTAAACTGAGTATTTGTACCTATGTTACCTGCTATAATATCCGGCTTATTGTCATTATTCAGATCAGCTACCTGAAGACTGGTCCATAATCCTGATAATGGTTCATTTAAAAATTGATCTGTGGCATTGGTTAATTTTCCATTTTTATTCAGGTAGATACTCATAGGCATCCATTCGCCAACCACAATAAGATCCTCTTGTTGATCACCGTCTATATCTACCCAAACTGCATCTGTAACCATCCCAGGATATTTTAAGGAGGTTTGCACCTTATCGGTATAATCCACGAAATTACCTTTACCATCATTCATAAGAATATAGCTTTGTGGAATTTCTGGAAAACGCCCTGGGTTAGTATATCCGCCTACAAAAACATCTAAAAACGTATCGTTATTTATATCAGAAAAAGTTATCGAACCTGTGCTCATCAGCATTTTTGGTAGAGCAGTATCATATTTTTTGAAATCTCCTTTTCCATTACCTAGATATAATCGGTCTTGTAACAAGGGGTCGTTAGCGGCAAGGTTATGATAGCCGCCACTAGCAATATAAATATCCAAATTACCGTCATTGTTGGCATCAAGCAGTGCAATGTCAGTATCAAAATATTGTTGGTCCAGTTCGAAGTCTGTGTTTGATTTTTGATGGAATCCTTTAGATGCATTTTGAATAAAGACCGATGTAGCTTGACCAATTCCACCACCAATGATTATATCTTCTAGTCCGTCATTATTAATATCGCCCTTAGCTATTGGCGGACCGTCATGCGATAATTGTTTAAGTAAAAGGGATTGCCTTTTAAAGTCATTTACTTGAGATGATCGATGTAGAAAATCAATAACACTTTCATCTTTAGAGAACAGTACCTCTGGTTTGTCTTTCAACAGGGCTGTTTTTTTAGCATTGCTTTCCTCTAACACTATTAACTGATTGGAGGGTACATCTCTTAAAGTTTCAGTTTTACCAGAATTCCAAAGTACTACCAATGAATCTATGGTGTTGATGTCATCAAGTCCAAAATGTAAAATAGATGAAACCGTAGAGAGATAACCTTGCGTTGGCATTTGCTCCACTACTTGCATTTTTCCATTACTAAAAACACTTACTTTTGATCCTATGCCTTGTGTGTTTTTGTTAGCTCCTTTTAGCTGAATATTGATTTGGTTGCTTGTATCTTTTCCAGTATCATTTCTGTAAATAAATGCTGGTTTATTGATATTGTTGACCACTAAGTCCAAATCACCATCATTATCTAGATCAACATAAATGGATCCATTACTATTTGCTGGATGGTCAATACCTGCTTGGGTTGTATTATCAGTGAAATTTATGCCGTCTTTATTACTGTAGTAGAAGTTGGTAAGGTTTGAGGCGGGCATTTCTTTTATCAATTCCAAAACATCTTGGCGTTGCAACCTTCCTTTAGACTGTACGTAACTATCCATATAGTTTATGAAGTCTAAATTGGTGTAATCCCTGAAATATCCGTTAGAAATAAATAGATCTTTAAATCCGTCATTATCAAAATCCGCAAATAGGGGAGCCCAGCTCCAATCTGTATTTGATATACCTGATAATTGACCAATTTCACTGAAAGTATTATCACCATTATTTAATTGTAGCATGTTGCGCATGTACTGATGGTGAAAACCGCTTCTTATATTTAAATCGAACTTTTCATAATTATCAGGAGATAATAATAGTTTTTGGCGTTTGTTATCTTTTGGTAACATGTCTAAGGTGAAGATATCTTGTAGCCCATCATTATTAATATCGGCTACATTGTTGCCCATAGAGAAGTGGCTTGTATGCCCCATTTGGCTGCCAAGTTGGTCTGTGAATGTGCCATTTTTATTATTGATATATAAATAATCTGGGACCGTATAGTCATTAGAAATATAGAAATCTTGCCACCCATCATTATTAATATCACTAATGCCAATACCTAAACCATAGGTGAGTGCAGAACCACTGATACCTGCTTTTTCAGTTACATCAATAAAGGTGTTATTCTTTTGCTCAAAGAGACGAGTACCTTGCAAAGGGTCGTCTTTTTTTAAAAATTCTTTTGTGCTTACTTCATTTAAAACAGGTAATGATTTTGGATTATGATTTAGTAGAAGCATGTCTAAATCGCCATCTTTATCATAATCAAAAAAATACCCTTGGTTACTAAATGCGGCACTTGCTAAGCCATATTCTTCGGCTTGTTCTTTAAAAATAGGAATGTTGTTGGTGTCATTACCCTGATTTATAAATAGTTGATTTTTACGTTTTACATCTGGTAATGCTCCTGAATAGCATAGATATAAATCTAGTTTGCCATCGCCGTTTACATCTGCGGAAGTAATACCAGTTTTCCATGGTCCTGGTCTACCGGCGACTTTAGAAATTGCTGTTATATCTTTAAAAGTAAAATCACCTTCATTTAAATAGAATTTATTTTCACCCATATTAGAAGTGAAGTATAAATCTTGTAATCCGTCATTATTGAAATCTCCTGTTGCTACTCCGCCACCATTATATAAGTATTCGTAAACCAATACGTTGGCATTTAATCCCTCTTTTAAAGTATTTTGAAAAGCTATGTTTGTTTTATTTTCAGATAAAAGAGTAAAAAGAGAAGGCTCCTCAATCGTGTTAATTGTAGTAGGTGCTTTGTCCTTTTTTGGTTTCTCAGTACAGCTTTGTTGTAGTAGGAATACAATGAGAATAAAGAAGATTGGATTTTTTGTCATTTGTTTAAAAGTAAAAGATCTATTCCAAAAAGGAATAGATCTTTAATTTAACTCAATTTAAACTAAACTAATAACCTGGATTTTGAATCAATAGGTTATTTCTGTTGATTTCATCTCTACTAATAGGCATGAAATACATTTTGTCATCCCACGTTCTGGTTTCATTATCATTATTATCAACAACTGTATAGGTGTAATCATACACTGTTGGGTCATATTGATATGGAGATCTTGGAGTAGCGCCCGCCTTTAGCGTTGCACTAACTTTCATTACTTTAATACCTCTGCCAAGTGTTTGATCTGCAATCATCCATCTTCTTGCATCATGGTATCTATGCTCTTCATAAGCTAATTCAACTCTTCTTTCATTGATGTAATCTTCTAAAAGTTCAGTGCCAGAAGATTCTAGTGCTGGCATACCTGCTCTAAATCGAATTTTGTTCAACCAGTTTCTAGCTTCACCTTCATCACCTAAGGCGATAGAAGCTTCTACGTAGTTTAATACGATTTCGGTATATCTAATAAATGGCCATGGTACTACTTGTGCACTAGATTGATTATCTACCAATGATGGGTCTGAATCTATAAATTTACGAACATAATAACCTGTTCTACTTCCGTTCCAGTTTTCAATTGGCGAGTCTCTCATATCCACACCTGCAATAATACCACCGCTACCATTTGCATATGTTCCCGTTTGTATTTCATCGTAAGGGTCAATAGCAGCCACATCGTCTGGTCTTGGTTTCCAATCGGCCCCATCATAAAGAATGGTGGCAGCCAGCCTTGGGTCTCTATTTTCATAAGGGGCAGCAGCATGTTCAGGATTGCTCCAATCAAAATCAGAGCCGTCCATCATTTGATAGTCATCTACCAATTGTTGAATAGGTGTGTTTCCTGCCCAGTTGTGGTATCCATTTGGACCGTTGTTGATCCCTTGGTGAATACCGCCTAAAGGCCAGTTGCTTTCTTGAGTAAATAATGGAGAGTGTGTTCTTTCAAATATAAGTTCTGATCTAGCAGCGGCATCGCCAACAGCACTACCACCTCCCATAGCAATGGAGATATAGTTTTGTTTAGCATCTTCTGCAGAAGCAGGCTCTGTTAAATCTAACTTGTAACCAGATGTTGCATCTAATACAGCTTTGGCAGCGGTCTTGGCAGCGCTCCATCTTGCGTCTCTGTCCCCAGAGGTATAGGCAACTAATTCTAGATTTGAATAACCACCTAATACAGATGAATTAGCGCTGGCAGTAGGTCCGTCGCGTAAATCACTTGCCGCATAGGTAAGTATTCTAGATTTTAATCCCATTGCACTTAACATAGAAGCTCTACCAGGAGTAACTTCTTTGCCGTCTAGCAATGAGATGGCCGTATCTAAATCATTGGTTACGAATGTTACGTTTTCGGCATAAGTGCCTCTAGCAATGGTATAATCATCGTCTAAACCATAAGGTGTGTCAATTAATGGAGCGCCACCATAGTAACGCATAAGTTGATGGTAGTAATAGGCTCTTAAAAAAAGAGATTCACCAAGCAACCTATCCTTTAATGATTGATCATCGAATGTTGAGTTAGGTAATTCTTGTATGGCTATATTCGCTTTACGAATAGCTGAATATAACTCGTTCCATTGTGGAATGATATTTACATTTCCCGTACCTGACGGTGAAAGTGAACCTTCTGTAATTACATTTACTCCTCTACCGGAGTGTGTAAACATTGCTTCGTCCGTTAATGAAGCCAAGCCTTCTTCTTCAAACCCTCCATAGCCAAGAGATCCGTAGACATTAAATACAAAAGCTTGTGCTAACGCTCCATCTGCCCAAGTAGCATCTGCTGAAATGGAATCCAATGGTTGCGTTTCTAAGAAATCTTCATTACACGAAATAGGTACTAGCGCTAGCGCTAGCATACCTAAGAGTACTAATTTTCCTTTTTTCATGATTTTTTTTTAAAATGTTAAACTAAAGCCTGTGTTAATAATAGACTGCTGTGGATAAAACTGTCCATCATTACTAGTAGATTCAGGATCATATATATCTTGAGCCGCCCATGTAGCCAAGTTTAGACCACTCATATATACTTTAAATTTAGATAAGCCAAATTGCTCAATCATTTCTGAAGGGAAGTTATATGCCAATTGAACATTTTTAAGCCTTAAGTAATCTTTGCTAAAAAGATTGTAGGTATTGTTTCCATAATCACCACCAGTGTAATAAGTGTCCCCACGACTTGCAAGTCTTGGGTGTACACTACTTGGGTTATCTGGACTCCACCTGTTATCGTAACTATATTTTAAGAAGTTACCAATATCCCCAGATTCTGTTTGGATGAACAATTTAGCGCCTGTTGCACCTTGTAATAATACAGAAAGATCAAAGTTCTTGTAAGATGCATTGAATGTAACACCAAAGTTGAAATTAGGGTTAATGCTGTTTTTTAATCTTACTTGATCTAAATCGTTAATTATACCATCACCATTGACATCTTTAAACTTCATGTCACCAGGTTCTAATGTTGGTTTAACTGCACTATAATCTAATGGATCAGCGTCTATAGCAGCTTGGTCAATAAAAACACCATCAGACTCATATACTAAGTATGATCCAATTGGTTTTCCTTCTTGTAATTGGTATTCTGGAGCACCGGGAATTTCATCTAGAAATTCCACGCTGTTTTGCGCATAGCCACCGTTAACACCAACATCCCATTTAAAGCCATCTACATTTCCACCAAAATAGTTTAATGCAAATTCAAAACCTTCATTATTTACTTTACCTGCGTTAACAGGAGGTAGAAGCGTAGAAATACCAGAAGAACCTGGTGTAGAACCTGTTTTTTGAATAAGGATTTGATCACGTTTGTTCAAGAAGTATTCTAAAGTAAAACTTAGTTTTCCATTAAGCACAATACCATCTAAACCAATGTTATAGTTCTTAGCACGCTCCCAAGTAAAACTAGGGTTAGCCAAAAGATTTTCGAATAATGTAGTCTGTACTTGTCCGTTAATAGGATACTGACCAAATTCATAAATAGATTGGTATGCATATTCCTGTAATTCATCATCGGTGATTTCGCCATCACCATTTGTGTCAAAAGAAACTTGGTCATTACCCATTTCTCCGTAAGAACCTCTAAGTTTTAAGTAGCTAATAGAATCTACATTAAACCAGTCTTCATTATTAATATTCCAACCTAGTAATAAACCTGGGAAGAATCCGAAACGGTCGTTTCCTGGGAAGATATAAGAACCATCATACCTCCAAATAAATTCAGCTAAATACTTTTCTTTATAGTTGTACTGGGCACGACCATAATAACCTAAACGTGTTCTGTTGTAACCAAAACCATCGGTTTCTTGTGCAATTTCGCCACCAACTCCTAGTTGGTCAACTGCTGTAGAAAGATAGTTTCTTCTAAAAGCTGAGAAAAATTCACCTTGAAAATTTTCACGGGTTACACCGGCTAATAAATTTATAGTGTGATCATCACCTATTTTTTTATCATAATTCAGTAAGCCGGTAAGGTTCGTATTTAAAACATTGTTAGATGATTGTAATAATCTTGCATCCGTAAAATTAGAACGGATAGATCCGCTTAGCTCTGGAACACCTGTAGCAATATAATTTGCACGGTCTAAAGAATAAAGTGTCCAAGGTGTTTGCCATAATTTTCTACGTAGTTGACTTTGATCTACACCGGCCAATAAGGTCATTTTTAAACCTTCTATCCATGGATTTGTAATGTCTACAGAACCAGTAAACTGCAAGTAGTCGGTTGGTTGTTTGTCATAACCTGTAGCATTGGTAGTAACTACTACTGGTTGTTGTCCGTTTTCAATATCAGGTCCTGGTAAACCATTTGGCCATATTGCTGGTTCGTTAGGTCTACCTCTCATTAACATTCTAAAAATAGCACCGGCACCTTCTGTTGGGAAGGTTCTATCTTCTTTTCTGTAGCCCATACTTAACTTGGATGAAAGATAATCGTTGATTCTAGCATCGGTATTGATTCTAAAATTATACTGTTGGTATCTGTTAGCCGAATTCTTATAGATAGCTCCTTGATCTGCATAACCAACAGATGCATAGTATTTTAAATCTTCGCTACCACCACTGATGGAAAGATTGTGTCTTTGCTGTTCTGCCCAATCTTGAAAAGTAGCACCGAACCAATCTGTATTTGGGTATAACCAAGGATCTGCATTTGTTCTATGGTTATTTATAGTTTCAGGACTGAATGCTGCATTTACAGTTTCTGCAGGACTGCTGCCTGGTATAGTATAGCTACCAGATGTTTGAAAAGCCGAATTTGCTGCTCCCCATTGAGAAGATGGAATATTACTATTGTAAATAGCCAATTCGTTCATTATAGTTTGGTACTCTACGGCACTTGCCATTTCTGGAGTTCTTGTTGGTCTTGTAATACCGAAATCTGCTTTGTAATTGATTTGCATTTTACCGGCTTTACCAGATTTTGTGGTAACGATTATAGCACCATTTGCTGCTCTAGCTCCATAAATTGCCGCAGAGGCATCTTTTAAAACGGAAATATTGGCAATGTCATCCGCATTAATACGACCTATACCACCATCTCTATCTGGAATACCGTCAATTACAATTAAGGGTTGATTGTTACCCAAGGTGTTAGTACCACGAATACTAATGTTAGATTCATCGTTACCAGGCTCTCCACTGGTCTGTACAATGACAACCCCAGGTAATCTACCGGCCAGTGAGTTAGAAACACTTATAGCTGGTGAACTTTCAAGAACAGGACCTTGTACTGCGGTTACCGCACCGGTAACGGTTGCTTTTTTCTGAGTTCCGTAACCAACGACAACAACTTCGTCTAGGTTGGCAACGTCTTCTTCTAAAGAAACATTAACGGTACTCTGATTGTTAACAGGAATAACTACTGCTTTAAAGCCAATATAGCTAAATCTTAAACTGGTACTGCCATCATCTACGGTAATTGTAAAATTACCGTCAAAATCTGCTTGTACTCCCGTTGTAGGGTTGTTTGCATCAATGACTGATACACCCGGTAACGGCATGTTATCTGAAGCTGATGTAACAGTTCCAGAAACGGTTGTCTGTGCGTGGAGACTCATAAAGAGAAACCCACTGAAAAATAAAATCATCGTTAAGCTCGCATGATTTCGAATCATGGAAAACTTAGGAAAGTTTTTTTGATAATTCATAAAGTTAGTTCTTACAGTTGTTAGTTATTAAGTTGACACACGTATCAAAATCTCTTTAGGAAGCTTTTGAGATAAAAAGACTATGATACACTATGCTACTGCAAACAAATATATAAATAAATGTTAATTTAATAAATTTTGTTATGTTATTTTTTGAATTTGTTATTTAGATCTTAAAATATTATCGAATTACTAACTAAATCGAATAATTAAGAATAAAGCTCAAAACTCGTAAATGCCTGTATTTCCTGATAATTTCAACTGATTTTCAAATTTTGAATACATTATGTCGTTATTATTTTAATTTGTTTTTTGAGGATAATAATTGTTTTGATTACTGTTAATTTCAAAATTTCCTTTTCATTTTTATGCCGCTGTTATTTGCATTTAAAAATCTTAGATTTTAAAATCTTCTTTTAAATTGTATATTGACCGTTGCAAATTTTATCTATAATTTATGCCGGTTATTAGTAATATTTTAAACTTAACCCACAATAATAACCTTACAAAACATGAGCAATTGGTTCAAGGGGTTATTGAAACCATTGAAGATGGTAATTTAGCTGTAGGTGATCAATTACCCTCTATAAACGTTATGGTTGAAGAGATTGGTTACGCTAGAAAAACCATATTTAAAGCTTACGAAGAACTCAAAAATAGAGGCTTAATTGAGTCCCGACAATTAAAGGGATATTTTGTAATAAGTCAGGCTACGAATATTACCAAAAGAATGGCCTTGTTACTGTTCGCTTTTCAGAGTTATCAAGAAGAATTTTACAAGACATTCAGAAAAGAAATGGGTAAACGATTTCAGATAGATGTTTTTTTTCATCATAATAATTCTACTGTTTTCGAAACCATTATGACCAATATCAATGGTAAATATGGCATGTATGTAATTGCCCCGATTCAAAATCAAAAGATTACTCGGTTATTGCAACATATTGAGCCTAAAAAATTGTTACTGGTAGATCGCTACTTGAATTTAGGGAAGGCATTTTCTTACATCTCCCAAGAATTTGAAAATGTAATCTATAGGTCACTGGTACAATTGCTTCCTGAAATAAAAAAATATACTAAACTTGTTCTTTACTTTAATGAAGAGAACGATTTTTCACCTATTTCCATTAAAAATGCATTTGAAAGATTTTTAAAAGATTACTCGGTAAACGGTGAGGTAAAAAATCATTACGCTATAGGATCTGCAGCTAAGGGAAATCTTTATTTTGCTTTAGGGGATACTATATTATGGCATATTTTACGGGATGCGGTGCGTAAAAAGTTAACCATAGGAGAAGACATCGGTATTCTATCTCAAAATGACAATGTATCTAAAGAAATCGTTTTTGGTGGTATTACGACCATCTCTACTGATTTTAATGAAATGGCAAAGTTGGCGGCACGGCATATAAAAAATGAAAGTACAACTCAGATTATCATGCCATCGAAATTAATTAAAAGAGCTTCTTTATAGTATTTTTCATGTCTTTTAAATGTATAGGTGATTGCTTCTAATAATACAGACGATTAATTGGTAAGAGAATTGTTTCATCTAGTGGCAAAAGCATCTTATTTCAATCTTATTTGTTCTATTTTTGAAAAAAATTGCTAGTAATGCACACTATTGAAGAATATAGAGATGAGTTTATTGCGTATTTAGACTCAAAGAAAATTACAAAGGAACCTAGAAACCTTTATGAGCCCATTACCTATATTCTTGGTTTAGGTGGTAAGCGCTTAAGACCTGTTTTGGTATTAATGACCGCTGAAATTTTTAAGGGAGATTTTAAAAATGCTTTAGATGCTGCGGTAGCAATTGAAGTGTTTCATAATTTTTCTTTGGTTCATGATGATATTATGGATGATGCCCCTGTTCGAAGAGGGCAAACTACCGTTCATGAAAAATGGGATGTAAATACGGGTATTCTGTCTGGTGATGCCATGCTGATTATGGCATATCAACTTTTTGAAAATTATGAGCCCAATGTGTTTCGTGACTTGGCTAAGCTTTTTAGTAAAACGGCATTAGAGGTTTGCGAGGGTCAGCAGTATGACGTGGATTTTGAAACTCGTGATGATGTGATGTTGCCTGAGTATCTTAAAATGATCGAATATAAAACAGCGGTTCTTGTGGCTGCTGCGTTAAAAATGGGGGCTATTGTTGCAGGTGCTTCTGAAACTGCACAAGAACAAATGTATAATTTTGGATTAAACCTTGGTATTGCCTTTCAATTGCAAGATGATTATTTAGATGTTTTTGGTGATCCTGAAACGTTTGGTAAACAGGTTGGTGGTGATATTATTGAGAATAAGAAGACATATCTTTACTTAAAAGCGCTTAACTCTGGTTCTGAAATGATGACAAAAGAACTAGAGCATTTATATTCTATTCAACCAAAGGAAGCAGATGCTAAAGTAAAAGCCGTACGTTCAATTTTTGAAAAAACCGAGGCGGATAAAGCTACTAAAGTTGCCATTTCTGATTATACTGCAAAAGCTTTTGAAGTACTTGATGAAATGGATGTAGCGGAAGAAAAGAAAACTTTACTTAGAGAATTCGGTGAAAACCTTATGAACAGAACTGTTTAGAAAATCCTTCTAAATAAAGCTTTTATAAATGGAGCTTTGGGGCAGGAATTGATGTAAACGATATCTTCTTTTAAACTGGTTTTTTCATCTAGAAATTTAAATACCATCTGTGGCTTTAAAGATTTGAAAATGGACTCAAAAATCGTATGTCCATTTGCATTGTCATTGTGTAGAACATCTAAAAAAAGCAAATCATAAAACCAAAATTTCCCTTTTAGTTTTAGCTTTTGAAGTGATTTATCTTGCTTTATGAGCGCTACCAGTTTAGGTATTTTCTTAGCCGTACTCATTAAAGTATACCCTGTACTAGGTTTTGCCCATCCGCCTGCGGTACCTATGTAGCTAACCCTATTGGTGTGGTGTTCCTTGAAGTCATAGGCAGTCATGGGTATGCTACCGACTTCTGTTTCTATTATCTCATAGGCATCACATTTAAATCGCTCTGCTATATATTTCTTTAATGCTTCGTCGTATTCTTTTTTTGGTAATAACTGCTCTGAAAACAAGGTGTATTCTATCAACGCAGTGTTTTCAGAATAGGGGAGTACATACATAAAACGCGTATTCCCTTTTTGGGGGATGGAAAAATCCATGTATGTGACTTCATTACTATTAAAAACCGGTTTATCGATTTTAATGACCCAACCCACAAAATGCTGTTGTAATACGGGGTATTTATTTTGCTCAGTTGCCATTTTATAATCAAAAAGACTATTAAAGATGTACTTACCAGAATAAGTATTGCTGGTCGTCTGTACGGTAACTTTAGAATGCGTTTCTTTTAAATCTACTAAAGCCTCTTGAATAAAGGTAATGTTCGATGATTCTTTTATTCTACCTAAATAGTGATCGTAAAAATCAATACTCCTTATCATTTTGTAGGAGTACGGATTTATATCTGTTCTTCTAATAATATCTTCTCCTTGAAAGTGAATTGAATTCCATTTTTTGTGGACTATAGCTTCAAACTGACCGTCACCTTCTTCCCAAAAGCACCATGTTCTATCATTGACGTCTTTTGCATCTTTGTCAAGTAAAAGTATTTTTTTTTGATCAAAAAACGAATCGTTCAGCATAGCATCTGCAAGAAGCAAACCAGATGCACCCGCGCCAATAATGATATAATCGTATTCGTTCATATTTTTTAAACAATACCCAGACTGCTGTATTGCTGAGGTGTTCAAAAATACGAAATAGCAATTGTCTTTTGCGCTTAATTCAAGGTATAACGCACTCCAAAAAATGATCGTATGCCTTGGTTTGGCCCATATACATAGGAAGGGTCAAAAGTCAGCGCATTTGGATTATTTGGTGTAGCAACGGCATTACCGTTATCATCAAATGTAACTTCTTTATCAAATGGATCGTTTGCACGGGCGATTATGAACGGATTTCCTCTATTAGGAGTCCAGTCTAATAGGTTTTTAACCCCGCCGTAGAATTCAAGATTTTCTATTCCATCATAAGATAATTGTATGTTTTGAATACTCCATGCCGGTGAAAAATCGCTTCTTGGGTCACTATCGCCTAGGGTAGGTAATCGCATGGGACCGTATAAATTACCGGTGTAATCAACTGTTAGATCCCAAGTGCGAATATCATAGCTAATGCTCCAGTTTGCAGAATAACTTTCTGTAAGTATCTGTCTTTCTTTTACTCCGTCTTCAGTATTGCTCACATCTTGTAAAGTACCGCCTATCATTAGTTTTAATCCGTTGTAGAAAGCTACATCTAGATTGGCACTTATTCCTTTTGAAATTGAAGTGCCATTTAAATTATCATATATAATCTGATTAGGATTGGTGTCATAATCCGGGATAATTACATTCTGGAAATTGGTGTAGAAAATAGAGGCATCCAAGCCAACGAATGTGCCGTTATCACCGTATATTTTCTTCAAATAATTCAGGTTAACGTTAAACGAACGCTCCGGTTTTAGTTCTTCCGCAATAATAACATCTCTTGATCCCGTTAAAGCTGCATGATCTTCGGTAAAAAGATTTACTACCCTAAAACCTGTGCCGGCATTTAGGCGAATAATATCATTATCGGTAAACTTAAACCTGTACGCTGCCCTAGGGGTAAATATGTTTCCATGGCGACTGTCATAATCATATCTACCTCCTAGAAGTAATGAATGTTTTTTGTTGAACGCTATTTCATCTTGTATGAATAAACTGGGTATTACAACTTCATCTGGTTCGTTACCTTCAGCGCTTAACGTAGCAGGTGTGCTATCATCATAATAGTTGTAGCGTAAAGCAGTTCCGGCTAA
The DNA here is from genome assembly GCF_000744105.1 of Maribacter forsetii DSM 18668. NCBI lineage: Bacteria > Pseudomonadati > Bacteroidota > Flavobacteriia > Flavobacteriales > Flavobacteriaceae > Maribacter > Maribacter forsetii. The sequence goes on from NZ_JQLH01000001.1 coordinate 470,962, forward strand.
AAGGCTATGTTTACCAACGGTTTTATCCCAGGTTAGTTGGGTAAAACCTATACGCTGATCAGCTAGGTAGGGAACATCACCGTAAACGGAATTTTGTTTGTGGTCGTTATATGAAAAAGAAAGCATCATATTTTCTTCTACCGGTAATTGGTATTTACCTAAAAGTTCCCATCTACGAGTGTATATACTTTCTCCATAAATTTCATCTCCTCCTCTAAATTCTGGAGTCCATTGCATTTCTCCTCCCCATCTGTCTTCATAGAAAAAACGTCCTGCCAAGGAAAATATTCGGGAGTTTTTTCTGGTGAAATTCCATTTCTGAAAAACAGAAATACGGTCTTGTAGTGTTAGGTCTGTAAAATTATCACCATTATTATCAATAGGGTTATCATACCTAAAATAGTTAGCTCCTAATAGCACATTTGCTTTTTTGCCTACGTTGAATTTTGTGCCTACATCAAGATTAAATTCACCCCAATCGGTCACAAAACTATCAGCGAAAAAATTAGGAGCTGTCAAGTTATTTTTAGTGATTATATTTATAAGACCACCAACGGCTTCACTACCATAGAGTGTAGAAGCAGGCCCTTTTACTACCTCAATCTGTTCAATAAGGGAATTGGGTATACCAGATAATCCGTACACGGTTCCCAAACCACTTACAATGGGCATGCCGTCAATAAGCACCAATGTATATGGACCTTCTAATCCGTTAATATGAATATCTCCCGTATTACACACATTACAGTTGATCTGCGGTCTTACTCCGTTTACGTTTTGTAAGGCTTCAAAAATACTCGCCGTTGGATTTTTTTTGAAAAACGTAGGTTTATAGACTTCTACCGGCACCGGACTCTCTAACCTACTAACAGGCTTCAAAGTTCCGGTAACGACCATTTCATCTAAAGATTCTGTAGAGGGTGATAAGTTGATGTTCAAATTTTTATCCTCACCTTCAGAAATCGTCAATGTTTTGTAAAATTTTTCAAAACCGATGTTAGAAGCAATAAGGGTATGTTTTCCCAACGGGACATTCTTTAAAGAATAATTGCCGTTTTCATCTGAAGCAACACCGATTTGTGTGCCTTTTAGGTAAATATTTACATAAGCTTCTGGAACCCCATTCGAAGAGATTGTTCCAGATATGGTCGAATTTTGCGCGTTAATAATCCCGAAAGACAAAATAGAGCAGGCAAAAAATATTATTTTAATCATCTAAATTTAATTTTAGACAAAACTAAAAAATTGTTTTTACGTATAAAAATGTATTTTTGTATTAATATTGTTTTTTAAATGACACTATCAGAAGAAGATTACATTAAAACTATTTATCATCTAAGTGAGTACAACAGTAAATCTGTTGCTACGAATGCTATTGCTGAGCAGATGAAAACGAAGCCGTCATCTGTAACGGATATGGTTAAGAAGCTGTCTGAAAAATCTTTAGTGAATTATAAAAAGTATCAGGGGGTTTTGCTTTCAGAGAAAGGTAGGTTAGTTGCGCTTTCTATTATTAGAAAACATCGCTTATGGGAAGTGTTTTTGGTAGACAAGCTTAATTTCTCTTGGGATGAGGTTCACGTAGTGGCAGAGCAATTAGAGCATATAAAGAGTGATGCCTTAATAGATAAATTAGATGCCCATTTAGGTTACCCTAAAGTGGATCCGCATGGTGATCCTATACCAAATAAGGATGGCGTGTTCACTAAATCTGTCAAGAAATTAATTAGCGAGTTACCAGTTGGTAGTCAAGGGGTATGTGTTGGTGTTAACGATTCATCGGCTGCATTTTTAAAATTTTTAGACAAGAATAAAATCGCACTGGGCGATACTTTTAGAATATTGGAAATTGAAGAGTTTGATGGTTCCGTGACTATTTCTACAAGGTCTGGATCCATTAGTATATCAAAACAAATTGCAACAAATTTATTTTTAGAGATTGTAGATGAAGAATAGGTTTTAAACCGATGAATTAAAATTATGGATGAAATAATAGCGTATTTTGAATCGATAGACCCAGTTTTAGCTGCGTTTTACGCAACATTGTTTACATGGGGGCTGACAGCTGCCGGGGCTGCACTGGTTTTTCTTTTTAAAACTATGAACCGTGCCGTTCTTGATGGTATGTTAGGTTTTACTGGAGGTGTAATGGTCGCGGCAAGTTTTTGGAGTTTGCTGGCGCCTGGTATTGAAATGAGTCCTGGTGAAGGATTTGTAAAGGTGATACCTGCGGCTGTGGGATTTTTTCTTGGTGCCATGTTCATTTTTGGCTTGGACAAAGTATTACCGCACTTACATATCAATTTTAAGGAAAGCGAGGCGGAAGGGGTGAAAACACCTTGGCGTAGAACTACATTATTGACCTTGGCAATTACATTACACAATATACCGGAAGGTTTGGCGGTAGGTGTTCTTTTTGGCGGCGTAGCTGCTGGTTTTGACGGGGCATCTATTGGTGGTGCAGTAGCATTGGCGCTTGGTATTGGCTTACAAAATTTTCCAGAAGGTTTTGCCGTTGCCATGCCTTTAAGAAGACATGGTCTTAGTAGAACAAAAAGTTTTATGTATGGTCAGGCTTCTGCTTTGGTGGAGCCTGTTGCTGCTGTACTTGGTGCATGGGCAGTTCTAACTTTTCAGCCAATTTTACCTTATGCACTTTCTTTTGCCGCAGGCGCTATGATCTTTGTGGTGGTAGAGGAGGTAATACCAGAAACACAGCAAGATAAATACACGGATATTGCCACTATGGGCTTCATTGGTGGTTTCATTATTATGATGACTTTAGACGTTGGTCTAGGTTAAGATTAAAGTGTTTTATAGATGAAATAATTTAATACCGGTTTTAGCGTTTAAGGCAATAGTATTGTTAACTTGATGCTTTAATATTTTATGCATTCTTCTAAGAAAAATTGGATTTGGACATTAACACTGATCATAACTGTTATTTGTTGTGCAGCCGTTTTAATACTTCATGTTAAGAACTGGGTATCTAATGATGATGATAGTCTTGGTCTACGCTCAGGGTTCTATAATGTAGAAATCCCTTTAAATGAATTGGATAGTGTGGCTTTTGTTGAGAGAATACCTCCAATGGAACGTTTACACGGGTTTTCTGCCTTGGATAAGGAAAAAGGTGTGTTTAGAAAGTTTAAAGATTCTTTAACCGATAAGAAAGTTCATGTATTTGTAGATAACATTAATCAGAACAAGGTTAAATTGGTCTATAAAGATTCTACGTATGTATACTTTAACCTAAAAGATTCCGTTGAAACTGTTCAATTGTTTCAAAAACTTAGTGCAAGAACAGGAGCTTTAAGTGAACCAAACTAAAGGCTACAATAGAGAATTTAAACTAAGGTTAAAGTGTAAATTTGCTTTGGCATAACTATTGAAACTATTTTTGAATCTATAATCGAGATTTAAATAAGATATTTAATTCAATGCCTTTTGGTTTGCCCATTGGTTGTTTAAATGAACAGTACCCATGATTAAAAAACATCTTTTAGCTCTATTTGTACTAGGTTTACTCTCTACAGGACTTTTTGCACAACACAATCTTAGTATAAGTATAGACGGGGTTATATCTGAAGAAGGTAATATTTGCTTTGCAGTTTATAATGATGAGGGTTCTTTTTTGAAATTCGATAAAGTTTTTAAATCTGGTTCAGAGAAAGCGGTAAAAGGACAAACGGCTTTTGATATTACCGATCTTCCTGATGGGGAATATGCTATCGCAATTTTTCATGATGCTAACGGTAATGAAAATTTAGATACAAATATTCTTGGTATTCCAAAGGAACAAATTGCTTTTTCTAAAGGCAAGATGAAGATGTTCGGTCCGCCAAAATATAAGGAATGTGTGTTTACGCTTAATACCAATATGGAGATGAATATTCGTTTGCAGTAAGTCTTGAATTTCATTCGTTGATGTATCTTTGAAATAAAATTATTTCATGGTATTAGTAGCGCAATTGGTTGGAGCATTATTAGGTTTGTTAGCAGTGATATTTGGCGCTTTTGGAGCTCATTTATTAAAGAAAACATTTACTGCCGATCAACTGAATAGCTTTGAAACGGGTGTGAAATATCAAATGTACCATGCACTTTTGATTTTAATGCTAAGTTTTAACCTCAACCTAGAAACGGGTTTGGAAAAAACTATTATTTACTGTCTAATTATAGGTACATTTCTTTTCTCATTTAGTATCTACGGATTGTGTATATCTGCATCCAAAGGAAATAAGATAAAATTGCTAGGGCCTTTAACTCCGCTTGGCGGACTCTTTTTAGTAGTAGGATGGGCACTATTGTTCTACAGCTTCATTAAGAATTTGATTTAGTCTAGTTCTTCTGAAGTTGCAGTAAATTCTTTAATTGCCGTATTTGGTTCCATAATGGCATGCCCTTCCCAGAAAGTTGGGTCGTATTTAGGCATGTATGTAGGCGATACGGTGTTGTTTTCGGTAAAAGCATCGAATGTAACCTGATTGATATTTTCAGACTCGAATACAATCAGTTCATTTTTTTCTGTACTTATAATCACAAAGTCAACATCGCCAGATAGTTCGTTCTGCTTATTTCTTCCTTTAACGATTCTGTTCTTTTCAATAATCTTTAATGGTCTTCTAATACCTACACGCATTCCATTTTCAGATTCATAGTATCGTACGCCATAGTAACCGTTTTCACCCTTACTGTAGATAATTTTTCCTTTAGATAGGTAGTTGTTGCTGGAAATACCAAGTAGGTTAAATTTACTCGTTGGTTTTACGTTTACATAGTCTACTTGTATTAGGGCAAAATCATCTGCATTAATATACAAAGTGCCTTCATAATCTGCAGAACCACTTGGTTTAAATGAAATTACGTAAACTGCGGCATCACCTAAATAAGTGAATTCTTCAAGGGTGAAGTCATATTTTCTAGCCTTGTGTATAAAATTTAAATCAGAATCTTCATTGGTGGGTATGTTAAGAAAAATGTCGTTTAATTGATTCTTTTTCCAACTTGCATAGTTCTTCTGCTGTTCTTCTTTGTCTTTTTTCTTTTTTTCTAGCTCTTCATTAGCTGCTGCTATTTCTGTAGAATCTGCCTCTTCTTCAAGAAGATCACTAACCTCTTCGGCGTCTATTTTTGTGCCGAATAAGCCAGATTTGATTTTAAAATAAGAACCTTCTTTTACGTTCTCCTTTAAAATTTCATTAAACTTCTCTTCTAGTTTCTCCGCATCTAGTTCTTTGCTTTTATCAAATAATTTAGATGCTTTTAAAAGATCTAATTTTAGCTGTTCTTGTGTAGAATTGCCATAGAGGTCGCCAACAATTTCAGAATAATAACTGTTGTCTTTTGGAACGGTTCTTATCACACTATCTAAAAAGGTCTGATTCAATATGTCTATGGACGATTTTTTGACCTTAAAATCACTTTTTGTCCAGCGGTCAAAATTAGAAGTGCGATGAAAAAGTCTCTTTTTAGACAAGTCATTAGAATAATTCTTTTCAAGATTATCCTCTACCAAGTCCATAATCTCGTCTGCTGTATAATTTTTGTTAGAAACGATAACCTCTCTCAATTCTATGGCTTTGGGCACCAAGGCAATTTTTGTGGTTGTGAACTCTGAGATGGGCTTAATTAAAGTCTCATAGCCCATTGAAGAGATAGTAAGCGAGTCAGATGCGGTAACAGTTTCATCAAATATGAGATTGAAATTACCTTCTTCATTTGTTATGGCCCATTTTTCTTTTAATTGAACCGATGCGAAAGGAATGGGTTGCTTACTAACACTATCAATGACAAAGGCACTTAAATTCTGGGCATTAAGACTTAAGAAGTTGAAAAAGAGAAAGGCAAAAAATAGAAGGAGAAATGGTTTAGTGTTCATAGTGTTAGATTATTCCTACGCAATCTAAACGAATGAAAGCAAGAAACGTTACAGTTTTAGAAACTGTTAGGAGTCTTTTAAATTTATTTTAACGAAAATTTCAGGTTAGTGGCAACCACAACCATCTTGGCCACAGGCTTTTGAATTAGCTTTTTTGCCTGCCCAAATAGATTTTGGAAGTAAAAATTTATTGATCAAATATAGCGCAGAAATAGCTACTGTAATGTAAACTAATATGTGTTGTAGTATGTCCATGTTTATTTTAATAATTGATAAGCTATTAGAGCTACAATATAGGCAAAAAGGCTCATAAATACTAGTTGACCTGCTGGCCATTTCCAAGAATTGGTCTCTCTTTTTACTACTGCCAAGGTACTCATACATTGCATGGCGAATGCATAAAATAATAATAAAGAAATACCGGAAGCTAAATTAAAAAGGGGTTTTTTGGTTTTTGGATCCACCTCTGCCGCCATTCTATTTTTTATGGTCTCTTCTTCATCGTTACCAACACTGTAAATAGTAGCAAGTGTACCTACAAATACTTCTCTTGCGGCAAACGAAGTAAGTACCGCAATACCAATTTTCCAATCATAACCCAATGGTCTTACAATGGGTTCTATAGCTTTTCCCATATAGCCCATATAGGAGTGCTCTAATTTATAACTGGCAATTTCTTGGCTTAAAGCTCTTTCTTCAAGCTCTTTTTGTTGCAAGTCTTCAACTACATTATCTAGCGTATTTGCTTGTTCATCTTGCTTGTTTTCAAAATAAATTTCGCTATTAGCATTGAAACCTTGTTCTTTTATTCGCTGTGCAACAATAGTTTCTGCATTTTTAAATTCATCTGAAAAACCGTTAGAACCTAAAAACCAAAGCACAATAGATATGGCAAGAATAATTTTACCTGCACCGAACACGAAGCTTTTTGTTTTTTCAAGTACTGTATAAGCTACATTTTTTATAAGCGGTAATTTGTAATTGGGCATCTCTACCACAAAAAATGACCTACTCTTAATTTGTAATATTTTATTGAGAACCATGGCAGAAAATATTGCCGCACCAAATCCCATTAAATACAACAGCATTAAAGTTAAGGCCTTGTAGCTTAGACCTAGAAAACTACCTTCGGGTATTACCAAGGCAATGATAATTAGGTACACCGGTAGCCTTGCGGAGCATGTGGTAAACGGAGTAACAAGTATTGTAATTAGCCTTTCTTTCCAATTTTCAATAGTTCTGGTGGCCATTACTGCAGGAATGGCACATGCGGTACCGGAAATTAACGGAACCACACTTTTGCCGCTTAAACCAAACGGACGCATAATCCTGTCCATCAAGAAGACTACTCTACTCATGTAGCCTGTTTCTTCTAACAGCGCTATAAACAAGAATAAAAATGCAATTTGAGGTATGAATATTACAATACCACCAATACCGGCTAAAATACCTTCTGCAATTAAGTTAGTGAAAACGCCAGGAGGTAAAGTGTCTTTCACCCATTCCGTCGCAGAGGCAAAAAAACCATCAATGAGGTCCATTGGGTACTCGCTCCAGCCATAAATGGCTTGAAATATAACCAAAAGGATCAAAAAGAAAATGACGTAACCAAAGACCTTGTGGGTCAATATTTTATCCAGTGTAGCTCTAAAACCTTTCGCCGCAGCAGTATCTACTTTGTATGTTTCTTTTAAAATGCCATTTATAAACTGATAGCGTAGAATGGTCTCTTTTTGTTGTAATCGCTTTAGTTCAGATTTTGACTTGGTGGCAAAAGAGGCGGTCTCTTTTTTTAATGTCTTTTCTAAAGGCATGAAATTGACATCCTGTGTAATTACCAACCATAACTTGTAAAGATCTTCCTTTGGAAAAGCCTCTTTAAGTCGGTCAAAATATTCTGGAGAAATTACCGAAATATCTACATTTTGAGTGGTTCTGAGATTTTTGTAATCTGCAATTAGTTCCCTCAATCTATCAATGCCCGTACCTTTTCTGGTACTAACCAGTGCTATTTTTGTATTTAGTTTCTGTTCTAACAGTTCAATATCAATGGTAATGCCTTTTCTTGACATGCGATCGGCCATGTTAATGACCAAAATGGCTGGAATCTTTAAATCTTTAATTTGAGTGAAAAGAAGAAGATTTCTTTTAAGGTTCTCTACATCTGAAACTACAATGGCAACATCTGGGTGATCCTTGTCATTTTTGTTAAGCAATAGCTCAACCGCTACACTTTCATCTAATGAGGTGGTATTTAAGCTATAGGTGCCCGGTAAATCTAAAATATGGGCTTTTACCCCTCTAGGTAATTTGCAAATACCTTCTTTTTTTTCAACGGTGATGCCTGGGTAGTTTCCTACTTTTTGATTTAATCCGGTAAGTTGATTAAAAACCGATGTTTTACCGGTATTAGGATTGCCTATAAGGGCGACATTGATTTGTTTGCTCATATAACCGCATTGTCTTCTATAATTTCAAGTGCTATATGAAACGCCATTTCTCTTCTAATGGCAATATGAGAACCATTTACGTTAATATAAATAGGGTCTTTTAAAGGAGCTACCTGAACCAATTCAACTTCATTACCTGGTAAACAACCCATTTCAAGAAGCTTAATCGGCAATAAGTCTTCGGTGAATTCTTTGATAATTCCCCTTTGGCCTTTCTTTAAATGTGCAACGGTAGTTTCCAATCTTTATTTAGATTCATTATAAGTAAGGCAAAAGTAATGGAAATTATCCAATTAGTAAATTAATACATCTAAAACTAATATCACTTTTTGGGCAAGCCTCATTTGTGTTAATCATTTGTTTCGTCGTAAGAATTTTTTAAAATTTCTATATCCGCCAAAATTTTATCCACATCCTCTTTTTTAGTGCCGTCGTAAAATCCTCGTATGCGTTTATCCTTATCCACTAATATGAAGTTCTCTGTATGGATCATATCGAACGGTCCGCCATCACCATCGGTCTTTACTGCTAAATATGATTTACGGGCAAGCTCATAAATCTGTTTCTTGTCACCGGTAACTAAATTCCAATTGCTATCATCAACCCCTTTTTCTAAGGCATATTTCTTTAATTGCGCTACGGAGTCAATTTCGGGAGTTACCGAATGTGATAATAGCATAACATCAGAATCTTTTCCAAGGGCTTTTTGTAGGTCAACCATATTCTTGGTCATAATAGGGCAAATAGTGGGGCAGGTGGTGAAAAAGAAATCGGCAACATAGATTTTGTCCTTGTAATTATCTTGAGTTATGGTTTCCCCATTTTGGTTAGTCAAAGAAAAATCGGCAATGGTATGGTACTTTCTAACGTGTTGAATTTCTTCGGCTACCAATTCGGCATTTACCATGGCAGGCGAATAGACCGGTAATAATTTTACGGGTTGTAAGGCATTATAAAAAAGATAAATAATAACTATGGATAGGCATAAAAGTACTATTCCAAAGAGTTTGTAACGAGCGAAGAAAGTACGCATACTTTTTTATACAAAGATAGTCTAGGGGTGGCGAGTTTTCAAGGAATTTTACTGCTTCGCTTGATAAATTATTCATAAAATGGCACTACCTCAATGGGTTTCTTTTTTTTAGCGGTTGTAAAAATGTACTTTTGTGCGATTTTAATTTTCAGGAAAAAAGAATGAGCCCTATTATAATAAAGACAATACAATTTTTTTTAAGCCTTTCTATACTTATCGTTCTGCACGAGTTAGGGCATTTTATACCAGCAAAATATTTTAAAACAAGAGTAGAGAAATTCTATTTATTCTTTGATGTAAAGTTTTCACTTTTTAAAAAGAAGATAGGCGAAACCGAATACGGTATCGGTTGGTTGCCTTTGGGCGGATATGTAAAAATATCCGGTATGATAGATGAGAGCATGGACAAAGAAGCCATGGCGGAAGAACCAAAGGAGTGGGAGTTTAGAAGCAAACCAGCTTGGCAACGTTTAATTATAATGTTGGGCGGTGTAACGGTGAATTTCATTTTGGCCGTTGTTATTTTTATTGGCTTGGCGTATGCATATGGTGAAACCTATATTGCAAATGATAGTTTAAAAGACGGAGTTTGGGTTACCGATACTACATTGGGCGATGCTCTTGGAATAAAAACAGGGGATAAGGTTCTTGCCGTTGATGGTAAAGAAATTGAATCTTTGAATACCATAGTGCCAGAAGTGGTTTATGGAGAGAATATAACTATTGAACGTGACGGAAAGAAAATTGAAAAGGAAATTCCTGTCAATTTTATAGAAACAATTTCAGAAAATAAGGAACAAGTTCGATTTATTAAACCAAGATTACCATGGGTAATTAGTCAAGTACCTGAAGATTCCCAAAATGCTAGTGTAGGTTTTCAAGCCGGTGATGTTTTGACGACTATTGCAGGTACTTCAGTTAAATATCAGGATCAAGTTTTTCCTATTTTAGAATCTAACAAAGGAAAGACAGTTGATCTGATAGTAAAACGTAATGGAACAGATGTGCCCTTAAATGCTAAGATTTCAGAAGAAGCTAAGCTTGGACTAATGATAGGTATGACTGGTGCTGATGCAGAGAAACAAGGATTTTTGAAATATAACACTACTGATTACACTTTCATAGAATCAATCCCAGCGGGATGGAACAAAGGTGTTAAGACTCTTACAGACTATATAAAAGGGATGAAGAAAATCTTTAATCCTGATACTGGCGCTTATAAAGAGGTTGGTGGTTTTGCTGCCATTGGTGGTATGTTCCCAGATACTTGGAACTGGCCTCAATTTTGGGGCACAACTGCGTTTATATCCATTATTTTAGCGTTTATGAATATACTACCTATTCCAGCATTAGACGGCGGGCACGTTATGTTTTTGCTTTATGAAATAATTACAGGTAGAAAGCCAAGTGATAAATTTTTAGAGTATGCGCAAATCACCGGATTCTTTATTTTAATAGCACTTTTACTGTTCGCAAACGGTAATGATGTCTATAAATTGATATTTAAATAAAAAAACTTAATTCTTTGTTTGGCGAGTTTCAAAAAACTACTATATTTGCACCCGCTTTAGGAAACTAAAACGGGTTATTTTCCTCCTTAGCTCAGTTGGTTAGAGCATCTGACTGTTAATCAGAGGGTCCTTGGTTCGAGCCCAAGAGGGGGAGCAAAAAGCGAAATCCAATCTATTTATTTAGGTTGGATTTTTTGTTTTTGGTCAATATATACGGTGCTTTTCGCTGTTTTAGGCTGAAACGTTCTAGTCTTATAAATATTAATAATACCAAGATTTTATCCAATATAAGGTACACTATTCGGGAACCTATCTTATAATTATCGTCTTCACCTTTATTTCCTGCTATTCCGAAACTGACTTGCCGTAATACCTACATTGCCACGAATAGTCTCCGTTATATTTTTCTTCGGAATGATAGGCTCAATGCTATTGGCTCATTCAGATAACATTTTTACAATTAGTAAAATGGGTGGCTTGAAAATAGGATTAATTCTGCTTTATACTTTTGGGGCACTAACATTATTTTTTACCGGAGGAGGTAAGTATGCTGTATCGAATAAAAACCAATGGGATTAATAGTTAATTTATATACATTAATTTGCGTAACTGTAATAGCGTATTATACAGGAATATATAAAAATAGAAAAATGAAAATTTCCAAAATCAATCTGTTTAGTTTTTTCGCAATAGTTACAATAGTGTCTTGTAAAGATGGTGAGAAAAAAAAGGAAAGTCTACCTGAAAATGACATACATTTTGTGCTGACAGATACGGGTCAAGACAAATTTTATGATAATGAAGGAAATCAAATCGATAAGCCAAACAAAGAAAATGAATTCTACGGTCAGGATGCACAATTTTCAGCTATTCAATCTTCGTATACAGATAATGGAGATGGCACTATAACGGACAATAATACTGGTTTAATGTGGCAAAAAACACCAGATTATCAAAAACATAATTTTTACGATGCATTTGATTATGTAGCTAGTTTGGAGATTGGTGGGTATACAGATTGGAGACTTCCAACCATTAAAGAATTGTATTCACTTCTGAATTCTAATGGCGAATTATACCCGCAAGATTTGGAAAAATCACAGCCTTATTTAAATACGGATTATTTCGATTTTGAATACGATAAAAGAATGCCGTATGCAGGACAGTATTGGTCTAGTACAAAATATGTAAAAGGGCCATTACAGAATATACAAATGGAAGGCGCTTTTGGATTCAATTTTGCCGACGGACATATTAAAGCCTATGAAACGGGACTTTACTATGATGGTAGTGATGGGGTAAGAAATCCTGGTAATTACGTACGGGCAGTTCGTGGTAAGGAAAACCTTTACGGGGTGAACGATTTTTTGGATAATAACAACGGAACAGTTACCGATAAAGCAACAGGCTTAATGTGGCAAAAAACAGACGATGGCAATACTTATAATTGGGTGGAAGCATTACAAATGGCAAAAAACAGCAAAATAGCGGGTTATGAAGATTGGAGATTGCCTAATACCAAAGAATTACAGAGTATTGTAGATTATGACAAAGAAACATTTCCTGCCATAGATGAAAGCTTTTTTGAATGTACCAATGAAGATAGTTGGTTCTGGTCTAGTACTACACAAGGCGATTTTAAATACACGGCTTGTTATATAGCATTCGGTAAAGCCTATAGTAAAGATAATAGTAGTGCAACTGAATTTTATGATTGGCACGGTGCAGGTGCACAACGTTCCGACCCAAAATCTGGAAATATCGAAGATTATTTAATGGAGTCGGTTAACGCTGCAGATTCTTTAAGAATTAATAATTATGTAAGGTTGGTTAGAGATTTAAATTAAATGCTCTCAATATGAGCAAGATGAACATAATACACTAGCTGCAATTAGTAATTCAAGAAGCGGAAATGGCTTTTAGAAGTGCTTATGAAGATGTGAATTTAGCGAAGACCCATTTTTGCTAATGGAGAGAATAAAGCCCGATTGAAAATTAATAAATCGGTTCAGCAACAAGCTTTTTACGATTACAAAGTTGCTTGGTTAAATGCCGGTGATGAAATTTCAGATGCTTTATTTACCTATAAGAAAGCTAAAGAAAAACAGCTTTCCAGAGCATCTCAGATTTCAGCATTGGAAAAATCGGTAGAGTTCACCGAAGCACTTTTAGAATATTCTTCAACAACAAACTATACAGATGTACTTACTACAAAGAATAGTCTATTGGCTGCTCAATTAGATGGCGTAAGTTATAAGCAGCAGGAGCTGTAGGCAGTAATACAACTGTATCGTGCCCTTGGTGGTGGATGGCAAAATTAAGAAGTAGAAACAAGGGGGTTAAAAACCATTCAAGAAATTGAATGGTTTTTGCATTTTATACAAATGAATACTAAGTTGTTAAAGCTATAAGTCATTCATCAAAACTATTTAAATTCCATCGCCAATCTTTTTCAATATCTTTGGGAAACACTCATATTGTTTTATTCGATCTTATATGTCAAACTATTTAATTACCGTAAACGAAGAAGAATTAAAATTCAAAACCAGTGATGCTGATTCTTTAGATAGCATTTCTGTTAGCACTCAGAAACTTCATGTTTTAGATGATAATACTGCTTTTGAGGTAGAGATTCTAGATACAGATTTTTTGAATAAGACGATGTCATTGTCGGTCAACGGAAATAGATACGACGTAAAGATTGAAGATGAATACGATCAGCAGGTCAAGAAAATGGGATTGCTCGCGGTTACCACTCAGAAATTAAACGAAGTAAAAGCACCAATGCCAGGTTTAATTGTAGATGTAATGGTTGAGGTAGGGCAAGAGATTGTAGAGGGTACTCCGTTATTGGTTTTGTCGGCAATGAAAATGGAAAATATTATTCTAGCACAAGGTGAGGGTATCGTAAAATCTATTGAAATTAAAAAAGACGATACCGTAGAAAAAGGACAGTTGATTATTGAAATGGAGTAGAAAAATACGATTGTGATAAGAGGTAACTCTTAAAATTTAGATGCTAAATCGTTACGTAGTTAAATCTCGATTATCGAGTAAATTAAGTTTTAATGAAGAAAATACTAATAGCCAATAGAGGTGAAATAGCTTTAAGAATAATGAAGACTGCCCAGAAAATGGGTATCAAAACAGTTGCCGTTTATTCAGAAGTTGACCGCCATTCACCACACGTAAAATTCGCTGATGAAGCGGTTTTATTAGGTCCAGCGCCATCATCGGAATCTTATCTGGTCATGGAGAAAGTTATAGATGCCGCAAAGGTGACAGGTGCAGAAGGTATTCACCCTGGTTACGGATTTTTAAGCGAGAATGCCATTTTCGCACAAATGGTTGAAGATAACGGTATCACATTTATCGGTCCTAAGCCTCATGCGATTAAAGTGATGGGGAATAAACTAGCGGCAAAAGAAGCAGTTCGCGATTATGACATCCCCATGGTGCCAGGTATTGAAGAAGCAATAACTGACGTTGCTTTAGCTGAAAAAGTAGCTAAGCAAATTGGATTTCCTATTTTAATAAAAGCTTCTGCAGGTGGTGGAGGTAAGGGAATGCGCGTTGTAGAGAACTTAAAGGATCTTCCAGAACAAATGGATAGGGCTATCGGCGAAGCACTAGCTGCTTTTGGTGATGGTTCTGTTTTTATAGAAAAGTACGTAGGCTCACCTAGGCATATAGAAATTCAAATTTTAGCGGATACGCATGGTAATACCGTTCATTTATTTGAACGGGAATGTAGTGTGCAAAGAAGACATCAAAAAGTAGTAGAAGAAGCTCCTTCAGCAGTTCTAACTCCGGAAATTAGAAAGAGTATGGGCGAAGCTGCCATCAAAGTAGCAAAAGCATGTGACTACGTTGGTGCAGGTACGGTGGAGTTTTTACTTGATGAAAACAAGAATTTCTACTTCTTGGAAATGAATACGAGGTTGCAGGTAGAACATCCGGTGTCTGAGTTGATATCTGGTATTGATTTGGTAGAGCAGCAAATAAAGGTAGCTCGTGGCGAAGCACTAACATTTACCCAAGACGATTTAACAATAACAGGTCATGCGCTTGAAGTTCGTGTATATGCAGAAGATCCGTTATCTAATTTTATGCCGAGTATAGGAAAGCTGTCAACCTACAAAACACCTGTTGGTGAAGGTATACGTGTGGATGATGGGTTTGAAGAAGGTATGGAAGTGCCCATTTACTATGATCCCATGATTTCTAAGTTGATTACCTACGGAAAGAATAGGGAAGAGGCTATACAATTAATGATTAAAGCTATTGATAATTATAAAGTAGAAGGCGTTGCCACAACCTTGTCATTTGGAAAATTTGTGTGTGAGCACGAAGCTTTTACATCAGGGAATTTTGATACACATTTTGTCAAAAACTACTATTCTCCAGAGCATTTAGAAAAGCAATATGCAGAAGAAAGACGAATAGCAGCTTTAACAGCTCTAAAATTATATTTGGATAACGATAAAATATTAAAAATTCCGTCTGAAGTTTCTTCTAACTGGCAGAAGAGTAGAATATAGAAGGTAATTAAGATTTTTTGAACGATTAGAATGAAAGATAATAAAGAGATATTAGCAGAGAAACTGGCATTGGGAAAATTGGGTGGTGGTCAAGAACGTATTGACAAACAGCACGCTAAAGGAAAGTTAACTGCTTATGAACGTATTCATTTTTTGCTTGATGAAGGCTCATTTGAAGAAATGGGTGCTTTAGTTACCCACCGTACCAAAGATTTTGGTATGGAAAAACAAGTCTTTTACGGTGATGGGGTAGTTACTGGTTATGGTACAATCAACGGTAGGCAAGTTTGTGTTTTTGCACAGGATTTTACTGTTTTTGGAGGGGCTTTATCTGAAACCCATGCCGAAAAGATTTGTAAAATCATGGATATGGCCATGAAGATTGGTGTCCCCATGATTGGTCTAAACGATAGTGGGGGAGCCCGAATTCAAGAAGGAGTACGTTCATTAGGCGGATATGCCGATATTTTCCATAAAAATGTAATGGCATCGGGAGTGATTCCTCAGATTTCTGCTATAATGGGTCCTTGTGCCGGTGGGGCGGTATATTCACCTGCCATGACAGATTTTACCTTAATGGTAGAGAATTCTAGTTATATGTTCGTTACCGGTCCAAATGTGGTGAAGACGGTAACGAACGAAGAAGTAACATCAGAAGAACTTGGCGGTGCATTAACGCATGCAACTAAATCTGGTGTAACGCATCTTACGGCAGCTAACGATATTCAATGTATCAATCAGATTAAGCAGATGATTAGTTATATGCCCCAAAATTGCGAGGATAAACCAACCGATATGCCATTTGTTCCAGGTAATGAAGTTCGTGATGTACTAGAGGATATTGTTCCTGAAAATGCAAATCAGCCTTATGATATGCGCAATGTTATCAACGGAATCATAGATCAAGATTCATTCTTTGAAATACATGAAGCCTATGCCGATAATATTGTTGTCGGTTTTGCAAGATTAGGAGGAAAAAGTATTGGTATTGTTGCCAATCAGCCAATTAGTCTCGCAGGTGTACTTGATGTTGATAGCTCTAAAAAGGCAGCGCGTTTTACACGCTTTTGCGATTGTTTTAATATTCCACTCTTGGTATTGGTAGATGTTCCTGGATTCCTGCCTGGTACCGATCAAGAATGGAACGGTATTATTACTAATGGTGCAAAATTACTCTATGCTTTAAGTGAGGCAACAGTGCCTAAGGTAACCGTAATTACCAGAAAAGCATACGGTGGTGCGTATGATGTTATGAATTCTAAACATATTGGTGCCGATTTAAATTATGCTTGGCCAGGTGCAGAAATTGCGGTAATGGGAGCCAAAGGTGCAAGTGAGATCATTTTTAGAAAAGAAATAAGTGCTGCCGATGATCCAGAAGCGAAACTGGCAGAAAAAGAGGCGGAATACGCAAAACTATTTGCAAACCCTTACAGTGCCGCGCAAAGAGGATTTATAGATGAGGTAATTCGACCTAAGGATACAAGGCGGAAATTAATAAAAGCGTATACCATGCTAGAGAATAAAGTAGTAACCTTGCCAAAGAAGAAGCATGGTAATATTCCTTTATAATCTATTCTTGCCTTTTTAAACCATTAGTGAAGAATCCCTAACAATTAAACTGGTTTTGATTTCCACGGTTTTGGTAATCACTTCATTTGTGGGGTTTTCAAGTTCTTGAATTAAAAAACGAACTGCAGTGCGTCCTATTTTGTCGCCTGGCTGGTCTACAGTGGTTAATCCAGGGCTAACAATGGTGGAGTTAATGGAGTTGCTAAAACCCACAACAGCTATTTCTTCAGGTATTTTCACCTTAAATTTATGTAGCGCTTTTATAGCTCCTATGGCGGCATTGTCCGTAATTGCGAAAATGGCATCAGGTCGTTTCTTCATACTTAATAGGATATTAGTTAATCGTCTTCCGTTTCCTAATGAAATATCTTCTGTACTTAAAATAAGTTTGTTACGTACAGGTATGCCATATTTGTTTAACGCTTTTAAATAACCAGCGAATCTTTTTTCTGAATTGTATGAGTTTTCGGTTTCCTTAATAATAGCTATTCGTTTCTTACCAAGTTCTATTAAATGTTCTACAGCATTAAATGCAGCCTCTTCTTCATTGATAACTACTTGTGTACAAGGTATTTTACTGGAAACCTTGTCGAACAAAATAATAGGGATACGATTTAAAACCTTTAAAACCTCTTTTACATCTTTTGTTTTTCTTGCCAATGAAATTAATACGCCATCAACCCCAAACTGTGTCATGGTATTCAACATTTCTACTTGCTTGGTGTCGTCATTATTAGATTCTGATATAATAACACGGTAGCCTCTTAACTCGGCCTCCTCAATAATTCCTTTTATAATGGTAGAAGTGAATAAGTGCGATATGTTGGGTACGATTACCCCAAGAATATGAGTTTCACGAGAGCGAAATCCTCTGGCAAATAAATTGGGTACATAATTCATTTGCTTGGCCAATTTTTTAACCTTCTCCTTAGTTGCAGGACTGATATCTGGGTGGTCGTTTAGGGCTCTTGAAACTGTTGAAATGGATAAACTAAGTTCTTTAGAAAGCTCTTTTAAAGTGGTGTTTCTTTTTTTGCTCATGGTTGAAAATGAGTAAATTATATGTTTATTGAAGGAATAACAATAATACAAAATAAATTGCAAACGTTTTCGCAAACGTTTGCATTGATATTTCGTTAATTTTTGGTTAATAGAATGCTATATTCATATAATTTGGCTTCATAATCAACGATTTGATAATTTAAATCGACTCAACTTAAAAAAACTCAAACATTATGAAGAAAATTATTTTTGCGGTAATCGTACTTCTATTCAGTGAAGGCTCCTTTGCACAGACCGATATTTCAGGAACCGTAACAGACAATTTAGGAGAACCAATTCCCGGTGCTAACATTTTAATTACAGGTAGTACATCGGGTACAACATCAGATTTTGATGGTAATTTTTCTTTTTCAACAGACCTAACAGGTACTCAGGTTTTACGTGTATCATATATAGGGTTTACATCAGTTGACAAATCATTAGACTTAAACGGTACAGCACAAACTGTTAATGTTGTGCTGCAAGAAGGTGGTCAGCAACTTGATGAAGTTGTATTAACAGCTTCTAGTACCTTTCGTTCTCAAAAGCAGGCTCCTTTATCTATTAGCTCTGTGAAGATGAAAGAAATTACTAAGCTTTCTGCAAATAGTCAGGCAGATATTCTTAGAAGTGTCCCAGGTATTACTGCAGAAGGTGGTGGTGGTGAAACGGCAAGTAATATATTTGTTAGGGGGCTTCCTTCTGGTGGTCAATATGTTTTCAATCCGCTACAATATGATGGTATGCCATTGATCAGTTCTTTCGGACTAAATTCTTCTGCGCATGATGTTTATGCTAGACCAGATATAGGATTTAAAGGAGTTGAATTTGTTCGTGGTGGTGCAGCTGTATTATACGGTGCAGGTTCTGTTGCCGGTATTATTAACTACACAAGTAAAACTGGAGATACCAACCCGGGTAACATTATTAATATAGAAGTAGCCAACCAAGGTAGAATTAAAACCGATTTCTATTCTGGTGGTCAACTAGGTGGTGAAGATTCTAATACTTATTATGCTTTTACCGGTTTTGTGCGTCATGATAGAGGTCCTATAGATGTAGGGCTGCCAACAAAAGGTGTTCAATTTAGAGGTAACATCAAAAAGAAATTCGATAACGGATCATTTACTTTAAGCGGACAGTTTATTGACGATAAGGCTCAGTTTTATCTTCCTATTCCTTTAAGTGGAGGTAGCAGAGAGCGTATAAACGGTAATGACGGTAACCCAGTTGAACAATTGCTATCTGGTGATTTAGCTAATACTTCATTTAATACTCCTGGCGGAACATATAACAGTCCTATTGCTGATGGTGTAGCTACTTCTGGTGGTTACATTATGGGTGATTTCAATTATAGATTTGAAGATGATCTTAAATTGACTTCTAAGATTAAATATGCCAACTACAAGCACAATTTTGCACTTTATGTTGGTGGTAATGGTACTAACGGAAATCCTATCACATTAGATAATTATGTAGAAAGTATTGCTCCTGGTAATTTAGGGTATACTGCTGCTTACCAAAGTGGATCAGGTGCACAAATTAACGGTAACGATTTGGTTATTGATAACCTTCATGTAGATCGTTTACGCCCCATGACAGATTACTCTGGCGAAATCAATTTGACAAAATCTATTGAAACAGCAAATGGTGGTAATCATAACATTACTGTTGGTTCTTATATAGCTCGTACAGAGGCAGAAGATGTTAACTATCAATATAGAGTGTTGACAGAGTTCAATAACAATCCGCAATTGGTAAACTTAAATTATACCGATGCTGGTGGCGATAATGTAGTGTATTCTCAAGGTGGATTATACAACCGTATAGGACAAACTGCTAATAACTTTCTTTCTCAAAACAGATTGGCATTATACGTTACCGATGAGATGATCTTGGATAAATGGCGTTTTGATGTTGGTTTCAGATGGGAACATACAGATGGTATCAACAGTCGCGGTGGTATTATGAGCGAAACAGTTTATTCTACTCCAGATATTACCACTGAACTTAGTGATGTGCAAACTGCAGATGGTACATTTTTAAGAACAGAAGTTAATGCAAGTGCTTGGGCACTTTCTTTAGCAGGTCTTTATGAATTAACGGAAACGACCAATCTTTATGCAAATTTTTCTAAGGGATATTTCTTTCCACAATTAAGAGGTTTTGCTCCTGTAGCTGGTATTTCTGAGAGTCCGTACGATGCTGAAAATATTATACAATTTGAAGCCGGTGCCAAGTTCGGAAATCAAAAATTCTCTGGTTCTGTTGCTGGGTATTATGTAGGTCTTAAAGATCGTATCTCTATTAGACAAGCCATTGTTGGTGGTCAGTTAATAGATGAAACAAGAGCAGAGCAAAATACAAGAACAATAGGTATTGAGGCAACTTGGGATTATAGTCTTGCACAGTATTTAAACCTTCGTGGTAATGTTACCTACCAAGATCATGAGATTACAAAAAATACCGATTTTGATTTGGTGAACGGTACATCTACAGAAGCCAACGTAGGTAACGAATTGGCTAGACAGCCAAACTTGTTGGGCGGCTTAGGATTGTATTATGACAATGCCGCTTTTGATGCAAACTTCGGATTCAACTATACTGGTGCAAAGTTTACAGATGATACCAATAATATAGAATTAGATGCTATTACCATAGGTAGATTAGGTGCCGGTTACACATTCTCTAAAGAGGATAACAACAATTCGGTTCGTTTAGGGGTATCGGTCTTTAATTTATTTGATAGTGACGGAATTACAGAAGGGAACCCAAGAGCAGGTTCAGCAGGTCAAACGGAATCTCAATTCTTTGTAGGTAGACCAATTTTACCTAGAAGATTATTCGTAACGGCTACTTTCAATTTCTAAAAATTTGTGTTGTTAGTTTAAGTTTAAATGATGAGCACATTGGTGGTTGGAGAATTACCAATGTGTTTTTTTACTCGATAATCAAGATTTAATTGCTCCGACGCTTGAGTCGAAGTGATAATTATTTTTCAATTCAAAACCTAGTGGGGTAGTCCCAAGGTTATTTATGAGATAATATGAAGCAAGAATTATATAAAAAGGCAATTGCAGTATTAGATGCAAATTTTCAAGATGGAGGTTTTACCATACCAAGCGCAGGGCTGTATCCTTTTCAATGGAAGTGGGATTCTGGGTTTATCGCTATCGGTTTTGCCCATTATGATGTAGAAAAGGCAAAAACCGAAATGAGAACATTGTTAGATTCTCAATGGGGTAATGGATTTATACCGCATATCGTTTTTCATACGAATAACGATTCATATTTCCCCGGAGCAGATTTTCATCAATCTGAATTGCACCCATTGTCCTCTAAAAAATATAGGTCTACGGGTATGACGCAACCACCTGTTTCTGGTTTTGTGCTGCAAGAAATGCATCGTATTGCAGAAGATAAAGATGATATGTTGAGCTTTATCAAAGAAGAAATCGATAAGGTTTTTGACAATCATGTGTATTTCTATGAGAATAGAGACCCCAAAGATGAAGGTTTGGTATACATCTATCACAACTGGGAATCTGGTACTGACAACTCACCTGTTTGGGATGATATCTGGGATACCATGAATCCTCCAGAATATAATTTCGTTAGAAAAGATACCACCCATGTAGATGCTTCTCAACGTCCTTCTAAAAGGGAGTATGATCACTACCTGTATATCATAGACATTGCTAAACAGAATAATTATGACGATGGTAAAATAGCGGAATTGTCTCCTTTTTTGGTACAAGATCCATTGTTCAATGCCATGCTAATTAAATCGAATCAAGCGCTTATAGAATTATATGAATTGATTGGGGGCAATAAAGATAAGATTAAAACCCTATTACAATGGCAATCTAAGAGTATCGCAAGTTTTAACGAGAAATTATTTGATGTTGAACTGGGTGCCTACGTGCATTATGATCTAAGAAATGAAAAAGCTATTCGCCATATTACGTCTTCATCCTTTTCACCTTTGTTCGCAAATATTCCTTCGCCTGAAAGAGCCAAGGTGCTTGTGAATACCATGATGGGTAAATTTGGAGGTGATGAGAGATATCTATGTGCGTCATTCGACCCAACGAACAATCGATTTAACCCAAGGAAATATTGGAGAGGTCCTGTTTGGATCAACATGAATTGGTTACTTTTTCTTGGACTTAAAAACTATGGTTTTTCAAAAGTGGCAGAGCAAGTTAAAAACGATAGTATTGAGCTGATCGAGAGATATGGTTTTTACGAATATTTTGACTGTAGAAAAGACACGGGCAGTGAGAACCCTACCGGATACGGCGGTAATAATTTCTCTTGGAGCGCCGCTTTATATATTGATATGGTGAATACCGATTAAAACTGATGTGTTATGAATTATATTGATTACTTTTTAATTGTATTCTACCTATTCGGTATTGTTATGGTTGGCTTTTTAATCAAAAAAAATAGAAACTAAGGTATGAACTACGTTGACTATATCATTATTGTTGTTTATTTAGCAGGCTTTTTAGGGTTGGGCTTTATGTTCAAAGAGAACAACTCTGGTGGCGATTATTTTTTGGGTGGTCGTAAAACATCATGGCTGCCGCTAAGCCTTTCGGCAATGGCAACGCAATTATCGGCTATAAGCTTTATTTCCGCACCTGCATTTGTAGGTCTTAAAGATGGTGGAGGCATGCAGTGGCTAACGTACGAGTTTGGCGTGCCCCTGGCAATGGCTTTTTTACTTATTGCAGTATTGCCTACGCTATATAAATCTGGTATTGTTAGCGTATATGAATATCTGGAGAAAAGATTTGACTCCTCTTCCCGTCTTTTAATAAGCTTTGTATTTCAAATTAGCAGATCGGTAGCAACAGGGGTTATGGTGTATACTATGGCTCTAATTCTACAGGCAACCATTGGACTGGATTTTTGGATTTCTATATTAATCATCGGTCTTATCACCATGGTATATTCATTTCAAGGCGGAATGAAAGCGGTTATTTGGGGTGATGTAATTCAGATGAGTATTCTATTTATAGGTATTATCATTTGTCTGTATTTTGGATTTAGTGAACTTGGTGGAGTAGATAATTTTCTTACCCATGTGGATACCGATAGAATTACAGCGGTAGACTTTAGTAAATGGGGTTTTAATAATGCGGACGGAAATGATGAATTTGGTTTTTGGCCCATGGTCATAGGCGGATTTTTTCTATATGCCTCCTACTACGGTACAGATCAAACCCAATCGCAACGATTGTTATCATCAAGTAGCATGTCTAACCTTAAAAAGCTGATGATGGCAAACGGATTACTTCGTTTTCCGTTTACATTGACCTATTGTATAATGGGGCTTGTGTTGGGTACTTTGTTATTGCAAGATGTAACTTTTCAAGAACAGATGGAAACTGTTTATCAGGCAAATATTGGCTCTCTAGCGGGTAAGAAGGCAGATTTAATGGTGCCGGTTTTTATAATAAAATATTTACCTAACGGGGTAATAGGAATTTTGATTGTGGCTATTATGTCAGCAGCGATGTCTACATTAAGCTCAACGGTAAATTCACTTTCTGCAGTAACTATGGAAGACTTTGTAAAAAGGTTCAATCCAAATATGCCCGATAAAAAATACATGACTTATTCTAAGCTCTTGTCCATATTTTGGGGGCTTGTATGCTTGCTCTTCGCCTTTTTTGCAGGTAATATAGAGGGTACGGTTATAGAGGTTATCAATAAGATAAGTTCGGTTTTCTACGGGCCAATTTTGGCAGCTTTTATTTTGGCTATCCTGACCAAGAAAACACATGCGCTTGGAGCAAATATTGGTATAGTGGCTGGTGTTTTGTTCAATGTTTATCTTTGGTTGTATGTACCACAGATCTTTTGGTTCTGGTGGAATGCTCTTGGTTGTTTGGTAACTGTTTTGGTGGCACTTGCGGTTAGCTATACTGTTACAAGAACGGTAAACGAAGGGTTAAAAGTAGAATACTATTCAGGTAAAAAAGAGGTAATGATATTGATTGCCTATTTTGTAGCCATTATTGCGTTCAGTGTTGCACTACCTAATATTTTAAATTAATCTTACAACGATGAAATTTGTAATAGCACCAGATAAGTTTAAAGGCTCTTTAACCGGTTTCGAATTTTGCGATGCCGTGGAAGAAGGACTCCGAATGGTGTTCAACGATGCCGAAATTTTGAAAAGACCGTTGGCAGATGGTGGTGATGGTACAATGGAAGTCGCTAAACATTATATAAAAGGAGAAAAGGTTGCAGTTACGGTAAATGACCCGCTTTTTAGACCTATCAGTGCTTCTTACTTATATTCTGATGAAACAAAAATCGCCTACATAGAAATGGCAGAAGCATCAGGATTAAAATTGCTTTCTGAAGATGAGCGCAATTGCATGGAAACCACAACTTCGGGCACAGGAGAATTGATTTATGATGCACTGGAAAAAGGTGCAGTTGAAATTATTCTAGGTATTGGCGGTAGTGCAACCAATGATGGTGGAATGGGCATGGCAAATGCTTTGGGATATCGGTTTTTAGATGGGGAAGGACAAGAATTGTCACCGGTCGGTAAAAATCTTTCTGAAGTTAAAACAATTGATGACTCCAATAAACACCCGCAACTTGACAAGATAACCGTTAAAGTGGCATGTGATGTCACCAACCCTTTTTATGGGTTACAAGGTGCCGCTTATATTTATGGTGCGCAAAAAGGTGCTTCTGAAAATGAGATTATATTTTTAAATCAGGGTTTGTGCAATTTTGCCGAAATTATTAAGAATCGCTATGAAATCGATTTACAAAAAGTAAGTGGCGCCGGTGCAGCTGGTGGAGTAGGAGGTGGCGCCCTTGTTTTTCTAAATGGGGAATTAATTTCAGGAAATAATTTGGTAAAAGAACTGGCAGATTTTGATAGTGCCATTAATGGTGCAGATTGGATTATTACCGGTGAAGGTCAGTTAGACGAACAAACACTTTCCGGTAAAACAATAGACGGGGTCGTGAAATCTGCAAAGCTTAAAAACATACCAGTTGCCGCACTCTGCGGATCGGTAAGTATAACCGTGGCACAACAACAAAAATTCGGACTTGATTATGTAGCCTCAATTGTAAGAGGGGTTTCTACGTTGAATGAAGCCATGGAGCAGAGTAAGGTCAACCTTGTAAATGCCGCCTTTAATTTTGCAAGTCTATTGAAGTGAAAAGTTGATTATTAAATTGGTTTGCTTCAACTAAGTATTACTTTAATGTGCATATGGATTTAACCGGAATTGGGTTTTAGGCTTTCTATTAAACCGATCAATTTTCTTATGCTAAATTAAAAATTAAAACAACTGTAATCTTTTTACTACAAGTCCTATAAAGTATAAAAACAGCAAAGAATGCGATTTGCAAGCCACAGATATCTCTTGGTATACCTTTACTTTCGGTCTATTGACAACAATTTATTTATAGGGCACTAGGCTACTGCTACCTTTAGTTTACGTACGAACTAATATCTATTCAAACTTGAAAAATATTGATGGATTATTTTAGCCAATGACCAAACCTATTACTTCATATTCTAACTTAAATTCTTTTTGGAAAAGATTAGCCGTTCTTTTTCTTTTGATACTG
The DNA here is from genome assembly GCF_000744105.1 of Maribacter forsetii DSM 18668. Classification (NCBI taxonomy): domain Bacteria; kingdom Pseudomonadati; phylum Bacteroidota; class Flavobacteriia; order Flavobacteriales; family Flavobacteriaceae; genus Maribacter; species Maribacter forsetii. The sequence goes on from NZ_JQLH01000001.1 coordinate 496,608, forward strand.
GGGATACAACCATTATACTCGCAGCAGACAACTACTTGGACCCAGCAACCCTTATCCGTCACTTGGGAATCTTTTAGTTCAGATGGTGCGGTAAGGGTGGAGGTAGTACCTTCATTAGGGGTATCTATCTTAGGTGAAGATACTATGGGTTGTACGTCAGATGCTACTTATGGAGACCCTACTCCTGATGTATTTGGAAGTCCTTCAATAGAAATTTCATTAAACTCTATTTTACGTTTTGGTACTTTGCAGTTCCGTTTTTTTGATGCGGCTACCGGTGATCCGGTATATATTGTAAGTCCATTACTTCATGTGGATAGAGTGGGTACCTATGGTATTTTGCCTTTTCCTTTGCTTTCTGGTTCTAGTACGGGTGTTTTTACATCAACTAATGGAACATGGTCAAATGTTAGTCGCAATGGTCCTATTTTTGAATTTACCAACACCCAATTTAATGTAGATACAGGTTCGCTAATTAGTGGTAATGGTGGTGAATGTGGTAATGGGAACACTACAGGAACAGGAGGAGGAACGATGAAAATGGATGAAGCTGTTCAATCCATTAATATGGATGTTAACCTCGCTGGTAGTCTTTTAGGTTTAAACGAGGAAGTGGAGTTTGTACTTTCTAACTTAATTATAGCTGAACCAGAAATAGAAGTAACAAAGACCGTTGTAAATAATTTTAGCTCTCCCGTTGAAACAGGTGATGCTGTAGATTATACTATTGAAGTAGAAAACACAGGTAACGTAAAAGTTACGAATGTTGATGTAACCGATACTTTTAAAGATGCTAGTGGAGATAGTATAGCATTAAGTACCCCGCCAAATTTCTTATCTTCTACAATGGGTTCTTTAGAAGGAACTCTTTTGCCAAATGAAATTGCGACATATACTGCTGCCCATGTATTGACTGCAAATGAAATTAATGAAGGAGGAGTAATCAATCAGGTAAGTGTTTTTGCCGATAGTCCATACGGTCCAGATGATACAGATGACATTTCAGATGATGGTGATGATACAGATGGTAATTTACTTAATGATACTACAGATAGTTTTTTTCCTGTTCCTTTAAATGATACCGCTACGGTAGAAAAGAATAATTCAGTTGATATTTTAGTAACTAATAATGATGATTTTGGAGGTAATGGTCCTAATTCAGGAGCTATATTTATTGTCAGTACCCCCACCAATGGTAGTGTTTCCTTAAACGAAAACGGTTCAGCTACCGACCCTCAAGATGATTACTTCTCTTATACACCAAGTACGGACTTTATAGGTACCGACTCATTTATTTACGGAATAACAGATGCAAAGGGTTATACACAATACGCAACAGTTAATATTACAGTGTATTCTTGTCCAAATGCTGGTGTCGACGGGATTCTGAATATATGTTTAGGGGATTCTTTTGAGAATGCAGATCTTTTTGCGTCTTTAACAGGTGCTCCGGATACAGGTGGAACCTGGACTAATAATTTTGATGATACATTTACCTATACTTTAACTGCTGTTGCACCTTGTACGGTTAATGCTACTAGTATTGTAACAGTAATTGAGCATGACCCACCAAATGCCGGAGGCGATGGAACATTGAACATTTGCCAAGGCGATACATTCACCAACGCAGATCTGTTCGCACAGTTGACCGGTTCACCTGATACCGGTGGAACGTGGACCGACAAAGGCAATGGTACACATACGTATACAGTGGCAGCAATATCACCATGTACAGTAGATGATGAAAGCATCGTAACGGTAACAGAGCAAGCACAACCAAATGCTGGAGGTGATGGAACATTGAATATCTGTGTCGGAGATAGTTTTGATAATGATGATTTATTCGCACAGTTGACCGGTAATCCAGATACAGGTGGAACATGGTCTGACAATGGAAATGGTACTCACACGTACACGGTGGCAGTAACTTCACCATGTACGGTAGAAGATGAAAGTATTGTAACGGTAACAGAACAAGCACAACCAAATGCAGGAATTGATGGAACATTGAGCATTTGCGAAGGCGAAACATTCACGAATGTAGACTTGTTCGCACAATTAACTGGTTCCCCGGATACAGGCGGAACGTGGACCGACAATGGCAATGGAACACATACGTATACAGTGGCAGCAACTTCACCATGTACAATAGATGATGAAAGTATCGTAACGGTTACCGAACAGGCACAACCGAATGCAGGTATCGACGGAACATTGAATATTTGCGAAGGAGAAACATTCACCAATGCGGACTTGTTCGCGCAACTGACCGGTTCACCCGATACCGGCGGAACATGGTTAGACAACGGAAATGGAACTCACACTTATACAGTAGCTGCAATATCACCATGTACGGTAGACGATGAAAGTACTGTAACGGTAACAGAACAAACTCCACCAAATGCGGGTATCGACGGAACATTGAGCATTTGCGAAGGCGAAACATTCACCAACGCAGATCTGTTCGCACAATTGACCGGTTCCCCGGATATAGGTGGAACATGGGTCGATAATGGCGATGGTACTCATACGTATACTGTGGCAGCAATCGCGCCTTGTTTAGTTGATGACGAAAGCATCGTAACCGTAACCGAACAAGCACAACCAAATGCCGGAGGTGATGGAACATTGAATATCTGTGTCGGAGATAGTTTTGATAATGATGATTTATTCGCACAGTTGACTGGTTCTCCAGACACAGGCGGAACATGGGTCGACAATAACGATGGCACGCATACGTATACCGTGGCTGCAACTTCACCATGTACAGTAGATGATGAAAGTATCGTAACCGTAACCGAGCAGGCACAACCAAATGCAGGTATCGACGGGACATTGAGCATTTGCGAAGGCGAAACATTCACCAATACAGACTTGTTCGCACAACTGACCGGTTCACCGGATACGGGCGGAACGTGGACGGACAATGGCGACGGAACGCACACTTACACAGTAGCTGCAACTGCTCCATGTACAGCAGATGATGTAAGTATCGTAACGGTAACCGAGCAGGCACAACCAAATGCCGGAGGTGATGGTACATTGAATATTTGCGCTGGAGCTAGTTTTGATAACGCAGATCTTTTTGCCCAGTTAACAGGTTCACCAGATACAGGTGGAACATGGGTAGACAATAACGATGGCACGCATACGTACACAGTAGCAGCAACAGCTCCATGTACAGTAGATGATGAAAGTACTGTAACCGTAACCGAGCAAGCACAGCCGAATGCAGGAGTTGATGGAACTTTAAATATTTGTGTTGGCGATACGTTCACAAACGCAGACCTTTTTGCACAGTTGACAGGTAATCCAGATACAGGCGGAAACTGGTCGGACAATGGCGACGGAACTCACACCTATACTGTAGCTGCAACAGCACCATGTACAACAGACGATGAAAGTATCGTAACCGTAACAGAGCAAGCGCAACCAAATGCGGGTATCGACGGGACATTGAATATCTGTCGAGGAGCAACTTTTGACAATGATGATCTATTTGGTCAGCTTACAGGCAATCCAGACACAGGTGGAACATGGGTCGACAATAACGATGGTACCCATACTTATACTGTGGCAGCAACATCACCCTGTACAATAGATGATGAAAGTATTGTAACCGTAACCGAGCAGGAACAACCAAATGCAGGCGTTGATGGAACATTGAATATTTGCGAAGGAGAAACATTCACAAATACAGACTTGTTCGCACAACTGACCGGTTCACCGGATACGGGCGGAACGTGGACGGACAATGGCGACGGAACGCACACTTACACAGTAGCTGCAACTGCTCCATGTACAGCAGATGATGTAAGTATCGTAACGGTAACCGAGCAGGCACAACCAAATGCCGGAGGTGATGGTACATTGAATATTTGCGCTGGAGCTAGTTTTGATAACGCAGATCTTTTTGCCCAGTTAACAGGTTCACCAGATACAGGTGGAACATGGGTAGACAATAACGATGGCACGCATACGTACACAGTAGCAGCAACATCACCCTGTACAGTAGTTGATGAAAGTATTGTAACCGTAACCGAGCAAGCACAGCCGAATGCAGGAGTTGATGGAACTTTAAATATTTGTGTTGGCGATACGTTCACAAACGCAGACCTTTTTGCACAGTTGACAGGTAATCCAGATACAGGCGGAAACTGGTCGGACAATGGCGACGGCACTCACACCTATACTGTAGCAGCAACATCACCCTGTACAGTAGATGATGAAAGCATCGTAACGGTAACCGAGCAGGCACAACCAAATGCCGGGGGTGATGGAACATTGAATATCTGTGTCGGAGATAGTTTTGATAATGATGATTTATTCGGACAGTTGACTGGTTCTCCAGACACAGGCGGAACATGGGTAGACAATGGCAATGGAACACATACCTATACAGTAGCAGCGATTGCTCCTTGTACAACCGATGATGAAAGCATCGTAACGGTAACAGAGCAAGCACAACCAAATGCCGGGGGTGATGGAACATTGAATATTTGCGAAGGAGATAGTTTCGATAATGATGATCTGTTCACCCAGTTAACTGGTTCACCGGACACAGGTGGAACGTGGGCTGACAATAATGATGGCACGCATACTTATACTGTAGCGGCAACTTCACCATGTACAGTAGATGATGAAAGTATCGTAACGGTAACCGAGCAGGCACAACCAAATGCAGGTATCGACGGGACATTGAATATTTGCGAAGGAGAAACATTCACCAATGCTGATTTGTTCGCGCAACTGACCGGTTCACCCGATACCGGCGGAACATGGTTAGACAACGGAAATGGAACACATACGTATACAGTAGCTGCAATATCACCATGTACAGTAGATGATGAAAGTATCGTAACGGTAACAGAACAAGCGCAACCAAATGCCGGAGGTGATGGAACATTGAATATCTGTGTCGGAGATAGTTTTGATACTGATGATTTATTCGCACAGTTGACCGGTAATCCAGATACAGGTGGAACATGGTCTGACAATGGAAATGGTACTCACACGTACACGGTGGCAGCAACTTCACCATGTACGGTAGAAGATGAAAGTATTGTAACGGTAACAGAACAAGCACAACCAAATGCAGGAATTGATGGAACATTGAGCATTTGCGAAGGCGAAACAATCACGAATGCTGATCTGTTCGCGCAACTGGCCGGTTTCCCGGATACGGGCGGAACGTGGATCGATAATGGCGATGGTACTCATACGTATACTGTGACAGCAACATCACCTTGTACAACCGATGATGAAAGCATCGTAACCGTATCCGAACAAGCGCAACCAAATGCAGGAGGCGATGGAACATTGAATATCTGTCAAGGAGCAACTTTTGACAATGATGATCTATTTGGTCAGCTTACAGGCAATCCAGATACAGGTGGAACTTGGGTTGATAATGGAGATGGTACCCATACTTATACTGTGGCAGCAACATCACCCTGTACAATAGATGATGAAAGTATTGTAACCGTAACCGAGCAGGAACAACCAAATGCCGGAGGTGATGGAACATTGAATATCTGTATCGGAGATAGTTTTGATAATGATGATTTATTCGTACAGTTGATCGGTTCTCCCGATACAGGCGGAACATGGTCGGATAATGGCGACGGCACTCACACCTATACAGTAGTAGCAACATCGCCATGTACGGTAGACGATGAAAGCATCGTAACCGTAACCGAACAAGCGCAACCAAATGCAGGAATCGATGGAACATTGAATATTTGCGAAGGCGAAACATTCACGAATGCGGACTTGTTCGCGCAACTGACCGGTTCACCGGATACGGGCGGAACATGGGTCGACAATAACGATGGCACGCATACGTATACCGTGGCTGCAACAGCACCATGTACAACAGACGATGAAAGTATGGTAACCGTAACCGAGCAGGTACAACCAAATGCAGGCGTTGATGGAACATTAAATATCTGTCGAGGAGATACATTCACAAATACAGACTTGTTCGCACAACTGACCGGTTCACCGGATACGGGCGGAACATGGGTCGACAATAACGATGGCACGCATACGTATACCGTGGCTGCAACAGCACCATGTACAACAGACGATGAAAGTATCGTAACCGTAACGGAGCAAGCACAACCAAATGCAGGCGTTGACGGGATATTGAATATTTGTGAAGGCGCAACATTCACGAATACAGACTTGTTCGCACAATTAACTGGTTCACCCGATACCGGTGGAACATGGATTGACAATGGCGATGGTACTCATACGTATACTGTGGCAGCAATCGCGCCTTGTTCAGTTGACGATGAAAGTATCGTAACGGTAACAGAGCAAGCACAACCAAATGCTGGAGGTGATGGAACATTGAATATCTGTGTCGGAGATAGTTTTGATAATGATGATTTATTCGCACAGTTGACTGGTTCTCCAGACACAGGCGGAACATGGGTCGACAATGGCAATGGAACACATACGTATACAGTAGCAGCGATTGCTCCTTGTACAACCGATGATGAAAGCATCGTAACCGTAACCGAGCAGGCACAACCAAATGCGGGAATCGACGGAACATTGAATATTTGTGAAGGCGATACGATTACCAATACAGCACTATTTGCTCAATTAAGCGGATCTCCTGATACTGGTGGTTCGTGGACCGATAATGGTAACAACACATACACATATACCGTAGCCTCCATACTGCCTTGCTCTATTAACGATACAAGTATGGTTACTGTGGTATTTGATCAAACCGATAGCAATGGTAATGGTGTAGTAGATTGTCAAGAAACAAATATAGTGCTTCCGGTAATTACAATAGATGACATAACCTCAGATAACATTGTCAACGAAAATGAATCTCAAGGTCAGATTAATGTAACGGGAAGGGTTACAGGTGATTTTTCTGAAGGTGATCTAGTAACCTTGACCATTCATAATACCAATTATACTGGTCCTGTAGATGCAAACGGGTTTTTTAATATCTCGGTTGCGGGTTCGGATTTAGTGGAGGACAATGATTTAAGTATTCTAGGTACGGTCACCACGATAACTTTAGATGGCAATACAGGTTCATCGTCAGTACAACATCCGTATACCATTGATATAGATCCACCTTTGGTCGATAGTTTTGAAACAATGGACACATACCCCATTTTACTTGGTTTAGGGAGTCCGAATGAGATATTGAATATTACGGTTGAGGTTGGTGATACAGGCTTGTTATTACAGTATTTAATCAATACTGATATAAATGGTATTTGGGAAATTCATACAGAAACGGATCAAGCAGAAAATGGAACTTTCCCAATAGTCAATCCCGAATTGACTTTGTTGATTACTGCAGAAGATATAGCAGGAAATATAGGTAAAGGTGAGGTCTTGATCATTTTTGATAATGAACCACTTAATAATGATACTGATAACGATGGTTTATCAAATGATGAAGAACTGACTTTAGGTACAGACCCAAATAACCCAGATACGGATGGCGACGGAGTTATGGACGGACAAGAAGTCTTGGATGGTACCGATCCTTTAGATCCTTGTGATTCTTTAGGTGGTACACCACCATCTGGAAGTAATTGTGACATCTATATAGAACTAGATCTTGTAAAACCGGGAGATACTATGAATGGTAGCTTTGAGATTATCAATATTGAGAGATTTCCAGAAAATTCGGTTAAAATCTATAATAGATATGGTGTTTTGGTATGGGAAGTAGAAGGTTATGAAAATGGTCCCAATGCTTTTAGTGGTCTGTCTGACGGTAGAATCACCATTAACAGAAATGAGAAACTACCTTCTGGTACCTATTATTATGATGTATACTATACAGCAAGGGGAGAACAAAAAATATTAACCGGTTATCTGTACGTAATTAGGTAAAAGATGAAGAAAATCTATCAAATAATCTTTTTGATATTTACCATGGTTTTAGGTGGTCAATATCTTATGTTCGGTCAGCAAGATGCCCAGTACACCCAATATATGTACAATACTTTTTCGGTGAATCCGGCGTATGCAGGATCTAGAGAGGTATTAAGTATATCTGCATTGCACAGGTCACAATGGGTAGGTAGAGATGGTGCTCCTAATACACAAACACTCAGTGTACACGGACCTTCTTCTGACAAAGTGGGGCTTGGTCTTTCTATTGTTCATGATGAAATAGGGAACAACACCAATCAAAATACATATATTGACGCTGCTTTTTCGTATACATTGAAGACCTCTGACAATAACAAATTGTCATTTGGATTAAAGGCTGGCGGGCACTTATTAAATTTAGATTTTAACAATCTTAGAAATTTTAGTGCAGGTGGTATTGCCATTACCGATAGTGATCTTTATAAAAAGTTTACTCCAAATTTTGGAGCAGGTCTGTACTACCATAACGATCAATTTTATGCAGGTTTGTCCATACCTAATTTTTTGCAAACAGAGCATTTTGATAGCGCTGATGGTAACAATAGTTTGGTTTCTGTTGATAGAATAACATGGTATTTAATATCAGGATATGTGTTTGAGATGTCTGAATCATGGAAATTTAAACCTGCTTTTCTTTTAAAAGCTACGTCTGGTGCACCGTTACAGGCAGATGTATCGGCAAACTTTTTATTGAACGATAAATTTTCAATGGGTGCAGCTTACAGATGGGATGCCGCTATAAGTGCTTTATTCGGATTTCAAATGACCGATGAGTTTATGCTTGGTCTAGCCTATGATAGTGATATTTCTGAATTGGGCGGAACAAAATATAATAATGGTTCTTTTGAGGTTTTTCTTAGGTACGAGTTTCTGAAGAAAGATAAAATTGATTTAACCCCTAGATTCTTTTAAAATAATTAATAATGAAGTTTAGCTCATCAATTGTTCTTTTATTGCTGCTTTTAGTTTCTTCTCTGTGCTCTGCGCAGAAAGGGAACAAAAAATCTGTAGCCGATAATTTTGAACATTATGCATATATGGGTAATGCATCAACTTATGAAGAGTTGAGTAAAAAGGGAATGTCTGATGAGGATATTTGTAAAAATCTTGGCAATGAAGCTTATTTAAGGGCAAAGTATGACGAAGCTAGTTATTGGTACGCAAAGCTGTTAGAGTTGCATAGTTCAACGATAGAACCTGACTATATGTATAGATATGCACAATCTTTAAAATCGATTAAGAATTATAAGGATTCAGAGGTTTGGATGAAGAAGTTCAAAAAAGCGAAAAAGAACGATGTACGTGCTCAGAACTATAACAAGGATGAAGGTTATTTTGATGAGTTAATGACTGCATCTAACGAATATACTATTGAAAATTTAGTTTCTGTAAATTCTAAAGAATCAGATTTTGCACCATCATTTTATAACGAGTTTTTGGTGTTTTCAACCGGTAGGGATTTAGAAACTACTGATCGTAGTGCTACTCCTTATTTAAATCTTTATAAAACAACGCGTCCAGAGAAAGAACAATATAGTACGGCAACTGCATTTCCTGAAGAGTTGAAATCTGTGGCAAATGAATCTTCTACCACTTTTTCAAAAGATGGGAATACCATGTATTTTACTCGGAATAATTATAAAAAAGGTTCGTTCAACAGGGATAAAAAAGGCATTAGCAGATTAAAAATTTATAGAAGTACTTTTAAAGATGGTGTATGGGGAAATATAGAGGATCTGCCATTTAATAGCGACCTATATTCCGTTGCACACCCTGCCTTGAACGAAGATGGTACGATCTTGTATTTTTCATCTGATATGCCAGGAACTTTAGGGGCTTCAGATATTTTTAAGGTAGCTATTAATGCTGATGGTAGTTTTGGAACACCAGAGAATTTAGGGTCAAAAATCAATACCGAAAGTAAAGAGACTTTTCCGTTCATATCAGAGTCTGGTGTGTTGTATTTTGCATCTGACGGTCACCCTGGTTTAGGCGGATTGGATATTTTTTCCATCAATCTAAAGAGTCAAGGAGCGGTTAAAAATTTGGGTAACCCAATCAATAGTCCTAACGATGATTTTTCAATGATTTTCGATGAAGAAACCAATTCTGGATTTTTTGCCTCTAATCGTTCTGGCGGAGTTGGTGGTGATGATATTTATGCATTGAAAACTATAGACTGTATGGTCACCATAACCGGTACCGCAGTAGATAAGGATACGGAACAACCTTTGCCTTTTGTTACCGTGAACGGTAAGAACACTTCAAGAGGTAATATAGGTGAAGCTACAACTGATGCCCAGGGCAATTATAGTATAGAAATTCCATGTCAAGAGAGTCAATATTCAATTACTGCCAATCTTGACGGTTACGAAGAGGGTTCTTTGTTTATGTTCACTACACCAGATGAAAAAAATATAACAAATGCCCGTGTGGTATTGGAAGAGAGTAGTAAAGTCGCGGTAATTGGGGCAGATTTGGTAAAGGTGTTGAAACTGGCACCCATCTATTTTGATCTAAACAGTTCTTACTTAAGAGAAGATGCTTTTGAGAATTTGGATAAAGTGGTCGATTATATGTTAAAAAGACCTGAAGTAAAAGTAGAAATTGGGTCGCATACAGATAGTAGGGAAGAGGATAATTACAACCTGTGGCTCTCTGATCGTAGGGCAAAGAGAACGGTTGCCTATATCATTTCTGCAGGAATAGATGAAAGTCGTATTTCAGGTAAAGGTTATGGAGAAACGGTATTAATCAACAAATGCGCAAACGGAGTCATTTGTTCTGATCGAGATCATCAATTGAATAGACGTTCAGAATTTATTTTGATAGAGTAAGCTTTAGTTCATATGCTTCGCTACTACCTCTATTTCTTTAAAGACATGAATTGGTTTACCATAAGAAGTAAATCCGTTTAAAATTACTTCATAGGTTCCTTCTACATCTGAAGTGAAAAATTCAAACTGATAATCACTATCGGTAATATTTAAAAGGGGGTTCCAGTATAGCATTCTCCTGTAATCTGGAATTCTATCAAAAGAAACATCCTCTGGTTGATAAGATTGTACAAAATAGTTCTTTTTGGTTACAGGTTGGGTAAACGGTACAACTAGGCTATTTTTAGCAGTATAGGTGTCTAGAAAATCTGCATCGAAAGTTTCAATAGAAATAATACCTTGATACTCTTTTTGACCCAAACGAAATTGATCTCTTGTCAAGCTTATCTTTTCAATGTTTCGGGCATCAAAGGTTCTGATTTTTTCTTGATGAGGTATGAATACCCCGTCTATTAAAACAATGGCAGGAAAATCGTTGTAATCTTCATCATAAGATTTAAAATCTTGACCAATTCTTATATAGGCGTCACTGGTATTCACTTTTCTAAAGCCTGCGAATTTCACTACTTCTACCAAAGTTTCTTCAAGCGTAGGAAAACGAGTGTATTCATCAAGAATGATAACTTCTGGTATGCCACCGTTAAATATATCAATAGGATTGCTTTGTAAAATAGAATCTGGTTTGGCACTAAAGAACTGATTTTCTATTTGGTTCAATACACTCCTGGCGGTAATGTAATCGGCTTGCTCTTTTGATAATCTGAAATTTGCGAATGATAGATCGGCTAGGTCAATAGGACTGGGTGTTGCTTTTTCAATGGTATACATTTCGCTTTGGTTTTCAACCTGTATAACTGCCATTGGGTTTTTACGGTCTTTGCGTATGTAAGAATAGAAATTTCCATTTTGGTCGGTTTTTGAAAACTTCAACAACGATTCCTTACCGGGTATAGAAATAACAACGGGAAGGTTCTCAGCAGGTAATCCTGAGTTAGCGTTTGTTACGGTGCCGTAAACTAGTTCTCCTCGTTGTTCAGGCAAGAAGATGCTATCACCAATAGTTTGTTTGATTTCCTTGTCGGCATTAAAATAGGCATTTCCATACATAACTGAATTTAGTGTAGATGGCATATCTATTTCTTCTTTCCTTTTCACTTTAATACTATAAAAACCATGACCTAAAGCTCCTTTGTAATTTTTAATATTCAGGCTTACTTTCTGTCGAGGTTGATACGTAGATTGATTGGTTCTAATTGTAATTGTTGATGAGTCTGAAACCGAAATGACATCAGTTGAAGCTGATGTTAGTGCATCGGGTTTATTTTCTAGAAGGGTAGATTGGTCTACTAAATAAGGATTGATGATTACAATATCATCTTTAAAAACTTGAGATAGACCTGAATTTTTCATCCATTGGGTATAGCCTAATAACTTGTACCTGCCAGAGGGTATATCTGTAGATACAAAGAAATCACCATTGCCATGTCCTTTGCTCAATTTTACTTTATGTTCAAAAACAAAGTCCTTTGCTTCATTTACTAGGGCTACGTATCCAATGGTACTTATTTTAGTAGGGTTATTGGTTTGTGCGTTAAAACAGTGTATAGAATAATATAAATACTCTCCAGAGAGCACTAACGGACCGTTATGGTCTACGTATGCTTTTTCCTGAGGTACTTTTTTTAGACTCAAAAGGTCGCTACCATCTTTGATCACATATTGGGCGCTACCGAGATTGGTAATTAAAATGATTATTACAGTAAGTATTTGTGTTGTCTTCATAAGTTCTAATTATTCTACCCAAAAATCTGGTTCAATATTACTACCCAAAGCTGTACAATCTCCGCATACTCTTGGTACAAATATGTGTGGTCCGCCACAGTCTTCCTCATTAACATTTGGCTTCACATAACTTATTAAATCAAGATCTACTTGTTGAATTACTGATTGTGGACATGGGTTTGGACCTCTCATTCCACTAAAACAAAAAGAAACATGAGATTCTGGTGCTGTCAATTCACTGCAATTAAAAGGATATGGGGGTAATTCTTCATTCGGATAAAAATCGGTATAATTGAAAAAGAGCCGATCTTTAGAAACGGATACTACATCAAAAAAACCGATTACATTACCCTGAGAGCCATCGTCTGCAGAAAGGTTACCTTCTAAAAATCCGGGTTGTATTTGAGAAAAAATGCTACCGGTTTGGCTGAAGTTATTCAATTGATCGTAGAAACTAAAAGATGCTGCACTTGAAACTAATTGTTCTACTTCAATACTATATCTATGGCTTATAATAAAGTTCTCTTGGTCAATAAAACGTACCATAAACTTTGTAATATTATCACCTAAGTTACCTTGTTGAGCTTGTATGATAGAATTAGAAAGGTTATTGCCATAGCAAACCTGTTGTTCTTCTTCCCGTTCAACAATTTCTAGGTCATAGGTTACTTCGGGCAACGCACAAGGGTCATAATTGGTTAATTTAAATTCGTTGGGAGACCAATTTGGGGCTATGATCTTATATGTTTCATCATAAGTATAGCGTAAGTTTTGTACACTACCTGTTTCAATTGTATTATCTACAAAAATGCCAATGCCCTCGGCACCGGACTCACTAGTTGTTTTTTCGGCATATATATTTGAAATGCTAGCCAAGCCCTCTATTTCCATATCGGTAGAGGTATACTTTTTGCCATCTGATGTAACAATGTTCAGCAGATAAGAGCTACCCATTTCTGCGGCAAACTGAATATCCGATTCATAAATTCCCGGGCTAGATTCATTAAAGGAATATGTAATGCCATTACTGTTTTCAATGGAAACTGTAGCATTGGTTTCATAACGTACCAAGTCTCTATTAATATCTCTAATGGGTGTGTAAGGGTTGTAAACGGAATCAATACCTAGGTCTATCAACGTATCCATTCTGCTCAATGCTACGGTGTGGTTTTTTAGTTCATTGGTAAGAGTGGCCTCTACGATCAATATTTTAAGCACTTCGTCATCTGCTTCTATTCCTAAATCAACTTCTTCAATACAATTGATGAATAACAGAAGCGGTAATATTATTAAAGTAATTTTTCTCATCTTATTCTATCCAAAAATTAGGTGTTTTATTACTGCCAAATGTTCTACAATCTATACAGCCTAATGGTTTTACTAAAAAAGGAGCACGGGATAGTTCTCCATTGGCATCAGGTTCAAAAAAGTTTTCATTATCGCCAATGTACCCTATTTGACCTGCAATTATTCCTTCTATCAGAGGTGAATTTGAACCGCGGTCAACAATAACTTTTCCATCTATTACGGTTGAGTGAAAACCATCAGGATAGAGTGCCGGTTCTCGAATAACATTACATGAAATAATATAAGGTGGTAATGATTCATTAGGGTAAAAATCTTCATAATTAAAGAACATTCTCTTTTCACTATATGAACTCAATTCAAAGTACCCAATTACATTGGCAATATCTGAGTTCTCAACGGTTATATTGCCTTCTAATTGCCCGGTCTGAACGTTACTAAATAGACTTTCTGAGTTTGAGAAATCTTCTAATGAACCAAAGAAAGAAGCGGCATGGTTATCATGGTGATATTGTTTTACCAATATACTATAGCGATGCGATATCGCATAATTATCACTGCCTATAAATCTTACCTCAAAATCATCTAAATTATTTGAGGCTAAATTAGCGGTTGAAGCCAATATTATACTATTTGATTTATTTGTTGCAAAACAAATATTAGCTGGTTCATCTCTTGGTGATACAGTAACTTCCCAACCATCATCATCTTCACAAAAGAAATCATAGTCAACTTCATCCCAATCAAAAGGATTAAAATCTGGAGGAATTACCTTATAGGTCTCTTCATATTCATAACGGAAGTAATTTGCAGAAGAGGTATTATCCGTATTGTCTACCAGTATTGAAATACCGTCTGTATTCGAATTACTGATACTACGCTCCGCTTTTAATTCAGAAACTTCAACTTGTTTAGGCAATGTCGTTTTATTTGAACGATACTGTACACCATCTTTAGTAAATATTTCCAAAGTGTATTCTCTTTCCTGTAATAAACTTACAGCACCGTTAGTGTTATAATTTCCTGCTTGTGTCTCAAAAAAATCTATTTTTTTGCCTAAATTATCAATGATACTTACTTGCGCACCAATTTCTGGCGGTGGATCAATTTCATCAAATGAAAAGGTTCTTGTTAAAAAAATAGTTTGTTGTATGTTTTGATCTGTAATACGTGCATCTACTACTAATGACCCATCTAATACATCGGTTATATTTTCAGGTTCAAATTCCTCAACGCAACTCAATATTGCCAGTGACAAACAAGGTAGAGTGAGCCATTTTAAGTTCTTTCTCATCTTTTCTTTTTTTGGCAATATTTAAAACTTAAAATTATAGGTGATTGACGGAATAGGAATGGAGAAAATAGAACTTTGTAACGCCTTTACTTCACCATCATCTGTTACGAAAAACACCGAGTACGGATTGTTTCTACCTAATACATTATAAACCGATATGGTAACAAAACTATGTGCTAACTTATTCTTCTTGTGGTTTCCTTCAATATTAAGACCTAGGTCTAAACGGTAGAAATCTGGAATCCTAAATTCATTCCTATCACTAAAAGCAACAAAATCTGCATTATTGAATCTAAATGTACCTACAGGGTAGGTAATAGGTCTACCGGTTTGGTACACAAAATTTGCAGATATGCTATATCGCTTTGTAAAACGATAGTTGGTAATAACACTTACATCATGGGGCTTATCAAAGTTAGAGGGAAAAAATTCACCGTTGTTAATTCGCTCCTCGCTAAATTCACTATCAAAACGGTATAAAGATCTAGAGTAGGTGTAACTCAACCATCCGTTTAAATCACCGCTTTTCTTTTTTAATAAAAATTCTACTCCGTATGCCTTTCCATCACCTTGTAATATCTGTGTTTCTACATTTTCGTTTAAGAAGAGGTTGGCACCGGTTTTAAAATCAAGCACATTTTCCATTATCTTGTAATACCCTTCGATACTTAATTCATATTCGTTTTCCTTAAAGTTTTTATAGAAGCCAAGAGAGGCTTGGTAGCCCTTTTGTGCTTCAATATTCAGATCAGAAAGTTTCCATGTATCAATAGGTGAAACTGTGGTGTTATTTGAAAGGGTATGTAAAAATTGATACGAATTGTTTAGACTGGCTTTTACCGAAAAATCTGGTGTAAATAAATATCTAGCGGAGACTCTGGCTTCTGGTCCGCCATAGGTTTTTATATTTTGATTACTTGAATAGGCTATGGTGTCTTGAACGGTAGATTCATTCTTTGGCATCCCTTCTTCATAGGTTCTTTGGGTAGCCTCGCCCAATGCGGCAAAAAATGCATATCTCACCCCTAAATTGACAGATAGTTTTTCATTAACCGTAATTTCATCCCCTATAAATAGTGCGCCCTCAACAGCTTGTTCTTTATCAATAGCAAATTCACTGATGTCCGACTCGCTTCCGTCTGGTTCTATGCTTCCAGGGTTAACGGAATAGTATTTGGCTGAACCACCATAGTCTAAAGTGTTTTTATCGTTTAGAGCTGTACGAAGCTTATATTTTAATTCGGTTTCGTTAATGCTGTAATCAAGCTTAAAATCACTGTTCGATTCACCGTCAAAATCAATTCCGAATCCGTAATTACTATTATCGACAATAAGTGCGCTATGGGTTTTATCACTCATTCTATGGTCCCAACGCACAGAAAAAAGACGATTGTCATAATTGTATAATGAATCTGAGGTGATACTAAAAGCATCTCTGCTATAATAGGCAGTCGCTTTCACTTCATTTTTGTCATTTATTTTATTGTGATATTTAACGATGCCGTCAAAAAACGAAGCGTTGCTATTGCTTAACGATTCGTCATCTAAAGACCGTAAAATCCAGTCCGCATAAGCACCTCTACCACCAACGACAAGGGATGATTTTTCTTTTTCCAACGGAATTTCCAATGCCAAATTTCCGGTCACTGGACCAATAGAACCTTCACCTGAGAACTTTTCTACATTACCATTTTTTGTTCTAATATCGAAGACCGATGAAAGACGGCCGCCAAACTCTACAGGAATAGCACCTTTATAGATATCTACGCCCTTGGTCGTAAACGGATTCAAGGCTTGAAAGATTCCGAAAAAATGCTGTGGGTTGTATATAACCGCATCGTCTAACAGTACTAAGTTTTGGTCTGTTTTACCGCCACGAACGTTTAAGCCCATTGCACCTTCGCCCGCAGATGAAATACCAGGCAATGCCTTGGCGACTGACAAAATATCTCGTTCCCCTAAAACTAGGGGAATGTTCTTAGACTCTTCAGAATCTATTTGCTCACTACCAGTAATAGCTTCCTCTACATTTTTATAAGCATCTGCCTCTACTACTACTTCATCTAATTGTTGTAGCCCTTCTTCCATCAACAAATCTAAACTACCATTATTGTACATAATGACTTCACGTTCTGTAGATGCAATACCCATGGCACGTATACTTAGTACGTTATAGCCCGAAGGTAATGTTAAAGAGTAATTACCATTCGAGTCGGATACAGTAATTTGGTTGGAGCCTTTAACGCGAATGGTTAAATCTGGAATAGGCTCACCTGTTTTAGAATTTATGGCTCTACCGGTTAATTTATAGGATTCTTGTAAGTTATTAGGGTCGCTTTTGCCCACTTTTACAACATCGTAATTTCGTTTAACCTGAGTATTAGTGGTATAAAATGTTGGGGGTGGTGCGTTAGCTTTTGTTTGTTTGCCGTTATTTTCTTCAACTACTTCTTCTTGACCAAAAAAGCCATTGGGTAGGTCGTCATATACTATGGTATTCTCTAAAAGAATGATGCGTTTCTGTGATTCTAGAATATAATAGTTTAAAGAGGTGTCCTCTAAAAGAGATTGCAAGGCAGTGGTTAAATTTTCATTGTCAAAGTTGGCAGTTACGTTGATGCCTTGTGCCCAACTTTCTAGAAAGAAAAATTGATAACCTATTTGTTCTTCAATATCGGTAATTACAGATGATAAGGGAGTTGCAGAGTATTGACCATTAACAGTAATAGTTTCTTGAGCATAACCTATACTTAAAGCAAAAAGTATGGTGAAATAGACTACGGTTTTTTTTATAGGTGTTGCCCCGCTAATTTCAATAAAAGTTTTGAGCAAACTTTTATTCGTTTTTTTGTTGGTCATGTTGGTTGGTTGGATCATTACAAGGTAAGAAAAACTATATTATAACAAAATGTGATATTTAAAATAATTACATTGAATTATTGAAAAAAAATGAAATAACCTTTGCATTACTAACAATTTGGCATTTATAGTTAACAGGTTTAAAGAGAAAGAGTTAAATTTAATAGTATAATCTTTTACTTACATTGTTGTTTTATTATTAATCAGTATTTTATTACTATTTTTATCATAAATACTTGTTAAAATTAAGACATTGAGCCATTATCCTAATAAAATAGAACTTCAAGAAAGGCATTACCAAATTTTTATAGAACAGGCCCCAACTGCCATTGCCATGTTAGATAAGAATATGGTGTATTTGGCAGTGTCTAAATGTTGGTTAAAAGATTATAAGTTAGATCAGCAAGATGTAATCGGTCGTTGTCATTTTGATGTTTTTCCTATGATTGGAGATGATTGGAAAAAAAAGACTGAAAAGTGTTTAAATGGTATTGTAGATATTTGCGATGAAACCACTTATCATGGTAAAGGTGATTCTATTCAGTGGATTTTATGGAATGTTAAACCATGGTATAATGCTGAAGGTGAAATTGGCGGACTCCTAATGCATACTGAAGATATTACCGAGAGGAAAGAGAAAGCATTAAAAGAAAAGAAGTATAATACCATATTAAAAGATACTAGTGACATCGCTAGAATAGGTACTTGGGAAATTGATCTTTTAAAAGAAAAAGTGTCATGGAGTAGTATGGTATATGAAATTCATGAAGCCCCTTTAGATTATGAGCCAACTATTGCCTCTGGATTAACATTTTTTGAGGATGAAGAAAGCCGAAACAGTATTTTACTAGCACTTAATGAAGCCCAAAAAAGAGGAACACCGATTAATTTAACCTTGTATCTTACAACATTAAAAGGTAATAAAAGATGGGTGAAAGTTATTGGGAAAATAGAGCGAAATAATGGTGTTACTTCAAAGATATTAGGTATAACGCAAGATATTACATCATCAAAAAAATCCGAGAAACTTTTAAATGTAGCTCATGCTGAGTTAGAAGCTATTTTTAACTCAGATTCGATAGTGGTAATAACCACAAATTCAGAAGGTATAATTAATCGCTTTAATAAAGGTGCCGAAAAATTGTTAGGATATGATTCTGCTGAAATGATTGGTTTACAAAGACCAGAAGTATATCTTCATAAAGGAGAACTTGAGCAATTTAGAAATGATATGATTGCCGAGTTTAACGGTGGTGTAAATGATGAAAATTTTAACTATAGAAACGAAAATGTTAATGATACAAGACAATGGACTTATAAAAGAAAGGATGGTTCAACATTTCCTGTATTGTCAACTGTAACAGCAGTTAATAATGGTTACAGTAAAAAGGAAGGTTTTATAGCTGTGGCTACTGATATCTCTAGAATTAAGGAGGTAAAGAATGAATTAAGACGAAAAAATGAACTTTTAAATTACGCGGAACAAATTACCATGATGGGTAATTGGCAGTGGGATATTGTTTTAGATAAGGTATTATGTTCTACTAATTTATATGATATTTTTGGTGTTAAGGCAGAGGATATGTCGTTAAAATATGATTCTTATTTTAATTTCGTCCATCCAAAAGATAAAGATTTTGTTGCCAAACATGTAGAAAATGCTTTAATAATTAAAAGGTTTGATAACTTAATTCATCGAATTCAGTTAGATGACGGAACTGTAAAGACAATAAAATTAATAGGTGAAATCATTACCAATAGTAAGGATGAAGTAACAGAAGTTATTGGCGCTTGCCAAGATATTACAGAGTCTATAAAAGCTCAAGAAGAATTGAGAAAGAAGAATGATCTATTGAATTTTGCCGAACAGATTTCAATGATGTCTAATTGGAAATGGGATACGGTTGCCGATAAGGTTCAATGGTCAGAAAATTTTTATACAATTCTAGAACTTGACGAAGCTATAACTGACCTTAATTTCAATAGCTATTATAGGTTTGTTCATCCGGAAGATATAGGAATTGTTGACAAGCATTTTGAACAAGTAAATAAGAATAAAAGATGGGATAGTTTAACACATCGTATTATTACAACTTCTGGCAAGGTTAAAATAATTCTCATTTTAGGGAAGGTTTTTACTAATGAAAAGAATGAAATTATAGAAATGATCGGTACTTGCCAAGATATAACCGAATCAAAAGAAGCTGAACAAAAAATATTAGAAGCTAAAAATGAATTAGAAATTTTTACTCGAAAATTGTCATTACAAAATCAACAATTGGCAGATTTCACCCATATTACATCGCACAACCTTAGAGCACCTGTAGCCAACCTTAATTCTTTATTGGAAATCTATTCCTATGCTGAAAATGAAGAAGAAC
Organism: Maribacter forsetii DSM 18668; assembly: GCF_000744105.1. Lineage (NCBI taxonomy): Bacteria > Pseudomonadati > Bacteroidota > Flavobacteriia > Flavobacteriales > Flavobacteriaceae > Maribacter > Maribacter forsetii. Next base: position 516,986 of record NZ_JQLH01000001.1, read on the forward strand.
GAACAGATATCTTCAATAAATTCAGCAGTGTTATTGATCATCTTTCTTCTACCCTCAATACCTTGATCGAGGCGTTAAAAGCAAAAGTGGGTGATGCCAATGAGCATAAAGAAAATATAGAATTTAATGTGGTGCTAGAAAATACAGTTCAAATGTTAAGCGGAGCTATTTTGAAATCCAATGCTGTTATTAGTAGTGATTTCTCTAAGCTTTCAAGTATCTCCTACAACAAAATTTACATGGAAAGCATTTTCTTAAATTTAATAGGGAATGCCATTAAATATAGTGCTGAAGGTAGAACACCTAATATTCAAATTAAAACCGAAGTAAAAAACGAAAAAAATATCATTACCTTTAAAGACAATGGCTTAGGTATTGATCTCGATAAACACGGACATAAACTTTTTGGTTTGAATAAGGTTTTTCATAGACATCCAGATGCCAAAGGGGTAGGATTGTACCTAACCAAAACACAAATTGAAGCAATGGGAGGTACCATAACCGCCGATAGTGAAGTAAATGTAGGTACTACCTTTACTATAATTTTTAATTAAGCTTATAATGAACGATATTCTAAAGACTTGCATCGTAGATGATGACTCCATATACCAATTTACCATGGTAAAAACCCTAGAATCTACTAAATTACCCATGGAGATTATGGTTTTTTCAGATGGAGAAGAAGCAATCGATTTTATGCTAGACAACCTAGATCAAGATTCCGTATTTCCAGATGTAATTTTTCTTGATATTGACATGCCAGTAATGGACGGCTTTCAATTTATGGAAGAGTACGTAAAAATTAAACCTAGAGTTGGTAAAAAAATAACCATTTACATGGTGTCATCTTCCTTAGATCCAGTTGATATAGAAAGAGCTAAGAAAATTAGCGCTATTTCAGATTATATTGTAAAGCCTATTGGTTTAGGTAGGTTAAAGCATATTATTGAGGAGTTGTTAGAGGAAAGAGAAAATTAAACGTTGTTTTAGATTCTTAAATTTTTTAGGTCATCATTCAATTTAATAGGGTTAAGCTAAAATGCTAAATACCAGTAATTTTGATTGAACCTAAAAATTAAACTATGTCTTTACTAACAATAATTTTAAATATATTATTACCACCATTAGCTGTTTTTATGAAACACGGTATTGGTACTACACTTTTAATAAGTATTCTATTGACTTTGCTTGCCTGGTTACCTGGAGTTATCCATGCATTTATTGTTAATCAATAGGTCATAAAATATATTTTGTCTTGCCTACTTTGTTTTGGCAATGACATTAGAAACCGAATTGCTATTTAATTTATGATAGTTGTTCGGTTTTTTCTTGATATAATATAATTGTAACGCTTTTTTTGCTTTTCCTATATTTCAGCTAGTTGTTAACACTTATTGTGAAGAGAGACTATAAATTCATTCATTTAAGTAATAAATTTGATACGTTAGTAACTACTTTTTCAATCGACTATTTAATTTTAATAAATGGTTGAGGTAATTACTGATAAGTCCAACCCTAATTTATATACTGAACAAATGATTAAGTATTTTAAGATAGTAATCGCTTTAGTGATTTTAAACATTGTAAGTTGTAAAGAAACACCAAAAAAAGATGAAGCCAGTTCAAAACAAAATTCTGAAGTAGAAACCCAAGAATTAAGTGCAGAGGCTATTGTTCAAAATGCTATTGTAGCTCACGGTGGTGCCAAATATGACAAGGCAAACTATGAGTTTGTATTTAGAGATAAAATATACATGTTCAATAATACGGATGGTGCTGCTTATCGTGTAAATTTCAAGGATAGTATTGGTAATAGAATTGAAGACAATTTAAACAATGGATCTTTTAGTAGAACTATTAATGATAAAGTGGTAGACCTCTCTGAAAAGGATATTGCAATACATAGCAATGCTTTGAACTCGGTTATATATTTTGCAACACTGCCACATAAGTTAAACGACAAGGCGGTTCATAAAGAGCTTATTGGCGAAACGGTTATTAAAGGTGAGGATTATGATATTATTAGAGTCACTTTTGGTAAAGAAGGCGGCGGCAAGGACCATGATGATATTTTTATGTATTGGGTACATAAACAATCTCACTTTATTGAATATTTAGCATACAGTTATAGTACCAATAATGGCGGTGTTCGTTTTAGAAATGCATATAAACCAAGAACTATTGATGGTATTCGTTTTCAAGATTACATCAACTGGGCAGCTCCGGTTGGTACTCCATTAAAAGATTTACCTACTATGTATGAAATGAACGAGCTGAAAGAACTTTCTAGAATTGAAACGGAGAATGTGCGTAATCTTAACACGACTGATTTGATAGAATAGCCTTCATTCTAGAACACAGTTTACTTATTGTATCTTTGAGAGATTGCGTTAAATTTAGTTTTAATGATGAAATCAAAAGAACTCAATATTCAATTAAACTCTGTCTTATATGAAGGGTGAAAACTTGTTTGAAAATTTTAAGACCATTTCTGAAAAAGAATGGAAACAGAAAATTCAGTATGATTTAAAGGGAAAAGATTATAATGAAGAAGTTGTTTGGAATTCTCCTGAAGGAATAAAGGTAAAACCTTTTTATCATGCGGATGACTTAGAGCATGTAAAGGTGAAGACTTCTCAAATCTCATCATGGAGTATTGGTAAGTCTATTTATGCGGGTAATGCCATAATGGCGAATGAAAAAGCGCTTAAAAGTATTCAAAAAGGTGCTGAAGCTATAAGGTTTCTAATTCCGGATACAACTATTGATATTGCCGTAATTTTGAACAATATTGATTTAGATATTGTAAAAGTATATCTGAACATGCAATTTTTGTCTAAAGAATATATAGACAAAATACTTGTTAAGGTTTCCCGATCAAAAAACGTGCATCTTCAAATAGACCCAATAGGTAATTTGGCTAGGTCAGGTAATTGGTACGATACAATGTCCGCAGATATCGATTTGGTTGGGGGTTTAATTTCCAAGGATATTGAAAATTTATTTTGCGTTGATGTTTCGCTTTATGAAAATGCTGGAGCTGATATGGTTCAAGAATTAGCATATGCCATGTCTCATGCCAATGAATACTTAAATATAATAGATGAGAAAGATTCCCTTTATAAATTAAAAAATATAGATTTTAAGGTAGCGGTTGGGGGTAATTACTTTTTTGAAATTGCAAAGCTTAAAGCATTACGTAACCTTTGGGAAATTTTGGCTAATGCGTATGAAGTTTCCATTCCGTGCCATATTACTACGGAGCCAAGCAAGCGTAATAAGACTATTTATGATTATAACGTAAATATGTTGAGAACCACTACAGAATGTATGTCTGCAGTTTTAGGTGGGGCGGATACGGTGTTCAATTTAAATTATAATGCCGTTTATAAAAAGGATAATGAGTTTGCCGATCGTATAGCTTTAAACCAGCTTATACTGTTGAAAGAAGAAAGTTATTTTGATAAGGTAGAAAACCCTTCTGCGGGCAGTTACTACATTGAAACCATAACCAGTCAATTGGCAGAAAAAGCATTAATCTTATTCAAGTCGATAGAAAAAGATGGCGGATTCTTAAAACAATTAAAGAATCATACCATTCAGAATAGAATTGCTGATGGTGCACGTAAACAACAAGAGAAGTTTAATGAAAAGAAGATTGTTTTAGTAGGTACGAATGCATTTCAAAATGAAGAGGATAAAATGAATCAGGAGTTGGAATTATATCCGTTCGTAAAAAAGAATCCAAGAAAAACACTGATTACTCCTATTATAGAAAAACGATTGGCAGAAGAACTTGAGCAAAACCGTTTGTCACATGAGTAGAAGAGACTTACAACATATTCAATTAGCTAATTCGGTATCGCTTAGCAAAGAGCAAAAAAATAGTAATAGAGAATCTGACGACGCTCCGTTTATTACTGCGGAATCTATTCCGTTGAAAAAAAGCTATACAAAAGAGGATATCAATGATATTGAGCATCTAAATTTTGCAGCAGGTATACCACCGTTTCTACGCGGTCCTTATTCAACAATGTATGTGTTGAGACCATGGACTATTAGACAGTATGCAGGGTTTTCGACTGCTAAAGAAAGCAACGAATTTTATAGAAAGAATTTAAAAGCAGGGCAGAAAGGTTTGTCGGTAGCTTTTGATCTACCTACGCACAGAGGTTATGATAGTGATCATGAACGTGTGGTAGGTGATGTAGGTAAAGCAGGTGTAGCCATTGATACCGTTGAAGATATGAAAGTGCTCTTTGATGGTATTCCGCTTAACGAAATGTCGGTTTCTATGACCATGAACGGTGCAGTACTTCCTATCATGGCATTTTATATAGTTGCGGCAGAAGAACAAGGTGTACCGTTAGATAAGTTATCAGGAACCATACAGAATGATATTCTAAAGGAATTTATGGTGCGTAATACCTATATCTATCCGCCAAAACCTTCTATGCAACTGGTAGCGGATATTTTTGAGTACACGAGTAAACATATGCCTAAGTTCAATAGTATAAGTATTTCAGGATATCACATGCATGAAGCCGGTGCGCCTGCACATTTAGAATTGGCGTATACGTTATCTGATGGCTTGGAATATATTAAAACGGGAATAAAAGCGGGATTACAAATTGATGATTTTGCACCGCGACTTTCCTTTTTCTGGGGCATAGGGATGAATCACTTCATGGAAATCGCTAAAATGCGTGCTGCAAGAATGTTATGGGCAAAAGTGGTGAAAGAATTTAATCCACAGAACGAGAAATCGTTAATGTTGAGAACGCATTGCCAAACTAGCGGTTGGAGCCTTACGGAACAGGATCCGTTTAATAATGTGGCAAGAACTACTATAGAGGCTGCTGCCGCCGTATTTGGCGGTACACAGAGTTTACATACCAATGCATTAGATGAGGCAATAGCGCTGCCTACAGACTTTTCCGCACGTATTGCTAGGGAAACACAGATATACCTGCAACAAGAAACCAACATGACCAAAACTGTAGACCCATGGGCAGGTAGTTATTATGTAGAGAAACTAACGCATGATTTGGTGCATAAAGCTTGGGAGTTGATGCAAGAGGTGGAGAATCTTGGCGGAATGACAAAGGCAATTGAAACAGGTATTCCTAAAACTAGAATTGAAGAAGCTGCCGCTAGAAAACAGGCAAGAATAGATAGTCAACAAGATGTAATTGTAGGCGTCAATAAATATCAATTGAGTGAAGAAGATGAACTTCAGATTTTAGAGGTCGATAATAAAGAAGTGCGCAGGCAGCAATTAGAACGACTAAAAGAAGTAAAAGCAAATAGAAATACAGCTGTAGTTGTCCAAAAACTGAAAGAACTTACTATTGCTGCTAAAAATAAATTGAGCGATAGCGATTCGGAAGAAAATTTACTAGCTTTAGCAGTAGACGCGGCAAGAGAGAGAGCAACTTTAGGAGAAATTAGTAGTGCTTTAGAAGAAGCATTTGGCAGGCATAAAGCAATTATAAATTCATTTACAGGCGTGTATTCAAGAGAAATTAAAGAAGATAGTAGTTTTAAGAAAGCACAGGAACTCGCAGATCAATTTGCAGAGCAAGATGGTCGTAGACCTCGTATTATGGTTGCCAAAATGGGGCAAGATGGTCATGATCGTGGAGCTAAGGTTGTTGCTACAGGCTATGCCGATTTAGGGTTCGATGTGGATATAGGTCCGCTTTTTCAAACTCCAAAGGAAACAGCTAAGCAGGCAGTAGAGAATGACGTCCATATTTTAGGAATATCATCACTTGCTGGCGGACATAAAACCTTGGTGCCGGAAGTAGTTAAAGAACTTAAAAGCTACGGTCGTGAAGATATTATGGTCATTGTTGGCGGAGTAATACCGAAACAAGATTATGGTTTTCTTAAGGAAGCTGGTGCAACTGCAGTTTTTGGGCCTGGAACCAAGATCAGTGATGCGGCGATTCAGTTGTTGGAAATACTTTTGGAATAAATTGGTAATACGATAAACTAAAAATGCCCAAGCAATGAAATTGCTCGGGCATTTTTAGTTTATCATTAAAAGAAGTTACGCAGCGGCAACTTCTACATTACTCTCTTTATTCTTTAACCAGAAATATAGAATGGTAAATAGTACTATAAGTATAGCAGGGAAAAGTACCATAGTACCTAAAGTTTCTTGACCTGAGACTAATTCTAATTCATCACCTGTGAATCCTTGTGCTTCTGCAGCTGCTCTGTCAGCATCGATCCAACCACCAATAATAGGTTGAAAAATTGAAGATGAGAACATCCCTATAGCTCCAATAATAGACATGCCTAAGGCACCTGTTTTTGGTGTCTTAGTGGCAGCCAAACCAATCATGTTTGGCCAGAAGTAAGCAACACCCAATGCAAATATTACAGCGGCAACATAAGCCATTGCCCCTGTTTGCGTGCTAAATAAATAAATACCTAAAGTTGCTAGAATTGCAGATCCTAATAACACTCCCGTTTGGTTGAATTTCGCTACCATGCTGCCTCCAAAGAAACGTGCTACAGCCATTAAGCCTGCCGTCAGTGCTAAAATTAAAGTTGGTTCAGCTCCACTTTTAGAAAGAATAAGTCCAACCCATTGGTTAGGTCCAAATTCAGAAATTGCTGTTAGTGCCATACATATTGCAATGAACAAAAATAACGGAGTAAACATACCTTTTAAGTTTCCGCTAATGGTTGCAGCTTCTTCAATTTTAGCTTTAGGCCATGTTTGACCAAAGAATAAAAACGCATAAATAACCGCTGGTATTAGTAATAACCATACTTGGCTCTGACCAATGATTCCCATATCTGTCATAAAACCAGATAATAAGCTTCCTACAGCAATACCTCCTGGGAACCACATATGAAACCTATTTAGCATCGTACTCATTCTATTACCCTTGTAAGCATCTGCGATCATAGGGTTACAAGCAGCTTCGGTACAGCCGTTACCAAGTCCAATTAAGAGGTTGGCAACCAAAAGACCCATATAACTTCCTGAAAAAATTAAAAGTAAAATACCAATGGCATGTGCAAAAAATGCAAATTGCATAATGACTTTGCCACCTACTTTATGATAGATCAAACCACCAATGACCATAGCAATTGGAAAACCTAAAAACCACATGGAGGTTATAAGTCCCGCTTGACTAGCGCTTAATTCTAATTCTGTTTTTAATTGATCTAATATACCTGCCGCAATGGCAAAAGAGAATGCCGTGGTAATTAAAGCGAAACAGCTGGCATAAAAAAGCCTATTCGCATTTACTCTAGAAGTTGAGTTAGAACTGTCCATATTTAAATTGATTTAGTTGTTGTTTTGCATAATTTGCTAAACTAATAAAAATGAAATAATATCAATGCTTTTTTAGTAAAATGATACCTTATCTACGACATAAAGCACAAAAAATAGTATTTATATAATTTTTAATGTTTTTTATGCAATGAGCTGTATATAGATTTGAACAGTATAGTGTTGATTATGAACTATTAGCTAACTTGTAGTCTAAATAACCACCTTTAATTATAAATTATGAAATACGCTATTTATGTTCTTTTTGCTTTTATTTTCACAAGTTGTGCCGATGTAAATACAAGAACTGAAAATGAAAAAAGCTCTATTGTAATTGCCAATGAAGATTATAACCCTGAGGCTATACTGGATAGTTTAGATATAAAGCTTAGGGATCAAGGAACTCCTGTTGCAAATTACGTACATGCGGCAAGAACGGGAAATTTGTTATTCTTGGCAGGCAAAGGTCCAAAACAAGCGAATGGAGAAAATATTGTTGGTAAGTTGGGCGATAGTTTAACAGTAGAACAAGGTTACCAAGCTGCACGCGAAGTAGGTATTAACCAGTTATCAGTGTTAAAAGCTGAATTAGGCAATCTTAATAAAGTAAAAAGGATAGTAAGTGTGCATGGTATGGTGAACGCTTCGCCAGATTTCAAAGATCATTCAAAAGTTATTAATGGTTATTCAGACCTTATGGTAGAAGTCTTTGGTGATAATGGAAAGCATGCGCGAGCTGCTGTTGGTATGGGTTCTTTGCCAGGAAACATGGCTGTAGAGGTAGAAATGGTTGTTGAGGTTTATGAGTAAGTTTAATTGGACATTGATTTTATTACAGAATATAGATGTGTTAAATATGTTCTCCTGTAAATTTTCATAACGTCTGTTTTTAGGTTATTAAATATTTATTCGAACCAAATTTTTGATATTGCCATGTTACAACCGGTTTTACTTCTAGAGTCGAATTGTAACCTTATAAAATCAATATCAGAAAATGTAAAATCATCGCCGGTCGGCTTTATTTCTGAAAACGGAATGGTAAAGACGAACTTACCTTCACGAGCCGGCACATGTTTGCCGTATGCGGCATAAGTTGTATTTGTAAAAAGATTCAAGTTGATGCCGTTTACCGTACTTTTAGCCTCAAATTCTACTTTTAAAGACTTGTATTTGCTGGCATCTATATTTAATGGCGCATTTCCATTTTTATTGACTCCGTAGTTTAAATAAGTTGTTCCCCTAGTATCATAACCGTAGCTCATAACGAGTAGCCCTTTTTTTATACTTAATTGCATGTTGTGTTCAAAAGGGTTTTGATTGAGCTTTGCAAAAACCTGCCGGTGCTGACCTATGATGTGATTGCCTGTTTGTAGTTTTCTATTTTCATTCATATCGGTAAATGTCAAATGGCTGATTTCACCAGTAGTAAAATCATCAAGTACTAGTTGGGCATTCATGGCAACTGATGCCGTACATATAAATAGAAGGATCGCTATTTTCATTTTGTTTTGGTTTTTGGTTGCAACTATTGATGCTTATTGAAAGAAAAGGTTAACATTCACTTTAATTTTTTACTTTTAAGTGTTAACTATTTATCCGTAAATGCATTAAATGGAAAATCATTCAGATGAAACTTTATTTCAAGCACTTAAAGAAGGTTCTGAATCTGCTTTTAAAAAGGTATATGAAGAGAATCGTGAGCTATTCTTGAATTTTGCAAGAAGGTATTCCCTGGCAGATGAAGAGGTGTTAGATGCTTATCAAGATGCTTATGTGGCACTGTATGAGAATATCCAAAATGGAAAATTAACAACGTTAAAAAGCACCTTAAGTACGTATCTAATTAGTATAGGTAAGTATAAGATTATGGAGCGATTACGAAAGAGAAATAAGCATACGAACAATGAATTGTTGTTGAACAATGTAGAGGAAATAGATGACGAGATCGAAGCGTTTGATATTGATAACGATGCTTTATCAACTGAACAAAAATTATTGAAAAAGTACTTTGATACTTTAGGAGAAAAATGTCAAAAAATATTAAAGCTATTCTATTACCAACAGTATAACATTAAGGAAATTATGGCAGATGGAAATTATAACAGTGAAAATGTGGTAAAAAGTCAGAAATCCAGATGTTTAAAAACATTAAAGGAAGCCATTAAAAATGCCCCCCAATTATGATGGATAAAGAACAATTATTATTAAAATATTTTGATGGTTCATTGACCCCAGATGAGAAGGTCAATTTTAACCAGTTTTTAGAAAGTGATGCAGAATTTAAAGCGCAGTTTGAATTTGAAAAGGATGTAAAAACTGTTGTACGCAAAACTGAAAATAACAGTCTTAAGAAAAAGTTACAAGGTTTTGAATCTGAATTAAGTGGTGCACCTAGTCAGAAGAAACAAAATTTCTGGAAACCATTAAGTATAGCTGCTAGTATTGCCTTATTAATAGGTGTAAGCTGGTTTGCATTTAATTCTGATGTGTTTAATGGAACAGAAGAATTGTATGCTTCCAATTATGAGAAATACCCTAATACGGTATATACAATTACACGTGGCGATGCAACTGATGAGTCATTGGAGCGTTTAGCTTTTGAAGCTTATGAAACTGATGATTTTGAAACTGCTATTGCTTACCTCACTGAGTTAAAGGAAAGGACTAGATTAGATTATGTAGATTTTTATTTAGGTCAAGCTTATCTTGCTAATGGAGATTACTTAAAAGCGACAGATAAATTTCAAGAAATTATATCAATAAATAGCGAGTTTAAAGATGAAGGTTATTGGTATTCAGCGCTTGCAAACCTAAAATTAGAACAGGAAGAAGAAGCTGAAAAATTATTGGAGCAACTTATAAAAATGGGAACATATAAGAAGAATGAAGCAACAGCATTACTTGAAAAGTTGAACTAGTCTTTTTCTGCTCAAGAAAATAAGAAGAACCGCGATTACAGCAAACGCATACCATTGCCAATGCGAAGAGGTAATTAAGGGCTCGGTGTTTCCTTGAATGATATAACCTGACCAATAGTATGGGTGTGCAAGTCCGTTCTCTTTGTTCTTTTGTAAGAAGGATAGTTTAGCGTCCCTTAAAGATGCATCTTTTGGTTTTCCATTAGCTAAATTCTCATAAAACTCGCCCATAAGCTCAGAAGATGAATTGTCGTTCACTTTCCATAATGTACTTGATATACTTGCTGCGCCACTATAGAAAAAACCTCTGGCAAGGCTTAAAAAGCCTTCGCCACGTTTAAGTTCACCAATGCCACTTTCGCACCCACTTAAGGTAACGAGACTGGCATTTAAGGTTAAGTTATATAGGTCTTTTACAAAAAGCAAGTCGTCAGATTCTGATTTTGGAGTAAAAGCTAAATAAGAATATTCGGGATTTTTATCATCAAAAACGGCATGTGTTGCCAAATGTAAGACTGAATAATCAGGCAATGTAGCAGTAAAATTTTGAAGCGTAGCTTGGTCATTGATAAAGGACTTACCGGTAAAAGATGTCAATATCTGCTGAACTTCATTTCTGTTGTGAGGTAAATTGCCCAATACTTGAGAACGAGTGCCGTCTGAAGGTATATTAGTATCGAAACTAGGCGCAAATGCTAGTAGGTTAGCACTGTTTTGCTCTTTGTTATTTAATTGAGACCATAATGTAGCTGAGTTCACATAACTGATGGTTCTATCTTCTATCAAGTATCGACGCTCTGTCTCATTAGAAACCAGACTACCAAAAGGAATATAGTTTAACAAGCCATCTGGGGCAAGTATAATTTTTTCTTGCGGATGTAATTCTAAAATCGAACCTAATAGTTTTTTATACAGTTGATGACTCAGTTTGGTAAGTGAATCTATGTTCGATTTAGAATTCGAGAGCATAGCATGAAGTTCACTAATATGATTTTCAAGTTCATCGGTTATTTTAATACTATGAAAGAACTTATCATCCTTAGAAATAGCAATCGTATAAATATTTTGGTTACCGTAGAAGTAGGAAATGAAGAGTTCATTTTCTGTTAGTTTACTTTGTACTTCTGGTAATGTCTGTATTTTATTGTTGTACTTTAAGTCATAGTAAGCAGGGTAGTTGGTTTCTATATCAACTACCAAATTACGAAGTTCTTGTTTTAGGCTAAATAGCTGATCTTCTATACCTTCTTCTAAATTTTCTGAAACGGCAATTTGTTTTTCTAAGTATGTGATTTCTGATTTTAAATTGTTTTCACGTTCCAAAATATCTTTAGGAATATTTCCGAATTTCGTTGCTTTTGAAGTAAGGATAGCTTCTAAAAGAAGAACAGATTTGCTTTTTTCAGCAATCCGAAACGCTTCATCAATATAATGGTCATTTTCAGAAGTTGTAAATAAATTATAGGTTGCTTGCATTCCTGATTCAAAAAGTGGAAAGGCATCTTCAAAAGTTTCAAGTTTGTCTCTTATGCTACTAATTGACGGTTTTAACTTATCTAATACAGCTAAACCTGTGTCAACAGTTTCTAAAGACAAAACATAGTAATCTAAGGTCTCGACTTTATTCAAAGCAATTGATTTGTTTTTTAATATTTTAAGGCGAAGCGAGCCATTTGTACTATTATCTTGTAGTTGCGTAAGACCTAATTCATAATTTTCCAAAGCATTTGCATAATTCTCAAAGTCACTATTTAAGTTTCCTATTTCATTGTAAATAATTGCGGTACTACTATTCTGTTTATGATTACGTTTAATTTGGTCTAGAATAAGAGCTGAATTCAACTCATTGAGGGCTTCGTTCATTTCTAATTTAGTAGCAAATAATTTAGCTTTTATTCTATGATGCTGTGACCAGAAATGCGGTGCTTTGCCCAAATAATTTTCAGCAAGTTTAGTGTATTTCTGTGCGCTATCAATTTTGGAAAGTGTTATGTAATTTGCTGCAATACTATGGGAGGTAGAAATAATGCCATTGATACTTGTATTATGTATTAAATATTTTTCTAAGGCTTTTTTGAATAATACAATTGATTTTTGATACTGTTGTTCTTTGCCATAAACTTCTGCTAATAAACCATAGTTTGTATTTAAAGTTCCTAAATCATCTGGACTTTCTTTTTGTAGAAAACGAATATTTTTTTCATAGAATTGTTTTGCTAAATCGTACTGTCCTTCTTCAGTATTCATTTTTGCCAGAAAGCTATAAGCTGCAGAAAGCAAATCCACTAAATCACTATTCATATTAGTAATAGGTAATATTTCAAGCGAATCTTTAATAGTGTTAAATGCAACACGGGCATTTTCAAAATCATTGGATTTAAAATGGTAGTTGCCTTTATCATATAGATATGAATTGACAATCAATCGTTTATCAGGCAAACTATCTATGTAATATTTTTTGGTTTTAAATAATGAATCTAATATTGCAAGATTACTTTTCATCGTATTGAGGTCATAAAACTCGCCTGCATTTCGATTAGAACTTATAAGCGCCTCAAGAACATTTACCCAGTCTTTTTTTTGTGTTGCAATTTTTTCAATCTGACTAAAATAGTAGTAACAAGAATCTCTGTGAACATATAAATGCTCATATGCTTTGTTGTAAAGACTTTCTAGTTCTTTTTCATAAGAAACTTCTTGGGTATACGCTATGTTGTTAATTATGAAAAAGAATATGATAATTTTTACATGGCGCATAATGGAAAGACCTTCAGTATTCTGAAGGACAATTTAAAAATATTTAGATCAAATTATCTGCCTTCCACAAAATAACTACGTTCCGTACCATCTGTATTTATAACGTTAACTTTAATTAATAGACCTGTTTGCTTATAGGATTCAATTTTGAAACTACTTATCTGAACAGGAATACCTGAATCTGGATAGGGAGTGAACTCGCCAATTTCTATAGGTACTAATTTTCCAGAAGTGTTATAAGCCTCAAAATTTATCTTCTTTATATTATCAGTAGTAAATAATTGTTGAAAATTGAAATAATCACAATTCGTAGGATTAGGGCATGGAGGTTTTGGCTTTGGTATTCTTAGCCCTACAATATCTAATATATTGTCAAAATCATCTTTTAGTGTAAGAATATTATTCTTGGCCTTGTTTAATTCAGCTTTTTCTTTTTCATCTAGCTGCCTAGTTAAAGAAAGTTTTTCTAATGCCTTAATAATGTTATTATTATTTTGAATTTCAACAGTAAGATATTCTCTATATAAATCTCCTTCATAAAGATAATTCTCACTAGTGATTTCTATTTTCTCTTTGTTTGTAAGGGTTCCGGTAAAATCTTTATCACAGGCGCATATAACCACACTGCACATTACAATTAATAATAGTTTAGATTTCATGATGTAGTAATTTTAAATTTTAATAAATAGATTTAGTTATAGTTTAAAAATCAGTTGGTTACACTTAAAAATATGTGATTTACCAGTTAAAACCTATAAAACATGTAACAAGTGCCGTTTGGAATGTAACACTGGTATGTTTTACGGTATGGTTGATATTGTTTAAGTTTTTTCAGCATCAAGAAAAAGTACTGTTAGCCTTTTTTGTTTTAGCTGTAACTGAAATACCATTATGGTAATCTGAATTGTGCGTAAAATTGTTTTCATCTTCTTTGTTTTAATTGTTATTTACAATTAATGCAGATAGGTGAAAAAGGTTAACAATGTTCAGAAAAAAATCAGGAGCCTGTTGACGCTACATTGTTTTTTCGAGGACAAGACTATTATTATCTTTTAGTTTAAAAGAGGCTTGACTGAAAAAATTTTCAAACGCTTGTCTTAGATCTTTTCTTAAGTTTTTGGAGTACTCTTTGTGAATCGGTATTTGGTCTTTTCTTGCAAATTTTCCACTTATGGTTATACCCTGTACCTTAAATTGAATATAATCGGCAATTTTTATAGGGTTGAGTAAAAAACTGATATAGGTGTCTCCAGACCATTGTACTATATGTGGTGCGGAATCTGAAGTTCTGTGAACACATGAGTAATCATTTAGTTGACTTCTAATATTTATAGTGTCTTGCGTACTAAATTTTAAAGTTAAAAAAACATTACCGTATTTATTAGCTCTAAAATTAGTTTCAATACTTGTGGTAGGCTCAAAATTGTATTTGAAGTATATTGGACCAGCTTGTCTATTTTTCGTTTGTTGTATTGGTTTTTTTATTGTGGTAGAGTCAATTTCTGGTGAAATATCTAGCTTATTTTTAATAAAAAGTACAGTAGTTTCTTGGTGCCATTTTAGTTCGGCCTTATTATCTGTAAAAGTCACTTGAATGTTGTTTGTCACCTCATTATTTAAAATTTCAACAAGATCTAGAACTTCATTTTGTGTCATTGTTTGACTGTAACTTACGGTTGTCATTAATAATGAGATTAGGTATGCCACTATATTTCGTGTTTTCATGATTTTCTAAGTTTAATACGTAGTATTTTTAAAATGGTCATCAATTTGCTGTTTAGTATATATTCTTTGGTATACATGAGTGAAACCATCAATCATGTTATCTCTTATATATAATTTTTTGTTGCTAACAGTAAATGAACCCCATAAAGGGAATTTATCTTCTATATGGATATTGTACACACTATCTGTACTACTATAAACCGATTTAGATTTCCTAATATGAAAATTTGAAAAAGATTTTAAGGAGTCTTTTAAATAGGCCCTGAACTTGCAATCCGATGATAATACAATGGCATCGTGATTATAATTAGAATGACCATATCCTGCAATTCCCCCATTTATCCTAATAAGTTTCCATCCACCAAATAAACTGTCTGGCGTTGATTGTGATAATATGTTGTTTAAAAAACAAAGGCTAATAAGTAGGTAGGAAGCTAGTATAGTTTTTTTCATCGAAAATGATTTTTTAATTTGGGAGTACTAAAACTTCCACACGTCTATTTTTAGCCCTATTTTCATCGGTGTCATTTTCAACTAAAGGATTTGATTCCCCCATTCCTTTTTCTTTCCATTGAAAACTACTACCTGAAATCATTTTTTTTAGTTCATTAGAGACACTTTTGGCTCTAGCTAATGATAGTTTTTGGTTGGTTTCTGCGCTTCCTACATCATCGGTATGACCTTCTACTATTACATTACCTTTTTTAAGTACGACGATATTTTCGGCAAGCTCTTTTAGAGCAACTATTCCTTCTGGTTTTAAATTTGATTTTCCTGTTTCAAATAATACTTTACTATCAAGATTTAAGCGCATTGCAGCGCCAATTGCAGCTATAGCATCTACATCTGCACCTGGTAAGCCACTTTTCATTTTTAAATCGGTTAGGCGTACATAGTAAAATAGTTCGCCCTGTTTTACAAATGGTGAAATATCTACTTCGGCAACACCACCATCGATTTTACCTACATGAATCCAATTTTTTCCATCTTTTGATATTTCCAAATCTGTTGGTTCTATTTGTCCTATTTCAAAAATATAAAGGTCAGGTCCATTGACATCGGTCAATGCATTATCTGTAAATTGTACAGTAATGGTACCACCCAGTCCAAGACTATGAATTCCTGTAATATCTTCCATGTCAAAACCTTGCCATACATCTGGTTCGCCCAGTACATTTTTCACTTCTTGTGTTTTTAACAAGGGATGATTTGCTTTTACAACGGCATCTGCAAACGAGAGTTTGCCCAAGGGCAGATATACCGCCTTTCTCCTATGGCCCACATAAGTTGCTTCCGACTCCTCCCCAAAATAAAGGTCTGGGTTCAGTTTTTGAAATTTGAGCTTTGCGGCTTTAGCCTTTCTTTCTAGATCATTTTTATATATCCGAACGATTTTTGCTTTGCCTTCTATGGTCCGCTTATATGCTGGACTTGCTTTAAGGCGGCCGGAAGCAATATCACTTTCGGTTTTTTTAAGATCTACCAGTAATTGTTTCGCTTCTTTGTCACTATGTAGTTGCCCTGATAGCTTGTTAAGCAACTCCATTTCTTTTTCTTCCTTCGCAGTGGGCGGAGTTTCGTGTTTTCGCTCTATATCTCTCATGACATAGCCCGCTTCGTTCAAGTCCAATTTTTCCATGACATTGGTGCCCGCCAACGAATCGATTGTTTTAAGTTTTGCCATTGTTGCCTCTGGCCCCGATTCAGCTTGTACAATTAAAATGGCTTCTTCAAGTGAAACTCCAGTAGGGGTGTTTTTAGAAGTCAACTGTTCTTTTGATAGCTTACCTTTTAATTCTGGTTCGTTTTTAAGCTCTAACGCTCTATTCTTCATTGCTTCTTGAGCTAGAATCTTTAGACTATCGGGGTTGTTTATCAGTTTTTGCATTTCTTCTCTAGACACTCCGCTTGCTTCTAACAAATCAAGTATAGCATCTGATTTTAGCATATCACCAAAAGAACCTAGGTCTTCTGAGCCTTGACTATCTGTCCCGCTCATTTCTAATAGCTTCTTTAAAGCATTTGTTTCTGGTGAATCTTCATCTGTAATATCTTCATCACCGCCCATATTAAACAGACCGCCCAATTGCTCCATTGATTTTTCTAAATCATCAGATGATATATTGGCTTCTACATCGCGGTCTGCTTGTAGTTCTAACTGTTCTTCAGAAATTTCTCTATCTTTTTTGGTCTCACCGCATGATAGTATAAGTACGAACGATGTCAGATATATTAAATAATTCCTCATGATTATTGTCTTTTGTATTTATCCGCCATAAATTGAAAGTAGATGAAGCCTGCGTGGTTGTACCAATTGTCATAACCCAACATAGATTCACAACTCTCAATTGCCCTTAAATTTTCTTCTAAAGCATGAATCATTTCAGCATATTTGTCATCGTAGGCTTTGTTCAGTGTAGGAATGGATTCTGTTAGTATAATCATTTTTTGACTTTGCCAAGCTAAGCCAGATACGCCATGAACACCAGATACGTTATCGCCAAATGCTATACCCGCATTTATTTTTTTCATGGCATGGGAGTATATTACACGCAGTCGTTCTAAGTTCAATCGTCTGTTATTTAAATTGGCATATTCTTTTTCTAAACAAGCACAACCTGCTTCATTGTCGTTTTCATTTGGAATGAATGTTGAAAATGCACCTATAATATTGGCTTCTGCATACATAACTTCGTAGTCAGCATTCTTTAATTTTAAAGAATTAGGGTTACCATCAATAGCGTCAATGAGGTTGATACTTTTTGACAAAACGAAAGGCATATCATTAGATTTATTGGTTTTAATTTTAGGTTTTTCCGGATTATCATTCTCATCAACAGGGAAACCACTATCCTTATTTTGTTTTGGAGGATTTGAAATATCATCTTTATGATAGTCTATAGGATTGCCATTGTTGTCATATTTAGGGCGGTCATAATTATCATATTGAATAGGCTTCTTATTTGCATCTAAAGCTGGTCTAGACTCTGTTTCACCTTCTGCATATTGGATGGGGTCGCCATTAATATCATATTTAGGACGCTTATCGTCGCCAAAAACAGGGTACTCTATAGGTTTGTTGTTTCTGTCATAAACGGGTCTTCCATAAGGACCAACTTCATCATTATGAACTGGTTCACGATACTGTATGGGATTACCGTTAATGTCATATTTTGGGCGACCTGCATCCGTGGTTATAGGGTAATCTATCCGTTCGTTGTTGCTGTCATATACTGGAAGTCCTGAAGAGTTATATTCATCATAGTTAATATTATCACTACCATCAGAATTGGAATTTGATGATGTAGTAAGAGGTTCATAAGATGAATCTGAGCTTGATGAGTTACTAGAGCCTCTCATACCTGGGTCAGAAGTGTTGTCGTCACCATTTCTGTTAGTTCCAAATTGCGGTGGTATACATGAAGAGGGTAACCTTGGGCCTCCTCTAGGATCTGCGTTTGCTTGAGCGTCGTCGTCGTCGGCACTTAACCGTCTCATGATTTCGTTCGCAACATTATTTGCTCCTTCAAAAAAATCTTGAATTCCGTCATGATTTTCATGAACAAATTTCAATGCTCCAGTAAATACTTCAGAAAGGGATGGTCGAGCACCAGCAGAACTAATTTGTTGACCTAGAACAAAGCAAATTAAAATGAGAAGCGTTTTTGCAGATTTCTTTTTAACCAATAGTAGTACCAATAAAATAGTGATAATGCTGAAAAACCCTATTACAACGTAAAGTATTGTATTCGTGCTATTTGGTACTATACTATTTTGTGCAGGAGAATTAGGGTTTGAGGTATTAAGTACTTGACCACTTCTCTCAGCAGCTGCTTCATTGGCAGGATAATACAAATTACCCATGAAAGGTATCTTTTCTCCTGTAGTCCAAACGGCTAGTTGAAATGGAACATTAAGTTTTGGACCGGTTACTACAATTCCAAATTTGCCTGCTGTTTCAAAAGCTTCCTGAAATATACCGTTGTTGGTCAGCCCATTGATTTTACTGTCTGTCCAGTTATCTTTAACGATATCTACTTTAATATCAGAATTTTTATCGGTAATTACCGTAACCATTACTTTTTGTAATAGCGTAGTACCTTCTGCCCAAAAACGTAGTGAGTCTTTTTCAGTTTCACCTTGCATGTAAGCTGAAATCACTTCTTTATTCTGTGAATCTGGACTAAACTCTAAGGTATAGACTTGGTTGCCCGTATCTAGTTCGGGCATTTTTATTTCATCTTGTGCGAATGCAACAAAACTGAATAATAGAATAATATGGAGTAGTAGTTTTTTCATAACCTTATTATTTTCTATGTTTTTGCAATAAATAGTTCGCCAAATCAGTCATTTTAAGCCGTAATTCTTCATGCTGCTCTTTGGTTCGATCTGTATTTGCGCTTTTAATTCCGTAGTGCATTAATAATGCTTGGTCATAATTTTCATTGTAAATGATTATTCTTCCATGAGCGGGTTGTTGGGCTATATAACAATCGCCGGTTTCAGCTAACTCTATATCCATTCCCATTATCTTTAGCCCAGCTTCTTTTCGTTCCAAATAGCTGGCAATTTCTTTTTTGTTCTGTTTTTTTGAACTAGGGGTAGACCTCCATGAAATTCTTGAGTCTCCATCTAAAGTATTTGTACCAAACCCTTTCAAATCAAAAGAACATTTGTTTTCACCGATTTTGTCAAGCATTTCAAGGTTAGATTCCGGTACTTTGAGGACTTCTGCCAATTCAGCAATGCTCATATCACAATCGTCATTATTATATAGAGAACTGTAATCGCCTGAAGTATTTGAACTACTTTCTACTTTTTCTGATAAAACCTGTTTAGAATCAGGTTCGCTTGTATCTTGTTTTTTAGGGGAATCGTTACAGGCTATCAAAAGTGAAATAAAAAAAAGGGCTAATGTGTGTCTCATGCTGAATGTTTTAAAATGATTTTTCATAATCTAAAGTGTTAATGCTAAAGTCTTTCTCTTTAAGTTGTGTGCATATCATATGAACCGGTTTCGCATTTTTCTGCGAATAATCTATCATATCCATTTCAAGTACCAAACCGTCTATAATGCTTAACCACGATGGGTCAATTCCCTTTTTAATGTTTTTAAATTTCTTTATTCGTAAACTTGAATATGCGGTATGAAATGAAATATCTGCATCTTGTGTTATCCAAACAGACCCAGATAATTGCGGACCGGTTACTTGGTATTCCTCACACTCATATCCTAAAATATCTTTGGTTTGGCCTGTGTTCGATACCGAATAATCATCGCTATCCATGTCCAATTCAGGCGCATCTTCTAAATCTAACTGTACCGAATTTGTTGTTCGCTGTCCGCCCATGTTCATAAAGGTGTGTATAGCCTCATTGGGTAAATCCATTACTGTTACGAATTCAGAAGCATCTTTCATATTAAAAGAGCTGCCTATATATTCATCATCATTGGTTAAATAGTAGGTGATGTCGGTCGTGCTTCCATCACTCTCAATTTCCATTACATACTCGTGGCTAAATGAATAAAGCTCTAGCTTTTCGGCTTTTTTGTTTTTAAACATTCTACCTTTATTGTTAAAGACAGTGTCGAAAGATTTTTCTGTTTCACGTTCTGTTTTTTCAGCGACCTTTCTCTCTATAGTTTGTGCTGCAGCTTCTTGCGCACGTTCTGTTAGTTTCTTGAAAAATTGTGCATTTACATTAGTGGTGCCAATGAATACAAATAAGACTGCTATTAGTTTAATGGTTTTCATAATGTTCCTTTTTAGTCGTTTGCCTTTTAATGACACGATTTAAAAAAGGTTAACATCAATCTTTTTCTGAACAATATTTTTTAATGCTTTTACTTGAAATCGTCCATTGAGCCTTTATGACCATTGTGGTCAGATTGACGTTGAGTTTAGAAATACTTGAGTATGATTAATTACGAAATGAAGACGTGTACAAATAGTGAACAATTAGTTGTGTAACTATATGTTTTGTAATAGTTTATTATAGGATGGATTTGAACGAAGAAATGAATTCTGAGAATGTATAATGACAAACTTCGTTATAACATTATACCAAGAATAAAAATGAATTATTTTGCTTTTGTATATAGTAACATCAATTTAATAACTAAGGGTTGATGTTTACATTACTTTTTAGCAGACTTAGAACTATAATTTTGCGGTGCCTCTAAAGAGGATACGTTCATAGTTTGAGTTAGTTTGATAAAGCCGGTTTTTATAATCGGCTTTTCTTTTGTTATGTAATGATAACCAAGGACTTTAAATACTTAGTTTTTTGACTGATTTAGTTTTTGTTTTCACTAAAAAAGAATACCAATAAAAAGGCAACTACTAAACATATTGCAAAAAAACCGAAAAGATTAATGTAGTTAGACATAAGTAGGAATTTTCAGCTAATCTATAAAAAGAATGGCAGGGCTACCTTTATCTAAAGTTATTTTCGATAAACGGTGTCCATTTTATAATCCAGTCATTATTCTTTTACTCCAAATTTCATGCATAGGTTCTCCTTTGCTGTTTTTACCTGTATGATGCCAGTCATCTCCTTCTAGCTTATAATTAAATTCTAATTGTGCTCCAACTCTAGTATTGTCTTTAGAGAAAAATGCTATGTCTTCTTTATAGATGCCATTTACGGATGAGTAGGTGCCGCCGCCAGTTCCTGAAAATCGAAAAGATTCGGTGTCATAGGCTATCCATTGAAATGTATTATCCATTAAAAGCTTCATTGTTTTTCTTGAATTTTCTTCACCTCTTCTTTCTTGCCCGGTATCCGGTCCTCTAGTTGCAAAAAGCCAAGCACCTTCTAAATCTTGTGTTGTAGCATCAAGTGGTGTTAATGTCAGTTTTTGATTCCAATTCATTTTTAGATTTTCACCGTCCATTTCTACGGGGATAGATAATTGTCTTAAAGTATCATTCTTAAAATTAGAATTGAATTCTAACAATATAACCAATTGGGTGTTCGAAGCCGTATTTTCAACTTGAAAAAATCCGCCAACGGTTTTTATGAATTTTGCGGGTTCAATTTCATATGCATTATAGATGAAATAATCATCGTTTACCTTTACCTGATGCACCGTTTTTGAACCATTATTTTGAATGGTATCTACATAGACTCCGGACGGTATTTGACCGTATGAAACTAAACTAACGCCGAAAAATAAAAATAGAGACGATTGTAGAAGTTTTAAGTAAGATTTTTTCATTTTTATGAGTTGCTAGTGAATTTTATAATTAATTGAAAATAAGTTATTTATATTTTATTTTATACTATTTTAGGGTTGATTTTCTTAAAAAATGTTAATTATCGTAAAAAAAATAAAAATGCTTGTTTTTTCATTTTTTTTGATTTCATTTGTCCTGTCCTAAGATACAACTTTGTATGTTGGATATTTCAGGCTTTTAGCTGAACATTATGTATCGTTATTCTATGTTCGGGTTTGAGGGAAATTGGAAGTATTTTTCTCAAATGGCTTATAAGATAGGTTGCCGATTAGTTAAGCAAACTTCCAACTTATATTCTACTATCATGCAAAGTCAGCATGATTACTTCTTTATTCCTACTACTCAGAAGCAAATTCTGGTGTGATGCCCTACTTAAAATAGTTACGTTTTCTTAACTTTAAGTCTATAGGCTAGTTACTACATTTATCATAATCATATTTCATTATTATTTAATATTCAATTTCATGAATACCAAATACATTGATCTTATTGATCAAACTTACTATTTCCCTCAAGAAGAGTTTAATTTAGATGGTGAGCACTTACAATTTCACGGCATTCCGTTGAACGATTTAGTTCAGCAATATGGTAGTCCGTTGAAATTTACATACCTACCCAAAATATCAGAGAATATTTTGAGAGCCAAAAACTGGTTCGCAAATGCTATAGAAAAGAATAACTATAAAGGTAAATACCATTATTGTTATTGTACAAAGAGTTCGCATTTTCAACATGTAATGCATGAAGCTCTTAAGAATGAGATTCATATGGAAACCTCTTCTGCTTTTGATATTAATATTATTGAAAAACTAAAAGCAGATGGTAAATTAACGGATCAAACGTATGTTATCTGTAACGGATTCAAACGTGAGAAATACATTGATAATATTGCTCGGTTAATCAATAACGGTCACCAAAACTGCGTGCCCATTATCGATAATTATGAGGAGATAGATTTACTTTCAGATGCCATCAATGATACTTTTAAAGTGGGTATTCGTATAGCATCTGAAGAAGAACCAAAATTTGAGTTCTATACTTCTCGTTTAGGCATTGGTTACAAGAATATTGTTCCGTTTTATGAGAACCAAATAAAGGATAATGATAAGGTAGAACTTAAAATGCTTCACTTCTTTATTAACACTGGTATTCGTGACAATGCGTACTACTGGAACGAGCTTGTAAAGTGTTTAAAGGTATACGTGCGTTTAAAGAAAATGTGCCCTTCATTAGATAGTTTAAATATTGGTGGTGGCTTCCCTATAAAAAACACATTGGCATTCGACTATGATTACCAATACATGATCAATGAGATTTTAAACCAGATCAATATTACGTGTTCAGAAGCAGATGTTCCCGTACCACATATTTTTACCGAATTTGGCAGCTTTACGGTAGGCGAAAGTGGCGGTGCTATTTATGAAATTTTATATCAAAAACAACAGAACGATCGTGAGAAATGGAATATGATAGATTCGTCTTTCATTACCACGTTACCAGATACATGGGCAATCAATAAAAGATTTATCATGTTACCAATTAACCGTTGGAGTGATGAGTACGAGCGTGTGCTGTTAGGCGGATTGACTTGTGATAGTGATGATTACTATAATAGCGAGCAGAATATGAACGCTATTTATTTACCAAAATATAAGCGAGAAAAGCCATTGTATATCGGCTTTTTTAATACCGGTGCTTATCAAGAATCAATTGGTGGCTATGGCGGTTTGCAGCACTGTTTAATTCCGCAGCCAAAACATATATTGATCGATAAAGACGAGAACGGTAATTTCACTTATAAGCAATTTAGAGCCCAACAAAAAGCAGAAGATTTATTGGGTATTTTGGGCTATGATGTAGCTTCTGATACTGAATAAAATTAATTTGATTACAAAGACTTATACAAAAAACCACTTTATAATAGCTAATATATCATGAGTACATCTAAGAATTATGCCGGTATTTCCGATGAATTCGCACAACTAGAGAAGTCCAAAATTATCTTGATACCTGTTCCCTATGACGGAACAAGTACTTGGGGTAAAGGAGCGGACAAAGGCCCGGAAGCTTTCTTGGAAGCTTCTGAAAACATGGAATTGTATGACATTGAAACCGATTCTGAGGTTTACAAACAAGGTATTCATTTAACCGAGCCTATATCCGAAAACAGTTCGCCAGAGGCAATGGTCAATGAAGTACATGCTATAACCAAAGACTTTATTAAGCGTAATAAGTTCGTAACCTTATTTGGAGGGGAACATTCTATTTCCATAGGTTCTATTCGAGCCTTTAATGAATGTTTTGACAACTTAACCGTGTTGCAAATAGATGCACATGCAGATCTTAGGGAGTCTTATGAAGGTACAAAGTATAATCATGCCTGTGCCGTTTATGAAGCTAGCCAGACCACCAATTTGGTGCAAGTTGGTATTCGTTCTATGGATGTTATTGAAAAAACCGTAATGGATGAAGAAAAAACATTCTTCGCTCACGAAATGGTAACGGATGAATATTGGTCGGATAAGGTAATCGAAGCAATGACTGAAAATGTATTTATCACATTAGATCTAGATGCTTTTGATCCTTCTATTATGCCATCTACAGGAACTCCAGAGCCAGGCGGATTGCTATGGTACGAGACATTAGAATTCTTAAAACAGGTTTTTGAAGATAAGAACGTAGTAGGTTTTGACATCGTAGAACTATGTCCTAACAAAAATGATAAATCGTCAGACTTTTTGGCGGCTAAATTATATTACAAAATGCTCAGCTATAAGTTTGCAGGGCAAGATATTGATCAAGAGTATGACAATACTTTTGATGTTGATTATAAAGCTAACACAAATTCAAGATTCGAAGATGACGAAGACTAAAGGTGCGATCACCAATTTTATAGAAAAATACTATTTACATTTTAATGCAGCTGCTTTGGTAGATGCTGCAAAAGGCTACGAAGAGCAGTTGGAAAATGGTGCCAAAATGTTGGTTTCATTGGCAGGTGCTATGTCTACTGCAGAATTAGGTAAAATCTTTGCAGAGGTTATACGCCAAGATAAGGTGCAGATCATTTCTTGTACAGGTGCAAACCTAGAAGAAGATATCATGAACTTGGTAGCACATTCGCATTACAAGCGTGTTCCAAATTACAGAGATTTGACTCCGCAAGACGAGTGGGATCTATTGGAAAAAGGCTTGAACAGAGTTACGGATACTTGTATTCCAGAAGAAGAAGCTTTTAGAAGATTACAAGAACATATTTTCAAAATTTGGAAAGATGCCGATGATAAGGGAGAACGTTTTCTACCTCATGAATTCATGTACAAAATGTTGCTTTCTGGAGTGCTAGAGAAATATTATGAAATAGACCTTAAAGATTCTTGGATGTATGCCGCTGCAGAAAAAAACCTGCCTATCATTTGCCCAGGTTGGGAAGATAGTACAATGGGGAACATTTTTGCATCCTATGTAATGAAGGGCGAATTGAAAGCGAGTACCATGAAATCTGGTATCGAGTACATGACCTTCTTGGCAGATTGGTATACTCAAAATTCAGAAAACGGAATCGGATTCTTTCAAATCGGTGGTGGTATCGCTGGTGATTTCCCTATCTGTGTGGTGCCAATGCTTTACCAAGATATGGAGCGTACAGATACGCCTTTCTGGAGCTATTTCTGTCAAATTAGTGATAGTACAACCAGTTATGGTTCGTATTCAGGTGCAGTGCCCAATGAAAAAATTACATGGGGAAAATTAGATATTAATACACCTAAATATATTATTGAAAGTGATGCGACAATTGTTGCGCCCTTAATTTTTGCTTACCTATTAGATATGTAATTATGGATAAGAACGCACATTTAAAAAGAGTAATCGTGGACTTTAAAAAGTTGACGCCCGAGGTATTAAAACTTTTGGTAGAAAGATACCCAGATGGGTATGATGACCGTAACATTATCTCTTTCAGAAACGGACAGGGAGAACGTATAGAAGCTGTTGAGGTATTGACCGAAGACACTAAGTACTTAGTGAAAATCAGTGCCAAACTTGAGTATACGATGGAGAATTATGATGAGGATGATTATGAGGATTTTGATGATGATGATCCAACAGCAGTAGTTGAACCAGACCCTGAGGATATGGTTGATGGTGAGGATGAAGACTAGTTTACCTAGTTTCTAATAAATAGTACATTTTAAAATACCGGTTTGCTTCTTGTAAACCGGAAAATGAATCACATAAAAATTAAAATAATATCGTTGTACTTACAACAGATAAATGAAAATCGACGAAATTGAAAATATTGAATTAAAGTTTTTAGATTTTGATGATTATCAAGAACTGAAAACCGCTATGATTTCTGCTTACACCAACATGCCTGGTTCATATTGGAAAGAGGAACATATAAAATCTTTGATCGATAAATTTCCAGAAGGTCAGGTCGTTATCAAGATCAATGGGCAATTGGCAGGTGTAGCCTTGTCCATTGTGGTAGATTATGATGCTTTTGATGATACCCACACATACGAACAAATTACCGGTAAGTACAGTTTTGATACTCATAATGATGAAGGCGATGTGCTTTACGGTATTGAAGTGTTTATAAAACCGAGCTTTAGAGGTCTTCGCTTAGGTCGTCGTTTGTATGATTACCGAAAAGAACTTTGTGAGAAGTTGAACTTAAAGAGTATTGTATTTGGTGGTCGTATGCCTAATTATCATTCACATGCATCAGAATTGTCACCAAAGGAATATATAGATAAGGTGCGTAGAAAAGAGATTCAAGATCCTGTGCTTAATTTTCAGATTAGTAATGATTTTCATCCTGCAAAAGTGATGAAAGGCTATTTAGATGGGGATAAGGCTTCTCAAGATTTCGCTATTTTGATGGAGTGGGATAATATTTATTACCAAAAACCCTCTAAGAAAGCTGCAACTAAGAAAACCGTAATTCGTTTAGGGTTGATTCAGTGGCAAATGAGACCTTATAAAGATTTGGATGAGCTTTTAGAGCAGGCAGAATATTTTATAGATGCGGTTTCTGGCTATCGTTCCGATTTTGCGCTGTTTCCAGAGTTTTTTAATGCGCCCTTAATGGCGGTGAACAATCATATGTCTACGCCAGATGCTATTAGAGAGCTGGCAAAACATACACAGGCAATCGCTCAGAAATTCTCTGAGTTTTCCATATCGTATAACATCAATATTATAACAGGCAGTATGCCAGAAATGATTGATGGTCGATTGTATAATGTGGGGTATTTGTGTAGACGAGATGGTAGTATGGAGCGTTATGAGAAACTGCATGTAACACCAGATGAGGCTAAGGTCTGGGGTATGCAAGGTGGTAATCAATTAAAGGCTTTTGATACCGATTGTGGTAAAATAGGCGTGTTGGTTTGCTATGATTCAGAATTTCCGGAGTTAAGCCGATTATTGGCAGATGAAGGTATGGATATCTTGTTCGTTCCGTTCTTGACCGATACACAAAATGGTTATTCTAGAGTGCGTAATTGCGCTCAGGCTCGTGCAATTGAAAATGAATGTTATGTGGCTATTGCCGGTAGTGTTGGTAACTTGCCCAATGTGCAAAATATGGATATTCAGTTTGCACAATCCATGGTCTTTACTCCGTGTGATTTCTCTTTTCCGACCAACGGAATTAAAGCAGAGGCAACACCAAATACCGAAATGATTTTAATTGCCGATGTTGATATTAGTTTGCTTCGAGAATTGAATCAGTTTGGGGCAGTACGTAATCTTCGCGATAGAAGAACAGATTTATTTGAGTTAAAAAAGAAATAAGAAAGCTCCTATATTTAGGGGTCAAAAACAAACAAAATTGGATAATTTAAAGATAGTAGGTAGTGAAGAGTGGTGTGTGTTTAATGATTTGGGTATCCCAGCCATTAAGGCTAGGGTTGATTCCGGAGCAAAAACATCTTCCATACAAGCTACCAATTTAAAGATTGTTACTAGAAACGGACAAGAATGGGTAAAGTTTGAGGTGAGTCCGCTACAAGAAAATCGCAGTATTGCCATTGAATGCCAAGCACGATTAGTTGCGCGACGTATGGTAAAAAGTTCATCGGGTATTTCTGAAGAGCGATTGGTCATTAAAACACCGGTGACTATTGGTGAAGATACTTTTGATATTGAACTAACGCTGGCGAATAGAGATACAATGGAGTTTCGTATGCTGTTGGGTAGAGAAGCTTTAAACGAGCGCTTTGTTGTAAACCCTGCCGTAAATTATCAACTACAAGAATTTGAAGACAGCGAAGTCAATAAACTATATGCTCCCTATTTCAAGGAGAAAACAGGTTTAAAAATTGCACTCTTAGCAAGTAATCCAAACTTATACAGTAATAAAAGAATAGTAGAAGCTGCAGAGGCAAGAGGACACGAAATACATTTTTTAAATGTAGAGCAAGCCTATATGAAGCTCGATGCTCATTCGCCTGAAATTAGATATCGTGGTGGTATTATTTTGAAAGATTATGATGCCGTTATTCCTAGAATTAAGCCGTCCGTTACGTTTTATGGTTGTGCGTTAATTCGTCAGTTTAATAATTTGGGAGTTTACTGCCAGAACTCGGCAGAGGCAATTACACAGTCAAGAGATAAATTGTTCGCCTCTCAGTTATTTTCTAATCATGATATTCATATACCCATAACCGGATTTGCAAAATCACCGATGGATACCAAAGACCTGATCAAAATGGTGAACGGTGCACCATTAATTATTAAACTTCTGGAAAGTACGCAAGGTAAAGGTGTTGTTCTAGCAGAAACCAATAAGGCAGCAGAAAGTGTTATTAACGCTTTTAAAAGTGTTAATACCAACATTTTGGTACAAGAGTTTATTAAAGAAGCAAACGGACAGGATATTCGTTGTTTCGTAGTAAATGGTAGAGTAGTGGCAAGCATGCAGCGCCAAGCTCAAAAAGGAGAGTTTAGGGCTAATATTCACCAAGGTGGCAAAGCGTCTATCATTAAAATCACTGCAGACGAAAAGAAACTGGCTTTGAAGGCAGCCAAGGTATTAAACCTTGCCGTGGCAGGTGTAGATATTATACGTTCCAATAAAGGACCTTTATTGTTAGAGGTAAACTCTTCACCAGGTTTAGAAGGTATAGAAAATGCTACAGGTAAAGATATCGCCAATGCTATGATCATGGCAATTGAAAAACGATTGAAGTTTGTAGGGTAAAAAAATTTGAAGAACAGGCTAAACCCTGTTCTTCAAATTTTCTAACATTGCTTTTGTTGTTTTTTCTAAGTCAAATTCTGCTTTCCAATTCCAATCTTGTTGCGCATTGCTATCATCAATACTGCTTGGCCATGAGTTAGCGATCTCTTGTCTAAAGTCTGGCTCGTAGGCTATATTGAATTCAGGAATTACAGCTTTAATACTTTTCGCCATTTCCTTTGGTGTAAAACTCATAGCAGCTAAATTGTAGGCAGAACGTTCTTTAATGTTCTCTTCAGGTGCTTCCATGATCTGTAAAGTGGCATGTATGGCATCGTCCATGAACATCATAGGCAAGTTTGTGTCTTCTTCTAGAAAGCAAGTATATGAACCTTCAGAAAGTGCTTTATGGTAGATTTCCACTGCATAGTCCGTAGTCCCGCCACCTGGCATGGTTTTCCAGCTGATTAGTCCTGGGTAACGAATGCTGCGCACATCCACATTAAATTTATTGAAATAATATTCGCACCAGCGTTCTCCACTTTGTTTGCTTATGCCGTAAACCGTACTTGGTTCCATAATGGTATTTTGTGGTGTATCGTCTTTGGGTGTATTCGGTCCAAAAACTGCAATACTGGATGGCCAGAAAATTTTATCTATTTTTTTCTCTTTTGCCAAATTCAATACATTGAAAAGCGTGTTCATGTTCAAATTCCAAGCACGCATGGGGAATTTTTCTGCCGTAGCACTTAACATGGCCGCCATTAAATACACCTCAGAAATTTCGTAGTATGCAATAACTTCTTCTAAGGCATCATAATTGGTAGCATCTAAAATTTCAAAAGGTCCAGAGGCCATTAATTCATCATTACCTTCTCTAATATCACTGGCAATAATGTGGTCACCACCGTGTTTTTCCCTTAGAGTTAAGGTCAATTCCGTTCCTATTTGGCCACAGGCTCCAATAATCAATATATATTTTGGCATTAAAATTTGCGTTAAATGAATTTGAGATAAAGATACCTTTTCTTAAAATTTGTACATTCGCTTATGTCCAAAATTATCTTTTTTTTATCAATAGTTGTGTTGGCTGTTTCTTGTAAAGATGCGGCCCAAGATAAATCCAGTATTCGTGAAATTCGTTGGGAAGAAACCACGGATAGCTTGCCACAGAAATCTCGTGTCGATGCCAAGGCGCAAACCATTTTAAATGATTGGCTGGAATACAATGCTTTAGATAAGAGTTTTGATAAAATTTACACTTCAGAACATATAGAGGATTTTCAATTCTTAGTAGATGAGTTGATAGAGAATCAGAAAAAAATGGAAGAAGGTACTTATCCAGAAAAATTCAATATCCCACAAGTAAAAGGACGTCAAAAGCTATTTAAGACCTATATTTTAAAAACTAAGGGAGATTTGGAATACCAACAAAACCCTAGGGAATCCATCCTTCAAATGATTACCGCTTACAATGATTTAAGAAATCAATTTAATGTGGTAGTGAATAATACCTTACCAGATGAATTAATAAAAAATGAAGATAATTAGGGTATTTATATATTATTAAACTCTTTACTAGTGAACAAGTGAACTACGAAGATAAACCTGATATAAGGAATTTAAAATAAAGAAATAAGAAAGGCGAATCATATGATTCGCCTTTTCTATTTTCAATAACATTTCGCTATTATTTCTTCTCCTCAGGAGCATCTTTTCTTGATGTTAATGCTTGCTTGCTCAAACTTGCCAAGTTAAAATTAGGGTCAATAGCCAAGGCTTCGTCTAAAGTAGCTATTGCTTGGTCAATATTACCTTTATCCATGTTATACTGAATAAGAGCCTTTACGTGAATAAAAGCCGCTTTTAAAGGAACCTCGTAAGGTTGCTGACGTTCATAAAAAGCATATTTCATATCATCTGTAGCGTTTGTAATACCATATTCAACATGTTTCATTGCACCAACGTTATCACCTGTTTGTACTTTAAGATCTGCTAGTTCATAGGCAAGGTATGCATTTGGTTCTCTGGCATACAAAGCTTCAAATTGTTCTAAAGCTCTTTTTGGCTGGTTTAAAGCTTTTAAAGAAACCGCTTTTACTTGAATGGCTAAATTAGAATCAGAATCTACTTTCTCAATTCCTATAATGTTTAAAGCTTGTAAGTGTTGATTGTCATTTGCATAAATATAAGCAAGGGTATCATTACGTTGCTGAGAAGGGGATAATATATTTAAATGCGTTAAGGCATTGATGACGCCATCAACATCGCCTTGTAATCGCATTTGGTCGTAAAATGCTTCGTAATGTTTTAGTAATTCTGATTTGGTCTGTGAATATCCATAACTACCTGAGAATAATACGGCAGCTACAACTATTAAAACTGATTTTTTCATCTTTCTTGTTCTTTTTAAAGTGCGCTAAACTATTAAAATAATCTGTATGATCTTGTTAAGGAAAGGTTTAAATGTTAGAAATGAAAAAAGGTGACCTACAGATCACCTTTTTTAAACTTCAATAGTTTTTAGCTTCTTAAGCTAATTCCAATCTATTATTAGATTTTTTAAAAGAATTTAAAAGCTGTGTATAAAAGCCAATACTCTTGTTGTCTTTTTCAACACATGAAATTAGAAACTTACATAAGTTGTTAAATAGTAAGTTCGTGTAAAATGTTGGTAAATAAGTATTTACCGTTTTAGGATCATAAAGGCTATCGTCTTCTATTACTTCCATTTTAATTCTATGGCGATGATAGTCTATAGTTACGCTTGTTGCATTATAGTATTTTTTCAATAACGCAATATGTAATTCTTCGTACTTTTTAGAACCGTTTGGGTTCTTGCAACTTAGGGAGATGAGCTTCTCTAATTCAACTAAAACCCTCTCCCGTAATTTATCTTTCTTCATAATATTATGGTTTTATATTGTTATATAAAGGTATGTCATACGTCGATAAGTAGCTGAAAACCAACAATATATTAACGCTGTTTTTGCGTATTTGTTGTGAAAGGGAAGCTAAGTGTTGTGTAGGGTTAGTTTATGGGTGTAAGAAAGATATAGTTATTAATAAGAAAAATACTACAAAATGATACTATTTTTTGATTTTTGCCAGTAACATCGTATTGTGGTGCTGGTATACTTCTTTTAGCAGCTTGTTTGGTATAATATTCTTTTTTCGTTGGATGCTCAGGATAAACGGCATTCATCACATCATTGTAATGGTCGCATTCAATAATTCTTTTTATAATTCCGATACAATCATTCAAATGAATTAGGTTAACGGGAGCATCACCACCTTTAAGGTTTTCTCTGCCCGATAACATAGTTACTGGATGTCTGTTCGGACCAATTAATCCTCCAAAACGGATAATGGTTGTATTTAAATCATTATCGTTTTTTAAAAGGTTTTCGCATTGTACCAATTGTATGCCAGATACCGTAGTGGGGTTAGGTGCCGTTTTCTCGGTAACTATACCTTCTGTATCACCATAAACTGCCGTGCTACTAGCAAATATGATATTCTTTACTGTTGATTTTTTAATAGCCTGATGCAATAATGTAATCTTTGCAATGTAACTTTCTTTAGGACCTTTTCCTCTTAACTTGGGCGGAATATTTATTACAAGCACTGATACCGAATCAAGAAATGAATCAATATCGCCTTTGATATCATTCTCGGATAAAGCTATTTTAAACGGTGTAATGCCCTTTTCTTTTAAGATCGATATTTTCTCATCAGATGTAGAAGTTCCATTGACTTTATAACCACTTGCTATTAAACTTTCAGCCAATGGTAAACCCATCCATCCACAACCAATTACGCCTATTTTCTTATTCAAATTTCACTTTTTGTATAGTTAATATGGCGTCGTTCAATACAAAAGGCATAGGTATTTCATTTTCTTTTCGCTTTGGTATCGTGAATAATCCATTTGTAAGTAAATCATTAGAAGCTTCATATATGGTAAGTTCCAATTCTTGTTCCACTGGTACTTTTAGCATAATGTCGGTGTAATTTTTATCACTGATGTAATGGGTAATCAGTCTACCTCCATATCTATTTTTAAGAAAATGCTCGGACAATTCTATTCCATTTACATCTGCCTTTAATATATCAACAGCATTGGTAAAAACTTCCAAACGGTTTATAGGTCTATTCGGAGTAATGCATATACGAACTGTGCGCATATTATTTACTATAGTATCCTGTTGTACCTCAATAGTTGGTTTTGGTACATTTTTTAATGGAGCTTCATTTGTAAATGTAAAATTAGAGCCGTATTTGCTACTTATAGTCTTTTTTGAAAGAAGGGTATCTGCAACTTTTTTAGTGATGTATTTTGAAGTCCAGTCAGATGGTCGGTGCTCATAAGTTGCCCACTTTGCTTTATTTTCATCGGTATCTAAAACATATAATAAGCTAGTCGGTTTCGGTCTATCATTGGTAAAGCCAGAGTTCATATGCGCAGATGCCATAAAGCCTGCAAACAACAAGAAACTTAGAAATGCCAATGCACCTTTTTTTCTGTATTTGGTAACCAAAGGAAGTAATAAAAAGAAGATTAATGTCGTCAATAGGGTAGTAGCTACCAACATTTTAAGACCTAAGCCAACCGGAAACATTTTTACGAAGGGTGCGAATATGAATAATGCCGGAATACCGAGAAATACCAGTAAAAACGGATTCGGATTCTTTTGATTTATATGCACGTAAAAGGCAACTAAAAAGCTATATAAAGGTATAATGAAAAATGCGGCTCCTTGTAAATACACAGCTACTAGTCCACAAATGATAATCCAAATCATGAACGGGGCTACCAATAAATTTGCGGTTTTAATTACCTTGAATTTATAGTATGCATAAAAACAAGTGCCTAATGAAAATAGGGTAAACGCAAAGATATAAGCATGGCCGTTATAAGTGAAACCATGTAGAATATCTTTATAGCTTGGGTATAGCCATTTTAAAAACTGCCAACTGAAGTACCCTACAACTCCGTTAACTATTAAGGTAAAGAGTACGGGAATAAACCCTTTTAAAATATCTTTTCCATTTAGGACTTTTTTTCGAAACCCAGATACTAATAATAGGATGAAAAAGAGAATGGCAATGACTAGCATGGGCATAATCCAACTAAACGGATAAGAAACCATTTTAAAGAAAGGTACATTGAAATATACGTTATCATCAAGGCTTTTTAAGTTGCTGATGTCAGCATTACTGAAATAGGTTAATAATGGCATTAGATAACTACCTTGGTGAGCCAGCGTGTTTCTATCTAATCTTTCATAATTGTCTATTTGGGTATGGTAATCGAAGTGATCATCAATAAACGCAAAATTGTAACCCTCTATATCACCATCTTCTCTAAATACGGTTAAATCTGTATCATTGGGTAACATCTTATAAATACTATAGGCAAGTGAATTTGCTACTGGAAACTCAGGATTTGCAGCTATAAATTCAGTAATCAATTTACTGTTTCCTCTATTGGTCTCCATTAACATATAACTAGGTCCACCACTACCACGAGCTTCAAAATTTAAAACCAAGCCAACATCTTTCAGCCATTCATGTCTATCTACAAATAGATCGGCACCGTTAAGACCTAATTCTTCAGCATCGGATATGAGAATGATGATATCGTTTTTAGGTGTAGTATTTGTTTTTAAAAAAGTCCTTACGCCCTCTAGAATTGTAGCAACACCACTACCTGCATCACTAGCGCCTAATGAAGAATGCGGATTACTATCATAATGACTTAGCAGTAATAAGGCCTTACCAGATTCGCTTCCTTTAATTCTAGCCAATACATTTTCTGCTTTACTTAAATTACCCCAATCACCGGCGGTATACCCTTCTTGTAAAGAAGTTTCCAAACCTAATTTTTGAAGTTCTGCAGTAATATAATTACGGACAGTCGTATGTGCAGGAAACCCAACACCATGTGGTTCCTTAGACATTTCTTTAACATGTTCTAATGCTCTGTCAGTAGAAAATTCAGTTTCTGCGACTACTTCATTGGCGGTATATTGGGGTAGTAGTACTCTAAAGCTCCAGTATGTTGCTAGAATAACAAGAAGTAATGTCAGTAGGGTTGGTGTTTTTTTCATAATTATGATATTCTTTTAAAAAGTCCTAAAATACTGAGTATTAATTGGTTTATATCGAATATTATTAGTAATTCTCATTTAATTTATTA
This sequence comes from Maribacter forsetii DSM 18668, assembly GCF_000744105.1. Taxonomy (NCBI): domain Bacteria; kingdom Pseudomonadati; phylum Bacteroidota; class Flavobacteriia; order Flavobacteriales; family Flavobacteriaceae; genus Maribacter; species Maribacter forsetii. Next base: position 552,315 of record NZ_JQLH01000001.1, read on the forward strand.
TCTTTAGTAATCAACCTTTAAACAAACTATCATGGGAATCAAAAGCTTTCAAGGCGTTAGAAAAGTATTTAAAAAAGAATTTGAAGCCCCAATATTGGTCGCTGATTATATGACTACTAAGTTAATCACTTTTTCGCCAGATGATTCAATTTTAGCGGTAATGGAGAAATTTGCCAAGCATCATATATCTGGTGGACCTGTTTTAGATAATAACGGATTTCTTGTCGGTATCATTTCTGAAGCCGATTGTATGAAGCAGATTTCTGAAAGTCGCTACTTTAATCAACCTATTTTAGATAAGAGTGTAGAAAATTTTATGACCAAGTCAGTTGAAACAATTCCTCATGATATTTCAATTTTTGATGCAGCAGGTATTTTTGCCCAACACAATAGAAGAAGACTGCCAGTAATGAAAAATGGAATATTGGTAGGGCAAATAAGTAGAAAAGATATCGTTGTGGCCGCACTTAAATTAAGTGGGCATAATTGGAAATAGGATTTATTAAGTACAGAGTTTAAAGTACAAAGTAAAAAGTAAAAAGTAAGAAGTAAGAAGTAAGAAGTAAGAAGTAAGAAGTAAGAAGTAAGAAGTAAGAAGTAAGAAGTAAGAAGTAAGAAGTAAGAAGTAAGAAGTAAGAAGTAAGAAGTAAACTTATAAAAAAGTCTCCTAAAAGGAGACTTTTTTATATAATATTCTCAACCAACAACCAACAACCAACAACCAACAACCAACAACCAACAACCAACAACCAACAACCAACAACCAACAACCAACAACGAACTACTCTCTTTTCACGATCATATAAAAATCATTGTCTAATGGTAGGTAGCCTAAATCATATAGAAAATAATATGTAGTACCTTTTTTTGTGGTGTATAGGTTGGTAATAAAGTCGAAATCGAAACCTTTATCTATTAACCGCATACGTGTGGTTTTCGTTTTGCCGTCTTTTAATTTATAACTATCAAGAATACGGTAGTTTTTGCGAAGCTTATTATTTATATTTCTAATAAGGTTTTTACTGGCAGGATTTACTTTGTTGTTATAAGCATTACGACACTGATCATTACAGAACTTTTTGTCTATACGTCCCATAACCTTATTCCCACATTCTAAACATGCTCTTTCCATCTATTGTCTGTGGTAATTAAATGTCACTTCATTTGATTTTCCTTCTTCTTCACTAACCTCTACATACATATTAACTTCGTTGTCAGACACTTTTTCTATGGTGAAATCGTCAAAGTAAAATTTGTCCCCTTCGACTTTTACAAGTTTAAAATCTATGTTTTCATCTTTTTCTTCCCATCCACTTAGGTTGCCATCAAAATGTTTTAATTGAAGTAATAATGTTCCGTCAACTTCTATAAGATGACCAAATTCATAAAAGCTGATTTCGCCTTTGTCTATGAGGCGAAAAGAGAACATCATGGATTTACTTGTAGCGGGACTCCATATTTCCTCGGCTATTCCGCCAAAGGCTTCTCCCTTCCAATGTCCCGAAAGCCATGTTATATCGCTTAGCGTTGCAGGAGGACTCATCATACCTTCTTCAAAAGATATGGTGTTTTGCGCTTGTGTTAAACATGATGCAGAAAGAAAAAAGAGAAGTATAAGTTTCATAAGTTAATATTTGTAACAAGATACAATTTAAACGTTTACAAACGATTGCACCTACTTTTCGTAAAATTCAATGGGTAAATCATCCGGATCGGAAATGAATGTAAAACGTTTATTAGTAAACTCATCTACTCTTATAGGTTCTGCTATTACATTGTTGTTTTTACAATGGGCAATGATCAGTTCTAAATCATCAACTTCAAAGGCAACATGTCGTAAACCACATGCTTCTGGTCTAGAAGGGCGTTGTGGCGGATTTGGAAATGAGAAAAGTTCAATAATATACTCCCCATTCAAAGCTAAATCTAACTTGTACGACTGTCGTTCTTCACGATAGACTTCACGTATAATTTCTAAACCTAAAACATCTATATAGAATTGTTTAGAAATTTCATAATTAGAGCAAATGATTGCGGTATGGTGTACTTTGTTCATTAGTTTGTGTGGTAGTTTTATTAGAATGTAAATTGTATTGTGGACGCCATATAAAATCAGCAAAACAAATTTTATAATAATATCTAAGATTGTTTTTGCTTTTAGTAAATCCAAAGAAATCATGCATTTTTAGTGAGAATTGTTTGTCATTCTTCTGATAATTTTAAAATTTAATTCATAAAATTTTATTTTTCCTAACTCCTAACTCCTAACTCCTAACTCCTAACTCCTAACTCCTAACTCCTAACTCCTAACTCCTAACTCCTAACTCCTAACTCCTAACTTTCAGCTATTCCTGAGCTTCATATAACTTCATCGATTTCAAATAATTTTGAGCTCCCTCCAATGTCATGTCATTCACAAAACCATCTAATTCGTTATGATTCAATTGTATCCAATTTATTAAGGAATCTCGACGTTGCGACCATGTATCCCAATTCACATCAAAATACTCTAGTTCTTCAATCTTAGAAATTCTTCCAGATGTAAAGGATACTTTGACTTTCAGCTTAAGCGGATTGTTTTTTAAAAAAGCATTACGAGTATTATTCTGAGTAATAGTGGCTATAACGTCATTGTTCTTTTCTTCAGTTTCAAGTATTTCATATGACGGATTAAAAATGGAATCCCATTTATAAAACTCATTAAAACTATTCTTGTCAAATGGCATAACAAAATCACCGGGGATTAATGTAATACTATCATGAATTACTGTTTTTAGCTTTTCGAAATCGCCAGAATCAAAAGCTTTATAATATGTAGTAACAGTTTCTTTACGACTTAACTCCTTATTGCCGCAACCGAACAATAATCCTATTACGAATAGCACAAGAAATGTGTTTTTCATTATTTCTTTAGTTTAACGATTCTACCATCTCTTTGATCTTCACCGCTTTTTCAAAATGGTCTAATTTGTGTTCTAAAATCCACCATTGAGCCACTTCCATCAAAAGCTCAGGATTGTCGTTTTTGTTCTTAAAAAATGCATAGAAAGATAGTCCTACATTTTCTCCTTTAGCTGCGATTTTAGCATTACAGACTTCAATGATTTTTGCTTTAATTGCTTTTTCCATCAAACTGAGTTAAAAAATGAAGGTACTTATTTAAAATCTAGATACAAATTTGGTTCATTTTATACTCATTTTAATCTAGTTTGATTAATCATAAAAATTTGAATTTTATCTGTTTAGGTATAAAAAGTCCTATTTTTTCAATTCAATTTATAATTCTGTTAAAGTATTTATAAACAGTATGTTGTGATAATTTTTTGTTGCTTGATAGTATAACTTTGAGATAAAGCTTTACTATGAAAACAATACTATATCTACTTGTGTCAACCACTTTGTTTGTTAGTTGTAAAAGCAAAAAAAGTGTATCTGAAAATTCTAAAGAAAAATGGCGCAATACGGGCTCATCGATTGTTGAAACTGCAATTGGTCCTTTAGAATTGGTAGCTCCTTATTCTTCTGAATCTGTTACGAAAAACAGCAAGGTGATTTCTTGGCCGTCTAATAAACTACCTAAGGCTCCAGAGGGATTTGAAGTACAGCGATTTGCTGAAAGATTAGAGCACCCTAGGTGGACATACGTAGCACCTAACAATGATATTTTTGTAGCGGAATCTAACACTAAAAATAGTGCCAATAGAATTACTTTGTTAAGAGATACTGATATGGATGGTGAAGTAGATGAGCGGCATGTGTTCAAAGAGGGACTCAACCAAAACTTAGGTATGCTGGTATTAAACGATTTCTTTTATATAGCCAATACAGATGGTCTTTATCGTTATGCCTATGAGGAAGGTCAAACTACCTTAGAAGGAGAAGGTGAAAAAATCGTAGCATTGTCTGCAAGTGGTTATAATAATCATTGGACGCGTAATGTGATTACGAATAAAGAAGAAAATAAACTATATATATCGGTGGGATCTGCAAGTAATGTTGGTGAGCAAGGTATGGAGAAAGAAAAAAGACGGGCAGCTATTTTAGAGGTAAATGTAGATGGGTCGGGTGAGGTTATTTACGCAAGCGGAATTCGAAATCCGGTGGGTATGGACTGGAACCCGGTTACTGGTGAGTTGTGGACAGCGGTTAATGAACGTGACAAGATTGGAAATAATTTAGTGCCAGATTACCTGACCAGTGTTAAAAAAGGTGGTTGGTACGGATGGCCTTATAGCTATTATGGAAGTATAAATGATCCAAGGTGGGAAGATGATCCTCATCAGAATCTTGTTGATATGACCATTATTCCCGATGTTCCTTTAGGGAGCCATACTGCATCTCTTGGTCTAACTTTTTATACCGATTCTCAATTTCCAGAGGAATATAAAAATGGTGCTTTTGTAGGTCAACATGGATCATGGAACCGAGCTGTTTTTTCAGGATATAAAGTTGTGTTCGTTCCTTTCCAAGACGGGAAGCCCCAAAAACCCGTTGATTTTTTAACCGATTTTATCGCAGATGAAGAAGCAGGCGAAGTTTACGGTCGCCCAGTTGGTGTAACCGTGGCACCAGATGGGTCTTTGTTAGTAAATGATGATGATGGTGGCGTAATTTGGAGAGTTTCTGCGATTAAATAGTTTTAAAACCCATTGTTTGTAAAAAGATAATACCGGTAGATATTATTCTGCCGGTATTACCTTTTTATTTTAAAATCTTCAATTTGTGTTTTTGTAACAACCCCGCTAAATTATCTTTAGAGAATATGGCTCCTGACATAGAATTATTATCAGGGTCGATACTGAAATTTACTGCCGAACTAAAATCCGCTTTTTCAAGATTGGTTCTTGAGAAAATAGCACGTTCTAGATGGCATTCATCAAATTTTGATTTGCTTAAATCGCAATCTCCAAAATCTACTTCTTCCATTTTACAAGAGACAAAAACCTGACTCACCAGTTTTAAATCTGTAAAAAGGGCGAAACTCAAATTGCAGTCAAAAAAGGAAAAGTCCATTAAAAAAGTATTGCAGGTATTAAAAGCTAACCCCATAAGTTTACAGTGCGAAAATTTCACATCTTTGAACGTGGTATTTACAACATTTGCATTGCTCAAATTACAATCTATAAACTCACACTCTAAGAAGGTTTGGTTGTCTACATATCCCTTAGAAAAATTGCAACTTTCAAAAATGCAATTCTCATACTCCGCTCTGGGTAGTCGGGTGGCTGTATAGTTTTGACCTTTGAAAGTTTGATCTAGTATTAATTTTTCCAATTCTATTTTAGTTTTGTGCCTGTGGTAAAATGATTGCTGGTATTTCTAAGCTCTGAAACATCGTGTTATACGCTTTCATTTCCGTATTGATAATCGCATTATGCTCTGTCTTGAAAGTGTTCCATGTTACCAATAAATCTTGTAATCTTTCTTTAGCGCCTGCAGTAACTTTTGGCTCGGCAGCATCAATATAACCTCTTAAATTCAATAATTGTGAATTCAGTTTGTTTTCAAAATTAATCACATCTTGAAAGGTTTTTTGGTTTGGCTGAATCAGGTTTTCTTCCCAAGCAGTAATGCGTTTTGTTAAGGAGTCGCCCTGTGTTAATAACGCTTCTGCTTTTTCATTATCTGCAAGTAATTTACCATATTGTTTTAATTGCGATTTTGCCGACTGCATATCGTTTACCGCATTGTGCATTTCTACTACGGTAGCTTCAATGGTTTTCATCATTTTTTGTTGTTCTGCATAGTCTGCCATGCTTGCTTTTACTTTTGGGTGAGGTAAAATGGTTACGGTTGTTTCTGCTGTTTGCTCTCCTAAGGTCAATTTTAACTTATAATCACCAGGACCAACAGTAGACCCGTTTAATCCGCCAAGAACAAAAACCTTATCCACTGCAGGTAAAGGCTCTCTTTTAAAATCCCAAGTAAAACGGTTATATCCTTTTTTAGAAGCTAGAATAGCTGGCTTTGATGGTCCGCCTGGCCAAGATTTAAATTTTTTGTCTTTTTGGTTGGTTATGGTTCTAATTACCTCACCGTCTTTCAGTACTTCTAATTTTAATTCGGTACTGTCTTGTGCTTCGCTTAAATAATAATCGAAAGTTACTCCGCTTTTTGGATTGCTGCCCAAACCAGGAACTGGTTTTTCACTAGAACCTCCAGTGAACAAATACGTGTCTTTTGGTTTAAAAATATGTAGCTCTTGTTTTGGGGTAATACTATTCTGTATAGCTGCTAAGTCATCTAAAATCCAAAATGCACGACCAGCAGTTGCAGCAACCAAATCATTGTCTTGAATAACTAAATCATTAATAGGAGTTAAGGGTAAATTTAATTGCAATGGCTGCCAGTGTAAACCATCATCTATGGAAATATATAAGCCAGTTTCTGTACCTGCGTAAAGCAATCCTTTTACTTTTTTATCTGCACGTACAACTCTAGTGAATGTATTATCGCCTGTTATACCATTGGTAATTTTTGTCCAAGTGGTTCCGTAATCTGTTGTTTTGTAGATGTAGTTGGCAAAATCCATTGACTTATAACGCATCAAAACAATGTAAGCTGTCGCTGGGTCATGAGGAGACACTTCAATACTGTTTATGATACCTTCCTTTGCACCTGCGGGAGTAACATTTGCCCAATTGGCACCACCGTCTTTGGTTACATGAACTAGTCCATCATCACTACCAGACCAAATTACACCCTCTTCATGTGGAGATTCTGTCAAGTAAGTTAGGGTGTTGTATATTTCACCACCAGCAGCTTCATTGGTAAATGGACCACCGCCAAGACCGTGTTTGTCTTTTTCGTCTCTCGTTAGATCGGGACTTATAACCGACCAACTTTGACCTTCATCCGTAGATTTGAAAACAACGTTACCACCATGATAAATGGTTTTTCTGTCATGGGGCGAGGTGATAATCGGGGCATTCCAATTGTAACGGTACTTTGCATTTTCTGGTGATATACTCAAGCCTAATTCAGGGTATTCTTTAATAGGTTTAGATTCTTTAGTATTTGCATCCCACTTATCAATATTCCCCTGGTAAGTTCCACCATATATCAATTCAGGATTATCTGGATCAAAAGCTAAAAATGCACTTTCTCCACCAGCAACGGCATACCAATCTTTCCAGTCGATACCACGATCATTTGTTCTAGAGGCTATCGCTACGGTAGAATTATCTTGTTGACCACCGTATACATTATAGGGTACTAGATTATCTGTAATAACCCTGTAGAATTGTGCTGTATTTTGGTTCTCTTGTGTGCTCCAACTTTTTCCACCGTTATTAGAAACATTCGATCCTCCATCATTAGAGTTGATCATACGTTTGTTGTTCAAAGGGTCTATCCATAAATCATGATTATCGCCATGTGGTGTTGGTAATGGCGAAAATGTTTTACCACCATCTATTGACTTGGTTACGGGTGCATTTAATACGTAAACAATATCTTCGTTTTGGGTGTCGGCAAAAATCTCCATGTAATACCAAGAGCGTGTAATATTGATACGGTCTTTGTTTATTAGAGTCCATTTTTTACCGGCATTATCAGAGCGGTATACGCCGCCTTTTTCTCCCTCCGCTTCTATTACAGCAAATACACGCTCTGGGTTGGCTCTAGAAACAGAAATACCTGCTTTACCCATTTCTTTAGGTAAGCCTTCTTTTAATTGTTCCCATGTTTCTCCACTATCGGTCGATTTGTAAATACCTGAGTTCTTACCGCCAGATTCCATCGTCCAAGGAAAACGTCTGTGCTGCCACATAGCTGCATATAAAATGGTTGGGTTGTTCATATCCATAGATAAAGCAGAAGCCCCGGTTATGGTATCAACGAACAGTACATTTTTCCAAGTATCACCGCCATCTGTAGACTTATAAATGCCTCGTTGAGAAGAAGGTCCGTATTGGGCACCTTGTGCGGATACAAAAATGATATCGGGGTTGGTAGGGTCTATAATAATATCAGATATATGTCTAGTTTCATCAAGTCCCATATGTTTCCAGGTTTTACCGGCATCGGTAGATTTGTATACGCCGTCGCCCATTGAGGTCATTACACCACGGGCTGCATGTTCGCCCATCCCTGCGATTACGATATTTGGGTTACTTTCAGAAACGGAGATTGCACCTACAGTAGCGGTTTTTAAGAATCCGTCAGAAATATTCTTCCATGTAATTCCGTCATCCGTGGTTTTCCAGATTCCGCCACCAACAGTTCCCATGTAATAAATCATGGGCTGACCTAAGACACCGGTTGAAGCTACACTTCTACCACCTCTAAACGGACCAATATTCCGCCATTTTAATCCTGTAAAAAGAGAGTCTTCTAGTTTAACGGTGGGTTGGGTGATTTTACTTTTTCTTCGTTGAGATTGTAATGCTAACGGTGCCATAATGACGAGCACGAGCAAAAGTCTGATGATTTTCATGGTGTGGTCTGTATTAGTTGTTGAATAGGGAAGATAATAAAAGGCTGTGTAAAATGATAGTCTATAAATTGAATTTGGTTATTCTAAGTTTAAGGGGGTGAATTTTATGGTTTTAACCAATATCAATTTGTTAAAATGACAAATTGGTTTTAATGTTGGCAGTGCTTTTTTTTTCGCTTTTATCTGGTTAAGTTAGGAGGAGTATGATACACCAAAATAGAGTTTTAAAGCAAGAAATAACTACTGAAAAATTAAAAGAATATTTCCCGAACGGAGCGTTAAAAACATACGCCAAAGGATATGCTATCAGTTATATTCATAAAAAAGTAAGAACGTTTAGATGGCTTATAGAAGGTAGTGTCAACTATTACATTTCACTTGATAATCCTGAAAGTGATATTCTAGTTTGTCAAAACTCAGAACCTTTTTCTACTATTGGTTTAAACGGATTCAATACACCCAAAAGATTTACCTATAAAGCTACGGTTGCATCACCAAAAGCATCTTTTTTTGAAATTCCATTTCACGAGCTAGACACGTATTTAAAAAAAGGACATCAGAATATTTTATTGAAAAATATTGGTTCAAAATTGTACCGTGTATTGCATACTGCCCTAACGAAGCAAACCGAATTATTGAGTCCCGTAAGGTTTCAGCCTTTTGTTGAAGACCGACAGTTTTTTGTCTCTCCCGTTTCTGAGCAAGAAGAGATTGTTTCTTTAATGCGACGATCACCATTTCTAGATTATTTTGAAGAGAAAAATTTAATGGCTTTAGCGGCATTGGCAGAACGTAGGGAATATGAGCCAGATGAAGTTTTATATGTTCAAGACGGTTCTAGTAATGGGCTGTTTATTCTCATTCACGGAGAAGTTACCATTAAGCGAATAGAGAATACAATTGAAATTAAGCAGCGATCTATTAAGAACTCAGGATTTGTATTTGGATGGTCATGCCTATTGAAGGAGAAAGATATTTGCTCTGCTATTACAAACACGAAGACCTCTGCTTATTTTATTCCTGAAGGAGATTTAATGAAATTGTTTCAAATTGATGATGCTTTCGAAGGTCAATTTTATCAGCGATTATTGTGGCTTATGGGCAATCAGCTAAATGCTGCTTTTGTACGTTATGTTGGCTTGTTGGGCAAGCACAATCTGCAGGCCGTGTATCAATTGATAAAGAATAATAAATCGCGACTATTATTATCATCACCATTGCACCAAGTGCCACATCTATTAAAAAGTAATACCACCAAGCAGTTTGCCTATGATGCCTTAACAGGTTTGGTTAAAAATGGTACTGCACTAGAACGCCATATTGCCTCATTAAGTTTAGAACTGCTGGGTGAAGATCAAAAAGAGCATGAGTTTATAAGTGGTTTACAGCAGATTTATGAGAATGTAGCAGAAAAGAACAGTAAAGATGCTGAGCAAAATAGAAAGGTTTGCGCTGAGTTGACCATGAAGGTGTTTAAAAACGTACCCTATATTATTGAAGGATGGGATAATTTGCCTAATGATACCGGTAATATTTTTATTTATAACCACTTAATCAATGACCCACATTATACACTAAATAATAATTTTCAGATTACCCTAGATTCTCATTTTCTAAGTGCCATGGTTTTGTATAAAAAATACGAGGAACCTGGTATTAGAACAGTTAGAATAGGGCAGGGACAAGAATATGGTCATCAGAATTACTACGACAACCTTGGTTATATAAATGTGTATACCAAAGAATCTGATGAAACTTCTAATAATAGAAAAGAAGAGGCAAGAAGTATATTTTACAGTGAAGCATCTAAACATTTAAAACAGAAATACAATTTAATTATAAGCCCTGAAGGCACCTCTTACAGAACAGACGAATCTCCCGGTCCTTTTAAAATGGGCGCTTTTAAATTGGCATTGCACACTGAGCCAGAGCCGTATATAATACCTGTAGTCATGGTAAATTTTGACCATAGAATTGGTAAATCTTTATACTACTGTGCCATTAAGGAACCATTTTTACTGAGTGAAAAAGTACCTTCTAAAAGCAATGAAGATTTATATGCTTTTATGGAGCAATACCAAGCGGAATATCAAGGCTATGTACAAGAAGCGATCGAAAGAGCTGAACAGTTGAACGTATCTAGTTCGGGTGCGGACAATTTGGAGGAGCCACCTGCTATTTGGTGCAATGAAATAAAACGACTTAAAAGACGAGTTGCTAAATTACCGACCCAAGAGAATCTGATAGCTTTCTACGGAAGTTCTTCGGTACGTTTATGGGTAAATATGAAGCGAGACCTTAGTCCATTCAATGTGGTGAATCTTGGTTTTGGAGGATCTACATTCGCTTGGTGTATTCATTATTTTGATGAGATATTTACAGAAGCTAATCCGTCTAAAATAGTACTGTATGCAGGAGAGAATGATTTAAATAGCGGTAAAACTCCGCAAGAGGTACTTTCTGGTTGTATGGAATTAGTAGGATTGATTCAAGATAAATATCCTGATGTAGAATTGGCATTGATCAGTCTTAAACCTAGTGTAGAGCGTGAAGCTTTAATTCCGTTAATTATGGAAACTAATTTAATGCTGTCCAAGTATTTTATTACTGAACTAAATGCACAATACATCAATGTATTCGCGCAAATGATTACTACCGATAATAGACCGATACCGGAATTATACCTTTCTGACGGATTGCATTTAAACAAACAAGGCTATGCACTGTGGAGTACTGCAATTAAGAAAGCACTACAAGCAGCGGATAGCCTTGAGCTTGAAAATCAATTATAGATTAATTATTCGTCTTGTCCACCTTTGCGTTGTGGTGATCTTGGTGTTGGCCATTCTCCTTTTTCACCAGATCTAGGGTTAATACCTAACACTGCTTTTTCACGTGATGTTTTCTCTGGATCTTCACAAGCCATATACGTAAGAATAGCCGTTAGAATAGCATTGTTACGTACGTCGTCGAATACTATCTTGTCATACGTATCTAGATTGGTGTGCCATGTGTAATTCCAATAATCCCAACTAAGAGAGCTTAAAGAAAAAGCAGGTGCACCAGCAGCAACAAAAGAAGCGTAGTCAGAACCACCACGACCAGGTGAACCCGGGAAGGTAGTTTCTATTTCATTTTTATACGTTTCTGGTACGGCTTCTAACCAACGCCCTAAATAGTCATAGGCATGTAGAAAACCTTGTCCCGATAAACGAACAACACGACCGGTACCATTATCTTGATTGAAAACAGCTTGTACGCCAGCTACAATTTCCGGGTGGTCTTCAACAAATGAACGAGAACCGTTTAAACCTTGTTCTTCACTACCCCAATGTCCAATCAATATCGTTCTTTTTGGATTCGGATATACTTTTTTAAGAATTCGAGCAGCTTCTAACATGGTAATTGTGCCAGTACCGTTATCAGTTGCTCCCGTTCCACCATCCCAAGAATCGAAATGGGCAGAAAGAATTACATATTCCTCTGGGAATTCAGTGCCAGGTATGGTGGCTATGGTATTGAATGTTGGTACCACGCCTAGGTCTTTAGATTCGGCTACTATTTTAATCTTAGTATCGGCACCATGTTCAACCATTCTGTACAGCATTCCATAATCCTCTAAAGAAATATCCACTGCAGGAATTTTATCAGTACCTGCACTAAATATTTTGTTAGCGCCAAAACCTTCAGACCATCTGGATTGTGCAATACCAACTGCGCCTGCTTTTTCAAATGCAGCATTGATATTTCTACTCGTGTAGCCTGTATTGTTAATATTCTGTCTCCATATTTTTTCGATAGAATCGCGCTCCGTTTTCATTTTCTCGAAGGATGCTTTTGTTGCGTATTCTTCCCAGTTTTCATCTGGTCTACCTGTAGGTTGTAGCATGCTCACCATAACTATTTTTCCTTTCACATTAGGAAGCCATTTTACAAAAGATAAGGAGTCTTTGAAACTAGGTAATGTAATTAAAGATGCGGTAACACCTTTAGCGCTTGTGCCTGGGTTCCATGCCAATTGTGTGGCATGAAGCGAAGCTACACGTGGCGATACCAAATCTACGTGCGTGATGCCTCTCTGCCAACCTTTCCAAGTTCCCCATTGTTGGTTTTCGGCAGCAATACCCCATTTTTTATAGGTATTTATTGCCCAGTCATGTGCGGTTTTCATTTCTGGTGTTCCAACCAAACGTGGTCCGTTGAGGTCCATTAATTCGTAAGCTAATTGCTCTAATTGCGAGTTTTCAACGCCTTCTTTTTCAATGGCATTGACAATGTCTTCTGTAGTTTGCGAAATTGCGATGGTAGTGCATAGAAAGTATGCACAAATGAGTAGTCCTTTTTTCATGTTCAAGATAGTTTGTTAGTTGAACTAAGGTACTAATTTAAGGGTAGAAGATTGCTGTTAAAATTTGTCTGATTTTTGAAGGAAGAGAGGTAAGCTTTCCTTAATTAAATACGACCATCCTGCCTCGCCGCTTTCTCTTTTAAATTCCGGAATATGTGTTGGAAAATCTTTTGTGATTTCGCTTGTGACCGTAAGAAGTGTTTGATGCTCCTTCTCATATAGCTTAAATGTAGAGATGCTTTCTCCTGGGTATTCATTGAAGGTCCAAGTGTAACTTATTCTAGATTTTGGAATAGCGGTCGTTACAATCCAATTATGAGTGAAGTTTCGACCATCATTCGTAATTAAAAAGCTAGTTTTAAAAGACATCTCTGGCTTAAAATCAGGAATAGCATTAAAATACCATTGCCGCATATCATCCACATTGGTCAATGCTTTCCATACCTGCTCAATTGATGCATTTAGAAGTTGTTCTATATGTATGGATTGATGGTCTCTCATAAAATGTTATTTAAGCTTATCGTCCAAAGCCAAAATAGTTTGCAATAGTACATTAGCACCATTTGCCATGTCAACCGCTGAAGTAAATTCTTTTGGAGAATGACTTATTCCGTTTTTACTCGGTACGAATATCATTCCGGTGGGTGCAATAAGTGCCATGTCTTGGGCATCATGACCCGCGCCACTTGGCATTGATTTGTAACTCAATTCAAGAGATTGAACACTTTTTTTAATTTCAGATTGTATGGTTGAATCCATGATGGCTGGGTCTGCTGTGGTATCTAATTTTTTAAAGGAAATTTCCACTCCCGATTCAGTACTAATTTCTTCTGCTCTTTTTTCGATAGCAGTATATACCTTTTCAATAACCTCAGAAGATAAATCTCTAATTTCAAGACTCGTAACTACATGACCTGGAATTACATTAGGTGCTCCTGGTTCTGACTTTATTCTACCAACAGTTGCAACTTGTGAACCATCAAAACTTGTGGCAACTTCATTGACTGCTATAATGAATTTTGAGGCTGCTAATAATGCATCTTTTCTGGCATTCATTGGTGTTGTACCTGCATGATTGGCAAAACCGTTGAATTCAACATCCCACCATTTTAACCCCACAATACCTTTTACGATACCAATCTCTAAATTTTCTTTTTCAAGAGTACCACCTTGTTCAATGTGTAGTTCTATAAAGGCAGCAACGTCTCCTTTTTTACGAGCCACTTCTGCAAGCCTAGTGGTGTCTCCACCTAATCTCATCATACCTTCGCCAATGGTGTACCCTGTTGAATTTATAACCCCAAAAGCACTTTTGTTCAAATGCCCGGCGATTGCTCTGCTACCTACAACACCACCTTCTTCATTAGAAAATATGATAATTTCTAAAGGATGTTTGGTTTTGACCTTATTTTCATCAAGCACTTTAAGAACTTCCAAAGAAGCCATACTGCCAACACAGCCATCATAATTACCACCATGCGGAACACGGTCTATATGTGAACCAAATGAAATAGGTTTCATATTTGGTTTTGTCCCTTTTCGTATCCCAATTACGTTGCCAGCAAAATCGATATGGGTTTGAATGCCCATAGCTTTTAATTGCTCAATAACCCATTGCTGGGCAGCAACATCGGCATCACTAAAAGCAACACGTTCGGTTTCGCCATTTTCTTGAATGCCAAACTGAGCAAGATCTAGAATACGCTTTTCTAATCGGTCTTGATTCACCGAGATTTGAGCAATACCTAATAAAGGACTAATAATTAAAAGTAAAGTAAATATATTCTTATATTTTTTCATGATCCTTTATGGTAAAGCGTTTATATCTCTCTATCAATATTTCAAAAATGGTGTATACCATTGAGATGTAGTATACACCTAATAATTTATGTATTAGAATTTTGATTAGTTATCCTATCCATTCTATTTTTCTGTGCGATCCATCGCAAAATGGTTTGTTTTCTGAAACTCCGCAACGGCAAAAACCCGTAGTTCCTTCTTTTGTGACAATTTCGCCCGATGCTAATTGAATTTTTAGATTCCCTTTTATCTTTAGCGGTCCGTTATTAGCAACGATAATATCTGTAGTGCATTGGTCTTTGTTTTCTTCCATAGTTTTTTAATGTATTATAATGATTTATAAGAAGTGAAATAACACCCTTTATTTGAAAAGTACAAGTTATCACAATTTTAAATTGAAATTTGAGGTTGTATATTTATTGCTGAATAAAACTGATTTTAAGCTAAAATCAAGGTCAATAAATAGATGAAAAAAGAATTAAATATAGCGGATTGGAATAGGGCAGGTCATTTCAAATTTTTTTCACAGTTCAGTGAGCCTTTTCATGGGGTAACCGTAAAAGTAAATTGTTCTAAAGCTTATGATTATGCAAAACAATCTGGTAACTCATTTTTCTTGGTTTATTTACATAGAACATTAAAGGCGGCTAATGCCATAACTCCATTTAAATACCGAATTGAAGATGGTAAGGTGTTCGAGTATGATCATGTGCATGCATCCCCAACCATTGGTAGAGATAATGGTACATTCGGTTTTTCTTATATTGAATATAAGGAGTCGTTCAATGAATTTAGAGACGCTGCCAATAAGGTAATCGAAGAGGTGAAAAAATCAACAGGATTAGAATTGCCAGAATGCGGTATTAACGTATTACATTGCTCTAGCATGCCGTGGCTCGATTTTACTTCGGTTTCTCATGCACGACATTTTGAATTTGCAGATAGCTGCCCCAAGATTTCATTTGGTAAAATGACGGGTGAGGGTGAACATAGGTCTATGCCAATATCAATACATGTGCACCATGCGTTGATGGATGGGTATGAAGTTGGTTTGTTCGTTGCCGAATTTCAACGATTAATGTCTATCGCCGGTGATGTTTAGATTTAAATAGCATGTTAGTAAATTAGATGTGAGGTTTTACTGGTTCATTTGTTGAGTTTTTAAAGCTTAAAATAAACTCGGTACCCTTATTAATTTCACTCTTACAAATGATTTCTCCACCGTTCATTTCTACAAAATCTTTTGTTATCATTAAACCGAATCCGGTTCCTTTTTCACCAATTGTTCCTTTTCTAACGGTAGGACCGCTATTATTTTCCGTACTGTTTTGCCAGTCGGTATTCATACCTAATCCAAAATCTTTTACTCTAATTTCTACTATAGTTGGGGTGCATTGAGATGATAGAATTATTCTTTTACCATTTTCACTGAATTTAATGGCATTTGATAATAGGTTTCGTAAAATAACCTTTAACATGTTCGGATCAATGAATATACTTTGGCACAGAATCTCTTGTTCTACAGTAATATTTTTATCTTTTACTGCCCACTCAAATTCTTTGATTACCGTATTGAATATATCATTTAAATCGCATTGCTCTTTATTGACCTTAACTCCTTCCATTTGTTTATATGACCAATCTAACAAAGTATTTACCATAGATACTCTATCGTTTACATCGCTTTTCAATTTTGCGGTAATTTGTTTTAAAGGGGTGTCAACCAGTTCGTTTTCTATTAATCCAATTAATACACTAACATTATTTAAAGGTCCTCTGACATCATGCGTTAGTAGCGAGAAGATTTTGTTTTTTAGTTCGTTAACTGTTTCCAGTTCCTTGTTTTGAAACTCAAGTTCATTTTTTGCCAGCTGTAATTGTTTGGTCTGGCGATCAACTTCATATGCTAGTCTATTGTTGGCATCAAGCTGTATTCTTTTATTATCATCTTCAATTGATTTAAACTTAAACCCGATCAAAATGGAGAAAAGAAGTATCTGTAAGGTTATAAGAGTTGATGTTATCAATAATATATTGTCTGTTTTGATATTAAAAAAATAACCTAACAACCAAGTTCCTATATATAAAATAGAGGCTAAAAGATAAGGCGTGTAGGAATAGAGATAATATTTATTGAATTTTTCTGCATGAAATAATTTAATTCCAGAAATGATATTTAAGACCATGGTGGTTAAAGAAGTAATTGCGGCTATTAATTCTAATATTTTACTGAAAGAATTGTTCCCAATAAGAATTAAATAAAGAACGTGTATTATAGGTAATGTAATGGTAATGTACATTAGTATTTTATAAGCTTTGTGTAATTGAGGTTTGTTGTTCTCAGTTATATTGAGGTAATTTTTAGTAAAGATTAAAAACCCGAAAGTAGTTATCATAGCTGTGATCAACGAAGTGTTCTGAATCAGCTGAGAAAAGTTATCATCTGCATCGAATAATAATATGTAAAGTGTGAAATGCGCGGTTAAACCAACTAATATAATGCAGTAATACAGTATAACTTTGAATCTAAGAACCAGAAAAAGTAATAGGTGATAAATAGCGAAAAAACCGAATATTGCCGTAAAAATAAAAGTTTCTAGATATTTATAATCGATAATATTCATAATTACAAACGGTATATTAATTGATTTTCAAGCAGTCATTAAGATGACTTTTTTCAATACTAGACCATAACTATGTCATGGATAAATCAGATTATAGATTAATATAATTGAAACGGGATATGTAAGAGCCTAATTTTCTGTTTTTAAGATAGAAAAAAAAGTCCATTTAACTAGATATGGGAATAATAGATTGTTTAAAATTTTTAAAAGTTCTATTTGTGATATGATGAAAATGTATTTTAGATGATATTCAACTTTACATTTTACAGATTATATTTATACTATGGCAAACTTAGAAGAGCAACTTAAAAACCCCGTTTGGTATTCATTAAGTGAAACACATAAAAAGTTTGTGGTTGAATTTGAAGGAGTGCAATTTTATGATCAAGAGGTATGCACTTTTGGGTCTTTTTTCGATGAATCTAAAACCGAAAAAGCTTCTAGTCAATATATAAAAACGACAGATAGTTTCTTCTTCGTTTCAGAGAATCAGACTCCGTTAATAGATGAAACTAAAATTGCTTTAGAGAAGAAAATTGATGGTTGCCAAATGGTATTAAATCAACTGCCACAAGTTTCAATAACAGAAAATATTGTCTTACTGACCGATGAGCATATTGATGAAGTGTATAACTTAATCTGGTTAGTAATGCCTGGTTATTATCGTAGAAGGACTTTTGAAATGGGTAATTATTACGGAATTTTTAAAGACGGGAAATTAGTTTCAATAACTGGTCAGCGAATGCAAACGAATCTTTTTATAGAAGTAAGTGCGGTTGTAACACATCCAGATTATACCAGAAAAGGATTAGCAAAACAACTTATCGCTCATACTACAAAAGAGATTTTAAAAGTAAATAAAACACCTATTCTACATACCAATAAAGGAAACCTGG
This sequence comes from Maribacter forsetii DSM 18668, assembly GCF_000744105.1. Taxonomy (NCBI): domain Bacteria; kingdom Pseudomonadati; phylum Bacteroidota; class Flavobacteriia; order Flavobacteriales; family Flavobacteriaceae; genus Maribacter; species Maribacter forsetii. Next base: position 570,420 of record NZ_JQLH01000001.1, read on the forward strand.
CTATACCTCTTTATCAGAAATTAGGATACAAATTAACCAGAGATATGAATTGGTGGACGTATCGTAGAATTGATTAATCCCACTTTTTACGTTTAATATTTTTGGTTTTATTCTACATTCTATTATGATTCAATAATTTAATTCCTATATATTTCATTTTAAATAATTTTTAAATACCTGTATATAAGCATTATAAAAGTTTATAAACGACTGTAAACGATAACAAACGATAGTAAGTGTTTACATACCGATTAAACTTTCAATGCTGTTCTAGTTTTGCAGTGTCGAGTCAAAAGGGCTTGATTGTATGAACTGTTAAACCATAAAAATTAGTAAGATGAACGCATTAAAAAACAAAGTACAGTTGATTGGAAATTTAGGGCAAGACCCAGAAATCGTAAACTTAGAAGGTGGTACTAAATTGGCAAAGTTTTCTATAGCCACAACCGATAGTTACAAAAACGCGAAAGGTGAAAAAGTAGATGATACCCAGTGGCATAATATTGTAGCCTGGGGGAAAACAGCTGAGATTGTAGAGAATTATTTAACCAAAGGAAAACAAGTTGCCGTGGAAGGTAAACTTACCCATCGTTCCTATGAAACAAAAGAAGGTGAGAAAAGATACATCACAGAAGTTAGATGTAATGAATTGTTGATGTTGGCGAAGTAGATGAAATCTTCACGAGGAAGTACGACGAAGTAATCTGTAAGTTGGGCAAACGAATTTTACAGATTGCTTCGTGCCTCATAAAAATCTAATCCTGTGAAAAGACCTGCTAAAGACATTTTCAAACACTATTTTTGCAAAACATGACTGCAACAGAAAAAGACTTAATTCCATTATTAAAAAAGCATTTTGGTTACGATTCATTTAAGCCAAATCAATTATCAATAATTGAAGATGCACTTAGTAAAAAAGATGTGTTGGCGATTATGCCAACTGGTGGTGGGAAGTCTCTTTGTTATCAGCTGACGGCATTAGCTTTAGAGGGAACTGCAATTGTGATTTCTCCGCTAATAGCCTTAATGAAGGATCAAGTAGATGTGCTGAAGGCTAACGGAATTGCGGCTGAGTATTATAACAGTTCTCAATCAGTAGAAACACAACAAGAAATTCTTGGGAAACTGGAAAGAGGGGAATTAAAATTATTTTATGTAGCTCCAGAAAGTTTGGGCTTTTTTAATAACATTCTTGGGAATCTAAAAATAAGTCTATTTGCGGTTGATGAAGCGCATTGTATTTCCTCATGGGGTCATGATTTTAGACCTGCATATACTCAGTTGGGTGGATTAAAAAGAAGGTTTCCGAATATTCCAGTAATGGCTCTTACGGCTACTGCCGATAAAACTACTCAAGATGATATTGCAGAGCAATTGCAAATTGGTAACGCCGAACGTCACTTGGCTTCTTTTAATAGACCTAATTTATATTTGGATGTAAAACCTGCTCAAGATAGAATTAAGCATATTCTCGATTTCTTGGATGACAGACCTAACGAAAGCGGAATCATCTATTGCCTTAGTCGAAAAAGTACGGAGTCTATTGCGGAGAAATTGCGCAATGCGGGTTTTAATGCAAAGGCATATCATGCGGGTATGTCTTCAGATGAACGTTCTACTGTTCAAGAGGAATTCATTACCGACAAGGTACCTATTATAGCCGCAACCATTGCTTTTGGTATGGGTATCGATAAAAGTAATGTGCGTTGGGTCATTCATTATAACCTGCCAAAGAACATAGAAGGGTATTACCAAGAAATTGGTCGTGGCGGTCGTGACGGATTACCAGCTCACGCCTTATTATTTTACAGTTTTGCCGATGTCGCTCAGTTACGTAGGTTTATTACACAAAGTGAAAATGCAGATGTTGAATATGCTAAGTTAGAGCGTATGCAGCAATTTGCAGAGGCATTAAGTTGTCGTAGAATCGCTCTACTAAATTATTTTGGAGAACAGGTAACAGAAGGTTGTGGCAATTGTGATATCTGTAATGCTCCACCTGCTTATTTTGACGCTACACTGTTGGCGCAAAAAGTTTGCTCTGGTGTTGCTCGTTTAAAAGAACGCGAACCCATGGGTATGGTTATCGATGTTTTAAGAGGTGCACAGAATGCTCAAGTTCTAGAAAAAGGCTACCAGAATATTAAAACATATGGTGCTGTAAAAGATGTCTCTTGGTTAGACCTGCAACAATATGTTATTCAGTTATTGAACCAAGGGGTACTAGATATTAATTTTAGGGAAGGAGCAAGACTCGGGTTAACTGATCAGGCGAAAGAGATTTTGTTTTCAGGTAAAAAAGTTCAGTTAGCAGTATTGCAAAAGGAAACAGAAAAGACAAAGGCTGTTGCAAAATCACGAACCAAGAAAACTAATCTATTCGAAAAGCTTCGTTTACTTAGACAACAAATTGCAACAGAACAGAATGTACCTGCTTATGTTGTTTTTGGCGATGCAAGTTTAAAAGATATGGAGGCTAAACTCCCAAAAAATAGGGGAGAGTTTATGCAAGTCTCTGGAGTAGGTCAGGCGAAATTAGAAAAGTATGCAGATGTGTTTATTGCTGAAATAACTAAAAATGCTCCAGCTAAGAAATCAAAAAAAGCAACTCACGATCAGACTTTTGAATTGTTCAGTCAAGGGTTAACCGTTTCTGAAATAGCTACGTCAAGAAATTTGTCCGAGAATACGATATACGGACATTTAATGAAAAAGCACGCTGAAGGTGAAGACCTCGATTTAAATCAGTTTGTAGACGCAAAGGAAATAGCAGAAATAGAAAAAGCAAAATCCGAACTAACAGAAGCTACAGGTCTAAAAGACTATTTTGAATTCTTTGAGGAGAAAATGCCGTATTGGAAAATTAAGTTTGCTTTGTATATGTTAGATATATAATATGCTTAATTAAGTGTTTTTATAAAGATGAGTTACCTATCTAAATAAAGAAAACCTTGAAGATTTAAATTTTCTTTGCCTAATTCAATTTGATAGAAATAAATGCCTTCGGCTAATCCTGTTTTTCTGTTAATTGCTTGGATGTTGGAACTTACTTCACCATTAAATTCATTTGTATAGTTTTCTTGTTCAAAAACCTTAACTCCATTTCTGTCGAAAATTAACATTCGATTATAATCATAATCACTAAGTTCTGGTATTAATAAGAAATCATTTATACCATCACCGTTTGGCGTCACTAAATAATGATACCCTTTGTGGGAAACAGGAGATTTATCCTCTAGAACGCCAAAGGTCAGGGCACTGTATAGATTGGGTATAAATGTCATTGAAGTAATAAATCCTTCTTCTAGATTTCCGGTAATATCAATAGCACCTAAATTTGTCCACTCTCTCAATTCTTTGTCGAAGCCTACTACGGTTACAGAATCAATATCAGTAATCATACTGTGTAGTGCACTTCTGTCGTTCCACCCTATAGTTACCTCTGTAGGTGATTCTCCTTCTAAGACCCAATATTCTAAATCACTAATTCTGGATAATTTAGAGTCTTTTGATATTATATTGTTATAGTCTGAAGTAGCATCTTTAAAGAGATATGCACTTTTAAAATTTGATAGTGTCACTACGGTACTTATACCAAGAGGTCTTAAATACGTTTCATCACCTATTGGGAATATAAAGCTTTGAACATCTGAAATTGCTGCGAATCCGTCTACTTTTGAAAAATCAGATTCTCCATTATAAAATGAGGTAGCCCTAAAATTCAAATACGAGTTGTGGCTATATTTTTCGGTTATAAAATTACCGAATATGAGATTGGTATTATTACTGACCTCGATAGTTCGTTGAAGAAAAATGCCTTTATCATTGTTTATTTCTAAATCATAAAAATTAGGTTGAATAGAACCAGAAATAGAGTTTTGAACATCACCATAAAAACCTGCTAGTCCGACAGTGTTATTAAAGGTCCCATCATTAACAAGAGAGGAGAAAAAACCTAATTTGCCAGATTCATGTATTTTTAGGTCACCAAAATTTCTAATATTTTGAGCTTGTATCGTTGGTACATATGTAATGCTAAGAATTATAATAAATATAAATTGTTTATTCATTTTAGAAGTCTAGTATGGTAAAATAACATGTTCGGTCAACGTAATTGTCTAAAGGTATTGTACCACCAAATTCTTCTATAATAGCAATACTGAATGTGGTTAAGGTTTGTGATGTAACATAAATATTAATGTTTCCTTGGCTAGACTCTAATACACTTAATTGTATAGGGTAGGTGGTAGTTGATCTTGTAGATGTCATGGTAAATGTATATCTGCCAGTACCATTTTTAACAGCATTACTAATGCCAATGGCCGTGTAGGAGTTAGATGAAGGAATTAATGTACCGTATGCTTTTATTGGATTATTAAAATATGCTCCACCATCAGTACCAGTTGTGATACTGTTGTTTGCATTTGTACTTACTACATTTACGGTTTGCATACTTCCATCTTCACTATGATGTGTAATTGCGCCTGTAGTCGTATTTTGTGAAATTGTAGTTTTAGTTTCTAGGCTGGTAATAGGTAGCTCCCTTAAATTTCCATCAGTGTCGGCAGTCACAATATTATCAGTATTTGCACCTGTGGCAAGGGTTCTTATTTTGACATTTCCATTTACATCTAAATTGGAATCAGGACTATCCGTTCCAATTCCTACCCTATTGTCGTCTCCACTTATGACTAGGGTATTGGTATCAAAATTAAGGTCAAAATTATTTTGTGTAATTGCCCTGTTGTCACTTAAAGTACCGTCATCTGAGTATAGATTAAGATCATTACGATTGGCTAGTTCAGTTAATGCGCCTTCTACGTTTGTAGCCGTGAAATTACTACCGGTATCATCGATATTCACTTCTTCGGCGTCCTGTATTTCATTTGTGGAACTTAAATCTTCATCTGCGGTTATATGGTTGTTAATTAAGATTGTATTTGCGGCTATATCGTCAGATTCTTCTAAATCTGAAAGATCGGCAGAAAAATTTGTTGAGCCTTCTTCTACTGTCAAATCTGTACCGTTAAAACTAACATCTGTAATATCATCATCGCTTGCGATAGTCAATTGGTTGTCTACATAAGTTTTAACGGCAAGCTCTGTTGGAAATTTTGTGTTTGTCGCATCTGCTAAACTGGTATCCGTAGATTTATTTGCGCTATCTTCTTTATTGGAAAGTGCATCTAGGTTTATCGTTAACCAATTACTACCATCATAAATCTTAGTAAGTTCTGTACTAGTGTCAAACCAGATATCGTTCTGTAAAGGAGTGCCAGGTGCATTTGCCGCAGTTGTTACAATCGTGTTTCTGACTTTTACACGCGTACCCTTTAAATCAATAACCTCTTCTACTTGAGCAAATATGCTCATCTGTAGAATAAAAGTCATTAAAAAGCTTGTTAGACAATATTTGGTATTTATAGTTATAATGGTCAAGTAAGTTTAGATGAAATGTAAAGTTTAACATAGTAATTATGGGCTCTATGTTTTAATGTTTATGTATGAGTCCATATGAAAATTATTTTACGTATTGAACCTCAATAACATCTCCTGCATACACGGACCAATCATTTGGTACAGTGGTATTTGGAACCAAAGTAACTGTTGAGGCAGCAATAGTATAATCTAAATTTGCAATTAATTTTGCTCCATTTCTATACACCCATACTTGGCTAAATACCGGTAATACAGGTGAGCCTGTAAGGGCATAGGTAGTTTGACTAGCAGTTGCCGTAAAAGCCTCTTGTCCACTTTGTATTAAATCCGTAGCCAACAATTTTTTGGTTGCACCTGTAGCTTCATCTCTAACTAATATGGTATAACCGGTTCCTGTACCTGCATCAGATTCCGTAGTAGCGTCTACAGATGCATTTTCAGTTGTGTTATCTATTAATTCTAGACCGTTTAATCCAAATAATTTTCCATCTATATCAATAAACGTAGAGTCAGTTAGTACGCCACCTAGTTGCCAAGTTGTAGTAGTTACATTATCGGTTGTGTTCGAAAGCATGGTAATACCATTTTGCGATTGTAGATATTTAATGGTTCCTTTATTATCTACTACTCTAACTGCTCCTGCAGTGGTTGTAGTACCCGGATTAATATCGCTTTGTTTGGTAACGTCTCCCGTGGTCTGTTGAGCACTAAGTGTTATGCCTAATAACAATGTAAAGACTACAAGTATTTTTCTATAGTTCTGATAATTTTTTTTTGAGTTCATAATATTTAATTTAAAATTTAGCTAATTTATTTATATTGAATTATTAGAATATTTGTACGATTCTTATCGTATCATTTTGATAGCACGTCGCGCCGCTTTCTAGTTGAATTGTGTTAGCGTTTAGAGTGGTAAAAGCTATTTTTACACCGTTTCTAAATACCTCTACTTTGTTATCGTCAATTATAGGAATGGGTGTGGTAAATTGGGTTTGACCGGTACTTGCAGTAATTACTGTTTGTTCTTGATTCTGTTCTGTATTAGTTTCCTCGCAGAGACTTATCCAACTGGTTCCATTATAGGAATGAATGCAACCGGTATCTATATTATATACCAAACCACCGGCCAATGGATTTAAAGCCATCATTTGATCATTGGTCATACGCGTAAGTACCATGACCTTAGAAGTACTTTCTAATTCTAATATAGATGTTTCATCAATAGAATTGATATCGTCACCAATTTTTACTTGTGCTGTTAAAGTAGATGTTAGTCCAAAAATTGATAAAAATAAAATGTAAGTTTTAGTTATTTTCATTATCGAATTATATTCGATACTAAATAACTGATTAATAGATCAGTGAATGAAATATTGTTGTAAAATGTAAGAAAAGACACATGAAACCCTATAAATATGTTGTAAGAATAATCTTATATAAATACGTTTTTGTATTTGTATTTACTCATTGAATATTTAAGTAATTTTCAATATTAAAACTTAATTAGAAATTGACAGTAACGCCCAATTGCCCTGGTCCAAAATTAAGGTTCCAACTTACCATTTTTGTTTGGTTGTTGTATTTTTCATCATACCTCCTATCTAGGTATCTATCAATAGATTCTACAGTAGCAATACTTATAGCGAAGGCAAATACCATATCACTTAAATAATGTTGACCATCCCATACTCGAGAAATACCCGGAATGGCACCTAAGGTGTAAATACCAGCTTTTACCCACGGATTCTTAAATTGTTTACCAATAGCATAGGCATTGGTAAAGGCAAGTAATGCATGCCCAGACGGGAAAGAATGAAAGTTTCTACTTGAATTAAAAGGGTCAAAAGTATCTTTGCCCAAATTTGCTACTGGTCTTGCTCTACCTACTACAGATTTTAACACCTGTTGTAACAGACCTGCAGAGGTGGCCGATGATATTAACAGCACCCCCGTTCTTCTCAATTTTTCATTCTTTGTAATTAGTCCTACTGCATAAACTCCAGAAGTAGCCATGTAATTATTTGAGGGACTGCCATAAAATTCACCATAATCACGAAGAAATTGAGGTACACCTTCTCTATTGTTTCTAATAAACCGAGATGTTTCATCATCTATTAAATAAACTAAACCAGTACCACCAACTACAGCACCAAATTGAGCCCATTGATCACCTTTCCAATGAAAAGGGCGTGCGTAAGAATACCCAACTCCCTTAAACATACTTCCCACGTCATATTTGAACATGTTCCAACGAGTTTCTGTAGAATCATTATTTATATCTTGTGCGCTTGCTGAAATGTAAAAGGCTAGAAATAGGAGGGTAGAAATTTTTTTCATGGCGCAAATTTAAAGTTCTGATTGTTTAGAATATAATCAAATTAGATCAATGTTTTGCCTAAAACGTTTTCAACGACCTTAAAAAAATAGATTTTGAGCTATTCTAAAGGTATTGGCATGTGCTTCAACAATAATTTTGATGTCAGGAGAATAACCACCACCCATACTACATTGCACGGGTATTTTTAGATTATGGCATGTTGTTAAAACAAATTCATCCCGCTTTTTGCAACCTTCTAATGTTAGAGCAAGAGTGCCTAATTTATCACTTTCTAAAATGTCAACACCACAGAGGTAAAAGATGAAATCGGGCTTAACGGTATCTATTAGTTTTGGTAAATTTTCTTTTAATATAGAAAGATAGGTGTCATCAGTAGTTCCCTTTGGCAAAGGAATATCTAAGTCCGACTTTTCTTTTTTAAACGGATAATTACTTTCGCCATGCATGGAGAATGTAAATACTGCATCATTCTTTTCAAATATTTCTGCAGTTCCGTTACCTTGATGTACATCTAAATCTACAATGAGAATCTTTTTCGCAAAACCTTTGTTTAATAAATATTGAGCGCCAATTGCTTGGTCGTTCAACATACAAAATGCTTCCCCATGATCGCTATAGGCGTGGTGGGTTCCACCGGCAATGTTCATGGCAATTCCATATTCTAAGGCAAAATCGCATCCTTTTATCGTTCCATCGGCAATAATACGTTCTCGCTCTACTAAATCTTCTGAGAGGGGAAAGCCTATTTTACGAGCCATTTTGGGCGAAATCATCATATTCAACAAATCATAGAAATACTCAGGGTCGTGAACAGCTACAATATGCTTGTCATTTGGAATGCCTGGTTCAAAGAAATTATCTTCTGTACAGGTGCCTTCATGAATTAATTGCTGCGGTAATAGCTCATATTTTTCCATAGGGAAGCGATGCCCTTCTGGTAGCGGATGTTTATATATAGGATGATTTGCTATTTTCAGCATCAGTTCAATTATTTATGCAACTTTAATTGAATACGTTTTCTCGTAACATCCACATCTAAAACCTTTACAATAATCTGCTGATGTAAATGCACATGTTCATTTACATCTTTTACAAAAGAGTCAGAAAGGTTGGAAACATGAATTAGTCCACTTTCCTTTATACCTATATCTACAAAACAACCAAAGTTGGTAATGTTATTTACAATGCCTGGTAACAATTGACCGCTATGTAAATCAGTAATAGATTTAATGGTTTGATCAAAGGTGAACACTTTTGCTTTCTCACGACGGTCCAACCCTGGTTTTTCCAACTCCGAACGAATATCCTCTAAAGTTGGCAGTCCAACATCATTGGTGCAATATTTTTGAATATCAATTTCTTTGAGCAACGTTTTATTTCCGATCAATGATAGAATTTCTGTTCCTTTATCTTTCGCCATCTGCTTGACTATTCCATAACTTTCTGGGTGTACGGCAGAATCATCTAGCGGATTTTCAGCATCTTTAATACGTAAAAACGCTGCACCTTGCTCAAATGCCTTACCGCCTAATCGCGGGACATCCTTTATGTCTTTCCTGCTTTTAAAAGCTCCTTTTTCTTTTCGTTGGGTAACAATATTCTCGGCTAATTTAGGACCAATACCAGATACATAACTCAATAAAGGAACGCTAGCTGTATTGATGTTCACGCCCACAGAATTTACACAACTTTCAACAACCGTATCTAACGAGGTCTTTAATTTGCCCTGGTCCACATCATGTTGATATTGCCCTACACCAATAGATTTTGGATCAATTTTTACCAGTTCGGCAAGTGGGTCAGCCAAACGTCTGCCTATAGAAACGGCACCACGTACGGTAACATCATAATTTGGGAATTCATCTCTTGCAATTTTAGAGGCGGAATAAATAGAGGCACCGGCTTCACTGACTACGAATACTTCAACAGGATTGTTAAAAATCACTTTTTTCACAACCTGTTCTGTTTCTCTTGATGCCGTACCGTTACCAATGGCTATGGCTTCTATCTTATAGGCATTTGCCAATGAACTTAATTTCTTTATCGCCCCAGCAACATCATTTTGTGGTGCATGTGGATAAATTGTTTCATTATGTACTAAATTGCCCTGTGCATCTAAGCAAACCACTTTACAACCCGTTCTAAAACCTGGATCTATGGCAAGAATACGTTTTTCGCCTAGAGGTGCGCCAAGTAATAATTGTCTTAGATTATTGGAGAAAACAGCAATAGCTTCATCATCCGCTTTTTCTTTTGCTCCCTTGAGCAATTCATTGGATAGGGACGGAAACAACAATCTTTTATAGGCATCTGCGAGGGCTAGTTCAATTTGCTGTCCACAGGCATTGTTTGTTGTTATGATTCTATTTTCAATTCTATCTAATAAGCGTTCATCATCCAACTCAATTTTAACCCTTATGAATTTTTCGGATTCGGCACGTAAAATGGCAAGTAATCGGTGAGACGGACATTTATTCAAAGGTTCGCTCCAATCAAAATAATCTCTGAATTTCTGAGCCTTTTCATCGTCCTTTTTAGTACCTATTACTTTGGTGCTAATAATGGCAAATCGCGCTAATTGAGATCTTATGGAACTTCTTATATCTGTGCGTTCATTGATCCACTCAGAAATAATATGGCGTGCTCCTTCTAAAGCATCATCTTCATTTTCTATGGTTGCATTGAGATATTTGGATGCTGTGAAATCAATATTGTCATCACGTTGCGCCATTATGATTTTTGCTAACGGCTCTAAGCCGTTTTTACGGGCTACTTCGGCTTTGGTTTTTTTACTCTTTTTAAATGGGAGGTATAAATCTTCTAATTGGGTGAGATCTTCAGCCTTTTCAAATTTCTGTTTCAATTCAGTAGTTAATACTCCTTGCTCGTCTACAGCCTTTATAATTGCTTTTTTACGCTTATCAAGGGCTTCATATTGTTCTTTGAATTTAACTATTGCACCTACTTGTACTTCATCCAAATTGCCCGTACGTTCTTTACGATACCTAGAAATAAAAGGTATGGTACAATCGGCATTTAAAAGCTCAATAGTATTTTGAATTCCCTTCTCTGGCAATTGGGTATGTTTTAGTATATAAGGCAGTAATTGCATGTAAAATCGTTTAGAACTTTTAAAAATACCCATTATTAGGTATTGAAATCAAGCTGATCTAGGTATTTATTTGTCAATAATATTCTCCCCTAATAATTCTCCCCCGGTTCGCATTTAAAATAGCACAGTTGTGATGGAGTAACTGATTCTATATATTATTAATCATTAACCAAAACCAAACCATTATGAAAGTAAAAGTATTTACTATTTTTTGTGCAATCTTGCTCACCATTGGGTGTAGTAAAAACGATGACACAGTAGAAGAAACACAAGTTGAAAAACCAGAAGAGCAAGAGCTGCCCAATGAACCTACTTCTGTTACGGTACTAACCGGTAAATTTATTGATGGCGCAGTACAAGGACTAACTTTTGAAACTGCAACCCAAGAAGGAGTTACTAACGCAGATGGAGAATTTAATTATGTTGAAGGTGAAGAAATTACCTTTAAGGTAGGTGAAGTAATATTAGGCTCTGTAGTTGCAAAAGAGGAAATTACACCAATAGATATTGCTCAGGTGACAGATCCTAGTGCGAATCTTGAAAGCCCAATTTCCAAAAACATAGCGGCTTTTTTACAAACTTTGGATGATGATCAAGATCATGCTAACGGTATTAATTTAACGGCAGATGTTATTGCTGCAGTGGACCTACAAAGCATAGATTTTTCTAGTAGCGTATCATCCACTCTTGCAGATATAGTCATTAATGTTTCTCAACAAACGGGTGCTTATTTAGAGATTGTTTATCCTGAAATAGCTGCTGCTAATATGGCAACTGCGTTAGAGTTGGAGTATACGCCACAAGAGAATTTGGCATTGTCACATTTACTACCATTTTTTGAGTCATATTATGCCGCAGATGTTCCAAGTTCAGCTGTTTATAAAAATTCTTTTAACACAGATGGTATATTGATTTCAACACAAGTAATTTATAGATACTCGGGTAGGGTATCAATGGAATTTAACTTTTCAGGTTTTAATGAAAATGGATTGCCTTCTCAATTTAGTAGGTCGGCTATCAGCCCCGTTTTATTAGGAGGTAGTTTTAATTCACCTGTGAACACACAAATATCTGAATTTAGTTTATCGTACAACAGCAGTAATCAAGTTGAAAGAATAGTGTATGAGAATTCCTTGAATGATGGAGAACAATATATTCTTGTTAGTGAGTGGAGTGAGGAAAATAGACCGATTTTATATCAAGATATTTATGTAGAAGATATAGATGCTTATAAGGTAACAACTACAATTTTAAATGCTTTTAATGAGGGTAAATTGATTTCACGAACCAGAGGTGTAATAACTGAAAGTAATGATGCTGAAAATGGTTATTACTCTAATACTGAACTTGAAGTTGCAAAGACTTACAATTATAATGACGCAGGTAACTTTTCAGAAATTTCAACTAACGGTAGTTATAGCTCTTCATGGCAATTGGAAGGAGGAGATGTGAATGAGTTTAATTCGTCTACAGATGAATTGTTGGTCGTAAAATATAGGGATAATAATACTTTAGAAGAAATGACGATTACTGGTAACAGAATCAATAATGATGATAGCTTGTTTACATCTGCAAGCGAATATATTTTTGATGAGAATGAGTTTTTAATAAAGTTAAGTTATACTGATTCTTTTGAACAACTTCGCGAATATACATATCAAGCAGGAGTCTTAACCAGAGTCATTGAGTATAATTATGGTCTTTTAAATTATGATACAACTTATGCACTTGACGGTTCATATGTTCAAACTGGATTTGAATATGACGATAATTCAGAGATTTCTTTTTCATATGCTAATAGTTGGGCTTTGAATTCTATGGGAACTTATGTGGTTAATAAGACAGAATATTTCGATGAAGACGGAATTTTAACTAGTTATTTGATTTATGAGTTCTATGATAACGGAGTTAGAAAAAAAACGAAATCTTATGACCCCTTTAACGAACTCAATTGGATCGATTATTATGACGAAAATGGTTATTGGATAAAAGCTGAATATTTTTATTTAGGAGCTGTTGACTATACGTATCTATATGAAAACGATGAAAATGGTAATAGATTAAGTTCTGAAGGTTATGATGCGAATGGAACCTTGTCTGTCGCATATTATTATAATGATTTAGGTTATGTTTCTTATGAAGAGTATTATGTTCAAGGAGTTCTAGAGGAATATTACAATTATAACTATGAGAACAATATTCTAATAACCGTTGATGGCTATTTGGCAAACGGTCAGCTATATTTAATTGAGTATTATGAAGATGGTATTTATGTAAGGTCTGAGTTTTTTGATGAAGACGGTAACCTTACTAATACCTCTACTGGAAAGTCATTTAGCGTTCAAGCAAATAGACGTTTAGCATCTTTAAAATTAGACGCTGCTAAAAGGTTACATGTTATTTACGAATCTAAATCGGTTAAGCGTATCATTAAATCTAAGTATGCTCTTAAAGACAAGCGCATGCTAGAACAGTATTAAACGATGACATAATATGATAAAATAAAAAGCCTAGGTGAATATTCACCTAGGCTTTTTAAATGTATAAAAATTGTTTATTAATTTATCCCTTCACCATTTCCAACACCGTCTTCATCTGGGTTGACAAACACCAATTTTCCATCTGCGTTTTCGGTCATTAGAATCATGCCTTCACTATCTACACCACGTAATGCTCTAGGTGCTAGGTTGACCAATACGGTTACTTTCTTACCTACAATGTCTTCTGGTTTAAAGCTTTCTGCAATACCAGAAACAATAGTTCTAACATCTAAACCTGTATCTACTTTTAAAACTAAAAGTTTTTTGGCTTTTGCCATTTTTTCAGCTTCGATAATAGTACCTACACGCATATCTAGTTTAGAAAAATCATCGAATGTAATGGTATCTTTTTGTGGCATTACTTGTTTGTTTTCGTATTCGTTCGCTTTTTTTGTTGCCTCTAGTTTGTCTAGTTGCGCTTGAATTTCACTATCCTCTATTTTTCTAAAGAGCAGTTCTCCTTTATTTATCTGATGCTCTGCTTCAAGCAAATCTTCCTTTGAAGAAACATTATCCCAATTTAGATTTCGACTACGCTCAGTCTCCGACGAATATAGATTTAAGATATTCTTTAGCTTTTTAGAAGTAAACGGTAAAAATGGCTCACTTAAAACAGCTAAACCTGCTGCTATTTGTAAAGCAACGTTCATAATGGTTTTTACACGCTCTTCATCTACCTTGATTACCTTCCAAGGTTCTGCATCTGCTAAGTACTTATTTCCTAAACGGGCAAGATTCATTAATTCTTGACCTGCTTCCCTAAAACGATAGCGTTCAATAGAGTTTGAAATTATTTCTGGGTACTTTCTTAATTGTTCAAGTGTCTCGGTATCAACATCGGTTAGGCTACCTGCAGCGGGTACTTTACCATCGTAATATTTATTTGTCAATACTACGACTCTATTAATGAAATTACCTAAAATGGCAACTAGTTCATTATTGTTACGTGCTTGAAAATCTTTCCAAGTGAAATCATTATCCTTTGTTTCTGGTGCGTTTGCTGTTAACGTATAACGCAGCGAATCTTGCATTTCAGGAAAATCGATTAAATACTCATGTAACCAAACTGCCCAATTTTTTGAGGTAGAAAGTTTGTTGCCTTCTAAATTCAAGAATTCGTTTGCTGGTACATTTTCCGGTAAAATATAGCTTCCTTCCGCTTTCAGCATAGACGGGAAAATAATGCAGTGAAAAACAATATTATCTTTTCCTATAAAGTGGACTAATTTGGTGTTTTCATCTTTCCAATAAGGTTCCCAATCTTTTCCTTCTCGTGCTGCCCATTCTTTGGTAGAAGAGATATATCCAATAGGTGCATCAAACCAAACATATAAAACTTTGCCTTCTCCACCTTCTACAGGTACGGGTATTCCCCAATCTAAATCTCTGGTTACCGCTCTTGGCTCTAAGCCGCCATCGATCCAAGACTTACATTGCCCGTATACATTGGGTTTCCAGTCATCTTTATGTCCTTTTAATATCCATTCTCTTAGAAAATCCTCATATCTGTCTAGAGGTAAAAACCAATGTTTTGTTTCTTTGGTTGTTGGTACAGTTCCGGTGATTGTTGATTTCGGATTAATTAAATCCGTCGCATTTAAGCTAGACCCACAATTTTCACATTGATCTCCGTATGCCTCTTCATTACCGCATTTAGGGCAAGTACCTATTACAAAGCGATCTGCCAAAAACTGCTGTGCTTCTTCATCATATAATTGTGCCGTAGTTTCTTCAATAAAATCTCCTTTTTCATAAAGATTCACAAAAAATTCTGATGCAGTGTCATGATGTACCTGCGCAGAGGTTCTTGAATAATTATCGAACGTAATACCGAAATCGACAAAAGACTGCTTAATAATCGTATGGTATTTATCAATTATATCTTTGGGTGTTACCCCTTCTTTTTTAGCCTTCATTGAAATGGCAACACCATGTTCGTCGCTACCACAAACAAAAGCAACGTCTTTACCTGTTAATCTTAAGTAACGAGCATAAATATCTGCTGGAACATATACGCCGGCCAAATGACCTATATGTATTGGACCATTTGTGTATGGTAATGCAGCAGTAATCGTATATCTAGAAGGTGTTTTAATATCGGACATCAAAATAAATTAGGCTGCAAAAATACAGAATTTGAGGGGAGAATTACTAATTACTTCGCAATTGTGGTCTTGTAGAAAAGTGAATTTGTTTCGGTTTTTTTTAGAAATGAAGCTTAAAGTTAAATTACAGCTGAAAAAATATAATAAAACGCATCAATTTTAGTTCTATTGTAAGAAAAAACTGATTTTTTAATTTAAATTTTAAAATATGGGGGTTGGGAATTCAAAAAAAATAAAGCTTGATAAAGATCTAGAAAAATTAGATATTGAAGGTAAAAAGGTTGAAGAACACATGAAAAATATGGCTCTTCTACACAAAGATAAAAATCACCGTGTCATGAAGGAATTGAGGTTCGAGTCTAAAATGAACAACTCCAAATTGACATAAATAAAAAGCCCTATTCAAAATATTGAATAGGGCTTTTTACATTTGGGAAACAAATTAAGCTACCATCACTGATTTACTCATTTTTTGGTTTTGTACATTGATACGATAAATGTACTTACCTGTTGATAGCTGTTCGGGCATGCGCTCTCGTATATTTATTTCGGTAGAACCTTCAAACATCATTTCGTTAAAAACGGTGCCTACTTTCTGACCAAGAATATTATAAAGTTGAATATCTACATGTGCCGAAAATGGCATCTCTAAATAGATATGTGGTGTACTATCCGTTGGATAAAATGGTTTATGAACAACGGCATTCAATAAGTCTGGATTAAACGGTGTTTCTGCTTCTTCATCTGGGTATACTGGTGGAGTAACTTCGCCATCGCTATATACAATGTCAGGAAAAGCCTCACCACTACAACTAAAGCCTAAGTCTACCGGTACATAAGGTTTATAATTCAATAAATGAGCTTCAACCAAAGGTACGTCTACACATAACCATTCGGCTAAAACTGTTGCATACAGGTCTCTAAAATCCATAGTGTATTCTAGATTACCTCTACCATCTGGATCGTCTAACGTTGGGTGATCACCAACAAAGGCGCTACCATTTAGACCAGAACCAAAGAATAACGTTGGCGTTGCTTTACCATGGTCTGTACCATTGGATCCATTCTCGAAAATACGTCTACCAAATTCAGAAAATGTCATGCTCAATACTTTGTCATCTTGCTGGGTAAAAGCTACATCTTCATAGAAATTGTTTACCGCTACAGATAATTTTGTCATAAGTTCAGCATGTGCCTGTGGTTGATTGCCATGCGTGTCAAAACCACCCATTGATATCATATATACTTTAGTGCCTAGATTGCCTTTTATCAACCTTGCAATAAGTGCCAATTGGCGTGCAAAGCTATTATCTTGATATTCAACTTGGTTTTGACCACGTGTATAAGCATCATGTATAATACCGGAATATTCATATGTTGTATTGGCAACCCCTCTTAAGAATTTAAGTTGGTCACCATACATACAGTCATTAAATAAACTATCTTCTAAACCATATACGACACCAGATTCTGCAATTTCCTCTAACTGGTCTACATTTGAGGTTACAAATGCATAGTTTGTTTCATCACCCTGAAAAACTAAACTACCAAACTGCCCAATTTGAATGGCCGCCGGTGCTGCTGGGGGATTTACTAAATAATCTGGGTAGATGCTTTCAAAGTGCCTTCCCATCCATCCGGTGTTTAGACCACTAAAACCTGTAGTTTCTATATCTGTATTTGCAAAAATATCTGATCCTGTAAAGTGAGATAAACTCTGACCTTCATAACCTACACCATGTACCGCTTTAAATTGACCTTCTTCCCACATTGGCGCCAATGCACTCATGTAAGATGGTACGCCAAATTCATCGGTTAATTTTAAAACCTTACTTTCTGGGACATAGATATTAGGTCTTGCATTGGCATAACTATCATATTGTTCAATAGGTATTACCGTACTTAAACCGTCATTACCGCCAGATAGGCGAATTAGTATAAGAATATTATCTGTTTCTGCTCCTGAAATAGCCGCAGATAAAGGCGATGGCGCAGATGCCGATAGCATATTTGATCCTAGCATCATAGAGCCAGAGCCAGCAATGCCCATGGCTTGTAAAAACGAGCGTCTGCTCCATGTTTTATGTTCTTCATCATGACCTTCGTGTTGTAGGCCTTTAAATGGGGTATGGTGTGTATTGCACATAGAAGTAGGTGTTATTTTAATTGAAACTCAGGTTGTCTCGCTAAATATTGAAAAAGTAGATATACTTGAAACGGACCTTGTGGCCAAGTAGCCAATGTCCATGATTCTTGATTACCACCCTCGTAGTAAACATCTTCTACATCACTTCGGAATATGGCAAATGCTTTGGCATATTCCTCTTCATTTAGAAGTCCCTTCGTTAAAATGAAGTCTATAATTAGTCTTGCAACAACATCCGGATTTGAATTGGTTAACCCTTCATTACCTGATATTTCAAGACCAAATGAGCGAAATTGCTCATTGTCTGCCATATAGAATTCTTCTAGAATACTTTCAATGGTCAGCCAACGGCCGATCATAAAGTTTGTGTTGATCCAAGATCGGTCTCTTTGCCAACCGGCAACGTCAAATGGTTCAAATATTTCTTGACTTAATAATGCACTGTAGTTGACCATTTCGGCAACATTCGTGTCAGTATAGCTAAAGTTAGATTCGTTCAGTGTATTAAAATAAAAGTCTACCGGACTTTTTATAATCACACCAATAGCTTCGTCATCAAAAAAGTGTTGACTCTTAAATAAAAGTCTTAATACAGGTGCCAATTCAAAATCATTGGTTACAAATGTGGCCGCCATGCCGTCAATAATCATTTGTGCGTTATTGGCGTCATCTCTAGAATCTGGATGAACGAAAAACTCATATAATTTTCTGCAAATGAATTCTGCTATCTCTGGAGCTCTTTGTTCAAAAAGTATATTGATGACATCATCATAACCCCAATTACCTGTTTGACCTAGTATGGTTTTAGGTCCCGCATCATGTTTTGTAGCATCAAAAGCGACAGGAGAACAACCAACTTCGCCACGTTCTACATAACCACTTAAAGCTTTTGCGGTCTCAATAATATCTTCTTCTGTATAGGCGTTGCCTTCTCCTAAGGTAAAAAGTTCATATAATTCTCTAGCGTAGTTTTCATTAGGATTATTACCATTGTTATAAACACCATCTAAGTAGTATAACATGGCATTGGTCAACCCAATTTCACTAGTGAAGGTTTTAAAATTCCCGATAGAGTGGCGTTGTAAGCAATCTATGTAATCATACAAGTAGGCGTTACAGTTATAAACTTCTAATTCTGTTACAAAATGATTGCTCCAAAAAAAGCTTAATCGATCTCGTAGATTGTTGTTCAGAAGACTATTTGCATAGGCTAACTGAAACTCATTTTTTTGTTCTCTCTTTAGTTGATTGCTTGCATCACTATCTGCTGGGTAATTATCATTGTTCCAATTTGCCCAGGTAGGGGTAGCTATTTCTGGCATATTTAGAGCTTCATCTATCAAGCTATCTACCAGTGCACCGGCAGATTGACCCGTTGCTTGGTTAATAGTAGCCACAGAGGCACTAAATCCTAGTCGGCGGTATAAATGAGCTGCTCTTAGCTGATCTAAATTAGCTGTGTACGGAGCAAGAGTAGAAGTATTACAATTAATGAAATATTCCATATCTTAAATAGGCATTTGTATTACGTTCGTAGAGTTGGGGCTTCTATGCTAAACGCTAGGAATTTAGGTATAGTATTTAAAACTATCTATTTTCGGTTATTAGATTTCAAATAACGAAATTTATTGATAAAAAGGCGTTGTAATTCCTATATTTTCGATGAATTGCATAATCTATTAACTATATCATGGGAAAACACAATGAATTTGGAAAAGAAGGGGAACAGATAGCAGTAGATTATCTTAAAAAGAAAGGATATACCATTACCTATAAAAATTACAGGTACCTTAAAGCAGAAATAGATATTATCGCAAGAAAAGATGATGTTCTTGCCATTGTTGAAGTGCGGTCTAGAAGTTCAGATTTCATAGAGAACATTGCAGAAACAGTTACACCCAAAAAGATTAAACTTTTGGTTATGGCTGCTGATCACTATGTAACCGATAATAATCTTGATGTAGAAGTGCGATTTGATATCATTACAATACTAAAGAACAAGAGCAAATTTGAGTTAGAACATTTAGAATCTGCCTTTTATCATTTCTAAATATTCTACTAAATTGGTAGATTTATTAAAAAACATTTTGTTTTATTTGTAACAAGTTGTTATATTTGCACAACAACCATACAGTAAAATGAAAACAATATCATCAGTCGTTGAAGAGTACATCAAGAAAAAGCCATTTTTACAAAGTGCTCTAGCACAAGGCATCATCAATCTTACATCACTATCTAGAATAGTAAAACCAGAGATTGAACATGAATTAGGTAAAGACATACGTAATGGCGCAATTGTTATGGCGTTGAAACGTCTTTCTGACGACCTAGAGTTTAGAGCTACGCACAAAATTCTAAAAGTGTTAAAGAATATAGGTGAGATAACCGTACGGTCTTCTTTAACCGACTATACTTTTTTAGCTTCAGATAAAATATTGGTACACCAAGCTAAATTGCTTGAAGAAATCAATAACAATCAAGATGTTTTCTATACCTCTAGTCGTGGTGTAAACGAAATCAATATTGTAATTAGTAATATTATGGATAAAACAGTTGAAAGACTGTTTAAAGATGAAAAGTGCACTCAAAAGGCCGAGGAGCTTTCATCTATCACCGTAAAATTACCTGCTGAGAATGTTTCAGTGCCTGGTATCTATTACTTTATCTTTCAAAGGTTAGCTTGGGAAGGTATCGTTCTATATGAAGTTATTTCTACAACCAATGAGTTCACCATTTTAGTAAATGATGAGCAAGTAGATATGGCGTTTAAAACGATAAAAGATTTAAAGTCGCTTTAGTTTTCTAGAAATTCTACAACTTCTTTATCAGATTCCGGTTTAGCTAAAAATCGTTTTTCGCTATCTAGTATAAAATAGGTAGGTGTGCTTTGTATGCCAAAAGTATGTGCATAGTCACTTTCCCATCTACCTAATGCAATGGCGTGATTGAAAGCCGGTAATGTTGCAGAAACTTCTTTCCAATTAACATCGTCATCTTCCAAACCAACAGCTATTATTTTAAGATTTTCATAATCTTTTACTTCTTTATGAAGTTGAGGTAGTTCTTTTAAGCAGTGCGAGCATGTACTGCTCCAAAAAACAAGGAGGTAGTTATCTGCTGCCTCCATGGTTAAAAGCGAATGTTTCTTGCCATTTGCCTGCCATGTAATATCTGGAGATATGGCTCCAATTCTTAATCGTGATGCCATTTCTATTTCATCAACTAATTTTTGGTTGTTGTTGGTTACGGCAAGTTTCTTTAAATAATTTTTAAAAATATAGTCTTGTACCACAGACATACTATTTACCTCAGCTATTTTCCAGAGTTTATGCATAGCCTTTTCTTGAAAACCGATAGGTGTAGTTTTTATAAATTCTGCCGTAGTCTTTATGTTTTTGTTGATCTCAACTGCTAATTGCTCTTTTGTAGTAATATTTGCAGGCAATGCTGAAAAGACATAACTAGCGAATTTATCGGTTAAAAAATTAGAACCTTGTAAAATAGGGTCAGTAATTACTAAATGATCAAAATGATGTTGTTTTTTATTTTTTAGAAAGGTTTCTAAATTTTCAAATTCAGAAGGTATATAACTTCTGTTAGCCTTAATGAATTTATGGGCAATGGTAGTAGCGTGTTTTTCTTCAAAAGAGGTCTGTATCGTATTTAACTCTTTTATAATATTACTGTATTCTCTGTTAGGTTCGTTTTGGGTTTCATAGAATTCTATCAACTTATCTTGTGCGTCAGTTATCTTAGAAAAGTACTCGCGGTACCATTTATTTTCTTCAGAATTAGTAATGGTCAAGCCATCTTGAAGATTGAAATTGAATTTTACATCTTCTTTCTTATTGTAAATGACATCGATATAAAACTCATCTTGTGGTACGGCATATACCAATCTATACATCCCTGCTTGTGAGGTTGCAGGCATTTCTAAATTAAAAGCACCGTCTTTTACTGCTGTATCAACCCTATACCGTTCACCGTTTGGTGTAAGTTCATAGGCTATTAACCATTTAAAATCTTTAGGAGGTGAAAAGTTTCCGGCAATGGAACCTTGGGCTATAGAACTTATTGAAATAAATAAGAGGCAAATATTAAAGAGAACTTTCATATAATTTTAAAAACAATTATCGGACCAATATGAATAGTATACTTTATAAAGTACTGATGTAATGAAGAATACTATTAAATCAATAAAAGTAATATTCAGAAGGCAATTGTGGGGCTTAATTTTGAAAAGCTTATGAAAATTCTTTTTCAATCTCCATATGATCTAGGGCCTCAGCTATTTTTAGAACCTCTTTTTCATGTACAAATCCGTCAGAAATAGCCACTTCATCTAAAAGTTTCGCGAGTTCTCTTTTTTTAGGCAATGACATTAAGCTTAATATCTTAAAGGCTTTTTCTTTATCTAAGTTTCTAGCTTCACCTATGAAAAAACTATCAAAAGACAAACGAACCATAAGTTGAGTAAGGTAGCGCATTTCTGCAGGGTCTACTTTGCTATCAGCTAGAATAACATAATCTACCATTTTAACTATAGCCAATTTCTCCTCTTTTGTGTACTCTGTCATACCTTTTATTTACTCTGTTTCTTCTCCTAATCCTATATTGATAAAAGTCTCTATGATCAGCTCCATTTCTTTTTTGTGAATAGCGCCATCAGAAATGGCAACTTCATCAAGAATTTCTGCTAGAGCTGTTTTTTGTTCATGTGGTATATTGTATAGCGTAACTAAAGCATTGTCATAATTCAATAATTTTGCTCGTTCTAAGAATGCGTCATCAAAACCAATACTTACTTTCAGTTTGTTCAACGTTTCTAGTTCGCCAGGGTGTATTTTACCGTCTGCTTCAATAACTTCATAAATCATTTTAACAAAGGCTGCTTTTACAAACTCTTCAAACTCCATACTATAATTTTAGGAGCTGAAAGATATAAAAAACAATAGTATATTACAGCGATTTTAACGACTACTTATTCACTAAAATAGAATGCTATTTTTTCAGAATTGAAGAAGATTAACGCTAAATAGGGCGCTTATGATTTTTTGCGGGTTCTTACCTAATTAAATGGCTTGGTATTAAAAGGGGATTAAAGTTACCATCTAAGATATTTACTATGGGTTCATGATTTTTATATGCATGACACGTTAAGCTAATAATCTAAGTACTTCTTTCCAAATTTTTGTACTGACTTGCATGCCCGCCACTTCAGATCTTTTTCTTGTCGCCAACGTGCGCTCACCTGGGTAAAATGTGCTATCCCCTTTATTAATTGAAGGTCCGTTGTGTGTAAATTGAATAATTTCGTTTAGTAGATTTTCTTGAAGTCCTTGATCAGAAAATGTTTTTGGGTCAATACACATAAATACCTGTGAAAGCGCTGTTTCATTTTTTTTGAGTCCAATTTTGTAAGTTGAATTCCCTGCAGATAATAAAGTAGCCAACATATCCAATACCATAGAGAGTGCAGACCCTTTCCAATACCCAACCGGTAAAGCGCGTCCAGTTTCTATAATGTCTTTAGGTTGCTTGGTCAGTGTATTGTTTTTATCCCAGCCCCCATGAAATGGAAGTTCTTCATTTTTCAAATCCAAGCTTTGCATTTTTCCAAAAGAGAACTGTGAGAGTGCCATATCTAAAACAACATGACCTTCTTTTCTAGGGATGGAGATGACTAACGGATTGTTACCTAATCTGTTCTCTTTTCCTCCCCAAGCTGGCATATTGGGTATGGTATTGGTAAATAGGATTGAAATACAACCTTGTTCCGCTGCTCGCCAACCATATGTTCCGCCACGCATCCAATGATTGGTGTTTTTAAGGGCGACTAAACCCATTCCGTGAGTTTTTGCCAAGGTTATTGCTTGGTCTGTACATTTTAGGGAGTTCAATACTCCTGATCCTAGATTACCGTCCCATCTTTCCATGCTCCCCATTGAAGCTGTTTTTGTTGCTATGGCGTCTGTCTTGATTAAGCCTTTATTGACATATTCTATAAATACGGGTACTCTATTTATTCCGTGGGAGTAAACACCATCTAAAGTGCTTTCAGTATGAATTTTAGCTAGTAGGGATGCTTGTGCTTTTGTGAAAGAGTGTTTGATGAACAAAGACTCTAAAACAGATTTCATTTCTTCAGATGAAACTTTTATTTCGCTCACAACAGTTTGTTTAAATTCAACCGTTAAGATACATAAGTTGTTTTGCTCGGTAAACTTTACGAAGGTCAATGTAGCAGAACGGCTACAAATATGATAAAACTACGCTTTTTTAGATACTCCTATTTCTGAAAAGACATGACGTATAACTTCACTCTCTTTTTCGTGAATATAACCGTCAGATATGGCTACATCTTCTAGAATTTCTGCTAGTCTACTTTTTTTAGCCTCAGACATACCCTTAAGTATATGTACACTTTGGTCAATATCAATGGTACGTGCTTGAATCAAAAAATTACTATCAAAATCAATAATAGGCATCAATTTGCTTAACGCATTTATTTCGCCTTTATGAACCTCGCCATCAGCTATAATAACTGAATCAATAAGATGCACAATCGCTAATTTTTCTGGTATTTCAAATTCCATTATGCAGTTGTTTTTTCTTTAATTTCAAATGGCTTCAATGCCAAATATGCCCTGTCTACAGATCGTATATTTTCGAATACTAATAACAATCGTAAACCATTACGGGTCTTTTTCTCCTTTATTTTACATTGCTGTGCATGTGACTGCACGTATTGTAATACTCTTGTAAATGTTGCAGTTTGATAAAATGCCGATTGCTGGTCACTAATAAAGTACCCAATCATTTTACCCTGTTTCATTACTATTTTCTCTAGACCTATATTATTTGCTATCCATTTTATGCGAACGGAATTTAATAGATCTTGAGCTTCTTCCGGTAATTCGCCAAAACGATCTACCAATTGAGCCTCGAATTTTTGAAGCGCTGCTTCGTCTTTTACTTGGTTCAACTCTGTATATAACGTTAGTCTTTCTGTTATATTATTGATGTAGTCATCAGGAAAGAGCAACTCAAAGTCAGAATCTATCTGTGTTTCCTTTACAAAGACCTTCTCATGTTTGCCTTCCACTTCTTCATATAGGTCTTTAAATTCATTTTCTTTTAACTCATCTATGGCTTCGGCTAGTATTTTTTGATACGTTTCAAACCCAATTTCGTTAATGAATCCGCTTTGTTCTCCACCCAATAAGTCTCCCGCACCACGAATCTCTAAATCTTTCATAGCTATATTGAATCCGCTACCCAATTCCGTAAACTGCTCTAGTGCTTCAATTCTTTTACGGGCATCGTTTGTCATTACTTCGTACGGCGGAGTAATAAAGTAACAAAATGCCTTTTTATTTCCACGACCCACACGCCCACGCATTTGGTGTAAATCACTCAACCCAAAATTGTTCGCATTGTTAATGAAGATAGTATTCGCATTGGTAACATCCAGTCCACTTTCTATAATGGTGGTTGAAACTAGCACATCAAACTCGCTATTCATAAAGCCAAGCATTAAAGCTTCTAGTTTTTTACCTTCCATTTGACCGTGACCAATACCTACTTTGGCATCTGGTACCAATCTTTGGATCATACCGGCAACTTCCTTAATATTTTCAATACGATTGTGAATAAAGAAAACCTGACCGCCACGTTCAATTTCATAACTGACCGCATCTCTTATGACTTCTTCATTAAAACGTACTACCTGACTTTCAATTGGATATCTATTTGGTGGGGCAGTAGTAATTGTAGAAAGGTCACGAGCCGCCATTAAACTGAATTGAAGGGTTCTTGGTATAGGTGTTGCCGTTAAGGTCAATACATCCACATTTTCTTTAATGGACTTTAATTTGTCTTTTACCGCAACGCCAAATTTTTGCTCCTCATCAACAATTAAAAGTCCAAGATCTTTGAACTTAACATTTTTATTGACCAATTGATGGGTGCCAATAATAATATCTACTTTACCTTCACTTAATCGCTGTATGGTGTCTTTTTTCTCTTTTGCCGTTCTAAATCTGTTCAGATAATCTACCGTTACCGGCATGTCCTTCAAACGCTCGGCAAAAGTACGATGGTGCTGAAATGCCAATATGGTTGTTGGTACTAAAACTGCTACTTGCTTACCGTTGTCTACAGCTTTAAATGCTGCACGAATGGCAATCTCCGTTTTTCCAAAACCAACATCGCCACATATTAAACGATCCATAGGTCGCTCACTTTCCATGTCTCTTTTTACATCTTCGGTAGCGGTGCTTTGATCAGGCGTGTCCTCATAAATAAAAGAAGCCTCTAGTTCATTTTGCAAGTAACTGTCCGGACTATATTGAAACCCCTTTTCCAGTCTACGTTTTGCGTAAATTTTAATAAGGTTAAAGGCGATTTTTTTGACGCGGGACTTGGTCTTGTCCTTAATTTTCTTCCATGCACCTGAGCCTAATTTGTATATTTTTGGTGGTGCACCGTCTTTACCATTGAACTTGGAAATTTTGTGTAATGAATGTATGCTTACATAAAGAATATCACGTTCGCCATACATTAATTTTATGGCTTCTTGCTTTTTACCTTCAACATCTATCTTTTGTAAGCCTCCAAATTTACCTATGCCGTGATCAATGTGGGTAACGTAATCACCAATTTCAAGCTTGTTCAGCTCTTTTAAAGTTATGGCCTGTTTTTTTGCATAGCCGTTCTTTAAATGGAATTTATGATATCGCTCAAAAATTTGGTGGTCGGTATAACAAATCAATTTTTGGTCATCATCAATAAAACCTTGAAATAGCGGAGAGACTATAATTTGGTAGTGAACCTGTTTGTTCACCTCTTCAAAAATGTCATGAAAACGTTTGGCTTGCTGCTCACTGGCACAAAAAATATAGTTGGTGTAGCCTTTATCTTTATAGCCGTTTAAATTATCGATTAATAAATCGAACTTTTTATTGAAAGAAGGTTGAGGTTTTGAATGAAATTCAATTAGGTTGGGAGCGTCGCGCTTGGCATCTTGGGTTAAAAGTGTAAAGCCAGATAATTGCTGGTTAAACTCTTTACCGCCCATGAACAATTCTTCAGGCTCGGCATGTTTAATGTCTTTTGACAATTTTGTAAAAGCTTCTTTCGCCTTTTCAAAGAAATCATCTAATCTATCAAATAAAAAGTCAGTATTCTTAGCGAAAACTAAGGTATTAGAGGATACATAAGTTAAAAAGCTCTGTCTTTTGTCAATTAGAAATTTATCTGCCATGTTGGGCACAATGGTAATTGACTTTACCTTTTCTTTAGATAGCTGTGTTTCTACGTCAAAAGTTCTAATACTATCTATTTCATCACCAAAAAACTCAATTCTATAGGGTTCGTCATGAGAGAATGAATATACATCTACAATACCCCCACGAACAGAAAACTCACCTGGTTCGGTAATAAAATCGACACGCTTAAATTTATATTCGAATAAAATCTCGTTCAAAAAGTCTAATGAAAGTGTATCCCCCAATTTCATTTTCAGGGTATTCTTATCCAACTCTTTTCTGGTAACTACTTTCTCAAAAAGTGCATCTGGGTAAGTGACTATTACCGCGGGTTTTTTTCTTGAATTTATTCTGTTCAACACCTCTGCACGTAAAAGTACATTGGCATTGTCTGTTTCTTCAATTTGATAAGGTCTTCTATAACTACCTGGGTAAAAAAGAACTTTATCTTCACCAATTAGTCGTTCCAAATCGTTTAAATAATACGCAGCCTCTTCTTTATCATTGAAGATTGCCAAGAACGGGCGATCTTCTGATTGAAAGATGGTTGAAAGTACAAAGGATAACGACGACCCTACAAGACCTTTTAATTGAACGTTTTTATTGCCTGAATTTTCAGAATCGGAAATAGCGTTTTGCAGTTTCCCTATTTGGGGAGACTGGCTATACCGTTGTTGTATTGAAGAATGACTCAACAGTTTAAGTTTTTGCAAATATACGGATACCTAAGAAATGGATACCACTCATTATTATCACAAATGGGCTACATATTGCCCGTAAAAAGTCGCAAATTGTGTAGTATTATAAAAAGTACTGTTTTATGGATGATAAGGAGTTTGATGTTTTTGTAATAGGAAGCGGAATTGCGGGGCAAACCGTTGCGAAAGCTTGTGTAAAAGCTGGTATGAAAGTAGCAATAGCGGATAACCGTGAGTTTGGTGGTACCTGTGCCAATAGAGGGTGCGATCCAAAGAAAATTTTGCTGGGTGCCATGGAGGCATACGAATTAAGTGAAAATTTAAAAGGAAAGGGAATTAGTAAACCTGCTAAAATCAATTGGAAACAACTGCAAAAATATAAGCGAAATTTTACGATCAATGTTCCCGTTTCTACCGAGCGTATTTTAAAAGAAAAGGGAATAGTTCTATTTCATCAATCCCCGAAATTTATTGACAAAAACAGTCTGTTAGTAGAAGGTAAAAAAATTACTGCAAAAAAGATCGTAATTGCAACGGGGCAAATACCAAGAACACTAACAATACCCGGGGCAAAGCATTTTAAGATTAGCGACGATTTTTTAAACCTAAAAAAGCTACCTTCTAAAGTTGTATTTGTGGGTGCAGGGTATATAGGAATGGAGTTCGCTCACATGGCGGTAAGAGCTGGAGCCGAAGTAACTATTATAGATACCGGTAAAAGACCTTTACATGCGTTTGATGAAGATTTAGTTAAAGAGCTTAGAAAATATTCTGAGTCATTAGGTATAAAATTCATTTTTGAAGCAACACCGATTTCTTTGAAAAAGAAGCGAAAATTACGTACGCTGACGTATAAAATTAAAGGTGTAGAAAAGACGATAGAAGCTAATGTATTTTATAATACTGCCGGTCGTGTACCAGCATTAGCGGCTTTAGATCTTGAAAAAGGCAATGTTGATTTTAGTGATAAAGGTGTTGAAACAAATAGCTTTTTGCAAAGTAAAAGTAACCCTAATGTATATGCTTGTGGAGATGTATCTGATAAGAATTTACCGCTAACTCCGCTCTCGGGTAGACAAGGTTATGTGGTGGCTGAAAATATTTTAAATGGTAATAAGAAGGAATTGGAAGTTCCAGTGATACCGTCAGTGGTATTTACATTGCCTAATTTGGCAACCGTAGGTTATTCTGAAGATGAGGCAAGAGCTAGATATAAAAATGTACATGTCAAATTTGATATAGCGACAGATTGGTTCAATGCTAAAAGAATTAATGCTCCGCTATATGCTTATAAAGTGATTTTAAATGAAAGAACCAATGAGATTGTTGGTGCTCATTTGTTAGGGCCAGGTGCTGGTGAGACAATAAATATCTTTACCATGGCAATTAATCATGGAATGACGGATAGGGATATAAAGTCTACTATTTTCTCCTATCCATCTTGGTCTAATGATATAAAAAGTATGGTCTAGGATTTCTCCTTTAACCGTTCTTGAAGTTTTTTGAACGGACTAGTTTTATGGTTTTTTATTCCATGTGCTGCAATAGTGGTAAAAAGAATAATAGCACCTGCCATTGCTGAATAGGCAATGTACATATTAGAGCCATTATGTCTTACAAAAATGGCTGCCAATGCCCAAACGCCTACAAGGGCAAATTCTCTCATGTTTCTTTTCCATATCATTAATAGATTAATGACTGTGGCTGCTACTATCATATTTATCGTCCAGGCTTGTTCAGATAAAATACCACCGTTCCAATCTAGCTTGCTTAAATATGCTGATATATTGGCAATGGTGGCAACAGATATCCATCCACTATAAAAACAAATGGGCCACCAAACAAAAGCCAATACTTCTATAGGTGCATCCCATCTTTCCATGTTTGTGTTCAGAATAATTTTTATGAGCGAAAGCAGAATACCTAACATAATTATAACTGAAAGTCCTGTGTAATTGTACATAAATGCAATTACCCAACAACAGTTTAAAACATTCGCCAAGACAAACCAGTAACCTGTTTGTTCAATAAAATCACTTTGTTTAGCACTGAAAAAAGCTCTTTTTACTTGAAAAATACCATATGCCAGTAGGCTCAAAAATATAACACCCCAAATGGCGAAAGCATATCCTGCAGGAGTAAACAAATTAGCGTACTTGGCGCTCATTTCACCTATTGTGGTATCGTTTAAAGAAAAAGCCTGTGAAATGTAATTCACTAGAATGACCAAAATAACGGAGACTAAGTTGAGAACGGATAGCTTCTTTTTCATAATGTAAAACTATAGCGGTTATCTTATAAAGTTATGCTCTTTAGCACATTAAACGAACTATTTTCGGTATTTACGCTTCTTTTTCACCTCTTTTATTGGAACAGGTAGTACTGCATCTCCTAAAAGCGCATAAATTTCACAGCCATCACAAGGTTCTAAGGTGTAGGTGCCCGTAAATTCGCCAAATGCAGGCACTATCATTTGATGCTCGGTTTTATAAAAACAAGGTAATCGAACAGATTGCCTACCTAATCCACTTAATTTAATGGCGGGGTGTATATGTCCCGAAAAATTAAAAAAACCTTCTCGTTCTTCTGGGTGGTGGGTCAAAAGAAAAGAATCGATTATCAATTCGGGAATTACCTTTATTGATAAAGCTTCATATTTTAATGGCGATATAATATCATGATTGCCGCTTACAAGAATAATTTCAGCTGATATGGTTTTTACCCATTCTTCAAAAATTGCCCATTCTATATTTAATGAGGAATGGAATAAATCACCTAAAAAAATAATTGTTTTAGGTTTAAAATAGTCTACAACTTCAGTTAAAGCGTCAAAATTTTGCTTTACGGCTTGTTGCGGTACTGCAGCGCCATATTTTCTAAAATGAGAAACCTTGCCTAAATGCACATCGCTGATTAATAGCGTTGAATTTTCTGACCAGAACAATGCGCCAGAGAAATGCATTTCAAAAGTTTGATTATGAAGGATGATGGAATGGGTCATTGATGCAAAATTACAAGAAAGTCCGGATTTAAAATTCATTTTGACCTCAAGAACAGAAATTCCCTCTTTGGTGGTTAAAGGGCAAGGTTTTTTATTTCTTCATCAATAGTGCAGCCATCTTTTTAATTCGATCAGCCAATTTTTCGCTCGATAATTTTTCGCGTCCCACACGTTCGGTAATTAAAGGGAAAGAAAATGGTGTGGGTTGGTCGCACGCCTTCCAAACGATTTCTTGTGTTGCAATTCGCTCTAAGGACAATCGTAAACGACCTTCTTCTAACTGGTGTTCAAAAGTCTCGGTAAAAGCTTGTTGAAATAACAAATTGTCTGGCTCATAATCTCTAAATACATCGAATAGCAATTGAGAACTACTTTGCAAATGCCTCATTTTTATTCCCTTTTTAGGATAGCCGGTAAAGACCATTCCACTAATAATGGCAACATCCCTAAACCGTCGACGTGCCATTTCAGTAGCATTTAAGCTTTTTTGCAAATCATCTAACATATAATCTGTCGTAAACAGATCATTATCCAATACTTGCTGAATATCTATGGGTTGGTCTGATAAAAGTTCAAAACCGTAATCATTGAATGCTAATGAAAAAGTAATAGGGGAGAGCAAACTAATGCGATAGCCCAGTAAACTTCCCATGGCTTCG
Source organism: Maribacter forsetii DSM 18668 (assembly GCF_000744105.1). Taxonomy (NCBI): domain Bacteria; kingdom Pseudomonadati; phylum Bacteroidota; class Flavobacteriia; order Flavobacteriales; family Flavobacteriaceae; genus Maribacter; species Maribacter forsetii. Next base: position 601,727 of record NZ_JQLH01000001.1, read on the forward strand.
TGTACAAAGCGACCTTCAAAAGGGTAGAAGAGGTGATGGTAGCCATCGCGAGTTTTAAAGGTTTCAATTAAAAATTCCGATGGTTTGGGTACAATACTATCTCTTCGTTGTCGGTCAAAAAGAGGTTTCAATGCCCGTATTTCTGCAGATTGATTTTTTATAGGTTCACTAGAACTGTATAATTCGTTTCTAAGTAACTCGGACATTTGGGCGGATAGTGTTAATCGGCTCCCCATCCAACTAGATATCTTATTGGTTTTTTTGTTCGAGTTTTTTACCTGAACGGTCATTTCCTTTATCCGAATGAATTCTAAGTTTCTGCCCGCAAACGTAAATACATCACCTCTATTTAGTTTAGAAATAAAGAATTCTTCAATAGATCCAATATAGCCTCCTTTTTGGTACTTGACAGATAAATTTACATCACCTACAATAGTGCCTATTTGAAAACGGTGACGCATTGCTACGCCTCTATTATTCACTTTAAACTTGCCATCTTCTTCGATTTGTACTTTTTTGTACTCGTCATAACTCTGTAAACTCTGGCTGCCCATCACCAAAAAATTCAATAACCATTGCCACTTTTCTTCAGTAAGTGCTTGGTAGCAAAATGTCTGCTTTATTTCTTGATAAATTTCTTTAGGATAGAATCCTTCAGAAATCGCCAAAGTGGTTAAGTATTGCAAGAGCACATCATAACTGTTGAGGTAGGGCATGCGGTCTTCAACGGTATTCTGCTTTACTGCTTTTTGCAATGCCGATGCCTCTATAAGTTCAATGGCATGCGTAGGTAAAAAATAGATAACACTTTCCTTGCCAGGTCTGTGACCGCTACGCCCTGCTCGTTGTAGAAATCGGGCAACCCCTTTTGGTCCGCCAATTTGAATTACAGTTTCTACGGGAGCAAAATCTACACCCAAGTCTAAACTAGAAGTACACACAACAGCTTTTAACTGTTCATTTCTAATGGCATTTTCTACCCAAACCCGTGTTTCTTTATTTATACTACCATGATGCATTGCCATTTCACCTGCATACTCAGGGTGTTTTTCCAGTATTTTCTGAAACCAAATTTCGCACTGACTTCTAGTATTTGTAAAAAGTAGAGTGGTTTTGCTATTATTGATGATAGGTATTACATCTTCTAACAAATGTAGCCCCAAATGCCCACGCCAAGGAAAGGTTTCCATCTTTTTAGGAATAATACTTTTTACCGTAATTTTTTTATTGATGTTGGCTTTAATGAGAACGGAATTTTCAAGAGTTTGAGATTCAATACCTAGTAGTACATCTCGTGCTTGTTCTAAATTACCTATAGTTGCGGAAATTCCCCAAATGCGTAATTGTGGTGAGACATTTTTTAAGCGAGATAGTGCAAGCTCCATTTGTACACCCCGTTTGGTACCGAGAATCTCGTGCCACTCATCAACGACAATTGCCGAACAGTCTTTAAAAATTTTCTCATAACCTTTTGATGCTAAAAGTAGTTGTAGGCTTTCTGGTGTAGTGATCAGCAAATCTGGCATTTGCTTTTTTTGCTTCGCGCGTTCTTTCGTGGTGGTATCACCAGACCGAATACCAACGGTCATTTGCGTGCCTAAATCTAAGGTAATACGTTCTGCGGATTGTTTAATTTCTTGGGATAACGCACGTAGTGGTGTAATCCAAATTGCTTTTAATCCCTTTTTGTGCTTTGTCTTATAGTTAGGATTATTCTTAATGTAATTCAATACAATAGGAAACCACAATGCATAAGTTTTACCACTACCTGTTGGTGCATTTAGGAGTCCGTTTTTACCCTGTAGAAATGCCTTCCAAGTATCTTTTTGGAATTTAAACGGTTTCCAATTTTGTTCTTGAAACCAATTTTCGGCGATATCGTATAGTTCTTGTCTTTTTACCATTGCGAGCAAAGCGAAGCAATCTGTTTATATAAGTTATTTTTTCGTATTGTTTAGTTGGGTATTAGCGCCTCTAAATCTGATAGCGTATTTGCTTCATGAATGTTCTTATCTTTTCGCCATCGTAACATTCTGGGAAAACGAGTGGCTATTCCACTTTTATGTCGTTTAGATAATGCTATACCTTCAAAAGCAATTTCAAAAACGTGATGTGGTGTAACACTTCTTACAGGTCCAAATCTTTCTAGCGTATTTTTCTTTATCCATGCATCAAGCTTTCTAAATTCCGCATCTGTTAATCCGGAATAAGCCTTTGCAAAAGTTACCAGTTCTTTTTCTCCTTCCTCGTTGTCTTTCCAAAGGGCAAAGGTATAATCTGTAAAGAGATTACTGCGCCTTCCATGTCCTCTCATGGCATAGGTAAGTACGGCGTCAATAGTTAACGGGTCAACTTTCCATTTCCACCAGTCACCCTTTTTTCGTCCTACTAAATAAGGAGAATCTTTTCTTTTTAGCATCAATCCCTCGCTATGCATTTCACGAGAGCGATCTCTTTCTTGTGCCAACTCATCCCATGATTTAAAATGCATTGTTTCAGAAATGTGAAGCGGTATTTCGTTTTGGCTACGTTCGGTGATATCGTTAAACATTTTCTCTAAAATCTCCCTGCGCTTCATAAAAGGTAACTGTCGAATGTCTTTTCCTTCCCATTCTAAAAGGTCATAGACTTTTAAAATAACAGGCACTTTTTTCATAAGCGCCGCGGTTACATTCTTACGCCCAATACGAGTTTGTAAATCGTTAAATGTTCCAATTGTTTCTTTAGGATAAGGAAGAATTTCGCCATCAATAACAGTACCATTGGGAATTACGCTTATAAATTTTTCAAATTCGGGATACTTATCCGTTACCAATTCTTCACCACGGCTCCACACAAAAAGTTCATCATTTCTAAGGATAACTTGTGAGCGGATGCCATCCCATTTATGTTCAGCAGACCAGTCATGAATATCGCCTAAGTCAGAAGCTTCACCTTCTATTGCATAGGCTAAATAAAATGGGTAGGGTTTAGATAGGTAATCACTTTCATTTTCTTCAAGAACCAATTGCTGAAAAGATATAGTGTTCGGGTCCCAATTTCCCATAAGTTTATAGGCTAGTATATCTTCATCTATTTCGGTAGCTTTGGCTAATGCCCGGGTCATTAATTTTTGACTTACACCAATTCTGAAACCGCCAGTTATCAATTTTGTAAATACAAAACGTTCATAGTAGTTTAATACTTTCCAGTTTTCATATAGGTACCTTTTCTTTTCTTCATCCGTCTTCTTTTTTAAAGCGATCATTTCTTGCAGAAATACCGTTAGGCTTTTATCTGATGACTCATTTGCTGCAGGAATGACCAATGCTATGGTCTCGGCTAGATCACCTACAATATGATAACTCTCTTCAAATAACCACAGGGGTATATTTGCCAATTCTGAAGCCCAAGTTCTTAAAAGAGTGGTGTTGACAGGTCTTGGTGGTCTTCTATGAGATAAAATAGCTATTGTCCATACCTTATCGGCATCGTTGGCTTTTAAAAAGTAATCGGTCAACGCTTGAACCTTAACCGTAGTTTTATTGGTGCTATCTAGTGTCTTTATGAGCTGGGCGAAATTTTTCATATGGCTGCAGTAGATTTTGAAGCCAGTGCGGTTTCGTTTTCTTCTTCACCGTATTGTGTAGCTTCAGTTCGTGCATCATAACCTTGTTCTCGCAAATATTTGGAGAATATATCTGTGTACCCGTGTGTGCAGATAATTTTTTCCGCTCCTGTTGCTTCAATACTTTGTAGAAGTCCAGGCCAATCGCAATGATCACTTAATACAAAACCTTTATCTATGGCTCTTCTTCTGCGAGCTCCTCTAAAGGTCATCCATCCGCTTGCGGAAGCAGTTACATAAGGTACCATTTTTCTGATCCAAGTACTGCCATGTGCACTTGGCGGTGCTAATACAATATTGCCCAGTAATTGCTCTTTTTTTGTTTCCCTGGTAATCAAAGTCGTTTTTGGAAAATCTACAAGAGGGCGCAATACCTCTGTCATATTTTCAATGGCGCCATGGGTGTAAATTTCACCAATGTCCGTATTTAAATATTTTAATAGACGCTGCGCCTTACCTAAACTATAGCCAAAAAGTATAGAGGTTTTGCCTTCAGCTTTATTTTCTGCCCACCAATTATTTATGTTCTCTAGCACTTCTGCTTGTGGCGTCCATTTAAATGCAGGAAGTCCAAAAGTACATTCGGTAATAAAGGTGTCGCATTTTATGGGTTCGTACGGAGTAGAAATGCCATCATTTTCGGTTTTATAATCGCCTGTAAACACCCAAACCTCACCTTTATGTTCTACACGTATTTGAGATGAGCCAATAATATGACCAGCTGGATGAAGACTAAAAGTTACATTATTAATGATAAATGTTTCTCCCCATTCCTTTCCGGTAACATTAATTTCTCCTAATCTGTGTAGAATAATAGGAACATTTTTATGATGTGTTATATACTTTTTATGACCATATCTACTATGGTCTGCATGACCGTGTGATATTATGGCATGGTCAACGGGTTTCCATGGGTCTAGGTATACACCGGCTTTTTCGCAATAGATACCATTGCTAGTAAATTGTAATAGAGGAGTTTTCATAGCAATGTCAAGTTACAAATTATGATTACAAACAAAGTTGATGACAATAGAAACTATGACCTCTAAAAAAATTATATTTGCTCAAATAATTAAAAAATAAAATATGTCTTTTGCAGATTTATATACAAGTGGGGAGCATAGAAGAAATTTGGCTCACTTTGCCGCTTTAGCAACTTTAGCTTCAGTTGACGGTGAAATTAGTACAGAGGAGAAAAAAATGTTGGATCGTTTTGCAACGAAACTGGATATTACGAGATCTGAGTACGAAGAGGTGATAAAAAAAGAAAACAAGTACCCAATTGATTCTACATCTGATTCTGAAAAGAGGCTAGAGCGTTTATTCGATTTATTCAGAATTGTATATTCTGATCACGAAATTGATGATGAAGAAAGAATTTTAATAAAAAAATACGCTATAGGATTAGGTTTTACAGGAGAGAAGGCTGATAAAGTTATTGAACGTTCTGTAGCCATATTTGGTGGTAAATTCGATTTTGAAGATTATTTGTATCTTCTTAGTAAATAAAAACCTATAATATTTAGAAATAAAAAAGGGAGCAATTTGCTCCCTTTTTTTAATGATATTTATTTAAAAATTCTTGTAGTTTTTCAACCATGTTTCTACTTCCGCAGAAAAACGGAACCCGTTGGTGAAGCTCTGTTGGTTCAATATCCATGATTCGGTTTTTACCGCCAATAGCCAATCCGTTTGCTTGTTCGGCTAAAAAAGCCATAGGGTTACATTCATATAGTAATCTAAGTTTACCACTTTGGCTAACACTACTCTTTGGGTACATGTAAATACCACCTTTGATCATGTTTCTATGAAAGTCAGATACTAAAGAGCCTATATACCTAGAAGTATAAGGTCTGTCATCTTCCTCCATTTGGCAATACTTGATATAATCTTTTACACCTTGATGAAAATGCACGTAGTTACCTTCGTTTACAGAATAGATTCTGCCATTTTCTGGAAACTTCATGTTTGGGTGAGATAGATAGAACGTACCTAATGCCGGGTTCAAAGTAAAGCCGTTTACACCATCACCTGTTGTATAAACTAACATGGTAGAGGTGCCATAGACTACATATCCTGCAGCAACTTGTTTGTTACCAGGTTGTAGAAAATCTTCCATAGTTACTGGTGTACCTACCGGAGTTACACGTCTGTAAATAGAAAAAATAGTACCTACGGAAACGTTTACATCAATATTAGAAGAACCATCTAAAGGATCAATAAGAACTACATATTTATTTTGATGATTTTCATCGTTACTATTAATGCTGATGAAGCTATCTTCTTCTTCAGATGCAATACCACATACAATTTCTCTATTTTTTAATGTTTGAATGAATTTATCATTAGCAAATAGATCTAATTTCTGCTGGTCTTCGCCTTGTATGTTGGTTTCACCAACTCCGCCCAGAATATCGATTAGTCCTGCTTTGCTAACTTCGTGGTTAACTACTTTAGCGGCTAATCTAATAGCATTAATAAGTTTTGATAATTCACCTGAAGAGTATTGAAATGAATCTTGATTTTCAATAATAAACTCGCCTAGGGTCTGATTTCTTTTTGGAGACATTTTTTAGTTTATGGTTATATACAAATATCGTGTATTTTGTTAAACGTTTCATTTTCATTTTAATTACATTTTTTAAATTTATAACTTTGTGTTTTATTTGTAACAATTATGAATTATACAATTAGAGTTGCCCAGAGAGAAGATATGAAGCAAGTGCTTCAATTAATTCAAGAATTAGCCACTTTTGAGAAGGAAGATGATGCAGTAGAGGTAAGTGTGCAAGATTTGGAGGAAGACGGATTTGGTAAACAGAAGTTGTTTCATTGTTTTGTTGCAGAAAAGAGTGATAAAATTGTTGGTATGGCTTTAGTATACCCAAGATATTCTACCTGGAAAGGTCCTGTAATACATTTAGAGGACTTAATCGTCACCAAAGAAATGCGTGGTACTGGTCTAGGTACCGCACTGCTAAACGAGGTAGTTAAATATGGTGATGAATTAGGAGTGAAGAGGATAAGCTGGGAGGTAATAGATTGGAACGAGCCTGCCATTGGTTTCTATGAAAGTAAAGGGGCTAATGTCATGAGAGATTGGGATGTGGTTCAATTGGATGAAACCGGAATAAAGGAGTACTTAAGCGCATTGGCTTAATTAAAAAAGAACAAAAAATTTAGATAGATATTGAGTATGAGGGTTTTTAAATTTGGAGGAGCATCTGTTAAAAATGCAGATGCTGTTAAAAATGTAGTGAAGGTTTTGCAAGAAGTAGGGTATGAAAATACGTTATTGGTTGTTTCGGCAATGGGGAAGACCACCAATGCTATGGAAGATATCATAAACGCCTATTTTGAAGATAAAAAAGAAATACCGTCTAAGGTCGCTGAGATGGTAGATTACCATTTAGGTATTATTTCAGAATTATTTCCTAATGCACAGCACGCTATTTACAAGGAAATAAAAGTATTGGTCGATGAGATTAACGGATTTTTAGTTTGGAATAAATCGCCCAACTATAATTTTGTTTACGATCAAATTGTTGGCTACGGAGAATTACTTTCTACCACTATAATCAGTGCCTATTTTAAAGAAGTTGGTATTACAAATAATTGGTTAGATGTACGAAACTTCATTAAAACCGATAGTAATTATAGAGATACCACTGTAGATTGGGAGCGTACACAAGAGAACGTTACTAAAATTGATCAAAAGGTGTTGAACATAACACAGGGTTTCTTAGGTAGTGATGATAACAACTTTACTACGACATTAGGTCGTGAAGGATCGGATTATTCCGCAGCTATATTGGCGTATTGTTTAAATGCGGATTCTGTAACCATTTGGAAGGATGTACCTGGCGTTTTAAATGCAGACCCAAGATATTTTGAGGAAACACAATTGCTTAATAATATCTCTTACAGAGAAGCTATTGAATTGGCATTCTACGGTGCATCGGTTATTCACCCAAAAACATTACAACCATTACAACGTAAGGAGATTCCGCTTCATGTAAAATCTTTCGTTAATCCTAAAGGTAAAGGAACAACGGTAGGTAAGGGAGTTGGTATAGAACCAAAAGTTCCTTGTTTCATCGTTAAGAAGAATCAGGTATTAATGAAATTATCATCGCTAGATTTCTCTTTTATAGTAGAAGACAGTATTAGCGAACTTTTTAAATTGTTTCATCAGCATAAAATTAAGGTAGACTTAATCCAGAATTCCGCTATTAGTTTTTCTGTTTGTATCGACAATAAATTTGGAGGCTTAGAAAAACTTTTACAACAATTGAAAAGTAAGTTTAAAGTTGCTCATCATGAAAATGTATCCTTGTATACCATTAGGCACTTTAATACTAAAGCGCTAGAATCATTACAGAACGGGCATGAGTTGTTATTGGAGCAACGCGGTACGGAAACTGTTCAGCTAGTAGTGAAGTAATTTCAACATCATTGCAATAATTTTAATAGGTACCTACAAGGGCTATTTTCCTATATTTACAGTCTAATCGATGATGATTTATGGGTTTAGTTACCGCGAAGGAAGTTGCCAAGGCTATCAACCTCTCTAAATACGGAGTGTTTGGTACTTTTATTGGTTGGGTGTTGTTGAAGATTACGAGATTATCTGCCATTAATAGATTCTATGATTCTATTGCCCATTTAGAAGGTGAAGACTATGCAAATGCCATTCTAGAACATTTTGAAATTGATTACGAAATTCCTGAGGAGGATTTTAGACGTTTACCCAAAGAAGGTCCGTATGTTACTATTAGTAATCACCCATTAGGAGCTATTGACGGTATTTTACTATTTAAATTAATGGTAAAGCAGCGTCCAGACTATAAGATAATGGCGAACTTTCTACTACAAAGAATGGTGCCGTTAGAGCCTTATATTCTTCCTGTAAATCCGTTCAGTGAACATAAAGATGCCAGAAGTAATCTTGCCGGATTCAAAAGAACATTAGAACATTTAAATAATGGTCATGTATTAGGTGTTTTTCCTGCTGGTGAAGTCTCTACTTATAAAGACGGTAAACTCATTGTAGATAAACCTTGGGAAGAGGCAGCTATAAAATTGATTAGAAAGGCAAATGTACCTGTAGTTCCTATTTATTTTCATGCAAAGAATAGTTCTTTGTTTTATCGCATTTCTAAATTAGGCGATTCTTTACGTACGGCAATGATTCCGTCACAAGTATTCTCTCAAAGAAATAGACCTATTAAAGTGAGAATAGGACAGCCAATTTCTGTAAATGCCCAAAAAGAGATTGAAAGTTTAGAGGAGTATACAGACCTGTTGCGTCGTAAAACCTATATGTTGTCTAATGCATATGAAAAAGAGCGTTTAATAGATCAAATACCTACATCTCTTAAAATACCTAAACAACCCAAGAAGATTGCTGAGGCTGTACGTAAAGAGGTGATGGAAGGGGAAATAGAAAAGCTTAGGGAAAAAGATTGCCGCTTACTTCAAAGTAAGAATTACGAGGTTTTTTTAGCGAAAGAAAAAGACATGCCGTTTATTTTAAAAGAAATTGGTAGACAGCGCGAAGTAACTTTTAGAGCAATAGGCGAAGGGACTAATAAAGCTATTGATTTAGATAGCTTTGATAGTTATTATCACCATCTTTTTCTTTGGGATAATCAAGCAAAATGTATTGTTGGCGCCTATAGGATGGGTATGGGATCAGAGATTTTTCCTGAACACGGTATTAATGGTTTTTATGTTCAAGATCTCTTTAGGGTAGAGCCAGAATTGTACGGTATGATGCAAAATTCCATAGAAATGGGTCGTGCTTATATTACCAAAGAATACCAGCAAAAACCAATGCCTTTATTTTTACTTTGGAAAGGGATTGTGCATACTACATTGCGGTTTCCTGAGCATAAGTATTTAATTGGCGGTGTTAGTATCAGTAACCAATTTTCTAACTTCTCTAAATCATTGATGATCGAGTTTATGAAGTCTAACTATTGGGATCCATATGTTGCTCAGTATATTAGACCTAAAAAGGAATTTAAAGTGAAACTTAATGATGCGGATAAGGAATTCGTTTTTGATGAAACGCAAGCCGATTTAAATAAGTTTGATAGGTTAATAGATGAGGTAGAACCTGGAAGTCTTCGTTTACCGGTTTTAATCAAAAAGTATATTAAGCAAAATGCAAAAGTAGTCGCGTTCAACGTTGATCCATTATTCAATAATTCGGTAGACGGATTAATGTACATTAAGATAGCCGATTTACCAGAGAGTACTGTAAAACCTGTAATGGAAGAATTTCAGGCAGAATTGGAACGGAAGTTATTGGAATCTCAAAATTCAGGGATAGAAGAGCAAATTTAATCTACGCCAACAATACTACTTCGTCGTTCAAAAAGTACATTATCTACCCACTTTCCGTGTAGTTTTCCAATACGTTCACGTTTGCCGATCATTCTAAACCCAGAGGCTTCGTGGATTTTGATACTGCCATAGTTTGTAGGGAATACGCCTGATTGTAGTGTCCAAATACCTTCTTTTTCGCTTGCGCTTATTACATGTTGTAATAATAATTTACCCAGACCTTTACCTCTGCTTTTTTTAGAAATATAGACGCTTATTTCTGCTACCCCGCCATACACGCATCTGTTGGAAACTGGGGAGAGTGCAACCCAACCTAATATTTCATTATCACTTTCAACTACAAAACGGCAAGTGCTCATATGTGCTTTGTTCCAAGTTTCAAAAGTGGGAACATTGGTTTCAAAAGTGGCTATACCAGTATCAATGCCTTCTTTGTAAATATTAGCAACGAATTCCCAATCTGTGGGCAGCATTGTTCTTATTGTTATATCATTCATATAAAGTTTTTTAACAACAATTGCTTTTGGTGGCGTCGAAGAAAGAATTTAATAGTGCTTGTACCGCTGTCCATTTTTGTAAATTAATACAATAACATACTTTTTTACCTTCAATTTCACCACTAATTAAATCTATACTCTTTAGTTCTTTTAAATGCTGTGAAATAGTAGGTTGTGCTAAACCTATTTCATCAACGATGTCATTGCAAATACATGCATCTTGCTGACTTATATATTGTAGAATTGCAATACGTGCAGGGTTGGACAGTACCTTGAAAATGACCGCCAACTTATTCTGCTCTGTATTGAAAATTTGTGTTTTGGTAATTCCCATTTTGTATTTACATATTGCTATATTACGATAATAAAATATATAAAAAAAGCCAGATATTGTTTTATCTGGCTTAAGTTGTTTAGAACCAAGGTTTTCTGCCTACTTGGTATGTGTTGTAAAATTCTTCGTCGGTTTTTGTTAAGTAGATGATACCTTCAATCAATCCTATAACTCCTGGAACCCATACGAAAAGTAGACCAACCCCAACACAGGATAAAACCCAGGCAGCCACTGAAACACCCAAAAGAATAAATCCTTCCTTTTGATATCCCAAAATAAATTTATGAACTCCGAATCCTCCTAAAAATATTGCTAATAATCCTGCTAATACTTTTTTATTGTCTCCTCCTGGACCTCCGCTAAAAGCTTCTTTAGCTCCTGCAGTAAATTCATTAGCTGTTTTTTTAGCTCCTTCGCTAAATTCTTTTGCAGATTCTTCTGCCTTATCTCCGAAATCTTTGTTTTCTTCTGACATTTATTTGTTGTTTGGTGGTTATTATTAAGGGTTAAATGTAGCGATTATTTTAAACATCATAGAAATGCTTTATCAATTGGTTCCCAAAGTTCTAGCTTATTTCCGTCTGGGTCCAAAATCCATCCAAATTTTCCATATTCAAATTCTTGGATATCACCCACAACAGTAACTCCTTCTTCCTTGAGAACTTCCAATAGCTCTACTAGGTTTTCAACCCTAAAGTTCATCATAAAATTTGATTGGCTAGGCTTGAAATATTCTGTGTCTGCGTTCATTGGGCTCCATTGTGTTGAGCAGTCGTTGCCTTCTTTGTCTTTCCACCAAAATGTACAGCCATATTGATCTGTATTCAGTCCTAAATGTTTGTTATACCAATTTTTAGAATGGTCAGGGTCTTTTGTTTTAAAGAAGAATCCGCCTAAGCCTGTTACTCTATTTTTCATAGTTATCTATTTTTTGATATTATTCTCGTATAAACTAATCCATTCTTGGGGAGTCATTTTAGTGCATAGTTCTGCAATGAGCTTGTACGGAATATCATCCATACTTTTAAAACGAACGCAACTTTTGCCCATATCTAGCTTGCGTTTGCAATGAATAGGGTATTCGTTCTTGAACCAGTTCATTATAGCAGGGTCTGCATATATGCCGGAGTGATAAAGTGCGATAAAATTCTTCTGTGAAGCCAAATTTATAAAAGGCAACGGTAGTTCTGCTTGTACATGATACCCAGCCGGATATAAAGAATGTGGCACTACATAGCCCAACATGCCATAACTTAATTGCTCTTCAAAACCATTTGGTAAATTTTGTAAAATAATACCTCTTATCTTTTCAATAACCTCTTTGCGTTCTAGTGGTAATTGGGCAATATATTCGTCTGGTGTGTTGGCTTTGTATTTCATATCACTCTAAAAATTTTGCTTTCACTTTGTCTACTACCGTTTGGGCCAGTTTTATTTTGCTTTCTACCGTCCAACCTGCTACGTGTGGTGTTAGAATCACTTGGTCAGAGTCAATTAGATATTGAAATGCTTTAGGTAAATTGTTATCTGTAAACATATTTTCAAAAGAGGCTTTTTCATACTCCAGTACATCCAAACCTGCACCAAGAACTTTTCCTGATTTTAAGGCATCGACCAGATCCGTAGTTACAATGCATTTGCCTCTGGCTGTATTAATAATCCAAATAGGATTATTGAATTTTTCTAGAAACTCAGCATCGACCATACCAATGGTCAATTCTGTTTGTGGTACATGTAGACTAACAACATCAGCTCTATTTTGGAATTCCATAATGCCTACTTGGCGTGCATTTTCATCTTCTACACCACCTTGTATGTCATAGCAAATAACCTCTTCTACATCAAAACCTTTTAGTTTTTTAGCAAAGGCTTTTCCCATATTACCATAACCAATAATACCTACTACTTTGCCCTCTAGCTCTATACCACGGTTACCTTCACGATCCCATTTGCCATTTCTAACTTCCTTGTCGGCGGTATTTAATTTATTAAATAATGATAAAAGCATACCTAACGCATGTTCACCAACGGCATTACGATTGCCTTCTGGTGCAGCAGCTAGAAAAATACCTAGTGATTTTGCGTGTTTTGTATCGATATTTTCTAAACCTGCGCCTAGTCTACCTATAAATTTCAAGTTTTTTGCTTTGTCTAAAAATGCAGCATCTATAGAAAATCTACTTCTAATTATGAGTCCGTCATAGTCTTCGATTTTGGCTTCGATCTGTTCTTTGGTCGAGCTATAATCTTCATCGTTCTGAAAACCTAATTCAGCGAATTGTTCAATAATCAATGGGTGATTTATATCTACGTGTAATACTTTCATTTATGCTTAATTATATTTCGGGGTAATCTGTTTTTGTTTTTTCGTCTGAAACGTTGCCGGTATGGGCAGTACTTAATTTTTCAAAAAGCATGACGTGTACTTCTTCATCGTTCTTCGTTATTGGGCAATGTTCAATGCCTTTGGGGACTATAAAAATCTCTCCTTGTTGTACTACTTCCGTACGGTCTCTAAATTGCATGTGCAAAGTACCTTTTACTACTTGAAAAAGCTCATCTTCATTGTCGTGTGAATGCCATACAAATTCACCTTTCAGCTTTGCTAATAAAACCTGCATATTATCTACAACACCTATTTGATGTGGATGCCAATACCCATTGACCAAATCATATTTTTCTTTAAGATTAATGCTTTTCATGGACGTATATATTCGATTCTAAATTAGCGGTGAAAGGAAATTAATAGAGTAATATACGGAAACCACAGTATTCTAAAAAGAAGAGTAGTAGTTTATTATATGCCCAAAATTAACTTGGCGATAGAAAAGTAGATTAAAATACCGAAAATGTCATTGCTTGTGGTAATAAATGGTCCGGTTGCAATGGCGGGATCAATACCTCTTTTGTCTAAAAATAATGGCACGAAAGTACCTATGAATCCGGCAACAACAATCACTGCGATCAATGAAATGGAAATTGCCAATGAGGTAAGGAAATCTCCCTTCCAAATCCATGTAAAAATCAATAATAAACAGGAAAGTATAACGCCGTTCAATAATGCCAAAAGCATTTCTTTGATTAATCTACTACTTATACTTCCTTTAATATCGTCATTTGCCAAACCTTGTACTATTATGGCGCTAGATTGTACACCAACGTTACCTGCCATTGCAGCTATTAATGGCGTAAATAGAAAGAGTACAGTGTATTCACGAAACATTTCTTCAAAACCACCCATGATCAAAGCGGCACCTGCACCACCAAATAGACCTAAGATCAACCATGGTAAACGCGCCCTTGTAAGATCCCAAATACTATCATCAGCTTCTACATCTTGAGATATACCGGCTGCCATTTGGTAATCGCGCTCAGCTTCTTCTTTGATGACATCAACGATATCATCAATAGTAATACGACCCACCAATCTACCAATTTCATCAACTACAGGTATGGCTTCCAAATCATACTTACTCATGATTCTTGCTACCTCTTCTGGGTCTTCATTAACGTTGACAGAATCTACATTCTTTATAAAAACATCTTTAATATGTGTTTTGGTTGAAGTGGTTAATAGATCTTTTAACGATAACCGGCCTTTTAGCTTGTCTTCGTCATCTACCACATAAATAGAATGTACGCGGGTTACATTTTCTGCCTGTGTGCGCATTTCTTTAACACAAGTAAGTACATTCCAGTTTTCATTGACCTTTACGAGCTCTTTTGCCATAAGACCACCTGCGGAATCATCTGCATATCTTAAAAGATCAACGATATCTTTTGCGTGTTCTCTATCTTCAATTTTAGAGATAACGTCTTGTATTTGGTCTTTAGGTAACTCGCCAATAATATCTGCGGCATCATCGGTGTCTAGCTCCTCTAATTCGCCGGCAATTTCTTTTGTAGATAGACTGCTTAATATAGCTTCACGAACATCTTCATCTAACTCTGTAAGAACATCGGAAGTTTTATCGCTGTCCAATAATTTAATTAGATAGGTAGCTTTGTCCTTATCCAATTCATTAATGATTTCAGCAACATCGGCATAATGCACAGTACTCAACATAGCGTTTAGTTCAGTATCATTGCTTTGTTCAATGAGCTGTTCTATCTCTACTACAAGTTCTTCTGTAAGCTTAAAGGGTGTCATCCGCAATTTTGTTCGTCAATGCTATAAAATCGTCAACCGCCAACTGTTCCGGTCTAAGGTCAAATATAGTATCTTCTCTTAGATTATCTGATAATGAAAATGTTTTTAAACTGTTACGTAATGTCTTTCGACGTTGATTGAAAGCGGTTTTTACTACTCTATATAATAATTGCTCGTCACAAGAAAGTTCAAAGTTGGTTTTACGTGTTAATCTTAAAACTCCGGATTGTACTTTTGGTGGTGGGTCAAAAACATCTGGTTCTACCGTAAAAAGATATTCGGCATTGTAAAAAGCTTGAACTAAAACCGATAAAATGCCATATGTTTTACTGCCTTCTGCTGAACAAATACGCTGCGCAACTTCTTTCTGAAACATCCCTGAAAATTCAGGTATTTGATTTCGAAGCTCCAACATTTTAAAAACGATCTGTGTAGATATATTGTATGGAAAGTTACCGGTAATACCAAATTGCTCATCGCCGAACAAAGTGGAAATATCAAAGTTTAGAAAATCTGCTTCTATCACTTTAAAAGAACCATCGCCCTCAAATGCCTTTGGGTGTTCTAAAGGAAAAGTTTCGTTTAAGTACGTAATGGACTCTGTATCCAAGTCCATTGCTACTAAATTGCTATCTCGTAAAAGTAGGTATTTGGTTAAAACGCCTGTTCCCGGACCTATTTCTATGACATTTTTAAAATCTTGCTGTAATAGTGTTTCGGCAATTTGCCTGGCAATGTCTTCATCTTTTAAAAAATGCTGACCTAAGTGTTTCTTCGCTTTTACAGGACCTTTTTCATGATGCTTTTTATGAGCATACTTATCATTTTTGTTCTTCTTTCTTTTCGTTCCCATAAATCTCTTTTAGCGACAGTTTATTTTGCTATATAGGCCCAAGCTTTTTTCCCCGATGCCAATTGAATTTCAATTCTTTCGTATGCTTCACCTTCGTATCTATCTGCTTTATGTAATTCTTGATGAGATAGTGTATATACTTGACCTTTGATTGAATCTTCTTTTGATCCTGTGTGTTGTAGTGTAGGGTATAGGTCGGCTACTTTTATATCTGATATTGTATATAATGGTAATTCGTCTTCAAATCCGTTTAAAGGTCTTGCGAATACTCCCAACTGTACTTCTCTTTCCTGTAAAGTTCCGTAGGTGAATAAATAGTGGGTTGCTGTAGCTCTTTGTACAAAGAACTCATCTACTACTTCTAATTCTGTTTTAAAAGAAACCAACTGACCTGCAAATTTCTTTTGAATACTTTCTATTAGTGCCGGTGCATCTTCTTCATAATACCTGTCTAAAGTAGCTTTGTCCGGTACGGTGTATTGAACTGAATAGGTATAGCCACCCATATCTTCTTCTACCAAAACTTTAGTGAATTTTGCACTTAAGAATTTACCGGTTGAAAGAACTTGTGGTATGTGCGTTTCTTTCATCCATTGCAGCCAAGTATCATGGGTCGTTTCTTCTATATTGGTGGTAACGTTATATATGTACATGTATTATTTCAAGTTCTATTTGAATTGCAAAGTTAGTTCAACTAGGGCTTAAAACGAATTAGATAGGTCGCGATTTTAATTTATGACGTCTCCCCTTAAAATTCTAAAGTTTTTACGGGCTTCAGGAAAGTAATAGCTGTCTTGATAATTGTAGATGATTTTCTCGTACTGCTCTTTTGCCTTTATGGGGTCATTGAATTGTTTACGGTAAAGTTCACCCAGTGCATAATATGCATCATCGGCAAGAATACCATTGCCATAAAATGTGATGATTTTTTGATAGTTTAACTGAGCGTCTTCGTATTTCTTTTGCTTTTCAAATAGTTGAGCTTGTTTTAAGAGTGCTTCATCTTCGATCTTTTCCCCTTTATGATTTTCTAATATATCTCCTAAAGCAGTAATGGCTTCGTCGGTTTTATTTTGATAGGCCAAGAAATCTGCTCTCGCATATTTTTTTAAGGCAGTTTGCGTGGAATCTTCCAACGAATTGTCTGATATCAAAAGGCTCAACTGCATAGCGTCATTTGCTATGAGTTGAGAAGTAGAACTTCGTAGTACTTTTAATTGCGTTAATGCCCAATCAAAATCTCCTTTGTAAAAACTGGTTTGTGCTACTTTATAACGTGCATCTTGACCTAAAACATCGTTCTTTAATTTTTGCTGAATCTGAGAGAAGAAGATGAGTGCTTCGTTAAACTTTTTGTCATACACCAAAATATCGCCTAGTGCTAGTTTTAAATATGCAGTACCTCTATCGCTTAATGGTAATTCTAAACTATTCTTTAGCAATTTTTCTGCAGGTGCGGGATCGTTCTTTTTAAACGTAAGAAAATTTGCATAGGCAACTTGCAGCTGTAATGATTGCGATTTATATCCGTAAATGTCTACAAGAGCATCGTACTTTTTTTGAATAGCATCTAACTGTCCGTTTGTAGCATTTAGTAAATCAATATCAATAAGGTTTAGTTCTGCATCTAATTGCGTAATCTTATTACTGGTGTTCTCAATGATGTAACCGTAGATATCTTTTGCGGTGTCATATTTTTCATTATCTAAGGCATCGTTGCCTAAATTCTCCAATCTGGTGGTAGAGCTGCCGTTCATACGTTTAAAAATGGCTTTTTCTTGCCTAAACGCACTACCGTATTGCTTTTGCTGAACAAATAACCAGCTTAAAAGCTCATTCCAAAGAACATCTGGGTTTTTCTGTGCACGCTCTAGTAATACCTTTTTTAATAGGATGTTATTTTTATCCGTTGCTTTTTCAGAGATAAAATCATCTATACTTCTTAGAATGTTAGATTTAGAGGTTTTACCATCAATAACAAGATTGAGGTATGAGTTGTACATGGCTTCAACATTACCTTGCTCTCCATATATTCTAGCAAGTTGAAAATTGAAGTTTAAAGCAGGATTCAATTCCATTGAATTTTTAAAAGCTTTAATCGCTAAGTCCAGCAGGCTGTATTTTTGAAATTGAAGACCTAAGGCGTAACCGTAATTAGGGTTTTTAGGGATAATATCTAACGCTTTGTTGTAATACGTTTGTGCCATCTGTTCATTGCCCTGTAACTTGTAATTATAACCTAGATCAATTAATAATGTAGGATACGGATTTCGGTCTTTTAAACGCTGATTTAAAAAATCTTCAGCATCTTGGTAGCGTTCTAATTGCTGATAGCAGGCAACTAAATCTTGTACGTATTCTGTTCTTCTAGGGCTTTTTTCTACTAGTTTTTCATAAAAAACTACGGCTTTTTCAAAATCACCATCAGCAAAATATTGCTTCGCCAAGAAATCATCCTGGGCAAAGCAGAATGTTGACAGAACTAAAAATGTAATTATGAAAAAGGTAAAGCGCATAATCAAAGATACATAGAATGCAGTAAGTTGTTGTTAAGTAGATGCTAACAAGCACTTGATTTTATGCGGTTATAGTATTTATTTCTAGTTAGTAAATCTTGTAATGACTATGGTATTAATGGGATACTACTTTAAGACCTATAATAGAACCAATTAATGTTGTAATAAAAAGAATACGTAAAAAAGTAGCTGGTTCTTTGAATACGAATATACCAACTAGTACTGTGCCTACGGCGCCAATACCTGTCCACACGGCATATGCGGTACCAATGGGTAATGTTTGTGTCGCTTTCACTAATAATATCATACTTATGGCAAGAGCAACTAAAAAACCAACATACCATAAATACATTTCATTGCCAGTGGTTTCTTTGGCTTTACCTAAACAGAAGGCAAAAGCTACCTCAAAAAGACCGGCGATTATTAACAGTGCCCAATTCATAATACAAATACTTAGTTATACTAAAGGTCGATAATCTCTACTACCTATTCATTGTAATGTAGGTATTTTTTAAGTGTAGTGTCTTCGCAGATAAACGAAAGGTCTTCATTGTAAATAGCTTGGTAATCAGCATAGACTTGATTGCAGTTGCTTTCGTTATAATGAATTATTATTACAAGTTTTTCGTCATCTAAAAAGCTTTGTGCTCCAGAGGTATCCCACCAATTTTTCTCATCATTGTATGATTCATATGTTACCCCATCAAAATCTTCGGCATTTTCAACGAAGTTCTTTGCCATACATTTCATGCCTTTTTCATGTACATAATTACAAAGCTCTTGATAGTAGGCAATACCATCTTCTTTCGATACTTGAATGCCATAAGTTTCTCGCGTATCATCATATAAAGCCCAGTCCATATTATCGAACTCTACCCAATCAAAACCTAAATTGGCAATTTTATCAATTCTAGCTTTCATAACATCGATTATTCCGGTAGTGGTGGTGTTTACAAAATATTCACCTGACCACTCTGCCCATTGTTCTGTAGTTAAAAAAGGTTGAAGTTGATTAAAATTATCTCTCCAATCTTCACCTGTGCCAATGCTTATATATGCCGCCAATTGATTTCCATTTGCTTTTATTTCAACAATGGATTCTGCAACATCATCTTCAAACGGATCAACCAATACGTAAGCATTAGTTGCATTTAAAGCAATGTACGCAACTTGATCTACCTCAAAATTTTCAATATATGCGTGGTTGTAAACTGGTATAGCGTTGAAATTTTCATTTTCTTCCTTTACCTCTTCGGTATTAGTATTGTCATCTTGGTTGCTGCAAGCAAGAAAGACCGATAACATTAAAAGTAAGATAAGGTTTTTCATAATAAGTATTCAAGGTAAAATTTAAGACATATAAAAGACTGTCTGTTTATATACGCCAAAGAATAGGAATTAGCCTATTCGAACCTTAATATGAAAGTTGATGCTATTTTAAATCGGGTGCTTTTCTGTGTTTGGTGCCCTGTTCATAAGAATAGGTAAGGCCTATTAAAACAGGCTCGTCATACATTCTGCCTAAAAACTGAAGTCCCGCAGGTAAATTTTTACTTGTAAAACCCATGGGGACGGTAAAAGCTGGCTGTCCTGTATGCGGACTAATAATTTGACTATTATCTCCCTTATATTCTTCTTGAAATTGATTAATTGGTGCTGGCGGGTTGTTCCATGATGGATAGACTATAGCATCTAGTTGTAAAGAATCCATCATGTTTTCAATAGCTTCTCTAAAAGCAACTCTGCGTATATCTGTATAGGCATCTAAACAGGGCATTTTTGATTCTTCCCATCTTCCAGTGTGGGCGGCATTTCTTACTAACCTTTCTCTCGCAAAATTAGACTTGCTTCCTACTTCAATAATATCTTCAATAGTTTTTAGTGAATCATTTTTAACGTAATCGGATAAAAAAGTCTCGACATTTTCACGAAAAGTAGCACACCATTGGTTTTGTCTTAAGTTTTGAAAATCAGGTACGATAACCGAATCGATGACCGAAGCTCCTAAAGAGTCTAATTGGACAAGTGAATTATTAAATAATTGATTTATTTCAGGATGCGGATTGTCATCACTTAAGGTTCTTAGAACACCTATTCTAGAACCTTTCAGGGCATCTTTTTTAAGAAATTGTGTATAATCTGTTGGTGTATTCCCTTCTGAATATTTTGTAAGTGGGTCTTTAGGGTCTATGCCTGCAATAACTTCTAAAACTTTAGTTGCATCTTCAACAGAACGGCACATAGGACCGACTACATCATTTCTCAAATAAAGCGGAACAATTGCGCTTCTACTAACTAAACCTAGCGTGGTTCTAAACCCTACTAATGCATTGTGAGATGAAGGTCCTCTAATGGAATTTCCGGTATCTGTGCCTAGTCCTATAGTTCCAAGATTAGCTGCTATCGAAGCACCGGTACCACCACTGGATCCAGCAGGTACATAATTGGTGTTATATGGATTTTTAGTTGTGCCAGCTGTTGAACTTTCGCTATGCATAGGGCTAAATGCCCATTCTGCCATGTTAGATTTTGCAATGATAATAGCACCAGCTTCAACAAGTTTTTTAATGATAAAAGCATCTTTTTCAGGTATATAGTTTTGCAGTGCTAGTGAACCGGCAGTAGTAGGTAAACCTTCTGTATTGATATTATCTTTTACAATTAACGGTATGCCGTGTAAAGGACGTAAAATGCCTGTTCGTTTGTATTCTTCATCAAGTTCTTTTGCTATTTTTAGGGCTTGGGGGTTGACCACAGTAATTGCGTTCAAAGTGCTATCAAAATTTTCAATTCTTTCAAGATAGGTATTCACTAGCTGTTCACTATTGAAGGTTTTATCTTGATATGATTTATGTATATCGGAAATGGTTAATTCTTCAATATTTATCTCTTTCTCTTTTATGCTTTTTTCATCAGAGCAGCCAAGAAAAAATATACTTATAAGTAATAAACAGCAATTGAATTTAAAATTCATAATGAAGAAGGTTTTAAAATTTTGTCAATTTATGTTTCTAATGAAAATTGAACCTTCTACTAAAATAGTGAATATAGATGTGGTTAGGCGGTAGCGTTAGTAATGAAAAATTGATTTTATCATTTCCATATTTTAGGTATATTTTTTTAATATAAAACGCCGTACAACAGAGGTTGTACGGCGTTTTATTCAATACTATATATTAGAAAAATCTATCAGTTACTAAAAAGAAACACTTTTAGAAATTAATCAATCATATCAAAACCACAATAGGGAACTAATACGTCCGGTATTTTAATGCCGTCTGCAGTTTGATAATTTTCTAGAATTCCTGCCAAAACACGTGGTAAGGCTAAAGAGCTACCATTTAATGTATGAGCTAGTTGATTTTTTCCGTTTTCATCTTTAAAACGTAGTTTTAATCTATTGGCCTGGTATGTTTCAAAGTTAGAAACAGAGCTAATTTCTAACCATCTATCTTGCGCAGTTGAGAATACTTCAAAGTCAAACGTAAGTGCAGCTGTAAAACCTAAATCACCACCACATAGTCTTAGAATTCGGTATGGTAATTTTAATTCTCGTAGAATATTTTTAACATGCTCCACCATACCATCTAAGGCATCATATGATTTAGTAGGGTGTTCTACACGTACAATTTCAACTTTATCGAATTGGTGTAAACGATTTAGACCACGCACATGTGCGCCATAGCTACCTGCTTCTCTTCTAAAACATGGAGTATACCCCGTGTAGGTAATAGGGAAATCACTTTCCTTTACAATAACGTCTCTAAATATGTTAGTTACAGGAACCTCTGCTGTTGGTATCAAATAAAGGTCGTCTGCTGTTACATGGTACATTTGACCTTCCTTATCTGGCAATTGACCTGTGCCATAACCTGAAAGTTCGTTTACCAAATGTGGCACTTGAATTTCAGTATAACCCGCTTCGGTATTTTTATCTAAGAAATAAGCGATTAAAGCACGTTGCAAACGAGCACCTTTACCTTTGTAAACCGGAAAACCGGCACCAGCGATTTTAACACCTAATTCAAAATCTATGATATCATATTTCTTCGCTAGCTCCCAATGCGGAAGGGCGCCTTCAACCAATTTAGGAACATCGCCTTCGCTGAATATTTCTTCATTATCTTCTTCGGTTGAACCTTTTTTTACAGAATCATGCGGTGCATTCGGTAATTGATAAAGAAGGTTTTGTAGCTCTTCTTCTGCCGCGTTTAAATCTTCACCTAATTGTTTAGATTCTTCTTTTAGCTTTACCGTTTGTTCTTTTAATAAATTTGCTTCTTGAACTTTTCCAGTTTTGTACAAAACACCAATTTCTTTGGAAATTTTATTCGATTCTGCCAAAACGTTGTCCAAACTTGTTTGGGCAGCACGTCTGTTTTCATCTAATTGAAGCACTTTTTCAATTAAGGGTTGTGCATCAATATTTCTTTTTCCAAGGGCAAGGATAATATCTTCTTGATTATCTCTTATGGTCTGTATTTGTAACATTATTGAATTGTATTTGACTGCAAATTTACGTTAATCTTATATTTATAGCAGGTACTTTTACGGACTAAACCTGTATTAAACTACTTTTTGGACTTTCCGAAGTTAGAGGGGAGAATCCAGTCGTGATGTTTTGTTTGGTACCATGTCTCTGCCGCCAAATCAGTTTTAGCGTCTATAAAGGGTACATATGGTTTGCGGTTAATACTGATTTTAGAGTTTTCTAGGTATACCGAAACGTTTCTATCTTCTTGTTCAAACTCCTTTTTTAAGTATTGGGCAAACTGCCAAGCAAAATCCGGGTAGGCAAATATTTTGCGTTCTTGACCTCTAGATACATAATCTTTAGGTTTTATGATGAACTCTTCTTTAGTGTCATTGTCAACTACTTTATATCTGCCTTTACCCTGTCTGCTACGTAGCATCATTCGCCAGCTCATTCTATGACCTTCTTCGCTCCATAGCACGTCATCTTTAATGGCATGGTGTCTTATAGGTAATACTAATTGAATTATGAAGTAGATAGCTGCTGTTACTAGAATTGTGTTGCTGTTATTTGGTGTTGAAGAATAGGATGATACAAATGCCGGTTTTGTCTTGAAGAAAATCTTACGAATGGTTTCTGGCTCAAAAAAGAAAACACTGAAGGCAATGGATAAATAAGGGAATATTCCAATCTGAAATATGATGGAATTGAATAGATGAAAGAAAAGTGAGATAAAGAAAGCCGCTTTCCTTGTTGGTTTCCAGAGTAGGGCGGGTACAATAAGTAAATCAAACAAAATACCAACAGATCCAATTATACTATGTATCCACGGTTCTTGTAAAATAGTACCAACTAACCAATAACTTTTTTTAGAATGCATTAATACGGCTATGGTACTAAAATCAAGCCAATCTCCATACATTTTAGCAATTGAGGCGTATACGTAGACAATAAACAATTGAAGCACTACTGCCCATTTTACATAGGCGTACATTGAATTGCTTTCTAGTTCGGGTTTCATTTTAACATCGTAGGACCGACTTCTTTCCGCAGGAAAAAAACACATTATCAATGATATTAATATGAGTAAGTAGTAATGATTGTTATAAGCCGTTTTTTGCATCAAATACGTTGCAGTCCACAGCACGGTAAATGATATGATACTTAATCGATATTTGAACCCTACGGCAATGAAAAGACCTAGTAACCCCATTAATACAAAATAGAAATACATGCCATTACCGGGCAGTGGTTGTAGAAATTCAAAATCTATAAAAGGGAAAGTGTATTTGGGTGAGATTAAATTCCGCTTTACCCAACCAGTAGCAATAGCGCCAAAGCA
Source organism: Maribacter forsetii DSM 18668 (assembly GCF_000744105.1). Taxonomy (NCBI): domain Bacteria; kingdom Pseudomonadati; phylum Bacteroidota; class Flavobacteriia; order Flavobacteriales; family Flavobacteriaceae; genus Maribacter; species Maribacter forsetii. Next base: position 625,851 of record NZ_JQLH01000001.1, read on the forward strand.
CTCAAGGGAAACGAGAATACCAAAAAATATACGAAAGACAATTAAGGGGCTATTATCTATACGTTGAAATAATAACCTGTTGAGCATAATTACTTATTAATATAATCTAGAGATTTTTCTTTGTCTTTTGCCAATTGTGCTTTGAGAGCATCAATAGATTCAAATTTATGCTCATCTCGTAAACGAACCAAAATATTAACTTGAATTTTTAAGTCGTACAAATCCCTATCAAAATCGAAAAAATTAATTTCTATGGATTTTTCTGTGCCATTTACGGTTGGGTTGTAGCCTATATTCATCATACCGTAAACAATTTTACCGTTCAAGATACTGTTTACAATGTATGCACCGTTTTTAGGTATTAGCTTGTAATCTTCAGCTATTGAAAGGTTCGCTGTTGGGTATCCCAATTGCTTACCGATCCCTTTACCCTTAATGATTGTTCCGGTAAGCATATATTCATAGCCTAGGTAACTATTTGCGGTTTCAATATCGCCGTCTTCTAATGCTTTTCTAATTTTAGTAGAGCTAACTGATACATCGTCAATTTCTTGAGCAGGTATCTCATCTACCGTAAAATCATAAGTGTTTCCAAAGGTGATCAAATCAGTGATGTTGGCATTTCTATTGCGACCAAATCTATGGTCATAACCTATAATCACTTTTTTGATTTTTAACGTGTTTACGAGCAAATCGCGAACAAACTCGGTTGCCGTAAGTCTAGAGAATTCTTTGGTAAAAGGATGAATAATAAGTATGTCAAGACCAAGTTTCTCCAAGATGCCTATTTTTTCCTCTATGGTATTTAATAGTTTTATGTTGGTGTCTTTTTGTAACACCATTCTTGGGTGCGGAAAAAATGTAAGTACCGAAGATTTTAATTCGGTATTCTTGGCATGATTAATGATTTTACTAAGTATTTTGAGGTGACCAATATGTACCCCGTCAAAGGTGCCTATGGTAATGACCGTAGGATATTCTTCTTTGTACTTAGAAATGTTGCGGACTGTAATCACCTGTGATAGAAAATAAAAAGACTTATATTTGATTTTGAGTTAAAAGCCTCTTAATGATTGCAAAATTACGCCTAGTTTTTACAATTACCATAGTATTTCTTTCCTTTTCCGGTTTGGCGCAAACTGCATATTGGAAAAATACGGAATTAAACAATAAGGCTAAACAATTCACTAAGCAACAGTTGCGAGTAAATAAAGGAACGGCTTTTACACTTGATCAGCAACAGTTTATAAGAGCAATTACAAAGAAAGAAGCTTCTAAAATCATTTATTTTCCGGATGAAACTGGTGAGCTTATTCCGTTTTTAGTAGAAGATGCACACCTTTTTTCTGAAGGACTAGCACTTAAATATCCATCTATAAAATCTTATAAGGGTATTGCCTTGCATGATGCTACTAAACAGATTCGATTTAGTGTTTCGGGTAAAGGGATACAAAGTACCATGATGACCTCTGGGGAAAACGGAGCTTTGTTTATGCAAAAATCTGCTGATGATACCTATGTATTGTATCGTAGAACAGATCAAGATGAGCGCGATGTGGATTTTGTATGTAAAACTGTGCCCGAGATCAAAAAATATTCGCAAAACCTAACGGCTAAACTGGTAGACGATCAAACATTAAGAAAGTTTAGGGTGGCAATTTCAGCTTCAGGCGAGTATACAGAGTTTCATGGAGGTACAAAGGCAGATGCTCTTGCAGCTATTAACGCTACGCTTACAAGAATTAATGCAGTTTTTGAGCGCGATTTGGCGATTACCCTAGAGTTGATAGCAAATACGGATCTGGTTATTTATACCAATCCTGAAACGGACCCGTATACGGGTAGTTTAAGTTCTCAGGTTCAAAATACTTTAACTAGTGTAATTGGTGAGGCTAATTATGATATTGGACATCTTTTTAACCAACAGGACAATACTTTAGATGGTAATTCAGGTTTTATAGGTGCCGTTTGTACAGATAGTAGAAAGGGTAGTGGGTATACCACCTTATCTTCACCGGTAGGTGATGCTTTTGATATTGATTTGGTTGCGCATGAAATGGGGCACCAGTTTGGGGCCAATCACTCTTTTTCACATATTTCAGAAGGTACAACAGTACAAGTAGAGCCTGCAAGTGGTACTACCATTATGGGTTATGCAGGCATTACCGGTGTAAATAATGTTGCCTCAAATAGTGATGATTATTTTCATTACGTGAGTATAGTTCAGATAAGGGATTACCTTGAAACTATTTCATGTGGAGAGACAGTGATTCTTACCAATAATCCACCAACCATTACTCCTTTAACAGATTACGTTATACCTAAAGGTACACCATTTGTGCTTACAGGTGAGGCAACCGATGTTGATGCCACAAACGTATTGAGCTATACTTGGGAACAGATCGATAACGGTATAGTTACGCAGGCTACATTTGGTCCAGACAACCCTGCAGGGGCAAATTTTAGGTCTCTACCGCCAAAACTAACTCCAGAACGATATTTTCCCAGTTTAAATAGAATTTTAAATGGCGAATTAACGCAAACAGTACCGACCTCAGGTTCTGCTTGGGAAACGCTGTCTAATATTGGTCGTGATTTAAACTTTTCATTAACGGTAAGAGATAATGCTTTAAATGGCGGGCAGTCAGATTCTGATGAAATGACCGTATCTGTAAGTAATGAAGCCGGTCCTTTTTTAATAAGTTCGCAAGCTACAGAAGAGTCTTTTGAAGCTGGATCTATACAAACCATTACTTGGGATGTTGCCAATACAGATATATCACCCGTAAACGCTGAAAATGTTTCAATATTTTTATCTACAGATAGTGGGGTCACTTTTCCTATTGTTCTAGAAGAGAATACTTTGAATGATGGTAGTCAGGTTGTAATCATACCAAACATTACCACTAGTACAGGGCGTATTATGATCAAGGCAGATAATAATATTTTCTTTGCTGTCAATGATGCTAATTTTTCCATTACCCCATCAGAAGTCGTACTTAATTTTGAAGAGGTAGTTTTTGATATTTGCAAGCCCAATGATTTAAGTATTGATTTCACTTATGAAACTGATTTGGGTTTCGATGAAGAAAGTACGTTTAGTGTGGTTGATTTGCCTATAGGTATTACAGCCACTTTTACACCTGCAGTCGCTGATGTTGACGATACGTTGGTTACTGTTGATTTTGAAGGTATTTCTACCGTAGATGCCGGTATTTACCCTGTTAGGGTTTTGTCTAGCGCAGATACGGTTACAAAAGAAATTACATTACAGTTAAGAATTTATGACGATGAATTTGAAGAAGTAGTTCTAATTTCTCCTGTAGATGGTTTTGAGAATGCCTCTACAGATGTGATGCTGGAATGGGAAACATCTTTAGGGAACACTCTTTACGATGTTGAAATTTCAGATGATGCTACTTTTACAAATATTATAGAATCGAGTACCGTTAGTGGAAGCTCGTTCTCCCCTATACTTATAGATAATAATAGCACTTATTTTTGGAGGGTAAAACCAAAAAACGATTGTGGTGAAGGTGTTTTTAGTGCTCCGTTTAGCTTTTCCACGGTACAGTTTAATTGTGCTACAAAAAGTGCTTCAGGTATGCCAATTGCCATATCAAGTAGCGGTACACCGGTTATTACTTCAAAAATCGTGTTTTTTGAGGATTTACCAGTTGCAGACATTAATGTACAGCTTGATGTAGAGCATACCTTTTTGGCTGATTTGGTCATTAGCCTTACATCGCCTGCGGGTACAACGGTAACCTTGGTTTCAAATTCTTGTGGAGATTCAAGAGATATCAATGCCACTTTTGATGATGATAGTCCAGCTTTTATGTGTTCTGTAAGTCCAGGTATTAGTGGTTCGGTGAAGCCTTTGGGGAGTTTAAGTTCTTTTAACGGGGAGTCTATTCTTGGTGAGTGGGTTTTAGAGGTTAAAGATAATGCCCCTTCTGACGGTGGTAGTTTAAATTCATTTGTTCTTGAAGCTTGTGTTGAGGGAGACTTTAGACCAGATGCAGACAATGATGGAGTATTTGATGATGGTGATGATTTGTGTCTAGGTACTCCGGCTGGTCAAGAAGTAGATGCTTCTGGTTGTGCTATCTATCGCTTTCCGGCAGAGAATTTTATTATTAGTTTGGAAAGTGAAACATGTAGAGATAATAATGACGGTTCGTTATCTGTAGTACCCAAATTGGCACTTGATTATCAAGTAGTAGTTACCGGTAACGGATTAAATCTAACCCAGAACTTTTCAAATGCGTTCAACTTATCTAATCTAGCGTCAGGTACTTATACGTTATGCATGACAGGGACAGATGGTGTCATAGCTTATCAACAGTATTGTGTTGAGGTGCAGATTACCGAGCCTTCGCCATTAAATGTATCTTCTAGAGTGGCAGCAGATGGTTTTCATGTAACGCTTGAAATGAATGGTTCATCATTTTACACAATAGAATTGAATGGCGTAGCTGTACAAACGGAAGAATCAACAATAGAGTTGAATTTAAATAAAGGACTAAATACGTTAAAGGTTTACACAGATATTCCTTGTCAGGGCGTTTATGAAGAACAGATCGGTTTTTATGTAGAGCCGGTAGTGTACCCAAATCCAGTGAAAGATATTGTAGAGGTCTATTTAGGTGCACAGCAAGAAGAAATAACTGTAAGTGTTTTTAGTGCCGATGGCAGATATGTTTTTAATAAAAAAATCATGGTGATTGGTGGGGTAATGCAATTAGATTTGAGTTCACTTTCTACAGGTATTTATTACCTGAAATATGAAGGTAGAACTATTAAAGGAACTTCTAAGGTAATTAAAGAATGATGCGTTTTTCAGTACTTGTTATATGTTTGTTTATGGCCGTAACAAGCTGTAAAAAGAAAGGTTCTGGCAATCCGCCAGAAGCGGTTCTTTTGGTGTTTCCAGAAGAAAATTCTGAGTGTACCACAGGTGTTAGTTTAGGAGAGGAAACCAGTCAAGTAGAGTTTAGGTGGAATTTAGCAGATAATACGGAGACCTATGAATTGCGCGTAACCAATATTGCAACAGGCACAGTTCAAACCATTGTGTCAGCTTCAAGTTCAGCTAAGTTGCCATTGGCTAAAGGAGAGCAATTTTCTTGGTTTGTGCGCTCTAGAAACGGTGAAGTCGAAGAAACGGTATCTAGTCAAGAATGGTATTTTTACAATGCCGGTTCTAGGTCTACATTTGCACCATTTCCTGCAACTATAATTACTCCTGCTTCATCAGAAAATGTGTTTAAGGATATCAACAACGAGGTGGAGCTATCTTGGTCTGCGTCTGATTTAGACAATGATATTGCTAGCTATGAGGTGTATTTCTCAGTAGAAACACCGCCAATAGATTTAATTAGAGAACTATCATCGACTGTAACAAGTATAAAAGTTTCAGTGACATCAGATACTGTATATTATTGGAAAGTCATTGTAATCGATGAAGAAGGTAATAGATCAGATACTGGGGTGTATACTTTTAAAGTGCTTTAAGAATTATTGAATTGATTCATGGTCCTTACTATTCCGGCTAGTGCAAATGAATTAATGATTTCCGCCGATTTTTTTAAACGTTCAGGCATTAAAGCTTTTTCCTCATCGTTCCATTGTCCCAAAACATATTCCACCTGTCTGCCTTTGCCAAAATCTGCTCCCACGCCAAATCTATACCTATTGTAAAGAATGGTTTGAAGAAACAGCTCTATATCCTTTAACCCGTTATGGCCGCCATTGCTTCCTTTCGTTTTTATGCGGATAGTACCAAATGGTAAATTGATGTCATCGGTTATCACTAAAACATTGCCTTGAGGTATTTTTTCTTTATCCATCCAATACTTTAAAGCTTTACCGCTTCGGTTCATGTAAGTAGATGGTTTAAGGCAAATAATTGTTCTCCCTTTTACTTTATAAGAACCTATATCACCAAGTTTAGCGGTTTCAAAAGTAAAGTCATTTACTTTGGCTACTTCATCCAGTACTTTAAAACCTATATTATGGCGGGTTTCTGCATATTCTTCTCCTATATTGCCAAGGCCAACGATTAAAAATTTCTTCATGGGGTCTTTTTCTTCTGTAATTATGTTCTGGTTATTAAAAAGAGATTTTAAAAACGGGAACATGGGTAGTTTCATTTAGGGTGTAAAAATACAAAAGCATCCTGATACAAGTACCAGGATGCTTTAATGTATAATTTAGACTTTTAAGACTATTCTTGAGCAGCTTCTTCAGATGCACCTTCAGCTCCTTCTTCTCCTTCTTCATCTTCATCATCGGCCACAACAGCGGTACGAGCAGTTTTAACTTGTACAACAACTTGACTTTCTGGGTGTAAGATGGTGAAATCTTCACTCAACAATGATGCTACAGAAATATTTTGACCGATTTTCAATTTAGAAATATCGACGTTAAAGAAATCTGGTAATTTGCTTGGTATAGCTTTGATTGCAAGTTTACGTTTTCTGAACAATAAACGTCCACCATTACGTACACCTGGAGAATTTCCTTCTAATGTTACAGGAATATTCATAGTAACCATTTTATCATCGAATAATTGATAAAAATCAATATGGATGATGGCATCTGTTACAGGGTGAAACTGAATATCTTGCATGATCGCTTTAACTGAAGTTCCGCCATCCAATTCAATTGCAACTGTGTGTGCATTTGGAGTGTAAACCAAATCTCTGAACGCTAGTTCATCTGCTGAAAAGTGTAATGGTTTTTCCCCTCCGTATACCACGCAAGGAACCTTTCCAGCATTACGTAGGGCTTTAGTTGCCTTTTTGCCCACGCTTTCTCTTTCTGATCCTTTAATTGTAATTGCTTTCATTATATATATAAAAAATTAATATTCTTGTTTTGCTTCTAATCTTACATTAAGAACTTAGAAGATATAGAGTTATTGTTATGAACCTTATCCATTACATCTGCAAATAAATCGGCACAACTTAAAACTTTAACTTTGTCACTTTTTACCTCTGCCGGAATTGAATCTGTAATAATCAGTTCCGTAAGTTTTGATTTTTCTATTTTCTCATATGCATCTCCCGATAATAGACCGTGAGTAGCAATAGCCCTTACGCTTAAAGCGCCTCTTTCCATCATTAGGTCAGCTGCTTTGGTCAAGGTGCCTGCAGTATCTACCATATCATCTGCTAAGACCACATTTTTACCTTTTACATCACCGATCAATTCCATGTGAGATATAACATTGGCTTTGGCTCTTTGCTTATAACAAACTACCACATCGCTATCCAAAGCTTTAGAGTAGGCATAAGCTCTTTTTGAACCGCCCATATCTGGTGAAGCTATAGTAAGATCTTTTAAATCTAGATTTTTTAAATAAGGTAAAAACAATGTAGATGCAAATAAGTGATCTACAGGTTTTTCAAAGAAACCTTGTATTTGGTCAGCATGTAGATCCATAGTGATAATTCTAGTGGCACCAGCTGTTTCCAACATTTTGGCAACTAGTTTAGCTGCTATAGGTACTCTAGGTTTATCTTTTCTGTCTTGTCTTGCCCAGCCAAAATATGGCATAACTGCTGTAATATGACGTGCAGATGCTCTTTTGGCAGCATCTATCATCAACAACATTTCCATTAAATTTTCTGGACCAGGGTGTGTTGAGCCAATTAGGAATATTCTTGTTCCACGAATAGATTCTTCAAAAGAAGGTTGAAATTCACCGTCACTATATCGGGAAAACGATATTTTGCCTATTTCGGCACCATATGCTTTGGCAATTTTCTCCCCTAAGACTTTACTTTGGGTACAAGCAAATATTTTTGGTTGTGGAACTTGGTATGGCATATCTTTGTTTATTGTTTTCCAAACAGTTACTTGGTTATTCAGTTTAAATACCTTGTTTTTTAGAAGGTGCAAATTTAAAGATTAATTTTGGTTGCTATTGCATAAATATTGATATTTTTAGTGGTGGATAGAAAATTATTATTTAGTTTTGCAGTCCTGTTTTGATAACAAGCCAGTTTTAGCTGGTGAAATATGCTCGAGTGGCGGAACTGGTAGACGCGCTGGATTCAAAATCCAGTTCTTCGGAGTGCGGGTTCGATTCCCGCCTCGAGTACTTCTAAACCCTCTTAATCATTTGATTAAGAGGGTTTTTTTGATTTTACGGGGTAATTTAAAGGGCTACGTTTATGCTAATTATAATTGAATTCACCTTAAAGCATCATTCATTTTACCCTTTCAATTTTCGATAATTTATGCTCATTTGCCTTTAATTGAGTCATAATACTTTTGGCTAAAAACTTTGCTAGGTTGACAGGTACTGCATTACCTATCATTTTATAACCTGCAGCTACTTTTTTATAATGAAAAATAAAATCGTTTGGGAACGTCTGTATTCTGGCGCATTCTCGTACGCTTAGCCTTCTGTAAAGTTGTTCTTTACCTGGTACAAAAACTCTAACATCCTTTTCTATTAGCTTCATTTTTGGTGCCTGCGGATGTATAGGTGCATGCCTGCCGCCTGCTTGTATGGTAAAAGATTGCTCGTCCCAATTACGGACGCGATTTCTAGACATGAACATAGTAGAAAAGCCACCTATCATATATTCATGATTAGGTATAGTACACTTATTGCCATTGGTGTTATTGAACTCTAAAGCGGGAATGGCTTTTTTATCTAAATCACCTATGGCAGATTCTAGTGTTATTTTTGGGAAGGTTTCGGTAGGGAATTCATATTTGAAACCTAAATCTTTTCTAATGCCTATAAAGAACACTCTTTTTCTGTCTTGCGGTACATTATAGTCAGATGCGTTGAGCATTTTAAAAGATAGGTCATAACCTACACCTGCATTTTTTAGCAGTTTTTTAATTCCATCAAGTGCAGTACTATGTTTGCCAATAAGCATTCCGCTCACGTTTTCTGCCAAAAAGAATTTGGGTTGTTTTGCTTCAAGTATCCTTATAAAATCATAGAATAACTGTCCTCTTTTATCTTGAATGCCTCTTGCAGCCCCAGCTGCACTCCAACTTTGGCAGGGTGGACCTCCAATAATTCCGTCACAATCAGGTACATCATCCGCAGGTATATCAACTATACTTCTTTTGTCAAATGTAGTATCAGGGTGATTCTTCTGGTAGGTTTCCCAAATATCCTTATCATATTCATTTGCCCAAATGACATTAAAACCGGCTTGTTCAAAACCAAGATCTAAACCACCTGCTCCCGCAAAAAAGGATACTATATTCATTTTTTTTATGCTATTCTTTTTAATCTATGTTTTTCAAATAAGCCATCGAAAAAACATCACACAAAAATACATTTTAGAATTACAAAACGCTTTTAATTCAACCATCTATTTTACTCGATAATCTAGATTTAAAAGTTTCCATGCTAGTGTCTAAATATCAATTATGTTTTCAATTTAATAGCTCGTGGACTTGTCCCCAAAGTTAGCTACTTGGATGGTTTCTTTCTTACGTATAATATCTGCTACATTATTTTCAAAAGCCTTAACGGTAGTTTGGTCTTTAATTACTAGATGCATACCTACTTCACAATGAATTCCACTATAACTCAAATCTGGCATGTTTTTGAATTTTGGGATTTTTACATTGTCTAAATAAATAAATTGGGTGGGCGTAAAGTTGAAAGAGCAATATATAAGTATGTTATCTATGATAATATATTTAGAATGTATGTTTTCATTAACAAAGTATTCTGCATTTTCAGTTTTAGCGATCTGACTGAAAAATTGCTGAAAATTATGAGGGTTTGCAGGTCTTCGGAAATTTGACTTTTTAAATTTGTCCGCATCTTCAGCTAAAGGAGCAAACGTTTGTGATAGGCAAGTAATCTTTACACCTTTGTTTGCCATACCAATAACTTCGCCTAATATACCTTTGCGGGTTTCATTCTCTTTAATGGTAGAATGATGTTTTGCGTTAAATTCATAATTGCATGCCGCTAAATGCTGAGCACAAACAATAATCCTTTCTTTGGCTGCACAAATATGTTCTGATATTTTCTTCTCTAAAAGATGGGCAGAATTGTCGTAGAATGGTGCCGTAATACCTACCAAATCTGAATATTCAAATTCTAATTTCTCGTAAGTGTTACACGTAGTATCTAAAGATGCTTTGTAGTTTTTAATGGGAATGGAGTTCCTAATTAAATTCTTGTAAAAAATTTCAATATTTTCCTCATAAAATGGTTCATCTTCTACACTAATCATTGATTCGTTTTTCACTAAATCTCGTACTGCTAAATTAGAGGAGCTCATTAGCATTATATAGCCACTTTTCTTTTTAATGTAAGCGGATTTAATATGTAATGAATAGGGTAGAGCACCTCTTGAGAATTTTTTAACGCGCGCACTTCTAACGTATAAATGCGGAAAAATATATAGATTGAAATTCTCGTGTGATGTAGTTCTATACATCTCCCCAAAAATCTTTCTAGCTAAATTGTATTTAGAGAAACTTTTGCTAGACTTCTTTCCCGTTACTAGATTTTCTATATTTTTTGGTTTGGAATGGTCATAACCTTCTAGCGGAATAGTTATGACATTCACAGTAATGCCACCTGCAGCTACTTCTTTTAAATAGTCATGCAAATGTTGGTTGTTGTACAAATACCATGATATATTGATTTCTTCAATGTCATTTTTCTGCTCATCAATGGTGTCAATAAACTTTTGTAGGAGTAAGGGAGAGCCACCTTGTTCATAAAAACCAAATTGGTCTTTATAGTTTTCAGGTTCATCAAAAAATGAATTAAACGGCATTTATGTTTTAACTGGTTGTTAGAACGTAATAATACGCAGTTTTAATTACTTTACACTAATCATTACTGCCTCGCAACTTTTTAAGTCTGAGTTCAATACTATGTTTTCAGATTTTTCACCATCTGATATTTCAACCGAAACGGTGTTTGGGGGCGAGTCTCCTAAATTATGTGCATAAAGAAATAAATCGTTTGGTTTATTTGGATCTAACTTAATTTTAAATTCTTTTTTCCAATAGGTTAAATAGTACTTTTTAACTACTTGCACACCGTTTAGGTAAATAGAAACGATATCACCATCTTGCCTGCCGTGATCCCAAATTTTAACTGTGATATTTTCAGATTCAAAAGCAAATTCTTTGGTGTATGAAATTTTTCTACCATCAAAGCTATCTCTAACTTCAGGTTTGTTATCAAGTTTCTTATCTGTTTTGCTTTCAGTATTTGGCTCAGGATTGTTATTGATTTGGACAACAGCAGTTTCTTTGGTTGTTATCTGTTCTTTTACTTTTTTCTTTGCTTTAGATTTAGATCTTGACCGTTTTTTCTTGGATGTTTTTGTATTAACATTTGCCAGTTGTTGTTTTTTCTTTCTTTCGTCAGATGCTGCATTAATAATCGAGAAAAAGGGGGTAACCTTTTTAGCAATGTTAAACTTATCATCTGGGAACAACTCTATGGCAACTACTTGGTACCTATTGCCAGATCCTATGTTTTTTGCCAATTCTATTCCGTCTTCAAAACCGTCGTTCTTAAAAGAACCCAATTCTTGCACTACCATTTCATTACGTACCAGAAAAAAGCGAATAGATTTACTGGTGTCAATTTTTACGGTATTCCACTGTAATGCAATTTTGTCTGGAATATTCCAGGCAGTATTTTCATTTGGGGAAACAATATTTATTGTAGATACATCTTGCGAAAAACTATGAGTTGATAATAGTAATAGTGCAGATGAAAGTATAAAATGGATTTGGCGCATAAGTAATGTCTTATCTCAAAGATTGTCTTGAATAATTAGTAGTTCAAGACCTGTATAATCTACAAGATGTATGGCATATAACGAAAAATTATAGCGAATAATATAACCTTTTGCGCCTTTTTTAGGTTTAGGAGGCTAAATCAGTTTCTTTTCTACCGCAACCTTGATCAATGATGCTGCATTGGATACTTCTAGCTTCTGCATTAGATTGCGTTAATGGAGTGGTTTGTTCTGAACCCTGTCACCGTTAGTTGGGTGACAGGTTTTTTTAATGTTCATAATTTTTCAATGTTAAAAAATGGAAATAATCCTAATAATTGGAAATAATCCATAATTTAGCTATCCCGAATTTTGAAGGATAGTTATGAGCAAAACCATTTTACATATCGATTTAGATACTTTTTATGTTTCTGTAGAACGATTAAATAATCGTGAGTTGCAGCATAAGCCTTTGTTAGTGGGCGGTACCGGAGATCGCGGAGTAGTAGCGGCGTGTAGTTATGAGACCCGTGGCTTCGGAGTGCATTCTGGTATGCCTATGAAAATGGCGCGAGAACTTTGCCCCGATGCTGTCGTAATTCGTGGTAATGCGGGTGACTATAGTAAGCACTCAGATATAGTGACCGAAATTATAAAAGAGTACGTACCCGTATTTGAAAAATCGAGTATAGATGAGTTCTATGCAGATCTCACTGGTATGGATCGTTTTTTTGGTTGCTACCAATATGCATCAGAAATGCGGAAGAAGATTATCAATGAAACCGGACTCCCTATTTCTTTCGGATTATCAGCTAATAAAGTAGTTTCTAAAGTAGCCACGAACGAGGCGAAACCAAACAATCAATTAAAGATAGATGAGGGGTTGGAAAAACCTTTTTTGGCTCCGTTATCCATTAAAAAAATACCAATGGTGGGTGATAAGACTTACCAGACTTTACGGAACCTGGGCCTGCGACAAGTCCGGACGGTACAAGAAATGCCCATGGAGGTAATGCAAAGGGTGTTGGGTGCTAATGGCGGAGTAATATGGAAGCGTGCTAATGGAATTGATAATACGCCTGTAATTCCGTTTTGCGAGCGAAAATCAATCTCCACGGAACGCACTTTTAATAAAGATACTATTGATGTAAACAGACTACGTGGTATTCTTATCGCAATGACCGAAAATTTGGCATATCAATTACGACGTGGAGATAAGTTAACGGCTTGTATTTCAGTGAAGATTAGGTACTCGGATTTTAATACTTATTCAAAGCAAATGCGGATTCCCTATACCAGCGGAGACCATATTCTAATACCTAAAATTTTAGATCTGTTCAAGACCTTATATAACCGTAGGTTGTTAGTGCGATTAATTGGTATACGTTTTAGTCATTTAGTATCGGGCAATTATCAGATCAACCTGTTTGATGATACTGAAGAAATTCTAAGTCTTTACAACGCTATGGACAACATTCGTAAACGCTACGGTGACAAAAGTGTGCTGCGAGCATCGGGTATGGGAGCAAAAACAATAGGAAGAATGCATAACCCTTTCAACGGATTGCCGCCTGTTGTGTTGGCGCATAGAAAAATCTAGTTGTTGGTTGTCGGTTGTTAGTTGTTGGTTTTTGGCTGTATGTTTTGGGGGTGATGTCCGGTCGAGCGCAGTCGAGACCTTTTTTAGTTGTTGGTTGTTTGTTGACAGTTGATGGTTCTTAACGGTCTGTTGTTGAGGGGTTTTGAAACCCGTTCACTGAGCGTAGCCGAAGTGAAGTATTGTTTAAGAAAGGAGAAAAAAGAATATAGAATATAGAGAAGAGAGGGAGCGCGATGCGCAGCACGCTGAGCGCCACACGCAAAGCGCAAAAAAAAGCACACTGCGCATAGCGTCATGCGAACAGCGAACAGCGAAAAAAACGAACAACCGACAACGAACAACGAACAACTAAAAAGAGGAGGCACGACGAAGTGATTTGCTGAATTGGGGTGACAATGATTATCCCTAGTACCCATTTTCGGCAGATTGCTTCGGTGAAAATACCTCGCAAAGACGACACCCGTTCACTGAGCGTAACCGAAGTGAAATGTAAAGGGAGACTAGATGTTAGAAAAGAGAATATAGAAAGTAGAGAAGAGAGGGAGCGCATTGCGCAGTACGCCGAGCGCCACACGCAAAGCGTAAAAAAGCGCACTGCGCATAGCGTCAAGCGTCATACGAACAGCGAACAGCGCCTAGCGCAAATACGAACAACCAAATGCGCAGCACGCTGAGCGCCACACGCAAAGCGCAAAAAAATAGCGTACTGCGCATAGCGTCAAGCGAACAGCGCAAACACGAACAACCAACAACGGAGAACCATCAACCAAAAATGTACCTAAACTGCCACACATACTACAGCCTTCGCTACGGGACTTTCTCGGAGATTGAGCTTTTGCAATTGGCAAAAGATCATGGGGTAACGCAATTAGTACTGACCGATATTAATAATACCTCTGCTTGTTTAAATTTTGTTCGTAAAGCGTCTGAATATGATGTGCGGCCTATTTTGGGAATCGATTTCAGAAACGGAGTAGAACCTTGTTTTGTAGGTGTTGCCAAAAATAATGAAGGATTTTTAGAACTCAATGATTTCTTGTCGCATCACATTCACAACGAAAAGAAAATTCCAGAAATCGCTCCGCAGTTTAAAGAGGTGTTCGTTATCTATCCGTTTGAGAAAGTACTTCAGCATGAAAAGAAAACTTTTGCCGAACATGAGTTTATAGGGGTTTCTGTTAACGAGCTAAAGCGACTTCGGTTTTCAAAATTATTGGAGCAGCGAGATAAAATTGTGCTATTACAACCCGTAACATTCAGAAATAAGCGCGATTTTAATGCACATCGTTTACTACGTGCCATTGATAATAACACTTTGCTGAGTATGTTGTCGGTAACAGAGCAGGCTCGTGATGATGAACACATGTACGCGATACCTAATTTGGCGGCGTATTTTTCTGAACATAGTTTTATACTTGAAAACACCCAGCGGTTAATGGATGCTTGTTCCATTTATTTCGATTTTACTACAGACCGGGAACCTCAAAATTTGAGCAAGTATTTAGGAAGTACAGAAGAAGATGAACTATTCTTAGAACAACTGTGTCAAGAAGGCTTACCGCTCAGGTATCCTGATATAAATCAGGCGGTATTGGACCGCTTGGAGAAGGAGCTGTACCTCATTAAAGAAATGAATTTTGTCTCTTACTTTCTTATCAATTGGGATATCATCACTCATGCCAGAAAGCAGAATTTCTTTTATGTGGGTAGGGGTAGCGGTGCCAATAGTATTGTGGCATACCTGCTTTTTATTACCGATGTAGATCCCATGGAGCTGGACCTGTATTTTGAGCGTTTTATTAATCTGTATCGTGTAAATCCGCCCGATTTCGATATTGATTTCTCGCATCGCGACAGACCGGTGATGACGCAGTATATTTTTAACCGATTCGAAAATGTTGCGCTCTTGGGGACCTATGTTACTTTTCAATCTAGGGGAGTAATCAGAGAGCTAGGCAAGGTATTCGGGCTGCCAAAAGATGAAATAGATCTATTGTGTAATGGTAATGTTGAGGCGAGTAGATTAGATAATATATCGGCTTTGGTATTGAAATACACGCAACTATTGCATGGCATGCCCAATTATTTGAGTATTCATGCAGGCGGAATTCTAATTACCGAAAAACCCATTCACTGGTTTTCGGCAACCAATATGCCCCCAAAAGGATTTCCCACCACACAGTTTGATATGGTGATTGCCGAAGATGTCGGTATTTTTAAGTTTGATATTCTTGCACAACGCGGACTCTCAAAAATAAAAGAGACGCTAGATATTTTGGAACGCGACCGACCAGAAGAATTTGCCAAGTTTGATATTCATGATGTCAAGGCATTTAAAAAAGACCCGAAAGTCAATAATTTGGTAAAAACTGCGCAGTGCATGGGTTGTTTTTATGTGGAATCTCCCGCTATGCGGATGCTGTTGAAAAAACTAGAGGTAGATACCTATTTGGGTCTCGTAGCGGCAAGTTCTATTATTCGCCCAGGAGTGTCTAAAAGCGGAATGATGCGCGAATATATTCTTCGCCATCGTAACAAGGGTAGGGCAGAAGAATTGGCGCATCCGGTAATGTTAGAAATTATGCCAGAGACATACGGAGTTATGGTCTACCAAGAAGATGTGATAAAAGTAGCCCATCATTTTGCCGATTTAGATTTGGGCGAAGCCGATGTGCTACGGCGTGGTATGAGTGGTAAGTTCCGTTCACGGGAGGAGTTTCAAAAAGTGCAGGATAAATTTATGGATAACTGCCGTAAAAAGGGATATGCAGAAAAGCTCATTCAAGAAATTTGGAATCAGGTAGCAAGTTTTGCAGGCTATGCATTTGCCAAAGGGCATTCGGCATCGTACGCTGTAGAAAGTTACCAAAGTTTGTTTTTACGTGCCTACTATCCGTTAGAATATATGGTGGCGGTGCTCAATAATGGTGGCGGATTTTATAAGCCCGAATTCTATGTGCACGAAGCCCGTATGTTAGGGGCAACAATTCATCCGCCTTGCGTAAATAGGAGTAATGCGGATAATCGTATCTATGGAAAAAATCTGTTTTTAGGATTGGGTTATTTACGGGAATTGGAACAACGGGTGATGGAACGTATTTTAAAGGAAAGATATTTACATGATGATTTTAGGTCCTTAGAAGATTTTTTGGATAGACTGATCATCTCCATAGAACAAGTCAGTATTTTAATACGAATTGATGCATTTCGATTTACGGAAACCAATAAACACGAACTATTATGGAAAGCACATTTGTTTTTGAATAAGACCAAAAAGATAGACCACCCGAAATTATTTGCACCACGGCATCAGCATTTTCAGATTCCTTCATTGTACAGTACCAATTTAGAAGTGGCTTTTACGCAATTAGAATTGTTAGGGTTTAGTTTATGCAGTCCGTTTGAGCTTTTGGTAGAAGCACCATTAAATAGTTCTGGGAGTAAAGATTTAGAGCGGTATTTAAATAGGAATATTGATATCTACGGATATTTAATAACGGTAAAGCGAACCAGAACACAGAAAGGTAAAGCCATGTTCTTTGCCACGCTGTTAGATCAACAAGGGCAAGTTTTTGATACCGTGCTGTTTCCGCCTGTAGCAGAAAAATATATGTTCAGGGGAAGAGGAATTTATAGATTCTACGGTAAGGTAGTTAGCGAGTTTGGCTTTTTAAGTATAGAGGTTATTAAACTTCAAAAACAAGATTATATTCAAGACCCAAGATATGCCGATATGAAAACCAGTGTTAAGGTTTTTGATCAAAAGAAAACGGGTGAGAAAGCAGGAGCGAGAGAAGAGAATATAGAAGTTAGAGAATAGAGGAAGCGCCGTTCGCTATGCGCAATACGACACGCGCTCAGCGTAAAATAATCACCTTGTTAAGGGTTAAGCACGAGTTGAAAAGCACCCCGGTTATCGCGTTACGAGGGAAGCGTAAAAGAAATTGTTGTGTGAAGCGCTCAGCGCGAGGCGAAAAGCGCACAGCGTTTAGCGTCCAGCGCAAAAACCATCAACCGACAACCAACAACTAACAACCAATCTCAAAAAGCCTCAAACACATATCCCAATAACCAAAATAATATCAAGAACACAAAAAAGGTTCCAATACATCCACATTTACCACCGCCTATTTTTTTGGCACCATACCAAGCACCAAAGAATTGTATTAGTTTTTTCATGGGAACAATTTACATGATTGTTTGAATGTTTTTGAATTAAAAAGTAGCTTAAATAATCTTTCACATGTTTTAAAAATTGATTTTGGTATGCTTTTAGCTTATGATAGAATAGCAATATTTACCCGTAAACATCGTTATCATTTCACAATACATTATGGTAGATACACAGTGCCAATATGTAATAATTTTAAAGCAACTAACCAGTCCCCTTTTTTAATGCAGCAAGGTAATTCAACTCATATAAATTCATTAAAATGGTTTGTTTTAGTCGTTAAAACAAAACGAGAGAAGCAAGTTGCTGAAATTTTGGAACGTCACGGATTTGAAATTTACTGCCCGGTAAAGAAAGAAGTGTAGGCTTCCCTAAAAATAGGACAGTACATAATTCGAACTTACTAACTTTAAATTCAAACTGTCACGATGAAAAACAGCAAATTTAGCGAGAGCCAGATTATTAAATCTCTTAAGGAAAACGAACAAGCAAGATCCGTAGGTGATCTATCCAGGGAATTAGGAATTGATAAAAGCACTTTCTACTATGGGCGCAAGAAGTACGGAGGTATGGAACAACAACAGCTTAAACGTTTTAAAGGAGCTTCAAGAAGAGAACAATAAGCTTGAACAGATGTATGCCGATGTGAGTCTTTATAATAAGATGCTCAAGGATGTATTGTCAAAAAAGTTCTAAAGTCTTCCGACAAGAGAGTTCGTGTATAGTATCTTATCAAAACGTTCGCAGTTCCCATTATCCGTGCCTGTCAAGTTGTAGGACTGAGTAGGTCGATGTGGTATTACCAAAGTAAGAAAGATGATAGCGAGGTTATCGATAAGCTAACGACGTTGGCGGAATCGTACCCAACTAGAGGTTTTGACGAATATTATTACAAGATCCGTCGTGAAGGCTTAAAATGGAACAGAAAACGAGTGTTACGTGTGTACCGCGAAATGAAACTCGGTCTACGCCGTAAACATAAAAAATGTTTGGTCAAACGAATAAAACAACCTTTGGAAACACCTTCGTCACTGAATGAGTGTTGGAGTATGGATTTTATGAGCGATGCGCTTACCGATGGCAGAAAGTTGCGTGTATTCAATGTTTTGGATGATTGTAACCGTGAAGCTCTAGCAATAGATGCAGGACTTTCTTATCCAGCGAGAGCCGTAATCGAAACATTGGAGCGTTTAAAAGATGAAATAGGAGCACCTAAATACGTGAGGTGCGATAACGGTCCGGAGTTTACCTCCAAGACTTTTATGAACTGGTGCAAAAAGAACTTTATAGAAATTAAATATACACAACCGGGAAAGCCAATGCAAAACGGATATATAGAACGATTTAATCGCTTTTTTAGAGAAGATATATTGGATGTCTATCATTTATCAACTTCAAAAGATAAACGATAACTGACGTGAGGATTATAATTTTAACCATCCGCATAAATCATTAGGCAATATATCACCTAAAGAATTCATGCCCAGATTTGATGAAGAATTTAAATTCTTCATCAAATCTGACCTAAATAATAATTATTTATCGAATTTAGAGGTGTCCTAAAAAGGGGAAGCCTACAGGTTTAAATGAGACAGACCATACTGTTTTTATTAATGGTGCTGGAAATAGTGTGTTATTTTTGCCAGCTCCCGGTAGTGCTACGGACAGAATGTATATCATTAAAAAAAATCCAAATGTGACTTTGTCAATACAAGACGTGTATATAGATTCTAATAATATTTTTAGATCGAATGTGCCTAGTAATGTGCTATGGTTACAAAGCGATGAATTTAATTGGCAACAGGTGAATTAAGCTAATATAGATAATTTACTCTAGCTGATAGGGAAACTTCACTTTACCTAATGTTTTTTTCTTAAGCGTAATATTAAAAAGGCTGATTTGATTGAAGTTTAATAAATCATTTTCTAGTTTCTATGTGTACAAACTAGAAAATGGATCACCTTTTTTACCATTAGATTCCCCATAAACCATTTGGTTAATTTATTTTTGACCAAAATTAGAATTACATGGCTTCGGGATTTTTTGCAATTTTAGACGATGTAGCGGCATTATTAGATGATGTAGCGGCAATGAGTAAAATAGCCACTAAGAAGACGGCTGGTATATTAGGTGACGATTTAGCCGTAAATGCAGAGAAAGCCTCTGGGTTTGTCTCTAAAAGGGAATTACCGGTGTTATGGGCAATTTCTAAAGGCTCTTTATTGAATAAAATTATCATTCTACCTATAGCCTTTTTATTGAGTGCCTTTCTGCCCTGGGCGGTAACCGTAGTTTTAATACTTGGTGGTATATATTTGGCTTTTGAAGGGGCAGAGAAAATATATGAATTCTTTGTGCCACACGAACATGATCATGTTGCGGCCAGTATTCAGCCAATGACCAAAGAAGAAATTCTAGAATTGGAAAAGACAAAAGTAAAATCTGCCATAGTAACTGATTTTATTTTATCGATTGAAATCGTCATCATCGCTTTAGGCGCTGTAATTTCCGAGCCTTTAGTTACACAGATTATGGTGGTTTCCGTAGTCGCATTAATTGCAACTGTAGGGGTATATGGTATTGTGGCACTAATTGTACGTATGGATGAATTTGGTACTAGCCTTATTAACCTTAATGAAGAAGAAAATAGTATTTCTGACAGTATTGGTCGCTTCTTTGTAAATGCTTTACCAAAGGTAATAAAGGCCTTATCTGTTATTGGAACGCTTGCCCTGTTATTGGTTTCTGGAGGTATTTTTGTGCATAATATTGACTTTATGCATCATATATTACCTAACGTACCCAGTATTATAATTGAATTCTTAGCCGGACTAGTTGTAGGTTTTATAGCACTTTTACTTTTTGAAGGGACTAAGAAACTTTTTAAAAAGTAGATAAATTTCTAATGGGTACCGTTAATAGGCCTTGACCTCTCCTTTTATGGCATTATAGATGGTCAAAAATACTATTTTGGCATCTAAGCCCAATGACCATTTTTCCATATAGAAAATATCGTAGCGTACTCTGTTTACAATATCGGCTCTTTCTACAATTTCTCCTCTACAGCCTTGTATTTGCGCCAAACCTGTGATGCCAGGCTTTAAGAAATGACGGACTAAATACTTGTCTACAGAACCTTCGTACTGTTGAGTGTGTACCACCATATGCGGTCTTGGGCCAACAACGCTCATATCTCCCATTAAAACATTAAAAAACTGAGGTAGTTCATCAATACTGGTCTTTCTTAAGATTTTACCCAACTTGGTTACCCTAACATCATTTTTAGTAGCCATTTTGGTGTCGCTAGTATCACTTTTGGTCATTGACCTGAACTTATAACACCGGAATATTTCTCTGTTGACGCCATGGCGTTGTTGCTTAAAAAATAACGGTCCCTTAGAATCGATCTTCATTAATATATATACTAATGGCGTTAACCATGATAGAATAAAAACTATGGCAAAGCTTGAAACAAGAATATCAAAAATTCGTTTAATGAGATTTGAGTAATCTAAATCTAAAGGGGAAGCTCTTAAATTTAAGATAGGAACTTCTCCATACAACTCCAATGACATTGCCCTGGAAAACAATTCTTTATTATCTGGAATGATCTTTATTCTTTTAAGACTGTTGTCCGCTATCTTCATTACATACTGTATCTCTGCTTTAGATAACTTTGAGGCCATACAATAGACTTCTTCAATATCATTTTCAAAGATGTAATTAAAAGAGCTTTCTATATCTCCTAAACAGGTAGGATGGTTAGATTTTACATTGTCAAAATAACCCATATAACGATAACCGTACTCTGGATGATCAAAAATACGTCTTAACTTTTGAAGGTTTTTATCTTTGCCAATGACCACCACTCTTGTGCTGTTGAACCCTTTGGTTCTATATAATTTTTTAGCCCAGTAAAATATAACCCTGAACAATGTAAGAAGAACACATATCTGTAAATAAGCCAATGCTAAATAAAGAGGTGTGTAAGCGTAGATTCCGAAAAAGACGAAAGAAGTAAAATAAACTAGTCCGTAAATAATAAATAGTACAACAAAGGTTTTAAGATTGGTCATAAAACCATCTCTTCTTGCAGTAGGGTAAAAATTTAGACTATAAGTGGTAATCAGCCATGTTAAATTATAGTAGAGTATACTATAAATAGTATTATAAGTATCTGGTACATACATATAAAGTGTCAAATTTATGAACAGTATATGTACCACAAATGATACAGGAATAATGAAATTAGATTTCTTCATCTAAGCTTTTAGTAATGGTTAGTTTAATAGCTAATGATAGGTTATTACCGTTGATCGATAGTCTTACGGCTATCGATCATAGTAAATTTAAGTTTGATAGAAATCTGTAGGTAAATGACAACTATTTCTTAGAGGTGTACCAAGAATATACTTGTTCTATTCCTTGAGATAATGAAACGGTATGTTTCCATCCAAGGTCATGTAATTTTGAGGGATCTGTTAGTTTTTTTAGTGTTCCATCTGGTTTATCTGTGTTAAAATATAGTTCGCCTTTAAAACCTATTTTTTGCTGTATAAGTTCAGCTAAATCTTTTATGCTGATATCTACACCAGTGCCTATATTGATATGCGTATTACGTATTTCTTTATTGTCTTGGGCATAACAGTCCTTAAAGTCTCTTTGCTCCATTAAGAAAACGCATGCATCTGCCATGTCTTCACTCCAAAGAAATTCTCGCATAGGATTACCAGAACCCCATATTTCTAAATGAACGACATTATCTTTCAATGTAATGCCATACTTATCTAAAATTGAAAGAATTTCATTTTTAGAAGCATCGCCATTGACACCTTCAATTGGTAACGCATTTAAATCTGATGAGATCGCGTCCCAGTCATTATTTTCAAGCGCGCGACCCAAGTGCATTTTACGTATTAACGCTGGCAGGACATGTGACTTTTCTAAATCGAAATTGTCATTAGGACCGTACAAATTTGTAGGCATCACAGAAATGAAATTCGTATCATACTGTAAATTGTAACTTTCGCACATTTTAATGCCCGCAATTTTAGCGATAGCATAAGGTTCATTTGTATATTCCAAAACATCGGTCAACAAATAATCCTCTTTCATAGGTTGTGGACAATTCTTAGGATAAATGCATGTGCTACCTAGAAAGAGTAATTTTTGTACACCATGTACATAGCTTTGGTGTATGACATTATTTTGAATCATTAGATTCTCATAAATGAAATCTGCTCTATACGTATTATTCGCAACTATACCGCCAACTTTGGCAGCTGCAAGAATAACATAAGAGGGTTTTTCATTTTCAAAGAATTCAGCAACCTTGTTGGAATTTGTCAAGTCTAGCTCCTTGTGTGTTCGAAAAATTAAATTCGAATACCCTTTACTTTCAAGGTTTTTAACTATTGCACTACCAACAAGGCCTCTATGACCTGCTATATATATTTTCGCTTTTTTATCTAACATTTCAAAATTTTACCTTCAATAAAATTATAATAATTCTAGTGGAATTATTCAAAATAATTAAAAGTTACATATCCACCTTTTTTAAGGTATTGATCCTTTTGCATCAATTTTAAGTCATGTGTCATCATATCTTTTACCAACCCTTGTAAGTCATATTCAGGGATCCAGCCTAATTTGGTGTTTGCCTTTGTTGCATCACCAATTAATAGCTCAACCTCTGTTGGTCTAAAATATTTAGGATCAACGGCAAGAACTTCTTTGCCTATTTCTACTTGTATATCTGGATTAGAACATGATTTCACATACCCTTTTTCATCTACACCTTCGCCTTTAAATTCTATTTCAATTCCCATTTCTGCGAATGCCATTCTTACAAACTCACGAACAGGTGTTGTTTTACCGGTAGCAATTACCCAATCTTCTGCTTCGTCTGCTTGAAGAATCATCCACATCATACGAACATAATCTTTGGCATGACCCCAATCTCGTTGCGCATCTAAATTACCCAAGTAAATTTTGTCTTGTAGACCTAAACCAATTCTTGCAGCTGCTCTTGTAATTTTTCTAGTAACAAAAGTTTCTCCTCTAATTGGAGATTCGTGATTAAAAAGAATACCGTTACAAGCAAACATATCATAGGCTTCTCTATAGTTTACGGTAATCCAAAATGCATACATTTTAGCTACTGCATACGGGCTACGTGGGTAAAAAGGAGTAGTTTCCGATTGTGGAACCTCTTGTACTTTTCCATACAATTCTGAAGTTGATGCCTGGTAAATACGGGTCTTTTTCTCAAGACCTAACAAACGTACGGCGTCTAAAATCCTTAATGTACCTAAACCATCTGCATTACCCGTATATTCAGGTACTTCAAACGATACATGTACATGGCTCATTGCCGCTAGATTATAAATCTCATCTGGTTGTATTTCTTGTATTAATCTAATAAGATTGGTACTATCTGTCATATCACCATAATGAAGAACAAAATTTCTATGTTCTACATGTGGATCTTGGTAAAGATGATCTATTCTATCCGTGTTGAAAAGAGATGCTCTTCTTTTTAATCCATGAACTTCATATCCTTTTTTTAATAAAAATTCACTTAAATAAGCGCCGTCTTGACCTGTAACTCCAGTGATTAATGCTATTTTCATACTATTGTAAAATGGATTTATAATGTTTTATCGTTTCATTGATTATCTAAATGCTTTATTTGAAATTTAGATAATAATAGATTTAAAATTCTGTATTGATTAAATGCACCCACAAAACCAATCATTCGAAAATGAATTTCTGTTTTAACCGTAAGAATACTTGAGAAGTTTAAAGGAGTGTGGAGAATCATTTGTTTTTAAAGTTATTATAACTAGTTTTTAATAGTAAATATAAACCTTACCACTACCTAGATTATAATTATTTAAAAGTTTGTATCAATTATCATTGAAAAAAATCATTAATGATCGTACTAACTATGGTTAATGGTTGTGAGGCAAATTTAGAATATTATTTAAGTAATATCGCTCAAAAAAATTAAACCTTAGGCCAACTATTGATTTATTCGATAAACTGTGTTTGAAGTATCTATTTTACATGATAATATAAAATTAAGCTATTGAAACCTTCAAGAATGCAACATTTCTTTGTTGATAATGGATAAAGCTTTTGTGGAATTTAATGCTCTTTTTTAAATCATTTAGAAAACTATTGTTTAATTGAAATAGTTTTCACAAAATCTCATTGTAGTCTTTGTCTTACTAGCTTTGAGCATAATGGTGAATTTGAACAATTGATTAAATTCTCTGGTGTGCGTGGACATGTAAATAGCTTGTTTTGTTTTTTGTTCTGTTTAATTTGATAAGTAGCATACTTATAAGTTTGGTGTACTTGTTTTGTACGTGTATGCATCTTTTATTATTATGAAATAACTGTAAATAATGTTAAAATTTAATAAATTATACATTTTTTAAGGGAAGTTGTTGATATTTAGCTTAAGTTTATTTCATCTAATCTTAAAGTTTCTTTGCTGATTTATTAGAAAAGAAAGCTGCACTTAGATTTATAATTTTTATTGTTTTTCCCCGTTATTTTATCAATTTAAACCACCGTATGATGATATCTAACATTTTAAACGGGAAACTAATGTCTCCTTGTCAGAAGAAAAAGTTAGTTTCTCTTGAGAATTGCTACATGCACCTAAAACCGTATTTTAAGGTAAGAAAAGGTGCTAAAACTAATGAAGCCAATAAGGTATTGGCTCGTGAAATATCTAAGAATGTAAAAGTTCAAAGTACATTCAATTCTATAGAACAAAATCAAATTCTGTACGCTAAATTAATGACCGAAAGATTGTTGAAGGTTTAAGTAATTAGAATTGGTAGTATGTATAATAACTACTCAATTGATGTATAAATAAGAAAGTTCTGAGTTTAATAATAAACTCAGAACTTTTTTATGTCTTATTTTACTTGAAGTTTAAATCCCGTTAATTTATATAGGTATTTATTTTTATTTTTCCACAGAGGTAATTACTTCGTTGTCCATGAATTTTGTGGATTTATAAAACGTCTTTTTTTGTATCATTGAAACAGACAACTCTTTTTATTTACACATTAGCGAAACTAAATTCGTTTTCCGTGGAATATAAATATATTTATCCCTGTAAATAAAGAATTTCGTACCTTCAATACAGCGTTATAGCGGTATTATTTAAACTGTTGTTATACGTTTTAGATGTACGAGCCCCCATATTCTTAAATACACTAACCTATATTATTAAAGAGTCTTGGAAGTACTTACATATTTTAACCCTTTTGAAGGACCAGAATTAAAGCATATTTTGCATACTACAGATGCACAAGAAGAAATTTGGTATTCTTGTTATTTTGGTGGTGATGATGCAAATAAGGCCTATAACCTTTCATTAACAATAGCGTTTCAAGGAAAGCTTGACGTTGCGGCTTTGCAATGGTCTGTAGATATGCTAATAAATAGGCATGAATCTCTGCGATCTGTCTTTAGTCCTGATGGAAAATTCATTAATGTATTTTCTTCTATCATCGCCAATATAGATTTACAAGATTTTTCTGATTTACCGACTCTGGACAAAGAAACTGCAATAAAGAACTATACGAAACAAGATATTGGTAAGGCGTTTGACTTAACTAAAGAGCAGCTCATAAGATTTGCTATCCTTAAAACAGATGTTTACAATTTTCAGTTTATTATGACCACACATCATATTGTTTGTGATGGTTGGTCTTTAGGTATTATAATGCAGGAATTAGGTGCTTTGTATTCTGCAAGAGTTAAGAATGTACAACACAACCTGCCTGATGCCGTACCTTATACTGATTATGTTGCCCATCAAAATGAAATAAAATCAAGTGCTGAATTTGATCAAACCGAAAAATATTGGTTACATCTTTATCACAATAATATTCCTAAAACAAATCTTCCTATAGATTTTAAAGAGATTAATAAAAGAACCTATAATGGGGCAAGAATCAATCAATTATTAGATAAAAATATAGTTAAAGGGATTAAGCAAACAGGTATTAAAGGAAATACTAGTTTGGTACTAACTTTAATGGCAGCTTTTGAGCTCTTACTTTATAAGACTACACAGAAAGATAGTATTGTTCTTGGCTTACCGGTTGCAGGGCAGTCGTCTATGGGTGCAAAACATTTAATAGGTCATTGTGTAAAATTGCTGCCCATGAAAAGTGACCTTGATATCAACGACAGTTTTATAACATATTTAAAGAAGAGAAAATCTGCCAATTTTGATGCGTTTGAAAATCAAGAATTATCATTTGGTAGTTTGTTGAAGAAGCTTAACATTTCTAGAATTCCTGGCAGAGTACCACTAGTGCCCGTTGTTTTTAATGTGGATATGGATTTGGACGAAGGCGTTACTTTTGAAGGTCTTACGTATCAATATCATAGTAATGAGCGAGAACATGAAACGTTTGAGCTGTTCTTGAACGCGACTGGGTCAAAAGATAATATAGTGCTAGAATGGTCTTATAATACCGACTTATTCAAAGAAAGTACCATTTATGAAATGGGCACAACTTTCAATACTATTTTAAGTAAATTGATTGCACAACCCAATACCAAGTTGTCTGAAATACTGAGCCTAACAGATGAAAGCAGTATTGTAAAGGGTAAAGAGTTGGCATATCCCAAAACAACCCTTCATGACTTGTTATATAAACAGGCTACTACTACGCCAACTGCAATTGCTTTAGAATTTAAGAAGGAAAAAGTAACCTACGCAGCGCTACAACGTAAAGTAAATAGTACTGCTGTTTATTTGTGGGAAAAAGGCTTAAGACCAGGAGATACTGTTGCAATATCACTTGAAAGATCACCAGATTTAATTGCAACATTATTTGCTATTTTACAATGCGGTGCCAGGTATGTACCCATTGATACTGGCTACCCGGACAATCGTACGTTGTTAATGATTTCAGATGCGGAATCTACCTTCTTTATTTGTGATAAATCTAAAGAAAAGTTGGCACACGGTGTTAGCGCTATTTTTATTGAGGATATTAGAATAAAAGCTAACGAAACTAGTGATACCGTATTAAATGTGAACGTTTCTTCTGATGCAGGCGCGTACATTATATACACCTCTGGATCTACAGGAAAGCCCAAGGGGGTTCAGGTAACACATAATAATGTTGTGAACCTTCTGTATTCAATGGGGGAAGAACCTGGTATTACACCAGATGATAAAATATTTGCCACCACCACTATATCTTTTGATGCCATGGTAATGGAGATTTTCTTGCCGTTGGTTCATGGTGCCAGTGTCGTGTTGGTTGATGAGGAAACTAGAAAAGACGGACATCTTTTATTACAAAAAGCAATTGAAGATAACATCACCGTTATTTGGGGAACGCCTACTATATGGCAAATATTATTGGATTCTGGTTGGAAAAAACCGTTACACATTAAAGCACTTATTGGCGGTGAACCGGTCTCAAAACCGCTTTCTCTGAAATTACTTGAAAAATGTGATGAGGTATGGAATATTTATGGTCCTACGGAAACCACAGTTTGTTGTATACTAACAAAAATTTCTGAACAAGATGATCCAATTACCATTGGTAAGCCCGTTGCAAATACCGGTATTTATATTCTAGACGTTAATGGTAAACCTGTAAGAAAAGGGGAGATTGGTGAGATTGCAATTGGCGGTGATGGAGTAACCAATGGATATTTGGGTCAGGTAGCATTGACCAATGAACGTTTTGTAAATAATACATTCAAGACCGGGGCTAGTTCCAAGATGTATTTGTCTGGAGATATAGGTAAACTTTTACCTAATGGTCAAATTGAATGTTTAGGTCGTAAAGACGGACAAGTTAAAGTACGTGGACATAGAATTGAACTAGGCGAAATTGAACATTCTTTAAGTAAATTAAAAGGAATACAATCTGCTGCCACCAATGTTAGAAACAATGGGTTAAAGGCATACGTGGTTTATGAGGGTGATGATTGGGATAGTGATGTCATGCTTTGGAAAAATGAATTAGCGGCAGAATTACCAGTTTTTATGTTGCCTCATGATTATATTAAATTAGATGAATTGCCAGTTACCTTAAATGGAAAATTAGATAGAAAAAGTCTTCCGGAAGACACGAATTTTGTTGCGAATAAAGAGGAGGTCATTCAACCGTTTACTAAAGCGGAAAAATTAGTTTCAGATGTTTGGAAAGAATGCTTGTTTATAGATACCATTAATTTAAACGATGACTTCTTTGAACTAGGAGGGCATTCGCTGATCGCTGCTAAAGTGATGACGCGGTTAGAAGAGAAATCTGGTCAACGTTTACCATTATCATCTCTATTTGAATATTCAACCGTTAAAAGTCTGGCAAGTTTATTAAAAATAGAAGAAAACACGATTACCTGGGATTCTATGGTGCCAATTCAGCCAAAAGGATCTATAACGCCATTGTTTATAGTTCATGGTGCAGGTTTAAATATACTTTCTTTTAAAACACTTAAAGATCATATGAACCCTGATCAGCCCATTTATGGTTTTCAGGCAAAAGGTTTAGATGGTAAAGAGTCGCTATTATCCTCTGTAGAAGAAATTGCCGCCCACTATAATGAAGCTCTTCTGGCAACACAGCCAAAAGGACCATATAAGTTGGCTGGTTATTCTTCTGGAGGTATTATTGCCTTTGAAATGGCAAAACAATTAATGGCAAAAGGAGAAGAGATCTCTGCTTTAGCTCTGTTAGATACGTATGCTTATGCCCATTATGGTAAGAGTACGAGTATAGGTAAAAAGTTGGCTTACGGTAATTATTTGGCTAATAAAACCTTGCATGTTTTAAAACAATTATCAAACGTAGAGGGGTTTAAATATAGGGTAGGAGTCACTAAAACTAACTTGAAGAAGTTGTACTTAAGATTAAAGAAAGATAAAACTGCAGAAGCCAAAACAGCATATGATTGGGAATATGAAAGCAGAATTATAGCACATAATAAGGTCGTAGATAGGTATCATTTAAAACCATTGTCCATAAAGGTGGACTTATTTAGAATTGAAGATGTTATTGATTATACGCACGATAGTGTAAATCTTGGTTGGAAATCTTTTGCCAAGGATGGAATTGAGTTACATTACGTACCAGGAGATCACTTAAGTATGTTTAGTCCGCCAAATGATAAAGTCTTGGCGGAAACCTTACAAAAGGTTTTGGATATTAATAATTAAGGCTAAACTAGTTTGCTAGAGCTTTGGAAAGAACAGAGGCTTTAGCTGTTACATTACTGTAGTTGTCTGCAGCCATATACCTTAAGTAAAAATCTAAGTCCTTGTCTTTTTTAGTATTATGCCATAGGTTAAAGCCGGCGGTTTTGAATAAAACCTCATAATTATGTGAAAATGAGCGCTCATATCCGTAAGGTTGAGATGTTTTATCAGTTTCTAAATTATGATTTACTCCATTAGGTTCAATAGCTATAAAGATTGTTTTGCCCAAGGCATTTAATCCATGTAAGAATTCTTGTAGTTTAGGTTCTGTAAAGTACTCTAACACACCTCTAGAGGTTACAAAAATCATATTTTCCGTGGCATGGGAATTTGCCCATTCAAAACCATCAGAAGCTACAAATTCAAGTTTTTTATTTGCTACATAAGTATCTTTGTTCATAGATACTTGTTGTTGACTAAGGTCTATACCTACAAAGCGATCAATAGTTGGAAATTTAGTACTTAAATAGTTCAGTACTTATCCATTTCCGCAGCCAATTTCTACCATGGTGTTGAAATTGTGTTTCTCCATAGATAATTTTAACTCTAATAAATCGAATAGAAAAGTACATTCGGGTAGAAACGATTTTTCAAAAGCATCATCGTTAGCAGAAAAGTAGTTGGCACCCTACTTTTTCCAGTACGCTTCGTGAAACTCTGAAAGCTTAACATAGTCTTGTTTTTTTTCGGCTTTCTTTAAAAGAGACTTACGCATGAAAAGATTGATAAAACTAATCGACTTCTGATCAGTAATTGTCATACCGTTTGATGCAAATTCTTTTGCTTTCTTTGGCATTAAAAATATTAAAATATTACCGACAAGAATTACAATTTTACTTTTCATTTTAAGTCAAAAAAGAATTGGTATACAATATTAACCAATATGTCGAACCCATTTTATAATACGTTCCGATAAATGCATATTTTTTTTCGGTCATTGACCGAAGAAATATGTAGATGAACCTGATGTATACGCTCATATTATTTCTTCATGTTTCAGGTTCGAAGAACGTCATTTTTTTTCGATGAAATTTTGCTGTATTAAATAATACTTCATGTCAATATTAGTGTAATTATTTGATGTAAAATATTGTTATTCAGGTTTTTATAAGTTTGCATTTTTAATATAATGGCAAATACCTTATTTATTTAAAATGGAAATGTTTATGATATTCAGTAATTTTACTTCATTGTTCATGTACAATATTTGTTCAAGAATATTCATTAAAATGTGCTTGAAGAGCACGGTTGTATTGAAATTTAATATAACAGATTTGTAAATAACATTCCCCCATAAGTTTATACCTAATTATTAATTTATAATGGAAGCCAAAAAAGAAATTTTAATAAATGATTCTACGGTAGCATACTGGAAGAATATTTTGTTAGATGATATAAAATTATTGGATCTGCCAAGTAGAAAGCTTACGGTAAAAGAATGCGTGGGTCAGGGGTCGTTGCTGCGTACTCAATTTTCTGCTGATGTAACCAGTAAAATTAAAGCCTATACCGCTAGCGGTGGTCAAACATCTTTTTTAGTTACCGCATTAAGCGTTCTTTTGCAGAGGTACACCAATCAATCAGATATCGCATTTGGCTTAGCTATTGATGAAGATGTAAAAAATAATTTATCTCTTTTTAGAAATACAATAGACCCAACTGTAGACTTTAATACGCTAAGCAATCAAACAAAAAAAATACTTGCTTCAAATAAAGCAAATCCATACCCGACCGATAAATTAATCAAAGATTTTAATCTTGTAAAGGAGAACGGTGAAAATGCACTTCTGGACTTTGTGTTGTCCATTAATTATAAAGCTGCTATTTCAAATGAAAATAGTGCAACTGATGTCATTGAGTTTAAAGGTACGGTTGACTCTATTTCAAATATTCAAGTATTATTGAATGTTAGTGATGAATATATACAATTTGAAATAGTTTTTAACGAAAATGTTTTTGATAAAGATGTGATTGTACAGTTCATGCAACACTTTAAAAATGTGGTTCCACGTATAATGGAACAACCATCTGCGGCTATTGGATATATTGATGTGCTTTTAGAAAAGGAGCATTCTACCATATTGAATGATTTCAACGCACCTTATGTAGATTACCCAAGAGAAAAAACAATTGTTGATCTATTAAATGAACAAGCAGAAAAGACACCTAATAGAATAGCTGTAGTTTATGAAGATAGAAGTTTAACATATAACGAGCTTCATAGATTATCCAACCAATTTGCAACTTATTTAATAAAGAAAAAAGGAGCCGTAAAAGGGAATTTGGCTTGTTTGATTCTTGAAAGAAGCGAATGGCTTATTGTAAGTATGGTCGGTATTATGAAAGCTGGTGCTGCATATGTACCGGTTGACCCTAATTACCCTAATAAACGAAAAGAATACATAAAAGAAGATAGTAACTGTGACTTTACGGTAGACACAGCTGCAATAGAAGAATTTAATGCAACAATAGATGATTATTCTACAGGAGAAATTACAAGCGTTGATTTAAAACCAACCGATTTAATTTATATCATTTATACTTCTGGTACAACGGGTAACCCCAAAGGGGTAATGTTAGAGCATACAAACATTGTTAGTTTGTTCGTGCATGATAATCAGCTATTCGATTTTAATGAAACTGATGTGTGGACCATGTTCCATTCCTACTGTTTTGATTTCTCGGTTTGGGAAATTTACGGAGCACTTTTATTTGGTGGAAAATTGATTGTTCCTTCAAGTTTGGTAATTAAGGATCCTTATGAATTTATGTCTTTGGTTATTAAAGAGAAGGTTACCGTTTTAAGTCAAACTCCATCCTCTTTCTTAAATATCATGGGTAGCTTACCTGATGGCGAAGTCGATTTAAAATTAAGATATGTCATTTTTGGTGGCGAGTCTTTATTTCCTAAATATTTAGAGAAATGGCATGAGAGATTCCCAGCAATACAGTTTGTAAACGGATATGGTATAACGGAAACTACGGTATTTGTAACCTTTAAAATGATTGATGATGAAGACATTAGAACCAATGTTTCTAATATTGGTAATTCTATACGTACATTATCTACGTTTGTTGTAAACGCTCAAGATCAATTACAGCCTATAGGTGTTATTGGAGAGTTATGTGTTTCTGGCTATGGTCTGGCACGTGGTTATTTAAACAGACCAGAACTTAGCGAACAAAAGTTTGGCGCAAATCCTTTTTTACAAGGAGAGAAAATGTATCGTTCAGGAGATTTAGTGCGTTTGTTGTCTGATGGAAACTTTGAATTCGTTGGTAGAATTGATCATCAGGTAAAAATACGTGGTCACCGTGTAGAACTAGGGGAAATTGAATCTACCTTAAATGAAATTTCGGGCGTTAAAAGAGCGGTTGTTTTAGCCAATACCAATAAAGATGGTGAAACACGATTGGTTGCATATATGCAGGCAAATGGTGAGAAACCGTCAATAAGTGAGTTAAAATCGGGATTAGAAGAAAAGTTACCCATATTTATGGTACCTGCTTTCTTTATGTGGGTAGATGAGTTTGCTACCAATGCCAACGATAAAATTGATAAAACTAAATTACCTGAACCTTCTTATGAAAGGTCAAGCTCAGATGTGATTTTTAGAAAGCCACGGACCAAAGTAGAAAAGAATATTGCTGCTATTTGGGAGAAAGAATTAAGTATATCGGGCATTGGTTTAGATGATAACTTTTTTGAGATGGGCGGTACATCGCTTATGGCACAAAAGGTCACTAATGCCATGATGAAAACCACAGGTATTCGTATACCCGTAACCAAATTATATCAATATACAACTATAGCATCTCTATCATTATTTCTTGATGGAAATAAGAAGAATGCACCTCTGGAATTTAAGTATAAGAAAAAGGATGCCAATTCATCTAAGGATGTAGCAATTATTGCTATGTCAGGCAGATTTCCAGGAGCTAATAACATTGATGAATTTTGGGATGTTTTAAAGAACGGAAAAGAAACAATTTCATTCTTTTCCCCAGAAGAATTAGATCAGAGCATTCC
Organism: Maribacter forsetii DSM 18668; assembly: GCF_000744105.1. NCBI lineage: Bacteria > Pseudomonadati > Bacteroidota > Flavobacteriia > Flavobacteriales > Flavobacteriaceae > Maribacter > Maribacter forsetii. The sequence goes on from NZ_JQLH01000001.1 coordinate 659,650, forward strand.
TGCGGCAACACGAAAAGATCCTTTGTATGTTGCTGCAAGAGGTATTGTACCGTCAGCGAAAACATTTGATGCCCGTTTCTTTGGGCTGACTCCGAAATTTGCGGAAGCAATGGATCCTCAGCAACGTCTATTTTTAGAACTGGCTTGGGAAGTACTTGAAGAGTCTGGTCATTTACCTGAACATTATAAAGGTAGAGTAGGGGTTTATGCCGGTACGGGTACAAATACATATTACAAAAAGAATGTATTGCCTAATAGCGAAGTCGTAGAAACTATTGGTCAATTGCAGTTAGATACGGCAAACGAAAAAGATTATATTTCATCAAGAACGGCATACCAGTTAGATTTAAAAGGTCCGGCGGTAAGTGTACATTCCGCTTGCTCTACATCGTTATTGGCAATTGCCGAAGCGGTGGAAGCCATACGTAACGGACAATGTGAAATTGCTGTTGCAGGTGGGTCCAGTATTACTGCCCCAATGAACAGCGGTCACTTGTATCAAGAAGGATCTATGTTGAGTACAGATGGTCATTGTAGACCTTTTGATTCGCAAGCAAGAGGTACCGTTTTTAGTGATGGTGCGGGTGCTATTATACTGAAAGATTTAGAAGAAGCGAAGAAAGATGGCGACATTATTTACGGAGTTGTAAAAGGTGTTGGTATCAATAATGATGGTGGACATAAAGGGAGTTTTACGGCACCTAGTGCAGAGGGTCAGGCGAATGCTATAGCAGCGGCTATTAACGATGCTAATATTTCACCAGAGACCATAAGTTATATTGAAACACATGGTACGGCTACACCATTAGGTGATCCTATAGAAATAGACGGATTAAACCTTGCTTTTGGAGAACAAGAGAAGCGGAATTTCTGCGGAATCGGGTCTGTGAAAAGTAACATGGGTCATTTGACTGCAGCTGCCGGTGTAACAGGATTGATAAAAACTATTCTAGCTTTCAATTATAAAGTAATACCGCCTTCTTTAGGTTATGAAAAACCGAATCCGGAAATAGATTTTGAAAACAGTCCGTTTTATGTTAATAATACTTTGACGGATTGGAATGTTGAGGGTGTTAGAAGAGCTGGTGTAAGTTCTTTTGGCGTAGGTGGTACCAATGTGCATGTGGTGGTAGAGGAGTATGAAATAGAGCAAAAGACTTCCAAATTTCAACGTCCATTACAAATCATGCCTATTTCCGCAAAAACAACTACAAGTTTAACAGGTTTTGAAAGTGTATTAAAAGAACATATTGATAGTCAGCCAGAATTGAATTTGGCAGATGTTGCTTATACTTTAAGTACCACCAAAGCTAGTTTCAATAATCGCAGATTTATTTTAGCCGATGATGCAAAAACTGCTTCTGAGGTTTTAGTAAATACTGACTTAAAGGCTACACAATCTTCAATTGTAAAAACGGTGCCAAGTGAAATCGTATTTCTACTTCCGGGTCAAGGTTCCCAGTATTTAAATATGGGCAAAGACCTTTATGAAGGGGAAAGTACTTTTAGGGAAGCTGTAGATGTTTGTGCCGATTTATTGTTAAATACTATAAAGGTAGATATCAGGGAAATCATTTTTCAGGATGCCAATTCTGAGGAAGCGGAAAATAAGTTAAAAGATACCCGTTATACACAACCTGCTTTATTTACCATAGAATATGCGCTTTCACAATTATGGATGAGTTGGGGAATACAACCAACTGTATTATGCGGACATAGTCTTGGCGAATTTGTAGGAGCTCATTTAGCGGGAGTTTTCAGTTTAGAAGATGCCCTGAAATTAGTTTCAATGAGAGGTATATTGGTAAGCGGACTTCCAAAAGGGAGTATGCTTACCGTGAGGATTAACCAAGAATCCCTAGAAAAAATTCTTCCTAAGACATTATCTATAGCAGCTGTAAACTCAGCAAAGCTATGCGTAGTATCTGGCGAAGATGATGAGATAACGAAATTTAGTGAGCTGTTAAAAGAGCAAGGTTTACCATATCGTTTAATAGCAACAAGTCATGCCTTTCATTCTTCTATGATGAATCCTATTTTAGAGGAATTTGGTGAAGAGGTAAAGAATATCAATTTAAATTCTCCGCAATTACCAATAATATCTACCGTTACAGGTACTTGGCTTACAAATGAAGAAGCTGTTGATCCTGTGTATTGGACGAACCATTTACGAGATACCGTACGTTTTTCAGATGCTATGGATACCATAGTGAAGTTAGAAGATGTGGTATTGTTAGAAGTGGGTCCGGGTAATACGCTTACCACCTTAAGTCGTCAGAACAAAGGCGCAAAAAATATTAAATCTTTAGCTTCATTACCTATCCCTAAAAAAGAAGAGAATTCTTATCACGGGGTATTAAAAGCTTTAGGTCAATTATGGCTAACTGGTCTTACCGTAGATTGGAATGCCTTTTATAATAACCAACAAAGGCAAAAACTTAGATTACCAACCTATGTTTTTGACCGTAAACCATGCTGGATCGACCCTCTGGTTTCTTTACCTAAAGAAAGAATCCATTTGAATGCCGATCAGCCAATAACTAGAATAATAGAAAAACCAAAAAGTGCCGCACCAATGAGAAACGTGTCTATTTTAAACAAGATTTCAGAACTAATTTCAAATTCATACGGAATTGAGCTTGAAGTTGCCGACAAAGACAGTAGCTTTCTAGAATTAGGATTAGATTCTTTAATTCTAACACAAATGGCTATTACCTGTAAAAAAGAATTTAAAATTCCGATTACATTTAGACAGCTAAATGAAGACATTAATACGCCTGAGCTTCTAGCAAATTATTTAGATAAGAATTTACCGTCAGATGTAATGGCACCACAACCGGTTGTAGAAGCGGCTCCTCAGCCAGTTGCCGCTGTTAATCCTGTGCAACAAGCTGTTCCTGCTAATTATAATACATCCGCTACCAATCAAACGGCTATAGGCTTAATAGGTGAACAGCTTAACTTATTAAGTAGGCAACTTCAGTTGCTGCAAGGCAATACTCCAGCTCCAGCTCCACAACCTGTTGCTGCCCCAAAACCTGTGCAGGCAAAAGTGGTAAACGGATCGGCTAGCTTAGATTCTCGTTCAGAACAAGAAAAACTTGAACATAAAAAACCGTTTGGTGCATCACCAAGAATTGAAAAGCAGTCAACGGGATTGGATCAGGCGCAATCACAGTACCTAAAAGAACTTACAGAAAAGTACAATGCCAAAACCATTGGCAGTAAAAATTATGCTCAAGACAATAGAGCTAAAATGGCAGATCCTAGAGTAGTATCTGGGTTTAAACCATTGACTAAAGAATTAGTATATCCTGTAGTGATCGGTAAATCTTCTGGTAACCGACTATGGGATGTGGATGGTAATGAATATATAGACGCTTTAAACGGATTTGGTTCTTGCTTTTTTGGATATCAACCAGATTTCATTAAAAAAGCCATGCATGACCAAATTGAATTAGGTTATGAAGTTGGACCTCAACACCCTTTAGCGGGTGAGGTTTGTGAACTTTTATGCGAATTTACAGGTCATGATAGAGCTGCTTTGTGTAATACGGGATCAGAAGCGGTTCTTGGAGCTATGAGAATTGCACGTACGGTTACCGGGCGCTCGCTTATCGTTGCATTTACAGGTGCTTACCATGGTATTAACGATGAGGGTATTGTAAGAGGTTCCCAAAAGAAAAAAACGTTTCCGGCTGCTGCGGGTATTATGCCAGAAGCTGTACAGAATATGTTGATACTTGATTATGGTACAGAAGAAAGTTTACAAATAATAAAGGATAGAGCTCATGAAATTGCAGGGGTACTTATAGAGCCTGTTCAAAGTCGTAGACCAGAGTTTCAGCCTATTGAATTTATAAAGAATGTAAGAGAACTAACTACTAAAGAAGAGATTGCTTTTATTTTCGATGAAGTTATTACAGGTTTCAGAATGCACCCAGGTGGTGCTCAGGCATTATTTGATGTCAAGGCAGATTTAGCTACCTATGGTAAAGTTATGGGTGGCGGAGTTTCCATTGGTGCTATTGTAGGTAAAAAAGAATACATGGATGCCCTAGATGGTGGATTCTGGGAATATGGAGATGATTCGTACCCTGAAGTAGGCGTTACTTATTTTGCTGGTACTTTTGTTCGTCACCCATTAGCATTGGCTTCTTCAAAGGCAGCCTTACTTCATATGAAAGAACAAGGTCCAAGTCTGCAAGCAAATGTATCTGCTATGACAGAACGTATGGCTAAAAACTTGAATGCTGCTTTTGCAAAAGACGGACTCCCTATAGAAATTACTTATTTTGGTTCTCTATGGAGATTGAAATTCAAGAAAGACATTCCGTATTCAGAATTACTATTCGTTAGTATGCGTGAAAAAGGTATTCATATTTGGGACGGTTTCCCTTGTTTCTTGACCACTGCGTATACGAGTGATGATGTAGATTTCTTAATGAATACCTTATTGTCTTCAATAGACGAATTGGTGGCTGTAGGTATTCTTTCTAAAGAAAGTGTAAACGGTAATCATGTTGCTAGCTCGCAATCGTCTTTTGAAAAACTAAATACACCTCCGGTTCCTGGTGCTCGTTTAGGGAGGGATGAAAAAGGCCAGCCAGCTTGGTATGTTGCAGATGCTAGCCAAGAGGGTGGTTACATGAAAATTGATATTTAAAAAAATAAGTATAGTTTAAATAATAGATATGACTATTTAGATGACGCATGTACTGTATACTTATTTAACCGATGACGACAACGATTCTTTTTTTGTTAATGCAGAGCATCGATTTTCGGCTGATTTTGTAAGTAAGTACTCTAAATATAAACGTTGGCAAGATGCAAAATCGACCGTATTAGGTAGGTTGCTCTTAGCTTACGGATTAAAGAATTTGTATCAAGTAGATGTAGATGACCTCAAGATCAGTTTCTCAAAGGACAAAAAGCCCTTTTTAGAAAATTCGTCTATTCAATTCAACATTTCACACTCTAAGGATGTAATTGTTTGCGCAATTACATCTGTGGGTGAGATTGGCGTTGATGTGGAGAAAATCAATGATATCAATATTCAAGATTTTAAAGATCAATTCTCCCAGACAGAATACGAATCAATCAATGCATCGGCAAATGCACTAGAGCAGTTTTTTACGTTTTGGACCCAAAAAGAAGCCGTAGTCAAATCTAATGGGGCTGGGTTGCATATTCCTTTAAATTCTTTTGATATTGCCAATAATTTTACACTAATAGGTAATACGCCGTACCATTTAAAGGAGATTGTTCTAGATCCAGAATACAAATGCCATATGGCCACAGAGCAATTAATTTTTAATGATAACATGACCGTAACTAAAATCAGCTCTACCATATTATCGGATTTTATGTCAGTAAACAGTTTTAAGCTTTTTCTATAATAAGGGTAAACATCGCTGCAGGCCGTTAAAGTGCTCTCTGCTTAATTTTACCTGCACACTATTTAGGTTAGAATTACGGTATTTCTTTATTACGACGATTATATAAACTAGGATATCGGAATTAAGATGAAACAGATTTCTGTTTGAATTAATTTTGATGTTCACTATGTAAATTAACTATAAGCTACAAACTATTATTTTATGAAAGCTGAATTTTCCCCAATTAACCTTAAAAATACAAAAGTTAACTTGCTTAAATTTTCTTTGTTACTTGTAGTAGCATTGCAAATTACGTCTTGTGGTAGCGCTAAAAAATCCTCTTACTTCAATGAAGTAGGTAATAATACGTTTGCCTCTTACTTTGAGCCTTTAGAGCCAATTTTACAGAAGAACGATCTATTGAGTATAAATATTACGAGTTTAAATGCTGAGGTGACAGAGATGTTCAATATTGCAAATAATGCTGGTGGTGTTCAAGCTCCTGGCTATTTAATTGATCAAGATGGTTTTATTCGTTTCCCGGTCTTAGGGAAAATAGAAGTTTCTGGTTTAACTAAAAAAGAGTTAAGAGAATATATCAGAGAAGAATTGATTTCGAAAAGATTGCTTATGGAGCCAATAGTGGATATTCGGTTTATGAATTTTAAGGTGTCTGTTTTAGGTGAGGTGAATCAACCTTCGGTCTTTACCATTCCTAATGAAAAAGTGACATTGCTTGAAGCTTTGGGTATGGCCGGTGATATGACTATATACGCACAGAGAAATAATGTTTTGTTGATAAGCGAAGAAGATGGTGTTAAAAGTACTAAGAGAATTGATCTGACCTCAGATGAATTGTTTACTTCACCTAATTATTATCTACAGCCTAATGATATCGTTTATGTACAGCCTAACGATAGAAAAGTTAGAAATACTTCTAATGCAACGCAATGGTTCTCTATCATCTTAGGTTCATTATCATTAGCGGTAATTTCTATAGCTAGTTTCTAGTTTTCATTCCAAAATAAACAAAAATTTAAGGCTTACGGTTTTCTTAGTCGCTAAGATTTTATAGCGTATAAGTAGTTATGGTAACCGTAGTCTAATGATCACATTAAATTGAACGTAATGACTGAAAAGGAATATTTCGATTCACAACTGTCTTCTAGAGATAATGAAGAAAATTTTGATTTGAAAGCACTATTTAGCAAATACCTTAAATCATGGAAATTATTTCTGATTTCTTTGATTGTTTTCATGGTATTGGCAATTATTGCTTTGCAATTTGTCAATACTTCTTATGACGTAACCAGTAAAATATTATTAAAGAACGAAACTTCTAATATTGATGCCTCTGGTAATAACTTGGTGAACAACAACCCGTTCAGCAATTCAGAAAAAGTAAATAACGAAATTGAAGTGCTTACTTCTGTTCATTTAATGCGATCTGTATTGGATAGTTTGTCGTTGCAATGCAAATTTATTGCTCCAGGTGTTTTCCCTGAGACTGAATTATATGGACCTGAGCTACCTTTTAAGATTGTTGTTGATACTATATTTCCTTTAGCTTATGATACAACCCTTAAGATAAAATTAGAAGGGGAAGATAGTTTTAGTATTTCAGAAGAGTTTGATGGTTCATCAGATGAGGAAAGTTCTATGAGCTCTAGTTATGGCTATAATAGATATAACTATGGCTATAAGATAGAGAAGCCTTATGGAACCTTTCATATAGTAGAAAACAAAAATGTTACCTCAGAGAACTCAGAGTTTACGGTTGAATTCAGGGATATTGATGAATTGGCTCACGATTATGTGAAAAAGGCTTTAGAAATTTATGTGATAAATAAAGATGCTTCGGTTATAAATATTGTTTTGAAAGAATCAAATCCTGAAAAGGGTGAAGATATAATAAATAGTTTGGTGGCAATGTACGGCCAAAAAGCATTCTTACAGAAGAATATATTGGCATTGAACAATGTAAAATTTATAGATAACCGTTTAAACACGCTTTCTGCAGAACTTAGCGAAGTTGAAATGAACGTTGCTCAGTTTAAAACGGAGAATGAACTGGCCAACGTTGAATTTGATGTTACTTCTTTTTCTGAACAAGAAATTGATTATGACCGTAAACTGGCAGAGTCAGAAATTGAACTTAAGGTGTTAAGTGATATAGAGCGTAATTTAAGGAGAGGAAACGAAGGGGCTACATTAAATTCATTGAGTGTATCTAGTCCTAATTTGACCTACTTGATCGATAGTTACAACAGATTACAGATTGATAGAAAAAGCTTAGAAAGAACGGTCCCGGAAAATAACCCTAGAATGATTGATATAAGAGATCAATTATCTCAACTAAAGAGTAATATTTTGGGTAGCCTTTCTACATCTAAGCAGAGCTTAAGAAGTACTATTGGTAGTATTAGAAATAGGTCTAATAAATTTGCACAAAAAAAGCAGAAAATACCATCAATGCAACGTCAATTACTTGAAATAAGTAGAGAACAAGGTATAAAGGAAAACCTGTTTTTATATCTACTTCAAAAAAGAGAAGAGGCTGCCCTAATGGTAGGTGCCAAGCAAGATAATTTTACAGTTATTGATAAGGCAATTACCGACTACGAATCTGGTTCTCCCAGTAAGAAATTATACGTGCTAATCTCTTTATTGTTAGCCCTTGCCCTACCTGTTGGAATAATTCATTTAAAAGATTTTATGAATACCCAAGTGTTGGGTAAAAAAGATATTGAAAAAAGAACCAGCGTTCCTATAATTGGTGAAATTGCCCATAATACATCTGGTAAAAATCTAATTGAAAAAGGGGATGAAGTAAGTGCTCTGGCTCAAGGTTTTAGAATGATGAGGATGAACTTAGATTTTATTCTATCTAAAAAGAAAGCACAGACTGTGTTGGTAACCTCTGCAATTAAAGGTGAAGGAAAAACATTCTTCTCCTCGAACATGGGTGTAGCACTAGCGTCATCAAGTTCTAAAGTTGTGATTTTAGAATTAGACAAGCATAATCCAGAATTAATTAAAACTTTAGGCGAAACTAAAAACGAATTTGGTGTTTCCAACTATCTTAATCAGTCTAATGATAGCATTACGGTAAATGATATTTTGGTGCCGGTCAAAGACAATGCTAATTTATTTGCTATTGGCTTAGGGTCAGAACAGATTGACGGACTAGAATTATTTGGTTCAAAGAAAATGGAGGAGTTAATGGCACAGTTGAGAGAAGAATTCGATTATATTTTAATCGATTCTGCACCAATAGGTAAGTTGGCAGATACTCTTGCGCTTTCTAAATATACAGACTGTTGTTTGTATATGGTACGTGAAAAACACTCTAAGTTAGAAGATTTAGGCATAATAGAAGACGTTAGAACAAATAAAAAGTTCAAGAACCCAATGGTGGTAATGAACGATGTTTCTGCCAAGTAAATTTTGAAAGACTTAAGTCATATAACCTCACGTAAAAAACCAGAATGAATTTATACTACCTTGTAGTTTTACTTTTCCTGTTGTTTTCTTCTAAAGCCAATTTTTTAGTTGAATATAATGTGGCGTGGTTTGGTTTAGAGGTGTTTATGATTTTTGTTGCCTTTCATTTAAAAAGGTTCAAGAAAAAAGATGTTCAGTTTTTTTTAATAAGCGTCGGTATTTATTTTGTTTACATAATGTTCCGTTTTAAGTTGAACAAATTACCGTCTGACTATTTTACCAGCGATGTATTTTATTTTTTTAAATACGTTTTAACGGCGTATTTGTTTTGTGTGATATTAAGAGAGAAAGCCCTGTATTACCTGGTGAAAGTAATTTCGCATTTAGCTATTGTTTCTCTTGTGTTCTACGCACTTCAAATGGTTCAGAATGGTGCTATAGTAAAGGCAATTGGTACCGCCTTTGAGAGTGTAACCGTAGATGATGAATCGTTTAGATATACAAACTTTATATTTTTCACTTTTGATGATATTCATTATTATAGAAACTCTGGCTTTTGTTGGGAACCTGGGGCCTTTGGTTCGTTTTTGACTTTGGCGTTGTTATTCAATTTTCTAATTAATGACTTCAAACTAAATAAGGAGGCTTTTATCATCACACTGGCAATTTTAACGACAGTTTCTACTACTGCCTATTTAGGTGTGTTTCTATTATTTTTTCTAAGATACCGAGTACTTAATAAGGGTAGTAAGATGGCTATAATCGTTTTTGCGTTAGTCTTTGCGATTGCCATACCTAATGTGCCTTTTTTAGGAGAGAAGATTGTTGAAATTTACGATCAGGATATTAGGGATTTAAGAGAATTGGAGCAGTTATCCGTCTATTATGAAGATGTTGAAAGACAAATACCATTGAATAGATTTGCAAGTGTAATTTTTCTTTATGAGCAATTCAATTGGAAACTTTTTCTAGGGGTCAGTAACCAGTACGATGAATATTATATTAATGAATATAATGTCAATATATCAAATGGTATAATGGATTTTATCACGAAGTTTGGTGTGGTAGGGCTTTTTGTCTTGCTTTACCGATATGGCAAACTGTGTAAGGTTTATTTAAGAAAAATGGAGTACGTTGCCTACGCTATATTGATATTGATAATTTTAAGTTTTGGTGAACCTATACTTATGCTGCCTATATGTGTTCTATTTATATTTTTACCAGCATTTAAAAATCAGAATTTTTCAGCTTTATCCTTTAATTACCATACAAAATATTTAGAATTGCAAAAACCTAATAATTTATAATGATAAAAAGGTTTAATTCCATACGGGTAATAATTCAATCTTATTTTCAAGGGAATTCTAGGACTAATTTGTTGGTCAAGAATGTTTTTTCTTCATTGATTTTAAGAGGGTTGGGTACAGGTATAAACTTTTTGTTTGTTCCTTTGGTCATAAATTTTGTAAATGCTGAACGATACGGTATTTGGTTAACACTTAGTTCTGTACTAACCTGGTTTACCTTGTTGGATATTGGTTTTGGTAATGGATTGCGAAATAAATTTGCAGAAGCTGTTGCCTTAGATGATATTAAGGAACAGCGAAAATTAATACATACTACAGCTGCGGTTTTAATACTTATTTCAACAGTGATTTTTATACTCAATGTAGTATTTACGGATCAAATTAAATGGGATGAATTTCTGGGCGTAGATGCATCATACCGAGCAGAATTACAGCAGTTGGTGTTTTTGTTGATATCCTTTTTTAGTTTACAATTCATTTTTCAAATTTATAACCCTGTACAGTATGCATTACAAAAACCGGCAATGATTGCGAGAACAATTTTGGTAGGTAATGCACTTGGGTTAATAGGTATATTGTACTTACGGGAATTTTCAGAACCTTCATTGTTTAATTTGGGTTTTGTGGTTATGGGTAGTAATGTGCTTTCCATATTTTTATTCACGGCTTATTTCTTTATCGTTCAAAGACGAGATTTAATTCAAAAAATAGAAAAACCTACGGCAGACACATTAGGGTCTATTTTCTCTCTTGGTATAAAGTTTTTCTTTTTGAACATTGCATATATGGTGCAATTTCAAACTAGTAATTTTTTAATAAGTAAATATTTTACACCAGAAAAGGTAACCGAGTTTAATATAGCCTTTAAGCTGTTTAGCGTTGCTTCTTTAATATTTGGTATCATATTGAGTCCGGTTTGGAGTTCGGTAACCAATGCCCAGGTAAACAATGATTATACTTGGATAAAGAAACTAATAAAGAAGTTACTACTTATTTGGGCTGTAATTGCTGTGGGTAGCATTATTGTATTATTGATAGCACCAACTATTTATAATTTATGGATCGGTGATATTATTACGATACCATTCATAACCTCATTGGGTGTTGTGCTCATAGTGCTTTCTAATTGTTTTTCAGAAATATTTATTAGCGTGCTAAACGGTATGGGCAAGGTAAATTTACAATTTTATATTTCCATTTTCGTAATCATATTCTTTGTGCCTATTGCTTATTTCTTATCGGTTGAAATGGGATATGGAATATTTGGAATATGTATGGCAATAGTAGTTACCAACGTTAACGGATTAATAGTGGCTCCATACCAAGTGTATGTAGAAATGAGAAAGAATAGAAAGTTACCAGCTTAAAAAGTTGAAATAAATTAGAGAAGATGTCAACTAATGAAAAGAAAATAATTACCGTTTTGCTTACGTGCCATAATCGTAAGATGAAAACGTATAGCTGTTTGCAAGCACTGTCTAAATGTACTTTGGATGATGCTTACGAATTAAAGATTTTTTTGGTGGATGATGGTAGTACAGACGGTACAACTGAATATTTACTGGGAAAATTTGAGAACCTTCAAATCATTCAAGGTTCAGGGGATCTTTTCTGGGCAGGAGGTATGCGTAAAGCTTGGAAATATGCCAACGAACATGAAAACAATACAGATTACTATTTACTGTTAAATGATGATACCATCATTTTTGAAGATACTATTTCAAGATTGTTTAGAGACTTAAAACTAATAAAAGAGCCCAAGAGTATTGTTATAGGACCTACATTAGATCCAGATTCAAAGAAGATATCTTATGGAGGTCATCAACTTTTAAATAAACTAACTTTTAAAAGTAAAATGTTAATACCAAATAATGAGTTTCCTCAGAAATGCGAATTAGGGAACGCAAATATTATGTTGGTTCCAAATTCAGTATACAAAGAAATTGGTTCTCTTACAGAAAGTTATACCCACGGTATTGCAGATTTTGACTATACTTTAAAGGCTTTAAAAAATGGTGTTAACAGCTATATTTCAAGTGCTTATTGCGGTTATTGTACCAATGATCATGGCGTAAATTGGCTAACTCAAAAGAGTAATTTAAAAGATAGAATAAAGTATTTGTATAGCCCTACCGGATTATCGTATAAAGAATATTTACATTTTATTAAAACACATTTTCCATTACACCTACCACAAGCTTTTATATTGTTGTGGGGTAAAACCTTGTTCCCAATAATTTGGCAATTGTTTAAAAATGAAGACTATTTAAAATGAGAACAACCACACCACAAGCACCTGTACTTTTTATCATTTTTAATAGACCTGAGCAAACTAAAAAGGTTTTTGAAATGATAAGAAAGGCGCAACCTAAAAAACTTTATGTTGCGGCCGATGGACCACGAAGTAATGGTAAAGATGATCAGCGCTGTAAAGAAACTAGAGCTATTGTAGATTTAGTGGATTGGGAGTGTGAAGTTAAAACATTGTTTAGAGATGAAAATATTGGCTGTGGACAGGGACCTAAAACGGCTATTGATTGGTTTTTTGAAAATGAAGAAGCAGGTATTATTCTAGAAGATGATTGTTTACCATCAGAAAGCTTTTTTAAATTCTGTTCAGAACTGTTAGAAAAATATAGAGATAACAACCAAATAATGCATATTGGTGGTTCTAATTTTCAAAACGGATATGTTTCAGATTCAGATTACTCGTATTACTTCTCTTATTTTAGTCACGAATGGGGTTGGGCAAGCTGGCGTAGAGCATGGAAGCACTATGATTATGAAGTCTCTACCTATCCTGAACTTAAAAAGAAAGGGTATTTTGATAAGTACTTCTCTAACTTCATTGAAAAGAAATACCGACTTAGTAAGATTGAAAAGACAATACATGCTAAAGAGGTTACTTGGTGGGACTATCAGTGGGACTATACGAAACTAGTTAATTCTGGGCTTTCAATTATTCCAAATCAAAATATGATTAAAAACCTTGGTTTTGGTGAAGACGCTACACATACCATAAGTGCTAATGATGAAAGACAAAAGAATGAAGCTCTTGAAATTAAATTTCCGTTAGAGCATCCTAATTTTATTATTAGAGATGTGAAAGCTGATCGAAGGTATTTTAAATTCTTTTTTAGAACTACAATTGTTCGAAGAAAGATATTGGCATTTTTAAGAATTCCGGGTTATTCAAATGTTGGGTAATTCTAAATGAAAATATAACTTAATGGGTGGTTATATTTTTATTTTCTCAAGGGCATTCAAAGTTGAGGACAATAGGGTTTCTGGGTTCAAAATCTACATCTGTTCTAAAGTCTATTACGTCAAAGTTGTGTTCTGGCCAAACAATGTTCGTTGGGTTACATGAATTATATACAATACAGTCGTTTATACTATTACCACCGGTATTGGCAGTAGTGCCAAATGCGGCAAAAATTAAAGAGTTTGACGTTGACTTTCCTCTATTTTGCCCTAAATCGCCACAAATGATTTGTTTGGCACGTATTCGAGTAAAAGTTACATTTTTAGAACCTTCAACAGACGAGACCACTCCGTTACCCATTTCTAAAAAATCTACGTCTTCTACAATTCCGCCAAAACCACCACGTGCTCCTTCAGTATTTTGATCTTCAAACAATACACCAACACCGGTAGGGCTGTTATTACCAACGATCAATCCTTTTTTAATTTGTTGTCCGCCGCTTTTGTAGACACTTATATTGTCTTCGGTCCATGCAACATCACGATCGTTAATGACAGAAAAATTCTCTAATAGTCCGCCAACACATTTGTCATATTGCACCAGTTGACCTCGTGGAAAAGGTCCTCTCATATTATGCCCTTCAATATATCTTAAAACCGAATCATCACATTGGTTTAATCGTATACCGGTTGATCCGTCTTCCACTCTTAGGTTTGTAATAACGATATTTTGCGAAGCTATTCCTTCAATACAGTTTCTTTCTGAATCTTCTAAAGGTCCTTTTGCAGGGGCATTTACATATTTAATAGAGCAATTTTTTATGGTTAAATTATCGGCAGCTGTAAATTTAATTCCCATAAAACCTCCTGTATATTCAATAATACAATTAGAGATTACCACACCTGTATGGTTGTTAATTTCAATACCATGTTGATCAGACGTTCTAATATAAAGGTTTTCTATGCGTTGGTTGTTCGTATGTACTAAAATTGGACCGGAATCTATTAGATTAGAAGTGCAAATATTCCCTATGATACTCGGTACAACTTTGTAAACAGTTGTTGTACCGTTTTCTGCAGTAACGGTATAGTTAACTTCATGGCTAAAATCTTGTTCAGATTTTGATATAGGGCTAACCGTAGATCCAGGTGATAAGGTAATGGTAGGTATTAGTTGGTCTATATTGAGCAATAAAGGATCAAGCTCTACATATATAGTTTTTGTTTCTTCATCAAGGGTTGCAGCAATATCGGTGGATAAGCCATTATTATCTGTAGTTAAAAAACTAAAATTGATAACTTTTGGTTCTTCTGATTCTTCATACGAGGTATTCCCATCTTCTACATGGTCTTTTTCAGAGGCACAAGATCCAAATAGGCATGCATAGAATAGTATGGTAGCAAAAAAGTAAAATGTGTTTTTTAATGAAGTAGGTCTTATCATAATTCTTAAGTATTCATTAATGCCTTTATAATTGAAAGCCATTAAAATTTCTACAAGAGCAATTGGGTCTTTAAAAATCGTTATTCAGAATATGATTTGGGGGAAATATAAGCAGAATAAAAATTTAGAATCCCTTATGTGTTAATTCTTAAATGATTAAGAATGCTAAGATAAATTTTAAAATGTAAAATGCAGCCCTCAACTTGTATAATAAAAGTTAAAAATTTCTGCGGATCACCGACTTACAACAGTTGTTTGAATAATACTACAAGTTTGGTAATTGATTTTTTTGATAGTGTAAGGGCATATGTTTTAAGCTGCGCTATAACTATAATTTACTACACGTTAACAGAAGTAATCTGTGGTTGCATGCCAAATAAATATATTTGTCTGAACAACCATTAACCCCCGATATAGTTATAATTGTTGTTGAAGATTGATGCGAACATTGCGTACATGTTTAGGGAGAACAAAATTATAATTAGGGCTTTTTTATAAATTTATGATGCTTACTGAAGTTGACTCAAAGGTGTTATGCCTTGGTTATCCTATTTACAAGGCTACACTTGATAATTTACCATTAAAATCTAAACTTTTGGTAAGTACAATCAATCAATATTCTTATTGTATAGCTGAAGAAGATGCTGAATTTAAAAAAGCGTTGTTGGGTAGTGATGTTATTCTGCCTGATGGTGTTGGCATAACATTAGCTGCAAAATGGTTGAATGGTGCTTCCATAAAAAAAATAGCAGGAGCAGATTTTCATGAGTATCAATTAAAACGATTAAATGAAAACTATGGATCTTGTTTTTACTTAGGGGCAAGCAGTAACACCTTGGCTAAAATAGAGTCTCGTTTAAAGGGCGAATATCCAAATATAAAATTTGCTAGTTATGCGCCACCTTTTAAATCGCAATTTACTGAAGAAGAGAATCTAAGTATGATTGAGGCGGTTAATAGTTTTAATCCTGATGTGCTTTTTGTAGGTATGACCGCTCCAAAACAAGAGAAATGGAGCCATGCACATAAAAATGCGCTCAATGCTAAAATCATTTGTTCTATAGGTGCTGTATTTGATTTTTATGCAGGTACGGTAGAAAGACCAAGCAAAGTTTGGAGAGATTTAGGCTTAGAATGGTTGGGGCGTTTAGTAAAAGAACCCAAGCGAATGTCTAAACGGTATCTCTATTATGGTGTGGTCTATGCAATACATTTGGTGAGGGCGAAGTTTTCAAAGAATCATAATCCAGTTTTAGATATTGATTATTCTAATAAAAAGCAATACTTCGAATAATTCTTTTTTAGAAATTATTAAAATTTAAACACCATGTATAAAGCTTAAAAACTTAATCTATAGATTGAGTTTTTAAGCTTGTTTATTATTACACTTCATGCTTTTAGTTCATTTTCGACCAGATTACTAAATACGGTAGTAATCAAAGGCTATTTAATAGTTGTCTTTTAACTTAATTTATTGACAAAAAGGTAGATAAAAGATGGATAAATGAATTAAACAATAAAATTAATTTTAGATAAACTATTCAAATACTTTATACGTAGTTTTTATGTTATCAATGTAGGTTAATTCTTTCAATTTGTTTAAGAATACTATGTAATCCTTAGTCCCATAAAAATATATTGTATAGTGTATTGTTTTTTACAAAAATTAAATTTAAAACATAATAATCTTCGGTTGAAGATGCCAACTTCTTTTCTGTTAGCAGAAATTAAAAAAAGTCCTTTACTTTTAAAACAAAAATCAATGTTGTTACAATTGGTATTAATATGCTTGTGCTTCTCCTCAAATTCGTGCAGTAAGGATAAAGACTTATTGTCAGAATATGTAATCAATGAGGATGAACAGGTTATAATATATCAATACGAAATTGATGAATCTAAGAGAACAATTGTAATACCCCAGAATTTCGATTGGAAAGAAATACCTGAAGATTATGCAAATGCTAATTGGGAGATCACTTTTACATTTGATTTAAACAATGAGGTTATTCATTTGCCATCTGAAGTTTTGCTTAACTTTAATGGTGGTTCTCTTACCAATGGTTCTATAACAGGAAATGCAAGTGCAATTTTCTCTAATAATAGAGAGGCAATTTTAAAAGACGTTAATTTATCTGGTGATTTTAAAAACGAATATATATTTCCATATTGGTTTGGTGCTGTAATGGATGGTAAAACTGATGATAGAGATATATTTGTAGAAACTTTAAAGCAAGCTAAAAATATAGGAAGTAAACTTTTGGTTGACCAAGATATATTTTTAGATGTTGAAGAATTAGGAGCGAAGTCTATATTCTTAGATGATAATACTTGGATTGAAGGAGCTAATGAGGATATAAATATTATCATTAATAATTTATTATCGCCTGCCTTTTATATGGCACTTACAAAAGATATTACAATAAAGAAAATCACATTTTTGTATGACCAAACTTATGATGCCAATTGGGGTTGGGATAATGCAATGCATGAAGCTAATCTAAATCAATTAAAGAATTACATGATTACTTCACATAATGTACAGTTCCCTTCTTGGAATCCATGGTCTAGATCCCCAATTGCGTGGAGATCTATTTTTAGTTTAGAAGCGGCAAAAAATGTACTATTTGAAAATGTAACATTAAAAGCTAAAGGAGAAACAGCCGATAAATTTATACTGTGGGGAATTAAACTTAAAGAGCAGTATAATTCTAATCAAACAATTAGTTCTTATGATAGCCCTACCGGTATTCCAGAAAATATCACTTTTAAAGATTTTACTTTAGATGGTGCTATAATGGGTATTCAAGGTGTTGTAAACGGGTTTAAAACAGATGGTATAACTTCTTATAGATATTCAGATGTACAATCATTAGATGGCTCAAGTATAGGAGGTAGCGGGGTTGGAGGATTATATTGGATGCCACCACCACATTTATTCTATTTAAATCCAGATACATCAGAAAGGCATATTACTGAAAATGTTGATATAGTCAATACCATAGATTATGGGAATTATACTGGTACTTCAAAGGTTAGAGGTAGTGCAGGATATTGTAATTCTTTAAAATTGGTAGAAGGTGTTTTAAATGCTAGGGTAGAAAATTATAAGTCTTATAGACGAGATGGTGTTTGGGATATTGGAGCGGTAACCAATGGGGTTTTTAAGAATATATATTCAGAATCTACTTCAGAAATATTTGAGCCTTCCTGGGGTTTTCACAATGCTAGATTTGTAGAAGGTACTATGACTAATTGTACTTTTAATGATATAGTGGTAAAAGATAATTCTGAAATAGCAAAAATTTATCCTTGGAATTACCCCAATGGAAATTCAAATACAATTGATAATTTGCAGATATATGTTAAAGAATTTATAGGTACGGGTCCAGGGCCTTTCGGAATTTTTGGATCAGAGAATACTATTATTAATTCAACCTTAAATTTAGAACAACATTCATCTATTAATGATTATGCTAGTGTTATATTTCATTTAGATGATATTTTGGATAGTAGTAGCAATAACCATTATGAAGTAGTTGTAAATGGTTGGCGTAAAATAGATGAAGATCCGTTAAAGAAGAAGGTTAGGTTAATTTTTGCACGAAAAGTAAACCCTAATTCAAATTACGCAAAGGTTACTGATGTGGACAATAAATTTATTGCAGAACAGGTAAATGTAAATGAAACCGATACTTGGGTAAGAAGTGAGTTTATTTCTCTAGGTCAAGGAAATCAGTATTTACTTAATACCTCTATTCCTTCCGGTTTTTCTATTTCTAGAATAGAAGTAAATGTTTTAGAAGAATTGGCAGAGGGCACTAAAGCATCAATTGGTTTTTCCACAACTCAAAAAGATAATTTAGCGGCTAATATTCTCAGTGCAAAATCAACTACTACAAATGTTTTTAATGATGAAGCTGTTTTAAATGAAAGTCAAAACATTTATTTTTTCAGTAATCAAGATTTTAAAAATACAGGAGAAATCAAGGTAACCATAGAGTTGAGTAGAAAAAGTGTATCAGATTGGTAACTGGTATCGTTACAGCTGGTTGTAATTAGGTTTATTACTAAATTGGGAAGTTCAATTTTTATTTTTTAGATAGTTTATCTTCAAAAAAGTCTATCATTATTTTAGCTAGTTTTCTTTGTCCGCTATCATTTAAATGGATAACATCTCTATAGTCCAAATCATTAAAATTGTAATCTAGTTCTTTTATTAGGCTTACATTGTTTTTAGTAGCCCATTCTATTATCTCATTTCCTTGAGTATTGTAATTGCCGTTATTTAATTCTGTTTTTTCGGCATGTAAATACACCGTTAGTGGAATGTTTAAGCTATCTGATAGTTTTTTTAATTCATTAAAACCGGGGTTGAATTTCAATCCCTTTTTTTGAATGCCTTGTGCAGCCACCTCGTCTGGGTCTAGTTTTGTTTTCTTTGAAAATATATGTTTAAGTCTTGGGCTTACATAACGATTTAATAGTTCCCACCAAGCCAATTTATATTGTTTTTCTGGGTAAGAGGTATGATTGCCAACTACAGGTTGAAAATCCATAACATCATACGCATCATGACTACTTACTACCAAAAACATAGCTTTTGCATTAAAAGAGCCGTATTCAGCTAAATATGCCGAGCAATTGTCAGGTCCCCAACTACCCGAAGAAATATTCAACATTTGATAATTTGTAAGTGTTTGGTTGAATATTGAAGTAGCAATACTGTCTTGATCAGACTGTACGCCCCCAAATAGTACAGAGTCGCCTAAACCTAGAATTTTTGTTTTGTTTGGGTTAGGTTCGTTGCTACGTTGAGAAAAAGAGTTGAAATGATAATTGTTGCCAAATCGTGTTCCTGTTTGGTTTGGTGCAGCAATATATTCATAATTTTCATCGGCAATATAGAGTGGAGCATCGCAAAATCCTAGAAAAATGCGAAGACTAAATTCTATTATCAAAGTGAGTAGCAGTAAAGAGATAAGAATTTTATAAATTTTCTTCATTTTAATAAATAAGAGATTTCTAATTCATATTACTATTTGCAAAGTGAGATGATTTTGTTTAGGAAATAATTATGCTGAAGCTAAAAAAATGACAGTTATATGTTTAAGGAAAAAATAAATTCTAAAATCAATTCATAAGTGTCAATAGGGGGTGAATAGTAATTTATAAGTTAGACTAACTAAGTTTGTTTTGGCAATTTAAATATTAAGATTATAAGATTTCTTAATAAATTTTTTCATTTTAATTACATCTGTTCCACAAGCTTTTTTAATCTCATATACCTTTGCATCCACTAAAGTACGATACCACCAGCCTTGTAAAAAATGCCATAAAAAACCTTCTTTACCTTGTGTAAAACCAAATTTGAAAAAATATCTATAAACGAAATAAATGAAGGAGCGCCAAAATAGGGGCATGTTAGCGTACTTCTTTTTCTTGTTTCGTTTAGATTGTGCATCAGAAGACAAGGCGTATTTTGCTGCTTGTTCGGTTTTTGGTTCCAATAACTGAAATTCTAAATCCAATAAATCTACGGCTTCCCTAATGGAGTAATTATTGTGCTTTTGAATCCACCAGCCTAAGGGGTTTAGATTATGATCTACGAAATAACCTTTAAATAATATGCTTTCTCCTTCTGTAAGTATAATGTGCTCATCCATCCAGCGCTCTTCACAAAAACCATGTCGATACTTAAACAAACGCAACATATTCATTTGCAACATTCCCTTGGTCATCAATGTATCTAGGAAAAACATTTTTCGTTCAAAAACAACACCTGATACACTAGGTTCTAAAACGGGTAACTGTGTATTGATTTCAGCAATAAGGTCACCCATTAAATACTCATCGGCATCTAAACGAAAAACCCATTCAGTAGTAATAGGTAAATTTTCAAGCCCCCAATTAAATTGTTTGGCATAATTATTTTCCCATTTATTCTGGTAAACCTTGGCTCCTAAAGATTCTGCAATTTCAACAGTTCGATCAGAAGAAAAAGAATCAACTAGAAAAATAGATTCAGAAAATTGCTGCGCGTTTTTAATACAACGTTCAATATGTTGTTCTTCGTTGTAAGTCAGTATAATTGTTGCTATAGAATTCATTAGGCTTTAATTTCGCGTTTTTTTATCAATTTTGCAGGGTTGCCTCCTACTACTGACCACGGCTCTACATTCTTAAAAACTGCAGCCCTAGCTCCAACCAGTGCACCAGAACCCAATGTTACTCCTGGGCCAACGAAAGCCTCTGCCGCAACCCAAACAGAATCATTTATTATAATTGGCGCTAAGAATAAAGCATGTGATTTTTTAGTATAGTCATGACTTGACGCACACAACGAACTGTCTTGAGAAATAGTAACATTATTCTTTAATGTTATTCGACCTTGATTGTAACAATTAACTCTCTGCCCAATGCATGAATAGTCTCCAACCTCAAGATTCCAAGGTGCCCAAATTCTTACACTTGAATGAATTGTTGATTTCCAAGATACCTTAGCTCCGAACATTCTGAGAATAAAAATTCTCCATTTACGGAAAATACGAATTGAAAAAGGTTTAAATAATATAAAACAAATAATTGCCCAAATTATTCTACCAATTTTATTGGATAGAGAAAATTTATGCCGCGTATCCGTCATATTATGCAAATCACTCATATGTTATTTTTTAAACGCAGCGTAGCTATTTTTTTGCTTATATATCTAGGAGCAGAACTTGCAACCTCTAATAATCGAAGTCTTTTAAGATAAATCTTCAATCTCTTATTATATATACTATAATCGTTATTCTCTAGTGCTTTTACAAAGCTTTCTCTTGATACCGTGGTAACGCCTTCCCTCATTGTATAGATTGTCTTTCGCAATTCTGTTAATGCGTGTGAGTTTGCTTTAATTCTTTTTTCAGGGCGCATCTTGTTTTGCTTGTCCATTTTCCCTAGACGGAAAGATAATCCTTCTCTACGTTGTCTAAATCCTCCAGCCTGTGCATATTTAGCATCCGCCTCGGTTAAATCTACTAAATTGACTCTATCTTCATTTATACTTTGTTGTAAGAGTTTATTTATTTCTCGATTTCTTACAATTAGCATATTAGTTCCCTGAGCATCAATCTCAAATTGTGGTAACCAAGCATCACCTACAGTTATATCCGCAGTTTCACCTACTACATCATCACAAAAGTTACATGCCTCTAACATAAGTGCTCCTTGATTAAACTTCCCTCCGATTACTTTTGCTGAATCTTCCGCGATTTCCTGAGAATCACTATACGCGGTAAAGACGTATGCTCTAGCTGATATACCTTCTCCTTTTGTCCTATATTTGAACTTCGTTGCCTTTTCCGGTACTATTCCTTTTCCCCAAGCCAATGATAAGGTCCAATTGATACTCTTCAAATGACCACAAACCAATGACAAAGTATACTTAATAGATTCTTTAACGAATGGATCCGTTAATTGTACCCTTCTAACAGCTTTTATCATACAGGGCACTCCAATAAGTAAATATTTCCCAGGTTTTTCCCGAATTAAATTTAAAATTTCAGAAAGCTCAATTACATGATATTTTGTTCTTGCACCATTTTGAATTTCATCTAAAGTCGTGCTTATACCATATTTAAAAAATGGATCTAAAGGATTTTCTCTCTTAGTTTCTTTTACGTGAATAACGCCATCTATCATACCTTTTTGAAACAATGCCGCACCAATCCAAGTTCCAAAACCACCCGATGTCCCTCTGTTCCTATAATCGGCCTCTTTAACAAAACCTCCGTATACGTTCTCATAGTATCCTATGTATTCACTCTTATTTGAGTTTTCATTAGCTAAAAATTCAGTGGCTAATACATCTTCATTATAGGAAGGATTTAAAGATGGGCATACAAATTCGGCCTTTTCTAGAGTTTTTTGATCTTTCTCATTTATCGCGTCTAAATCAGGTGTATATTCACCATATTTATTAATCTTCATACCTGTGCCGGCACTATAGGCACATGCCCCACATCCTACACAAAAACCTCCATCAACAACATTTTCTAAGGTGTTAATTCTAGTATCTGAACTCATAATATTATTTTAGAGATTTCTTTAAATAATCTATTGAAAAGTTAATTTGTTCACCTAATTTTTCTTTTACATATTCGAAATCTATATCAGTTAACTTTTCTAAATTAATAGTATCACCCTCTCTCAAAAGACGATTTTCGAGTCCAACTACCTTCATCAAACTTTCCTGTCTACTATTATTGTTTTTACTAGCTGGAGTAATAGTATAGAAGGGTTTTTCAAAAATTAAAGAAAAAACACTGCCATGGAAAGAAGTAGTAAGAACTACACTTGCACTACTGTATAAGCCTAAAAACTCTAGTGGTCCAAAATCTCTTATATTTAATATTTTATCATCAGACTCTAAGGGCATCTCATTTTTACAAACACGAATAATTTTGAAACCTGTTTTTTTCTGTATTTTATATGCTAATTCTTCGGCATATCTATTTTTCTTAAATATGAATAACAAGATGTAAGGTTTTTCATGTTTATAAGGTACCATTAAGCTTTCCCAATCTTTCTTTGTTAATAGTAAGGTTGGATCAACAACGTGGGCAACATTTCTTCCTGTTATTTTTTTAATCAGTGTAACTCCACTCGTTTCTCTAGTACCTATATGAGTTAAATTATTTAACCATTCTTTATATTTTGGAAAATAACTTTCATTGATATCTCCTACCCCAAAACTAGATGCAAAAGCAATTTTGTTGGCTTTTTTTGGTGCAAAAGTCAAAAAATATGGTTCCAAATTAGTGCCGTTGTTTGGATTCCAGACTTGGTCACTACCAACTATATAATTGTCATACTCATGTTTTGCACTATACAGATCGGAGTAACTTTTATATGTTATTGATAATGCGGTGTGCTCTTTATGAAAATTAAAAAAACGCTCTTTTCTTTTTTTTGCAATTTCAGGATATCTATAGGCACTATATTTATCTATCCATTTAATGGCAAGATCCTTCAATTTATTTTTAAATGATGTTTTTATTAATGGACTTGATTTTACTTCGCTCTTATATAAGGGGTTTTTGTAGTATAGATAATTGATGATTTCATTATCGTATCCCATTTTTTTGAGTTTATGATGTAAGGCAAATGCCTGTAGTTCTGCACCATAGTTGTTAACATTTAAAATGGTAATAATTCCAGTTTTTTTCATTTGGTAATTTTAATATTTATTCCGTTTAAGTATTGCTTGGCGGCATTTTCAATGGTAAAGTGAGACTTATAAATACTTTCAGCATTAATGGTCATTTGATGTTTCGCTTTTTCGTCTAGTAAAAGCCATTCTTTTAATAAGTTCAAAGTTTCTAAAGCTGAGTCATTTTTAACTATACCTCCTTTTCCTTTTTCAATTTCGCGCCAAATGTTTACTTTATTACTTATTAAAACAGGTGTTTTACAGGCTAAGGCTTCAACTACGGCAATACCAAAATTTTCTTGATGACTTGGCAAAACAAAAACTTCACTTTCATAAAATGCGCCCCATTTTGCGCCACCACTGAGCATACCTGCAAATAATATATTCTTTGAAGGTTTTGTCATGTTTTGCATTTCTTTGGCATAAGAATGATCATTAGGTCCGGCTATAATCAGTTGCGGTAGATCGTCCAATTCATTTTCTAGCTTTAGATAAGCAGTAATAAGCATATCTACCCCTTTTTTAGGATGTATTCTACTTAAAAACAAAAGAAAAGGTTTACCGTTCCATTGGGGTACGTTACTCGCAAATGCTTTTTTCATGTTTTCATGAAAAACGGGCGGTGGTTGAATACCATAACCTACATTAATTTCTTTTTTAGGCTTGTAATTAGGGAAGGTGGTTCTTGCCAATAATAGTTCTTCTTCACAAGTAAATAAAATTCCATCAGCTTGGTTGACTACTTTATTTTCAAATAATTTCCAATAAATTGTATTTCTAAATGCCTTTAGTTTTCTATCATCGGCATTTTGAAAATAAGGGTCTAGCATACCATGTGGCATTACATAAACTTTTGGCTTTGACCCGTTGGTTTTTCTGTAGGTCAACATGGCTTTTATGGCAGCTTGGCTTTGATAGAGCCATAAGCCATGAACGATTACAACATCAAAACGTTCAAAATTATCGAGCATCCATGGAATAAATTTTTTGTTATAACCCCATGGATTATTGGCTTTGCCCAATCCATGAATTTTAAAAGGGTCTTTTGCTATAAATGGAGCATTTGAATCATCAAAACAAACAACCTCGTTATGTATTCCGTGCTTTGTAAACTCTGGTAAGGTATTTCTAATGCCTTGACAGACTCCTCCCCCTTTTGGGTCCATACCTGGTACTACTTGTAATATATTCATTTCTTAATATATAGGTCTAAACAATAAAGCCTTTCTTTCGTTGAAAGTATTTGGCAGATTGTGATATAGGTTTTATTATTTTTGCTGGTGAACCACCGTATAGATTGTATTCTTCTGAATAAACTTTATTCAGCATTGATTTTGCTCCAAGAACCGAATATGAAGGCAAAATTGAACCACCTAAAATAACACTATTGGTACCTACAAAACAATAGTCCCCTATTTGTATGGGGGCACTATCTTGTCTACTCTCATAAATGTTAATAGAGTGGGTTAAAAATTGTGAATAATAACCGGCAATGGTAGTGTAGTTACCAATTTTTATTTGATTGGTACAATCAATATGATGGTGTTTGGTAATAGCAGATTCTTTACCAATAATCAACTCACATTTTCTATTTATCTGATGTTGGAAGTGTTTTGATTTTGAATTTTTTGGGAAACCAGTTATCCAATTAGAACGGCTGATTGAGGCGTTTTCCTCCATTGTAAGTAAATCTAAATGGATGGCAACGGTAAAGTGTCCAATTTTACTACCCTTTGCCATTTTTAAATGTTTTGGGAATATATAGGCCAAACCGATTTTAGCTGCAGGGTCAATTTCGTATTTCCATATTTTTATCAGTAGAAATCTTTTTAATTTCCAAGGTAATACGACTATAATTAGACTTAGAATTTTCTTCATTTAATTCAAATTTTTGTATTGATCAAGATACATAGCAGTAACTGTGTTCAATTGAAAAGCTTTTACATTTAACAAACCTTTTTCTACCAAGCTGTTTCTGAAACCCTCGTTAGCTATAATTTTTACATAACCTTTTCTAATGGATTCTACACTTTTTGGATCAACCAAGACTGCACCTTCAGCTGCAACAGATTTCATAGGTAAAATATTAGAGGTTAATACTGGTCTACCTACTGCTTGCCCCTCAACAATGGGCATACCAAAGCCTTCAAAAAGGGATGGGAAGTTAATAATGTCGCAGTTCTCATATTCTTTTACTACCTCTTCATTACTTAAATTAAAAACATTACTATAATCTATATTACTTTGATTTAATAAAGCAGTATTACGCTCACTTAATTTCCCCACAATTCTTAAATGACATGGTATGTTGTGTAATGCTTGAATGGTTCTAGCTAAGTTCTTTCGTTCTAGGTTCCCATTTATGTGTAATATCACTGGCTTATCTTCATTAAAAGTTTTTTGGGAATATTGAAAATCCGTAGATACCGGATTTGGAATTACACAGTATTGATTAGGTTTTAACTTAATCTCATTTAAAACTTGCTCTTTAGCAAACTCAGAAATGAAAACTACTTTGGCAGCTCTCTTTAAAGAATTTATATATAGTAATTTCCATATTTTTTTTTTGAAACCGGACAAGTAAGAATAATACATAATATCATGTACCGTTACAATTGTATTGTTTTGTTTTAGAAAATATAAAAGATAATGGGCATCTCCGGTAATATGATTTATATTACCCTGTCTTTTTTTAGCATATAGTCCATTTTTTATTATAGAAAGTATATCTGATTTTTGTTCAGGGAGAAAAATCTCTTCAATTTCTTGAGATTGTGAAACACCTTTGTTGACGGTCTGAAATACACGTTGTATGGAAAAACCAATTTTTGGGTGTCTAAAGAAATAGGTTATTTTCATATATCAATATTTAGCTACTACTTATGCTGTTATTTTTTGGTTAAAATTATCCATAATAGTATCTATGGCTAAATATTGTTCAGCATAGGCACGAGCTGCATTTTTAATATCTTGATTGTCTAATTCACCAAGACCTATTAAAATACCGGTGTCTAGAGCTTCTTGATTTTCTGGCGCTACTAAAATACCCATGTTATGTTTACTAACTACGCGATGTAAAGTAGATTTGGGGTTTGCCGTTATTAGTGCTAAACCACCCACTGATAGTATGGTAGTTAATTTTGAGGGCATTACCAAATCACTGGCTTTTTCTTTCTGGATGACCAAATGTATATCTGCAATATTTAAAAATATATTAAACTTGTCTTTAGGTTGTAAAGGCATAAAATGAACATTGTTCAAATTCATGCTTTTGGCTTTTTCTTTTAAAACTTCTTTATAGGGTCCGGTTCCACAAATTATAAATTGCAAATCTTGATGGGCTACTAAATTTTTTGCAGAAGTTAAAATAGCATCTAAGCCTTGCTTTTCACCTATTGCTCCAGAATATAGTACTATAAAATCAGATGATTTAAAGCCCCAATTTTTTTTATAATCTTTTCTGTTTTTAATAGGGTAAAAGGTATTGGTCTCTGTCCAATTAGGGAAAAAGGAAATGGGTTTATTAGCTTTTTGTTCAATTTTGTCTATCATACCATCAGAAATACTGCTTATGGTATCAGTGTTGTTGTAAATATATTTTTCAATTCCGTACAGTGCTTTTAATAGTTTTGGTGACTTGATCATACCTAAATCTTGTGCAGCTTCAATTTGCATGTCTTGAACATGATGAATGTGTTTGGCTCCCTTTATTTTTTTATATAGAACGCCAAGTAAACCGAATTGAAAAGAAGGGGCTACCGTGATTATTTTATTAAAAGATTTGCAAAATAAAAGTGGAATAATCACTAGAAATGCAGAAACACTAAATGTAGTATCTAATATAATTCGTTTTAAACCGCTTGGGTTGTTGGGTACATACATAGGGCAACGCACAACGGTAAGCTTACCTTCAGATTTATAGTTAATTACCTCTTTCTTAAACCAAAAGCGATTTTTTCTATAAGGTTCTTGAATTTTCCAATAAGGGTAATATGGATATGACGTTAATACGGTGCAATCGTGACCTTTTTCTGCAAGCCAATGCATCATCTCTCCAGAATATTTACCGATACCGGTTAATTCTGGAGAAAAATTATAACCTATAAATAGTAGTTTTTTCATTTTAATTTTTCTATTGGTTATGGGGAGATAGTAATGAGTTGTGGAAAAATAAATTATTATGGTTTCAATAAGATTTTAGGTCTAAATTCTTATAGTTAAATAGATATCGGCAGTTGTAATTTGGTAGTTATGTTATGCTTAACGCGTATTACAGTTGTGGTAAAACCCGTTTTTAAGATACGCAGGGTTAGCTTTTTAAATATTGACGTACAATCTAGTCTTAATACGTTCTTAGGGAAATGAAATGTCAATGATAATTAAAGACTTGAGTAATTCATTTTATCTGTTTTTTGGTTTTCTACCTCAGTAGAAAGTTCGTTGTGTACGTATATAGGATTAATCATTTTAAGTACAAAGCGTATAATATGGTATATTATCAAATAGGTGATAACGCCTTGTAAAAATCCTCTTATTAAAAAACCTAAGTCCCCAAAAATACCTTGGGCATTTCTAAATCTACCCAAAAATCCAAACACATCCATTACGGCAAATGGTGCATATAATATGCCTTGGGAAGTATAATAGCTGAAACAATTTATTGTTTTGAACATTAAAAAATAAACAGCCAATTGTACTATAAAATACCAATGACCAAACGTAGCAAGACCATCTCCTACATGGCTGGTTACCACATAGTTTCCGTAGCCTGTACCATGCAGAAAATCTCCCCTTGAATAATCCATTTCTGTTTTATCAAGTCGTATGCCAAAAAAATTTAGAATTGGTGACGGTAATAAATATAAAATTGAATTTATTAGTGATTCTTGCATCGCGACATTTGAAAAACCTCTTTTATGGGCATAGTATATGGTTTCATCGGTTATACGCATATTCGCATATCTAGCAAGTAAAAAATTATCTACATACTGTTCTGTCCAACCTTGGGCATAGGTAATTGTACTGTTGCCATGAATATTTTCATTTTTATTATCTTTCAATCGCTGCATGAGCTGTTCGTTCTGAAGGGTTTCCATGGTAAAGGCAAACGTCTCCATCTTATCTGCATTATCCCTTAATTCTTCTGTATATAAAAGAGTTTGTCTGGTATACAGCATAGCAGTAGATACTGTATTTAAAAGATTTAAACCTAAAAATATGAAGACCCCAACAACCATTATTTTAATAGGGGATATGATTTGGGTAATTCTAATATTTTTAAAAATAAGTTGAAGTATAAATAGAATACCTATGGTGCCAATGGGTGTTATTATAAGGTGTCGTTTATTAGAAGCTAAATTTATAAGTATAATAAATGCAGTGTACAGAAAAACATATTTAGTCTTTGTATAGTTTACTTTTAATAAAAAAGGAAAAAATAAACATACAGGTGCAAACATTAAATAAGTTAATCCTGCAATAAATCTACCGGATGTGTCACCAATTTGAGCATCTCCTTTACTAATATTATAAATCATTGATAATAAGCCGATAAAACCCATGCTCCATAAAATTGCAGGTGTAATTTCAAAAAATTTCAATTTGTATAAACCTTCCTTTATAATGTTATTTTTTGGTTTATGTATGTTTATAGGGCAGGCGAGGTATACGGCTAATGATGATACCAAAAACAAAACAATTTCATAAAAAAAAGTTTCGTAAGGTCTTTCAAAACCAAAAGTAATAGGCTTGTTTTCTATAAGGGTAGCTATCAATGGCAGAAACCTATACATGAACATGGAAAGGTAAATGCAAAACACAAATGGATATAAACGTATAAAGCGTTCGTTAAAGAACAATAGAAACACAGTTAATGCTATCATTGCCATAATGCAACCAAATAGATTCGCAGTTGAAGGAAAAAAGATCATTTCACCAATAACAGCTATCATTAAAACAGCTATAAGAAGCGTTTTAATTTGCCGTATGGTATGATTTTTTTCTTTAAGCATATTTATTTAGGCTAAGCTAAGCTGGTATTACTTTGTTACAAGTAGACTTTAGTTTTTTAGTGCTTGAATTTTGTTGGTTAACAGGACATACAATTCTTTGAAATCTAAAATACCATTACTTACCAATTCTTTCAATGGTAATTTTAATAATTTACAACCATGCGGTAATACTAAGAACACCAAAATAACATCTAATAGCACAGCACCTATAGCGGCACCAATAAGCCCCATGTAGTTCGATAATATATAAGTAAAAAGCACGGAAACCAGTGCACTCCCCATACCAATCCAACCCATTAACTTGGGTTCGTTAAAAGCCCTAAAAACCATTTCGGTAACATACCACAGCGCGTTAAACAGCATGGCTGAAATCATTATATACCACATGGTTGTGGGAACTTCAAGTTGGTTCTGTGTCCAAATATTATAAAACCATAAGCCAAATAGTGCTAAACCTATAAAACCTACAAGGGAAACTAGAAAAACTCCAATGAGTGAAATTCTAAAAATTTTCTGGGCCATCTTCCAATTGGCTTTTCCTATTTGATTTTGAAGTTCTGGAAATACCGTTGGTTCTATCATATATAGAATTTGGTTTACCGATCGGCTTAGTGTACGTGTAGTATTAAAAATTGCGACTGCTTCTGCACCTAACACGATTCTGACTACAAAAGTGGTGCCTTGAAAATAAATGATTTGCCACATAGGTAGCATTAAATAACTTAAACCCTTGGTGGTTATTGATTTTAAAATAACCTTATCCTTTACTCCTTTAAAAGTTTTGTGTAACCCTATAATTTGCCTTCCTTTTAATCCATAGAAAATTATAAAAATGACAGTTACCAGTAATTGTGATATGGCGAATTCTACGATACCATAGCCTAAAAGCAGAACCAGTAATCCAAAACCAATAGACGCTGCTGATTTAGTAGTAATTAGATTTATGCTAAGGGCCGCTTTTTGGGCAGCTCTATAAAAAGCTTCAAACAGCTGAAGATAAAACATTAACAACTGAGATAGGATCATAATGGATACCGCAATAATAGCTTCTTTGCCGTCAATTAGTGACTTGTCAAATACATGAAAGTAATTTAAAACAACAATAACCATTGCACTTATTGCAATTGCTACAAGAATCATTATAGTGATTATATGTAATCCTGTTTTGCTAATATTGGCGGCTTTTTGCTTATCGCCAGAAGTATAGGTTAAAACAAAACTATTACCTGCTGCAGAGCCAAAGCCTAAGTTAGAAAATGCCATGACGCTTGGTATAATTGTAAGAGTAAGCCATTCTCCATAGTATGCAGCACCCCAGGCAGTTATAAAGAAAGGAACAAGAAATAATTGTTCAAGTACACGGACAACTTTCTGAAAAATTGAAGCTATACCATTACTTAGTAAACGCTTTTTTAAGCTCATGAATTATTTTAGAATGATGGGAATAACTAATCTTAATAGCGGTACGGAATAAAATAGTTGTTCTATACTAAATTTTATTGCTATAACCGTATGATTCTGTTTCTGGTGTATGGTTTAGTAATACCATGGTATTGTTGAGCTTATGGTTGGTATAGATACTTTCTATTTTACTTAAATGCTCTTTTTTGGTGACATCTTTACGCACCACATAAATGGTACTATCTACATACTTATTAAGGGCAAAAGCATCAGATATGAGACCTATAGGTGGTGTGTCTATAATAATTTTATCAAATTGTTTTTTTAAAACTTCCATTAAAAGGTCATTGCGGTCATTTAGCAGCAAACGTCCAACAAAGGTATTGGTCATACCGGGCCCAATTAAGTATAAGCCATCTATAGTAGGATGCTGCTGTATGATTTGGCTTACGTCCATTCCTTTCTTAATAATAAAATCTGCAAGACCAGGTGAATTTGGTAAATCAAAATTGGACATAAGTTGCGGCTCACGAAGATCAAATGCAAGCAATGCGACTCTATTGCCGTTAGATGCCATGGTTACCGCTAAATTAGAAGCAATGTATGTTTTGCCTTCTCCTTTAACCGTTGATGTCACCAAAATGGTTTGATTGTTTTCTTTCTTTTTTAGATAATCTAAATTAAAAGAAAGTAGTCTAAATAGTTCAACTGTTGATGATGATGAACTTTCATAAGTGCTAAAGTCTTGCTTATCGTTATTTTCAGATATCTCACCTAGAAAAGGTGCAGTAACAACTTCAGTAATGTCACTAGCTTTAACGATTTTATTGTTTAAAGAATCCTTTATAAATATTAGTGAAATAGGAACAACAAAGCCAAATAATAATCCTGTTAAATAGAGTATTTTTTTATTCGGACTAATAGGAAACTTTCCAGCTTTTGGGTAGCTGACAATTCTTGTAGAAGACACTGGTGTAGCTAATGACAACACTTCTTCTTCTCTTTTTTGTAAGAGATATAGATAAAGCCCTTCTTTAGTGCCTTTGTCACGACTAATATCCAATAATTTTTTTTCCATAGCTGGTACTCTAGCCAACTGAGCATCAAATCTATTCGCATTTGCTTGTAAGTTACCTTTTGCTATAGAAAGACCATTTTTTGCACTTAGTACATTTTGTAAGATAGACTGACGCAAATTTACTAGGTTGGCATCTAGACTTACAAGCATTGGGTTAGAGGTGACGGCAGATTGTGATAAGCGTTGTCGCTCTAATAATATTTCGTTGTATTTACTTATTTGATTGGTTAAACTAGGGTCATTAATAGAATAACCGCCACCAATGGAGTTTTTAATAGATGTATTAAGTAAGGTTTGCTCAATTTGGGTCAAGATATTAATTTGACTTTGATAGTTGGCTACTTTCTCTTTGTAGTCGTTTGCCTGTTTTATGTACTCGTCGGCATTACTTGCAACATCTGTGACTGTATTTTGTGTTTTAAAATCAACTACCGATTTTTCAACATCTTGAATTTCACCAACTAAAAGATTTAATCTGTTATCAATCATTTTGATTGTATTTTCGGCTAGTTGGTTTTCATATTTAATGGTTTTGTCAATGTACGTCTCAATTAATTTTGTTAGTATATCTTCTCCTTTTTCAGAATGTGTTGAAATGTAAGTGAGGTTTAAAAGGCTACCTGTCTTATTAGCGGGTACTACATTAAAATTACGAAGGTAACCGGATGTAGTATCATCTTTATCTTTGATTTTGAAATAGAGCGGTAGTTGATTGTCGTTATTTGTAGAATCTAATTTTGATGTTATGGTAAAAGTGCCATACGGTAGATCAATTAGCTCTCCAAAAGCATGCTTTGATACTAATTCTTCCTTGTTGTGAACTGATCGTAACTCATAATTGATACTATCAAGTATTTTAACATAGATAGGTTGGTCGTAAATTAAATTATCAGAAGTTTCATCGGCAATTACCTTAATAGGCACATTTTTTCCATATATCTCTATATCTCGTATAGTACCCTCATGATAATACTCAATATTAAAGGAATTGTTGGTGATAACATTTTCCATAATCCCGTTAGAACTTAGAATACCAATTTCATCATCTATACTTTGCGAAGTTTTGATAAGCCCAATGTTACTGAAATT
Organism: Maribacter forsetii DSM 18668; assembly: GCF_000744105.1. Taxonomy (NCBI): domain Bacteria; kingdom Pseudomonadati; phylum Bacteroidota; class Flavobacteriia; order Flavobacteriales; family Flavobacteriaceae; genus Maribacter; species Maribacter forsetii. The sequence continues at coordinate 693,199 of NZ_JQLH01000001.1, forward strand.
ATCATTATCTCTAATGCCATTACCATTGTTGGTGTTGTTGATTAGAATCTTACCTTGAATTTCATAATTGTTAACTGCTAAATAGCGTATGTATAGGAAAGCTAGAAGTATTCCCGTTATGATACAGAGTATAAATAATTTCCAATGACCTACATATTTGTAAAGTGTGGAACGAAAATTGTTTTCATCGTCTATTTGTGCTTGGTAATTTGTATCGTTCATTTTATTCTAATAGCTAAACTATGTGTTCTTTAGGGAAGATAATAAATTGTTGTGTTTTAAATACCTTAATAAGCCTTCTGATCTGCAACAAATATATTAGTAACTGTGCGTATAATTATTTGAATATCTAAAAGAATAGACCATTTTTCCATATAAAATATGTCATATCTAACTCTATTGATAATATCAGATTTATGAATAATTTCCCCTCTATATCCTTTTACTTGAGCCAAACCAGTTATACCTGGTTTTAAAAAGTGACGTACTAAGTATTTCTCAACAGATGTTTCATACTCTTTGGTATGTACCTCCATATGCGGTCTTGGGCCTACAATACTCATATCACCTTTTAAAACATTAAAAAATTGCGGTAACTCATCAATACTGGTTTTCCGTAATATTTTACCAAGCTTGGTAACACGCATATCATTTTTTGTAGCCATCTTAGTATCGCTATCATCACTTTTAGTCATAGATCTAAACTTGTAACACCAAAACGTATTTTTATTGACCCCATGTCTTTTTTGTTTAAAGAATAATGGTCCTTTAGAATCTATTTTCATTAGAATAAATACAATAGGAACTAACCATGATAATACAGTTACGATAACAAATAACGAAAAGAGAATATCAAAAATGCGTTTTATAAGATTAGCGTAATCTAAATCTAATGGAGAAGCCCTTAAGTTTAAAACAGGTACCGAGTCATACAACTCAATAGACATGGCCCTTGAAAATAGTTCTTTGTTATCCGGTATAATTTTAATGCGTTTAAAACTATTGTCGGCAATGTTCATTAAATGCTTTATTTCATCTTTTGATAGACGAGAGGCCAAACAATATACTTCTTCAACATTGTTTTCAAATATATAATCAAAGCTACTTTGTATATCGCCTAGGTACGTTGGGCTGTTTGATTTATAATTATCAAAATACCCCATATATCTATAACCATACTCTGGGATATCAAAAATGCGTCTTATCTTTTTTAGATTTTTATCCCTACCTATAACCACTGTTCTGGTGTGTACATACTCTTTAGTTCTAACAAGATTTCTAGACCAGTAAAAAAATATTCTAAATAGCATTAACAATGCACAGATCATTAAATAAACTAAACTTAGGTATTGCCAAGAATATGGGTAAGGTTTAAGAAATGCAAAAGAGGTAAAGTAGACCAGCCCGAATAGTATATAGAGTTTAAAGAAATTTTTAAGACTCTGACTAAAACTTTCTCTTCTTGCCGTAGGGTAAAAATCTAAACTATAGGTGATGAAAAACCACGAGAGATTAATAAAAGCAATAGTGAAGGCATTTAAATATGTGATAGGTGTTAAGGCATATAGAGTGATGTTAACAATCAAAATATGCGCTAAGAACGAAAGTGGAATAACAAAAAATGATTTTTTCAATTCGCTGGGATTAAAACTTGATTAGGGACGTAAAGTAATGGCTATTAAAGCTTTTTGGTAGATTTGGAAATCAATACCATTGCTTGCTTTGAGTAAAAGGAATTCGGAATACTTATTGTTTAAAAAAAGAACTGAATTTTGAATTGGGTATAGCGCTCCGCATTGTCAGCCCCATTTTATAGAACCAATCGTAGCTGTGAAATTTTAAAAATGAAGTTACTTTAAACCTTCATTAAATTTTTACGGGGGAGTAAAATGTTAAACAAACTTAAGTAGCTTAAAGTTGCATTCCAAAAATTATCGACAACGAAATTATAAATTATGAAATGCAAATATTAATTGAAGTTTTACTTGGACATTGGCATAAATTAATGACAATTATTATCAATTTTCATGTGATGTTTTTGAATATGTAAGAATGAAATAGAGGATTATAATGTGCGTTTAATTGGTGAATACCCTAATGTTCGAAATGTAGATGAAATTCAATTTTCTAACCATTCGTATGACTTTGGTTACTTGAGTAATAAGGGAAATTAAAAAAAGGAAACTATAAGTGTAAACGAACTTTTATACAAGGTCTCTAATTTTCATATTAAGAACAACTCCCATGCCTTCTAGAACTAACTTAACACGTTTTTTACCTACTTCTATAATTTCTGCTTTTTGATCTTTTAATGCACCATATTTTATAGCTACTCTATCGCCAGATTCTAATTTGGTTAGACTGTAGTTTTCGACAGTATCGTCAGATAACCATTTTTTTAAAGTTTCCATTTCAATATCACGGACTATTGCAGGTTTTCCCAACCAAAATAAATAGCGAACAACACCTGGAACTTCAAAGACTTTTTGCCTATCGCATTCCGTAATATTTACAAAAACGTATGACTTAAATAAAGGTACTTCAATTGTCTTCTTTCTATCGCTCCATTGCTTCACTTCTTTGATCATTGGGCAATAGACATCTAGTTGATGAGATGACAACCTTTTGGCCACCTTCTTTTCATTTTTGGGTTTTACATAAAGTACGTACCAGTTTTTAGTCATAGGGTATAAACGTAGATTCTGTAATTAGGTAACACTCTTTTTGCTTTTCTAGTATTTATAAGCGCCCTAAAATAGGGATTTCGTAAGTGTTTTTTTGTTCTAAAGCCTCAGAATATTGTGAATTAGTAGTTTGAAGCACTGTAAAATTTGTTTCAAATAATGTTATTGTAAGAAAAAGATTACTTAATTTATACTATTATCATATTTAGGTCGTTTTAAATGTAACCCAAAATCTTATCGCCTTATGTTTTTAAATCTATTTAAGTCTAGTGCTAAACAAGTAAATAAACAATCTCTTTCTGAAAATTCAGTTTCTAATGAGTTGAACTCTTTATTAAATGATTTAACAATTGAAAGTCCTGAACATCACAAAGATTCCAAAGTAGAAAGTGCTATCAAAGAAAAGGCTGTTAAAGCTGTGTCATCTTTGGAAAGACAAATTGAGGAAAATCAGATTCTATACGCGAAAATAATGCAAGAGCGTATGATGAAATCGCGAAGAAAATTGGTTTAAATTGAAATCTTATTCATCCAGTTTAGTTATAAAGTAAAATCTAATGTATTTAAACAAAAAAAGCTCTCAATTTCTTGAGAGCTTTTTGCGGTCTGGATCTCGGCTGGTCCGAGACAAGCGGTTACTCGAACCCGCGACCCTCTCGGCTGAGCCGAGACAGGTATACTAACCTATTTTATAAGGTTCGTTTTTTGATTGAAAAGCCAAAGTAAGTATTGTCTATTTTGCCTTTTTAGCATTTTCTCTTTTATAAGCGCTTCTTTTTTAGAATTTAATTCTTCTGCATAAACGAGTTTCCAGGGTCCTTTGTTTTTGGTGTATGTTGTTTTACCTTGATTATGTTGTTCCAGTCGCATGGTATAATCTGTAGAATACCCTTTGTAGTAGACATCGTGCGAAGCAGAATAAATAATGTATACGTAGTGATTGGTCATAAAACAGAAAAAAGGTTACAAACAAAAAAAAGCTCTCAATTTCTTGAGAGCTTTTTGCGGTCTGGATCTCGGCTGGTCCGAGACAAGCGGTTACTCGAACCCGCGACCCTCTCGGCTGAGCCGAGACAGGTATACTAACCTATTTTATAAGGTTCGTTTTTTGATTGAAAAGCCAAAGTAAGTATTGTCTATTTTGCCTTTTTAGCATTTTCTCTTTTATAAGCGCTTCTTTTTTAGAATCTAATTCTTCTGCATAAACGAGTTTCCAGGGTCCTTTGTTTTTGGTGTATGTTGTTTTACCTTGATTATGTTGTTCCAGTCGCATGGTATAATCTGTAGAATACCCTTTGTAGTAGACATCGTGCGAAGCAGAATAAATAATGTATACGTAGTGATTGGTCATAAAACAGAAAAAGGTTACAAACAAAAAAAGCTCTCAATTTCTTGAGAGCTTTTTGCGGTCTGGACGGGACTCGAACCCGCGACCCCCTGCGTGACAGGCAGGTATTCTAACCAACTGAACTACCAGACCGTGGCGTTTAGCGAGTGCAAATATATGTGGTTTATTTAATTGCACAAACATTTTTTTTACTTTTTTTTCAATCTAGAGAAATTTATTTCTTTCTACGAGAAAAGTATTGAGCACTGTTGAGAAATCTCGGTGTATGTCAATGTCCACATATTTGATTTTATATTGAGCGCATTTCATTTTTATGTCAGATAAATACGCGGTAATACGTTCATTATAAGCTTCTTTAATATTATCGGCATATAAGTCTAAATGTTCGCCGGTTTCAACGTCGACAAATCTTTTGGGTGTATTTTCAAAATTGAAGTATAATTCGCGATTTTTATCGATCGGGTGAAAAAGTACAACATCGTGCTTATTATATTTCAAATGGCGGAGCGCTTCGAACAATTCATCATCGTTTTTTTCGGTCTGGAACATATCCGTAAATAGAAAAATGAGACTTCTTCGCTTAATATTTTCTGCAATTTGATGTAAATAAGTATAAGTGTTTGTTTCTTTTGGTGGATTTTTTGCTATCCCAACGGCACTTAACTGTGCCAATAACATTTGAAAATGACGCTCACTACCTTTTTCAGGTGCGTAATAATTATAGGCATCAGAGTAAATACTTAAACCTACGGCATCTCGCTGCCTTTTAAGCACGTTCATTAGCGCAGCGATAGCTAAGACGCTAAATCCTATCTTGTTTAAGGAATCAATGCTTAAATTGTCTACCTGCGGATAATACATAGAGGCAGAATTATCCAGTATCATGTGGCACCTTAAATTGGTTTCCTCTTCATAGCGTTTCGTATAAAGCTTATCTGTCTTTGCAAAAAGCTTCCAGTCTATATGTTTGGTGCTTTCACCATTGTTGTAGATTTTGTGCTCGGCAAACTCTGCAGAAAACCCATGAAAGGGACTTCTGTGTATTCCGCTAATGAAACCTTCTACTACTTGGTTAGCTAGTAGCTCTAGGTTTGAGAATAAAGATGACTTGTTTAATTCTGATTGTAGATTCACACTTCTAAAGATAATAAAGACGGTTGAACTTTTGGATGCAAGGAATTAAAATTATACTAAATAAAAAATCCTGCTTTTAGCAGGATTTTTTAAATTTTATATTCCCCCTTTGGGGGTTATGGGGCTTTTACAAAGCTGCGTCAATAGCATCTGTGTAAACTTTTTTAGGTGATACACCTACTTGTCTACTTACAATTTCACCACCTTTGAATACTAATACAGTTGGTATGTTACGTACCCCGTATTTAGCAGCGAATTCTTGATTTGCATCTACGTCAACTTTACCTACAACAGCTTTACCGTCATATTCAGTACTAACTTCGTCAATGATAGGACCTACCATACGACAAGGACCACACCATGCTGCCCAAAAATCTACTACTACTGGTTTATCGCTTTTTAAAACTACCTCGTCAAAAGTAGCGTCTGTTATTTCTAATGCCATCTTAATATCTTTTATTGATTATGCAAATTTAGTCAATTATTCTTCTGTTTCCTTACAGGCTAACAATTCGTTTTGCCTATTTAGGTATCAAGCTAATTTATCTATTTATATAGTTCTTTTCTTACATGTACCGCTAAATAATAGTTAAGTTTAGTTCATGTGGTATGCCTAAATCACTATGTCAATTGTAAAAAAAATAATAAATATTGCTCTAATTCAGTTTAAAGTGAACGTCTTGTTTTTCTAAAAGTTGTAATAACTCGGTCGAAATATTTACTTTTTGCTTTCTACTATTTAATGTTACCTTAATTTTTTCTTTCATTTCATAAACGATAAAGTTGACAGGGTGTTCACCTTTATGATTAGTGAAAGTGTCTTTTAACGTACGCACATTTTCCTCTTTTAGGTTGGCAATGTTCAGTTTTATCGTCAATTTTCTGGCATAGGTTTCCATTACTTCTTGTAGCAACATAAAGCTATTGAACTGCATTCTTGGATCTCCTTTTTTACCGGTATCTTTATTCATCCACCCATCACGAACAAATAATTTTACATAGGCAAAGGAATTGATCATTAAGAAGTGTCTGAATTTTAAATATTCCTCCCCAAAAATCCTAAATTCATAGGAGTCGGTATAATCCTCCATGGTAAATGCTGCCCAACCTTTTCCATTCTTGGACACCCTATGTTGTACATCTGTAATTACTGCGGCAAAGGTAAGTTCTCTGTTGACATAGGTAGGTAGATCATTTACGCAAGCTATGTTAGCATTGCAAAATGCCTTTACTTCTGTTTTGAAATCATCTAAAGGGTGACCAGAAATATAAATACCTACCACTTCTTTTTCTCTTCTAAGTTTTTCCATGGTACCCCATTCCTCGCATGGTGGTACTACTGGTTCTGGTATTTGTACCTCACTCGTATCACCGAAAAGACTTACTTGGCTAGAGTTTTCGCTCTCTTGAAATTTAGCTCCATATTTTATGGTCTTCTCTAAAAACGTGACTCCGTCTCCTTCATTATGAAAATACTGTGCTCTGTGTGTATCGCCAAAAGAATCAAATCCTCCTGCAACGGCTAAACTTTCAAATGCTTTTTTATTTGCTGCACGAAGATCTATTCGTTTTGCAAAATCGAATACGGATTTATAAGGTCCTTCTTCTTTTCTGTTTTCTACGATGGTTTCTACCGCACCACGACCAACACCTTTTACGGCACCCATTCCAAAACGAACGGCACCTGCATCGTTTACGGCAAATTTATAGTATGATTCATTAACATCTGGTCCTAGTACATCTAAGCCCATACGTTTACATTCTTCCATGAAGAAGGTAACCTGTTTAATGTCATTCATATTATTACTCAATACCGCCGCCATATATTCGGCAGGGTAGTGGGCTTTACAATATGCGGTTTGGTATGCGATCCATGCGTAGCAAGTGGAGTGAGATTTGTTAAAGGCATAGGCTGCAAAGGCTTCCCAATCTTTCCAAATCTTCTCTAGTTTATCAACTGCATGTCCTTTGGCTGAAGCTTGTTCAATGAACTTTGGCTTCATTTTATCGAGTACATGCTTTTGTTTTTTACCCATTGCCTTACGCAAGACATCGGCTTCACCTTTTGTAAAGTCTGCCAGCTTCTGCGACAGGAGCATCACTTGCTCTTGGTATACTGTAATACCATAGGTTTCTGCTAAGTATTCTTCGTTAGCATCAAGGTCATATACAATCTCTTCGGTACCGTGTTTACGTGCAATGAAACTCGGTATATACTCCATTGGACCAGGACGGTACAATGCGTTCATGGCAATTAAATCTGCAAAAACAGTAGGTTTTAACGCCCTCATGTGTTTCTGCATTCCAGGAGATTCATATTGGAATACACCAACTGTTTCTCCTCTTTGAAAGAGCTCGTATGTTTTTACATCATCTAACGGAAAATTCTCTGGGTCTAACTCAACACCGTGTTTTGCTTTTACGATCTTAACGGTATCCTTAATCAAGGTCAGCGTTTTCAATCCCAAGAAATCCATCTTCAACAATCCGGCATCCTCCACAACGGAGTTGTCAAACTGAGTACAGTACATTTCGGAATCCTTGGCAAGTGCCACGGGTACGAACTTGGTAATGTCATCTGGGGTAATAATAACCCCACAGGCATGAATACCGGTGTTACGAACAGAACCTTCTAAAACGTACGCCTGATTTAAGGTTTCTGATTCAGGACCATCACCTTCGGAAATTGCTAAAAGCTCATTTATCTTTTCTAAATCTTCTGATCTAAATTTCGACCTCAAGATTTTTTCATCGACCCCAATTATCTTTTTCAGCTTAGACATATCGGGTATGAGCTTCGCCATGCGATCTGAATCTTGCAAAGGCAAATCTAACGCACGAGCTGTATCTCTAATGGCAGATTTAGCAGCCATGGTACCATAAGTGATAATCTGTGCTACTTGATTTGAACCATATTTATCGATTACATAATCCATTACGCGACCTCGCCCTTCATCATCAAAATCAATATCAATATCGGGCATACTTACACGATCCGGATTTAAGAAACGCTCAAAAAGTAAGTCGTACTTAATGGGGTCTAAATTCGTAATCCATAAACAGTAAGCAACGGCAGATCCTGCAGCAGATCCACGACCAGGACCTACGGATACATCCATAGTTCTTGCTGCCCTAATAAAATCTTCTACAATCAAGAAGTAACCAGGGTAGCCCGTTTTTTCGATTACCTGAAGTTCGAAATCTAGTCGCTCATCAATAGCGGGAGTAATTTCACCATATCTTTTCTTTGCGCCTTCATAGGTAATGTGGCGTAGAAATTTATTTTCACCACGTTTGCCACCATCCAACTTGTCTTCCTCGAACTGAAATTCTTCAGGAATATCGAACGCAGGCAATAGTACATCACGTGCCAATGTGAAAGTCTCTACTTTATCAACGATTTCTTGAATATTGATGATAGCTTCAGGGATATCCTTAAAAAGCTCTTTCATCTCATCAGATGACTTAAAGTAATATTCTGAATTGGGCAATCCGTAACGATAGCCACGACCACGACCTATTGGGGTAGCTTGTTTTTCGCCATCTTTTACGCAAAGAAGAATATCATGCGCATGTGCATTTTCTTTTTCTGCGTAGTAGGTATTATTGGTGGCGACCAATTTTACATTGTGCTTTTTGGCAAACTGTATCAAAACTTGGTTTACACGATCTTCATCTTCTTGACCGTGGCGCATGATTTCAATGTATAAATCATCGCCAAAAGTTTCTTTCCACCAAATTAAAGCTTCTTCTGCTTGATTTTCACCAACGTTAAGTACTTTACTAGGAACCTCACCATAAAGGTTTCCTGTCAGAACCATGACATCTTCCTTGTACTGCTCAACCACTTTTTTATCGATACGAGGCACATAGTATTTACCCGAAACGAAGGCAATAGATGACATCTTGGCTAAGTTCAAATAACCTTTTTTACTCTTGGCGAGCATTACTATTTGGTAGCCGTTGTCTTTTTGTGATTTGTTAGTATGATCTTCACAGACCTGAAACTCGCAGCCTATTATAGGAGTTATTTCTTGTTCAGGTTCCGGTAGTTCGGTTAAGGGCTCTTGATCTTCCTCTAAAGTGCCGTTTTGTGTGGCTTCAAATCTTTTCTGATTTGCTTCATTTCTAGAAACAACACCTTTGTTATGATTTAACACTCCGTTTACAAAATGAAAAGCACCCATCATATTTGCATGATCCGTCATGGCAACTGCAGGCATTTTGGCTTTTGCAGCAGCTTTGACCAAATCAGGAACGCTTATGGTGGATTGTAATATGGAGAATTGTGTGTGATTATGTAAATGTGAGAAACTTGCGTTCTCTAAAGTAGCCAAGTTTTCTTCTATCTCTTCTTGAGAAACTCCGCCAGTATCTTTTGCCCAAAGAGCATCGGCAATTTTTTTCGATGCTTTTTTAAGGTTGATGTGTTTAAGACCGATAAGTTCAATTTCCTGCGGATTAGCCTCAGAGAAATTCTTGAAATAATCGGGTTGAACATCTAATTGTTCTTTTGTATACTGTTGCTTACGGATAAGTTCTAGAAAACAACGTGTGGTTGCCTCAACATCGGCAGTTGCATTATGCGCTTCGCCAAAAGGCTCTCCGAATAAATATTGGTGCAATTCTGTTAATGTTGGTAACTTGAATTTACCACCTCTACCACCAGGGATCTGGCATAATTGTGCCGTGTGCTCTGTACAGGTATCTAAAACAGGAAGTTCTTGTAACGGATTTTCAACACCCAAACGATGAAATTCAGCACCCATAATATTTAAATCGAAACCTACATTCTGCCCAACAATGAATTTTGTTTTAGACATGGCAATGTTGAATTTCTCCAAAACCTCTGCAAGAGAAATACCTTTTTGTTCTGCAAGCTCAGTAGAAATACCGTGAATTTGCTCGGCGTCATAAGGAATGTTGAATCCCTCTGGGCGAACTAGATAATCTTCATGCTCAATGCATTTTCCCATATCGTCATGCAGCTGCCATGCAATCTGTATGCAACGTGGCCAGTTGTCTGTGTCTGTAATAGGTGCGTTCCAGTTTTTTGGAAGACCGGTAGTTTCGGTATCAAATATGAGGTACATAGCGAATTTTCTGTGTGTTCAAAAGCGGTCAGTTACGTGACCTAAAAAGTGCCTATAAAATTACTAAAAAGTGCTTGTTAGAAAAAGCGGAGTTGCTAAGAGTTATTAACGAGTGGTTTTTATGAGTAATAAATGAATAGTATAGTTAGAATTGTGCTTGCTGATTAATAGCTGGAAGGCTAGTGTATATGGTGTTTACTGTTAGGTAATTGTATTTTTGAATCTTCTGTTTTGCATTTTTGAAAAAGCCAATTGAAATAACTTGAATTCATTGTTGCCAATTCAGCATTTTAAATTATATTTGCACCCGCTTTCGGATTAGCTTTGCTGGCTGATGGCGAACGAGTTAAAAAAACTAGAATTAATAATCAAGGGTCGGGCACCCTACAAATTAATGTGATATGCCAGTAAAAATTAGATTACAAAGACACGGTAAAAAAGGAAAACCATTCTATTGGGTAGTTGCTGCAGATGCAAGAGCTAAAAGAGATGGTAAATTCTTAGAGAAATTAGGTATCTACAATCCTAATACTAACCCTGCAACAATTGAACTTGATATTGATAGTTCTGTAAAGTGGTTACAAAACGGTGCACAACCAACTGATACTGCTAAAGCTATTCTTTCTTACAGAGGTGTACTTTTAAAGCATCATTTATTAGGTGGTGTTCGTAAAGGTGCATTAACTGAAGAGCAAGCTGAAGAAAAATTCAATGCTTGGGTTACTGAAAAAGAAGCTGCTATTGCTGATAAAGTTGGTGGTATTGATAAAGTTAAAGCTGATGCAAGAGCTGCTGCCTTAAAAGCGGAAAAAGAAGTAAACGATAAGCGTGCTGCTGAAGCTGCCGCTGCTGCTTTACCAGAAGTTGCTGAAGGTGAAAACGCTGAATCTGAAGTAGAAGCTGTTGAAGCTGCAGGTGAACCAGAGCAAGCTACTGAAGCTCCTGCTGCAGATGATAAAGCATAATTTTTAAGAAACGATGCGTAAGGAAGATTGTTTCTACCTAGGTAATATCGTTTCAAAATATAGTTTCAAAGGCGAGGTATTAGTAAAACTAGATACCGATGACCCCGAGATATACGAAAACATGGAATCAGTATTCGTTTCTTTAGGAAACAATCTGGTTCCATTTTTTATTAAAAGATGCCGACTTCATAAATCTAACTTACTTCGTATAGATTTTGAAGAGGTGAAATCAGAGTCCGATGCGGATCGCATTATGAAATCCGGACTCTATCTACCCCTTACCATGTTGCCGACGCTTAAAGGCAATAAGTTTTATTACCATGAAATTATCGGTTTTAACATGATAGATTCTGTTCACGGTGATATTGGTATAATACAGAGCGTTAACGATACTACAGCACAAGCTTTGTTTGAAGTGGAGAAAGACGGAACACAATTATTGATACCTGTAAGTGACGATATTATCACTAAAGTAGATCGTGAGAACAAGAGTATTTTTGTAACTACACCTGAAGGTTTGGTTGATCTGTATTTGTCCTAGTTTTTATTTTCTTTTTGCAGGTACTATTTAGGAGAGTAAATACTAAAAGATAAAACCAATAAAGATTACTATTAACAGTAATTAATAGTAGAAATAGTATTAATTTTTCATCATGGATATTAGATTGATGAAGTTTTTACGAAAGCCTAATTTTTTTGGTGCAAATGATATTAAACCATGGCATCATTTTTTATTCTGGTCTGTATATTTCATCTTCAATACTTTTCGTTGGTCATTTATACATGACAATTTTCTATTGTCACTACACACCAACATAATTGGGTTTCCAATACATATGTTTTTAGCGTATTTAAATGCTTATTATTTAATGCCAAAGTTCATCTATAATAAAAAGTATATCCAATACACGCTTTTTATAATAGCAGCATTAATACTAATGCTATTGGTAAAATTTAATCTTACTTATTGTTTGGTAAGTAAAGATGTAATGCCGGAAAGTTCAGAAATTATCGATAGGTTAACTATTGGTTTTGCTGTGCAAAGTATGATAGGTGAAGTGTACGTAATATCATTTTTTACAGCTATAAAATTAACCGTAGATTGGATTAGGGAAAGTAGTAAACTTCATGATTTAGAAAAGCGACAACTTAAAACGGAACTTCGTTTTTTAAGGTCTCAGGTCTCACCACATTTTTTCTTTAATACCTTAAATAATATATACTCTTTAACCTTAGAAAAATCTGATCAGGCACCAGAAGTTATTTTAAAATTATCGGAATTGATGCGATACTTGCTGTATGCCACTAAAAAACAGCGTCAAGATTTAACAAGTGAAATTAATTGTATAAGAAATTACATAGATTTGGAACGTATTCGGTTTGATGATTCTTTAAAGATTGATATGAATATTTCTGGTGATCTTACGAATTGTAAGATTCCGCCTATGCTTTTGATTCCTCTTATTGAAAATTGCTTTAAACATGGGGCAAATAAGAATATTGGGGAAATGAAGATTAAAATCGATGTCAAGGTAGAGGACGGATTTATGGATTTTAAAGTGTCAAATTCCATTCCGCTCGTAAATACAGAATATGTATATCCTGTAAAACGCGGAGGTATAGGACTCTCCAATGTAAAAAAACGTTTAGAGTTAGGGTATGATAAAAATGATTACGAATTAAAGATATTTGAGAAGGATAAAATGTTCAATGTTGTTTTAAAGCTTAAGGTAGTATGATTTTGAAAGTGATAGTAGTAGATGATGAACCGTTGGCAATAAATGTGCTTAAAAACTATTTAGAAAGAGTTAAGGAATTGAAATTAGAAGGTACCTTTTCTAATGCGTTAGATGCATCGACTTTTTTAAGAGATAACCAAGTAGATATTATGTTCTTGGACATTAATATGCCTTTTCTGGATGGATTGGAATTTTTGAGTACCCTACATAAAAAGCCGTTTGTCATTATGACCACGGCACATGAAGAGCATGCATTAAAGAGTTTTGAGCTTGAGGCGATAGATTATTTGGTTAAGCCTATTTCATTACCACGTTTTTTTAAATCTGTAGATCGTGTAATAGGGCTAAAGAAAGGTTTTGGCAATAGCTCTTTGGAAAAGGACGAGAAGCCATCTATTTTTGTGAAGGTCGATAAAAAGAAACTTCAGAAAATATATCTTGAGGAAATAATGGTCATAGAAAGCCTTAAGGATTATATCAGGATTATTACCCCTACTGCTAAATATATCATTCATAGAACACTGAGCAGTTTTACAGATGAACTCCCTGGAGATAATTTTATCAGAATACATCGATCTTTCACGATTGCAGTAGATAAGGTAAATGTAGTTGAAGGAAATAGTGTTGAAATTGGCGGTATTAGATATACCATTGGTAGAAGCTACCTTGCAGATGCAAAAAGTAGAATATTAAATAACTTAACAGATTAGAAAATATACATTGAGCGAACTATTTAAATTTAAACAATTTAGTATTAATCAAGACCGTTGTGCCATGAAAATTGGTACGGACGGCGTATTGCTGGGTGCTTGGACTACAGTAGATAATAATCCAGAATCTATTCTTGATATTGGTGCCGGTACAGGAGTTATTGCATTGATGTTGGCACAAAGAAGCAACGCTGAGGTAATTGACGCCTTAGAAATAGATGCGGATGCCTATGAGCAGTGTGTGGAGAATTTTGAATTATCCCCATGGGGAGATAGGTTATACTGCTATCATGCCGGTTTGGATGAGTTTGTTGATGAAATTGAAGATCAGTATGAGTTGATAGTCTGTAATCCTCCATTTTATTCAGAAAATGTTGCATCAGGAAATGTACAACGAGATCAGGCACGGCAAAATGAGTTTCTTCCTTTTGAAGAACTAGTGGCGGCAGTTTCAAAGTTGTTGTCTTACAATGGCGTGTTCACCACAATTATACCTTTTAAGGAAAAAGATGCTTTTGTGAAAAGAGCTGAAGGTGAAGGTTTATTTCTGAATGAGTGTTTACATGTTAGAGGAAACCCGACAGCAGAAATAAAACGTGTGTTATTGACGTTCTCTAGAGTAGCCAAAGAATTCGATACCACAGAATTAATCATCGAAACTGATAGGCATGTATATACTGCTGAGTATGTGGACTTGACTAAAGAGTTTTATTTAAAAATGTAACTTTAGTGTAGTAAAATGTTATATTTCTTTAATTATCTTTGATAAAAGCATTGTTATGAGACCAGATTTATTTGAAGCACCAGACTATTATAATTTAGACGATTTACTTTCTGAAGAACATTTGCTAGTTCGCGATGCTGCACGCCAATGGGTAAAGAGAGATGTATCTCCAATCATTGAAGAATATGCCCAAAAGGCAGAATTTCCAAAGCAGATAATAAAAGGTCTTGCAGAGATTGGAGCTTTTGGACCGTACATTCCTGAAGAATATGGTGGTGCAGGCTTAGATCAAATAAGTTACGGACTCATTATGCAAGAAATTGAAAGGGGAGATAGTGGTGTGCGTTCTACGGCATCTGTGCAATCTTCTTTGGTGATGTACCCAATTTATACTTACGGCACTGAGGAACAACGCAAAAAATACCTGCCAAAACTAGCTTCTGGTGAATGGATGGGTTCCTTTGGGTTAACAGAGCCTAACCATGGTTCCAATCCTAGCGGTATGGAAACCAAGTACAAAGATATGGGTGATCATTATTTGTTGAACGGTGCCAAACTTTGGATTTCGAATTCACCTTTTTGCGATATAGCTGTAGTATGGGCAAAGAATGAAGAAGGTCGTATTCACGGTTTAATCGTGGAACGTGGAATGGAAGGTTTTACCACACCAGAAACACATAATAAATGGTCTTTAAGGGCTTCGGCTACAGGAGAATTGATATTTGATAATGTAAAAGTTCCAAAGGAAAATCTGTTGCCGAATAAGTCTGGATTGGGAGCGCCTTTGGGTTGTTTGGATTCCGCTAGATTTGGAATTGCATGGGGTGCGATAGGTGCTGCTATGGATTGCTATGATACGGCATTAAGATATGCAAAAGAGCGCATTCAATTTGGTAAGCCTATTGCAGCAACACAATTGCAGCAAAAGAAATTAGCGGAAATGATTACTGAGATCACCAAAGCGCAATTATTAGCGTTTCGTTTAGGGCAATTAAAAAATCAAGGTAAAGCTACTTCCGCACAAATTTCCATGGCGAAAAGAAACAATGTGGAGATGGCTATTAAAATAGCTCGTGAAGCAAGACAGGTTTTAGGTGGTATGGGCATTACAGGTGAGTATAGCATTATGCGCCATATGATGAATTTAGAGAGTGTAATTACTTATGAGGGTACGCATGATATTCACTTATTAATTACAGGTGCGGATATTACGGGTATGCCCGCTTTTCAATAAAGTAACATTTTACTATAGTAGCCTTAACATAGCATAAAGAATGACAATATATCTTTGCATTGCGCAAGTAAGATGTGTGTATGTTTATTTTGGATAAAAGCTTAAGCCGGTGGGAGCATCGGCTTTTTTTGTGCCTTTATTTTAGTTAGAAAGGAATTGAGAGAACCATTTTCCCGAAGATTTTATTGTTCTTTTTAGTGTTTTAAAATCAATATGTACCAATCCAAATCTTGGATGGTAACCTTCTGCCCATTCAAAATTATCTGTAAATGTCCACACGAAATATCCGTGAATATTTAACCCTGCTTGTTTTGCCTTTAATACTTGCCTTAAATAGCGTTGTAGAAAGTCGGTCCGTTTCATATCGGTAATGTTGTCACCATCTATCTTATCTTTAAAAGCGGCTCCATTCTCGGTGATAATTATATTTTTTATTTGTGGATAGTTGCTGAACTTTTCAATCATATTGTAAATGCTAGGTGGGTAAACTTCCCAATCCATCAATGTAGTAGCAACGTTTCTTTTACTGGCTTTAACAATCTTGGCTCTTATGTATGGTACTAAAAGACTGTATTTTACTTTTTCACGTGTATAGTTTTGAATTCCTATAAAATCAAAATCGAACTTACAATCATCCATATCCGTAGATTTAATATAGGGCTGTAGTTTTTTTAGTACGGGAGCTTCTTTTGTGGGGTAACCCAAACCAAGTGTTGGCTCAATGAATAAACGATTGAGTAAGGCGTCAACTTTAATAGCGGTTTTTCTATCTCTTTTGTTCTTTCTATAAGGTGTAATCTGTGAACATGAAAATGTAGTGCCAATGTTGGCATTAGGTACTAGTTTTCGAAGTATTCTGCCACCTTCTGCCTGACAAAGAACCGCGTGGTGAGCGGCAGGTAGAAAGTTTTTCAATCCTTTTTTACCTGGCGCATGCACTCCTAAAAAATATCCGGCACCAGTAAAAACCATAGGTTCGTTCATTACCATCCAATTTTTCACCCGGTCGCCAAAAGCATTAGCACATACTTGAGTGAACTCTGAAAACCATGTAACGATTTGCCTGTTCGTCCATCCTCCTTTTTCTTCTAGGGTTTGAGGTAGATCCCAATGGTATAAAGTAATCCACGGGGTAATATTTTGCTTCAAACAAAAATTTATGACTTCATTATAAAATTGTATACCAGCTTCATTTATAGTGCCTATACCATTAGGTAAAACCCTTGGCCATGAGATTGAAAAACGATAGTTATCAATATTCATGGATTTCATTAACAAAATATCTTCCTTGTACTTATGGTAGAAGTCACAAGACACATTCGCGTTTTCTCCGTTAAGAATCACTTTTGGTGTGGCGGTAAACTTGTCCCAAATAGAAGGTCCTTTACCATGTAAATTGTGTGCGCCTTCAATTTGATATGCTGCCGTAGATACTCCCCATGTAAAATCCTCACCAAAATCTGATGCGTTCAAAATGGTTTCTTTATGTTCTTTCAATGATATAGGATGCTTTTAGGGAATTACTCGATGGTCGAGATTTAATAGTTCCGATGCTCGTGTCGAAATTATAGTTATACTTTCAATTCAATGCCAGGCAAACTTGCTGCGTGGTTGTTTACTAGAGATTCTTCTAAAAGCTTAGAAACGATTTCATCTGTATTATCCGGGTAGCTAACAGGTACAATTGTATCGGTTTCTAGCCAGTGTCTTACTTTGTCTAAATGCTTTTTTTTAAGCGATTTTATAACCGGAACGCCCATTTCTGCCAATGCCGCAGCATTGCATTGCTGCTCATATTGCCCTTTCATAGGTATTACGAGCAATTTCTTTTGCATGTAAAGACTTTCTGCAGGGGCTTCAAAACCAGCTCCACATAAAACACCTTTACTAGAGGCCATGCTTTTTACAAAAGCTTCATTGGTAATGGGTTTTATATGAATGTTTTTATTGAAATATTCATAGGTGTTGTGCTTGGAAAAAACTTCCCATTTTGCGCTCTTCATTTTGCTTAAAAAATTCAATAATTTCTCATCACTATATGAAGGTAGGTATACCGTGTAGTGCTCCCCTTTTGTAATTGTTGCAGAACGAATGTCATCTCTAATTATGGGAGTGTAGATGTTTTCTTCATAAGATTTAAAGTGTAAGCCATACTGTTGACTGGTTGGGGCATAGTTATTTAAGATCCATTTGCCCATTCTATCTTTTTTCTTTGGTTTTGGTGCTAAGTCAGATAAAACTGCAGCTTGGTGGCTAAAGCTGTAGCAGGGTTTGTTTTTTAACTTACATGCCCATGCCGTTACCGGCTCAAAATCATTTATGATCAGATCGTAATCTTCTACAGGAATACTCTTTATTTCTTTCTGCAGGCGCATAGAATTTGCCCTGTAATAGGTTTTCCAGACGTCTACGCCTCCTTTTTTACCAAAGATGAAACTAAGCCCCTTTAACTGATATCTAACAGGGTAGGGTAGCTTGATATCCGCTTGTATGCCACTAACTAAAATGTCTAACGAGATGTTGTGTTTTAATAACGCTGGTATTACGTCTCGCGCTCTACTTAAATGTCCGTTTCCGGTACCCTGAATTGCATATAGTACTCTCATTTACTCTGCTGTGTCATTCCACTAATTCTAAACTCTTCTAGCAAACTTTGAAAAAGCTCTGCCTTTTCTAATACAAATGTTTCCTCCTTAATATCCTCTTTATGGTCTATAGTTAGCTGGTCTTCTAGATATGAATAGAGTTTCCACTTTCCATTATGGTATTCTAGAGCAGTTAAATTTTCTATCCAATCTCCAGAATTAAGGTAGGTAACTTCACCTTTTTCTGTTTTTATATTACGAATTTCCGGTTGGTGAATATGACCGCAAATCACATAATCATATCCGTTTTCTATGGCAATATCCGCTGCTATCTGTTCAAAATCATTAATGAACTTGACGGCAGATTTTACGCCGTTCTTAATTTTTTTGGACATAGAGATAGGTCCCTTGCCCATTTTCTTGCTAATGAAGTTTATGGCTCTATTCAATAAGATCAAGAAATCATAGCCTTTAGCACCAAGTTTCGCAACCCATTTAGAATGTTGCATGGTTACATCAAACACATCGCCATGAAAAATCCATGCTTTTTTATCTTCAAGCGGAATTACCATTTTATTGACAATACTTAATGACCCCATTTTATTACCTGAGAATTTGCGCAAAAGCTCATCATGGTTGCCTGTTACGTAATGAACTGGTATACCTTTCG
This sequence comes from Maribacter forsetii DSM 18668, assembly GCF_000744105.1. Lineage (NCBI taxonomy): Bacteria > Pseudomonadati > Bacteroidota > Flavobacteriia > Flavobacteriales > Flavobacteriaceae > Maribacter > Maribacter forsetii. The sequence goes on from NZ_JQLH01000001.1 coordinate 712,085, forward strand.
CTACCCATTCTAATAGAAGCTTGATCACCTTCATATGGGATTTGGGCCAGTAGCGCTTACTAAATTGCCAGATGTCTACAATATCACCATTAAGAATTACTTCTTTTGGCTTAATTGATTTCATATATTTTAAAAGTTCTTTGGCGTGGCAGCCGTATGTTCCTAAATGAACATCAGATATGACCACAATATCAACTGGTCTTTTTTTCATAAAATGGTTAGAGGTTTTTGAACTGAAACTTTTAAGAAAGTAAAGGGGGGCAGATTGACCTCCAACTTGGCATGAAATGCAAGAAGGGTATGTAGGAAAACGGTCAATTCAATAGATTTCATGTACTGAAACATATGACCGTAAAGTTTCAAAAAATAATAGAATAGATAGGTTACTGCTAACTTATTTTTGAGTTACCAGATTGTTATGTAATTGAATGTCAGTGGTGTGTTGGTTAACTATTTCTTTACCAATCTCACCTTAACCGATTTGCTTATAGGTGTTTTGCTACGGTCTGCGAAATGGTTGTACGGTACTAATACATTGGTTTCAGGAAAGTAAGAAGCCAAATTACCTGATGGGATATTATATGGTACTACCTTGAAATTATGTGCGGTTCTAATAATTTCATCATAAGTGCTGGTAATATCTACAACATCTAGTTTGTTAAGCCCCACAGCTTTCATGTCATCAATATTCATGAAAATGATTCGTCGTGCATTATACACGCCTCTATAACGATCATCTAAACCATAAATAGTGGTGTTGAACTGATCGTGAGAACGAATGGTCATTAACATGTACTCGTCTTTTGCCAATTTATGTTCTGGTAATTTATTAATGGTAAATTGAGCCTTTCCATTGGGTAACATGCTAAAGTCTAGTTCACGTACATTATTTGGTAAGTAGTAACCAGCACCAACTGAACGTTCTTCTGTTTTGTTGAAACCTTTAGCTACTTGATCTATTTGGGTTCTTATAAGCTCATAATCTGCGCCTAAAGCTTTCCAATTCATAGGATGGCCTTCTCCAAAGTAAGCATGTCCCATATTGGCAATAATCTCCGGCTCGCTCATGATAGTGTCAGAAGCGGGTTTTAGAATTCCTTTAGAGCGTTTTACGCGACCCATACTATTTTCAACAGTAAAATGACGTGGTTTACCATCTTTCATGTCTTTCTCTGATCTACCAATAGTAGGTAGAATAAGAGCTGTTTTACCGGTAATTAAATGTGTTCTGTTCAGTTTTGTACTGATCTGTACCGTAAGGTCACAGTTTTGAATACCTTTTGCAGTATACTCGGTATCTGATGCTGCCATTAAAAAGTTACCGCCTAAACACATAAATACTTTTGCCTTGCCTTCATACATGGCTTTTAGGGTACCTACAACGTCAACACCTTCGTGATCTGGTGGTGTAAAACCTAAGTGTTCTTTAATACGTTCGTTCATTGCCTTATCAACAAAATGCTGAATACCAACACTGCGGTCTCCTTGTACGTTACTATGCCCACGAACTGGGCAGGTACCGGTATTTGGTTTGCCTATGGCTCCTTTAAGTAAAAGAAGATTAATGAACTCTCTAATATTTTCTACACCATTTTTATGTTGGGTCAGTCCCATTGCCCAACACACTATAATTTTAGATTTGTTAGCTAGTAATGCTACGGTTTCATCTATTTTTTCTTCAGATACGCCTGTTTGTGCCAGTAGTTCTTCTGAGTTGTAATTTTTTAAATCGGAAATTAAAGACTCATATCCATCGGTATATTTTTCAATGAATGCATGGTCAAAGACATCATTTGATTTTTCTTCTAACACGACTAGTTTTTTCAACATCAATTTCACCAAAGGGATGTCTTGGTTAATGTTGACGGGCAAGTGAATGTCTGCCATGTCTTCACCACCACCGATCCATCCACCAACATGCTGTGGATTTTTAAAATTTAGGAGACCAGATTCTTCAAGTGGATTAATGCTGATAACCTTACCGCCGTTCTGCTTACATTTTTCTAAAGCAGATAACATTCTTGGATGGTTAGTACCGGGATTTTGACCAGCTATCAAAATAACCTCGGCTTCGTAAAGATCTTCCAAAGTTGTGGACCCTTTTCCTATGCCTAAAGTTTCGCCCAATGCAACACCGCTACTTTCATGGCACATATTAGAGCAGTCTGGTAAATTGTTGGTACCTAGTGCACGTGCAAACATTCCGTATATAAAAGCTGCTTCATTACTTGATCTACCAGAGGTGTAGAAAATTGCCTCATCTGGATTGTTCAATTTTTTTAATTCAGATGCTATTAAATCAAAAGCTGCTTGCCAAGAAATGGGTTCGTAATGAATGCTACCTGGTTTTAAAACCATAGGTTCTACCAAACGACCAAATTTATTTAATTCGTAATCGGTTAGTTTAGATAATTCTTCAACTGAATGTTTTTGAAAGAAACTTGCGCCAATTTTTTCTGTAGTAGCTTCATCACCTAAGGCTTTTGCTCCGTTTTCGCAATATTCTGCAACAGGTGATGGATGTTCTGGATCTGGCCATGCACAACTAGGGCAATCAAAACCATCTTTTTGGTTCATGCTTAATAATGTGCGCATGGATCGTAGAACGCCCATTTCTTTAAAAGTATGCTTTAAAGCTTCACGAACACCCAAATACCCTGCAGCATGGGTTATGGGCTCTTTTATTTCAATATCAAGAAATTCTTCAGATCCTCTAAAAGAGACGTTACGTTCGTTTTTTGCATTCATACTCTAAACTTAGTAAATGTAGAAGTAACGATTATAATCATTTCTATTAAAACTGTAATCTAAACGATTAAAACAAGACACTTTAACTCAACTTTGGGTTTGGGTAATTGTCAGACTGATCTTCTATAGTATTATCCAAACAAGTAAAATCTTTTTCTAATAATAGATAAAGATTATTTCCTGAAGTTGTTTTCATAGTATGGTCATAAGTAATAATATCGTTACTAAACCAAACCTTACCATCTGTTTGCGGCATTTCTAAAACTACCGCATTGTTTTTAAAACTAACTTGAAGGTGGTCAATATCTTTTTTTAATACCACGCCGTAATTGAATTGTGCAGGGCCAAAATTAGTTTTATCAAATATTTCTCCTTCTTGAGATAGCGATTTTACTTCTGTTTGGGTTAGTCGAAACCGAACGGAATCACCTTTTATTCTAATTTTCATAGCTATAAATTGAGTTCACAACAAAAATAGACCATCTGACAACAAAATATAAGGGGTTGACATCAATTTGTTTTTAATATTTAACCTTACCTGTACATTTACATTGTTCTTAAAAACGAATTAAAATTTTTTCATTTTCATATAGTGTTCTCGTAAAAGAGTCCGGTCTGTCAAGGTTGGACTCTTTTTAGTTTAGGTCATTTTTGAACATAAAAAAACCCATTAAATGAATATTTAATGGGTCTTATTTCATACTAACGAAAATCTTATTTCCAAATAGGAGCAGGGTATTTACCTGAATCCGATTTTTCTTTTAAGCTGTTCATTGCTTTTTCTTTATCACTTGCATAAGTTACACCAAACCAATCTCCACCAGAAGGAATACATTTCACTTCAATTTCATTTGCCTGTAACATTTCTTGTATCATTAGAGGAATATATAACTCGCTATTTGCTATGCGGTCTTCGTCTTTCAAGAATATTCTAAATTCAGATTCGATCTTATCAAAGATAGATGGTCTACAAACCCAAAAATTCATACTAGCTTGTTCGTCACCGGTAAATTCTAGATTGGTATCTTCATCTACAATGCTATTTTCTTTTTGTACAAGTTTAAGTCGCTCTTGTACAGAAACCAGATTGTCGCCATTTACTTCACAAACACCTCTTGATACTGAGCCGTGTTCAGACAACGTATCTTTTAGTGTATAACCTAAAAGTGCATATGCGCTATCATCGGTTTTCATGAAATCAGCTGCTTTTTTATAAGCAGATTGTCCATAAAAATCATCGGCATTAATTACAACAAATGGTCCGTTAATTACTTTTCTTGCTGTCCATACTGCATGAGCGGTACCCCAAGGTTTCTTGCGCTCACCAGTGAAAGTAACTCCATCAGGTAAATCTGTAAGTTCTTGTGCAAGAACATTTAGTTTTATATTGCTTGGTATTCTTTTAGAAAGGTGCTCCTCTAAAAAAGAAACGTTCTCTTTTTTTGTGATAACTACAATTTGTTCAAAATTATTCTGAATGGCATCGTAAATGGCAAACTCCATTAAAAACTCACCATTAGGTCCTAAATCATCAAACTGTTTTAGCTTTCCATATCTACTACCGCTACCGGCAGCCATTAAAAGTAATGTCATAATTTTCTGTATTTACCGGGTAAAAATAGGGAATGTGTTTAAAATTCGTACAATTTATTGGTTGTAACATCTATAAACTTGATAATTATTTAATATGTATCGGTAACTTTTTATAAATTCAATGTTCATAAACTACACAACTAAATGGCCACAAGAAGAAATTTTATTAGAAGTACATCATTGGCAGGTATGGGACTATTTGCAGTGCCAGGTTTTGCACATAATAGTTTTAGCGCTGCAGATAAATTGAATGTTGGTTTAATTGGTGTAGGGTTGAGAGGAACCAACCATTTGCAGAATTTATTGCTTAGAAAAGATGTAAATGTCACTGCAATTTGTGATGTGGACGAAGAGAGAATAAAAATTGCCAATAAACATATAGCTGATGCAAAGGGCAAGCGTCCAAAAGTATTTGGTGCAAATGAACATGATTATAAGAATCTATTGGCTTTACAAGAGGTTGACGCCGTAATCATTGCTACACCTTGGTTATGGCACACACGCATGACGGTAGATGCTATGGAAGCGGGTAAATATGCAGGAGTAGAGGTTTCTGCCTCTAATACGCTAGAAGAGTGTTGGGATTTGGTAAATACCCATGAGCGCACCGGTACGCATATGATGATCTTAGAAAATGTGAATTACCGTAGAGATGTGTTAGCGGTGTTGAATATGGTGAAACAAAACGTATTTGGTGAAATGGTGCATTACAGATGTGGCTATCAGCACGATTTACGACACGTAAAATTCAATGATGGTAAAACGGCTTATGGTAAGGGTGTTGAATTTGGTGAAAAAGGAATATCGGAATCTAAATGGCGTACAGAGCATTCCGTAAAAAGAAATGCAGATGTATACCCAACTCATGGTTTGGGTCCTGTAGCCGTAATGGCAGATGTTAATCGCGGTAATCGGTTTATGTCAATGACCTCGCATGCATCAAAAAGTATTGGGCTACACAATTACATTGTAAAAGAAGGAGGAGAAGAGCACCCTAATGCAAAAGTAAAGTTTAAGCAGGGCGATGTAATTACTTCAACCATTAATACCGCAAATGGAGAAACCATTATTATTACCCATGATTGTAACCTACCTAGACCTTATTCTTTAGGATTTCGTGCGCAAGGTGCAAACGGACTCTGGGAAGTTGATGGTAGCAGAATTTATGTGGAAGGGAAATCTGAACCACATCAATGGGATGATGCGCAATCTTGGTTAGATACATATGACCACCCGCTCTGGGAAAAATACGGGGAATATGCATTAAATGCAGGGCATGGCGGAATGGACTTTTTTGTATTGAACTCCTTCGTAGAATCTGCTAAGCAGAATATTGCTCCACCTTTAGATGCTTATGATGCTGCGGCATGGAGTGCGGTAACACCGCTTTCAGAAGTTTCTATTGCCAATAACGGTGAGCCTCAGGATTTTCCAGATTTTACTCGAGGCCTTTGGATGAAAAGAAAACCTTATGAATGGATGAAGGAAACGTTTTAGCTTTTAGCTTGCCTTGGCGTCGTTCAAAGAATTTTTGTTTTCGTAGTTGTCTTTGGCAATCGTTAATTTTACTTTTTTTCTTAGAGAATTACGGGTAATTTTTCGCTCTCTGTCTGTTCTGAAACTGTTAGCTTTAAGTATATCTGGAGCAAAGGAAATTGCTAAAATAAGAGCGCCTAAACCAAGTAAAGTTATTGGATTTATAAAGTAATCGCTAAACGAAAATATCCCTATAATCAACAAGGTGGAAAAAGGTAGGGAGCATGCCAAAATATTCAATCCGAAGTTAACATCGAAAGTTGGGTTGGGTTGTTTATCTTTCCCCTCCATTGACTGTATGGCACTCATATGTGCAAATGGCCAAAAGCTACAGGCACTTTGAGGAAATACAACTAATAATAATATCATTGCCGGTGTCAATGCAGGTATGGCATATGCAAAAAGACCGCTCAATAAAAAGGCAAGTCCCATTCTACGAAACAGCATAGAAATGATCAGTTTGAACTCTCCTTTATTGATTCTAACCGCCATACCAATAAATAGTAGTACTAACGGTGTCATTAGATCTTTAATGCTCAACGCTGTATTTTGAAAAAATGATGGTAGTGAAGAGAGGTTTAGTCCAAAGCCTAACATCAATAAACCTACTACGATTACAATATTTATAGGTTCATTGATCAATGATATAAATAGACCTTTTAACTTGGCAGAAGAAGATTCTTGTTTTTCTATAACAGCGTTTTTTCTATACCAGTGCATGGCTAACATATAAAGTAAAATCAAAACAAATATTTTATTTCCAATATCTGCGAGTGCGGCCAGTGCCAAAGTGTCGTCACCTAAGTAAGTTACAATAAATGGAAAACAGGAAAGACCGGGTGCGGTAGATGGTAAAAGCATCATCAAGGTCCGTTTTTTACTTTTTTCTTCTTTGTGTAATGATGCTGCCAAAAAGTATTTGGTTGCCAATAACATGAGAAGGTTAAATGTTAAGGCTGCTAGCGGAAAAACCAATAAGGTTCCGTTAAGTTCTATTTTTAAAAGGGCTACAAAAATAGTCGCTGGTAGGGCCACACTTAAAATAAGGACCTTAACACCTTTTAAATCTTGCTTTGCAACCTTCTTTTGTAATAACACCCCAATGCCAATTATAAGAATTAACTCAAGGGTTTTTTGTAATGCAAAATCCATTTTTTGGTAGGTTTCGTTAATGAAGTTCTCAGTGCTGTATCTATAATTAGTCCGAAGGAGTTGAATTCAAGGTAGTTGTGTCAAGGCAATTCTTCTCTCTCTTCAACTCCGGGACTAATTCTAACTTAAACGAGCACTTTTTCAAGTGCGGTCGTAAATAACTTCATCTCATCCATAGTACCCATACTAACTCGACACCAGTTTTTTCCGTAGATTTCAAAAGCTCGTACACCAACACCTTCCGCAGTCATTTTTTCTAAAAACGGCTTTCCGTCCATTTGTATGGGGAAGATGATAAAACTGGTAGACGAGGGCACATATTCAAAACCTAGGCGATCAAGGTTTTCATAAACATATTCCCTACATTCTTTGTTCAGTTTTCTAGATTTGTCTTTAAAGACAGTGTCATCCATACTTGCCATTGCGGCATATACTGATGGTAAGGAAATACCCATGCCGCCACGGGTGATTTTTTGTATAATATTTAATGTTTCCGGTTGGGCAACTACATAGCCGACACGTAAACCTGCCATACCTTGTATTTTAGAGAACGTACGCGCAATGATTACATTTTTACCTTGGTTGATAAGTGATACCATACTCTTTTTAGCTGCATCGTCTAAAAAACCTAAATATGCCTCATCAACAAAAATTGGAGTCTTTTCAGATACACGAGAACAGAAATCAATCAGTTCTGTATGGTCGGTCATACTACCTGTTGGGTTATTTGGGTTACAGATGTATACTAATTTAGTCTCGTCATCAACAGCAGCTTCCATCGCTGCTAAATCATGAGACCAATCTTTTTTTAGAGGAATCGGTTTCCATGTTGCTCCTGTTGCTTCTGCAACTTTGATTAGCGACATGTATGCTGGGTCTGCAGAAACAATGTTCCCTCCATTTTGGAAGAATACCATCGCTGTTTTCTCCAATAGATCGGAAGACCCAGGTCCCATCATAATATTCTCTTGCTTTACACCCTCTTCTACAGCGATCTTATCCATAAGTTGATACAACTCTTTCCAAGCATATCTGTTCCCTTTTGGTGCATATTCCTGCATTGCAGAGACAGCCATTGGTGAGGGTCCGTATGGATTTTCGTTCGCATTCAGTTTTGCTGCAAGCTCTAAAGGTTTCGTTGGTGAATAGGGTAGGTACTCTTTAAAAAACGGAGTGTAAGGTATATTTCCTTTCGCATCTACTGTTATAGGTTGCGACGGGAACGCACCATAGGTTAAATAAGGTGCTGCCATTACACCTGCTGCGGTAAGTACTCCTTTTTTAAGCCAATCTCTTCTGTTTACTGATGTTTTCATATGTGTTTAAGTTTGAAATGTTGTAATAAGACTGTTTTTATACATCATAAAAAGGAGATAGAAATACGACCTTTTTGTTTGTGTAAAGTCACTGTTTTTGTGCCGATAATTGTTGATGTTTCTGATTAAACAATATTATCGAATGTTCAAGAATTATGGAAATACCTATTATATATAAGGATAGGTATAGGGGGTGGTCATGGTTGTTTTTATTGTGGAATTGATAGTTTTTAACCTCAATTATACCTGTAAATTCAATTTTAAATAATTGATTAATTGAAATATGTCAAATTGGTAATATTTGGGTTAAAGGTGCTTTTTATGTAATCAATAATTTGATTACATAAAAATAAACAAAACCTCAATTATTGGCTTTTTTATTGTCATATTAATACGAAAAATTAGATAACTATAAATTATTTTTGTTAAAATAGTGTAAAAGCCTACAATTGTTCAATTAAAATTTAGCTTTTATTGAAATAGCCATTTAAACCATTAGCACAGATGAGAAACAAATTAGATCAGGTTGATTTTAATATTTTAAACATTTTAGCTGAAAATGCACAAACACCATATACGGATGTAGCCAAGAAATTGATTGTGTCTCCGGGAACGGTACATATGCGAATGCGAAAGATGAGAGAAATGGGATTAATTACTGGCGCTACTTTAAGTTTAGACTATGCTAAAATGGGTTGGAAAATGACTATTTTCTTAGGTATTTTTTTAAGTGAAATAAGTCTTTTCAAAAAAGTTATGGCGAGGTTGAACGAGATTGAAGAAGTAGTGAAAATACACCACGTAACCGGAAAATACGATGTATTCATAAAGATGCATGCAAGAGATAGCTTTCACTACAAGCAGGTGTATCAAGATGAAATTCTTAGCATTTCTGGAATACGTGGTATAGAATCTTTTATTTCTATAGAAGAGAATTTAGAACGCCATATTCAATTCGTAGAGGTTGAAGAAGATTAATTACAGCAGTTTCATTTCTTTTGGACTCCAATTTACAGGTTGTTTTCTAGAATAACTTTCGTTTGCCAAAAGTGCTGCGCCTGCAGCTCTTAATCCGAATTTTGGGTCTTGTATTACTTTTCCGTTATCTCTAATACTGGTGAAAAAATTATAGAAATGATCATAATGAGCTCCTTTATAATCTCTTGGTGCTTTCCAGGTTGTTGTGCCAGTCGCCAAGCTGCCAGCTCTAGTGTTTAATCTTTTAGCTGCATATTCATCTCGTATTTTTGCTTGCATATCTTCTGTAAACGATATCATAGAATATCCACTTGGCTCCATGCCTAGTTTAGAACGATTTACGGTAACCGAATTCTGGTCTATTTCCATTTCGCCCTCGGTGCCTATCAATTTGAAACCACCACCACCGCCACTACCGGCAATGAAGTTAATGCGAAATGCAGCATTAAAAGGAGCATGGGTTTCGGTCTCTGGGTAATCATACAGCGTTATGGAAACATCAGGGACATCTCTACCATCTTTCCAATAGCGAAGACCTCCGGTTGCCAAAGCCCTATTAGGACCGTCTGAACTAATGACATAATTTAAAGAGGAAAATGCATGAACAAATAGATCACCAGCAACGCCTGTGCCATAATCTTGATAATTTCTCCATCTAAAAAAACGGTTGTTGTCATAAGCTACTTTTGGAGCGCTGCCTAAAAATGTATCAAAATCAACTGTTTCGTTGGTAGCATCTGTGGGAATAGGATATTGCCAAGCCCCTTCAGATGAATAACGGTCATTATACATATCCAGCATTACAATATCGCCAATAGCACCATCTTCATAAAGTTCCTTTGCTTTTTCATTACCAAGAGATGCCATACCTTGGCTACCAATTTGACAGATTTTACCAGAACTCTTTTGTGCCTTTATAATCTCTTGCCCTTCATTAAAATTCTGTACCATTGGCTTTTCGCAATACACGTGTTTACCTGCTTTTAGTGCTGCTACGGTGATAGTTTGGTGCCAATGATCGGGAGTTGCGATTATTACGGCATCAATATCTTTTCTATTTAAAATTTCGCGATAATCTCTTGTTACAAAAATATTGTCGCCCCAAAGTTCTTTTGCACGATCTAATCTGCCCGTGTATAAATCACATGCGGCTACGAGTTTTACACCTGCTACTTGCAATGCGGCCTGAGTATCATAAATACCCTGAATACCCGTGCCGATCAAGGCTATGTTAATTTGGTCATTTATGCGATAGTTTTGAAAAGAATAATCTCTTTGTAAGAGCTGAGGTTCATTTTTTGATGCTGCAAGTAGAAATGGAGTTGAGCTTAAAGCAGCAGAGGTTATTGAAGCTCGTTTAATAAACGACCTTCTAGAATTCTTTTTTGTCATGATGGATAAGCGTTGAAATTAGTTGTTGTTGTAAGCTATTAAAAATACCGATTAATTATGGTCTAAGGCCTATGGTGTCATATCATAATCTTGGATTTTTCATTTCCTTAAGTCCAACGCTAGGTGTTTTACGGTCATTCACCTGTATAATTGACCAATTGACAACATTTATGAAATAAATGGCATTATTTTTTTCTAGAACAACGTAATTTTGCATTCGCTTAAAAAAGACAATTGTTGAAAGATATACTTATAGCAGCACTTTGGAGCATCTCCCCACTAGGAGAGGCTAAAGTTGGTATACCTTATGGTCTGCTGCAAGGGGCTAATATTTATGTGGTATTTGTAGTTTGTTTTTTAGCCAATGTTCTTGTGTTTCCTATTATGATGTTTTTTTTAAATACCGTTAATAGGTATTTGTTGAGATGGCATTTTTATAAAAAGAACGCATTATTTGTAGCAAGAAGGGCAAAAACAGGTTCTGGAGATAAAATTAAGAAGTATGGTTTCTTCGGACTCATATTTTTTGTAATGTTACCTGTACCGGGTACTGGTGTTTATGCCGGTAGTATTGCTAGCTACCTATTTAAGATTGAAAGAAAGAAAGCCTTTTTGGCGAATACGATAGGTATATTTTTATCTTCTTTGATAGTTTGGGCAACTACTTTGTTGACCATGAAGGGAATGGCATAATATGTGATTTCCAAGATTTTTTATCCATTTATTTTGTGAATAACTATACCCAATTTTAATTTCATTAACTGACTTGTCCTTTTAAATTTGTAGCTTTTTTGAGCTATGGATACCCTTAAAATTGGAGACAAATTATATAATGTTGAACAGAACGGATTCAGCGATTTTGCACGTTATTCTTTTTCTGAAGTAGTACGACTTACCGAAACCCTGGCGGTTTTAAAGAATGGGGTAAGACTTATTAATAGACCTAAACAGTCCTATATTATGGAAGATGTTGGCTATTCTGTTAATAGGAATAAGGGCTCGCATTGGCATATTGTTTCTTTAAAAGCAATTAGAAATGCCCAAATAGAAAATGAAAAAATACGGATTCATGATTGGTTTGAAGAGAAGCAATTCACTTTAAAAGAGAAGCAATATATCTATAAATTGTTCAAAGCTGATGAGGGGCAATAATATTTAAAAGTAGTATAGTTATTACAAGAAATGAACAGACCGTTTTTTAATTAAAAAACTCTTATTACCTTTACGGCGTTGTGTTGTGTCTCAAAGCAATTTGAGGCAATTGTGTTTATCGAATTTAATCGATAGAACCCAATGAAAGGCTTTCCATTAAGGGAGGCTTTTTTTGTTTTAACCCTATAGTTTATGTATTACGTAATGCAATAATGAGGCGGCTAACTTTGCCGTTTGGTCATCAATATCATACTTTGGGTTTAGTTCTACCACATCTAACCCCACTAATTTCCCGGACTCTATAATAAGTTTTAAACTTTCATTTACAATATCTGGAGAAAAACCCATTGGTGAAGGTGCGCTTACACCTGGTGCAAAAGCGGAAGAAAATCCATCTAAGTCTATTGTAGTGTATACATAATCTACATCCTCAAGAAATTGAATAATCCTTAATTGTACATGTTCAAGGTAGTTCATGTTAAAGTACTCCTGAAAGAGGTAGTTGACTTGGTGCAACTCTGCGAATTCAAATAAGTCTTTGGTATTGGCATCTTTACGTATGCCTAAAGGCATGTATTTGATAGACTGACCATTTTTATTATGGTCTAAGGCAATTTGGTAAAATGGGGTGCCAGAATTATTGCCATTTGTATTAGCCCTTAGGTCAAAATGAGCATCAAAATTTATAATTCCTATTTTTTCTTCAGGTTTTATATGTTGTAATAACCCATTATAATGAGCATAAGATAAATCATGACTACCTCCAATAAGTATTGGGGTTGTTCTATTTTCTATTAAAAAGCTTACTGCATTGGCACATTTTTTCTGTAGTTCCTCTAAATTTTGATGTTTGCATTCTAAATTTCCAAAATCTAGTAGTTGGGTATCTTTGTCTAAATGATTTGGCATTTTACCTAATTGCTTTCGAATAGCATCAGGGGCCATGGCTGAACCAACTCTTCCTTGGTTGCGCCTAACCCCTTCATCACTGTTATAGCCTAATAATGCAATAGTCTTTTTAGTGGTAACAGAGAAAGGTTCGTTTAGGTTAGAAAATGATACTTTTTCGTGCAGATAAAGTTGTTGTTCAGAGCTTCGTCCAAACCAATTATCGGTATTTGCTAACTTATAAATGGACATGTAATTCTTTTTTTTAGCAATTATGAAATCTTAAACTGCCTAAAAATTGGGGGAATTTAAAATTCTAAAAAGTATTTTAATAGAACGGAAAAGTAGTATAAATCTTACATTTTATATATGTTAAATTAGTATTTGTTTCATTTTTAGTGTGTTGTAATTTTGTAAAGTGTTTTAGAATAAATTTTCTATATGTTTTTCATCAACTAATGTTGGTACCGTAACCTTTAGGGTTTTCGTTCTTTCCATTTCACGTTGTAAAGCAAACATCGCCTCTTTGTTTCTAGCCCAACTACGTCTGGCTATTCCGTTGTTTACATCGTAGAAAAGCATATTTTTTAATTTACGTGCTGCATCGTTAGATCCGTCTAATACCATTCCGAATCCGCCATTGGTGACTTCACCCCAACCAACTCCGCCGCCATTATGTATAGAAACCCAAGTTGCTCCTCTAAAACTATCGCCAATCACATTATGTATGGCCATGTCTGCGGTAAACCTGCTACCGTCATAAATATTGCTAGTTTCTCTGTATGGCGAATCTGTGCCACTAACATCATGGTGGTCCCGACCTAAAATTACAGGGGCACTTAATTCTCCATTTTCAATTGCTTCGTTAAAAGCCAAGGCTATTTTTGCCCTTCCTTCGGCATCGGCATATAAAATTCGTGCTTTGGAACCAACCACTAAACGGTTTTGCTCAGCTTCGGATATCCATTTGATATTGTCTGATAGTTGCTGTTGAATTTCTGGGGGTGCAATCTTTTTTATTTCTTTTAATACACGTAATGCAATGGCATCGGTTTTTTGTAAATCTTCTATTTTTCCAGAAGAGCATACCCAACGAAATGGCCCAAATCCATAGTCGAAACACATGGGTCCCAATATATCTTGAACGTAAGACGGATACTTAAAATCTATTTTGTTCTCTGCCATTACATCGGCACCGGATCTTGAAGCTTCTAACAAAAAGGCGTTGCCATAATCAAAGAAATAGGTGCCTCTTGCTGTATGCTGATTGATGGCTTCTGCATGTCTACGTAGCGATTCTTGCACTTTTGTTTTAAACGCATCAGGATCCTGATTCATCATTTCATTAGATTCTTCAAAAGTCAATCCTGCTGGATAATAACCACCTGCCCACGGATTATGCAAAGAAGTTTGGTCTGAACCAAGGTGAATGAATATGTCCTCTTTAAAAAAACGTTCCCATACATCGACCACATTGCCAATGAACGCCAGTGAAACGATTTCATTTTTAGAGGTCGCTTCCTTTGTTCTTGCTACTAAAACATCTAAATCTTCAATCAATTCATCTACCCAACCTTGTTCATGCCTCTTTTTTGCTGCAAGCGGATTCACTTCTGCACAAATGGTGATGCATCCGGCAATGTTACCGGCTTTTGGTTGTGCACCGCTCATTCCGCCTAATCCCGCAGTTAAGAATATTTTTCCATTGGGATTTTCATCTGCGCTTAACACTTTTCTAAAAGCATTCATTACAGTAATGGCAGTGCCGTGAACGATACCTTGAGGACCAATGTACATATACGAACCCGCAGTCATTTGTCCGTATTGGGTGACACCTAGTGCATTGTATTTGTCCCAATCGTCTTGTTTGGAGTAATTCGGAATCATCATTCCGTTTGTGACCACAACCCTAGGAGCTTCTTTAGATGACGGAAACATTCCCATAGGATGGCCGGAATAGATATGTAAGGTTTGTTCGTTCGTCATTTCAGATAAATACTGCATGGTCAATAGGTACTGCGCCCAATTTTGGAAAACGGCTCCGTTACCACCATAGGTAATAAGTTCTTGCGGATGTTGTGCAACGGCAGGGTCCAGATTATTCTGAATCATGAGCATGATGGCTGCAGCGTGACTAGTTTGTGCCGGATATGCTGAAATAGCACGGGCATACATCTTATAAGAGGGTTGAAAACGATACATGTAAATTCTGCCATAGGTCTTTAATTCTTCAGCAAATTCAGGAGCTAATACCGCATGCCAGTCCGCCGGAAAATAACGCAAGGCATTTCTAATCGCCAATTGTTTTTCTTCTTTAGATAATATCTGCTTTCGGTTTGGGGCGTGACTAACCGCTGAAGAACGCTCCTTTTTTGGAGGTAATTCAGTAGGTATCCCTTGTTGTATTTCTGACTTAAAATCCATCTTTAATATTTTGAGCTATAGAATTAGAATATTTTAAGAGTTCCCCCTTTGGGGGCTAGGGGGCTTTATGTCTATCAAAAACCAACTCACCATTTTTCCAAATCATACATGGTTTTAGATTTCCTTGGTTGTATAGAATATCTTGGTATTTGTCTGAATGAAATACCGCCAGGTCAGCTAAAAGTCCCGCTTCCAATTTGCCGCGATCTTCTAGTTTTAAAGCTGCCGCTGCTCTAAATGTGATTCCTGCCAAGACCTCGGCATTGGTCAGTTTTTCGAATGTTCCCAGAATACTGGCTTGGGTCAGTAAATCGCCCATTGGTGCAGAGCCAGGGTTGTGGTCACTAGCAATGGCAACTGCTGCACCGGCATCCAATAATTTACGTGCGGGTGTAAAATCGCATCCTAACCCTATAGAGGCTCCAGGTAATGCTACGGCAATGGTATCACTGTTTGATAAAAGTGCAATTTCTGAATCTGTACTAGCTTCTAGATGGTCTGCGCTAAGAGCATTATGATTTACGGCAACTTTGCTTCCGCTTGTTGAGAATTGATCTGCATGTACGGTAATATCAAAATTCATGTCGCTAGCTTTTGAGAAATACGCCTGAATATCATCGGCAGAAAAAGCGCTTTGTTCAATAAAAGCATCCATTCTATGGGTGAGGTTTTCTTCTTTAAGAACAGGGAACAACTTCTCACTTATTAGTTTTAGATACTCCTTTTCTGTTCCCTCAAAATCTTTTGGTAACATATGCGCTGCAAGGCACGTAGAAATCAATTCTGGTAATGCTTGCTTGTTCGCTTCTTTAATTGCGCGAAGCATTTTCAATTCTTCATCTACTGTTAATCCGTATCCACTTTTAACCTCTAGTGTAGTGGTGCCATTTTTTAAATGCCGATTGGCTCTTTTAATGGTGTTTTTGGTCAATTCTTCAGTACTCGCCTTTCGGGTTTCGGTAACGGTATCCCAAATACCACCACCGGAATTTGCAATTTCCAGATATGATTTACCGGCATTTCTCATGGCGTAATCTTTGGCGCGCGAGCCACCAAAGCAAATATGGGTATGGGCATCTACAAAGCCTGGAAGACAAACATGATTTCCTTTTAATAATTGGATGTCTGCTTGAGGATATTCTGATTTCAAGTCATCAAAATTTCCTGTGGCTAGTATTACCTTGTTTTCTATAACAATTCCGCCTTCAATAATAACATCAAGCTCATGGTCGGCAATTGCACCTTTCAATGCCATGCCGGTCATAGGAATGATTTGTTTAAACGGACCTATAAGTGTTCTTTTTGTCATTAGATTAGTAGTTTTCGAACTCTTCTGAGTGTTTTGTCTTTAAAGATATGTTATGTTCTGCTTGTACACGGTCTATAACTTTAAGTATGGTCTGATCTTTTATCATAGCAAGACCTTTTTCAATATCGTCTGCAAATACCCGGTCTTTACTTGCAAAAGCTACTTGCTCACGTACTGCATTATGTACTTCATCTAAATAAATGCCGGACTTTAGGGGTTTTCTAAATTCAAATGCTTGTGCTGCTGTTAACAACTCAATAGCTAATATTTTCTCTACATTGCTTATGACTTGCAATGCTTTTCTGCCACCAATAGAGCCCATACTCACATGATCTTCTTGCCCAAGGGAAGTAGGAATACTATCTGCGCTTGATGGAAAGCAAAGTCCCTTATTCTCACTTGCCAATGCTGCGGTGGTGTATTGTAAAATCATATATCCGGAATTGATGCCGGTGTCGTTCATAAGTAATTTGGGTACACCAGGACTGTTTCCTTCTAACGATAAATAAATACGCCGGTCTGAAATATTACCGATTTCCGATGCAGCCAAACACGCATAATCCAATGCCATGGCTAAAGGTTGACCGTGAAAATTACCACCACTAATGGTCAATTCTTCATCTATAATTACGGGATTGTCAGTAACCGAGTTTAACTCTACTTCTAATAATTCTTTTAAATGTAACCAAGCTGTTCTTGAAGCTCCATGAACTTGCGGAATACAACGGATGGAGTAGGGGTCTTGAACTTTTTCGCAATCTACATGGGCTTCCATAATTTCAGAGCCCTTTAATAATTTCTTTACTCGTTTTGCCACATGCACATTACCTTTAAAAGGACGAAGTGCATGAAGCTCGTTATAAAATGGTTTAACTGAACCCTGTAAACCTTCTATCATCATAGCACCAATAACATCTGCCTGAGCTAAAATAGAATGTAATTGTGCTACCACTTTTACGGCATGTGCAGCTATAAATTGTGTGCCGTTTATCAATGCCAGCCCTTCTTTTGGTCCCAATTCAATTGGATTCAATCCTGTTTTTTTGAAAAGGGTTTCAGTAGTTATCGTTTCATTCTTGTATTCTACCTTACCTAAACCAATTAGTGGTAAGAACAGGTGGGATAATGGCGCCAAATCTCCCGAAGCGCCCACAGATCCTTGAGAAGGAACTACTGGAATAGCATCGTTCTCTATATGCCATATAATACGCCTAAGGGTGTTCAATGCTATACCGGAATATCCTTTTGCAAGAGATTGTGCTTTAAGGATCAACATTAATTTAGCAATATCTTTTGCTATAGGTTCGCCAATACCTACACTATGGCTTTGAAGTATATTGGTCTGTAAAATATTGGTTTCCGATTTTGATATTTTCGTTGTGCATAATGGTCCAAATCCGGTATTGATACCATACACAGGAAGACCTTTTTCTACAATGTTCTGTACAATTTTCCAGCTCTCGTTTATTTTATGTTCTGTAGCTTTAGAAAGTGTAATAGTATATTCATGGTTTACAATTTGCATTGCTGTACCTGTAGTAAGCCAATCTTCGCCTAATTTAAATGCCTGTTTGCTCATAGCTTTCGCTTTTCAGTATTTTTCTTAAAATTAATACCTATTTTTAATACTTGGTAATATCAATTTTGTCATCAATTCATAACTATGAGTAATCAAATAGAATTGCGCCACCTTACCTATTTCCTAGCGGTAGCGCAAGAATTGCACTTTAGAAAGGCTGCGGAAAAACTGTTTATCTCCCAACCGGGACTCAGTAGGCAGGTGAAGCAGATGGAAGAGATTTTAGAGACCCAATTATTTGAAAGAAACAAGAAGAAAGTGGCGCTTACACCTGCTGGTCACTATTTAAAAAAGGAGGTTGAATATATCTTAAATCATCTTGAAAAAGTAGAGCGGCAATTAAAATTGGTGGGCGATGGTAATAGTGGCGAATTACGAATTGGCTTTTTAGGTTCTGCCATGCAACAGGTGATTCCTAAGTTATTATTACAGATAAAAGATGTCTACCCCAAAGTGAAAACATCTTTAGAAGAATTGTCAAATATTGCTCAAGTAGATGCCGTTTTAAATGATCAGTTAGATATGGGTTTTGTACGGGTATCTAGAGTACCCAGTACATTAGAAATGAAAACCGTTTTCACCGATACCTTTTCTTTGGTTTTACCAGAAAGGTACCCTATGCTGACCAGGGAATTTGACGGTATGGAAAGATTTGCCAAAGAAGATTTTATATTATTTAGTCAGGCATATAGTCCTTTATACTACGATACCATTATGAGTATTTGTAAAGATGCGGGCTTTGTACCTAAAGTCTCGCACAAATCGGTTCATGCACATACCATTTTTAAGCTGGTAGAAAATCACATGGGTATTGCAATTGTACCTACTTCTTTGCAAAACGGATTTCAAATGAAGGTGAAGTTTGTGGAGTTAAATGATATTCCCCAACGAGCAGAACTATCGGTGATATGGAAAAAGGAACATACCAACCCTGTACTTAAGAATTGTATGGAGTTGCTTTTAAAAGACAAGTTTTAATACTTATGTAACATAGAATGAGGTTTTCAAATCTTAATTTTACTTTGGTTACAAATGGGAGAAAATAGAAGATAGAGAATAGAGCTTGCTGCGAATTGCGCTATGCGCGCAACGATTAACGATTAACGAACAACGAACAACGAAAATATGATATTAGATATAATCAAAAAGAGACGATCGGTATTTCCGGTGCAATATAATGATACACCAATTACGAAGGCAGATATAGAAAAGGTGTTAGAAGCGGCAAATTGGGCACCTAACCATAAGTGTACAGAGCCATGGCGATTTAAAGTGATTCAAGGGGAAGCAAAAGGTAGGTTAGGTAATTTCTTATCTAAAAAATATGAAGAGCTTGATCCTAAGCCAAAAGCAATGAAGATTAAAAAGCTGCAGGAAAATCCTAAAATGGCAAGTACTATTATTGCAATTTGCATGCAAAGAGATCCTAATGAATCGATTCCGGAATGGGAAGAGGTTGCTGCAGTTGCTATGGCAGTTCAGAATATGTGGTTGCAGTGCACGGATATGGGCATTGGGTCGTATTGGTCTTCACCGGGACTCATAAAACACATGGGGGAGTTTTTAAGCTTAGCCAATGGTGAAAAATGTTTAGGATTTTTCTATATGGGTAATTTTGATGGAGAATTTGGTGAAGGTAAACGTGAGCCTATTGAAAGTAAAACAGAATGGATAACGGAGTAATATCTCCTTTAATTAAAGAAAGGAAATAGGGCATTACTATGCTCCCAAGCTTTTGAAATGAAGAGTCCCAAATAAACAATGGCGACCATAAATTTTAAAAATGTACCTGTTAAAAATCCTAAAAAAGAACCAAAAGCCGCTTTCGTAGCGGTTTTTTTGTCTGCTTTATTCAGTAATTCTCCTACTAAAGCACCCACAAAAGGCCATATAATAATTCCGAATGGTCCTAGAACTGGGAATATTAAAGCAACCAATAATCCTACCGTGGTTCCTATAACTCCCGCTTTCGTACCTCCAAACTTCTTTGTTCCTATGGCTGGTATTACGTAATCTAATCCAAAAACTACTAAGGCTATAGCTAGTGTAATACCTAAAAACGTCCAATTCATGGTAATAGCGCTGGTAGAATATAATAACAGTAAACCTACCCAACTAATTGGAGGTCCGGGTAAAACGGGTAAAAAGCTTCCTAGAATACCTACGAGCATTAATATAAAGCCTAGAACTAATAAAAATATATCCATTGTAAATAGTAAGTGTTGCTTATAAGACTAATATAGGTTGCATTTGTTACATGATCACCTATCAAAATAAATTTTTTCAACTATAAAATTAGTTTAAACTAAATATTTAGTTATATTTGGGTGTAGAACTAAAAGATTAGTTGAATGAAGCAGTTGACAAAAGCAGAGGAAGAAGTAATGATTGTGTTATGGGAATTACAGAAATGTAACGTAGCATCGATCATTGAAAAATTACCTGAACCAAAACCGGCATATAATACCGTTTCTACAATTGTTAGAATTTTAGAAAGCAAGGGTTTTGTTGATCATGAACAAGTAGGTAAAGGATATTTGTATTTCCCTTTGGTGAAGAAATCAGATTACAGTAATCAATCCATCAACAAATTGGTAGACGGCTATTTTCAAGGTTCATTTAAAAGTATGGTGTCATTTTTTATGAAGAAGAATGATATGAGCCTATCGGAATTGGAATCTGTTTTAAATGAAATTAAAAAGGAAAAACCATGATACAATACATTTTGGAGTGCATCGCCTTTCAACTTCTTTTCTTAGTTATTTATGACTTTTTTCTAAAGAAAGAAACGTTTTTTCAATGGAATAGGCTGTATTTAATCGGAACCTTTGTTTTGTCTTTGATATTACCTTGGGTAAAAATAGAAGCTTTTAAGCAGCAAGTGCCGCAGACATTTGCCCAATACCCAGAATATTTATGGGGATTACAAAATACAGATGTAGTAGTACAGGTTCAAGAATCAACGGGTTGGAATGTGACTTGGCAAGAAGGAGTGCTGTATGGTGGAATGCTTGTAGCAATGGTGTTATTCGGATTAAAAATTAGACAGTTGTATCTATTGAGAAAAAGCGGAGAAAAGATTTCTTACCCTTTGTTTACCCAGATTGTTATAGCAAACAGCAATATTGCTTTTTCGTTCTTTAAATCCATTTTTATTGGAGATAAAGTATTGAAGATGAAACATGATACCATAATAGCTCACGAATTGGTACATATAAAACAAAGGCATACATACGATTTGTTGTTCTTTGAGTTGATGAGAATTGTAGGCTGGTTTAATCCGCTAGTGTACGTATATCAAAATCGTATTTCAGAACTACATGAATTTATTGCCGATGCTCAAGTATCAAAAGAGCATAAATCAGATCATTATGAGCAGTTGCTGGCTCAGGTTTTTCAAACCGAACATATATCATTCATCAATCAATTTTTTACAAAATCATTAATCAAAAAACGAATAATCATGTTACAAAAATCAAAATCAAAAAAAGTTTGGCAGTTGAAGTATTTGCTTCTTGTGCCAATGGTATTGGGAATGCTGCTATATACTAGTTGTAAAATGAATAAGACCACAACTGATAGTCAAGTAATCAATGAAAATGATGAGCTTTTAATTTCAGAAATAAAGGATAAAATTAAAGTGAATAATTTGGATATGAATTACTTATATACTTCTGGATTAGCGGAAAAATATAAGCATATTGACCAAGAAATTACCAAACATGAATTTTTTCTATATAAAGTCTTACAAAATGAAGTCATGGAGAAGGTATTTAAAGGTTATATTAAAGAAAATCCGGGTGAAAACATTGAGTTAGCAACGTTACAGCCACCTTCTACTGATGGATATAATAGTTTTATAGGTCAAAGAAAAGCTTATAAATTAATGGATAATGACCTAAAATCATCGGTTAAAGCATTCGGAAAGGATATTACTTTTTATGATAACAGTTTAGGGGCTTATCCATCAGATTTTCTAAAATATAAAGTAAATAAAACATCGAAGCTTAGTTCAAATGAATTACAAAAATTCAATGAATTGTTAGTTAGTTTAGAAAATGAACCTGATTATTTAACGAATATCATTCTTTATGATGACACAAATGTTTTTTTAATAAAGACCGATAATAAAGATATAAGGGGTAGTATTGAGTCTCGAAGTGTTGAGATTGTAAGTGAAGAAGAATTTGAAGATATGGATAATGTCAATGTTGCTTTTGCAGTAGTTGAGGAAGTCCCAATTTTTCCTGGTTGTGAAGATGCAGACGATAAACGTGCTTGCTTTAATGAGAAAATGCAGCGGCATATTGGTAAGCATTTTAATTATCCGCAAGCTGCCCAAGATGCTAATATAGAAGGGCGAGTAAGTACCATGTTCATTATTTCTTCAGAGGGTAAAATTGAAAATATTAAAATGCGTGGTCCTGATAAATTATTAGAAGATGAGGTAGAGCGCATTATTGAGAAGTTACCAGAAATGAAACCTGGTAAACAATTTGGCAAAGCGGTTAATGTTCCATTTTCTATTCCTATTCAATTCAAATTAGATGATAGTGATAGTTCTATACTAGATGAAAAAACATACGGAAATGAGAATGATGTTCCTTATGCTGTAGTTGATGAGGTCCCAATTTTTCCAGGCTGTGAAGATGCAGACGATAAGCGCGCTTGCTTTAATGAGAAAATGCAGCAACATATTGGTAAATATTTTAATTATCCAAAAGCAGCTAGAGATGCGAATATAGAGGGGCGAGTAAATACTATGTTCATCATTTCTTCAGAAGGCACTATTGAAAATATTAAAATGCGTGGTCCAGATAAGTTGTTAGAAGATGAGGTAGAACGCATTATTACGAGGTTACCAGAAATGACACCTGGAAAGCAATCGGGTAAGGCTGTGAACGTACCTTTTTCGATTCCGGTTCAATTTCAATTACAAGAGGATGATACTGCGAATATGGTTTCTGAAATTTCAGATGATATGGAAATGGAGCCTTTGTACTATGTTAATGATAGAAAAATCACTAAACTAGAAATGGAAGCTATTGATCCAAATACTATAGAAAGTATTTTTATTTTAAAAGATGAAAAAGCCATAGAAAAATATGGTGAAGAAGGTAAAAAGGGAGTGGTTGAAATTAGAATTAAAAAGTAATAAGTGAAGCATCTTTTTATATTTACACTGCTATTATTACAGATTAAAGTCGAGGCTCAAACCTCGGCTTTAGCTATTGCTGATAGCTTATATACTTTAGGGAATTATTCAAAGGCGATTAATGAATATTCCAAAGTTGGCGGACTTTCTGCTGCGCTTCAGATAGCAAGAAGTTACAATGCCGTTGGCAATTATGAAAAAGCTATTATACAGTATCAATATGTGGTCGATGAAGATGTTGAAAATCAACTCGCACAATTTGAACTTGGAAAATTATTGCTGAAAGTAAATAGGTTTGACGAGGCAAAACCTGTGTTTATCAATTTGTCCAATCTCAATACAACTAATCCGGAATTTCAATTTTATTTGGGGGAAGTCAATCGTCATTTAGATGCTGCAGACTCAAGTTTAAAACATTACGAAAAAGCAATTAAATTAGATAGTACACATCTTAGAAGTCTGTTTCAGCTTGCAAAACATTACACTATTAAGCAAGAGCGCGATAATGCTTTAAAATACATTTTACAGGGTTTGGATTATTATGAGAATGATGTCTCTCTCATTAATTTACATGCATTGGTACTATTTAATGATTCTCAATTCGAGAAAGCAATTCCTTTATTCGAACGGCTTTTAGAATTAGGAGAGGATAAAGATTACGTCTATGAAAAACTAGGCATTTCCTATAGGCGAAATTGGGAGTTTAAAAAGGCTAAAGAAGCTTATGCCATTTTATTGAAGAGAGATGATACCAATTCACAGACGTATTTTGACCTAGCCAGTGTTTATCAGAAAGAAAGCAAATTAGACAGCGCTAAAATTTATATTAACAAAGCAATGGCTGTTCAAAAACCCATTTTTGCAAATGGCTATAATCAATTGGCATATATCGCCCGTGAGCAAAAAGATTTAGAAAAGGCGTTCAAATTATTCGAAAGAGCACATAAAGAAGATACATCTAATGCGTTTATCTATTACAATATAGCCACCACGTACGATCAGTTTGGTACTGACTTGAAGAAGAAATTAGGCTATTATGAGAATTTCTTGAAAAATTATCCGAATCAGCATCCGTACTATTATGAAACTGCCAAAAAACGTATTTCTGAGTTAAAGGAAGAAATCCATTTTACCAAAGATTAAACTCCTTAAAAAAATCGTAATTTCACTTGTAGAACAGGTGTAATGAAACGAGTTGTAATTTTCCTTTTTATGATACTTATAAGTTCATGTTCGTTCTTTGAATCTAAACAAAAAAGAACGCAAGAGCTTATAGATGAGGAATTGCGCCATATGGATTGGAACAGTGTAGATTCTTATCCGTTTTTCTATACTTGCGATGAAGCGGTTACCAAAGAACAGCAAAAGATTTGCTTTGAAGAAACCTTAATCTCCCATTTTCAAGAAACCTTGAATGATTTTGAATTCACCTTGACCGATAAGGAAAGTGAAACCGTTGAGGTTATTTTTGTCATTGATACCCTAGGTAAAATAAGAGTTGCCGATATTTATAAAAATGAACTAGTATTAAACCAAATGCCAGAATTTGATGGCGTTATTACGCAAAGCTTAAAGAATCTTCCTAAACTTGCACCTGCTTTAAAAAGAGGAATTCCGGTGAATACCAAATATCGAATTCCGGTTCAATTAAATACAAACTAAGCATTTTGGCGAACGAGAAAATAATTTTGGGTATTGACCCAGGTACGACTATTATGGGTTTCGGACTCATAAAAGTGGTAGGTAAAAAAATGGAGTTTATTCAAATGAACGAATTGCTTCTTCAAAAATATAACGACCCATACACCAAATTAAAACTCATTTTTGAGCGTACTATCGAATTGATAGATACCTATCACCCAGATGAGATTGCCATTGAAGCACCTTTCTTCGGTAAGAACGTACAATCGATGCTTAAACTAGGGCGTGCACAAGGAGTTGCTATGGCAGCGGGACTATCACGTCAAATACCGATTACCGAATACCTGCCCAAAAAAATTAAAATGGCGGTAACCGGAAATGGTAATGCTAGTAAGGAACAAGTCGCTAGAATGTTACAAAGCGTATTGGGACTAAAAACACTCCCAAAAAATCTAGATAGCACTGACGGACTTGCTGCTGCCGTTTGTCATTTTTATAATCAAGGGAGAGTTGATGTGGTCGGTAAAAGTTATTCTGGCTGGGATGCTTTTGTGAAACAGAATGAGAAACGAGTTAAAAAATAGTTTTCAGTGGGCAGTACCAGTATTCAGTAACAGTTATCAGTAGCAGTAACCAGTAAAAATAATATATGCAGTTTCAAGATTTGTTGGCTTACAAAAAGTCTTTTGCACTTGCAATGAAGATATTTCATACTTCAAAATCCTTTCCTAAAGAAGAGAAATATTCTTTGACTGACCAAATTAGACGTTCGTCTAGAAGTGTGAGCGCTAATATTGCAGAAGCCTATCGTAAAAGAAGTTATCCTAAGCACTTTATAAGTAAGTTAACTGATAGCGATGCTGAAAATTCAGAAACTCAGACTTGGCTAGAGTTTGCATTAAAATGTGAATATATTGACCAAATAACATTTAATGATTTTATAAAAGATAGTGAAGAAGTTGGTAAGCTTTTAAACTATATGATTAATAACCCAAGTAAATTTGGTTCAAACTAAGAACTGTAAATTGAAAACTGGTACTGCCTACTGAATACTGGTACTGCCCACTGAAAACTGAAACTATGTCCGGTATCTACATCCACATACCATTTTGCAAGCAGGCTTGTCACTATTGTGATTTCCATTTTTCTACCACTATGGGAAAGAAAGAGGCGATGGTGAAAGCATTGAGCAAAGAGCTAGAGCTCCGAAAAAAAGAGTTTAAAGGCGAGCAAGTAGCTACTATCTATTTTGGTGGAGGTACACCTTCTGTTTTAGAAACTAAGGAAATTGAGCAATTGATAGAAGCGGTTCGTGAACATTATAATGTTGTAGACAATCCGGAAATTACGTTAGAGGCGAATCCTGATGATTTATCCGAAGAGAAAATACTACAACTGGCAGTCAGTCCTATAAATCGTTTAAGTATAGGCATTCAATCATTTTTTGAGGAAGATTTAAAATTGATGAACAGGGCACATAATGCTTTGGAAGCTGAAAAGTGTTTGCAATTGGCGAGTCAGCATTTCGATAATATTTCCATCGATCTTATTTATGGAATGCCCAATATGACTTTAGAACGCTGGAAGCAAAATATTAATAAAGCACTTGATTTTAATATTCCCCATATCTCTAGTTATGCCCTTACGGTAGAGCCCAAAACGGCACTTGCGAAGTTCGTGGATGATGGGTTGATTACGCCTACATCTGACGAAGAAACGCAAGAGCATTTTAACCTGCTGAACGATACTTTGCTTGCAGCAGGATTCGATTGTTATGAGATTTCCAATTTTGGAAAACCAGGGTATTATTCTCAAAATAATTCCGCCTACTGGCAGCAGAAAAAATATATAGGCATTGGTCCGTCCGCTCATTCTTTTGATGGAGTGCGTAGAGGATGGAATATCAATAATAACCCTAAGTATATAAAATCCATAGAGCAGAATATATTACCTATGGAGGTGGAAGTACTTTCTTCGACCGATAAATATAACGAGTATGTGATGACAGGCTTGCGGACTATCTGGGGTGTGTCTCTTGCTAGAATATCAACTGAATTCGGACCTCAATACAAAGAATATGCGCTAATGCAAGCCGATAAGTTTCTAGAAGAGCATTTACTTTTTGTTGATGGTGACATTCTGAAGACCACTAAAAAAGGGATGTTTCTAGCAGACGGCATTGCGGCAGATTTGTTTATGTTGAATTTGAAATAGATGAAAGAAGCTTGTTATGAGCAATCTAAAAATTCGTAATTTTCTAACTCTTAAAAGATAAGCCTTAACCATACGTCTGCACATAAATTTACAAATTGTAAAATGAAGACTATCATAACCTATAATGCCAACGAGTACAAAATAGACCTATCTAAACCCCTAGATATTTCCATACCTATTACTAATAACGATGATAATGTAAATGCTTGGTATATTGATGCTCCAACAATAGAGCCCCATAGAGAAACTAATTTTACAGGGAGTATTGCGGCAGGTTCTAGTACTAATTTTTATGATATTTCATTCAATCCGCATTCCCATGGTACGCATACGGAGTGTGTTGGTCATATTTCTGCAGCGCATCAATCTATAAATCAGCATTTAAAACAGTTTTTCTTTTTGGCTGAGGTGATTACGATTACACCATCTGAAGAAAAAGGAGATTTGGTCATTACAAAAGATCAATTTCAAAAGTTACTTGGCGGTAATACCCCAAAGGCATTAGTGATAAGAACGCTACCGAATCTGGCATCAAAACGAAATAGGCAGTATTCGCATACCAACCCGCCTTACATATTAGAGGATGCCATGGTGTTATTAAAAGATTTGGGAGTGGAGCATTTGTTGATCGACTTGCCATCTGTAGACAAGGAAAAAGATGATGGCAAGCTTCTGGCGCACAAGGCATTTTGGAACTTTAATGGAGAGGTGAGATTAAACGCTACTATTACCGAGTTTATTTATGTTCCAAATTCAATTGCTGATGGTGTGTACTTTGTAAACTTGCAGGTGGCACCTTTTGAGAATGACGCTAGCCCAAGCAGACCGGTGCTTTATAAAATAGAATAATTATGAGAAATCTACTAAAATTAGAGGAACTCGCCTTAATGGTGTTGGGTATTTTTATGTTCGGTCTATTAGGTTATCAATGGTGGTGGTTGCCAGTTTTGATACTTACGCCAGATATTTCAATGTTGGGTTATTTACTAGGTTCCAAAATAGGTGCTGTGTGTTATAATACCTTTCACCATAGGGGATTCGCCGTACTATTATACTTTGTAGGTATTTATTTTATGTTACCCATAATACAATTAATAGGTACAATTCTTTTTATACATACCGCCATGGACCGTATCTTTGGTTACGGACTCAAATATGATAAAGGGTTTAAGTTTACGCATTTAGGCGAAATAGGAAATAACAATGGATAATATATTTGATACGATTCTCGGTCTGGTTTTAGGGGCTATTGGCATGTATTGGCTTTTTAATTTTTTTAAAGGCAAGAAAAGTAAAGAGATTACAACACACCAATCTACCGTGTTGTTAGAGAAGATGAAAAGTGTTTGCAAATTGATATCTGTAGAAGGTGAATTTGCAGAAATCTACCAGTATGAAAATGTAAAAGATTTCATGAGTTTGGTGAGTAGTAAAAAGAAGGCTTTGGTAGTTATAAAAGCTAAAGCACATATAGGCTATGATCTAAGTAAACTTTTAATGCATGCCGATGAGAAAAAGAAAAAAATAGTTCTTGATAATTTTCCGCAACCGGAAGTACTAAGTATTGAACCAGAACTGGAGTTTTATGATATTAAAAGTGGATTTTTTAACTTTTTTGCTCCAGATGATTTAACCAAATTAAATGCGGAAGCCAAAGCACATATAAAGGAAAAGATTCCTGAAAGCGGACTAATGGATAACGCAAGAAAAGAAGCCTTGCAGACAGTTTTGATAATGGAAAAAATTGTAGAGACCATAGGTTGGACATTAGATTATTCCGCACTTAAAATTCCGCAGAAACAAATAGAATTACTCGAAGAAAAACAATAAACAACTAAGATTTAATTATGAAAAACGTAATTTGTATCCTTGCAATAACACTAATGACCTCTGTAACTTTTGGTCAAAATGATGATAAAATGACTGAATTCGACGCTAATTTTTCCCATACTGTATTTTTTTGGTTGAAAAACCCTGATAATCAAGCAGACCGAACTGCTTTTGAAACTTCTTTACGTAAGTTTTTAGATAACTCGGCATATGCTAAAACACAATTTATTGGCAAGCCGCCAAAAGCGAGTAGAGATGTGGTAGATGGTTCATTTACGTATTCTTTAATCGTAAGTTTCGATTCTGCTGAATCTCAGCAGGCATATCAAGACGAGGCACCGCACAAGGTGTTTATTGCCGAGTCTGAAAGCCTATGGTCTAAGGTCATCGTTTACGATTCTATTAGTATCTAAAAAGTACCATAATTTTAAGGTCGGGTACTGTTTGCTGTATTTGACCTTAATTAATTTATGTTCTAAAACCTCAATAGCATGAACGTTGAAGAATACCGAGATTATTGTATCTCAAAAAAAGGAGTA
This sequence comes from Maribacter forsetii DSM 18668, assembly GCF_000744105.1. NCBI lineage: Bacteria > Pseudomonadati > Bacteroidota > Flavobacteriia > Flavobacteriales > Flavobacteriaceae > Maribacter > Maribacter forsetii. The sequence continues at coordinate 741,531 of NZ_JQLH01000001.1, forward strand.
ACAGAATCTTTTCCTTTTAATGAGACGACGCTGGTATTCAAAGTTATGGGTAAAATGTTTGCCCTTTGTGGCTTGGATAATGTTCCGCTTCGCGTTAATTTAAAATGCGACCCAGAAAGAGCTTTAGCACTTCGTGAAGAGCATGATGGCATTATTGAAGGTTGGCACATGAGTAAAAAGCATTGGAACACTGTTTACTTAGATAAAATATCCAAAGACCTTACAAAAGAACTTATTGATCATTCATACAATTTGGTGGTTTCTAAATTGACTAAGAAAGTGAAGGCGGAGTTGGAGGCGTTGTGATTTGTTTGATCTTTCAACAATAAATAAAAGATTAAGATTAATGTTTTGGAAAAGAAAAAAGAAAGTACCACCTGCATTTACATGCTCCGAATGCGGAAAAATACATTCTGATTGGCCAGCTTTAGCTTTTAATTCTCCTACTAACTATCATAATCTTTCTGATAAGGAAAAACAAGAAATAGGAAAACTGGATACGGATTTTTGTGAAATTCATCATCCTGACCAAATTGACCGTTTCATTAGGGTGACGCTTACCCAAAAAGTAAATGATATTTGTGAAACTCTTGAATATGGTCTTTGGGTTTCCTTAAGTGAAAAAAGTTATTCTGATTATAAGGAGAATTATAATAATTCTAATCATGAAGTGGGATATTTTGGGTGGTTATGTAGTAATATTGCTGAATATGGAAACACGCTTTCAATTCCTTGTGATGTTATAACTAAAACAGGTAATAGTAGACCTGAGATTTTTCCACATCAAGATTTTGACCATCCTTTAGTTAAAGACTATTATGAGGGTATTTCTAAAAAAGAAGCAGTAAATCGTATAGATGAAATGCTTAATAATATAGGGTAATTTTAAATAGCTCTAATACGCAATCTATAGGTCAATTCTATTTTAAAAATGAGGGTGTCATATACATTTAATGCTAGACTGTGATATTACCAAACGGTAAATAATATCCCATTCCCTCACTCAAAACCACCATTCCCTCATTATAACTTTTCGTTAGCGGTCAATTTTCAGTACTTAATAGTGTATAAAACCACTATTTATGAAAAACCACAGAAACCCTCAAGAAGTAAATGCCGGGTCAATGGCTGACATCGCTTTTTTATTACTCATCTTTTTCTTAGTTACCACTTCTATAGAAAATGATGCGGGACTAAACCGTATTATGCCTCCTGATGATAATAATGCTATTGTAGATATCAAAGAGAGAAACCTTTTTGAAATCCGCATAAATGATGCTGATTTAATAATGGCAGAAGGAGATATTATAGACCCTAAAAACCTTAGAGAGAAAGTAATCGCGTTTATTGATAACGGAGGATTAACATTAGAAGCAGAAGGATATTGTAATTATTGTAAAGGAAATAGATTCGCAGATTCCTCTGAGAATCCTGATAAAGCTATTATTTCTTTAAAGGCACAGCGTAATAGTAGTTATCCGGTTTATGTAACTGTGCAAAATGAAGTTATTGCAGCTTATAATGAATTACGAGATAGAGAGAGCTTACGATTGTTCAATACTCCTTATAAAACCATTTATTCCGATTATTACAATGAAGAAATTAACGAGGATAAAAAGAAAGTTTTGAAAGAACGACTGGAAATAATAAGAGCACTTTATCCACAGAAAATTCTAGAACCAGAAACCGTAAATAACTAAGACCATGATAAAATTCAACAAGTATAGATCTAGTAAAAGCTTGCCTCCTGTATCAACAGCATCATTACCTGATATTGTTTTTATACTTCTCTTTTTCTTTATGACGGTTACCGTTATGAAGAATCAAAATTTATTGGTGGAGAATACCTTGCCAACCGCAACTGAAACTGAAAAATTGGACAAGAAAGATAGGGTTATTGAAATTTATGTGGGTAAGCCTACTAACGACAGTAATACAAATTTGGGAGATGAGCCCAGAATTCAAATGGATAATAAATTTATTACTGTAGATGAAGTCGGCGATTATGCATTGCAAGCCTTGTCGTCAATGCCAGAACATTTAAAAAGTGTTGCAACAGTCTCCATAAAAGCAGACGTTGGTGTGAAAATGGGAATAATAGAAGACCTTAAAAGCGAACTGCGTGTGGTGAATTTGTTGAAAATAAACTATACCACTTATGAAGGTGCTGCTGAAGATAACTTATAGAATGAAATGAATGTTTTAAATCTACTTTCCATTTATAGAAACCATTTTCTAAGACTATCTTTACCTTTTCTATAATAGGTTGATATTCATGAATAATTTAGAAGAATTTTACACCCAACGCGTACAAAAGTTTGAGGAGCTTATTGAAGTTTTAAATAAGAAACTATTTTTATTTAGCACGTTACGATTACTGATATTCTTAGGTACAATAGCTGCACTTTATTTCGCTTCGGTAAATGCCAAATATGTGGTTGCCGTGTTATTTGTTGGTATACCATTGTTCTTGTTTTTAGTAAGTAAGTACACAAATCTAAAACTTCAAAAAGCTAAAATTGAAGAGTTGAGAAATCTCAATCAAGTAGAGTTACAAGTGCTAAAAAGAGACTTTTCTAAATTACCTAACGGAAAAGAATTTGCCGATGACATTCATTTTTTCAGCCAAGATATAGACTTGTTTGGTGAAGGTTCTTTTTATCAAATTTCAAATAGGACAAAACTTACTGAAGGTAGCCTTTTATTAGCCGATATTTATAAGGAGAATTCGATTAACGATATTGCCGAAAAGCAAGAAGCAATTACTGAAATTGGTAAAAAAGTTGATTGGCGACAAGAGTTTTCTGCGATGGCAGCATTAACGAAAACGGAAACTTCTACACATACTATTGCTAAATGGTTAAAGAATTACGAATCTTTTGTGCCCAAGGCAATGAAATTTATTCCGCTAGTATTTTCAATTATTTCAGTGGCTATTTTTATTGCATACTTTTTGGATTACCTACCAGAATCTGTTTTGATTTCATGGTTAGTTCTAGGAATGATTATTGTTGGTCTATTTACAAAAAAGGTAACCAATTTAGGACAGAGTGCTACCAAAATGAAATCTACTTTTGACCAGTACAATCAACTATTGGCAATGATAGAAAAGACTGATTTTACATCAGATTTATTGAAAAAGCAAAAAGAAAATATTTTAAGCAATGGTGAACATAATTCTAAAGTTCTAAAGAAATTTGCATCACTTTTAAGCAACCTAGACCGTAATAATAATCTACTATATTTAATATTTGCAAACGGATTTTTCCTTCGCTCATTAACTGATTGTCTTGCTATTGAAAAATGGATTGAGGCGCATGGTAAAAGTGTAGAAATTTGGTTCAATGCCATCGCATTTTTTGATGCGTATAGTAGTTTAGGGAACTTCGCTTTTAATCATCCGAATTTCACATATCCTACGATTACCAATGACGGAGTGGTATTAAAGTCTAAAAATGCAGGTCACCCGTTATTAGATCCAGCGAAAAGTGTATTGAATGATATTACTATTGATGGCGGACAGTTCTTTATCATTACCGGTGCAAATATGGCTGGTAAGAGTACATTCTTACGAACTGTTTCATTACAGATTATGATGGCTAATGTGGGGTTGCCAGTTTGTGCTGAATCTGTAAGTTATTCCCCAATAAAACTAATTACCAGTATGCGTACCACAGATTCATTGACAGATGATGAGTCTTACTTCTTTTCAGAATTAAAGCGCCTTAGATACATTGTAGATGAAATACAAACGGACCGTTATTTTATTGTTTTAGATGAAATTTTAAAGGGAACTAATAGTACTGATAAGGCATTGGGTTCAAGAAAGTTTGTAGAGCGTTTAGTAAAGAGTAAATCTACTGGCATTATTGCTACGCATGATCTTAGTCTTTGCGAAGTCGCAAATGAATATAATGCAGTAAAGAACCATTATTTTGACGCGGAAATCATAGATAACGAACTACATTTTGATTACACGTTCAAAGACGGTATTTGTCAAAATATGAACGCTTCCTTTTTGTTAAAGAAGATGGGGATTATTGAATAAATCTTTTTTATTCTTAGATTTAAAATTGTAATCATTTTCCGTCTTTTTTATGCATAGAATTTCGCTTTTATTCCTTTTTCTTTTTTCAAATATTCTTCTAGCTCAAAATGAAATTGGTAACAATTTGGTCAAGGATAAATTCCTGAAATATTTTGAATTACCAAGAGAGTCTGTATTTCTACACACTAACAAAACAACGTATATAGCCAATGAAGAAGTATGGTTAAAGGGTTATGTTTACGATAGGCATAACAATAAACCCTTTAGTCAGACTACAACGGTTCATGTAGGCTTGTATAATGCCGACGGAAAGAAATTTAACAACTATCATTTTAAAGCAGGTGATGGTTATTTTAAAGGTAGTATTGTCGTAGATTCAATGCTTGCTAGTGGTGAGTATTATCTTCGTACAAGTACAAATTGGATGAAGAATTTTAAAGAAGATGATTCTTTTGTTCAGAAAATCACCATTTTAAATGAAAAACCGATTGAAAAGGCTAAATCTATTAAAGATTATGATATCCAGTTTCTGCCTGAAGGCGGTAACTTCGTTGAAGACGCGCCTGGTGTTATGGGAGTTAAAGTTACTGATGCTAACGGATATGGTGTTAGAATTGTAGAAGGGTCTGTATTCGATAGCGATAATACTCAGGTAGCCAGATTCTATACATCAATTTTTGGTTTGGGAAAATTTAATTTTAATCCTAAATCGGGTGTTGAATACGTGGCTAAAATAGAGTTTGACGATGGTAGGGTGGAAACCAATACACTCCAAAAACCTTCTAAAGTAGGTATCTCTTTTAGTGTAAAGAATGTTGATGATGACCGGTTCATTATTAGTTTAACAACAAACGAGGCTACAAAGGAAATTATTAATGAAAAACAGTTTTATTTGCTGGTACATAAAGATGGTCACGCCAATAGAATCCCCATTACCTTCCCCAAGAATAAACTATTTGTATCAAAAGTTTTAAATAAAGAGGTGCTTAATAAAGGGTTGAATATCTTGACGTTATTTAATCCAGATGGTAAGCCAATTGCAGAACGATTGGTTTTTAATCATGCAGATCTTTTAGACACTAAGTTGAAGGTAAGCAAAATAACTACAGAGGGCGATTCTTTAAATATTCAAGTCAAACTTCTTGATACCGGTAATGTGCAACAAAATTTAAGTGTCTCTGTTTTACCTGGCAATACAATTTCTTACAATCAAAAAAACTCCATTTATAGTGCATTCTATTTAAAACCTTATGTAAAAGGATTTATTGAAAATCCAAAATATTATTTTAAGGATGTTACCTCTAAGAAAGAGAATGATCTAGATCTTTTATTGATGACCCAAGGTTGGTCTAGATATGATTGGACCGATGTATTTAAAGGACCTCCTGGTCAGTTTTATGAATTTGAAAAGGGAATAGATTTAGAAGGAACTATTTATAATAAAGGAGTTACATCAGAAGAAAAGCTTTTAGTTAGTTTTCCTGATGGTCGTAGTAGATATTTAGACATTTTAGACAATAGATTTTTGATTCAGAAAAATTTTCCTGTAAAAGGTGAAACCTTGGATTTTACGTTAATTGTAAAGAATGGAAAATTGGCAAAACCAAATATAGGTTTGAATATGAAGTTAGGGACAATCCCCGATGAAATGGATACTATTTGGAAAGAAAAAGTAGAATTTGAAGATGAAAATAGTTTTAAAATAAATAATGCGCCAGATCTGATTTCTTCTGATAATACCATAAATCTAAATGAGGTTACGGTTGTTGAAGATAAGATTAAAACTACTGTCGTCAAGAACTCTCTAATTCCTAAATACGTGGCAAATAGGATGACTGAAGTTAGTGAAAGTTTAGAATTTCAATTACCATATGTTACCGATATTATTCGGTCAAGGGGTTATAATGTGATGGAGGGTCTAGAATTTAGTAGTATAACTCGGGTTTTAATTAGGTCAATTCTTCCATCTTCCTTTTCTGCAGCTAATACTTATCCTGTTCCTATTATATATTTAGATAATGCCCGTTTACCAAACTTTGATATTCTATATAAAATGCCTACAAGCGAAATAGAAAGTTTTATGATTGATAAAAATGGGTCGTGGGAAGGAGCAAGGGGCGCCGGTGGCGTAATTCGTATTTATACCAGAAGATTGCCAAGGGATTATAATGATCAGTATGGTAAAGATGAGAATGTTTTTAAGTACGAACTTAAAAAAGGATTTGAACCTGTTAAGAAATTCTATACCCCTAAATACACTTCGTACCTTTCTAATGAATTCGAGAATTTTGGCACTATACATTGGGTTCCTGAATTAAAGACTGATGAAAATGGAGTAGGCACATTTAAAATTTTAAATACACTGCAGACCAATGTGACCTTTTTCGTTGAGGGCATGAGTGCAGAGGGCGATTTAATTTCAGCAGAACAAAGTCTTATAATCGAATAATATTTTAAATGGATTCATTAACACAAATTGTTCTTGGCGCAGCCGTTGGGGAAGCGGTACTTGGTAAGAAAATAGGGAACAAAGCCATGCTTTATGGGGCTATTGCAGGTACGATACCCGATCTAGATGTAATTACGCGGTATTTTTTAGATACGGTTACAGCTACCGAATGGCATAGGGGAGTTAGTCACTCCATTTTCTTTTCAATAATGTTTGCACCCATATTCGGTTGGTTGGTGTGGAAAATAAATAAAAAAGAATCCGCTACTTGGAAAGAGTGGTCTAAGTTAATGTTCTGGGGTCTCTTTACGCATCCGTTGTTAGATGCTTTTACCACTTGGGGCACACAATTGTTTTGGCCTTTTAAAACCCGTTTAGCATTTCAAAGTATTTTTGTGATAGATCCACTTTATACGGTGCCATTCATCACATTTGTTATATTGGCGATGTTTCAAAAACGGACTTCTGATAAGCGCAGTAAGTATATAAAACTCGGACTATTAATTAGTACTTCTTATTTAATATTGACTTTGGTTTTAAAAGGAGTAGCTTTTCAAAAATTTGAACAAGGGCTTGAAACTCAGAACATATCTTATCGAGAAATAAATACGCGTCCAGCACCTTTGAATACAGTCCTTTGGATGGCTAATATAGAAACGGATGATGCGTACTTAATGGGAGATTATTCTTTCTTTGATACGCAGTCTATCTCGTTTACATCGTATCCTAAAAATCATGAATTACTGGGTAAATGGTCTAGTAACGATAAAATAGAGCGACTTATAAAAATAACCGAAGGCTGGTATACGATTACCGAAAATGACGGACAGCTGTATTTTAACGACCTAAGATTCGGACTCATTAGTTTGGACGATAATGAAAATCAATTTGCTTTCAGTTATAAACTAGTACCTAATGGTGATGATTTAATTGTGGAAGAAAGACCGAAGTTCAAAAGAGACGCCAAACGTTTAATGGTTGCGCTATGGCAACGTATTTGGGGAAATTAGTTTCTTAAAATGGATAGCCTATAGCGAAATTCAAGGTCATGTTATTATCCACATTTCCAAAGAAAGGTACATTCCAACGTTCGTTTTCTTCTAAATAGGGTATACGCAGTGGCGAAGCTAAATCTAAGCGAATTACAAAACTTTGAATATCTAAACGAACACCAAAACCTACACCTGCCGCTACTTCGCTTAACCAGTCTTTTTCAAATTTGCCATCAGTAAAAAGTGAAACAGATGAAGTACTGGTAGACTCATCTTCTATTAGACTAGAATAATCGCCCGTTAGCCATACATTTCCTGCATCCACAAAAAATGCACCCTTTAAATAGGAGAAAAGTGGAAAACGATACTCTACATTGGCTTCTAACTTTAAATTACCAGATTGGTCGTAATAATCGGTAGTATCATCATCGGTGTCCGGTAAAAAATTACCAGGACCTATGGATCTTATGTCAAATGCCCGCACGCTATATGGACCGCCAGAGTAAAATTGTTTAACGAAAGGTAAAGTGGTGCTATTTCCATACGGTACACCCCAGCCTGCATATAAACGAGATACTAACGTGCGTTCTTTTTGCCAACGTAAGTAGAGTCGTAGATCAGCATCCACTTTTGCATATTGTGCATATTCTGATCCAAAAATGGTATTTGAGCCTCCGCTAAACAAACTCAATGCATTTCCTGCTAAGTCAAAATTCGTAGAAAAGTAAATTGGTTTTTCTTTGCTAAGATTAGATACTTCGTCATACGTAAAACTATACAGTAAGCCAGCTATAAAACGCTGTTCAAAACTTTGACTTAAATATTCGTTATCATCTAGAATAGCCTGAAACTCATCGGTTACATTAGATAGTCTAGAATAGTTGATGCTAATAGGGTCTAAGGTGTGATAAACGTACTGATTTTCTTTCCAGGTATACCCAAAACTGCTGTTTACAGAACTTAAGGTGAACAAGTCGCTACGCTGCAGAAAATCAATTCCTAAAGATATTTTGGTTTTGGGCACGGCATATTTGAATCTACTAGGTGAAAATGGTATTGATCTAGGTATGATTAAATCGGCACTTAAACCACCGGCAATACTGCTAAGGTTAGAATCGCTGTTAGACAATTGTAACTCATAAGAAAAATCTGCCGAAACACTAAAAGTTTCACCACCATTAAAAACATTTCTGTTGGTATGGCTCAATAAGATTCCCGGACCCGTGTAACCGTTAGATCTAGAAACCGCCTGTAGTTCTGCCCTAATGGATCGTTTTGTTAATGGGGCTAAATAGATATCTGCTGCTAAGGTTCCGCCATTACCGTCGGTTGCAGTAGTGTTCAATTCGGTGTATTGTATGTTTACGTACTTGTAGCTGCCCAATGCAGATAATCTGCTGCTAGTTTGTTTAGATGTGTTCGCATCGTATAGGTCACCTTCATTAAAAAGTAAGTATGACTCTAAGAGTTCTGGTTTAAAATACAATTCGTTCTGTATAAAATCTATACTATCTACTTGGGTGACGTTTTCCTTGGTGAATGGCAACGTATCTCCTTCTATTGAGTAGTTAGGGTAAACGGTAATGGAGTCTATTTTATAGGGAATAGAAGCACGACTAGGAACATCTTTTTTAAGCCTTAAGAACAAATCAAATTTTCTATTCTTGTATCGATTGGTATCCGCTTCAAAAATCAACAGGTCTTCTTGACTATTGTAAAACCCCTTTTGCTTTAAAGCATTATTCAAACGTGCTCTTTCGGCTTTTAAAAGATCTAAATCAAAACGGTCTCCTTTTTTTAACGCGGTTTCCGGTAGCAATTTTTCTATTTCCTTGTACATAGGTAAAGTATCCGACTCTAGGGTGTAATTCTCCAATACGTAAGGAGCAGGTAGCTTGGCGGAATAATTGACCGAGGCAAATTTCTCATCTATGACCGTTTCAGATTCAGATTCACTGTAGAAAAATCCGTTATTATCCAATCTGTTCAATATCAATTCTTCTACACGTTCAGGGTTTACATCTGAAAAATAAACGGGTTCTTCTCCAAAAGATTTGTTTAGAAATTTATATAAGAATCCTGGTTTTTCTCGCTGCGCCTTATAATGAAAAAACAAGGCAGGTTTCATTCCTAAAAACTTGGTGTTAGGGTTAGGTTCTATAAGATTCAGCAACTCTGCCTTTACTTCCTTACTGTCTTGTAGTTCTCCTTCATAATTTAAATCAAGGGTTGCTCCAGTATATAATTGCTCCCCTTCTGGTATATATTTTTCTATACCGCAAGAATAGGCGAACACTAACGCCATGCAGAGTAAAGTACGATATGTAATCTTTTTATTTTTCAATTTCCTCTTTTTTCTTATCGTTCTTTTTTGAAGGTTTTTTCTTGGATTCTTCTTTTTTTATCGGACTGAATAATTGACTAAATTTATTGAACTCCCGATTAAAGATAAAAGCGACTCCGGTTATAATCAATTGCCCATCTATTATATTTTGATACTCTTGTTTTCTGAAGCCTTTAAGTCGATAAGTACCTTCTTCGCTTAATAAATACTCTAAAGTAACATTGCCTATTAATGGTGTTTCCGTTTCGCTAGATGAGGCGCTACCTTCTACATCTACGGCACTACCGGCAGTTACTATTAGACGGTCATTAAATAGTTTTTTACTTGCGCTTATATTCAATTGGGTTCTACTTTCAGCAGTGCCACTTTCGTAATCTTCAAAACTATCCAAATCAAAACCAAGCTCAAAGCCGGTATTCCCTAATAATTTACTTGAAATGGAAGTTAGTTCATTAGAAAGTACTTTGTTTACATTGTTTTTTGCAATTGAAATAGCACCGCCGCTACTACCGTCACTACCCGTGGTTGGGTAAAAACGGTTTAGTGCCAATAAGGAAAATACTTGCTTATTCAATTCAGATTCTTGTTCGTTCAATTGTTGAATACGACCATAGACGGCACCACCAAAATTACCTTGTTCACTCTCGGGCATATCTAAAGCAAATGATATTTCTGGCTGTGTTAGCTGTCCGTCAATATTCAAGTAAACCAAAAAGTCTGTTGCTTGTTGGTATGTGCCAGATACGCTGCTATCAGTTCCATAACTTATAGATGACATTAAAGATGATGCTGATGTCTCAATTTCATAAATAGCGGTAACATCCATTTTGGCATCATAAGGGTCACCGCTCCAAACTATACTACTGCCTTTTTGTAACTGAAACTCGCGGCTTACCAAATTATACAAGCTGGTTCTATAGAAGCCTGAATTTAATTCTAACCGCCCAGATAATCGAATGTCTTGATTGGGGTCTATGTTCAAATTCAATGTAGCATCACCAGATGCCTGTAGTTTGTCTTGTGTTTTTTCATCAAGAACAATAGTGAATTTTGCCTCGTTTCCTATTTCTAGAATGGTATTGATATCCATGCCTGCAAAAAATGAATTGGTAGTTTCTTCATCTGTTTTTGTCAGTATAGCATCAGGGTTTTCCCTGTTGACAAAGATGACAATACCATCACGTTCTTGAATATCCAATTGATTTTGTGGAACAACATAAGTGAGGTCGGTAACATCTCTAACACGAAGTTTTCCGTCTATGACCGGTAATTCTAAATCTCCTTTTACGGTAACATCTGCTTGAATACTTGCAATACCATAGACCAATTCATCATCTCCTTTTTTGGAATTCAATACTCTAAACTGATCGGTTTTTACGGATAAATCAAAACCCGGATTAGAAAAACTCTCAGTAGTAACTGTACCGTCTATGGTCAATGTGCCTTGATTGATATCATTAATAGCAAATGAATTAAAGGTAATGTCATCTTGATCAATATCTATAGATTGACCATCAATGGCGAAGGCAGATTTGTAGGCGTTTAGGCTCAAACCAAATTCATTAAAATTTATTCTGCCGGAATATTTAGGCTCGGCAAGTGTGCCTTTTACCAATAGGCTTCCATCTAAATACCCTTTGCCATCGGTCAATTGTTCATTGCTGAACCCTTGAATAATACTGGCTTCGAGCTTTTGAATATCAAGCTCCAAGTTTAAAAAGGCGGTATTCTCTTTGGCTGTGTAATCTCCCGTTAAGGTAAGATTAGCACCGCCATCTTTCATAGCCAAGTCAAAATCGTATTCTGATAAAGATTTTGAAGATGCATCTAGGGTTAAAGTACCTAGCGGATTTTGGAGCACGTGAAAATCTTTAATATCAATATCGGCTACTAGACCCGATGCGGTATACGGATTAAGAACTACGAAATCTCCTTCTACTTTTCCTTTCGCCAAAGCTTCATCAGGATTGAAAAAACTAAGGAAAGTCTGTAATTGAAAGTTCTCGAACAGAATACCGATATGTTCGGTATTCATTTTTGGAAATTTGTTCGATATTTCCATTTTTTGAGCATTTCTGGTCAAGACTACATTCTCAAAGTCAGAATATGCTTCGGCAATAACGATACTGTTATCCTCTGGTATTTCCCATTGCTTTTTATTCAGTATTAAATCTTCAGGATTGATATGGAGCCTTAAAGTGTCCTTTTGAAATGATAGTCCCGATCCTATATGCATTACTTGTACGGAGTCGTTTCTAGAAGTAAAATCCAATAATAGCTCTTTGTTTTTTAAACTTCCTTCTAAATAAGTCTGTTTTAGGTGGATGGGTTCATAAATTAAATCTGCCAAACCAGCAGAGAATTTAAGGTCGACAGAATCTCCCTTTATATATGCATTTAAACTATCTACAGAACTACCCGCGTATGCAATATGAGGCACTTTAACCTCGGCGGATATTTTTCTATTCTTAGAATTAAAACTTGCATCTATATTTAAAGAGTCTAAGTCTTTTACTCCGTTGAAAAACACCTTAGATAAAACCGGAGTTGGAATAATTGCGAGAGCCAATTTTGCGTCAATATCGTCCTCAGCTTTAAACGTAGTATCATCGGTAGAGAAATACTGTTCTATTTGTTTTTTAAGTGCAGTTGTAATACGATTTGGTGATGCATTTGATGCTAATTGCCCATTTAAGAAATTGCTTTTAACCGATACATCAGTAATAGAATCTTCAATATGAGCTTTTAAAGCAATTGTCGAAACTTGGTATTGTTCACTATCGGCAATGGCAATGCCTTCATCAATAGTTGTGTTAATCGTATAATTAGATGGCGTTCCTTGGTAATCACCGTTAATATTTGCGGCAATCTTAATATTATCTTTTGTAAAACCAAGCTCTTGTAAATCTGCCCCGATAATATTTGTAGTAAATGTAATGTCATTTTCTTCTGATGAAAGTGCCATAGTAGCATTTGCTTTCATATTCAAATTTGAATCGTTGATGTTGGCAGTTATTTTGCCATTGCCGTCTTTTAGATTACCGTCAATAGTCACTTCTTTGTAATCATATCCACTGTACTGAAATTGCGAAACTGTACCGTTGATATCGGCATTAAAATTACTTAGTTCACTTCCTGATCCTTTACCCTTTATGCTAAGTGATATTTTACCTAACTGCTCATTTTGTAACAGATGCCCCAGTTGTAAACTATCGACTGAAATAGCACCGTCAAATTTCGTGCTATTTCCAAAATCTACTAGTGCATTTACGTTAGCGGTTCCTTCAGGAATTTTGATATTCATATTAGGGTTTACCCATGTGGTTCCACCAGATATATTTCCTTCCGCTATTATGGTTTTAGGAATAGAAACACCTAAGTCTTTAGACGATATTATATTTTTTATTGATTCTTTAGTGCTTTTGAAGCTAATATTGTTCAAATTGTAAGTAAGTGAATCTGTCTCGGTAAGATTATTGATACTTCCTTTTGCTACAAGTTTAGTGTTCTCTCCCCATTGTAGATCCGTACTGAAATCATCAACTTTTTTCAAAGTTCCCCTAGCTTTTAAATTGCCACTGATAGGGTATGCCGATAAGGAATCTAAATACTGATTTTGGGCTAGTTCAGGTTGTAGTTGAAGTACATCATCTAGCTCTAAATTAAGGTCTGAAATATTGACCGTCAAGGCACTTTTTTCAGGATTTTCTAATGCGCCTTTTAAGGAACTAAACTGTACCTTAAAATCTGCTTTTACTGAACTTTCATTCATTTGAAAAACGACATCTGATAGTGATGCTTCTGTATTGGTTAAGCCTGCATTAAATGCCAATTGATCTAACCCGATGCCACTGGGTTCTGAAAATGAAAATTTAGAAACATTCAAATTAAATTTCTCGGGTTGGTAGGTCAAATTTTTAGCTTGCAATTGAAATTGCTGAATATTGAAGGCATCAGGGTCAAAAGTATCCGCAACCTGTTTTGTGCCGTTCATTGCATAGGTGAAATTGTTTTTAGCAATATCTATAGTGTTTGCGGCGATGATAAATTCTGGCCATTCGAATGTAGCTGGATTGGATGTAGTTACTTCAGTTTCTACACCGCTTATTCTTAGGTCTATTTGTGAATCATGTAAAACAAGGTCATCTGTCTCGTATCTATTTTTAGAAACATCTGCTAGTATATCTGTTAGTTCAATAGTACCTAATTGTAATTTGGTTTGTAAACCATCTGGCTGACTGTCGTAGTTGATATGAACATTATTCACATTAAAATCTTCAACTTCAATATATGGTAGCGCTGTACTTGTGCTGTCTTCGGTTATGGGGAATGCATGAGATTGTACATATTTAAACTCAGAATCGCTTAACGTAAAATCATCCAAAGAAAACTCCATGGTACCTAAGTCAAATTCAGATACATCTATATCTAACTTACCAAGCACTAAATTAACGTCGGTTCCAAGATAGGCATCTGCATAGGTCAATTTCCAATCAACGACATCTAAATTACCTAAGGTAATACTCATTGGTTCGCTGGTTGTTGCGGTAGTATCGGTTGGTGTGGTCAGTGCATCGATTAAGAATGTGAAATTAAACTCTTCAGGATTGTTTTCTCGACTTATCTTAGCAACTACTCCATTTGAAACTACGTCATCAATGGAAAGTTCATTTTTAAAAACAATGGGGTAGATAGGGATATCTGCTTGCAGTGATTTTGAGTAGAATAACGTATCACCCTTTTTATCTTCCAGAAATATATTCTCTATTTGAATGTCTCCTGAGAAGGTAAGGTATAGATTGCCAACGGCTACTTTAGTATTCGTTTTGTCAGATATGTAATTAGTGACTTTAGAAACAATGAAGTTCTGGGCCCAAGGAGTTCTAATGACCAACACCAAAATAAAAAATAGCAATAATACCCCGAGGATTATTTTTCCTAAGCGTTTTAAATACTTTTTGAATTTCGCATTTTTGTTGACCATATAGTGAGCACTAGAGGATTGAATGCAAACATTCAATTTTCATCAATGACAAACTATTGTTCAAGTTGTGCCATAAAACCTGTAGCAATTATAATTAGTAAGACTATTATGATTATTAGGTTGTAAAACCTTCTTTTCTTTTTCTTGGTTTCTTTAAGTGATGCCATAAAAACGCAAAGTTAAGTCTACCAAAATATAAATTTAGCTTATTTGCCTCGAAGATTATCGGTATTCAACATAATCAAGCAATTTGTGCCTTTATTACCTATTTAAGTTATTGGCTAAAAACTGTTCATCTACACTTTTTGTTGATTCGTCTACAGTTGCTGTGGGTTAATCTACGATTGAAAAGTTGAGTGCTATCTACACTATACCTTTGGAGTGTGATTAATGATTGACTAATAATAACACTAATAGTATAGCATATGAAAACAGTAAGAAATTCAAATAGATGTTTAGGTTATTTTGAAACTATAAGTCAAGACGAAATTTTTGAAATCTGCAATTTTAATATTACAAATTCAGAATTGATTCTAGAGGCAATGGCAGTATAAATAGTTGTTCAGGTAGTTCCCCCAAACCGAAAGAGGCCAATAGAAATATTGGTCTTTTTCTATTTTAGAGCTTTCGCTTGAGTTTTATGAAAGCTGTCTGCTTGTAGTCGAAGTAGTTCTTCTGCTTTTTTCTTTTTATAGCCGTATAATTCCTCTTCTCCCTTTAAATCTTCGTATATTTTTTGATTGATTTCACTATCTGTTGAAGCTATAAGTTGACGTTGTGCCAGCTTTTGTTCAACCCAAGTAGAAAGTATACTTTCTTCCTCTTCTAATTTAATATCATATTCTCCTTTAGGGGCAAGTAATTTGGCTATTATAGGCGATGTTTCAATAGCCAAGAACAATAGAAATATAAAGAAAGAAGGTAACCAAGGTAATTCGTCTAAAGCGGTAATTCTTGCCATTAATCCGTCAAAACCATCTATAATAGGTTGCGAATTTTTAACTACTTCTGCATATTCCGTATCTAATGCTGCTATTTGAGATTCTATCGCCGATACTTTTTCATTATTAGTAGTTTTAAGCGCCTGTAATTCTGCAAGTGCAGCATCATGCTTATCTCGTTTTTCAGCATAAACGGGACCTTTGCCTAGCAGTTTGGTCCCTGCAGTACCTTCGGCTTCATTTATATAAATATCGTACAGTGCATTCGTCTCTGTTTCTTTAATTGAAACTTCATTTTTTAATGCAGCTATTTCTTGATTCAATTGCGCAACCCTTGGCGTGTATTGTAACGCAAGTTGATTTTTATTGGCAAGTGTAAGTTCATTCTTTTGCTCCAACAATACCTGATTTATTTCTTTCTCAAAAATTTTCATTTCCAAGGGTTTCGAAATTACTATGGCAATTATAACTGCGAGAATGATACGGGGAGTAGCTTGTAAAAATTCTTGACCAAAATTGTTTCTCTTTTTAATGGTAGCAACTATGAAACGGTCTAAATTGAATATTAATAATCCCCAAATAAAACCGAAGAATACTGCGGTATACACATTGTCGAAAACCGTGAATAATGCATAGCTACTAGCAATAAAAGCCATTACAGCTGTAAAAAATACGGTAGCGCCAATACCTGCATATTTGTTTTGTTCACCTTTAGAGCAGGTTTTTAAAAGATCGGCATCTGCCCCTGAGCAGAGAATAAAGAAGTCTTGTATCATGATTAATGATTTGTTTTTTGACCATCCATACGGCTGGCAAGTTGATGATGATGTATACTGGGTGAACGTAACTATTTCACTTTTGGTACTGAAAAAGCCCTCGAAAAGAGGGCTTTAACATATGTTTGACGTTGTGGTTATCTTATTGTTACAGGTTCTTTGGTAATTCGTACTTCTGCTTTACCATTTTTCTCTCTAGATTCTATATTTAACTCGTCGTTTTTCTTTAGTAGGTCAATGGCTTTATCAGACGAAACCTTTTTGCCTTCATAGAAGAATGTTGCTCCTTTTTTCGCCATACTAATAGCATAATCTAATGGGGATGGTGGAGTAGGAGGTGCAACCGGACTGCTAGTTTTAGAATGAAAAGTTTGGGTGTTTGAAGGAATTCCGTTTATAGCCTTTGCATCGAGGTTTAAATGATCATATGGGTCTTGATTTTTAATTATTTCTTTTAGTTGGTTACTAGCATAGTTAGTCGTGTTCAGTGTTTTTGGTGCATCGGGTGAGCGGGGCGGTGCAGGGAAATTTAATGATGATTCTATAAGTGTTTCTGGTTCTTTTGGAGCTGGTGGAGGTGGAATGTTACTTTTTTCTCCTTTTGCCACTTTAGGTGCCTTTGGAGCAGGTGGTGGCTCCGGGAAATCAGGGAATGGTTCTGCAGTTGTTTTTTGTTTAATAGACATTAATCCGTAGATATAAGTTAGTTGATCTACATCAGCTTTTAGGATGCGAATGTTTCCGCCTTCGGAAATCATGGTGTTGTAACCTTTTGCCATCTTATTGTAGGTGGATATTTGCTCTTTTGTAGCACCATCTTGATTTTGCTTTGGCAAATACTTGGGGAAGGGTTGAGCCTCCTCTTTTTGAGCTGGACTCAAATTTCTATAAAGAGACTCCAATATTTTCAAATCATTAAGTGGAATTTCTCTCGTTGCAATGGGAATAGCGTTGTATTTTTTAGCAAGGTTATTATATGTGGTAAAAGCTCTCTTGTTTAGGTTGGTATTGATATCGCCCGAAGTGGTATATATAGCAAACTGAGCACTGTCAAAGCTTTCTAATGGAGACATTGCTTTAATATTGTTTCTATTAATATAACCGTTTAATTTGTAAGCAGGTAAATTCTCTTTATCATTAATAGCTATTATATCGTTTGTAGAATTTAGTTTAATCCATGACGTAGGGTCTACTAAATAATGTGATTCATTAACCTTTACAATACAATTAGTATTACCATTTTTTGCATCCTCTAACTTTGAATTCAAAAACCGTTCGCTTTCAATTATAGATTTGTTTTTTAAAACAGATGCATAATCTAAGTTACCGTTCCTCGTAAAAAGTTTAGAGAACTCAGTTGTAGTTCCATTATTTTTTTGAAGACCGAAGAAGAAGGAGCTAGTAATTTCACTTTGAAGATTTCCCCAATGCTCATTCTGTAATAATGATTTATAGCCATCTTTTCTGACCGTTAGGTTAAAATTTATTTCACCTTGTGAGTCATTATTTAATTCAAACGAATAATAACCTTTAATGTCTGTTTTGGTGAGAACAGTTCCGTTATGGTCCTTAATTTCTGCATTTACTAAAGGTTCTAAAGTTTCAGAATCTAATACTAAACCTGCGAGTTTTATTATTCTGTTTGGGTTTTTGTTTGAAGTGTTGTCACTTCTCAATTTATTAGAAGAATCATTTTCGGGTATGGCATATCTATCCGAGAATATGGTGATACTTTTTGTATTTAATTTTCTCAATTCTACTGTTATAGCATCTGTAAAATCTGAATTAATAATCTCTGTAGCATAAATTTGTGCTGATAGTTTGTTGTTTTCAATCGCTAATGGAAATTTCACCTTTATCTTTTCATTTAGTTTTGATAGAGGAACAAGTTGATTATTGAACCAAATTTCGTTTTCATTCTTTACTTCTATCCAGGCTATTTCTAACAATGGTTCATTATTGGCATCAGTTTTATGCTCATTGAATACATTGTTCTTTCTGATAAGTTTTGCTTCATCTACTGTTTTTCCATGATACTCACTTGCTTGAAATCCGTTTTTACCAAAAATATTCGTAGTTGTTTTACTAAAATGTTCAATGTTAGAAATGCCAATAGCTGCTAGTTCTGTCTGAACTTGGTCAATTAGTCCATATTGATTTTCATCATAAAGAATATGTGCCGTTAGATAGTTTTTTATGATGTAAGGACCGAAATTTTGATTGGTTCTTAAAACTTCTGTCGAAAGGTTTTCTAATGCTACTGGCTTATTGTTGATTAGTAAATCTCCAGTTTTTGTAATTTCAATATTAATGTCTTTAATGGTGTTTTGAGCTACCACATTTTTTTGACTAAAGCCATAAAGCAATAAAGCCAATACAGGTAGCAACAATAGGCTTCGAATTGCAATTCCTTTTTTTGATGTTTGTTTTTTCATGATGATGAATCGTTTTTTGATTGATGAATAATTTATGGCATTTGCAATACCAACTGATTGATGGGTGTTAAAACTGTCGTTTGATAAGTACGACAGTAATGTATTTTGATAATTTAAATGATCTTCTTGACCATTTAATACAGCACTATCTGCTAAGAATTCATGGTTTAGTTTTATTGTTTTTTTGTAAACGTAAATCAACGGATTAAACCAGAATACCACTTGCAATACCTCCAGAAAAAGAACATCCAAACTATGCCTTTGTATAGCATGGGTTTCTTCATGTAGCAGCACAGAATTAGGTATACTTTTAGTCTCAAATTTTTGTTTGTTCAGAAATATGTACTTTAAAAAAGTGTGTGGCGGCAGTTGTTCTTTTAATAGGATTCTATAGATAGTACTATGTTTCGTTTTTGGATTGTTACGAATACGTTTCCATATTTTAAGTAGATTATACATAAAGCGAAATGCGAATCCTGCAACACCTAATCCGTAGATAGTCCATAGTATTAAATACCAATTCATGGGCGATTTTTCAATAGCCTGAACTACTGGAGGTATATTCTGGGGTTCATTTATGGATTTAATTTGAATTACTGCCGTGGTGGGTTCAATTTCAACGTATTCTGTAAAGACAATTTGAGGTATTATAAAAGAAACGATGACTGCAGTTAATAGAAAAAATCTTTTAAAATGATGCATGCTTTCTTTCTCCAAAAGGAGTTTATAGAAAAGCAAAAAGATGCCCATACATGCGACGGATTTTAAAAGATAGATTACCATGATTACTTCTTTTCTATTTCAACATCTATTAATTTTTTCAATTCTTCTAACTCAGCTTTACTTAAATTGGTTTCTTGAGTAAAAAATGATGCAAACTGACTAGCACTATCATTGAAAAAGTTTTTAATGAGTCCGTTAACGTGTTTAGAGAAGTAATCTTTCTTTTTTACCAGCGGATAGTATTCTCTACTTCTACCAAAGCTTTTATAGTCAATAAACTTCTTGTCTGTCATTCTTTTCAATAAAGTGGCAACAGTTGTTGTAGCGGGTTTTGGCTCTGGATAAGCATCGAGCAAATCTTTCATGAAAGCCTTATTGTGCTTCCATAGAATATTCATTAATTCTTCTTCCGATTTGGATAACTGCATTTTCTATAAGTTTAGAGCATGTTCTACAAACATAGAACATATATTTTGATTCTACAAATGTAGAGTTGAGGTTTGGTTAAGGAGTGTTAATATTTTTTAAATCCTAATATGATGGAAAGGCTAGCAGCTACGAGACCTACGGCAAGAAGAATGTTTCCATTTATGAATCCGAATTCCCAATGTAAAATTTTTAATTGTGCACCAATTATAATACAGAGAACGGCAATAGTATTTATTATGATTGAGAATATTTTCTTTTTTAAATTAGGTTGTGATTCCGTTAATTGGGAGGAATCTTCATTAGAAATAAATGTATCTTTTATATATGCAATGATGAATAATACTAGGGCTACTCTAAAGATATATGAGAAAATATATCCATAATTTAAATGAAGAACTCGAAATAAATAATGAAGTAGAAAGGAAATCAATAAAAATAATTTGGCATAATCTAACCAAGTTTTATTTGTCTTTAGGTAAAACCATATACTATAGAATAACGATATTCCCACAGCGGCGATGATAAGTATGATTTCAGCAAAGGGCCAATGCATCATCTTAAAAAGTACGGCAATTAATGCTAGAGCAATACTAAGTCTTAGGAATAGGTTGGATTTTTGCTTTGTTATCAATGTTTTATCTTTTAATACGAATATAGAACGATTAATAAAAGGTTTAAGTGTTTTATCAAAAAGTAAAAAGGATGTGTCTTCTTTTGTAAAAGCGTAAATTTGTCTTCTTAAAACAACCAATAATATGAGTGTATTAGCAGATTTGGAAGCGCGTAGTGGCTCCACTTGCGAATTATGTACGGGAACCAATAATTTAGAGGTTTTTGAAGTAGAACCGGTTTCTATTAGTGGAGTCGATTCAAGTATTTTGGCATGTGAAATTTGCCGTACTCAAATTGAAGACCCGGAGCAGATGGATGCAAACCATTGGCGTTGTCTGAACGACAGTATGTGGAGCGAATATGATTCAGTGAAAGTTGTGGCTTGGAGAATGCTATCAAGATTAAAATCTGAAGGCTGGCCTAAGGATTTGTTGGATATGATGTATTTGGAACCAGAGGTTTTAGATTGGGCAAAAGCTACTGGCGAAGGATTGGCTGAAAGCGAGAAAATTATACACAGAGATGTCAATGGTGTAATTCTTGAAAATGGAGATAGTGTAGTTCTGGTGAAGGACTTAAAAATTAAAGGGTCTAGCCAAGTAGCCAAGCAAGGTACAGCAGTAAGACGAATTTCTTTAGATCGTGAGAATGCCGAGTACATTGAAGGTAAGGTAGGACCAACTATGACGGTTATCATCACCAAATATGTAAAAAAGATTTAAGCCAAGAAGCTTATTTTTTTCTTACTTCGGCATAACCTAACATTTCTGGTTCTTCGTTTTTAACATTATAGCAAAGGGAAGCTCTGTTTAATCCATAGGTTTTACCATTTATAATTTCATTGTTAATCTGTAGTTTACCTGAGGTTCTCCATGCTTTTTGCTTTCCTTCTCGTTTTCCGTTTATATAATTGAATACGTAGAAGGGAGAGCCATCTGCATACCACTTCTTCTGTGTACCTTCCATTTTACCATTATAGTACCAGTTGTCAGCTTTAAGATTACCGTTTTTCCAATATATATAGTGTCTACCTGTAACACGGTTGTGCTTGTATTGTTTGGTTTCAAAAAGTGCTCCTGTATCATAATAACTGCTATATGAACCATGACGTTTGCCTTTATAAACAGAGGTATAAGCTATCATGTTAACTTGTGCATGAGTCTTTTTTAAGATCCCAGAATATTTTTTGCCCTTATAATAGAAAAGACCATTTTTAATAGCGTAATCAGGATCGGTGTTATTTATAGTATCGTTTGGTACACCTGAAAGGTCTATAGCTACACTTTGTATTTGTAATGCAAATTTGTCAATAGTTCTATTATCATTGTCTTTGGTAGATTGTTTACATGAGGTAAAACTGCAAAGCATGCCTAAGATTATAACAATACAACAACGGTATTTTATTGTCAAAGTATTCATAGTTTACTTAGGATCTTTTAAAGCTAATAATGATGGTTTGAATCATAAATAAAAAATATGAAAAAGATAGCTGGGATTTTTTAATTTCCACAGCTACCTTTTGTTTATTATGATGGTATTCTAATTACCAGACGAAGGTCCGGGTGTACCATGATAAGCACCTGCCTTCATTACGTACCAACCTGTGTTAAGATAATTTTCACTACTACAATGGTAATGATATATACCTTCAGTGAAATCTGCTGTTGCGGCAATGTGTCCCCCATTTTCATCCAAATCATCAGGGTAGGTACCGTCTGCCTCTTGACGTCCATAAATAGGGAATCCATCTCTTAAAAATCCTATTAAATTAGAATCATTTACAGTAGGGTATGTACTACCATCATCTTCGGCATAAATACTTAATTGAGCTGCTGTATGGTAATGATAATCTGAATTAGGACCTGGGTGTGCGCCTGCTGAATCAAAAGTACTCATGGCAACAACACCAAGTACATCTCTACCTTCGGAATCATTATAAATAGGAACTCCGTTTAAAGCTAAACCTATTAACCCAAGATCGGTTTGTTCTTTGTTTTCGGCTTCTGAAGGATTAGTAGGGATTTCCATACTATAATCAAAAGCTATCATTTCCATATTCATGTTATTTTGATAGGTTATTAACGTATTACCTTCACTATCGGTACTGATTAATCTACTTAATTCTTCTGCATCATCGTCATAGGCATCGGTATCATCAATAATATAAGTAGGGAAAGATTCGTACAATTCATGCTCCATACCCTCAATATCCCAATATGGTGTTTTGTGATCAGGAAGGCCTGTACTGGTTATAATAATAGTTTCGCCCTCAACGTTAACCGTGACACCATTTTCTGAGTCGAAAACATTCTGGACTACAGAGGAAATATCAACAGAGCCATTTTCAGATGTGGTAGAAGTGGTTGTTGTAGTCTCGTCATCTGTACTATCAGAATTACTACAGCTTGCGAGATAAAACGGTAATAGAATTAAAAAATACTTTATCATTATCTTGATTTTAAATAAGTTAAGATGATTTATTTATTAAAAATAAGATAGATAACAATTGGTGTTTTATGAATTCTGTGAATAGTAGTTATATTTAAGTGAAACTGTACTCTGAGTCTTTTTATATTTATTTAAAGTTTGAGGTATTGGTTTATTTAAAATTTCACTACTTATTATATATACAGAGAAGCGACTTATAGCTTTGGCATACCAAAGCTATAAGTCGCTTCTTTTTTCTGAAAGACTGAAACTAATGGGTGACTACTTCTTGGTCATCTCAGTAAAATACTCATAGAAATAAGGAATGGTTTCAATTCCTTTAAAGTAGTTCCATACTCCAAAATGTTCGTTAGGGGAGTGTATGGCATCACTATCTAAACCAAAGCCCATAAGTATGGTCTTGCTTTTTAGTTCTTGCTCAAAAAGGGAAACTATAGGAATACTACCGCCACTACGTTGCGGTATCGGTTTTTTACCAAATGTAGTTTCATATGCTTTTGAGGCAGCTTGGTATGCAGTAGTATCGATAGGGGTTACATATCCTTGTCCGCCATGGTGAGGTTTTACAACCACCTTCACTCCTTTTGGGGCAATAGCTTCGAAATGTGTTTTAAACAAGTCGGTAATTTCTTTCCAATCTTGATTAGGAACTAATCGCATAGATATTTTGGCGTATGCCTTACTTGCTATGACCGTTTTTGCACCCTCTCCAGTATATCCACCCCAAATGCCATTAACATCTAATGTGGGTCTAATAGAATTACGTTCGTTGGTAGAATATCCTTTTTCACCGTAAACAGATTCAATATCTAAAGCCTCTTGGTATTTTTCAATACTAAAAGGTGCTTTTGCCATTTCTGCACGTTCACCAGCAGAAAGTTCTTCTACTTTGTCATAAAAACCGGGTATTGTTATATGATTATTTTCATCGTGTAGACTAGCAATCATTTTGGTTAAAATATTGATAGGGTTGGCAACCGCACCGCCATATAAGCCAGAATGTAAATCACGATTAGGGCCAGTAACCTCTACTTCAACATAACTAAGTCCACGTAAACCTGTAGTTATAGACGGCACATCATTGGCAATCATACCTGTATCGGAAATTAAAATAACATCGTTAGCCAGTTTTTCTTTATTCTCGGCTACGTAAATGCTTAAGTTATTACTGCCAACTTCCTCTTCACCTTCAATCATGAATTTTACATTACATGGAAGCTGGTCGGTTTTCACCATAAGTTCCAATGCTTTTACATGCATATACATTTGCCCTTTGTCGTCACACGCACCACGTGCAAATATGGCTCCTTCTGGGTGTAAGTCCGTTTTTTTAATTACCGGCTCATAAGGTGGCGAAGTCCATAATTCCAATGGTTCTGCCGGTTGCACATCATAATGACCGTATACTAGGACCGTTGGTAGTTCTTTATTAATGATTTTTTCGCCATAAACTATAGGGTAACCGGCTGTTTCATGAATTTCAACAACATCACAACCTGCATCCACTAATCTGGACTTTACCATTTCTGCAGCATTTAAAACATCTTGAGAAAAGGCAGGGTCTGCGCTAACAGACGGTATTTTAAGTAGTTCTATGATTTCATTTAAAAATCTGTCCTTATTTTCCGCTATATAATTCTTTACGTTTATCATGTGCTTTTTTATGTAACTTTCGATAAAAGTACAAAAAGCGTAATTTTTAAATAGCTAAAATTTAGAGAATTGATTTTTTGCATTATATTTGCACCCCGATAATCATATGTCGTGATTTTGGAAAGTATGCAGGCGTGGTGGAATTGGTAGACACGCTAGACTTAGGATCTAGTGCCTTGCGGTGTGAGAGTTCGAGTCTCTCCGCCTGTACAAAGAGAAGCCTTTCAGGAAACTGAGAGGCTTTTTTTATGAAAAAAAATTATTGGAGATTCTATTCGGAGAGATGAGAAGTTTATCCTGAGCACAGCCGAAGGGAGTCTCTCCGCCTGTACAAAAAAAAAGCCTCTTGAGAAATCAAGGGGCTTTTTTATGGATGAATTTTTTCTAATAAGCTCTTTAGAACTTCCCTTTTAAAAGAGATTTGTAAGTTTTAACCTTTATTTACTTCTAATACTTTAGATTAGATTAACAGTATAGAAAAGTCAAATATGGGGTTCGAAAAAGTATCGTTTACAAATTCTGAAGGAAAACAATTAGCGGCTAGGTTAGAAGTGCCTAACAATCAAGTGGCTCATAGTTATGCAATTTTTGCCCATTGTTTTACGTGTAACAAGAATTTTTCTGCCGTTCGTAATATATCAAGAGCTTTAGTAAATAAAGGAATTGCCGTACTTCGTTTCGATTTTACAGGTCTAGGTGATAGTGAAGGTAGTTTTGAGGACACCAATTTTTCATCGAACGTTTCTGATCTTATTCACGCGGCTAAATTTTTAGAAGAAAATTATAAAGCTCCTTCTCTTTTAATTGGACACTCGCTTGGTGGTGCGGCTGTAATTTTTGCTGCTTCTCAAATTGCATCTGTAGTCGCTGTTTCAACTATTGGGGCTCCTTCTTCACCAGCTCATGTAAAACATTTGTTCAAGTCTAATGTGGAAGAAATAAATGCGAAAGGAAAAGCAAAAGTAAATATTGGTGGTAGGGACTTCACCATTAAGAAAGATTTTATTGATGATATTGAGTCAAAACCTATGAAAGAGGTTTTAAAGAACTTGAGAAAACCATATTTGGTCATTCATTCGCCACAAGATACTATTGTGGGTATTGAAAATGCAAAAGAATTGTATAAATACGCGCATCATCCTAAGAGCTTTATTTCTATAGACAAGGCTGATCATCTTTTGACGGATAATGAAGATTCTACTTATGTAGGTAATGTTATTGCTGGTTGGGCAGAGCGTTATTTGGATATTCCTAAGAGAGCACCATTAAAGACAGCTCATCAAGTAGCGGTGAGTATAGGTAATGAAGGTTTTACCTCTGAAATAGTTTCTGGTAATCATTTGTTGATTGCAGATGAACCTACTGATTTTGGTGGAAACGATTTTGGTCCTTCTCCATATGATTATGTTTCATCGGGATTAGGAGCTTGTACAGCGATGACATTGAGAATGTACGCCACTAGAAAAAAATGGGATTTACAAAGAGTAATAGTACATGTTGATTATGGCAAAGAGCATGCCCCAGATTCTGAAAACACGGCAACGATTAAGAAAATAGATACCTTTAAAAGAAAAATAGAACTGTTCGGTAATCTAGATGAAAAACAACGTCAGCGGTTATTGGAGATTGCTAATAAATGTCCCGTACATAAAACTTTAACCACAGGTTCTACAGTATTAACGGAATTAAAATAGAATTAAATATTTAAGATATGATACAAGCAATTTGGAATAACGAAGTAATAGCAGAAAGTGATGCTACAGTAGTGATCGAAGGAAATCATTATTTTCCTCCAACAGCAATAAAACAAGAATTTTTCAAAGGTACCGAGACCCATACAAACTGCCCTTGGAAAGGAGTAGCGTCGTATTATGATATTGAAGTGAATGGAGATGTTAATAAAGATGCTGCATGGTATTATCCTGAAGTTTCAGAATTAGCCAAAGGAATTAAGGGTTATGTGGCTTTTTGGAAAGGCGTAGAAGTAAAATAGTTTATATTAAAAAAGGTCAGCTTTCGGCTGACCTTTAAATTTTTCACTTAAATATTTTTTGCATTTATGCAGTAGCATTTTGTGGTGCCCAATGGCTACAAGACATACCTGGTGCTGCCTTTTGTGGATTAGCACAATCACTAGATTCAAACTTTACACAGGTTACACAATTGGTGTCATCTTTTAAAGTGGCTTTCATTTCAAAACTATCACACGTATAGCTATTACCTACTTTTACGCCGTGTACTTTACAAGTATTGCCTTCTACCAAATTATCACAATTAACACAACTATTTCCAAATCTTATCGACATAATCTTCTGTTTTAAATTCATATTAAAATTAGACCCTTCACCTTTTAGAAGCAATTTAAATAACTGTTTTTCAGTTGTATATATTTAGATTATTTAAAAATAATACTTTATTGAAAGCAACATAAGCGGTATTTCAGGTGTTTTTAACCGAAAATGAAATTACTATTTCAATCAAGATTAAGACCTAAGTAAATATAAAATGACTATAAATGTTAGATTTTAAATATCATTTTGAATGAATGTAATTTAGACTTTTTCAATACTTAGTTTTATGAATGAAAAAAATCTAGCAAGTCATATTTTTATGTCTTTTTTAATTCAACATACAACGATATTCAGTTCTTCTCTCGTTTTAAATGCATTATATTTAAATGCCACTAACTTTGATTTTTCTAAAAATAATCATGAAGCCGTATTATTACATTTTTCTTTTGTATTCTTTATTTGTTTCTGCTCAAGAAATATCTCCTATTCAAAATTATACTCCTATTGAATATAATGCCGGTAATCAAAATTGGAATTTAAACCAGTCAGAAGATCAAACTATATATGTTGCAAATAATAGTGGCTTGTTAGCATTTAATGGCACTACTTGGCAATTATATCAGGCTCCTTTTGGTACTCCTGTTAAATCTGTAAAATCCATTGGAAGCAAAATTTACACTGGAGGTTACATGGAATTCGGCTTTTGGGAAAAGGATGATTTAGGGGTTTTAAATTATAGTTCGTTATCCTCTAAATTAAATGAGCCATTAATTGACGATGAAGACTTTTGGAATATTACTCAGTTTAAAGATTGGGTTTTGTTTCAATCTTTAGATAGGATTTATATATATAATTCTAAAACAGGCTATTTTGTAATATTAAATGCAAAAAACACAAGAGCAAAAATTTTTGAAGTTGGGGGAAAGGTCTATTTTCAAATAAAAGATAAAGGTTTTTTTACATTAGAAAATGGCAAACCACTCTTGGTTTCCGATGATTTTATCTTTAAAAATAATAATATTGTTGGTGCATTTCCATTTGGAGATAATATGTTAGTTATTACTGAGAATGGAGCGTTTTTATACCTGAAAGATGGTCATCTTGAAAAATGGGAGATTAAATCAGAGATAGATTTGTCATCAGTGAAAGTTTACAGTTCTCTGATTTTAAATGATGGGACTTTTGTTTTGGGAACTATTTCAAAAGGTATTTATCATTTAGATAAGGACGGAAAAATAGTTGAACATATAAATCAAGAAAAAGGGCTTAATAATAATACGGTCCTTTCCTTATTTCAAGATGATGATCATAACTTATGGCTGGGTCTGGATAATGGGTTAAGTGTGTTAAATCTAGATTCTCCGTTTAAAGAGTATATAGATCATGTAGGGGCTCTAGGAGTGGTTTATACTGCAAAGAAAATGAATAATGTTTTGTATTTAGGTACAAATCAAGGACTGTTTTATAAAAGTGACGAGGAGGAAGACTTTAAACTAGTTAAAGGTACGGAAGGTCAGGTATGGATTTTAAAAGAAATTAACGGTACTTTGTTTTGTGGGCATCACAAAGGTACCTACGTTGTTGAAAATGATACCGCTACCCTTATTTCAGATTATCCAGGCACTTGGGATATTCAACCTATAAAAACAAATTCAGAGTTACTAATTCAAGGTAATTACAAAGGGTTGAGTATTCTTGAATTTAAAAACGGAGCATGGAAATACCGAAATAATATAAAGGGATTTGATAGCTCAAGTAGATTTTTTGAGTTTGTGGATAATCATCGAATATTAGTTAACCACGATTATAAAGGTGTTTTTTACATAAAGGTAGATGTAACATATACATCAGCTTTAGATGTCAAGCAAATTGAATCGAAAGGTAACGGATCAAGCTTGTTGAGATATAACAACGATATAGTATATTCAACTATAAACGGTGTTTTCAAATTTAGGGCTAAGGAGAATAACTTTGTTTTAGATACATTGTTGACCAGTAAATTTTTCAATAAAAACGAAAGTATTCTAGGGGTATTAAAATCTACCAATGATTTTGAGAGGTTATGGGGTTTTACAGATGATAATATTATTAGTGTTTCTACAGGGCATTTAAGTGAAGAACCAGAAAGTATTAAAATATCTATTCCCAATTTTTTTAGAAGAAGTATGGGAGTTCTTGGTTTTGAATCTGTAGTTCATTTAGAAAATGAATTGTATTTAATTGGAATTTCTAATGGTTACGTCACTTTAAATCTTAGTAATGTTAAAAAGCGAGATTATAATATCAATCTTAACAGTGTTTCACGTAAGTCTTATGATGCTCCAAGTGTTCCTGTCGCCTTTAAAGACAATGACAAGTATTCATATGATCAAAATAGTTTAAGCTTCAATTATAACATTACATCATATGATAAATTCACTGAGGTTTATTACCAGTATAGATTAGACGGTTTATACAATGATTGGAGTAATTGGGATACTGGGTCAGAAGTTTCTTTTAATAATTTACCTTATGGTTCCTATGAATTTGAGGTTAGAGGAAAAGTAGGTAATGAATTAACCAAAAATACATCTTCATATAGGTTTGTTATAGAAAGACCATGGTACATCTCTTACTGGGCGCTGTTGGGTTATATAATATTAGGTGCTTTCCTAGCTGTTTTAATTCATAAGATGTACAAGGATTATTACAAGAAACAGCAAAGGAACCTTGTCAAGGAGAATAATAAGAGGTTGAAACGTAAAAAGCTGAAAAATCAAAGAAAGATAGTTCAAATAAAAAATGAACAGCTGCAAGAACTTGTAGAAAGTAAAAATAGAGAACTAGCTATTTCTACAATGAGTATTATAAAAAAGAATGAGTTTTTGAATACTATCAAAGAAAAGTTGAAAGATAGTAGTGATATTCCACTGATAAAATCAGTAATTAAAACAATAGATAGTAATATTAACAATGCAGATGACTGGAATTTTTTTGAAAGTGCATTTAATAATGCAGATAAAGATTTTCTGAAAAAGGTGAAAGAAAAGCATTCTGAGTTATCTGCTAATGATTTAAAATTATGTGCATATTTGAGATTAAACCTGTCTTCTAAAGAAATTGCACCTCTTTTAAATATATCGGTCAGAAGTGTTGAAGTGAAACGATACCGCCTGCGTAAAAAAATGAATCTTGCGCACGAAATTGGATTAACAGACTATATCATTAATTTGTAATCTCCACTACAATATTCAAAACCACCACAACATTACCACAACAATAGCTGTTTTTATGTATTTGTAGTGTTAGTTTTATTGCTGATTTTAAGTTGATAATTCACGACTTTGGTTATCATAATCTCTTTTTTGAGCCATTTATTTTGTATTGTATGTTTTTTGTAGTGGTAAAAATTTACAATTTGATAATTGCATATTGTAAATTGCATAAGCGATTATTTTAATTTTAACACTACATAGTTAGTTGGTGTTACGTTTAGATAAATTGTAAATCAAATAATTAACTCAAAAAATTAACTATGAAAAAATTAAAGTACATCATGGTGTCGGTATTTGCAGTAATGATGAGCTGCGATGGTGATGACATTGATATTCCAGAATCGGTTACGCCTTCTAATCTTACGGTTAGTGCTCAGAACATGGGCGAAGGTGTATTCGACTTTACAGCATCAGCAACAAATGCTAATTATTATCATTATGATTTTGGTGATGGCACAAGTGCTCTGGAAACTTCTGGGGCAACTTCAAAAACCTATGAAGAAATAGGTGATAATACATATACTGTAACTATTACTGCGGGTTCAACTGAAGGTAAAAAGATATCTGAGACTTTAGAGGTTTCTGTTTCATTAGCTTTTACCGATACTGAAACGGTAACTTTTTTAACTAACGATAGCTCAAAAACTTGGTT
This sequence comes from Maribacter forsetii DSM 18668, assembly GCF_000744105.1. Taxonomy (NCBI): domain Bacteria; kingdom Pseudomonadati; phylum Bacteroidota; class Flavobacteriia; order Flavobacteriales; family Flavobacteriaceae; genus Maribacter; species Maribacter forsetii. The sequence goes on from NZ_JQLH01000001.1 coordinate 772,562, forward strand.
TTTAGCGGCATCTCAACAGGGTCACTTAGGACTTGGACCTGCTAGAGAAGGTATTGATGGCGATTGGTGGTATCCTAAATGGTATTCCGCTGCTGCATTTGAAAAATGTGGAACGGAAGATTCTGATTGTCTTTGTGATGATGAACTTACATTTTCAGTAAATGCGACTGGCGGTTTAGTTTACAGTTTGGATAATAAAGGTCAAACATATTTTAATGTAGGTCATAAAGCTATTGTTGGCGGAGGTGAGGATATTGATTTTTGTTATGATTTTGATACTTCAGGTGAAAAAGCAGTTCAGCTTTCTGAAGTAGAAGGAAATGTTCCCGAGGGTGAGACAACTGGAATACAAATGACATTTTCTGATGGAGGTTTCATGGGGTACTATGTAGGTTCTTCTGTATATGAAATACTATCTATAAGCGAGGATTTCTTATATGTAAGAACATATGATACGGAGAATGCTGATTTAGCGTGGTATCATAAATTTACTTCTGATGTTGCTGTTGATGGTGGAGACGAAAGTCTTGAAACCATTTATACCAATTTAGTTTGGTCAGATGAATTTGATGTTGATGGTGCACCAAATGCTGCCAATTGGGGTTATGACCTTGGCGCAGGTGGCTGGGGTAATGGTGAGGCTCAAACATATACAGATGCAGCTGAAAACGTTAAAGTTGAAGACGGTGTTTTAAAAATTACCGCTATAGCTGGTGAGGGAGAAGCAGCTGTTCACTATTTTGATGAAATGACATTAGTCGATGGAAGTGGTGCTACGCAAACTTTAGAAGATTTTGAAGGTGCGGCCCCTGTTTTTACTGGTTTTGGTGGTGTTGGTACTGCAGTTATTGCAAATCCGGATCCTACGGGAGAGAATACTAGTGCTAATGTTGCAGAATCTACTAAAGCTTTAGGTGCAGAGACATGGGCGGGTTCTTTCTTTGATTTGTCTGGACCGGTTGATCTTGTTACATATCCTAGTATTAGTTTAAAAACATGGTCGCCTGCAGCTGGAGCCAATATAATTTTGAAACTTGAGAATCAAGCTAATGCTGATGAGAATGTTGAGGTAAGTGTAAATTCAACTGTTGCAAATGCCTGGGAAACACTAACATTTGATTTCACCGGTGTTCCTGTTGGTACTTATGACCGAGTTGTGTTGTTTTTTGATTTTGGTGTTTCTCCTTCTGGCGGAATCACTTCGGGTCGTATTAAATCTGAAAACTTATACGAGTTTACTTATGGTAGAGTTGAGATAAGAGCTAAACTTCCATCAGCTGGTGGTACTTGGCCTGCATTATGGGCTTTGGGTGCTAATTTTGATGAAGTTGGTTGGCCTACGGCTGGAGAGATAGATATTATGGAACATGTTGGTAATAATAACAATACTATTAGTAGTGCATTACATTATCCTGGTAATTCTGCAGGTAATGCCGTAGTAGGATCTACGCCAGTGGAAAATGCAACTTCTGAGTTTCATAATTATACTGTAGAGTGGACACCTGATAGTATTAAGTTTGTTGTAGATGATCAGTTAGTACATAACAGTTTTGTGAACAATGCTACAACACCATTCAATGCTGATTTCTTTTTAATAATGAATGTCGCTATGGGCGGTACACTAGGTGGTACTATCGATGCGGCTTTTACAGAAGATACTATGGAAGTAGATTATGTAAGAGTTTATCAATAATAACATTTGGTTTATATAAAGGGCTGTTGATTTCTAAATCAACAGCCCTTTTGTTTTTCTTTAATAATTTTAGAAGAATTGTAAGATTAAATATTACATGAATTGATAATAAAAAAAATGCCCCTTGAATAAGGGGCATTTTTTTTAAAGTAATTTTTTCTCAATAAGGATTTGGTATTAAAAGATTAGACAATCCCCAAAAGGGCTAAAAAAGCTCCTACTACAACTACAGCTAAAAATGCATGCATTGCAATAACAAGCACGGAGAGATAAGTTTCTACTCCGGTTTTAAATGATAAATTGTTCATAACATTACCTACTTTAAAGTTACATTACTAAAGTTAGTTGAATTAAGCAACAATTCCATAGAAAAAGTTGTAAAACTCTCTTAAATAGATGTAAAATCCTACATTCTTGTGGTATAGGTTTTTTAAAATATGTATTTCAGCCTAGAAAATGGTATCTCGTCGATATCTGAATTACAGCACTTTAGAGTTTTATATCACAATTTGTAGCTTTCGTAAGTATTATTATGATGAAATCTATTTAATAAGATTCAACCAATCTGCTATGCCTGCCAAGGGTACAGATAAAAGTATTATTACCAAGCAGGTAACCATTAATTTAAGAAATCCATTGAGTATTTTAACTCCTGAAGTTAGTTCTTGTTCCATAATCATTATTCTATTGTTCTGTTTTCAATATGGTAGATCTTACCTAAAGTGCTGTTAAATAGAAGGGTAAAATCGATTAACGTATAGAAAGTATCTGTGTAAAGTATGTTTTCTATACAATAACTAACAGTTGTGAAAATGGTTTATTAAATAATACAGAAGGTGGTTAATTGAATATAATTCAATTATTTGATATTAAAACTGCATTTAATTTAGAAACAATACGTTCGGTGGCACCAGCTTTTTCTTTGATGTAGCCTGTGTTTATAAGACCGATTTTTAACCTGTAGTCAATATCTTCAAAGCACTTATCTGCATGCTCTTGGAATTCATTTTTATTCTTTATAGAAATGACACCGCCTAGTTGTACCAATTCTTCTGCCTCGGCAAATCCATCATACTGCGGACCTATAATAACCGGGATACCGAAGACGGCTGGTTCTAATGTATTGTGTAACCCTGTAGCAAAACCGCCACCTACATATGCGATGTCGGCATAGCTATATACTTTGGTCAAAATACCTATGGTGTCAATGACAAGTACATCATATTCAGCTAAAGTTGAATTCTCCATTTCTGTATAGCGTATTACTTTTTTATCAATAGCTGCTATTATCTCTTCAATATGATTATCCTTGATGGCGTGCGGAGCTATCACAAATTTTATTGGCTGAACGTTTTTATTGATATAGTCTATGATAATTTTTTCGTCCTCTGCCCATGTGCTTCCTGCAACAAAGCAGTACTTATCATTTTTAAAGCGGGTCATGAAATCTAATTTGTTGTCACGCTCTACTATTTCACTTACTCTATCAAAACGAGTATCTCCGGCAATGGTTACATTAGTATAGTCAACGGAATTTAATAATGATTTTGATTTTTCGTTTTGCACAAAAAAGTGCGAGAAGTTATTTAATGCGTTGCGCATAAAACCACCATACCACTTAAAGTAAATTTGCTTTTCTTTAAATAATGCTGAAATTAAATAGGTGGGTGTATTGGCCTTTTTTAAGGCATATAAGTAATTAGGCCATATTTCATACTTTATAAAGATGGCAATATCTGGGTGTGCGGCTGTCAAAAAGGACTTTACTTTCCGCTTTGTATCCATTGGTAAGTAGCAAATAACATCAGCTATTTTGCTATTCTTTTTTACTTCGTATCCTGAAGGAGAAAAAAAAGTAAGTACTATTTTATGTGTAGGATGATGAATTTTTAATTGTTCAATAACAGGCAAACCTTGTTCATACTCGCCTAAAGATGCTGCATGTATCCAAATAACGCTGTCTTCTTTTGAAATAGATTGCTTAATAAGCGAAATAGTTTCATTTCTGCCCTTTACAAATAGCGATAGTTTTGAATTCACCAATGCCAATACCTTTAAAATGGCAGATACGCTTATGACAAGAAGATTATAGAGAAAGTTCAAACAGATGCTTTTAGGCTAAATTACGTTTCTTCCATAAAATTAGTGTCGTCTGTTTCGTATTTTTGTATGACTTCATGTAATTACAACAGATGAAAAAGATACAAATGGTAGACCTAGGTGGTCAATACCAAGAAATTAAAGATCAAGTAAATACTTCTATAACTCAAATTTTAGAAACGTCGGCATTTATAAACGGGCCAGAGGTTCATGCTTTTCAGAAGGAGCTAGAAGACTATCTTCAGGTTAAACATGTAATACCATGTGCCAATGGTACCGATGCTTTGCAAATAGCTATGATGGGTTTAGGTTTGAAGCCTGGTGATGAGGTTATTACAGCAGATTTTACTTTTGCCGCTACAGTAGAGGTTATTGCATTGTTACAACTTACTCCGGTTTTGGTTGATGTCTATCCAGATACGTTCAACATTGATATAGAAGCTATAGAAAAAGCAATAACACCAAAAACTAAGGCTATAGTTCCTGTTCATTTATTCGGTCAATGTGCCAATATGGATGCTATTCTTGAGTTGGCAAAAAAACATGATTTGTTCGTTATTGAAGATAATGCTCAGGCAATTGGAGCTAAATATCTTTCAAAAGATGGTACAAAGCATATGGCTGGTAGTATGGGTAATGTAGGTGCAACATCTTTCTTTCCTTCTAAAAATTTAGGGTGTTATGGAGATGGTGGAGCAATTTTCACCAATGATGATGAACTAGCTCATACTTTAAGAGGTATTGTTAATCATGGTATGTACGAGCGTTACCACCATGATGTAGTTGGCGTAAATTCAAGATTAGATTCTATACAAGCTGCAGTGTTGAGAGCAAAATTACCCAAGCTAGATGGTTATTGTAATGCAAGAAGAAATGCCGCTCGTGCGTATTCAAAAGCCTTTGAGGGTCAGGAAAATATCATTACTCCGGTAACGGTGAATAATTGTGAGGGTATTTGCGATGTGTGCGATTGTCATGTTTTTCATCAATATACGTTGAGAATTACAAATGGTAAAAGAGATGAGCTAGCACAATTTCTTGCTGAGAATAAAGTTCCTTTTGGTGTCTACTACCCAATTCCGCTACATAAGCAGAAAGCTTATCTGGATGATCGATATAAGGAAGAAGATTTTCCTGTAACCAATCAATTGGTAACAGAAGTACTGTCTTTACCGATGCATACAGAATTAGATGAAGAACAGATTAACTACATAACTGAGTTAATTATCGGATTTGTAAACGGGTAGTGGTGTAGTTTTTTAAATTTGATAACAATCAAACAGCATTGTAAATGAAAGTATTAGTAACAGGCGGATTAGGTTTTATCGGTTCTCACACAGTAGTGGAGCTTCAAAACAAAGGGTTCGAAGTGGTCATTATAGATGACTGCTCTAACTCTGATGAAAATGTACTTGATGGTATTAAAGCTATTACAGGTAAAAAGCCGCTTTATGAAAAGTTAGATTTAAAAGAAAAACATAAAGTTGAAGACTTTTTTCAACGATACCAAGATGTTGCCGGCGTTATCCATTTTGCTGCCTCTAAAGCAGTAGGCGAAAGTGTAGAGAAACCATTGTTGTATTATGAAAACAATATTGGTACGTTAGTTTACATATTAAAAGAACTTTGTAAAAAGAATAAGGCTAGTTTTATTTTTAGCTCTTCTTGTACGGTATATGGTCAGGCAGATAAAATGCCGATTACAGAAGACGCACCGGTTAAGGTTGCAGAATCGCCATACGGTAATACCAAGCAAATGGGCGAAGAAATAATAGCAGATACCTGTAAAGTTACTCCAAGTTTAAATGCTATTGCCTTGCGTTATTTTAATCCAATGGGTGCACACCCAAGTGGAGAAATAGGGGAGTTGCCAAAAGGAGTGCCTCAGAATTTGGTGCCTTTTATTACGCAAACCGGTATTGGATTAAGGGATCAGTTATCCGTTTTTGGGGATGATTACCCTACGCCAGATGGTACATGTATAAGAGATTATATTTATGTGGTAGATTTGGCTAAAGCCCATGTTGTTGCATTAGAACGTTTGATGAATGGAAAAAACGAATCTAATTTTGAAGTTTTTAATGTAGGTACTGGAACTGGCAGCTCGGTATTAGAGGCTATAAAAAGTTTTGAAAAAGTATCTGGTAGAAAATTAAATTATAAAATAGTTGACAGAAGACCAGGTGATATTACCACTGCTTATGCAGATACCACTAAAGCAAATAAAGTATTGGGCTGGAAAGCGGAGTATACTTTGGAAGAGGCCATGAATTATGCATGGATTTGGGAACAGAAAATACGTGACTGATTTTTTCAGGTGTAACCATATAAATAAGGGGAAATATAGCTATATTTCCCCTTATTTAATTTAAAGACCACCTCTTATGAAAAAATCATTATTTCTTTTAGTTTTACTGGTATTTACAGGCGCAACTGCACAAGACATATATCTTCAGTGCGGTAAAATTGTAGATGTTGAATCGGGTAAGGTATTGTCTGAGAAAACAATTGTTATTTCGGGTAACAAGATTACAGAAATCAAAAATGGTTATATAGTTGGTGGTGATCAAGATCAGGTGGTAGATTTAAAGTTAAAGACCATATTACCAGGTTTTATAGATATGCATGTGCACATTGAAAGCGAATCTAGTCCGTCAAGATATTTAGAGGCTTTTACCATGAATGAAGCTGATGTAGCCTTTGAATCCACGGTTTATGCTAAAAGAACATTAATGGCAGGCTTTACAACCGTACGTGATTTAGGCGGGTCGGGAGTAAATATTGCCTTAAAAAATGCAATTAATAAAGGTACTGTTGTTGGTCCACGTATTTTTACAGCAGGTAAAGCACTTGCTACTACAGGTGGTCATGCAGATCCAACTAACGGTAGAAGTAATGAATTAATGGGTGATCCGGGACCAAAAGAAGGTGTAGTCAATTCACCCGCAGATGGCAGAAAAGCGGTTCGCCAACGTTATAAAGATGGTGCGGATGTCATTAAGATTACTGCTACTGGTGGTGTTTTAAGTGTTGCTAAAAATGGTCAGAACCCTCAGTTTACTATTGAAGAAATAAAAGCAATTACAGAAACGGCTAAAGATTACGGTATGCTTACAGCAGCGCATGCGCATGGTGATGAAGGTATGCAAAGAGCCATTTTAGGAGGAATTAAAACTATTGAGCATGGTACATTGATGTCAGAGGAAACAATGGAATTAATGATTAAGCATGATACGTATATGGTGCCGACCATTTCTGCAGGACAAGAAGCGGCTAGGTTGGCAAAAATACCAAACTACTTACCACCTGTTGTAGCTAAGAAAGCTTTGGAGATTGGTCCTAAATTGAATGCAACTTTTGCAAAAGCTTATAAAAAGGGGGTGAGTATCGCTTTTGGTACCGATTCTGGAGTGTCGCCTCATGGAGATAATGCTAAAGAATTTATCTACATGAACAAAGCAGGTATGCCTATCATAGAAGCGTTACGTTCAGCTACAATTACAAATGCAATGCTTTTAGGCGAGAAAGAATTAGGACAAATCAAAGAAGGTTATTTAGCCGATATCGTTGCAGTAAATGAAAACCCATTAGATAATGTAGAAACATTAACAGATGTTGTTTTTGTTATGAAAGATGGTGTTGTGTATAAGCAATGATTTTGGATTATTTTCTATTTCATGAAGTAAGGTATATAGGTGCGAAATGAAGTTAAATGTTGATAATAGCGAGCAATTAATGCAGGTTGCTATTGGTGATTCTCTTTTTGATAAATTGAAGCATCAGGTGGAGAAGGATTTTGTTCTTGCCAATATACCTCTGCAAATTCCTGAAAAATTAGGTCATGCTGAGTTTATAGCGCTTATTCGTGAGAAGGTGTATTACCTAATGATGGAGCATTTTGCTGAATATTTAAACTTAATGTACATCATAGACATTCCGGAAAGTGCATTTCAGAATATAGAAATTACCGATACTGTAGATGTAGCAGATCAGGTCACATTATTGATTTTAAAGCGGGAGTATAAAAAGGTGTGGTATCGTAATCGATATCAATAAAGATATTTCACACCTTTATATAAATTCCTTTCTTGTCCATAATATAACCAACTAGCCAGCAGGTAAACATTATCCATAAAGCAAATAATAGCGAACCAAAATAATCGCCAGCTGTGGCAATGAAAATGTTATCTGCTATCCAGTTATAAGCATTTGTGCCATTCATGGATATTACTGCCAAGCTGATAATGAACAGTTCGGATAATAGGTAAATGAATAGTGTATTTCTGCCAAATACTTCAAAGAAATACGTCCATTTGCCAGGTTTGGACATATCCAGTAGATATATTAAAACGGCTATAATAAATATGTCTATTCCGCTAGTAAGTAATACAAAAGAGCTGGACCAAAGCTTTTTATTGAACGGGAATATTAAATCCCATGCAAATCCTGCTACAACAAGAAGACCTGCAACCATTATAAGTTTTGCAATGGTTTCAAAATTCTGACCGCTTTTTTGAATGAATTTTCCGGTAAAATATCCTGCAATAACATTTACTATAGCAGGTAAGGTGCTTAATAATCCCTCGGGGTCAAAAGCTACGCCACCATTACCATGATACATATGGTCTGCGCCAATTAAGAATTTGTCAAGTTTTAAAACGGCATTGCCCATTAAAGAGAGGTCTCCAAAAACTAACAATATAATTTGATAACCTATCAATGCTAGGGCACTGAAAATCAATACAGATTTTGTTTTAAAATAATGGAGTAGGATAGAAGCGAATAAATAGCATAGTGCAATTCGTTGTAATACTCCAAATATTCTGGTCTCTGCAATCGGTTTTAAACCACCATCTTCAAAAAATGGAAACCAATACATAAGAAACCCTAATAAAAATATTATAGAAAAGCGTTTTAGAACCTTTTTGAAAAATGTATTACTTCCTTCGTCTTCGTATTTTTTCATACTAAAACTCATCGCATTACCTACCACGAACAAAAATGTAGGAAAGACAAGATCGGTAAGTGTAAATCCGTTCCAAACGGCGTGTTTCAAAATTCCAAAACTCGTGTCACCATTTCCGGGGGAGTTCACTATAATCATGAGCGCAACATCCATACCCCTAAAAACATCCAATGAAAGATATCGGTTCTTTAATTTATTCATGTTGGTTGGTTTGGTCTTATGAAAGATAACAATTTATTAAAAATAAACACGTACAAATGGCATTAGTGCATTACCGTAAATGCTTTTATTGTCGTCATATAATAGATCATAGCGTATACCAAATGTTACATTTCTGCTGCTGTATCCTGCGCCAATAAAAAATGCCGGTAGCCAATAGTTGTCTTCTATATCTATGATTGATGTAGCTATAGTTCTATTTATACGTAATTGTTCAAATTCTGCGGAAAGCTGTATTTGCGGAATTGGGTTATAAAGTGAGAGAACACTACCGCCGTAAGCCAATAATTTATCATTGTCAAACTTGGCGTAATTAAAACTTAAGCTGGCTCCAGATGCAAATTGATCGTTAAATTGGTAAATAGCACTTGGCGCAATAGATCCATTAAATCCATTATTTGTGAATCCTAAGCCAATACTTCCACCAAATCTTACGTTATTCCAGAAATCAGCACTGGTTTTTGAAGATTGAGCAAGAGAGAAAGTGATATTTAATGTTGCTAGCCCTATAAAAATTAATTTTTTTAAGTTCATATGATGATTTTGTTTTAAAGTTTCGTTTTTTTCAATAATACATGCCATTCTATCGTTAGATATTGTAAATGTTGTATTTTTGTTAGAAATTTATTCTAAAGATACAGAAAGTAATTCATGGATAAATATTCCTTTTTAAATACCGTTCATACCTCTTTTTTTTCAGAGTTATACGATAAGTACTTAGTAAATCCAGATAGTGTAGAGCCAAGTTGGAGAGCCTTTTTTCAAGGATTCGATTTTGGAATGGAGAGCTCTTTAGATGAGCTGGAAATCGATGAAAATCGCACTACAGTTGTAGTAAATGGCCATTCTAGTGAAATGCCGGAATCTCTCCAGAAAGAGTTTCAGGTAATTCGATTAATAGATGGTTATAGAAGCAGAGGTCATCTGTTTACTAAAACAAATCCCGTACGTGAGCGAAGACATTACGAACCAACTTTAGATATTGAAAACTTCGGATTAGCTTCGTCTGATCTCGATACTATTTTTAATGCAGGTGACGTAATTGGTATAGGTCCAAATTCTTTAAAAGAGATTGTTAGACATTTACAAAGTATCTATTGCGATGCTATTGGTGTAGAGTATATGTATATACGAAAGCCAGAGCGCGTTAAATGGATTCAAGATTGGATAAATGTAAATGACAATCATCCGAATTTTGAGCCAGATCGTAAAAAGCATATTCTTAAGAAGCTTAATCATGCTATTTCTTTCGAAACTTTTTTGCATACTAAATATGTAGGGCAAAAAAGATTTTCTTTAGAAGGAAATGAATCATTGATCCCTGCCTTAGATGTAATTGTAGAACGCGCCGCTGAAATGGGTGTGAAGCAATTTGTTATGGGTATGGCACACCGTGGTAGATTAAATGTACTTACCAATATATTTGGCAAATCTGCTAAAGATATCTTTAGTGAGTTTGACGGTAAAGATTACGAACAAGAGATTTTTGATGGAGACGTTAAGTATCACTTAGGTTGGACGTCTGACAGAAAATCTGATAACGGAAATAAAATTAAGATGAGTATTGCTCCTAATCCATCTCACTTAGAGACGGTAGGTGCGGTTGTTGAAGGTATTGCAAGAGCAAAACAAGATGCTGATTATCAAGATGATATTTCTAAGGTTTTGCCTATTGTAGTTCATGGTGATGCTGCAATAGCAGGTCAAGGTTTGGTCTATGAAGTAGTTCAAATGGCTGGTCTTGATGGATATAAGACTGGTGGTACCATACATATAGTTGTAAACAACCAAATTGGGTTTACTACTAATTACCTAGATGCTAGAACATCTACTTATTGTACAGATGTTGCTAAGGTGACATTGAGTCCGGTATTACATGTTAATGCAGATGATGCAGAGGCGGTTGTACACGCATCTCTTTTTGCATTAGAATATAGAATGCGCTTTAAAGGTGATGTATTTATAGATTTGTTAGGATATAGAAAATACGGGCATAATGAAGGTGATGAGCCAAGATTTACACAGCCTAAATTGTATAAAGCAATATCTAAACATAAGAATCCAAGAGATATCTATGCGGAAAGACTGATTCAAGAAGGTGTTATTGATGGCACTTATGTAAAGCAATTAGAAAAGCAGTATAAAGATTCTCTAGAAGAAAAATTAGAAGATTCACGTAAAGAAGATAAAACTGTAATTACACCGTTCATGGCAGATGAATGGAAAGGTTTTGAAAATGTGCGTGAGTGGGAAATGATGGATGCGGTGAATACTAAATTCACTAAAACCAAATTGAATAAAATTGCCAAAGTAATTACGGCTTTACCAGAGGGTAAGAAGTTTTTACGCAAAGTGGAGAAATTGGTTAAAGATAGATACAACATGTATTTTGAAGCCGATAATCTTGACTGGGCAATGGGAGAACTTTTAGCATACGGTTCTTTATTAGAAGAAGGTTATGCGGTTCGTATGTCTGGACAAGATGTAGAACGTGGTACCTTTTCTCACCGTCATGCGGTAATGAAAGTTGAAGAGAGTGAAGAAGAGGTTATTTTATTAAATCACCTTTCTGAAAAGCAAGCTAAATTTCAAATATACAATTCACTATTGTCAGAATATGGTGTGGTAGGCTTTGACTATGGTTACGCTATGGCCAGTCCTAATACATTAACTATTTGGGAAGCACAATTTGGAGATTTCAGTAATGGAGCCCAAATTATGATTGACCAGTATATTTCTGCGGCAGAAGATAAGTGGAAGCTTCAAAACGGTTTGGTAATGTTATTGCCACACGGTTATGAGGGGCAAGGTGCTGAGCACTCTTCTGCTAGAATGGAGCGTTACTTACAATTGTGTGCTAAGGATAATATGTATATAGCAGATGTGACTACACCAGCGCAGATGTTCCATATTCTTCGTAGGCAAATGAAGTCTAATTTTAGAAAGCCATTGATCATATTTACTCCTAAGAGTTTGTTGAGACATCCAAGGGCGGTATCTAAAATTGCTGACTTAACCGGTGGTGGTTTCCAAGAAGTAATAGATGATGAAACTGCAGATGCTAAAAAAGTAAAAAGTTTAGTATTCTGTACAGGTAAGTTCTATTATGATTTGCTTGCTGCTAAAGAAGAGAACAATAGAGATGATGTTGCTTTGGTAAGGGTAGAACAGTTGTTTCCTATACCGGAAAAACAAATGAAAGCGGCTATTGCAAAGTATAAAAATGCAGATGACGTGGTGTGGGCTCAAGAAGAACCTAGAAATATGGGTGCATGGAGCCATTTATTAACGCATTTTGACGAGGCTCGAAATTTCAGAGTAGTGTCTAGACGTTTTTATGCGGCACCTGCAGCAGGTAGTTCTGTACGTTCAAAAGCACGTCACCAACAAGTTGTAGATTACGTCTTTGATAAGACAAAGGACAATATGTCCAAACCTAAAAAATAATATAACATATCAAATTATAGAAAGAATGATTCTAGAAATGAAAGTCCCTTCGCCGGGAGAGTCTATCACAGAGGTAGAGATAGCGGAATGGTTAGTTGAAGATGGGGATTATGTAGAAAAAGATCAAGCAATTGCAGAGGTAGATTCAGATAAGGCTACTTTAGAATTACCTGCAGAAGTAAGTGGTATAATTACATTGAAAGCAGAAGAAGGTGATGCTGTTGCCGTAGGTGCTGTCGTGTGTTTAATAGATACAAGTGCAGAGAAACCAGAAGGTGCTTCAGGTGCACCTAGTGCACCGAAGGAAGAGAAAAAAGAAGCACCAAAAACTGAAAAAGCTCCTCAGCCAGCTAAAGCTAAGGAAACTTATGCTTCGGGTGTACCTTCACCGTCCGCAAAGAAAATACTTGACGAAAAAGGTGTGGATAGTACATCTGTTTCCGGTTCTGGTCGTGATCGAAGAATTACTAAAGAGGATGCTGTAAATGCAGTTCCTTCAATGGGTACACCTACAGGTGGTAGCCGTGGTGAGACGCGATCTAAACTTTCTATGTTAAGAAGAAAAGTTGCCGAGAGATTGGTTTCTGCAAAGAACGAAACAGCTATGCTAACCACTTTCAACGAAGTGGATATGAGTGCTATTTTTGAACTTAGAAAAAAGTACAAAGAAGATTTTAAAAGTAAACATGGTGTGGGATTAGGATTTATGTCCTTCTTCACAAAAGCTGTGGTTAGAGCTTTGGAAATGTATCCTGCCGTTAATTCTATGATAGATGGTAAAGAAATGGTTTCTTATGATTTCTGTGATATTAGTATAGCGGTGTCTGGACCAAAAGGATTAATGGTTCCTGTAATAAGAAATGCTGAAAACTTAACATTTAGAGGTGTTGAGGCAGAAGTAAAAAGGTTAGCATTAAGAGCACGTGATGGAGCAATTACTGTTGATGAAATGACGGGTGGTACATTTACTATTACTAATGGTGGTGTATTCGGTTCTATGTTGTCTACGCCAATTATCAACCCGCCACAAAGTGCTATTTTAGGTATGCATAATATTGTAGAGAGACCAATCGCTAGAGATGGGGCTATTGCAATTGCACCTATAATGTATGTTGCGGTTTCTTATGACCACAGAATTATTGATGGTAAAGAATCTGTAGGTTTCTTAGTTGCAATTAAAGAAGCTTTAGAAAATCCAGAAGAATTATTGATGGATAATAATGTAAAGAAAGCTTTAGAAATGTAAATATTCTAAAGCTAGTAAGATATAGAAAAAGCGTTGAGGTAAACTCAGCGCTTTTTCTTTTTTAGATAAATACACTTTTTGTTGTAATCTATAATTGCTTTCGATTTTTTTAAGATATCAGCTCCAATAATTCCATCAACAGGTTCTGCATTGTGGGCAGTCAGTGCTTCGTTCACGTGTTTAAGGTCGAAAAGTACGATCTCTAGTTTTTTATACTTCCAAGAATTGATGTCAATTGTATTCTCTTTAGAGACTAAGGTTTCCATATTAGTGGCACCTGCCCCTGCAGCTTTAATTATAGATTCTTCAGAAATCAATTTAAAATGTTCAATACGATTCATTCCAATACAGGTGTTGGATGCTCCGGTATCTAAAATAAACCGTCCTTCAACAGCGTTTATTTCTGCATTAATTTCAAAATGATCTGTAGCGGTCAAAACTAAGGGTATGCGTACGTAATTTTTATCCTTCAAAAAGTTTTTGAGGGTAGTCATAATTCATTTTTTTCAAAGATAAGCCTATTTTTGCGGCATGATAATAACAGATACGCATACACATTTATATAGCGAAGCTTTTGATGAAGATAGAAATGAAGCCGTGCAGAAAGCAATTGATTTAGGAGTGAAGCGATTTTTTATTCCTGCTATAGATTCTACCTATACAGAAAGTATGTTAGCTTTAGAGAAAGACTTTCCGGGTCATATGTTCTTAATGGCAGGTTTGCATCCTACGCATGTGAAAGAAAATTTTGAGGAAGAGTTGTCGCATGTAGAAGAAATGTTGGGTAAACATACTTACTATGCAATAGGTGAAATTGGAATAGACCTTTATTGGGAACAGAAGTATTTAAAAGAACAGCAAATAGCTTTTAGAAAGCAAATACAGATAGCTAAAAAGCATAAATTGCCTATTGTTATACATTGTCGCGATGCCTTTGATGAGGTGTTTGAGATATTAGAAGAGGAGAAAGGTGATGATTTAAGAGGGATATTTCATTGTTTTACGGGAACATATGAGCATGCGGAAAAGGCTATATCATATAATATGAAGTTGGGTATTGGTGGAGTAGTTACTTTTAAGAATGGTAAAATAGATACTTTTTTAAATAAAATAGATTTAAAACATATTGTACTTGAAACTGATTCGCCTTACTTAGCGCCTACACCTTATAGAGGTAAAAGAAATGAAAGTGCCTACATTATTAATGTACTTGAGAAATTGGCGGATATTCACGGTGTTCCTAATGAAGAGGTAGCTTTATTGACAACAGGGAACTCTAAGGATGTTTTTGGTATTTAGTAATTAAAATAAGAAATGGGTTTGGGTGTAGATAAAAGAAATATACTATTGATTTATACGGGAGGTACTATAGGTATGATGAAAGATTATACTTCTGGAGCCTTAAAAGCTTTTGATTTTTCGCAGTTGCTGAAGAATATACCTGAGCTTAATCAATTAGATTGTACCATATCTAGTTTTTCTTTTGAGCATCCAATAGATTCTTCTAATATGAACCCTGCTCATTGGGTGGCAATTGCAGATATTATTTCTGGCAAATATCAAGATTATGATGGTTTTGTGGTGCTTCATGGTAGTGATACTATGAGTTACACGGCATCGGCACTTAGTTTTTTGCTAGAGAATCTTTCAAAGCCCGTAATATTGACAGGATCTCAATTGCCTATTGGTGATTTGAGAACCGATGCTAAAGAGAATTTAATAACGGCTATACAAATTGCTGCTTTATATAAAAAGGGTAAGCCTGTGATACAAGAAGTCGGACTTTATTTTGAGTATAAATTGTATCGTGGTAATAGAACTACGAAGATAAATGCAGAACAATTTCAAGCTTTTGCGTCCTTAAATTATCCGCATTTAATTGAATCTGGTGTGCATTTGACCGTTTTTAATGAATATTTATTACCTCAAAAAAAGAAATTAACGTTAAAATCTCATAGAAATATGGATGATAATGTGGCGATTTTAAAAATTTTTCCGGGAATTAACAAAAATGTTATTGATGCAATTTTGCAAGCTGAAAATTTAAAAGCACTGGTTTTGGAGACGTATGGTTCTGGAAATGCGCCTATGGAAGAATGGTTTTTAGAGAAATTAAATAATGCAATAAATAAAGGTATTCATATAATTAATGTTACGCAGTGTTCTGGTGGCGCTGTAATGATGGGGCATTACGAAACTAGTTCTAGGCTAAAAAAAATGCAAGTTATTAATGGTAAGGATATTACAACTGAGGCTGCCATTACAAAGGCAATGTACTTACTTGGTAGTGGTATCTCTAATGAGTTGTTTAAAACTGTTTTTGAAACTTCACTACGTGGAGAGATGCTATAAATTTAACAGTGCTTTAATTTCTTAAACCAATATTTTTTTTGTTATTTGCCCACCCTTAAAAAAGGTATCTTAGAGAGGTGGCCGAGTGGTCGAAGGCGCACGCCTGGAAAGTGTGTATACCCCAAAAGGGTATCGAGGGTTCGAATCCCTTCCTCTCTGCAAGTAAATTTTACTTTTTTTATATTGTTTTTTTTTTATCTTTAACCCTATTAACTAACTAATTTAAGTTTGAAAAAATGAAAAAATTATTCCCAAGCCTAGCAGTCGCTGGGGCATTTGTAGCAGGTACAAATATTGTAAGTGCAAAAGTAGCAGCAGTAGCTTTGCTAGTTCAAGAAGGAGGAGCTGAAGCTGAAAAAGGCTTTACTCAAGTTTTAAAAGAAATGTTTATTACAGGTGGTGCCGGTTTCATGGGTATCGTTCTTTTATGTTTGATTCTTGGTTTGGCAGTTGCTATTGAAAGAATTATTTATTTGAACATGGCTAGTACAAATTCTGCCAAGTTGAAACAACAAGTTGAAGACGCATTGGCATCTGGTGGTGTTGAGGCTGCAAAAGAGGTTTGTAGAAATACAAAAGGACCTGTTGCTTCTATCTACTATCAAGGTTTAGATAGAGCTGGTGAGAGCATTGAGTCTGCTGAAAAAGCGGTTGTTTCTTACGGTGGTGTTCAAATGGGGCAATTAGAGAAAAACGTTTCTTGGTTGTCTTTATTTATCGCAATTGCACCAATGCTTGGTTTCATGGGTACGGTAATCGGTATGATTCAAGCCTTCCAAAAGATTGCAGCTGTTGGTAATTTAAGTGCATCTCTTATTGCAGGTGATATTCAAGTTGCATTATTAACAACGGTATTCGGTCTTATTACGGCAATTATCCTTCAAATTTTCTATAACTACATTATCGCTAAAATTGATAGCATCGTTAATGATATGGAAGACTCTTCGATTACTTTAATCGATATGTTGGTAGATCACAAAAAATAAGTATCACTTTTAATACCTAAAAATTATGCAAAAAATTATTAAAATAGCATTAATTGCTATAGGTGTATTAAGTGCTATACTATGGTATTTATTACCAAGTTCAGATATGCCGGCAGCTGAAGCTGCTCAGAGTGGAGCTATGAATACTATGTTTATTATAACTTATCTATTATTAGGTATTGCTGTTGTAGTAAGTTTAGTTTTTACTCTAAAAAACTTATTTTCAAATCCACAAGGTCTTAAGAAAACTTTGTTCGTTGTAGGTGGTTTTTTATTAGTAGTTGGAGTTTCTTATGTATTAGCTAGCGGAACGGATGTAGATCCTGAGTTTGCTGCTATGTCAGATGAAGGTACTATAAAGAATATTGGAATGGGTTTAAACGTGTTTTTTATCCTTACTATAATCGCTGTATTATCTTTGGTTATACCGTCAGTTAAAAACATGTTTAGTAAATAATAAAATAAGAAAACTATGGCTAGAAGAGCAGGAGCACCAGAAGTTAGTGCGGGTTCAATGGCAGACATAGCTTTCCTTTTACTTATCTTTTTCTTGGTAACTACTACTATTGAGACAGATGCGGGATTGGATCGTATGTTACCGCCAATGGAGCCACCTACGGAAGCGCCACCAATTATTAAGCAAAAGAACATTTTTACGGTAAACATTAACCGAAATGGTCAGTTGTTGGTGGAAGATGAGATTCTTTCAATAGATAAATTGCGTGAAAGAGCAGTAGCGTTTTTAGATAACGGTGGAGCACCATCAGGAAGTCCTGATTATTGTAGCTACTGTAAAGGAAAACGTAATGCTGAATCTTCGGATAACCCGACAAAAGCAATTATCTCTTTAAAGAATGATCGAGAAACTAAGTATAGTACTTACATTACAGTTCAGAATGAATTGGTAGGTGCATACAACGATCTTAGAAATAGAGAAGCTAAACGTTTATTCGGCAAGGATTATGTTGAAATGGAAGCGGAGTATTTAAATCCTGAAACTGAAGATTCTGTTAAAGAAGAATTGAAGGAAAAGGTACAAAGAATACAAGGTTTGTTTCCTCAGAAATTATCTGAAGCTGAAACTTCAAGCGAATAATTAATAAATTAAAAGTAACACTATGTCAAAATTTGCAAAGAAAAAAGATGGAGAGGTACCAGCGGTATCAACAGCTTCCCTTCCTGACATTGTATTTATGCTTTTGTTTTTCTTTATGACAGTAACCGTTATGAAGGATAGTTCCTTGAAAGTTGATAACGTACTTCCGAACGCTAGTGAAGTAAAGAAATTGGAAAAGAAAGATCGTGTAATCTATATTTATGTTGGTAAGCCAACAAAAGAATACGAGAAAACATTTGGTACTGAACCAAAGATTCAATTAAACGATAAATTTGCTAGTCCTTCAGAAGTTGGTGATTATATTTTAATGGAAAGAGCTAAAAAGCCTCAGGAAATTCAAAATGTATTGACCACGGCACTTAAGGTTGATAAGAACGCTAATATGGGATTGATTTCCGATATTAAACAAGAGTTAAGAAAGGTTAACGCTTTAAAGGTAAATTATACTACCTATGAAGGTGACGCTTTCAATAATCTACAATAGTTAGTTAAGTAGAATATTACATTTTTAAAACGCTTCAAATTTATTTGAAGCGTTTTTTATTTCATTAAATTTACTTCATGCGCTTTGTCCTATTATTTTGTTTGGTCACATTTTATTCCAATGCTCAGTTAGTAACTAATAGTGTGGAGGAAGAACGTTATTTTGAAGATCAGTTTTACATAGGATTATCCTACAATTTTATTTTAAATCATCCTGAGGGTTCTAATCAACGTAACCTATCTTATGGTCTACAAGCAGGTATAATTAAAGATTTGCCTTTAAATCGTGCAGGAACTAAAGCTATAGGTATAGGTGCAGGCTTAGCATTGAACAGTTATTACTCAAATCTTGTGGCAGATATTTCTGATGATGAGATATCTTATAGTATCAATGACGATATTACCAGGAGTAAGCTAGAAACGCACTTAATAGAGTTTCCGTTAGAATTTAGATGGCGGAATTCTACAGCAGAGGAATATAAGTTTTGGCGTATATATGGTGGTATTAAGGCTGCATATGTGCTAGGTGCTCGATCAAAGTATGATTTAGATGATATTAGTGAGGGTTTCAAGAATACAGATCTGACAAAATTTCAATACGGACTGACTTTAAGTTTTGGGTATAATACGTTTAATGTAAATGCTTATTATTCTTTAACCGAATTGTTTGATGGTAATGCTTCTGTAAATGGAGAGGTATTGCAGTATCGTCCACTTAGAATCGGACTTATTTTTTATATTCTATAACCAAAACCTTACGGTTAACAATTGTGATAATAGCCCTATAAACAGACCAACTATCACTTCAATACTTGTGTGTGCTTTTAGATAAAGTCTGGCGGTTATAATACTTCCCGTAAACAGAATAAATAAACTTATTGCTATTATTAAGTTGATTTCAAAGTGTATACTTAGATTGATCAAATACATTAAAAGACCACTTACGCCAACGGTATGTAAACTGGTTTTAAAATTAAACAGTAGTAATAATATACAGGCAACAGTGGCTCCTAATAAACCCGTAAAATAAAAATATAACTCACTCACGTAATTGTTTGGAATGACCTTGTAGAGGATTAAAAGAAGAATGGAGGCATGAATATAAAGGGGGTATTTTCTTTCCTGTATAGTGTTTAGGGATACTGATTGCACTAGACCCAAATTTTTCAATATTAAATATGTAATTATGGGTATAATAACCGTCAATATAAAAATAGGTAGAATGCTAGCACTCTGTATTTCTAAAGGTGTGTATTTTGGAGTTATAAGAAAATAGGCAACAGTACCACCTATGGGAATGAAGAGGGGATGTAATATGTATGAGAATAAGTTAGAGAAAACCTTCATTAGATTTCTTTTCTCATGCGTGCTACCGGAATACTTAGTTGTTCTCTATATTTGGCAACCGTTCTTCTTGCAATCGGATATCCTTTTTCCTTTAGAATTGCTGCAAGTTTGTCATCTGTTAATGGCTTTTTCTTAGGCTCATTTTGGATAACTGTTTCTAAAATTTTCTTTATCTCTTTAGTAGAAACATCTTCACCTTGTTCATTTTTCATTGACTCGGAAAAGTACTCTTTAATAAGTTTAGTACCATAAGGGGTGTCAACATATTTGCTATTTGCTACCCTTGAAACGGTAGAAACGTCCATGCCAATTTCATCTGCAATATCTTTTAAGATCATGGGTCTTAAATTACGTTCATCTCCTGTTAGGAAATACTCTTTTTGATATTGCATGATAGAGTTCATGGTAATGAACAATGTCTGTTGACGTTGTCTAATAGCGTCTATAAACCATTTAGCAGCATCTAATTTCTGCTTAATGAACATTACTGTGTCTTTTTGGGATTTGGACTTCTCCTTGGCTTCTTTATAGCCTTTAAGCATATTGCTATACTCTCTAGATACATGTAATTCTGGTGCGTTTCTACCATTGAGGGTAAGTTCTAATTCACCTTCTGTAATTCTAATTGCAAAATCAGGTACAACGTGCTCTACAATTCTGTTGTTTCCAGAATAGGAACCACCTGGCTTAGGATTTAATTTTTCAATTTCTCCGATTGCCTCTTTTAGCTCAGCTTCGGTTATATTATGTTTTTGAATTAATTTTTGATAATGTTTTTTGGTAAAGTGCTCAAATGATTTTCTAAGAATATCCGTAGCAAGCTCAATACTTGGTGTAATTTCTTTACGTTCCAGTTGTATGATCAAACATTCTTCTAATGACCTTGCACCAACACCTGGCGGGTCTAGCTCTTGAACTATGCCCAGTATTTTAGTTATGGTTTCTTCGTCTGTGTATACATTTTGCGTAAAAGCCAAATCGTCCATAATGTCGGCTATTGGTCTACGTATGTATCCACTTTCATCTACACTACCTACTAAAAACTCGGCAATGTTCCATTCATCATCTGTTAGATAAACGGTATTTAGCTGATTTAATAAATGTTGGTTGAATGAAATACCTGCTGCATAAGGAACACTTTTTTCCTCATCGTCAGAACTGTAGTTATTTGCTTTGGTACGATAATCAGGAATTTCATCATCACTCAGATAATCATCTATATTGATGTCTTCTGTGTTGATGGTTTCATTGTCCGATGCATCATCATAAACATCATCATAATCATCGGTAGTGCTTTCAACATCTTCTTTACCGGTTTCTAAAGCAGGATTCTCCTCTAATTCTTGTTTTAGGCGT
Organism: Maribacter forsetii DSM 18668; assembly: GCF_000744105.1. Taxonomy (NCBI): domain Bacteria; kingdom Pseudomonadati; phylum Bacteroidota; class Flavobacteriia; order Flavobacteriales; family Flavobacteriaceae; genus Maribacter; species Maribacter forsetii. The sequence goes on from NZ_JQLH01000001.1 coordinate 793,874, forward strand.
TGTTCAAAAGCTTGCGTAGGCAATTGAATCAGCTTCATCAATTGAATTTGCTGGGGAGATAACTTTTGGGAAAGTTTAAAAGATAAATGTTGTTTTAGCATTACTTTATTCTAGTACTTGTAAAAGTAATTAAATCCGCTTAGAATTCAGCATTCTGCGGTGTTCTAGGAAACGGTATTACGTCTCTAATATTGCCCATACCTGTAGCGAAAAGAACTAATCGTTCAAAACCAAGTCCAAATCCACTATGCTCTGCAGTTCCAAATTTTCTCAAATCTAAATACCACCAAAGTTCTTTTTCGTCAATGCCCAGTTCCTTAACTTTCTCCTTTAATACATCTAAACGCTCTTCTCTTTGAGATCCACCAACTATTTCGCCAATACCAGGGAAAAGAATATCCATGGCTCTAACGGTCTTTCCGTCTTCATTTAAACGCATGTAAAAAGCTTTGATTTTTGCAGGATAATCAAACAATATTACCGGACATTTAAAATGTTTTTCTACTAAATAACGTTCATGTTCACTTTGTAGATCGGCACCCCATTCTTCTATTATATATGAGAATTTTTTCTTTTTATTGGGCTTGCAATTTTTAAGAATATCTATAGCTTCAGTGTAACTAACTCTTTTGAAGTTGTTATCTGCTACGAACTTTAATTTTTCAATTAAAGGCATTTCACTACGCTGAGCTTGCGGCTTGCTTTTTTCTTCGTCTAACAATCTCTTTTCTAAGAACTCTAAATCTTCTTGACAATGTTCTAAAGTATAAGAAATAACATTCTTAATAAAGTCCTCCGCCAGATCCATATTAGCATCTAAATCAAAAAAGGCCATTTCTGGTTCTATCATCCAAAATTCAGCTAAATGCCTAGATGTATTAGAATTTTCAGCTCTAAATGTTGGTCCAAATGTATATACTTTTCCTAAAGCCATAGCGTAAGCTTCAGCTTCTAGTTGACCAGATACCGTTAAGTTGGTTTCTTTTCCAAAAAAGTCTTCTTTATAATTAACATCACCGTCTTCCGTTAACGGTGGATTTTTCTCATCAAGTGTGGTTACTCTGAACATTTCACCTGCACCTTCTGCATCTGATCCCGTAATAATAGGAGCATGAAAATAGTTGAAACCATTTTCTCTAAAGTAGTTGTGTATAGCAAAAGATAAGGTAGATCTAACACGCATAATTGCTGCAAATGTGTTAGTACGTATTCTTAAATGTGCTTTTTCTCTAAGAAATTCTAAAGAGTGTTTTTTAGGTTGGATAGGATATTCTTCTGGATCAGCTACACCCAATACCTCTAAAGCGCTAACCTGAATCTCTACAGATTGTCCGCGACCTTGACTTTCAACAAGAGTCCCCGTTACTTTTAAAGCAGCACCAGTATTTACTTTCTTTAAAAGCTCTTCGTCAAAATTTTCAAAATCCACAACACACTGAATCGTACCCAAGGTAGAACCATCGTTCAATGCTATAAATCTATTACTTCTAAAGGTTCTTACCCAACCTTTAATTGTTACTTCTTGTAGTAAGTTCTTACTTGCTAGTAATTCTTTTATTGTTGCTAAACGCATGATCTTGAATTGAAAATTATAGTCCCAAAGATAGGATTTTGTTAAAAAATAGAGAGCTTAAATAGCTATATAACTTGTGATGAAATAATTTTATTGGTTATTATTTTCATCTTGTGGTAAAATATCTATTTGTGGTTTTTTAAGTGTTTGTTTGTTAGCGATACTTTTTTCCAGAGACAAGAGTAGTGATGGCAATAAAATTAAGTTGGCCAACATGGCTAATAACAATGTTGCTGAAACTAACGACCCTAGTGCTACGGTGCCACCAAAATTAGATATTACAAAAACTGAGAAACCGAAAAATAATACAATTGAGGTGTAGAACATACTAACCCCTGTTTCCCTTAATGCATTATAAACCGATTTTTCTATGCGCCAATTGTTAGCCGTGAGTTCTTGTCTATACTTTGCGAGAAAGTGTATGGTGTCATCTACCGATATACCAAAGGCAATACTAAATACCAAAATGGTAGATGGTTTTATTGGAACGCCAACAAAGCCCATAATACCAGCGGTTATTACCAGTGGCAATAAGTTAGGGATCAATGAAATAACGATCATTCTAAATGATCTAAACAAGTAAGCCATAAATAAGGCAATTAACCCAATTGCCAAAGCAAGTGACATGATAAGGTTTTTTACCAAGTACTTAGTTCCTTTTAAGAACAATAATGCGCTACCCGTCATGTAAACATTATATCGCTCAGCTGGGAATATCTTTGTAATATTCTCTAATAAACGCCCTTCTATTTCCTCCATACGGCTGGTATTGACATCGCGCATGAAAGTCGTCATTCTGGCTGTTTGTCCCGTGCTGTCTACAAAGGCTTTTAATAAATCGCCATTATCACCAGATTTACGGGCAACATCCATAATGAACGTATTTTCTTGACTGGTAGGTAATTGATAATATTTTGGAATACCATTATAGAAAGCCTGTTTAGAATACTTTACCAAATTCACGACAGAAACAGGTGTAGAGAGTTCTGGAATTTCTTCAATAACTTCCCCAAGTTGGTTCATGCGCTTAAGGGTAACAGGTTTTAAAACGCCTTTAGGAGTTTTAGTGTCTACTACTATTTCTACAGGCATAATACCTTTGAACTCTTTTTCAAAAAAACGAATGTCATGAAAGAATTCAGCATTCTTGGGCATGTCTTCAATAGGGCTTCCTGATATTCTTATTTGATAAATTCCTATAATACTTATTACCAATAACGATATAGAAACTATATACACCGTAATTCTTCTATGTCTTACAATACGTTCCATCCACTGAACAAAGGCATCAATCCACTTTTTATTTAAATGTTTTAAATGCTTTGTTTTTGGAAGCGGCATAAAACTATAAATAATGGGGATGATCAATAGCGATAAAACAAATATGCCTATGATATTAATAGAGGCAACTATACCGAATTCTTTTAATAAGGTACTATCAGTTACAATGAAAGTAGCAAAGCCTGATGCGGTCGTAATGTTGGTCATCAAGGTAGCATTTCCAATCTTAGAAATAACTCGTTGTAGTGACAATGCTTGGTTACCGTGTTTCTTGACTTCTTGCTGGTATTTATTTATCAAAAAGATACAATTAGGTATACCTATAACAATAATTAATGGTGGAATAAGTGCGGTAAGAACGGTTATTTCATATTGCAACAATCCAAGTAAACCAAAAGCCCACATTACACCAATAATCACCACACACATAGAAATGAACGTAGCTCTAATACTTCTAAAGAAAAAGAAGAAAATTAACGAGGTAACACCAAGTGCCGCCAAAATAAATTTACCAATTTCATCAATGATATTTTGGGAGTTCATTGTTCTCACATAGGGCATACCTGATATGTGAACGTCCAAATTGGTCTCTTCTTCAAATTTTTTGACTAAAGTGTTTATGTCCTGTAAAATGAAGTCTTTTCTAACCGAGGTATTTACAATATCCTTATCTAGATTAACAATGGTTCTTATTGTCTTGCTGTCCTTATTGTACAGTAGGTTGTCGTAAAATGGTATATCATTAAAAAGATGATTGGTAATGCTATCTATTTCTTTTTTAGATTTTAGTTCGCCATTTATTAAAGGGCGCATTACAAATTCTTGCTTCTCTTTGTCTTTTATAAGCTCTTTTAAATTGTCTGTTGAAACAACAAATTCCACTTCTGGGAAAGCGGCAAGTTGTTTGCTAAGCTTGTTCCAACGGTTAAAATTGGCAGGTGTAAACAAGGCACTATCGCGTATGGCGAAAACAACCGCATTACCTTCTTCTCCAAATTTGCTTAGAAAATCTTGATATTGAACATTTACAGGGTGATCATCTGGCAGTAGATTCGTTTGCGAGCTAGAGAATCGCATGTATTGCCATTGCCAACCCATAAAAACGGTAAAACCGGCAATCAAGAGTAAAATCAGGATTCTGTTTCGTAGAATTATGTTTGCCGTTTTAGGCCAAAATCCTTTCGTAAGTTTAGCTACCATAACTGTTTTTGCAGGTCGCAAAGGTAACTATTAGCTACATCTGTTCCTAAATTGAAAAGTTTAAATTTTTTACAAAAAAAATAAAGCTACCTAGTTTAGGTAGCTTTAAATGATAATTATAAATTTCTTGGTTATACTTTCATAATCTCAGCTTCTTTCTTAACTAAGAAGTCTTCGATTTTCTTTGTGAAAGCATCAGTTAAATCTTGAACATCCGCAGTGGCATTTTTTTGAAAATCTTCAGAAATATCTAAATCCTTAATTTCTTTGTTTGCATCTTGCCTTGCGCTTCGTACACCTACTTTTGCATGTTCAGCTTCTGCCTTGGCTTGCTTGGTAAGTTGTATTCTTCGTTCTTCTGTTAATGGCGGAACGTTGATGATAATCATGTCGCCATTGTTCATAGGGTTAAAACCTAGGTTGGCGTTCATAATTGCTTTTTCAATTTCTTGAAGCATATTCTTTTCCCATGGTTGAACAGAAATGGTTCTACCATCTGGGGTGTTTACATTGGCTACCTGAGCTAACGGAGTTTGTGATCCGTAATAATCAACCATTACCGATGATAACATTGTTGGGCTGGCTTTTCCAGCTCTTATCTTCAAAAATTCTCTTTCTAGGTGAGCTATGGCGGCATTCATGCCTTCCTTTGTAGCGTCTAATATAAATTGTACTTCTTCGTTCATATAATAATTATATTACTATCGCAATAACATAAACTATACCGAAAATTATAGGTTGACCGTTGTACCAATAGTTTGGCCGTCAACAATTTTAAGTAAGTTTCCTTTTTTGTTCATATCAAAAACTACAATTGGTAGTTCATTTTCTTGACTTAGTGTAAAGGCTGTAGTATCCATCACCTTTAATCCTTTTGTAAGTACCTCTGAAAAAGAGATATTATCAAATTTCGTAGCACTTTTATCCTTTTCTGGATCGGCAGTGTAAATACCATCAACCCGGGTTCCCTTTAGAATTACATCGGCTTCTATTTCAATAGCCCTTAGTACTGCAGCAGAATCCGTAGTAAAATATGGGTTACCTGTTCCTCCGCCAAAGATAACAACTCTTCCTTTTTCTAAATGCCTCATGGCACGTCTTCTAATGAAAGGCTCTGCAACTTCGTTAATTTTAATGGCACTTTGTAATCTGGTTTGTATACCGTTCATTTCTAATGCACTTTGTAATGCTAAGCCATTAATTACGGTTGCCAACATTCCCATGTGATCACCTTGTACTCTGTCCATTCCTGTTGCTGCACCTGCTAAGCCACGAAAAATATTACCGCCACCAATAACTATGGCAACTTCAATACCTTTTTCAACTACTTCTTTAATTTCTTCCGCATATTCATTTAGACGATTAGAGTCTATTCCGTATTGCTTTTCGCCCATTAAGGCTTCACCGCTTAGTTTTAGAAGAATTCTTTTGTAGTGCATCTTAATTTTTTATTTGCCATCAAAAATAATGAAAATATTTGATGGGTGTAGTCAATATTTGGTTGAAGCAAAACATAAATCGTTGAGATGTTGTCCTTACATATTATCTATCTTTGATATCATTGATTTTAAATATTCACTTATGAAGTTTTTTATGAAGAAAAATGTATTAATTATTGCCATTGCTTTACTATTAAACGCTTGTGGGGCAGGTAAGGCTCTTTTGTCTGTTGAGAATAGTCCCGTGGTCACCTCTATTGATTTGGTAAATGTTGTCGATGATAAAGTTCAGGTAGGAATCAACCCTGGAGTGTTTACAACTTCAACGGTCATATTTAGAATACCTAAGACTGTGCCTGGAACATATAGTTCCGATAATTACGGTAAGTATATTGAAGATTTTGAAGCGCTAGATTATAAAGGGAATGTTCTGCCTAGCACTAAACTAGATGAAAACTCTTGGAGTATTTCAAATGCTGCTCAGTTAGATAAAGTTCAATATTGGGTAAATGATACTTATGATACGGAGGATGAAGTAGATGATGCTGTTTTCTCGCCGGCAGGTACCAATATCTCAAAGGATAGCAATTTTATGCTTAATCTTCATGGATTTGTAGGTTATTTTGATGGGTTCAAAGAAATACCTTATGCTATTCAGATTAAAAAGCCAACAGATTTGGTAGGTACTACCACGCTTGCCAGAGAAGTAAATAATAAGCCAGATCCTTTGTGGGATGCTTTTAAGGCAAATCGTTATTTTGAAGTAATTGATAACCCAATAATGTATGCAAAACCAAATACAGAGTCTTTTGAGATAAATGGTATTACTGTAACCTTAAGTCTTTTTTCTCCTAATAACGTTTACAAGGCGTCTGATTTAAAAGATAGAATGGTGGCTATGATGGGTGCTCAAAAGAAATTTTTAGGAGATGTTGATAGTACAAAGGAATATAACATCTTATTATATATGTCTGATAATACTGTGCCAGATGCTCATGGGTTTGGAGCATTAGAACATCATACCTCTACTGTGGTTGTGTTACCAGAAGCTATGGATATTGGACGTTTAGAACAGGCTATGGTAGATGTGGTTTCTCATGAGTTTTTTCATATAGTTACACCGTTGTCCGTTCACTCTAAAGAGATTCAGTATTTTGATTTTAACGACCCAAAAATGTCTGAACATTTATGGATGTATGAGGGCACTACAGAGTACTTTGCTAATTTATTTCAGATTCAGCAAGGTCTAATTACTGAAGAGGATTTTTACGAACGTATGTTGGCTAAAATCACTAATTCAAAATTTTATGATGATAGTATGTCTTTTACTGTTATGAGTAAAAATATATTGGAACAGCCTTATGAACCTAATTATGCCAACGTATATGAGAAAGGAGCTTTAATAAATATGTGTCTAGATATTATATTGCGAGAGAAGAGTGGAGGGGAGAAGAGTATGCTTTGGTTAATGAAAGAGTTGTCTAAAAAATATGGTACAGACGTTCCTTTTGAAGATGAAGCTTTGTTTGGGGAAATTGTTTCCATGACATATCCTGAAGTTGATACTTTCTTTAAGCAGCATGTAATTGGTACAACACCTATAGATTATGATGTGTATTTTGCTAAGGTTGGTTTAGTGACAAAGAATGTTGAGGAGCCTGCCGGTTACTTTTTTGATGGTCAAGTGCCTTATATGGATGTTGATGTAAAAAATGATAGCGTAGTATTTATTCGTAAGAATATAGCCTTGAATTCTTTCTTTGATGATTTAAAATTGAAGGGTGGCGATATTTTTAGGGTTATCAATGGTCAAGATATTAATTTAGAAACCCTACGTCCGATAATAGGTGAAAGCTTTGGTTGGACACCAGAAACCGTAGTCAGCATGACTGTAGAAAGAGATGGGGAAATGATATCTGTAAAAGGACCAGTAGGGCAACCTTTAAAGAAGGTTAGGAAAATTGTTCCGTTAGAAGGGGTAACTGAAGAAACCGTTAAGTTGCGAAATGCCTGGTTGAAAAATTAGGAGATAAGTAAAATATTGAAAATAAAAAAACCGTCTACTTTTTACAGTAAGACGGTTTTTTATTGAGTTAGTTGTATTGTAATTAACCTACGGTTACACGTTTAAAACCTAAAACAGAAACATCACCATGAGACTCAACATATTTAGCTACGTTGATTTTCTCATCCTTAATGAAGTTTTGGTCTAATAAACACTGTTCTTGGTCCAAAGTAGTATTATCAGATACGAATCTTTCCATTTTTCCTGGAAGAATTTTATCCCAAATTTTCTCTGGTTTACCTTCAGCTTGTAATTGTGCTTTAGCATCTTCTTCTGCTTTAGCCATGACTTCAGGAGTTAACTGCGACATAGAAATATACTGAGGTACATTTTTAAGTGTTTTACCTAAACGACCTAGTTCTTCGTTGTCTTTTTCAATAACAGCTATTCTAGCCTCTGTTTCAGCAGCTACGAATGTAGGGTCAAAATCTTTGTAAGATAATGTTGTTGCACCCATAGAAGCAACTTGCATAGAAACGTCTTTAGCCAATACATCAGCAGTCTCAACCTTAGCAGATAGACCAACTAAAGCAGCGATCTTGTTAATGTGAACGTAAGAACCAACATATGGTGCTTCTAATTTTTCAAAAGCCGTGATTTCTAATTTTTCACCAATAACACCAGTTTGCTCAACTAATTTGTCAGCAACTGTCATACCTCCAAAATCAGCAGCTAAAAGCTCTTCTTTAGAGTTACAGCTAAGTGCTATTTCAGCTAATTGGTTGGCAAGAGAAATAAAGTTCTCGTTTTTACCAACGAAATCAGTTTCACAACCAAGTACTATAGCAACACCAACAGTTTGGTCAGAATTTAACTTAGCAATCGCAGCACCTTCAGATGAATCTCTGTCTGCTCTTTTTGCTGCTACTTTTTGCCCTTTTTTACGAAGCACTTCAATGGCTTTGTCAAAATCACCTTCGGCCTCGACCAAAGCGTTTTTACAATCCATCATTCCAGCGCCAGTCGCCTTTCTTAATTTATTTACTTCTGCGGCGGTAATTTTTGCCATTTTATTTTCTTTTAGGATACCCGTTTTAAAGGGTTGTTCTTAGATTTATTTATATCAAAAATAGAAAAACTTATTCTACACCACCTTTAGTGTTGTCTTGCCATTCTTTAAGTTCGTCCCATTTACCATCAGCAGCCATTTTAGCTTGCTTTGGCCAAGAGGTAGGATCTAAATGAGCCATTCTAGAACTTGCTTCTGTTAAGATTTCTTTGATCTTTTCAGCTTCGCCTTTAGAAAGGTCTTCGAATGTAGCGATACCTGCAGCAACTAATGCTTCAGCAGCTTTTGGTCCAATACCTTCAACTTTTGTTAAATCATCAGCCTTCACATCTTTAGCTACTGCTTCTTTTGTAGCCTCAACATTTACCTCAACGTCTGGTACGTTAGCAACCATTGGTGCAGGTTTAGTATCAACCTTAGCTGGAGTTGGAGCTGGCTTTTCAGCTGCTACTTTTTTCTTAGGAGCTTTTTCTTTTTTATCTTCTGAGTTACCTTTTTCAGCCTTACGTTCTGCCAGACCTTCAGCTACTGCGTTGGTAACTTCTGTCATAATGATGTCAATAGACTTTGATGCATCATCGTTAGAAGGTATAAGGTAATCTACATCTCTAGGATCACAGTTGGTATCTACCATTGCGAAAATAGGAATGTTCAATTTTTGAGCTTCTTTTACTGCAATGTGTTCTCTCATTGTATCAACAATGAACAAAGCACCTGGTAAACGAGTCATTTCAGAAATAGAACCTAAGTTCTTTTCTAATTTTGCACGTAAACGATCAACTTGCAATCTTTCTTTCTTAGATAATGTAAGGAAGGTGCCATCTTTCTTCATACGATCAATAGAAGCCATTTTCTTAACAGCTTTACGGATAGTAACAAAGTTGGTTAACATACCACCTGGCCATCTTTCTGTGATGTAAGGCATGTTTACTGCAGCTGCTTTTTCAGCAACGATATCTTTTGCTTGTTTTTTGGTAGCTACGAAAAGTATTTTTCTACCTGATGCTGCAATTTTGCTAAGAGCCTCATTGGTCTCGTCTAATTTTGCAACTGTTTTGTAAAGGTTGATTACGTGAATACCATTACGCTCCATGTAGATGTAAGGAGCCATGTTAGGATTCCACTTTCTTGTTAGGTGACCAAAATGTACACCTGCTTCTAATAATTGTTTTACTTCGACTCTCGCCATTTTAAATTTAGTTTACGTTCTTATGAATTAGCAATGATAAAGTGGTATTTCGATTTACAACCGAAAAGCCTTCATCATTTAGATGCTAAACTAATCTTACCTTTAATATTAAGTGATTAAAGGATTTTTAATTGTCCTAAAAGGACTTTCAATGAACTTGTTAATAATCTGGATTTTCCAGTATGATAAAATATAAAAATAGGCACCCAAAAAGGGTGCCTGGTAATCTTGTAATTCCGAATTAACGTTTCGAGAATTGGAATTTTTTACGTGCTTTCTTCTGACCGAATTTCTTACGTTCAACCATTCTAGGGTCTCTAGTTAATAGACCTTCTGGTTTTAAGACTGTTCTGTTCTCAGCATCAATCTCACACATTGCTCTAGATAAAGCAAGACGAATAGCTTCTGCTTGACCAGTGATACCACCACCGTAAACATTTACTTTTACATCGTAAGTATCTAAGCTTTCAGTTAATGTGAAAGGTTGTTTTACTTTGTATTGAAGTGTTGCAGTTGGGAAGTATACGCTTAAATCTTTGTTGTTAATAGTGATATCACCATTACCATCAGAAAGATATACTCTAGCTACAGCGGTCTTTCTACGACCAATTTTATGAATTACTTCCATCTTATTTAATGTCTTTTAAATTAACAACAGTTGGCTTTTGAGCTTCTTGACCGTGCTCTGTACCTGCGTAAACTTTAAGGTTTCTAAAAAGTTCTGCTCCTAATCTGTTCTTAGGTAACATTCCTTTTATTGCTTTTTCAAGAATACCTTCTGGATTTTTATCCAATAATTGTTTTACACTAGTAGTACGTTGACCACCTGGGTAGCCAGTGTATCTCATATATGATTTATCAGACCACTTGTTTCCTGTAAGAACAATTTTCTCTGCGTTGATAATAACAACATTATCACCACAATCAACATGAGGGGTGAAACTTGGCTTGTGCTTTCCTCTTAACAAATAGGCGACTTTTGAAGCCATGCGTCCTAATGTTTCTCCTTCGGCATCTACCAATAACCACTCTTTGTTTACAGTTGTTCTGTTGGCCGAAACGGTCTTATAACTTAATGTATCCACTACTGCTATTTTTAACTATTATTTTAATCAATCCCTAGAAAGGGGCTGCAAATCTACAATTATTAACTTGAATTGCAAATACTTGTTTCTTATTTTTTTACATTTTTTAAATAAATGTAATATCTAACTACTTTGTCTTTATTGAGATACTGTTAAACTTATAGGTTTTATTACTGTTTCTGTAACAATTACAATTCTTTTGTGTCTCTTCATTATCACATCAATCAACCAAAGAACGCACAGTTATGAATAAATGTTTATCCCTAAGTATCTTATTTCTACTATTTCTAACGACAGTAGTAGCTCAAAAAGATGTTGCAAAGGTACAAAGGGAATATATTACCAAGCAACTTACGTTAGGAGAAGAAATTACAATTGACGGAGAATTGTCTGATAAGGCTTGGGATACTGTATCTTGGGATGGGGATTTTACTGTTTTTGATCCTAATAATGGAGAAAAACCAAGTCAATCCACAAAATTTAAGATTACCTACGATGCCAAATTTCTTTATGTAGGTATTCGATGTTATGATAGTATTCCTTCTAAAATAGAAAAAAGACTTGCAAGGCGCGATAATTTTTCTGGTGATTGGATAGAGATTAATATAGATAGTTATAACGATAAAAGAACCGGTTTCTCTTTCAATATTTCTGCCGCAGGCGTAAAGGGGGATGAGTTTATATCTCAAAATGGAGATTTTTGGGATGCTAGCTGGAATCCAATTTGGTATACTGCTTCTCAAATTGATGCGGAAGGATGGACTGCGGAGATGAAAATACCTTTCAGTCAATTAAAATTTGGAGAACAAAAAGAACAGATTTGGGGTTTACAATTGAACAGAAGATTTTTTAGGGCAGAGGAACGTTCTCTTTGGCAACCTGTTTCGTTAGATGCCCCGGGCTGGGTAAGTGAGTTTGGTGTACTTAGGGGACTTATTGATATTCAACCACAAAAACAATTAGAAATTCAACCTTTTTTGGTAAATCAATATGATTCATACCCTTCGCAAGATGGTAATCCATTTCGTGATGGTAATGATTATAGGTTAAATGCTGGGTTAGATGCTAAAATTGGTTTGACAAATGATTTGACCTTAGACTTGACCGTAAATCCGGATTTTGGTCAAGTAGATGCTGATCCGGGAGCTATTGCTTTAGACGGATTTCAAATCTTTTTTGAAGAGCGACGACCTTTTTTTATCGAGAACAAGAATATTTTCGATTATGAGTTTGCCGATGGTAATGACAATATTTTTTATAGTAGAAGAATAGGAAGAAGTCCGCAAGGTTTTGCAACGACAACACCAGATGAATTCATTGATCAGCCAACCAATAGTACAATTTTGGGTGCTGCTAAGTTCTCTGGTAAAACCAAAAACGGGTGGTCTTTGGGTCTTTTAGAAAGTGTTACCGGTAAAATGTATGCAGACATTGAAGATGTTGTAGGTAACAAACGATCAGAACTTGTAGAACCACTAACTAATTATCTGGTAGGTAGGGTGCAAAAAGATTTTAATGAACGTAATTCTTTTATTGGTGGAATTTTTACTGCTACGAATAGAAATTTACCAGATAATCTAGATTTTTTAAGAAGTGGTGCATACACCGGCGGTTTTGATTTTAAACACAATTGGAAGGATAGAAATTATTATGTGGAAGGCAACATTGTTGGTAGTCATGTTACAGGAAGTGAAGATGCAATTGCAAGAACGCAAACTAGTATAACGCACCTTTTTCAAAGAGTTGATGCAGACCATGTTTCTGTAGATATTAATAGAACCTCGCTTACAGGTACTGGTGGTAAAATAGAGATAGGTAAAGCAGGTGGCGGTAATTGGAGATATGACGGTGGCGTCATTTGGCGATCACCCGAATTGGAACTTAATGACATTGGATTTCTAAGACAAGCAGATGAAATAAAACAAACTGCATCTGTAAGTAGATTGTTTATTAAACCCACTAATTTCTATAGAAGGGCAAATATGGAATTAAGTCAGTATTCAACCTACGATTTTGAGGGTAATTATAATAGAATTCAATATCAGTTTGAGGGATTTATAAATTATAAAAATAATTGGTGGACAGAAGTTGGGGCAGCGCATAAACCCCGTATATTTTCTAATACCGTATTACGTGGCGGACCACGTTGGCGTTGGTCAGATGAAAATTTTGCATATCTATTTTTCGGTTCTGATAGTAGAAAGAAACTAAGTTTTACCTTGGGTTATGTAAATAGTCAGGCAGCCGAAAAAAACTTTTCGTTAGCGCGTTATGTGTTTAGATTATACTACCAACCTTTTGATGCTTTTAACCTGTCTATCTCTTCTGAATTTGAAGAGAACCCTAATAAAACGCAATATGTTACCGAAACCAATTTTAATGGAGATGCTAGATATATTACCGGTAATATTGATCAAAAAACGTTTAGTACTTCCATCCGTTTTAATTATAGTATAAATCCTAATCTATCTATTCAGTATTATGGCGAGCCATTTATTTCTAGAGGAACGTATACTAATTTTAATTACGTGAATAATCCTATTGCGGAAAGCCTCAATGAGCGAGTAACTTTATTCTCTGAAAATCAAATTTCGCAATCTAATAACACTGATAACTATTTGATTGATGAGGATTTTGACGGAATTACAGATTATCGGATTGAAAATCCAGATTTTTCATATGTCCAGTTTCGATCGAATTTAGTATTAAGATGGGAATATGTGCCTGGGTCGGAAATCTTTTTGGTCTGGTCACAAGGAGTTGTAGGGGCAGGGAATCCTGGTGAAACTTTGGGCAGGAATTTAGATCGTCAAATACTAGGGCAGAAAAAAGATAATACCATTTTGTTAAAGGCAACGTATAGATTTATACTCTAAGTCCCCGTCTCTGTTAGATAGCTGTTTGTTCAGATATGAAATAATAAGTTGATTTTTTCGTTTTTAAGCTTGTACAACCAAAAAACTAAAAAGATGTATAAGCATATTTTACTAATTGCAGGAGTAGTATTAACACTTGTATCTTGTAGTTCTGACAAAGATGAGACCCAAAATGAAGCAGAACTCAATAGTGCGGCTATTATAGGTACTTGGGATGCTACAGAACTTGAAATTGACAATGAAACGGCAAGTGACGATGTTAAATTTCGAAAACAGATTCTAGATTTTCTTACAGAAGAAAATTGCTTCATTATTACTTTGCAGTTTAATGAAGACTTAACGGCTAGCGCTTCTAATTCCGTAAATTATATTGAAGTTAACGCAACTGCTACGGGCTTAGATATTCCTTGCCCAACAGAGTCTGATACAAATGCTAGTACCTATACTTTTGATGGGGAAACTGTAACTACCATAGATGAAAATGGTGAGGAAGTGGCAATTGGTGTTACTATTGAAGGTAATGTAATGACATTAGATGCCAGCGATCTTGATATTCCTAACTTTTCAGAAGACGGGCAATTGATTTTCGTGAAGCGATAAACTATATTCAATTATAGTAATAAATGACCCTTGCACTTTGTGTGAGGGTTTTTTATTGCTTGTAAAATTTAGTTTTTACATTTTGATGTTCAGATTGTATGGTAATCATGTACAAACCTTTTTCAAGATTGAAAACAGGAATATTCAAGGAATTTCTTTTAATATCCCATTGGTGGTAAATGATTTGTGTGCCATAACTATCTCTAATGCTAATAGTGGCGTTAGCATCATTTTTAAGTCCTAAGACGTTGATAACGTTCGTTGCAGGGTTAGGAAAGACTTTTATGTCTTGCGCAGCTAGTTTACCTGCTCCAAGGCTTATAAATAATACTATGATTAGAAGTCTTTTCATGAAAAATAACGTGCCTCATTGTAGAAGTACGCTATATGCTAACGTTTGTAAAATACCTTTTCGTCTTTCTTTAAATAAACTTTAACTTTCTAGAATGTGAAATAGGTTCGGCTAGTAGATGTATTGTTGTTACTGTCTTTAGAAACTACTTGAACAATATATTGCTCTCCAGTTGTAATAGTGTAATTGGTATTTATATTGGTTGTATTCTCAAGAATCAACTCTAAGTTACCAGATGTGCCAATGTAAACGTCGTAAGTTGATAGGTCGTCATCTAAGTCTTCACCTACCCAAGATACGCTTACGGTGCCGTCACCATTATCTGAAACACTAATTTCAGCAGGAAAAGGGGCGAAATTCTCTGTGCTTGTGCCTTCTGAATAGAAGTTCCAAGAATCACTTGCTAAAGATTTACTTTCAAGAATTGCTGTTACCTTCCATGAAAATTGAGTTCCTTTTGGCAGCCCCACGGCTTCAGAGGTTGAATTTACTGTTCGTGAATCTGTCGAGTTGTTTTCTTGGTTCGTAATTTCTAATTCATATGAAGTAGCGTTTGTAGATGCTGACCATTGAAAATCTATACTTACCCCGTCAGTACCATTGTCTTCTCCTTCTGTACATATTAAGTTGTTTTCAGGAAATATAAGATTAAATGCACCCAGTTCTTTTTCTGTTTCCTCTGGCGGATTGTTGTTGCTGTCATCGCTACCGCCGCATGACGCAACTAGTAATCCTACCAAAATTAATTTTATAGCTAATTTCATTTTTTTACGAATTTTAAGTTGGTCTCTTTATCTCCATCTACAATTGTTAACATATAGATGCCGGGAGAAAGGTTAGAAATATTCATTTCTAATGTGCCGTTATTTATTTTTCGACTTTCTTGTAGTGATGTTACTCCGCTTATGTTTGATAAGATAACTTGAGCATTAGTCATTATATCTAAACCTTCAACTCGTAACATGTCTGCCGCGGGGTTTGGAGATAGAATAGCGTTGTTGATTACCATGCTATCATTAAAAACGCCTTGACAAATTTTATCTGTTTCTATAGAAATAACATTAACACCATTATCTAACGGAAATGATAGCTGCTGATTATTTATATTGTCCACTTGAAAGGTGTATACTTTGTCATTTACCAAAACCTCGTAATTCTTACTGCCTGAAACTACAACACTTGCTTTTTTAGCAGTGTAGTCTATAACGGTTTTACCAGAAATGAATTCCTCGGGAGTTTCAATATTCAAGCTAAATTCAATATTGGGCGCGCCAACTAATCGACCGATTTCTGAATTAGCAACAATGTTATAAGAACCTGATTCTAGATCAGTAACTGTGAGTGTGCTTCCGTTTTGTTGCGTATAATTAGCAGAGAAATTATTCGGACCTGTTATCGCTAATATATGTGTTTGATTAACTTTAAATTCAATAGTAAGCTTCCCATTTGCGGTATTAGGGCAAGAAGTGCTCGTAGCTTTTGCAGTAAAATCATCTTGTTTTGGTAATAAAATATCTTGATAGCTACAGCCAGTAGCACCTGTTACTGCTCCAATAGGTGTGTTTTCACAAACATCATTAGTATTGGGAACACCATCTTGATCAACATCGTTATCTGATAATTGACTTTCTGAGCAACCAAATGTATTTACACTCTCACCATAAGGGGTGTCTGGGCAAATATCATCTTCATTTAAAACACCATCTTTGTCATCATCAACACTGGTGACCAATAATCTACTAAAGTGTTTAACTAAAGTAAGGTCGGTTACTGTGGTGTTGTTGATTACGCAATCATATTTGCCTGCATCTTCTAGAGTAACACTATCAATTGTAAAAGTAGAATTAGTCTCATTCTCAATCTCAACTTCATCTTTTCTCCATTGATATGTATTGTTAACATGGGTAGTTTCGGTTACACTTAAAGAAAATTGTTCTCCTTCCAATAATGATGTTGGCGAACCATATAAACTACCTAAGTTCGTTTGTGGATGATAGTAAATATTCGATTGATTACTGATAACCTCAGTCAAATCTTCAAAGAGCAAAGAATTGTTTTGAATAAAAAACGAATAAATATCATCTTGAATAAATATTGGCACTTTGCCGCTAAAATTGTTATTGCTTAAATTTAATTTCAAAAGATTGGTAAGTTGCCCTAGGGGTGCAGGTATTGTACCTGTTAAATTATTTGATCCAAGTTGTAAAGAGTTTAAATTGGTGAGTTGTCCTAGTGATTCAGGGATTTCACCTGTTAAATTATTGCCTCCAAGTTCTAAATATTTTAAACTGGTGAGTTGACCTAAATGTTCAGGTATTTCACCTGATAAATTATTAACCGCTAAGTCGAGAGTTTCAATATTATTTAACTGTGCTAGCTCATTAGGTATGTTCCCTTCAAGATTATTGCTGTCAAGACTGAGTCTGTAAAGATTAGTTAATTGACCGAGTTCTGCTGGTATGGTTCCAGTTAATTCATTATTATCCAAAGTTAGTAGTTCAAGTGAATTAATCTGACTTAAACTACTTGGAATATTCCCGTCTAGGGAATTATATGAGAGTACTAAACTTTTTAATGAACTATTTTGACCAAATTGTGATGGAATATTGCCGGTCAAATTATTAGAACTTAATGATAATATTTCAAGATTTGCAAGATTTCCAATTTCAGTAGGAATATTGCCTGTAAGATTATTGTTGTATAATAATAGTGATTTTAATGAAATAAGTTGACCTATTTGAGGTGGTAAAGTACCTTCAAGTTCTGTATTTGAAAAATTGACTTCTTCTAATTTAGTTAAATTCCAAAATTCCATTGAAATTTCAGAAATTTGATTAGGTAGTTGTCCGTAAATCAAAGTTCTGTCTAATTCTATCTTTACTAATTCAGTTAGAAGTTGTATTTCAGGTGGAATTATGCCAATTAGATTATTTGATTTTAGGCTTAACTCGGTTACCCTTCCTTGTTCATTTGTAGTAACCCCATGCCACGTGCTAATCTCAGTACTAAGGTCCCATTGTCTTTGCCAGTTTGGTCCATCTGTGGCATAATATAATGCAATTAATGCTTCCTTGTCAGGGGTAACTGCTGTTTCAGGACCCAAAACCTGCAAATTATCTACTTTAATTGAGCTAGCAGGGTCTGTGTTTGCTCTAAAGGTTAATTCAAAAGCATAATCTTCTTCGGATTCAGTGTCAAAGTCGAAAGTGTAGGTGTGCCAATTGCCATCACTTTCTAAAGGAATGAACTCATGAATATATTGTATAGTATAGCTGCCTTCATCTTTTAAAACGTCTAGGTAGGCACTAAGGTTATTACCTGTGTCAGTGCTAACTTTGTAATCAAAAGTAAAGGTGTGACTAGTATTTGGTACCAAAACTATATCGTTTGTATTCCAAGTGCTAAGTTCGGTTTGGTTTACTAAAGTATTGTTCAAATCTAATTCTAGAGAAAAGTTCCCTTCTGTAGCGTCAATGCTTTTAGTAATATTGTTTTCATTGGCGATGCTCCAATTTTCTGGTGCTTCAGGGCTGCCAGACCAATTTTCAAAGCTAGCATTCTGTAAATAATTCGTTTGCGAAAATCCTGTAAAACAATACAAAAATAGGGCTGCCAATAGCAGCCTAGTGTAGTTTTTAATCATAGTATAATATGGTTAGCAAAACACTAATATAAATATTAGCGTTTTGTTAACAGAATATTTTCGTCGAAATACTACAATTGTTTCTTACAAAGTGTGGTTCTTCTATTACAAATATGGCTGTTAATGCGCAACCAACCAATTCTCACCCAAGCCAACTTCTACATCTAAAGGAACTGCTATTTTGTATGCGTTTTCCATCTCAGATTTAATTAGGGTTTTTAATTCCTCTAATTCTGGTTTGTAAATATCGAACACCAATTCATCATGTACTTGTAAAAGCATTTTAGACTTATAATTGCCTTTTTCTAGTTTGTTGTGAATATTGATCATGGCAATCTTTATGATATCTGCAGCACTACCTTGAATAGGTGCGTTTACTGCATTCCGTTCTGCAGCACCACGAACTATTGCGTTACTTCCATTGATGTCTTTTAAATAGCGTCTTCTGCCCAACACAGTTGAAACATAACCATTATCACGTGCAAAATCTACTTGCTCGCTCATGTAATTTCGCAACTTTGGATAGGTCTTGTAGTAGGTGTCTATCAGTTCTTTTGCTTCTTTTCTTGATAAGTCCGTTTGGTTACTTAATCCGAATGCAGAAACACCATAGATGATACCAAAGTTTACGGTTTTTGCATTGCTACGCTGTTCTCTAGTCACTTCTTGCAAAGGCACATTAAATACTTTTGATGCTGTAGAAGCATGAATATCTTCACCATTTTTAAAAGCTTCTATCATGGTGGTTTCTTCACTTAGTGCTGCGATAATACGTAGTTCTATTTGAGAGTAATCTGCCGCCAGTAAAGTGTAGTTCTCATCTCTTGGTACAAACGCTTTTCTTACTTGTCTACCGCGTTCTGTTCTAATTGGTATGTTCTGTAAATTTGGATTGTTACTGCTTAAACGACCTGTTGCCGCAACGGTCTGCATATAGTCTGTATGTACTCTACCAGTAGATGGTTCTACTTGTTCTGGCAGTGCATCTACATACGTGCTTTTCAATTTGGCAAGACCTCTATAATCCAATACATTCTGAATAATTTCATGGTCTTTTGCCAAATTAGACAATACATCTTCTGCAGTAGAATATTGACCTGTTTTGGTCTTTTTAGGTTTGTCGACTAGTTTTAGTTTGTCAAACAGTATTTCACCTAGTTGTTTGGGTGAACCAATATTGAATTCTTCACCGGCAACTTCGTAAATTTTCTTTTCTAGATTGCTGATGTCATTGTTCAAGTCTTCTGAAAGTGAATTCAAGAATTTCTCATCTAAATTGATACCTTCTAATTCCATGTCCGCTAAAACACGTAATAACGGAATCTCAATGTCTTGAAATAACTTTTCGGTATTGGCTTCCTTTAATTCTGGTCTAAAATGTTGTGCAAGTTGATAAGTGATATCTGCATCTTCAACAGCGTATTCCGTTTGTTTTTCTAACGGAACATCTCGCATGCTCAATTGATTCTTTCCTTTTTTACCAATAAGTTCTGTGATGGAAACCGGAGTGTAGTTTAAGTACGTCTCCGCTAATACATCCATATTATGACGCATATCCGGATTAATTAGATAATGTGCCAACATAGTATCGAACAGAGGTCCTTTTACATCAATGTTGTATTTATCTAATACTTTGATATCGTACTTTAAATTCTGACCTATTTTTTCAATTTTTTCAGCTTCAAAGAATGGGCGTAATTCTTCTAAAAGTGTCTGAACATCTTCTTTATTATCTGTAAAGGGAATGTAATATCCTTTTGTTGCTTCCCAAGAAAAAGCAATACCAACTAATTCCGCTGTTAAAGGATCTAAACCTGTAGTTTCGGTGTCAAAACATACAGAGGTTTGCTGCATTAAACTTTTCAAGAATAATTTCATTGCCATACCAGGAGCAACACTTTGGTAAGAATGCGCAACATCTGCAATGGTCTTTCTACTTGAAAAATCTTTTACGGTTGCACCAGCATCTGCAGGACTTCCAAATAGCGAGAACTGTCCTGATCCAGCATCTTGTGTCTCTTTTTTAGCGACTTGTTTGTTTGTAGCTTCTGTGGTCGCCTCTTCGGCTTCCGCAGAGAATAATTTTATAAACTGATCTTTTAATCTTCTAAACTCAAGCTCTTCGAAAATTTTCTGAACTTCTACGGCATTTGGTTCAGACATTTCATAATCACCAGCATTGAAAGTGACATCGACATCTAAACAAATAGTAGCTAATTTTTTAGAAAGTAAACCAAGTTCACCATTGGCTTCTACTTTCTCTTTCATTTTACCTTTAAGCTTATCGGTATTCGCCAAAAGCCCTTCCATAGAATCAAACTGCTCTATAAATTTCTTGGCAGTTTTGTCACCAACACCTGGTAAGCCTGGTATGTTATCACTGGCATCACCCATCATACCAAGGTAATCAATAACCTGTTCTGGTCTTTGAACCCCAAAACGTTTTTGAATTTCTGGAATACCCCAAATTTCTATACCGTTACCCATTCTAGCAGGGCGATACATGAAAATGTTTTCAGATACCAATTGTCCAAAATCTTTATCTGGCGTTACCATAAAAACTTTGTAATCTTCTTTTTCTGCTTGCTTTGCCAACGTTCCAATAATGTCATCTGCTTCCCATCCTTCTTTTACTACAACAGGAATCTGCATTGCATTTAAGATATCTTGAATATAGGGTACGGCAATACGGATGGCATCTGGAGTTTCTGATCTGTTTGCTTTATACTCTGGGAACAACTCTGTACGTTCCGCACTTCCTCCTTTATCAAAACAAACGGCCAAATGATCTGGTTGTTCACGACGAATAACATCGAATAAAGAATTCATGAACCCCATAATTGCCGAGGTATCCATTCCTTGAGAGTTTATTCTTGGATTTTTTATAAGTGCGTAGTAACCACGAAAAATTAGTGCGTATGCATCTAGCAAAAAGAGTCTTTTTTGATCTGCCATTTTTGAGTATTGATTGTAAAACGTTAAAAGTACAAATTGATAGGGAAACATTAAGGGAGATTGCCCTATTGCTTATGTGTTTTATTATTCAATTGTTATTTTCAGGTGATTCGTAATCGCCATAAATTCTAAAATATTTATAAACGTAATAATCAATGTTTTCATTCTCATCATTTTCAAATTCCTTATACCTTATTTCGAGATTGCCTCTATCTATAAGGTTTACTTCAAAAAGTTCCATAATCAATTCAGAATTGTCAGAAGTATTTGTGAGTTTAAAAATAACCTTGTTGCCTGGCATTACTTTCCATTCTCCATTATCGCTAGTTGTTAAGTCAATTTCACGGAAATCAGTTCCTCCGGAATTATTTTCGGTTTCAATATAATGTTCAAAGTAAAGACTGCCATCTTCAAAAAGAATTAATTCTGTTTGACTTTCACATATACCTGTAGATAAATTATCTACTGAAGAGCCATCTTTGAAAAAAACAATTCTTTTAGTTCCAACCCATTTACCAGCAATCTTTTCTTTAAAGGTATATTCCTCTTCTATAGTACAGCCGGAGAATATAATTAACATGCCGGCTAGATATAAGATTGCTTTCATTTATGGTATATTAAAAATGGTTTGAGGAATAATAGTCAGCTTCTTTTTCCTGAAGTATGTCATAATAATCGACACCGAATAAATACTGTACATTATATAAGCCTATTTTTAAAGGGGCATTCAAATCTGTATAAAACACTTTATTGTATTTTTTAAAAAAATTGCTTTTTTCTTCTAACCTTTCAATAGGTTCTTTAAAATAGGCATTGATAAAAAATGCACTGGTATATTGATAAACATGAATAATTTCATGTGCTAAAACCGCTTCTATATCAATATTGATGCTGCGTTTAAATTGAATTGTATTGTATAAAGCTGCTCCATCAGGATCAATATCTCTTATTTTAGCTAATTTTTCGTTTTTGAAAATAAAATGACCAGAGTAAAATGTTCTTTTAAAATCAAATTTTGAGGTTGCAAATCCGTATGCATTAGCGTAAAGTGCAAAGGGTAAAATTCGATAACGCAGTTTTTTTTCTCGTTTAAAATCATATTCCAGATAATTAAAGCCGAAATCCATGTGCCACCGTTCCCAAAAGTTTCGGTTAGCGGCGGCGTTATATATAATGGAGTTGCCTGCCGAATTCAAGATTTTAGAAGGCCATAAGTAGGCGTAGTTATCAGTTCTATGAAATTGCCTTACCAATCTTTTGCTTTCAAAGGTTAAATAACCTCCTAAAGCACCTTGATACATACCTTTGAAAAAAACCTTGGACCCCTTCTCATTAGGTTTCTTATTGATCAATGCTCCAACGCCGCCTATGATAGCTTTTGAACCTACATTGTAGAAAGCTGCTTGTGAATCGTTTCTTTGTGGATATAAATATCCTGAAATCAATAAAATTAAAATTATTCTCATGGTTGGTTTTGAGGAAAATCAGAAATCAAAAACTACGCCATTTGTAAGATTTTTCAGAAATAATCTTATTTCTTTAAATAACTATCTGAAGGATTGTTAACATGGCCTTCTTTAGAATACGTTCTATAACTAAACCCCGGGTGAATACAATAACCACCTGTTTCTCCTTTTTTATTTATCGCGATAAAACCGATTTGAAAATCTTGTTTGTCCTTGTTTTTAGCGATAATGCGTTTTACACCTTCTTCGCATGCCTCTTGTGGCGATTTGCCTTGTCGCATTAATTCAACAATTAAAAAACTACCAACTGTTCTTACCACTTCTTCACCAACACCTGTTGCCGTTGCGCCACCAACTTCATTGTCAACAAAAAGTCCGGCGCCTATAATAGGCGAGTCACCAACCCTGCCTGCCATTTTATATGCCATGCCACTAGTGGTACATGCACCGGCAATATCACCATAGGCATCAATTGCTAACATACCAATGGTATCATGATTTTCTATATTTATGATAGGTTTGTATTGAGATGTTTTTTTCCATTCTTCCCAAGCTTGTTTCGATTCTTCGGTTAGCAAATCTGTTTTCTCAAAACCTTGTTCGTAAGCAAACTGTTCGGCTCCTTTGCCGGCTAGCATTACATGCGGAGTCTCTTCCATTACCTTTCTTGCTACAGATAT
The DNA here is from genome assembly GCF_000744105.1 of Maribacter forsetii DSM 18668. Lineage (NCBI taxonomy): Bacteria > Pseudomonadati > Bacteroidota > Flavobacteriia > Flavobacteriales > Flavobacteriaceae > Maribacter > Maribacter forsetii. The sequence continues at coordinate 817,287 of NZ_JQLH01000001.1, forward strand.
GGGGTTTGCAATATGCTGCATTGCCAAAACCGCTCCACAGTTACCATCTTTGTCCATAATGCATGCATCTAAAGTAACATTGCCATCTCTATCCGGTTTGCCGCCACTTCCTACAGTGCTATTGCTTAGGTCATTTTCTTCTACCATGACCCCTTGGTGAACGGCATCTAATGCATTGCCTCCTTTTTCTAAAACCTCCCATGCTTTGGCTGTTGCATTGCCAAAATTCCATGTGCAGATTGCAATAGGTAGAACTGGTGTGTTAACTGCTCTTTTTACTAGAGGAGTTTCTTTGTATGAAGCTAATATAGGTGCGGATACTATACCGGCGGCTACTGTGCTAGAATTTCTAAGAAATTTTCTTCTTTTCATGGGATGGGTTCTTTACTTTTAGTGACCTTAAATATAGGAATATGATAGTAGAAGTTTGTGCTAATTCATTGGAATCTGCTTTAGTTGCCGAACGTGCCGGAGCAGACCGAATTGAGTTGTGTTCAGAATTAGCGGTGGGCGGATTAACACCTTCTTACGGGTTGTTGAAAGCTGTGAGAAGTAAAATTACAATACCGGTTAATATTCTTATACGTCCTAGAAGTGGTGACTTTACATATTCTGATGAAGAGCTGGATATTATGATTTCGGATATTGAGCTGTGTGCAGAGCTGGGATATAATGGAATTGTATCTGGAGTTCTTTTGGAAAATTTTTCTTTAGATGTAGTGCGAACCCGAAAACTAAAGGATGCTGCTGGTAAATTGAAATTTACGTTTCATAGGGCGTTTGATTGGATACAGAACCCGTTGGATGCTTTGAAGAAATTGGAAACTATGCAAGTGGATACTATTTTAACTTCTGGTCAACAGAAGTCAGCACCTGAGGGATTAGATTTCTTATTCCAATTAAAAGAACAATCTAAAATGATACAGATTATGCCAGGCTCTGGTGTAAATGCTGCTAATGTTGAGCTATTTAAAGATAAAGGTTTTAAAATGGCACATTTATCGGGTACTAAGATGGTGCAATCCTTATCTTCAAAACCGTTAATTTCTATGAATTCAGTTAACTTTTTAAGTGATAATCAAAGGGCAATCACGCAATTGGATAATATTAAAGCTGTTGTGGCCAAGGTTAAATAAAATGCAATTGAGCACACATACCGTTGAGATACAGATATCTTTGTAAAAAATTCATTCATGATCCGTTGGTTTATTTTTGTCTTAGCTTATGTTGCTTTAAGCTGTTATGTATTGCAAGCATTAAAAACAATTACCAAGCAACCTTGGTGGTCTTGGTTATATATTGCAGTTTCATTGGTCGTAATGATCAATTTCATTTATCAATTTTCGGTAGGTGAGGAGACAGGTCGTGTTTTAAGTATTTCTAAAAGTTATGCTTTTGGTTTTTTATTGACCATGTTAACGTTCAATATCATCACTATCTTATTCTTGTTTTCTGAAGATATATATCGTTTTATAGCAGGTGCATATCAAAAAATTTATGGTGAGGAAAAGCAATTCGGACTTCCGGCACGTAGACGTTTTCTTAGTTTACTAGCACTGGGAGTAGCTGCCGTACCATTTGGGGCGCTGCTATATGGTATGTACAAAGGGAAGTACAATTTTAAGGTGTTGAAATACGATTTGGAATTCGAAGATCTTCCCGATAGTTTTGATGGGTACCAGATTACCCAAATTTCAGATATACATAGTGGTAGTTTCGATGATAGAAAAAAGATTGAATACGCTGTAAACCTTATTAATCAGCAGAAAAGCGATGTACTCTTGTTTACGGGTGATATGGTTAATAATATGACTTCTGAAATGGAGCCGTGGGCAGATCTTTTTAGTACCCTTTGTGCAAAAGATGGTAAGTTTTCAGTTTTAGGTAATCATGATTACGGAGATTATATTCCTTGGGATACCGAAGAGCTGAAACAACAGAATTTAGAAGACCTAAAAACATTGCAAAAAGAAATGGGTTTTGATCTTTTGCTAAACGAGCATAGATATTTACAAAAAGGGGATGATAAGATTGCTTTGGTGGGAGTAGAGAATTGGGGTAAAGGCGGATTCAAAAAAGCCGGGGACCTTAAAAAAGCTGCCTCACAGATTAATGCCGATGATTTTAAAATATTAATGAGTCACGATCCATCGCACTGGGAAATGGAAGTGATACCAGATGCTTACCATTACCACTTGACATTGAGCGGACACACTCATGGTATGCAATTTGGTATTGAAATACCAGGTTGGATCAAGTGGAGCCCTGTAAAATGGAGATACCCTTATTGGGCGGGTATTTACAAAGAAATGGGGCAATTCATTAATGTAAACAGAGGTTTTGGATTTTTAGGTTATCCGGGTAGGGTAGGTATATGGCCAGAAATTACCGTGATAACTTTGAAGAAAAAGGCATTAACATGATTTTAACCCTATTACAATACTACTATTAGGATGCTAAGAGTAGTATTTTAACAATTTTTATTACATTTGGCTAACAAAGAAAAGCATTTTATATGTCCAAATTTGGTGAATTAATAGATTTAAAGGTACCTGTTCTTCTTGATTTTTATGCAGAGTGGAATGAGCAGTCAACTGCAATGCATCCTGTATTAAGGGATGTAGCCGCTGCTTTAGGTAGCAGAGGTAAGGTTATAAAAATAGATGTGGATAAGAACAAAGAGCTTTCTCAGGCTTTACGTGTTAAGGGTCTACCTACGCTTATGATTTACAAAAAAGGCGAAATGGTATGGCGACAAAGTGGCGAACAAGATGCTACTACGTTAATGGGTATTCTTAAAGAATACGTTTAAAATTTAATATTATTTAAAACATAAAAAAAGCTTTGAGTGTAAACTCAAAGCTTTTTTTAATGCGCTATTTTGACAGAATATCTATTCTACAATTTCAGTTTTAGTATTGTCAGGTAAAATGGTGTCAGAAACAGGCATGGTATCCATCATATCTGGATTGGTCTGCTGCATTTCTTCACGCATGTCCATATCGTCCTCGTCTTTATAGAAGTGTTGGAACTTATCTATATACTCATTGAATATTAAGGTTTCTTTTTCAGCAACATCCTCGCTATCATTGGTGATGATCATATCTATATTACGTCTGTATGCCTCCATATCTGCAATGATGTCATCAATATTGCTGTATTGCTCGTCTAAACTTGTAGAAGCGTAATACTCCAACCTTTCTTGGTATTTGCCTTTCAACTTTTCAAAAAGAGCACGTGCTTTCTGGTTTTCTCCAACTTTATAATAGCCGTCTACAAAAGGTTCCACTAAAGTGTAGTATCCAAATTTATCTACAGGCATGTTGGTCAATGAAATCTCAATGATATCTTTAGCCTTGTCCATTTTATTCTCCTTGATCAAAGCTTCCGTTAAACGAGCTAAATTACCTCTAAAAGATACGCTCTGAATACGGGTTTGTGTATCGTGGTATATGTCGCCACCTGCATTTCCCCAATCCCATCCGGTAACGATATCATACATTAATTCAGTATCAATTCGTCCTAATTCAAATGCGTTAGGTCTTTCTGTACGAATAGGTACGAGCTTGTACGCTAAACCATCTAGTTGAAGATAATCTTTCATCCATAAGTACTCGGCATCGTCAAAACTACCTCCAGAGAAGTATAAAGGACGTTTCCAATCATTGTTAGCTAAGATATCAAGCATCATCATGCTCTTCTTTGTAATAGCACCTGGTAAGTCAATATCAATGTAATCTACAATAAGGTCTGCGTCTTTTGCTTTGACCAAGCCGCTGTTTAATACATTTTGTTTGTTTACAGGAACCCTAATTTTATTAGTAGGGTAGTAGACCATGTTCTGAGTGTCTTCAGAATACTGACTTAAATCTGCACCATTTTGCTCAAATAAATACTTAAGCTTTGTTCTAGGTTTATCACTGTCGATCCAATTTATGAAATCCTTTATTGGCCATCTGTTCTCTGTAATACCTTGGTGGTATAGCACATCTCTTGATCCCCATCTATATTTTTCATGTGTAATCTGAGAAGGTATAGGTGCACTTTCATAAGCGGCAGCCTTCATTTGATCTACATACCAATCTGTTTCAAAAAGACTGGTACAAACTATACGAACGTCTGTTCTGTAGTGTTCAATCTCTTGTGCGTACCAAATTGGGAAGGTGTCATTGTCACCAATGGTGAATAAAATAGCTCCCGCATCTTCCTGGCAAGAATCTAAATATGCTTTTGCAGACGAATTTGCCGTGAATTTGCCAGATCTATCATGGTCATCCCAGTTTTGTACCGCCATTACCGTTGGTACGGCAAGTAATGTTACAACAACTACTGCAGGGGCTAATATTTTAGGAGTGATCCATTCTTTAAAACTATCATACAATCCGTATACCCCTAATCCGATCCAAAGAGCAAATACATAGAATGAACCTACAAGTGAATAATCTCGTTCACGAGGTTGAAAAATACCGGGGTTTGTATAGAACTGTATAGCTAGTCCCGTAAACAGAAAGAACATCAATAATACCCAAAATTGCTTTTTGTCTTTTGAGAGTTGAAAAACGATACCTATGATTCCCAAAATTAATGGTAAAAAGAAATAGGTATTTCTACCTGGATTATTTTGGATATCGCTTGGTAAGTTGTCTTGACTCCCTAATCTCATGCTGTCAATAGCGTTAATACCACTTAACCAGTTTCCGTTGTCATTATAGCGACCCTGAACATCATTCTGTTTTCCGACGAAATTCCACATGAAATAACGCAGATACATGTAGTTGAATTGAAACTCGAACATATATTCAATATTATCCCATAAGGTTGGCGGCTGTACTTCTATATATTCATCAAAACGTTTTAAGAAGCTTATATACTGGTCGGCGCCAATTTCACCATTTGCAAAACCAATTTTAACTTGTTCTGCAGCTTGTCTTAATTCTTGATTCGGTTGTGTAATCCTAAAATCTAAGGCTCCAAAATAACGCATGTAGTTTTCGGCATTTTGCGAACTCCACATTCTAGGTAACAAACCTTGGTGTTTAGGGTTGGGACCTTGAACGGCATCTTTGTATTTATTTACAATAATGTATTTCCCTAATGTGTAATCTTTCTCATATTTAGGTTTGCCATCTTGATCTTCGCCTGCAGTTGCAAACATATCTGAATAATAGGTGCCGTAAACGGGACTGTCAACACCTGGGTATTGCTCTCTATTGTAATATGCTAAAAGTGCTCTTGCATCTTCTGGATTGTTTTCGTTGATAACAACCTTGGCATTTGCTCTAATAGGCAGCATTAACCAGGAAGAAAAACCTAGAAATAAAAACATCATACACAGAACAATGGTATTGCCTGTTTTATAATTGTTTTTACGAGTATAGTTTAAGCCGAAGTAAAAAGCAGCTATAAATAAAAGACCGATAATAATAGAACCTGAATTAAATGGTAGACCTATACTGTTAATAAAGAATACCTCTCCCCAACCAAAAAGTTGAAGTACATAGGTTAGTGAAAATTTATATACTAACATTAAGATTGCTATAACAATGATGTTAGCTAATAAAAAGTTCTTTACTGTGGTCTCTTTGTAGGTTTTAAAATAATAAAGTAAACCAATTGATGGTATTGCTAAGAAGCCCATAAACTGAACTCCAAAAGTTAACCCGACAACAAAAGATATTAATACAAGCCACTTGTTTCCACGAGGGTCATCAAGATTATCTGTCCATTTTAATCCTAGCCACAACAATAAGGCCATGATAAAACTTGCCATAGAATACACCTCTGTTTCTACGGCATTGAACCAAAAACTATCTGAATATGTAAATGCCAATGAACCTACTAAGGCACTACCAAATACTGCAATTGCTTTGCTATTGGTGAAAGGACCATCGTTATCTATTAATTTTCTGGTGATATTGGTAATTGTCCAGAACATGAATAAAATGGTAAATGCACTTGATACGCCGGAAACTAGGTTTACCATCATAGCAACTTGACTTGGTTCTAAAGCGAACATTGCAAAAAATGCGCCTATCATTTGTAGTAAAGGTGCTCCTGGTGGGTGACCCACTTGAAGCTTGGCTGCTGTTGCTATATACTCTCCCGCATCCCAAAAACTATTGGTGGGTTCAACGGTAATGTAGTATGTAATAAGGGCTATAAAAAATACGGACCATCCTAATATAGTGTCCCACTTGTGGTAGTTCTTTGAAAACATGAAGCTTGGGTTAAACCTAAGTGGCGAATTTACTAATTAATATAGAAAGGAATGAACTATTTTTATAAACCTTTAACATGGGTAAAGCATATTTTTTTCATTTTTACTTAAAAAAATGTTTGGTGAAACAAAACTTTGTTTTAAATTTGCAGCCTCTTAAAAAGGTATTGGCCCATGGTGTAATGGTAACACTTCGGTTTTTGGTACCGTCATTCAAGGTTCGAGTCCTTGTGGGCCAACTAAGAGAACAAGGTAAATCCTGATATCAATTGATATCGGGATTTTTGTTTTTATGACCTATGTCATTTTAAAAGCCTTTTTAAAGCTAGTTCTTTGCTATTCATACGTACATAAGTACTTAATGTGAAGAAATGGTTAACTGTGTGTCAGTATTTTTGTACATTTAAACCGATAACGTTACAAATTCATCGGAAAAGAAACCATTTCGACAATGTTATTATATACTTTGGTACCCTAAAGAACTTAACCCTATGAAACTCTCTCCAAAAGTTTTAAAGATTTTATTGATTGTTGTTTTGCTTGGATTTGGAATTGGATTCTACTTGCAAGATGTGAAGCATGAAGAAAGTACTGCCCATGCATGGAAGGCGAATCGTTATAATTTAGATCGCTTCAACAAAATCATGGAGTACAATAATAAAATGAACTCTTCTAATTGGAGAGTGCTTAAGGATAGTATTGATCAACAGCTAGATACACTAATGATACTTCGTTTTCGTAAAGAAGTAGATAGTTTAGAGGATTCTGAACCGCAAGCATATAGTGATCAGGTTGAGGTGCATGCATCTTTTATGCCTCAATAGCTTAAAACCAACTTCTTAATTTTATAGATTTCTTTTTAGTGCGAATCCTCCGGGTCAATTTGTTCTGGAGTGTCATTTTCTATCTCTAATAGTTCTTCGTCTTCTGATTTTCTAATTGCGTCTTCGGCTAAATTTCTTTCTGTGATTTCTTCATCAATTTCATCTAGCATTGTACTTATTTTTCGTTTATCACGAATCATAGCCCATGTCATTACTAAGCTAGTAGCTATTATTACGAATAAAAGTATACCAGATTCAAATCCTTCAATTTGTGCTTCCATAGGTATGGCATAGAAAAGTAGTACGGTAATTAATCCCCTTGGAGCAATGAATAACTGCGGTAACATATCTTTACCAACGAAAACTATAAGTATTAAAAACCGTATGGCATAAATAGATGCTATTATTAATAAACTGACTATAGCAACATTAATGCTCAGTAATGATGAAAGTACTATGGTGATACCAAATATTACAAAGAAGAAAGTTCTGACTACAAATGCAGTTTCTAGGGTGACGATGTGCAGCTCGTGATAAATTTGTTGCATTCTTTCCTTTTCAAGAAAGATTTTGGTCTTACCGGGGAAAAATAAGTTGACATTTTTTACGATCAAACCAAATACAAGAATGATAATTAAAGATGATAGGTGCATTTTCTTTCCTATAGCATAAAGAAGTAGCAGAACAGAAATCAATAAAAATAGTTTTGCTTGGCTTTTTATGCGTTGAAAGACCAATATAATTACATAGCTAGCAACCAATGCTATTACTATTGTTACGGCGAAATTTATACTGAAACCAATAACTCCTGAGTCTTCAGCGGGGTTTAGTTTTCCTGTTAGAAAGTAGAACATCATAATACCCATGATATCAGAAAAAGTACTCTCATAAATATGGAATTCTTTTTTAGCTTCACTTAGTCCGCCAACGCTTGGTATAATTATGGCGCTAGAAAGAATAGACAACGGTGTGGCATATAACCATGCAGATTGCATAGTCATATTGGGGATAAATTGATATAGAATTAAAGCGGCAACATATGCAGAGCCTACCAAACCAATTAATGCAATGACCATTGATTTAAGAATGGGCCATAATTTTTCTTTTTTTAATTCTAGTTCTAAAGCAGCTTCTAAAACGATCATTATAAGGCCAACAGTACCTAAAATTTCTAAAGAGCCTTTAAAGTCGGGAATCTCTGGAATAAAGAATTCTAATCCTATTTTAATTAGAACGCCCAGAACAATGAGCATGAGAACTGCCGGTATATTCGTTTTTTTAGAAATGCCGTTAAAAAAGAAAGATAAAACTACAATTAAAGAAGCCCCTATGATAAGGTTGTAAGATGAAAGAATTTCCATTAAGTATTGTTTTGGTTGGTGTTTCGCTAAAAATAAGATAATTTCTAAAAGAGCATATTTTTTGAGGTATTAATTATTTATTTAGATTGTTTTCATAGTGAATGAATTAGGTGTGAATAGTCTATTGTAGGAAATTAAATTTATTGTATATTTGCAATGCTGAAAGGATATAAAAGTATTCATGAGGGGACAATTAGTCCCCTCTTTTATTACTTATTATTTATGCTAAAGGAAAAAGTAAAAGAATTATTGGAACAAGGTCTTCAAGAAGACCCCTCCCTATTTTTAATCGATTTCACTATGGGTGCTGATAATAGCATTCATGTTGTAATAGACGGTGACCATGGGGTTACGGTGAGTGATTGTATAAAAATAAGTAGGGCTATTGAGCATAATTTAGATCGTGATGAACACGATTTTTCCCTTGAAGTTGCCTCTGCTGGTGCGGCGGCTCCGTTGGTTATGCCACGTCAATATGTAAAAAATGTTGGCAGAAAACTTGAGGTTCGTACAAATGACGATAAGTTTGAAGGAAATTTAACCGCTGTAAACGATGATTCTATTGTTCTGGAATGGAAAGCTAGGGAGCCTAAGCCAATAGGTAAGGGAAAAGTAACCGTTCAAAAAAAAGAAGAAGTAAATTTTTCAGATATTATTAAAGCAAAAGTTGTATTAAAATTTTAATTGTAATTACCAATGGAAAATATTGCGTTAATTGAATCTTTCTCAGAGTTTAAGGACGATAAGTTCATAGACAGGGTAACATTGATGGCCATTTTGGAAGATGTTTTTAGAAATGCGCTTAAAAAGAAGTTTGGTTCAGATGATAACTTTGATATCATTATCAACCCAGATAAAGGTGATTTAGAAATTTGGAGAAACCGTATCGTTGTTAATGATGGTGAGGTTGAAGAGCCAAATGAGGAAATTTCATTAACTGCAGCTCGTAAAATTGAGCCAGATTTTGAAGTTGGAGAGGATGTGTCTGAAGAAGTTAAGTTGATAGATTTAGGAAGAAGAGCAATTTTGGCATTACGTCAAAATCTTATTTCTAAAATTCATGAGCATGATAATACAACTATTTATAAGCACTTTAAAGATTTAGAGGGCGAGATTTATACAGCAGAGGTTCATCATATACGTCATAAAGCAATTATTTTGTTAGATGATGAGGGTAATGAGATTATTTTGCCAAAAGATAGGCAAATACCTTCTGATTTCTTCCGTAAGGGCGATAATGTAAGAGGGGTTATTGAAAGTGTGGAATTAAAAGGTGCAAAACCTACTATTATCATGTCTAGAAGTTCACCTAAATTCTTGGAACAATTATTTTTCCAAGAAATACCAGAGGTCTTCGACGGATTGATTACTGTGAAAAAAGCGGTTAGAATACCAGGGGAAAAAGCGAAAGTGGCTGTTGACTCTTATGATGATCGTATTGACCCTGTTGGTGCCTGTGTAGGTATGAAGGGGTCTAGAATTCATGGAATTGTTCGTGAGTTGGGTAATGAAAACATTGATGTGATTAACTGGACAGCTAACCCACAATTGTTAGTGACAAGAGCATTGAGTCCGGCTAGAGTTTCTTCTGTTAAGTTGAACGATGAGAAGATGACGGCTCAAGTTTACCTGAAGCCAGAAGAGGTTTCTAAGGCAATTGGTAGAGGTGGTCATAACATTAGATTAGCCGGTCAATTAACTGGTTATGAGATAGATGTATTCCGTGAAGGGGTTGAGGAAGATGTTGAATTAACAGAATTCTCTGATGAAATCGATGCTTGGATTATTGAAGAATTCAAGAAAATCGGTTTTGATACAGCACGTAGCGTCTTGGAGCAAGATGTTAACGATTTGGTGAAACGTACAGATTTAGAAGAGGAAACAATTTTAGAAGTTGTGCGTATCCTAAAAGAAGAATTAGAAGATTAGCTATATATTAGCACTTAAATAAAAGAACGGGAATCAGTATTTATGGCAGACAATGCAAAAATAAGGCTTAATAAAGTTCTTCGTGAACTTAATATTTCCTTGGATAGGGCAGTGGACTTTCTTAACGGAAAAGGACATGATGTGGAAGCGAGGCCTACCACAAAAATTTCCGATGACGTTTATCAAGTTTTGCTTGACGAGTTCCAGACGGATAAAAGCAAAAAGGTAGCTTCAAAAGAAGTTGGAGAGGAAAAGCGTAAGGAGAAAGAGGCAATTCGAGTTCGATTGGAAAAAGAGCAAGAAGATCGTCGCTTGGCCCGTGAGCGAAGAAACGCAGAATCTGAAGATAAAACCTTGGTTGGTAAAGTAGAGCTTTCCGGACCTAAGATGGTCGGTAAAATTGACCTAAATCCTAAGAAAAAAGTGGAAGAGGAGCCTGTTAAGGAAACTCCGAAAGCTGAGGAAAAAGTCGCTCCCAAGGCTGAAGAAAAGACTGCGCCTAAGGTTGAGGTGAAAGAAACAAGAAAGGTTGTACTACAAGGACCTAAAATAGTTTCCCAGCCTGTGAAAAAGACAGAGGCTAAGAAAGAAGAGCCTAAGGTTGAAGCTCCAAAGCCTGCTGCGCCAAAGGCTGAAGAATCTCCTAAGCAAGAAGTTAAACCGGAAGCTACGAAAACAGAGCCTACTACAGATGCTCCTGCAGAACCTGAAGCTCCCAAAACAATTGAGACCCAATATCAGAAATTATCAGGTCCGAAAATTGCTGGCGAGAAAATTGACCTTAGCAAGTTTGAGAAGCCTAAGAAAAAGAAAGAAGATAAAAAACCTGCCGCAGGCGCCGATCGTAAAAAGAGACGTAGAAGAATTGTCACAAAAAATCCTTCTGGGCCGGGTCAAAATAGAAGCACGGGAAAACCAGGTGATAGAAATAAAGGTAGAGGAAGATTTGCGCCAGTTGCAAAGGTTGAGCCTACCGAAGAAGATGTTCAAAAGCAAGTGCGTGAAACCCTAGAAAAACTTCAAGGTAAATCTAAGAAGGGGAAAGGGGCTAAGTACAGAAGAAGTAAAAGAGATCAGCACCGCGAGCAGACAGAGAAAGATCTAGAACAACAGGAATTAGAGAACAAGGTGCTTAAGGTAACCGAGTTCGTTACTGCGACTGAGGTTGCGACTATGATGGGTGTTTCTACAACTGAGATTATTTCTGCTTGTATGTCTTTAGGTATTATGGTGACCATGAATCAGCGTTTAGATGCTGAAACATTGTCTATTGTAGCTGAAGAATTTGGTTATGAAGTTGATTTCGTTACTGCAGATATTGAAGAAAGTATTGTAGAGGAGGAAGATGCTCCTGAAGATTTAAAACATAGAGCTCCGATTGTTACTGTAATGGGTCACGTGGATCACGGTAAAACTTCTTTGTTGGATTATATCCGTGAAGAAAATGTAATTGCCGGTGAAAGTGGTGGTATTACACAGCATATTGGTGCATACGGAGTAACACTTGAGAACGGAGAGCGAATTGCTTTCTTGGATACACCGGGTCACGAGGCGTTTACCGCGATGCGTGCAAGGGGTGCTCAGGTTACCGATATCGCAATTATTGTAATCGCGGCAGATGATGATATCATGCCACAGACGAAGGAGGCAATTAGTCATGCACAGGCTGCTGGTGTGCCAATCGTTTTTGCAATAAATAAAGTCGATAAGTCTACATCTAACCCTGATAAGATAAAGGAAGGTTTGGCTCAAATGAACTTGTTGGTAGAAGATTGGGGTGGTAAGATACAATCTCATGATATTTCTGCTAAGACCGGTTTAGGTGTTAAAGAGTTGTTGGAGAAAGTTTTACTTGAAGCTGAATTGTTAGAGTTAAAAGCTAATCCAGATAAGCAGGCTACGGGTACTGTTGTAGAAGCTTTCCTGGATAAAGGAAAAGGTTATGTGTCTACTGTTTTGGTTCAGTCGGGTACGCTTAAGATAGGTGATTATGTGTTGGCTGGTACCACTAGTGGTAAAATTAAGGCGATGCAGGATGAGAGAGGTAATAATATTAAGACTGCAGGGCCATCCACACCAATTTCTATTTTAGGTCTAGACGGTGCTTCGCAAGCTGGTGATAAGTTCTATGTACTGGAAGATGAACGTGAGGCGAAACAAATTGCATCAAGAAGATCTCAATTACAACGTGAGCAATCTGTTAGAACGCAGCGTCATATTACGTTAGATGAAATTGGACGTAGAATTGCGTTAGGTGATTTCAAAGAGCTTAACATTATACTTAAAGGTGATGTTGATGGTTCTGTAGAAGCGCTTACTGATTCTTTCCAGAAATTATCTACTGATGAAATCCAAGTAAATATTATCCATAAAGCAGTTGGTCCTATTACAGAGTCAGATGTGTTATTGGCTTCTGCATCAGATGCGGTCATTATCGGGTTTAATGTAAGACCTATGGGTAATGCTAAAGCTATTGCCGAGAAAGAAGAAATCGATATCCGTATGTATTCTATTATATACGCTGCGATCAACGATCTTAAGGATGCGATGGAAGGTATGTTGTCTCCTGAAATGAAAGAAGAGATTTCTGGTACTGCTGAAATTAGAGAAACATTCAAGATTTCTAAAATAGGTACTATTGCAGGTTGTATGGTAACCAGCGGTAAAATCTTTAGAAACTCTAATATTAGATTAATACGAGATGGCGTGGTTATTTATACAGGTACATTATCTTCATTAAAACGATTTAAAGATGATGTTAGAGAGGTAGCTAAAGGTTATGACTGTGGACTTCAAATTAAGAACTATAATGATATCAATGAAGGTGATATCGTTGAAGCATTCCAAGAGGTTGCGGTCAAGAAAAAGTTAAAGTCTAAGTAGTACTTTTATAAAAGAGTTTCTAATTCTCTTTAAAAGATTAAGCAAAAAAAATCGACCTATTTGGTCGATTTTTTTGGTTTTAATAACATTGCATCAGGATATTTGATTCGTACTTCGTTAAACTTTCTTTCGGCATCAAGTCTAGAAGTAAACCTGCCGACTCTTACACGGTATGTAGGTGAGTCGAAATCAATTTTAGAAGCTAGTTCTGGAAAATCTTCTTCTACATTTGCTTTTATTTTTTGTGCTTTAGCGTAATTGCCAAAACCTACTTGTATTCTATAGTATTCATTATTGCTTAAGGAAGATTTATAAATTTCAAGCAACTGATCAATTTTTTGGTCTTGCTCAATGTTTACGTTTGCACTTTGTGAATGACTAAAGTGAGTAAAACAGGCAAAAACCACTATGGTACTTAGAATTTTCATAACCAATTATTAATTTTATTTTTAACGAAGCAAAAGTAATTTATTAAGGATCAAACAAATAAATCTTGATCTATTTAGAATATTTCTAAATTGTAAATTATAGATACATTAACATTTTGCAAATAAAGTCTATGTCGTATTTTTGTCTCCGATTTAGGCATTTGGTGGATTTTAATTTGGTTTCATCTATGACCAAAATCATGCCAAGATTCCGATAGAAATATTCGATATATGAAAAAGGTTCCAAACCGAAATCAGTTTTCTAAAATTTTAGGGTTTTCCCTAGTTTTATTTTTGCTTTTTGCAAGTCCGTTAACAGCGCAGGATGATGCTGCTGCTGCCGAAGCTACAGCTGTAGAGGCTGCTGGTGATGGTGACGCTAAAAATGGTAAGGCATTGTTCAATCAGAACTGTGCTGCATGTCATGCGTTAAACCGTAAAATGACAGGACCTGCATTAGAGAATGTGGAAAACAGATTAAGTGAAGATGAGGGTTTAGATAGGGAGTGGTTGTATGCTTGGATTAAGAATAGTCCTGGTGTGATTAAATCTGGTGACTCTTATGCTAACAAGGTTTATGCAGAGTACAATCAAGCTGCTATGACGGCTTTTCCAACCTTGTCTAATAGTGATATTGATGATATTTTAGCGTATACTGCTGCGCCACCGCCTGCTGCGCCTAAGGTTGCTGCTGGAGGTGCTCAAGTTGCTGCCGGTGAGTCTGGTGGTTCATCAGGAATTTCTAATGAAATCATACTTGGTGCTTTGGTGCTTGTGTTTGGTTTGTTGGTTATTATGTTGTTGTTGGTGAATAAAACTTTGCAACGTATAGCTCAGGCAAACGGAATTGTAATTGAAAAAGAAGATGTTGTTAAAAGAACTCCAATATGGAAAGCTTTTGTGCAAAATCAATTTTTAGTTTTAGTGACCGCTATCTTTTTGCTGTTAGGTAGTGCGTATTTTGCTTATGGTTGGATGATGCAGGTTGGTGTTGATCAGGGTTATGCTCCAATTCAGCCAATTCATTATTCTCACAAGATTCATGCTGGTGATAATAAAATTGAGTGTAAGTATTGTCACTCTTCGGCAAGAGTTTCTAAAACGTCTGGTATACCTTCGTTGAACGTTTGTATGAATTGTCACAAGTCAATTTATGAATATACGGGTAATCCAGAAGGGCCTTCTCAAGAGGATTTGGAAAATGGTTATACCAACGATTTTTATACTGGAGAAATCAAGAAATTATATAAAGCAGTTGGTTGGGATGAGCAGAACCAAAAATATACTGGCGAAAGTCAGCCAATAGAATGGGTTAGAATTCATAATCTTCCTGATTTTGCTTACTTCAATCACTCGCAGCATGTTTCTGTTGCAGGGGTGGAATGTCAAACTTGTCATGGACCTGTTGAGGAAATGGAAATAATGGAGCAATATTCTCCGTTGACTATGGGTTGGTGTATTGACTGTCACAGAGAGACCAATGTTAAAGTTGAAGGTAATGAGTATTACGAGAAAATTCATGCAGAGCTTTCTAAGAAGTACGGTGTGGAGAATTTAACAGCTGCTCAGTTGGGTGGACTGGAATGTGGTAAATGTCACTATTAATAATAATTTAAAGAAGCTAATTACAGATAATACGTATGGCATCAAACAAAAAATATTGGAAGAACGAGGCGGAGTTAAATCCTAACGATTCCATTGTTGAGGCGCTTAAGCAGAACGAATTTGTAGAGCAGATTCCTGTGGATGATTTCTTGGGTGACAAGGAAACGTTGTCTTCTACAAATACAAATCGTAGAGATTTCTTGAAGTATGTTGGGTTTAGTACTGCGGCTGCTTCTTTGGCGGCATGTGAGGGTCCGGTTGTAAAATCGATTCCTTATGTTGTTTTGCCTGAAAATATAGTTCCTGGGGTTGCGAATTATTACGCAACTACAATTGCTAATGGTTTTGATTTTGCTAGCATATTAATAAAGACCCGAGAGGGGCGTCCTATTAAGGTTGAGAATAACACTTTGGCTAAAATTGGTGGATCTGCAAATGCAAGAGTTCAGGGTTCTGTTCTTTCTTTGTATGATAGTACTAGGTTACAGGGGCCTATGGCAAATGGTGAAGCTGTTGAATGGGGTGTATTAAAGGCGACGGTTAAGGCTAAGATGGGTGGACTTAAAGGTTCAGCTAAAAAAATAGCTATACTTACGCAGACATATGCAAGTCCGTCAACAGATCGTTTAATGTCTGATTTGGTTGCTGCAAATGAAAATGTTATTCATGTTACTTATGATGCAATTTCTGAAGATGCCGCTTTAACTGCTTTTGAAAATAAATATGGTGAGCGTGCTTTAGCTGATTATGATTTTGAGAAAGCAGAACTGATAGTTTCTTTTGGTGCTGATTTTATTGCTGATTGGCAAGGTGGTGGTTATGATGCTGCTTATTCTAGAGGTCGTGTGCCTAAGAATGGTAAGATGTCAAGACACGTGCAGTTAGAGGCTAATATGTCATTAACTGGAGCTAATGCAGATAAACGTGTGGCTATGAAGCCAAGTGCGCAAAAAGTGGTTTTAGCAAAATTATACGGAAAATTAAATGGTACTTCTGTTGGTGGTAACACTTCAGAGTATGATGCATTGGTTGATTCCATTGCTGCTGAAATAAAGAAGGCAGGATCTAATGCAGTTGTTGTAACTGGTTTGGATGATGTTAATGCTCAAGCGGTTGTTTTGGCAATTAATGAAATGCTTTCTAGTAAGGCTTATGATGCTGCGGCGCCTAAGTATATTAGAAAAGGTAGTGTAAAAGCGGTGAATGCTCTTATAGCCGATATGAAGGCTGGTAGAGTTGGTGCTTTGTTAATGGATGGTGTAAATCCTGTCTATTCTTTGCCTAATGCCGCTGATTTTAAAGAAGGTTTGGAAAAGGTTGATCTTTCGGTTGCTTTCTCTACTAACTGGAATGAAACTACAGAGGCGGTGCAATATGTAGGTGCTACAAATCACTACTTAGAGTCTTGGGGAGATATTCAGATCAAAAAGGGGCATTACAGTTTAATGCAGCCTACTATTAAAGAATTGTTTGATACAAAGCAGTTTCAAACTGTAGTTTTAGAACTACTTGGAAGCGAGCAAACGTATTATGATTATATAAAAGAAACTTGGTCTTCATCTGTGCTTAATGGTGCAAGTTGGAATCAAGCATTGCAAGATGGTGTTTTCAGTGCCGATGCAATGGTGGTGAACGCAGAGGGTGCTACACAAAATATTGTGGCAACAGAAGATGTAACTGAGGTTGTAACCAATACTTCTTTAGCTTCTGCTGTGCGTAGTTTGGCAAATACCACTAGTGATGGAATGGAACTTACTTTGTATTCTAAAGTAGGTATGGGTGATGGTCAGCAAGCAAGTAATCCTTGGTTGCAAGAGTTTCCTGATCCAATTACAAGAGTATCTTGGGATAACTATGTTACTATTTCTAAAGCAGATGCTGCTGAATTAGGTGTAGAGAACGTTAATGTAGCCAATGGCGGTATGGACGGTAGCTATGTAAAGCTTACTGTTAATGGTGTTAGTTTGGAGCAAGTCCCTGTAGTTGTTCAGCCAGGGCAAGCTAAAGGTACAGTAGGTCTTTCTTTTGGTTACGGTAAGAAAGTGGGCTTAAAAGAAGATATGCAGACAGGGGTTAATGCCTTTGAATTGTATGATGGTTTTAATGCTAATCAATCTGTAAGTGTAGAAAAAGTAGCAGGTAACCATGAGTTTGCTTGTATTCAATTGCATAAAACCCTTATGGGTAGAGGTGATATCATAAAGGAAACTACTTTAGAGATATTTAATACTAAAGATCATGCTGAATGGAACGAAGTTCCTGTGGTTTCTTTAGATCACCAAGAAGTTCCTGCAACTTCTGTTGATTTGTGGGATAGCTTTGATCGTACCATTGGGCATCATTTTAATATGTCAATCGACTTGAATGCTTGTACCGGTTGTGGTTCTTGTGTTATCGCTTGTCATGCTGAGAATAATGTACCTGTAGTTGGTAAGGCAGAGGTAAGAAAGTCAAGAGATATGCACTGGTTGCGTATTGATAGATATTATTCTTCGGAAGAGACTTTTGAAGGTGATAATGCAAAGAAAGATGGCTTTGATGGTTTGTCTGGTGATAACGGTTCTTTAGGTGGTTTTGGTGAGTTGGAAGATCCTTCTGCGAATCCACAAGTTGCCTTTCAGCCTGTAATGTGTCAGCACTGTAACCATGCGCCTTGTGAAACTGTTTGTCCTGTAGCGGCGACTTCACATGGTAGACAAGGTCAAAATCAAATGGCTTATAATAGATGTGTAGGTACAAGATATTGTGCTAACAACTGTCCTTATAAAGTACGTAGATTTAACTGGTTCTTATATAATAATAATGACGAGTTCGATTTCCATATGAATAACGATTTGGGTAAAATGGTATTAAACCCAGATGTAAACGTTCGTTCTAGAGGTGTTATTGAGAAATGTTCTATGTGTATTCAGAAAACACAAAAAACAATTCTTGACGCTAAGAGAGATGGTCGTGTTATTGAAGATGGAGAATTCCAAACAGCTTGTTCTTCTGCATGTAGTAACGGTGCCATTGTATTTGGTGATGTTAATGATGAGAAGAGTAAAGTTGCGGAATTAAAAGAAAGTGACCGCATGTATCACTTATTGGAGCATGTGGGTACTCAACCAAATGTTTTCTACCATGTTAAGGTTAGAAACACCAACGAAGCATAAACAATAGTAGAAAGTAATTATAACAAAAGTCTATGGCGTCGCATTACGAAGCACCTATACGTAAACCCTTAGTAACTGGAGACAAAGGCTACCACGATGTAACAGTGGATATTGCCGCACCAGTAGAAGGCAGAGCTAATAAGCACTGGTGGATAGTTTTTTCCATTGCTCTAGTAGCATTTCTTTGGGGAGTAGGTTGTATTATTTATACGGTCTCTACCGGTATCGGTACTTGGGGTCTTAACAAGTCTGTAAACTGGGCTTGGGATATTACCAACTTCGTTTGGTGGGTAGGTATCGGTCATGCTGGTACGTTGATCTCGGCGGTATTATTGTTGTTCCGTCAAAAATGGAGAATGGCAATTAACCGTTCTGCAGAGGCAATGACAATTTTCTCTGTAGTTCAAGCAGGTTTGTTTCCAATTATTCACATGGGTCGTCCATGGTTGGCATATTGGGTACTTCCTATTCCGAATCAATTTGGTTCATTATGGGTAAACTTTAACTCTCCGCTTCTTTGGGATGTATTTGCAATATCAACCTACTTGTCAGTATCGTTGGTGTTCTGGTGGACAGGTTTGCTTCCTGATTTTGCTATGATTCGTGATAGGGCTGTATTGCCTTTCCAAAAGAAAATATATAGCTTATTAAGTTTTGGTTGGAGTGGTCGTGCTAAAGATTGGCAACGATTTGAAGAAGTTTCATTGGTTCTTGCGGGTCTTGCAACGCCTTTGGTATTATCTGTACACACTATTGTATCTTTTGATTTTGCTACATCGGTTATACCTGGTTGGCATACAACAATCTTTCCGCCTTACTTCGTTGCTGGGGCAATCTTCTCTGGTTTCGCAATGGTGAATACCTTGTTGATTATTATGAGAAAGGTGTGTCACTTGGAAAATTATATTACGGTTCAACATATTGAACTAATGAATATTGTAATCATGTTAACTGGTTCTATTGTAGGTTGTGCTTACATTACAGAGTTATTCATGGCTTGGTATTCAGGTGTAGAATATGAGCAGTACGCTTTCTTGAACAGAGCAACCGGTCCTTACTGGTGGGCATACTGGTCAATGATGACTTGTAATGTATTCTCTCCACAATTCATGTGGTTCAAAAAATTAAGAACAAGTATTATGTTCTCTTTCTTCATCTCTATCGTAGTAAACATAGGTATGTGGTTCGAAAGATTCGTGATTATTGTAACCTCTTTGCATAGAGATTACCTTCCGTCATCTTGGACAATGTTCTCGCCAACATTTGTAGATATAGGTATATTTGTCGGTACAATTGGTTTCTTCTTTGTATTGTTCTTATTGTATTCTAGGACATTCCCTGTAATTGCACAGGCAGAGGTTAAATCTATCTTGAAATCTTCAGGGCAGAAATACAAGGTGTTAAGAGATGCTGGTAAGCCACTTTATGAAATTAAAGAAACTAAAGTAGAGATTAAAGAACCAATTACCGATGATGTTCTGATGGGGGAAGTTGTTCCTACGGTAGGTGATAAAGTAGGGGTTTCTGATTTATTGAGTGCAGTTGGTACATTTGATGCTACAACGCAACAGGCCGATGATTTGAAGAAAGTTAAAGGTATTGGTCCGCAAATGGAAGCTACTTTAAATGAAATAGGAATTTACACTTTTGCTCAAGTTGCTAGAATGACTGAGAGTGAATACAATTTGTTGGATTCTATTACAGGTTCTTTTCCAGGAAGAGCACAACGTGATGACTGGGCAGGACAAGCATCAATTTTATTAAATAACAAAAGATAAATATGGCATCTAAAGTTATACACGCTTTTTACGATGATGATGATGTGCTAATGCTTGCCGTTAAAAAGGTTAAAGCAGCAAAACTTCATATAGAGGAGGTATATTGTCCTTTTCCTGTTCACGGCTTGGATAAGGCTATGGGCTTGGCTCCAACTAGATTAGCTATAACAGCTTTCTTATATGGTTGTGTTGGTCTTACAGTGGCAACTCTTATGATGAATTTTATCATGATCGAAGATTGGCCACAAGATATAGGTGGTAAGCCAAGTTTTAGCTACCTGGAGAACTTACCAGCTTTCGTTCCTATTATGTTCGAATTAACGGTTTTCTTCGCAGCTCACTTAATGGTAATTACTTTCTATCTAAGAAGTAGATTATGGCCTTTTAAAGAAGCTGAAAATCCTGATGTAAGAACTACGGATGATCATTTTTTAATGGAGATTGAAATCCATGACAACGAGCAAGAATTAAGAGATTTATTGATGAATACTGGTGCAGTTGAAATTAATATATCTGAAAAAAACAGTCATTAAATATGAACAGTTTTAAGAAACTAACAATATTATTCGGTTTAGCGATCGTAGTAACTTCTTGTCAAACAGAAGGGTCTAGAAACTATCAGTACATGCCAAATATGTATGAGTCTGTTGGTTACGAAGCTTATGGTGAGGCAGATTTTTTACCAAATCAATCAGAAGCTATGTTGCCACCGGCAAATACAATTAACAGAGGTTGGTTGCCTTATGAAATCGAGAATTCTCCAGAAGGTAAAGAACTAGCAAGATTACAAGGTAGTCCATTAGATTCAATTAATGTTGAAACTAATTTGGCTAAAGGCGGTCAATTGTATACAATATATTGTGCCATTTGCCATGGAGATAAAGGAGATGGTAAGGGAACTCTTGTGAAAAGAGAAAAGATACTAGGTGTTCCTAGTTATGCTGACCCAGTAAGAAACTTAACAGTAGGATCTACATATTATACAATTCATTACGGATTGAATTCAATGGGCTCTTATGCATCTCAAATGAATACAGAAGAGATGTGGCAAGTATCTGAATATGTTATGACACTGAAACAAGATTTAACCAAATAATAGGTAAACAATACTATGTATACGTTTTCAAATAGACTCAAAATAGCTTCCATCGTTCTAATGATAGTAGGTGCATTAGGAATCATTGGTGGATTTGTTATGGCTCCTGGAACTATAGCAGAGGCAAAAGAAATGGTAGCAAGTCACGACGAAGGTCATGGTGATGCCCATGCAGCTGAAGCTGAACATGCAACTAAAGAAAGTGATCATGCGGTTGTTGAATCTCATGGTGAAGAACATGATTCTTCTCATGATCAGCATTTATTAGATCAATTAAAGAATAGACCATGGGCGGCATTATATGTTGCGGCATTCTTCTTTTTTATGATATCTTTAGGGGTGTTGGCGTTCTACGCTATACAACGTGCTGCACAGGCAGGTTGGTCACCGTTATTGTTTAGAGTTATGGAAGGTATCACCGCTTACTTGGTTCCTGGTGGAATCATTGTATTCGTAATATTACTTCTTTCGGTACTCCATATGAATCATTTATTCATTTGGATGGATGAAACCGTAGTTGCTCACGATGCATTACTTCAAGGTAAATCTGGATATTTAAACCCTACTTTCTTTTTGATAAGAGCGGCGATATTTTTAGCTGGTTGGATCGGGTATAGAGAATATTCTAGAAAATTATCAATAGCTCAAGATGAATCTGATGATAATTCTAACTTTAAATTAAATTTTAGAATATCTGCTGGTTTCTTAGTTTTCTATTTGATTTCTGAGTCTATAATGTCTTGGGATTGGATAATGAGTGTTGAGCCACACTGGTTTAGTACGCTATTTGGTTGGTACATATTTGCGAGTATGTTCGTATCAGGTATTACAGTAATCGCTATGGTTACTGTTTATTTAAAATCTAAAGGTTATTTACCGGATGTTAACGATAGTCATATTCATGATTTGGCAAAATTCATGTTTGGTATCAGTATCTTTTGGACGTACCTATGGTTTTCTCAATTCATGCTTATCTGGTATTCTAATATACCTGAAGAAGTAACGTATTATGTAACTAGAATTGCAGACTATAGATTGCCATTCTTTGGTATGGTAGCTATGAACTTCTTATTTCCCGTACTGTTATTGATGAATAGCGATTTTAAAAGAATTAATTGGTTCGTAATTTTAACAGGTATTGTAATACTTGCAGGTCACTATATGGATATCTTTAATGCCATAATGCCATCAACGGTTGGTAAGAACTGGTATATTGGTATTCCTGAAATTGGTTCTGTATTGTTCTTTGCAGGCTTATTTATATTTTGGATTTTCAGAGCGCTATCAACACAGCCTTTACAACCAAAAAGAAATCCTTTTATTGAAGAAAGTAGACATTTTCATTACTAGTAATTAAGTAAAGTATAACATTTATATATACAATGACGACATTATTAACTTTAGCTGTACTTGTTCTTGTAGCCATTGCCATTTGGCAGTTGACTAAGATATTTGAATTATCACAGCTTAAAACTGAGCAACACCAAATAGCAACGGATAGCGATAATAAGAATAACGGTTATATGTTATTTGGATTTTTGGTATTCATTTACGGAATTACCATTTTCAGTTTTTGGAAATATGGTAAGTTCTTATTGCCTGAAGCAGGATCTGCTCACGGTGAGGAGTATGATAGCTTAATGTTGGTATCTTTTATTATCATCTTTATAGTACAGACTCTTACACAGGCTTTATTACATTATTTTGGATATAAATATGCAGGTAAAAAGGGACAAAAGGCATTGTTCTATGCAGATAATGATCGTTTAGAGTTTATTTGGACTATTATTCCTGTAATTGTATTGGCAGGTCTTATTCTATGGGGATTATACACATGGACAACCATTATGGATGTTAACGATGAGGATGATCCTTTAATTGTAGAGCTTTATGCACAACAATTTAATTGGACCGCTAGATATGGTGGTGGAGATAATGTTTTAGGTGGTGCTAATGTTAGAATGATAGATATCGATAAAGCTAATGTATTAGGTTTAGATGAAGCTGATACCTATGCTCATGACGATGTTATCGTTAAAGAACTACACTTACCTGTAGGTAGAAAAGTAAACTTTAAAATGCGTTCGCAAGATGTATTGCATTCAGCTTATATGCCTCACTTCAGAGCACAAATGAACTGTGTTCCAGGAATGATTACTGAGTTTTCATTTACACCGATTTACACAACAGAGGAGATGAGAACCAATCCAGATGTTATGGATAAGGTAAAGAGAACCAATAAAATTCGTGCAGAAAAGGCTGCAAGTACGGGTGAGCCTTTAGATCCATGGCAATTCGATTATATTTTGCTTTGTAATAAGATTTGTGGTAAATCTCACTACAATATGCAAATGAAGATTATTGTTGAATCTGAAGAGGATTATATGGAATGGATGAAAGGTCAGTCTACCTTTGCAGAAACAGTAATGAAAGACGAATCTAGTCCTGTAGTTCATTCATTAAGCGCTATATCAATAGGAGAGTAATACTTTAGTCTCTAGTCAACAAAGCTATAATTAGAAAATTAATAAAAATAAGATTACGATTATGTCAGCAACAGCACATGCACATGTAGATGATCACGCACACGACGATCATGGACATCATCATAAAGAAACTTTTGTAACAAAGTATATCTTTAGTCAAGATCATAAAATGATTGGTAAACAATACCTTATTTTAGGTGTGTTTGTTATGGGTTTTATTGGTATTGCAATGTCATTATTGTTTAGAATGCAATTGGCGTGGCCAGGGGAATCTTTTCCTATTTTTGAGGCACTTTTAGGTAAGTGGGCGCCAGGTGGTGTTATGGATGCTGATGTCTATCTAGCATTAGTAACTATGCACGGTACCATCATGGTATTCTTTGTACTTACTGCTGGTTTAAGTGGTACGTTTAGTAATTTGTTGATTCCGTTACAGATAGGTGCAAGAGATATGGCATCTGGTTTCTTGAACATGGTTTCTTTTTGGTTGTTTGCTATTGCCTCGGGTATAATGATTGTTTCATTATTTGTTGAAGCAGGACCAGCAGCAGCTGGTTGGACGATTTATCCACCTTTAAGTGCTTTGCCAATGGCTCAGCCTGGTTCAGGTATGGGTATGACATTATGGTTGAGCTCAATGGCGATATTTATCGCTTCATCTCTTTTAGGATCATTGAACTATATTGTAACTGTAATCAACTTAAGAACTAAAGGGATGTCAATGACAAGATTGCCTTTGACAATTTGGGCTTTCTTTGTAACAGCTATAATTGGTGTTATTTCATTCCCGGTATTATTATCTGCAGCTTTATTATTAATAATGGATAGAAGTTTTGGTACTTCTTTCTTCTTGTCGGATATTTTTATTCAAGGTGAAGTTTTACATTACCAAGGTGGTTCTCCAGTATTATATGAGCACCTGTTCTGGTTTTTAGGTCACCCAGAGGTATATATAGTATTGTTACCTGCATTAGGTATTACCTCTGAAGTTATGTCTACAAACGCTCGTAAACCAATTTTTGGTTACCGTGCAATGATTGCTTCTATTTTGGCAATCGCATTTTTATCGACAATCGTTTGGGGTCACCATATGTTTATTTCTGGTATGAATCCATTTTTGGGATCTGTATTTACATTTACAACATTATTGATTGCAATACCATCTGCTGTAAAAGCATTTAATTATATAACTACACTTTGGAAAGGTAACCTACAATTGAATCCGGCTATGCTGTTTTCCATTGGTTTGGTATCAACATTTATTACTGGTGGTTTAACCGGTATAGTTTTAGGTGATAGTACATTAGATATTAACGTTCATGATACTTACTTTGTGGTTGCTCACTTCCACTTGGTAATGGGTATATCTGCATTGTACGGGTTGTTTGCTGGTGTTTACCACTGGTTCCCTAAAATGTACGGAGGTAGATTAATGAACAAGAACTTAGGATATGTTCACTTCTGGGTAACTGCAATTTGTGCTTATGGAGTATTCTTTCCAATGCACTTTGTAGGTATGGCTGGTGTTCCAAGAAGATATTATGAGAATACAGCTTTCCCAATGTTTGATGAGTTAACAGATATCCAAGTATTAATGACTGTTTTTGCTATTATAGCGGCAGCGGCACAGCTAGTATTTGTTGCTAACTTCTTCTATAGTATATTCTACGGTAAGGTTGGACCTCAAAATCCATGGAAGTCAAATACATTAGAATGGACTGCTGAACAAAAACATATTCACGGAAACTGGGCTGGTCCTATTCCTGAAGTTCATAGATGGGCTTATGACTATAGTAAAGTCTATGAGAACGGCGAATATATAATTGCTGGACAAGATTATGTTCCACAACATATACCATTGCAGGAAGATGAAGAGGAAATGAATCACTAAATAAAATTTAAATCTAAAAAAGCCCAACTAGTAATAGTTGGGCTTTTTTTTTGGTAATAATCCTAAGATATTATTAAGTTGTTCTAATTTTACTTAAAATTGATATCTTCAACTATTAAACATAAGTAAACACTATGAAAAAGTTCGCCCTATTGATTATTCTGTTGGTTATTTCTGCTAACGGTTATTCGCAACGTAAACCCAAGATAAAAGGGAATAAAAATGTTATTGAAGTACGCGAGGATTTAGAGCCTTTTAATGCTATTGAATTGGTTGATGATCTTGACATCGTTATTCAAAAAGCAACTACAGAAGGTTATGCTTTGGAGCTGGATGATAATTTGGTAGATGTACTAAAATTTAAAGTGGACAATGGCACACTAAAGATATCTTCGTTCTATAATATTACGGGAAAGAAGAAATTGGAGATTACCATTTTCTTTCAAGAGCTGAATAGTATTAGAATGATGAATGGTAAAATTAGCATGAAGGATGTTATTTCTACCGATAGGTTAAGGGTAGAAACCTTTGGTACATCTAGACTAGAGTTAAATGCTACTGCTGATATTATGGATATTAACATGGAAGAAATCAGTTCAGGTGATTTTAACTTAGCCAGTGACTCTTTAAATCTTACATTAAAAGATAGAATAGATGTGAAATTATATACCACTGGTGCTAGTAATAATATTTACATGTATAAAAATGCCTCTGCTAAAGTGGAGGGTACAACAGATTTTTTAATGGCTAAGTTGTATGGTAACACATCTCTAAAGGCATCTGATCTTCAAGCTAACTATGTTCTTGTAGTTGCCGAAGATTCACCAGATATAGAAGTTAGGGCTTTGAACACATTACAGCTTAGTTCTAAAGGTGGTACTAGAACCAAGCTCTATGGTGAACCTGAAATAACTATTCTTGATTTTTTAGACACATCAAGATTAGAGAAAGAGCGTAATTAGTTAGCTATTGGCGCGGTCATTAAGTGATCCGGTATTCCAAAACCATCTACAAGGCTATTAAGGTGCGGTCTCAGTTCTGTACACAGGCGTTCAACTCTTTGGCGTATAGCTTTAGATTTAGTTCCGCTTATGTAGCCTTGCTCTAAATACCATGATGCATCTTTTCTTATTTCATGCAGAGCATATAAGGTGCCTAGTTTTTCAAATAGCGCTTTATACTCTGGGTCGGTCATTGTGTCGTTGTGCGCTATAAATGATTTGTACGCCAGTTCGGCACTATATGCCTTGCCAAGTGTCATTAAGTGTGTTTGTACCTTTAAAAAGGCTTGATATGACGGAATTCCTTTCTTAATATAACCTCTAATACGCATTGCAATAGTATAGGTTAATCTTCTTGTTCTATGTTCAAAAGCGTGTACATGAAATTTAGGATTGTATAAATGGTCTTTATCTGTCTTGTTTGTGTACAACGGGTTTATGGTGGACAGTTTATCACTTAGCTGAGAGCTTAATAATTTCAAGACAGTTGAAAAGCCTGCGCTGTTGAACTCCGCTTTAAAATCTGAAAGAACACCCTTAGCGGCTAGTTGTAATAATACATTATTATCGCCTTCAAAAGTTGTGAATATATCAACATCACCTTTCAGGTCTGCAATTCTATTCTCTAAAAGATAACCCTTGCCACCACAAGCTTCTCTACATTCTTGAATGGCATCGTTGGCGTACCAAGTAATAATGGATTTAAGTCCTGCTACCTGCGTTTCAACCTGTCTTTTGTCTGGTTGAGATTCATCGCAATAGAGCGCCATCATTTTATCTAACGTAATGTGATACACATACGCGCTGGCTACTATGGGAGTCAAGCGTAGTTGGTGAGATGGGTAATCCATCAAAAGGTCTTCTTGTATTTTAACGCTATCATTAAATTGTCTTCTTTTTAAAGCATGCTTAATGGCAACTGTCAATGCAAATTTTGCTCCGCCTAAACCTGCCCTGGCAACGCATATTCTACCTCCTACCAGAGTACCCAACATGGTGAAAAAGCGTTTGTTCGGATTCTTTATTTCTGAATAATAATCTCCATTACCTAATATAGTACCGTACTTGTTCAATAGATTCTCTTTTGGTACCTCAACTTGGTTAAACCAAATTTTGCCATTATCAACGCCGTTAAGTCCAAGTTTGTAACCGTTGTCCTCAACCATTATACCTGGTAATAATTCATGTTCTTGATTTCTAAGGGGAACTAGAATAGCGTGTACTCCTTCATTTTTTCCGTTTACAATAAGTTGAGCAAAAACAGATGCCATTTTAGAATGAATGGCATTTCCAATATATTCTTTATTATCGTTTTTACCTGGGGTATGTATGACAATAGTTTCGGAATCTTTGTTATAGGTGGCCGTTGTTTTAATTCCGCGAACATTAGATCCGTGTCCGGTTTCTGTCATGGCAAAACAGCCTAATAATTCAGACTTACCTGTATCGTTTAAATACTTATCATGGTGTTTCTTGGTGCCCAATTTCTGAATACTGCCACCGAATAACCCAAATTGTACCCCAAATTTTATAGATAGACTTCCGTCTGCCCACATCATATTCTCAAAAATGTAAGCGTAGCCTTCCATATCATTGGTGCCACCATATGCTTCGGGATATGCCATTGCGCCGTAACCCTTATCCGCCAAAAACTCAACTTGTTTTAGAACATGATTTCGAAACTCTTCTTTGTTACGTCTTATTTCCCAAGAGAAAATTGGATCACTAAGTACGGCTCTAAAAGAATCTATTGCCTTTGCATGATTTCCTTTTAAAATTGTGTCTATGGTTTTTGCCGAATATTGAGAGGATTTTTTTTCTAAGTCAATATGTACGTCAAATAAATGGCTGTAATGATTGGGTTGAATGCCCAAATTAATTTCAATACTTTTTATTTGATCGTTGTACGATATGTCATTGTAGTAGTGTGATGCTACTTTTTGACTGAAAGCCGTTAATGGATACGTTTCGTGCTCCACTAACTTTACACCACTATTTATAATCAATTGTTTCCAAGACTTGAATAACTCGTTTTTTGGCGGATTTTTGACATTCATCCACGCTTTAAGTTGTTTTTTGTCATCTGAGGATAAGGTAACATCATTTGATATGGCGTTCTCAACAACATTTATTTCTGATGCCGACAAGAGGTCATCTGACCATATAATATAAAAGACCGGAATATATTGTAATACTTGTGCTGTGTAATTTTCTTTTGTCATGCCATGAAATTACAATTTTTAGTTAGATTTCTTACAGGTATTTAACGGTCATTTGGGTATTTTGATAAATTGAATTAGCTATTGGTTTAAGTTAAAAGTTATCTGGTGTTTGTCTATCTTTGTTAGTGTATGAACGAGTATTTAGACCCATCTGCTGATGGTTTCTCTAATGAGGAACTTGATATTGAAAGAGCATTAAGACCTGTAAATTTTGACGATTTTGCCGGTCAAGATCAGGTGCTTGAAAACCTTAAGGTTTTTGTGGAAGCCGCAAATAGAAGAGGAGAAGCATTGGATCATACCTTGTTTCATGGTCCTCCGGGTTTGGGTAAAACTACTTTGGCTAATATTCTTGCTAATGAATTGGGGGTGTCAATTAAAATAACATCTGGTCCTGTATTGGATAAACCAGGAGATTTAGCAGGGTTATTGACTAACTTAGATGAGCGTGATGTGTTGTTTATTGATGAGATCCATAGATTAAGCCCTATTGTTGAAGAGTATTTGTACTCTGCAATGGAGGATTATAAAATAGATATTATGTTGGAATCTGGACCAAATGCCAGGTCTGTTCAGATAAATTTAAATCCGTTTACATTGATTGGTGCAACAACACGGTCAGGATTATTGACTGCGCCTATGCGTGCGCGTTTTGGTATCCAAAGTAGATTGCAATATTATTCTACAGAACTACTTTCTACTATTGTAGAGCGTAGTGCAGAAATTTTGCGCGTACCTATTTCTCAAGATGCAGCTATAGAAATTGCTGGTAGAAGCAGAGGTACACCTAGAATCTGCAATGCCTTACTTAGAAGGGTACGTGATTTTGCGGAGATTAAAGGAAATGGCTCTATTGATATGGAAATTTCAAAGTTTAGCTTAAAGGCATTGAACGTGGATGCTCATGGTCTTGATGAAATGGATAACAAAATACTAACAACTATAATTGATAAATTCAAAGGCGGTCCTGTTGGTATTACCACTTTGGCAACTGCGGTTTCTGAGAGTGCAGAAACGATAGAAGAGGTGTACGAGCCGTTTTTAATTCAACAAGGTTTTATTATGAGAACTCCGCGCGGTAGGGAAGTCACAGAATTAGCTTATAAGCACCTTGGAAGAATAAAAGGCGGAATTCAACCAGGGCTATTTTGAGTATTGATATAAAATCTAAATGGACCAATAGTATTAAAACCGAAGCCAAACGCCTCGGTTTTTTATCATGCGGTATATCCAAATCAGATTTTAAAAGATAGAAGAGCCTTGTATTGAAAAATGGCTTAATATGAATCTTTAAAGCTAAATTAAGTACCTGAAACTATTGAATAAAATGGTTCTGCTCACAACTTTTAATAGAGATTTCGAGGTTTGGGTTTCTATCAATGTACTTTATAAATATATCCTCCTAAATCGTTAATAATTTAATTTTTTCAATAAGTTTCCTTCGCTAGTTATCTTTTAGTAAATTGTTCTGTGCATTTGCGAAGTTCATTGCGCATATTCTAGCAAACCCCGATGCTTTTTCTTCATTATTTTAAAGAAGCAATTATGGGTTGGAGTGTTGAATTTAAAATTCTCAAGTTTTTCTTTTATCCATTATCGGTAAGGTGTATTTCTTTAATAAGTACGCTTTTATTCCAATTATCTTTTCTTTTTGCACAAGATGATGTACGTATAAAATATTATTCCTTAGAAGATGGTATTTCACAGGTCACAATAAACGAATTGTTAAAAGATAGTTTAGGATTTGTATGGATTGGAACTCAAGATGGGCTCAATAGATTTGATGGAAAGAAGTTTAAAACTTATAAATACGACGAATCTGACGATGCTTCCATTTCTGGAAATCATGTAACTAGTTTGCTGGAAGATAAATCTGGTAATATATGGGTGGGGACACTTGGCAATGGATTGAATCTTTATGACTATGAACTAGATGTTTTTCGTTCAATAGACTTAGAGAACCTTGTGCCTAACGAGACAATTCTGGATATGGTTGTAGACCACAAAAGTAATGTCTGGATAACTACACGTAACTCAGGACTATATAAAATTACTTCTGATGGTGAGAATTTTATCCAAGAGAATTTTCTCAAGAACACATCTTTAAGTGGACTCTATTTTGATAACAGCCATAATTTATGGGTGGGAGGGTATAATGGGACTGTTTATAAATTTGATTTAAACCCCGGTGTTTCATCAGCTATTTCATCTGATATAAGTGTGGAAGGTGATGTACAAGCATTTTTTAGAAGTAACGAAAAATTATTTATTGGCACTGAAATCGGTATGTTCTTGTACGATACTAATTCAAAACAGCTCCAAAAAATCAATTTGAATAAATATGGTGGAAGCCCTACTAGACATGTTGTAACTTTTTTGAAAGCTGACAATTCCACAGTTTGGGTTGGTACTGGGTCAGGTTTATTTTTGTTTGATGTATATGCACTTGAAGTAGTTCTAAACATTCAATATTCAGAAAATGAAACTGACGGATTAAGTAATAATACTGTTCAGTCATTGCTGAAAAATTCAGAAAATCAATTATTAGTAGGTACAGCAAACAATTTGAATCTCCTAGATTTTAATAGTCCTTATTTTAAAAACATTTCCAAAAATAAGAGAGGCTCACAAGTATTAAATGATAATGTGATATTTTCAATTTTAAAGGATGGAAAAGACCTGTGGTTTGGTACTTCTGATGGGGGATTGAACCTTATTCGGGAAGATAATGTATATTATTTTCAAGAAAATCAAAACGACCCTTTCAGTATTTCGGGTAATGTAATTCGAGAAATTTGTAAGGATGAAGCGAATCAGCGAATCTGGATAGCCACAACTAGAGGGCTTAGTATGATAGATTTAAAGACTTTTGACGCTGAAAATCCTAAGTTCAAAATATTTAGACATGTAAAGAGTAACCCCAATACTATTAGTAATGATTTTCTTAAAGGAATCGCACTCGATTCTTCTGGTATAGTTTGGGGAGCTACATTTGGTCACGGAATTTTCAGTTTGAAGATGGATTCAAATGGCAATGAAAAGATTTATAGATACAAGAACGAGAAGGGTAATTCAAATTCTCTTATTAATGATTTTGCACAATGTATTACTATAGATAAAATAGGGGACATTTGGATCGGTTCTCAGGGTGGTCTTACTAAATTGAGCTTTAAAAACTATCCTAACCCCGTTTTTACAAATTATACACGAAATGATGATTTAGAGAATTCGTTATCCCATAATTCTGTTTACGATATTTTGGTAGATGACGAAGACAATAAATGGGTAGCAACACGTTACGGTTTAAATTTGTGGCAACAAGATGGTACATTTAAATCGTGGACAGAGCAAAATCAATTTACAAGTGCCATAATCTATGGAGTACAAGATGACCTTGATGGAAATCTTTGGCTGGGTACTACTGCTGGTATTGTTCATTTTAATCCAAGAAGCAACCAGTTTAAACAATATGGGGTTCAAGACGGTATTCAGAGTAACGAGTTTGATATTCATGCGAGATTTAGGGATGATCAGGGATTTATTTATTTGGGCGGTATTGATGGCCTTACCTATTTTCATCCTCGAGATTTAACCAGTATCGATGCACCACAACCACTTTATTTTTCTGAATTTCGGATTAAGGATCAAGTATTAAAAGCTAACAGCTCACCTAAAAGTGCCCTAAAGGAATCATTGTTAAAGACTAAAGAGTTAAAATTCAATAATAATCAATTCCCATTTTATCTTCAGTTTTCTTCTGTTGATTTCCGTTTAAACAAACAGATTGGATATGGGTATAAGTTATTGCCCAATAATAAAGAATGGAATATGCTTAAAGACCCGGAGATTCAATTTTTGAACCTTCCATCGGGTAATCATACGTTGCTGGTAAATGGTTTTTCACGGGGTGTAGAATGGGATCAAGAGCCTCTTAAAATGAAGTTGCATATAATTCCTCCATGGTGGTCAACCTGGTGGGCTTACATGCTATACGTCATTTTAGCGATAGTATTGGCATATTCTTTCTATAAGTTTAAGGTTTCAAGAAAGTTGGCATTTGCTGAAAGTAACAGGCTTAAAGAAATAGACCAACTAAAGAATAGTCTTTATACGAATATTACGCATGAGTTTAGAACTCCTTTGACAGTAATATTGGGTATGGCCGAAACTATAAAGGAAAATCTTGGTGAAAAAGAATTTGTAAGGGTAAATAAACCTCTTGAGATAATTGCGCGAAATGGCAAAAGCCTATTGCATTTAGTTAATGAAATGCTAGAGCTTGCTAAGTTGGAAAGCGGAAATATAGAATTGCAACTCGTGAAGACCGATGTAATCTCATTTATTAAATACATCTGTGAAAGTTTTCAATCGTATGCCTATGAAAAAAATGTCAATTTAGTAGTATACTCAGAAGTAGACAGCTTATTAATGGATGTAGATGAAAACAAATTACAGACCATTATTTATAATCTGTTATCAAATGCAATCAAATTTTTAGGTGACGGGGATAAAATCATTGTACATCTTAACAGTACTGCGGAAAATGGCTCTAGTCAATTTCTGATAAAAGTTAAAGATAATGGTATGGGTATTTCAAAAGATGTCCTACCTCATATTTTTAATAGATTTTATCAAGCAGATGCATCCATGATTAGGTCGAGTGAAGGCACTGGTATAGGGCTGTCGTTAACCAAAAACTTTATTGAGTTGATGGGTGGAAACATAACAGTGAAAAGTGAATTGGGTAAAGGAACGGAATTTACTGTTTATTTACCCATATTCACCACCGCTAAAAGACAGTACTTAACACTTAAAGATATTGAAATTCCCGTATTTGAAATCGATGGGTTAAAAGAAGATGAAAAGCCACAATATTTTAAAGAAAGTAATTTGCCAATTGCATTGATCATAGAAGACAATGTCGATGTAGTTTATTTTTTGAAGAATTCGCTTGAAACCAAATATCAAACAGTTTGTGCAGATAATGGTAAGATTGGTGTTGAGAAAGCTCTAAGTGAAATTCCAGACATAATAATTTGCGATGTAATGATGCCGGTAATGGATGGTTATGAAGTTTGTAAAACTTTAAAATCAGATAAGCGTACAGATCATATACCAATTATAATGTTAACGGCGAAGTCTACTCAAAAAGACCGTATTGTAGGTCTATCACATGGTGCTGACGCATATTTGGTAAAGCCCTTTGAAAAAGCTGAGTTGTTTATAAGGTTAGATCAACTTATTGCATTACGTAAGAAAATGGTCAATAAGTTTGAAAGCGATGGTTTAGCTGTTTTTTTAAAAACTCAAACTAAGAACCCAAGAGTTCAATTCCTTCAAAAAGTCATTGAAATTATACAACATGAGATGGCTAATTCTAACTTCGGTCCAAAACAATTGGCATTTAAATTACAATTGAGCGAATCTCAAACGTATAGAAAACTAAAAACTATCACTGATAAATCTACTGCGGTCTTTATACGCTCGGTCCGTTTGAATAGAGCAAAAGAAATGCTTTACGATTCTGATATGACTGTTTCGGAAATTGCTTATAGCGTAGGTTTTAATGATCCTTCTTGGTTTAGCCGCGCTTTTAAGAATGAATTTGGTTATGCACCAAGTGCAATTGATAAATAATTGATAAGTAGCGGTTTGAGTTTAGTTTCAACTTTTCTTATGCACAAATAATGCTATACTAAATTCTCTTTTCATAAATACTACAAGACTTTGCCGGGATACTGAAAGCCCTTCACTAATTCTTGTTTTAAAATTGCATGTATCCAGAAGTAATTATTATCCCTTAGGGCAATATGTGGCAGTAAAATGAAACTAGATGATAGATATTGTTAATTCTGAACCTAGATGTTCGGCACAAGTACTGACTCCATTCTATTTGAAGCTTTTAATGAGTCTAAGCTTTATTTCTTTTTTTCTGCTCTGTAGTTGTTTAGATAAGCCAACAATTGAAAAAAGAGTTGAAAATTCCTTGAGCAAAGATTACGATATGAGTTATGATATTTCTCAATTGGATGATTCAAAAGATAATGACTTAATACGATTTGGTTATGATCTTTTTCAAAACACCTCCAAGTATATAGGAAATGGTAGCAAAGATAAAGGCAGTGTGTATGCAGGTAATAAATTGTCTTGTAATAATTGTCATCTCTGGTCGGGTACAAAAGCATACGCCGCTCCACTAGTTGGGATAATAAATCGTTTTCCTCAATATAGGGGAAGAGAGAATAAAATAGGCACAATAGAGGAGCGTATAAATGGATGCATGGAGCGCAGTATGAACGGAAAACCTATGCCTTTAGAAGGTAAGGAAATGAAGGGGTTATTGGCTTATATGAGTTGGCTTAGCAGGTATGCCCCCGAAGATGGAAAAATTTCAGGGCAAGGATTTGTGAAAATAGATATTCCTGACAGGGCGGTTGATATTAAACAAGGTAAAGCGGTTTTTAAGGCAAAATGTGTTTTATGTCATGCTGAAAAAGGTCAAGGCTTAAAGGCGAAAGTAGGGTATGGATATCAATACCCACCGCTTTGGGGTAAGGATTCTTATAATGATGGAGCAGGTATGACCCGGGTAATTACGGCAGCAAGATTTATTAAAGCAAACATGCCATATGGCGTTACCTACGAGAATCCAATTTTGACCGATGAAGAGGCTTATGACGTTGCCGGATATATCAATGTGCAAGATAGACCATCCAAAAAAAATCGCGAAAGAGATTTTCCCGATCTCAAAAAAAAGCCGGTATCAACTCCATATCCCCCGTATGCCGATACATTTTCAATACGGCAGCATCAAATAGGACCTTTTTTACCAATTATGGAATATTACAAAAGTGAATACAATATTATTAAATCTAAATAAGTAAGTATGAAAACAGAAAACGAGAGTTCTAGAAGAAAGTTTATGGGTGCGGTGCTAATGGGGGCCACGGCAAGTACCTTGTCATTAATTACCGGACCGGTATATGCAGCAATGCCAAATTACGATGATAAAAAAATGGCGGAAGCGGATGATTGGTTCAATAAAATTAAGGGTACCCATCGCATTGTTTATGATGGGTCTACGCCTCATGACGGATTTCCAATTATTTGGAATTGGGCTTTTTACCTAAGTAATAATGAAACGGGATCAAAAGATGATGATATAACTGCCATGACAGTATTACGCCATAATGCTATTCCTTTTGCATTGAAATCAGAAGTTTGGAAAAAATATAAGTTAGGTGAAGTATTCGGAGTAAATGATAATACTACCAATGTTGCTGCTTTGCGCAATCCTTATTATGAGCCTCAAAATGGTGATTTTCCAATGCCGGTAATTCAAGGTATTAAAGAAATGCAAGAGCGTGGCGCAATGTTCTGTGTCTGTAATTTGGCACTATCAGTTTACAGTGGTGCTGTCGCAGAAAAAATGGGTTTGGATGCTAAGAAGGTATATCAAGAATGGGTAGATGCGGTTCATCCAGAAATACAGATTGTTCCCTCTGGCGTCTGGGCTTTGGGTAGAGCTCAGCAGAACGGATGTGGCTATATTTTTGCCGGAAATTAATTAATAAAAAATATAATAACATGAGAAATATAATAATAATTATAGCATTTTTTTCCCTGTCTTTAAACTTATTTTCCCAAAAGGAACCTATTAAAGTTGTGTTTGACCTTACTAGTGGAAGTCCCGATGTACAACGCTCTGCAGCGCGACATTTGAGATTGATGTCTGAATCATATCCAACTTCAGAATTTGAGTTGGTTGTTTATAGTAGTGCTTATTCAATGGTGGATAAAAATTCGTCTGTTGCAGGTGAAACTCTTCGCGAAATCATTAACAACGATAATATTTCTATCGTGGTTTGTCAAAACACAATGAAGCGAAATAAAAAAACGGAGAAAGATTTAATACCGGGCGTAGGAACGGTTACTGACGGTATTTATGAAATTATTTCTAAGCAAAAGCAAGGCTGGGGTTATATAAAAGAAGGTAAGTAAAAACTTAATCATTAACAGAAGTGGAAATTACCCAAATATTAGGATATTTTGGTGCGTTGGCTATAGGGGTAGTTTTGGGACTGATTGGTAGTGGAGGTTCATTAATGGCAATTCCCATATTTACTTATTTTTTCCACATTGGTCCGGTAACTACCACAGCTTACTCTTTGTTTGTTGTTGGCACTTCGGCTACAATAGGCGCTTTAGGTAATTTAAAGAAGAAACTTGTAAATTTTAGGATAGTTGTATTTTTTGGTATTCCAACTTTTATTTCAGTG
This sequence comes from Maribacter forsetii DSM 18668, assembly GCF_000744105.1. Lineage (NCBI taxonomy): Bacteria > Pseudomonadati > Bacteroidota > Flavobacteriia > Flavobacteriales > Flavobacteriaceae > Maribacter > Maribacter forsetii. Next base: position 854,442 of record NZ_JQLH01000001.1, read on the forward strand.
TTTCTGGTTCGTAAATTTCTTATTCCTATTATTCCAGAGGAATTATTTAGTCTTTTCGGTTATGTTGTAACACAACATTTTGCGATATTGTTTTTACTGGCTATTTTGATGTTGGTATCTGGGTATTCTATGATACATAATAATAAGGTTTATCATAACCCTTTTGAGCAGTTGTATTATAACTATCCAATAATGATAATAGCTGGGGTGCTGATAGGTGTTTTAACAGGTGTTGTCGGTATAGGTGGCGGTTTTCTTATAGTTCCATCACTTGTAATCTGTTTGCGTTTACCGATGAAAAATGCAGTGGTCACCTCAATGTTCATTATAGCTTTAAAGTCCCTCATTGGTTTCTTGGGTGATATTCTCAGTGTTGAAATCAACTGGTCTTTTCTATTTGGCTTTACGTTGGTTTCTGTTTTAGGTATTCTCTTAGGAAGCTATTTTTCAACATTTGTAAAGGGCGAAAAGCTGAAGAAATATTTTGGTTGGTTCTTAATATGTATAGTTTTATGTATAATGGTTAAAGAATTATTTTTTGGTAAAACATAGTTAATTTGAAACCAATTATGAGTTATTAAAGTTTGATGAAAGATGAAATAATTGCAAACTGTGTAAATGGATGTTTTTCTCCGTATTTATGCAGGTATGGTGGGTTACCATAATTAATATAACAATGATAAAATGAATTAGAATGATAATCGTAATTTAGATTTAAATTATTTGACCCTGAACTTAAAACAAAAGAATAGCAACCTTATTAAAACCGAAGCCAAACGCCTCGGTTTTTTATCATGCGGTGTATCCAAAGCTGATTTTCTAGAAGAGGAAGCTCCTAGATTAGAGCGGTGGCTCAATAATAATATGAACGGCGAAATGAGCTATATGGCTAATCATTTCGATAAAAGATTAGATCCAAGAAAATTGGTAGAAGGGTCTAAATCCGTTATTTCCCTTCTTTTAAATTACTATCCGGAAGAAACCCAACGAGAAGATTCTTATAAGATTTCTAAATACGCATATGGCCACGATTACCATCATGTGATAAAAACAAAACTTAGGCAGCTACAGGAATTCATATCTGAAGAAATAGGTGAAGTTAATGGGCGGGCTTTTGTAGATTCTGCTCCGGTACTTGATAAAGCTTGGGCAGCAAAAAGTGGGTTAGGGTGGATAGGTAAGCATAGTAATCTGCTTACCCAACAAGTAGGGTCTTTTTACTTTATAGCAGAGCTAATAGTAGATATTGAATTGGAATACGATCATGCAGTGACAGATCATTGTGGTACATGTACGGCTTGTATAGATGCCTGCCCAACTGAGGCAATTGTAGATCCTTATGTAGTTGATGGTAGTAAGTGTATCTCTTATTTTACGATTGAATTAAAGAATGAATTGCCCAATGAAATGAAAGGGTCTTTTGATGATTGGATGTTCGGCTGCGATGTTTGTCAAGATGTTTGTCCGTGGAACCGATTTTCCAAACCTCATAATGAACCTTTGTTCAATCCTAATCCAGAATTGCTGAGTATGACCAAAAAAGATTGGGAAGAAATCACCGAGGATGTGTTTAGAAAGGTGTTTCAAAAATCTGCAGTGAAGCGAACAAAGTATGGTGGACTCACCAGAAACATCAATTTTTTGAAATAATATTTTATTTTCAAACGTTTTCGTTAGCTTTTTTCTTTGCTGATGACATAGAGGAGACTTAATTATATTATATTGCTAGTCATGTAAAATTATGTTTTTCTAATAAAACACATGATTTTTGTAAGAATGTAATAAAATTTACCACCGAATCAATAACATTTTTTTTAGATGAAAATCAAAAAACCGAGTCTTAGTTTTTGGCAGATATTTAATATGAATGTTGGATTTTTAGGAATCCAGTATAGTTTTGGGTTGCAGCAAACGGCTATTAATCCTATTTTCTTATACTTAGGTGCACCAGAAGATATGCTGCCCATTTTAAATATTGCGGGTCCGGTAACAGGGTTAATTGTGCAACCTATAATTGGTGCAATGTCAGATAAAACTTGGTCTGAACGTTGGGGTAGAAGAAAGCCTTATTTCTTGATTGGGGCAATTTTGGGTAGTTTATGTTTATTCGCTTTTCCAACGAGTCCCGTTTTATGGTTTGCGGTTGGTTTACTTTGGATTTTAGATGTGGGTAACAATATGGCAATGGAGCCTTATAGAGCATTTGTTGGGGATAAACTCCCTGAGAAACAATTGAGTTTGGGGTATCAAATGCAAAGTTTGTTTGTGGGTGCAGGTATTCTCTTGGCTAATGGATCTATTGTACTATTCCAATATTTATTTGGAGGTGAATCTGTGGAAGTTGCGGGAACGATACCTACTTGGTTGTACTATTCCTTTTATATTGGTGCAATTCTTTCTATTACCACTATCCTTTATTCTGTTTTAAAAACTCCCGAAATTCCACCTTCATCAGAAGAGTTGGCCGCAATTAATCATGCAAAAGTTAAACCATTAACTGAGCGTATTGCTTTGCCTTTTAAAGAAATTGGTGAGTCTATAAAGAAAATGCCCAAATTTATGTGGAGGGTTGGTGCAGTGTATTTGTTTCAATGGTATGCTTTATTTATTTACTGGCAGTATACAACGCCATTATTTAAATTGACAATGGGTTACACTACAGGAGAAGCAGCTTCACAATCTGCACAAATGAGTTTGACCTATAATATAGTAACCATGGTTGTTGCTTTGGCTTTGGTGCCGCTTACATTAAAATACGGTGGTAAAAAAATATATGCATTAAGCTTGTTCGGTACTGCTATTTCTTTATTTGCGATCCCGTATATCACAGATCCTATTTTGGTATTGGCGCCAATGGTGTTGTTCGGTATTGGTTGGGCGGCAATGATGGGTATTCCTTATACCATGGTGTCAAAAGTGGTTCCGCAAGAAAGACGTGGTGTTTATATGGGTATTTTAAATATGATGATTGTAATTCCTATGGGAATAGAGACGCTTACTTTTGGACCTATTTATAAATATTTGCTTGGAAATAATGCCATTAATGCCATGTTGTTTGCAGGTGCATTTTTTGCAATATCGGGGTTTTTGGCATTGAGACTTAACGTGTCTAGTAAAGAAAAGGCAGCTGATTTGTAATTTCAAATTTTACTTTAGGTCTATCATAACAGAACTATTTATTTTATTCATATAAATACAGGTCTGCTTATCGCTTTCTTACAGAATACCTTTAAATTTGTTTTTTTAAATAGAAGAGTATGAGCAATGAAAAGCTAAGAAGAGAAGCACTTATTTATCATGCAAAACCACAGCCTGGTAAGATAAAAATAGTACCTACTAAACCATATAGTACACAACGTGATCTTGCTCTGGCGTACTCGCCCGGTGTTGCAGAGCCATGTTTAGAAATAGCAAAGGATAAGGACAACGCCTATAAATATACTTCTAAAGGTAATTTAGTAGCCATTATATCTAACGGTACCGCTGTTTTGGGTTTAGGAAATATAGGTCCTGAGGCTTCAAAACCGGTAATGGAAGGTAAAGGTCTTCTTTTTAAGATTTTTGCGGATATTGATGGTATTGATATTGAAGTGGATACTGAAGATGTAGATAAGTTCATTGAGACCGTTAAAATGATTGCTCCAACTTTTGGTGGAATTAACCTAGAGGATATCAAAGCTCCTGAAGCTTTTGAGATTGAACGTAGATTAAAAGAGGAATTGGATATTCCTGTAATGCATGATGACCAACACGGTACGGCTATTATTTCTGCTGCTGCTTTATTGAATGCTTTGGAGCTTTCTAAAAAGAAAATGGAAGATGTACGCATTGTTATTAGTGGTGCAGGTGCTGCCGCTGTTTCGTGTACTAAATTGTACAAGGCATTTGGTGCCAAAGCGGAAAATATAGTAATGCTTGATAGTAAGGGTGTTATTAGAAAAGATGCCGATAATTTATCTCCTGCAAAGAAGGAATTTGCAACCGATAGAAAAATAGATACCCTAGATGAAGCAATGGTAGATGCCGATGTATTCGTTGGTCTTTCCATAGCGAATGTTGTAAGTCCGGCGATGTTGGAATCTATGGCAGAGAATCCTATAGTGTTTGCAATGGCTAATCCAGATCCAGAGATTGCTTATGATTTGGCAGTTGCTACACGTAAGGATATTATAATGGCAACAGGAAGATCAGATCATCCTAACCAAGTGAATAATGTACTTGGTTTTCCATTTATATTTAGAGGTGCATTAGATGTAAGGGCTACCGCGATTAATGAAGCTATGAAAATGGCTGCAGTAAAAGCTTTGGCAGATTTAACAAGACAACCGGTACCTGAGCAAGTGAATATTGCTTATGGTGAAACTAGACTAACATTTGGTAAGGAGTATATTATTCCAAAACCTTTTGATCAACGATTAATATATGAAATACCACCTGCTGTAGCTAAAGCTGCTATGGAAAGTGGTGTAGCTAAGGCACCTATAGACGATTGGGATAAATATAGAGAGGAGTTGATGCTTCGTTCTGGGAATGATAATAAAGTTGTACGTCAACTTCATGGTAGGGCTCGTAGCAATGCCAAGAAAATTGTATTTGCAGAAGCTGATCATTTAGATGTTTTAAAAGCGGCGCAGATAGTACATGAAGAGGGTATAGCAATTCCTATTCTTTTAGGTAGAAAAGATATTATTCTTGAATTAAAGAAAGAGTTGGAGTTTGATGCTGATCTTGCTATTATTGATCCTATGTCAGAGGAGTTTGACGAGCGCCATGTTCGTTATGCTACTAAATACTGGGAAAGCCGTAAGAGAAGCGGGGTGACTTTTTACAGTGCGAAAATAAAAATGCGCGAGCGTAATTATTTCGGTTCTATGATGGTGATGGAGGGAGATGCTGATGGTATGATTTCTGGTTACTCAAGAGCATATCCTACGGTGGTAAAACCAATTTTAGAAGTTGTTGGTAGAGCAAGTCAGGTTAAGAAAGTAGCTACGGTGAACATTATGATTACCGATAGAGGGCCGTTGTTTTTGGCCGATACTTCAATCAATATAGAACCAAATGCCGAGGAATTGGCAGATATAGCACAAATGACCGCAAATGTTGCTTCAAATTTCGGATTCAATCCCGTGTTGGCAATGTTGAGTTATGCAAACTTTGGTTCTTCAACACATCCTAACGCGAAAAAGGTTAGAGAGGCAGTTCAAATTCTTCATGAAACAAAGCCAGATTTGGTGGTTGACGGTGAAATACAAACAGATTTTGCTTTAAACAGAGAGCTTCACGAGAGTAAGTTTCCGTTTTCTAAGCTAGCTGGTAGAAAGGTGAACACCTTAATATTTCCTAATTTAGAATCCGCAAACATTACCTATAAGCTATTGAAAGAATTGAATAGTGCAGATTCTATCGGTCCAATCATGGTAGGTTTAAGAAAAGCCGTTCATATTATGCAATTAGGAGCTAGTGTTGATGAAATAGTAAACATGGCTGCAGTTGCTGTAATTGATGCTCAAGAGCGTGAAAAACGCAAGAAAGCGAAAGGTTCAAAATAAATTATAATTAAAGGATAACTCGAATAGGGAAATTGGTAGACATACTTCTTTCCCTTTTTAATTTTAGAAAAATCATGATACATCACTTAAGAGGAAAACTAGTAGAGAAGAACCCAACTCATGTTATTATCGAATGTGGTGGTGTTGGCTATTTTGTAAATATTTCTTTAAATACTTTTTCTAAGTTGCCGGAGCAAGAAAATATCTCTGTTTTTACGCACCTTCAGGTGAAAGAAGATTCTCACACACTGTTCGGATTTGTTGAAAAATCAGAGCGTGAGATATTCCGATTATTATTGTCCGTTTCGGGCATAGGATCAAGTATAGCAAGAACCATGCTTTCTTCTATGTCTCCGTCTCAAGTTAGAGATGCTATTGCTAACGGTGATGTTGCATCAATACAAGCTGTAAAAGGTATAGGGGCGAAAACGGCACAGCGCGTAATTTTGGATCTTAGAGATAAGGTCTTAAAAGTTTACGATATAGACGAACTTTCACTAAGTACAAACAATACAAATAAAGATGAAGCGTTATCTGCTTTAGAAGTTCTGGGCTTCGCACGTAAACAATCAGAGAGGGTTGTCGATAAAGTGCTTGGTCAAGATGCTTCGCTAAGTGTCGAGGATATAATAAAACTCGCGCTCAAAAATTTGTAATAAGTTTGAAAAACGGGGTAACTAAATTTCTTAAAATTTCTTTTAAGGGCATCTTTGCATTCTTTATGTTTTTAGCTTCTATAACGACTGTTATGGCGCAAGAAACAGAAGAAAAGGAAATTGATTCGGTAAAGACAGGGTATGATTTGGGTAGAATTCTAATTGAGAATCCAGAAAGTATTGTGTCAAAATATATTTATGACCCTGAACTTGATCGTTATATCTATAATGAGAGTGTGGGTGATTTTAATATTGGTTATCCTATAATTCTTACACCAGATCAATATTTTAAATTGATCAGGGAAGAAGGAATTAAATCTTACTTCAAGGAAAAATCCGATGCTTACTCAGGTAAAAAAGAAGGTAGTGAAGAAGCTCGTAAAAACTTACTTCCTAATTTTTATGTAAATAATGATTTCTTTTCTACCATTTTTGGTGGTAATACTATTGAGATAATTCCACAAGGATCTGTGGCAATGGATTTGGGTGTTATCTGGCAGAAAAACGATAATCCTTCTTTATCTCCTAGAAATAGAACAAACCTTTCTTTTGATTTTGATCAGCGTATAAGTCTTAGTATGTTGGGTCAAATTGGTGAGCGCCTACAGGTAAATGCCAATTATGATACAGAAGCAACCTTCGATTTTCAGAACATTGTTAAGTTAGATTACACACCAACTGAAGATGATATTATTCAATCTATAGAAGTTGGTAACGTAAACATGCCACTAAATAGTTCCTTAATTCAAGGAGCACAAAGTTTATTTGGTGTAAAAACGAAGTTACAATTTGGTAAAACTTCGGTTACCGCAGTTTTTTCTGAGCAGCGTTCGCAAAATAATACGGTAGTAGCACAAGGTGGTGGTACATTAAATGATTTCTCTCTAACGGCTTTGGATTATGATGAAAACAGACACTTTTTCTTAGCGCAATACTTTAGAGATAATTACGATGAAGCACTTTCTTCTTATCCTTATATACAAAGTCAAGTTCAGATTACGCGTATAGAGGTTTGGATTACAAACAGAACGCAGCAGACGTTAAATGTGCGTAATGTGGTGGCTATTCAGGATTTAGGTGAATCAGATATTACAAAGACCAGAGTAGGACAAAATAATGGTAGCGGTAGTGGTTTCTTTAATGGTCCTGCAGATTTAAGACCTAGAAACAACGCAAATGATTATGACCCGGCTTTAATACTTACTAATAGTGGTGCTTTAAATGATAATATTAGAGAAATTGCAACTGTAGAGAGTGGTTTTAATGCTGGTAGTTTTACCGGTGGATACTCTCCTAACCAAGGTTTTGATTATGCGTATTTAGAGAATGCAAGAAAATTGGAACAGGGTAGAGATTTCGATTTCAATACACAATTAGGGTATATCTCTTTAAACCAACGTTTAAGTAATGATGAGGTTTTAGGTGTTGCTTACCAATATACATTTCAAGGGCAAGTATACCAAGTAGGTGAATTTGCAAATGGTGGTATAGAGGCAACTACGGTTACTCAAGATGTTAGTACCGTTATAGAAAACAATACACTAATACTTAAACTTCTTAAAAGTAATATCACCAATATCACTGATCCTATTTGGGATTTAATGATGAAGAATATCTACGCTACTGGTGCGTATAGCTTAAGTCAAGAAGATTTTAAGATGAATATTTTATATTCTGATCCTACGGCAAGAAATTATATTACACCAATAGAAGAAGGTCCGGGTTCTGGTTGGCCAGAAGGATTAGAAGAGACTATTCTTTTAAATGTTTTTAATCTAGATAGGTTAAATGTGTATAATGATATTCAACCCGGTGGTGATGGTTTCTTTGATTTCATTAGTGGGCAAACCATAGATGTGCAGAATGGTCGTATCATCTTTACCACAGTAGAACCTTTTGGAGAGTCTTTGTACGAGAAACTACAAAATGGTAACAGCGGTCAATACGATGTCACTTCTGGGTATAATGCCAACCAAGAGCAGTATGTATTCAGAGATATGTATGCTTTAACAAAAACGGCGGCGCTACAAGATCCAGAAAAAAATAAGTTCTTATTAAAAGGTTCTTACAAATCAGAGGGTAGTAACGGTATTTCTATAGGAGCATTTAATGTGCCCCAAGGTTCTGTAACGGTAACGGCTAATGGTAGAACATTACAAGAGGGTATAGATTATACGGTAAATTATCAGTCTGGTACGGTACAAATTTTAGATCCTAGTTTAGAGGCTTCAAATGTGCCTATCAATATATCGGTAGAGAATAATGCGGTATTCGGTCAACAAACACGTCGTTTTACAGGTGTGAATGTAGAGCATCAATTCAATGAAAAATTTGTTTTGGGCGGTACATTATTAAATATGAACGAAAGACCTTTGACCCAAAAATCTACATACGGTGTAGAATCTGTAAACAATACTATTTTTGGATTAAATACTAACTTTTCTACTGAGGTGCCTTTCTTGACACGTATGGTGAATAAGTTACCAAATATTGATACAGATGTACCTTCTAATATTTCGGTAAGGGCAGAAATGGCGGCATTAATTCCTAGCTCACCTAAAAATGCTGATTTTGAAGGAGAGACTACTACTTACTTAGATGATTTTGAAGGAGCGCAGGCATTGATAGATATTAGAGCATCCCTTGGATGGTCTCTTGCCAGTATGCCTTTGGAATATGGTAATGGTGACCAACCTTTTGGTAGTTCTCCAGAAGATGCAAATAACCTGTTAAACGGTTATGGTAGGGCAAAGTTGTCTTGGTATACTATAGATCCTATATTCTTTACCACGCAAAGACCTGCCGAAATCAGTGATGATGATGTTTCAACCAATGCAACCCGTAGAGTATATATTGATGAAGTTTTTCCAGAGACAGATGTTGCTCAAGGTCAAACCCAAGTACAGTCTACATTAGATATGGTTTATTATCCAAATGCCAAGGGGCCGTACAATAATAATCCAGATTTTGACACTGAAGCTCCAACTGAAAAGTGGGGTGGTATGATGCGTTCTTTGAGCAGTACGGATTTTGAACAGAGTAACGTTGAATTCGTTCAATTTTGGGTAATGGACCCTTATGTTGATGGTATTGCAAATGGAGCGGGTGAATTAGTGCTTAACCTAGGTAATATTTCTGAAGATATTCTGCGTGACGGTAAAAAGCAATATGAAAACGGATTACCGGGGGTTGATAGTAATGATTTTGTTTCGCCTACCTCTTGGGGTGAAGTACCGGCAACACAATCTTTGGTGTATGCTTTTGATGCAGATGAAAACAATAGAGGTTTACAGGATATTGGTTTTGACGGTTTAGATGATGTACGTGAAGCGGATGTGTATACTAATAACGGTGGTGATGACCCTGCATTAGATAACTACGGATATTATTTAAATAGAGATGGTAGTATTTTAGATAGGTATTTAGATTTTAATAACCCGGAAGGGAATTCCCCTGTAACGGTAACGAATACGGATAGGGGTTCTACAACATTACCGGATGTGGAAGATGTTGATAGAGATTTAACCATGAATACGGTAAATAGTTATTATGAGTACCGTATTGCTATAAAGCCGAATACTACTATTAATGATGAATATGTAACCGATATTATTGAAGGCACCGCAACTGGTGATATTAGAATACCGAATGGTGATGAGGTTAATTACCGCTGGATTCAGTATAAAATTCCATTAAGCGACTTTACAGATGCTATTGGTGGTATTACGGATTTTAGATCTATTAGTTTTATGCGTATGTATATGACAGGTTTCAATAGCCCTACTATATTACGTTTTGCAACTTTGGATTTAGTTAGAGGAGATTGGCGTACGTATACAAATACTTTGCAAGACACAAATATTGACAGTGATCCTTCTGATGATGGTACTACCTTAGATGTAAATACGGTTAACATAGAAGAAAATAGTAGTAGAACACCAATACCATATGTGTTGCCTCCAGGTGTTGTTAGAGAGCAGTTAAATAATAACAATACTATTATTAGGCAGAACGAGCAATCACTTTCGTTGACGGTATCTAATCTAGAGTCTGAAGATTCTAGAGGGGTGTTCAAAAATTTGAATGTAGACATTCGTCAATATGAGAAATTGAAAATGTTTATTCATGCCGAAAAAATTATAGATAGTGATTATGCTGATACCTCTACACCTTTAGTTGGTTTCTTGCGTATGGGTACAGATTTCACTCAAAATTACTATCAAATAGAATTGCCGTTAGAGTTCACTCCTTTTACTGCAGTTGCAGATGATGAAATATGGCCAGAGAATAATGAGATGAATATTTTGCTTAGTGATTTAACGAAGGTGAAATCGCAATGGATTGCAGATGGTGATTTAACTGATGTTCGTTTCTTTGAAATTGAAAATGATGAAGTGATTCCTGTTGGTGAGTTTGATGTTCGTACTCCTGGTAGAATTCGTATCGGTATAAAAGGTAATCCGTCTTTAGGTAGTATACGTACCATGATGGTGGGTGTTAAAAACCAAGATATCTTACCGGCAAGAGGTGAAGTTTGGTTCAATGAACTTCGTCTTGCAGGATTGGATAATAATGGCGGTTGGGCGGCAATTGCCGCAGTAGATGGTAATATTGCAGATTTTGCCAATTTTAGTGCAACAGGTAGTAAGAGCACTTCTGGTTTTGGATCCATAGATCAAATGCCAAATGAACGTGCACGTGAAGATGCGGTTTCTTATGATGTAGTTACCAATGTTAATGTTGGGCAACTACTTCCTAAAAAGTGGGGAATTCAATTACCGTTCAATTACGGAATTTCTGAGCAATTAATTACTCCGGAGTTTGATCCTGTGTATGATGATTTAAAACTGGAAGATAGAATTGCGGCTGAAGATACCCAAGAAGGTAAGGATGATGTATTGGAACAAGCTGAAGATTATACTAAACGAACAAGCATTAATTTAATAGGTGTTCGTAAAGATCGTGGAGAAGAAGCAGATGCCAATTTCTACGATATAGAAAACTTCACCTTTAATTATAGTTACAACGAAACTGATCATAGAGATTTTGAAATTGCCGAATTAAAAGAACAAAATGTAAATACAGGTTTTGTGTATAATCACAGTTTTGAACCGCTAGAGGTTGCTCCGTTTGCTAAAAAGGATTCACTTTTTAATGGTAAGTACTGGCAGTGGTTAAAAGATTTGAATCTGAATTTGTTGCCTTCAAACATTGGGGTTACATCTAATATTAATAGGCAGTTTAACGCTCAACGTTTTAGAGATGTGTATACTGATGGTGAAGACAGAATAGAATTACCAGAGCTTCAACAACGTAATTATTTATTTAATTGGCAGTACGCGATCAACTATAATTTGACAAAATCGTTGCGATTAAATTTAACAGGTTCCAATAATAATATTGTTAGAAATTATTTAAATGAGGATGAGCCTGTAGAATCAATAGATAGGATTAGGAATGAATTAGGTTTATGGGACGGCTTTTTTGATGTGGGTGAACCAAACAGACATTCTCAACAAATGCAGCTGAATTATGAAGTTCCTTTTTCTAAAATACCTGCGTTAGACTTTATAAGTACTCAATATTCATATACTAGTAATTTTGATTGGCAAAGAGGGGGCGATGCACTTTTTGAAGTAGCAGGTGAATATATAAACACGGTGCAAAATGCAAATACACATACGTTGACATCGTCTTTGACCATGCAGAAGTTTTATGATTTAATCGGACTCAAAAAACGTGAGGCTCCTAGGGCATCTACCACCGGACCAATACGAAGAGATAAATCTGGAGCATTATCCGAAGATCAAGAAAAGATTAAAGGTAAGACAAGTGATTTGTTCAATACCGTTGTGGATATTGTTACCATGGTAAAACGAGTGAATTTCAACTATAGCGAAAACAATGGTACGGTGCTTCCGGGTTATACGCAATCTGTTGGTTTCGTTGGTACTACCAAACCAACTATTGGTTTCCTATTTGGTAGTCAGTCAGATGTGCGTTATGAAGCCGCTAGAAATGGTTGGTTAACAGGTTTTCAGGAATTTAACGAGCAATTCATCCAAAGAACAAATAAACAGTTGAATATTACCGCCACGGCTCAACCAACAAAAGATATAACTATTGATTTGGTGGCAGACAGGCAATATTCAGATAGTTATCAGGAGAATTTTAATGTTGTAGATCAAGAATATAACCTTCAGTTGGGTAACAATTATGGTAGTTTTAGTATTTCTACTATGATGATCGGTACTGCATTTGGAAAGAGTGATGAATTTGATTCAAGTACTTTTCAGCAGTTTAAGGATAACAGAATTACCATAGCGAATAGATTGATTTCTGATAGATCACAACCGGTAGGTGATTTGGATGAAGATGGTTTTCCTCAGTTATATGGTAAAACTCAACAAGATGTATTGTTGCCGGCGTTTTTTGCTGCATATACGGGACAAGATGCTGAACGTGTAAATCTAGATACGTTTAGAGATATTCCAATACCAAACTGGAGTATTAAATATACAGGGCTTATGAAGAGCAAGTGGTTTAAAAAGAAATTTAAGCGTTTTTCTTTAAGTCATGGGTATCGTGCATCATATAGTATAAACTCGTACCAAACAAACTTAGAAAAGGTACAGTTAATTAGCGATGGCCAAGATGCTATTAATGCAGAGAACCTAGATATATTGCCAGATTTGATTTTAAATAATGTGGTGCTTACAGATCAATTTAACCCGTTAATTCGAGTAGATTTTGAAATGAAAAATTCTGTTAGTGTATTGGCAGAAGTAAGAACAGATAGAGCATTATCATTAAGTTTCGATAATGATTTAATGACCGAAATCAATGGTAAGGAATATACGGTTGGTTTAGGATATCGTTTTAAAGATGTAAAATTTGTAACCAATATAGGAGGAAACAAAACAAGGTTAAAGGGCGATTTAAACTTAAAAGCTGATTTAACTTTACGTGATAACATTACTATTATTAGAAATTTAGATATCAATAATAACCAAATAACCTCTGGTCAAAATCTAATGTCATTGAAATTTACGGCAGATTATGCCTTAAGTAAGAACTTAAATGCATTGTTCTTTTACGATCATTCGTTCTCTCAATTTGCTGTCTCTACCGCTTTTCCACAAACAACCATTAACACCGGATTTACAATTCGTTACAATTTTGGTAATTAATAGGGCTGTTTAATAAGGGTTAAGCATAAGAATTAGCTACACTTTTGATCAAATCATAACATTTGTAATTATTTTGATAACCTAAGTTGAAAACTTTACATTTGCCGAAGTAAAAAAATAATAAACGATTATAATGAATATACCAGCTGAATTAAAATATACGAAAGATCACGAGTGGGTAAAGATAGAAGGTGATGTTGCCATTGTAGGTATTACAGATTTCGCTCAAGGTGAATTAGGTGATATTGTTTATGTTGAAGTAGACACTCTTGATGAGACTTTAGATCGCGAAGCGATTTTTGGTACGGTTGAAGCTGTAAAAACTGTTTCTGATTTATTTTCTCCTTTATCTGGTGAAATTGTAGAATTCAACGAAGCGTTAGAAGATGAGCCGGAAAAAGTAAATTCTGATCCTTACGGTGATGGTTGGATGGTAAAAATTAAGTTTAGCGATGCTAGCCAATTGGAAGATTTGTTGAGCGATGCTGCATATAAAGAGATAATAGGTGGTTAAAAACACTATTTATAAAGTACTTTTCATAAGCTGGATGATGTTTGTAACATTTTCCAGCTTATTTTCTTTTTCGGGAATTGGTACCTCAAGGTTCAATATTCCGCATATGGATAAGGCCGTTCATTTTACGTTCTATTCCGTTATGGTGGTGTTGGGTTATTTGGCAACACCTAAAAGTAAAGAACAAGTTATAGGCAAGTCTAAGTTATTGTGGTACATTGTTTTATTCGCTGTGCTGTACGGTATAATTATTGAAGTAATACAGCATGTAGCTACTGCTGATAGACACGGAGATCCACTAGATGCACTTGCAAATTCTACTGGAGCTATTGTAGGAATGTTAGCCGTAAGATTTCTGTTTTTTCGGGTGCCCTCGTTAAAATGAAAATTTTAGTTGCATATTTATGGATTAATTAGTTAAATTAGCAATCACTAAATTGAAAATATATGGAACCTAAAAAGAATCCAAAAGCGGATTTAACAAAGAACAGCAGTCTTTATTTCGTTATCGGTTTGTTTGCAGTAATGCTATTTACTTATGTAGCATTTGAGTGGAAAACGTATGATGAGGTGAATGATTATGATATTTCTATGAATGTGGATGATCTTTTAGATGAAGAAGTTCCAATGACAGAACAGATCAAGACTCCACCACCTCCACCGCCACCAGCTGCACCGGAAATTATTGAAGTTGTAGAAGATGAAGAAGAGGTTGAGGAAACTGTAATCGAGTCTACTGAAACTAGTCAAGAAGAAGAAATCGTTGAGGTTGAAGATGTTGTTGTTGACGAGATTGAAGAAGACGTTGATGTACCTTTCGCAGTTATTGAAGATGTGCCTGTTTTCCCAGGTTGTGAAAATGAAAGCGATAAAAGAGCTTGTTTCAATAAAATGATTCAAAAGCATATTGGTAAAAACTTCCGTTACCCAGAAATTGCTCAAGAAATGGGTGTTCAAGGTAGAGTTAGTGTAATGTTCGTAATTCAGAAAGATGGTAGTATCGGTAACGTTAGAATGCGTGGTCCAGATAAGAACTTAGAGAAAGAAGCTGCGAGAATTATCGGTAAATTACCGAAAATGACTCCTGGTAAGCAAAGAGGTAGAGCAGTACGTGTTCCTTTTAGTATTCCAATTAACTTTAAATTACAATAGTATTTATTTACTGTTTTAATCATATAAAAAAAATCCTGAGCTAAATGCTCGGGATTTTTTTTACGTTTACTTTTTGTAAAAAAATTATTTTTTTAAACTGGTATAGAAAATAGTTCTCATTCGTTCCGGACTTATAAATCCAGTTCCAAAGTCATCATCGTATTTAGAAGAGATGGATGAATTTTTTTCTACTTGTTCTAGAGTGTCTCCAGACGCTATAGCTTTAAGAATATTCTCTTTAATAGTTTCTAGCATATCAAGGTAGTCAATAAGTTTTTGTTTGTTAGAAGGTCTTCCGTGACCAGGTATAATTATAGTATTGTCATCAATGACCATTATCGCTTTTTCTATAGCGGATATATAACCTTCAACACTACCGCCATTCTTTAAGTCCATATAAGGATAACGCTCAGAAAAATAGGTATCACCCATGTGTAGTACATTGTTTTTCATAAAATAAATCATGGCATCGCTATCGGTATGGGCATTGTGTACATGAAAAGCCATTATGGTTTCATCGTTTTCAAACAATTGTAATTCTTCTGAAAAAGTAATTTCGGGTAAAATATCTTTACCTAATTCAGGTTTCTCTTCTAGCTTTTTCTCAAGACTAGTTCTAACATTATTTTGAGCTATTAGGATGGTTGATTCGGAATTGAACTCTGCATTACCACCAGTGTGATCACCATGCATGTGTGTATTTATTAAATACTTTAACGGTTTGTCCGTAATGCTAGATATAGCCAGTTTAATTTTTGGGCTTAACCGTGCAAATTGATCATCTATCATAAAAGAATTGGTTGCATTGACATATAGACCAATATTTCCTCCTTGTCCAGTAAGCATATATACTTCACTAGTTAGCGTGTCAACCTTGATAATAACTTCTTTCTCCTGGCTCCGGCAAATGGAGTGAATTAGAAATAGTAAAATAAGTAAGTTTAAATGTTTCATTTTTAAGTGTTAAAGTGTTAACTCGTTAGCTTTCAAATATACTAGAAATAAAGGTTTAAGGTTGCAGAAATATGGTAGGGGCGTTATCTTTGCAGACCTATTAAAAAATATGAAAATGGCAGTTGGTTCGGAAAAAGAAAGTGCTTTTGCATTGCTTTTTGCCGATTTTAAGGAGATTACCAAAGCTAGATTAGCTGTTAGTGTCGTTTTTTCTTCTATTGCAGGTTACTTTCTTGGTGCGTACGAGATACAATGGGTGCAAGTGTTATTATTGGCATTTGGAGGTTATTGTATGGTAGGTGCCAGTAATGCTTATAATCAGGTTATTGAGAAGGATTTGGACGTTTTAATGAAGCGTACTAAAAATAGACCCATTCCTGCAGGTCGTATGACGGTAAATACGGCTATGAGTCTTGCTATTGTTTTAACAATACTAGGTGTTTTATCACTATATCTTTTAAACCCCAAAACAGCAATGTTTGGGGCAATTTCTATATTTCTATATACCAGTGTTTATACTCCTTTAAAAACAATTACGCCACTTGCTGTATTTGTAGGCGCAATACCTGGAGCGATTCCCTTTATGCTGGGTTGGGTAGCCGCTACTGATGATTTTGGAATAGAACCGGGCACTTTGTTTATGATTCAGTTTTTCTGGCAGTTCCCGCATTTTTGGGCATTAGGGTGGATGTTAGATGATGATTATAGAAGCGGCGGGTTTAAAATGCTACCAACAGGAAAGAAAGATGCGGCAACAGTGTTGCAAATAATAATGTATACTATTTGGATGATGGCAGTGTCCATAATTCCAGTATTTGGAATTACGGGTAGATTGCAATTATCAGTTGTATCGGCCGTAATTATCTTTTTAATGGGAGCGGTAATGTTAGGTTTCGCTTTTCAGTTGTATAGAAAGAGGGATAATGTTTCTGCAAGAAAATTAATGTTGGCAAGTGTTAGTTATATTACACTAATGCAGATTGTATACGTAATAGATAAATTTTTAGCTTAATTATGGATTTAACACAGGGAACGGAGGCAGAGAAGAATGCTAGGGCAAAGAAGATGATGCTTTGGTTTGGTATTATTAGCTTGTTAATGGGTTTTGCAGGTTGGACAAGTGCCTACATTGTAAGTAGCTCTAGAGAGGATTGGTCTAGTGATGTAGGGTTGCCAGTCTCTTTTCTGTATAGTACTATTGCCATTATCATAAGTAGCATTAGTTATATGTTGGCAAAAAAAGCTATAAAGGATGGTGATAATGCTAGCGGTACTAAATGGTTGTGGATTACGTTAGGTTTAGGAGTTCTGTTTATCTTTTTGCAATTTTCGGGTTTTTCTCAAATGGTTGCGCAAGGGTATTACTTTACAGGACCTACCAGTAGTATAAAAGTATCATACATCTTTTTAATAGCAATGGTGCATGTGGTGCATGTTGTTGCGGGTATGATTTCTTTGTTGGTGGTGCTGTATAATCAAAACAAAGGAAATTATAGTAAAGAGAACTATTTAGGTGTTACCTTAGGGGCAACATTTTGGCATTTCTTAGATTTTTTATGGGTCTATTTGGTGTTATTTATGTTCTTTGTGAAATAAAAAACAAATCAAAGTTAGTTTTGGGTCAAATTGCGTTTTTAAATAGTTCAAAAAAATGTAAATTTGCTAAAGTTTTATTAAAACGATAAATAGTATATGAATTCTACGGTGACTACGGGAACGGAAACAAGCGTATGGGGTGGTGGCAATCAGCCTTTAGGAGCAAGCTATGGAAAAATGATGATGTGGTTTTTCCTTGTATCGGATGCGTTAACTTTCTCTGGATTTTTAGCAGCATACGGCTTTTCAAGATTTAAATTTATTGAAACATGGCCAATAGCGGACGAAGTGTTTACACACGTTCCTTTATTTCATGGAAATTATCCCATGATATATGTTGCCTTTATGACCTTTATTTTGATTATGTCGTCTGTAACGATGGTATTGGCGGTAGATGCTGGTCATAAAATGAAAAAGAATGCAGTTATCTGGTATATGTTCGCTACGGTAATAGGTGGTATCATATTCGTAGGTTCTCAAGCTTGGGAATGGGGCACCTTCATTAAAGGTGATCATGGTGCTTTAGAAACTAAAGGTGGCAGAATTTTACAATTCGTTAAAGCAGATTCTGGAGAGAGAGCGTCATTATCTGATTTTGCCGCATCAATACCAGACTCAAGGGTTGCACATGAAAGAAAGAACGGTATTTGGTTTTTTCAAGAACCTACATTAACAAGTTTTTCCCTTGAAGAAGTTGTGAAAGGTTTTAAAGCCGATTCTAATATTTTGATAAGAACTGAATTAATTAATGAAGAAGGTGAAAAGACTCTTTTAGATAGAAAAGCTTCATTAGCTAAATTAGCAGATGCAACCCAAGTTGTAGAAGGTGCTAATTTAATTCATAACGAATATGGAAGTAGGCTTTTTGCTGACTTCTTTTTCTTTATCACTGGTTTTCACGGTTTCCACGTATTCTCAGGTGTAGTAATTAACATTATCATTTTCTTTAATGTTATTCTAGGTACTTATGAGAGAAGAGGTCACTATGAAATGGTAGAGAAAGTTGGTTTATACTGGCACTTTGTAGATTTAGTTTGGGTATTCGTATTTACATTCTTCTACCTAGTATAACCCTTATAGCAATAAACAGCATTACTGTATAAAGAATTTTAGATTAAAGTAACATGGCAGACGGACATAAATTAGAGATTTTTAGAGGACTTGTAAAGTTCAAATCTAACACACAGAAAATCTGGGGAGTATTAGCTTTTTTAACCTTAATAACTGCGGTAGAGGTAGTATTGGGTATTATTAAGCCAGCATCTTTAACAGATACTTACGTATTGGGAATGAAATTGATTAACTGGGTCTTCATTATTTTGACCTTAGTTAAAGCGTACTATATTGCTTGGGACTTTATGCACTTACGTGATGAGAAGTCTGCGTTAAGAAGAGCGATAGTGTGGACACCAATATTCTTGGTTATTTATTTGACATTTATTCTTCTAGTAGAAGCCGATTATATTTATAACGTTTATAAAGATGGTTTTATAAGTTGGAACTTCTAAGTTATAATTAACAATATTAAAAGACGGTTTTATAACCGTCTTTTTTATTTTTGTATAGTTTGTATTTTAATGATTTTCTCTATTGAAGTATTTTGAACTGTTTCAATAACTAGTCTTCCTAATTTATGAAAAAAACATTTGTTCTTGTCGTGTTATTTGTACTTCCAATAGTGGCATATCTGTTTTTTGCTTCTGGAGTAACAAATTTTGGAAAATTATCTCAACTCACCGAAAATATACAAGAATTAGATTTTTCAAGTCAAGCTCAATTCAAAGATAAAATTACTGTTCTTGGTTTTTTAGGTACTGATGTTGAAGGTAGAAAGGGTAATGCATTTAATTTAAATCAAAAAATATACAAGCGTTTCTATGAGTTTAACGACTTTCAATTTATCATGATAGTGTCTCCGGAAACCAAAGGGGAAGTTGTAGAGCTTCAAAAAGAGCTGGCTACATTGGCTGATAACGATAAGTGGAAATTTGTTTATGCTGAAGATGATCAAATTGAGTCATTATTCGGTAGTTTGAGTACAGATACCAAGTTGGATGCTAACAATAGTACCCCTTATGTTTTTATTATTGATAAAGATTTAACCCTTAGAGGTAGGTCTGATGATGAAGATGATGGTACAAAGTATGGATTCAATTCAAATTCTGTTGCAGATTTAAATAATAAAATGGTAGATGATGTCAAGATTATTTTGGCAGAGTATCGTCTTGCATTAAAAAAGAATAATGCCGATAGATAAAGCTATATCATGAATAAAAAATATACATACGTTTGGGTTTCGTTAATTGTTCTGATTTTTGGAATCATTGTAATACCAAGAATAGTTGATAGATTATCTTCTGGTTCTGTCGTTGAAAATGACCGTCTAAATTCAGATAGTAAAGATACTAGTGAAGAAAAGTTAGGTTATATCTTGTTAGATGGTAAACGACGTAGAGTGCCTTCTTTTGAATTTATAAATCAGGATAGTGTTCTGGTGTCAGATAAGGATTATCTGGGTAAAGTGTATGTGGTAGATTTTTTCTTTACCAGATGTCCAAGTATATGTCCTGTTATGACAACCAATCTTGTAAATGTTCAAAAGCATTTTAAGGATGCTAAAGACTTTGCAATAGCTTCTTTTAGTATTACTCCAGATTTTGATACACCACAGGTTTTGAGTGCTTATGGGGAAAAATATGGTATTAATGATGCCAATTGGAATTTAATGACAGGCAATCACGAGGGTATATATGAACTTGCCAACGCAGGTTTTAATATTTTTGCTGCAGAAATGGCAGATTCACCTGGCGGATTTGAGCATTCAGGTCTCTTTGCTTTAGTAGATAAAGAGGGTTTTTTAAGATCTAGAATAGATGAGTTTGGTAATCCTATAGTGTATTATCGAGGTGCTATTTTGGAAGAAAAAGGAGTTAATGACCACGGTGAAACCGAAGAAATTGGTATTCTTAAAGTTGATATTCAAAAATTGTTAGAAGAATAGGAATATGCAAGGGAGCGTTAAGAACGAGAAAAAGTTTAATAGATTAATAGCGATTGTTTCAATAGTTATACCAATAGTGGTAGCTATTCTTTTCGGTGTTAAATTGCCTAATGTTGAGCCGCTTTCTTTTTTGCCGCCGATCTATGCTACTATAAATGGGCTAACGGCTGTTTTGTTGTTGGTTGCGGTATGGGCAATTAAAAATGGAAATGAAAAACTGCATCAGAATTTAATGACGACCAATATTGCTCTGTCTTTAATGTTCCTTATAATGTATATAGCATATCACATGACTTCAGATTCTACCAGTTACGGTGGTGAGGGTGCAATTAAATACGTGTATTATTTTATCCTAATAACCCATATCGTACTGTCTATTGCATTAATACCGTTAGTGTTAAGAACGTATGCTATGGCGTATTTAAAGAAATTTGAAGACCACAGGGCTTTGGCAAAATATACATTTCCTGTTTGGTTGTATGTTGCCGTAACCGGTGTGGTGGTTTATTTAATGATATCTCCTTACTATGCATACTAAACAATTTATCTTATTTGTGGTGGTAATGCTTCTGTTGATTCCTATAGATGCCGAGGCGCAATGTGCTATGTGTAGAGCGGTTTTAGAAAGTGAATCTTCTGGTAAAGCAGCTGAAGGTATAAATAACGGTATTGTTTATTTAATGGCGGTACCTTATGTTTTAGTGGCTGGTCTTTTCTATTTTATCTACAGAAAAATGAGGGCATAAACCTTTTTTTTATTTTTTTTCACAAAAAGTGTAACAATTTTCCTTTTGGTTAGTCTTATGATTGTGTGGTACTTGTATCGCGCTCATCAATCAATCAAACTAATCAATCCATCTTATGTTCGACTTAGAACGTTGGCAAGAAATTTTCGATACTATTCGCAAGAATAAGTTACGCACTTTTCTCACAGGACTTTCCGTTGCTTCAGGAATTTTCATTCTAGTTATTTTATTAGGTTTTGGTCAAGGCATGCAAAATGGTATAGCCAAGGAATTTGAGCAAGATGCTGCTACAAGTGTTTGGGTCTGGCCAGGAGTAACCACTATTGGTTATAAGGGTATGAACCCTGGTAGACCGATACAGTTCCGAAACGAGAACTATGACATGGCAGGTGCTTTGTTTGATGACCAAATTGAGAATAAATCGCCAAGGTTATTTGTAAGAGATGTTTTTGTAAACTATGGTAGCGAGTCTTTAGCTTATAATGTACAGGGTGTTTCTGATCAATTTCAATTTATCGAAAATGAGTATATGACCTTAGGTAGATTCCTTAATCAACAAGATGGAGTTTCTAAGGCTAAAGTTGCCATCATCAGTAATAAGATCAATCGAGAAGTATTTTCAGAATTAGAAAGTCCTATAGGGGCGTTTTTAGACCTATCTGGTATCCCGTTTAAAATAGTTGGGGTATACGGTGATATTGGAGGTGAACGAGAAGAAGACCGTATTTATATTCCTGTAAGTACCGCGCAACAGGTTTTCAATGGCGCTGATCATTTAAATAATCTATCCTATACTTTGCCTAAGGTAGATGATTTTGAAACTGCCGTTGCACAATCTATCAAATTTAAGAACGAATTAAAATCGTTCTTACAAAAAGCACATACCGTAGCTCCAGAAGATACAAGCGCAATTCAAGTATATAACCCTATGGAAGAGGCTAAGCGCTTTTATGCATTAATGGGTGGTATTAAATTCTTCTTTTGGTTTGTAGGTGTGTGTACTATCATCGCTGGTATTGTAGGTGTTAGTAATATCATGTTGATTGTAGTTAAAGAGCGTACAAGAGAAATTGGAATTCGAAAAGCTCTTGGTGCTAAGCCATGGTCAATTGTTGGGATGATTTTGCACGAAGCAATTTTTATTACTGCAATTGCAGGTTTTACAGGACTTATTTTAAGCATGGGGCTTTTGGAGATTGTGGGTCCGCATATAGAGGTAGATTATGTGCTAAATCCCTCAGTGAACTTCAATGTTGCCTTAACCACTGTATTTGTACTAATTTTTGCAGGAGCGATAGCGGGATTTTTCCCTGCATGGAGAGCAGCTAAAATTCATGTTATAGAAGCATTGAGAGATGAGTAGTTCTAAAATGAAAAGTTTAAATAATTAAGATGTAACCATGTTCAATAGAGACCGGTGGAAAGAAATCTTAGAGGTATTGTCTAGCAATGTGTTTAGAACATTGGCTACTTCTTTTGGCGTGGGTTGGGGTATATTCATTTTGATTATACTACTTGCTGCAGGCAAAGGATTGGAAAATGGTATTCGTGCCGATTTTGGCGATATAGCTACCAATACAATGTTCATGTGGTCTCGTAATACGACCATGTCATATAAAGGACTGCCAAAAGGAAGACGCTTTAGTTTTAAAATTGAAGATGTACAGGCTATAAATGATAATGTTCCCAACTTAAGATTTATTTCTCCCCGTAACCAATTAGGCGGTTTTGGCAGTGGTAATAATGTAGTAAGAGGTTTGAAAACAGGTGCTTTCAATGTCTATGGTGACTATCCTGAAATTATTAGGCAAGAACCTATGACCATAACATCTGGTAGGTTTGTGAACCACAACGATATTCAGGATAAACGAAAGGTGGCCGTCATTGGTGTTGGTGTAAGAAATGAACTTTATGATCAAGGTGAAACAGTATTGGGGACGTATATTAAAATTCAAGGGGTCAATTTCATGGTAGTGGGGACCTATCAAAAGAAAGATGATGGTGGTGGTGAAGAAGGTCAGAAAGAGATTTATGTTCCTTTCACGGCATTCTCACAAGCTTTTAATATGGGTAATGATGTTGGGTGGATGGCTATTACCGCTCATGACGGTAGTTCCATATCTAATTTGAAAGAGAAGATAGTAGGTGTGGTCAAAGAGAAAAGAAAAATTCACCCAGATGATAAACGTGCCGTCGGGTATTTTGACTTGTATGAACAGTTTAATCGAGTAGAAAGTTTGTTCGGTGCATTACGCTGGGTAGCTTACTTTGTAGGGGTATTGGTTCTATTATCCGGAATTATTGGAGTAAGTAATATTATGCTCATTGTAATTAAAGAACGAACCAAAGAAATCGGGATTCGTAGGGCTTTGGGCGAAGCTCCTTGGTCCATCAAAAAACAAATTTTAATGGAATCTATATTCCTAACGATCATATCTGGTATGATCGGTATCGTTTTCGGTGCTGCATTTATATATGGCGTTAATGCGGTTCTTGATTCGGTAGGTCCGGTAGATATGTTTGTGAACCCAAGTGTAAGTTTGGGTGTGGTAGTCAGTGCACTGGTCATTTTAATATTTTCAGGATTGTTAGCAGGCTTCATACCAGCACAGAGTGCTATTAAAATAAGACCAATTGAAGCTTTGAGAACAGAATAAAATTATCATCAAAATATAACCAATCAAAAAATGAAAAAGTCAACAACAATTGTAATCCTGCTAATTATCGTACTAGCCTTTGGCGGCTCTATGTTCTATTTGTATTCTAAAAATGCAGAAGATCCCGTAGTATATCAAACAGAAGAACCTTCTAGGCAGACCATAATAAAAAAGACAATGGCTACGGGTAGTATTCTTCCGTTAGAAGAAGTGCTTATTAAGCCGAATATTTCAGGAGTAATAGAGAAGATTTTCGTGGAGGGGGGCGACTATGTAAAATCTGGCGATTTATTATGTACCATTAAAGTAGTACCTAATTTGAGTTCATTGAACGATGCTAGAAATAATATCAATGAAGCCAAAATCAATTTAGATGATCAGTTAAGAAATCTTGATCGTCAAAAAGGATTGTTTACCAAAGGGGTGATTTCTAAGGTAGACTTAGAGCGCGCTCAGTTGAGTTATGACCAGTCTAAGCAATCTTACGCAGCCGCCAATAAAAGGTATGACATTGTAAAAACGGGTACTACTTCTGGTTTTGGGAATGCTGCAAATACACAAATAAGGGCAACTGTTAGTGGTATGGTACTAGAAGTGCCTGTAGAAGTAGGTAACCAAGTAATTGAAAGTAATAACTTTAATGAAGGTACTACCATAGCAGCTATTGCAGATGTGGACAAAATGATTTTTGAAGGTAAGGTAGATGAATCTGAGGTGGGGAAAATTAAGGAGAACCTTCCGTTGGAAATTACCGTTGGTGCCATAGAAGATAAAGTATTCGATGCCGTATTGGATTATATAGCTCCGAAAGGAAATGAAGAAAATGGCGCTATTCAATTTGAAATAAAAGGAACACTTAAAAAACAAGATTCCGTATTCATTAGAGCAGGCTTAAGTGCTAATGCCTCTATTATTTTAGCGCGTGCTGATAGCGTTTTAGCAGTAAAAGAAGCTTTGGTTCAGTTTGATGATAAAACCAAAAAACCTTTCGTGGAAATCGCTACGGGCGATCAAGAATTTGAAAGAAGAGATATTGAGTTGGGTATTAGTGATGGCATTCATGTACAGATCAATTCAGGTATAGAAGAAGGAGAAAAAATAAAGGTTTGGAACGAGGTAGTGCCAGATGAGCTTGCTGAAAACTAAAAATCAAAAAAAATAATTCAATTGATGTAACAAATATTACACAACATAGTCTAATGAATAGACAGTGTAAAATTGTTCAAAACAACAACCAACATGATTCAAATTAAAGATCTTCACAAGTCCTATAAAATGGGCAAGAATTCACTTCACGTTCTTAAAGGAATAAATTTTAATGTTGAAGAAGGTGAGCTAGTAGCTATCATGGGTTCTTCTGGTTCTGGTAAATCTACCTTATTGAATATTTTAGGAATGTTGGATAGCTCTGATTCCGGAGAATATATATTAGATAATGTTCCTATAAAGGATTTAAACGAAACTAAAGCTGCTAGATATAGAAACAAGTTTTTAGGTTTTGTTTTTCAATCGTTCAATCTTATCAATTATAAGAGTGCAGCAGAGAATGTGGCCTTACCGTTATACTATCAAAAAGTACCAAGAAAAGAACGTCAAGAAAAAGCCTTAAAATATTTAGAACAAGTTGGTCTTAAAGAATGGGCCGGTCATTTACCTAGTGAACTTTCTGGTGGTCAAAAACAACGTGTTGCTATTGCAAGAGCCTTAGCTGCTGAACCTAAAGTATTGCTTGCCGATGAGCCTACAGGTGCATTGGATAGTAAAACATCTTACGAGGTGATGGACTTGATACAGAAAATTAACGATGCGGGGAATACCATATTGATCGTTACACACGAGCCTGATATTGCAGATATGTGTAAGCGTATTGTGCATTTGAAGGATGGGGTTATCATAGAGGACAAGAAAATAGAACAAGTAAGAGCCGAGCAATATGTTTGATAGAGACATTTGGCAAGAAATATACCATAGTATAAGCAACAACAAGCTTAGAACTTTCCTTACCGGGTTTTCGGTAGGTTGGGGTATTTTCATTTTGGTATTGCTTTTGGCTTCTGTAAAGGGAATGCAAAACGGATTCACGCTTCAATTTAGTGATGACGCTACCAACTCCATTTTTGTAAGAACAGGTACAACTTCTTTGGCTTATGGCGGATTTGAAGCTGGACGCAGAATTCAAATGACGAATGACGATGTTGAATACATTAAAAGAAGTTTTCCTAATGATGTAGAATATATAAGTCCTAGGGTATATCAAAATACATCGGCACGTTATAAGAGCGAAACGGGTAGTTACAATATACAGGCTGTTCATCCGAATCACCAGGCTATTGAAAAGACCATTGTAAATAAGGGTAGGTTCATCAATACCAACGATTTAATGAATGCCTCTAAAGTTGCTGTTATCGGCAGAAAAGTAGAGGAAGATTTATTTAAGAACGAAGATGCTATTGGCAAGTTCGTTGAGTTCAACGGGTTACCTTTTAGGGTCATTGGTACGTTTACCGATGATGGTGATGATAATGCAGAGCGAAACATTTATGCACCTACCACTACATATCAAAAAATGTATGGGCAAACGGATCATATTGACCAGATTGCTTTAACCTATAATCCTAATTACGATTTAACAGAGGCGCTTGCTTTTTCAGATCGATTGGAAAATGTTTTTAGAAGACGTTTTAAAATTGCTCCAAAAGACCAATCGGGAATTAGAATCTTTAACTACGCAGAGGTTTTTGAAGACATCAGCAACTTTACAGGTGGTTTGGATATCGCGGTAATTATAGTGGGACTCCTAATATTACTATCTGGTATTGTAGGTATCGGTAATATTATGGTGTTTATCATAAAAGAGCGTACTAAAGAAATTGGTGTACGTAAAGCCTTGGGTGCCGAGCCGTGGTCAATCATAAAATTAGTGTTGTTCGAATCTGTTTTTATAACGGCCTTATCCGGATTTATAGGATTAGGAATTGCAACCGGATTATTGGCGGCCATTGGCCCAAGTATTAAAACAGGTGCATTTGCCAATCCGTCCGTTAGTATGTCAATGGTTGTGACCGCAACTATAATATTGATAGTTGCAGGAGTTTTAGCAGGATTGATTCCTGCAATGAAAGCGGCAAGAGTAAAACCAATTGTAGCATTAAGCGATAAATAATATGTGGATATTTGATAGAGATTTATGGTCAGAGATTTTTGCCACATTAGGTAAGAACTTGTTTCGCACATTCTTAACCATGTTAGGGGTTATCATCGCTATGATAATTCTTGTATTGCTTTTAGGTGGTGCAAACGGAATGAGTAATGGTTTTCAAAAAATATTTGCAGGTACCGCATCTAACAGTCTATTTGTTTGGAGTCAAAGTACATCAGAGCCTTATAAAGGATTTGAAAGAGGACGTAGAATTCAATTTAAATTGGAAGATGCTACCATTTTAAAAGAACAGATTCCAGAAATAGAAGTTCTTGCCCCAAGAATAGAACTTGGTAGTCATAGGGGCGTGGTTACCGTATATAGAAATGGTTTAACCAGTGGATCGGCAGTTTATGGTGATTATCCGAATGTGGATGAAATCATGAAGAAGAAACTAGTAGAAGGTAGATTTCTAAATGAAAATGACATGACCGAGTCTAAAAAGGTGTGTGTTATTGGAGAAGAAACGTATAAACTTCTATTTGAAAAAGGCGAAACTGCGATAGGGGAAGATGTTCGTATTAACGGAGTGTTCTTTAATATCGTTGGAATATATAAGCCAAATCAAAACATAAATATTGACGGAGAGAATTCAGTGTATATACCGTTTTCAACATTCCAAAAAGCATTTGGTTCTGGAGATAGAATGGGATGGATGGCAATCTCGGTCCAGTCAGATACCAAAGTACCTGTAGTGGAAAGTCAGATAAAACGTTTGTTGAAGAATAAATATGATATCAACCCAACAGACGAACGCGCCATTGGTAGTTTCGACATGTCTGAAGTGTTTAATAATGTATCGGCATTTACAGGTGTTTTACAAGGCGTCTCTTTCTTCGTAGGAATTTTGACCTTACTGGCAGGTGTCATTGCTATTAGTAATATTCTTTTAATTACCGTAAAAGAGCGTACCAAGGAAATAGGAATTAGACGCGCCTTGGGTGCAACCCCCAAAGTAGTAAAAAGACAAATTGTACTGGAGTCTATCGTAATTACGGTATTTGCGGGCTTTGTCGGTTTTGCAATCGCAATCGGGTTTCTAGCGATTGCGAATAATATGATCGGCGAGAATAGTGATGTTCCCTTTTATAACCTTATGATCAGCATACCACAATTTTTAGGTTCCTTTATTTTAATGGTAGGTCTTAGTGTTTTAATAGGATTGATACCTGCGAATAGAGCCATTAGAATAAAACCAATAGACGCTTTAAGAGAAGAGTAACAGACCAAACAACAAAAGAATAAATAACAATCAAATAGTTGAGCATGAACAAGTATGTAAAGTACGTATTAATAGGATTAGTAGTTTTTGGAATACTGGCTGCAGTAGTCTATTTCATGAAAAAGAACAGCACTCCTTTAAAAACATATGAAACGGAGACCGTTGAAAAAAGAGATATTACCAACAAGGTTGTTGTTACCGGTAAGGTAATACCACAAGATGAAATTGAGATCAAACCTCAAATTTCTGGTATCATTCAAAAAGTATATTTAGAAGAAGGTGTTCAAGTTAAAGCTGGTGATCTAATTGCTACGATAAAAGTTGTACCTAATGAACAGTCTTTAAATCAGGCTCGTGGTAGAGTAAACAATGCCAAAATTTCTTTAAGTAATACGAAGATTGAATACGACCGAAATAAAACACTATTTGATAAAGGGGTGATTTCTAGTCAAGATTTCAATGCGTTACAATTACGTTTTGATCAGGCTACGCAAGAACTGCAAAATGCTCAGGCAGACTATCAGATAATTAGAGTAGGTTCGGCAGGTGGCTCATCTAGTGCAAATACCAATATTAGGGCTACGGTAACTGGTACTTTATTAGAAATCCCAGTAGAGGTAGGTGATCAGGTTATTGAAAGTAATAATTTCAATGACGGTACTACGATCGCATTTATTGCAGATATGTCTAAAATGATTTTTGAAGGCGAAGTTGATGAAGCTGAAGTGGGGAAACTTAAAGTAGGCATGCCATTAGAAATTAGCATGGGTGCTTTACAAGATGAAAAATTCAATGCTAAATTAAAGTTCATTGCTCCTAAAGGCGTGGAAGAAGAAGGTGCCGTTCAGTTTAAGATTGAAGGTGATTTGGTAGTGTCTGATAGTACTAATATTAGAGCTGGTTATAGCGCAAACGCTGCAATTGTCTTAGAAGAAAAGAAAGATGTGCTTTCTATTAAAGAAGCATTGTTGCAGTTTGATAAAGAAACCAATAAGCCATACGTTGAGGTAGAGACAGGTGATAACGAATTTGAAAAAAGAGAACTTGAGCTTGGTGTAAGTGATGGTATCGACGTAGAAATTGTTTCTGGTATCGATGAAGATTCTAAAATAAAAATCTGGAACAAGTTAGAAGCTAAGAGTGAAGATAATGGTCCTAATGAGGATTAAAAATAATCAATCAAATCAAAAAACGAATCGAGCAACCTATGTATAGGTTGGTTTAAAAAAGAATAAAATGAAAGTAAAAATCACAGGATTACTACTATTATGTTCTGTTGTAATGGGCATGGCGCAGCAAAAGAAATGGACTTTAGAAGAGTGCGTTGCATATGCAGTAGAAAATAACCTTACCGTTGAGCAATATGAATTGGATTTAGAGAACGCTAAAATTGATAAATCTGATGCTGTTGGTGCATTGTTGCCTAGTTTAAACAGTACTATAAGTGCTTCAGCTAACACAGGTCTTGCGTTAGATCCAACGACCAATAATTTAGTTTCTGCAACTATATTTTCAGCATCTGGTAGTATGACATCTTCGGTGACCCTATTTGATGGTTTACAAAATTATAACCGTATTGAAAGGGCTAAATTAAGTGCAATATCAAATCAATATCGTTTAGATGATATAAAAGATGATATAAAACTGAATGTAGCGAATGCTTATTTGCAAGTATTATCGAATAAAGAGTCTCTAAAAGTTTTTAAGGCTCAATTAGCAGTAACCGAACAGGATTTAGGAAGAACTAAAGAGCTCGTAGAGTCAGGGGTGGTAGCACGTGGTGATTTATTGGAAATAGAAGCTACAGCTGCAGGTCAAGAACAACAAATTATAAATTCTCAAAATTTAATATTGATTTCTAAGCTTAATTTGGCACAATTACTTAGTATCACTGATTACGAGAATTTTGAAGTAGCTGAAGAAGAATTCGATATTCCTCCTTCAAAAATTTTGGATAATTCTGCAAAGATTATTTTTGATACTGCATTGACATTTAGAAACGATATTAAGTTTGCTTTGTCTGGAGTTGAATTGGCCCAAAAAGATTTAGAGATAGCCAAGGGGACCAAGTATCCCACAGTTGCGGCTTTTATTAATTATAATACCAGATATTCTGATCAGAATAATGACCCTTTTACTGGCGAAAAAATACCTTTTAAAGATCAGTTATATATCAATGACGGTATTTCTTATGGCGCGCAAATGAACATTCCAATATTTAATGGTTGGAGCGTTAGAAATAATATCAAAAGGTCGCAAATAAGTGTTGATATGGCTCAGATTGAATTTGAAAGAACTAAACTGCAATTGGAAACAGATGTAAACCAGGCGTATGTAGATGTTACTAGTTTTTACAAGGCATATGAAGCTGCTCAAAAAACATTGGAAGCAAGAAGTCTTGCGTATCAATATTCAAAGGAGAAATTTGATGTGGGATTAATGAATTCGTTCGATTTTAGTCAGGCGCAATCTAGAGTTGATAATGCAGAAGCTGATGTTATTAGAACAAAATACGATTACATTTTCAGATTAAAAATATTAGAATTCTATTTTGGTATTCCTATTTCGTTAGAGTAGAATAAACGAAACTATAATTGATGAGCCTGTAACATTTTAATGTATACAGGCTTTTTCATTTTATAGTATGTAATACCTTTGCAATATGGGCATACTATTAAATCTAGAAACTTCATCAACAAATTGTTCGGTCTGTGTTGCAAAAGACGGAGAAATTCTTGCAATTAGGG
The DNA here is from genome assembly GCF_000744105.1 of Maribacter forsetii DSM 18668. NCBI lineage: Bacteria > Pseudomonadati > Bacteroidota > Flavobacteriia > Flavobacteriales > Flavobacteriaceae > Maribacter > Maribacter forsetii. The sequence goes on from NZ_JQLH01000001.1 coordinate 885,628, forward strand.
AATTGAATTCTGCAAACTATTCACATGCAGAGAAACTACATATTTTTATTGAAGAGGTAATGCAGAAAGCTTCTTTGAAAATGGAAGATTTAGAAGCTATAGCGGTCAGTAAAGGTCCGGGTTCTTATACGGGACTCCGAATTGGAGTTTCGGCGGCAAAAGGGCTTAGTTATGCTTTAGGCATTCCGTTAATATCTGTTTCTACTTTAAAAAGCATGGCATCACAAGTAGAAATCAAAGAGGGTGAAGTGCTGATTCCTGTATTAGATGCAAGGCGTATGGAGGTGTATTCTTCGGTTTTTGATGGGCATGGTAATGAAATAAGAGAAACGAAAGCTGAAGTTATAGATGAAAATTCCTTTCATGAATATATCAATGAAAAACATATTCACTTTTTAGGTAGTGGAGCAGAGAAGATAAAAGAATTGTTTGCATTAGAATCTATAACCTACCATTGTGAAGTAGTTCCTTCTGCTAAAGAAATGGCTTCTATTTCATCAGATAAGTTTAATGCTTCTGATTTTGAAGATGTTGCCTATTTTGAGCCGTATTATCTAAAAGATTTTGTGCTTCAAACCAAGAAAGTAAAATCGTAAAAGTTTAAATAATAGAAAAGCCCTTGAGTAATCAAGGGCTTTTTAAATGTGTATTATCTCTTAATCCGTTTTCATTTGAGTAACCACACGTTGTGGGAACGGAATTTCAATTCCGGCAGCATCAAAACGGTATTTTATTTCTTCCATCACATAAAAATGTGCTGCCCAAAAATCACCATTATTAGCCCAAAAACGTAATGTTAGGTTAACCGAACTATCTCCTAACTCACCTACATAAACTTCAGGTGCTGGCGTCTTATGAATAGTTTCACGTTCATTACATATGGCTAAAAGAATTTCTTTGGCTTCTTTAATGTTAGATGTATAGCCAATACCCACATCAATTTTGTCTCTCCTTGTATTTTGTGCGTTATAATTGGTAATGGTGTTATTAGATAGTTGTCCATTTGGTATAATGGCAATCTGATTTCCAAATGTGCTCACTTTGGTGGTGAAGATCGAAATTTCTTTTACCGTACCATCTACACCCTGGGCAGAGATGAAATCTCCTATTTTAAAAGGCTTGAATAATAATATTAAAACTCCGCCTGCGAAATTAGCTAGAGAACCCTGTAACGCTAAACCAATAGCCAAACCTGCAGAAGCTAAAATGGCAACTAAAGAACTTGTTTGAACTCCTAATTGGGTTATCACCAATATGAAAAGTATTATTTTTAAAGCAATATTTATGAAGCTTTGAAGAAAAGTTTCAAGAGCAAGGTCATAATCTTTCTTTAAGAAGAATTTACGAATCATTTTGTTTATGAAACGTATAACATATGTGCCGGCAATTAAAAGAAAAAGAGCCCATAACAAACTGGGTAAAGCTGCCCATATCCATTCTATTGCTTTATCTGCATGTTCTTGCAGATTCGTAATTTTATCCATCATAATCTTTAATTTTATTTTAAGCTGCTAACTTAATCCTATAACATAAATCAAATGAAAAACTAGAGGCTAAACAATTGTTAAATGATAGTAGTTACAAGATCTAAGGCTTTGCTAGGTTCTTCAACGGGCATTTGACAGCTACCGTGATTACAAACATAGATTAGCGTCTTGTTCATTACATACCTGTTCATTAATAAGGGTAAGTTGCTGGTTTTAGCATTTGAAGCAGCAAATATAGCGTTTGGCATATAGTTCTTTAATAGGGATTTGCATATGAGTTCAAAGTTTTCACCGATAACGACCATTTCATAGAAATTCTCACTCATTAGCTGTGCCAAGTGAAGCCAATTGGCATGATTTTGTGGATTCTGAGTAATAGATGGTTTCATACTTTTCATCATTTGATGCAAACGAACATCAAAATTATCTTCTGGAAAATATTTTGAAAGCTTATGTAAATTATGAGCCATCATGGAGTTGGAAGATGGAATTACATTATCTGAAACTTCTAAAGTTCTTCTAATTAAATCATTGTCATTGTTAGATGTGAAAAAGAATAGACCTGTATCTGAGTCTGAGAAATTTTCAATAGCATATTTTGTTAACTCCAAACTGTGATTAAGCCATTTCTCATCAAATGAAACTTCATATAAACCTAATAATCCATCTATAACAGATGCGTAATCTTCCAGAAAACCAGGAATAGTACTTTTTCCATTTTTGAAGTTGCGGTATAAGCCACCATCTTTGGTGGTCATATGTTCTAGAATAAAATTAGCATTATGAATAGCAAGGTTTAAATACTTTTCATTTTTTAAATATCTATATGCATCCGTGAGTCCTTTTAATGTCAGGCCATTCCAAGAGGTTAGGATTTTATCATCTAATCTTGGTTTATTTCTCTTGGCTCTATCCACTTTCAATAAAGAAAGACATTTAGATATGATTTGGTGCAACTCTACTTTTGTGATAGAATGATTCATTGCAATAGCCAATGCTTCTGAATCTCTAATAAGTACATAGTTTTCTTCTTCCCAATATCCATAAGAGTTAATGCTGAAGTATTCACTGAAAATAGGGTAGTCGTCTTTTAAAAGTTTTTTAAGTTGTTCTTCCTGCCAAACATAAAATGCACCCTCTACTAATTTATTGTCATTAGTTAAGCTGTCAGCATCTAAAGAAGAATAAAATCCGTTGCTTTTATCTAACAGTTCTTCTTCTAGGAAAATGATACTCTTTTCTACGACTCTTTTATATAGTTCATTTTTCGTAGCCGCATATGCATTTGCGTAAAGACTAATCAATAATCCATTATCATAGAGCATTTTTTCGAAATGGGGTACATGCCATTTCGTGTCAACGGAATATCTTGAGAATCCTCCGCCTACATGGTCAAATATACCGCCCCAGGCCATTCTTGTTAGGGTAGTGTTTACATATTCATTTACTGCATTATCTTGATTTGCGTGAGAATAGTATTGTAAAAAGTTAAGATTGGTAGGCATCATGAATTTTGGTGCCCGTTTGTATCCTCCTAAAAAGGTGTCAAAGTATTTTGACCAATCTGCAACCATTGCATGAATTTCCGAATCTTGAATTAAATCTTGGTTTTCGCCTGTGGCTATGGTATTTATTTCTTTAAGTCCGGTTGCCATGTTTTCGGCATATCCAATAATTTTATTGGGATCATTAACATAGAGCTGTTGAAGTTGATTCAATACTTGTATCCATTCTTGTTTTTTAACGAAGGTTGCGCCCCAGAAAGGTCTGCCGTCAGGCAAGGCAAGAATATTTAATGGCCACCCACCGCTGCCAGTCATCATTTGCAAGGCATCCATATAAATGTGGTCAATATCCGGTCTTTCTTCCCTGTCCACTTTAATGTTAATAAAGTGAGCGTTCATAGTTTCGGCTACTTCTTCATCTTCAAAGCATTCATGCTCCATAACATGGCACCAATGGCAAGCGGCATAACCAATACTTATTAGTATTAGTTTTTGCTCTTCTTTTGCTTGTTTTAAGACTTCATCATTCCATCCTTCCCAATTAACTGGGTTATGTGCGTGCTGCAGTAAATACGGACTACTTTCTTTGATTAGATTGTTTGTGTGCTTTTGTGGGGTGGGCATTGCGTATATTTTATTTTTAAAGCAAAAAAAAGCGCCTTTTTGGCGCTTTTAATCCTGTTTGGTGATTGTTATTTCACTTCGAAAGTGATTTTTACATTCACTCTATAATTTTTGATTTTACCGTCTTCAACAGTGGCACTTTGCTCGTTGATGTAAACTGACTTAATGTTTTTTACTGATTTCGATGCTTCTGCCACTGCTTTTTTAGCTGCGTCTTCCCAACCGTTATCAGAATTTGCTAATATTTCAATTACTTTTAAAACTGCCATAATTAATGATTTTTAGATTTACCGTAAGTTACAAAAAGTAGAGGCAATGTTTAATTCAATTAAATGAATAATTAACCGTTAAGCGCAACTACTTCATTCACCTTATCGCCCATCATATTTTTTAACATGGTTTCAATACCATTTTTTAATGTGAAAGTTGACGAAGGGCAACCACTACAGGCGCCTTGTAAAATAACATTTACTGTTTTGCTCTCTACATCGTATGATTTAAACATGATATTACCACCGTCACTAGCTACGGCAGGTTTTACATATTCTTCTAAAATATCAACGATTTCTTGAGATGTTTCATCAAGTTCAATAGTGTTTTCAGCAGAAACTGTTTCTGATACCTGTGCTTCTTCACCAATTGCTTTTGCATTGTCTGCGACAATTTCTTTACCATCGGCAATGAAATTTCTAATAACTTCACGTAATTCAATAGTAATATCGTCCCATTCTGCAACTTCAAATTTAGAAACAGAAACGTAGTTTTCATCAATAAATACTTGCTTTACGAAAGGAAATTGAAATAGTTCCATAGCCAATTTAGAATCTCTAGCTTCATCAATATTTTTGAATTCGAAAGCAGAAGCTACTATTTTCTTGCTCGCTACAAATTTCATAGTAGAAGGGTTAGGTGTAACCTCGGCATAAACAGTAACCGGTACCGGTTTGTCCATATCCTCTTCTATTACAATGGGCTCCCCTGCATTTAAATACTCCACTAGTTGTTGTGCTACTTCATCTTTCACATCTTCCCATTGAACAATGTCATAACGTTCCAACCCAATGAAATCACCGGAAATGTATACCGTTTTAATAAATGGCAAATGAAATAACTGCTGTGCTAGAGGAGAGTTTTTAGCATCATCAATATTCTTGAATTCGTAATTTTTTCGTTGAACTAAAATATGATTAGTTTCGAACTTTAATATATTTGGATTATTGGTCTTAACGACTGTAATTGAATACTCTTTCATTTCTCAAAAATTTTAAGCAAAAATACAAAGGAAATCTTAGTTTGTACCAACATAATAATGTTGAGGTTAACCCGTTATTAACTTTATATTAGTGAAACTAAACCTTAGTTTTAAAGTCCCTATATGAAATACCACATACTTCTATTGTTTACCGTGCTTATGATCGGGTCAAAATCAATCGCACAAGAAGGTATACCTGTATATTTTGATTATTTGTCTGATAATTATTATTTAGTTTTTCCATCTATGGCAGGTATTGGTGAGGGAGGAAAGATTAGGGCAACTGCTAGAAAACAATGGTTTGATGTTGATGATGCCCCTAGTTTACAAACTATAAATGCTCATTTTCGATTGGGCGATTCTCCTAGTGGTATAGGTGCAATCATATTTAATGATGCTAACGGTTACCATTCTCAAACAGGTTTAAAATTGACTTATGCACATCATTTAAGAATGGGAGGAGGAGACCTTAGACAGCTAAATCAACTTTCTTTTGGTATAAGTGCAACTATTTTACAGAGTAGTTTAGATGAAACAGAATTTAGGTCGGCTACACCTGACCCAGCAGTTTCTGGTATTAAGCTAAGCTCGTCTTATTCTAATGTAGATATAGGTCTTTCATACAATTATGGAGAGTTTTATACGCATTTTGCAGTGACAAATGCGCTAACTGGTAGTAAAAGGAATTTGTATTACAGAGATAGAGATGATAACCCAGATGAGTTGGTTATTGATAATATTAGAAGATTTTTAGTATCTGCAGGTTATATTTTTGGTAGAAGTGAATGGCAGTTTGAGCCTTCTGTACTTTTTCAATTAACAGAATTTACTAAAGAGAAAAGTTTGGATATCAATGCCAAAGTATACAAAGATGTAGATTTTGGACGTATTTGGGGTGGACTCTCGTATAGAAGAAGTTTTGATGGAGCACAGTTTCAAGATGGTGTTTCTTTTGGAGAACAACGTTTACAGTTGGTAACCCCAATAGTTGGAGCTAACTTCAAAAACTTTATGGTTTCATATAACTACTCATACCAAATGAACGATTACCGTTTTGATAACGGAGGTTTTCATCAAATTACTTTAGGGTATGATTTTGGACAAACAGAACGTAAGTACGATTGTTACTGCCCGGCTGCGAATTAAAAAGGCCTGCTCATAGTTGAGCAGACCTAGTATTTTATTGTTCCCAACTGTAGTTTTTTGTTTTGGCTTGTTTTTTTATTGCTTTGATCATAGCATTTTCCAGTTCTCCTGAATTTTCATCCTTTTGATGTTCAGAAATATAAGCTAATCTTTTTGAGTTATATTCTTGGATCTCTTTTTGAATCTCTTCCCTTTCAGACTTTTTAGATTCAATAAACATTTTTATTTCTTTTTCATTTTTACCTTGAAGTTCTTCTGGTAATTCATCATTTTCTACTGAACTAATTTCAAATTCAGTATCGTCGTAAGCATCGACCAAATCCCATTTTTTATTATTATAAAGTCTAGAACTTTTGCTGACCGCTCTTTTAACGGCAACGGCTTCTTCCATCTCTAATGCATTACTGTCTTGTACTTCTTGTGCGATAATTTTTGATTTACCCATCGACCCATAAGAGACATACGTGGTATTTAATTTTGAATTCAGTTTTATGATGATATCGTCATAAGGAGTGTTAATTTGTACAACTTTTTTGTTGTGATCAATAGCCATATATTCCCCACCTGTTAATGAAGCACCATTTTTCCAATCGGTATTTATTCCTAATTCATAATTTCCACAGAAGATGGTGTTTACCACTACATCTTTTTCATTGGCATTAGCTAGTGCAGTTCTGTAGTTATATCTACCTTGAGTAAAAGGTTCATTGCCTGCAATAAAAATCATTCGCAGTAAATCTGGGTTCTTATTCCATGGTAATTGGTGTAAAGAGGTTTGTAGTACCTTTCCGCAATACTCTTCGCCACCATTGGTGGTCAAAGAAAACAACTTTTCTGAAATTTCGTCTAAATCACTGCTAAAACCCAATACTTGTTGAATATACCCTTCGTTTGCAGAAAGGTTGTCATTACCATATTGGTATAGTGCAATTTGTAAATTTGGTCTGCTGTCATTTCCACATTTTGCATAACTGAACTCATTTACAATATCCCAAAGCTGAGATTTTGCTTGGTTTATCAATCCGTCCATACTATTGCTAGTATCTAATAACAGGGCTATTTGAACCGTGTTTGTTTCCTTAGGTTCAATAGTTTCAGAAGCTTGCGCAATTAATTCAATGGGCTTTTTCTTATCGCTAGTATTACATGCAAACACTGTAGTTAAAGTAAGAATTGCTATGCAGAATGATCCAAGTTGTTTAATCGTTTTCATCGTTTTTTGTTTTAAATTCAATGCTAAACTAAAATCAAAGTATTTCTCTGAATAACGATAATGAGCGAACTGTCCGTTTCACTTAGTAAAGGGTTGTGCGGAGTTTGTTAACCAATGAAATGATCCCTTAATATTAGGTGTTTTGAGTATTTCGTATTTTTTAGTGCCACAATAATCAGCTAAGTTTACCGTAGTAATAGCAGATGAAAAATTATAGTATATATATAATAATATGTTTTCTTTTGGGATGGAGTACGCTTTATTCCCAGGGGCAAAATGATGCCCTAAGATTTACTTTAGAGGGTAGGGTAGAAGTTAGAAATACCGGAAAACCAATATCTGGTGTTTCCGTTTATAATAATTTGGGAGACTTTGTAATTACTAATGCATTAGGAGAATTTAAAATTAGAACTAGAATTGGTGATCAGTTAGTTATAGAGCATGATGATATTGAAACTTTACGGTACGATGTACAGAAGAATGACGATGTTTTAATCTTAGTAGAGGATTTTGAATCTTCACCAATTAGTAGTCGTTCAAAATCATTGCCAGATATATCTGTCAAGCATCAGCAGTTACTAGATTCTGCAGAAGAGTATAAAGCCCAGGATATTGAAAGAAGTATTGATTTGGTTGCGCAATCTATATCAATTTTAGGTAAGCGAGGACGAAAGAAAGAACTGGCAAGGTCACTTTCTAAACTTGGCGAGATCTATCAATATCATAAGCAATTGGATTTAGCTATTGATAATTATGAAGATGCTTTAGAAAACAATAAGACGATTTCAACTTCTTTGCTTTTGGCTAGGGCGTATAACTTAACCAACAGATTTGATGAAAGCTTAGAGCTATTGAATCCGTTATTGGAGATTAAGTCCATGCCATCGCGCCAAAGTGTACAACTTTATGAACTGTTAGGTGATGCGAAAAAAGGAAATGGTAGCACTCAAGAAGCTTTGGACTTGTATAATAGAGGGTTGTTAATTGCCGATAAGAATCAGATTACATCAAAGATGATCGATTTGAATTCTAAAATAGCAGATACATACTCCTTGGGAAACCAAAACATGGAGGCTGAGGCTTATTATGATAGTTCATTGGAATTAGCAACTCAATCAGCACCAAAAAGAGCATTACAAGAAAAAGAAAAGGTCGCAGATTTCTACAATACAAAAAGTAGGTTCAATGAAGAGATAAATATGCGTAAAAGTAGTCTTCAAGAATTAAAGAAACTGAATTCGCCCAACGCAGGTGTTAAGAAATTAGAATTAGGCGATACCATAACATCACAGCGTATAAACTATAAAATTGCAAACGCATATATCTCTCAAGACAGGTACAATGAGGCTATACCTTTTTTAGAGAAAAGTATTGTTGAGGCAGATTCAGATGATGATTTGGTAGTGCAAAAAGATGCTACTAGAAAGTTGTCTGAAGTGTACAAGGTAAAAGGTGATTTTACCAAGGCATTAGATACCTACCAAAGTTATGTGGCTTTAGTAGATTCGCTATATGTACGTAAAGAACAAGAAATTTCTAGAGCAACCAGATTTAATCGTGAAATTGCAAATGCAGAAAACCGACTTACAGGTTTAGAGCAAGAAAGAGAACTTTCTCAAAGCAAGTATGATTTAGCACTTACGGAGCAGGAGTTGGTGAAAGAGAGTAATAAGCGGCAGCAATTGGTGATTTATTCCCTCATATTCGGGCTCCTATTAACCTTATTGGCAGCTTTTTTCTTTTACCGTAGCAATCAACAACAAAAACTGGCAAACAATTTATTGGCGTTGAAGTCGTTGAGGTCGCAGATGAATCCTCATTTTATTTTCAATGCGTTGAATTCGGTAAATAATTTCATTTCTAAAAGTGATGAACGTAGCGCTAATAGATACCTAAGCGATTTCTCAAAGTTAATGCGCTCTGTTCTTGAAAATTCTGAAGAAGATTTTATTCCCTTAGAAAAAGAATTGCAACAGCTAGAGCTTTATATAAAACTTGAGCATTCTAGATTTGAAGATAAGTTTGATTATCAAATAACTATTGATGAGAATGTACAGGTTTCTAAATTTCAAATACCGCCAATGTTATTGCAACCATATATAGAAAACGCTATTTGGCACGGATTACGATATAGGGATGAAAAGGGGGAGCTGTTGGTAACCATAAAGGAGAATACTGCAGATTCAATCATTATTTCTATTACGGATAATGGTATTGGAAGAAAGAAATCTGCCGAGATTAAAACCCAAAATCAACGAAAACAAAAGTCGAAAGGAATGGGCATCATTAAAAAACGTGTAGCTATTTTAAACGATATGTATACGGATAAAGTAGATATCAAAATTTCAGATTTACAGTCAGATGGTTCAGGAACTAAAGTCCTGTTCATTTTAAAAAGAGAAAAATGAGCTTAAACGCAATTTTAGTAGAAGATGAGGCAAATAGTAGAGAAATATTAAGAAATTATATTGCTAAATATTGTCCAAGTGTAAATTTGTTGGGTGAGGCTTCATCAATTAAAGAAGCCTTGATCTTAATTGGTGAAAACGAATTAGATTTAGTGTTTTTAGATGTAGAGATGCCTTTTGGTAATGCGTTCGATTTGCTTGATCAATTACCGGACAGAACCTTTGAAACCGTTTTTGTTACGGCTTATGATCATTATGCAAAAGATGCTTTAAACAATCATGCTGCTTATTATTTGACGAAACCTATCAATATAGATGAGTTGGTAAATGCGGTGGAGTATGTAGAAGGTGTTCGTGAGAAAGAAGCTAGTTTAGAGGGAGAGGTGTTAAGTACAAAATCTAACGGAGTGGAAGGGAAGTTGACATTGCCACAGCAAGACGGATTTCAAGTTTTGAATATTGCCGAAATACTATATTGCAAGGCCGATGATAATTATACTGAAATTTACTTATTGAATAAGAAGATTTTGGTCAGTAAAACATTAAAGTATTTTGAAGATGCTTTAACCGACTATCCGTTTGCACGAGTACATAAGTCTTTTTTGGTAAACGTAAATGAGGTGGTGAAGTACAGAAAAGGTAAAGGAGGAAGTGTGGTAATGTCTAACGGTAAAGAAGTGATGGTTTCCGCATCAAAGAAAAAAGATTTTCTATCCTATTTTAATTAAAAGAATTACAATGATAAAAGCAGTTAGAGGTAAAGAACCTGTTATAGGCGAAGATTGTTTTATTGCAGAAAACGCAACCATAGTTGGTGAAGTAAGTATGGGTAAGCAATGTAGTGTCTGGTTCAATGCAGTATTACGTGGCGATGTTCATTTTATAAAAATGGGCGATAAGGTAAATGTACAGGACGGAGCCGTAGTACATTGTACATATTTAAAATACCCTACTACAATTGGCAATAATGTTTCTATTGGGCATAATGCGCTTGTGCATGGTTGTACTATACATGATAATGTGTTAGTAGGTATGGGTAGTATAATTATGGATGATTGTGTAGTAGAAAGTAATAGTATTATAGCAGCAGGTGCTGTTCTTACCAAAGGGACACATGTACCATCTGGGAGTATTTTTGCCGGTATGCCTGCTAAAAAAATCAAGGATATAAGTCCTGAACTAAGTTCTGGGGAAATCAATAGAATTGCAGAAGCATATACAATGTATTCCGGTTGGTTTAAGGAGTAAAGGTTAACTCAAAAAAACCAATTGCTTGCTGCAATCTATCTAAAATACGTATTTTTGAGCCACCAAAACTAAAAGTTATGAACGCGTATGTTTTTCCTGGGCAAGGTGCTCAATTTGTTGGAATGGGATTAGATTTATATGAAAAATACCCTATTGCAAAAGAGTTATTTCTTAAGGCAAACGATATATTAGGCTTTGAGATTACTGAGGTAATGTTTAGAGGTACTGCAGAAGGTTTAAAAGAGACCAAGGTTACCCAACCTGCTATTTTCCTACATTCTGTTATTTTGAGTAAAGTAATGGGTGATGCATTTAAACCAGATATGGTTGCGGGTCATTCTTTAGGAGAGTTTTCTGCATTGGTGGCGAATAATACCTTAAGTTTTGAAGACGGATTAAAATTAGTTTCGCAACGTGCTTTGGCAATGCAGAAGGCATGTGAACTTAAACCATCGACAATGGCTGCCGTTTTAGGTTTGGAAGACGCTGTGGTAGAAAAAGTATGTGCAGAAATTTCAGGAATTGTGGTTGCTGCGAATTATAACTGTCCGGGTCAATTGGTGATTTCAGGTGAAGTACCTGCAGTAGAAGAAGCTTGTGAAAAATTAAAAGAAGCAGGAGCAAGACGTGCCTTGATGCTTCCTGTGGGTGGAGCTTTTCACTCACCGTTAATGGAACCTGCTAGAGAAGAATTAGCTGCGGCAATAGCAAATACTACTTTCTCTACACCTAGCTGTCCAATCTATCAAAATGTACCAACAACTGCAGTGAATAGTGCAGATGAGATCAAAAAGAATTTGATGCTGCAGTTGACAGCTCCTGTAAAATGGACTCAGAGTGTACAGCAAATGGTAAAAGATGGAGCTACCGTCTTTACTGAAATAGGTCCTGGCAAGGTCTTACAGGGGTTAGTTAGAAAAATTGAACCTAGTGTTACTACACAAGCTCCAGAGCTAACGGAGTAGCCTTTGTTTACTTAATATTACCATTTAACCCATAAATCCTTTTTTCAACTGTTTCTGAGCGGTTTACCTTGTTTTTTTTGTAATATTGGAACCCTCTTTTTTGGTTGTGGATTTAGAACTTTCCCAATCACACTGTAGGGTATGATAAAGAATGCTATGAAAATTATAACAGTAATTGAATTGAGTTTGAAATGTATGTTCAGTAGATATAGTATGCTGATTTGTCTTTTCTTTTTTTCAACACTAATGTTTTCGCAAACAGCTACATTGTCTGTTTCTGATGCCGATGCTTCTGAAAGTGATGGAGTGCCGAATCCTGGTCAATTTCAAGTGAGACTTACTGGTGGATTATTTGGCGTTTCTAATATGGAACGTACAATCAATGTTATTGTTGAAACAGGAACAACTACAGCTTTAGCAAATCTAGATAGAGAACCGATTGCAAATACTTTGGTGATTCCTGAGGGTGAGACTGTTGGGTTTATAGATCTTAATATTATAGATGATTCCTTAGTTGAAGGGGATGAAATTCTATTTTTAACCATTGAGCCTGGAGATAACTATTCGTTAAGTCCATTTCTTGCAGGGAGAACACAATCAATTACTATTCTTGACGATGACTTTGCAACCTTAAGTATTAGTGATGCTATTGCCGATGAAGGTGAGGGCTTAGTTTTTACCATTACCTCAGATGAACCTGTTCAATATGACTATGAAGTAGAGGTCGAGTTTTCTGGAGGAGATGCAGAGGGTGGGGGCGCAGGTATAAATCATCCACAAGATTATAATAGTAATGCTCAACCTATTACTTTTCCAGCAGGTTCTACCTTGCAAACTTTTTCAGTACCAACCGGTAATGATAATGTTATAGAAGATGATGAGACGTTTGGAGCTGAAATATCAGGTGTTAATAATGAGAATGTTATTGTGGGAGCTGCGTCAAAAGGTACTATTGTTAATGATGATTTTCCAGGTGTAAGCGTAAGCGCAATTAGTGGTGATACAGGTGAGGATGGTACCCAAGCAACTTTTAGTATTACTTTGCAAACTGAGCCTACAGATGATGTTGAAATAAATTTATCAAGTGATAATACTAATGAAGGTATAGTGCCTTCCTCGGTTATAATACCTGCTGAAGACTGGAATACAGGAGTTTTGGTTACGGTTACAGGTGTAGATGATTCTGATGTAGATGGCGATGTTACATATACCATAATTACAGGAAACATAAGTTCTGATGATGATAATTATGATGACATAGATGATGATGATATAGATGATGTTACTGTGGTAAATATCGACAATGATATTATTTTTGAGGTTTCTGTTGTTTCAACTACTGCTACAGCAAATGAGAATCCGGTTTCTAATGGTGTTTTTACCGTCAGTTTAGATGAGACTAATACAACTGGCGCACCGGTAGTCGTAAATTATAATGTAACCGGTACTGCAACATCTGGTGTAGATTTCACGGCACTAAGTGGTTCAGTTTCAATTCCGATTAATGCAAATTCAGGTATTGTTAATGTGGTTCCAATAAATGATACTGCTATTGAAGATAATGAAACCGTAATTTTAACACTTACGGCAGGCACAGGCTATACTGTTGATTCGCTAAATAATGCAACAGTTTTCATTGCAAGTGATGATACTAATGTAGCTCAAATTATAGCTTCAGATGGTACTGCCGCCGAAAGTAATGGGGCTGTTTCTTCAGGGGAGTTCACTGTTAGTTTAAGTGCTCCTAATAATACCGGAAGTGCAATTATAGTGAATTATGATGTTAGCGGAACAGCTGTTAATGGTACAGATTATACCGCTATAAGTTCTAACGCTGTAAGTATACCTAATGGTCAACAAGAGGCTGAAATAGAAATTTTACCGATAAATGACGCCATTCAAGAAGGTGCTGAAGATGTAATTATTACATTAGCTACAGGAACTGGTTATGTGCTTGGTGCAGCAAATACACAATCTGCTACAGTTGAAATTAACGATAATGATCAGGCAATATTAACCATTACAGATAGATCGTTGAATGAAGATGACGCAGTTGGCGAAATGGTTTTTGATGTGGTTCTAGATTTGGAAGTTGTTGGCGGTACTACCGTATCCTATGCCACTTCTAACGATACTGCAACTGAAGGTGAAGATTATACTGAGAGTGATGGATCGCTTGTTTTTGATGGTGATGCTGGTGAAATTCAGCAGATTATCGTATCCATTACCAATGACGCTATTTTAGAAAATACCGAAACATTTATTTTGCAATTAGGTATACCCACTAATAACGTGCAGCGTGCAAGCGGTGGTACAGCTATTGGTACCATACAAGATGACGATAATTGTGTGGCGGCACCAACATTAGACACTTCGGTTTCTAATATTTATTGCGTAGAAGAGCCAGGAGATGATTTTTCTGCAAACTTATTCGATTTTACAGATAGTACAGCACCTGCGGGTACGGTTTTAACTTGGAGCAGGGTTTCCAATCCTTTAAACACGAATTCTCATTTAACAGTTGCAGAAGCTCAAGATGTAGATTTGCCAGCTTCTTATTATGGTTTTTTCTATGATGAAGCCAATGATTGTGCTAGTGGTACTATAGAAGTTCAAATAGTGCGTAATGTGCTACCTCAGTTAGTCGTTATTAATGATAACGAACGTTGTGGTCCCGGTACTTTATTATTAAGTGTTGAGCCAACTGATGGTGCTTCTGTAAATTGGTATGATTCCTTAGATGCGGTTACCCCAATTGCAATGGGTGAAACATTCACTACACCATCTTTGAATGCTACCGCTACGTATTATGTAGAGGCAACCGAAAATGAATGTACAACCGAAAGAGAACCGGTTGTAGCAAGAATAGGTTCTCAAGCTTCTACTGGAACGGCAACAAACGGTTCTATTTGTAATGTGGCTGCGAACGGTCTTACATCTATTGATTTGGATACAAGGCTTTCCGGTGCGGATCCAGGGGTATGGATTTTTGTATCAGGACCTGAAACTACCGCTGATATTAGTTCCACAAATGTCGTCGATTTTGAAGGAGCTGCCTCTGGAGATTATATATTTAGTTATACTACTACAAATTCAACCGCACCATGTGAAAATCTAACTGTAGAAGTAACTATAAATGTGAGTGATTGTGAAACTGATGATGATGATGATGGTTTATTAGGAGGAGAAGAGGTGACGTTGGGTACTGATGCTAATAACCCAGATACTGACGGGGATGGTATTGAAGATGGCGATGAAGTAGGTGATGATATCAATAACCCTTTAGATGAAGATGGTGACGGAATAATAGATGCGCTAGATTCGAATACTGCGGATGCTGATAATGACGGAGTAAATGATCAACAAGATCCTGCTAATAATAATCCATGTATTCCTAACCGTTTTAATGGGAATTGTGATACCGATGGGGATGGTATTTCAGATTTAGACGAACAAACAAATGGTTCTGACCCTGATGATCCTTGTGATCCAGTAGCTACGCCTAATTGCGATGATCCTATTGATTTAGAAGTCTTGAAATCTGTTGATAATATTGATGCTTTAATTGGTGATACCATTATTTTTAAAATTTTAATCACCAATTTATCTGACAGAACTGCAAGAGCTATTGTTGTTGGTGATCTTTTAGAATTAGGTTTTGATTTTGTTGCTGCAGATGCTCCTGAGGCTACTGATTATGATGAGGTATCCGGTAACTGGACTATTTCAGAACTTGCAGCAGGGATTTCTTTGGAACTATCTATTACCGTAGTGGTTGCAGAGCAAGGACCTTATACGAACACTGCCGTTCTGCTTGAATCTATTCCTTCAGATAATAACCCTGAGAATGATGAAGCTACAGTAGAATTGAGTACAGAGGCCCCAGAAGGCGTTGATCTAAGGATTGAGAAAGAAGCTCGCCCAGATAAAGCATTGGTAGGCGATGAGGTAGAATTCATTATTCGTGTTACCAATATTTCCGAGTCTGATGTGGTAACGGATATTATTGTAAATGATTTAATATCGATAGAGAACGGATTTGAATTTGTCTCTGCGGAGTCAGATTTTAATGGTATCTATGATGAAGCTACTGGTAATTGGAATATACCTACTTTAAACAGAGAAGAGACCGCTACGTTGGTAATTAGAGCTAGAGTTCCTGCAGTAGGTATGTATACCAATACAGCAAATATTGTAAGGTCAACACCAAGAGATGGTAATACTGAAAACAACGAAGCAACTGTAGAAGTTGAAGTGATTCAGAAAAGCCCAGCTGATCCAGGATTCCTTTTTAATCAATTCTCGCCAAACGGTAATAATCAGAATGAAGTTCTTCGTATTAATAGAACTATGACTGATCCAGAAACTGGTGCGCAGGTAGATGTTAATTTGCAGTACAAAATAAAAATTTACGACCGTTATGGGAACCTTGTTTTTGAAACTGAAAAAGTAAATGATGGTGATGTTTGGGACGGTACTTATGAAGGTAAAGAATCGCCAAAGGGAACTTATTTTTATATCATGAATTATAGTATTAATAATCAACCTGCAGTATTGGACAAGGGTTGGATACAGCTTATTAGATAAAATAAATTATGGATTATAACTTTAATAAATTGAGTTATACTATTGCGTTGGTACTATTTTCTCTGTTAAGCTTTAATGCATTTTCACAGAAAGAACCGCAGTACACGCAGTATATGTATAATATCGGTAGTTTTAACCCGGCTTATGTTGGTACGGTAGAGAACCCAGAGTTTTCTGGCTTGTATAGAGCCCAATGGATCGATATTCCCGGTGCCCCTAGAACTTTTCGTTTTGGTGCCAATCTGCCTTTTCAAAATGAAAAAGTGGGTTTGGGTATTAATATCGTAAATGATGAACTAGGGCCTGCTACACAGACTTATGCAGATGTTTCTTATTCTTACCAAATAATGGTTTCAGATGAGACTAAGTTATCATTTGGTATTGATGCCGGTGGTTCTTTTTTAAATGTTGATTTTTCTAAAGGTACGTTTGAGAATCCTGGTGAAAACCTTAGTGATGAAATGCTTACTAAATTTTACCCAACGGTAGGTGCAGGTGCATTCTTATATTCAGAAGATTGGTATTTAGGTGCTTCGGTTCCTAATTTTTTGACCGAGGGTATATATAATGACGAGATAGCATCTGTCGTAGAAGATAAGATTCAATTTAACTTTATTGGTGGTTACGTTTTTGAACTTTCAGATAATCTGAAGTTTAAACCTGCATTTTTAGTGAATACTATTTCTGGCTCACCGGTAAATGTAAACTTGTCAAGTAATTTCTTGATTTCTGAGGTAGTGACCGCAGGTGTATCATATCGTATTGATAATGCCTTTAGTGGTTTAGCAGGTTTTCAAATATCCAATACCTTGTTTGCGGGGTATTCATATGACTATAATACAAACTTACTTGGAGAATTCAATAACGGGTCTCATGAGATTATTCTTAAATTCTATCTTGGTAGAAAAGGACCTTCGAGAACTAAAGGTAGTAGTGATAAGAATGCAAAAGGTAAACCTAAACAAATAGATTCGCCTCGATTCTTTTAAAGTGAACGAAAATGAGATTTAAATTAATCATAGTATTACTGGTTTTTGTGCCATTTTTAGTTACGGCTCAAGACAAGAAGTCTAAAGCTGATAACCTTTTTTATGGTTATCAATATGAAAAAGCAATTGCAGCGTACAAAAGTGAAATGCTTAAAGATTCTTTGACCAATCATCAGTTGCTGAACCTTGCGGATTCATATTTTAGTACAGGCAGTTATGATAGTGCATCTGAGCTTTATTTAAAGGTCAATAAGAATGATACCATTATGTCTGTCAATAGGTTTAATAAAATGTTGCAGAGCCTTTCTAAAAACTCTGAGAGGGATAGGGTAAAAATGTTCTTAAAGTCAAAAGCCGACAAATTATCTCCTGAACTTTTGGAGAATGCGGAATTTAATTACAGTTTGTTAGAAATTCCGTCAAATACAGATAACAGCGTAATACGTGATTTAGGTGTCAATAGCGCTCAGGGAGATTTTTCACCTGCGTTTTATAAGAACGGAATATTGTTTAGTAGTAGTAGAGGACGAAATAGTAAAAATGTATACGAGCCTACAGGTGAATCTTATTTAGATATCTATTTTGCAAGACTAAGTTCAAATAACAACTTGGTAGATGTGGAAACTTTTAAGGAGATTCCTGCGACGGACTTTCATAAATCTACACCATATTATTCTGAAAAACTTGAAACGTTTTTTTACATCCTTTCCAATGAAGAAGATGGTGAGCTTAGATATGATGAAAATGGTAAAAATGCATTGGCAATAGGGACACTTACAAAAAATAACAGGTTTAGATTTATATTAAAAGATTTAAGCACATCATTTTACTATCCTTTCTTTGATGATGCTACGGAGCGTTTATATTTCGCTGCAAATTTTGATGATAGTTACGGTGGTACGGATTTATATTATGTATACACTAATAACGGACAGATAATGTCTGCGCCTATTAATTTAGGACCTAGAATAAACTCACCAGGAAACGAGATTGCTCCATACGTTTTTGACGGAAGTCTGTACTTTTCTTCGGATATTTTCTATGGTCTTGGAGGAATGGATATTTATAAATCTAATATGTTACCAAATGATGCTTACACTATACCGGTAAACCTTGGTGAGGGAATTAATTCAAAAGCAGATGATTTCGGATTCATAATTAGGAATGTTGAGAACAAAGGGTTGTCAGGTTTTTTTGCATCAAATAGAACCGGAGGCAAAGGCGGAGACGACCTTTATGGTTTTCAGCTAAAAAATGCACCAGGATTAAAAACATTTGCTTTAGGTGGAAAAGTGGTTAACCTTAGAAATAAGGTTGGTTTAAAAGGAGCTCAGGTGAGATTGTTAAATCAACAGGGAGATGTTTTGAAAGAAGTTATTGCTGGTAATGACGGTAGCTTTAGAGTAGAAGTTCCATGGATGTCTCAAGTGACTATACAAGCGATGAGTGATGGGTATTCTATTTTCTCAACTACATACTCTGAAGAAGGGATGGAGGAAATTCAAAACACGTCCTATAACATGGGGCTTGCAAGAATGGAAGACTTGGTTACTCAAAGAGAGGATAAAACGGTAATAAAACTTAATAAGTTCTATTTCGATAAAGGCAAATCGATTATAAACGCTCAGGTTGAAACTGAATTGAATAAAGTGGTAGATGCTGTTGTGCGTTTTCCACAGATGAGGTTGAGAATACAGTCCTATACAGATACAAGAGGTAGTACGTCGTCTAACAAAAGGTTATCACAGGCAAGAGCTGACGTAATTAAGAATTATCTTTTAAGTAATGGATTAAATTCAAATAACATTATTGAGGCAACTGGTTATGGTGAAAAAAACATTGTAAATAATTGTGTTAATGGTGCTTACTGTTTAGATTTTCTTCATAAACAAAATGAACGTACCTTGTTCGTTGTTGAATAAACAGAGTTTTGTTTCTATGCTATTAGATAATAATGATATAGAAATAGTACAGCGCAAAACATGACAAGAATAAAATTCCAGCATAGGTAAGGATTCTCAATTTCTTACCTGGTTGAAATCTAGGTTCTAATTCGGTACTGGTCACATTTTTTAAATTCATGTATCCGATAACAGGTGCAACAACAAAAGAAACAAATGTTGCTAGAGCTACCAAATTACCCATATTGGCACTAAATGCTGCTATCACAACAAAATTGATTAGGGTCAAAATCAATACCCCAACTGCGAAAGCTGCTTTGGTAGTGTACCATTTGTTTTTTGGTTTCAATAAAGAAATTATATCTAAACTTACTCTAGCTAAAGCATCATGTGCCGTCATACAAGTACTGAACATAGTGGCGAATGCAGAAATGGCAATAAATAGATATGCCCATGACCCTATGTGTTGGGTAAACAAGCGTACTACTTGATCGGCAAAACTCACGGCATTATTGCTAAGCTGTATGTTGGTGCCGTATAAGGTGTACCATCCTATAATCATAAAGAAGATAGCTAGTACAGCAGTAATGGTATATCCGATATTAAATTCTTGTAACGATTCTTTTAGGCTAGGCTTGTCTTGAGTTTTCCATTTTTCAATACTCCATAAACTGATCCAACTAGAAGCTTCTACACTAGTAGGCATCCATCCTATTAATCCTATTAAAAACAATATTCCTACTTCGTTGAAAATGGGTAATGGTTTAAAGTCTGGAACATGGCTTACAGGTCCTTTTGCTACAACTAAAATGGTTGTAACCAGTAAAGCAACAAATAGTACACTAACAACGAATTTTAAGCTAATTTCCAAAAGCTTGTATTTTCCAAAAATCAGTAGTGCGCTTATAATTAAAAATAGACTTAATGCGACCATTGCTATAGAGCTATGACCAATATCGAACAAATTAATAAAGAGACCTGCCGTAACCGTATACAAAGCTGCTAAGATGGTGAAAGTGGTTATAAAGGTAATTATGGCATAAAACCAGAGATAGCCTTTACCACGGTTTAAATAGCCTTCTATTAAGGTTTTGTTCGTAACGTTCGTATAGCGAACTCCAAATTCAAAAAAAGGGTATTTTAAAACGTTTGCTAAAATGATAGGAATGACTATTAGCCAACCATATTGTGCTCCTGCTTTAGTAGATAGTACAAGATGAGATGTACCTATCGCCATGCTAGCGAACAAAAGTCCGGGTCCTAAATTTTTTAGAATTGTTTTAAAATGGAGCATTATAATCCGGTTTGGTTGGTCCTGTTAAATGTAATCTATTTAATGCTACTTATTTTATCTCAATTGTGGTACCGTAAAATTTAGGCTGTGTATTAAGAATCATGTCTATAAATACTTTTACACGGGCAAGGTATTCTCTTATTTGAACTTTTAGACCTTGGCTTGTAGAAACGTCTTTTGCATTAAACCCTATAGCATTTAATCCTTTTTGTTTGGCAATATATATAGCTCTTTCATTATGGAACTTTTGCGAGATTACGGTAACATTGTCTAAGCCGAATATAAACTTTGCCCTAAACATGGAATCTAGGGTTCTGAAACCTGCATAGTCCAAGAATATAACTTTTTCAGGTATACCCGCTTTTATCAAATCCTTTTTAAAGGTATCTGGTTCGTTATAATAGATGCTTCCATTGTCCCCGCTAACCAATATAAATTTAATCTTACCGGCATTGTAAAGTGCTTTGGTTGCATTTATACGGTATGTGTAATATGGGTTGGGAGAACCGTCTGTTAATCTGTTGGAGGTCCCTAATACAAGACCGACACGATTACTTGGAATTGAGGATATATTGGAATAAGTTTTTTCTTCTGCAGTGCTAGAAATAATACTATTGCAGACAAATATCATTAGAATTAATGCTAATAGTAATAAGCCAGATATTTTTAATATTTTTTTCAGCATGCACTTATAATGAAAACTAAAGTTAATGAATAACTGAAGATTTCGATTTGAAATGTATATAAAATAAAAAACCCCTGAAATCAATTGATTTCAGGGGTTTGTGGTACTCGAGGCGGGACTTGAACCCGCACGCCCCAAAGAGCACAGGATTTTAAGTCCGGCGTGTCTACCAATTCCACCACTCGAGCATACTTGGCATTTAAAAAAATGTTGACCGGCAACATTTTCTGAGCGAAAAACGGGATTCGAACCCGCGACCTCCACCTTGGCAAGGTGATGCTCTACCCCTGAGCTACTTTCGCAAATTTTAAAGAACGTGCATCTCTTAAAAGATGCGGGTGCAAATTTAATACAATTCTGTAAAAACCAAAGTAAAAATGCGCAAAAGAATTAAAAAATTTACGAAGTCGCTTTTTTGTCCTTGGTTAACAGCCTTTTAATCTCATTTAATTTCATCAAAGCTTCTACCGGAGTTAGCGTATCTATGTCTAAATGTGTGATTTCTTCCTTAATTTCTTCCAATAAAGGGTCGTCTAGGTTAAAAAAGCTGAGTTGCATTTCGTCAGAATCACTTTTAAGTTTATCACCTACATCTTCACTAACGTGTTTATTTTCCAACTTTTTCAAAATCTTGTTTGCCTTTTGAATTACTTGTTGGGGCATACCCGCCATTTTAGCCACATGTATACCAAAACTGTGTTCACTACCACCAGGAACTAATTTTCTTAGGAACAAAACGGTATCTTTTAATTCTTTAATAGCTACATTATAGTTTTTGATGCGATTAAAGGTGTTGGTCATTTCATTGAGCTCATGATAATGTGTGGCAAACATGGTCTTTGCTCTTGCAGGGTGTTCGTGAAGGTATTCTGAAATTGCCCATGCAATGGAAATGCCATCATAGGTACTTGTACCTCTACCGATTTCATCTAAGAGCACCAGACTGCGTTCAGATAGGTTATTTAGAATAGATGCTGTTTCATTCATTTCTACCATAAAAGTAGATTCTCCCATTGAAATATTATCACTGGCGCCTACACGTGTAAATATTTTATCTACAACACCAATTTTAGCCGTTTCAGCGGGTACAAAACTACCCATTTGCGCAAGTAAAACTATTAATGCCGTTTGTCTTAATAAGGCAGATTTACCACTCATATTAGGGCCGGTAATCATTATAAATTGTTGATTGGAACGGTCTAATTGTAAGTCGTTTGCAATATATTGCTCACCTAACGGTAATTGCTTTTCTATAACGGGGTGTCTTCCATCTGTTATTTCTAAATCTGTGGAATCGTTTAAAGACGGACAATTGTATGCGTTTTCTTTTGCCAATTGAGCAAAACCGCAAAGGCAATCTAGCTGAGCTATTAAGTATGCGTTATTTTGAACCGGGGCAATGTATTCTTGCATCCATACCACCAGTTGTGAAAATAGTTGTTGCTCCAAGGTTGAGATACGGTCCTCCGCACCTAGAATTTTTGCTTCATATTCTTTAAGCTCATCGGTAATGTAACGCTCGGCATTGACCAAGGTTTGTTTACGGGTCCAGGTTTCTGGAACTTTGTCTTTATGGGTGTTTCTAACTTCTATATAATAGCCAAATACATTATTAGATGCTATTTTTAGGGAGGTAATACCTGTTGCGGCAGTTTCCCTTTCTAACATATTGTTCAGGTAATTTTTACCCGATGTCGCCAAGCCTCTTAATTCGTCTAGCTCTTCTGAAAAACCTTCGGCAATAGTGTTACCTTTTAAAATGTTAACGGGTGCCTCTTCACTAAGCATCTCTTTTATTTTGGCTCGTAATAAATCGCACGATTGTATTTGGTCTCCCGTTAAGGCCAACGATTCGTTTTTAGAAGAGGTGGCTAATTGCTTAATAGGAATTAAAGCTTCTAAAGAATTTTTTAATTGAACTACTTCTTTCGGGTTGACTTTGCCTGTAGCGACTTTAGAAATCAATCGTTCTAAATCGCCCATTTGTTTAATATGATGTTGAAATTTTTCTAGTATAACTTCTTCATCATATAGAAAGGAAACAATCTGTTGCCTCCTTTTAATTTTTTCTAAATTTTTAAGGGGTAAGGCAAGCCATCTTTTGATCATACGCCCACCCATGGGAGAGATGGTTTTGTCAATAACATCTAAAAGTGTTACTGCATTGACATTGGTGGAATGGTAAAGTTCCAAGTTTTTAATGGTGAATCTATCCATCCATATATAATCATCTTCCGCAATACGTTGCAGTTTAGATATATGCTGCAATTGGCGATGTTGGGTTTCACCTAAGTAATGTAAAACTACCCCGGATGCTATGATGCCACAGGTTAAATGGTCAACACCAAAACCTTTCAGGGTATTGGTGTTAAAATGTGATGTAAGATTTTCTAAAGCATAATCTTCTTGAAAGACCCAATCTTCTAGATAAAATAGATGATGATTTTTACCGAAGACCTCTAAGAATTCTTTTTTATGCGCTTTGGATATTAATACTTCGTTAGGTGAGAAATTCTGAAGTAATTTATCAATCTGTTCTTCACTACCTTCTGAGGTTAAAAACTCACCTGTAGAAATATCTACGAACGAAATTCCTATTTTCTTTCTTCCAAAGTGAACGGCACAAAGAAAATTATTTGTTTTAGAGTTTAAGATGTCATCGTTCATTGCCACTCCTGGGGTAACCAATTCGGTAACACCTCTTTTGACAATGGTTTTGGTCTGCTTAGGGTCCTCTAACTGATCACAAATAGCAACTCGCTGACCTGCTTTTACCAATTTTGGTAAATAGGTATTTAAAGAATGATGCGGAAAACCAGCTAACTCGGTTCTTTCGCCACCATTATTTCTGTTGGTTAAAATAATACCTAATATGCGTGAAGCCTTTACTGCATCTTCACCAAAAGTTTCATAGAAATCACCTACTCGAAACAGTAATAATGCATCAGGATACTTGGTCTTGATGGTGTTATATTGCTTCATTAAAGGAGTTACCTTTTTTGTCTTGCTTTTATCCGCCACTTTATCTTTATCTCATTAATTTTGCTCCTTCACGAAAGTATAATTTAATCTCTGGAAATTAAATCATTGTTGATATTTCAGGATAAGTTTATAACCTTTTCAAACTAATGAAAATTGAATTGTAAAGTATGAGAAAATTAAGAAATGAGGAGTTGGATAGAATTGATGTGGAAGGGTATAAGCTTGCAGGAAAATCTCCTATAATAATTGTTCTTGATAATATAAGGAGTTTAAATAATATTGGTTCTGTTTTTAGAACCGCCGACGCTTTTTTGGTCGAAAAAATATACTTGTGCGGAATTACCGCTACGCCACCTCATAAAGATATTCATAAAACCGCTTTAGGAGCAACGGATAGTGTTGACTGTGAACATGTGGCAGATACTGTTGAATTGGTAACTAGGCTTAAAGAAGATGGATGTCATATTATTTCTGTTGAACAGGCAGAAAATGCAACGCAGCTAAATGACTATGCACCAGCAAAAGATAAAAAGCAAGTGCTTATTTTTGGAAATGAGGTTAAGGGTGTAGCTCAGAACGTAGTTTCTGCTAGTGATGAGGTTTTGGAAATTCCGCAATTCGGCACCAAACATTCTTTGAATATATCAGTGAGTGTTGGCGTTGTAGTTTGGGATTGTTGGAGTAAGTTAAACGCATAAAAAAACCTGATCGTAGACCAGGTTTTTTAGTATAGTTTGAGTTAGTTAGTTGCACGTATGCCTTCACAAGAAAAGATTTTCTTTTCATTTACGCAAGAAATAATCTAATTTATAATTGTTATAAGTTGGCTAAGGCAAAGTTTTCTATCTTGGTTAAAATGGCTTCATAATCTTTTGAGTGTCTTACGAAATCTAGCTCGCTAACATCTATAATCAATTGATTTTCTTTAGGGTATGTCTTTAGGAAGTCGAAATAACCCCGGTTAATTTTTTCTAGATAGGTAAGCTCTATATTTTGCTCGTAATCTCTGCCACGTTGCCTTATTTGTTGTAGTAATCTTTCTGTGGTTTGGTACAGATAAACGTAGACTTTTGGCTTTTTAACCTCCTTGTACATGAAATTGAATACCTTTCTGTATAAATCAAATTCGTTTTGTTGTAGTGTCACCTTGGCAAAAATCAGCGATTTAAAAATATCATAATCGCTTACCATAAAACTTTTAAATAAATCTAATTGATTGGTGTCTTCTGTAAATTGTTGATATCGATCTGCTAAAAACGACATTTCTAACGGAAAGGCATACCTGGCCTGGTCTTCATAAAAATTAGGTAAAAACGGATTTTCGGCAAATCGTTCTAAAATCAATTTTGCATTGAAATCTTCTGAAATCTTAGTGGCCAATGTTGTTTTACCTGCACCAATATTACCTTCTATAGCAACATATTGTAGGCTAGCAAAAAATGTATGTCTACTTTTAAAAAGTCTTTTTATTTGTTTGGTTATAGTGCTCTTGTCTTTACATTCTTGCAGTAAATTTCTAGTGTCTTTGTTGAATATGGGGTGATAGAATTGCGGAGTAATATCTGCAAGAGGTTTTAGAATAAACTTTCTATCTTGCATTTTAGGGTGTGGAACCGTTAAGTTCTCTGTCTTGATAATATCTTTTTCATAATAGATAATATCAATGTCTAAAGTTCTACTTTGGTAATTGTCACTTTCGTTTCTTTCTCTTCCAAAATGAGTCTCTATGGCTAATAGCTTTTCCAATAAATCTTCTGGAGCAAGTAATGTTTGCAATTCTAAACAGGCATTCAAGAAATCTTCCCCTTCAAAACCCCATGACGGAGTTTCATAGACAGCGGAAACTTGCCTGATTTCACCGGCTATTTTTCCGATTTCGAAAATGGCTTTTTGTAATAACAATTGACGATTGCCTAAATTACTGCCTATAGATAAGAATGCTGTTTTGTATACTCCCATAATATTAGGGCAAAATAACTAAAACATATCCACATTAGTTATCTTTGTTTACTATTATAATAAAGATTTAAATGAATTTTTTAAGAAATTTTCTTGCTTCCATTTTAGGTTCCTTGTTTGCATTTGGGATCATGTTTGTCATGTTTTTAATTTTTGTAAGCCTTGTCAGTAGTGGTGAAGACACTGTTGCTGTTGAGGATAACTCTGTACTGGAATTACAATTGCAAAGACAGATTTCAGATTATACGGGTAGTAATGAGTTGGATCCATTTGCAGGTATTTTTGAGGAGTCGCAAGGGTTAGATGAAATAATACAGGCTATTGAAGTAGCAAAAAATGATGATCGTATTAAAGGTATCAGTATCAATAATAATTTCATTATTGCTGGTTTAGCTCAAACTCAAGCTATTAGAAAATCATTGGAGGATTTTAAGGCTGAGGGAAAATTCATATACGCGTATGCAGACTTTTTTATGCAGCGCGATTATTATTTGGCCAGTGTTGCCGATTCTATTTTTATTAATCCAGTAGGGGTTTTAGATTTTAAAGGTTTGTCAACAGAGGTGCTTTATTACAAAGAGCTTCAAGAGAAATCTGGAATTAAGATGGAGGTTATACGTCATGGTAAGTATAAAAGTGCTGTTGAACCATATCTTGAGAATAACATGAGTGAAGCCAACAGAAGCCAATTGACTTCATTGCTTCAATCTCTTTGGAATTCTATGATTGTAGATATTTCAAAAACACGTTCTATTTCTGAGTCTGATTTAAATATCATAGCGGATACCTTAGGCGGCAGAAATCCGGAATATGCCAAGCGTTCAGGTTTAATTGATGATGTGGTTTTTTATGATGAGTATGAGGGTAAAATTGCAAGTGCGCTTAAGATCAAGAAAGATGAAGACATCAATTATACCAAGTTAGATGACTATGTAAAGTATTCGAATAAAAAGAAATTGAAATCTGGTGATGATAAAATCGCAATTGTATTTGCACAAGGTGAAATTTTATATGGTGAAGGTGGTCCTAATATAATAGGTCAAGGGATTATAAATGAAGCATTGATTAAAGCTCGTGAAGACGAAGATGTAAAGGCAATTGTATTGCGGGTAAACTCTCCAGGTGGTAGTGCTTTAACTTCAGATATTATTTGGAGAGAGGTTGCGCTTGCCAGGAAAGTGAAACCTGTAATTGTATCTATGGGTAACGTTGCCGCATCTGGTGGTTATTATATTGCTGCCGGTGCAGACAAGATTTTTGCAGAGCCAACGACAATAACGGGATCAATAGGTGTATTTGGTACAGTGCCTAATATGACCGAGTTGGCAGATAATGTTGGTATTAATGCTGAACAGGTAGGTACCAATAAAAATGCTGTAGATTATTCGCTTTTTGAGCCAATGCAAGAAAGCTTTAAAAATCAAATTCAAGAAAGTATAGAGGAAACTTACCAAACATTTCTAGGAAGAGTGTCAGAAGGTAGAAATATGACAATTGCACAAGTGGATAGTGTTGCCCAAGGTAGGGTTTGGAGTGGTACTGAAGCTTTAGAGGTTGGTCTGGTTGATGAACTAGGTAATTTAGATGATGCAATCAATGCTGCCGCAGAGATGGCTGAACTGAGTGCTTACGGTATTAAGAAATTCCCTAAGTACAAAAGCGGATTTGAACGCTTTATGGAAGATTTAGAAGGAGCTAGTCTACAAATAAAAGAGAACGTGTTAAAAGATGAAATAGGTGATGAGGCATATAAAGTGTTGAAAGAGCTGCAGTCTTTTAAAGAGCAAAAAGGGATACAGGCTAGAATGCCGTTTGCATTAGATATTAAATAATATATGACCTTAAAGGATAGAAAATTAGCACAGCGTATTTATCTGTATTTAGGGGCTTTGTTTATCACTTCTCTAGTGGTTTCAAACCTTATATTTCAAAAGTTTTTTTATTGGAATCCCTTCGGGGATTTCACTGTTTATGGGGTTTCTCTTTTTGAGGTTTCCGTGGGTATTTTACCTTATCCCATAACCTTTTTAATTACAGATCTAATATCAGAGATATATGGAAGAAAAATGGCTAACCAGATTGTCACCGCTGGTATATTCGCTTCCTTCTTTTCTATGGGTATTATTTTATTGGCAGAAGTAGCACCTGCAATTCCTTCTTCACCCATAAATGATGAAACTTTTACTCAAGTTTTTGCGCTTTCGCCTATTGCGGTCTTGGCTTCAATGATAGCTTATTTATTAGCGCAATACGTTGATGTGGCTATATATCATTTCTGGAAAAGATTGACCAAAGGGAAATATTTATGGATTCGTAACAATTTTTCAACATTCCTCTCACAATTTCTTGATACGTTTACCGTTGTGGGGTTGTTATGTGTCTTCAGAGTACTGCCGTGGGATCTTTTTTTCGGTCTTGTAGTAAGCGGGTTTATTTTTAAGATTTTTATAGCATTTCTAGACACCCCTTTTCTCTATTTCTTCGTATATATTATGAGAAAGCGTTTTAATCTAGAGCCAAATGAAGAATTGGATTTAGATATTTAGAATAAGAACATCAAAGAAAAACAGTATAACAGTATACTATGAGTAAGAAAATTTTAAAAATTGTTGGAGTATTATTAGTGTTGATTATTGCAGTGTTAATTGCAGCACCCTTCTTCTTAGAAGCTAAAATAGGAGAAATCATAAAAAACAATGTTAATCAGAATGTAAATGCCACATTAGATTTTTCTGAAGCAAATTTAAGTTTGGTCAGTAGTTTTCCTAATGCGGAAGTAGATTTTAAAAATGTTGTATTATTAAATAAAGCTCCTTTTGAAGGTGATACATTGTTTAAGGCTGAAAATTTGGACTTAACCATGGGTATCATGCAATTGTTTAAAAGCGAGGGAGACGCCATAGCAATAAATAATATCAATTTAGACGGTGCATTCATTAATGTAGTCGTAGATAAAGAGGAGAACGCTAACTATGACATAGCTTTGCCGTCTGATGCTTCTGCTACGGTAGAAGAGGAGGCTGGTACTACAGATGGTTTTAATCTAGATTTACAGTCGTATGAAATTACGAATACACGAATATATTATACTGATAATTCAACGGGTATTGCTTTTAAATTAGATGATTTTCAACATACAGGAACTGGCGATTTGTCTTTAGCTACTTCTGAGTTAGATACACATACCGATGCTTTTATTTCATTGGAAATGGATAGTGTGAACTATTTAAACAAGAATAAAATTAAGTTAGATGCCCTTATTGGTATTGATTTAAATGAGAATAAATATTCCTTTTTAAAAAACGAGGCATTACTAAATCAGTTGCCTTTGGTTTTTGATGGTTTTATTAAATTAAATGAAACCAATCAAGAAGTAGATCTAACCTTTAAAACGCCTTCTTCAGATTTCAAAAACTTCTTAGGCGTTATTCCAGAAGTTTATTCTAAGAATATAGAGGATGTTATTACTACTGGTAATTTTGCCGTTAATGGTAATTTTAAAGGTGTTGTAGATGAAACACATATCCCAACTTTTCATATAGCGTTAAAATCTGATAATGCATCGTTTAAGTATCCAGATTTACCAAAAGCGGTAAGTAATGTATTTTTTGATATTCAATTAGATAATAAAACCGGTATTGCGGAAGATACTTATGTGAACATCAATAAGGCTTCATTTAAGATAGATGAAGATAAGTTCAATCTTACTTCCAATATTACGGAGTTAATGGGTAATACTAAGGTTAATGCACATATGGACGGTGATATGAACTTAGCAAATATCTCTAAAGCTTATCCGGTACCAGAAGAATACAATTTAAAAGGGATGTTGAAAGCGGATATTACTACTGCTTTTG
Source organism: Maribacter forsetii DSM 18668 (assembly GCF_000744105.1). Classification (NCBI taxonomy): domain Bacteria; kingdom Pseudomonadati; phylum Bacteroidota; class Flavobacteriia; order Flavobacteriales; family Flavobacteriaceae; genus Maribacter; species Maribacter forsetii. The sequence continues at coordinate 915,730 of NZ_JQLH01000001.1, forward strand.
ATATGCAATCCGTAGAAAATGAGCAGTATGAAAAAACAAATACTACTGGAGATCTAAGTTTATCTGATTTTGAATATAACTCAGAAGAGCTTGCCAATCCTGTTAAGTTTAAAGCGGCGAGTTTAACTTTTAATCCTAAAACAGTTACTTTGAATAATCTGAACGGTACCACGGGTACTACAGATTTTGATGCTACTGGGACAATCAACAACCTGTTAGGATTTATGTTTAACGATGAAAAGGTGGAGGGTAACTTCAATTTAAAATCAAACTCTTTTGCTTTAAGTGATTTTATGGTTGCCGATACTGAGACTACATCAACTACTGGTGAGGCTAGTACATCAGAAGTAGGAACCGTTCAAGAAGAGAAGATAAAGATACCTTCTTTCTTAGATGCCACTATAAATGCAGATGCCAAGAAGGTAATTTACGATGATATTGTTTTAAGTGATGTTAAAGGGGTTTTAAAGATTAAGGATGAAACTGCTACCCTTAGTAATATGACGGCAGGTATGTTTGGTGGTAAAATTGCTTTTAATGGTGATGTGTCCACAAAAAATGAAACTCCGACTTTTAACATGAAGTTAGATTTAAATCAGTTGGGTATTCAAGAAACTTTTGCTTCGGTGGATTTGTTTCAAACAATTGCACCTATCGCTAAAATGTTGAATGGAAAATTAACCTCGGATATTTCTCTGTCAGGTAATTTAACAGATGATTTAATGCCTAATTTATTATCATTAAGCGGAAATTTATTTGCTGACTTAATGACCGAGGATATAAATACGGAAGAAGCACCAGTGTTAAATTCATTAGTTTCTAATTTGAATTTTATCGATTTGCAACAGCTCAACTTAAAAGATTTAAAAACATCGTTAACTTTTAATGACGGTATTGTTGTTGTAAAACCCTTCACATTAAATTATAAGGATATTGCCATTAATGTTGACGGTAGCCACTCATTTGATCAAAAACTGGATTATAAAGCCACGTTACAAGTGCCTGCAAAGTATTTAGGGTCTGATATTACTAATTTAATTGCAAAAATTGACGATCCTTCTTTAGCTGATTTGACCATACCTGTAGTTGCTAATATTGGCGGACTTTATAATAGCCCAAAGGTGACTACTGATATGACCACTGGCGTTAAGCAATTAACCACTAAGTTGATAGAAGTGGAAAAGCAAAAACTAATAACTAAGGGTACAGATAAGGCTAAAGATTTGATAGGTGGTTTAATTAGTGGAAATAAAACAACGACAGATTCTACCAGTCAAAAATCGACGGACACTAAGACAGCTGCTAAAGATATTTTAGGGGGTATCTTATCTACCAAAAAAGATACTGCCGCTACCACATCTGTTAAGAAAGATTCTACTCCTGTTAAAACAGAAGAAGCTGTAAAAGAGAAGGCAAAAGATATTTTAGGTGGCTTATTCGGTAAAAAGAAAAAAGATAGTACTAACTAATAGTTAAGCCTACGTAATAACCTTCGCTACCTCTTACATTGAAAACGGTGTTGTCTTCAAAGATGAGGTATTGACCTTTAATACCTTTTAATTTACCTTCAAAAGTTGGTGTTTTAGTAAGGTTTAGGCTTTTAACTTTAGTTGGGTATTGTAGTACCGGAAATTCTAATTCAGTTTCTGCATTAGCATCTAAAAAATAGGGTAGTGCCTCTTCTGGTATATATTGCTTTAGTTTATCTCGCCATTCTTGAAGATTTTCATCGACAACGGTATTCGTAAGCATAGTACGCCAGTTGGTTTTATCACCAACATGATCTTTTAGGGCAACTTCGGTAACGCCGGCTAAATATCTGTTCGGCACCTCTACAATTTCTATAGCTTCATGAGCTCCTTGGTCAATCCAACGGGTTGGTATTTGCCCTTTTCTGGTAACTCCCACTTTTACATTACTGGAATTGGCCAGGTAAACAATGTGAGGTTGTAGTTGCACTTTCTTTTCATAAGCCAAATCTCTGTCTTCTTGATCTAAATGTGCTTTACTTAGCTCGGGTCTCATAATCCAATCTCCCGCAGATGGTATTTCAAAAAAACATGTTCGGCAAAATCCTTGTCTGTAAATAGGTCGGTCATTACCGCAATTTAAACATTGATGCTTAATGAATTCTATTTTCAAAGTTTTGTCCAGAACTTGATTTACATTTAGAAAATCAGATTCAAATAACATATAATATTGAATAGGACTTCCTATTTCTGTTTGCATTTTTCTAAGTACTCCCTCGTATTGCATTTAAATTTGGCTTATTGAATTATCAATTTGAAAATGATAGTGAGATACGCTATTTTTAACAATACAAAGATACCTATAAATGCCAATTACCCTATTTAATTCAATCGCCTCTTGGTTACTTAAAAAACGATATCACCAGATAGAACTTTTTTTAAAGTATCCTGATGAGGTCCAAGAAGAGGTTTTATTGCAATTGCTTGAATTTGCAGAGGATACAGAGGTTGGTAGAACTTATGATTTTGAGTCTATTGAGTCTTATAAAGTGTTTAAGGAGAGATTACCTATAGTATCTTATGAAGAAGTTCAGCCTATTATTGAACGCACCAGAAGAGGGGAGCAGAATCTATTCTGGCCTACCAAAGTAAAGTTGTTTGCTAAAAGTAGCGGAACTACAGATGCCAAGAGTAAATTTATACCTGTTAGTGGAGAGGCATTGGAAGATTGTCATTATAAATCAAGTAAAGATTTGTTATGTCTTTATTTGAACAATAATGAAAATTCTCAACTCTTTACGGGTAAGAGTTTACGCCTGGGTGGTAGTAAAGAGCTTTATGAGGATAATGGGTCCTTGTTTGGCGACCTATCGGCTATTTTGATAGATAATATGCCATTATGGGCAGAGTACAGTAGCACGCCCAGTAATAAGGTTTCTCTAATGAGTGAGTGGGAGAGTAAGCTTATGGCCATTATTCATGAAAGTGTGCAAGAGAATGTAACCAGTTTGGCAGGTGTGCCTTCTTGGATGCTGGTTTTAATGAACAAGGTACTTGAAGAAACCGGTAAAGAAAATCTTTTTCAAGTTTGGGAAAATCTTGAAGTCTACTTTCATGGTGGTGTAAACTTTAACCCTTATAAAGAGCAGTATAAAAAAATATTACCGAAGAGTGATTTTAGATACTATGAAATCTATAATGCTTCTGAAGGGTTTTTTGCTATTCAAGATAGAAATGGTGCCGATGATCTGTTGTTGATGTTAGACTATGGAATTTTCTATGAGTTTATTCCAATGGATGTTTATGGCTCTTTTGAGGAAGAAGCAATACCCTTGTGGGAAACTGAATTGAACAAGAACTACGCTATAGTAATTACTACCAATTCAGGATTATGGCGATATAAAATAGGGGATACCGTACGTTTTACTTCTAAAAGCCCATATAGAATTAAAGTTACTGGTCGTACTAAACACCATATTAATGTTTTTGGTGAAGAGTTAATAATAGAGAATGCAGAGGAGGCATTGAAAATCGCTAGCGCAAAAACTGAGGCTGAAATAATGGACTACACGGCCGGACCTGTTTTTATGGTTGGCAAGGAAAAAGGAGCACACGAGTGGATTATGGAATTTAGAACTTTGCCAAAAGATTTTGATGCTTTTGTAGAGATATTCGACAATGCCCTGAAATCTCTTAATTCTGATTACGAAGCAAAAAGGCTTAATAATATTACCTTGAATATGCCAATAGTACATAGCGCACGTAAAAACCTATTCTATGATTGGTTAAAGAAAAATGACAAGCTTGGTGGTCAACATAAAATTCCAAGACTTTCTAACAAAAGGGATTATATAGAAGAACTTTTACTAATGAATAAGTAATGTGCTCCATACACACTAGATTTTAACCTAATCACAACAATCTTTTATATTTTTTCAATGCTTGCCATACATTTGTTTTCATAAAGGTAGCTTTTGTATTACATGTTTATTCTAGTCGATTTACTTTGAAGTAATGTCCGATAAAATGGACTACATCGATAATTTTAAACGCGTAAACAATTAAATAGGTGTAAGTGGAGTTATTATTCCAACTTGCTAGAGTAAAACTTAACCAATACTATAAATACTATTATTATGGCAGAGAAATTAGTAATTGTTTCCGATATGTGGGGCGCTAAGAAAGGATTATGGATTACTTCATACTTAGGGTATCTTCAACAATATTTTGATATTACTTTTTATGATAGTCAACAACTTGCCAATCTAGATATTCTAATACAAACTGAAGAAAATGTACATAATGCCTTTTTAGAAGGTGGTATAGACACTGCAGTATCTCATATAATAAAAAAAGAAACTGAGCCTTGTTATTATCTTGCGTTTAGTACAGGTGCCTCAATTATTTGGGAAGCTGCTAAAAAAGGTTTGCCTGTAAAATCATTATATGGTGTTTCTCCTACGAGAATTCGTAAAAAGAACGATAGACCCAATGTTCCATTTCAATTAGTTTACGGAGCTAACGATGAGTTTAGACCAAGTGAGGAGTGGGCAGATAAATTAGGTGTAGAAATGGAAGTTTTACCTAACTATGGCCATACATTATATACAGATGAGAAAATTATTCAAAAAGTATGTATGGACTTATTGCAAGAAGTTACACAAATTACACCACAGGTAAAGAAAGTGGTTTGAAAATAAGATAATAGTAAAGCATAAAAAAAGCGAAGATTTAAATCTTCGCTTTTTTTATATTCTTTAATCAAATGTAACTTTAAGAAACTGCTTTCAGTTTTTTAATGGTATCATAAGATAGCATTTCTTCGGCGTAAGGTTTTGTAACCTTAAAGTTCGTTTCTCCAGAACTAGGCATTTCAAACATGGCATCTGTAAAAATAGCTTCGCACAATGAACGTAGACCTCTGGCTCCAAGTTTGTATTCTATGGCTTTTTCTACAATATAGTCCAATGCTTGATCTGTAATGGTAAACGTTATATCGTCCATCGCAAACAATTTTTCGTATTGTTTGATAATTGCATTTTTTGGTTCCGTTAAAATTGCCCTTAGGGTTTTCTTGTCTAACGGATTCATGTGCGTAAGTACCGGAAGTCTACCAATAATTTCTGGTATAAGACCAAAATCTTTTAAATCTTTTGGGATGATGTATTGTAATAAATTATCATCATCTAAAGTGCTGTCAGATTTTGAAGCGCTATAACCTACCGCTTGCATATTTAATCTTTTGGTAATGGCGCGTTCTATACCATCAAACGCTCCACCTGCAATAAATAAAATATTTTCTGTATTTACTTCAATGAATTTTTGGTCGGGGTGTTTTCTGCCTCCCTTTGGCGGTACATTTACGGTTGTTCCTTCTAACAACTTCAATAAACCTTGTTGAACTCCTTCCCCAGAAACATCTCTTGTTATAGAAGGGTTATCGCTTTTGCGAGCAATTTTATCAATTTCATCAATAAAAACGATACCTCTTTCTGCTTTTTCAAGATTGTAATCTGCCGCTTGTAAAAGGCGGGTTAAAATACTTTCTACATCTTCACCAACATAACCAGCTTCTGTCAATACAGTTGCATCAACGATTGCCAATGGTACATTAAGTAACTTGGCAATGGTTTTTGCCATTAAGGTCTTACCTGTACCGGTTTGCCCTACCATTACAATGTTACTTTTTTGAATTTCTATATCATCTTCTTGTGAAGATGGTTGTAGTAATCTTTTATAGTGATTGTAAACTGCAACGGACATTACCTTTTTGGTACGCTCTTGTCCAATAATGAAAGTGTCTAAAAATTCCTTGATTTCTTGAGGCTTCTTTAGAACAAGTTCAGAAGAAAGATCATTGGTCTTTGTCTGTTTTGACTCTTCTGCAACAATGCCATGAGCTTGTTCAATACAACGGTCGCATATATGTGCGTCGAGACCGGCAATCAACAAATTTGTTTCAGGCTTTTTTCTACCGCAAAATGAACATTCTAAATTTTCCTTTGCCATTATCTATCTTCTCTATTCTATTCCTTAACGATCAAAAATCGTTTTTGGTTTAAAAATCATTAATTTATTTGATTCAATTGGTCGAAATTATTTCTTCTCCCTTACCAATATTTCATCAATCATACCGTATTTAAGAGCTTCATCAGCTTTCATCCAGTAATCACGGTCACTATCATCACGTACTTTTTCAATATCAGTGCCCGAGTGTTCAGCAATGATTTGATATAGTTCGTCTTTCAATTTCAATATCTCTCTAGCGGTAATTTCAATATCACTAGCTTGACCTTGTGCACCTCCAAGTGGTTGGTGAATCATAACACGAGAGTGTTGTAAACCACTACGTTTTCCTTTTTCACCTGCACATAAAAGAACAGCGCCCATTGAAGCTGCCATACCTGTACAGATAGTGGCAACATCAGGAGTGATAAACTGCATAGTATCATAAATACCTAAACCAGCATATACGCTACCACCTGGTGAGTTAATGTAAATTTGGATATCTTTCTTAGCGTCAACACTTGCTAAAAACAATAATTGTGCTTGTATAATATTAGCTACTTGGTCGTTAATACCAGTACCCATAAAAATAATGCGATCCATCATTAAACGCGAATAAACATCCATAGCAACAATGTTCATAGAACGCTCTTCTATAATGTTTGGCGTCATGTTCGTTGGGTACATGCTGCTCATGATAGAATCGTAATATGTGCTACTAATACCTTGGTCGTTTATAGCGAAATTCTTGAATTCTTTTCCGTAATCCATAAATTGTATGTCTATATTTTAGAGTAAAAAAAGGTGCCGAAAATTTCATTTCCGGCACCGTAAAGATACTTAATTTATTGTTTGGAATTTATCCATAAACTTCTTTCACGAAATTTTCATAGGTAACTTCCTTTGTCTTAAGATTCGCTTTTTCTTTGTAAAGATTCAATAGTTTCTGACTCATCAATTGTTCTGATAGTCTTTTTACTTCATCTTGGTTGCCAAGAACTCTTGCAGCAATAGAATCTAATTCTTCTTCTTTAGGATCTAATTGACCAAATTGTGCCATTTGAGAACGAATAAATCCTTTAGAGAATCCTTTCAATTCATCAAACTGAACTTGTAGTTCATTATCCTTTATTATTTTTCCTTCAATAAGTTGGTAACGTAAGCCTTTTTCAGATTTAGCATATTCTTCAACAGCTTGTTCCTCAGATAATGGCTCTTCACCAGTCATTTGAATCCATTTTGTCAAGAAACCAGTTGGTAATTCAAATTTTGTATTGTCAATAAAATATTCGGTAACATCGTTCAATAACTTTTGATCCGATTGTTGCTCAAATTGTTTTTCAGAATCCTCTTTGATGCGCTCTTTTAATTCCTTTTCGGTCTTAACGCTGTCTGGGCCAAAAAGTTTATCAAATAATTCTTGATTTAATTCAGCAGCTTCTCTTTCGTTAATTTCAGAAATGGTGAAAGTAACTTCAGTATCCAATGCCTCAGCTTTCTGTTTATCAATGCCTAAAGCGCTTGATAACATATGATCTTCATTGAAAAGACCCTTTGTTTTCAATGTAACAACATCACCAACTTTTTTGCCTTTTAAAGCGTCTAAAGCTTTTTTGCTCTTCAATTTGTCAGTCTCAATCAATGTTTTGTTGTCGATTTCTTCTGCTACATTAGCGAAAGTTCCACTTACTTCATCATTCTTGCTAACAACATCTTTGCTTACAAGTTTACCGTATTGCTTTTGAATACGTTCAACTTGCTCGTCGATCATTTTCTTGTCGGCAACAATTTTATATTGAGTGATCGCTTTTTTGGTTTTCAAAGAAACTTCAAAATCAGGAGCTAATCCTAATTCAAATTCAAAAGCCAATTCATCTTGGTCCCAATCAAAATTGTCTTGTTGTTTTGGTAAAGGATTACCTAAAACGTCTAACTTTTCTTCTGTTAGGTATTTGTTGAGATTGTCTTGCAACAATTTATTTACTTCATCTACCAATACGGCTTTACCATACTGCTTTTTAATAAGACCCATAGGAACTTGGCCTTTTCTAAAACCAGGAATATTAGCTTGCTTCTTATAATCCTTTAAAATGGTGTCAACCTTATCTTGGTAATCTTCTTTTGTGATAGCAACTTTAACTACTGCATTTAAATCGTCTATCTGCTCTTTCGTAATATTCATTCCTTAATATCTATTTGCATGTGTAAAATGGGATGCAAAAATACTACATTTTGCAAAGTCAACCAATTTTTTAAAGTATTGAATTTCAAATCACAAGCAACTATGACTTGTCATCTTTTAACAGTGTAAAAAAGATTGATTGTAAAAATGATAGCAAGAGACTAAAAATCAATGCCCACCAAATATTTCCAACCGCAAATCCGTCAATAAGTTTATCCGCCAATAAAATAATTATTGCATTAATGATCAACAGGAAAAGACCAAAGGTAATAACGGTTACCGGTAGCGTTAAAATCACTAAAATAGGTTTCACTAGTAGGTTTAAAATGCTTAAAACAACTGCTACGATTACTGCGGTAATAAAACTGTCTACAGATACATTGGGTAATACATTGGCTAGAATTACAACAGCAACTGCACTTAATAGAATTCTTAAAATTAGTTTCATGGCTTATGGTATTATACGATTATAGTTTATTCTTGGTTTAAAAAGGTAATTGATTTTTCAAAGAACTGTTTAGGGTTTTCTGCATGTAACCAGTGCCCTGCATTATCAATAGTTTCAACTGTAGCTTTAGGGAAATGACGTTGTATGATATCAAAATCATTGTTGGTTACATATTCAGATTTATCGCCTCTTAGAAATAGGGTCTGACCATTAAAACTGTCTGAGCTATTGATATTGTCACCAATTTCTTCCATCTTATCGCTCAATACTTCTAAATTAAATTTAAAGCAAAGCTTTTTGTCATCGTTTCTTTGTAGGTTTTTCAATAAAAATTGTCTGATCCCTGGGTTAGATAGATGTTTCTTTAATTGTTCGTCGGCATCTTTTCTAGATTTTAAATTGGTGGTGTCAATGGCATTTAAACCATCAATGATTTCTTGGTGATGTGGTGGGTAATATTTTGGGGCTATGTCCGCTATAATTAATTTATTGACCCGTTCAGGGTAAGTGCATGCGAATTGCATGGCGGTTTTGCCTCCCATGGAATGACCTATTAATGCAGTATTTTCTATATCGTGTGCATCTAGATAATTTAGAAAATCATCAGCAAGTATGTCATAGTTGAAATCTGGCGAATGAAAACTTTTACCATGATTTCTTTGGTCAATGAGGTGAACACAGAATCCGTTTTCTGCGTATTGTGCACCTAGCGTTTTCCAATTGTCAAGCATGCCCAGAAATCCGTGTAGAATGCATAAAGGCTTACCTTCTCCTAAAATTACCGAATGTAATAGCTGTTTCATTTTAATCTATGTAAATACATGTTCACCACATTGTCCAGTCCTAAGTATAATGCTTCACTAATAAGTGCATGACCAATAGATACTTCTAGTAAGTTAGGGATATTTTTAGCGAAATATTCAATGTTGTCCAAACTTAGATCATGACCGGCATTAATTCCAATTTCTAATTCGTTGGCACGTTTGGCAGCTTCAATGAATGGTCTTATAGCTTCTTCTTTATTTTTTTCGTAGTCCGTAGCGTAACTTTCAGTGTATAATTCTATTCTATCTGTACCAACCGCTTTTGCACCCTCGATCATTTTTGGATTGGGGTCAACAAATATTGAAGTACGGATGCCGGCTTCTTTGAAGGTTTTGATGACATCGGTTAAGAATTCTTTGTGCTTTATAGTATCCCAGCCTGCGTTTGATGTGATGGCATCTACAGCATCTGGTACCAGTGTAACTTGTTCTGGTTTCACTTCTAGAACCAATTCAATAAATTTTGGAACCGGATTACCTTCAATATTAAATTCTGTATTTACCGTGTTTTTTAAATCTCTCGCATCCTGGTATCTAATATGACGTTCATCTGGTCTAGGGTGAATAGTGATTCCTTGCGCTCCAAAACTTTCTAAATCTTTAGAAACCTTAAGTAAATCTGGAACATTGCCGCCACGGGCATTTCTAAGAGTTGCAATTTTGTTTACGTTAACGCTAAGTTTTGTCATTATGTCTTATTTACCTTTTAGGAGCATCAAAAATACAAATAAGGCACGCCTTTTGATATTATTAATTGTTATTTTGCGTTATATAAAGGTCTATGAATATTCAAGAACATATCATTACGAGCTTACCGGTATTCGATATCAACGATACTGCTGAAAAAGTATTAGCGTTTTTTCATGATACCACCTATTCCCATATTGCTATTTTGGAGGATGGAAGGTTTTTAGGGCTTTTCTCTGAAATAGATGCTGACGGATTGCTACCGGAGTCTAAAATTGAGGAGTTTAGATACGAACTTCAAAGTTTTTTTGCTCGTAGAGATACCAATTGGCTAGATGTGTTGGAAGTTTTTGCTAGAAATGAAGCTAATTTAATTCCGGTTCTTAATGAAAAAGAAGAAGTTACGGGTTACTATTGTTTAACCGATGTTGTTGCGGAATTTATTGACACGCCGTTTTTTACCGATCCAGGTAGTATTTTGGTCGTAGCAAAAGGTGTTAAGGATTATTCATTTAGTGAGATTTCGCAGATAGTGGAAAGTAATAATGCCAAACTTTTTGGTGGTTTTATTACCGATACCCAAAATGATGTAATTCAGGTGACCTTAAAAATTACAGCAAATAACTATAATAAGGTAGTGCAGACTTTTAGACGTTACAATTACCATATTATATTTGGTAACAGCGATGACCAATTTTTAGAAGACCTAAAAAACAGATCAGATTATTTAGATAAATATCTTAATGTATAATATGAAAGTAGCTGTTTACGGTCAAACTTATCAAGATAATGCCATTGAATACCTCATTGAACTGTTAGATGAGTTGCAAACGGTATCTGCAGAAGTTCATATTGAAAAAGATTTTTACGAATTATATAGATCTAAAGGTAATAGTCAAACCTTTTCCGTTTTTACAATGGAAGAAGGGTTAAATGCTTCTTTTGATATGTTTGTTAGTTTTGGTGGCGATGGTACCATATTAAGGGCAACAACTTTTGTGAAAGACCTTGGTATTCCTATTGTGGGTGTTAATACCGGTAGGTTAGGATTTCTTTCAACCTTTAAAAAAGAAGATGTTAGAAAAGTAGTTCAAGAATTCAAGCAAGGTGCATATACTGTAGTGGAGCGTAGTTTGGTGCAATTGAATACGGAAAAATTGGATGCCGAGTTTGGGGACTTAAATTTTGCATTGAATGAAATTACCGTGAGTAGAAAAGAAACTACTTCTATGATTACGGTAGAGACATATTTAAATAACGAATACTTAACATCATATTGGGCAGATGGATTAATTATTTCAACTCCAACTGGATCTACTGGGTATTCCTTAAGTTGTGGAGGTCCTGTAATTGTGCCTACTGCTAAATCATTGGTGCTGACCCCAATTGCCCCTCATAACTTAAATGCGAGACCACTGGTTATTTCCGATGATACTGTAATTCGTTTGAAAGTGTCTGGTAGAGAAGAAAACCACTTGGTTTCTTTAGATTCTAGAATTGCATCATTAGAAAATGGAGAGGAGATAACTATAAGTAAGGCGCCTTATACCATTAAAATGATAGAATATACTTCAGAAAGTTTTTTAAAGACCTTAAGAAATAAGCTTCTTTGGGGTGAGGATAGGCGAAATTGAGCCAACATTTAAACAATAATTGTCCTTAATCACTGTTTATCTTTTGAGAACATTAAAATTATTGCATTTTCAGTTTTACATTAGATATCCGCAATAATTGTAAAATCTATTTTATGCGTTACATAACGTTATTAGTATTGCTTTTTTCACTGTCAGGTTTGCAAGCGCAGACGTATGAGGTGGGTATTTTTGCCGGTGGTGCCAATACAATTAGTGATGTTGGTAGAACAGATTATCTGTTGCCTTCCAATATTGCCTTTGGTGGTTTGTTTAAGTGGAACATTAGTAAGAGATATGCATGGCGTGGTAGTTTAACTTACGGTAAGTTTACCGCAGATGATAATAAATCTAGTTCTACGGCAAGGCAGCAGAGAGGTTATGTTATAGATAATTCAATCTTTGAAGGTTCTGTGGGCTTGGAATTTAACTTCGTAGAATATAATTTACATAAACTTGGTCCGGCATTTACGCCCTATTTATATACAGGTCTTACCTATTTTAGGTATGATTATCAGTATTTTAATGGTGGTGTTCTACAAGATATAAATCAAAAAGAAGGAAGTTTTGCAGTGCCAATGACTGTTGGTTTTAAGTATCGTATCAATCAGTTTCTTATTTTTGGGGGCGAAATAGGGGCTAGGTATACTTTTACGGATAACTTAGATGGTAGTAATCCTGAAGGTTCTAACTTTGAAGAGTTCCAATTTGGTAATATATTTAGCGATGACTGGTATGTATTTTCCGGTCTAACCTTAACGTACACTTTTGGAAGAAAGCCTTGTATGGATTGTTTTGAGTAAATTTTAAGATGAGTGATATAAACGATATTGATAAACTGAATGTTCCAAAGCACCTTGCTATTATTATGGACGGTAATGGTAGGTGGGCTAAAGAACGCGGTAAACTAAGAGTTTTTGGTCACGAACACGGTGTAAAAACTGTCAGAATTGTTGTTGAGCAATGTGTTCAATTGAAAGTTGAATACTTAACATTATATACTTTTTCTACGGAAAATTGGAATAGACCTAAGATAGAAGTGCAGACACTTATGCGCTTATTGGTGTCTTCTTTAAAGAAAGAACTTAAAACTTTTAACAAAAATAACGTACGCCTAAATACTATAGGTAACATAGATGCGCTTCCTGCTAAGGCATATAAAGAGTTGGTCGAAGTAATGGATCAAACAAAGCAAAACACAGGCATGACGTTAACTTTGGCTTTGAGCTATGGTGCTCGTGAGGAGTTGCAATCTATGGTGAAAGAGATAAGTACCAAAGTTAAAAATAATATAATTTCAATTGAAAACATTGACCAAGAAATTATAAATAGCCATCTTTACACGCATGATTTGCCAGACGTAGACTTGCTAATCCGTACTAGTGGAGAACATCGGATCAGCAATTTTTTATTATGGCAAATAGCATATGCAGAGTTATATTTTATTGACGTATATTGGCCTGATTTTAGAGAGCATCACTTAGTTGAGGCCATAAAAAACTACCAGAACAGAGAACGAAGATTTGGAAAAACAAGCGAACAACTCACTTAAAGATATGACCAGGTTCATATCATTGAACCACTTTTTAACTACCCTTTTATTTTTGACCACCTTTATTGCCGCCGCACAGGATGCTTCCTATGAGGACGGCAAAAGCTATATTTTAGGAGGTTTAGACGTTACCGGACTGCAAAGTTATAATGAGCAAACGGTGAAAACTTATACTGGGTTAAGAGTAGGTCAGCCTATTACATTGCCAGGAGAACAAATTAGCGAAGTCATAAAAAAATTATGGGGTCTAGAGCTTTTCAGTGAAATTGACATCTTTATTACTAATATAGAGGAGAACACCGTTTTCTTGGAATTGAACATAATTGAACGTCCAACATTGACTAATGTTAAGTTTTATGGTGTTAAAAAAGGTAAAGTTGAAAGCCTTATTAAGGATACTGACCTTAAAAAAGGGAAGAAAATTACTGAAAGTTTAATTTCCAATTCTAAAAACTATATCACCAATAAGTACAAAAAGCAAGGCTATTTAAATGCCGATGTTAATATTGCTACTTCTAAAGATACTACTGATACCAATACACAGTATATGGTAGTAAACGTTAATAAAGGAGATAAAGTTAAGATTCGTGATATCATATTTGAAGGTAATGAACAGTTGTCTGACAAGAAATTACGTAAAGCTTTAAAAAATACTAAGAAGAAAAAATTTGGTCGTTTCTGGAAAAAATCAAAATATATTCAAGAAGACTATGAAGAAGATCTTGGTCTACTTGTAGATAAATTTGCAGAGAATGGATATCGTGATGCCCGTGTTTTGTCTGATTCTATTATTAAAGTCGATGAAAATAACATTGATTTAAAGATAAAGGTAGAAGAGGGAGATAAGTACTATTTTGGTAATATCGACTTTGTAGGTAATACAGTATATACGGATCGTCAATTAAATCGAGTTTTGGGAATTCAAAAAGGCGATACTTATAATGGTGTATTATTACGTGAAAGAATTGCGGATAATTCTAAGCCAGACCCAAGTGACGTAACTAGTTTGTATCAAAACAATGGGTACTTGTTTTCTACTATTAATCCGGTAGAAATGTCTGCTGCTAACGATACTATAGATTTTGAAATAAGAATTATAGAAGGTAAAGAGACTTTCCTAGATCACGTTACGGTTTCAGGTAATGATAAAACCAATGATCATGTAATCTATCGTGAATTACGTACAAGACCTGGTCAAAAATACAATAAGGCAGATATTATTAGAACTATTCGTGAATTAGGTCAACTTGGCTTTTTTGATGCGGAGCAGATTACACCAGATGTTTTGAATGCCAACCCAAATGAAGGTACGGTAGATTTGGCATGGAACCTTGTTGAATCTGGTTCTAGCCAAATTGAATTACAAGGTGGTTATGGTGGCGGTGGTTTCATTGGTACTTTAGGACTATCGTTTAGTAACTTCTCTATTCAGAATTTATTTAATGGTGAAAAGTACAAACCAGTACCAATGGGTGATGGACAAACTTTTGCACTTCGTTTGCAGGCAAGTCAAACATACAGGGTTTATAGCTTAAACTTTGCTGAACCATGGTTAGGTGGTAAAAAGCCGGTACGTTTTAATTTAAGTATGTCTAGAACACAACAATTTGCAGCTTCTTTTGATACTAGTGGAGATATTGATATTGATAAAGATCAACAGTTTTCTATTACGGGTATAACTGCAGGTTTGGCAAAACGTGTACAATGGCCGGATGATTTCTTTACCATTTCACACTCACTAAGTTACCAGTTATATGATTTTAGAAATTACAACATAGGGCTGTTTAATTTTGGTGATGGTAAGGCTAACTCATTGGCGTACACTTTTGGTATCTCTAGAAGTTCACAGGGACCAAGTAGAATATTCCCTATGTCAGGATCAACATTTGAAATGTCTGCAAAATTCACTCCTCCTTGGTCTTTGTTTAGTAATAAAGATTATAGGTCTTTGCAGGATCGATCTGATGAGATTGAAGACATCGCATCGGTAAATAGAACAGCTGCTGAACAAGCAGAACTAGAAGAAATTGATCAAGAACGTTTTAGATGGTTAGAGTATTATAAGGTGAAGTTTAAAGGTGATTGGTATACTACTCTTGTTGATAAACTAGTACTTCGTAGTAATGCGGAATTTGGCTTTTTAGGGAACTATAATAGTGCCGTTGGTGATGTGCCTTTTGAAAGATTTTACGTAGGTGGTGATGGTTTAGGTAATTTTACACTAGATGGTAGAGATGTAGTTCAGCTTAGAGGTTATGATGAGCAAGCTATTACCCCTTATTCTGATGATGGGTCTGTAGAAGGGGCTTTACTTTATAATAAATTCTCGCTAGAGTTAAGATATCCACTAACATTGAAACCTTCTGCATCTATATATGGACTTGCATTTTTAGAAGGAGGTAATTCTTTCAACAATTTTCAGAACTTTAATCCGTTTGAATTAAAACGATCGGCCGGTGTGGGGCTGCGTATCTTTATGCCAGCATTTGGTTTGTTGGGTATTGATTTTGGTTATGGGTTCGATGAAGATCTAAATCCAGCGTCTTCAGGTCAAGGGCCAAGCGGATGGCAAACTCACTTCATTATTGGTCAACAGTTTTAATTTTCATTGAATTATTATATTCGTGCTTTATGCTAATCCTTTAATTTTAAAAGATTTAGTAATTTTGGCACGATATTTTCTATAGGATTAAACGACATTAACAATGAGTACAAAGACAAGAGTTCTATTAGTGGTTTCGGTCATCTTTATGACTATGCAGGGTTTTGCCCAAAGAGGGGTAAGAATGGCTTATGTAGATATGGAGTACATACTACAGAATGTAGATGAGTATAGAGAAGCGACCGAGCAGTTAGAAACCAAAGTACAACGTTGGAAGATTGAAGTTGAGCAGAAGCAAAGTGTTGTGGAGCAGATGAAGAAAGATTTAATGGCAGAGAAAGTGCTGTTAACTCCAGAGCTTATTGAAGAACGTGAAGAGGAAATTCAAATTTTGGAACGTGAGATGATCGAGTACCAACAAGATCGTTTTGGACCACAAGGAGATTTAGTATTGCAAAAAAGAAGGTTGATACAGCCTATACAAGATCAAGTGTTCAATGAAGTACAGAAAATTGGCACGAATAAAAAGTATGATTTTATTTTTGATAAATCTGCGGATGTTGTAATGTTGTATTCCGAAAAAAGGCATGATATCAGTGATTTGGTACTGAGAGGCATTGCTAGAACAAGAAAAATTAGCAAACCAACGAAAAAATCAAATGATCGTAGTAGATTAGATGATTTTGAAGGAGAAGAGGAAGAGGAAGTAAGTGAGGCATTACAAGAACGCTTGGATAAAGCAACACAAGCAGCCGAAACAAGAGAGAAAAGTGCAGCAGATGCGAAAGCGGAGCAACTAAAATTACGAGAAGAAAGAAAGAAAGCGTACGAAGAAAGAAGAAAGAAGTTGTTAGAGGAGCGCGAGGCTAAAAGGCAAGAAAAGTTGAAAGAAAGAAGTGACAATAAAGAAGAAGAAAATAGCGATACCGAAAAAGATGATAACGGTACTATTTAAATAGGTTTAACGACCGTACATTAACACTCAAAATTGAATTAAAATTACACTCATGAAACAAGTAAAACAAATTGTGGTAGCCTTATTGTTGTTCGTAGCAACGACAAGTTTTGTAAATGCCCAAAGTAAAGTAGCTCATATAGATGTTACTCAATTATTATCGGCAATGCCAGAAATGAAAGCTGCAGAAGCAGAGCTTAAGAAATTACAAGAAACTTACAATGCAGATATTGAAGGTTCAATGACAGAATTGCGTAACAAGTACACGCAATACCAAAACGAAGCTGCTGCGAAGTCTAAAGAAGAAAACGAAAAAAGAGCGGTAGAATTACAGGGTTACGAAAAGAATATTGGTGAAGCTCAACAAAGAGCTCAACAAGAATTCCAAAAGAAACAAGCTGAGTTATTTGCTCCTATATCTGAAAAAGCAAAAGCTGCTATAGAGCAAGTTGCAGCTGCACAGGGCTTTGATTATGTTATTGATGCGCAAGCAGGTGGTGGTTTAATCGTTGCAAAGGGTAAAGACCTTTTAGCTGATGTTAAAAAACAATTAGGTTTCTAATTAGAACCTCATAGAATATAAAAAAGCCATCTATTTAGATGGCTTTTTTTATGATTTAATTTTTCTCCTAATATTCTTCCACCGCAGGTCTTTGATGAATTTGCCTTCTTCTTCAGTTACTAAATAAGCAGTATTATTTCGTGTAGCTTGGATGTATCCCAGCATATTGTTCCAAAATGACTTTATAGATTTATTTTTCAAGGCCATTTTCAAAGAAGCAATAGTTGTGATTATAAATCCATAACGCATACTGTACATTGCTTTTCCCTGTAACCTTTTAGCTTTGGCGTTATATGCTTTTCCGGTGGGTCTTAAATGCTTTACCTTAAGTTGGGAGTCGGTAAGTATAGAAAACTCGTGAAACCTTGCTAAGAGCTCATCTACTGTATCCCATCCCATTGCGTTTTTCAATCCATCTATCGCCTTAAAACAAGCTTTAGAATAGGCTTTGATTGCGCCTCTAACATGATCTTTATCCATTGGGTGATTTAAAACCCATTTACCTGTGCTATTTTGCTCATAAATAAAGCCACCCGCAATACCCAAATTTTTATTTGTTTTAAAATGTGCGCTTATCACTTCAAAGTAATTAGAGGGTAAAATTACATCGGCATCTAATTTTACAATGAAATCGTAATTGTTATCTAATAAATTAAGCCCCTTGTTGAAAGCATTTATTACTTTGCTACCAGGCATGTGTTGTGTAGAAGAAGTAGAATTAAGTTTTTTAAACAAGGTGTTCCCAGAACAGTATTGGTCTATTATAGATTCTGTATTGTCGGTAGAGTTGTCATTGATTAAAATGACTTCTTTGGGTAAAAGCGTCTGCTGTAAAATTGAGTCTAGTGTGCTTTTTAAAAAAGCTTCTTCGTTGTGTATAGGAATAACTATGTAGTAATCCATATTTGATATAGTCTCTTATTTTCTGGTAGCGTAAACAATATAGTACCTAGGTGTAAATAACCTTAGAAAAGGTCTAAAGCCTAGCTTTTTTACAGGATTGGTCCATTTCATTGAATCTTGTATTTCCCAACCGGCTTTTTCCAATAACCAATCAAATTGCCAATCCTCAAACTCATGATAATGTCTATCCCATTTATCCGTTTTACTTCTATATGCGGGTGAAAACCAAAGCTTCAATGGAATACTTGCTACAAGTTTTTTAGATTTAGAATTGGATAAAAGGTGTAACGGCGCTAACAAATGCTCAAATATTTCAAATGCTGTCATTACCTCGGCATCTGTATTGGTTACGGAACTAAAGTCAATATCTAAATCCTCTCCGCTAGTATTGGTTACTTGGTAACCGTCTTGTTGCATTATTTTGGTAAACGGATTCTCTACCCCTAAATCTAGTATAGACTCATTGGTGTTGATGTGTTTACGTAAAAATTGTAATGTATGCTTGTAGCGTTTGTTCGGAAAAGTGTTCTCGTACATGTTTAGATTCTATATACCATTGCATTGACGTTCATTCCGGCGCCAACACTAGCAAAGATAACAACATCTCCCTTTTTAATTTCCTGATTTTCTAATTTACCGTCTTTTACTAGATCAAATAATGTAGGTATGGTAGCAACTGAACTGTTTCCTAATTTAGAAATACTCATGGGCATAACGCCTTCGGGCATTTCTTTGCCATATATTTTGTAGAAGCGTTTTACTATAGCTTCATCCATTTTTTCGTTTGCCTGATGAATAAAAATCTTCTTTACCTCTTCAATTTTAATACCGCTGTTATCTAAGCACGAAGCCATTGCGGGTGGTACGTTGGTGACAGCAAATTCGTAAATCTTTCTGCCGAACATTTTTATATAATAGGCTTTCTTTTCATCTTCTTTGTTATAAGATTCTCCAAAAAATAGATAGTTGGCTTCGTCAATTGCAAAGGTTGCCGACTCATGAGCAATGATTTCACCGCCATCAATAGATTCTTCTACAATAGCCGCACCTGCTCCGTCCGAATAAATCATAGAATCACGATCATTGTCATCTACAATTCTTGATAAAGTTTCCGCTCCAATAACCAGGCATTTTTTTGCTATACCACTTTTGATGAATGCATTGGCTTGGATCATACCTTCTAACCAACCTGGACAACCAAATATTAAGTCATAAGCAACACATTTAGGATTTTTTATCTGTAATTGGTGTTTTACCCTAGTAGCTAAACTTGGTAGGGTGTCACCTTGTATATACCCGTCTTTAAGGTCTCCAAAATTGTGGGCAACTATAATATAGTCTATCGTTTCTTTGTCTACTTTGGCATTTTCTATAGCCTTTTCCGCGGCGAAAAAAGCTAGGTTGGAAGTAGTGTATTTTTTGGGAGCATATCGCCTTTCTTCAATACCGGTTATGGCTTTGAACTTCTCAATAATAACCTCGTTGTCGTGTTTAAAAGAACTACCGTCTAAATTTAAAAAATTATGGTTATTAAAATCTGTATTAGAAACTTTTAAATCAGGAATATAACTTCCCGTTCCCGTAATTGATATGCTCATTTTTAAATTTTGATTTGTAACCGAAATTTAATCAAATTGTAAAAATATTATATGCATGCATAATAAATTTTACGATGGTCAAGCCATTTTATTTTAAATACGGAGTATAAAAAAAGCCTTTTCAAAATGGTGAAAAGGCTTTGTAGTATGGGTTTGTAGCTATTATTCAGTTTCCATATACGCTTCTATGGGTGCGCAAGTACAAATTAAATTACGGTCTCCATATGCATCGTCAACTCTACGTACAAATGGCCAAAATTTATTATCGGCAATGTAGGGTAGAGGAAAAGTTGCTTTTTGTCTGGAATATGGAAATTGCCAATCATCCGTGGTAGCCATTTCTAAAGTGTGCGGTGCATTTTTAAGTACATTATTTGGCTCGTCAATATTTGATTCGTCAATTTCTGCACGGATAGATGACATGGCATCACAAAAGCGGTCTAATTCAGCTAAATTTTCGCTTTCGGTAGGTTCTATCATCACCGTTCCTGCTACAGGAAAAGAAACTGTTGGTGCGTGAAAACCATAATCCATAAGTCGTTTTGCAATATCCGTAACTTCTATGCCATTTTTTTTGAATGGTCTACAGTCCAAGATCATTTCATGGGCAGCTCTTCCTTTTTCACCTGTATAAAGTACATCGAACTTACCTTCAAGTTTATGCTTAATATAGTTGGCGTTAAGAATTGCAATTTTTGTAGATTGAGTTAGACCTTGCTCTCCTAACATTTTAATATATCCGTAGGAAATAAGGCAAACCAATGAGCTTCCCCATGGTGCTGCGGAAATAGCCGTAATAGCATCTTCACCACCAGTTGTTATTACCGGGTTACTTGGTAAAAATGGTACTAATTGTGGAGCTACACATATTGGACCAACACCAGGACCACCACCACCATGTGGTATGGCAAAAGTCTTGTGAAGGTTCAGGTGACAAACATCTGCACCAATAGTTGCAGGATTAGTTAAGCCTACTTGGGCATTCATGTTGGCACCATCCATATAAACTTGTCCGCCATGATCATGAATTAATTTTGTAATCTGTTTAATCGATGATTCAAATACACCATGCGTAGAAGGGTAGGTTACCATCAAGGCAGCTAATTTGTCTGAGTGTAATTTTGCTTTCTCTTCTAGGTCGGCAACATCGATATTTCCTTTTTCATCCGTTTTGGTTACCACAACTTTCATGCCTGCCATTACCGCAGAAGCCGGGTTGGTACCATGTGCAGATGAAGGAATCAAGCAAATATTTCTTTCAGATTCTCCTCTAGATTCGTGATAAGCTCTAATAACCATTAATCCTGCATATTCTCCTTGTGCGCCAGAGTTTGGTTGTAATGATGTATCTGCAAAACCTGTAATAACTGAAAGATCTTTTGCAAGTTCTCTTAATATGGTTTGGTATCCTTCCGCTTGGTCTACCGGTACAAATGGGTGAATATTTCCCCAGTTAGATGAACTTAAAGGTAGCATTTCACTAGCTGCGTTTAACTTCATGGTACAGCTTCCTAAAGAAATCATGCTATGGTTAAGGGCTAGATCTTTGCGTTCTAGTTTTTTAATGTAACGCATTAATTCAGTCTCTGAGTGATAAGAATTAAACACCTTGTTCTCCATGAAAGAACTGCTGCGCTGAATATTATTTGGTATTGAAGTTGAGTCTAGTAAGTTTGTGACTTCTGGTGCTGACTTGCCAAGAGCCTCCGCGAAAATAGATATAATCTGATTAAGGTCTTTTAAAGAAGTAGCTTCATTGACCGCAATGGAAATAGTATCATTATCTACATAGTAGAAGTTTACTTCATTAGCTTCGGCTATTGTGCGTATTTTTTTAGCATCTGCCTTTACCGTTATAGTATCAAAATAAGCAGAATTTATTTGATAAATACCCAAGTTTTCCAAAGCATCTACCAAAGTAACCGCCGTAGCATGAATTTTTGAGGCTATATATTTAAGTCCTTTTGGGCCGTGGTATACACCGTACATACCCGCCATTACGGCAAGCAAAACCTGTGCGGTACAAATGTTGGAAGTTGCTTTATCTCTCTTTATATGCTGTTCTCTGGTTTGCAAAGCCATTCTTAAAGCTGGCTTACCATCAGTATCTTTTGTTACACCGATTATTCTCCCTGGAATATTTCTTTTAAATTCTTCTTTAGTGGCAAAGAATGCTGCGTGAGGACCACCATAACCAAGCGGAATGCCAAATCGTTGCGTGGTACCTACAACTACGTCTACACCAAAATCTCCTGGAGAAGTCAATAATACTAAGCTCATGATATCTGCAGCTACGGCTACTTTTATATCATTTTCTTTTGCTTTGGCTACAAAACCAGCATAATCATACACTTGTCCATATTTACCAGGGTATTGTAATAAGGCACCATAAAAATCAGAACTGAAGTCGAACTCTTCGTGGTTGCCTATAACCAATTCAATTCCTAATGGAATGGAACGTGTTTTTAAAAGTGATAATGTTTGCGGTAATATTTCTTCGGATACAAAGAATTTTACAATGGCATTCTTTTTCTGTTCACGACTTCTAACATCAAAAAGCATGGTCATGGCTTCTGCTGCTGCCGTACTTTCATCTAGTAGGGAAGCGTTGGCCAATTTCATACCTGTTAAATCCGATACAATGGTTTGGAAGTTTAATAATGCTTCTAATCTACCTTGGGCAATTTCCGCTTGGTACGGAGTATATGCCGTATACCATCCCGGATTTTCTAGTATGTTTCTTTTGATTACTGACGGAATCAAACTTTCATGATATCCTAAACCGATATAGGTTCTGAAAACCTTGTTCTTTTTTGATAACTCCTCCGTGTGGGCAAGAAACTTATGCTCACTCATAGCAGGATCAAGTTGTAGAGGCTCTTTTAAACGAATATGATCTGGTATGGTCTCAAAAATAAGCTGTTCCAGATGTTCAACACCTACCGTGTTGAACATGGTATTTAAATCTTCTTCCCTAATGCCGATATGGCGTAAAGCAAACACGTCAGTCTTCATAGATACTATTGTTATATAAAGTGTAAAATTACCACTTTTATGTGTTTTAATTAGTGCCATAAGATGCTCATAACTTGAAAGTTTTTAACCAAAACAAAAGGTTATAAACACTTTAACTACTTTTGTTTAATGACCATGATCAAAAAGATTTTTGATTTTTACCTAGATGCTAGTATTCATGTTGCTTTGGCAATATTTAGCTTGGTTCATGTTACCGCACTAACATTAAACATAACCGTACAGATAGAACTCTATTTTTTTATTTTTTTCGGGTCTGTTGGCTGCTATAATTTTGTAAAATTTGGGGTAGAAGCAGAGAAGTATATTCTCGTGGTTAATACATATCAAAAAAACATTCAGTTTTTTAGTTTTGGATGCCTGTTGGTTGCAGGGTATCAATTGTTTTTTCTATCTGAAAGGGTATTTGTGTGGCTATTTATTTTAGCGGCAGTTACTGGACTCTATGCTTTGCCGGTATTACCAAGGCATAAAAATTTTAGAAGTTTCAGCGGATTGAAAATTTTAATTGTCGCTGCGGTCTGGGCCGGTGCTACAGTGCTATTACCAGCTATTTCTGTCTTAGATGAAATTTCTTGGAATGTAAAAATTGAGACGATACAGCGATTTCTTTTTGTATTGATACTTTTGGTACCGTTTGAGATAAGAGACTTAAAATATGATAGTGCAGCACTTAAGACTTTGCCACAAAGGGTGGGCGTAAATGGAACCAAAATGATAGGGTACGGTTGGACAATTCTTTTCTACGCTATTACTTTCTTGAAAACGGATTTAAACCTGGTTCATATTGCTGTAAAAACCATTTTGTTTATCGTGTTATTGCTAATGCTGCTTAAAACGGGAACTAGTCAAAAGAAATACTTCTCGTCTTTTTGGGTAGAAGCAATACCATTGTTTTGGTGGTTACTTTTTATAATTAGTAAAAAGTGTACTATTTAGCTTTTTTAAAATTTTCTTTCATCTTCTTTTTTTCATCATCTGTCAAAACAGCCAATCTTGCTTGATTGCAAAGAGATGTTAATTTAGTATTGTCCTTACTATGCTTTGCACAGGTTTTGCACATAAGTAAATGAAACTTTAATTTTATTTTATCCCAATTAGAAGCTTCTTCGTATTGAGTTTTGTTGCAAATAACTGCCGCCTTTTCACATGAAATCATCATAACTAAAACCAATTTTGATTTAAACAACCCATTAAGCCTGTTCTGGCTCTATGTATCATTACCCAAAGGTTAGACGCATTAATCCCTAAAGCATTACAAATATCTTCAGTTTCCATTCCTTCTATTGTTTTCATGGTGAAAACTTGAGCTTGTTTTTTAGGTAATTTAGAGATGCATTTTTGAATGGCAAGACCTAATTCTTCATTCTCGATTTCATCGTTTTCGAAATTGCTATTAGGGTCTGCAATGCGTTCTTCCATCCAGTCACCCTCTGCATCGGTCTGTGAGCTGTAACTCATGCGAACTTCTGCCTTACCTTTTTTCGAATTTATTTTACGATAATGATCAATGACTTTACGTTTTAGAATTGCAATTAGCCAAGTGCGTTCTGCTGCGTCCCCTTTAAAATTTTTAGCAGATTTTAGACCTGCTATAAAAGTATCTTGAACAAGATCTTTTGCTATTTCTGCATCACTTACCCTTGTAATGGCGTAATTAAATAGGTAATCTGCATAGAGATCTACCCATTTGTCAGGATTTAGGTTTTTTGTTTCCATTGTTTTTCTGCGATTCAAAAGTAAATTAATTTTAGTTATATTTTTTATTTTTAACGTAAATGTTAAAATAATAAGAAAAATACTACTTTTTACTTTGTCTTTTATCGTCTAGGTGAAATTTGCTCCAATGGAATTGGAATTTATGTTAAATTTTTTGGGTGATGAAGCCTCCAAGGAAGTTTTAATAATTGTAAGAACTCTACATGACTCTAAGAAAAGAGGTATATGAAAGAGCTTTGAACATCTATTGGTTTTTCAGTCAATTTAATGACTAAGTACTAGTTTTAGATAAGAATAAAAAAATAAGTTTACTGTAAAAAAGAGGGGGAGTTTAAAATCTCAAACTAAGTTAGCAGAACATGGCTTTAATAATGTTGGGGATTTACAAGTTGATTTCGAAGCTTTTTTCGTGCTAAAACATCTATAAATATATTTATAATTCAGCTAGAATTTTAGTTAATTGATTGTCTTTTATTGGTTTAACAATGTAATCAGTTACCTCTTTTATCATTTTTGCCTTTTCAAAATCTACTAAGTCTACAGAAGAGGACAAGATGTAAATGGTAATTTTTTTAGAAAATTTGGGTAATAACTTTATATATTCGTCCATAAATCTATAGCCATCCATTACAGGCATGTTTATGTCTAGAAAAACAATATCAGGTAGCTCATATCTCTCACTTATATTTTCATTAAAAAAACTCATCGCTTCGGCTCCATCTGTAAATGGAATAATCTTTCCAACAGATTTGTGTGCTTCTAAGGTGTGGAATATGGTGTATTGAAAAACCTCGTCATCATCAATTACGCAAACTTTGATATTATTGTCCATCTTATTGTTAATTAAAAGAAATATTAAATGTTGTTCCTTTGTTAACTTCACTATCAACAGATATTGAGCCACCCATTGAAACTATTTGTGCCTTAGTCAAAAATAGCCCTAGTCCTCTAGCTTCCGGATGTTTATGGAAAACTTTGTTGAGACCAAATATTTTGTTTCCGTGAATTTTCATATCGATACCCAATCCATTATCCTTGAATTTTAAAAGTACTTTTCCATTTACTATTTCAGATGATATAAAAATTTTAGGTACTCTATCTGGTGATTTGTATTTTAAAGAATTACTAACTAAATTAAGAAAAATACTTTCTAAATAGATAGGATTATATTTTACATTTTTAGCTTTTGTGAAATTGCAGGTAACAACCCCTCCTGTTTCTATTAGTTCTGCAGCTAAAATTTCTTTGATTTTATGTAAGATTTGCTCTAAAGAAAGTTCTTGTTTAATAATAACAGCGTTATGCTTTATGGTTATCGTCTCTATTAGAGCATTAAGTGTATCTGATAAGTGTTCTATTACAGTTTCAAATTTGCCAAAAATTTCTAGTTTCTTATCTTTATTATCGGTTTTGTTGTAAAGATTTAAAAGGGCGTTTAAATTGCTGACGGGAGAGCGTAAATTGTGTGATGTAATATGATTGAATTCTGCAAGTTGTTTGTTTTTTGAAATTAATGTTTTCGTTGATTTTTCCAAATGTTTGTTGGTTTCTAGAATCTTCTGTTGTGATAGTATTTCATCTGTAATATCTCTACATGAACCAATAATTTCTGTAATTGTTCCACTTTCATTGGTGATTACCTTGCCTACAATTTCAATAAATCTTTGGTCTCCATTGTCTAAAATTGCGCGTTGTGTAAATTTTTTGAATTCTTTAGTGGTAATTGCTTTATTCTTCTTGTTTATTAATAATTCTTGGTCTTCTGGGTGGGTATGAGAAAGAAGTAGTTCAAAATTCATAGCAATACCAACTTCAAAACCAAAAATTCTATACATGTTATCTGACCAAATAAATGAGTCGTTAAAAATATTTAATTGCCAATAACCGATCATGGCGAGTTCTTCTGCAAGAGATAGTTTATGGTTCTTCTCAGCTATATCTTTTTCTATCCTTAACCGTTCAGTAATGTCTTGAGCAGTACCGGCTACTTCTATTACTTCGCCAATGTGGTTTTTAGTGATGCCTGCTATTGATTCTATGAAAAGAATATTGCCATCATTTAAGATTATTCGAAAATTTATAGATTTATAACTTTCGTCTCCATCTATGCATTTTTTAACTTGGTTTTTTACATTTTCAATATCTTCTGGGTGTATTTTAGAGTAGAATATACTCATATTCATGGGGGTATTTACTTTTAATCCATAAATCTTAAATAGATTATCTGACCATTTTAATTTATCGGTATGGGTGTCGTAATGCCATGAGCCCATCTTGGCTATTTTTTCTGAAAAAGAGAGTAGTTCATTTTTTTCTTTAATTTTTTCTTCTGCTTTTATTTTAGCCGTTACGTCTTGTGTTGTTCCAATTAATTCTAGAATATTTCCATTTTGATCTTCAATAACTTCAGCCAGTAATTCTAATGACCTTATGCAGCCGTCATCTCTTAAAATGCGAAATCCAAGTGTTTTATCACTTTGGTGGGAGTCTAATATATTTTTAATTTGATTATTTACATTATCGACATCCTCAGGGTATACTTTAGATAAAAACACCTCTACAGTAATAGGAGTGTGTAATTCAATCCCAAATATCTTGTAAAGGTTATCTGACCAAGTTGATACTCCAGTTCCGGGATTCCACTTCCAGGATCCCATCATCGCCATTTTCTCGGATACGGAAAGTAAGTGGTTTTTCTCGTTTATTTCTTGCTCGGCTTTAACACGGCTGGTAATATCTTGAGTTGTCCCTGTAATTTCTAAATTGCCATCTTCATCAATACTGGTAACTCCTCTGACCTCTAATGTCTTAATAGTATCTTTATCTAATTGAATGCGATAATTTACATGTTTGTGTTCTATTCCTTCTACTATTTCAGTTGAAACTTGTTTTACTTTTTCTAAATCTGGAGGATAGATCTTTGCCAAAGATTTTTCTAAATCAATATGTTCACCGGGTTCATAGCCATATATTCTATAATGGTTATCAGACCATTTAAAAATTTCTTTCTTGGGCTGCCATTGAAAAGAACCTAAATTGGCCATTTTTTCGGCTAAACTTAATTGGTGGTTTTTGTGTAATAGCTCTAGTTCCCTATGTCTGGCTTCTGTGATATCTTGGCAAGTGCCAGACATTTCAAGAACCTCCCCTTTACTGTTTCTAACAATTTTGCCTATAGATTTAATTATCTTAATTGTGCCATCATCTAATTGAATTTTATAAGTGGAACTTGGAAAATCTCCCTCTTGCATTGCATTAGTGAGTTTTATAGCAATTCCCTGTCGGTCGTCTTCGTGAATATAATTTATGTAAGTCTCAAAAGTTAACGGTTTGTTTTTGTCATGACCGTAAATGGCATGTAAATTGTCTGACCAAAAAACTTCATTGGTTGCGGTATTCCACTGCCAATAACCAATCATTGCCATTTTTTCGGCACTGTTTAATTGATGGTTTTTTTGCGCTAGTTCTAACTCTTTTGTTTGGTTTTCGGTAATGTCTAAACAAGTTCCTAAAAGTTCTTGTAGACCATCCTCATTGTTATACGTGACCTTTCCTATAATTTGAATGATTTTAATAATATTGTCGTCCGTAATAATTCTATGAGTATAACTGTAGAACTTATGATCGTTAATTGATTTATCGATTTTTAATTTGGTAGCTTCTTGATCTTCTGGGTGAATTTTATTGAAGTAAGAGTCAAAAGTTATTTTTTTATTTTTTGGATGATCAAATATGACATAAACGTTATCTGACCAAAATACATCATCTGTGGCAGGTTTGTACCTCCAATAGCCCATATTAGTAAGATGTTCTGCGAAATTAAGTAGTTCTTCTTTTTCTTGTAATTCTTGTTCTAAATGTAATGTGCTCGTAATGTTTCGAGCGGTTCCAATTAATTCTTTTTCGTTATTTATTTCGTTAGATACTATATCTGCAACAATTTCTAAAGTTCTTATGCTACCGTCGCTAATTATAATTCTATGAATGAACGTGCATTTAGAGTTTGTGTCTTGTACAAATTGCATTGAATTGTCAACAATGTGTTTGTCATCGGGGTGTATGCGAGTATACAATACCTCAAAATTCATGGGAGTGTTTTTGTCAAAATCCATAATTTGGTATAGATTCTCTGACCATTTAAACATACCTGTAATAGGGTTCCATGACCATGTACCTGCTTCGTTATTGTTTTCGGTTAAACTTAGCTGTTGATGCGTTTGTGTAAGCTCTAATTCTCTATTTATCTTAGAGGAAATGTCTTGAGTAGTACCTATGAGTAATTTGACATTTCCGTTAGTATCTGTAACGGCATCTGACACAACTTGTACGGTTTTTACAGCCCCATTTTTTGAAATTATACGATGTGAAAATGTGTGAGATTGCTTTTTGACTAATATTTCATTGAATTTTTCCTTAAGATGTTCTAAATCATCTGGATGAATATATTTCTGAAGCACTTCAAAACTCATTTTTGTGCCAATCTTTATTTCAAATATTCTATAGAGATTATCTGTCCATCTAAATACATCCTTAGATAAGTCTAACTGCCAAGAGCCTGATTTATTTACATTTTCAGTTAGTTTTAATTGTTGATTGGTTTGTGTAAGTTCATGTTTTATGGCAATGCTATCGGTAATATCTTGGCATGTTCCAATCATGGTCACCACTTTTCCTTTTTCGTTAGATATCACTTTGCCATCCGCGGATAACGTTTTTATAGTTCCATCCTTCAATTGAATCCTATAACTAGATTTGGGGAATTTTTTAGTCTTTAACGCAAGCTCAAATTTTGCTTCTATGGCATCTCTATCGTCTTCGTGAATATAGCTTAGATATACGTTGTATGATATTGGGCAATTTTTATCGTGGTTAAAAATGTTGTAGAAATTATCGGGCCATTTTAATTCGCCCGTAATAATATTCCATTTCCATGATCCGGAGTTTGCCAAAATTTCTGCGGCATTTAACTGCTCTAGATGCTGTACTGTTTCAACTTGTGAATTGTTAAAATGCGAAATATCTATAGTGGTGCCATGAAGACAAGTGCAACATCCATTTTTTAAAACAGATTGCACCGTAGTTCTTACTAAACGTTTTTTACCTTTTTGGGTTAGGATCTCGTAAGTTAGCTCAAATGGAAAGCCCTTGTTAATTGCTTTTTTATGGGCTTTGGTCAGTAATTCTTTTTGGTCTGGGTAGTAACAGTTTCCATATAAATCTTCCGCCTGCGGTGTGAAATTTAAGGGTGCTTGGTGAATTTCTTTTAAGTCATCATTCCAGTATATTTCGTTGGAGTTGATGTCAAATTGAAAAATGCCGATACTTGTAGGGCTATTGGTCGTTTTCAATAGTTGATCATTATGTAAAGGAGTATTTCCTTTTTCCATTACAAAGTGTGTTTTAAGTTTGGCGCCAAAGGCATAAAGAATAAACTACTTGTTGTAAAGGATTGTGCTGTAGTTATATTACTACAATATAATGTTTAAATATTTGATTTACAGTTAGTTTTTCAAAATTAATTTGTTTGCTAAAAACCACATAATTTCTTCTTCGTTCAAACCGGCAGATAATTCATTGGAATATGCTAGCCTAATAATTTCTTTTTCAATCTCCAAAAAGTCGTGATTATTACTTATGTTAGAGCACATAAAACTGTTTTCAGTATCGCATTTGTCCGAATGTCCAAAACCTAGAGCATGACCCAGTTCATGCTTAAATAATATAGAAGACGATACCGATAGCCAAATTCTACTTTCATTTAAGATAGAATTGTTGTTGGCAGTCATGGCATAACCATTAAATGTTTTACCATTTATTATTTGGAACATGTCTTCCCAAATGTTTTCTACATCGGCTGTTTCGCCTAAAAATAAATGTGCATTGCCTTCTTGTTCACTATCAACGATAGTAATGTTAAAATCACTATTTTCAAAAAGCACATTGTATTCTTCTACGACTTCTGAAACTATAGC
Source organism: Maribacter forsetii DSM 18668 (assembly GCF_000744105.1). Taxonomy (NCBI): domain Bacteria; kingdom Pseudomonadati; phylum Bacteroidota; class Flavobacteriia; order Flavobacteriales; family Flavobacteriaceae; genus Maribacter; species Maribacter forsetii. The sequence goes on from NZ_JQLH01000001.1 coordinate 946,373, forward strand.
TTCTAGTTCTGGGGTTGAACCATCTAAAAAGATGTTCATAGGTTCTTGCCATCTACTATTGTGATTTAACGCTGTATGTGTGGGTGATTGCCATAGTGTAAGGTGATTGAAATAATCTATGATTTCCATTTGATCCTCGTTTAGTAAATCATATTCATTGACATCGTTTACCGTTAAGTTGTAATCTTGATCAACAATTGATGCACCGTCAAAAACCGAAATGGTGAAAGGAATAATATTTTGACTTTCAAAATCTAAAATTAAATTAGCGCCAACAGATAATTCTCCGTTATTTTCATTGATTTCTATTCCACTTTCAGAGTCAATACTAAAAGTTAGGCTGTCGTTGTCACTAGTAGTAGCCGTTACCGTACCTATTATAGTATTTATAGCGGCATGCTCATCTATACTAAAAGCTTGGGCGTTTAATATTGGTTGGCTATTTTTATTTTCTTCGGATATCTCTGAAGTTAGTACCTCTGAGTCTTTGCTACATGAGAATAGAAGTATAGCAATAAATGGAAAAACAAGTTTTTTCATGGAATGGTATATTGAAATAAGCGCAATATATCGTTATGACACTTCCATGAAAATAAATTGTTGTCACTTTTGCATTAACTGCTGTCTACGTGTATTTTATAGTTGTCTTGAACTCTTTTCTTTTAGCTCGTAACCAAACCGGCACGTTCCAATAAAGCCTCTACTTTAGGTTCAGCACCTCTAAATCTTTTATACAAAACCATTGGGTTTTCAGTACCACCTTGTGACAGTACATTGTCTTTAAATTTAGTTGCTACTTCTTTATTGAAAATTCCTTTTTCTTTAAAATAAGCAAAGGCATCTGCATCCAACACTTCTGCCCATTTGTAGCTGTAGTACCCAGAAGAATATCCTCCTTGAAAAATATGTGAGAATGCTGTACTCATACAAGTTTCTGGTGTTGCAGGGTAAAGACTGGTGTCTTTAAAAGCTTCATCTTCATGTGCTTTTACATTGGTAATGCCTGTTGGGTCTATACCGTGCCAAGACATATCTAAAAGTCCAAAACTTAATTGACGTAGCGTTTGCATACCTTCTTGAAAGGTTGCCGATTCCTTTATTTTTTCAACCAGTTCCATTGGTATGGTTTCTCCGGTTTCGTAATGCTTTGCAAACAACTCTAATGCTTCTTTTTCATAACACCAGTTTTCTAAAACCTGACTAGGTAATTCTACAAAGTCCCAAAATACAGATGTTCCAGATAGGCTAGGGTAGGTGGTGTTTGCCAGCATGCCATGCAAACCGTGTCCAAATTCATGGAATAGGGTCGTTACCTCATTAAAAGTCAATAATGAAGGCTTGCTCTTTGTTGAAGGAGTAAAGTTGCAAACGTTCGATATATGCGGACGCACATTTTTGCCGTTTCTTTTCCATTGGCTTTTAAAAGAGGTCATCCACGCGCCACCACGCTTGCCTGCTCTTGGGTGAAAATCAGCATAAAAGAGAGATATAAAATTCTTGTCGGCATCGTAAACTTTATAGGTTTTTACCTCGTCATGATATTTTTCAATGTCATGAACCTCTTCAAACTGTAAATCGAATAAGTTTTCTGCTACTTTAAAAACTCCATTAATTACATTTTCAAGCTTGAAATATGGCTTCAGTTTCTCATCATCTAAATTAAATAACTCTTGCTTTAATTTTTCAGAATAGTAACTACTGTCCCATTTTTCTAAACGGTCAATATTATCTAGTTTTTTAGCGAAATCTTCTAATTGTTTAAACTCGCGTTCTGCAGCCGGCTTCGCTTTTTCAAGTAACTCGTTTAAGAAGGAATGTACTTTTTCAGGAGTTTCTGCCATGCGCTCTTCTAATACAAAATCGGCATGGGTTTTATAGCCTAGTAAGTTGGCTCTCTCAAAACGTAATTTCGTTATTTCTAGCACATTTTCTTGATTGTCCAATTCATCATTATGAAAAGCCTTGCTGCCAAATGCCAATGAAAGTTCTTTACGTAATGTACGGTTTTTAGCATATTTCATGAAAGGTATATAGCTAGGGTAATCTAATGTGATCATCCAGCCATCTTCCTTGCCTTTTGAAATCGCCAATTGTGCGGCTGCTTCTTTTTCACCTTCTGGTAATCCGTCAAGGTCGGCTTCATCCGTAAGGTGTAGTTGAAATCTATTGGTTTCGGCAAGTACGTTTTCGCCAAATGTTAGTTTCAGCTTTGCCAGTTTAGCATCGATCTCACGTAAACGATTTTTTTTGTCTTCGGATAAATTAGCGCCGTTTCTGCTAAAGCTCTTATATTTCTTATCTAAAAGGGTGTTTTGCTCTACGGTAAGGTCTAAATCATCCTTTTGGTCATAAACTGCTTTTACTCTTTTGAATAAATCTTCGTTTAGGGTAATGTCATTACCAAATTCTGAAAGTAATGGAGAAATTTCTTGTGCAATTTTCTGAATTTCCTCATTGGTTTCAGCGGAATTCAAGTTGAAAAACACACTTGAAATTCGGTCTAATTGCTGACCTGAAAATTCCAATGCTTCAATCGTGTTTTCAAAAGTAGAAGCTTCCGTATTATTGGTAATTGCATCTATTTCCGCTCTTGCATCTTCTATAGATTGTAAAAAAGCGGGTTTAAAATGCTCGTTTTTAATTTGTGAAAATGGAGCAGTATCAAAAGGGGATAATAATGGATTCATATTTCAAGTTCAAGTTCAAGTGTCAAATTCAAGACCACCCAAATAAATTAAAATTAGTTTTACTCGATAATCGAGATTTAAATGCTCCGACGTTTCAGTCGAAATCTAAATAAAATTTTCAATTCAATGCTTCACGGCTTATTCCGAGGTTTTTTACTAACTATTTGCCATTTACAGCTTTAGCGCCATCGATAACTTTTTGCTTTAGACCTTCTTTATACAAAATCACCTTGTCTAAAACACATTTATCTGAGCTACCTATAATTTGAGCAGCCAAAATTCCTGCATTTTTTGCACCGTTCAATGCTACAGTTGCTACTGGTACACCACCTGGCATTTGTAGAATGGATAGTACAGAATCCCATCCATCTATAGAATTGCTGCTTTTTACAGGAACTCCGATTACAGGTAAAGGAGACATGGACGCTACCATACCTGGTAAATGCGCTGCACCACCAGCACCGGCTATAATAACCGAATATCCGCTAGTATGTGCATTTTTACTGAAATCGAACAATTTTTCAGGTGTTCTATGGGCAGATACAATGTCTACATCTACTTCTATATCAAAACCTTTTAAAATATCTATGGCGTCTTGCATTACGGGCATGTCACTTGTACTACCCATTACTACGGCTACTTTACTCATGTTTTTTATTTTGAAATCACTTGTATTGTTTCTTTTACTTTTTCGGCTATGGCTCTTGCCTTGCCTAAGTCATCGTTAACTATGGTTACATGTCCCATTTTACGAAATGGTCTTGTTTGTGCTTTACCATATATATGTGGAGTAACACCTTCCATCCCTAAAATTTCCTCGATGTTTTTGTAAACCACATTTCCCGTATGGTTTTCCGCACCTACCAAATTCACCATTACACCTGCTACTTTACTATCGGTTATTCCTAATGGTAGCCCTAGAATACTACGTATATGTTGCTCAAACTGGTTGGTGTAACTGGCTTCAATACTATAGTGCCCGCTATTATGTGGTCTTGGTGCTACTTCATTAACCAATATCTGGTCATCTTCGGTTTGGAACATTTCAACCGCTAACAATCCTGTAAGACCTATTTTATCCGCTACTTTTAATGCGAGTGCTCTTGCATTTTTAGCCACTTTTTCATCTATACGGGCAGGACAAATCACGTATTCCACTTGGTTGGCTTCTGGATGAAATTCCATTTCCACAACTGGGTAGGTCTTAATTTCTCCTTCCGCATTTCTTGATACGATTACCGCTAATTCGTTCTTGAATGGAATCATAGTTTCTGCTATGCACTCTCCAGTAGGTAATCCTTCTAAATCGGCTAAACTACGAACGACTTTTACGCCTTGTCCGTCATATCCAAATTGCGCAACTTTCCATACAAAAGGAAACTGTAATGCTTCATTTTCAATACTATCTTCAATTTCACTTAGGTAAGCAAATCGCTGAAAATCTGCAGTAGGTATGTCATTATCAACATAAAATAATTTCTGCCTGGCTTTATTTTGAATAATGCGTAACGCCTTTGGTTGTGGATATACTTTAACGCCTTCATCCTCTAATTTCTCTAAAGCATCTAAATTTACATTTTCAATTTCAATGGTCAACACATCTACATCTTTGCCAAAATTGTAAACCGTATCAAAATCTAAAAGACTGCCTTGAACAAACTCGTTACATGACATTCTACTTGGCGCTTCAGCAGAACCATCTAATACTTTGGTATAAATATCCCATTTTCGCGTTTCATACAACATCATTTTACCTAGTTGACCACCACCTAAAATGCCTAATTTAAAATCTGAAGAAAAATAATCCATATAATTGTTGCTTTTGGCAGTTGAAAAAACGCCTTAAGTACTACAAAAATACGGTTAAATCTTAGAAACCAATTCCTTTCTAATTAAAAACACAAGGCAATAGCTTATCTTTGCTGACCTTGATAATTTATGAAAATTGATACAAATTCACGACAAGTTTTTTAAACCTTATCTCAGCGAATCTGAAATTTTGCAGGCGGTAAAAACGGTTGCCGATAAAATTGCTGTAGATTATAAAGATGAAACACCCATTTTTGTTGGCGTGTTAAACGGATCTTTTATGTTCGTTTCAGATTTAATGAAAGCTTACCAACACCCCTGCGAAGTTTCTTTTGTAAGATTGAGTTCTTACCAAGGCTTAACATCTACGGGTATTGTAGAGACCTTGTTAGATGTACCAGAGAATATAGAAGGGCGCAGTGTCATTATATTAGAGGATATTATTGATACCGGGCGTACCTTGCAGAAATTAGTGCATTTGTTTTCCAAGACCAAGGTCAAAGAATTTAAAATAGCTAGTCTTTTTTATAAGCCAGATGTGTACAAAGGCGAATATGCCATTGACTATTTTGGTTTGGCCATACCAGATAATTTTATTGTAGGTTACGGTCTAGATTATAAGGAACAAGGAAGAAATTTAAAAGAAGTATACCAATTAAACCAGAAACATATGATTAATCTTGTACTCTTTGGTAAGCCAGGAGCCGGCAAGGGCACACAAGCACAATTCTTAAAAGAGAAATATAATTTAAAACATATTTCTACGGGAGATGTTTTTAGATTCAATATCAAAAACGGAACGGAGTTAGGTACTTTGGCCAAGTCATATATTGATAAAGGAGAGCTAGTGCCAGATGAGGTAACTATTAAAATGTTGCAAGAAGAAGTGGAGAAGAACGCTGATGCAGACGGATTCATTTTTGACGGTTTCCCTAGAACCGCTGCACAAGCCGAAGCTTTAGATAATTTCCTAGAATCTAAAGATATGGGCATAAATGCTACTATAGCGCTAGAGGCAAATGATGAAGTTTTAATTGAACGTCTTTTAGAGAGAGGTAAGGTTAGTGGTAGAACAGATGATCAAGATGTAGCCAAGATCAGAAATCGTTTTGATGAGTACAATGCAAAAACTACTCCTGTAAAAGAATTTTATGAGGCACAGGGTAAGTTCCATAGTGTAAACGGTATTGGTACCATTTCCGAAATTACGGAACGCCTTACAGAAGTAATAGAAGGCTTAAAATAATATAGAAATTCTCGCATTGAAGATATTGATGAGAGATTTTGAATTGAACGAATAACAATGACCGAAGGTAATTTTGTAGACTACGTAAAAGTGGGTTTGACTTCTGGTAAAGGAGGCAAGGGATCTGTGCATTTGCACCGTGAAAAATTTATTACCAAAGGTGGTCCTGATGGTGGTGATGGTGGTCGTGGCGGACATATAATTGTTAGAGGTAACGAAAACCTTTGGACCTTGATCAATTTCAAATACACCAAACATTTTAAGGCAGGTCATGGTGCACACGGTAGTAAAAGCCGTAGTACTGGTGCTGATGGTGAAGATGTATATTTAGATGTGCCATTGGGTACGGTAGTTAAAGACTTTGAAACCAAAGAAGTGCTTTTTGAAATAACCGAGCATGGTGAAGAGAGAATTCTTCTCAAAGGTGGTATGGGGGGGCGCGGTAACTGGCACTTTAGAACTTCTACAAACCAAACGCCTAGATATGCACAACCCGGTATGGACGGTCTAGAAGGGGAGTTTCTTTTAGAGCTTAAAGTTTTGGCAGATGTTGGTCTAGTGGGTTTTCCAAATGCAGGGAAGTCTACTTTGTTATCAGTTATAACATCAGCAAAGCCAAAAATTGCTGATTACGAGTTCACGACCTTAAAACCGAACTTGGGTATTGTAGAGTATCGCGATTTCAAGAGTTTCGTAATGGCAGATATTCCTGGTATTATTGAAGGTGCTGCAGAAGGCAAAGGCTTAGGTCACTACTTTTTAAGACATATAGAACGTAATGCGAATTTGTTGTTCTTAATACCTGCAGATAGTAAAGATATCAGCAAGGAGTATGAGATTTTATTGGATGAGTTAAGACGTTATAATCCCGAGTTATTAGACAAAGAGCGTCTTATTTGTATTTCTAAAAGCGATATGCTAGATGATGAGTTGATGGATGAAATGAGAGCTGAGCTAGAAAAAGATTTAAACGGTACACCTTTCATGTTTATATCGTCTGTAGCGCAAATGGGTATTGTAGAATTGAAAGATAAACTTTGGGCAATGCTTAATTCTTAATACGAATTATGAAACAATACCTTAAAAATATTGTTGAAATAAATGATAATAGAAAAAGCAGAATTTTTGCTTATTTCATTCAGATTTTAATCTTCATTTCTATTGTTGCTTTTTCATTTGAAACAGTACCAGATTTAGAGCCCAATACCAGAAAACTTTTAAGAGTAATTGAAATATTCTGTGTGGTAGTCTTTACCATAGAATACTTGCTTCGTATTTATGTTGCAGATACCAAACATAAATTTATATTTAGTTTTTTCGGAATAATTGATTTTTTAGCAATACTACCTTTTTATTTAGCACTAGGGGTTGATTTAAGATCTCTTAGGGCGTTACGCTTTTTAAGATTATTCCGTATTCTTAAACTAATGCGATATAATAAAGCTATTAAGCGTTTTACAGCAGCAATTAGTACGGCAAAAGAAGAAATACTTCTGTTCTTATTTGTTACTTTAATATTAATTTATTTTGCTTCTGTAGGTATTTACTATTTTGAAAATGAAGCTCAGCCTGAGCATTTTGCATCTATTTTTGATAGTCTTTGGTGGGCAATTATTACACTAACTACTGTTGGCTATGGAGATGTTTATCCCATTACAGTTGGCGGTAAAGTTTTTACTTTTTTTATTTTAATGATTGGTTTAGGAGTCGTAGCTATTCCTACAGGAATAATTTCTTCAGCGCTTACCACGTCTGTTGATAAGAAAGAATAGGAGTATAGGAAGTTTAAGTATAACGCTTAGTCGAATACCTTCTCAAAAACATATATTACTCTTTTATTTTCTTTAAATTTAAGAAAATGCAATATCATGAGAATCCTTTTTTTTAGTGTTGTACTACTAGTTTTAACTTCTTGCGGATCAGCGAGGGTCAATTATGATTACGATGATCAGACCGATTTTACAGCCTATTCTACCTATAACTATTTTGGTGATATGGAAACTGGTCTAAGTGAATTAGACGAGAAAAGGTTGATGGATGCCTTAGATGCTACTTTGGGCGAAAAAGGATTTATGTTCGCTGAAGAGCCTGACATGTTTATAAATATTAAAAGTGCAGTATTTAAATCACAGTCCGGTAATAATGTAGGTGTAGGTCTTGGTGGTGGTAACAGAGGTATTGGTGGTGGAGTGTCAATAGGTATTCCCGTTGGAGGACCAAAAATGACAAGAGAGCTTCAAATAGATTTTGTAGATTCTAACAAAGACATGCTTATTTGGCAAGCCATTAGCGAAAGTCCATTTCGTGAGGGCGATACGCCACAAGAAAAATCAGAAAAGATTCAAGCTGTGATTGATAAGATCTTTAGTAAGTATCCACCAGAATAATACTATTTTACCTTAATTACGTAAGTAGCAATTAGTTGATTTTCGACTGAAATATGAACGTCATAAAGTCCTTTCTTATCAAATTTTTGTTCTAGATGAACTTCATTTTCTTCTCTATTGATAATTGGATTACCTTTCTTTTGACTACCTCCTTTATTCAATAAAAGTTGAATGTCTTCATTATATTCTTTTGGCACTTGTAATGTAAAAGTTACAGATGCGCCTTTTTTAATGTTGTTATGCATTACTGCCGGAGCAATAGGAATTAGCGGTGCTAAAAACGCTTCTTTGTAAATAACAGGTCCTGCAACGTAGTCTTTGAATGCATCCGTTTTCAAATCTTGATTTTCATCGTTGTTGATCGGGAAATGATTTTTTGCAAATAATTTTGGATCAGCTAAAAAATAGCCGTCGAAATAGTCTTGCTGAAAAAACGGAGTGCCATTAACAACTATAGTTTCTCCGGCAGACCAAGTAGCATCGCACAGATACCACTTATCATTTATCTGAACCCTATTCCAAGAATGATTGGGTGCGCTATCCTCTTTTAAAAGTAAGGTAGGTGTACGTCCATAGCCATCGATAATATCACAATTAAATCCTGTCAAATTTGCCATTTCCTTTACCAGATACGCATAACCCGTACAGGCAGTTTTTCGGTCTTCTAATAAACTTTTAAAGATTTTAGGTGTAATACTTGTGTTCCATTCTAAAAAGGCTTCTCGGTCTTTGGCAAGTCTTTTTCTCTTTGAGCTTATTTTTAGATAGGAAGAATAATCATTGGCAATGTTAGAACTGACCCAGGTGTATATTGCCCTAAATTTTTCAACATCGGTTTTTAATGAGGCGGTTAAATTATGGGTTAGTACCGGTAGGTTTTTAAGGCTCGCATCCTTATAATAATGAGCAATGCTGTCCGCTTTTGTAAAATCAATTTCTTGAAAATCTGCACGTTGAGCAAAGCTCGTTATTGAAAATAAGAGCGTAAATAGTAGAACAAGGTTTCTCATTATTTAAAAATATCCCCGATCTTCTGAAAAATATTTCTTTTGCTCGTATAAGCTCCGCCAATTATAACCTCGCCCATAAGCTCAACATCGTAGGTGTCGAATGTAATATTGATATCTATTTTAGCACTGCCGTTTGCTGCAACTTTGTACGTTTTGGTTTCATATCCTATAAAACTAAGTACTAGAATGTCATTCTCTTCTAGCTGTTGAGGAAATTCAAATTTACCATCAAAATCTGTCTGTGTACCTACTGTAGTTCCTTTTAATACAACATTTACCCCAGGTAATGGCTCATTGTTTTCGTCTACTATAGTGCCGGTTACGGTGTGTTTTTCTTGTACAATTTCAACATATGAAATATCGCCTATAATATCTGTAGAAACTACTTCAATAGGTGGTTCTATACTGGCGGTTTCTTGACCTTTAACTTCAGTAGCGCATAGGGCTAGCAGAGAAAAACTCATCATTGCAATTCCTTTATGTAACATAGAATTATTCATAGTATGTAAAGAGTTGGTTTCATATGTTTTTAATTGTGATGCCTTGAACATTCCGCAAGCTTTCTTATTTCCTTGGCTCAAATAATTTATAAGTTCGTTATCAGAAAAATTGGTGAAATCAATAACCTCTTTTTCACAGCTTTGGCAAAAACCTCCTTTTTCGGTTTTACTAAAATTACTGAATTTTTCTTTGCAAGGTTCTTTTACGTCAATTGTTAATGTGCTTTTCATATTATTTTGGTTTTATATCTATACCCCCTAAAGTAAAATGGAACGGGGTCTTTTAAAATAGATAATGAGTGAAGCGGTACTTTCAATGAGTTAACATGGTATTCTTAAGTTTTTTAACCGGTATTTAGTGAGTAACCAACTCTATTTCAAATGTTAATGTTCTAAATTGATAGTGAAATAAACCTGCTTAAAATAAAATCCTGTTATTTTTGTAACAAAACTCAAAACGAGCGTCATATAGTCTGACACGTTAAAAACTAACTCACACAAAATGAAAAAGATTTATTTTCTAGCTGCCGGTTTGGTAGCCTTAGCTTCTTGTAAGGAGGAAGCGAAACCTACTGCAGAAGTAGAAACAATACCAGGTATCGTTCTATCGAACATGGATACTACTCAAAACCCAAAGTCAGATTTTTATAACTACGTGAACGGAAACTGGATGAAGTTTACCGAAATTCCTGATGATAGAACTAGCTGGGGTGGTTTCAGTGTACTTCGTAAATCTACTGACGACGATGTTTTAAAAATATTAGCTACTGCAAAAGAAAGTGGTAACTACGCTGCAGATACCGATCAGGCGAAGGCTTTGGCAATTTTTGATACTAAGTTAGATACTGCTGCTAGAAACAAAGCGGGTATTACTCCGTTGAATTCGGCATTTGAAGCAATTGCTTCGGTAAAGAATTTAAAAGATTTGCAAACCGTATTGGCAACCAATGCTGCTGTATCTTCTCCTTTCTTAAATATTGGTGCTGGTGCAGATTTAAATAACAGTAGTATGAACGCTGTGTATTTAGGTGCTAACGGATTAGGTTTACCTGATCGTGATTTCTATTTAGAAGAAGATGAGAAGTCTGTTGAAATACGTGAAGAGTATAAAAAACACGTATCTAAAATGTTGCAGAAATTAGGTGATTCTGAAGCTGATGCAACTAAAGCTGCAGATAAAATTCTAGCGCTAGAAACGCAATTGGCAGAACCTCGTTTAAATAAAGTAGAGCGTAGAGATGCTAGAAACTACAATAACCCAAGAACAATTGCTGAGGTAGATAAAATGATGTCTACTATTGACATGAAAAAACTTATCTCTGATTTAGGGATAGCTAAAAAATTTGATACACTTTTGGTTACTCAATTAAGATATACCGAAACGTTGGACAAGTTCTTAAAAACAACACCGATTGAAGATATCAAAACTTTGGTAAGATGGGATACCTTTAATAGTGCTGCAGGAAAATTAACAACTGAAATTGAAACTGCAGATTGGGAATTTTATAGTAAATACCTTAGAGGAGCAAAAGAACAACGTGCTGCAGATGAGCGTGCATTGGCAACAGTAAACGGTACTGTTGGTGAGGCTTTAGGTCAATTGTATGTAGACGCTAAGTTTCCGCCAGAAGCAAAGGCTAAAGCTGAGTTAATGATTGCGAATGTAATCGACGCTTTTAAGGAACGTATTTCTGTTTTGGATTGGATGAGCGATTCTACAAAAACCAAAGCAATTGAAAAGTTAGATAAATTCACTGTTAAGATTGCTTACCCAGATAAGTGGGAAGATTATTCTACTATGGAAGTTTCTGCAGACAAGTCTTACTTTGAAAATATGACTGCTGTTAACAAATGGGGAGAGTTAAAGAACTACTCTGAAATTGGTGAGCCTGTTGATAAAACGGAATGGGGAATGTCTCCACAGACCGTAAATGCCTATTTTAATCCGTTGAACAATGAGATTGTTTTTCCTGCTGCAATCTTACAACCTCCTTTCTATAACTATACTGCTGATGAAGCTGTAAATTATGGTGGAATTGGTGCTGTAATAGGTCATGAAATCTCTCATGCTTTTGATGATAGCGGTTCTCGTTTCGATGCTGATGGAAATCTTAAAAACTGGTGGACAGATGCTGATTTAGCTGCTTTTACTGAAAGAGCTGATGCTTTAGCTGTACAGTATGATAGCGTAATGGTATTGCCCGAAGTTTATGTAAACGGTAAATTCACATTAGGGGAGAATATAGGTGACTTAGGCGGATTGTTAGGTGCTTATGACGGACTTCAGAAATACTACGCTGAAAACGGTCGTCCTGAAGATATTGATGGTTTTACTGCTGAGCAACGTTTCTTTATGTCTTGGGCTACAGTTTGGAGAACTAAAAGTAGAGATGAGGCTTTAAGAACACAGATCAAAACTGATCCACACTCTCCAGGTATGGTTAGAGCAACACAACCTTTATTGAACATTCAAGCGTTTTACGATGCTTTTGATATCAAAGAAGGTGATGACATGTATTTAGCTCCTGAAAAAAGAGTACATATTTGGTAGATTATTTTTTAATAAAAGACGAAAAGGGCGCTACATTGTAGCGCCCTTTTTTTGTGCTATTTCGTCCTTGCGAGGAGCATTTTCCCGACGTGGCAATATGTTTATCATTAGTTGTGGGTGAGTTTTTGGTCAGCCCACAAGCAGATTACGTCACTGCGTTCGTAATGACGTTCAGTCTATTTTAAAACGTCTTTGCGAAGAGCTTTTTCGCGACGAAGCAATCTGTCTGTTATTGGTTATGAGTGAGTTTTTGGTCAGCCCATAAACAGATTACTTCACTTTGTTTGTAATGACGTTAATTCTCTACAGAAACTCGAACTCCTTCACTATGACTACTAAATTCTGGTGCATACATACTTTGTATGGTAGTAATGCCATTACTGAAATCACCAGCGTTATTTACACGTACATCATATTCAAATACATAAACTCCTTTTGGTAAATAGTCGAAGAAGAAATTGGTGCTAGCATCTTTAGTGCTTTCGTAATATCCTAAGCCGTCTTGCCACTTGTATCTTGAAATTACGTTTACAGGTTCAAAACCGGCAGCACGCATATCTTTCATGTGTATGAATTCCATATCTCTATCGGATCTCAATTCAATTCTTATCTTAACCAAGTCACCCACTTTTAAATTGGTATTATCGGTCACTTCAGAAATCACTTCGCCGGAATCCGTATTCTTTTTCAAAAAGATTTTTTTCTTTAATTTCAACGGAGTCTCGGCACTTGTAATTTTGTCCAAATCTTCAAAATATTGCCAGTACAAAGCTCCCCAAGCAATACCGTCGCCTTTTTTACTGATTTGTACTTCACCCATTTTTGGTTGAATCTCAGCAGTATTCCAAGAAGTTTTAAAGTAGCCTGTTCCTGCTTCGACTTTTACATCTTCTAAGGTAGAAGGATCAATCTTTTTATCGCCAATTAAAACTTCGACTGCGTCTGTAACTGATAACCACTCGCTACCTTGTAATAATAAAGCGTAAACCGCTTCGGTTGTTGCTTTAGTAGTGCTCCATTGATTGGTCTGCTTATTTTTTAGTAACCATATTTTAAGATTATCCACCGTCTCAATATCCGCAGGGCGGATTTCAGAGAAAGCTTCAATTAACAAAGCTTGTGTTTCTATAGGTGCTTGATACCAAAACCATGAGCTGGTATTGCTTTTCCAATACATACCCAATTCATCGCTAGTGATACTATTTTCTTCTAAAGCGCGTAGAATTTTGACAGATGTTTTTACATCGTCTTTTCGGTGTAAAACCAAGGCTAACATTCCTTGTGTATATAAACCTCTTTTTTTCCAATATTTCTGAGATTGCTTTAAATAATACGCGGTTATCTCATCTACTTTTTTAGAGGTTTTAATTTCTGGAAAAAAACTGCGCATATATAAATAATGCACCTGGTTTGCACTTAAATGATCATCGTTTATATTCGATGTGTATTTCTTCATTTGCTCGTACTCTTTCACAAACTCAGCATCTAAATATGAAATTGCTTCTTCAATCATATCAGATTGAGAGTTGAACGAAGTTGATGAATTTTGGTTGTTGAGCGTGGCTGAAGTGATTAAATGATTCAAATGCCCCATACCCGAAATAATATGTTGGGTAATGTATCTATTATCTGGACCACCATTGAACCATGACCAAGCTCCACTTGAATTCTGATTTTGAGCCAGCTTGTTCATGGCTGATTGTTGCTCGTTTTTCATCTTATTCAAATTGAACAACAAACCGATTCTTTTCTTTTGCTCGGTTTCAGATTGTGCATCGCGTAACCATGGTGTTTCTTGAATTAACAGCGATTTTAATTCCTCGTTCTTTTCTAGGTTGTTTAATAACGCATCTGAATTTGCCCATTGATCAAACACTTCACGAATTCTTGGGTTACTGTTCGCAATATGACTAGCCAAGGTGTTTGCGTAATATCTTGAGAATGTCTGCTCGTTACAATCGTATGGGTACTCCATTAAGTAGGGTAATGCCTGTACTGCATACCAAGCTGGGTTAGATGTCATTTCTAAAGTCAGCTTATGGTGTTTCAGCGTAGTCGATGAGGTGTTCCTTAACTTGTCTAGGGTAAACGTCTTGGTCTGATTGCTACGAATCCACATAGGTAATGTTTCCGTTACCAAAGTTCTGTTTGATAATACAGGCAGCATGTTTTGTTCGCCATCAGAGAAATCACCTGCTTTTGCAATGATTTTATATTGAACGGATTGTAAATCTTCAGGAATATTCAATTTCCATGATAATTGGGTATTCCCCATAGCATTAACTTCAAAAGATGATGTATCTAGTGCATTGGAAACAGCTAACAATTGTTTTGAAATATCTATGCCAGTTACCGCATCTGTCAATTCTAATTTAGCCTGACCGGAAAGTAGCTTTTCAGTAAGGTTAGAAATTTTAGTGCTAATTATAATCTCATCACCCTCACGTAAAAACCGTGGTGCATTTGGGATTACCATCAATTCTTTTTGGGTTACCGTAGATAGGTTGGTTATCGTGCTTTTCAAATTTTTGGTATGTGCCAAGAGTTGTAAATTCCAACGGGTCAATGCTTCGGGAGTAGTGAAATTGAAACTTACATTTCCTTCTTTATCGGTCTGTAATTTCGGAAAGAAAAAAGCGGTCTCTTGAAGGTTTTTACGAATGCTAACCGAACCAAAATCTTCATTGTCTGTCTCTGGTTCTGTTGCAGTTTCGGTAATTTCAATACCTGCAGCTCTGCCTTCTAATTTACTTTCTATACTTGCATCAGAATCTTCAAGCATTACTGCTTCTTCTAATTCTGCACCATCAGCCATCATAGATTTTCTCAAGGGTGCTGAAGATCTTGTATACATAGAGGGCGATTCATAGAAATTTCCATATGTATGAAAATCTAACCCGAACGAATCGAAAGAATCAAAATTTAAACTTGGATAACTCATGTCTATATAATTCGAAAATGTATAGAAGCTGCTGGTGGAAAAACTGTAATGAGCGTTAGTTCTTCTTCGAGAATAATAATGAGGCTGGCTTATAGGGTTAAAGTTCCAGGAATGAGCTCTAAATTGATCTAGAGAAGCATCATACATGCTCGCCAATAGTTCTGCGCTGACTTTTTCACCTTTAGGACCTTTGATTTTGAAAGACCAAGTTTCATCAACACCAGGCGCTATTTTGTCTCTAAAGCTTATAGTTTCTATTTGCAAATCGCTAGAAGGGTAGGGAACAAGCAGGTTCACGGTATTTTCATCAAAATGATTGGCAAACGCATAGCTGTAGGTGATAGCAAAGCCACCCAAATCATCTTTGGTAACAGGTACTGTTATTGTTTTAGAATTGTCGTTTAGCGTTAGTACCTTTTCTTCAAAAATCTTCTGGTCTTTTTCAACAATTACTGTGACGTTCAGATTTTTTGCGCTAGAAAAAAAGGTGATTTGTGCCTTGTCACCAATTGTATACTGTTCCTTATCCGTTTTTACATAAAGTAATTGGTTATCGGCTAGGGTTTGCTCATCGTCCGTAATGGAAAAAACGGCAATATCCTTTACTGCTTGCCCAAATTTATCTTTTGAGAAGAGTTCCATTCTATATTTTCCAGACTCCCAATTTTTGATTTTCCCAAAACTGATTTCATTAGAATTTTCAGTGTCAAATTTAGATTGCCAAACCATTTTGCCTTTCTGCCAATTGGCAGAATTATCTTCGTCTTCAAAAGCGTCATGCGGATATAACTTTTTAAATTCTTCTTTTGAAAAACCGGAATAGTCAGGTGCTGGCCAAGGTCTTGGTCTAAGAACATGATCAGGTGCTTGTAGTTTGTACAATTTTACTTCACCGGTGGCAAAAACAGATTGTCCGTTTAAATTTTTGCTCGTAATATTAAAGCTTGCGTTTTTCTGGGTCTTGTCTACAGCATTGGGTACTAGCAATCTTACGTCCATTGCGTGATAGCCAACGTTGACAGTGGTTGTAGTACTGCGTGTTTCTCCATTTATATCAGTTACATCTGCCGTAACTTCATAATTAAACGTGGGCAAGTTCTCTTTTTCAACACTATTGTCTGGAATAGCCTTAAAGGTGATTTTATAGTTTCCTGCTGCATCCGTAATAGTTTCTCCCTGTACAATTTCTTGAGAAGAGCCATTAAAATGAGGTCTGAACCAATAATACCATCTTGGTAAATTCACCACTCTTTTTACACGGTAAACTACTTTTGCATCTGAGATGGAACTGCCTGCATAGGCTGTTGCTTTACCGGTTACGGTTATACTATCGTTTACTTTAAAAGTGTCTGATACAGGTTCAAAATTAGTTTCGAATTTAGGTCGTTTATACTCCTCAACTGAAATACCGGTATACCCGTTCAAACGATATTTAGTTGAAGAAGTTCGAATGGAAAATTGCCCTGTGAGTCCGGAGTTTGGTAGTATAAATTCACCCGAAATAGAACCATAATCATTAGTTGTCAATGAAAGGGTCTCTAATTCTTGTCCGTTAACATCTGCGAGCGTAACTTTAATTTTAGCGTTTTCTAAAACTTTAGAAACACCTTTATCTTGGCTAATAGCAATACCTTTAAAATATACCGGCTGACCTGGTCTGTAAATACTTCTGTCCGTAAACAAAAAGCATGAGTAGTTGATTTGTTCATTGTTTTGAGCATAATTTCGGTTCACGTAGTATTCGCCAAAATGGGCTTTGTCACTTTTAGTCTTAACCGTAATGTTAATGTTGTTCCAGTTTTCTTTACTTTTTTCAATGGTTATAAAACCTTTTTTGTCTGTAGTGTAAGATGCTCGTTTTAGTGCATCTTTATAGTTTTTTCTATAACTTAAAATAACCTCTGCACCAGTAATTGGTTTGCCGCTGTTTCGGTCTATGATCTGGTATTGTTGCAGTGTGTTGGTTTGAGATTCAATAACAGCCACATCTGTTGCTTGAATGGTAGTATAATTGAATACATCTATTTTTTCATCATTAGATTCAGCGGTTAAAATATAACTTCCGTTTTCTAGTGATGGCACTATAATTTCTGTGCTGTGCGATTGATAATCATTCTCGGTCTTTAACTGTGCAGACCAAGTTTTAGCAATAGGAAGATTTTTAATAAACGATTTCTTTTTACTATCGGGATAAATTTCTTCTAGTTTTGATAGTTGATTTTGAGTGATTTTATAGGCGTGTAGATGTAAACTTTCAACGTTCTTGTATTGAACCAAAAGTTTACTGATCGTATTTTTGGGAATGTGCTGTTCAGTAGTTAACTGCACGCTGTGGTCTTGAATCTTTGCTTTCAAAACCTCGCTTTTTTGCGCCCCTAAACTTTTAGGGAATCTCGCAATTACATCATCACAAAGTGCAATGGCTTCTTTTAACTTCCATTGGTGTTCTTCATTCTTTTTAGGGGAATAGGTGAGTCCCAATTTTTGGTGCTGTAGTGCAATTTCAAAGGTGTATAAACCGGATAACGGACTATGTTTTATGTTTTCAGATGAATTTTTAAGTACTTCTAAGTATAAATCGTCCTTATTGTCAAATGTCGCGTTTTGGTGAATAAAGCGTAGACGCTCTATATCTACCAATACTAACGGACTCATATCTGGGTTGCCAAAATGAAATGCTACTAATTTTTGATAAATTTCAAGTGCTCTAGATTGTAATGATAGGTTTTGTCTATCATCAAAATTTAAGAAACTGGCAGTATATGCCTCGCATAAAATAGCTTCGTTGTCAATCTCAAAAGAATCTGCGGGTTTGTTAATGCTATTTTCGCTGGTCGTGTAAAATTGTAAAGCGTTATGTGCAAGAACGTCAAACAACGTAGGTCTGTACTTTCTGTTTTCTTCATTCTTTTCTAGAATTGCATCAAAATCTGAAATAGGAAGTTGTTGTGTAATGCCAGCGCTTTCTAAAGAGGCGGTAAAATGATGATTTATTTCTTTAAATAACGTATCTAGATCCCAGGTTCTAAAATCTAACGAATCAACCTTAACGGCTGTCTTGGTTCTATTGTTGAATCGATACCTATTTTGCTGGTAGTATTGCCAGTATAAATTTGCTAAATGACTATGGAGAATGTTTTTTGTGGCACCATCTGCAGTTGCTATTTCATGTCTGAAATCATTAACGATCTTTAATTTAGAATCTTCTTCAAGCCTGTTGATAAAGCCAGATTTATAAAGAAGGGCTTTTATAGTCTGTACCTCATTATTTTCATTTTTTGCCTTTTTAAATATGGCTTCCGTTTGCTTTAATGCCGATTTGGAAAGGTTCCCATCTTCAAAATTCTCAACTTGTTTCCAAAGTTGATTGTAAGAATTGTTCTGTTGGGCGCTACCAAATTGTACGGACATAAATAGGATTAGAATTAAATATAGTTTTTCCATCATAGTAAAATTACAATACAAAACTGTGCCAAGGTAATTTTATATGCAATGATAAATGAGTGTAATATACTTTTGGGTTAGGCTCATAGGTTTGTTTCACTTTAATCGTATCATTTTTGTTGTGTATTGTTTTTTTGAATTACAGAAGGTTTATGTTTCTGTTATATAGATATTTACAAATCTGTATTTTTAATTTAACATCTTTATAATAATTATTTACAATGCAATTAACCCCAACTTTACATTGATCTTTTTGTTTTGATATTTAAAACCAAACTGTATTAAAATGAAAAATGTATTACGACCTTTTTGTGTAGCAATTCTTGGAATTTCTATTTTATGTACCTCTTGTGCCGATGATGGTATTGATGGAATGGACGGTGTTGATGGAGTGGACGGGGTAGATGGCGCCGATGGTGTTGACGGTGCTGACGGAGCCGATGGTATGGATGTTGAATTTCCAATAACCATTGATCAACTTAGTTTCTCTAAAATAGGAACGTTCACCAATGGTAATGACGAAGCTTTTGCAGAAATATCTGCTTTTGATGCCGTTACCAACAAATTGTTCATAGTAAATCCTGAAGAGGATGAAATTTCGGTACTAGATTTAACAGATGCTACAAACCCTGTAAAAGGTGCTTCTATCGCATTAACGGGTAGTCCTAATTCTGTTGCTGTTCATAATGGTATTTTGGCAATTGCCGTTGAAAATAGCGATAAACAATTAGAGGGTACTGTTGATACCTATGACACTGACTCGCAAATTTTAATCAAGTCTTATGTAGCAGGAGCGTTGCCAGATATGGTTGCTTTCTCTCCTGATGGGGAATATATCGTTGCTGCCAATGAAGGTGAGCCAAACGATGATTATACGGTTGATCCAGAAGGTTCAATAACGGTAATTGAAGTGGCTACGGAAACTGCAACGCAAATTTCTTTTGCCGGACAGATGAATCCTGGTAACGGATTTAGAGTATTTGGTAATGACGGTGCTTCTTCATTTGTACAAGATGTGGAGCCGGAATATGTTACAATATCGGACGATTCTAGCACCGCTTATATTGGCTTGCAAGAAAATAATGGTATGGCAATAGTTGATCTTACGTCTAAAACCATCACCGGTCTGGTAGGTTTGGGAACAAAGAATCATAATGTATCTGGTAATGAGATAGACGCCTCTAATAGAGACGGTATTGCTGGAAATTTGGCAAACTGGAATGTTTTAGGTTTTTATATGCCAGATGCAATAGATTACTTCACAGCTAATGGAAACGGTTTTATTGTTTCTGCCAATGAAGGTGATTCAAGAGACTATGACGGTTATTCTGAAGAGGTACGGGTTAAGGATTTGGATTTAGACCCTGCTTTTTATCCTGATTTTGAAGTATTGCAAGCAGATGAACATTTAGGTCGATTAAAAACGACAACTGCAAACGGAGACGAAGATAATGACGGATTATATGAGCAAATCTATTCATACGGTGCGCGCTCTTTTTCAATTTGGGATAGGAACGGACAATTAGTGTTTGATTCCGGTTCTGAGATAGCACGAAGAATATTGGCTTTGGCACCATCTATATTCAACCAGGATGAAGGTGAAGTAGATGGCAGGTCAGATGATAAAGGTGCCGAGCCAGAATCTGTAAAAACCTTAAAAGTAGGAGAAGAAACGTTGTTGTTCGTTAGTTTGGAAAGAACTAGTGGAATTTTAGCTTACAATGTAACCAATCCTTATAACCCTGTTTTTGTTACTTGGATCTATGATGCCGAAGATATTTCACCAGAAGGGTTAATTGTTGTGGATAAGGATGATAGTCCTACAGGAAATTATTTAATGATCGCAACTCATGAAGTATCTAGTACTATTGCTATTTACGAGATGAAATAACCGTAGCTACAAATTATTAGTAGTAAAAATCAAGAAACGCCAAATAGTATTTATTTGGCGTTTTTTAGTTTAAGGCAAACTACTTTGGTTTTATGTCGTCATCAGTTCCCAATTAAATTATTAAGAAGTCTTACTTTAATTATTGGTTCTAATGTCATTGTCCATGTGGGTATGCGGACAATATTTTCTTAAGTTCTGAAATGGTGTGTTCTTTTTCTAGATGGAATCCTATATGGGGCAATGCCATAAATATGATTAAAATAGCTAAGGGAATCAATGCAATATATAGCGCACTATCTTGGGTGGTTACCATAAAAAGTGTAACAAGAAATACACAGAAAATTACTGCAATGAACAGGTATAAAAATATAGTTACAAATGAATCTACCTTTAGATTGATCTTTACTTTGGTCCCTTGGGGTGCTTCTAGAAATATACCCGTTACCTGAGGTAAAAATGAATTTTGCTGGTATGTAAATTTTTTGCATTTAAAATGGTCAGGGAAGACGGTACCTACAAAATACTTGTTCAATTTGTTTATTGATCCAATTCTATAATTTCTGTTTTGTTGAATGTTTTCTCTCAAGTATTCTTCTAATTCTTCTATAGAAAGAGAGGTGGTCATATCTAATTTTGCTGAGGGAATAAGTTTCATTATAATTCTATGGTTTGTTTGAATAATGGCATTATAATGTTCGTCTTTTATTTACCCATTAATCGCTTTCCATTAATTGCAATATGTGTTTTTTTCTTATTTAAAAAACAAAAAGAAGTAGTGACTTCAGTACCGTCGTCGTAAATAAACCTAGCTGTATAATCTGATAGGTAATATTTACCGCCCGATTTTTTATTGGAAGATGTAGAACCTCTGACATCACCAGTTGCATTCGCAAAACCTGTTTTGGAATGTGAAAAGCGACCATTAGATTTAAAACACCAAGAGCTAGCATTACCAACAGTACTACCACCGCCATAACCACTGTAGCTGGAAGAGGTGATATTCCCATAGCAACCATTAAGTTTTAAGTCTTTAGAAGCGGGTTCGGTGAGCCAATCGCTAGCTTCTTCAAATTGCGCTTGGTCATATTCTTTTAATTCTAACTCGTTATTGCGCATTCTCCATTGACCCCAGTTTTTAGGGTTTTTTCTTTTAGATGCCGCAACACCTGCAGAAAAGGTGTACCCTATATCACTTGTAAACGTTCCATCTTTAAATAGGGCTATGACATTACTTGTGGTACCCACCATGCCAGTAGATTGCATGCCTGTTCCCAGTAGACCTCTTAGTTCTACCAACCCATCGGGAGCTTTACCTGGTGATAATGAGGTTTCGGATATTTCATTTATAACAGCTTCTTTAGTAGTAGTTTGGGTAGGTGCAGTATTTACGTTGTTAGAAGCAATACTTTTTTTACCGGTTGCCGTAGTTTGTCTAGTTACCATATCGGCTTTTATGTCTACCAATAGGTCGTCTAACCTAGCGCCATATTTAAGAACGGTAATAAGATCGTTCGATGTTATAAGTCTAAGAAAGAAATTACGGCCATCTTTTAGTTTACCACCCTGGTAGGCGACTTGCATGGTAACACCTTTGTTGTCTTTGTAACTATTGGTAATACCGTAATCCTCTTTTTCAGGTTTTACAATCCATTTTTTAAGAGGCGCACCTATTTCTTTTTGTTGGTCTTTTGCTGTTTCTAAAACCCAATTTTTTAAATCTTCATTGGGAGCTTCTATGGGACCATATGCGTACACGTTAAATATTTTATTACTCTTTAAATCGCTAGGGGTATATACCTTTATGTCTTCTTGATTACTTATATCCCATTTAGATTGGGCGGAAATTTCACTACAATAGATTAGTGAGATACAGTAGATAAATAGTTTTATAGTTTTCATGGTTAGTGGAAAATGTTAACAAGTTAATAGTGCTTAAAAGTAGTTGAAAATGAATATTATAGCTACATTTTTGGTATTTTCTTCTAACAATATTTGGAAGTGTGAATAGGCAATAGCAATTAAAGGTATTAGCGTGTGCTGGTATTGTATTACGCATAAAGGGCGATTAATTTCACGTTAGAAATTAATCGCCCTTTATACTTCAATGTATATAGAAGTCCTCTACTTTTTAATTTTCATCATAAAGGATCTCATTTTTGAAATGATATCGTTACCATCTTCCTCTAAGGCAAAATGACCAGTATCATAAATATTGTAGTCAATGTTCTTTACATCTTTTTTAAAGGCATTAGCTCCGCTTTCAGGAAAGTAAGCGTCGTTCTTTCCCCATACAATTAAAAGAGGTGGTTGATTATCCCTTAGATATTGTTGCCACTTTGGGTAAAGTTTTAGATTATTTTGATAATCATAAAATAGATCCATATTTACTTTATGGGCATTAGGTCTAGAGAGTCTAAGATAATCTAGATGCCAGGTATCCGGATTTACATTTTCAGGATTTCTAGTTCCATGTGTATATTGCCATTTTAGGGCATCAAGTGAAAACGCCGGTATAATTGTTTTTTCGGTTTCTGGGTTTCTGTTCTTCCAAAAAGCTCTTATACCACCCCAGGCATCTCCTAATCCTTCTTCATAAGCATTTCCATTTTGATTTATAATAGCCGTTACTCTTTCTGGGTGGGCTGTGGCAATTCTAAAACCTATAGGTGCTCCATAATCTTGCATCATCAACGCGTATTTAGTTATTCCTTTAGCAATTAAAAAAGCACCAATTGTTGCTGCTATATTGTCAAAAGTGTACGTGTAGGCTGTTGAAGTTGGAAAATCGCTATTTCCAAAACCTGGATAATCTGGAGCAATTAAATGATATTCATCTGATAATTGGTCGAGTACTTTTCTGTATTGATGAGAAGAGGATGGAAAACCATGTAAAAGAACAATTGTAGGATTGTTGTTGTCACCAGCTTCTCTATAGGCGATATTGACGCCGTTGATATCTATTTTTTTATAGGTGATCTGTGTCATTTTAGAGTTATTTTTTATGTGATATTTTGTATTGATTTTTGTGTGTGATTTGGTTTGAAATGTAGTCAAGGTTGCCATTACAAATAGGCATATAAGAGTTCGCATATTCATTTTATTATAGTTTTCTATCAGACTCTTTTATTTCTAAATCATTAATACTTGCAAAACGTTTTTGCATTAATCCGTCCTCATCAAATTCCCAATTTTCGTTACCATAGGCTCTAAACCATTGTCCATTTTTATTTTGAAATTCATATTCAAACCTAACCGCTATTCTGTTATTTCTAAAACCCCAAAGTTCTTTTTTGAGCTTGTAGTGTAATTCGTTTTTCCATTTATCGGCTAGAAAATTTTGAACCTCTTTTCTACCGTTGAGAAAGCTGGTTCTATTACGCCACTCTGTATTTTCAGTGTATGCCATAGATACGGTTACAGGATCTTGACTGTTCCAGGCATCTTCTGCCATTTGCACTTTTTGTAGTGCAGTTTCTTCATTAAAAGGAGGTAATGGATATTTTTTCATAGTGAAAGTGTTTATTACCGAACATTCGGTAAATAGATTAATTAAATTTTTTTATGTGTTTAAATATTTGTTTTCAATGTGCAGTAGCGCTGTTTCAAAGATTTTGATATCACCCATGCCTTTAGATACAATTAAGCTGCCTTGTATTTCTATTAATACTTGAATGGCTTTTGCTTCTGCATCTTTGGTACTAAAATTTAATGCCTTACCAATATTGACAAAGGTTGCAATCCATTCTTGCATACCGTTTTTAATTTGTTCTTCAAATAGCTCAATACCTGCTTGCATTGATAGTGCCCTAAAAATGCAGGTTTCATTACCGCCATTGTAGAGTGTTGCAATTTCGGATAAACCTTTTTTTAATCTGGTCTCGGGTTTTAAATTGGTATCAAGCAATGCCTGATATACATTATCGGTCACCCAACTATTTAGGTGATTTAATACGGCATCTGCCATTTCCTGCTTACCGTTAGGAAAACGATGATATAGACTAGCTTTTTTAAGTCCCGTTGCATCAGATAAATCTTTTAGGCTAGCACCTTCATATCCTTTTGATCTAAATACTTTAGTCAAGCCTGTTAAAATTTCTACGTCTAATACTTTTTGCGGTCTCATGAGGCAAATATAGGAATATTTTTTAATTACCGAACGATTGGTAAAATAATTTAATTTTGCTTGCTATTTGGTGCGATAAAATAGTGAAGGAGAACTCTAACGATTATGGCACATCGATAAAATATTTTTCAGTCAATGGTTCATCTTGCCAAAAAGCAAGCTCAAACGTCCAGTATGGTTTGTCTTCATATAGCATATGGTGATAGCCCCAAGTATACTGAAAAGCATAGTTTTTTTGTTTCTCTTCACTATAAATATTACCGAATAAATATATGGTAGATGAACCACTTACCCAATTGGAGTGTATTTCAATTTTATCTAAGACTACTTCTGTACCTGTAGGTATTTCTGCAATTGTCTCTAAATCAGAGTCCATTCCAAAACCATTTCCATCTTCTAAATAATAACTATAGTCTTCATATCTAGGCATGTCATAATTTAAAATTATCGTTGGTCTTTTCGTAGTTAATTTTTGATTTATGATCTCTGTAAACGGTTTTTCACGAGATATATCTCTGTATTTAGGTCTGGTAAGTATATAGAACAATAGGGCAACTGTACCAATGACCAGTACTAAAAATATTCCGCAACCAATTGCTATTTTTTTCATTTCCGTCTGCGTTCTTAGCCGAATTTTTTTGTTCAAATGCAAAGTCCATAAGATTTTGCGACATCATAAATATACACAGACCTTGGCGTTTAAACCTAAGCCCGCATTAATTATAGGCATCCTAAGTTAGTAATCTGTTATCTTTTATAGTTTAACAAAAGAACAAAAGAGCAGAGTAAGGTTATTTTAGGTTTAGGAACTTCAGATTCCGTCAACAAAGAAAATCCCTGCTCTTTTACTATTCAAATACGATCAGTTCATTAGGTCATAAGAACCTGTTTCTAGGATGATGTATAGCATTAGTGTTTGTTCTTTGAAAATTTAATGATATGAATAAAAGTACAATTTTTGTGGGGATAGACATCTCGAAAGATGTTTTCGATGTATATGATACCAAGAGAGGCCATATCCAATACTGTAATGATGAAAATGGTTTCAAGTTGTTCCGAAAGAGCATAACCGCCGATCATTGGTGCGTAATGGAAGCTACGGGATGCTATCACCACCAACTTGCCATTGACCTTTTCAATAACGGTTTACGTGTTTCGGTGATAAACCCCTTGATCATCAAGCGTTTTATACAGATGAAACTGAACCAGGTCAAAACGGATAAGAGCGATGCCAAGATGATCTGTCGCTATGGCGAAGAACAGGCAATGGAGCTATGGTCACCAGAGCCTGATTATATTGTGGAGAGCAAGACCCTTCAAGGAGTCGTGCGTCTTTATTTCAAGCAACGCACGGCTTTGAAAAATACGCTTCACGCCATGTCCACGAGTAAACGTGGCAAGGGCAAGCTAATGCGTTCCGTCGTCCGTCAGTTGAAGAGCCTGGACAAAGAGATCGGTTTGCTAGAGGCAGAGATCGAAAAATTGATACGTGCGAACGAACAGGAGCTTTATACAAGATTGAACACTATACCGGGTGTTGGTAGAAAGACCGCTATGCTCTTGATTGTTTCCACGAACGGTTTTCGGGATTTTGAAAGTTCACGGCAGTTGTCTTCCTATTTCGGTCTTGCCCCTAACGAGCGAAGTTCGGGCAGTAGTATCCGAGGAAAGTCCCGAATAAGTAAAACCGGAGATCCTCTAGTGAGGAACCATCTTTTTCTGTGCAGTTTTACAGCATGTATCCATAACCCTCAATGCAAGGCATTATATGATAGGATAGTCTTAAAAGGTAAAAGCAAAAAATTGGCTTTGATCGCAGTCTGTAATAAACTTATTAAACAAGCTTACGGAATAGCTAAATCAGGTTTGGATTACGATAGAAATCATGTGGGTGGATTGAGCTAAATATTATTTGTTTTTCAGCTCAGTTCTTTGTTGGCATTCGTTATTTCCGCGCGGATTAAGGACCGTAGTCATAAATTTCTGGAAACCACTTCGCATCTTGCCTCCAATGCCAATAAATTTCGCAATCCACAGAATCGGTTTCAACCATTTCAATTAATTCCAAGTAATCCTTGTCCCAAATTTCAGTTGTGCCAAAATGTTCTTCTCTAGCATACCGAATTAAATTGTTCGCAGAACTATAAAGTCCGAGTTTCCTAAGAAAGTCAAAGTATTCAATGTTGATTCGTTTTACGCTGGTTGAATCACTATGCTTTAGTTTTGTTTCAAAATCCAAAAGTCCAACAATTTTAGGTTCGTTTGACCATTTGTTCTCTGTAATTTTTGATTCAGAGTTGTACTGCTTATCGATGTCTTGGAAAATTTCGTAAACTACGTTTTGGTTATTTTCCGTTTTTCTCCGATTCCAAAATTCCACGTAATATTTGTCCACTCCAGTTGTATCTGAAAATGAAGAAATAAAATTCTTTAATATTTGATTTAGTGATTTGTTCGCCCAACTAGTTTCTGTCCAATGGTCAGTAAATAAAGGTTTGTTGAATTCATCTTTAGAAAGGAATTTTTCAAGTCCAACCGTTTTTACTGAGCCATAAAATGTACTCAAGTTTTCAGAATCCCTGAGCCATTCATTTTCCGAGTAAGAACCGAATTGCCGAAAATCAACTATAGTTTCCAAATAATCCTGATTCCATTGTCTTTTAATATCGTTTAGGAACTCATATTTTTTTTCGGGAAGTCCTTTTTTACAAGTTTCTTTTTCGACCGAAAGACATCCCAAAAAAAGTCCAATTATAAGTGAGAATGGTATTTTTTTCATAATGAATGCCAACGTTTTAGCTATGAACAGTACGGGAGCAAACTAGCGTTTACTTTCCGCCACGCACATAGCGAAATCTTTTGGTTTTGTTTTTCTTTTTTTGTGTCAAAGCGAAATCCTAAAGATTTAGCGACCTTATAAAAATACGCAAACCCAGCGATTAAGCCCGAAACCCGTATTGTTTATAGGTTGTGTTGGCAACAGTATTTTTGCACACAGTTTAGAGCATATTTTTCAAATCCTGTTTTCCAACAATCGCCATTATGTCAACAATATCATTATTTATTTTGTAGTAAATACTGTCCGAACCGCAAACGCATCTTCGATACCCTGTTTTTATGTATTCTATAGATTCAAATGAATACGGTCTTTTAGCGATAATGTCAAAATATTCGAAAAAGGTTTCGAAATATTTGTCCGCTTGTTGCATTCCGAATTTTTTAACTCCGTAACGATGAATTCGTATTAAGTCGTTCTTGGCTTCGTTGCTTAATCTATATTTAGTCATTAAGCTCAGACTTAGATTGCGCTAAAATTTGCTCTTTACTATCATTGGTAAATCCACTATTTTCAGACTTTTCTAATTTAGCTCTAATCCAGTCGATTTCGATTTGCTGGTTTCTTGCCTGACGAATTAAGTCATTAACAAGTTCGCTTTTACTTGAGTATTCCTGATTATCAACTTGTGTCTTTAACCATTCATCATTTGGTCGCGTAAACGATATACTTTGTCTTGCCATGAGAAATCTATTTTGATGCTAATTTACACCAAATTCGAACCAAATCCAAATTTTTGTAATATTGTTGCCAACGTCTCGGCTCGTATGTTTGGCTCTTAGTTTGAAGATACTATAATTATATAAATAAAAGGAGGTTGATTAAGCCCAAAGCCCGTATTGTTTATAGGTTTTGTTGTAATCTGTAGCGACACGTTTGAGTAAGCACGTTGCGATTCCGTTACTGTATTTATTCCGTCCGAGTTAAGTCCATTTGCGCTACGATTGCGCAAGAGTCAAATCCATTTATTCAAACAAGCTAAAAGTCTATTTGTTTAATGTTCTTTCTTGGTGTAGTTATGCGAAACCAAAGTAAAAACTCAAAATACCTAGAGTGTTGAAAATGCCATGTATCATAATCATAAACCACAAATCGTATTTGCGCATGTAGAATATTATTGATAAAAGTGCTCCGATAATTACCACAACAAGTTGCCCCGTGATTCCTTGCTGCATGTGCATATATCCGAAAAAACCGCAAATTATTAGAATATTAATAGCAAGACTGATTTTACTGTCTCCAAAGAATTTGACGAACTGTCGCATAAGATAACCTCGAAAAATGATTTCTTCTCCAAATCCCGCAGTAGCCCAAACTATCAATAACCATACGATGGTGGTCTCAAGGTTTCCTTCCAATTGACTCATGCTTGAATAGTCAATAGGAACTCCTGTTAACATCTCGATTCCAGGTACCACAACAAAGACATAAAAAATAAAGAGTCCCAGAGCAACTAATGTAGCATGTACAAGGAGATTTTTTGCATTGAATTTTGCTCGTTTAAACCCAAGCGCTGAAAATGGTTTTCCCTTGAATTCTATATAATTAGCAATAATGATAATAATAGAGATAATTATATTTTCAAAAGGTGTTCTTGTGATTGACCCAAAGTACATGAAACAGATAATGGCAAGGGTCACTAATGGAATTACTATTTGTCGTAAGGTCATTTTTTTCATCTTTTTTGATTTTAAATTCTAAGACGAAGAAATGAACTGAATGCCCAAAAACCCCTTTAAATATTAAAGTTTTTACTGAATGGTAGTAAATTGATAACTGGATGGTCGATAGCTTTTAATTTATTGAAACCAATTCATAAATTCTTTTCGCTTATATCGACTGATGTTGATTTCGGTAATCGCATCATTTTCAATAGAAGTTTTTAACCTAATCCGCAACTTGCCATTTTCAATCTTTTCAATTTGGTCTACCGCATCTTTATGAATGATAATTTTACGATTAACTCTAAAAAACAATTGGTCGTTTATTTTTTCTTCGAGTTCATTCAATGTAAAATCGGTGGTGATTGAGGCGCCATTATTTTGAACGGTATAGACAATTTTGTTTTCGCTATAGAAACACGCAATATTTTCGTAAGTAAGCTTAGTTATTTTCGTACCACTTTCAATAGTAATTTCATTATCTTTAATAGATAGCTTATATAAATTATAGATATCTAGGGAATATGCTAATCCTATGAGAATGAAACTTAATAATAAGGTAACAAGCAGTCCAATTAATAAGTAATAGAATTTAGTTTCTCCACCAGCAATTTTGTTTAAGACAATACCTAATGGAATATACATGATGGTAATATACCCAAGAGTAGAGACCATATACCATGAGATAGAAGTGATTTCTATTTTTTTAGAGAAATACTTTTTTTTGTAATGTTTAAAATTAAGCTCTGCTATGATTCCAA
Organism: Maribacter forsetii DSM 18668; assembly: GCF_000744105.1. Classification (NCBI taxonomy): domain Bacteria; kingdom Pseudomonadati; phylum Bacteroidota; class Flavobacteriia; order Flavobacteriales; family Flavobacteriaceae; genus Maribacter; species Maribacter forsetii. Next base: position 976,220 of record NZ_JQLH01000001.1, read on the forward strand.
TAAGAATACACAAAACAATGGTGGATAGAAAACCTTCTACAGGGAATCTATATGATTTGCCATCTGGGAAACTCTCCGGAGTTGATAAATGATTTACGACTAAAGAGAAAATTATGAAGACAATTAATTTCTGAAACCAACTCCATAGAGAACTATGGTCAAACTTTAGCGATACTGTTTTTAACGCAGTTTTGGTTGGTTTTGTAGCACTCATTAATTAGAAACTTTTGTTTGAGTTAATCTTGAAGAACGATGGTTTTTTTACCATTGCAGCTAACGGTTCGGCTATGATTAGTGCGGGGCGGAAATCCAATGAGATTTCCAGCTACGCACAAAGCATAATCTTATGGTTTTGTGTTTTTCTTTTTTTGTTCAAATGCAAAGTCCATAAGATTTTGCGACATCATAAATATACACAGACCTTGGCGTTTAAACCTAAGCCCGCATTAATTATAGGCATCCTAAGTTAGTAATCTGTTATCTTTTATAGTTTAACAAAAGAACAAAAGAGCAGAGTAAGGTTATTTTAGGTTTAGGAACTTCAGATTCCGTCAACAAAGAAAATCCCTGCTCTTTTACTATTCAAATACGATCAGTTCATTAGGTCATAAGAACCTGTTTCTAGGATGATGTATAGCATTAGTGTTTGTTCTTTGAAAATTTAATGATATGAATAAAAGTACAATTTTTGTGGGGATAGACATCTCGAAAGATGTTTTCGATGTATATGATACCAAGAGAGGCCATATCCAATACTGTAATGATGAAAATGGTTTCAAGTTGTTCCGAAAGAGCATAACCGCCGATCATTGGTGCGTAATGGAAGCTACGGGATGCTATCACCACCAACTTGCCATTGACCTTTTCAATAACGGTTTACGTGTTTCGGTGATAAACCCCTTGATCATCAAGCGTTTTATACAGATGAAACTGAACCAGGTCAAAACGGATAAGAGCGATGCCAAGATGATCTGTCGCTATGGCGAAGAACAGGCAATGGAGCTATGGTCACCAGAGCCTGATTATATTGTGGAGAGCAAGACCCTTCAAGGAGTCGTGCGTCTTTATTTCAAGCAACGCACGGCTTTGAAAAATACGCTTCACGCCATGTCCACGAGTAAACGTGGCAAGGGCAAGCTAATGCGTTCCGTCGTCCGTCAGTTGAAGAGCCTGGACAAAGAGATCGGTTTGCTAGAGGCAGAGATCGAAAAATTGATACGTGCGAACGAACAGGAGCTTTATACAAGATTGAACACTATACCGGGTGTTGGTAGAAAGACCGCTATGCTCTTGATTGTTTCCACGAACGGTTTTCGGGATTTTGAAAGTTCACGGCAGTTGTCTTCCTATTTCGGTCTTGCCCCTAACGAGCGAAGTTCGGGCAGTAGTATCCGAGGAAAGTCCCGAATAAGTAAAACCGGAGATCCTCTAGTGAGGAACCATCTTTTTCTGTGCAGTTTTACAGCATGTATCCATAACCCTCAATGCAAGGCATTATATGATAGGATAGTCTTAAAAGGTAAAAGCAAAAAATTGGCTTTGATCGCAGTCTGTAATAAACTTATTAAACAAGCTTACGGAATAGCTAAATCAGGTTTGGATTACGATAGAAATCATGTGGGTGGATTGAGCTAAATATTATTTGTTTTTCAGCTCAGTTCTTTGTTATCTGCTGGCTTTTTCCAGTTTGTTGATTATTTCAAACGATTTATAGCGAAAGACTTTTGCGTAATCAGGCTTTTCACGTGTCTTCATTTCGTACGATTTCGGAATACCTTTTTCTAAATAAAACTGTCCAATTAGTTTCAAATCCTTATTACGATAAATCGTATCAAAGAACACTTTAAGAATTTTATTTATTCCATTTGCGGCTTCTATAAAAATGCAATCTTCAGCTTTTAACTTGAAGTTTATATCTTTTGAATACAATTTAGTTTCATAGAAATTAGCGCAATCACATGCCCAGTTTACGTATCCGACATGAATAGTGTCCATTTGCGTATTCAATTTAATCGGTTGGTCAATAAAGGTCGGATTTGAACTAACGTAGGCAGAAAGAAATGTTATTCCAATTGTTATTATTAAAAATGTTCCGACTCCAATGATAATTCGTTTAAGCATGTTTTTTTAGCTTGCAGATAACGTCTAATGTATGATCTGTACGGGTTAGAAATCCGTAGGATTTCCCACCGTACGATAAGATTCTAAATATACGTAGATTTTCCGACGGAAAATCGGACAGTATAGATTATACATATTGTTAGCAAACGTGTTGCAGCGCAAACCTTTTTCTGGTCGCAGATCACTGATTTTTTTCCCAAACTCTTTTAGAATGGTTTCTTTTTTTAAGTCCGTCGAAACCAAATATAAAGGGATTTGTCTATATCGTTTTTATGCAGACCAATTCAAGAAATTGAAAAGTCTGTCCGCGCAACAGTTGCGTCTGAGTAAAGTCCGTCCGAGCGAGAACTTTGGCAAGGTAATTTATTAATTAAACATCTGAAGTTTGAGAAAGTAACAAGCCTAAAGAAACCATTTTAAAAATGCTGGTTTACCCGAACCAAACTCTTCTTTTTTAAATATTCAGGCTAATTGCGCAACGATTTAATTTTTATGGCAATATGTTTGCTAACGGTTGAGCTCGTATGTTTGGTTCTTAGTTTGAAGATACTATAATTATATAAATAAAGGAGGTTGATTAAGCGGTTGAGCTAGATACATTTTCAATGATGTCGTTTCATAGATGAACAATTCTTCTTTAGCTACTACTTTTATAAAAGTAGTAGCTTAGATATTGAACAATAGCTAAAATTAGAAGGGAAAGAGAGGTCTCGGCTAGATACACTTTAGGGTGATATCGTTTCTTAGAAATCCCGCCATTTTATAATTTTCTTGGAACGTCTCGGCTCGTATGTTTGGTTCTTAGTTTGAAGATACTATAATTATATAAATCAAAGAGACAATAAAGGAGAGAGATTTAGGGGTTTAGCTAGATACAATTTTATTGATATCGTTGCATAGATTAACTACTCTTTTAGCTACTACTTTTATAAAAGTAGTAGCTTGGATACTAACAAAAGCTAAAATAGGAGGGACAGAGAGTTCTCGGCTAGATACACTTTAGGGTGATATCGTTTCTTAGAAATCCCGCCCTTCTATAATTTTCTTGGAATCTGAACAGTACCTAGGTCCTTTGGATAGAGATCGAATCAAGTGCGAGCAAAGATGATAAAGAGAATTACAGCTTAAAAACCGAAGAAATGGAAAAGCGTTTAAAACAGAGTCTGGGCATCGATGTTTCAAAATTGAACTTATCATTATCACTAGGTTCCCTAAATGAAAATTTAGTTAAAGAATTTGAGTCCCATCCCGATGTATCCAATGATATAATGGGTTATAAGGTACTCTTGAAATGGCTGAAGGCATCTGTCGATCTCGATGTGGAATTGTTGGTGGTGATGGAAGCCACGGGCGTTTACCATCAAGGTATTGCGCATTTTCTGTACGAGCAGGGCTATAGCGTTTGTGTAATGCAATCGGGTCGTGTAAAGCGCTATGCGCAGAGTTTGGACCAACGTTCCAAAACGGATGCACTCGACAGTAGAATGCTAAGTATGTTAGGTCTGGAAAGGAACATTCGACTATGGCACCCGCCCAGTGAGGAATTGCAGGAGCTAAAAGGACTGAGCAGGGAACGTAGTTCATTGTTGAACGATAGAACGATGGAGACCAATCGACAAGGAGCTATCGCATCGAGCGTACATAACAATGCGAGGGCATTGAAAAGGCACAAGATCAGATTAAAGCTTCTGAATACCCAGATAGCGGCGGTCGAAGAAGATATGCAACTTCTGATCTCTAAAAATGAAGTATTGAAAAGGAAGCTCGATTATTTGACAAGCATCCCAGGTATATCCTTTATATCTGCGGCTACGGTAATCGGAGAAACGTTAGGCTTCGAATCTATAGTCAATGCCAAGCAGTTGGCGAGCTATGCCGGTTATGATGTAGTATTACGGGAATCGGGAAACTTCAAGGGAAAGACCCGGATCAGTAAAAAAGGGAACAGCCATATAAGGGCGGTACTGCACATGCCCTCGATGACCTGTGTACGCTGTAACCCGACATTGAAACAGTTCTATAATAGACTAAAGCCGAACAAGGCAAAGCCGTTGGTGGCACTTGTAGCGGTGCAGAGAAAACTATTGATATTGATGTATACCTTATGGAAGAACGAAGAAAACTATGATGCGGGATATGAAATAAAAAAGCAGCAAAAGCATGAAGCTCTTGCTGCGCGGGATAACAGTTTGATAAATCAACCTGTTTCCTAAATTATTAAAGAAAAAACTTGTTTTTCAACACAGTACCTATGAACAGTACGGGAGCAAACTAGCGTTTGCTTTCCGCCTTGCACATAGCGAAATCTTTGTGTTTTGTTTTTTCTTTGTCCCGCTAAAAAGCAAAATCCCAAAGATTTTGCGGACTTCACAAAAATACGCAAACCCTGTGATTAAGCCCGAAGCCAGTATTGTTCATAGGTATTGTTGTGCAACGTTTTTATTCATATTGCCTTAGTTCAAAAGATAGGTTATTGAAATTATCTCTAAGGGCTCCAATTCCAAATTGTAATTCTAAACTTATTTCGGTATCGCTTTCGATTACTCCTCGGACACCTGTATGATTCTGGACCTGCGAAGATGGTGTACTATGAAAAATAACTGTATTATTCAAGTCTATAGTTGAACTTAACGTACCTAAATATCTACCTTCCGATTCTCTTACCCAATCGATTTCTAAACCCAAAGTGTTCTCCAAAACATTCGATGTAGGGTCGTCGGTTCCGGATTGACTTATCAGAGAAACATATCTCGTGAATCCTAACTCGGCATTTTGTCCATTACAGATAAACTCAATATTATCAAACTCTGACTCATCAAGTTGACCATTAGAGTTCGTATCAATACCACTTTGAATTTGAAATCCACCATTAGGACAATTTTCCCCTGGTTGTTCAATTAAAGTAATTACCAAACTATTCAATCCATCAATACCATCCGTACCGTTTACACCGTCAATTCCATCTAAACCGTCGCTTCCATCTTCCGCTGAACAGCCTATGATTAGAGAAATAACTAATAGATAAATTACTCTTTTTGTTTCTTTCATATTAAAATAGTTTTAATGTTGCACAACAATTGTATAAACGTACCTAGGTACGTTTATTTATTATTTACCCGTAATTTAATTAAATGTTTTATAACGTCAATGAATACGGTGAAATAGTCGAATATTAACCGTATAATATGCGTTTGTAAACGTTTTAATTTGTTTGTTAACGTAAAAATTAATTTAACTAAAGCGACTTCAATAATCCACCATCAATAGGAATATTCGTTCCTGTAATATAAGCGGCGTTATCAGATGCTAAAAATGCAGCTAAATACCCATATTCTTTTGGGTCGCCAATTCGCTGCACCGCTACTCTAGATTCCATTTCTTTTCTTACCTGGCTTTGTTCAATACCTAATTGTTCCGCTTTTTTGGCATTAAGCTGCGCAATACGGTCTGTATCAAAATAACCGGTGAGCACGTTATTTACTGTAATATTATATTTGCCAACATCGGTAGCTAAAGATTTTGCCCAAGTGACTACAGCAGCTCTAATAGAGTTAGATAGTGCCAAGTATGATAATGGTTCTTTTACAGAGACCGAAGCTACATTGATAATACGTCCCCAATTATTTTCTGTCATTGAATGCAAAGCCAATTCCGTGGTAAAGACCACGGTTTTAAATAGCAAATCAAATGCGGTTTGGTAGTCATCAACTTTTTTCTCTAAAGCACTACCTGCTGCCGGACCTTGGGTATTATTTACCAATATATCTACCGTGTTGTTTTCAAAGTAGGTGCTTATTACCTGTTTGTAATCTTTGAAATTATTGAAATCTACGGCTAGGTATTGGTGTTGCTGCCCTTGGTCTGTAGGTAAGTCATTAACTATATGGTGTAATTTTTCTTCACTATGAGACATTAAGGTGACACTGGCACCACTTTCTGCTAATTGTTGCGCAATTGCTTTACCTATACCACCGCTACTACCACCAACTAATGCTTTTCTATTTTTTAAAGATATATTCATTTCTAATATTTTTAAATCAGGTAACTGAGCGTAGCCGAAGTTAATAACTAAATTCTAACGGTACTCTTCTCTTGTTGGGCTAAATACATCTAATAATTTACAAGGGGTCAAGGCAACGCCACTATGTTTTAAATGCGGGGCAATGACCACAATGTCGCCCGGGTAGTATATTTGGGTGTCGCCATCTAAGGTAAATTCAAATTCACCTTCCATTACATGCATGATCTGCTCGTTCATGTGCGCATGTTCAGGTACTGTGGCGCCTTTTTCAACATCCCAAAATGCCATACTCATGTTTTCAGAGTGTACCAATTTGCCATGTAGCCCTGGCATTATTTCTTTTGAGGGAATTGTAGCAAGATTCAATTTCATATTACCTTCGGTTTAAGAACTAAAGATACTAGAAACACGTTCAATTTTAAAAAAGCTTTTTTAAAATTTATTAGAGTGTAGCTTTTAAGATTTTTTATTATTTGCCTTCATAATCCCACCCTACAACTACAAATTCGCAACGTCTGTTCCACTCATGGTCTTCTTCTGAACATGCATCTACAGTAGGGCAAACTACAATTGGTTGAGATTCTCCATAACCTTTAGATACAATTCTACCCGGTGCTATGCCGTTCTTCATTAAAAATTCTTTGGCAGAATCGGCTCTTTTTTGCGAGAGGCCTTTATTATAACCGCTATTACCCCTAATATCGGTATGCGTGCCAATTTCAATGATTATGCCCGGGTTTTTCTTCATAATATCGATAACGGTCTGTAAACGTTCTCTGGACTCTCTTCTTAGGTACCAAAGGCTATAATCAAAATGTATTTCTTCGGTCTGTATAACTGTGCGATCGCTCTCTTTTACTAAAGCTTCTTCTGTTTCTATGGCATCTGCTATTTTCTTCGCCAAAGCTTTCTTTGCTCTTGCTTTTTCAGCTGTACGTTCTTGTGTTAAACGTGCTGCTTCTTCAATGCTTTGTTTTTCTGCTATTAATGCCGCTTTTTTCTCTGCCTCTAGCTTTTTAGCGGCTAACTGTGTTGCACGTAGCTTTTCGGCTTCTTGTTTTTCTTGTAATGCCAGTGCTTCTGTTTTTTGTTTTTCTAGGATGGAATATAAGCTCATGGAAGCATCATGTTCGGCATTTCTTTCTTTTGTACTGCGGATGTTCTTGGCATTACCCTCATATCCGTTTTTCTCTGCTTTTACTTCGTAGGATGCTTCACAGACAATATTAAAATCAAACGCACCATTTTCTATGGTAATGCATGTGGCTATGACCTCGTTTTCTGCATTTGCTAAAGTTACCGTTGCATTGGCTAACGGTAGGGTAGTGGTGCGATCCGTAATAATACCGGTAATAAATTGTTCACAATCTTCAATTGATAATTCTTTAGTTACGCTAAAACTGTAGATGTCATCGCTACCCTTACCAGATGGTCTGTTACTTGCAAAATAGCCGGATGCATTATCAGTATTCAATACATATGAGAAATCATCATAACCACTGTTCACTGGTAATCCTAAATTATCCGGATGCTGAAATGTTCCCTTCTCGTTTTTTGAAACAAAGACATCTAGAAGTCCGAAACCTGGGTGACCGTTCGATGAAAAGTAAAGTGAATTATCTGAAGCTATAAATGGGAATTGTTCCTTCTTGTCCGTATTGATCTCACTGCCTAAATTAACGGGAGTGCTAAATGTATTATCGGCTTGCAGGCTTGTTTCATAAATATCGAAAGAACCGAATCCGCCTGGTCTATCCGAAGAAAAATATAATTTTGTGCCATCAGCACTTAAAGCTGGGTGCTCATTAGAATAATCGTCACTATTGAATGAGAGCTCGGTAATATTCTTCCATTCGTCATCAATTAAACTAGCGCTGTATATCTTTAAATTAGACACCTTTTTGTCATCGGTTTTACGCTTACCATGGTTATAGTTGTTACGAGTGAAATACATGGTGTTTCCGTCGGGTGAAATCGTAAAAGAACCTTCGTGTAATTTTGTATTGATCGTATTTGATAGGCTTGTACTAATACTATCGCCCAGTTGTTCTTGATCTTTTGGGTGTGTATAAATATCAAGATACTGCTGATTGTTCCACCGGTATGTTTTTGAAGCTGTTTTTTTATGTGCTGCGGTGTACCAAATAGCATCACCTACCTGCATTGCCCCAAATTCTGATGTGGTCGTATTTAGATTACTGTTTGCAATAGCGAAACGATTACCGATCGCTTTTACATTTTCTAGGTATATATTCTCTTCTTTTAGTTGCTGCAACCTTTCCGTACTACCTTCTTTGGTGTAATAATCAAAAAATACCTGCGCGGCTTCGTCATATTCGCCAATAGCTTTCAAAGACTGGTTCAGCTTAAAATAATACTGCTCATTTACCGTATCGCCATAATTGGAAATAAGGTAGCGGTACCAACGTGCCGATGCTTTTAAATCAAAAGTATGGTAATAGCTATCTGCCAAATTTTTCACGACCAAGCTGCTCTTGTTGCTAGGTAACGCCGCTTCGTACAAGGCAATGGCATCTGCATAGTATTTCTTTTCAAATAGGTCGTTTGCACGTTTTAAGTCTTGTGACCAGGTCGTTTGAAATATTCCTAGAAATAGGATGATGTAAATATGTAAGTTTTTCATTTTAGTAGAATCTAGGAGATTTATCATAGCCTTTTTTGAGTCCCCAAAGGTCTAGGTTGAACAGCACAAAAATTTCGTGTGATCCATTATTGAATGCGCCTAAATTAGACAAGGTGTAATCATAAGCATAGCCTATTCTAACAGAAGGTATGACAGCAATATTGAACATGGCATTAACAGAGTCATCTATTCTGTAAGATACACCTCCTTCAAAACGATTATTGAACAGTGCGTTGAAAGATACATCTGCCGTAATAGGTGCGCCCGATACTATTTTGGTCAATACAGACGGCTTTAGTTTTAATTTTGGATTGATGTCAAATACATAACCTGCCATACCAAAAAGGTGAATGGCTTCTGAGCCAATGCGGTTTAAACCATCTCTATTTTCTAAATGTTTGGAGGTCAGTAAATTTGGAATAGACAGACCTGCGTAGAACTTATCTCTGTTATAAAATGCACCTATACCCACATTTGGGAAGGTATTGTTCATATTTTCATTAAAGGCAGGATCATCTTGAACTTCTGGTAGCCTGAATCCGTTAAAATTGGTCTCGAAAGTAGTGATACCTCCTTTTAATCCTAAACTTAAATTACTTTGCTCATCTAGCTTAAGGATATAAGCAAAATCAACATAGATATTATTTTCTTTCAACGAACCGTCGCCAATATCATCTGATATAATAGATGCACCCATTTCAATTTTTTCCGATAACGGAGTATGTGCAAAAAAGGTCAGCGTTTTTGGTGAGCCAATAGCATTTTCCCATTGGGTTCTGTATAGCGTACCAAAATTGAGCATGCCTGGTTCATTGGTCGTGTAAGCAGGGTTGACCACATTCATGTTATACATATATTGTGTATACTGCGGGTCTTGCTGTGCCTGCGTTTTTAAAAGGAACAAAAGCATAAGGATGCAAATACCCCAAGGTGTGTTTATTAATTTCTTGTGCATGGGTTATCTGTTTAAGTATAAGCGACCTTGAATAGGTTCTGAATTGCCTTTGTTGTAATTGATGATATAGAAATAGACTCCGTTGGGTGCTGTTGAAGAACCATTTCTTCCATTCCACGCTGGGTTGTTTATATCACCTTTGAATAAACTGGTTCCGTATCTGTTCAATATTTCCAATGTAAAATTGGGGAATATGGTTTCTATATTCGGAATGAAAAAAGTATCGTTTCTGCCATCGGCATTTGGTGAAAATCCGTCAGGTATAAAAAAGTCATAATTTTCGGGATCACAATCACTGAAATCTATAGTGATAGGAACACGTGTTGCAGAAGAACATCCGGTAACGGAATTATAATTCTCGGCGTAGTACGTAGTATCTGGTACTAAAGGGATATCATCTGTAAGTGCCGTACCACCGCTTTCGGTTATAAACCAAAATACTTCATTTTCCGTTTCGTTTTCTAATGCTCTTAAGGCTATAACCGTAGGGTCATCTAAACCACAAACAGATAATATATCTGAAGAAATAGCTGTTGGTGCCACGGTTATTACGGTTGGGGTAATTTCTAATCGCTCTGTACTCGTACAACCACCGCTGTTGGTAGATGCAAAATAGGTTTGACCATCAACAAGAATTGTAGCATTGTCTAATTCACTACCGCCGGAGAGAGCGTCAAACCAAGTAACAGAGTTACCAGAAACGACCGATATTTCGATATTTGCCAGAGTCGGGCTAGTTTCTGCGCAGAATAATGGGTTATCATCTATGGTTGTTGGCGCATCAGGATTGCTAAAATTAACAGTTATCTGAACCCGTTCAGTGCCTTCGCAATTGGTAAGTGGATCGCTATTGGTTACAAAATAATTTTCACCATCAATAAGCTCAGTAGAGATAGGTAGAATATTGGTATCCGTATCAGTATCGTAAAATAAGATATCGCCAGTTGCGGTAACATTAATATCCATTAGTGTTGGGGTTCCATCAAAATCACTCAGACAAAAAGTCTGACTGGCATCAGCTGTGGGAGCTTCTGGCACTCCGCCTCTTGAGAAATTTTCACTCTCCTCGAACTCAAAATCTAATCGGCAGGGCGTAGTATCATTTTGAATGCTTCGTACACTAGCGGTATAATTACCAATTGGCAACGCATCTACATCTATTTGGTATGCTGCAGTACCACCTGTGAAATTAATGGTGTTGGTCGTCAACACCGTATTGGAACCTAACTCAGTAACATCATAAGTAATGGTGTAGGTGCCATCTGGTAGAATTGGTGCATCAACAAGCACATCTATTTGTGTGGCATCGCAATTATTATCTATGATCAAATCTAGTTGAATAGCATCTGGTAACGGAGTTACCGTAATGGTATCTGTAATTGGACAACTAGTGGCGTAGATATCGCTTATTGTAGGTCTAATTCCATAATCTCCACCTTCCGTAAAATTACTTCCGGGAACAATGAACGTAGCTGCACCATTGGTAAACTCAAGTTCAAACGCATCTGAAGTAATTGTAGATCCATCAGGATTAGTAATCGTATATGCTGTAGTAAAGTTTCCATTAGCTAAATTACCATTGGTGTCAAGAATTTCAATCACCTGAATGGTATTGTCATTATCAACACAGATATCTTCTGCGCTAACAGATGAGCTTGTAACCAAGAACGTAGTTGGTGGCACAACAACTCTATCACAAACAGCTCGTGGGGGAGTAACACTGGTTATGCCAATAATTTCAAGAGTTACTTCTTGATTTAAGGGTACTAAAGAAGGATTGACAATAAAATCTCCATTTCCGTTAGCTAATGTTGCGGGTGAATCGCCAATGGAACCATCTATGGTATACTGAATTAAAAAATCACCATTGTGCAATAGCGTATCATCGTAAACTAGATCAACAACATAGTCTTCGCCAGCACATATATCATCTGCGGTAATAGTACCGTGTAGCACAGGTAAAATACTAATGCTTATTTCGGTCTCTCTTTTTTCGCACACTGGGTGACTAGGGAAAACTGTATAAATGAACGTGAAATCTGCATAACCAAAATTATCATACATTTCTTGAATGTTAATGACTGAATCGTTGAGGTCACTTAATTGATTGGTGCCATTTTCCGTCCAAGTTCCATTTGGGTCTTCACCTACCAATTGGTCGCTAAGATCAAATGCGGTATAAGCGGATAAATCATCATCTGCACAGAAGGTAAGACCAAAAGCATTACCTGCATTTGGTGGTGGATGCACTTCTAAAATTACTGTTGATGTTCTTTCTAAGCAACTATCAACATCTGGTACGGTATACGTAAAATTATATATTCCGGGTCCTGCCATTTGGGCATTGAAGATATTATCTTCTAACTGACCTGTAAATGTACTAGGGTCTTCTTCCCAAAGGCCATTGAAATCTTGAACTTTTCCGTCTACATTACTTCCTAAAAATCCGTGTAAGTTTACACTAGGGTCATCACCACAGGCATTGGCGCTACCATCAATATTATCTTCGCCAGGGTAACCACCTAAAGTTATGTTTACGGTAGCAGTTTCATTACAATCTGTATTGGTATATACAAAGGAGTGTGTTCCATAGTTATTAATACGCCATAAATCAACGATTCCCGTACTTTGGTTTAAAGCATAGAAGTTTTCTGGATTTGTGGTTGACCATGTTCCGCCAGCGGTAGGTGAGCCACCTAGTCTTGGAAATAAGGCAAAGTTACGGTTGGTGTCATCTGCATCTTTTTCACAGACTACAACGCTAGCATCATTTCCTGCGCATTGTGCTTTGACCAAGTTTGAGAAACCAAGCGTAAAAAACACAATGGCTAAGAACCTAATTTTTAATTTATTCATTAATAGGGGGTTGGTTGTTGAATACCTTAATAGATGTTAAAGGTATTTCCGGTTGTATTTGTAGGAAATTATATGTTGTGAAAACACCATAATGTAAGGTGAATACTACTAAACATGATAAAAAGTGTTAAAAATTAACGTATTTCGTCGATGATAATGCCGCTTTTTAAGGGATTTGCTAAGCTCTAGTTTTGTTGGAATTGGAAAATAGTAAATGCACAATACGTATCTTTGCCACCTAAAATTTAGTAATGCGAATACATTTTATTGCAATAGGAGGAAGTGCCATGCACAATTTAGCGTTGGCTCTAGAACATAAAGGATATGTTATTACAGGTAGTGACGACGTTATTTTTGAACCTTCTAAATCTAGATTAGCGGCAAAAGGATTACTACCCGAAGAGTTTGGCTGGTTTCCTGAAAAAGTAACAAGTAATGTAGATGCTATTGTATTGGGTATGCATGCCAAAGCAGATAACCCAGAATTGCTAAAAGCCCAAGAATTGGGAATCACTATTTACTCTTACCCAGAATTTTTATACGAGCAATCTAAAAATAAAACCCGAGTAGTTATTGGTGGTAGCCATGGTAAAACAACCATTACCTCAATGATCCTTCATGTACTTAACTTTAATGATATTGAGGTAGATTATATGGTAGGGGCACAATTAGATGGTTTTGATAGAATGGTGCACCTTACCGAGGATAATGATTTTATCGTGCTAGAAGGTGATGAGTACTTATCGTCCCCAATAGACCGCAGACCTAAATTTCATTTATACAAACCTAATATTGCTTTGTTAAGTGGTATCGCTTGGGATCATATTAATGTTTTTCCCACTTTTGAGAATTACGTAGAGCAGTTTAAAATATTCGTTGATAGTATCGTTAATGGTGGTTCTATAACTTATAATATAGAAGACGAAACAGTAAAAGAGATTGTTGAAGCATCTGAAAATGCCATTAGAAAATTACCGTATACCACACCTGAATATAGTGTAGAAGAAGGGGAAACGCTGTTGGAAACAAATGAAGGACCAATGCCCATTGAGGTTTTTGGGAAACATAACCTAAGCAATTTGGCAGGAGCAAAGTGGATTTGCCAAAACATGGGAGTTGACGAGGATGATTTTTACGAAGCTATTGCCACTTTTAAAGGTGCGTCTAAACGTTTAGAAAAAATAGCAGAAGGTAATTCAAGTATCGCCTATAAAGATTTTGCACACTCCCCAAGTAAAGTAGCTGCTACTACAAAAGCGGTGAAAGAGCAATACCCAAATAGAAAACTGATAGCTTGTTTAGAGTTGCACACGTACAGCAGTTTTAACCCTGAGTTCTTAAAGGAATACAAAGGTGCATTAGATGCCGCTGATGAAGCAGTTATTTTCTTCTTGCCAGAATCTGTAGCTATTAAGAAGTTAGAAGCCGTTACTCCAGAACAAATTTCAGAAGCTTTTCAAAGAAAAGACCTAAAGATTTTTACCGATGCAGCTTCGTTTCATGAATACCTAGAGAGTCAGGCGTACGATAATACCACATTGTTACTTATGAGTTCAGGTAATTATGGCGGATTCGATTTGAAGAGATTTCAAGAGTTGATGGGTTAAGGGGAATTACGAAGTAATAAGTACGAGGTTCAAAGTAATAAGTATTAAGTATTAAGTAAAAAGTACTAGGTACAAAGTTGGAATAGAGAAAATAGAGTAAAGAGTATTAAGTACAAAGTACTAAGTCTTTTTGAGCTTGAATTTGAGTTTGTCCTTTGAATTTTTTTGAACTTGAACTTGACTTTTGAGCTTGAATTTGTTTTTTTCCAACAATTAACAACCAACAATTAACAACCAACAACCAACAACTAAATTACACTCCAAATTGTTTCAAATGATGGTCTAAATGTTTGTATTGCATTTGTCCCCATTGCTCTTTTGTAAATGGTCCGAATGCAGGGTGCGGATACCATTCTTTGCGATCACGAACTTCATAAAAATCATTCACTAAAGTTTTAAGAGTTTCATGTTCGGTACTGAATACCTTATCTTCTTTTGTTTTTAGTTGAGGTGCAGTCGGTAAATTTTTACGCCATGGTTTATCATTATATAAAGACTTTTTAAAGAACGTTTTTACGAACCAATTGCCTTTAGAAGTATTGGGTGTATTCTTAATTGCTAATTTTAATGGATACTGACAATGCCACACCATTTGCCCAACGGTCATTTTACCCCAACCTTTCTCAGAGGTTTCTGAGAGTTGCTCAATTCTACCTTTAATTTCTTGGTATGCCTCTTCGTTTAATATCGATTTCATGGTTGGTTTTTTAATTGATGTATAAATTTACCATAAAATAATTTGTTCTGTATCTTTAGCCAATGCACGATAAACCAACCTCGTTATCTATAAAAAATTGGTCAGATGATGATAAGCCAAGAGAAAAGCTAGTACAGAAGGGTCGTTCGGTATTATCTGATGCTGAACTGATTGCCATTTTAATAGGTTCGGGTAGTAGATCAGAAAGTGCGGTTGAATTGTCTAAACGTATTTTGGCATCTGTAGATAACAACCTGAACGAATTAGGTCGGCTTTCTATAAAACAGCTGATGACCTTTAAAGGTATTGGTGAAGCAAAAGCAGTAAGCATAGCAGCCGCTTTAGAAGTAGGTAGAAGAAGAAGGGGAGAAGATGCCGCCAAAATTGAAAAAATAGGAAGCAGTAAAGATGTATATGAAATTCTACAACCGCTGTTGGGCGATTTGGAACATGAAGAATTCTGGATTCTCTTTCTCAACAACTCCAACAAAGTATTACATAAGGCACAATTAAGCAAAGGTGGTATTACCGGTACTTTGGTAGATGTGCGTATTGTGATGAAACAAGCTTTAGAGCTTGGGTCGGTTGCCATTATTCTTGCCCACAATCACCCTTCAGGTACCTTAAGACCCAGTGCTGCCGATAAGCAGATTACCCAGAAGTTGAAAATTGCCAGTGAAACTTTAGATATTAAAGTGTTGGATCATTTAATCATTACCCAAAAAAGTTACTATAGCTTTGCAGATGAAAATATTCTATAAATGTTATTGATTTATACACATAAAATCACTCCGCGTCTTACCTATATCATGAGGCATATCTTCGTGAACATATTGGGTATTGACCTAGATTTCACTACCAAGGTAGAAGAGTTTATAAAACATACGGGACCAAAGATCACCTATACAAAACAACCCCTGCAGAACGAATTCTTTATTCGTAGCAATGATTTGTTGTTTGAACAGGGAATTAATGATATTCAGTTGAATATTGGGGATTATGATGGTACGCCTTGTTTTTTTCAGGCAGGGGAAAGAAGCACGTTACCTTTTGATATTTTTGCCGCTAGTTTCTTTATGCTCTCTAGATATGAAGAGTATTTACCTCATGTAAAGGATATACATGGTAGGTTTTCTCCTAAAGACAGTATCGCTTTTCAAAACGGATTCCTTAAAAAACCTGTTGTTGATATTTGGGCTTTCAAACTGTTAAATGCACTGAAAGAACGTTTTGCGGATTTGGAATATAAAAACAAAACGTATGATTTTATTTCTGTTATAGATGTGGCCACTTCTCATTGCTATGCCAACCGTGGTCTCATGCGTGGTGTTGTAGGGATGCTGATGGACTTAGGTACCTTCAAGCTAAAGAGGGTGGTAGAACGTATTGCTGTGGGATTAAATAGGCAAAAAGATCCTTATGATAATTACAATGAGCTCATCGCTTTGCACAAAAAGAATAAAATAAAATGTAATTTCTTTTTTCAGTTTGCGGATTATTCGAAGTACGATAAAAACGTATCAACAAATAGCATAAAATTTAAGTCGCTCATTAAACATGTGGCAGATTATATGCCGGTTTCATTGGCGGCTAGTTATAGTTCATTTTCTGATCTTGAACTTTTAAAAAAGGAGAAAGCAAATTTGGAAGAGGTCATTAACAGACCTGTTAACAATTGTAAAATGCGATATAATAGGGTAGATGTACCGCAAACTTATAGGAATTTGATCGCAGCGGAATTTACGAACGACTTTACTATGGGGTATACTTTTGAGCTTGGTTTTAGAGCAGGTACTTGTACTCCGTTTCAATTTTACGATATTCCGTTAGAGGTAAATCAGCCTATAAAAGTGCATCCGTTCGCTATTCATGATATTTCCCTATCTAAGATTAAGAAGGATGAAGAGATTTATCGTCAAATAGAATTGTTGACGAATGAGGTAAAAAAAGTTAATGGTACACTGATAGCTATGTTTTCTAATGAAGTTTTAGGAAATAAGGAAGATAGAGATTGGATGACCGTTTATTCTGAGGTAATAAAACAACAGCATGTTTGAAGGTAAAGTAACAGATATTTTTTTTGATTTGGATCATACCTTGTGGGATTTTGATCAGAACTCGGCACTTACATTTAAGAAAATATTCAACGAGCAAAAAGTTGAAGTGGAATTAGAAGCTTTTCTAGAGGTTTATGTACCTGCAAATTTGAAGTTTTGGAGATTGTTTAGAGAAGATAAAATAACAAAATCAGAATTGCGGTATCAACGTTTAAAATCGGTTTTTGATACAATGGGTTATCCGGTTACAGATGATGTTATTCATATGTTATCCGAAGAATACATAAACCATTTATCTTCATTTAATACTCTATTTCCTAATGCGATAGAGGTGTTAGAGTATTTAAAGCCGAAGTATAAATTACATATTATAACCAACGGTTTTCAAGAAGTTCAAGAAAAGAAGCTTAGAAACGCTGGTATTCATGGCTATTTTGATCAGATTATAGACTCTGAAATGGCAGGAGCTAAAAAGCCTAACCCGGTTATCTTTAATTTGGCTCTAGATAGCGCTGGTGTCTTGCCAGAGAAATCATTGATGATCGGTGATAGCTTAGAAGCGGATATTATGGGCGCTAAATCATTAGGGTTTTATACCCTACACTTTAACGCTCATAAAGAAGAAAGTCACAATATTGCTCCTATTATTTACGATTTGCAAGAAATAAAATCCCTTTTGTAGAGTTACTACTACTATAGACGCTTGTCTATAAGTATAAAACTTGTTTGAGGTGATGAAAATGGTACGTATTCTGGCATTGATAATGGTAGGTCTACTGCTGGTAACGTCTTGTTCTGAAGAGCAAGATTTTGATCAGTTAGACGATTTAACCATTACTCCAGATTATGAAACCAGTATTTTCTACGTAAAGGCCCAAGAGACCTTGATCAACAGGGTGGAAGGTCTAGATTTTTTTACTCAGGATTTTAATTTTGATGCTTTTGAAGAGCCGTTTTTTGCTGAAAGAGTGCTAGCTGGAGTGCTTACTTATGAGTTAGAGAACACTACCAGTAAACCTATAGAAATTAGACTAGAGTTTTTAGATGAAGCCGAAAATGTATTGGATACCGAAGTTTTTAGTATGGATGCGGCACCAACGGCAATTCTGCAAAGAGATGTGGCATATGGGGCAACCGGTAAAAGTCTAGATATTATCAAAGCTACTTCAGAAATAAGATTGACTGCTATTAATTTAGGTGATAATAGTAGCGAGTCCACTTTACAAGATCCTGCAATCGTGCTTCGTTCTAGTGCACAATTTACTTTAGATATACGATGAGATTATGCCATTGCTTTTTTATAGCAGGCGTTTTGCTTACTTTGAGTTTAAAAGCTCAGAATAAGCAAATTCTATATGATTTTAATGAAATACCGCAATCACTATCTGTAAACCCCGGTGTAGAATCTGATTTTAAATGGTATGCAGGTGTGCCTATGTTATCTGGTATTTCTGGGTATGCTGGTTCTAATGCTATTTCCGTCAATGATATTTTTGCCAATGATGGTATAGATATCAATATAAAATTCAGGGAGCGGGCTTTAGATGTACTTACTCCAAAAGATGAGTTAAGTACCACGATACAAATGGAATATTTGAGTGGCGGATTCAGAAGTGAGAATCCGAATATATTTTACTCGTTTGGCGGATATCTTGAGTTTGACAATATAGGCTACTGGCCTCAAGATTATGCTTATCTGTTATTTGACGGTAATGCAGATCAGTTGGGTAGAAGATATGATTTGGGAGATTTAAAGGTTCGTGGTTCTTTGGTCAATGTTTTTCATTTTGGTATCAATAAAAGAATAGATCGTAATTTAACCGTAGGTGCAAGGGGAAAATTATACTCGGCTATTGCGGACTATAGTTCTTCAACAAATAATGGACATTTAAGTAATGTAGAGGGGCAGAACAATTTAATTGCAACGAATTTGAATGCAGATTTGCTGCTGCGTACATCTGGACTACGAAGTTTAAGAGATGCAAATAACGATGATGCCCTTGGAAATGAAATTATAAGTAGAGCCCTATTTGGTGGGGATCTAGGTTTAGGTGTAGACCTGGGGTTTACATATCATTTATCTGAACGTACAACGCTTACCGGCAGTTTATTGGACATAGGTTTTATTTATCATTCTGGAGACTCTAAAAGTTATAATTTAAAAGGAAATACATCTGTAGAAGGTATAGAAATAGATGTACTTGAAAATTTTGCAAGCTTAGATAGAGATTTTTGGCAAGAATTGGTAGATGAAATTGAGGATGTAGTGCCTTTTGAAACCGACACTAAAGGCTATGTTTCGTTTAGACCTACAAAATTATATGCATCTATTAGAAATGATTTTGGCGAACCTGTGGGTAATGGTGGTTCGCAAAATTGTGATTGTACAGCTGGCTCTTCTGGTGGCGAGTTGCGCACTACATACAGAAATTCATTTGGTGGACAATTATATATGATTAATAGGCCTAGAGGTCCACAAATGGCATTAACAGGTTTTTATACCCGTAGAATAGGTAATGCTTTGGCATTTAAAGGAACTTATACTGTAGATAAATTTAGTAAAACCAATATAGGATTGGGAATGAATTTACAAGCCGGACCTGTTAATTTTTATGTTATGGCAGATAACCTGCTATCTTATAATAATATAGCGGCAACTAACTACGCATCGTTTCAACTTGGGTTGAATATTATATCATGGGGTCGTAAATAGTAGCACATCTTCTAAGCTTCTTTTATTTTTTTGGCATGCTTTTTTCATATATTACGATGAATTTAAAATTATGTCGTTTTGAAAACAGTTATCGCAATACTATTCACATTTATAGGACTTTCTTCGTATGCCCAAGAGAACTTAGATGATTACAAGTACATCATTGTTCCAAAGAAGTTTGATGCTTTTAAGAATATGAATGAACATCAAACAAGTACGTTAATAAAATTTCTATTTACAGGTAAAGGATTTACTACGGTATATGAAGATCAATTGCCAGAAGATTTAAAGTTTAATAGATGTTTGGGGGTTGTTGCAGATTTACAAGATGATAGTAGTATGTTTTCTACCAAGACCATCATTAATTTAATAGACT
Source organism: Maribacter forsetii DSM 18668 (assembly GCF_000744105.1). NCBI lineage: Bacteria > Pseudomonadati > Bacteroidota > Flavobacteriia > Flavobacteriales > Flavobacteriaceae > Maribacter > Maribacter forsetii. The sequence continues at coordinate 996,267 of NZ_JQLH01000001.1, forward strand.
GTAATGATAAGATTGTTTTTAGCACCATGCAGGGTATAAGTAAGATAAAGCAGTATAAAGAAGCATATAATGAAGCAATTAGAGAATCTATGCGTTCTTTTAATGGCATCAACTATACTTATAGTGATAAAAAAGAAAAAGAGGAGCCGGTGACCGTTAGTTTTAAAAATGACGTTAAAAAATTAGATGAGTCTAAAGCTGTTAAGATTTTAGAAGGAGAAAAAGCAAAAGAAAAGGAGAAAGTTACCAAAAGTACTGCGGTGATTTCTGATGAAACCGAGAAAACACAATACTATAAAGATCAAACTCCCGTAGCATCCAATATTAAGAAAGCAGAGCCAAAAACATCTGTTTTAAAAAACGTGGAAGTTAAAAAAACAGCTGTAAAAGATATTTGGTATGCACAGGCTACAGAAACCGGGTACCAATTGGTAGATAGTTCTCCAAAGGTTAGAATGAACTTAATGAAGAGCTCTGCTGATAATGTTTTTATGGCAAAGACAGATACCAAAAACGGCATGGTCTACCAAAAGGATGGTGATTGGATTTTTGAATATTATGAGAACGATAAATTGGTTCAAGAAGAATTGAATATCAAATTCTAAAAGTCATATTTCGTTTTCCATCTGTTCTTTATAAAATCGCTAAGCGCTTTTTCCCTGGCATTGTTGCCAGGTTTGTAGAAGGTAGTTCCAGTTATTTCATCAGGTAGAAACTCAGCATCCACAAAGTTATTTTGGTAATCATGGGCATATTTATATTCTTGCCCGTAGCCCAGGTCTTTCATTAATTTGGTAGGTGCATTTCTTAACGGAAGTGGAACGGTCAAATTACCTGTTTGTTTTACTGCCTGTTGTGCTTTTCCTATCGCCATATAACTTGCATTGCTCTTTGCAGAGGTTGCCAAGTAAATTGCACATTGACTTAATACAATTCGTGCTTCTGGATAACCAATGGAAGTCACGGCTTGAAAAGTTGTATTCGCCATTACCAAAGCGGTAGGATTCGCCAAACCAATATCTTCAGAAGCAGATATAAGCATTCTACGTGCAATGAACTTTACGTCTTCACCGCCTTCTATCATTCTCGCTAACCAATATACCGCACCGTTAGGGTCACTACCACGAATAGATTTTATAAAGGCCGATACAATATCGTAATGCTGTTCCCCCGTTTTGTCATAAAGAACCGTGTTTTTTTGAACTTTAGACAGTACCAATTCATCAGTAATGACAATGGTGTCACTTTCTTCAGAATTAACGACCAATTCAAAAACGTTCAATAATTTTCTACCATCACCTCCAGATATACGTAATAAGGCTTCAGTTTCTTTTAGTTCTATTTTTTTTGATTTTAGCAACGCGTCTTTTTCCATTGCCCTTTTGATCAAATTTTCTAAATCCGTTTTTCCAAAGGCATTTAAAATATAGACCTGACAACGGGAGAGTAATGCTGGTATTACCTCAAAACTTGGATTTTCAGTAGTAGCCCCAATTAAAGTTACCCAACCTTTTTCAACCGCTGCCAAGAGCGAATCTTGTTGAGATTTGCTAAAACGATGTATCTCATCTATGAATAGAATAGGGTTTTTAGCGGTGAACAATCCGCCGGCTTGTTTAGCCTTGTCAATGACCTCGCGAATATCTTTAACACCACTATTTATGGCACTTAAAACATAAAAAGGTCTTTTGCTTTGTTCTGCTATAATATTTGCTAAAGTTGTCTTTCCTGTACCTGGAGGTCCCCAAAGAATTAATGAAGGAATAATACCTTTCTTTATTTGATTCGTTAGCGAGCCCTTTTCACCTACTAAATGATGCTGACTAATATATTCGTCTAATGTTTTTGGACGTACGCGTTCTGCTAAAGGTTCGTTCATAATACAAAAATATAATATTCTTAAATGAGAAGAGAAAAGTATGTTGCCAATTGATTGTTAAGTAAGGATTGAAGTGACAATATGACCAATTTGCAAACGTTGGTAGTATAATTGTAAGCTATAAATTAAAACAAGCTCATGTCAGAAATGGGACATTTTAAGTTTTCTAATAAAGTGCTGGCTATTCCGCTTTTTGCTATGATAGTCATCTGGTGCGTGTATTGGGTAGAATTGATTTTGGGCGTGAACTTTAATGAAATGGGGGTAATGCCAAGAACACTATTGGGATTACGCGGAGTGGTTTTTAGTCCGTTTATTCATGGTTCTTTGGAGCACCTATATAACAATACAATTCCTTTAGCCATTTTACTTACTGCGCTTTGGTATTTTTATAAAGATGTTGCGTGGAAAGTTGTTGTATATGGCATTTTATTATCCGGTTTAATAACTTGGCTAATTGGTAGAACATCCTATCATATAGGTGCAAGCGGACTTATTTATGTGCTGGCTAGTTTTATCTTTTTCAAAGGAATATTTAGTTCTCACTTTAGACTGGTAGCACTTTCTTTAATTGTTGTTTTTATATATGGGAGTATGCTTTGGTATATATTTCCGGTTAAGGAAGGAATGTCTTGGGAAGGACATTTAGCCGGTTTTCTCACGGGATTGTTCCTTGCAAAAATGGTGAAAGCACGCATTCCGCCAACCAAAAAGTATGAATGGGAAAAGGAAGATTTTAAAGAAGAAGATGATTTGTTTTTACAGCATTTTGATGAAAACGGTAACTTCAGGGAACTACACATTGAAGAGGAATTCGAGGAAGAAGAAAGTTTTAAATATAACTACATCTTCAAGAAAAGCTCTAAAAGTGATTCAGATAGGTGAATTGTAGTTACAAACGTTGACGAACGGCTTCGTATAAGAAAACGGCACATGCAACAGAAACATTTAACGATTCAATCTCACCTAATAATGGAAGTTTAGCTCTATAATCTGAAGCTTTTAAAATAGAAGGCGTAATACCACGATCTTCAGCACCCATAACAATTGCTATAGAATCTGTAAAAGGAACATCATAAACAGAATCATCTGTTTTTTCGGTAGCCGATACTATTTTAATATCTGATGCCTGTAAATAGAAAACAGCATCTTTTAAGTGATCTACTTTTGCTATTGGCACTCTATATGCAGCACCGGCAGAGGTTTTAATGGTGTCTGCGGTTACAGGTGCGGCACCTTTCTTTTGAACAATGATCCCATCAACTCCGGTACATTCTGCAGTTCTAATGATTGCTCCAAAATTACGTACATCAGAAAGTTGATCTAATAATAGAAATAAAGCAGGACCTTCTTTCTCGTTCGCCTTTTCCACTAAATCTTCAAGAGTATGAAATGCGATAGGGGAGATGTTGGCAACGGCACCTTGGTGATTGTTTTTTGTAAGTCTGTTCAATTTTTCAATAGGCACATAGACCATATTGATTTCATTTCTGCGCAATAAACCCTCCAATTCTTTCATAAGGTCTCCTTTAAGACCTTTTTGAAGAAATACCTTGTCTATCTCTTCATTTGAGTTGACAGCTTCTATAATGGCTCTTAAGCCATAAATTTGAGTGGTTTTTTGCATGGGGCAAAGGTAAATAAAAACCGCCCAACTATTGTTGGGCTGTTTTAAATATTAAGATTAAAAGTTTTAGCTATTTAAATAGTCAAATACTTTAATTAAATCTGATTCATCTTTAATGTTTAGATTGTTTTCTTTTAAGAAAAGTTTGAGCTCTTCTCTTTTAGATTCATCTACTAACTTAATTAGTTTTTTGTTTTTTAGCGGAACCTGATCAATCCTATTTACACCATTTTTTTGGAAATAGAATTCTGTAAATTTTGTAAACCTACTTGGTACAGCTGCTACAAATGAATTTTGTGCTGGTTGCCCTTCTGTAAACTTAACAAGGGTTCTCTCGTACAGATCATACTTGCTTCCTTTTTGAATAAGAGATAAATACCCATTTAGAGTAGCGTTTTTCTCTGTCACAAAAGTTTTAAAACTTAGAGGTTTAGCATTAATAAGAAGGCTAATCTCTTTATCTTTTACTAAAGCTTGGTACGCTTCTTCCTCAGAAGCTGTTTTTTTAATTTCAATCTCCTCGTTCAAGGCATTGTATCTATAATAAATATTGCCAACAACTTCGTCATTGTATTTTAGGATTGTTGGGGCAAAAGTATTGGAAGTGTATGGGGAACCTTGAAATTTGTCTAAATCTATTTCTCGTCTTTTTTGATAAGCCTCGTTTACAGGACCTAAGAAGTTTGCTATTGCGGCACCTGCGGCTGCATTTTGACTAGCTCCTCCCATATTAGTTGGCACTTGCCCAGAATATTGAGCTTGTAAAGTTGTACTTGCTATTGCAGTAATAGCTAACATTAAGATTTTTTTCATGGTTTGGTTGTTTAAGATGCTTAATTTAAAAATAATTTTTAAACCTCTTATATTCAGCATGTTTAATTTTTTGTTAATTCGAAAGTTCTTAGTTTCTCGTTATTAAAACCAGTGACTAACAAAGTCTGGTCATTAAATTTTATTGATTCCATACTTTTAACATTTCCACGTAGATAAAGACCCGTTTTCTCCATGGTAGATGGTATGTAGCCATCTTTACCATTAGAAATTAAAGCCAATCCAGAAATAGCGTCTAACCTTGGTGTTTCAACTTCAGTTTCATATATATTTCCTGAAACTACGCAATCTTCAAATCCGTCATTATTTAAATCAAACAATGATATGGCTAAAGTTGGAAATAATTGAGACTCATTGGGTAGGTTGATTTTTTCAAATTTATTATTCCCTTTATTTAAAAGTAGTATAGAATTAAATTCTGTTGCTTCGTTTGAATATGCTTCCTTTAATTTCTCACCATAAATATCTTCCATGGTTGCTTGAGCAAAATCATTATAAGTAGAAAATTTATCCTTAATAAATGGCATTTGTTGGGAAGAACATTCTCTTCCTCTTACAGGTACATATGTTTCATGATATTTTTTGCTTAATACCACGTCATTTACGCCATCATTATCAAAATCATTGGCGAAAATTTTAAAAGGTTTTTCTTCACTAGCGGTAAATTTGATGTTTCTACCAACATTACCTACTATGTAATCCTTATTTCCGTCATTATTTATATCCGTTTCTTTTATTTTGAACCACCAGCCTTTGGTATGTAAAGATGAGTCACTGGTGGTTAGGCGTTCAAATTTTCCATTTTTATTTTCAAACATACCAATAGGGGTCCATTCACCTACGGCAATAAAATCTTGCCAACCATCATTATTAAAATCCGTGGTAATAATACTGTTGATTAATCCAAAATCTTCTAGCCCAGGAACAATAGCTTTAGTTACATTCTTTAATATTCCGTTATCATTTTCATAGAGAATAGATGCACTGTGCAATGGGTAATTGTGTGGTATAATTCTATTACCAACTAAAACATCATTATCACCATCTTTATCAAAATCTATGATGGTAACAGATTTACCGCTTTTGGGAAGAGATTGCAATATTGGGGTATCTAATTTTTGAAAATTACCATTGCCATCATTTAGGTATAATCTATCTGCATAATAAGATGAGCTTTCTCCGTACTCATTTCCTCCACTTACAACATAAAGGTCTAGGTCATTATCATTGTCGAAATCAAAGAATACTGATTCAGCATCCTCTTTACCTTTATCTAGTTTAAAAGATTTTGGAGTTTTTTTGATGAAGCCATTTTGAGTCTGCAGATAAATTGATCCTGACTGTCCTGACCCACCACCTACATACAGATCTTCTTTTCCGTCACTATTAACATCTCCTTTGGCCATAAACGGTCCGGTATTAGATTGTTTGTAGGGCAGTAAAATTTCTTGTGCAAAGTCATCATAGCTTGTTTCTTTGTGTCTGAAATCTAATTTGAATTCCTGATCGTTCTTTGCAATAAAAAAGGAGTTTTTATCAAAAGATGGTTTGCTGGAAATAGATTTCGCATCTGTTTCTGAAAAAGTTAGTATTGAATTTGGTTTAACATTAAATTGGTAGGCTATTTTTCCACTTGGCCATTCAATTTTAACAGTGTCTATGTTCGTTGATTTTCCGATGCCAAAATGTGCAGAATTTTCTTGAGAAGACATGTAACCCCTTACCCTTTTTATTTCTTCAAATTGATTTTTGTTGTCATGTGAGATGGTAACCTTGGCAAATGACTCTTTATTTTGATCATTGGTCTTAACTTTTAAAAAGTTTCCTAAATCATTTTCAACTGTATTGTTTTTATATAGTAGAGCTGTCTGATCAATATTGTTTAGAATCAAATCTAAATCGCCATCATTGTCAAAATCTGCTTGTGCCGCCCCATTACTAAATGTTAGTTCTTCTAAGCCCCAATTCCTGCTAATTTCTTTAAAGTCTAAATTGCCGTAATTCTTGTATATAAGATTACTTAGACTTTCAGAAGGCATTTCGTCATACAATTGTTGTTTTATGCTATTTGGGATATTGCCTTTGTATTTAACCTTGTTTTGGTATACTTTATTTTGAAAATCATTATCTAATGCATATTTACGGTACCCATTAGTAATGAAAACATCTTTTAATCCATCGTTGTCATAATCTGACATTAATACGGACCAGCTCCAATCAGAGCTTGCCATTGATGTAAGTTGAGAGATATTGGAGTAGTGATTCTTTCCTAAATTCAATTGAAGTGAATTGAACATGTATTGGTATTGAAAACCAGCAGTATTAGTGAGGTAATTAAATTTCTCTGTACTCATTGAAGCCATAAGTGTTTTGGCTCTAAAATGGTCGTTAGAAGCCATGTCTAAAACAAATATGTCTTGTAATTTATCATTGTTTATATCGGCAATATCCAAGCCCATACCATAAAATGAAATATGTTGGGTGAGTTCTTTTACCGAGTTTTTGAAACCACCATTCTTGGTATTTAGATATAGCGCGTCAGGTAAGTAATAGTCGCTAGAAATATATATGTCTAAATATCCATCTTTATTAATGTCAGAAACACATAAACCCAAGCCAAATATTGGATTTTCCAATCCTACTTCTTTCGTTACATCTAAATATTGTCCGTTTACATTTTCGTAAAAGTGACTACTGTTAAAGTATTTGGTTTCCGTTGAACTATTAACCGCTTTAAGAAGAGATATGGGGTCTAGACCATATAATTCATTTTCGTTCATTACGATGCAATCAAGATCGCCATCTTTATCGAAATCAAAAAATGCTGTTTGAGTGGAGATGCCCGGATCGTCAATTCCATATTCTTTCGCCTTTTCTGTAAAGGTATTGTCATGATTGTTAATGTATAGAAGGTTGTTTCTGTTACTCCTATTGTTAGGACCTCCTTGTGAAACATAAATATCATGCCAACCATCGTTATTGATATCTACAAAGGTTACACCATTACACCATTTTTTGTTGATGTTAATACCAGCTGTTGTAGAAATATCTTCAAATATAAAATTGCCTTTGTTTAGATATAGTTTGTTGTCTACTTGATTACCAGAAAAGAAAATGTCTAATAATCCATCATTATTTATGTCTTCAACACCTACACCTGCACCATTGTAGAAGTAATCGAAATTAAAAACATTATCATAAGTTTCTATATTTTCAACTAAATCATTACTGAAATTGATATGGCTATACTCACTAACGATACTTTCAAATATCTTAATATTCTTTGATTCATTGTTAGGGAATTCTGCTATAGTGTCTTTTTTGTTTTCAGCGCAAGACAATATCATTAATAGACATAAACTTAATAATGTTTGAATGATTATAGTTTCGCTTTTGGTCTTAGACGAATATGACATAGGAGATTATTTAACTTTATTGAAAAAAAATAGCTGCCCTAAGTGAATAGGGCAGCTATAATATAAATTAAGAATTACGTAGACTACCCGTTACAGATATTTAAAGTAATAGCTCCTATTGCTGGACTTGGTCCATCTGAAATAGCCGTCTCGCCTGTTGGAGCAATGATTTCATAAGTAACTTCAGAATCAAATGCACCAGAAACAAATTCTAATGTAAATTCTGTTGTTCCTTCAGGAACTGTAAACGCTGCAGTACCTGCACCACCATCTTCAATAGTATAAGAAGAGGCTACGCCATCGATAACAACATCTATAGATGCACCGTTCCATCCATCTCCATAACTATCAACTAAATCAATAGTGTACTCACCCGCAACTGGTGATGGTGGAATACATTTTATAACTGGACCATAGAAATATGGCGCGTTAAAGAAAGAACCTGTAATAGTACCTGTACTATCATCATTTGTAAAAGTTCTACCATCGGTTAAGGTAAGGATTAAACGAAATTGTATAGCATCGCCGCCATCAAAATCACCTTCAACTAAACCTAATTGAGATAAGGCATTTGCTAAAGTGGTTTCATAACTTGCTCTGGGTAAACCAAATTCTCCGTCAGTAAAATCTGTTGGTAAATATGTCTGAATTAAGATTTCATCTACAGTAGAATCGCCATTAGCTTCAGTGTTGTCATCAAAGCTGATATATAAATCAACTTTTTCCAATAAATCACCATCTTCATAGTCTTGCTCTTCAAAAGTAAATCCAAAACTAGTAGAGGTATCGAATCGGTCAAAAACTCCACCAGATTCAATTGTTCTTAAAACAGCACCTCTAGTGGTTTCTGCAAAGACTTCATCAATAACTTTATCGCCGTCATCACATGATGTTAATACTAGCGAAGAAACACCTATAATAGCGCCTAATATTTTATTGTTTATTTTCATTTTCTTAATTTTTAGTTAGCAGATGGGAAAGCTGGTCCAGCTGGATTAGTATCCCAAAATACTTGTGTTGATAAATCAGATTTCTGCGAAACATTCGGGTTTGTAATAACCTCTGTCTGAGGGTATAAAAATGATCTTGGAAATGAACCTGGATTTAATTCCCAGTTAGGAGCTAAAGTTGTAGGGAAGCCTGTTCTTCTATAATAGTTGAAAGCTTCAACGCCACCACCATAAAGAGCGATCCAGTATTGTTCAGATAAGATATTTGTTTGATCATCTCCTGAAGCCGCTAAGTAATCAGCAACTATACCATCAATATAAGAAGTTACTTCCGTTTCAGATGGAGCTACAGATAAATCTGCACCAGAATCTAAAGAACCAAAGCCTTGAACCTTCTCGATTGACTTAATCATAGCAGATTCTAAGAATATTGCTTTTGCTGCTGGTGTAGCAGCCATTTCAGCTTGCCAGAAATCTACATAAGAAGCCAGGAAGATTGGTTCAATACCACCGCCTCCGCCACCTAGGCCAAGACCAACAACATCAAAACTACTATCATCAAAACGTCCACCTGCCGGATAAACACCTACTGCCGTTTTTTGGAAACCATCTGGTGGTGTTCCTTCATTATTACCATGAGATCTACCCCAATAGCCATTTGGTACAGAACAATAAATGTAACCAGCATAATGAGCAGGCGGTATTGCCAATGAGCATGCAAGTAACTCTTCGTTCGCAGGTTCGCCTGCAGCACCTGGTGTTGCACTTTCTTGACGATAGAAGTAATACCTAATTCTAGGGTCATTTTTAACCAACATGTTATTCATCAACCAGTTGTTCTGGTAAAGATTAGCACCACTTGTAGTGTAATCATCTTGGTAATCAGGGTGACGCGTGTCTGGTTGTAATTCCCTTGTACCATATTGCCATTGAAAATCATCAGCTGTTTCAGTGATATAATCACCACCTGCAATAATTGAATTAAAAGAACTAGCGTCACCTGTAGTAACAGCAGCTTTTAATCTTATGGTGTTTATAAGCTTGATCCAATTTTCTGTATCGCCACCGTAGAAAAAATCATCAGCACCTTGAGTAGCTGGATCGGCAGCGAATAACGCTTCTGCTTCAGTCAATAAAGCTAAGGCCCCTGCGTAAACATCTTGTCCGTCATCTAATAACGGAGCCGGGAAGTCAACTGGATTACCAGCTTCACTTAAAGTAGCTTTTCCAAGATAATCAACCAACAATAAAAGCATGTGAGCTTTTAAAGTTTGTCCAACAGCAATGTGGAATGTATAGTCGGTATCACTTCCAGCGTCAATAGTCTTTAGGTTGGCAACATTAGGAAAAATACCTAAGTCTACATCAGATGTAAATACATCATTATTACCATCTGTACTACTATAAAGACGTTCCCAAATATCATCAAAAGTATTACCTGGGTATGTGTTAAAGTAATTACGACCTAGCATATAATCGATTCTAGTCAGTTCAGATCCGATATCATTTATGGTGTACATATTTGCTACGTAAGCAAGTTGAATTGAATTCAACAATAAATTTGGGTCTGCTTGATCTTCTGCAAGATCGTTAGGGCTAGTCCTAAGATCTAGATCTGTTGTTTCACAAGAGTTTAATAGCACTCCTGCGGTAAAAACAACGGTTATATATTTAATTATTTTTTTCATAATATTTCTATTAATTAAGATTAGCAATTTTTAAAAGGATGCTTTAATACTAACACCATATCTTCTAGAACTTGGACCGTTAATAAAGTCAAAACCTTGAGAGTTACCAACACCAGCACCTTGAATGTTAGGATCAAAATTAGCACCCTCTGGAGTGTTATAAGCATCATACCACAAGTTGAATCCTTGAGCAGTGATAGTTAGAGATCCAAAAGGTGTTCTCTCTAATGCTTTTGCAGGGAAAGTGTATCCTAATGAAAGCTCTTGTAAACGTACTACAGATGCATCATATACCTTTAATTCAGTTGGACCGAATAAGATATTGTTGAAGTAGTATGTAGAATTGTTTATCTGCTTGTTGTTTACTTCACCAGTACTTTGAGAAACACCAGGTAAAATATAAGTGTTTTCTCTATCTAAAGTTTCAGTAATTAAACCTCTACCTAATAACGTACCAATTGTGTTAGAAACGATGTCACCACCTTTTGTATGACTAATTTGAAAACCTAAATTCCAATTCTTGTAAGAAAGAGAGTTTATAATGTTCATGATATAGTCAGGGTTTGGATTACCGATAATAGGAACATTTCCATTAGCATCAACTTCAGTAGTTACATAATCACCACCATCATCTACTAAGAAATTACCATCAGCATCTCTTGCGATTGCATCGCCTACAATAACACCTAATTGCTCACCTTTTATTGCCGCATTACCACCAACGGATAAGGTTGAACTACCAGCATAAATAATAATGTCTTGCTCTTGCTCTGTTACAATAAATTTATTTTTAGTAAAGTTTGCTCTAGTATTCCAGTTAAAACCGCTTGCTTCATCACTTCTGATCCAATCAACACCTAAATCAATTTCAATACCATCACCTTCAATTTTACCAACATTACTCTGTGTAAAAGTAAATCCTGTTGATGGAGAAAGAGGCTCTCTTACAATAAGATCTTTTGTAGTTCTGTCGAAATAAGTGAAATCTAAGGAAACTCTATTACTAAAGAATTTAGATTCAAAACCAACTTCAAATTCAGAAAGAAGCTCTGGCTTCAAATCAGGATTTGCTTTAAAACCAGCAACTTGGTTAGTTGTAACTTCACCACCTTCACCATAAACTTGTGTGTTTTGCTCAACAACACTAATGGTTGGGTAAGCAGTTGGGAAAGTTGCGGACTGACCTAAACCAGCTCTCAGCTTTAAGAAATTAAGACCTTTTTCAGACTTAATGCCAGGCCATGCAGCAGTAGGCAAGAAAGAAGCACTTGCACTAGGATACGTTTGGCTGTTGTTTTCAGTAGTAAGGTTAGATACCCAGTCAGTTCTTGTTGAAGCTGTAAAGAACAACATGTTGTCATAGTCTAAGGTTACTTGACCTAAAAGACCTGCAATGTTTCTTTTTTCAGTATACTGAATAGGAGACTGGTTAGCATAATTGAAATGTCTTTGGATGTCAAAAACTATTTGTCCGGTACTTGCAACACCAGACTGATCAAAAGTAGTAGACCTTGTGGTAGCACCAACGTTAAAGGACATACCTAATTTTTCTGATAAATCGTAGTTACCATTTAATGCTAAATAATGGTCCCAAATAGTATTGTTGTTATCATATGTATTTAAGAAACCAAAAATAGCACTTGTAAATTCAACACCACCCTTGTTTGAGTATTGCTCATTTCTTTCGTTATAATAATCTAAACCTGCTCTATAGGTCATGTTAAGATTATCATTGATGTCATATTGTACAGATGCATTCCAGAAAACACGAGTTGTTAATTGAGAATATTTTGCATTGTTCGCGGTCCAACGAGGGTTAATGATATCGTTACCATTTCTATAGTAAACACTAGAGCCGTCAATTGGGTTTTGGTATGGTAAACCTAATAAGTCAACACTACGAGGTGTAAAATAAATATTACCGAAAATGGAAAGACCTGTAGTACCATTACCTTCACTCGCCGCAATTGGAGGTGAATTGTAGTCTGTTCTAGAATAATTCATAGCACCAGAAACAGTAAATTTATTTGATAGCTTAGACCTACCACCAAGTGATACGTTAGCTCTGGTTAAACCGTTACCAGGTATAAAAGACTCATCGTCTAAATAACCAAAGTTTGCATTGAAAGTTGTGTTTCCGTCTTCAGAAGCACCGTTAATGTTAACAGAAGTAGAGCTTACTGATCCCGGTTTGAAGTAATCTTCTACAGAATCATAAGGTTTCCAATCATATCTTGCGCCTTGGAATTCAGGAAAAGCTTCTCTTGTCGAAGCTACCGCAGTAGTGCTATAAGGGTGCTCTAAAGTTCCGTTTGCATCTATAGCTGATTGTCTTCCCCATCCAGAAAGACCACTTTCTTCAAAACTAGGTCCCCAATTACTAAAGAACCATCCAAATGCTTGATCAAAACCATTACCGTATTCGTCTTGATAATCTGGTAATGATGCAAATTCATTAACAAAGTAAGATTGATTAACAGTAATCTCTGTTTTCTTTTTGCCACCAACTGCAGAACCTGCTTTAGTAGTAATAAGGATTACACCGTTTTTACCTTGAGAACCATAAAGAGTTGCCGCAGCAAGACCTTTCAATACTTCAATTTTTGCGATGTTGTTTGGATCTAAATCTAAGAATCTAGAAGAACCAGTGTTACCAGTTAAGAAGTTAGAACCACTACCATTAGTGTCTTGGGCATTAGTATCACTACTAAAAGGTACACCATCAACAACAAAAAGGGCTTGGTTACTTCCACTAAAGGAACTTAAACCCCTTACCACAACGTTAGTTGCAGAACCAGACATACCACCTGCAGCAGTAATCTGTACACCAGATGCTTTACCTGATAAAACACGCGCAACATCTCCTTCTGAACGGGATTCTAAATCTTCTTCGTCTACAGATGAAACTGCAAAACCTAAAGCTTTTTTCTCACGCTTAATACCTTGAGCGGTAACAACCACTTCTTCAAGGGCTTGAGCATCTTCTTCCATCTGAACGCTTACTGTGCTACCGGCACCAACCGATTTTCTCACAGCTTTTTGACCGATGTAAGTAAATAATAATGTTTCGCCTTGAGAGGCCATAATAGAGTAGTTACCATCAAAATCTGTTTGTGTACCAGTGGTGGTACCTTCAACTACAATGTTAACCCCGGGCAAAGGTAGCCCTCCCTGATCAGTAACCGTACCGGAAACTGTTTTTTGCTGTGCAAAAGAAATATGCACAACTAACGCTAAAAGTAGCGTTAACAATCCATTTAGTTTTGTTCTCATTTTTAAATTATTTGAATTAGCTAGCGACAAACTTCACAATAATGTGTTAATAATGCAAGATAATTTTAATAAAACTTTAAGAACTTGTGGTAAAATTAGGAGTTACAGATTAAACACGAACCAGATTTAAAGTTATATAATTCAACATGGTTTTTTTTGTCATATTCGCAATTCTTCAAAAAAATACAGAAAAACTTGCGTTTTATTCAGATCGAAAATTGTATGAGATTTGGTGATTAATTCTCAGGAATTAAGAACATATTAACTATAGTTTACTTGGTGTAAAAATGAGGTAATCAAAAAAAAATAAAAATAAATTGAACTTGGTTTGAATTTTACTGAAATATTACTACATTTGCCGACCCTTAAAGTAGGGGTAATTTTTATATATTATTTAATAGTATGCCAACAATATCACAATTAGTACGAATAGGAAGAGAGACGATTACTAAGAAGAGTAAATCGGCTGCTTTGGATTCGTGTCCTCAAAGAAGGGGTGTTTGTACACGTGTTTATACTACCACGCCTAAGAAACCAAATTCAGCTATGAGAAAAGTAGCAAGGGTAAGGTTGACTAATGGTAAGGAAGTGAATGCTTACATTCCAGGAGAGGGTCACAATCTTCAAGAGCACTCGATAGTATTAGTAAGAGGCGGAAGAGTTAAAGATTTACCAGGAGTTAGGTATCATATTGTACGTGGTGCATTGGACACAGCAGGTGTGGCCGGTAGAACACAACGTAGATCTAAATATGGTGCAAAACGCCCTAAGAAGTAATTAAACTTGTTTAAAAGGAAGTAATGAGAAAAAGACAGGCAAAGAAAAGACCACTTTTACCAGATCCAAGATTTAATGATCAGTTGGTGACACGTTTCGTCAATATGATGATGTGGGATGGTAAAAAATCAGTTGCTTTTGGTGTTTTTTACGATGCAATTGATATCGTAGATGCAAAGAAGACTGATGAAGAGAAGACAGCTTTAGAGCTTTGGAAAGATGCATTAAGTAATGTAATGCCACACGTGGAAGTTAGAAGTAGAAGAGTTGGTGGTGCAACATTTCAAATTCCAATGCAAATTAGACCGGACCGTAAAATATCAACAGCTATGAAGTGGTTGATTAGTTATGCAAGAAAACGTAACGAAAAGGGTATGGCTCAAAAATTGGCTGGAGAGATTTTAGCTGCTGCAAAAGAAGAAGGTGCAGCTGTTAAGAAAAGAGTCGATACGCACAAGATGGCTGAGGCAAACAAAGCATTTTCGCACTTTAGATTCTAAATAGACATGGCAAGAGATTTAAAATTTACAAGAAATATAGGTATTGCTGCGCATATTGATGCTGGTAAGACTACTACGACAGAGCGTATACTTTTTTATACGGGTGTTAGTCATAAGATAGGTGAGGTGCATGATGGTGCTGCAACTATGGACTGGATGGAGCAGGAGCAAGAAAGAGGTATTACAATTACTTCTGCTGCTACTACATGTACATGGAAGTTTCCTTTGGAAAATGCAAAGGAATTGCCTGATACAAAAGATTATCACTTTAATATTATTGATACTCCAGGTCACGTTGATTTTACCGTAGAGGTAAATCGTTCTTTGCGTGTTTTGGATGGTTTGGTCTTTTTGTTTAGTGCTGTTGATGGTGTTGAGCCTCAATCAGAAACTAACTGGAGATTGGCTGACAATTATAAAGTTCCAAGAATAGGTTTTGTGAACAAAATGGACCGTCAAGGTTCTAATTTCCTTATGGTGTGTAAGCAAGTTAAGGAAATGTTAGGTTCTAATGCTGTGCCAATTGTACTTCCTATCGGTGATGAAGCTGATTTTAGGGGTATTGTTGATTTGGCTAAGAACAGAGCAATTGTTTGGCATGATGAAGGATTCGGTTCTACATTTGATGTGATCGATATTCCTGAAGAAATGAAAGCTGAAGTTAAGGAGTATAGAGCTGCCTTAATTGAAGCTGTTGCAGAATATGATGAGGAGTTAATGGAGAAATTCTTCGAAGACGAGGATTCTATTACTGAAGAAGAAGTACACGCTGCTTTAAGAGCTGCGGTTATGGATCGTGCAATCATTCCTATGATTTGTGGATCTTCATTTAAAAATAAAGGTGTTCAGTTTTTATTGGATGCTGTTTGTAGGTATTTGCCTTCTCCAGTAGACAAGGATGATATCGAAGGAACAAATCCTGATACAGGTGCTGTTGAAAAACGTAAGCCTAATGTTAAAGAGCCATTCTCGGCTTTAGCATTTAAGATTGCTACCGATCCTTTCGTAGGTAGATTGGCATTCTTTAGAACATATTCTGGTCGTTTAGATGCTGGATCTTATATATTGAACAATCGTTCAGGTAAAAAAGAACGTATTTCTCGTATTTATCAAATGCATTCCAATAAGCAAAATGCTATCGATTTTATCGAAGCAGGTGA
This sequence comes from Maribacter forsetii DSM 18668, assembly GCF_000744105.1. Lineage (NCBI taxonomy): Bacteria > Pseudomonadati > Bacteroidota > Flavobacteriia > Flavobacteriales > Flavobacteriaceae > Maribacter > Maribacter forsetii. Next base: position 1,012,368 of record NZ_JQLH01000001.1, read on the forward strand.
TATTGGTGCGGCTGTAGGTTTTAAGGATATTAAGACTGGTGATACCATGTCTGATGAAAAGCACCCAATTGTTTTGGAAAGCATGGACTTCCCGGAACCGGTAATTGGTATTGCTGTAGAGCCTAAAACGAAAGCGGATGTTGATAAGTTAGGTATGGCTTTAGCTAAATTAGCTGAGGAGGATCCTACTTTCCAAGTGAAAACTGATGAGGCTTCTGGACAGACAATTATATCTGGTATGGGTGAGCTTCACTTAGATATTATTGTTGATCGTTTAAGAAGAGAATTTAAGGTTGAAGTTAGTCAAGGTGAACCTCAAGTAGAATACAAAGAGGCGTTAACTAAAACGGCTGGACACAGAGAAACTTATAAAAAGCAATCTGGTGGTCGTGGTAAGTTTGGTGATATTGTATTTGAAATGGGTCCTGCTGATGAGGATTTCGAAGGGGAAGGACTTCAGTTTGTTGATGAAATTAAAGGTGGTCGTATTCCAAAAGAATTTATTCCATCTGTAGAGAAAGGTTTTAAAGTTGCAATGCAAAACGGACCTTTAGCTGGATATGAAATGGATTCTATGAAAGTTGTTCTTAAGGATGGATCTTTCCACCCTGTGGATTCTGATGCACTTTCTTTCGAATTAGCTGCAAAAATGGGTTACAAAGCTGCTGGTAAAGCTGCTGGTGCCGTTGTTATGGAGCCAATCATGAAGTTAGAAGTTATTACTCCTGAAGAAAACATGGGTGATATCGTTGGAGATTTAAATAGACGTAGAGGTACTATTGGTGATATGAGCGATAGAGCTGGAGCAAAAGTTGTTAAGGGTACGGTGCCATTATCTGAAATGTTTGGATATGTTACTTCTCTTAGAACATTATCTTCAGGTCGTGCGACTTCAACAATGGAATTTTCACACTATGCAGAAACTCCTTCTAATATTTCAGAAGAAGTTATCAAAGCAGCAAAAGGTATAACAGCATAAATTTAGGACATGAGTCAGAAAATTAGAATAAAACTAAAATCTTACGATCACAATTTGGTGGATAAGTCTGCTGAGAAGATTGTAAAAACGGTAAAGACTACCGGTGCTGTTGTAACAGGGCCAATTCCTTTACCAACACATAAAAAGATATTTACGGTATTGCGTTCACCGCACGTAAATAAGAAATCTAGAGAGCAGTTCCAATTAAGTTCTTATAAGAGATTATTGGATATCTATAGCTCTTCATCTAAAACTATTGATGCACTTATGAAGTTAGAGCTTCCAAGTGGTGTAGAAGTAGAGATTAAGGTGTAATTGACAATCTAATCCTTAATATGGGTTAGATAACATGTCCTAAGCTGCGTGCGAGGGAAAAACGGAAAAAATAATTTAGGGTTAAATTATTTTGACCCTATTTTTTTGAATAGAATTTAATAAGTAATAATTAATATAAATAAGTATGTCTGGGTTAATAGGAAAGAAAGTAGGCATGACCAGTATTTTTGACGAGAATGGAAAAAACATTCCATGTACCGTTATACAGGCTGGACCATGTGTAGTTACCCAAGTCAGAACCGAAGAGGTCGACGGGTATAGTGCCCTTCAACTTGGTTTCGATGACAAGGCAGAAAGTCGTGCTATTAAGGCTGAATTAGGCCATTTTAAAAAAGCAGGTGCTTCTCCTAAGAAAAAAGTCGTTGAGTTCCGAGATTTTGAAGGTGAATTTAAATTAGGTGACACTGTTGGTGTTGATGTTTTTGCTGAAGGACAATTCGTAGATGTTATTGGTACATCTAAGGGTAAAGGTTTTCAGGGTGTTGTAAAACGTCACGGATTCGGTGGAGTTGGTCAAGCAACTCATGGTCAGCATAACAGACTTAGAGCTCCTGGTTCTATTGGTGCTGCATCATATCCTGCAAGAGTATTTAAAGGTATGAAAATGGCCGGTAGAATGGGTACTGATCGTGTAACGGTTCAGAACCTTAGAGTTTTAAAAGTAGTTCCAGAAAAGAATCTTTTAGTAGTAAAAGGTTGTGTTCCGGGCCATAAGAATGCTTATGTAACCATACAAAGGTAGAGTAATGAAAATAGCAGTTTTAGATATTAAAGGAAAAGACACAGGTAGAAAGGCAAACCTTTCTGATGATGTTTTCGCTATAGAGCCTAATGATCATGCAGTTTACCTAGATGTAAAGCAGTATTTGGCTCACCAGAGACAAGGTACGCACAAAGCAAAGGAAAGAGCTGAGATTGCTGGTAGTACTAGAAAAATTAAGAAACAAAAAGGTACAGGTACTGCGAGAGCAGGTAGTATTAAATCTCCAGTCTTTAGAGGTGGTGGTAGAATATTTGGCCCTAGACCTAGAGATTATAGTCAAAAGTTAAATAAAAACTTAAAGCGTTTGGCAAGAAAATCTGCATTGACTTTAAAGTCTAAAGAGAATGCAATTTTAGTAGTTGAAGACTTTGATTTTGACACTCCAAAAACTAAAGATTTTGTTCAGGTTTTAAAGACTTTAGGTCTTGAGAATAAAAAGTCTTTAATAGTGTTGGGTGATTCAAATAAAGGTGTATATTTGTCTTCGCGTAATTTTAAAGGCTCAGAAGTTATAACTAACTCAGAATTAAGTACTTACAAAATTCTTCATGCTAATAGTGTGGTGTTGTTAGAAAGCTCTTTAGAAGGAATTGAATCGAATTTAAATAAACAATAATATCATGAGTGTGTTGATAAAACCAATTATAACGGAAAAGATGACTGCTGATAGCGAGTTGAATAACCGTTATGGATTCGTAGTTGACCCTAAGGCTAACAAGTTGCAGATTAAAGATGCGGTTGAAGCTACTTATGGTGTTTCTGTGAAGAAGGTCCGTACAATGAATTACGGTCCTTCAAGAAAATCCAGATATACAAAAACTGGTGTACAGCATGGAAAAACAAATGCTATTAAAAAAGCGATTGTTGATGTTGTAGAAGGTGATATTATCGATTTTTACAGTAATCTATAAAGACAAGAAATGTCAGTTAGAAAATTAAAACCAATCACTCCAGGACAGCGTTTTAGAGTAGTAAATGGATTTGACGCCATTACTGCTGATAAGCCGGAGAAAAGCTTGCTTGCTCCGTTAAAAAAGTCGGGAGGTAGAAACAGTCAAGGAAAGATGACCATACGCCAAAAAGGTGGAGGTCATAAAAGAAGGTATCGTGTAATAGATTTTAAGAGAGACAAACAAGATGTGTCTGCTACTGTTAAGACTATTGAGTACGATCCAAATAGAACTGCATTTATTGCTCTTTTGGAATATGCAGATGGTGAGAAGCGTTATGTAATCGCTCAGAATGGTTTACAAGTTGATCAGCAGGTTTCTGCTGGTGCTACAGTAGCTCCTGAGATTGGTAATGCTTTGCCGTTAAGCGAAATTCCATTAGGTACTATAATTTCATGTATTGAGTTAAGACCTGGTCAAGGAGCTGTTATGGCTCGTAGTGCTGGTACATTTGCTCAACTTATGGCGAAGGACGGTAAATTTGTTACTGTTAAGATGCCATCTGGTGAAACTAGATTAATTCTTTCTGGTTGTATGGCAACTATTGGTGCTATATCTAACTCGGATCATCAATTATTGGTATCAGGTAAAGCTGGTAGAAGTAGATGGTTGGGTAGAAGACCTAGAACTAGACCGGTAGCTATGAACCCTGTCGATCACCCAATGGGTGGTGGTGAAGGTAGAGCTTCAGGTGGTCATCCAAGATCGAGAAACGGAATACCTGCTAAAGGATTCAGAACTCGTTCTAAGACCAAGAGCACCAACAAGTATATAATAGAACGTAGAAAGAAATAAAAAAGTAGAAAGAAATGGCACGTTCACTAAAAAAAGGACCTTACGTTCACTATAGTTTGGAGAAAAAAATCCAACAAAGTGTATCATCCGGTAAAAAATCGGTTATCAAAACTTGGTCTAGAGCATCTATGATTACTCCTGATTTTGTTGGGATGACAATAGCGGTTCATAACGGAAAACAATTTGTACCTGTTTTTGTAACAGAAAACATGGTAGGACATAAACTTGGGGAATTTTCACCAACTAGATCTTTTAGAGGTCATGCGGGTGCGAAAAACAAAGGAAAAAAGTAAGCTATGGGAGTTCGTAAAAAACAGATGGCCGAAAGAATAAAGGCCGAGAAGAAGATGGTAGCTTTCGCTAAGTTGAATAACTGTCCTACTTCACCTAGAAAAATGCGTTTAGTTGCAGATTTAATTCGCGGTGTAAAGGTAGAGCAAGCATTAGCTATATTAAGGTTTAATCCTAAAGAAGCTTCTAGAAAGTTAGAGAAATTATTACTTTCAGCTTTGGCTAATTGGCAAGCAAAAAATGAAGAGGCAAATTTAGAAGATGCTGATTTAATTGTTGCTGAGATTAGAGTAGATAGTGGTGCAATGTTGAAAAGATTGCGTCCTGCTCCACAAGGTAGAGCACATAGAATTAGAAAACGTTCAAACCATGTTACATTGGTTTTGGGTTCAAAAAACATAACAGAAAACTAGGATGGGACAGAAAACAAATCCAATAGGAAATCGTCTAGGAATCATAAGAGGTTGGGAGTCTAACTGGTATGGTGGAAACGATTACGGAGATAAATTGGCTGAGGATGATAAAATACGTAAGTATATTCATGCCAGACTTTCTAAAGCTAGTGTTTCAAGAGTTATAATTGAACGTACTCTTAAATTAATCACGGTTACTGTTACAACTGCTAGACCTGGTATCATTATCGGTAAAGGTGGTCAGGAAGTTGATAAATTAAAAGAGGAGTTGAAAAAGATCACCAATAAGGAGGTTCAAATCAACATTTTTGAAATAAAAAGACCTGAGCTTGATGCTAATTTAGTAGCTGCAAGTGTTGCTCGTCAAATAGAAAGTAGAATTTCTTTTAGAAGAGCAATAAAAATGGCAATCGCTGCAGCAATGCGTATGAATGCCGAAGGAATAAAGATTCAAATCTCTGGTAGATTGAATGGTGCTGAAATGGCACGTTCTGAATCTTATAAAGATGGTAGAATTCCATTATCTACTTTTAGAGCTGATATTGATTATGCTTTGCAGGAAGCTCAAACTACATATGGTAAACTTGGTATTAAAGTTTGGATTATGAAAGGTGAGGTTTATGGTAAAAGAGAATTATCTCCATTAGTAGGGATGAAAAAAGATTCTTCCAAAGGAGGTAAGCAAGAAGGTGGAAGAAAACAACGTCGTAGAAAGTAATTTTTTAAAGAACTAAAGTAATGTTACAACCGAAAAGAACAAAGTTCCGTAAGATGCAGAAAGGCCGTATGAAAGGTCTTGCTGGAAGAGGACACCAACTTTCAAATGGTATGTTCGGTATAAAGAATGTTGATGATGCTGCATTTTTGACTTCACGCCAAATAGAAGCTGCTCGTATTGCTGCTACTAGATTTATGAAGAGAGAAGGTCAATTGTGGATTAAAATATTTCCAGACAAGCCGATTACCAAAAAGCCATTAGAAGTACGTATGGGTAAAGGTAAAGGTGCACCAGAATATTTTGTAGCCGTGGTTAAACCAGGTAGAATTATGTTCGAAGTGGCCGGAGTTCCTATGGAAGTAGCAAAAGAAGCTTTAAGATTAGCGGCTCAGAAACTTCCTGTAAAAACAAAATTCATTGTAGCTCGTGATTACGAGGCTGGAAATTAAACGTAAGTAATAATGAAAAAACAAGAGATTAAAGAAATGTCTGTGGAAGGACTTACGGAGAAATTGGCCGAGTACAAGAAGCAGCATGCAGATTTGAAAATGGCACATTTTGTAACTCCGTTAGAAAATCCGCTTCAGATTAGAAAAGTAAGGAGAACGGTAGCAAGATTAGCTACTGAATTAACTAATAGGGAGAACCAATAACTGGTGGGCTTTATGGAGAAAAGAAATTTAAGAAAAGAAAGAGTAGGAGTTGTTACTAGTAATAAAATGGAGAAGTCTATTGTTATTGCTGAAGTAAAGAGAGTAAAACATCCTATGTACGGTAAATTCGTTTTGAAGACAAAGAAATATGTTGCACATGACGAAAAGAACGATTGTAACATTGGTGATACTGTAAAGATCATGGAAACAAGACCTATGAGTAAGACCAAATGTTGGAGATTAGTAGAAATCTTAGAAAGAGCTAAATAAGTTATGTTACAGCAAGAATCTAGACTAAAAGTAGCGGATAACACAGGGGCAAAGGAAGTTTTAACTATCCGTGTTCTTGGTGGTACTAAAAGAAGGTATGCTTCAATAGGTGACAAAATTGTTGTTACTGTTAAGGAAGCAACTCCAAACGGAGGTATCAAGAAAGGTGCGGTTTCAACTGCTGTTGTAGTTCGTACAAAGAAAGAGGTTAGAAGACCTGATGGGTCTTATATCAGATTTGATGATAACGCTTGTGTGTTATTGAATCCTGCCGGAGAAATGAGAGGAACTCGTGTTTTTGGACCTGTAGCAAGAGAGCTTAGGGATAAGCAGTTCATGAAGATTGTATCATTGGCCCCAGAGGTATTATAATATAACGGACAAGATGAAAAAGTTAAAAATCAAAACAGGAGATACGGTAAGAATTACTGCTGGTGACCATAAAGGTACCGAAGGTAAAGTTATGCGTGTAAATCTTGAGAAAAATAAAGCCATCGTTGAAGGTGCCAATATGGTATCTAAACATGAGAAGCCTAGTGCTAAAAACCCTCAAGGTGGTATTGTAAAAAAAGAAGCTTTAATCCATATTTCTAATTTAGCGTTGATCGACAGTAAAACTGGCGATGTAACAAGAGTAGGTTACGAGATTAAGGATGGTAAAAAAGTTAGGGTTTCCAAAAAATCCAATGAAGTAATTTAGTTATGGCATACGTTGCAAGATTAAAGAAAGAGTATAAGGAGCGAATAGTAGCTGCCCTTACCGAAGAGTTTGGTTACAGTAATGTAATGCAGGTTCCTAAGTTAGAGAAGATAGTAATGAGTAGAGGTGTAGGAGCTGCTGTTGCTGATAAGAAACTTATTGACCATGCAATAGATGAGATGACTATGATAACGGGTCAAAAAGCCGTTGCTACTATGTCTAAGAAAGATGTTGCTGCCTTTAAATTAAGAAAAGGTATGCCAATTGGTGCAAAAGTTACCTTAAGAGGTGAGCGTATGTACGAATTTTTAGACCGTTTGGTTACTTCTGCGTTACCACGTGTAAGAGATTTTCAAGGTATTAAAGCTACTGGTTTTGATGGTCGTGGAAATTACAACCTTGGTGTAACGGAGCAAATTATATTTCCTGAAGTTAATATTGATAAAATCAATAGAATTAACGGTATGGATATTACATTTGTAACTTCTGCGGATACAGACAAAGAAGCGAAATCATTATTAACAGAATTAGGTTTACCTTTTAAAAAGAATTAGTATGGCTAAGGAATCAATGAAAGCCCGTGAGAGAAAAAGGGAAAAAACTGTAGCAGTTTATGCTGAGAAACGTAAAGCTTTAAAAGAAGCTGGTGATTACGAAGCGCTACAAAGATTACCTAAAAATGCATCTCCGGTACGTTTACATAACAGATGTAAGTTAACTGGAAGACCTAAAGGTTACATGAGAACTTTTGGTATTTCAAGGGTAAAATTCAGAGAGATGGCTAACGCTGGTTTAATACCAGGTGTTAAGAAAGCTAGCTGGTAGGTAAAGAATTATTAATGGATTCAGGTTTGGCTTAAGTGCTGAAAACCGTTTCCGAATTATATACATATGGTAACAGATACTATTGCAGATTACCTAACGAGAGTTAGAAACGCGAGTAGAGCGGGACATAGGGTTGTTGAAATCCCTGCGTCGAATCTAAAGAAAGAAATTACTAAAATATTATTCGACCAAGGATATATTTTGAGTTACAAGTTCGAAGAGAGCAAAGTTCAAGGATCTATAAAAATAGCTTTGAAGTATGATAAGCTTACAAAAGAACCTGTTATCAAGAAAATACAGCGTATAAGTAAGCCTGGTCTTAGAAAATATGCAGGTAACGAAGATTTACCTCGTGTATTGAATGGTTTGGGTATTGCAATCGTTTCTACATCTCATGGTGTAATGACTAGCAAGCAGGCTAAGGCAGAGAAAGTTGGTGGTGAAGTTTTATGCTACGTTTATTAATTGATAAAAGATTTAGAAAATGTCTAGAATAGGTAATAATCCAGTCGCAATTCCTGAAGGGGTTACAGTTGAAATCAACGACAATATCATTTCTGTTAAAGGAAAGTTAGGTGAGTTGACTCAAGAGTTCTCAGGAGTATCGGTTAAAGTAGAAGACGGACAGGCTTTCGTTACAAGGCCATCTGATTCTAAGGACCATAAAGCAAAGCACGGTTTATATAGATCACTTATCACCAATATGGTAGAAGGTGTATCTAAAGGATGGACCAAAGAATTAGAATTAGTAGGTGTAGGATATAGAGCAAGTAATCAAGGTCAAAAACTTGATTTGGCTTTAGGTTTTTCTCATAATATTGTTTTTGATCTTGCCCCAGAGGTAAAGGTTGAGACTATATCTGAAAAAGGTAAAAACCCTATTGTAAAGCTTACTTCTCATGACAAGCAATTAGTTGGTCATATAGCAGCAAAGATTAGATCTTTCCGTAGTCCGGAGCCGTACAAAGGGAAAGGAATTAAGTTTGTAGGTGAAATATTAAGAAGAAAAGCTGGTAAATCAGCTTAATAAAGGATATTATGGGATTATCAAAAACACAAAGAAAATTAAGAATCCGACGTAGAATACGTAAGGTTTCTTCTGGAACTGCAGCTAAACCAAGATTATCTGTATTTAGAAGTAACAGCGAAATTTACGCTCAAGTTATAGACGACGTTAAAGGAGTCACTTTAGTATCCGCTTCTTCAAGAGATAAGGATATTGCAAAAGTAAAAGGAAATAAAACCGAGATTGCTGCTTTGGTTGGTAAAACAATCGCTGAGAAATCTGTTAAAGCTGGCTTAGATAAAGTTGCTTTTGATAGAGGAGGTAATTTGTATCATGGAAGAGTAAAATCTTTAGCTGATGGTGCAAGAGAAGCAGGACTAAAATTCTAATATACTAGTATGTTCCAAAAATATAAAAACGTAGAGACTGTTAAACCAGGTGGTTTAGATTTAAAAGATAAATTAGTTGGTATTCAACGTGTAACTAAGGTAACAAAAGGTGGTAGAGCATTTGGTTTTTCTGCAATTGTTGTTGTAGGTGATGAGAATGGTGTTGTAGGTCACGGTTTAGGTAAATCAAAAGAGGTTGCTACTGCAATTGCAAAGGCAATTGAAGATGGCAAGAAGAATTTAATTCGTATTCCTTTAAATAAAGGAACTTTACCTCACGAGCAAAAAGGTAAATTTGGTGGTGCAAGAGTTTATATTCAGCCTGCATCTCATGGTACCGGAGTTATTGCTGGTGGTGCTGTAAGATCAGTATTAGAATCTGTAGGTGTACATGATGTATTATCTAAGTCTCAGGGTTCATCCAATCCACATAACGTTGTAAAGGCTACATTTGATGCCTTATTACAACTTAGAGATGCAAAAACCATTGCTACACAAAGAGGTGTTTCTTTAGAAAAAGTGTTTAAAGGTTAAGAGGAAAATTATGGCAAAGATTAAAGTTACACAGTTAAAAAGTGGAATTAAGAAACCTCAAAATCAAAAAAGGACTTTAGAGGCTCTTGGTTTAAAAAGAATTGGTCAGGTTGTAGAACATGATGATACACCTAACATTCTTGGTATGATAAATAAAGTTAAACATTTAGTTTCCACTGAGGAAGCTTAAATTTAGAATAAAATGGGTTTACATAATTTACAGCCTGCAGAAGGTTCAGTGAATAGAGACGGAAAACGCCTTGGAAGAGGTCAGGGTTCTGGAAAAGGAGGAACAGCTGCAAGAGGTCATAAAGGAGCAAAATCAAGATCTGGTTATTCTAAGAAAATTGGTTTTGAAGGTGGTCAAATGCCTTTGCAACGTCGTGTGCCTAAGTTCGGTTTTACGAATATCAATCGTAAGAGCTACCAAGGTATCAATTTAGAAAAGTTGCAAGAGCTTGTTGATAACAAAGTCATAACCAATGAAGTTTCTTTAGATCTTTTGATTGAGAATGGTTTAGTTGGTAAGAACGATTTAGTGAAAATTTTAGGAAATGGTGAATTAAAAGCATCTCTTAAAATTTCAGTACATAAATTTACAGCATCTGCCAAAGCAGCTATTGAAGCGGCAGGTGGTGAAGCAATAAGTTTGTAAGCATAAACGAGAGCATGAAGAATTTTATTGATACAATATCCAATATTTGGAAGATAGAAGAGCTAAGAAATAGAATTCTTATAACATTAGGTCTTTTATTGGTTTACCGTTTTGGTTGTCAAATAGTACTTCCAGGTATAGATTCAACACAATTAGGTGGTTTAACGGATAGTACTGATCAAGGTATTTTTGGTCTTTTAAATGCATTTACAGGAGGAGCGTTTGCTAATGCTTCTGTTTTTGCATTAGGTATCATGCCTTACATATCTGCATCTATTGTAGTTCAATTAATGGGTATTGCAATTCCTTATCTTCAGAAATTACAAAAAGAAGGAGAAAGCGGTCGTAAGACTATTAATCAAATTACTAGGTGGTTAACCATCGGTATTTGTATTGTTCAAGCTCCTGCATACCTGTATGGTCTTGAGGCTTTCGGTGTAAGGGATAGTGCTTTCTTATTAGGGAAAGGATTAGATTTTATGGTTCCAGCTGTTATTATATTGGTAACAGGTACTGTTTTTGCAATGTGGTTGGGTGAGAAAATTACTGATAAAGGTATTGGTAATGGTATCTCACTTTTGATTATGATAGGTATAATCGCTACAATGCCTCAGTCGTTTGTTCAAGAATTTATATCAAGAACTACTAATAATAATGGTGGATTAATGTTCATATTAATTGAAGTTATTGTTTGGTTCTTAGTGATTTTGGCTTGTATTCTGTTAGTAATGGCTACAAGACAAATTCCTGTGCAGTATGCAAGAAGAACCGCTTCTGGTGGTTATGAGAAAAACATCATGGGTTCTAGACAGTATATTCCATTAAAGTTAAATGCTTCAGGAGTAATGCCAATAATCTTTGCTCAGGCAATAATGTTTGTACCGGGTATGATAGGTGGGGCTTTTGATGATACTTCATTTGGACAATGGATGCAAGTACAGTTTAGCGATATCTTTGGTTGGGCTTATAATTTGCTTTTCGCAATATTGATTATAATCTTCACATATTTTTATACTGCAATTACGGTTCCTACCAATAAGATGGCAGATGACCTTAAAAGGAGTGGTGGTTTTATCCCTGGAATTCGTCCAGGAAAAGAAACTGGAGATTATTTAGATAAGATTATGTCATTAATAACGTTACCTGGATCTATTTTCTTAGCTTTGCTGGCTATTTTACCGGCGATAGTGGTAAAGTTGATGGATGTACAAGCTGGATGGGCGTTATTTTACGGTGGTACTTCACTTTTAATTATGGTGGGTGTTGCTATAGATACGGTACAACAAGTTAATTCGTATTTGTTGAATAGACATTATGACGGCTTAATGAAAACTGGTAAAAATAGAAAAGTAGCATAATTTATGGCTAAGCAGGCAGCAATAGAACAAGATGGATCTATCATTGAAGCATTATCAAATGCAATGTTTCGTGTAGAATTGGAGAATGGACATGTGGTAACAGCGCATATATCAGGTAAGATGCGTATGCACTATATTAAACTATTACCTGGAGATAAGGTTAAATTGGAGATGAGTCCTTATGACCTTACTAAAGCAAGAATTACATATAGATACTAAGATACAAGATGAAAGTAAGAGCATCAGTTAAGAAGAGAAGTGCCGACTGCAAGATTGTTCGCAGAAAAGGCAGGTTGTACGTAATCAACAAAAAGAATCCTAGATTTAAACAAAGACAAGGGTAATTATGGCAAGAATCGCAGGTATAGATATACCAAAACAAAAGAGAGGTGTTATCGCCTTAACCTATATTTTCGGAATTGGAAGAAGTAGGTCACAAGAAATATTGAGTAAAGCCCAAGTTAGCGAGGATACTAAGGTTTCTGATTGGAATGATGATGAAATAGGTCGTATCAGGGAAGCTGTTTCTGAATTTACCATTGAAGGTGAGTTACGTTCAGAAACTCAGTTGAACATTAAGCGTTTAATGGATATTGGCTGTTATAGAGGAATTCGTCACAGGTCAGGTTTGCCTTTAAGAGGTCAACGTACCAAAAACAACTCTAGAACTAGAAAAGGAAAGCGTAAAACAGTTGCTAACAAGAAGAAAGCAACTAAATAATAATTAGGTATGGCAAAGGCAAATACTAAAGTTACCAAGAAACGTAAAGTTATAGTTGATTCTGTTGGTGAAGCGCACATAAGTGCATCTTTTAACAACATCATTATCTCTTTGACAAATAAAAAGGGAGATGTTATTTCTTGGTCATCTGCCGGTAAATTAGGTTTTAGAGGGTCTAAGAAAAACACACCTTATGCTGCACAAGTTGCTGCAGAGGATTGTTCTAAAGTTGCTCATGAAGCAGGTTTAAGAAAAGTTAAGGTATATGTAAAAGGTCCAGGTAATGGTAGAGAATCTGCAATCAGGTCTTTACATAATGCTGGTATCGAAGTAACTGAGATTATCGATGTTACTCCAATGCCTCACAACGGATGTAGACCTCCTAAGAGAAGAAGAGTTTAATTAATTACTATTATATTTCACCGAAAGTGTAGTTACGATTATCGAAGGATAAGCCTTAATTCATAATCTCACTTTCAAATTAAAAGAAAATGGCAAGATATACAGGACCAAAATCAAAAATCGCTCGTAAATTCGGCGAAGCAATTTTCGGAGATGATAAATCTTTCGAAAAAAAGAATTACCCTCCAGGAGAACACGGAAACAACAGAAGAAGAGGAAAGAAGTCTGAGTACTCTGTTCAGTTGATGGAGAAGCAAAAAGCTAAATATACTTACGGTATTTTAGAAAAGCAATTTAGAAACTTATTCCAAACTGCAAAGAGAAAAGAAGGTGTTGCTGGTGAGATTTTACTTCAATTATGTGAGTCTCGTTTAGATAACGTAGTTTTTAGAATGGGTATTTCTCCAACTAGAAGTGGTGCAAGACAATTAGTTTCTCATAGACATATTACAGTTAATGGAGAGTTGGTTAATATACCTTCTTACTCATTAAAAGCAGGAGATGTTGTTGGTGTTAGAGAAAAATCTAAATCATTACAAAGTATACAAGATTCATTAGCTGCTAGTAGTGCAGTATATGAGTGGATTTCTTGGAACAGTGAGAAGAAGGAAGGTACTTATGTTAGTATTCCAGAAAGATTACAGATTCCAGAAAATATCAAAGAACAATTAATCGTGGAGTTATACTCTAAATAAACAATACCGATCCAATTATGGCATTATTTAATTTTCAGAAACCCGATAAAGTAATAATGATCGATTCCTCTGATTTCGAAGGGAAGTTCGAATTTCGCCCTTTGGAACCTGGTTATGGATTAACTGTTGGGAATGCATTAAGACGAGTATTGCTTTCTTCTTTAGAGGGTCATGCAATTACTTCGGTTAGGATTGATAAGGTAGAGCATGAGTTTTCTACCATACCTGGCGTTGTTGAAGATGTAACAGAGATTATATTAAACTTGAAACAAGTTCGTTTCAAGAAGCAAATAGAAGATTCTGAAGCCGAAGTTGTTTCAATTTCTGTAAGTGGTAAGAATCAATTAACTGCTGGTGATTTTCAAAAGTTTATTTCTGGATATCAAGTTTTAAATCCGGATTTAGTTCTTTGTAATATGGATGCTAAAGTTAGTATCAATATGGAGATAACTATTGAAAAAGGTAGAGGTTATGTTCCTGCAGAGGAAAATAAGAAATCTGGTGCACCATTAGGTACAATAGCTGTTGATTCTATTTTTACGCCAATTAAGAATGTAAAATATAGTATTGAAAACTTTCGTGTAGAGCAAAAAACCGATTATGAAAAGTTGGTTTTTGAAATATCTTCAGATGGATCAATTCATCCAAAAGATGCTTTAACTGAAGCAGCAAAAGTTCTTATACATCACTTCATGTTATTCTCTGATGAGCGTATTACATTAGAAGCTGATGAAATTGCTCAGACTGAGACTTATGATGAAGAGTCTTTACACATGAGACAATTGTTGAAAACTAAATTAGTTGATATGGACCTTTCTGTTCGTGCTCTAAACTGTTTAAAAGCTGCTGAAGTTGATACTTTAGGAGATTTAGTTTCCTTCAATAAGAATGATTTAATGAAGTTTAGAAACTTCGGTAAGAAATCTTTAACTGAACTTGAAGAACTTGTGATTAACAAGGGATTAAGTTTTGGTATGGATTTATCAAAATACAAATTAGATAAAGATTAAATAATCATATTTTGCTCCTCGTTCTGTCGAGTTTGGTAGCAAGATGATAAAATTAAAACATGAGACACGGTAAAAAAATTAACCACTTAGGTAGAAAGACTGCTCATAGAAAAGCAATGTTAGCAAACATGGCTTGTTCTTTGATCGAGCACAAAAGAATCAACACTACAGTTGCTAAAGCTAAAGCTTTAAAGCAGTTTATTGAGCCTTTGATTACAAAATCAAAAGCGGAAAATAATGTTAGTGCTGAGAAAGGTACTCATAATAGACGTATCGTTTTTAAGAATCTACGTGATAAGTATGCTGTAACAGAATTGTTCAGTGTAGTATCTGAAAAGGTTGCAGATAGACCAGGTGGTTATACTAGAATTATCAAATTAGGTAATCGTTTAGGTGATAACGCTGATATGGCAATGATAGAATTAGTTGATTTCAACGAATTGTATAATGCTGGTAAGCCTAAGAAGAAATCTACTAGAAGAAGTAGAAGATCAGGTGGTAGTGATGCGGCTGCAGTTTCTGCAGAGAAAGAAACTAAAGTTGAAGAAGCTCAAACAGAAACAGAAGCTAAGACAGATGATTCTAAGGAATAAAATTGTCGATAAATATTAATAATGAAAAAGGATAAGCTTTCTAGCTTATCCTTTTTTTATGTTTTTTTGTGAACGAATAAATTATAAGACTAAAATGAAATATCAGGCAAAGAGAAAAGCTATTATATTACTTGCAGATGGTACTATCTTTTATGGAAAATCTGTTGGCGATAAAGAAGGTACTGCCTTTGGAGAAGTGTGCTTCAATACGGGAATGACAGGTTATCAGGAGATTTTTACTGATCCTTCTTATTTTGGGCAAATTATGGTAACTACTAATGCACATATTGGTAATTATGGTGTAAATAAAGATGAAGTTGAATCTGAGTCTATTAAGATATCTGGATTAGTTTGTAGAAATTTTAGCTATGAATATTCTAGACCATTGGCAGATGATAGTTTGCAAGGTTTTTTGGATAAAAATGAATTATTTGCAATCTCTGATGTAGATACACGCGCCTTAGTTAGTTATATCAGAGATAATGGAGCAATGAATGCTGTTATCTCTACGGACATAGATAACATAGAAGACTTAAAAAAACAGTTAAGTGAAGTGCCAAGTATGGAAGGACTAGAGTTAGCTTCTAAAGTTTCTACGAAAGAACCCTATTTTGTTGGTGATGAAAATGCTACTTTCAAAATTGCAGCACTTGATATAGGTATTAAAAAGAATATTTTAAGAAATCTTGTTAAGCGTGGAGCTTATGTAAAGGTGTTTCCTTTTAACAGTAGTTTTGAAGAAATGTCCTCTTGGAATCCTGATGCATTTTTTATCTCTAATGGTCCTGGTGATCCAGAGCCTTTGGTTGATGCCATATCTGCAGTGAAGAAAATGATACAAACAGAAAAGCCTCTTTTCGGTATTTGTTTAGGTCATCAAGTTTTAGCTTTGGCAAACGGAGTTTCAACTTATAAAATGCATAATGGACATAGGGGTATTAATCATCCAATACTAAATTTGATTACAGGTAAAGGAGAGATTACTTCTCAAAACCACGGCTTTGCAATTAATAGGGAAGAAACAGAGGCTAATGAGAATTTAGAAATTACACATACACATCTTAATGATAAGACGGTTGCTGGTATTCGTATGAAAGATAAGGATGTATTCTCTGTGCAATATCACCCAGAAGCAAGTCCGGGTCCCCATGATGCTGATTACCTTTTTGATGATTTTTTCAAATTAATTGAGAAAAGTTCAAAACATAACGAAATAGTTTAAATTAACATTAATTAATTGGGAAATGTTGGGTTTAAACAAACCCAGTGATTTCCCTGTTTTGTATCTTTACTTCTTACAAACAACAAATAAAAAGATTAAAATGAGTATTATATTAAATGTTCACGCAAGGCAGATTTTAGATTCTAGAGGTAATCCAACTGTTGAAGTAGATGTAGTTACGGAAAATGGTGTAATGGGTAGAGCTGCGGTTCCTTCTGGAGCTTCTACTGGTGAGCATGAAGCTGTTGAATTACGTGATGGTGGTAAATCTTTCATGGGTAAAGGTGTAAGTAAAGCTGTTGATAACGTAAACAGTATTATAGCAGAAGAAATTTTAGGAATGAGTGTGTTTGATCAAAATCTTTTAGATCAAACTATGATAGATTTAGATGGTACACCAAATAAATCTAAATTAGGAGCTAACGCAATTTTAGGTGTTTCATTAGCTGCTGCGAAAGCTGCTGCAAATGAATTAGGTCTTTCTCTTTTTAGATATATTGGTGGTGTTAGCGCTAATACGTTACCTGTACCAATGATGAACATTATAAATGGTGGTTCTCACTCAGATGCGCCAATCGCGTTTCAAGAGTTCATGGTAATGCCGGTTAAAGCAAAAAGCTTTACACATGCAATGCAAATGGGGACAGAGATTTTTCACAACCTAAAGAAGGTATTACACGATCGTGGTCTTAGTACTGCAGTAGGTGATGAGGGTGGTTTTGCGCCAAACCTTGCAGGTGGTACTGAAGATGCTTTGGATACTATAGCAAAAGCAGTGAAAAATGCAGGGTACAACTTAGGTGACGATGTAATGATTGCTTTAGATTGTGCTGCAGCAGAATTCTTTGTTGATGGAAAATATGACTACACTAAATTTGAAGGAGAATCGGGTGTAATTAGAACATCTGAAGAGCAAGCCCAATACTTAGCGGATTTAAGTGCTAAATATCCTATAATCTCTATTGAAGATGGTATGGATGAAAATGATTGGGATGGTTGGAAATCTTTGACCGATAAAATTGGCGATAAGGTTCAGTTAGTAGGTGATGATTTATTCGTTACTAATGTTGAACGTCTATCTACAGGTATTGAAAAAGGTATTGCTAATTCAATATTGATTAAAGTAAACCAAATTGGAACTTTAACGGAAACTATTGCTGCTGTAAATATGGCTAAAAACGCTGGTTATACTTCAGTAATGTCTCACCGTTCTGGAGAAACAGAAGATAATACAATTGCTGATTTAGCTGTTGCATTGAATACAGGTCAAATAAAAACTGGTTCAGCTTCAAGATCGGATCGTATGGCTAAGTACAACCAATTACTTCGTATAGAAGAAGAATTAGGAAGTACAGCTTACTACCCACAAGAAAAGGCTTTCAAATTAGATTAATTTCTAATTGAAATATATAATTAAGCCTTTCTTTCGAGAAAGGCTTTTTTTTTTGGCGTACTTCAAAACTTTAACTACCTTTTGAGAATAAATCAATAATAACCCCTCTTTGTTAGCGTATGAATAATTTTCTTTTTGTTTCCGCAGAGAATGATGCCATTCCTGATTGTAAAGCTGGTGGAATGGGTGACGTTGTAAGAGACGTCCCTAGAGAAATATCCAAGCGGGAAGATAAAGTTCACGTAGTTGTACCCTCATACTCTAGATTACATAAAAACGGAATTTTTAAGACAAAACTTGAGTTTAGTCTTAGGGGTATGCCATATACGGCAGAATTGTATGAGGTTATTCCAAAGAGAGTAGATAAGAACATTACACATTATGTTATACATCATCCTGAAATTGTAGAAGGCGGTATAGCTCATATTTATCACGACGATCCAACAGAACCATTTTTTAATGATTTTATAAAGTTTGTCATATTTTGCACAGCTACTGCAGAAGCAATTAAAATAGGAGCTTTTGGTGATTTGGATATTGTACACATGCATGATTGGCATTCTGCTGCACTTTTGTTTATAAAAACATATCATCCAAATTATCAAGATTTAAAAAAGATGAGATATGTGTATACCATACATAATTTGGCAATACAGGGTATTCGTCCTTTTTATAATAATTATGCTTCCGTGAATAATTGGTTTCCAGAAGTACAGTTAGATCATACTGCATTAATGGATTCTAGATATCAAGATTGTATCAATCTAATGGCGGTAGGTATACGCCTAGCTGATGCGGTACATACGGTTTCACCATCTTACAAAGAAGATGTGCTATTGCCAAGTAGAAGACCAGAATTTATTGGAGGTGAAAGTTTGGAGAACGATTTATTGAAAGCAGATAATGAAGGTCGTCTTTTTGGTATTCTAAATGCTAGTAATTATGGTAATATAAGAGTAGCGGAAAAAGGATTTTTATATAGAAATACGGTTAAAGCTATATTTAGATGGCTTCAAGAAAATTCAAAGAAATATAAAGCTGATTTTCTAGCTCATACAGGTGAGAAGATTATGCAGTTCGTAGGTAATAGACCTAAATTTATAGTTTCTAGCGTAGCTAGATTAACAGAACAGAAATTCTATTTTTTAAAACGATCTCCTGAAGCTTTTGAAAAAATGCTTGCCAGGTTAAATGAGATAGATGGTATATTTATTCTATTGGGGACCGGTGATCCAGATTATGAAGAATTCTTTCGTCATATGAGCTACCATCATAAAAATTTTGTGTTTACTAACGGGCAATCTGAAGATTTGATAGATTCTATGTATTTAGAAACAGATTTGTATTTCATGCCTAGTCTATTTGAGCCTTGTGGTATAAGTCAAATGTTGGCTATGAGAAATGGTAACCCTTGTTTGGTGCATCATACTGGCGGATTAAAAGATACCGTGGACCATTTAAAAACAGGATTTGCTTTTGGTGGTGAAACTTATGATGAGCAAATAGAAAATATGGTTAAGGTTTTTGATGAGGCATTGACCCTGTGGGAAGAAGATAAAGACGCTTGGAAGAAGATTAAAGCGAATGCAAAAAAAGCTCGTTTTACTTGGGAAAAATCTTTAGATGCATATTACGAGTCGCTATATCTGTTGTAATGAAAGCTATTCATAGTACTTATTGTTAATTTTACCCAAAACAGATTTTTGAAATTGGTAGACCAATCCTGTTTTGTTAACTTTACGAGAAGTATTTAAAACGTAAAAATAAAAATGTCAGACAAAGCTATTTTAGAATATAATGGTGAAAAATACGAGTTTCCTGTAATTAAGGGAACCGAAGATGAACTTGCAATCGATATCAAATCATTGCGTTCTGCAACCAAAGGAATTATAACTATTGATCCAGGTTTTAAAAATACAGGATCTTGTGAAAGTGCAATTACTTTTTTGGATGGCGAAAAAGGTATTTTACGTTACAGAGGTTACTCAATTGAAGAATTAGCAGAGAAAGCGGATTTCTTAGAAGTAGCTTATGCATTGATTTTTGGAGACTTGCCAAATGAAGAAGAGTTGGCTAAGTTTCATAAGGATATAAAAGATGAGTCTCATGTAGATGAAGAGATGAAAAAGATATTGGATGGTTTTCCAAAATCTGCTCATCCAATGGGTGTTTTGTCATCATTGACAAGTGCATTAATTGCATTTAACCCTTCTACTGTAGATGTAAGTTCTGATGATGATATGTACCATGCTATTGTACGTATTCTTGCAAAATTCCCTGTTCTTGTAGCTTGGACTTTACGTAAAAAGAAAGGTCTTCCGTTAGATTACGGTGATGATAGTTTAGGTTATGTAGAGAACATTCATAAAATGATGTTCAAACGTCCTAATCAAGATTATAAAAAGAACAAAGTTGTAATAGAGGCATTGGATAAGTTGTTGATATTACATGCGGATCACGAGCAAAACTGTTCTACGAGTACCGTACGTATAGTAGGTTCTTCTCATGCTGGTTTGTTTGCATCCTTATCTGCAGGTATTTCTGCACTTTGGGGACCATTACATGGTGGTGCCAATCAGGCGGTATTGGAAATGCTTGAGGCTATAGAAGCTGATGGTGGTGATACCAAAAAATATATGGCTAAAGCCAAAGATAAATCAGACCCTTTTAGATTAATGGGCTTTGGGCACAGAGTTTATAAAAACTTTGACCCACGTGCTAAGATTATAAAAGTTGCGGCTGATGAAGTTTTGGCAGATTTAGGTATAGATGATCCTATCTTGGATATTGCAAAAGGTTTGGAGAAAGAAGCATTAGAAGATCAGTACTTTGTAGATAGAAAATTATACCCTAATGTAGATTTTTACTCAGGTATTATTTATAGAGCTTTAGGAATTCCAACAGAAATGTTTACAGTAATGTTCGCCTTAGGTAGATTACCAGGGTGGATTGCACAGTGGAGAGAAATGAGATTGAATGGTGAACCAATTGGTAGACCTAGACAGGTTTATGTTGGTGAAAATTTAAGATCTTTTGTCGAACTGGACAAGAGGTAGATTGCTACCGTTAATAAAAAAACAAAAAGCTCTTTTAATTGTAAAGGAGCTTTTTTTTTGTGCCAAATTTTAATTCAGATTTAAATAAATACATATGCTACAGTTAAATGTTAATGATGAAATTTCCACTTTAAAGGCAGTTGTTCTAGGTATAGCCAAAAGTTCTGGACCAACTCCTACTATAGAAGAAGCTTACGATCCAAAATCAAAAGAACATATTAAAGCTGGTACCTACCCAACTGAATCTGATATGATTGCGGAAATGGAAGCATTTAGAGAAGTGTTCGAGAAATATGATGTTAAGGTTTTTAGACCTGAAATTCTTGAAGATTGTAATCAGATTTTTACTAGAGATATCGCATTTGTTATTGAAGATAAATTAATCAAAGCCAATATATTACCTGACCGTGAGCAAGAGGTTGAAGCAATTTTACATGTGCTTGACAAGATTGATGATGACAACATTTTAACTCCGCCTGAAAATGTTCATGTTGAAGGTGGTGATGTCATGCCTTGGAACGATTATATTTTTGTAGGTACCTATACGGCGTCTGATTATGCTACATACATAACTGCTAGAACAAATAAAGCTGCCGTTGAATATTTGACCAAACAATTTCCACATAAAACAATTAAGTCTTTTGAATTGCGCAAGTCTAACACCATTGCTCAAGAAAACGCATTGCATTTAGATTGCTGTTTTCAACCTTTAGGGAAAGGAAAAGCTATTATTCATAAAAATGGATTTTTAGTAGAAGAGGAATACCAATGGTTGGTAGATTTTTTTGGAAAGGAAAATGTTTTTGAAATTGATGCTAGAGAAATGTATCATATGTACAGTAACGTATTTTCTATTTCACCAGAAGTGGTTGTTTCTGAAAAAAGCTTTACACGTTTAAATAATTGGTTACGGGAACAAGGTTTTACAGTAGAGGAAATTCCGTATGCTGAAATATCAAAGCAAGAAGGGTTATTGCGTTGTAGTACATTACCCTTGATCAGAGCATAATTTATAAATCAACAAACAACAATTTAATAAGTACCCCTATGCAAATAACAAATACAATACTGATGATTCGCCCGGTGTCGTTCAGAATGAATGAGCAGACCGCTGTCAATAACTACTTTATGGAAGATATTGATATGAAGAATCAAGAAATAAATCAGAAAGCTCAAGAGGAGTTCGATGCATTTGTTTCCGTATTAAAAAATAAGGGAGT
This sequence comes from Maribacter forsetii DSM 18668, assembly GCF_000744105.1. Classification (NCBI taxonomy): domain Bacteria; kingdom Pseudomonadati; phylum Bacteroidota; class Flavobacteriia; order Flavobacteriales; family Flavobacteriaceae; genus Maribacter; species Maribacter forsetii. The sequence continues at coordinate 1,034,315 of NZ_JQLH01000001.1, forward strand.
AAATGTTATCGTTGTGCAGGATACCAAAGAACCTGATACTCCAGATAGCGTTTTTCCAAATAATTGGATTTCTTTTCATGCCAACGGTACAGTAGGTGTTTATCCTATGTTTGCAGAGAATAGAAGAAATGAACGTAGAGATGATATTTTCGAGATTTTAGAACATAACGGTTTTAAAATCAATGATGTCGTCGATTATACTTCTGCTGAAGAAGAAGAATTGTTTTTAGAGGGTACCGGTAGTATATTAATAGATAGAGTAAACAATAAGGCATATTGTGCATTATCTGAACGTGCAGACGAAGAGTTGTTTATTGAGTTTTGTGAAGATTTTGATTTCTTTCCGGTCATATTTACGGCTAATCAATCTGTTGATGGTAAGCGATTGCCTATTTATCATACGAATGTAATGATGGCTCTGGCTGAAAATTTCGTCGTTATCTGTACAGATTCTATTGATGATAAGAAAGAAAGAAAAAATGTATTGGAGCATCTTAAAAAAGATGGAAAGGAAGTCATAGTTATTACCGAGCAACAGATGCATCAATTTGCGGGTAATATGCTACAGGTTTTGGGTAGTGATGATAAGCGATATATGGTCATGAGTTCTGCGGCTTACCATAGTTTAACACCAAAACAAGTTGCTCAAATTGAAAATCACTGTGCTATTTTACATAGCTCTCTTCATACTATTGAAACATGTGGTGGCGGTAGTGCTCGCTGTATGATGGCAGAAGTTTTTCTTCCAAAGAACTAAATAAAATATTTACCCTGTTAAAATTATATATTATAATGGGGTAACTTTTTTGTGAAGTATTCGCTATCTTCAAAGAGGTTAGATGTTTTTTACATTTTAATAATCACTATGAAAATAAAGCCAATTTATATTTTTCTAGCATTAACTGTTGTGGGTTTGTTGTTTGCATTGGCAAATACTCCTAAAATTTCAGCTTATGAAATGATAGAAGAGCAATCTCAAAGTTCTAATAATGATTATAATATGATGATGGATGTACTTACCCATCAGCGTTGTATGAATTGTCATCCTAGTGATAACATCCCAAAGCAAGGTGATGATAGTCATCCGCATTATTTTGGTATGGCAAGGGGAAAAGATGACCATGGCTTTGAGGCTACTAATTGTAATACCTGTCATCAATCTGAAAATAATTTAAATTCTGGAGTTCCCGGTGCACCACATTGGGCATTAGCGCCAGCTTCAATGGCGTGGGAAGGATTAACAAGAAAAGAAATCGCAGAACGTTTATTGGATAAAAACACCAATGGAAACAGAAGTCATGAGGAACTTGTTAAACATATGACCGAAGATGATTTAGTGCTTTGGGCATGGGAGCCAGGTGTTCATGCAAATGGAGAACAAAGAACTTTGCCTCCGGTTTCTAAAGAAGATTTTAAAAAAGCTGTTGAAAACTGGTTTGCTAACGGGGCGGTAATACCTTCTAAATAATAAAATTTTATGAAAATTTCCTTAACTGTTAACGGTGAATTAAAAACTGTTGATATAGCAGATGAAAATACGCCTTTACTTTGGGTAGTTAGAGATACGCTAGACTTAAAAGGCACGAAATTTGGCTGTGGAAAAGCGGCTTGTGGAGCCTGTACCTTACATGTAGATGGTGAAGCGGTGCGCTCATGTTCCTATCCTGTAAAATTTGCAGAAGGTAAAGAAGTTACTACTATTGAAGGGTTGGGAGACAGAGAAAACCCTCATCCTGTTCAACAAGCTTGGATTGAAGAAATTGTGCCGCAATGTGGCTATTGCCAACCAGGTTTTATGATGGCAACGGCTGCCCTTTTAAATAAGGTGCCTAAGCCTACAGATGAAGATATAGATAAGAATATTATAAATGTTTGTCGTTGCGGTACCTATTATCGCATGAGAAAGGCAATACATAAAGCAGCTAATTTGCAGTTTGAAAAAGAAAATAAGGAATCTAAAGAATTGTAATCCATGGCTGATAAAGAAAAAGGTTCAAAGAAAGTATCTAGACGTAGGTTTCTAGTAAAAGGTGGATTAGGTACTATTGGTGTGGTTGCAGTTGGTGCATACATTTTTAGAAATCCCATCCGTAGAGAGTTGTTAGGATTTGCAAACTCTCTTGAAGCGCCATATACCGATAATACGGATAAACCTATGGTGTGGTTTGAAGTGACCAATAACAATGAGATACTATTGCATTCTCCTAAAATGGAAATGGGGCAAGGAACATTTACGGGAATAGCCCAAATGGCCGCTGATGAACTTTCTGTTTCTATGAGCCAGATAAAAGTTGTTCATGCTGCTTCATCTACCGGTAATGTGGATAGTTTTGCTACAGGCGGTAGTACTTCAATTTCTGGACTATGGAAACCCTTAAGGGAACTTGCTGCAATGCTTAGAGTTATGCTTATTAAAGAGGCTGCCCGTAAAATGAATGTTGGTATTGATGAACTTAATGTTGAGGACGGTGTCATATCCGGTAACGGAAAAACACTTACTTATGCGCAGGCTGCTGAAGGAGTTGAAAATTGGGAAGTGCCAGATGTTCCTTCGTTAAAAAACGCTAAAGACTATAAATATATTGGTAAACCTATTGCTAGGGTAGATTTGGATGCGAAAGTATACGGAGATCCAATTTTTGGTATGGATGCAGATATGCCAAATATGCTTTATGGCGCTGTGGTTAGACCGTCTAAAATTGGGTCAACTTTTGTAAGTGCAGATACTTCTGCAGCAGAGAATATGCCTGGGGTGGTGAAGATAATTGTTGAAGATGATTTTGTAGGAGTAGTCGCAAATTCTATGATAGAGGCCGAGCACGCCAAAGATGCCATTAATGTAACTTGGGAAAGTTATGAGAATTTAGATACTGCTGCCATTACTAAAATGATGACGGTAGGTAACGGTAACTCTACTACGATACAGAAAAACGGTGATGCTTTTGACGAAGATGATGAATTTGAAACTCTAGAATTTAGAAGCCCTATTGGAGCACATGCCCAAATTGAACCTAATGGAGTTGTTGCTTTTGTTGAAAGTGACAGTGCTACCATTAAAATTTCAACGCAAGTTGTAAGCATTACTAGAAAAGAGGTTGCAAAACGCTTAGACTTAGATACCGATAAGGTAAATATCGTACCTACTTATTTAGGTGGCGGATTTGGTAGAAGGTTACATACACCACATGCAGTGCAAGCCGCGGTAATGTCTAAAGCTGTGGGTAAACCGGTAAAATACTTTTTTAGTAGAAAGGAAGAATTTCAGCATGACATGTTTCGCCCGCCAACACATCATATTATCAAAGGTAAATTGAATAGTGAAGGATATTTAGATACGCTTGAACACGAATTTGTGAGCGGCGATGTGGCTACGGATTCTGCCTTGATACCTAATGCACTTACTAACTTTTTAGGTGCAGATGTTGGTGCTATTCGTGGTGGATTCATTCAGTATACAGCTATTCCTAATTTTAAAACGGTGTATTGGCATGTAGTGTTACCATTTGCAACCAGTTGGTGGCGTAGTTTGGGCTTGTTAGCTAATACGTTTGCTATGGAAAGTTTTATAGATGAAATGGCGTTAAAGGCCAATAAGAATGCGGTAGACTTTAGACTGCATCAAATAGGTGAAGAGCCAATAGATATACGTTTAAAAAATGTTATTAAGGCTGCAGCCGAAAAAGCAAATTATAAAGAAGAAGTTGTTAATGGTCGTGCAATGGGGTTCGCCGCTTCCATAGATGCAAATACACCTTGTGCTCAAGTAGCTGAGGTTTCTATTGTTGAAAATGAAATTAAAGTGCATAAGGTAACCGTGGCTATGGATCCTGGTTTAGCAGTAAATCCTGATCAGATACGTGCCCAATGTGAAGGTTGTGTAATCATGGGAATGAGTGCTGTGCTTTACGAGCAAATGTTTGTGGAGGATGGGGAATTAACTCCTACGATCTATGGACCATACCAAATGGCTTTGATGAAGAATGCACCTAAAGAAATTGATGTGGTATTGCTGCAAGGTAAAGATACTCCCGGTGCTGTAGGGGAGCCTCCATTAGGACCTATTGGTGCCGCCATTGCTAATGCTGTTAGAAGATTAACGGGCGAACGCTTGACCCAGTTGCCACTTAAACTTTCTACCTAAACATAATTTTAATAGGTAATCCCATCACGCTTCCATCTTTTGTGAGTCCATAAATACAATTCAGGGTATTTTTCAATGACCTTTTCCAACTTATTGGCATATAAATCAATAATGGTCTGTTCATTTAAAGTGGCTGCTTGGTTAACAATGTTCTCGAAGAAAAGTTCATAAGAGCCGCGTTTTATTTTCTTTAGATAAGGAATGAAAATTGCCGAGTCTGTTTTCTTGGCTATTTTGGCAGCACCTGTAAAAAAAGAGGTTTGCTGATTAAAGAAAATGGTTTGTTGCTTACCAGATTTCCCTAACGGACTTTGATCGCCAATTACACAATTCATGGAAACGATGTCGTTATTTTTTAAATGAAGTAAATGGCGGTATCCTTCATTGCTAGGAATACAATGCACATTAAAACGTTCTCGCATCAAGATGAACAAATCGTTGAAGTAGGTATTAGATAATGGTTTGTATAAAGTATTGCAGTTTACATTTAGAAATAGAGGTACTGTAGTAAGCCATTCCCAATTGCCTTGGTGTGCGGTGTACAGCATAATATTTTCATTGTTTTTTAGGTGATTGGTCAATAGGGATAGGTTATTGATTTTAAACCTGTTTTGAATCTCATTTGGTTTAATGGTCAATAGTTTGATTGCCTCAAAGAACATGTCGCAGAAATGCCTGTAAAATTTTTTTGCGATGCTGTTGATTTCTTTTTCTGTCTTATTGGGGAAAGCTACATGTAAGTTTTTGCACACTACTTTTTTTCGGTAACCAAGTACGTAGTACGTTAAAAAAAAGGTGATGTCAGATATGATATATATTGCCCAAAAAGGTAAAATTGATAAAACATAAAATGGGAAGAAACGTAAGTATTTCATCTTTAAAAAATTACGATAGTGATTGGTGCTGCCTAAAAACGCTTACAATACTAGTCGTATAAATGAAATGGATATTACTCTAAAGAATAAAAAAATAACTCTTTAGCTTAAAATTAATCGTGGTCGGTTTTAGCAATATTTCTGATCATGCCACCAAATATAAAATAGTGAAAAGGCACTATGCTATACCAATATAATCTACCGCGTAAACCACGTGGTCTAAATGTTGCGGTTTGATGCAGTACGCTATTATCATCAATTTTGAATTCCAACCATGCTTCGCCAGGTAGCTTCATTTCAGCAAATAATAATAATCTTTTCGCTTTTTTGTCCGCTAGCAATACACGCCAAAAGTCAAGTGAATCGCCGGCAAATATTTTGTCTGGATGTGTTCTGCCTCGTCTTAAACCAACACCACCAGAAAGCTTATCTAAAAAACCCCTGATTTTCCAAAGCCAGTTTCCGTAATACCATCCGGTTTCACCGCCAATACTCCAAATACGTTCCAATACTACTTCTGGGTTGGAAATTTTCAATTGTTTGTAATCTCTCAACACGCCATATTTTGGTACTTGAATATGTTTTTCAAGATTATCAACAAACCTACCGCTGATCATACTATCCTTCCAGCTACTAATCACTAAATTCTGTTCAATTTTTTTAAAGGCTAAATCAATGGCTTCTTTGTAGGTGTGGGGAGTAATACCGAGAATATCTTGTAATCGCGTGTCTTTTGCCACTACTTCGATCTTCATACTGTCCACTAGATTCAACGCTAGTTTATATGAGGTTGAGGTTACAAAATATAACCAGTAAGAAGACAGTTTTGGAGTCATCACAGGTACGGTCCAAATCCAATTTTTAAATCCCCTGACTTCGGCATATTTATGTAACATTTCTTTATAGGTCATTACATTGGGTCCGGCAATATCGAAGGAATCATTATATGTTTTTTCATTTCCTAATACACCTGTTAGAAATGTAATGACATCACGTATGGCAATAGGTTGCGTTTTTGTCAATACCCATTTCGGCGTAATCATAACCGGTAATTTTTCACACAAATCGCGAATGATTTCAAAAGAGGAACTTCCTGATCCTACAATGATACCTGCTCTTAGAACCGTTAACTTGAAGTTACCTTGATATAAAATATCTTCTACATTTTTTCTAGATTGTAGATGTTTAGAAAGATTATTATCATTCACAATACCGCTCAAATAAATTACTTGTTGAATTTGTGTGTTTGCAACATATTTGTTGAAGTTTTCAGCAGTTTTAGCCTCCATTTCGTCAAAATCTTGTGTTGACGAACTCATGGAGTGAATTAGAAAATAAGCGGCATCAATATCTTTGGGGACTACATTTTCTTTTGGTTCTTCTAAAAAGTCAATTTCTATGACATCTATTTGTTGCCTAGTCTCTTTATCTACAGAAAGTCTGGTTTCATCACGTACAGCACAAACTATTTCATGCCCCATTTCTAATAGCTGCGGTAGAATGCGCATACCTATATAACCATTGGCTCCTGTAAGTAGTATTTTCATTATTTGGGTATTTTGAACATTTTAAAAATGTAATAAAGGGGTAGTAGGGTTACGATAGCTACAATAATTATGGATAGACTTGATATTTTAAAACCTAAGTTGATTTCATGAGCTTGTAAAATAGTTTCCATAATAGTTGGAGTGGCTATAATCGATATTAACAAGTTCATGTATATCAGCATTTGCAATGACATTTTATAAATTCTTGGAGCATTGTTTTCTGTTACTTTAACAGGGTAATTCATATTCCATGGCTTTACCTTTTTAATAATTAGAAATAAAAGGGTATAGGTTAATGCCATTATAATAGGAAGAGTCCAAATTGAATCTTTATGACCATAACCATTTACATCTCCCTTGTAATTAAAATGTGCAGGAATGCTATCTGGTAGATCAGTATAAAAAATGCCAATAATTATAAAATTGATTACTATCATGATCCACCCAATAGCAATTTGTCTTTGCTGATTTTTAGTAAGTTTTATATCTATTTTGGGTAAATCTGTGAACATATTATAAATCTTCAATTGAGGTGGGTGCATTGTCAGCTTTGTAGCCTAGTATTTTTTTAAAGAATTTCTGTACCGCTTTGGTGTCAGATTCCACTTTAATAAAATGATAGTCGCGGTAAATTGAATATACAGATGCTTCACCTTTATACATAGAGAGTTTGTAGTAGGGTATTACCAAAGCATAAGATTCTAATAATGACCTAAACCCAACTATGATTCCATCAGGTCTCATTTCTATATTACAGGTATCTCTATTATTATCTAGAATTAGCAGGTTTCTTATCTCAACACTTGTTTCTGTAATAATCAATTTTGGGGAGCCAATACCGCCCATTGCCCATCGTTGTTTTAAGGTAAAAGGCTTGCCGACTGCATCATCTATTTTTCGAGTAGCCTCCTTATTGTTGTAAGATACATTTACAAGCATACGAATTCAATTACATTGTTTTTATTAAAGTTAGCGAAATGCCAAATGAATACAGCATCTGTTTACCTTAAAAGCCTAAAAAATGATTAGTTTTGCAGCCTTAATTAAACGTTTTGGTGAATATTCAAGAGGTACTATCAGATAAAGTAAAAGAAGCGGTTGAATCTATTTTTGACAAAGAATTGCCGAATGTAGAATTTCAACCTACCCGTAAAGATTTTGAGGGCGATATCACTATTGTGGTTTTCCCGATGTTGCGCGTGGTAAAGGGTAATCCGGTTCAAATTGGTGAGCAAATTGGGGCTTATTTAGAAGAGCATGTAGACGCCGTTGCAGGCTTTAATGTTATTAAAGGCTTTTTAAATATTGTTATCAATGATGGTTTCTATTTAGATTTTTTCAATTCAATTTCTTCAGTGGAGAATTTCGGATTTGTAAAGGAGTCTGATGATGCCGTAATGGTAGAATATTCTTCTCCGAATACCAATAAGCCATTGCACTTAGGTCATATTCGTAATAACCTATTAGGATATTCTGTTGCTGAAATTTTAAAGGCATCAGGTAAAAAAGTGTACAAGACCCAGATTATTAATGACCGCGGAATCCATATTTGCAAGAGTATGGTGGCTTGGCAGAAATTTGGAAAAGAAAAAACACCGGAATCTACAGGATTAAAAGGGGATAAGCTAGTTGGTAATTACTATGTGGCTTTTGATAAGGAGTTTAAAAATCAACTTTTATCCTTAGTTATTAGTTTTTCTGAAAAATTAGGAGCTGAAATAAAAACGGGAGAATTCAAATCTTTAAAAGATACTTTAGAGAAAATTCAATCTGATGATAAATATTTTAGTTCATTAGGTTCAGCTATTAAGGATTTCTACGAGTCCAAATTAAATTCCAAAGAAAATTCTGAAGAAATAAAACCTGAGCCATTTAAAGATAATTTACATTATCTGATAACTAAAAAATCTGGCTATGAGTTTTTAGATAAATGTAGAGCAACGTTTTTAAAAATCTTCTCAAATTTATACGGTAAAACAAAATCGGAAGAAGAGTTTTCAGTTAAAGATATAGCAAAGGTAAAAGAGTTGGTGGAAGAGAAGTTCACACCTCATATTCCAATTTTAAAAGAAGCCCAAGAAATGCTTTTGAAATGGGAAGCTGGTGATGCCGAAACAGTAGCACTTTGGAAAACCATGAACGGATGGGTGTATAAAGGTTTTGAGGTTACGTACAAGAATTTAGGAGTCGATTTTGATAACCTATACTATGAAAGTGATACCTATCTTTTAGGTAAAGATGTTGTTGCTGAGGGATTAAAAAAAGGAGTTTTCTTTAAAAAAGAAGATGGTAGCGTTTGGATCGACTTGACCGAAGACGGATTAGATGAGAAAATTGTTCTTCGTTCAGATGGTACTGCGGTTTATATGACCCAAGATATTGGTACTGCTATACAACGTGTAAAAGACCACCCAGATGTAAATGGTATGGTGTACACTGTTGGTAACGAACAAGATTATCACTTTAAAGTATTATTCTTAATACTACAAAAACTCGGATTTTCTTGGTCGAATAAATTACACCACCTAAGTTACGGGATGGTAGATTTGCCTAGTGGAAAAATGAAAAGTAGAGAAGGTACTGTTGTTGATGCCGATGATCTTATGGCTGATATGACGCAAACTGCTGCAAATATTTCAGAGGAGTTAGGTAAGCTTGACGATTATAATGAAGAAGAAAAGCAATCGCTTTATAAAATGATTGGTTTAGGAGCTTTAAAATATTACATATTAAAAGTAGACCCTAAAAAACGAATTTTGTTTGACCCAGAAGAGTCGGTAGATTTTCAAGGGAACACTGGTCCCTTTATTCAATATACCTACGCACGTATTCAGTCTATATTAAGAAAGGCAGAAAGCATGGGTATCGATATTTCTAAAGATGCCAAGGTTACGGAACTTCATAGCAAAGAAAAGGAGTTGATCAAACAACTTCAACTATTTCCAGATATCATTCAATTAGCTGCAGATAATTACAGTCCGGCTTTGATTGCAAATTATACGTATGACTTGGTTAAAGAGTTTAATTCGTTTTATCAGCAGGTATCTATTTTAGGTGAAGCAGATGATGCTAAAAAGGCATTACGTGTTCAATTATCTAAAAAAGTGGCAAATGTTATACAAGATGCCTTTGGTTTATTAGGTGTTTCTGTTCCAGAACGCATGTAGTTTATATAAGATCTTTCTTAATTATTTACTATTCATATGCCATGTGTATTCATGGCTATCTTTCATTGTACACTTTAGGCAAGCACCTATTGCTGCGTAATTATATTGCGTTTTGTCGTATACTTTTAATCTTAAAGTCTAAGAACACTTATTACTCGTTTATATGATCAGAATTTCTTGAAAGTAATTTTGTTGCTAATGCCAAAATGGTATTCATCAGAAGCAGTTATGGAAAAGAATTTTGCAAGATATTTTAGAAAAAACATCTAAAAGTATTTCATCAACAGTAATGAGTTGGGCCTCGTTGATGGTATTGCTAGATGTTTTTGTGAGGAGGTTTATGAAAATAGAATTCCTTTTTTGCCCCACAAGCAACTTTAGAGCATCCATTTATAGTGGATGCTCTTTTGTTTTGTTTATTTTCTGGCACTTGCTACGAATTTTACATTGATATTATTAAATTTGTAACCCCTTAAAAAAGAAAAGAATGTTCGATAATTTAAGCGATAAGCTAGACAAGGCATTACATGTACTAAAAGGACATGGTCAGATTACAGAAATTAATGTTGCAGAGACTACCAAAGAAGTACGCCGAGCCTTATTGGATGCGGATGTTAACTTTAAAATAGCCAAAGAATTTACCAATAGGGTAAAAGAAAAGGCGTTGGGGCAAGATGTATTGACCACCTTACAACCTGGTCAGTTAATGGTCAAGATTGTAAAAGATGAACTTACCCAATTAATGGGTGGTGAGTCAGAAGGTATTAATCTGTCCGGGAATCCATCGGTTATCTTAATGTCTGGTTTGCAAGGATCTGGTAAAACAACCTTTTCTGGGAAACTTGCTAATTTCCTAAAAACAAAAAAATCTAAAAAGCCGTTATTGGTTGCTTGTGATGTATATCGTCCGGCGGCAATTGATCAGTTGCACGTTGTTGGTGAGCAGATAGATGTGCCTGTATATTCAGATAGGGAAAATACAGATCCAGTAGCTATTGCACAAGCAGGTATTGCAAAGGCAAAGGCAGAAGGGCATAATGTGGTTATTATTGATACCGCTGGTCGTTTGGCTGTAGATGAGAAAATGATGGCGGAGATATCTGACATTCATAAAGCTATACAACCTCAAGAGACTTTGTTCGTGGTAGATTCTATGACCGGTCAAGATGCTGTGAATACAGCAAAAGCTTTCAACGATATCTTGAATTTTGATGGTGTTATCTTAACCAAGTTAGATGGTGATACCCGTGGTGGTGCAGCTATTTCTATTAAATCTGTGGTAGATAAGCCAATTAAGTTCATTGGTACTGGAGAGAAGATGGAAGCTATTGATATTTTCTACCCATCACGTATGGCAGATCGTATCTTGGGTATGGGTGATGTGATATCACTTGTAGAAAGGGCTCAAGAACAGTTTGATGAAGAGGAGGCTAGAAAGATCCAAAAGAAGATTGCCAAGAATAAATTCGGATTCGATGATTTTCTGAGCCAAATTCAGCAAATCAAGAAGATGGGTAATATGAAAGACCTTATGGGGATGATTCCTGGAGCGGGAAAAGCCTTAAAAGGTTTGGATATTGATGATGATGCTTTCAAGCATATAGAAGCTATTATATATTCTATGACTCCAGAAGAACGTTCTACACCATCTAAATTAAATGCAAGTAGAAAAAAGCGTATTGCAAAAGGTTCTGGAAGAGAAGTTCAAGAAATCAATCAGCTTTTAAAGCAGTTTGATCAAATGAGCAAGATGATGAAAATGATGCAAGGCGGTGGCGGTAAGAAGATGATGCAGATGATGGGCGCCATGAAAGGAATGAAATAAATACCGAAATACACAACCTAACAACACAACTTAAAGAGAAGCGGATATGGAATTATTGGATGGTAAAAAAGTATCCAACGAAATTAAAGAGGAAATCAAGGCTGAGGTAGCCAAGATGAAAGAACGAGGTGAAAAAGTACCACATTTAGCAGCAATTATTGTTGGTAGCGATGGGGCTAGTTTAACCTACGTAGGTAGTAAAGTTCGTTCTTGCGAGCGTATTGGTTTTGAATCTACCTTAATACAAATGCCAAGTACTACTTCTGAGCAAGAATTATTGAACAAGATCAAAGAATTGAACGTTGATGATGATATTGATGGTTTTATTGTTCAATTACCATTACCTGAGCAGATAGATACCCAAAAAGTAATTATGGCGGTAGATCCAGATAAGGATGTAGACGGATTCCACCCTACAAACTTTGGTAAAATGGCTTTGGATATGAGTACGTTCATACCTGCTACGCCGTTCGGTATTCTTGAATTATTAGAACGCTATAAGGTAGATACAAAAGGTAAACATACCGTAGTTATTGGTCGTAGTCATATTGTAGGTAGACCAATGAGTATTTTAATGGGTAGAAAAGGATGGCCAGGTAACTCTACCGTAACCCTTACCCATAGTCATACAAAAAACATTACACAGATTATCTCACAGGCAGATATTGTAATTTCAGCATTAGGAGTTCCTAAATTCTTAAAGGCGGAAATGGTTAAAGACGATGCCGTTGTAATTGATGTGGGTATTACTAGAGTACCAGATGAAACTAAAGAAAAAGGATATTATATCACGGGTGATGTTGACTTTGAAAATGTCAGTAAAAAAGCATCGTACATTACTCCCGTTCCTGGTGGGGTTGGTCCTATGACCATTGCAATGCTATTGAAAAATACATTGTTGGCTCGTGAGAGACATAGAAGTAGAAACTAATTTCTATAGAAATTTATAAATGAGCCTTGCAATAGTATTGTAAGGCTTTTTTTATGCCGGTAATTTCTTTATAGTTATTCCGGTTTCCGTAGTATCGTTTGGTACTAGAATGTCTATGTCATTACTGTCATCATAATCACAACTTGCTAGTACGGTTGTTGAAATTGCTATTAATAAGGTGTATAGTAGTTTTTTCATAATAATGGATTTATGCAATCAAATAAATGGGACATGTATATAAAACGGTGAAATGTTCGTCTTGGTATTTGATGTGAATTGAGAATGCTGTACCTTTTGTGAAACATTTATCCTTATGAGAAAAATTCTTTTGATACTAGTGGTCGTTGCTTTTGTAATAGGATGTACGGAACCTCCTAAATTAGAGCATAAATTTTCAATAAAGGTTAGTTATTCAGCTGAGGTAGATTCCTTGGCTAAAGATGGTCGTTTGCTGCTTATGCTTTCTACAGATGATAGTAATGAACCTCGGTTTCAGATCAATGACGGACTCAATACGCAACTAATATTCGGTGTTAATGTGGAGAACTGGGCTAAGGATTCAGTCATAACTTTTGATGAGACAGTTTTTGGTTATCCATACGAAAGCTTAAAAGATGTTCCGCCCGGGGAGTATAATGTACAAGCACTTTTGAATGTTTATGAAACTTTTAATTTGTCTACCGGTCATACGGTAAAGCTACCTATGGATAATGGCGAGGGACAGCAATGGAATAAATCACCAGGCAATTTATATAGTAAACCATTTAAAATAAGAGTTGCAGGCAACGGATTTGAAAATGTGTCGGTGGATTTAGATCAGGTGATTGCACCAATTGAAGAACCAGAAGATACCAAGTGGATTAAGCATGTAAAAGTGAAGTCAGAAAAGCTTTCTGAGTTTTGGGGACGTGATATTTTCTTAGGAGCGCATGTATTGCTGCCAAAAGGATTTGAAGAACATCCGGAAGCGAAGTATCCGCTGATGGTTTTTCACGGTCATTTTCCTTCAGATTTTGGCGGATTCAGAACTACGCCTCCAGATCCTAATATGAAACCAGAATATTCTGAACGATTTAGTTTAGAAGGCTATAATATAATTCAACAACAAGAAGCTTATGATTTTTATAAACGTTGGAACGAGCCAGATTTTCCAAGATTCATAGTGCTGCAGATTCAACATCCAACCCCATATTATGATGATTCTTATGCGGTGAATTCTGCAAGTCAAGGTCCATATGGCGATGCTATTACCTATGAATTGATTCCTGAAATAGAAAAACAATTCAGAGGAATGGGCGAGGGGTGGTCTCGTTTTCTATATGGTGGTTCAACCGGTGGTTGGGAAGCTTTGGCAGTTCAGGTAAAATACCCAGATGAGTACAATGGTTGCTTTGCGGCATGCCCAGATCCTATAGATTTTAGAGCATATACCTTAACGAATATCTATGAAGATGAAAATGCCTACTTCTATAAGAGCGCACATAAAACATTAGAGGTGCCATCGCATCGTAATTACCTCGGTCAAATTCAATCTACCCTAAAACAAGGAAATCACTTAGAATTAGTATTGGGAGATAAATCTAGATCAGGTCAACAATGGGATATTTGGGAAGCTACTTATTCGCCACAAGCCGAAGATGGGTACCCAGAGAGAATTTGGGATAAAAAGACTGGCGATATTGACCACGAGGTTGCTGAATACTGGAAAGAGAATTTCGATTTAAGACATATTCTTGAACGCGACTGGGATAAGTTAGGTGATCATCTAAAAGGTAAAATTCATATCTATTGTGGAGATATGGATAACTACTACCTCAACAATGCTGTATACCTAATGGAAGATTTCTTGGAGAGTACTACAGATCCTTATTATGAGGGAGAGGTGAAATATGGAGATAGAGACGAACATTGTTGGAACGGAGATCCAGACCAACCAAACGCTATTACTCGTTTAAGATATAATACCATGTATGTACCAAAGATTATGGAACGTATAGAAAAAAGTGCACCCAAAGGGGCAGATTTAACGAGTTGGAGGTATAGGTAATGTTAATTGTTCACTTAAAATATGAGTGTCACTTCGAGTGAATTTTGAGGCACGAAAAATTAGTATCGAGAAGCATCCTAGTATGCAATAATGCTTGTCAATTGTCAAAATATGCATAATAATTATAGAATAAAGATTTAATGAAATACAGAAGATTCGGAAGAACAGATTGGCAAGTAAGTGAAGTAGGATACGGAATGTGGGGAATGGCTGGTTGGACGGCAAGTGACGATGCCCAATCTGCAAAATCGTTGGACTTGGCAGTTGAAAACGGAGTTAATTTTTTTGATACCGCTTGGGGTTACGGAGAAGGTCATAGTGAGGAGTTGCTTGGGGAGTTGGTAAAGAGACATCCTTCTAAGAAAATATATACAGCAAGTAAAATTCCACCAAAAAACTTCCAATGGCCAGCAAAACCTGAATATGCTTTTGAGGATTCTTATCCTACAGAACATATTATGGAATTCACCCATAAGACTTTAAGGAATCTAGGGCTGGAGCAAATAGATCTTATGCAGTTTCATACCTGGGATGATGTTTGGAGTGGCAGAGAAGAATGGCAACGCGCTATTGAAGATTTAAAGACTTCAGGTAAAGTAGTTGCAATGGGTATTAGTATGAACCGTTGGGAGCCAGAAAATGGAATAAAAGCTCTAAAAACAGGAATGCTAGATGCTGTACAAGTCATTTACAACATATTCGATCAAGCACCAATAGATACCTTATTTCCGCTTTGTAAAGAGCTGGATATTGCAACCATAGCACGTGTACCTTTTGATGAAGGTACATTGACCGGTACAATGACGAAAGAAACAACGTTCCCTGAAGGCGATTGGAGGGGTACTTATTTTGTGCCGGAGAATCTAATTTCTTCGGTAGAACATGCAGATGCTTTACGCCCTTTAATACCTGAAGGTATGACCATGGCAGAGATGGCACTTCGTTTTATACTAATGAACGATAATGTAGGTACTACCATACCGGGTATGCGTAAGCAACGTAATGTATTGGCAAATACCGCTACAAGTGATGGTCATTTATTATCTAATGAACTGTATGAAGAATTAAAAAAGCACCGTTGGGATAGAGTGCCGACTTCTTGGTCGCAGTAATTGTAGTTTAAATAGAAATTAACTTAGTTAAAAACCATCAGTATACATTTTTGTTGATGGTTTTTACATTTAAAGTGTAGAGCCTAATCACTTCGCAAACAACTGTCCCATATCTTTAAAAGCTTTGAATTCTAAAGCATTACCTGCCGGGTCATAGAAAAACATGGTAACTTGTTCGCCAACTTTACCTTCAAAACGCACATAAGGCTCAATGACAAATTTCACGCCTTTGGATTTTAATTCTTCTGAAAAACTTTGAAAGGTATCCCAAGGTAAAACTACTCCGTAATGTGGCACTGGTACATCATGACCATCAACGGGGTTGTGGTGTACACTTTCTGATTCAGATTTAGGTTTGTAATGAATCACTAATTGATGTCCGAATAAGTTGAAATCAACCCAATGGTCGCTACTACGACCTTCTTCGCAATTCAAGATATCTCTATAAAAAGTTCTGCATTCCGCTAAGTTATGAACGGGAATGGCAATGTGAAAAGGTGTTACGTTTTGCATAATCAGTTATTTCTTAAGGCTGAAATTAACTCTTTTTTGCTCATTTTGGAACGTCCGTCAATACCAATTTCTTTAGCTTGGTCATAAAGCTCTTTTTTAGTTCTTTCTTCATAAATGGAAGCTTTACCACCTTTCTTTCCGGCATCCTTAGTATTTGCAATACGTGCAGCTTTTTCTTTACTGTAACCTTTGTCTACTAAAGCTTCATACTGTTCCTCATTTTTTATTTGAGGTATGTTGTTTGATTTTGCCATTTTTATTTTAAAATTAAATAAAAAGTGACTTTTGGGTGTGCTTTATACAATCAGAAATTATCCTTCTAAGAAAGAAACAATCTTTTCGTTTACCCCATCTTGGTGCATAGAATGCCCTAAGCCTTCCGTACTTACCAATTCACTTCCTTTCCAATGCTTATGAACATCTACGGAGGCGTGATAAGGAGCAATCATATCTAACTTGTCATGAAAGAGTAGCCCTTTTTTAGTGTTATTTTCAACAAATTTGGAACTTGAAAATTCTTCTACCGTAAATTTAAATTTGTTGTACACTAAGTTTTTCAATGCTTTTAAAACCTTTTCGTTGAAGCCTAACAGATTTTTGTAATGTGTTAGTATCTCATGAAACTCTGAAGGAGAACCAATGGTAACTATTTTTTCAATGGTTTTGTTTGAGTGTAAAGACTCATTGTATAAAACGGTCATGCCACCCATGGAATGCCCAATAACAGTAGTTGGTCTGTATTTGGTTAATACTTGTTGCACGGTATCGGCATATAACGGTACATGAAGGTTGCCACCTGAGGAATACCCGTGTGCAGGGGCATCAAATGCTATAATATTATAATCTGCATTTTGTAATTTTTCTATAAGTTTATGCCAACGCCAGGTATTGCTTTCCCAGCCGTGCACCAGTAATACGGTATCTTTGCTTCCGGGCCAGTTGTATATTTGAATATTATTTTTATCCATTGATAACACCTCAAATTTAGCATTATCCAAAAACGTCTTTTGATTAGGTAGTACACGACCTTTTCTAACCTTTATAAATACTAGAAAAGCTTTTTTTGCAGCTTTCTTAGGCGAAAACCATACAAGAAAATTAAGATAGTACCCAATTAATTTAGGGATGAGGTTTTGAAGAAATACAGGCACTTGCTAAAATTTAAAAATGTAAAAAGAAAATATTCTTCAGATGATTCACCTGAAATGTTAATGAGAAATCAATCCCAACCTACCATCATGTATTTCACTTTTGCTGCATCTGGTATTTGAACTTCTTCAATATTGCTATTGGCATTATACCTTAGGCTTTCTGGCAATTCTTTTTTGTCTATGGTAAAATAGAGGTCGCTGTCCTTTAGTAACACCACTACGTTGTTAATGGATGTAATGATTTTTTTAATTGGATAGTTTTCTCTAATCTCCTTAAATGTGCTCAGTTTTGAAATACCCTTGTCCGTCTTAAATCTTTCGTCATTGATCAATACATTCTGTATGGTGGCAATGCTATCGTTATTAGGTGTAAGGGTTAAAAGTAAAGCGCCGGCACCTCTTTCAAAGATTCTAATTTTACTAGCTCCACTACCAATTTTAAGTTTCACGGTATCTTGAACCACAGAATCTTTTTCAAAAATCAATTCTACATCACGGGCTAAACTCTCTTTGGATAATTTGCCCACCTTATCACCAGAAATTACAAAATCCGTATTTGTTTCACCCGCACAATTAATAAGAAGTGCGCAACATAAAATCAATAAAAGGGTATATTTTAATCTCATATCTTATCTCATCACTTTTTTCAACACTCCAAGTACGCCTCTAATAAAAGTAGCACTCGTTAATACTTTTATTACCGGATTTTGCCTTGTGCTTGTTCTACTTGATGTTTTTCTAGCAGCCGGTTTATTCTTTTCTTTTTCCGCTAACTTTTCTGCCTTTTCAATCTTTTCGTTCAAGATTTCATAAGCACTTTCTCTATCGATTATCTCACCATATTTTTTAACCAATGAAGAACTATCGATAACTTCTGCCAATTCTTTTTTAGTCAATACATCCATACGGCTCATTGGTGCTCGCAATAAGGTTGCGGCAAGTGGTGTTGGTCTACCTTTTTCATCTAGGGCAGAAATTAAAGCTTCACCAATACCTAAAGATGTAAGTACCTCTTTGGTGTCATAATACGCTGACTCCGGATAGTTTTCTGCGGTCAATTTGATCGCTTTTCTATCTCTAGCGGTAAATGCCCTTAAAGCATGTTGTACTTTTAAACCTAACTGGGATAGTACGTCATTTGGTACATCTGTTGGGTTTTGGGTTACAAAATACAAACCAATACCTTTTGAACGTATCAGTTTAACAATACTTTCTATTTGATCCAACAATGCTTTTGAAGCTTCTTTGAAAATAAGATGCGCCTCATCTATAAAAAGAATCAATTCTGGTTTGTCACTATCTCCCTGTTCTGGGAAGGTATCGTATATTTCTGCCAGAAGACTCAACATAAATGTAGAGAACAACTTTGGTCTGTCTTGAATATCTGTCAATCTTAAAATATTGATATATCCTTTGCCTTCTTCGTTAATACGGGTTAGGTCGTTTACATCAAAAGATTTTTCTCCAAAGAACAGCTCGGCACCTTGCTGTTCCAACTCAATAATTTTTCTAAGTATGGCACCGGTAGAGCTTGTGGAGATCCTACCATATTCTTTGGTAAAATCCGCTTTCCCAGCTCCGGTAGCGTATTGCAGTACTTTTTTGAAATCTTTTAAATCTAGTAATGGCATTTTCTGGTCATCGCAGTATTTGAATACTACAGAGACAATACCGGATTGCGTATCTGAAAGGTCAAGAATACGTGATAATAAAACGGGTCCGAATTCAGAAACCGTAGCTCTCAATTTTACTCCATCTTGCTCTGATAATGAAAGTATTTCAACAGGAAAATTACTTGCTTCAAAAGGGAAGCCGATTTTTTCGTGGCGTTCGTCAATTTTAGCGTGACCGGGACTAGGTTGTGCCAATCCGCTCAAATCTCCTTTTAAATCCATTAGCATTACAGGAATACCCTTGTCAGATAAATTTTCTGCCAATACCTGTAACGTCTTTGTTTTACCTGTACCGGTAGCACCTGCAATAAGTCCGTGTCTGTTTAGAGTCTTCAACGGAATTTTTACAAAAGCATTTTTTACGGCCTCACCATTGAGCATAGCGGCGCCCATATTAATGTAATCGCCTTTTGTTGCATATCCTTTTTCTATATGGTCAAAAAAATCTTCGGTACTGGCCATTATTTATATTTTCGATAAAAATAGGGCATTTTTCAGCAAACCAAAAGACTACACCAGTCTTAAATATCACTACTTTTTAACATTTGATGTGTGAACTGTACGTGTCTGAGTACAGAATTTACAGATGTGCGCTTCTAATAGAATTTGTCAACTAAAACGTATCTTTGCCGAATGAAAAATGCGGAGGTATTGGAGAAAGTGAATAAAGGGGTGTATTTGCCCTTAATGGAAGAGTTCTACACTATACAGGGTGAAGGCTTTCATAAAGGAACTGCGGCTTATTTTATACGTGTTGGTGGATGTGATGTTGGTTGCCATTGGTGCGATGTAAAAGAGAGCTGGAATGCAGAAACGCATCCGCCTACTGCCATCGAACAAATTGTTGATAATGCAGCAAAGTATTCTGATACTATTGTTATTACCGGCGGTGAGCCTTTAATGTGGGATATGAACCCGATCACAAAAGCATTAAAGGATAAAGGTCTAAAAACCCATATAGAAACTTCTGGAGCCTACATGCTTTCTGGCGAATGGGATTGGATCTGTCTATCGCCAAAGAAAAATAAACTTCCTGAAGGTCGTATTTACGACGAAGCTCATGAACTTAAAGTTATTGTGTATAATAAGCATGATTTGATTTTTGCCGAAGAGCAAGCAGCGAAAACCAATGCGAATTGCATTTTATACCTACAGCCAGAATGGAGTGTTAGGGATAAGGTTGTACCAATGATCGTTGATTATGTAATGAACAACCCAAAATGGAAAGTGTCATTGCAGACGCATAAATACTTGAATATTCCTTAAGGTATTTAATTTCTTCCACCGTTTGCGCGAATATCCAATATGCATTCTGCATCTAAAGGAACTGTATTTGTAGTTTTGGCAGTATGCTGTTGTAGTAAACTTAAAACTGTTGATCCAGATAATCTACAGCCAGATTTTATACCGTCCTCATATTGAGCAAGGGAATTTGATAGTAAAGATTTACCAGATGAACCGCCAAATTGTAATTCAGCACGCATAAGACAACCAGCTTGGTTGCAATGGTTATCAGGAACTAATTGTCCGTCTTCATTTTCAGATTCAGACTGGTGATCGTTGACCATTTCGGTCCCTAGGTCAACTAAACCGAATAGGTGTCCAAATTCATGGTTCAAAGTAGTCGTCTCTACATCTGCTTCACTAATAGAAGAACTTAAACTAGCTAAATCTCTTACGGTAGCTTCATGTATCACCATAGAGGTATTCCGGTAAACAGCACCTAGGGTTACCAAACCTCCATCAAGATCGTCACCTTCTGCAGGAGCATCTGCAAAGTAAATATAGATAGCCAATGTGCTTCCGGTATTAAAGGCTGTTCTATTAGAGGTTTCTAAATCTGCAATTTCTTGTAAAGTAAGTTCGTCTTCTGACGGACTGGATAATTCTTTATACACCAGTTCAATATCTTCTTTAAATGTATGTTCTTTTAGGTACTCGGTGAAATCTGCCATAGCAGCTTCAGTTGGTTTAAAACCGGTAACGTATGCTATTTCTATTAAGAGCTTATCAAAATTATCATTAGAGAGAATATCGTTCGCAGAATCTCCGGTAGCCAAAAGATTGGCGCTTTTATCTACCTGAGCAGTAGTGCTGTCATCGTCAGAATTGGAAGAGTTTTTAGAGCAAGAAACGGCAAGTGCCAAAATGCCAACTAGCAGTAAACTTTTGAACTTATTCATAAAATCGTTTTGTACAAATAGGATAACGAAAAAAAAGGGTCGCTATTACTTCATATGTGTCAATCTTGCTAAATAGTCGTAATGTTCGCCTTCCATTACAAGTTCACATGTTAAATTACTATAATTTGCCGCTCTTTGTAAGGTATTATAGTCTACATATAACCAAGGGAAAGATTCACTTTTTTCCTTTTTGTATTCCATTTCAAAGCTTACTTCGCCGTAGTAATTAACGTTATCGGGAATCCAATAACCGCCATCTTCATCATCTTCGAACATGTATATAATGTCGCTGGAATCTAGTAGAATTTGTCCGTCTTCTTTTAAAAGCGATTTCAATTTAGAGAAGAAAGGTTCCAATCCGTCTAGCGTGCCTGCCAAACCGACGCCGTTCATTAAGATTAGAATCGTATCAAATTGCTCTCCTTCATATTTTAAGAGTTCGGAGTGTGTAGTGTTTTTTAATCCGCGAAGTGTACTGACTTCAATTGCGCCTTTAGATGCATCTAGTCCAATGACCTTAAAACTTTTTTCTTGTAAATACAGCCCATGGCTACCGGCACCACAGCCAACATCCAGCACTTTGCCTTTGCATAATTGTAAAGCCTTTTGCTCCAGCTCTGGCATTTCTTTAAAACCCCTGAACATATAGGGTAACGGTAAAACATCATCTTCAAGCAGAGATGAATATGTGGTAATATCTTCGGTATAATTACCGTTCTGATAATCTAAAAGTGCCGTACCTAAAATGTCCTTGTTCAAAATTCTTGTATTTCTAGTTGCAAAAGTCTCAATTTTTGGTGCTACTTCGCTAGTTTTGAAGAATTAATTTCGAACATGGAAGAGGTTTTACGTGAATTGCCACAAAAGGCAAAAGAAAAATATAACGAGAATAAAAAGTTCTTTGTCAAGCTACGGAAGAAGCCGCCAAAGAATCTGGACTATATCATGCAAGAACTTCATGAGGCGGAATTTGAACGAACCGATTGTCTTACCTGTGCTAATTGTTGTAAGACCACAGGACCATTATTTACCAATGCAGATGTGGAGCGTATATCTAAATCGTTTCGAATGAAACCACAGAAATTCATTGAAACTTATTTACGCATTGATGAAGAGAACGATTATGTTTTGCAGCAAACGCCCTGTACTTTTTTAGGAGCCGATAATTATTGTTCTATTTATGATGTTCGCCCAAAGGCATGTCGCGAGTTTCCACATACCGATAGAAAGAAGTTTCAGCAAATAAGTAATCTTACCCTAAAGAATGTAGCTATTTGCCCTGCTGCTTTTAATATTGTGGAGGAAATGAAGAAGTTGATTAAATAAATTGTTGATGGTTTGGGGTTATATAGCAAATAAATATTGATAATAATTAATAGTTAGGCAGAAGAAAAAAACTAGAACAAAACTATCTTTACGTAAAAAATTATTAAATTTGTACGTAATATAAAATTTATGGACAAGAAATTGACATTAAGTTTAGATAAAACAATTATCGAAAGTGCTAAGTATTATGCTAAATCGAATAATATTAGTTTGTCTAAACTTATAGAATCATATTTAATGACACTTACCAAGCAAAAGGATAAATCTATAGAGATAACACCTCTTGTAGAAAGTTTAAGTGGTGTAATTTCTCTAGATAAAGATTTCGATGTTAAAGATGCGTATTCTGACTATTTGATTGATAAATACAAATGAACAGATTGCTAATTGATACCAATATCGTTATTGACCTGCTTTCAAGAAGAGAAAAATTCTATGATGAAGCAGCCGAATTATTTTCTCGTGCTGATAAAAAAGAACTAGAACTTGCTATATCATCGTTAACTTTTGCAAACACCAATTACATTCTGTCTAAACTCAAATCTCCAAAAGATGCGAGACAAATTTTGAGGAAATTTAAGGTGCTTGTTGAGGTTTTAAGTTTAGATGATAAAATAACTGAACTGGCTTTGAGTGATGAAAAATTTCCTGATTTTGAAGACGGACTACAATACTACTCTGCCATTGAAAATCAAATAGATATTATTATCACACGTAATAAAAAAGACTTTAAAAATTCGAATATTCCCGTTCTAACTGCAAAAGAATTTTTGGCTCGAAAATAATACCTTCAGCTATTAACTACTACAATAATTAGGGGTGTAACTTATTTTCATCATAGCAGTTAAAAATATTATAAGAAACTTGCCAGTGCTACTAAAAAATCCAAGAGTACAATGTTACAAATGCATGCGGCCATCCAGCACCTGTATTTGTAAACACATTAGTACTATTAAGACTAAAACACGTTTTATTATACTCATGCATCCAAAAGAGTATAAGAAAGAAAAGAATGGAACTGGGTGTATGACGAATCTTCAGCTTGAAAATTCAGAGATTATAGTTGGTGTCGATTTTAGTAATAATGCGCGTGTAAATGAAATATTGAACGATGAGAAAAGTAGTTCTTTCTTACTCTACCCAGGTAAAAAAAGTTTTAACCTTTCTCAAAGAAATGGTTCTGAAATGCACAATTTTCTAGGTAAAGATGCTAATGTTTTCATTCTCGACGGAACATGGCCTTGCGCCCGTAAAATGCTCAAGCTAAGTATGAATTTACAAAAGTTGAATAGAGTGAGTTTTGATAATAGTATAGCATCCAAATTCATTATCAAGCAGCAACCCGAAGCACTTTGCCTTAGTACTATCGAGTCGGTATATACAGTCTTAAATTTATTGAATAAGGGTGGAGTAGAGCAATGCGATACTACAGATTTTCTACTTCCTTTTGAAAAGATGATCGAACATCAACTCGACTATATGCTGAACCCAAACAATAAAAACTATATTTCAACGGCAAACATAGAAATTGGTCCTAAGACTATGTATAAGACGAATACAGAGAGAAATGTTGTTTTTGAGTTGGAGTAGGTGTAACTAATTATTTTAAAGCTGCTTTTTAAGTGTCTAATCAGGTTCTACTTTGCTCAGAGCAGCTTATGATATAGGGTATTTAGTTTTTTAACAATATGTTGAAAGAGATAGAGTTAATGAATATATAATTTAAAATGTATAGGATTAAATAGAAGCAAGGCTATACAATTATAATTCATTAGATAAATTAAATACTATGACAAACCTTACCATTAATTTAAACGCTAAGTTACAACCCATGCATCGCCATGATTTAGAAGATGTATTGCAAGAAACTTTTGAAAAACTTGATTTTAAAGCAGAAGCTGTGGGTGGTGGTACCTCTCAGCAGGCTAATGGAGAAATTGCATCATGTGATATTGAATTAAATATTTCAGACAGTTCTGATGATAGTATTAATCAAATTATAGGGATTATGGAGGCTATGTTAGCGCCTGTTGGTTCGAAAATTATTATTTATCCGGAGGATGAAAATTTAGAAGCTAAAACTATTCCTTTTGGAAAGCATGAAGGTTTAGGTTTATATCTTAGTAATGAATTGGATGATGATGTTTATAAAAACGGTGATGTAAATTATATTTATCAAGAAATCGAGCGTCTTCTTGGTGATTTTAAAACAGGACAAATTGCTAGTTACTGGGAAGGTGAAGAAACTTCGTTGTACTTATATGGCGAAAGTTTTGACGAAATGCATAGTAGAATTAAACCGTTACTTAATGAGTATCCATTATGTGAAAAATGTCGTGTAGTTAGAATAGCATAAGAGTCAAGAAAATTTAAAATATTAACTCCTAATAATGAGTAGTTTTGAAAAAGATTAGGCAAGAATTATAGGTGATTTAAGTTTTGTCTAGTTCTTAAGTGTGAATTGATTCAATATATTTACATCAGTTGTTTTCTTTAATTAAATAGAAGGGTATTGAAAATCTTAACTTGGAATTGTAATGGTGCTCTGAGAAGGAAATTTGAGCATTTACTTAGTTTTGATGCAGATATCATTGTGGTTCAAGAATGTGAGAATCCTGCGGAGACGACTCATAAAGATTATTGTCAATTTGCGAAAAATTATCTTTGGACAGGAGATAGTAAGAATAAAGGGATAGGGGTTTTTGCTAAAGAGCATATAAAATTAGAAAGACTTAATTGGTCTAATTATTATCAAGACCATCAGGTAAAACGATTTTTACCATGTTCAATAAATGGAGAATTTGAATTATTGGCTGTATGGAATCATAGTAATAAATCTCCCACTTTCGGTTACATAGGTCAACTTTGGAAATATTTACAGATTAATAAATCGCACCTGAATAAATGTTTGATTATTGGCGATTTTAATAGCAATAAGATTTGGGATAAATGGGATAGATGGTGGAACCATTCTAATGTGGTTGAAGAACTTAAAGAAATTGGAGTTGAAAGTTTATATCATAATTCTTTTAATGAGGAGCAAGGTCAGGAGACTCAGCCAACCTTTTATCTTCAACGTAATATAAAAAAACCGTATCATATTGATTATGTTTTTGGAAGTCAAGAATTCGTGACAAATATTAAAACAATGAAAATTGGTACGGTATCCTATTGGCTGAAAATTAGTGATCATCTACCTATAATCTGTGAGTTTTAGTAAATATTTAAGGCTTGTATTTTTAAAACAGGATTCTTAAAAAGTAAATCTCATAGTTATAAAATCGCTAAAAGTTTATTATATTGAGTGTTTGTTTGCGGATTTGTCAGAATTTATACGTTTAATTGTTGATACTTTAATTGTGTATTAAAGCCCTGTGTCGCATATTCATAACTTAAAGTACATATTTAATTCATGGAACAACTTATAGCATATTTCGAATCGATCCCTGCAGCGCACAGATCACTTATTTTAGTTGGAGGAATTACTTTTTTTTGGATACTAGAAGGTATTGTACCCTTATTTAATGGCCGCTATAATAAATGGAAACACTCGGTTCCTAATTTCTTTTTTACACTTACTACAATAGTTATCAATTTTCCACTAGCATTTTTATTATTAAAAACTTCTGATTGGGCAGTTGCCAATGATTTCGGAATTATTAATTGGTTACCAAAAATGCCTTTGTGGGCGTATGTATTTTTAGGTGTTGCCTTATTAGATTTAATAGGCGCTTATTTGGCCCATCTGGTAGAGCATCGTGTAAAACCACTGTGGATGGTACATTTGGTGCACCATACCGATCATAATGTAGATACTACTACTGCGAATAGACATCATCCTTTAGAGAGTTTAATTCGATATATTTTTACTTTGGTGGGTGTTTTTGTAGTTGGTGCTCCTGTAGGTATAATTATGTTGTACCAAAGTCTTTCGGTAGTATTGTCTCAATTTAATCATGCCAACATTAAATTGCCAAAGAGTGTAGACAAAGCTTTAAGTTGGGTGCTGATTTCACCAGATATGCATAAAGTGCACCATCACTATGTATTGCCATATACAGATAGTAATTACGGAAACATATTTTCTTGGTGGGATCGTTTATTCGGCACCTACATGCATTTAGATAGAGAGAAAATCGTTTATGGTGTGGACACTTTCCCAGATGAGGTTGCAAATGGACAAATTAGCTCGTTGTTGAAATATCCTTTTGTGGGCTATAGAAAACCAACAACCGATGGTAGTGACCTTACAGAAATTGTAAGTGAACAGCCTTTAGTAAAGTAGATACTTTGCTCTTATCTTTTTAAACTTTATAATGTCATCTTGCCAAGTCACTTTTATTTCGGCATTGGTTGCACCGGCTTCAATTTGTTTTTGAAGTCTATCGTTACCAGCGTGTTTGGTGAATCCGCTAGTTAGAAAGAATTTACTTTTATCTACGCAATTGGTATAGGCATCAATAATGTAATCCATTGTTAACTCGTTCATACGCTCAGCTTTAGATAAGTCTTTACCGTAGCATAATTTTCCATCTTCCTTTGGATATTTAGAACCGAAATTTGGCTTTGGAGTATAGGTGAAATTATACATTTTTGAATCTAAAAATGAAGCTCCGTAGCGTTGAAATTGAAACTCCGTTCCACGTCCGGCATTAATATTAGTGCCTTCAAACATTCCTAAACTAGGGTATAGCGTAATAGAAGTGTCATTTGGTAAATTAGGAGAAGGCCTAATTGGTAAGCTATAGAAACTTTCATGTGTCCAGTTTTCTAACGGAATTACAGTTAAGTCCGCTTTCTTATCACCTTCTAACCAATTTTCTTCATTGATCATGTTTGCATATTCACCAATAGTCATTCCATACACTAACGGAATTTTAGTCATCCCAAGAAAAGAGGTATTTGCAGCTTCCATGGTTGGTCCGTCTACATAATGTCCATTCGGGTTAGGGCGGTCCAAAACTAAAACAGGAATTCCTTTTTCGGCACAAGCTTCCATCACCAATTGCATTGTAGATATATAGGTGTAAAAGCGAACGCCCACATCTTGTATATCGAATACAACTAAATCTAAACCTTCTAATTGCTCTTGACTTGGTTTTCTGTTTTTACCATGTAATGATATTAAATCTAGTCCTGTTTTAATGTCCTTACTATTGTTCACATGCTCACCTGCATCAAAATTCCCTCTAAATCCGTGTTCTGGGGCAAATACGTGTTTAATATCTACATTTAAAGAAAGAAGACTATCTACCAAATGTGTATGTCCATCTGGTTTGAAAATAACACTGGTCTGGTTAGCTACAACAGCTATTTTTTTTCCTTTTAAAAGGGGAATATATGCCTCTGTACGATTAGCCGCGACTACAATTTCTTTTGCTTCTTGTTCTATTTGAGGTTCATCGGTTGCTGATGTGGTAATGGCTTGTTCTTTGGTTTCGTTTCCGCAGGTAGCCAATACCAAAAACCATAATAAAACTGTACTTTTGAAATTGGATAAAAATAACATCATTTGAATCTAGAATATTTTATCGCCAAACGGCTTATAAAGGGTAAGGAGCATAAAATTAGCATATCTGCACCAATAATAAAAATAGCCATTGCAGCAATTGCAATAGGGGTTATCATGATGTTGGTCGCCATTGCTACAGGAGGCGGTTTAAAAGAGAAAATACGTGAAAAAGTAACTGCTTTCAACGGTCACGTTCAAATCTATAATTACGACAATAATAATTCTGAAGTTTCTGTCGTGCCGGTGAGCACGGAGCAAGAGTTTTATCCGGACTTCAATATGGTAGATGGTATTGTGCATATACAAGCTGTGGCAACTAAGGCTGGTATTATCCGTACTGAAGAAACCTTTGAAGGTATTATTGCTAAAGGTGTCGGCAAAGAATATAATTGGGAGCCTTTTGATGAATTTTTAATTGATGGTGTTTTACCTGATTATTCTGGGGAGTTGAATTCTGATGTGCTTATTTCGAGAATAATGGCAAATCGGTTGAACTTAAAAGTGGGAGATTCTTTCTTTACCTTTTTCTTGCGGGATGATGCAGCCGATAAAATACCTAACCAAAGAAAGTTTACCATTACCGGAATTTACGATAGCGGATTTGAGGAAATTGACGGACTCTATATTTTTACAGACATACGCCATATACAGCGCATGAATAAATGGAAAGACACCGAAGTGGGTAATTTTGAAATCTTCCTAAATAGTTTTGATGATATTGATCAAAAAGCGAATGAAATCTATGGCGAAACAGTAGCCAGTTTAGATACCAAAACCATAAAAGACAAGTACTATAAAATCTTTGAATGGATAGGCTTGTTCGATTTTAATATTGCCCTGATCATTGGTATCATGATTATTGTTGGTGGTATAAATATGATTACCGCATTATTGGTTTTAATATTAGAACGTACGCCAATGATCGGTATTCTAAAAGCGTTGGGCAGTAACAATTGGAGCATTAGAAAGGTGTTTTTGTATAATGCAGCCTACCTTATTGCAGTTGGGTTGTTCTGGGGTAATCTTATAGGTCTGGGTGTTATTTTTATTCAAGATAAGTTTCGTGTGTTCAAATTTCCTAACCCGAAAGAATACTACATTGAGTACATACCTGTAAGTATAGATCTTTGGACCATTCTTCTTTTAAATGCGGGAGTGTTGCTACTTTGTTTATTGATGCTTTTGATCCCATCATACATTATTACTAGAATTACACCAGTGAAAGCAATTCGATTCGAGTAATTTTTTCAATAGCTTATTTCGTAATTAATCTTCGATTAGACCCCTTTTTGGTAAATTTGATGTAAAACAGACCACATGCATCATAAACTACTATGTACTCTAATCGCTGTGTTTTTATTGACAGGTGTCAATGCACAGAAACTTTCAAAGAACGAGAAGAAGGTTGTTAAATCTATCGAGAAAAATAATGCCGAGGCAATTTCATTTTTAGAAAAAGTCGTAAACATTAATAGCGGAACCTTAAATCTTAAAGGTGTTGAAATGGTAGGGCAAGAATTTGCTACTGCGTTCACTGATATAGGTTTTGAAAGTACTTGGATACCTATGCCCGAAGAAATGAATAGGGCAGGACATTTATTTGCAGAAATTAAAGGCACTAAAGGAAAGAAGTTATTACTAATTGGTCATCTTGATACGGTTTTTGAAGAAGATAGTCCGTTTCAAACTTTTGAAATGGTGAACGACTCTATCGCACATGCACCAGGTGGTAATGATATGAAGGGTGGCGATGTTATAGTCCTATATGCGTTAAAAGCATTACAACAAAACGGATTACTAAATGATGCTCAAATTATTGTAGCCTTTACGGGTGATGAAGAAAGTACAGGTAGTCCGTTAGAAAAAAGTAGACACGATTTAATTGAAGCTGCCAAAAGAAGTGACATAGGTTTAGGTTTTGAAAACTCTACCGGTTTCAATTATGCAACTGTTGCAAGAAGAGGTTCTTCAGGATGGAAAGTTGAGGTAGAGGGCAAGAGAGCGCACTCATCTGGTATTTTTAGTGAAGACACAGGTGCAGGAGCCATTTTTGAAATGTCTAGAATACTAAACGGATTTTATACCGATGTAAAGGGCGAAGATTTATTGACTTTTAATCCGGGTACTTTAGTGGGTGGTACTTTTGTAGAATTCGATGAAATGACCAGTAAGGGAACTGTTTTTGGCAAGACCAATGTAGTGGCGCAAAAAGCAGAAGTCCGTGGCGGATTACGATTTATATCAGAAGAACAAAAAGAACGTGCTCGTGAAAATATGCGAACCGTAGTGGCAAATAATTTGCCACAAACATCTGCAACAGTAACTTTCAAAGATAGTTACCCGGCAATGCAACCAACAGAAGGGAACAAGGCTTTACTGGCAAAATTGAACAAGGTAAGTTTAGATTTAAAGCAAGGAGAAGTTTTAGCATATGATCCAGGTAAAAGAGGTGCGGCAGATACTTCTTTTGTGGCGGAGTATGTAGATTGCTTAGACGGATTGGGTACTATGGGTAATGCAGCTCACACTCCCGAAGAAACAGTGAATTTGAATACTATTAAAGCATTAACGAAAAGAACAGCACTATTAATTTATAGATTGATAAATGAGTAATATAACAACATTAAAAGTAGGTGATCAACAAGTGACAATTGAAGCGGGAGAATTGGTAGGCTACCAAGTTTCTGGTTATGAATTTATGCACCAAAAGGGAAATCCTGGGTGGCGCAGCGTAGATACTGAAATGTTTCCGTTGATCGGACCAACAAATGAGGCAGATTTTAAAGTAAAAACACCTAAAGGTTTTGCTACTCAAGATCAGCACGGTTTGCTTCGTGAAATGAAATATAAGTTAATGGAAAGCTCAGCAAGTAAAGCTGTATTTTCTAAAAAATATACGGCAAATACAGCCGTTTTAAATTCAAAGTATCCTAAAAAATCTACCGCAGAGAAGCTGAGCTGGCCTTACGATTTTGAGTTCGTAAAAACGTTTGAATTAAAAGACAATTCCTTGGTGGTTACGTTTTCAATTTCTGGTGAAGAGGGCATGCCTTTTATGCTAGGGTATCACCCTGCATTTATGCTGCATACTGAAAATGCAATTATATCAACGGGCAATCAGAATATTACAATTCCTGAAGTAATGGCAGTAGGTAGCAGAGCATTGCAAGTTCCTAAAACAGATACCATTATCTTAAAAGATGAAAAATCGCTTCAAATAACATCCGAAGGTTTTAGTCACTTCATGCTTTGGACAGAAGTGCCGAATATGGTCTGTATAGAACCAATCACCTTTTATCCGTATGCCGTAGCACAAGAAAATTTGGCGGAAGGTTTTATGGTATTAAAGAATGAGCCTGCAATGTTTAAGGTTGCACTGAAACCTTTGTAGGTAAAGTTTATAGCGAAAATTGGGTGTATGTGTTATGATGTAAAAACAAGCTTAGAGGCGCAATTAAAAAGGGCAAAACGGAATCAAGATTTAAAGGCAATCGAAGAGATTGTTGAAAAACTGGGACCGTTGACCAATTTGCCGCTTCATCATGCATCGGGCTTTTCGCATCCTGAGGTTTTAATCTATACTAATGAAGACCCGTTTTACCCTATGGTAGCTACTTGGGGTCTTATTCCGCATTGGGTAAATAGTGTTAAACAACAAAAGAAAATTTGGAACAGCACCTTGAATGCTCGGGTAGAAACCATTTTTGAGAAACCTGCTTTTAGGGATGCAGCCAGTGAGAAGCGTTGCATACTCTATGTCGACGGATTTTACGAGCATCAACATTGTAATAAGAAAACATACCCGTATTTCATCCACCGAAAAAATAATGAACCATTAGCATTGGCTGCCTTATGGTCTGAATGGATTCACCCTGAACATGGTGGCACCGTCAATTCTTTTTCTATCGTAACGACTCTAGGTAATGGACTGATGGCAAAAATTCACAATAACCCAAAATTGAAAGAACCTCGTATGCCCTTAATGCTTTCTAAAGATGTGGAAGAGCTGTGGTTATCTCAAAATACGGACTTTGAACAGGAATTGACTGCACTGCTGAATAGGGAAAATGATGTGGAATTACAAGCTCGCACTGTGGGTAAACTTCGTGGTAAGACCTATGCGGGAAATGTAGCTTCAATTGCTGATGAGGTCAAATACCCTGAACTAGAGGATAACGAATTCAAATTCTAAGTTATGGCATATAGCGAGTATTTGGCAGATAGAATACGACCACGTCTAAAGGGAAAAGGCGAATTGGAGGAAAAGAAAATGATGGGCGGACTCATTTTTATGGTCAATGGCAAAATGTGTATTGGTATCATGTTCGACAAAAAAAGCGAAGAAGATAAGCTAATGGTGCGTGTTGGTAAGCTCAAATATGAAGAACTCCTCAATAAACCCGGCAGCAAACCAATGGACTTTACGGGCAAACCCTTGCGTGGTTTTTTGTTTGTTGGTCCCGACGGATTCGACATTGAAGATGATCTAGATTTTTGGGTAGAAAAGGCGTTAGAATTTAATAGACTTTTAAATATATAAAGTAGTGTTACAAAACTTTCAGGGGCTTTGAAATGATTAAATTTGCTGTGTGAAAAACATTTTCCCTTTTTTGGAATGGGTTTCAACCTATAGGAAAGCCAATTTTATAAAAGATTTGTTGGCAGGTCTTACCGTGGGTATCGTATTGGTGCCCCAAGGTATGGCATATGCTATGATAGCAGGGCTTCCGCCTGTTCACGGTCTATATGCCTCATTATTTCCTGTACTTACGTATGCAATTTTAGGAACTTCAAGAAAAATAGCGGTTGGTCCCGTTGCAATGGATTCTTTACTTGTAGCTGTTGGTTTAGGGACATTGGCAATTACGGGAGTAGAGAATTACATAAAAATGGTGGTGGTACTTGCCCTTATGGTAGGTGTTATCCAGTTCTTGCTTGGTGTTCTACGCATGGGTTTTTTGGTCAATTTTCTATCTAAACCCGTAATTAGCGGTTTTACATCTGCAGCAGCGATTATCATAGTTTTCAGTCAGTTGAAGCATTTATTAGGTATTTCTGTTCCCGGTAGTAATGTGGTCTATGAAACTATGTATAATGTATTTAGTGCACTAGGAACAATTAATTGGGTAGATTTTGGTATCGGTCTTGTGGGTATAGCGCTGTTGTTAGGTTTTAAAAAATGGAATAGAAACATTCCCGGTATATTAATTATAGTAGTGGTGGGGATTATTGTCGTTTATGTATTTCAATTGCAGAATTATGGTATTAAGTTGGTAGGAAATGTACCTAGCGGATTGCCATCTTTTGTAATACCAACTTTAGATGTTGAAGATATAAAGCAATTGGCGCCTATTGCCATTGCATTGGCATTGGTAGGGTACCTAGAGGCGATATCAATTGGTAAAGCTTTACAAGATAAAACGGGTGAAGATACAATTAAGGCGAATCAAGAATTAATAGCCTTGGGCTCTTCAAATATTGTGGGTTCTTTTTTTCAAGGTTATCCGGTAACGGCAAGTTTTTCTAGATCAGCGATAAGTTATGACGCTGGTACAAAAACCAATTTATCTGCAATTTTTAGTGTCATATTAGTGGTATTGACCTTACTGTTCTTAACTCCCTTATTTAAATATTTGCCAAATGCTATTTTAGCGAGCATCATCATGGTTTCTGTAGTAAAGTTAATAGATATTGCCTACTTTAAACATTTATGGCTCAACCGTAAAGATGAGTTTTTTGTTATGTTGATTACATTTCTGATTACGCTGTTTGTGGGGATTACGCAAGGAATTTTAATCGGCGTTTTGTGTTCTTTATTGTTGATGGTGTATAGAACATCTAAACCGCATTTTGTAGAGATTGGTAATATCGGTAATTCCGACTATTACAAAAATGTGATTCGTTTTGCAGATGAGGTGGTGGTACGTAATGATCTTTTAATAGTTCGATTCGATTCGCAATTGTACTTTGGTAATTCAGCATATTTTAAAAAGCAGTTATTAAAGCATATCAAAGCAAAGGGACCTCAGTTAAAAGGTATTATTTTGAATGCTGAATCTATAAATTATATAGATGCTACCGCGGCAGATATGCTATCGAAGTTAATACATGATATTCGTGAAAGAGGACTTCAATTTTTTATTGCAGGAGCAATAGGACCAACACGAGATATCATTTTTAATACGGGAATCATTAAAGAATTACAGCGAGAGTTTTTATTCGTTAAAACGAAAGAAGCCGTTGATTTTTTCGAGAATCCAAATGAAATTTCATTATTGGCTGCAAAAGTAGCTTATGAAAATAGCAGAATGGCTAGAGCAAAAAGAAGCCTAAATTAAATAAATCTCGTACCTTAAAGGTGAAGGGATATTTTAAAAATAAAAAAGTGTAGAATGAATATAGAACAGATATATACTGGTTGTTTGGCTCAAGGAGCATATTATATTGAGAGTGATGGTGAAGTAGCTATTATTGATCCATTGCGTGAGGTGAGTCCGTATGTGAAAAGAGCCGAAAATGACAATGCAAAAATCAAGTATATTTTTGAAACACATTTTCATGCAGATTTTGTAAGCGGTCATGTAACCTTATCCAAAGAAACTGGTGCGCCTATAATTTACGGTCCTACCGCAAACCCTTCTTTTGATGCTATTATTGCCGAAGACGGACAAGAATTTAAATTGGGTAAGATTACGTTCAAGGTGTTGCATACACCAGGGCATACTATGGAGAGTACTACCTATTTGTTGCGAGATGAAGACGGTAAAGACCATGCGATTTTTTCTGGAGACACTTTATTTTTGGGTGATGTAGGAAGACCAGATCTAGCACAGAAATCTGCAGACATGACGCAAGAGCAATTAGCAGGTAAGCTGTTTGATAGTTTACGAACTAAAATTATGCCGTTGGCAGATGATGTTATTGTATATCCTGCGCACGGAGCAGGTTCTGCATGTGGTAAGAATATGATGAAGGAAACAGTGGACACCTTGGGCAATCAGAAAAACATGAATTATGCCTTAAGGGCAGATATGACCAAAGAAGAATTTGTAAAAGAAGTAACCGACGGGTTGTTGCCACCGCCTAAATATTTTCCTTTGAACGTAAAGATGAATAAGGAAGGTTATGAGGATATTGGTGATGTGCTTGATCGTGGTAATGTTGAGTTGTCACCCAATGAGTTTGAAAAAGCAGCGAACGACACGGAAGCTTTAGTGTTGGATGTAAGACATCAAGACGAATTTGTAAAAGGTCATATACCAAGATCCATATTTATCGGACTTAATGGTGATTTTGCTCCGTGGGTGGGCGATTTAATTGCCGATACCAAACAACCTTTGTTATTGGTGATTCCTGAAGGAAAGGAAGAAGAAGCAATCACCAGATTATCGCGTGTAGGTTTTGATTCTGCTATTGGATATTTAAAAGGAGGAATTGAAGCTTGGAAAGCGGCAGGTAAGGAAATAGACCAAATAACCTCGATTACTTCATCAGAAGCCAAGGGCCTAATTGATAAAGGCAATGTCGGTATTTTTGATGTTCGTAAAGATGGGGAATACCTAAGTGAGCATTTGGTAGGGGCTGTACATACACCGTTGAGCGAACTGAATAAGCATTTATCTGAATTTCCTAATCAGGGAGAATTCTTGGTGCATTGTGCCGGCGGATACCGTTCTGTAATAGCATCCTCTATTTTAAAAAGTAGAGGAATTCACAATCTAATTGATGTGAAAGGTGGATATGGTGCACTTAAAAATGAAGATTTAGAAAAGACGGATTACGTTTGTCCTACAACCTTATAATCACTTCAGGTTATAATGCAAATACAGCTGTGGGATGATTTCGTACATAGCTTTCAACAATACGCTGGGTCTCCAGCGTATTTTTTTGTGGTGTAATGAACATTTCAAGGTCTTCAATTTGTTCTATAGCTACATCGATAGGGGCAAACCCGTAACCGGCATAATTATTCTCTCTGATGACCACAAATCCGTTTTCATCCAATGTTCTTCCATTGGTTTTTATGACCAGCGTGGAAGCAACGTCTTTTATACTTTGTAAAGCCTCTTGAACGCGTTGGTTGTATTCTTCTACCATTTCTAAGTCAGAACAAATACCTATGCACTGCTTTATTTTATAGTGCGAGCAAACAGCCACATTTTCTTGTAAATGGCAATACTTAGGGCAAAGCTCAAAAGTGCTGCATAGCGTTTCTAAATACTGTCTGGCCTCGGTGGGACTATAACAAATAGCAACCGGATTAGGAGTCATCTTTATTTTATTGAATGCAAGATGTATAATGCCATTACGGTCTTCATATGTGAAAATGCCGTATTGTTGAATAGATCTTTTTTGAGCACTGTTATATTTAGGGTAGTGGTGTTTAATTTCAGCTGATTCTTTCAATAAAGCAATAAGCTCATTACCAGTTTCCTCAAAATCTAATGATGCGGTTTCCGCACAAAGGGTGATTTCCTTTGTCTTTTTATCGTAGAAATGTCCAAGAACTCTTTTTTTTATGTTCTTGGCTTTACCCACGTAAATAATTTTTCCTTTTTGGTCCTTAAAGTAATATATACCTGCGGTTGTTGGTAGCTTAAGATACTCTTCTTTTGGTAAACCAGGAGGTAAAGTAGCCTCTTGAGATTTAGAATTCAAGAATTGTTTAAAAACCGTGTCTGCATTTTCCGTCCTCAATAATTTATGAAACAATAAGACTGTGGCGTGTGCATCACCTCTGGCGCGGTGCCTATCAGTTAGGGGTATTCCAAGTGCTGCTGTTAATTTTCCTAAACTGTAAGAGTTATAGCCCGGTAATAATTTTCTGGATAAACGAACCGTACATAATTTCTTTCTAGAGAAGTCATGTCCTAAAAGTTTAAACTCGTTTTTGATGACATTGTAGTCAAAATTGACGCTGTGGGCTACAAAAATGGTGTCTTTGGTAATATCTAGAATCTGCGGAATTATTTCTTCTAACAGCGGAGCATTACGTACCATGTCATTGTCAATACCTGTAAGTCCGGTAATAAAAGCAGGTATTTTACATTCCGGATTTACTAAAGAGGTAAACTCATCTATAACTTCATGCCCGTCATATTTAAATACGGAGATTTCGGTAATGCGATTGCCTTTAATACCGTTTCCGGTAGTTTCTATGTCAATTATCGTGTACAAAAAGAGAAGAATGTATTTAGTACTGCAAAGTTAGTAGAAAATGCAATAATATAGGTGTATCCTCTTAGGGTTTAAGATAACCTTTAAATGATAATAGGTTATTTAATTATGTAAGTTGAAAGGTTATAGAAAAAGATAGGTGTACCCTTACTGTGAAATAGTAATAAAAGCAATAGAATTGCTTTTTAAATATGAGTGTAGTTAGAT
This sequence comes from Maribacter forsetii DSM 18668, assembly GCF_000744105.1. Taxonomy (NCBI): domain Bacteria; kingdom Pseudomonadati; phylum Bacteroidota; class Flavobacteriia; order Flavobacteriales; family Flavobacteriaceae; genus Maribacter; species Maribacter forsetii. Next base: position 1,071,702 of record NZ_JQLH01000001.1, read on the forward strand.
TTTATCTAACTGTCTATGTGGTAAAATAAAGATTTATCGGTTAGCCAAAACCAAATAAAATCTATAATTAGTCTAGTGTAATTAATTAATTGCTAACGGCAACTATCTTATCACTGCTCGTTACTTCAAAATTATTATTATCTGAAGTATTTTTTGTAATTACTTTTTCAGCGTTTTCTCTAACTACGAACTCAGAAACTAAATCATAGTCCTTCCCGCAAGAAGATAAACTTAATAGAAAAATAATAGCTGCAACAGGGACGAAAAAGGCTTTGGTAGAGTGAAATTTCATGTAGTTGGTGGTAAAAATTATCTCGCTATTTTATTAGCGCGTTTCGAAAATATTTAAACTTTATTCATTAACGACGAAAAGTTTGTTTTATTCGATGAAATGCACATAAATGTTATTAACACCTCTTGTTAATAACAACAATCGATATGTTTATTAACGTATTAGCTTATATGTTATGTAAGAATAATTGATTATTAAACATAAAAATAAAAACCAAGCCCTTCATTTTCGTTGCTTCTCTATTTCCCCCGATTTCGATAGGCAATTTCCATGAAGGGCTTGGTCTAAAAAATATTCAATGTCTTTAAAACGTCGGTAGTTTTTTGATGACTTCTTTTATGATGAAGTTTAATAATGTGTAATAGTTCAGATTCGGTTAGCTCATAGTTTGTCTTCAGCGTTTTAATTTTTTGCTCTCCTATAAGTGCTAAAATTTGAAGTTCTTCTTTTTGTCTCTGCATTTTTTTCCAGTTTAGATCCGCCCTCTTGTGGGGAGGACGGATTTTTACAACTAACAACTAACAACTAACAACTAACTCAATTAACTGTTCTAAATACTGGTATAAAACTATAGGAAGTCAACTTTCTGAACAATACCCACTAAAGGGGATATTCTAAATAATTATACTAAGTATTTGAATTTCTATAAAAGTTGAATTCTAATTAACTTTTTTTTCAACAGGTTTAAAAAACACAAAGAATTTAAACTTACCTTGATGTTTAGATAAACTTGACCTTAATAAATGAATGCATCTTTGCATTGAGTTTAGAATAAGTTTGAGTTAGTTGAATAACCGGTACATCCTCATAGTGTATCGGTTTTTTTGTGCCTTCGTTTTACTTCAGAAATTAAAAATCTATAGTCTTAAAATTGTCGGTTTTTAAAAATGTACCTATTAATTTTATTGATTTCATACTTCTATGTCAATTCTAATTTATTAAATAGGTATTACATACAAGGTGTCATAATTAATCTTAGCTTTAAGGTGAACGTTAGTATCGCATATTTTAATGAAGATTACCGAAAAGCCTGCCATTTCTAAGAAAATTGGAGTTTTTGCCATTTGGGCAATTGGCGTTGGTATGGTGATTTCAGGTGAATCTTTCGGCTGGAATTTAGGTTGGGCCATTACCGGGCCATTATGGTTTTTTGTTCCTGTGGCTGTTGCGGCTTTAATGTACTTTGGGCTAGTGCAAAATTTAATTGAATTGGCATGTGTATATCCTAATGCCAATGGTCCGCATTCTTATGTAGAAAAAGCTTTTGGTAATAAATGGGGCTATTTTGTAGGGCTAGCTATTTTGTTTGAATTTTTATTTGCCACTCCTGCAATTGCCAGTTCTCTCGGTGAATATTTAGGGTTTTTAATAGATGATTTAACAATGTCTCCTTGGATAGCCACACTTTTTATATTGTTTTTCTCTATCATAAACCTTTTTGAAATACACGTTGGGGTGCGCTTGTTAGTGATTTTGACCTTGTTGGCCATTGCAGAATTATTTTTGTATCAAGCTTCTGTCGTTGGCTCTTTTCAGATAGAAAACCTGATGAATTCAGGAGTAGGGTCATTAGATGTTGAGCGTTTTGTTCTAGCTATTCCATATGCTATTTGGTTGTTTTTAGCCATTGAAGGAATATCGCTTATGACCAAATCAATCGATAGAAAGGGGTTTAGAAAAACGATTACCAAGGGGTATAATCTCGCTTTTTTTACCTTATTGACTTTGGCGCTTTTGGTGTTATTTCTTGCCGCTGGAGGTATAGATTGGACATTGCCAGAGAGTTTGGATATTCTGAATGAAAATCACCCAATGCCGGCATCTATGGCATTGATTCTGGGCAAAGAGAATTTTTTAGTGCAACTATTTACATTTATTGGTTTATTTGGGCTCATAGCTTCTTTACAGGGAATTGCTTTTGCGACAACTACGCAGCTAGAACCCTTGCTGCCAGATTTAAAAATCAAAGGGGTTTCTAAAAGAGCCGTTGCTTCTGCGTTGGTTTTTATTATTAGCCTTGTTGCTATTTGGAGTAGCCAAACAGGGTTTTTAATTGAACTGTCGGTATTTGGGGCGGTATGTATGTATTTGGCGGTTAGCGCATCATTATTAGTGTTAAGAAAAAAGAAAGCCTCGGTATTATCATCGTTACCTGAGTTCGATTGGTATCGACATTCGGATTTTAACCCTATTTTCTCTACCGTTAGCGCTATGACTGCTGTAATTATTTCGCTAATTTGTGTATTGGCTTTTGCATACCTTCAATTTACGGCGTTTGTTATTTTTATTGCTTGTAGCTTGGTGTATGTATTTTTAATCCGGAAAAAGTAGCATGGCTTATCAATTTACATTGGGAAAACAGAATTATCTTTTTGATGATTTGAAATCTGTTTTGGCAAAAGCGAGTCCGTTAAGATCGGGCGATGCTTTGGCGGGTTTGGCAGCAGCAAGTAATACCGAAAGAATTGCGGCTCAGTATGTGTTGAGTGAATTGCCCCTAAAAGTTTTTTTAAATGAAGCTGTAGTCCCTTATGAATTAGATGAGGTTACTCGGTTAATAATCGATACCCATGATGTCAAAGCTTTTGATTTTATTTCTCATTTTACGGTAGGTGACCTTAGGGATTGGTTGCTAGAAAATACTACATCTGGGCAAAATATTTTAGAGGTTAGCAAGGCATTGATTCCAGAAATGGTTGCTGCCGTATGCAAGCTAATGCGGAATCAAGATTTAATTGCCGTTGCTTCCAAAATTCAAGTAATTACCCGTTTTAGAAACACAGTCGGCTTAAAAGGTAATGTTTCTGTGCGTTTACAGCCCAATCATCCAACGGATGATATGAAAGGGATATTAGCAAGTACGATTGACGGTTTGTTGTATGGTTGTGGAGATGCGGTTATTGGTATTAATCCCGCAACCGATAGTCCTAATGTGACTATTAATCTCTTGAAAATGCTTGATGATGTTCGTTTAAAATATGAAATTCCTACCCAGAGTTGTGTTTTGTGCCATGTAACTACGGCTTTACAGATTATGGATAAAGCTCCGGTAGATTTGGTATTTCAATCCATTACCGGTTCGCAAAAGGCCAACAGTTCTTTTGGTATCGATCTACAAGTTTTAAAGGAAGCTCATGATGCTACTTTAGCTTTGGCGAGAGGTACGGTTGGTAATCAATCTATGTATTTTGAAACCGGTCAAGGGTCTGCTTTATCTGCAAATGCCCATCATGGTGTTGACCAGCAAACAATGGAAGCAAGGGCTTATGCGGTCGCTAGACACTTTGATCCTTTTTTGGTGAACTCGGTGGTTGGTTTTATTGGTCCGGAATATTTGTTTGATGGAAAACAGATTACCCGTGCAGGATTGGAGGATCACTTTTGTGCCAAAGTTATGGGGCTACCTATGGGTATGGATGTATGTTATACCAACCATGCAGATGCCGATCAAGATGATATGGATAATTTATTGACCTTATTAGGCGTAGCCGGATGTAATTTTTTTATGGGTGTACCCGGTACAGATGATATAATGCTAAACTACCAATCTACCTCTTTTCATGATGCATTGTATTTACGTAAAGTTCTTGGTAAAAAGCCAGCACCGGAGTTTGAGGCTTGGTTGTTGAATATGGGTATTGTTGATGAATTGGGAAATAAGCGAAGTGTAGGTGATACGAATAAATTGTTGCTAAATTTATGAGCAAGGATATAACCATAGCCAATAAATGGCAACAATTAAAGCAACATACCAAGGCAAGAGTAGCGCTTGGTAATGTAGGTACAGGTTTGCCATTGAGCGAAGTTCTGGCGTTAAAACATGCACATGCAATGGCAAAGGATGCTATTGTAACCAAGTTAGATGTTGAGGGTCTATCCCAAAAATGTATAGAACAAGCAATACCATATCAAATATTCAATAGTGAAGCAAGCGACAGACTTGAGTATTTAAAAAGACCCGATCTTGGTAGGCAGTTACTGTTCAATACTAATTTAAAAAAGACTGAAAAGGTCGATATTGTTTTTGTCATTACTGACGGACTTTCAGCAAAAGCAGTAAATACCAATGCTTTTAAAGTTTTAAACCATCTTTTTCCAAATATAAACGAAGATTATTCTTTAGCAATTGCAATTGTTCAACAAGGGAGAGTTGCTATAGGTGATGCTGTAGCGGAATTGTACCGTGCAGATTTTGTAGCTGTATGTATTGGTGAAAGACCAGGTTTGTCCTCTCCTGAGAGTATGGGTATTTACACCACGTATCAACCAAAAATAGGCTTTACGGATGAGCGTAGAAATTGTATTTCAAATATTCATGCGAACGGACTAAGTGGTAAACAAGGTGCTCAACTTCTGCAGTATTTAATTGAAAAATCTTTCGCTTTAAAAATTAGCGGAGTAGCATTAAAGCTTGAAGTTGGTGAAATATTAAAAAACTAGTTTTTAAAGCTTGACCTTTATTTCCTTTATTTTAAATGCTTGAGTCCTAAGAAGATTTTGAAAAATACGAACTATTCTTTCCTGGTTTTCTTCAGGAATACGACCGCCAATAATCCAGTTTTTTTTAACGTACTTGATGCTTTCCAAATTAAACTCTGACTTTAACAGTTGTAAAGCTTCCTCGCGAGTTTCGTCGTTCATTTTACTGAACATTTGTCTTATATTTTCGGTCATTGGTGGTTATGGTAGTTGTCAAAAATAAATAAAAAAGTCTTTCAGCTTGCTAAAAAAATAAAATAGATATGAGCATTTTCATAACATCTTAATGTTTACTTGACCTTAAATTAAAATAATAATGAAATTTTGACCTCACTTTTGCAATCTGTTAAATTTTCTTGAGGTATAACCATACCTTAAATTTATTACCAAACTTCCATACTTATACAATAGACATATGAAATTTCTGAAATTACCAATAGCCTGCTTGTTGTTTATTAACATGTTTGTAGCTGTTGCCCAAGATTATAAAGTTCATTCCCATAACGATTATAAGCAGAATATTCCCTTTTGGAAAGCTTTTGGTGCAGAGGTGCAGTCAATTGAAGTAGATGTTTTTTATAAGAACGGAAAGTTAATGGTTGCCCATGAACAAGGTGAAATAGAAGAAAATAAAACATTAGAGAGGCTCTATTTAAATCCGTTGCAAGAAGCTTTAGATTTAAATTTGTCAGCCAATAGATCTTTGCAATTATTGATTGATGTAAAGACCGATGCTTATAAAACTTTAGATGCTATTGTAGCTAGTCTAAAAAAGTATCCGTCAATTACCAGCAATAAGGATGTAAAAATTGTCATCTCTGGTAACCGCCCGGCATTAGAAGAATATGTAGATTATCCAAGTTATATTTATTTCGACTATCAAAGTCTACAACCGGTAACCGATACAGAAGTACTTGATAAAATTGCCTTGGTTAGTGTTAGTTTTAAGAACTATTCTGAATGGAACGGTAAAGGTAGGCTTACCTCAAAAGATTATAATAAGGTAGCCGAGGTCATAGCACAGGCACATCAACTAAATAAGGCTTTTCGTTTTTGGGCTACTCCAGACTCTAAATCCGCCTGGAAAGCTTTTGTAAACATGGGTGTCGATTTTATTAATACCGATATGCCTAATGAATGTGTAAGCTATATTTCTTCACTGAATGAAAGGGTAGTGCAGCATTCTATTTTTTCTGAGGCCTATTACCCAACTTTTGAGTCGGATAAAGCACAGCGCAGACCAAAGAATATTATTTTATTGATTGGTGATGGCAATGGATTAACACAAATATCGGCTACTATTTTAGCAAATAATGGCGATTTGTCATTAACGCAATTAAAAAGTATTGGGTTGATTAAAACCCAATCTGCAGATGATTTTACCACAGATTCTGCAGGTGCGGGTACTGCCATTGCTACTGGTCAAAAAACGAACAATAGAGCAATAGGGACCAATGTAAGTGGTGAAGCTATTCCTAATCTAACCGAAATTTTATCCAAAAAAGGCTTCAATACAGGTGTCATTACTACTGATGAAATTATTGGTGCAACTCCTTCTTCGTTTTTTGCACACCGTACTGATCGGGGTATGGCCGATGAGATAGCATCAGACTTGTACACTTCTCAATTAAAACTGTTCATTTCACAACCAACCTCAGCAGTTAAAGAAATTGAAAATACAGAGTTTGTTATGAAAACAGACCTAAATACTATTGGGACGAGTACAGATGAAAAGGTTGGGGCATGGTTCAATGCTACTAATGAAAAGCCTTTAACTGTTTATGTTGAAAAACTTGCATTAGCAACTAAAAATGGATTGTCTTTTTTAAATAATAAGAAGAAACCTTTTTTCTTGATGTCAGAAGGCGCTAAAATAGATAGCTATGGGCATGCCAATGATATTAATGGTGTTATTACTGAAAGTATCTCTTTTGACAAGGCCATTTCCGAAGCTTTAAAATTTGCCGATACAGATAAAAATACCTTGGTGGTCATAACCGCAGATCACGAAACGGGCGGGTTGACCATACCGCAAGGTAATATTGCTAAACATGAAATTGAGGCAGACTTTACTACTCATGACCATACTGGCGTTATGGTTCCTGTTTTTGCATACGGTCCAATGTCACAAGAATTTCAAGGGGTGTACGAGAATAATGAAATTTTCGCGAAGCTATTAAACGTATTGGATGTAACTACAAGGAAGTAGTTTTTAGCAACTATCTAAAGGTCTTGCTATAGAGATCATTTTACCTAATGTTTACAATGTTATAATATAACTTCAATTAATTTAAGGGAGATTTGTGAACTATGAAAAAGAAGGGCATGGATACTATTGAAATTGAAGATTTGGTTTTGCGTGTTAAGAAATCAGATCAAAAAGCATTCAATACATTGTTCAACGAATTATGGGAACCTATGTATTCTTATGCCTGTTCTATTCTTATGAACGACAGCCTCGCTCAAGATATTGCTCAAGATATTTGGGTAGATTTTTGGCAACGAAGGCATGATTTAGAAGTGAATCATATGAAGTCTTACTTATATAAGGCGATTCGTTATAAGTGTTACAATCATTTAAGAGACCAGAAATTCAACAAGATTCAAATAGAAATGGCAGGTTCGATTTCTGTAGCATCAGAAGTGGATCAAAATGATGATGTAATAGAACTATCTACAAGAATAAATAGTGTTATCTCTCATCTTCCTAAAAGATGCCAGGTGATATTTAGGCTCAGTCGTGTCAACAATATTGACAATAAGGAGATTGCCAGTCAATTAGATATTTCCCAACGCTCTGTTGAGAATCAAATTTCTTATGCTTTACGACAATTACGTAAAGAACTTGCAGTGGCAAAAACGTTGTTTTCCTTTCTTTAGTTTCCTTTTCATTATCTAAAAGTTAAGTGAACGGTTGTTTTGTTAAGTAACCATTAAGCCTGCTTTTTTGAGTGTGCGTACCCCGTCGGTTTCGGTACTTATCATTGTAACGATAGTATAATGACCGAAAAAGAAGTAAAAATACTCATGACCAAGTTCCTTAATGGTACCATTACAGCCAATGAGGAAAAGCTATTAGAAAAGTTCGATGCTTCTTTAATTATTAAAAATGAAGATCGTGTTTTTAAAAGTGATGACCATAAAAAACAACTGGGTAAAAAACTGTTGCATAAAATAGACAGTAAGCAAAATAAGAAGTCGAAAAAATCGTGGCTAAAAGTAGCCGCAGCAATTGCAGTTATTATCAACCTTGGGGTTGTAGCCTATTTTGGTTTGAATGCGGGTAATAAAATTCCTGAAACCGTTTCACAAATAGTTGAAACTACAGATTGGGGTAAACGAAAAGATTTTGTGCTATCTGACGGAACTGAGATAAAATTGAATTCGGGAAGCACCATTTCATTTCCAGAAAAATTTATTGGTAATACAAGGGAGGTAACATTGATAGGAGAAGCTTTTTTTAATGTAGCCAAGAATCCTGATAAGCCTTTCATTATTAAATCCGGAGATGTGTGTACAACTGTACTCGGTACATCATTCAATATTAATGCCTACCCAAAAAGTGATGATATTTCAGTGACCGTGGCTACGGGAAAAGTGCAAATAGGTGCTAAAAACAGTTTAGTATACCTCTTGCCAAATGAGCAGGGAGTGTTCCATAAAAAATTAGATAGTATATCAAAGAAAGATGTTGATATCACAGGGTTGCTCAACTGGCAAAAAGGAATCTTGAAGTTCGATGATATTACATTAAAAGAGGCATTGGTCCATTTAGAAAAGTGGTACGGAGTCACTTTTGTAATCAGTAATGAACAACGTTTAGAATGTCATATTTCGGCATCCTTTGATAATGAAACCTTATCCAATGTTTTGGAAAGTATTAGCTATGTGAAAAATGGATTGTCATTTCAGCCTTTGAAGAATAACCAGATTCTGATTAAGGGAAACTGTATAGATAAAAACTAATTAACCAAAAACAACCTATGATGTAGAAACAAAAAAAGAGACAGCCTGTAACACTTTGGCGAGCTAAAACAGACTGTCATTTATTCAACAATTATTATTGATAACAACCATTAAACATTATGTGAAATTATGAATTTGCTAACTATTAAACAATTTATCAAGTTGACATTCAATACGTTTTGTCTCCTTATAATCATGGCGATGCTGAATCCCATACTTGCAGCTGACCTTAGGGGCCAAAAATTAGAAAATTATAAAGTGGATATTGCCGTAAAAGGCGCATCGGTTTTGGATATTTTAGATGATATCGAAAATCAGACGAATTTTAAATTTGTCTATGACCGCAAAGTGGGTAAGTTGAAAAACACCTATAATATTGCGCATGACGGCGTGTCTTTACGTTCGGTGTTAGAGCTAATGGCCAAAGATGCTAACCTTACGTTCAGAAGAATTAACAAAACCATCTCGATAACTGTAAAACCTAAGGTCTACAAAAGAGTGGTAGAAGTTGAGTTCCTAACTGTAAATGGTACGGTAACAGATCAAGGCGGTGTTCCTTTGGTGGGTGCAACGGTACTTGAAAAAGGAACTTTGAACGGAGTTACGACAGATTTTGATGGTAACTTCACCATAGATGTTAAGAGCGATGCTGTATTAGAAGTATCGTATTTGGGCTTTACAACTCAAGAAATAGCGCTACAGGGTCAAACTACGTTGACCGTTCAGTTAGCGGAAGATGCTACCCAGTTAGATGATGTTGTTGTCGTTGGTTACGGTACTCAAAAACGATCGGATGTGACCGGTTCTATTGCATCGGTAAAGAGCGAAAACTTTAATAAAGGGGTAGTTGCCAATCCTGGTCAGCTATTACAAGGTAAGGTTGCCGGTGTTAACATTACTTCGGTAAGTGGTGAGCCTGGTGCCTCCCAAAATATCGTTATTCGTGGTATCGGTAGTTTTAGATCAGGTACTTCACCTTTGTTCGTTATTGATGGTTTTGTCATTGATAATACTTCTACGGGTGTAGCTTCCAATCCTTTAAATTTCATCAATCCGCAAGATATTGAGTCTATGGATGTATTGAAAGATGCTTCTGCCGCTGCCATATATGGGGCACGTGCTGCAAACGGGGTAATTGTGATCACGACCAAAAAAGGAAAAACCGGTAAAACGGAAATGAATGTTTCGGTCTCAACTGCTTTTGCAACATTGGCAAATAAAATTGATGTTTTTTCTGCGGATGAGTTTAGAACGCAGGTGCCAACTGTTGGTGGTACTTTGGTTGATGGAGGTGCAAATACCAATTGGCAAGATGAGCTTACACAAACAGGAATATCTAAAAATGTAAACTTTTCTATGAGCGGTGGTGCTTCAGATAAATTCAACTATTATGCTTCGGTAGGGGTTGATGATCAGGAGGGTACGTTTGCAAATAGTTCTTTAAAAAGATACTCTGGTCGTTTAAACTTAAATCAAAAAGCATTGAATGGTAAGTTGAACGTAGATTTTAATCTTTCCGCTACCAGAACATTGAACAATAGACCAGATGCTAGCGCTACGGTTACAGATATGTTAGAGTTGAATCCTACCATTCCTTTATACACGAATGGAGAACCAACGATATTGGATGATAACAGATTAAACCCGTTGATACGAAACGAAATTTATGCAGATGAGTCTAACAGCAATCGTATTCTAGCCAATATTTCCCCATCTGTAGAATTTGTAAAGGGGCTAACATATAAACTGAGCTTGGGTGTAGATTATTCTTCTACGAATAGAGATCAGCAACGTGCGCCTTATGCTTTGTTAGAAGATTTAAATCAAGGGTATTTAAATACATGGATTACTACTAACCAAAATACACAGGTAGATAATACCTTGACCTATACATTTGAAAAAGGTGATCATGGGGCAACGATTTTAGTAGGTCATTCGTACCAAGAAGTGTTATTTCAACAAAAGAGATTCGAGCTACAAAGTTTTGCCGACAATGACATTGATCCAAGATATCAAGATCAGATCAGTAGTCAAGAATTTCCTACTAGTTTATTTTCTACTGCAGAGAAGAATGAGTTACAGTCTTTCTTTGGTAGGGTAAATTATGACTATCAAGATAAATATTTATTGACTGCCACTATGCGTGCAGATGGTTCTTCAAAATTTGGAGAGAACAATAAGTATGGATATTTTCCTTCTGTTGCCTTAGGTTGGAATATTAGCAAAGAGAATTTCTTGGCAGAAAGTACAGTTGTTAATAACTTAAAGTTACGAGCTAGCTGGGGGCAAACGGGTAGTCAAGAAGGTATAGATAATAAAGTTTCCTTGGCGAGTTATATTGATAGTAAAAGTGATAATGATACCTACCCTTTAGATGATAGTGCTACTACTTTAGATGGTTACCCTTTTGGTACGGTACCAGCGAGAACTGCCAATCCCAATTTAAAATGGGAGGTAGCTACACAAACCAATATAGGTCTTGATTATGGTTTCTTGAACAATAAGATTACAGGTACAATAGATTACTTTAATAAGGTAACTACAGATGTAGTTTTGTTCGCCAATAGAGTAGATCCAATTCAGCCAACCGAGAAAATATGGACCAATCTTGAAGATTTGGAAATACATAACTCAGGTCTTGAATTTGCATTGGATTTTAGAACAATGATCGGTGAAGATTTCTCATTAAATGTTGGTGGTAATGCTACTTTCATAAACAATGAGGTAACAGATTCTCCTTTTGCCATTATTACCACTGGTGCTGCGCAAGGTGGCGGTCAAACGGGTGCTACGATCAATGGTTATTTAAATAATGAAGCTATCGGTACTTTTTACATGAAAGAGTTTATTGGTATTGGTGATGATGGTTTAAATCAATTTAGAGATGTTAATGGCGATGGTGAAATTTTAGATGATGACCGTATTGCCTCGGGTAGTGCTTTGCCAGATTTCACCTATGCGTTCTATTTGAATTTCGATTATAAGAATTTTGATCTTGGTTTTAACTTCAATGGTGTTTCCGGTAATAAAATTTATAACCATACCGCAATGTCCTCTTTCTCAAAAGGGCAATTGAGCAGAAACTTGAATACAACAGATTTTGCTATTCAATTTCCAAACGAAGATGTTAGCAATTCCAATGAGGTTTCAACGAGATATTTGGAAGACGGTGCTTACCTAAAATTGAATAATGCTACGTTGGGGTACAACCTTTTGGCAAGTAAAATAGGCTTGGGCGATTATGTGAACAATATACGTTTTACACTTACAGGTCAGAATTTATTCATCATTACAGATTATACGGGCTACAGCCCAGAGGTAAATACAGGTAATGCAATAGATGGTATTCAAACTTTTGGTATTGACCGGTATACTTACCCTAACTCAAGAACCATCTTGTTCGGTTTAAATGTATCCTTTTAACATAAAAAAACTATCAAAATGAAAAATAAACTAATTATATCGTCATTGTTTTTTGTCGCATTGTTGACATGGAGCTGTACGGATCTAGAAGAAGAATTATTAGATGAATCATTGACCGGTGCCCAGGCAGAAGTTATCAGCGGAGCTATTGCGCCTGCTTACGGTTATATTTCTTGGACTTGGAGGCATGTCAATTATTATGGTCTGCAGCTTATACCCTCAGATGAGGCAATACTACCATATAGAGGAGGAACAGATTGGTTTGATGGTGGTAAGTTCTTGGCGGCACATAGCCATAATTTTACCCCTACAAATGATTTGGTTGCCAGTGGTTGGAATGAGCTTACTACCAATATTTCCAGAACCTTGGCAGCAATTGAAGTACTAACTCCGTTAGCGGATGAAGGAGATGCAGAAGCTGCAGGGGCTTTGTATGAAATGAAAGCGTTAAGGGCTTATTTGAACATGTTGTTGTTAGACAGCTGGGGTATCGTTCTTAAAAAGGAATCATCTGAAGAACTTTCTGAGGTATTGAGAACCCAAGATGCCATTGATTATATAGAAAGTGAATTGTTGTCTGTTGTTGATGTAATCAATGATGACAAAGGACCTGGTAGAATGACACGTTCTGCCGTTTACGGTTTTTTGGCTAGATTAAATCTTAACGCTGCTGTATACCGTGATCCTTATGGCACACCTGATTTTACGCAAGCCGATATGGATGCAGTAATAACATATACCAGCAATATCATAGACTCTGGAAGTTTCTCTTTATCTCCGGAGTATTTTGAACTGTTCAATGATGAAAATCATTCAAATCCTGAGTTGATATTTGCCTTAGATCAACGTGGGGTATTGACAAGAGAGCATAGCCGTTGGGCATATTGGTCTATTGCAGGATCAATGTTTCCAAGACCGGAGTGGCCTAGTGCCGATGGTACTGACGGACCTGCCATTACTTCAGATTTTTATCAAACATGGGCAGATGCCTATGGCGATGTAGATCCTGCAGAAGCAGATGCTCGTTTCTATCAAAAAAACACCTTGGTGCCAGAGGTACAATTGGCAGACTTGGAAGGTCGTGAAAAACTGTTGGAGACAGAGAACGAAGATAGTTTTTACTGTGTGCAAGATGTTGCATTTGAAATGGACAGAGGTATTCTTCGCGGTATACAGTGGGGACCAAGAAAAGGTGATGATGGTCAGTTTCTAACCTGTGAAGACGGTACAGTTAAAATATTACCTGTAAGACAAGTAAAAGGAAATGGTCCTTCACGAGATATAGGGTATGTAGATCACACTTTAGAAATTGATTTCACTAATGAGGGGTCATTGCATAATACAGGATATAGAGTTTCTAAATATCAATTTAGCCGCACCTCACCAAACGGTAATGGTAATAGTAGTGTTGATTTGGTGTTGATGAGATTAGCTGAGGTATACTTAATGAGAGCGGAAGCTAAATTAAGAAATGGCGATACCGCTGGTGCTTTGGCAGATGTGAATATAGTAAGGACATCTAGAACGGCACGCCCAGAACAAACACCCGCTCCATTATCTTCTATAGATACGGATGACTTATTTCGTGAGCGTGGTTTTGAACTGTATTGGGAAGGGTTTAGGCGAGGAGATCAAATACGTTTTGGAAAGTATGAAGATAGCTGGACAGAAAAAACGGATACAGATGTAAATCATAGATTATTCCCTATACCACAAAGTGCCGTTGATGGTGCTTCTGGTATAGATGGTTTCTTGGATCAGAACCAAGGGTACTAAAAAGAAAACATGATTATTTAGATACGGCAAGAACTCATGTTCTTGCCGTTTTCTTTTCCTATATAATTGTTCTCATAATTAAATTTCAAAGTATGAAGCGTTTTATATCCTTTTTATTTGTTCTAATGATGCATTTGGTATGCAGTTCTCAAACTATAAAGAGTGAAGTTCAAATTGCCTTCATGGCCGATGTTCATTTCGCAGATGTATATCCTGAATTGAAAGATTTAAGTTCTGATGTATATACCGATACCGTGAATGGTAAAAATGTACTCATACGTTCCATGGAATCGCAATTGCATTCTACCCGATTGTTCAATGAAAATTATTTCGCTTTTCAAGCTGCATTAGATGATGCTGTTGAAAGAGGAATTAAAATCATTGCAATGCCTGGTGATTTTAGTGATGACGGTCAGCCAATGCATATTAAGGGGTTAAAAAAAATAATGAACCATTATGTTGACAAGTACAACGTGTCTTTCTTTATGGTAAATGGTAATCATGACCCTACAAGACCCTATGGTAAACAAGGCGGTGAGCGCGATTTTCTAGCTAACGATGGTCGACTACAGCCTATTATGAGTACCGATGGGTTATATACGTCAAGCTCTAATGGGGTAAAGCCTACAGTTATTTCTAAAGAAATTTCAGAATGGGGCTATAAAGAGATTTTAGAAGAGTTGGAAGACGATGGCTTTTTTCCACAAAAACATTACACGTATTGGGAAACACCTTTTTCTGCGTACACCTATGAACAATATACGTATGAAAAAGCAGTAATGGCATCTAAATTGGGTCAGAGAATTGTAATGAAGAATGAGCCCTTAAATACAATACCAGACGTAAGCTATTTAGTAGAGCCGGTCGAAGGTATTTGGCTTTTGGCAATAGATGCAAATGTGTATACACCAAAATCAAACGGTGACGGATTTAACGGTTCTGGAATAGGATATAATGAGGTATTGAAATATAAAAGATATTTACTGAAATGGACGGAAAAAGTAGTTGAAAATGCGAATCGTTTAGGTAAGACCTTAATTGCATTTAGTCATTACCCTATGGTAGATTTCAATGACGGGGCAACCGATGAAATGAAACAGTTATTCGGTGCCAAAAGTTTTCAAGCACATCGTGTACCTGATCAGGTGGTAGGTGAAATTTTTGCCGATATGGGATTAAAAGTGCACGTGGGTGGGCATATGCATTTAAACGATACAGGTGTCATAACTACCCCAAAAGGCAATACGTTAACGAATATTCAGACGCCTTCATTGGCTGCTTATGCGCCTGGCTATAAAATTATTACAGTAGGGAATTCAGATAGTTTAGAAGTGGAAACGATTGTGTTGGATTCGGTGACTTCTTTTAATTCTTTTTTTAAGAACTATAAAGTGGAGTATAATTTTTTAGCGGATAATTTTCCTGATAGATTATGGGATGATACCATTTTATCATCTACCAATTACAGAGAATTTACCAATACACATTTGCAAGAATTAGTAAGTTGGCGATTATTACCCACAGATTGGCCAGAACATATTAGAGAGTTATTAGTTGGCAAAACAGGATGGCAATTAGTAAAGCAAGTATATACTGAGCAACTATCTGAAAGGGAAATAGTAATAAAACTGAATGATAAGGATCTTGCTATAACTGATTTTGAAAATTGGACTGGGGAAGATTTGATCCTAGATTTTTATCGTTTTAGAAACGCCGATAAAATAGCTTTGAAAGATATTGACGCTACAAGATTGAAAGCATATCACTTCTTGTTTAATGCATTGCTTTCACAACCCAACCATGAAACAGTAGTTCCTCTGCAACAATTTGCACGAATTTTTCAAAAACAGATGAATGGGGAAGAGTCTGAGAACTTCAAAATCGATTTAAACTAGTTGAATACATTTCAACAATCTCCTCAATAAATCAGAGGTTTAACTTATTCTACCACTTTTTATAACCATCTAATAACATTAAAAAAGTTACTAATAGTAAATAAATATTGAATTTTGAAGTAAATATTTACTATTAGTAAACAAATGTTGCGTGTTTAAAATTTCTAAAATAAATATGAACGTACTTCTGAACGGAGCTTTTGCTTCATTCGGACTCTACTTTTGTATGTACGCTTTTAGAAAGCCTTTCTCGGTAGCAACATTCGATGGTCAACTTTTATTCGGTATCGATTATAAGATACTTCTCATTCTGGCTCAGGTAGTGGGGTATATGCTTTCAAAATTTATTGGTATTCGGGTAGTTTCAAGTTTAAAGGCACAGCATAGAGTAGCCTACCTTACGGGTATGATATTATTTGCAGAGCTGACACTTGTTTTATTCGGACTATTGCCAAAACCTTATAATTTTATCCTTTTTTTCTTCAACGGACTCTCTTTAGGGATGATTTGGGGAATTACCTTTTCTTATTTAGAAGGTAGAAAAATGACCGAAATTTTAAGTATTATTCTATGCTCAAGTTTTATTGTTTCTAGCGGGGCAGTGAAATCCGTCGGGTTATGGTTAATGACCACATACAGCATTTCAGAGTTTTGGATGCCGGCTGTAACCGGTGCAATCTTTTTACTTCCGTTTTTTATATGCCTGTATTTTTTAAAGAAATTACCACCGCCAACTACCGAAGATATTAGTCTTAGGAAAAAGAGAAAACCAATGTGTTCGGCAGACCGCAAGCAAGTGTTCAAAAGATTTTCTTTTCCAATTATAATTTTGGTGGTCTTTTATACCGCGCTTACGGCATTGCGAGATTTTAGGGATAATTTTTCTAGGGAATTATGGGACAGTGTAGGCTATGCCGGTGATGCTTCTATCTATACGTTGGCAGAACTTCCCATTGCATTTTTAGTCTTGCTGGTACTGGGGTTGTTTGGTTTGGTGAAAAATAATTTTAAGGCATTTATGGGCTTCCATTTCTTGTTGATATTGGCAAGTATACTTGTGGGTGTTTCTACCTTTTTATTTCAGCACGGAGCTATGTCTCCCGTATATTGGATGGTACTCATAGGTTTTGGGCTGTATGCCTGCTATGTCCCTTTCAACTGTATATTTTTCGATAGAATGATAGCAACATTTAAGATTAAAGGAAACGCTGGCTACCTTATTTATATTGCTGATTCTTTTGGCTATTTGGGTAGTATGGCTGTGTTGCTCTATAAAAACTTTGGACAACCCAACAGTTCATGGCTTCAGTTTTTTGTAAATGCTACCTACTGTATTGCATTTTTGGGCGTTGGTGTTTCCGTAGTGTCAATGTTCTATTTTCAAAAAAAATACAAGCAAGATAATTCTAGTTTCCATTTTAAAATACCTATGGTTAATGGCAGATATTGAGTATGATTTAGTTGTAGTTGGTGGTGGTGTATTAGGTACTTTTCATGCCTATCACGCTATGAAAAAAGGATTAAAAGTGGCTTTGCTCGAAAAAGATGCCATGCCCAAAGGGGCAACCGTTCGAAATTTTGGGCAGGTAGTACCATCTGGGATGAATACCAAATGGCAGCAGTACGGGCGTAAAAGTTTAAAGATTTATAAGAAGATTCACGCCAAATTCGATATTTCGGTACGTCAAGAAGGTTCTATTTATTTGGCTTCCAACGAGGAGGAAGTTCAGCTTATAGAAGAGTTAAAGGAAATTAATCGTGCCAATGATTACACCTCTATACTATTTACAAAGACGGAATGTCTTAGAAAATATCCCGGACTAAACGAACAATATGTAAAAGCGGGCTTATTTTTTCCGGAGGAAATTACCGTAGAACCCCGTACCATGATCGGTCGTGTACATAAATATTTAAAGAAAAAGGGTGTCAGTATTTTTTACAAAGCCAAAGTCATTGAATGCAACACTCTAAATAACGAGGTAAGTACACAATTGGCCAATGGTAGAATGCTGTTGTCTTCTAAGGTGATTGTCTGTAATGGCAGTGATTTTAAAACTTTGTATCCAGAGATGTTCGCTACCAGCGATTTAGAAATTTCTAAGTTGCAAATGATGAAGACGAAATCACAGGGTGATTATAAAATTAGTGGTTCTATTTTAACGGGACTGTCCATTAGAAGATATGAGGCTTTTGCAGAATGTCCGTCATATTTAAAAATCAAATCCAAAGAACCATTGGATAGCTTAGAAAAAAAATGGGGTATACACATTTTGTTTAAACAAGCTATGGATGGCGGTGTAATTCTGGGGGATTCTCACGAATATGCCGATGCGGATGATATGGATAACCTTGGTTTTGACCTTAATATGGAGATTGATAATCTAATGCTGTCAAAAGCTAAAGAAATTTTCAGCTTACCTACTTATGAAATAGAACAACGCTGGTTTGGTATGTATTCTCAATGTAAAAACGCCGATATTTATGAGCGTACCATTGATAGAAATATACATATCATAACCGGTATTGGCGGTAAGGGAATGACGGGCAGTGCCGGTTTTTCAAAACATAACATTCAACAAATTTTTAATATTTAGCATGCATACAATTAAATTGGCCGTATTTGATATGGCAGGTACCGTTGTCAATGAAGACAATGTAGTGTACAAAACATTACAAAAAGCTATTAATGAAAGAGGATTTCAAGTGACTTTGGATTTTGTTTTGGAACATGGTGCCGGTAAAGAAAAACACCAAGCTATAAAAGATATTATTACTGCAGATATAGGTAATGTAGATGCCACTATGCCCGCATCTATATTTGAAGATTTTAAAAAGCTGTTGGTTGATGCGTATAACAACCTGAACGTAACTAGTTATGAGGGAGTTGAGGAAATGTTGTATGCTTTAAAAGCTAACGGAATTAAAGTCGCCCTAAATACAGGTTATGATACCAATACCGCACAGTTATTATTAAATAAAATGAACTGGACTATTGGAAAAGAATACGATGTTTTAGTAACTGCAGATGACGTAGTTCTTGGTAGGCCTAATCCAGATATGATTGTTGAGGCCATGATGAAACTTAACGTGCAACAAGAAGAGTTAGTGTTAAAAGCAGGTGATTCCATTATTGATATAGAAGAAGGTAAAAATGCCAATTGCGGTGTAACTATTGGTGTAACGACAGGTGCTCATACGCGTGAACAATTGTTGAGCGCAAAGCCTACCTATGTTTTAGATAGTTTGACCGAATTAAAACAGTTGTTATTGCCATCATAAAGAATAAAATGAAAATAAAAAAAGCCACTGATTGTGGCTTTTTTTATTTGAATTCTGTGGTTAGCTATATAAAAAAATAGAGCACTAACATAGTTGCCGTGCTATTACTTCTATTCTCGGGTACATGGGCAATTCTGCCATCAAAAAAAATAGAATCCCCTTCTTTTATAAGTACTTCTTCTTCGTCTATTATGTAATAACATTCTCCCGAGAGCATGTATTTGAATTCGTAGGCATCGGTTTTCACCTTATCTCTTTTGGAATTTGGATGCACGTGTAGCAATACGGCTTCAAACCCCAGGCTATTCAGTTGTTTTCCGAAAATAAAGGAATACGAAAATCCTACGGCATCGTCTTCTTTTTCAATAAAAGTATTGTCCTCTTTTCGGGAAACAATAAAATTGGCACCGTTAGATTGTGGTAGCCCGCTAAAAAAATCGGTCACCTCTATATCCAAAGAGTTTATAATTTTTAAAAGCACGGGTAAAGATGGTATGGTTCTTCCGTTTTCAATTCTAGAAATGAGTCCGGCAGTGACCCCTGCACGCATGGCAATTTCACTAATAGTCAAATTTCCATTTTTGCGAATTTCCTTTATTCGTTTTCCTATTCCAATAAGGTAATCATCCATTGATAAGTGTTCTCCTACAAACATAATGAAAAATAAAATGTATTGGTTTTTGGTGGGTAGTATGGCTGTTATCACCCATGATAAAGGGGCTTAACATAAATCTTACATTTTGCATATTTGTAAATAATGTTTAACTAACCTTAAGGTAATCTTAGCCTCGCAATGGTTGCAATTGCTTAATATGTATAACGCAATACATTGAATTTTCATTTAGATATTTGCTGAACTAACAAACCAAAGTTTACAAATACGAACAAAATGAAAAAAACATTATTAATTACAATGCTTGTTTTCTTAGCAAGTTTTGTAGCACATGCCCAAACTGTATTTACGGGTACTGTGTTAGATGAAAACCAAGTTCCTTTACCTGGTGCAACCGTGGTAGTGAAAGGAACAACGAACGGAGTTGCTACAGATTTTGATGGTAACTTCAGTATTGAACTAAACAGTTCAGATGACATTTTAGTGGTATCTTATATCGGGTACATTAAGCAGGAGTTTGAAACTGCGAACAAGCTTACGGGTACTATATCCCTACAGCCAGATTCACAGCAATTAGATGAGGTTGTGGTAACGGCATTAGGTATTGAAAGGGAAAAGAAGTCTTTAGGGTATGCTTCACAAGAACTGGATAACGATGAAGTTGTTCAGGCAAGAGAACCGAACCTTTTGAACAGTATGTCAGGTAAAGTTGCCGGTTTGCAAATTACCAACAGCCCTACAGGTTTGGGTGGTTCTGCCCGAGTTTCTATACGTGGCGATGCTTCTTTGAACATTAATGGTAACTCGCCATTATTTATTGTAGATGGTACACCTATTAGTAATGAAATTGTAGGTTCTAGCGGATCGGGTACGCAAAGTGTAGATTATGGTAATGGTGCTGCAGAAATCAATCCGCAGGATATTGAATCGATCAACGTATTAAAAGGTCCGGCTGCTGCCGCACTTTACGGGTCAAGAGCTGCGAATGGTGCAATTATTATTACGACCAAGAAAGGAACATCTCAAAGCAGTAAATTGGGGGTATCCTTTAATACCGGTATTACCATTGAAAATGTATTGATGTTACCAGATTGGCAAAATGAATATGGCCAAGGTAACAATCAACAGTTCTCTTTTGTTGACGGTAGCGGTTCTGGTATTGCAGATGGTGTTGATGAAAGTTGGGGACCTCGTTTAGATACCGGACTCATGATCGCACAATTTGATTCGCCTAGAACAGACGGTACTCGTGGTGGCGATACTTTTGTTAGTGATGCCGATATAATTACAACGCCATGGGTTTCTCAACCGGATAATACTAGAGATTTCTTTGAAACGGGAATCACAAAGACCAACAGCATCGCTATCTCTAAAAGTGGCGAAATGGGGAACATGCGTTTGTCTTTTCAGAATTTAGATCAGGAAGGTACATTACCGAATACGGATTTAAAGAGAAATACTTTAAGCTTTTCTGGTACCATGAACGTATCGGATAAGGTTAAGGTAAATGCCAATATGAACTATGTTAAAACTGACAGTGACAACAGACCTGCGGTTGGTTATGGTACAGAAAGTATTATGTACTTGTTTATCTGGTACGGTCGTCAATTGAATACTAACAATTTGAGAGATTATTGGCAGCCTGGTTTAGAGGGTACGCAGCAGTTCAACTATAACTACAACTACCACGATAACCCTTACTTTACCATGTATGAGAATACAAATGCGCAAGACAAGGATCGTATGTTCGGTAATGTGAGCCTTACCTATGACATCAGCGAAAACTGGAAATTATTATTACGTAGTGGTCGCGATTTCTATAGAGATTTTAGAGTTCGTAAAAGAGCGTTTAGCACACAGCGTTTTCCATTTGGTACATACCAAGAGGATAATATTTTCTTCGAAGAAAGTAACTCAGATTTCTTATTGAGTTATGATAAGGATTTTGGTGAAAAATTCAATTTAAATGTTTCTGCAGGTGGAAACCAATTGCGCCAAAAGCAAGATTTCACTAAAAGTGTTGCACCACAATTAATTAATCCTGGGGTGTATTCTTTTAACAATAGTAGACAGGCGGTACAGGTAAGTTCTAACAATAGCGAAAAGCGCATCAACAGTTTATATGGGTATGCACGTTTTAGTTATGACAATGTATTGTTTATGGATGTTACCGGTAGAAATGACTGGTCTAGTACATTGCCAGAGGGGAACAACTCTTATTTCTACCCATCGGTAACATTAAGTGGTATTGCCAGTGATATGTTTAATATGCCAGATTGGGTAACGTTTGCGAAAGTAAGGGCTGCTTATGCTGAAGTGGGTAATGATACCGATGCATATAGATTACGTAGCTTCTATCAAAATGAGACTGCTTTTGATAGTTCTACACCTATATTGACGGAATCATCGTTGATACCGAATGCTGATTTGAAACCTGAGATTACGGGTTCTTATGAATTTGGTTTAGATCTACGCTTTTTACAAAGCAGAATTAACTTAGACCTTACGTATTATGACAGTTCTACTAAAAACCAAATTATCAATATTAGTACTGATATCGCTAGTGGTTACAGTAGTCAATTGATCAATGCAGGTGAGGTTCGTAACTACGGTTTTGAAGCTATTGCGAACTTTGTTCCGGTACTTACAGATAACTTTAAATGGAGCTCTACTTTCAATTTTGCGAGCAATAAAAGTGAAGTGACCGATTTAGGTGATGATATTCAATTTACGTTGACCGAAGCGAACGGGGCATTTATTCAAGCTCGTGAAGGTGGTTCTATCAGTGCGATATACGGTAGAGGTTTTCAAAGGGTAGAAGATGAGAACAGTGAGTACTTTGGTCAAATGATCATCAATAATCAAGGTATTCCTGAGCGTACCGATGATTTGGTATACCAGGGTGATTATGCGCCAGATTTCACACTGGGAATGCAGAATACATTCAAGTATAAGAATGTTGACCTAGGATTTTTGATCGATACCAGACAAGGTGGTATCGTAGTTTCTAGAACAAAAACCATTGGTAGTACTTCTGGTCAATTGCAAGAAACATTGGAAGGTAGAGAAACAGGAATCGTTGCAGAAGGGGTAGTAAATACTGGTACAGCCGAGAGTCCTAATTATGTGCCAAATACCGTAAATGTAGATGCTAGAACATATAACAATAGATACTATGAAAGGGATAATGTTGAAGCGGCAAAGTATGATGCTTCTTACACTAAACTACGTGAGGTTTCTTTAGGGTATTCTTTCCCACAGAAAATGATCAACCAATTGCCAATTACCAATGCAAGAATTTCTGTAACAGGTAGAAACTTGATTTTATGGACAGATAACCCTCATTTCGATCCTGAAACAGTTGGGGTGTCGGGTGGTACGCTACAACCGGGTATTGAGAATATGTCTTACCCAAGCTCACGTTCGTTTACCTTCAATTTACAGGTTAATTTCTAAGAGTAGAAGAAACTATTAAATAAAGAAATCATGAAAAAAACACTATTATTTATATGTTCTCTGGTACTGGCAATTAGCTGTACCGAAGATTTTGAAACGATTAATATTAATCCTAATTACCCTGCTTCTGCAGAGCCAGGTCTATTATTGCCAGGTGTACAAAGAGAGATGGCCTATAACTGGGGTGGTCAAGGTTGGGAAGAAGGTTTTACCGTAGTACAATATGGCGCAAGACTGCAGTTTACCAGTGGTGATACCTATAACTGGTCTCCTTCCGGTGATCCTTATGATAACGCTTATGCATCTTTAAGGGATGTGGAAAATATTATTAGGGATACCGAAGCTAACGAAGATGCCCAGAATTATTACGGTGTTGCCTTGGTGATGAAATCTTGGATCTATTCTTATGTTACCGATGCTTACGGAGATGTGCCTTACTCAGAAGCTACCATGGGTATTGAGAATGGTAATGTTACTCCTGCTTTTGATGCTCAAAGTGCTATATATGCCGGTATTTTGGAAGATTTGGAAACAGCGAATACGGTTTTAACAGATGCCGATAATATCTCTGGAGATATTTTTTACGATGGCGATATTGAAAAATGGAGAAAATTTGCCAATTCGTTAAGATTGCGTTTGTTAATGAGAATCAGTGATGTGGATAATGCAACCGCAGTTGCTGGTATGACTCAAATTACGAGTAACCCAACTGCATACCCTATTTTTGAGAGTAATGAGGACATGACTTTCGTGGCATGGAATTCAGATAATCCTCAGCCAAAATATGACACACGTAGTGGTAGTTTTGATGAGGTTCGTTTAAGCCAAACCTTAGAAACTCGCTTAAAAGATTTGAACGATAACAGATTGTATGTTTTCGCGCAGCCTACTACAGCTTCTGAGAAGGGAATTTTCTCTGAAGATTTTGATGATTACGTTGGTATGCCTAACGGATTGGATGATGAGGCTGCATTAGGCTATAGTCCGTCTGGAAACCCAGATGAGTCCGGATCTAATTTCATTTCCAGGTTGGGTATTTTGTTAGGCTGTAGAGCATGTAACCCAGAAGAAGCTTCTGCTACCGCTTCACAGACCATCATTATGAGCTATTCTGAATTACAGTTTATTTTGGCGGAAGCGGCAGAAAGAGGATTTATTTCTTCTGGTAATGCGGCAACGTATTATGAAAACGGAATTAGAGCTTCTTTTGAGTACTACACAGAAAGAGTTGCCGCTGGCGGATGGTCAGATATTGCCAATGCCATGCAGGCTACAGATTTAGATGGGTATGTAGCTCAGGCTGATGTTGCACTTACTGGTGCAACGGATGATAACTTGGCTAAAATTGCCCTTCAAAAATGGATCTCTCTTTTCTATACAGGTTTTGAAGGATGGTCAGATTGGAGAAGAACGGGTATGCCAGAGGTAATTCCTGGTCCTGATGCCGTGAACGATGGTATGGTACCGGTTCGTTTTCAATATCCTAATTCTGTAAAATCTACGAACAGCGAAAACTACAATGCCGCTGTACAAAGTATGGGTGCAGATGATATTAATACCA
The DNA here is from genome assembly GCF_000744105.1 of Maribacter forsetii DSM 18668. Classification (NCBI taxonomy): domain Bacteria; kingdom Pseudomonadati; phylum Bacteroidota; class Flavobacteriia; order Flavobacteriales; family Flavobacteriaceae; genus Maribacter; species Maribacter forsetii. The sequence continues at coordinate 1,096,442 of NZ_JQLH01000001.1, forward strand.
AACTTTGGTGGGATGTTGATTAAGCATAGGGTTAACAAATACACTTCAATTATTGCACTGACCATAGGGATGACCTCCCTATGGTCTTGTGATTATGACAAGTTGGATAATATGGGTGCGGAAAATACCCACGTTGTGGTCATCGGTTTTGATGGATTGAGCCCAGACGGACTCCAGAATGCAGATACGCCTACTTTCGATAAACTAATGCAAGAAGGTGCATCTACCATGCATGCTAGGGCGGTATTGCCAACAAGTTCTAGTACCAATTGGGCTTCTATGATTATGGGTGCAGGACCAGAGCAACACGGTATTACTTCCAATTCATGGGAGAAGGATAATTTAGTTTTACCGGCAGTTACGCAGAGCGAGCCGTTTTTATTTCCTAGTATTTTTCATTTGATACGTGAACAACGAAAATCGGAGAAAATCGGAGCCATTTATCATTGGGGCGGTTTTGGTCGCTTATTTGAAAAAAGTGCCGTTGATTTTGATGAAAATCCGGCTACGGAAGAAGAGACTGCCGTGAATGCGAGTAGTTATATTAAAGTAGAACAACCGTTATTTACGTTTATTCATTTTGACCATATTGACCACGCAGGTCATGAGTTTGGGCATGGTACAAAAGAGTATTATACATCTGTTGAAAAGGGAGATTCATTATTGGCTGAGATTATGAAAGCAATAGCGGAATCTGATATGGCAGATAATACCATGGTCATCATTAGTTCCGATCACGGGGGTACAGGAAAAGGTCACGGTGGTGAATCTTTAGATGAGGTTGAAATTCCTTTTATTCTTTGGGGAAAGGGTATTAAAAAGGAATACCAAATTAAATACCCGGTATATCAATATGATAATGCAGCAACCGTTGCTCATGCCTTGAATATAAAAACACCGCGTGCTTGGATTGGAAGACCTGTACTTGAGGCATTTGAGGGTGAAACAATAGAAGATGATTATCCTGTTCTGGTACAATTGAAAAAACCGGAATTGTCTAATCCGCCAAAAGGCTATGCTGCTGAAGGCGGATTGTATAATGATTCCGCAGAACTAATTTTAAAGAATCCGAATGCCAAGGGTGAAATAAAGTACACATTAGATGGTAGTATGCCAAAACCTGATGCTGATACCTTCAAGGCAACAAAGTTGCTTAAAGAAAATACAGTGGTAAAAAGCGCTGTTTTTGTAGATGGAAAATTAAGTAGTGCGGTTAGTGAAGCCTATTTCAGAATAAAACCAAATACACTTCAAGCACCTATTTCTTATGAGGTTTTTCATTTGAATAACCTGTCGTTTATTCCATCCATCGGCAATAGAAAACCAGATGCTACAGGTGCCGTATTCGAATTTTCATCGGAAGAGGTACGTCAACATATTCAATCAAATACGCTGTTCCGCTTTAAAAGTATACTTGAAATACCTGCGGATGGCAATTATAATTTTGCCATAAGATCAGATGATGGTAGTCAGTTATTTATTGATGGTGATTTGGTGGTAGATAACGATGGTGACCACGGCGTAAGAACAAAAAACGGAAGCATTGAACTTGAAAAAGGGAAGCATACCGTTGAGGTACTTTGGTTTAATGGCGGAGGTGACGGTTGGTTAGATGTGTATGTGAAAAGTGATGAAATGTCCAATCAGATATTGTCGACCAATCTCTTAGGAAAGAATTAGAAGCATACAACATTCTACCCTTATGAAGCGAGAACAAGATAAACTACTGAACAAGCGTACCGAAGGCGATATTAATCTGACGGCAGGGAGGAAAGAATGGCATGAAACCATTACCGATCCTAAAACCTTAAAGCTTTTGGAAAAAGATGCGCGTTACTTTTTTCATCAAGCATTATCTACTCCGTGCTTAGATGTGCTCGGTGATTGTAACGGCGCGCATATAGAAAATATATCTGGTAAGCGATATCTTGATTTTCATGGTAACAATGTGCATCAATTAGGGTTTTCGCATCCTAAATTGGTAAAGCGTTTAACCGAGCAATTACAGGGCTTATCTTTTTCTACCCGAAGATATACGAACGAGCCTGCTATAAAATTTGCAGAGAAGCTCGCCTCCTTACTTCCTTCAGATTTAAATCGGGTATTAATGACCCCAAATGGTAGTTCGGCAATCGGGATTGCCCTAAAACTGGCACGAGCCATTACGGGCAAGTTTAAAGTGGTCTCTTTCTGGGATTCTTTTCATGGCGCTTCTTTAGATGCGATCAGTGTTGGTGGGGAAGCTGTTTTTAGGGAGTATATGGGTCCCATGATGCCGGGTGTTGAACGCATTCCGCCACCAGTAACCTATCGTGGAATTTTTGAAGGTAATGAAGCCAAATGTTTGCAGTATTTAGAATATGTTTTCGCCAAAGAAGGTGATATTGGAGCCTTTGTTGCCGAAACCGTCAGAAATACCGATGTGCAATTACCTTCGGTGGAATTTTGGCAAGAGGCACGTACTTTATGCGATAAATACGGAGTGGTACTTATTTTAGATGAAATTCCCATCGCCTTGGGTAGAACAGGTAAAATGTTCGCTTTTGAGCATTATGACATTGAACCAGATATTCTTTGTTTGGGCAAAGGATTGGGCGGCGGAATTTTTCCTCAGGCATGTATCGTTACCAGAGATAGGTATAACACATTCCCAGATATTTCATTGGGTCATTATACCCATGAGAAAAGTCCGTTAGGTGCCATGGCAGCTTTAACTACCTTAGAAATTATTGAGGACGAAAAAATCTTGCATAAGGTTGCCGGTGACTCGCTTAACATGTGTACATCAATGACCATATTAAAAGAAAAGTATGAACTGATCGGTGACATACGTGGTCGAGGTCTACTGTGGGGTGTTGAATTGGTTACCGATAGGGAAACAAAAGAAAAGGCGGTGCAGCAAGCAGAACAGGTAATGTACGAATGCCTTAAAAACGGATTGAGTTTTAAGGTGTCTGCCGGCAACGTACTACAGTTGGCGCCAGCTTTGACCATCTCAAGAAAAGAATTAAAAGAAGCTTTACTAATTTTAGAAAATGCACTGGATAGTGTGAGTAAATAGATACGTATGAAAACAATAAAATTTAATGTGATGGTTGCCCTTTTGTGGGGAGCTGTAATGTATGCCCAAGAAAAGGCAACTTTTTTAGTTCAGCCTTATTTGCAAGATGCGAACCCTACCGAAATTACCATTATGTGGGAGACATCGTTAGGTGAAGAAAGTGTTGTGGAATATGGCACTTCGCCAAAATTAGGAAAAAGAGCAAACGGAATTGCCAATGATATCAACTTTAATGAATCTCGCGTTCATGAAGTGCACCTAACCGGACTCAAAAGGTTTACTACGTATTATTATCAGGTAAAGACTGGTAAGCTGGTATCCAATATTTTTCAGTTTAAAACTCCTCCATTTGCCAGTGATAACGAATCGTTCAACTTTTTGGCGATGAGCGATATGCAAATAGATCATCAGAATCCAGATAAGTTCAGTGAAATAGTAAATAAAGGAGTGCTTCCTTTTTTAAAGTCGGAATATGGAAATGACGTGCCAGATGATTTGGCCATGGTATTGATTCCCGGAGATTTGGTGGAAAACGGAGCAAAATATGAGCAATGGCAGAATGACTTCTTTGAGCCCGCGCAAAACCTATTTGCTGAAGTGCCGGTGTATCCTGTATTGGGAAATCATGAACGAAACTCCAACTATTATTTCAAGTATTTCAGTCTACCAAAGAACGGTACGCCTGCATATGCAGAACATTGGTGGTATAAAGATTATGGCAATACGAGAATCATCGGGCTAAATTCTAATGAAGGTTATCGTGATAGCAGAGAACAATTTGCATGGTTAAAATCCTTACTCGAAGAGACGGCAAAGAATGAGGAAATCGATTTTGTATTCGCCCAGCTACATCATCCACATAAATCAGAATTATGGATTCCTGGTGAAGAAGAATCCTCAGGTAAAGTGGTAAAAATGTTAGAAGAGTTCACAACCGAAACCGGTAAACCCAGTTTGCACTTTTTTGGTCATACGCATGGGTATTCTAGAGGTCAATCAAAAGATCATAAACACTTATGGATAAATGTTGCCACTGCAGGTGGCGCTATTGATAATTGGGGGGAATTTGAAGGCAGGGATTATGATGAATTCAGTGTAACCCAAGATGAATATGGTTTTGTTATGGTTGAGGTAGATGGTAACAAAGACAATCCTAAATTTACGATCAAAAGAATTAGCCGTGGTAATGAGCATGTGTTCAGGGAAAATGAAAAGACCGATGAAATTACCATTTACGCAAACGAGCATAAACCGGAAACACCAACGGTGGTTTCACCTAAAGATGAAATTGCATTTACGGGCGATATGTTAAAGGCGCAACCGTTCAATAGTTCATTAGTTAATGCCTATCATGCAGCATCTCACTGGCAAATATCCACAAAAAAAGATTTTGGTACATTGGTGTTGGATAGCTGGAAACAGTCTGAAAACTGGTATTACTTAGAAAACCGTCAAAAAGGAGATGATTTGACCGATGAACCTACCAGAAGATTGCAACCAAATACCAATTACTTTTGGCGCGTACGTTATCGTGATCAACATCTAAATTGGAGTGATTGGTCGCAAATACAGGTATTTAAAACCAAAAACTAAACTACTGATGAAACTATTTGTAAATACCCTTTTAGTACTAGTATTTTTTGCTTCGACCCAAGTTATAGCTCAAGAAGATAAACAGCCTAATGTGTTTTTAATTACTTTGGATGGTGTACGTTGGCAAGATGTTTTTACGGGCATTGATATGAACTTGTTAAATAGCGATTACACCCAAAATAAAGAGTTGCTTACTGAAAAATTCCTTGGACAATCTGAAGAGGAAAATAGAAAAATGTTGATGCCATTTTTTTGGAATACCATTGCAGAAAAAGGGCAACTGTATGGAAATAGAAATAAAGGTAGTAATGTAGATCTTACGAATAAAATGTTGTTCTCATATCCGGGCTATAATGAAATATTAACGGGTAAGGCAGACGATGCAAACATAGATAGTAACGATAAAAATTATAATAAGAACGTAACGGTTTTAGAATTGGCAAACAGCCAAGATGAATATAAGGACAAAGTAGCAGCCTTCGCTAGTTGGGATGTTTTTCCGTTCATCATAAATGATAAAAGAAGTGGGGTACCGGTTAATGCCGGTTATATGGATGCTGTTGGAGAATTGAATGAAAAAGAGAAATTTTTGAATGAAATACAGCGTCAGGCACCGATTGTTTGGGAAAGTGTTCGCTTAGATGTTTTTACACATCACTTTGCGAAGGAGTATGTTAAAAAGAATCATCCGAAACTGGTATATATTTCCTATGGTGAAACCGATGATTTTGCACATGGAGGACAATTTGATTTCTACATGAAATCTTTACAAAATACAGATGCGTTGATTTCCGATTTATGGAGCTATGTACAGAACGATGATTTTTATAAAGACAATACTTATTTTATAATTACCACAGATCACGGTAGGGGAGAAGGTGCGCAAGAAGATTCAAAATGGACAAGTCACGGTACAGATGTAAAAGGAGCCGAGCACACTTGGATCGCTATTTTGGGACCAAATGTAAATCCTGTTGGTGAAGTGAGCAATGGTCAACTATTTGCAGATCAGATAGCACCAACGGTAGTTAAAATCCTAAGCTTAAAATCGGATGATAAGTCAATGTCGGCAAAGCCCATAAACTTAAAATAACATTGACAATTTCTTTAAATAAAAGATAGTGTTAATCGCCATTTTTACGGTGAGTTTAGAATAATTTAGAGTTGTTAAAAAGCCAATGCCAATTAATTTTGGTGTTGGTTTTTTTGTAACTAATTAAAAATTAAAAGGGCGGTTATATTTTTAATAACAGCCCTTTTAATAATTAAGAGATAAAGCTTCTAATTCATGTGGTATTCAACGTTGACCGTTAGTTGTTCTTGGTAGTCTGCATAAAAACTTGTCCAATCATCATTATAATTAGAACTACTGCTAATAGCTTTAATTTCACCTAAATTGGTGTGTATGGTTTTACATAGTTCAGTAGCATACGTTTGTGCATTTTCCAATGCAGCGTTTATTGCCATTTTATTATTCCCTGACGATACTATTTGTTTTACTTGAAATTGTAGTTGTACGCCTAATAAATTAGTTTTTAATAATTTCATGGCTAACTCTTTAGAGTCGGTCTCATAGTATAAGATAGTACCATCTCGTTGATATCCTAAAGAAAAATATTCCATTTCTTTTTCTTGAAAGATAGCCGTGTCAATATTTAAATCTTTCAGTTCTTGAAAGTATTGTTTTTTTAACTGTTCTAGGTTTTCTACTCTGGTGTCTGCATAATATACTTGATCCATACTTAGTGTGGCTTTAACACGGTATTTTACAATTGTTTTTTCTAAAGGGGCACTGGCAGTAACAGTTACGGTTTTTGCATTTGTGTTGATCTGTGCTTGCATAGCGGTAATTCCAAAAAGGGTCAATAATAGGATGTAGCTAATTTTTCTCATTTGTGTTTGTGATTTTAAAAGTTTGATTTGTAATTATTAATTGTTAGGAAGCATATTGTCAGTTGTTTATGTGACAAGTAAGGCTTAAGTTTTGAGGGGCATAAATTTTTACATAATTCTTATTTGAGCATCTATTTTTTTATTTTTTAATAGGTTATAAAGCGTTTTGAAGTTGTATTATGAAAGTTCTACTGTATATTTTATGGAATCTCTAGTCAAATTCTTTGATATTCCTATTATGTATTGCATTTTGTATGTAAATCATTAGTTATTTTCAAAATATATTTGTAAGTTAAATCCTGTTAATTTTTTATAATCAAAATTCCCTTGGAATTAACAAATGTAATTAGCTATGAAAATAGATACAGTTTGTATTATAGATGACGACCCTATTTGCGTATATGGTACTAAAATACTTTTGAATCATAATAATTTTATGAGTGCTGATATTCTTGTTTATGAGGATGGAGATGAAGCGCTAACTAATTTAACCGCCCAATTGAACAAAGGGCAGCAAATGCCAGATGTTATATTACTGGATCTTAACATGCCCATAATGGATGGCTGGGGTTTTTTGGATGAATTTTCAAAATTACCACTAAAGAACAAACCTCAAGTGTATATTGTTAGTTCTATGTACGGCGAAAATGAAATGAAAAGGGCAAAAGATTATGAGTTGGTTCGTGATTTTATCACAAAACCATTGATCTCAAAAAATTTGAATGACATTCTTACTATGAGTAAAATTTCAATAACATGAATCTTAATTAGCGAATATTAAATTAGAAGACTTTGGTTAGTGTTTTAAAATAGGTTGATCTATTACATAGGTCAGCCTATTTTTATTTAACCTAGCTCTTCGAGAATGTATTTAATATTGACCACATTTGCCTTGTGATAGCTTACCAGTCTATTAAAAGACATCATATAACCTAAACCGTCCAATGCTTTGTTATCTGTTTTCTTCAGGCAGATTTCTTGTAGGTTCTCAATGATTTCGTTCACTATAGAGTCTACTGTGTTGCCCGGGTTTACTTCTAACGACCGCAATGTTTTGGCTACCAATTCTTCATTTTTAGTATTGGCGTTTATGTAGTCTTTAATGGCTTGTTGTCTATGCCCATCTAAAAAGCTAATGTCACAATTGTTGAAATAATGGTTTACCTGCTTGTTTATGGCATACAGGTTACTTAATTCTTTTCCCAATAATTCTTGCTTGTCCATCATTTTTAAATTTATAGTTTCATCATAATATAGTTTTTAAGGTTAATGTTTATTAATGTTATTGCACAATATAATATCTCAAAAATGTGATATTTAGAAACCATTTAAAACTTCTTTGTTAGCAAGTTTAAATGGAGTTATTTTATCATTATCATCCAAATATCTTTGAGTAATACACTTGCCTATAAGTGGCTCGTATAGTTCATATTTCATATTACTACCCGAAAATTTAGAGGTCCAGTAAATCAATTTCTTTAAATTAAGACTGGTGAACTCTTCCGGTATGCGCTCTTGAAATTCACAACCAGTTATACTCAAAACTTCCAATTGGGTGAGCGTTGCTAATTCTATGGGTAGCGTGACTTGTTTAAAACCTTCTATTGCCAAAACACGAAGCGATTTCATTGTGCCAATCCATTTTGGAATTTCTCTTTCGCTGTATTTACCACTGATACGAAGAGTATCCAGATTTAAAGTGGCTATTGCTTCTGGGTAGGTTTTCATTTCTTTGGATATATGTTCTAACCAAAGGTATTTTAAGGTTTTCCAATGAGTTATGGTCTCAATGGCTTCATATCCAAAATCATCACAGAAATTAACTTTAAAGGCTTCTATTTTTGGAACCATTAAGGCAGCTACGGTTTGAACATCACAGCTGTATAGCTCTAGTATTTTTAACTTGTTCAGACTCACCTCTGGAAAATGATTGATTCCTGTGCACTCTCTTAGCTCCAGATGTTCAAGATTGGGAGTTTGCTCCAAAACTGACTGCAATGAGGCACTATCTCCTTTGTAATTATTAATTTGTAAGGATTTTAATTTTAAGTTTTTATAACCAGAAAGTCCCGCGCAGAATCCTGGTTTATCTTCGGGGAACTCAATAAACAGGCACTCTAAATTCGGACAAGTTTTTAACAGCTCCGCAACGTTTGTAGCGGGACCGGTATATTCGTACTTCTTAATATTCTCTGGATTTTTAAGAAACCCGAATCCCAATTCATCTGCGATATAGGAGTTGTTTTTACCTAAGTCCATCTGTTCGGCATCCAAAACATTATAAAATGCTTTTAAATCGAATATAGGAGTATTTTCAACATACACTTGAGTTGCCGAGCGTTTCATTTTTCCAGGAACAATTCCTTTTAAACCTTTTATGGTCAGCTGCTCTGTATGTATTGGCAATGCATCTGTGTTTAATTCCAAATGATTCTCGAACTGAACGGTGAATTGTTTTAGCTTTTCAATTTTAGAAAGTACTATGGGTACAATTGCCGAACTAGGTGCTTCGTCTACAGGTATGGCATACGAAGTGTTTTTATACAGGGTGATGCTTTCTATTGTTTCCGATTCATTTATTTCATCAAAAATCCAATCTAAGTTGGGTACTAGTTTAAAGGTTATGTTGGCTAGGTTTTTAAATGCTGCCAAGGTGTTTGTATGCTTTGTTTCCGGAGCTTCGCAATCAATTGAAATGGTGGTCAATTCTGGAAAAAACTCCGCATTGTCCAAAACATAATTAAGCAATTTGGGGGTATCTAAAACCAATTCTTTTCGTGTTGATTTCTTGGTCATTGGTGCAATGTCTACATTGCGGTTGCCAATTTTTGTAACCAAATTCGGTTTCGATTCAAAACCAAAAAAGAAATCTGCAGAAATGGTTGTTATTTTAGGGGCTATAAGCTCATACAGCTGTAACTCTGGCATTGCTTCAAACCCTGTTGGCAAGGTTTCTAAACTGTCTGAAACTACTTTAAATTTTTCTAGTTTCGGCAGGTTTTTCATTTCCTTTGGCAATGCTGTAAGCTCATCTAAACCGAACAAATCTATCTTGTTCAAAGTGGATGGAAATACAACTTCAGACAAATCTTCTACTCCTACATTTTGCAGCTTTAGCACTTTTAAACTTGTGAGGTGTGAGAGCCAATTGAAATCTTTTAAATGGGTATTGGTATCATTGCCTCCAAAAGAGTAACCTCCTTTAAAGTTGAATTCTTCTAGTGCTTTTAGTTTACCTATTGAAGTAGGTATTTGCTTTAGGTAAGGCATGTTCAGCTTCATTTGCTTCAAGTTCTTTAGGTTGCCCAACTCTTTTGGTAGTTGCTCAAAATCTGCCTTTATTTCCAATTCTTTTAAGCTCCTCAATTGTGGCAAATACATTAGAATAGAATTATAGGTGTTTCCCTCATCTTTTAGAGAGATTTCTAATTTTTGAATCCCGTTAAATCTGCCTAATATATTCGGGTGTTCTACCAAACGGTCTAAAAAGTTTTTGGTGAAATTGAATAGTCCTAATTCGGGTTCTTTGAATAATAACGAGTGTAGTTTATATAGGTCTAGTTCATCAGAAAGTAATCCGTATTCCAACATAGCAACCAATCTGGAATCTACGGATTTCACACCTCCTTTTTGACTTATCTTTTTTCGGCTTTTAAATGCCTCCTGTAAATTCTCCGGTGCTTGCTTTTTTATAATTTTGGTACACTCCGTTCTAATTTCTTTGTTAGCCGTGGTTTTTGCTATAACAAAAATTTCATAGTAAAAATCTTCAGGGTAGCTGGCACTCTTTTTAATTGCTTCAAAAGATGCATCTATCTCAAAAAAATCGAATTGAGGAGTTTCGTTTGTATTCGGCATAACACACGTAATAGTTTAGATGTACAAAGTTTTCTAAATGCATCCGAATTTTTGTCACTGCATTCAGTGATATTAAGAACCAAAAAAATCCTGTAGTTGAAAAAATCCCCAAATTCCGTTAGAAAGAAAAGTTGAAATCCGGCTACCTTGCCATAAAATATTTGAAACTATAAAATAACATTGGGCAACATAAGTTTATATGATGTCACATTGTTTTCAAATCAATTTTTCAGAATAAAAAGCATAAAGAATAGCATCATATGATTCCAGCAGAAGAAGCTTATAAATATATAGGTAAACATCAAAAACCAGCAGTAGATCGTTTTGAATTTCGTCCCTTTTCTCAACCTTACAGAAGGCTTGGGCAAATTCTTGGAAGAATAAAAAAAGAGGAGTATATATACTATGATATAAGTGACTTTATTAGCGAGTTTGATGATCCTTTAACAATCAACCCTTGGGCAACGGAAGAAGGCATGCGCTTGGGTATGCAATTATTTGGTTTGGTGCAGGCACCGTATTTAGCTGCCATGTGGGATTTTATTAATACCATGCCTTACCAAAGAAGCTATGATCGCAAAGCTTTTAGGTCTAAACCTAGTGAAGATATTTTACAGAATAAACTAACGATATTCAGTAATTTTTTAAGCGCTAGCCGTTCTGGTTTTTGCGGACTCACCTTGCAAGAACATTTTCAATACAGCACGTATTACCCACATTCTAACAGTGTTTTTTTAGCTATTGTTTTGCAGAATAGTGGTGATATGTTCAATGAATTATTGAACGATATTATTCAAGGCGAAGATGAAATTGGGGGTGTAAGTCAAGATATTATCAAAGCTTTGTTATTATCCGAAGATGAAAAGCATTGGGAAATGGTGGGTAAATTATTGTTGGCGGCACAGCGCCAAGAAGGTTTACGACAGTCCATTTTGGAATCTATGGATGAAGCGGGACTCCAGTCTTTAAAATACATGATCAATGTGGTGTTGGAGAACGACCTTAACCGTTTCAGCAGTGTGGTACGGGCGGTAAACACTTGGTTCGGATTAAATTGGGACGCCCCTAAGAAATCGGTCATCAATAGAATTTTAGAATTGGCGCATTCGCTGATATTAAACCTGAAGGAAGTAGATACGCTGCTGCAGAGCAAAGATAATATTGAGGTGTTGGTGGCATTATGGGCAATCGGTATTTTAGATGCGGATAAAGCCAATGCCAAAGCCTTGGATATCGTGTATTCTTCAGCAGATAGAAATAAGAAGATTCTAGCGCTCTACTTTATGAGTAAAACCGAGCGTACCAATGATTCTTTGGTACCTTATTTCATACAAGAATTAGGGAAAGATTATGCGCTAGACCATTGGATGGCGGTAAACTTACCGGAAATGCAGTTGGATAATGATACGTTCGTAAAATTGTTCGAGGTTGCAAAAACAGTTGGGAATAAGGGAAAAACATTTGAAAGCAAGATTTTTTCTTGGTGGAGTTTTACCCCTAGCTCACAATATTTCTATCAGTTTTTATTGCATGAAGCTACGGAACAACAGCTGGAGCTAATGGCGAACGATTTAGATGAATTGCCATCGGAATTTAGGGAAACCTACATTCGTAAAGTTTTTCCAATACATTACAGTTATGCGTTTCACCACTATAAGACCGACGAGAAAAAAGTAAAGTTGGACTACGATAAATACTCATGGCGTAGGGCATTGGCAAGAAAGGCGGTGTACAATAGAAATGAGTGTGTTATGGCTACGGGACTCAACATTTTCCGAAAGATGTATTTATATGATACAGATTTGGAGATTGCAGAAGATTTGCTGAAACGCAAAGGTAAAAGTATGCGTACCGCAGTAATTCAACTACTGGTCAGTTTGCCTAATGATGATGTAAAAACAAGTGCCACCAATCTGGTAAAGGCAAAAAGTATAGACCAACGGTTGGCAGGTTTGGAGATACTCACCATTTTAGATGCCGAGAACAGATATCCAGATTTTGTTGAAGCGCAAGTAGCCGCCTTTAACGAGCGACCTAAAATCACTAAAAACGAACAGGTACTTTTAAATAAGTTCGTTAAAAACAAGGATGAATACAATTTTAGCAACGGTTTTGGAGCTATCGATTATGATAATCTAAGTGCCGTGTACCAACCGCAACCGCGCTTTGAAGTTAAATCTAGTTTCTTGGATAAATTGGGTATTAAAGGCTCCATATCCTCGGACTTTAAGTTTAAGGATATTATCGATATCAATAAAATCATAGCCACCGTTAACAGCCTAATTGCTTTGGTGAACGAAAACGGAAAATATGAATACCAGATGGAGGGCTATCAAGGTGAAACCGATACTACTTTTATTAACCGTGGGCTGCATGATATCAAAAGACTAGACGAGCATGCCACGGCAGAAGACCGTTTGCATAATTTACCATTATCAAAAATTTGGGTGGCTTGGTACGAGAAAAGTCAGCTGAACGATTTTGAAATGAGTGCCGTCTTGCGTTATCTAAACCATAAAAGTTATCCCTTTGGGCAGTATGAAGAACTGATACCTTTTATGAAACAGTTTTTTCCCGATTTAACGGGGCTACACCTTAATGACAATGAAAACTATTACACTAAAATAAGAACGTATAGTACCATTATTGGGCGTCTTTTTAAAGCGTACGCAGATAGAAGTACCGTTGTTTCGTATAAGTTGGATGTCTTTGAGGATATGGTCGCTACCTTTCCGGAACGGTTACGATATTTACAGTTTCAATTAAGTGGTTACCACCATTCCATTACGGCAAATTGGGCACATATTATAACTACGTTTGCAGGTAATTTAAGTGCAAATGAAATTGAATTGCTTTCTAAAGAAGACCTAAAAAGATATTGGGACCTTCATATGTATTTGGTAGCGCAAGACCTTGGTCATCCAGATACGGTAACCGAAATAAAGGAAATAACCAGGGAGAAACGAAATTCGGGCAACCTTAAGTTTCCAGATATTGAGGTGACCTTAAAATTATATAAAGAAGGATTGATCAATGACGATGACCTTCTTTTTCAAGCCTTGTATTCCAACGAGCTCATGTCCATCATTGATGGTGGTTCTAACTATAGATTCCGCAGAAGTACTATTGCAGAAAATCCCGTTCCCAAACATGTGTTTTTACCTTTAAAAACAAACTTGTTGGAAACCGAGCTGGAACGTGGTGATTTAGTGACTCCGGCAACGGAATTTATTTTTCCTATACATACCGTAGAAGGGGTAGACTATGTTTTTAAGGTATTGCAACGTTTGGGTAAAGAAACCTTTGAGCGTGGCTATAGTTATTATGGCAATAGTAAAAGGTCGCTTTTCAGCTCTATTTTAAAGAAAACAACCTTTAAGGAAACCGAGAGTTATGCCGATTTTGTAACATTGGCTGACGAACATAAAATACCCAAAAAACGACTGATAGAAGTGGCGTGCTACGCTACACAATGGGCAGGCGTTATCGGTGAATATTTAGGATTGGAAAAACTGGAAGATGCCGTTTGGTGGTTTCAAGCCCACGCTTCTGATTATATGAGCAGCGAGAAAGAAACCATTATTTCTAGGTATTCCAACATTCCAAAATCCGACTTTTCATTGGGTGCCATAGATATCGATTGGTTCAATAAAGTGTACGGCAGTTTGGGTAAAGCCAACTGGAAAATACTGCACGATGCCGCCAAGTATATTACCGATGGTAATGCACACAGATTGGTAAAATTATATTCTAGCGTAATGTTGGGCGAGGTGAAAATTACCGAGACCTTAAAGAAAATCAAGGATAAGCGAGATAAGGATTATGTGCGTGCCTTAGGGTTGATTCCGTTGAGCAAAACCGTACCTGAAAAAGATTTGTTGAAGCGGTACAACTTGTTGCAAGATTTCCTGAAAGAAAGCAAGCAGTTTGGGGCACAGCGCCAAGAAAGCGAAAAGGCTGCGGTAGAAATTGCCTTAGATAATTTATCTAGAAATGCCGGTTACCAAGACCGTGTACGTTTCAGTTGGGCAATGGAGGCGAAAGCAACCCAGACCATTATGGAAAATGCGGTATTGACTATTGAAGATACAGAGATTACCTTGGTCATCAATGACCTGGGTAAAGCCGAAATTAAAGTCACTAAAGGCGATAAATCCTTAAAATCGATTCCTGCTAAACTAAGGAAAGACAAGCAGGTAGTCGCGCTTAAGGAAAGCAAAACCTATTTATCTAGGCAATATAGCAGAACCCGTTTGTCCTTAGAAAATGCCATGGTAAACGAAGATAAGTTTACCGCTTTGGAGATTCATAACATGATGCTGCATCCTATCGTTAAGGTGATGTTGAGCAAGTTGGTGCTGTTCGCTCCAGAAAAGGAAATTTCTGGTTTTTATACCGATGGTAGCCTTACCGATGTTTCTGGCAAAAATCATAAATTACGAGAAGAAGACGAGTTAGTCATTGCCCACGCATCGCATTTATACACCGCGGTGGAGTGGGATGTATACCAGAAACACCTCTTTGCAGAGCGTATGGTGCAGCCGTTCAAGCAAGTTTTCAGAGAACTGTATTTACTCACCGAAGATGAACGCGAGCACAGCAATAGGTCTGAGCGTTACCAAGGGCACCAAATTCAGCCCAAGCAGACCGTGGCACTATTGAGAGGTCGCGGCTGGACGGTGAGTAGGGAAGAGGGCTTGCAGAAAGTATATCACAAACGCGGTTTCATCGCCACTATGTATGCCATGGCAGACTGGTATTCCCCGTCAGATGTAGAAGCGCCAACGCTAGAAGAAGTGTGTTTCCATTCCATTGAAACCCACGAACGCATTCCGCTGACCGATATTCCGCCAGTGGTTTTTAGCGAGATCATGAGAGATATGGACCTTGTGGTAAGTGTTGCCCACGTTGGCGGCGTAGACCCAGAGGCGAGCCACAGTACCATGCAAATGCGCGCAGCCCTAGCCGAAGAATCGGCAAAACTGTTCAAGCTCAACAACATAACGGTCAAAGAGCGCCACATATTTATACGGGGCACGTTAGGCGAGTACAGCTTACATTTGGGTAGCGGTCAGGTGAGTAAAAACGGCTTGTCGTTGTCCATCATTCCCGTGCACAGTCAGCACAGGGGTCGCATGTTTTTACCCTTCGTGGACGACGACCCAAAATCTGCCGAGATCATTTCAAAAATGAAGTTGCTATCGGAAGACAATAAAATACAAGACCCAACAATTTTGGCACAGATAAACAGCTAAAAGTTAATGATAAGGGCGTTACCCCACTTAGGTGGGGTCGGGCTTTTGTTGCAAGTCCGCGTGCTATCGCACTGTGGGCTTTCCACGACAACCCCTAACGCAAAACAAACTAGAGATCAATGGAAATCACATTACAGCTAAAAAGACTCGGTAAGAAAAAGGTTAAACAAGTGCCTTTCACCTTAGGAGAAACTCCAAAAAACTTGGAAGAACTTTTAATCGGTTGTGTTAAAAACCAAGTAACGGCGTTTAACAAGAAACGGATGGATGTCAATGTGGTCGGTTTTTTGAGTCCCGCAGAAATTCAGGACCAGGCACAGAGCGGTAAAGTAGATTTTGGTGATTTAGCGAACAAAGACCTCGCCAACGAGCAAAAAGCGATAGAAAATGTGTTGCTCGCCTTTAAAGACGGACTCTTCGTTGTATTCTTGGATGATGATGAGATAACCGATTTAAATGCGCCCATAGAACTCACTTCAGAAAGCGTTATCGCCTTTATACGAATGACATTTTTAGTAGGTACGTACTGGTAGTGCTCGGAAAGCCAGCAAGTCATAATCTCCATACAGAACAGAAACAAACAACTAAAACACATACAATTTTGACATATTTAGACGAGAGCATCAATGATGAGGTACAGAATTTAATGATAGACGTTTTTGAAGCTATTAAAACATCACAAGAGGTAACACTTAGCGCTACCGAACTTTTGGCTACGCAAAGCATCCTAGAGAACATTTTTGAAAAGGTAAAGACCACCGGTTTTTACAACGAAGATGAAAATTTTAAACTGGTAAAAGCCATGAATATAGATACTGACGGTCAAAATGCCGAAGAAGCACTTTTCAATTGTTGGGGCAGTATGGTAAAGACCATAAACACGGCTGCATCGCAAGAAGAATTCAATGCTAAATTTGCTTTGTTCGTGCCTATTCTTTTAAAAAGAATGACGGTTATAGATCAAGTAGTTGAATAGTCATTCAGTGTTATATTAAGCTTGACCATGTGGTAACATGTCGATTTTAGAATAAACAAAAAAAGGAAAGCCAATTAGGCTTTCCTTTTTTACTAACAACATAGTCTTTATAGACCATTATTCTTAAAGATTGTTCTCTAAGAATTCTCTAATGACCAAATCAGAGAAATACCCGCTGTGGTGACCTCCCCAGCAAGCTGTAAGTGAGAATACTCCATCTGCTATCTTCAATTCTTTTTTGTCTTCTGCACCTTCGTTGGCAATGCAGTATATTTCAATACTATTAATGTTTTCTGCAATAGTTTCTTTCCTTAAATGGTCTGAACATACTTCTTTGAAAGCATCTGTTACACGTTGTAAACATACGCATGGTACAAATTTTATATAATCCATTTCAAAAGTATCCCAATTAATGTTCACCGGTAATTCTTTACATACTATTTCATTGATTTCTATTTGGTAACTTCCTACATACTGTTCTTCGATAGCTTTAGCAACTCTTTTTTCTTGTGATCCCATTATGATTGTTTTTAAGAAGTAATTTTCAATACTTCAAAGGTATTTTAGAACGTTAGCTGTTTAGCACCCCATTTAAGTGAAATGTAAAACTCACGGAATACCGTGAGTTGATTGGATTGTAATCAACTTAATTTCACCTTATATAAATTTAGCTATGAAAACATTGATTGTTATAGGCGTTTTAATTTTGCTGTTTGTCATATTCGTAAGTAACTTTTCACGATTTATGGGCGGAATATCAACGAATAAGGCTGCTGAGAATCTAGAGCATTACTTAGAAAAAGAACATAATGATGAGCTTGGTTTTAGAGAACTAAATCGGTTTTTTAATGCAGCTACCATGAACCCGAATATGTTTACCGTAGTTATTTTCCATAAAGAAATACCTGAAATTGAATTCTACTGCCATGTGAACCCGAAAGAGCTATTAGAGAACGATATATTATCATACTATGGAACGGAAAACTTGAAAATTGGGGACCTCTACGAAAGAGAACGTAAACGCTATGAAACGCGACAAAAGGTAAAAGCCGATTTTATAAATGAAATTCCTGAAATCAATTTCGAGAACGATAGGTTTGAAATTTTTGTTCCCGGGGAAATGAAAACAACTGCTTTACATGATTTGATAGATAGGTTTGTCGCAAGATTGAACAACTCTTATGAGGAGTTGGATATTCCCTACACCATGTCTTTGTTCATTAAGACCGAAGCCCATCCCGAAGGATATATTGATATTCCGCTAGAGAGTATTGAAAATCAATGGCAGCCGCAAATGTTTATGCTTTCACCCAAAATGAGCGATTTTGATACCATAGAAAATAATATAAAAGAGCGCGTACAGTCCGATTTAGATAAGTTGTACCCCAATTATGAAATAGACGATAATTACCATAAAATTATTTTGGATAAAAACAGTTTGTCAAAAATTGCTTGGGTGCAATACTTGAACGATAAAACGGTGAACAATGATAAAAACGACAAGTGGCAAAACCCTTTAACCGGACTTTATGTTACCTATTACGATATAGATACGGGGCATTTATATTTTGGGGAAATGATATCTCAGGAAAACGATAAAATTTCCTTTGAGGAGACGCAAGCCCTTATCAAATTAAAAGTGGAAGCCGAAGGAATTCAAATGTGAAAGTGGCTGAGTTTAGTCGAACAAGCCAGATTCAATGGCGTATTTCACGGCTCCAGTAGTTGTTTTTGACCCTGTCTTTAGAAGAATGTTCTTTCTGTGCGTTTCTACTGTATTTACCGATATAAATAGTTTTTCTGATATTTCTTTGGAGGTCAGTTCGTCTGCTAACAGGCTAAGCACTTCTTTTTCTCGTGGGGAAAGCTCAATATTCTTATACTTCTTACGCTCAAAAATACTTTCCATATATCGCTGCTTAATGACTTCAGAAAAGTATTGCTCGCCATCTAAAACCGTGCGTACCGCTTTTTGCAATTCTTCTTTGCTGGTGAATTTTGGTACGAATCCGTCGGCACCTTTTTGAATGACCTTGTGTACCGTTCTGTGATTATCTAACATGCTCAACATGATAATCTTTACGGTACTGTGTTTCTTTTTTATCTCGGTCAACAATTCAATACCGTCCATTTTTGGCATATTGATATCGCTGATAATCAATCCTATTTCAAACTGCTTCAGTAACCGAACAACCTGTTTTCCTTCTGTCGCAAGATGTACTTCTCCAATCTCGGGCATGTCGACTAAAATGGTGTTGATACCCTCTAAAAACATTAAATGGTCGTCTGCTATAATGATTTTTGTTTTCTTCACAATGTCTGTTTTAAAGGAATGTCGATGGTAATAGTAGTTCCGCTGTTGGTACTGGTGTCAATGTCTAAAGAACCTTTCATTTTCTGTAAACGTTCTTTAATGTTTCGCAGTCCTATACCTTGTTTTTTATGTTCATGGAAACCTTTTCCGTTATCGTTGACCACAATATTCAAATGGTCTTCATGCTTGGTAAGCTGTACTTCTGCATTGGTAGCTTCTGCATGTTTTAAAATGTTGTTAACCAGTTCTTGTACTACGCGATATACATCGGCAAGAAAGGCATCGGGCAATTGATTAATATTTTCCTTTGGATAGAAAAATGTTTGAAAATCTATGGTTGCATTTTCAGAAATTTGGTCAATAAAATCACCAAGAAAATTTGTGAATCCCAACGATGCAAAAGCAGGCGGATGTAATTGATGGGAGAGTCCGCGAACATCTGTACACGCATTGTTTATTGCCATTAATATTCTTTTGGTCTGCGGTTTTTCTTGTTGGTCTTCTATGTAATGCTCAAAAGCTATTTTAATTCCTGCCAAATCACTGCCTATACCATCATGAATTTCTCGTGCCAGGCGTGCACGTTCTTCATCTTGACCTTGTTGGTACTTTTCTGCCGCAGATAACCTGTAATCTTTGATCATCTGGTTTATTTTCTGGTCGGCATTTTCTTCGCGTTGCATACTTAGTTCTTGCTGAATTTTTAAGCGCTTGAAATATTGGTGGCGAAGTATAAGCAGGGAAATCAGGACCAAAACAAATCCGGCAATAAAAGCATTTCTAATAATACGTTGTCTTTTTACCGTAAGTTCTGCCTTTTGCAGTTCGGCTTCGCCCAGTTTTTGTTCTTTTTCAAGTAAATCTATTCGCGTTTCTTTCAATTGTGTTTCATAGCGCTCTTGTAGCTCGGCAACATACTTTTCTTTATCCAATGAGTTTTGCTGCGAAAGGGTACTCACTCCTTTTTCGTAAAATGCTAGTGCCTTTTTGTAATCACCTTTATCTTGATATAATTGAGAAAGGTTCTTGTAGATGTCCGATTTGTATTGTCTGATGGATTGTTCTTCGCCCATTTCCAAAGCTTGTTCAAAATAGGAAATGGCTTGTTTTGTATGCCCTAATTTACTTTCGCACAAACCAAGGTCGTTCAGAATAATGACCATATCCGATTTAAAATCGACTTCCTTTAAAAGGGTCAAGGTTTTCTTTAAAGAAATAACCGCTTCTTTATACTTGTTCTCTTTGACCAACATTTGTGAAAGATTCATGTTGATATACGTAACTACCGCTTTGTTCCCTTCTTTTTCACGATAGTCTAGAACGGTTTTAAAATGCTCACGAGCTGCATCATATTTTCCTTGCTCTTTTAAAATACTCGCATAATTAAAGAGGGTTACCAGTACGCCGTCATCATCTCCCAATTCTCTGTAGAGGTCAGCGGCACGGTCTAAATTTTCGGTCGCCTTTTTATATTCTTTTTGTAAAACGTAAAGGGTGGCTATATTTTGGTAGGCATTTGCTTCTTGCTGGGTATCGTCCATTTTTTCGGCATACCGTAAACACTCCAAAAAGCTTTCCATTGCTTTGGGGTAATTGCCAAGATTTTTATAGCCCAACGCCAAAATATTATAGCTTGCCGCCAAGCCGTTTTCCATCTCTAGCTCTTTTAGCAGTTCAATGGTTTTTTGGGTTTCACTCACCGCAGTTTTATAATCGCCCGAAATATTGCCCAGATTCGCCAGTGCGTAATGCGCCCTGATAGTATGTGTTTTCAGCCCTAATTTTTCACTTTCTTTAAGCCATTTTTGTGCAGCTTCTTTTGCCAATAGGGGCTGCGAATACACGTTTTTTTGATAAACGTATGAAAGCGAGTCAATTAGCTTGTTTTCTTCTTTGTTTTGCGACCAACTATTCGTGTAAACCCCTAAAAACAGGAAGACGATGAGAATTTTATGTAGTGTAATTAGCTTCATTTAAGAATGGGCAAAATTACCACCTTTAAGCGAAATGGGCAGCCTTAATGTACTTTTTCATTTCCTTTAATTCCTCTCGTTCCTCTGGGTGCATTTCAAAATTTAATCGTGCTAGGTTATCCATGAGGTTGTGCTGTAGAAAAAGGTCTTCTTCGCTTTGCGATTTTGCCAATTCTTGCTGCTCCCTGAGTTGATTTTCGATAGGATTGTCCCTACTTAAAAGCATGGAAATATATTTGTTATACCCACCCATATCTTCCAATGCTTTGGCGTTGTTTTTTAAAGTGTGCAACAGGTAATTAAAATCTTTCGGGAATTCAAAAAACGCACGTTCCGGATAGCTTTTTAAAACATTTAGAAGGACTTCATAGGCTTCTTGATGTCGCTGTTCATCATTTAAAATGTTGGCGTAGGTATAGTCCGTTTTGAACTCGCGTGCTTCAGGAACCTCTTTCTGTATGGTTTCGATAATAGTGAGGCAGAGTGAATTTTTAAAACCTTCTTGTGCACATGTTAGTGCTAGTTTTAGATAAAGCGCCTTGTTGATGGCTTTTGATGCTGCTATCATTAACGATTCTGCAGCTGCAGTATGGTCGTCCAACATCCAATAGATTAAGCCATTATTTCTAAAATCTTCAAAGGTTTCCGGTAGTTGATTTATGTTTGCTTCCGTTACATCTTGTAAATCTTCTGGTTTTTCAAGTAAAAAATCATAAAAACAAATCCATTGAAAAATAGGATATAACTCTTCTGCCAGTTTCCCCTGTTCGTGATTGTAAATGGCGTACTTGTAACATTCCTCGTATTCTCCCTGTTCAAAAATGGTTTCAACGGCAAGGTTGGTCGTGTTGAAATAGTCGTCGTCTCCATCAACGTAGTAATTGATTTCTGCTTGTTGATCTATGAAATACTGGGTGTAGTTTCGTTTTCTTTTATTGATGATCATACGGTAGTGGAGCATCCACGGAGCATAGGAGCGGGAGTGTAACGGAAAATCTTGAAGCGCTTCGTTCAGTACTACCAACGCCTCATCATCTCGGTGGAATTTAAACAAAGCCCTTGCCTTGAAAAACATGGATTTTAATGTGGGCGTATGTCTTATATGAAATTGCTTTACGGTATCTAGAACGCCCTGGTAACTTTCAATTCTGTTGTTCAGTTCAATTAAATACAGCAAATAATTATCCATGGTAAGTCCGTTTCTAAACGCCTCATGGTAGATTGCCCCAGCTTCTTGATATTTATTTAGGTTTTTAAGGTACATTGCTTTCAAGTTTAACAACAACGGATTTTTCTCGTTGAGCGCCAAACCTTGTTTTAAGCAAATTTCTACCGCATTGCTGTTATTGGAATGAAAATACGCGGCATTCCCCAATAACAAATAATGATGCTGCGCTAGTTGCCAGCCGGAATTGACAAGTGCCTCCATAAAGACTTTGTATTCGGAAAAGTTGGTGAAATTGGTTTCCGGAAAATCTGGTTTCTGAGGTGCTTTTAATATTTGGGGAACCAGGTCATACATCATAAAGGCCTTGGCATAGTCTGCCAATACATAACGACTCTGGTCCGTGAGGTCTAGCGTTTTCCATTCGCTCTTCCAAAGCTCGATTACTTCAACCGACCTGTTCTCCCATATGGCAACTTGAATATAGGTGAGTATTTTAGTTTTCTTGTCTAAACGCGTGTCTAATTGTAGCCCCTTTAAGACTTGTAGATTATGGGTTGCAGAGGCTAAATCTAGCAATTGATAACAGTCTGCTTCCTCGGTTGAGGTCATTAAATCGTCTAATTGAGCCGATTGAATTTCCCATAGTAAAAATCGTGCTTCGGTAGTGGCTGGGTAACATTCCAGAATGTATTTCAGCACGGAAATAGCTTCGGTATACCGTTTTTCCACCTGTAATTTTAAGGCAAAATGTATGTGAAGTGTTTCGTTATACTGATACTTTTGTAATGCTTTTTCATAAACCGCTTCCGGACATGTTTGGTAATAGCTGCAGATGTATTCATAGTCGGAAGCCAATATTTGACCAACCTGCTCAAGCGCTTCTACATATGAATGCATCACCTCTATATTCACCTTTTCAAAAGCACCCATGTACAACATGAAAAAGCGGTAATAACGAGCATTATCCGATGGGTACGTATATCCCAAAACATCTAAATTGTCTTGTATAGCCGTAATAACCGGGTTTAATTCGGCAAACTTTTTTTCGCTTAAAAGGCTATGCGCTTGTTCTATATATTGTACGACCTCTTTTCTTGTTAAGCTCATATGTTCCATTCTTTAAACCTGTCGGCATGGTGAATATTCAATCGTTGGTAGCATTCCCAAAGTGTTTCGGTACCTGGAAATTTACTGATATCCGGTTCGGCGGCACCTCTCATAAATTCATTGCCAATACACACATTACGGTGAAATTCGCCCCAATTCGAAAAAGTTTTTTTCAATCGTGTATTAACATCTTCCAAGCGCATTGCTATTTCTTCGGATTTTATAAAACCTAAGGCACCGCCTATGCGCATTAGAAAAATGTAATAGGCAAATTCATAGCCGTAGAGCTTTTCATTTTTGAGACTAAAACGGTACT
Organism: Maribacter forsetii DSM 18668; assembly: GCF_000744105.1. Classification (NCBI taxonomy): domain Bacteria; kingdom Pseudomonadati; phylum Bacteroidota; class Flavobacteriia; order Flavobacteriales; family Flavobacteriaceae; genus Maribacter; species Maribacter forsetii. Next base: position 1,119,956 of record NZ_JQLH01000001.1, read on the forward strand.
TCCATACCATTTTATAGGCGTTTTTTGTTGACGGATTTTGTAAGGCATTGTACTTGGCTTCAAAAGTGTTGGTAGTTTCGTTACGCAGCTCCATTGCCAGTTTTTCAAAAGGGTTTGACGCCATTTCACCTGTTTCGTAGCGGTGCAAACTGTTACGAAGGTGCACGCCAGAAAGTATGCCGTGTAACTTGGCAATACGCTCTACATTTTTCAATTGTAGATGGTCTTCAATGTCAAATCCGTACCAACTATTTAGGTCCGCCTTTTTGTAATTGTTCATCAAAACCAAGGCAGAAAGGTTGAGCCAGTCTTGAATTTGAGGTGTTATTTCTGCTGTCATTCTTTATGCTTTTAAGTCGTTAACTACCTGCAACAAAGCAGCTGTTAAGTTTTCAGGATAGGCTCCAGAATTTGCCATCGCCTTTAACCCCATCTCGTACGAACTTGCCATTTTACTGCCCTTAGCCAATTTTACGAATAGGCTTCTGCACAAGTTTCCGTAAGTTTCTAAAGGGGTTTCAGGTGCTAGATCTTTATCAAGCAAGGTCATGTAAAGAGCTTGTATAAACTTTGCTTCGGTGGCAGATGCTTCTGCTAACCAAGTTTTAAATTCGGATATGTTGGTGTCTAAAACCTCAAGTAGTTTACTGTCGCATGCTCCTTCGGTTTTATAATTTTCTAGGTTGTGTAAGACCGCATCGGCATACTTAGGGTCGAACGCTACTTGTGAAAAATCAATTTCAGATGTCTGTAGCTGTTCAATAAGCACGGCTTTTTCAGATTTTGGGGCTTCTACTTTATGGTGGTCATGGAATTTGTTGATAGCCTCTTGTAATGTTTTGCGATGCGCAAAGTGTGCTTTACTGTAGATGTACATGTTTTCTGCCGTTTCTTTTGCAAGGTTGTGTTCCATTAATTCTTTTAGGAAGTCCTCGAGGTAGTTTTCAATATCCGTTTGGATGGATTGAAATAATGTGTTGGATTCAGTTTTCTGCTTGCTCTTTTTATGGAAATCAGAAAGATGCAATAAAGCTTTGTTCACGAAAGACGTTACGTTTTCATCCAATTCATTAAGGTAGGCGGCACTGCGTCTACCTTGTGTATTCAGCATATGTGGCACCCAAACAGACTCGCTGCCCAAACTATAATAGTAGTTGCTTAAGAAATTATACCAGCTTTGTAGGAGACCCAAGAACAAAGGGCGATTTTCATTTACATACTGCAATTGCACATAATTATTACACAAGTTCAGTACACTGTCGTCTATACTTTTTAATGCCCAAATTTTATTTACACGGGTAAAATTGTTGGTTTCCGCAAATAGTGCCGTTAGCGTTTTAACGAGTAATGGAAGGTTCGCTTTTCTGATTTCTTCCGTTGCTTCTTTGGCGGAATATGCCATTTTTTCTAGATAACCGAATAGAACCTCTTGGTTTTCTGAATAGAAAAGTGTCGGTAAAGTTTCACGAACATCATAAAAAGTTAGAATCAAAAACTGATTTAAAGGATTTGATATGTTCGATGATGCCAAGGCTGAAATCCAGTTAGTAAGGTTGTCGGTAATTTGAAATACTTCTGTAATAAGATGTTCACCCGTAAGCTGAACGTCTTCATAACCCAAACGAACCACCGGAAGTTTTCCGTCTGAATTTGCCTTTAGAAATCTAGAAAATAAACCGTTGTACAGTTCAATTTGGTCTGCTATACCTGTTTTAGGATTACACTTTTCAAACCAAAACGGAATAAAGTCGATTGGAAGTACGGCGGAATTTTCTTCCGTTAGAATATGCTTTCCGAACTCTTGAAAAGCTTCGGTATAAAAATTACTACCTCCATCGGCGTTTAACCAATCTAAAAACCTTAGATAACATTGGTCCAGTTGTTCTTGCGGTATGTTTTTATCTCGGTTATTGAAAAGAAGTACGTCGCCAGCATCCCATTGTTTACTGCCTAAAGCTGTAATTAACGGAAAAATACCTTCAGAAGTCTGCAGGTTCAATAAGGCTAAACCTTCATCCTCTACAAATAAGAACCGTTCGTTTAAAGCTTTATGTGCTGCATGTGCCAGTTCTGTATTTTCATAATAAAAGGCAGCTAGTTCTTCACTGAACCAAGCTTGCATTACATTGTAAGCGCCTGGCAGATATACTTTACCAACCGGCAGCATTTGGTGTATAGTGTTTAACAATACATCCCAATCTCCTTCATAAAAATGTTGAACAAATTCGTTGTTAATTCTGAAGGGATATTTTGAAAATGTTTTATCTGCATTGCGAACGGAATAGGTTCCAGCAAGAATCTCATGAGTAATGCAGTTCTGTATGATAAAATCTGAATTCACACAATCGCGAATATCAAGAGCACGATGCATCAAAAAGCGCGCAACGGACAGCGAAGCGGCAGATTCGCTGTGCACCAATGTTTTTAAAACGCTAAAAATTTGTGTTAGCTCATCTTCTGAAATAGCTTCGCTTTGAAGAAAACCAAGATTAAAATACAGAAATGCAATCAGTTTTTCTGTGCTTTTTATATCAGGATAAAACCCGTTTTCTAATAGTGGAAGCCAAGAGATTACGAATGCTGCACCCTCTTTTTCATCGGCATATATCTCTGGATGATAAAAGATTTGTTGTGCCAAATCCTCCGTAAAAACAGTTTCAATGTTTTGATTGTCCACACTATTTTTTAGTTGCTCAAATACTTCGGTGTTTTGGCAGTCTTGTAATTCTAAAACCTGTAGTAAAGCTTTTGTATTAGGTGCTTCCAGCTCCTTGAGGTCTAACTTCGGAATTACTTTATTCTTGAAAATTTCTAACATGTAATTAGATGTTCTGGTAGGTTGTAAATTGATTTTGGTGGTAGTTTATGGTTGGATTATTCACTTCTGAACCATTCATAATCTTGAATATCTCCTTCGTCATCCATTAAATTCGCTAAAAATAAATCTAGACTATCAGCCTGTATGTAACCAATTTCTTGGTCCGCACCAAAACGGATGATTTGTCCCGCAGTACCTTTTTTGTCCGGAGCAAAATCGAACGCCAAAAAATTACCGTTCTGCAAATCGAAAAACGGAATCCAATAGGGCGTAGTGTACATTAGTAATGTTTTGCCTTCGTTGGTACTGTAGGTGTCCAACAACTCCTTTTGCGTCCAATCGTTATATATCCTTTGCCAATCTTTCCATTCTTGAAAAATTTTCTCGGCACCCATAATCGCTGAGTTTTGTACACCGTTATGTAGGGTTAAAAATTCTTTTATGATAGTCGGGAAAGGATATCCTGAAGCAGTCTCAAACTCCGCATAAATAGCATCATTGTTTTTAGGTGGAATAATAGTGAGTCCTTTCGTATGGACCAATTGCACAAATTGTTGCACTACTTTCTCAAAACGGCTTTCAGCGTCTAATTGAATAAACGGAGCTATAAAGTCCGCTTTTTCCTTCGCTAATTTTTCCGCGATAAATTCATTGGGTATTTCATCCGAAATAAAAACGCCGGTCTTATCAAAAACCATATTGTTTTTAAAGTTGGAAATTGGCTGACAACTAAAAGAGTTGGCACCAAAAAAATACACTTTTGAGGTGGTGATTTCGTTTCTGCTCGTTCGCTCATCAACAACGGAGAACCATTCGTTGAACAAATACGTGTTTTCTATTTCAGCTGTGAAGATTTCCTTGCCTTCTAAATAAGCGATGCCGAAGTACTTAGAATTGGATATGTCTTCTGGAGTTATAAAGAGAAGTTTTAAAACCTCTTTACCTGTAGCTTCTTTAAATGCATCTATTAGTGCATCGCAAAATGTAAAGCTATTGTCAATATCCTCTGGGTCTTCTAACGGTGGTAAGGTGTTGACAGGCATCACATCAAAATGAAAACCTTCCCATTTCATTTCTTCCACATGCTCTGAAAACGCAATTCTGTTTCTCATCTTCACTTATTTATTGATGCCGCTAAGGTACCTGAGAATAATGGGGAGGTTATCCCCGAAAAGGGTGATTTTATATTTCAATAAAGAACGTTTAAATTGTAATTAGACATATTTGGGCAGCAATATCACGGAAAACGGTTAGTGAAACTAGAAACTTTACACGCATCTTTGTAGTTTACGTTTACATCCTGTCAAATCAATTAAACAGTATTTATGAAATTGGAAATGAGCGATGTTTTTCAGCAAAGATTACCGGTGAAATACTTAAAATTTCTACAGGAAAATCCAAAAGGTGCACCACTGAAAAATAATAGTAGGTGGGATAAGCGCACTTGGAATCTAATGGGGACGGAGGCATTGCTAAAAAGATGGAAAATGAAAGGTGTAGGTGAAGCAACCAACTACGAATGTTTAAAACTGTATACACAAGTTCAAGAAGAAGTAGGGATGGAGCTCACGGCACCTTCAGCACATTTTCGCTCTGTAAAATTAGAGCGCGTAGCCAAAGGTTTTGTAATAGGTGAGGAGAATGGCGATTACCTATATTTAGACCCCGAATGCAAATTTACGGTTTGGGCATATTACCACGATGGGGGCGAAGTAGCATTAATATCTAAGTCTTTTTCGGAACTTTTAAGAACTCAAAAACCGTTATAATATAATAATTACAAACACTTATGGTTCACATAGAATTTTCTTCGGATAGCTTTCAAATCAACTCCGTTGCGGTAGAATTCCCTATACCCCTTGCAACTTTAAAAACGTGTATTTTCCCTGATTGTAAAGAACATAAAGGAAAAAATAAAACACTTTTTGTTTGGGAAAATTTGGGGATTATCGGGTATTCATCCGATGGGGATGCGGTAGATTCCTTGGGATTTGAATTGGAAATTTCAACCTATGATTTCAGTCCTAAAGCAGTTTTTAGCGGAACGTTCACTTTCAATGGTGAAGATATTATTGAGTACTATAAAACACATGAAAATGAACGTGAAAAAACATTTAAAGGTGATGATCCCGGTGCCTTGGTGCAGAACGGGTTAAGTGCTTGGTTTAGCGTAGAGAAGGATGTTATTCAAGCTATTGAGGTAAGTCTTCACAAACCTTATGTGCGTGGTGAAGGCATTGCAGCAGATAAGTACATAATTAAGCCGATAGATGAAGAGGAAATAGAGTTTTCTGATTTCGGATTCAAACTTTCCATCATTGAAGAGTTGATGTATATGAAAGGACTGTTGAAACCGAAATTTGATTTGTATGAGTTTGCAGATTGGTATAAGGGTCGTGAAATAGATATTGACGAAGAAGGTTATGAGCCCATAGCTGAAGTAACCCAGTATTTTAAAGATTTGCCTATTCCCAAACGTTTGGCTTCGGAGATTACTGAAATCTATCAAGATGGCGGAAACGATATTTATATGAACCTATCACCTTTTTCTGGGGGAGCTGTAGAATATTGGGATATTGAACGTAGCGATGATGTGAAGCATTTTCCCAATTTAAAGAAAGCCACATTGTGTTATGCACAAGAACATATATGTGATGAATTCGTAATTCTTGGTATTGATGCCGAGTGGATATAAATGGATTCCGTAAAAATCAATAATCAAAAAAGTACGTCCTAATTAGCGTACTTTTTTCATTTAATGCGAATAGTAAACAGTTACAGTAGAAATCTAGGAGGTAAAGAATTCATTAGTTTCAGGGATGTATAAAAACCATGTTATCTATACATTTGATTTGTATAAAAAACAGATAAAATTATGGGGTTAGAAATTACAAGCGGAATGTTGGCAGAGTTTAAAGGTAGTGAGCCTGAAGCCTATGAAACATATAAAAAAATCTTTCAAAATATCAATGTTGTTCTTGCTGCTAATAATTTAGAACCACATAATGAACCGGAGGAGATGGAAAATGAAGCGTTACAATTTGGCGGTTTTCCTTATAGTTTTTTACACTATTTAAGACGCTTTTTAGCACATGTCTGGGAAAATGAAGGCGACGAGAATTGGGAGCCTAAGCCTTTTTCTGCAAATGAAGACCCTGGTGTGGATTCAATTTTAGAAAATCACTATTCGTATATGGAAAGTCACTTGTTGACCCATTCAGATGCCGAGGGTTTTTACCTTCCCGTAGAAATGTCAGAAGTGCTTTTTGATATCGAAGAAGCTCGTGTACCCGGTGCCATGATCGGCTCATCTTACAGCTTGCTCGAAGAACTAAAAGGTCTCACCAAGCATTTGGGTATTGAGTTGGATGATAACAATGATATTATGAACGTTCAACAGTTAAATGAAATAATACAGAGAAATGGCGATTTCTGGATTGAAATTTTAGTATGCGCATCACTAATTGATGCTGCTAAATTTAGTATCAATAACAACACAGCTATTCTTTTTAATTAGAACATCCATTCTAGGCTCATTACTAAATAGATTAAAAAAATCAGATATGAATTTAACAGAGAAGAATATAGATGATATTAAAGCGGAATGGAATACAAAAGGTAGTAGATACGTTTCCGATATCAATAAAATGGTTGAATTTGGTGAAACCAACGGATGGGAAAATTGGAAAGGAAAAGAGCCCGAAGACAAAAGAGATCACTTGGCAGAAGCAGTATTTCAATTATTAAAAGATGCCAATAAGAATAATACGGTCGATGCTTTTAGAAATGATTTTCCGCCGGCGCACGCCCCAATGGTGCAGTTTATGAAAGCAAAGGCGCAAAGTATTCAGCAATTACATTTTATAGACGGTCAGAAGATAGTATTCTTAGTGGGTACCGCATATCAGAAAAGGCAGGCATATCTTCTTAAAGATGATGAAATTATTGAATTGGATGCTTCTATTGAGGCTATTGGAAAGTCAAAGCAGAATAATGTTTTTGCCATTGCATCTAACAACACCATTGTAACCACGCAAGGTTGGGAAGGTGAAATTATTGCAACATTTAATTTAGAGGAAGCAAAGAATTTAGGGATAACGGAATTAATTCCTTTTAATGATGGGCAAAAAATCCTCCTGATAACTTCTGACGGTATTTTCATAATTACTAAAAATACCGAGAAAATGATTCACCCATTGCCAGATCCTGAAGATGAGGAATGGGAACCTTATATGGACATGGAGAACGCCACCATTTCCAATGATAACAAACACATTGTTGTAGGCGACCAGTGTAGTGACCATAGAGTGTTGGATGCCAACGGAATTCAGATAGGTGAGGTTGGTCCGCAATCATCTTACCCAGATTTTTGCCTTTTTTCAAAAGATGATAATCAGCTTATAACAAACTCCTGCCACTTTTATAACGGAGTTACCATAGGTGTACCTTCCACCGAACTCGAAAACTTGAATATACCCGCCTACGAAGAAAGTGAGCAATATACGGTTATAGATGAAGAAATGAGAGTCTATTGTGGTATAGCAACATCAAAATACTACATTCTAGGAGATGCCTTTGGTTATATAAGAGCTAGTGACACACAAGGTAATGCTCTTTGGAGATACTATTTAGGGTCTAGCCTTAGCGGAATTGCCATTTCAGATAATGAGAAAACTTTATGGGTAGGGTCGTCATCGGGTATGCTGCATAAACTACAGTTAGATAAAGGACTTAGAGACGATCATACCATTGCAACGGGAAAACATTATGAAGATTTCAGGTTGGTGATATGGAAAGATGAGCCAATTTTAAAATGGTAATACGATAATATGGATATCAGGGATTTTAATGGGATTGTTATTGAAGGGAAATATGATTTGGACCAGAAAGAGGGATTTCTAAGGTCCGTCATGCTGCCAGCCATTGTCATTGAGCAAGCAACGGTTTTTGATGAAAAGGGAATAAGCAAGTATGGTGGCAATCCACTTGTGCCCGATAATTTTGAATGGCCCAAGCAAGAATTCGGGGATTATAGATTTATAGCGCAGTTTCATCTAAGTGAAATACCGCCTGGTGAAAATCAACTTCCAAAGAAAGGTTTGTTAAGCATTTTTGCAGCGTATGACGAGGAAAATACTATGGCTTGGACAGATGATAACTATGCGAAGGTTTTCTATTTTGAAAATGTTGAGGACTTAAAACCTTATGACAATCCTAATTTTCCTGATAAATATTCGCTTGATGTGGTTTTTAAACAGGAAGTGGATATACCTTTTAAACCGGAATTATACTCAACCAAAGGTCTCAACAAAAAGCAAATGAACTATGTCTGTACTAAAGTGCTAGAGCGGACAGATAAAAGATATGATAGTTATTTATTAGGCTACCCCTATTACAATTCATTAGATGCCGACCCAAGGGAAAACGAAAATTGGACATCATTATTAACCTTGCGTTATCAATCTGGTTTTGGGTTATATTGGAACGACCGTGGTTATTTAATGCTATTTATAGAAAAAGAGAAATTGGCAAAAGGAGATTTCTCTAATATTAAATCTAATGCTGGGTAGGGAGGAAGTTTTGTTGTAATGAAAAAAACCACCCAAAAGGTGGTTTTTATTTGTGGAGCCAGAAGATTACCTTACGGTGTTCCCAAAAGCTTCCGTTTTGCAAGTACAACTGTCAAGGCTGAAAAAAGCCTTGGTGCATAAAAACAAAAATCCTAAACAAGTGAACTTGATGGGATTTTTTATTTTTATTCACATAACAGTTGTGAGTGATTGTGGAGCCGGAGGGATTCGAACCCTCGTCCAAACAAGCAATTAAAATGCTTTCTACATGCTTAGAATCTGATTAATTTTCGATGTGCACCTGACCAGAAACCGCCCAATACACACTTATCTTCTTAAGATTTTGGTGGTGTCGCCAAAGCGAGCGGACACCCTTATGTTGACTTTTCTGGTGCTCCTATAAGAATCGCCATCAACAAGGGCTATTCAGGAACATCTCGCTTCCCTACCTTGTAGGGACGAGGCTAATCTTACTATGATTCAGATTAAGCGGCAAGAGCGTAATTATTTTCGCCAATTAAAAGTGTGAAAAATGAGATTAACGAGCTATTTCCCAGCGCTCGACATGCTTACATTCCAACTGGTCTCGCTGTCAAAACCGGTCGGCCCCAATATGTAAAAGAACTTACTATGCTAAATTTTAGCTACGTCAAATCAATTGACTTCAACTATTAAATAGCGGGCAGCAAAGCTAACAAAACTTTACGATCCCATATAATTTTTATTTTGACCTAAGCCAAGTGTTTCTAATTGCATAATTTAGTGCAATATTTATACCAAACCCATATGAAGTTCGGAATTATAAGAGAACGCAAGAATCCGCCAGATAAGCGTGTAGTATTATCGCCAAAAGCATGTCAAAAAGTCTTAAGTATATATACTAAGGCTGAAATTATTGTAGAACCTTCTTCAATTAGGGCTTATGTAGATGCGGATTATCAAGATTTAGGTATCACGGTTGCAGACAAAATGAATGATTGTGAGGTGCTTTTAGGAGTCAAGGAAGTGCCTATTGATGCGTTAATTCCTAATAAAAAATACTTCTTCTTTTCGCACACCATTAAAAAACAACCTTATAACAGAGACTTGCTTCGTGCTATTTTAGAGAAGAATATAGAAATGTACGACCATGAGGTTATTACCAACAAGCAAGAACAACGCGTTGTTGCTTTTGGTAGATATGCAGGTATTGTTGGGGCATATAACGGATTTCGTGCATACGGACTCAAATACGATGCTTTTCAATTGCCAAAGGCTAGCGACCTTCCAGATCAGCAGGCTTTAATCGAAGAACTAAAAAAACTAAAATTACCTAATATAAAGGTGCTTCTTACTGGCAGGGGCAGAGTCGGTAATGGTTCTAGAGAAATGTTAGATGGTATGGGTATGCGTAGGGTAAATGTTACCGAGTATTTAGAAGATACTTTTAATGAACCGGTATATTGTCAAATAGATGCTGGTGAATACAATAAACGAAAAGACGGAGTTCGTGGCAATAAAGCCAATTTCTTCGCTCACCCGGAAGAGTATAAATCGAACTTTTTTAGATTTGCCAAGGTGACCGATTTCTATATAGCCGGTCATTTTTATGGTCAAGGTGCTCCTTATTTATTCACTAGGGAAGATGCTAAACATGAAGATTTCAATATGAAGGTTGTCGCCGATATCAGTTGTGATATTGACGGACCCGTTGCTTCTACTATTAAACCTTCTACTATTGCTGATCCTATTTATGGTTATAACTCGGTAACGGAGACCGAGACAGATTTTAAAAATGCTGACGCAATTGCGGTCATGGCGGTAGATAATTTACCGTGTGAATTACCTAGAGATGCCAGTGAAGGTTTTGGAGAAGCTTTTATAAAAAATGTGATTCCTGCTTTTTTCAACGACGATAAAGATGGCGTTCTCGAAAGAGCAAGAATGACCAAAAATGGGAAGCTGACAGAACGTTATGCATATCTACAGGATTATGTTGATGGTAAGGAATAGCTAAACCTTTCATATTAGTTTATAGGTTGTTTCAGCAAGAATCGTTTTTTGATTTCTAAACTTGTTACGGTTAGTATACCTAGGGTGTATGCCAATAAATCTTGAATGCTGAAATAGTTTCCGAAAATTAAATTTGCCCATTTAGAATGCTCCAACCCAAAGTAGCTTAACATATTGGTGAGTTGTAAAAATTCGATGGCAAAAGCAATTAATAAGGTGACAATGCCGATTGCAATATCACTTGCCTTTATGAAGGCTTTGAAAAAGAAAAATAAGAGAATGACTACAAGGTAGTCTCCAAACGTATGTCGAATAAATCCGGATTTTAAAAATATGGCAATTAAGATTTCGATTCCTAATAGTGCAAGAAAGTATATAAAGTAGATATGGTTGAATTTGAATTTCATCTGTTGAAATTTTATGCGTTTGTTAAATAGATATAAAGTATACTTACTGGGTAATTCATAATCAGTAAAATAAGCGTCATGGTATGCTCTTGTATAGCCTTAGAAAACCTAAGTACATTTACCAAAATTATAATCAAAGCTATACAGGTAACGATGATATAGCTCAGATATAGCATAATGCCTACAATGACAGTGAACTCTGTTTTTGGTATTAAGGCAATACACAGTAGTAAAGATGAGAGTAGAAAATACAATGAAACTACTCTCACAATTCTACGGTTCCATTTATGTTTAAATAAGGCTATCATTTTAAGTTATGTTGAACAAGCTGAACTAATGTATATTCTTGCCACGTTTTTTCTGATTGTTGTGTAATATAATCTTCGTATTTATCTTTAATACTGATTTTTAAATCATAGTCTGCACTCTTCTCTTTAGCATATTTGTATAGCTGAATACTATTAGTATCTCCCAAATCCAAGAGATAATGAATATCAGGATTTTCAAGTGAACTTAAATTGAAATACGTAATTGTTCTATCCCATGGCACCGCAGCACTTAGCACTAAGAAAGCAAATACAGTTGCAATGTTTGTACGCACTAAATAAATAAAGCTTTTTACTTCCGCCACTTTAATATAACCTGTAATTAAGCCGGTAAGGGTAAGTAGTAGATATACGAATACACCAATACGCTTGTAGGTAAGACCCAGGGCTTCAACATAGGTGAAGTTCTTGTATGTTGTAAAAACAATTAATATAATGTTCAGCGAGATCCATGCGTATGTAAGTGTTTTTATTTGTGTATTTTCTTTATAGAAGTTGAGGTTTCCTCTAAAGAAATAAAGAATTAGTATAATGGCTAGTACTATAGAGAACATTAACGCATACACCCCTTGGTGTACAGATGCCGAATATTCTGCATTAGAAATTTCGGTTTTTTGGAATAGGTAAATTCCATCAGTTACTAAAAAGAATACCAGTAATAAATTAAGGGCGAAAAATATAAAAGAGCCTAAGGTATGCTCACTTTCCAATTGCTTTTTTTGCCCAATGATTTCTATTTCGGAGGGAGTCTTCAATTCGTTTTTTTGAGATGCATCCACCGCAATTATTTCTTGTGCATCTAATGGGCGCAAAATGTTAAGAAATATAATGTACCCAAGAAATGTAAAGAATACCCAAGGGATACTTATAAAATCAAAATTGATTTGATTTACAAGGTTCTCAAAAACAGGATTAGCATTTTTGTACAGCGCAGCAAACAAAATGAGTAATGCCCCTGCGAAAAAACTACCTTTTAAACGATTAAATAATTTTGGTGACGTCTCCTTTTTTATATCCTTTTCGTTGACTGAATTTTGTCTTTGAATGAAATTCGAAATACTTGCTATTAGTATGTTCATGAAGCCTAATAGCCATGAGAGGTATAAAGATGTTTGGTTAGAAATAGATTTACCTACATAGACCATTAATGCCATAAAATGAACAAATATGGTAAACCCTGTAGGATTGATCAATACAAAAACCGATGTAAGAATATAAGTGAGGGCATAAACCCATGAAACCTTACGTGTGCCTTTAAGTGTGGAAACAAGTACCACTACCAATATGGAAATTAAAAATAAATTTAGTCCAAAGCTTTTACTGTAGAATAGTAAACTAAAGGCTAATGCAGATAACAGTGATTTTATATGAACGTTCATAATATGATGTATTTAAAAGGTTATTAATGATTTAAATTTTTCGATTATTCATAAGAGATACTAACCAAGAATCAAGTGTACTGTCTTACGGGTTTTTGAGTTTTTAGATAGTTTTAGTATCATGATTTTAATGAATTAAAAAAGTGGACTTTATCCGTTGGATGGGTTGGTTTAGCAGCTTTTGAAAATCTAATTGATGAAAGGGTAGTGCAGATTTTCCACAGTTATATTTAGATGAAAATTGCCTCCAACACTCCGGATACAGCATAGAGCCAATACATATGACCGTAAATAAGTAAAGACTTCTTTTTCCATTTCCCATTAAATAAAACTGCATGCTTATTTCTTCAGGAACCGTAATTCCGGTTCCGGTGAGTACATGAAATACATCATGACTCTCTAGTTTTTCTTGTAACTGAAAGCTGTTGGCAACAAGAAATTTGCCCATATGATAGCCTAATGAGTCGCTTGGATATTCTTTTAATTCTTCAGCATTAAATTGCCAAGCTTCATTCTTTTTGAAGTATTGATAGGGTACCACACTCCAATTATATAATTTTTCTAATATGGCTGCTCTCATTTTTGTTGTTTTAAAAGTACTTTGAATTTCAAAGTAAAATGATAAAAAAATATACTACTTACCTATTAGTTTTTCTAAAGCATTAATATGCTTCTTAAACTGCGCTTTACCAAGTGGGGTTGCAGAGTAGCGAGTATTAGGTTTTCTACCTATAAACTGCTTTTCCACTTTTATGTATTCCTCTTTTTCAAGCGCTTTGGTATGACTGGCTAAATTGCCATCTGTAGCACCTAAAAGCTCTTTTAGCATTTTAAAATCAGCATAATCGTTCACCATTAGAATAGACATAATTCCCAGTCTTATTCGGTGATCAAAAGCTTTGTTTATGTTGTCAATTAAACTCATATATTAATAGCTAGGCTAATCTTAATTTCTGTCGTACTTATAATACATTAATGCACCATAAAGAATGTGGCAAACGCCAAACCCTAGAGCCCAAAAATACAATCCATATCCTATAAATTGCGTACTAACTAGTCCTATTCCAATAAAAACCAAACCCATATATCTAACATCGCCCATGGTGTACTTGCTTGCGTTAACACAAGCCAGACCATAAAATATAAGCGTTGCAGGAGCAACAAGACCAGCAATACCTTGTTGCATAAGTACCAAGCAAAAAAGTCCGCCTACTACTAACGGAATAGCAAAATTGAATACTAACCGCTTGCTAGTGCTGTCCCAAATTTTTTCTCCACTTTTTTTAGACTTTTTCAAGGTCATAATAAAACCGGTAATAACAGCTGCCACCAAAACTGCAATAGCAATTAACGTTAGTTCGCTAACCGTATCTGAACCCCAAAGTGATGAAGACCTACCGGAAAAGTTTTCATAATTGGCTGCTGAAGTATTTTTCAGCTTAACATAAGCAAATCCTGCCCCAATTAATGCATATATACCCGCGAGTACTCCTGAGAGTCCGCTTAATGAAATAAATCGTGAAGAACGATTCATTATATTCTTGATTTCGGTAATATCGTTTAGATACTTATTTGTCTCCATTTTAAAGTACTTTGAAATACAAAGTTAATTTAAAATTTTGATTCTGTCCTAATTTTGACAAGGAAAAATGAATTTACTATGTCGTGACTTGTTTCAATTTTAAGATAAAACCTTATTAAACTATTGAGGTAGAAGAGGAATAATAGTAATGTGCTATGTTATTCTAAATACATAGTGTTTACTACAGAATATCACCATTTAAAAGATAATAATCCGTCTGCTAATTTTTGGATTTTTTATTCTTTTCATTCACATTTAATTTACCGACAATTAATAGCCCTACAATACTGAGTACAATCCAAAATGCATCGATGAAAAGTACTTGATCATACCCTTTTGCGTAGCTTACCCAGATCCAATTACCCGTACAGAAACCATTTACCAGTGGTATAGTTAAACCTATTAAACTACCGGAAAGCAAGGTGTATTTGTTGGTCAAATAATTGTCCTTTTTAATAATGAAGAAGATGGTAATCAATAACCAACCAATAAAGTAAAATTTATACAATAAGCTCATCCCCGCAGGGTTAATTACTTGTACCAAAACAAATGAAAGCGCGGTTATTGGGTAAAGGCTTAAGCATATGGCTAAATAATAACGTACTACTGCCTCGTTGAATTTCTTTTTCTTGGGCGGTACGTTCTTTTTGTTGCGTGCAGTTAACCAAATGAGTACTCCGCTTAGTATAACAAAGCATCCTATTAAACCAAGTATAAATGATATAATGCGTAATCCGTATCCACCATAATCACCTAAATGAAGCCTATAGAATATACCTTTAACGGTATCTAAATACGATGTTTTTTTAGTTGGGTCTTTAACACTGTGAATGCTATTGTCGGCAGCATTGAATATAGTGTAGCCGTATCCATTAATTTTATCTTTATAGTCTAAATTTCCGCTTACCGATACATGCATACCTGTATCTCCATAATTGAAAATATGAACCTCATTTACTTTAAACCCTTTCCAGTTTTCTTTCACCTGTTGTACCAATGCGTTAATGCTAACCGGACTTTTTAAAGGAGTGTTTTGGAACTCAAATTCTGGATGCGTATATTCCAGATCTTCATATAGCTTGTTATCATCACCATCATATAATGCCAGTGCTGTTGGGGCGATTAAAAGCACTTTTAGCATAAAGAACGTACCGGTTACAGCATAAATAAATTGAAAGGGAAAACCGATAACCCCTAAAGCTGTATGCGCATCTGTCCATACCGTTTTCAATTTTGTCATTGGTCTGAATACATAGAAATTAGAAATAATTTTATCCCAATGAACTACGATACCTGTTATTAAGGCGAAGAGGAAAAAGAAAGCAACGGATCCTGATAAATAATACCCGAAAGGGTGAGGTAGTTGTGCAAAAAAATGTAGTCTGTATAAAAATTCACCTAATGAATATGAGCTTACATAGTCTGTTGTAGTTTTGTCTTTGGTATTCAGATAGTAAAAAGAACGAGCAGCTTTTTCTTTCGAAAGCAGGGTGTCTTTAGATGCGCCTAAATTCACTCCGATGTTCTGCTCGTTGTAATAATGTTTTAATTCAATATCTCTACTGTAAAGGCTTTTTTCGTTAGACATTTCTTGAAATGTCTCATCAAAATTTAGCTGTATTTCTTCTGCTACTTCAACGGTGTGCCCTCGTTCCCAATTTGCGATTTCATCTCTAAAGAATGCAAATGAACCGGTAAAGAAAATAACATAAAGGGCAACACTAATAACAATGCCGCTAACCGTATGTAAATGAAATAAAATATTGTAAGTTCTTTTATTCATTATACAAGTGGATTTAATGCTTTACCATAAAATATTACTATTGCCAAAATGATGGATATAAGTATATAGATACCCCAAATTTTCCATCCGCTTTTAGCTAAAAACGCCATAATCATTAACCCTATCCAAAGTATCAACGAACTATAGGTACTTGTAATAATTACGTTTACATGGTCAAACCAACTTGCAATTGCCAAGTGGAAAAGAATAGATACTATAAAGCCACCTATAATTGCGGCGGTAATTTTTGAAAAGCGTGGCCAAAAAGACGGATTCAGGTATTTTGAATTAGCGGGCATATTAAAAAAATAAAAATTCCATTAGGAATATGAGTACAAAAGTTGGGCTTAGTGTTTTATAGGTCATTAGATGCAAGGGTTGTAAGAGTATAATGAGGCTTGCTATGGTCATTAAGATGATGGTAAAAGTAAAAATACCTGAACCCCAACCAAATTGATATATGGTTAGGGAGCAGGCAAACAGCAGCAAAACATAACCTAAAGAATTTGCTGCTTTACTTTTCTGTTGGCACCAGTTTTCAATATATAAGTGTACAGGTACTTTTTGTCTTTTTGTTGTGGCATAGCCCAAATAGAAACCTGTAAAGCTTAGTATTAGAATTATGGTAATCATCTGTTTTATTTAATTGTTAATGCAATACGTAGCACAGTGCCAAACAAATTCATAGTCCTTGCCATTGTACGTACCAGGAATTCGTTCTTCAAAAGTAGTTTCCATAGTATATTTGGTGTTCCAGGGCAAGGCAAAGCTTACTTCACCATGTTCATCTGTCTCTAGGGTTTTGCTCCATAGATCTGAAACGAATATTTTAAATTCATTTTTTGCTAATGGCTTTCCCCTGAATAATACTTGTAGTTTAATTTCATCATCTTCGTTTGCCAATTCTTTAATGACTATACCATCTTCATTTAAGGTTTTGGTATCGCTAATTTTATTACCTACCTGAACTTTTGCGGTAGATTGGTAGTGAGTCTTGAAAATTCCGAAATCCCACTCCGTATAATCCAGAACTTCAATGTTGTCATTGTTTAAAGCAACTGTATATGTTCCATTGGTTTTTGGGGTAAAGTGAGCTACATAAAAGTTTTCTTTTGGAGAGGTCTTTAAAGCTGATTTTGTACCATCTGGATGAATAAGCCACAAATTGAACTTTGAAACAGAGGGGTAATTTTCTCCTTTGACTTTTTCAATGACCCCATGTGTATATTCGCCAAAATAGACCCTAACTTCTTGTTCTTTTTCTAATTTTCCTGTACGGTCTGTTTCAAGCCATAGGTAATGGGCGAACATTGGCGATACGGTGAATACCAATAAGGCGAGTGTAATGATTATTCTTTTCATAATTTTTTATTTTAAGGTTACACCCTCAGTAAAACTGAGGGATAACCAATTTGAACTAACTCAACAAAAATTGTTTATAATGCCTTTAGAAATTATAGGTTACTGTTACCCTACCGTTGATACCGGGTTCAGACTGCCAGTATAGGTAAGTGGCATAATTTGATCCGGAATACAGGTATTCATCTAACAGGTTATTAACATTAAGTTGCACTCTCAATTTATCATTGCTCCAAGATAAAGCTCCGTCTAGCCTAAAGTAATCTGGTAATTGAGACTCATTGTCTGCACCCCAAGACCATGTAGATCGGTCTATTTGGTATTGGTAACCCAATGACCCACCAAAACCGTGTAATTTAGAGGTGTCAGCGAATTTATAATTTAACCATCCGTTGGTAATGTGTTTGGCATGACCAGCTACACGTAGACCAATATTTTCTGGGTCGGTATCATCTGTAATTTCTACGTTCGTATTGGCGTAGTTCAGAATCACATTTAACTCTGGTGTAACCTCACCTTGCAAATCAAACTCGATACCTTTTGATTGTATTTCACCTAACTGAATAGAGAAATTCGGATTCTCAGGATCGGTAACCAATACGTTTTGTTTGGTAATTTGGTAGGCACCTAAAGATGTTCTTAATCTGCCATTGAAAAAGCTCTTTTTTAAACCTCCTTCAATATCATTTGCGTCTACAGGGTCAAAAGCTTCACCGGTGAAACTAACACCACTTTGCCCAATGAATGAGCGGTCATAAAGTCCGTACGCGGTTAAGGTTGGTAGTATATCTACACTAAGACCAATACGTGGGGTAACTTTTGAATCTGTTTCGTCTTTACCTCTAGTGAACAGGTAAGTGTATCGACCTGCAAGTGTTAAGCGGGCTTTGTCATTGAAAAATCCGATTTCATCTTGTAGGTATACAGAACGGTTAATGCTGCCATAATTGTAAATATCGTCGCGGTATTGTACAGGAACCGACTTGTTAAAAACAGGCAGTTCGGTATTGCCGTAAACGGGGTTGTAAATATTAAAGGGTTGTTCGGTATCGGTAATGGCAAATTGGTTAAAATCTGCCCAGTATTCTTTTTGGCTGTAATCAAACCCTCCAAGTAGCTTATGGGTGATACCACCGGTATTGAATGCTCCGGAAATGTAACTTTGAAAATATTTTCCAACGGATAGTGCATCCCAATTACTAATATACCTTACAGCATCTCCATTTTCTTCTAAGGACCATACCCAAGTAGAATTTCCTACTTGATCATAGCGTAAAGAACCGAACTTTGTCTCCCAGCTCCAGTCTTTGTTAAAATCATGTTTTATAGTACCAAAGAAAGTGACTTCTTGAATGTCGGATGCTGGGTAGTTATTATCGGTAAATTTAAAGTCCCTGTCCAAACTACCATAACCATCGTCGTTTGGAGCAAAAACATATGCGGCACCCATATAGCTTTCTGCCTGCTGTACATTTAGTTCTGCCGTAACGGATGTCTTTTTTGATAGGTTGTAGGTAAGGGCAGGGGCAAAGCCATAACGTTCGGCATCTTCATTTCCTCTGTGGCTGTCAGATGTTTGGTACATGGCGTTAAAACGATACAATAATTTTCCGTTTTCGGTCGCTTTGCCTCCAAGGTCCAATGTAGCACGGTAATTGTCAAAACTACCCGCCATAAAAGAAACTTGACGTATGGTTTTTTCAGTTGGTTTTTTGGTTACCACATTATAGAATCCGCCAGGTTCACCGGCAGACATCATAAAACCTGCAGGTCCTTTTACAAATTCTATTTGGTCTACAAAAGCCATATCTTCAGATAATGGCCCCCATGAATCTTGCACGTTAAAACCATTTCTAAAGGCAGGTAATCTAAAACCTCTCATATTTACCCTAGCAAAATTACCCCAATGTTCTAGCATCGTTACACCAGACACATTTCTGATTACCCCGTCCATGATACTGGTAGCTTGTTGGTCTTGAAGAAGCTCGCTACTTATGATCTGTATGTTTTGTGGAAGTTTGGCAACCTCTGTTTTAAGCCGTAATGATGAAGAGGGTGTTTTAACGGCATATTTATTATGATGCCCTTTAACAACAACTTCGTTCAATTGTTCGCTTTTTTCTGGTAATGAAACCGTACGTATTTCGGTTATTCTATTCGCAACTACATTCGCTTCAATTTGTTTAGTGTCATGACCCATAATCGAGAATGTTAGGGTATATGAACCGACGGCAAGATTTGTGATTTCAAATTTACCCTTGGCATTGGTAGTGGTGCCTAAACTGGTATGAGATATAGTGATATTTACATTTGGTAATGGTTTTTTATTTTGATCTACTACCAACCCAGACAGGCTTCCAGACTGCGCATACGTACTCATTGAGCAGATTAGTAAGAGTAGTATAGTATAAAGATTCTTCATGTATTGTTTGTTATTTTTAATTAGTCTAAATAAATTTGATGCGAATTTATAACCAAGTCTTGGATAAGAAATGACGTAAAATGGTAAAAAAAAGACGCAATTTTACAGATGTACAGATTGTTGACTTATCTGAGTCGAAAGACAATTTGTATAGTGAAATTGCAGATTGTACCGAGGTAAATAAAGATGATGATATTGACCACAAGGTGTATCGCATAAAGGAACGTTATGGTCAGGGTACTATAGATGAAATTCAATTTGAGGATGTCATCATATCAACATTATTTTTAAGGTTGAAAGCAGATATAGTCTTAAAGCAAAAACTAACGGTAGACTTTGTGCAACTTACTTTTTTGATCGAAGGGGAGCGTATAGTATCCGTTGCCAATTGTGAGGATATTTTTCTTGCGAACGGTGATTCCTATATGGCGAATATTAAGTCGTTTCACGGTACATCTAAGATTACAGGTAATAAAACCTATAAAGAAATTAAAGTAAGGTTGTCTGCCGCATTTTTGTCTAAGCACGGATTTTTTAATGATCTTAAATTGAAGGAGCTTATAGATGATAATTTGGTTGTACCCATTACCAATGAGATGATGGCAATTTTAG
This sequence comes from Maribacter forsetii DSM 18668, assembly GCF_000744105.1. Classification (NCBI taxonomy): domain Bacteria; kingdom Pseudomonadati; phylum Bacteroidota; class Flavobacteriia; order Flavobacteriales; family Flavobacteriaceae; genus Maribacter; species Maribacter forsetii. The sequence goes on from NZ_JQLH01000001.1 coordinate 1,140,206, forward strand.
AATCGTTTGAAAAATTAAATTTTGAAGGCACAGCTAGACTTATTTTTTTAAAGGCAAAGGTTTTTGAAATGTTGGCTATTCAAGTAACGAACTATAAAAAAGAGCATCATAAAAATACGCCCCAAAATAAACCTAGTATAAAGAAGCTACTGTGCATACAAAAACTAATTAATGAAAATTTAGGAATCAATTATTCAGTTGCTAATCTGGCTAAAGAAGTTGGCATGAATAAAACGGTATTAAATAGGGAGTTTTTAAGGGTATTTGGTCTTACAGTTCATGAATATAGTATTGATAAAAAAATAGAAAAAGCAAAGTATCTATTGTTAAATACAGATATGCCCATTTACGAAATAGCTGAGCTGATCGGCTATAAGAATGCCACTCATTTTTCTGCCGCATTCAAGCGTCAAGAAGGCACTTCACCTAAAAAATTTAAAACTAGCGTTTAATTACTGGTAATACTCGTGTGTTAGTTGATCAATGAAACACCTATACCCAATGTAGTTTGCCTATGGTTATAGTCGATTAAAGTTTCTCCGTATCCATCGAAGAATTGAACATGGCCATTGAAGTTTTTATGAATAGGAAAAGACCAGTTCAATTGTAAGCTACCCCTACTTTTATCTCCTAAATTTAAGGAATGTCGGGCAATGGCTCTAAAGCGTTGTCTGCCCCAATCATAAGCAACATCGGCTTCACCACGCCCTATATAATCGGATATATTCTCGTTATCATCAATCTTACTACCTAGGCGTAACCAAGGTTTCAGCATTACCTGCCAGTTGCCTTTTTCAAACCCGGCGTGGAGGGCAATACGGTTCCAACTTCTAGAAATAGGGTCTGACTGACCGTTAGATTCATGTATTACCGAAATACCCACCATTTTTGCATCAAAACCTAGTATGGGGAAATTTATCGGGAAATTGGCAATAATTTCTGGTTTGTAATTAAGTTCACGAAAAGGTCTTGATCGCTCGGTATTATAAATTTGCCAGTAGGCGGTCTGAGAATAGCCCATCCAAAGGTCCATATGACCGCCTAGCATATTATGAAAAATCTTCGTTTTTAAACTGATCTGAAACTTTGCTTCCACAGCATTTAAACTATTGGGATCATCTAAGACTTTATCTGAATTTTCGGCTACGGGAAACTCGTTTGGGTTAGTGGAGTATTTGGCTAGGCTCATATAAATGGGCTTGTAAGAGGTAAGTATAAAATTACCACGATGGTGTTCGTCGTCTAGTTCCCATAATTCGGTCAGACTTTTACTATTGTTGAAATACCAATTGTGATCATGATCTTCTTGTGAAAAACATTGAGAACCGATACTTGTTATAAAAGCAAATATTAAGATTGTTGTTTTATGTAACATCAATAAATTTTAGAGATGGTAAAATTATATATTTGGATGCGTATTAGTAAATGTATTCGTATTTTAAGTTAATACAATCGATTTAATTATGAAACCAGCTGAGAATTATATTTTCAATCAACCAGAACCTTATAAAAGTATTTTAATGCATTTGCAAATGATGATTGAAACGACTTTGCCAGAGGTTGAACTTAAATTTAAATGGAATATTCCTTGCTTTTATATTGGTAAATCTCCCATTTGTTATTTGAATGCATCGCACAAAAAGAAGTTTGTTGACATTGCTTTTTGGAACTCGGCACACCTTACAAAACATTTGAACGTACTAATTTCTGAAAATAGAAAAGTAGTACGTTCCTTGCGTTATACTACCCTTGAAGATATTGATAACGATATTCTAGTGGATGTTTTACAGGATGCTTATGCTGTCCGTAAAAACGGATTTTATAAACGAGAAGGCTGATAATTAAACTTTTGATAATTTATAGGGCTAATCTCCGTTAGATAAACTCAACCTTTATAATTTTCACATGAGAAAAATTTTATCAATCACAATGTTATGTATATTTCTGGTTAGCTGTTCAAATGATGAAGATTCTGGAGAAATTGGAATTTCAGACCAACCCCTAACTGGAATATTACAAGGCGAGTCTTTTACTTTTGTAGATGGTAAATCTTTTGATACGATTACTTTTGATGATGAAGAGGCTTTAAATATCAATCTTACCAATGTAAGTGCTACCTGTGAAGATTTTATAGGTGATTTTGATTTAAGAATTAGTTTTACGGTTCCTGTTGGTGTTGGGGTGTATACGGATATCAATATTGTTGATATTAAAAATGATGAAACACCATTTAACAATTTAGATAGAACAGTGGAGATTACTTCTTTAACTGAAACAGAAGTTTCTGGTAAATTAAAATTGGAGCGTAATTCTAACGACATTGCTGAAGGCAGTAGCTTTGAAGGTTCCTTTACCGTTCCAATTTGTCAATAAAAGTTTAATAATAAAAACAGAAAAACCAAGTGTGAGCTACACTTGGTTTTTTTATGCTTTATAGTTCATTAATAGTTGTTCGAATCGCCACCAAATCTGTCAACAGTTTTTTCATTAATCCTAAATCCAGCATGTTGGCTCCGTCACTTTTTGCATTGGCACAATCAAAATGAGTTTCTATAAAAAGTCCGTCTACACCTGCAGCAACACCTGCACGTGCCATAGTACCGATCATAGCTGGTCTACCACCTGTAACACCAGAAGTTTGATTCGGTTGTTGTAACGAATGCGTTACATCTAAAACCACAGGTGCATATTGTTTCATAGTGGGTACACCTCTAAAATCTACAATCATATCTTGGTAACCGAACATGGTGCCGCGGTCGGTAATAATAGCTTGCTCATTACCAGTTTCGGTAACTTTATTTACGGCATGTTTCATACTCTCAGGACTCATAAATTGTCCTTTTTTGATGTTGACTGTTTTTCCTGTTTGTGCGGCAGCAACAACTAAATCTGTTTGGCGAGCTAAGAATGCAGGTATCTGTAATACGTCTACATACTCTGCAGCCATGGCAGCATCTTGTTCTGTATGTATATCTGTTACTGTGGGTACTTTAAAAGTTTCAGAAACTTTTCTTAGAATTTTTAATGCCATTTCATCTCCAATACCGGTAAATGAATCTAATCTACTACGATTTGCCTTCTTGAAACTTCCTTTAAATACATAAGGAATTTTAAGCTCGTCGGTAATAGTAATAATATGTTCTGCAATGCGCATCGCCATATCTTCACCTTCAATGGCACATGGTCCTGAAAGTAGAAAGAAGTTATTACTGTCCGTATGTTTTATTTGGGGTATTAAGGATAGGTTCATTCGTCGAATATTTTTAAACAAAGATACTATTTTAAGAAGCTTACTGTTCTATTAAGATAAGATTGTCGAAACCCCAAATCGAAATGAAAATCAAACAGTTTCTTATTTTAATATTGCTGATATGTTTTGCTGGTAATGTTCATGCTCAGTTTGGTAAAAACTGTGAACTTAGGCAGGTGAAGATCAATCTACTTAATCCCGGTCTTGAATATGAAATGGCTTTGGGTACCAATACTACCCTTGATATAAAAGCGGGAATTCAAGTTGCTTTGGACCCATTATTGCCAGATGTTTATAGTGAATTTGGAATTTTTCCTGCAATAGCTGGTCAATATAGGTACTACTATAATTTTGAAAAACGTCAGCGTAAAAGAAAACAGATCTATGGTAATTCTGCTAATTATGTGGCACCTGCTGTAGCGGTATTCTTTCCGGGTTCACGAACTATTACCAATGAAAATGTAGAAGGGGCTTTCGGTTATGCCGGATTGGTGACTGGTATACAACGTAGTTTTGATTCTGGATTCAACTTTTCTGTAGATGTAGGTGCAGCTTATTATGACGGACAATTTGAAGGCGGAATTTATCCAGTAGCTAATTTGAGCATCGGGTTTATCATAAGTGAAAAGCGCTGGTGTGTAGGTCGTTAATTACGTAAGTATTTTCTTAATATTTCATTAAATCTAGTGATTAAGTTTTTAGAAACATGTAGTTTTAGTTGCAACATCAATCAAACTACATGAAAAAAATTACGGTAATTCTTCTGTTTTTAACCGTCACGGTAACGCAAGCTCAGATTAGAGATTTCTCTGAAAAAGGCAACGGACTGGTAAACCTTGAGCGACATCAATTTACAATTAACTTATTAGGTCCTGGTATTCGATATGAATTAGGTCTTTTTAAAAATGTAAGCGCGTCAACTAGTTTTACTCCAGCATTTTCTAGATATCAGGAAGGCTATACTTTAGGTTATGCTTGGCATACCAGAATTAGATATTACCATAATTTTCAAGAACGCTTAGATGTAAATAAAAATGTAATTGGTAATTCTGCGAATTATATTGGTCCTGCACGTAGTGTATTTTGGGAACCTGTGCAGTTTGTTGATAATATCACGGATGGAAATATTGATTATGCCTTTGCTTTCTATGGCGGAGTATACGGTATACAGCGTACCAATAGAAAGGGCTTTAATATAAATGCAGAAGTAGGATATGGTTATTTTGACTCAAAAACTTTGGATAGTGGACATGGTTTTTTGCTGAATGTTAATTTTGGTTGGGTAGCGACAAAACGAAAATCTAGAAAACCTACGTTTGATTAATATGGTCTGATATTTGATATTCATCATTGATAAAATCAAACCAAAACACTCATGAAAAAAATTAGCTGCTTAACAGCAATTCTTTTATCGGTTCTTTATGTAAACGCACAGTCTAACAAACAAGTGGAAGACGGACTTTTTAAAATCAACTTGCTGGCGCCAGGTGTATCTTATGAAGTAGGGGTCGCCGATAAAACTACCTTGACCTTAGAGGCGTTTTTAGGTTTTGCACTTAATGGAGGCTCAGATAGGGAGACCAGTTTTGGACTTTATCCTGGTCTAGAGGCAAGACGTTAGGCAATACGTTAATTTTAATAAAAGATTGTAGAAAGGAAAGAATATATCTGGCAATACGGGTAACTACGTTGCATTTTTAAATCAGCTTCAATTTGGAACGCCAATTATAGGTGATTTGGAATATGCTTCTGACTACTTTTATAACGCGGCGATTGTTTATGGTATGCAGCGTACGTACGAAAAGGGATTTTATTGGGGATTGGCTTTTGGACCAAGTATTTTTGCCGATGAGTTTTATGTAGATGCGGGCATTTTAATAGATATAAGACTAGGTTGGGTGATTGGTGGTAGAAAAAAGTAGTCCAGACTTATAGAACTCTCTCAAAATCAATAAGATAAAAATAACATAAGTTTAAGTGTGGCTATTATTATTTAAAGTATCTTTGCACGCTTAAATAAGACCTTTTATGTCCACTACTACAAAAAATATTGCGATCATTGCGCACGTTGACCACGGTAAAACAACCTTGGTAGACAAAATAATGTACCACTGTAGCTTGTTTCGTGAAAACGAGAATACAGGTGATTTAATTTTGGATAATAACGACTTGGAAAGAGAACGTGGTATTACCATTACTTCTAAGAACGTTTCCGTTATATATAAGGACACGAAAATAAATATTATCGATACTCCTGGTCACGCCGATTTTGGTGGTGAAGTTGAGCGTGTATTGAATATGGCAGATGGTGTTTTGTTGTTGGTAGATGCTTTCGAGGGTCCTATGCCACAAACACGTTTTGTACTTCAAAAAGCAATCGATCTTGGTTTAAAGCCTTGTTTGGTTATCAATAAAGTAGATAAGGAAAACTGTACTCCAGAAGAAGTACATGAAAAAGTTTTCGATCTGATGTTCGAATTAGGTGCTGAAGAGTGGCAGTTAGATTTCCCTACAGTATATGGTTCTGCAAAGAACAACTGGATGAGTACAGATTGGCAGAATGAAACTGAAAACATTGAGCCATTATTGGATATGGTAATTGAGCATATTCCAACTTTTGAACCAAAAGAAGGAAATACTCAAATGTTGATTACCTCTTTAGATTTCTCTTCATTTACTGGTAGAATAGCTATCGGTAGATTACAAAGAGGAACTTTGAAAGAAAATCAGCAAATTTCTTTGGTAAAACGCGATGGTTCTATCGTGAAATCAAAAATCAAGGAATTATATGTTTTTGAAGGTCTTGGTCGTAAGAAAGTTGAAGAAGTTGAAACTGGTGATATTTGTGCCTTAGTTGGTGTGGAAGGATTTGAGATTGGTGATACCGTTGCTGATATTGAAAACCCAGAAGCATTGAAAACTATTGCAATTGACGAACCTACAATGAGTATGTTGTTTACCATTAACGATAGTCCGTTCTTTGGTAAAGATGGTAAATTCGTTACCTCTCGTCATATCAACGATAGACTTCAAAAAGAATTGGAAAAGAACTTGGCGTTACGTGTAAACGAAACGGATAGTGCAGATAAATTTTTAGTATTCGGTCGTGGTGTATTACACCTTTCAGTTTTAATTGAAACAATGCGTCGTGAAGGATACGAATTACAAATTGGTCAGCCACAGGTTATCATCAAAGAAATTGATGGTGTTAAATGTGAGCCGGTTGAAGCATTGACTATAGATTTACCAGAAGCTGTTTCAGGTAAAGCTGTTGAAATGGTTTCTATGCGTAAAGGTGAAATGACCAGTATGGAAGCTAAAGGTGAGCGTATGATTTGTGAGTTTATCATCCCTTCTAGAGGTATTATAGGTCTTCGTAATCAATTGTTGACCGCTACTGCTGGTGAGGCTATTATGGCACACCGTTTCTTAGAGTATCAACCAATGAAAGGAGATATTCCACAAAGACAAAATGGTTCTTTGGTTTCTATGGAAACAGGAAAAGCAATTCCTTATTCTATTGATAAATTACAAGATAGAGGTAAGTTCTTTGTTGATCCAGGTGAAGATATCTATGAAGGTCAAGTTATTGGTGAAAACTCTCGTGGAGATGATATGACCGTTAACATTACAAAGACTAAAAAATTATCTAACGTTCGTTCTTCTGGTGCTGATGATAAAGCTAAGATTGTTCCTGCAATTAAGTTTTCTTTAGAAGAAGCATTGGAATATATTCAGAAAGATGAGTACGTTGAGGTTACTCCTAAGTTTTTACGTTTACGTAAAATCTATTTGACGGAGAATGATCGTAAGCGTAATAAAATAGCATAAGTACTAAAGCTCCTTCATTAGGAGTTTTTTTTGCTTTTAGATATAGAAACCACCTATTTAGGTGGTTTTTTTTGTTTGTAGTGCTCTCAAGTTCATTTGAAAGTAAAATCTTTAAAGTCTTTACTGGGTTGATATAATGTTAATTAGTGCCATCGTACTAAGAAATATGCAAAAAATTATGATAGATTTTCCTACTTTCTTAATAATGCGTTCATCCTGCATTTTTCTTCGTTTCTACATAGAATTTTATCTAATTTAAAGTAGAATTTAATCACAACTCAAACTAACATTATTATGCAACTAAAAGGGAAAAATGTACTCATTACCGGAGGTACTCGGGGTATTGGAAAATGCATGGTCCAACAGCTCATCAAAGATGAAGTCACTAATATTGCGATCATTGCACGCGATAAAAAGAATCTAAAAGATTTATCGTTATCTTATCCAGAAGTAAATTTTATTCGCATTGCTGGTGATATAGCTAATATTCAGGTTTTACGCGATGCTGCTGCACGTATAGAAGATAAATGGGGTCATTTAGATATATTGATAAATAATGCGGGTATTGTGGCTGCTGGTCCTTTAGAAGATATACAAGATGAAGACCTTTATGATCAGGTTGCTGTAAACCTTACCGCTGTAATGTTATTGACCAAGTACTGTATTCCGCTTTTAAAATTTTCTGAAGATGCCTATATCTTGAATATTTCATCTGGACTAGGATTAATAGGTATGCCTTTCTATGCGGTCTACGGGAGCACCAAAGCAGCTATACGTCAGTTTTCAGACTCTATGAGAAGAGAATTGGCACCTTTTAAAGTATCGGTTACCTGTGCTTTTCCTACAGCTACGGATACTGAGATGATGCAGAAATTTAAAGGTAGAAAGATGGATGCTCCTGAATATGTTGCAGAGAGGTCACTTGAAGGATTATTTAATAAAGAGATTCAAGTTATTTTTGGAGGTGAAGAACGACTGAAGGAAAATACCTTGAATTTTGAAGCACCTGCAGAATTGGATAAGAAGGTTGCCGAGAATTATGAGGAACGTAAAATGGCCAGTTTAGATCATAAAGCCGTATAATCTATACTGGGAAATTAATAAACGGCGAACAACTATGAAACTACTTTACAAACTATCACTATTATTAGTACTTGCAGTTATTGTATCCTGTAAAGAAACTCCTAAAAAAACAAATGAAACCGCTAAAGAAGTGGTTGCTGAAACCAATGTAATTGCTTACCCTGATTCTTGGGTGTCTTCTAGAGTTTCAAAAGCAAAAGAAAGACTAAATAGCACTGAAGCAGGAAAAGTTATTTGGAATGCTATGGAAGCACATGGCGGATTGGATACTTGGTATGCTAATGGACCAATTACCTTTCGTTTCAATTATCAGCCTTTAAATGGTAAAACTGCTAGAGATAGTTACCAAACAGTAGATACATGGAGCAATAGATCTGTACATACAAGCGCGACGGATAGTTCTGCGAAATTTGGTTGGACAGGTGAACAAGCCTGGGTAAAAGCTAAGGACAGTACAGCATTTGCTTATGATACAAAGTTCTGGGCCTTGACACCATTATGGTTTGTTGGGCATCCTTTTGTGTTAAGTGGGGAAGGGGTTAGCTTAGAATTGTTAAAGCCTACAACCTTTAAAGGTCAAGATTACAATGCTGTAAAGGTTACGTTTGCTGCCGGTACCGGTGATGCGCCAGATGACTATTACATTTTGTATGTTAATAAAGAGACGAATAAAATTGCGGTTATGAGATATATTGTTTCTTACCCAGAGTATTTTAAAGATGGCGGTCATGCCCCAGAAAAATTCACTGAATTTGTTGGTGAGCAAACTGTAGATGGTATTACCATGCCGGGCGGTTTTAAAACGTACTGGACGGTTAAGGACAATCAACCAGGTGACTATATTACTAAAATTGATTTCACAGATGTGTCTTTTGAATCAGATTTACCAAAAGACTTTTTTGATGTTCCGGAGGGGGCAAAAATTTTAGAGTAATTATCGTTTACTATTCAGTATAAAAAAAATCCCAAAGTTCTCTTTGGGATTTTTTTTATTGATTTATAATGAAGCCTTACTTCTTAGTTATTTTGTATTGCGATGCCACGGCTGCACCAATAATACCTGTATGATTCTGTAGTTCGGCAGGGATTACTTTTGTGTCTATTTTTATTCTAGATTTAAATTCCTTAAAATCTTTAGAAGCACCACCGCCAAGAATAATTAAGTCTGGTGATACGATCAATTCCACATACTCTAAAAAAGTATTGAATCTTTTGCCCCATTTTTTATAAGATAGACCTTCACGATCTTTAGCTGATCCAGCTGCCCATTTCTCAATTTTAGAATATTTTTTATAAGGTATTTGACCTAGCTCAAAGTTAGGAATCAACCTACCATCTAAAAAAGCACCGCTACCTAGACCGGTACCTATGGTAATCATTACAACAAAACCTTTTTCACCTTTTCCTATACCATAATTCATAGTGGCATAGCCTGCTGCATCTGCATCGTTGATAACGGTAAAATCGAGTCCGGTTTTCTTTTCCAATATTTCTTCGACATTTACGCCCAACCAACTTTTGTCAAGATTACCGGTTGCTTTACAAACACCATTTTTGATTATGGTAGGGAAACCGCAGCCAACTTTGCCTTTGTAGTCAAAGTGGTCCACAATTTGGGCAATTACATCGGTCATTGCTTCTGGGGTTCTAGGTATGGGAGTGGGTATTCTAAAACGTTCAGAAATCATTTCTCCGGTTTCAGAATTAACTAACGCTCCTTTAATTCCAGAACCACCTACATCAATACCTAGTAAAGTCATTTTATATTTTGTTATGAATTACAAAGAAACGAAAAAGATTCGGCTCTTTGAACTGAGATTATATTTGTCATTTTTTTTACCTTTTATGTTCGTTATAAGGCATAAAAAAAGGACCTTTTTAGGTCCTTGATGTTTTTATATAGGCATGAGCAAGCCGGTAATCGTGCTTACTTGAATTTCTTCATCATCTTCATCCAATTCAGAATCAACTGTGAAAGTTATAGAGAACTGCCTACCAACAAATTTTTGACCATTTAGGTCATATTCCGCAATTACTTCACTGGTTACATTATTGAATTCTGTTTTGTAACCTTCGTCATCAGAAAATACATAAGCGCCATCGATATAGCCCTCGTAAGTTCCGTTCATGGTACTCGTTTCCTGTCCAAAAGTAGTTAAAGAAGAAACTGCTACGAACAATACAATTAAAAGTGATTTCATTTTTTTCTTGTTAAGTTAATTATCGATTTTTTTTGTCCTTTTTTTAAGTCTTGTTTATCCACTTAAAAAGTTGATACAAATGAAATCTAATTAGTTGAATAACGAATAATTTTATCATTTTATTATGAATCTTTTTTTAAATCTTAACCTTCTGTAATTCAGTTAGGTATTTTTACATTATTGTATTTAAAATAATTATATGTTAGCAAATTAAATAATCATATTTGATAGTACCTTTGATAAATAAAATAATATAATTCAATTGAAAAAAAGTAATTTAAATACCCTCTTTATTGCATTGGTCTGTGGGCTTTTTACATTGGTTCATAGTGCTCAGGCGCAATCACCTTTAGCGGTTGAAAATGTTCAGACATTGGTTGAGAAATATAAAAGTGATACTCGAGGTCCATATAAAGATATTCGATGGTTTTGTGTCGATGGTAGTATTCGTCAGCCAAAAGATCCTTGCCCAGACAATATTGGTCCTGGTGTGCAGCATGCACGTTATAAAGATGAAGTAATTGCTTTGGGTAAAAGCAATCATGTTTATTTAGGTCAAATTTTGGCTTATACAACCATAGATGAATTATGGGATAACAGCCACAATCATTCTCGGTTAAAACAATATCAATTAGATAAATATTTGCGATTGGTCGATAACGGATGGATCAATCAAAAAGGACAGTTCTACAGAGGTTCGGTTCAGGTAGAAGATGAAGAAGCTTGGGGTATCGATTTTTATAAAACCATTTTATCCAAAGATGCTGTGGTTACAGATAATTTCTATCTCATTCGTCAATCTTTAAAAGATATTCCTCATAATGGTGATGATAATGTAGCGCAGTTGATGAGAAGCGAATCTAAGGTGATTTCAGATTTGTATGTTCCTTTTATGGATCTAAGAACAAAAATTCACAGTCAGCCTGAGAAATCAGATATTCAGAAAGTAATCGACTTTAAAGCTAAAAATCAAAAATCTTTAACTGCCGATTTAAATAAAAAACTTGACGGTTTGGTAGCTACGATGAATACGTTCTTTAAGCCTGTAGATGTTCAGTCTTTGCTGAACAAATCAAAATTAATAAAAGGCACAACTTTAGGCGATAAGGTACAGTCATTTGTTAATGGTAGGTCGAATGATGAAACCGCTTCATATTCGGTAAATGAAACGGCACAATTGCTTTTAGAGATTAGAGAAGAAATGTTAACAGAAAAGCGTTCTTTGGCACGTTTGCAGTTATTGGACATTTCTTTAAAATTAGAAGAGCTATTATTTCAAAATGCACCGAATTGGCAACCAACAACGGTAAGCGGACAATTAGAAAAGATTTGTGCGTTGACAACGGCATCGGTTGGTGCAGGGTATTTAGAACTGTGGGAATGGGAGCAAATTTCTGGTGCACTTAGTAAGTTCAATCAAGACCAATTGAGCTTGGCAGAACTAACACAGGTATTAGAAACGGCAAGAGCTGCAGTAGAGTGGAGCGCAGCTATGGTAAAAGCGAATTATCAGGAAGTGGTTAATACATATACCACATTTGAGCCCAAAGCATATGCATTTATAGATGATAGAATTAGAGGTTCTGTTGCCTTACATTTAGGGCAAAGTGTAGGTGAACTTGGTGATTTTATTTCACAAGAATCTGCTTTGACGAATAAAGTGATGGACATTGCCAACCAAAGTACATTTAGAGGGTTGAACCCTGGGTATGCATTTGGGGAGTTGGTCGTTGTTGATGGCTCATCTGAAGATATTGAAGTATCGGCAGATAAGATTTATATTTTTCAAAGATCACCATCAGATTTAAAACCTGTAGCTGGTATTGCAACTGTGGCAGAGGGTAATATGGTTTCACACGTGCAGTTATTGGCACGTAATTTAGGTATACCGAATGCTGCCTTATCTGACCAAAATCTTCAAAGTTTAAAGAAATATGATGGTGACCGCGTGTTTTATGCGGTTTCTAATAAGGGAAATGTGATCTTGAAACCAGAATCGCAGATGACGGATCAAGAACGCGGACTATTCGTAAAGAAAGAACGTAATACCGATAAGATTGAAGTGCCTGTTGAAAAGATTCAATTAGGCAATACAGATGTTTTAAACATGCGCGATGTTGATGCTAGCGATTCAGGAGCTTTATGCGGACCAAAAGCGGCTAACCTAGGGCAGTTGAAAAAGATGTTTCCTGAGCAGGTGGTTGAGGGATTGGTGATTCCGTTCGGAATTTTTAGGGATCATATGGATCAACAAATGCCTGGTGAAAATAGCTCGTATTGGGAATATTTGAATGCCATGTTCAAAGAAGCCGATCGCATGCGAAATGCAGATGTGCTAGAACCCGAAGTTGAGAATTATCAGTTACGACAATTAGAAACCTTAAGAGGTGCTATCAAAAAAATGCCGTTGAAAGAAGATTTTATGAATCAGCTTGAAAGCAAATTCAAATCTGTTCTTGGGTCGGACTTCGGAAAAATACCCGTGTTCTTGCGTAGCGATACCAATATGGAGGATCTTAAAGAATTTACTGGCGCAGGATTAAACTTAACATTATTCAATGTGCTGGATAAAGAGAAAGTTTTAGAAGGCATAAAAGATGTTTGGGCTTCACCATATACTGAACGTAGTTTTAAATGGAGACAAGTGTATTTGTTGAATCCTGAGAATGTATTTCCTTCTATTTTGGTGATACCAAGTGTAGATGTAGATTATTCGGGAGTTCTAATTACAAAAGGAATCAATTCGGGTAACGATAAAGATTTAACGGTAGCTTTCAGTAGAGGAGCAGGCGGTGCAGTAGATGGTCAGTCCGCAGAAACATATACTATTTACGATAGTAATGGTTATCGTTTATTGGCGCCGGCTCGTGAACCAATGTACAATACCTTACCATCTAACGGTGGTACGGGCAAGAAAGTGGCAACGTTCCAGAATAGAGTAGTGAATGAAAAGAACATGAGAGATATTAAAATATTAGCGAATACCATTCGTGAAACTTTACCTAAAGAAACAAATTCAAATTATGAAGGTGCTTATGATGTAGAGCTTGGTTTTAAAAAAGATAAATTATGGTTGTTTCAAATAAGACCATTTGTTGAAAATAAAAAAGCATTGAGTTCTGGGTATCTAGAATCTATTACACCGAGAATTAATACAGAGAAAGAAATCTCGTTAAATACAAAATTGTAATGCAGAGAATACTAATATTATTGATTGTAGTTATAAGTGCATCTGCATTTACAACATCTACCTATTATCCAATAGATGGTTACGAGCGAACAGGTATTAAACGTTTAAAGCGTTTAGAAATGATTAAAAGTGGGGAGATAAAGGATGCGACCGCTTTACCTGCAGGAGCAATGAAATCTTACAATGACATTCAATTAAATCTACTTTCTAGAAAGAATGATAGTGCCATGGGTTTAATGCAGGTGAACGAAGATTTTCAGAAAGAAATCAGTGCACTCTTCCGTGGTTTAGATAAAAGTTATTCATTGACTGTTTTAGATATTTCTGACCCAGAAAATGTACGCTATGCAGAACGAAATGAAACTGCAGGTTATCAGCCCGGTAGTGTAGGTAAATTGGCGGTATTATTAGGATTGTTCACGCAGTTAGAAAAAATTTATCCAGATTCATTCGAAAAAAGAACGGAGCTTCTAAAAAATAAATCTGTAAAATCAGGTGTTTGGGGGTTGACAGATGAGCATACAATCCCAATATTTAATATTGAAAAAAATACTTTGGTGAAGCGCCAAGTAATTGCTAGCGATGTTTTTTCATTATATGAATGGGCAGATCACATGCTGTCTGTTAGTAACAACGGTGCTGCAAGTATTGTTTGGAGAGAAGCACTTTTGATGGCGGCTTTCGGTGAAAAATATCCAGAGATGACCCAAGAAGATGCGGATACTTACTTTAAAGAAACACCTAAAAAGGAGCTAACGGACTTAAGTAATGATGTTGTCAACTTGCCGTTGCGCGATTTAGGTATCACATCTGATGAATGGCGACTAGGTAGTTTCTTCACTAGAGGTGCAAATACATATGTAGGTGATAAGGGCGGTAGTATAGGTTCACCACAGGGATTAATGAAATTTTTGCTGCAATTAGAACAAGGTAAGGTGGTTGATGAAGCTTCTAGTTTAGAAATGAAGCGATTAATGTACATCACCGATCGTAGAATTAGATACGCACAATCGCCAGCATTGAAAGATGCTGCAGTGTATTTTAAATCGGGCTCTCTATACAAATGCGATAGAAGTAAAGGTGAAGCCTGTGGTAAATATATGGGTAACGTGACCAATTTCATGAATTCTGTTATTATCGTTGAGCACCCAGATAATTGTAGGTATATGGTAGTGCTAATGACGAATGTGCTACGTAAGAATTCTGCCAGTGATCATATGTATTTAGCGGGTAATATTGATAAGATTATTAAAAAAGGGTAAAAGCATAAGTTCGAGTAAGCACAAAACTTTGTTGAATGATTTTAGTTAGGATTTAAACTTAGCCTGCAATTCTTCTACAATAGATTCTACATTTTTATTTTTGTCGATCCGGTCTAAAACAATGGCAGAATTTTGACGTTCCTTACAATTCTTAATGGCACAACGCTCACAAGTAACGCCTACTTTTTGAGACTTAAATTTTGGGTCGTTCAAAAATTTAATTTTACGTGCTAGCTGTTTGTTCATGAGCAGCCCTATACTAATGCTTCTGTACTGATTATCCTTAAAAGGATCTTTGGTTGCAGAAGAGAAAACAATGTAGTTATTGTCCTCACCATCATATTCAGATATTTGACAATCGAATTCATGGTCCTTCTGGCTCATTTTAATATCGTTCAATACTTTTAACGACACCCACCGACGGCAGTAGTGCTCATTGGTTTCATTCGCTCTGGGCGAATGTTGATGAGATAGGTGCAGCTCTTTTTTAAGATGGTATTTTGTACTGCCTAATCTATGGGTAAAACGGAGAAAGAATAAGTTCTGTATGTTGAAGGAATTGGGTAAAATATTAGTGAGTCGCTGATAAACAGATTCTGGTGAGGCGTTAAAGCCGTTAATAAGTGCTAAGAATTTGTTAGGGTCAAAAGTTTCTTTTGAAAAAACCGCTTCAATTTTAGGAACAAGAAGAGTTTTAGGTATAACTAGTGCACCGGCAAAATAAGAGGCGTAAAAATTATTTAAAACCTGGTCAAAATTTTCGAATTTTATCCATGGAAAAGTATATAACCGATCAGTATAGGCTAAAAAGTTATAGGCAATTTCTTTAGCATAAATGAATGCGCGCTGTGGCTCGTTAATATCTGCAGAGAGTAACAGTGTTTTGGTTTCGGGAACAAATAAGGATCTTAAATTTTCTAAGGCTTCGTATTTTTTTATTTCCCCATTATTGATAGTATAACCATATTCCTCAATTAGTATTTCCTCTAAATCTTTTGAAGAAAGCGTTTTGGATAAATCTATATGATAGGCTTTGGCAAATTTTAAAACTTGCTGTTCAATATCATCAAAGTAATTGTTATTTGCCTCTTGGTAAGAACGTAAAGATGCCAAGAAAAAACTTTCTCTACTAAAACTATAGTGCTGTGCTATTTCTATAATGGTGCTTATAAAGGCATTGACCTTTGCAGGTGCCGTAGCAACAATATCTATTAGGTCGCTTTCTTTTATGCCGAACAGCTCTAGCGGAATCTCCTTTAATATCTTGGAGCGAAGCAAATCTCCAATTGGTGCCAAGTTTTTATCAAGCTTTAAAGAGACCATTTGATCATATGGCACATCTAATTTTTCTGATAGTAAAATGATTTTATCTGGCTTCGGATATTTTTTTCCTTTCTCAATTTCGTTTAAATACGATTTAGAAAGTCCGCAAATTTTTGATAAACCAAATAGCGATAAATTTTTATCTGTTCGTATTTGCTTCAGTTTTAAGCCGAAAATGAGTTTAATATATTCTTGTTCCATATCTAGACTTTAAAGATACTACTTTTTGCGTACATCGTAAAAAAAGTGAATTTTATATATTTAGCGAACGTTCGCTTGTTTTGTAAAATATTTTATTCTATCATTGTGTCAACAAAAACTTTTAATAATGGAAAACACGATTTTAAAACATCCAAAAATTCAGTTCGCAAATCAGGTACGTCATTACTATCCTGAGATTCTAACAGACAGTGCTTTAGAATTCCTAACAGCGCTTCATGAGAACTTTAATGAGAAAAGATTAGAATTACTTAAAAACCGTGAAGTCCAGCAAGAAGTCTTTGATAGTGGTCAGTTTCCTCATTTTCCTAAAGAGACCAAAACGATACGGGAAGGAGTTTGGACCGCAGGAAACATACCTGAAGATTTACAGGATAGAAGGGTAGAAATTACCGGACCTGTAGATCGTAAGATGATTATTAATGCTTTAAATTCTGGAGCCAAAACCTTTATGGCAGATTTGGAGGATAGCAATTCGCCAAGTTGGAAAAATAGTATTGAAGGACAGCAAAATTTGATGGACGCCAATACGAAGACCATTAGTTTAACAGATACTAAAAGAGGGAAATCTTATGAATTGAATGAAAACACTGCGGTGTTGTTAGTTAGACCAAGAGGTTTGCACCTTAACGAAAGACACTTATTAATAAATGAAGAAGAGGCTTCTGGTAGTTTGGTAGATTTTGGATTATATGTTTTCCATAACACCAAAACTATGATGGCCAACGGTACTGCACCTTATTTCTATCTACCAAAATTAGAGCATTATACAGAAGCACGTTGGTGGAACCAGGTTTTTGAATTTGCCCAGGAGTATTTGAGTGTGCCAAAAGGTACTTTTAAAGCAACTGTTTTGGTAGAGACAATAACAGCAAGCTTTCAATTAGACGAAATTATTTTCGAACTAAAAGATCATATCGTTGGGTTGAACTGTGGTCGTTGGGACTATATATTCTCCTATATTAAAAAGTTTAGAAATCACCCTGGGTTCGTGGTACCAAATAGAGATCAGGTGACTATGACCACTCCATTTATGGATGCCTATGCAAAATTGGTGGTTCAACGATGTCATAAACGTGGCATACTTGCTATTGGTGGTATGGCGGCTCAAATTCCGATTAAGAACGATGACAAGGCAAATGCCGAAGCGTTGGAGAAAGTTAGAAAAGATAAAGAACGCGAAGTTCAAAACGGTCATGATGGTACTTGGGTGGCTCACCCAGCCTTGGTAGCGGTTGCTATGAACGAGTTTAATAAACACATGCCAACAACTAACCAGATGCATGTATTGCGTGAAGATGTAAATGTTACGGAGGAAGATTTAGTGGAAATACCTAGAGGAACTATTACGGAAGCCGGAATTAGAAAAAACATCAATGTAGGTATTCTATATACCGAAGCATGGTTAAGAGGACATGGTGCGGTGGCATTATATAATTTAATGGAAGATGCTGCTACGGCAGAAATATCTAGAACCCAAGTATGGCAGTGGTTGAAGAATGAAGTTATTCTTGCCGATGGGCGCCAATTGAATAAAGGTCTATATATGGAAATATTCGATGATGAGGTAGAAAAACTAATTGCCGAAGTTGGTGAGGATAATTTGAAGAACACCAAATTTGAACTGGCGATACAACTGTTCGATAAACTTGTCGTGTCAGATGATTTCGAGGAATTCTTAACCTTACCAGCTTATAAATTCATTTAATAAAAACGATCCTGCCATTGCGGCAACAATGTACAGGATCTCATTATCAATAATAAATAACGTATTTCAAAATTATGAAAAATTTAGAACAAAGCAAGTACAGTTCTGCATTGGAGACTGTAAGAAACCTAAAGCAAAAGTACGGGGCAACTTGGAATGATATCAACCCAGAAAATGCTGCTAGAATGGTCGCTCAAAATCGTTTTAAAACCGGATTGGATATTGCGAAATATACAGCGGGGATTATGAGAAAAGACATGGCAGATTATGATGCGGATTCATCTAATTACACCCAATCTCTTGGTTGCTGGCATGGTTTTGTGGCACAGCAAAAAATGATTGCCGTGAAAAAACATCACAAAACTACCAGTAAAAAATACTTATACCTTTCTGGGTGGATGGTGGCTGCATTACGTTCAGAATTTGGACCCTTACCAGACCAATCTATGCATGAAAAAACAGCGGTTTCTAGTTTAATTGCAGAAATCTATGACTTTTTGCGTCAGGCAGATGCTATTGAATTGAACGATTTGTTCAGAAGATTGGAGAAAGGGGAAGATGTACAAGATGAAATCGATAACTATGAAACTCATATCGTACCGATCATTGCTGATATCGATGCTGGTTTCGGTAATGAAGAGGCTACGTATTTATTGGCTAAGAAAATGATTCAAGCGGGTGCATGTGCCATTCAAATTGAGAATCAGGTGTCAGATGCTAAACAATGCGGACACCAAGATGGTAAGGTAACCGTACCTCATGAAGATTTTGTTGCTAAGTTAAATGCAGTGCGATATGCTTTTATTGAATTGGGAATTGACGATGGGGTAATCGTAGCCAGAACAGATTCTGAAGGTGCGGGACTTACACGGAAATTGCCGGTAAGTCAAGAGCCGGGTGATTTGGCATCACAATATTTAGCTTTTGTAGAGGCAGAGGAGATTGCGATTTCAGATGCTCGTGAAGATGATGTACTATTAAAAAGGGATGGTAAATTGGTACGCCCAATTCGCTTGCCTAACGGATTGTATAAATTTAGAAGAGGCACCAATATAGATAGGGTAGTTTTGGATTGTATTACAAGTTTGCAAAATGGTGCAGATTTACTTTGGATAGAAACACCAACACCTAATGTAAAGCAAATTGCACATATGGTAAATAGAATTAGAGAAGTGATACCTAATGCAAAATTGGTATATAATAATTCACCATCGTTTAACTGGACCTTAAATTTCCGTGGTCAGGCATATGATGAAATGCTTGCAAAAGGTGAGAATATGACGGAGTACGATAGAAATAATTTAATGGACGAAGCATATGATGATTCAGAATTATCATTCCGTGCAGATATGAAAATAAGAAGCTTTCAGGTAGATGGAGCTAGGGATGCCGGTATTTTTCACCATTTAATTACATTACCAACCTATCATACAACGGCGTTGCATATGAGCGATCTTACCAAAGGATATTTTGGTGAAGAAAGTATGTTGGCGTATGTAAAAGGGGTACAAAGACAAGAAATTCGTAAAGGTGTTTCTTGTGTAAAACACCAGAGAATGGCGGGGTCTGATCTTGGTGATGATCATAAATCTTTCTTTGCAGGCGATAAGGCTTTAAAAGCAGGTGGCGAGAAGAATACCTCTAACCAGTTCAACGCCGGATCAAAAAGTAAGAAGAAGGTAAAAGAGGTAGAAGTTATGTCTTAATATAATTATGGTTTTGCTTACTTTCCTTAAATGGGTCAACCTACGGGTTGGCTCATTTTTTTTTATTCATTACTTCTGTCAAATACTAAATAGAAGTTAAAATTCTTTATATATCAAAGCACTTGCTTAGTTTTGTAGTGGAATTAGAAATCATGGCACGCAAAAAACAATATAACGAAGCTGAAGTCATAGAAAAGGCAATGCGCCTGTTCTGGCGTAATGGCTATGAGAGCACATCGGTTCGTATGTTGGAGAAAGAAATGGGTATTAACCAGTTTTCCATATATTCTAGTTTTAAAAATAAAGAGGGTGTTTTTTTAGAAAGCATCAAACTTTATAATAATCAAATTAAAACCATTACCAATACCTTGGAAAACTCTAATAATGGAGTAGAAGGTATTAAGGAATATTTTCTTGATTTTCTTGATTTTTCTAGAGAAGGCGCAATTTTTAAAGGATGCCTGGTTACTAATACTGTAAATGAAATTAAAGAAGATTCCAGCCCTGTAATTATGGCGGCGTTAAAACGCTTTTCTTTAAATATTAGAGAATTGTTTGTAAGGAATCTAAAACAAGACGACTTAAGGGATGTAAAAGAAATAGAAGCGCAAGCAGACTATTTAATGAATGCTCTTTTAGGTTTATCCATTTCATCGAAAGTGTTTAAAGAGGAACAGCTAAAAGACATTATTAAGATTACATTTTTACACTTATAACATTTTTTTTGAGCAATAACTAAGCAGTCGCTTAGATTTAACATAAATATAATAATTAATAGAAATAATAAGATTATGACAACTTTAAAAGTACACGACATTGAATCTGCACCAGAAGGTAGCAAAGGATTATTAGAGAACTCTCAAAAATCATTTGGTATGATCCCTGGTTTGCACGGGGTGTTGGCGGCTTCTCCACAAATTTTAGAAGCATACCAGACATTACATAAACTATTTACTGAAACTTCTTTTAACAACGATGAGTTGACAGTAGTATGGCAGACAATCAATGTAGAGCATGCTTGTCATTACTGTGTACCAGCGCACACGGGTATTGCTAAAATGATGAAGGTTGATGATGCTATTACAGAAGCATTACGTAACGAAACTCCTTTGGCAGATGAAAAATTAGAGGCTTTACGTACGTTCACATTAAGTGTTGTTCGTAACAGAGGTAATGTAACGCAAGAAGATCTAGATACTTTTTATGCAGCTGGTTATGGTGAGCAACAAGTATTGGAAATTATCTTAGGCTTATCTCAAAAAGTGATCAGTAACTACACAAACCATATTGCACATACGCCAGTAGACGCACCTTTTCAAGGCTTTGCATGGTCTAAATAATTGAGGTTTCAGTTTTCCCCCGAAACCATATGTTGATTGAGTGATTATTTGTAGCCTTCCGTCTTTAGGCGGAAGGCTATTTTTTTCTCGAACAAATTTATCAAAAACTTAAACTTATATATGAGCACAACAATAGAAAATAAAGTAGCTTTAGTAACTGGTGCCAATAGAGGTATCGGTAAAGCGATAGTAGAGTCATTTATAAATCACGGTGCTAAAAAAGTGTATTTGGCAGTACGTAATACGGATTCTACAAAAGAATTAGAAGAGAAATACGGTGATAAGGTAGTGACGCTGAATGCAGATGTTTCCGACACAAAATCTATTCAAGATTTGGCTAAACAGGCAAACGATGTAGATATCGTTGTTAATAACGCGGGTATAGGTACACCTTATACCACTGTAGGTGAAGATGTAGAAAAAGATTTCATGCAACAATTACAGGTAAATGCCTTTGGTTTTTTACGCGTAGCCAATGCATTCGCTAAAACATTAGAGGATAAAAAAGGAGCGTTGGTTCAATTAAATTCTGTAGCATCTATTAAAAATTTCCCTCAATTATCTACCTATTCAGCTTCAAAGGCGGCATCCTATTCCTTGACCCAAGGTGTAAGAGCGGATTTAGGAGCAAAAGGAGTTAGCATTTTAAGTGTGCACCCTGGTCCTATAGATACTGATATGGCTGCAAAAGCGGGATTTGAGGGTGCAGCGGCTACCTCAATTGTATCGGAAGGTATTGTAAAATCATTGGCTGTAGGAGATTTTCACTTGTTTCCAGACGATATGGCAAAACAATTTGAAGGAGCTTATCAAGGGTTTGCAGAAAATATAGTTTTAACGGATTAGAACAAACAAGAATTAAAGGGTTCTGCGTAAGTAGGATTGAATTTTATTAAACTAAATACATCGAAATGAAAAAAATAGCAATAAACGGAATGGGGCGTATAGGTCGCGCTTCTTTAAAGGTGATTTTGGATACTCCAGAATTAGAGTTAGTGGCGGTAAACGATATCGTGTCTATAGAGAATATAGCTTATTTACTTAAGTATGATTCAGTTTATGGGATTTATGAAAAAGAGGTTTCTCATGATGATAACAACTTGATCATAGATGGTCAAAAAATTCAATATAACTCGCAACGTAGTCCTGAAGATTTACCTTGGGCATCACATAAAATTGATGTCGTAATTGAAAGTACTGGTTTCTTTACCAAAAGCGAAGACGCTAAAAAACACATTAAAGCAGGTGCTAAATCTGTTATTATTTCTGCACCAACAAAAAGTGAGGACATACCAACGGTAGTTCATGGTGTAAATACGGAAGCTGGAGAAACTAACATATTTTCATGTGCCAGTTGTACAACAAATAACATAAGTCCTGTTGTTGAGATTTTGAGTCGTAGAATTGGTATTAAGAAAGCTATCATGACTACGGTACACGCCTATACGGCATCTCAAGGTATTGTAGATTCTCCATCACAGAAAAACTTAAGAATGGGACGTGCCGGTGCGGCGAATATAGTACCAACATCTACTGGTGCAGCAATTGCAACCACTAAAGCTTTGCCAGGTTTAGCCGGTAAATTTGATGGTGTTGCTTTACGTGTTCCTATTCCAGTAGGTTCAATGTCCGATCTAACATTTGTAATGGAACATGATATTACACCAGAAGCTATTAATGCTATTTTTAGGGAAGAAGCGGCTACTAAAAGATATCAATATGTTCTTGCTACAACAGATCAGCCTTTGGTGTCTTCTGATATTGTGAAAAATCCGCATGCATCTACAGTAGATTTAGGTATGACTAGAGTCGTAGATGGCGATTTATTAAAAGTGATGACCTGGTATGACAACGAATGGGGATTCACCAATCAAATGATTCGTCAAATTTTATCAGAAAACTAGAATATACTAGGTAGCGTTTCTTGATTGAATAGAACCGCTACTTTTTTCAACTTTAAAAACTCAGAAAATGATAAAGGTATCTGTAATGTATCCGAACAGCGAAGGCGTAAAGTTCGATACGGAATATTATAAAAATACACACTTGCCAATGGTTCAAAAACTAGTGGGTAGTGCATTGAAAGGATTGGAATTAGATCTTGGTGTTGGTGGCAGAGCGCCAGGCGAAGCTGCACCCTATGTAGCCATTGCTCATTTAAAGTTTGAGGATGTAGCTTCTTTTCAAGCGGCATTTGGTCCTCATGCAGCGACATTTGCGGCAGATGTTAAAAATTATAGCAATGTACAAGGTGAGATTCAGATCAGTGAATTTGTAACATTTTAAGAGATGAAAGAGAAATTAAAAATAGATATCGTTTCTGATGTAGTATGCCCATGGTGTATTATTGGGTATAAGCGTTTGGAAAAAGCGATTTCAGAACTAGGTATTGAAGACCAGGTAGAGATTGAATGGCAACCGTTTGAGCTAAACCCTGGCATGCCGCCAGAAGGTCAAGACCTTACTGAACATATTGCCGAGAAATATGGTTCTACTGTAGAGCAACAACAAGCATCGCAACAGAACATGACCGATATTGGGGAAGAACTTGGTTTTAAGTTCGACTATTTTGAAGGTATGCGTATGGCAAACACTTTTGATGCTCACGTATTATTGGAGTATGCCAAAGATTTTGGTAAACAGACCGAACTTAAAATGCGATTGATTACTTCTTTCTTTACCGAAAGAAAAGATGTTTCTGATAAAGCTGTTTTGAAAGAAGCTTTAATAGCGGTCGGTTTAAATGCAGATGAGGCACTTGCTAGATTAGACAGTGAAGAAGCGAGATTTGAGGTAAGAAACAAACAAGGCGAATGGAAGAATATGGGTGTAAACTCTGTGCCTACTATCGTCTTTAATATGAAAAGTGCAGTAACAGGTGCACAACCCGTTAGTACTTTTAAACAAATACTTGGCGAACTAATTGCCGATTAATAAAATTATAAATTCGTCTATCATGAGCACAACAAATAAAGGGGAGCTAGATGCATTATTAGCTGTAAAACGCCAAGAAGCAGCTGTGAAGTTTACTGATGAGAAAAAGCAAACCTATGCTGAGGGTATTAGTAGTGTTGCGGCATCTGGTGTATTGGAAAATGCACTCAATGTCAATAGTAAAGCACCTAACTTCACCTTGAAAAATGCATCGGGCAAATCGGTTTCTTTGTATGAGGAACTTAAAAACGGACCTGTAGTTGTTACTTGGTATAGAGGTGGCTGGTGTCCGTATTGTAACATCACACTACACTATTTGCAAGAAAAACTACCTGAATTTCAAAAAGCAGGTGCTACTTTGATCGCACTTACACCAGAGTTGCCAGATAACTCACTAAGTACAGCGGAAAAGAATTCTTTAAAGTTTTCTGTTTTGAGCGATGTGGGTAATGTTGTTGGAAAAGAATATGGTGTAGTATATTCCTTGACCGATGAGGTTGCTGCAATGTATGAAGCAGGTTTTGGTTTAAGTAAGGTAAATGGAGATGATAGTAATGAATTACCATTGGCTGCAACTTATGTGATCGATACCGATGCCATTATACAATATGCATTTTTAGATGCAGATTATACCGAAAGAGCAGAAGTGTCAGAAATATTAACGGCTTTAGAAAAGTTGAAATAGTATAAGCAACTAGTTAACTACCAATAATTATGAATGCGAACAAAATAATCTATTACGTAGCTACAGGTATTTTTACCTTGGTCATACTGTTTTCTGCAGGCATGTATTTTTTTAATCATGAATATATTAAAGGAGCCTTTACGAGTTTGGGCTACCCTACATATTTAATTTATCCGTACGCTACTGCAAAGTTGATCGGGTTATTTGCTATATGGAATCCTAAGTTTCATATTATAAAAGAATGGGCGTATGCCGCATTTTTCTTTGCGGTTACCTTAGCATTTTTTGCTCACATTATGGTAAGTGATGGAGAACAAATGGCAGCTGTAATTGCTTGGTTGGCATTGGTTGTTTCTTATATCTTTAGTAAAAAAATATAAATACAATTAAAAACAACTAGGGTTATGGATAATACTACGAAACATAAAAATTCAAAAACTATCAGGCCTAAAGTGTTGTTCTTTGATGTCAACGAAACGCTTTTAGATCTTACTAAAGTTAAAAAAGAAGTAGGCAAAGCATTAGGCGGAAGAGAAGATTTACTTTCTCTTTGGTTTACAACAATGTTGCAGTATTCATTAGTGACTTCGGCTAGTGGTCAATACAAGCCATTTGGTCAAATTGGTGCTGCAGCATTGCAAATGGTAGCTGCAAATCATAATATAAACCTGACGGAAGAAGATGCGCGCAAAACCATTTCTGAGTCTATGGGTAATTTGCCTGCGCATCTTGAGGTCAAGGAAGCGCTAGCACAATTAAAAAACGCGGGATACAAATTAGTCGCATTCACCAATTCATCTAAAGAAGGATTAAAAAAGCAATTTGAAAATGCCGGATTGACCGAGTATTTTGATGAAATGCTAAGTGTAGAACCAACAGGAAAATTCAAACCCTTTACAGATACGTACGCATGGGGAGCAAAACAAATGGGCTTGGAACTAGAAGAGTGTATGCTCATCGCAGCCCATGGCTGGGATGTTGCTGGAGCACTTTGGGCAGGCTGGAGAGCAGCGTTTATAGGTAGACCAGGGCAGCAAGAATATCCTTTAGCGCCCAAAACAGAAATAGTAGTGTCTGATTTAAAAAAAGCAGCGGACATTTTAATTACTTACAAGTAAAGACTCTTGCCATTTCATTTTCAAATTAAAAGCATATTAGAATATGTATCTTTGGTGTACCATTAACTAAAGAAAGTATTACATGTTTAAAAGAACACTATTTGTTGCCCTAATTGCACTTACCTTAACTTCTTGTTGGAAAGATAAAAGTCCGGAAGACCTTATTCGTTTAAAAGATAAATTCAAGTCTCAAGTAGACGATTTTGAGAATAAGAAAGAGACCGCGAACAAAAATGTAAATAAAGGTCTAGAATCTCTAAACGCTTTAAAAAGCGCTTTGGAAGATACCAAGAATGAAGATAAGGAATTTGCCAAAGTATATGGGGATTGGGAAAAAGTAGATCGTAGGGTTAATAACTTGAATAAGGAGTACGAAGACTTAAAAGAGAAAGCTTCCAATCTGTTCACGGCAATGGAGACACAGACCAAAAGCCTAAGTGATGAAAAGAGTAAAAAAACACTCTTGGGTGCTATAGAAAAGGCACGAACCAAATACAACGCAACATTAGCGAATACTTCTACGGCTATAGAAAAATTAAGGTTGTTGCATGGCGATGCTGTTGAGGTCGTTAAAGCATTAGAAGTGGCTGCAGCCCTTAACTCTTTCGATAATATCAATGATCAAATGAAAAGCATTGAAGGTCGTGTAGACGGTATTATGCAAGAATTAAACGTTGCCGTTGTAGAGAGTAAGAAATTATACGAGAAGAAAATTACCGAATTAGGGGAAGAATAGTTTAAATTTTTAGTTTTTCCTAGAAGAAAGCCAGTATGTGTTCATACTGGCTTTTTTTTGTCATTTACATTCTTTAGAATAGACAATTATTTACGCAACAAATTAGATTCCAGTGCGTTAAATATTTTAAGCCTTTCTAAAGAGTAAATTCCATGATACATAGATTAATTTATATAGGTATTCTATCTGTACTTTTAAGCTGTCAATCAGATGATTCCGTCTCGGTTGATACAAATGAGCCAAACCCAACAGAAGCCGCTACTTATTTTCCGCCCATTAATACAAATGAGTGGGTAAGTATATCACCATCAGAATTGAATTGGAATGCAGATAAACTTGCAGAATTAGAAGATATTCTTATTGCCGATAATACCAAATCTTTCATGGTGTTGGTCGATGGTAAAATTGTGGTAGAAGAATATTATAACGAACATACGGTCAACGATACTTGGCAGTGGAATAGTGCCGGGAAAACTCTGGTAACGGCTACCACTGGTATTGCGCAACAAAAAGGATTAATAGATATAGATGATAAGGTGTCTGATTACATTGGTACCGAGTGGACAAGTGCCGCAATAGAACAAGAAAATTTAATTACCGTAAAGAGCTTGTTGACAATGACCTCTGGTTTAGACGACGAACCTCAATTGGTAATCAAAGCGAATTTGGTTTCGCTTGCCGATGCGGGTACACGCTGGGCTTATGGTAACGTATTTCAACGACTAATGAATGTAGTCGAAGATGCCAGTGAAACTGAATTTGGAACTTATTTTAATACCGAATTAGCTGCTAAAATAGGTATGGATGGATTCTGGAATAACGGATTTATCTATCGCATATACCATAGTAATACAAGAAGTATGGCAAGATTTGGATTACTTGCTTCACATTATGGAAATTGGGACGGAGATCAAATTGTAGATGAAGATTTCTTTTTGGAAAGCACAACAACTTCTCAAGATATAAACCCGGCTTATGGATATTTATGGTGGTTAAATGGAAAAAGTGACTTCATGTTACCATCTACGCAAACAGAATTTCCGGGATCTCTTATTCCAAATGCACCAACAGATATGATTGCAGCTTTAGGTAAAGATGAACAGCGCATCTACATTGTACCTAGTGAGAATTTGGTAATTATAAGAATGGGTGAGGCTACGGGATCTGAAGAAAATTTTGCATTATCATCTTTCGACAATGTTTTTTGGGAGAAATTTAATGAGGTAATTAATTAGAAAAAAATAGAACTAAAAGATATCTTTTTGTCTTTTAAAAGACTTTTGAAAATCAACGAATCTTCATTAATAAATTATAGAAAGCCGGTATTTTAAATATTGGCTTTTTTTTATGTATCACCTTAAATGAACGGTAGTTATAGACTAAGTTAATGTGTGTATTTTTTAATCAATTATTGAATTATTTTCAAATAACTATGTAGGTTGACTTTGAATGAAAATTGTATCTTTCTTAGTTATAACGTCAATTGCACTTATTTGTGTGTAGTGCTTCATTAAAACCAACCACATCAATGATAAAATTCTTTAGAAAAATCAGACAAAAAATGTTGACTGAAAATAAATTCAGTAAATATCTGCTTTATGCTGTTGGAGAAATAATACTTGTTGTTATTGGTATATTAATAGCTTTACAGATTAATAACAATAATAATTACAACGAACAAAGAAGTCTAGAGAAAGAGTATTTATTATCCATACAAACAGAATTTAAAAATAACTTAAAAATAATAAATGCCTCTATTCAAGAAAATGAGCAACGTATAGAGTCACTTGAATATCTATTGAATTTATTTGATAAAAATGTGCTTGACACAGTCAGTAGTCAGAGAATTTCTCAAAAATTTGCCCCTATTTTCGGTAGTTCAATTAGCTATATACCTGCAACAGGAGTTTTAGAAGACATCATTAGTTCAGGTAAGCTCAATATCCTTTTAAATAAAAAATTAAGACAAAACATAGCCTCTTTTAATAGTTCATTGGATTATTTAGACATTCAGTTAAATGCAATGGATTTCACAGAAGAAAATTTACGTACTATTTTTTATAAAAAAGGAAGTACACGAAAACTTGTGATGGATATAGGATTTATGAATTCCGATTTCAAGTCAATTTCCGAAAAGATAGATAACAAACAATTATTCGAATCAGCTGAATTTGAAAATTATCTTTTAGCCTACTATCTATCGGCTAAAGTAACGAATGGACCAAAGTTATTTGGACGTGTGAAGACTGAAATAGAGACCATTATAAAAGAAATTGAAAAAGAGTTAGAAAAATAAAGATAGTACGCCAAAGAACTGAGATAATCAATAATTAAATTCTCAAGTCTTCCTGTAATCAACTTAGTAGAAAAACAAGACTATCAAGTTTTCGTCACAGTGTTAAATTGATGAGAAATATTCTTTGCTCACCTTTACTCTTAATAACTTTACGGGCTATACTAAAGAAATTAAAATAATGAAAAGTTTAAAAGAACAAACCGATGCTAAAATTGCTTCTGGCAGATTGGCTAAACCTGAATTCATGAAAGGCGTTGATGAGGTGATTGAGGAAGCAAAAGCTTTTGAAAAAGGAGCAAAAGCAGTAAAGGTTGGGCAAAAAGCTCCAATTTTCAAGCTTCCAAACGCTGAGAATGAATTGATTTCACTAGAAGGTTTACTTGAGAAAGGTGCTGTTGTTGTGACATTTTATCGTGGCGATTGGTGTCCGTATTGCAACTTGCAACTGAGAGCTTTACAAGCAAGGTTAAGTGAAATACATGCATTAGGTGCTACGTTGGTTGCTATAAGTCCGCAAGTACCAGACGGATCATTGACAAAAAGTGAAATCAGTGAGATGGATTTTATAGTTTTGTCCGATCAAAATGCAAAAGTTGCTTCTGAATATGGGGTTGCTTGGGAGGTGCCGGAGTTTTTATTAGATCATATGCGCGTAGATCGTAATTTAGATTTGGAAGCCATTAATAATGGGAATGGAAGTGTACTGCCAATACCCGCAACATTTATTTTAGGAAAGGATGGCGTTGTAAAATGGAGCTATGTAAATGTTGATTACAGAACACGTTCAGAACCTGAAGAGATTATAGCTGAATTAAAAAAGCTGTCTTAGGTGGTAAAACAATCAATAAGGTTAGTTTTTTCTGAGATATACAATAGTGAAAGCTTTGCAGAAAGTTATAGAAGGAAAATTACTGTTTAAGATAGCCTCGAATTTGTGATAAATACGATAAATAAAAATGTGCCCTACTATAAATTTTCAGGATTTAAAAAGTGAAATTGAAATTGCTACAAAATTAGCTTTCAAAGAAAACATTGAGAAATATGGTACAGATATTTGTGCTTTTTCATTGGTTAGTGATGATGGTGCAATGACAGTAGTGCCCTATATAAATACTAATGAGCATCTAGAAAAGATGCAGTCAGAAGATGCCGAGTATAAAGAAACATATGAGTTTGAGCCTGCAGAGTGGTTTGCATCCGGTGGGGCAAATAATGAATTCTATGCGATATGTAAAACGCTTTGCGAAGCAATTGATAATGAAGAATTAGATTTTGAAGATTTTAGAAATTCTTTATTTGAAACTTGTACTCAAGTTTTAGAAAAACTTCGATTAGAAAAATTCTTTCATAAAGAATTAGGTAGAGATATTTTGTTGATGTTCAGTATTTCTGATACTTCTGAGTCTAATGAGAATTTATTACAATGGATGAAGCGCCTAAATTCAGCTAGCGAGAGCAAACGCTTTGAAAAGTACTTGAGTGATTAGCGAATGATTGTGTTACAAAATTAGTCGGATTTTTAATTTTATTTTAAACCCCATATCGTTATCGTAAGAGATGGGGTTTATTTTTTTTATGTAGAAAAAGAAAATTTAAATTTTTTATTTTGATTCTCAATGATACCTATGCTAACCGTGTTTTATCCAATAATTTTATTCGGACTTTATAACTCAAAAAGCCAACTTCATATTTGTATACATTTTTCAATATCATCATCGTAAAATGAGCTATATTCATTCTTTCAAATTTTAATGATGGGTAATTTCCCCTTTTAACCTGACACTAAAAATGACAAGTGTAATTGTTAGAGAATCTATAATGAAGTTAAAGTCACTAATTGCTTCTACTAAAACCTATATTATACTATTGGTATTAGCAATTACCCTGCTATTATATACCGTTACCGTAGGGTACAAACAAGTAAATAGACTTCATAAAACAGGTGACCTGGTTTCGCATACTCTTGAAGTACAGCGAACTATTGTAGAACTTTCAGCTAATTTTTTAGAAGTAGAAACGATTCAGCTTAGAAACCTATTCCAAGAAGAAAGTAACTTTACCGCAATTAACATTACAGAAATAGGGCAATCATTAGATAGGTTAAAAATTCTTACCAAAGATAACCAGGCACAGCAAGAACGTGTAAAAGCTTTACAATTGCTGCATGAAAAAATTAAGAAAGAAATAGATACTACAATATTGGTTGATAGTACTGTTGTAGCAGATAGTCTGTCAGTAAAAGACAGCATTGTAGTTAATTTTGCTAGTTTACCCTTTAGACGTAAGGAACGAATATCTAAAATTGTTGCAGAATCTCAATTTATAAAGGATAGGATGCTGGCAGAAGAGAACTATTTAATGGTTTCTCGTAAAGAAGAATACACATCGCAATCGTTCTTAACACCAATGTCATCTTTATTGGTGGCATTAACGGCTTTGATTATTTTTTTAATAGGCTTTATAAGCATTTACAAACAAAAAGGAGAAATAGAAGAAGTAAGTAGCCAGATTTTTATACAGAATAAAAAACTACAGGAAACAGAGGAGTTTTTAATAGGTGTTTATAAAAGTTCAAATAATGTTATTAGTCATTTTGAGCCTGTTTTAGATACAGATAAAAATATAACCGATTTTCAATTTAAGTATACCTCAAATGCAATAGAAAAGATAACAGGGGCAGAGCAAGACGATATAATTGGCGGCTCTCTTTTAGAAATGTACCCAATGGTCTTGGAGAATGGACTTTTTGATTTAATGAAAGAGTGTTATTTAAGTGGAAATACTCAAGAACATGAGAGTATTTACACTTTTGAGGGGCAATCTAAATACATCTTTAATGCCATTGTTAAATCTGCCAATGGTATTACCAATACCGCTTGGGATACTACTAAGGTGAAAGAAGCAGAAAAAAACCTTCAAAAACTCAATGAAGATTTAAGCCTACAGAATACTATTTTTAAAGAGGCAGAAAATGTTGCTGGCGTAGGTAGCTTTATTTGGTATTTAGATGATGGTAGTGCTACTGTTTCTGATAATTTTTACAGGATTTTAGGAGTAGAGCCAAAAAGCTTTGAAGTTAATTTTGAGGCTTACAAAGAGTTTGTTCATCCAGAAGATGTTGGCATTTTTGAGTCGCTTAGTGAGAATGCAGAAGAAAACGAGGTCTCAACCGTTTTGGCATACAGAGTGCTTACCAAAGAAAAAGTGGTGAAGCATTTAGATCTAAAAGGTAGATACGTTGAAATAGATAATAGACCAGTTTCTGTGGGTATTGTACAAGATATAACTAGTCGTGTAGAAAAGGATAAAGCACTTATTGACAGTTTTGAAAAATTGAAGGTTAGTAATGAAGAATTAGAATCTTTTAATAGAGTTGCCAGTCATGATTTACAAGAGCCGCTTAGGAAAATACAAATGTTTATTTCTCGCATAGAAGATGAGGGTGAAGAAGGTTTGTCTATTGCTCATCAAAAGTATTTCTCTAAAATTAAATCAGGTACTTTTAGAATGCGAGAATTAATACAGAATTTACTTTCGTATTCTAGAATAGATAAGATCAATTCAAATTTCGAAAATATTCCTCTTGCTGATATTCTAAGTAAAATTGAGGATGAGCTCTCACAGCTCATTAAAGATACTGACACCTCTATTTCTTATAACAATTTGCCTATAATTCAGGGCATACCTTTTAAGATAGAGCAACTATGTACTAATCTTATTAGTAATTCTATAAAGTATTGCAAAAAGGATGTAGCTCCTAAAATAGTCATTAGCGCTAAAAAGGTTCGTAATTCACAAATCACAGAAAATTTCAGCAAGCTATCAGAATACTATTATAAAATCTCATTTGCAGATAATGGTATTGGTTTTGAACCTGAATTTGCAACTAATATTTTTGAGGTATTTCAAAGACTACATTCTAAAACGGAATATTCGGGTACGGGCATTGGACTCTCTATTTGCAAAAAGATAGTAGAAAAACACCATGGGCATATTCATGCCATAGGTAAAAAAGACAAAGGGTCTACATTCGTAATTTATTTACCGGTCAACTAAATTTTTCATTTGTGATAATAGTGATTTCATAAATCGCTTAGCACTTCTTTCCTGCTTTTTTATATAGGAAAGTTGAATTCATGTGCTTTAGTTGCATGCATGATTCTAAGAAAAAAGGTATTTTTAAAAAACTACTAAGAATTCATATGGTATGGAAAAACTAATACTTCAGACCGATCGATTGGAGTTAAGGCTAATTGAAATGGTAGATGTGAAGGATATTCATCGCTTACATTCCATACCGGAAACGGATGAATTCAATACGCTAGGCATTCCAGAAAGTTTAGAGGAAACAAAAAGGATTATAGAACCATGGATCAAAGCGAATAATGCAAGTGAAATACGTAATTATACTTTAGCTATCAAAAATAAGGTGAATAATGAGTTTGTTGGTTTATTGGGTTTACGGTTAGGTTCTAAGAAATATAGACGAGCAGAAATATGGTATAAACTACATATTGATTATTGGAATAAAGGTCTTGCTACTGAAATGGTTAGAGAAATATTGGATTACGGATTTAATGTGCTTAATCTTCATCGTATAGAAGCAGGTTGTGCGGTAGATAATATAGCCTCTGCCAGGGTGCTAGAAAAAGTAGGGATGAAGAAAGAAGGTCTTAGAAGACAAATACTTCCCTTAAAAAAAGGATGGTCAGATAGTTTTGAATATGCTATGTTGGAAAGGGATGACCGTATTTAAAAATAATAGGTAAAGAAGATGGGTGTAGAAAAGAAAATAGGACTCAAAGATGCAATTTCTATAGGTATAGGCGGTATGGTCGGTGGTGGTATTTTTGCCGTTCTTGGTCTTGCGGTTTCTTTGGCAAAAGGAGCAACACCTGTTGCATTTCTTTGGGCAGGTATCATTGCTATGTTAACAGCTTATTCATATGCCAAGCTTTCAAAGAAATATCCTGAGAATGGTGGTACGGTAAAATTTGTACATCAACAATTTGGTAGCGGTATTTTTGCCGGTGGTATCAACAATCTATTATGGGTCAGCTATATTGTTATGCTTGCATTATATGCATCGGCATTTGGGTCGTATGCTAGTGAACTAATCTCGCTTTCAGGGTCAAAAGAAATAGATACACGCATATTTCAGACCGTTATTTTACTGATTGCCTTATTGATCAATTATCTGAGTGTTAAACTGGTTAGTGAAATTGAGTCATTGGCGGTAATTATTAAACTATCCATTTTAATAGCATTTATAGGTATCGGTTTTTATGGCTTATCCGTCCATCCAGAAAACTTAAAACAATTGTCTCCAAGTAATTGGGAAAGTCCGTTATTAATTCTTTCTGGTGGTATGGTCATTTTTGTTGCTTATGAAGGATTCGAGTTAATTGCTAATTCTATATCGGACCTAAGAGACAGAGAAAAGAATACCGAAAAAGCATATTTTGGCGCCGTAGGCTTCGTAATCGTATTATATATCTTAATTGCAATTGTAACCGTTGGGGCTTTACCGTTTGATCAAATTGCCAATGCCGAAGATTACGTGTTGGCAAAAGCAGCTGAGCCAACGCTTGGGCAAATTGGCTTTACAATTATAACCATTACAGCATTGATTTCTACTTTCTCTGCTATTAATGCAACTGTTTTAGGCAGTGGTAGGGTAAATTATGATATTGCTGAAGATGATGAATTACCCAAATATTTTTGCCATATGTTTTGGGGTAAACCTGTTGGATTTTTAATAACCGCAATACTTTCTATTGCCTTGGTCAACTCCTTTAATCTTCAAAGTATTTCTACGGCAGGCAGTGCAGGGTTCTTATTGATTTTTTGCATTGTAAATTATATAGGATTCAAAAAACATAAGGAACTGGATTCTAAAAGTTATGTACATTTATTTGCTTGTATATTATGTTTGTTGGCATTCGTTACTTTGATTATTCAACAGTTTTCTGTTAATAGAGTTGGGGTAATTACTGCTTTGGGTATTATAGCGTTCTGCTTTATTCTTGAGCTAGTTTACAAAAAGACAGAAGCTAAAATAGGCTAGTGTCCAGAAAAAATGGAATTAAACTTACTTCTTTCGGTTTTTTTATAAGTTTAATCATGATATACTCTTATGTTTTAATCTACTATCATTGGCTTTTAAGATGATCATTTGAGTTAAAGTAAATAATCCTCGGGGCAAGCCCCGAGGCATTTGTTTAGAAAAGATTCAATTGAATGCCATTGTCTTTATGTAAGATCTGATAATCCTTTTCGGATCCTTGATTTTTTACATATGCAGCTATTACTTTTTCATTACTATGTCTTCCTACAGTATTAACATAGAAACCACTGCCCCAAAAGGCTCCACCCCATAATGCTCGTTTAACCCCAGGAGCTTGAGAAAAAATTTCCCTAGCAGTAATACTTTTAATTGTTCTTGCAATCTTTGTAGGGCTAAAAGTGGGAACACTTTGCAATAGAAAATGAACATGATTCTTGTCAGAGCCTATTTCCAGAAAGTGAATTTCATATCTATCCTCTATTTCAATACAAGTCCTTTTCAATATCTGGTCAACTTTTGGACTCAATACAAATCGGCGATACTTTGTTGAACATACCAAATGGTAAAGCAACAATGATACGTTATGACTTTTATGAAAATGCTTACTTGAGCTCACGCTCAAAGATTACTGTTTTTTTCACGCGAGGCAAGCCTCGGGGTATTTACCCTCCCAGAATAAAGAGGCGATTTTATAACTGAGAGTATAACATGTTTTACTGCTTTATTCTTCTTTTCATGTAAAATGCATATTATTGCAACTAAGTTGCAATAATTAATGTAAAGCAATAAAAATATAGCTCATTTTAGTTTTTAGATAAAGTGTGTTATTTCTCTTTAATCCATTTTTAATACAAGAATATGCAGGCAATAAATAATTTTGACGTAATCATAATAGGTGGTAGTTACGCTGGTTTAGCAGCGGCAATGTCCTTGGGCAGATCATTAAGAAAAGTATTGATAATTGATAGTGGTAAGCCTTGTAATAAACAAACACCACATTCACATAATTTTCTAACCCAAGACGGTAAGACACCTAGTGAAATTAGTAGTATTGCTAAATCTCAAGTTTTAGAATACAAAACCGTAAACTTTTTAGAAGATGAAGCTATACACGCAATTAATAATGAAACTAGCTTTTCGGTAAGTACAAAATCAGGAATTACATATAGTGCTAAAAAACTCATTTTAGCTACTGGTATTAAAGATGTCATGCCCAATATTAAGGGCTTCGCCGCATGTTGGGGTATCTCTGTGGTTCACTGTCCATATTGTCATGGATATGAGATTAGGAATAAGAAAACGGGTATAATGGCCAATGGTGAGCGTGCTTATCATTTGGCATCAATGGTTGGGAACCTTACCAAAAATCTTCATGTTTTAACCAATGAACCTGCTTCTTTTTCTAAAGAAGAATGGAGTAAATTAGAACATAACCGCATAAGTGTTATTGATAAAAAAATTGTTGAGGTAGAGCACAAAGACGGAAACGTTAAAGCAATCATTTTCGATGACGGAAGTAAAGAGGTTATTGATGCTATTTATGCCGCGTTGCCTTTTGTTCAACATAGTAATATTTCAAATTTGTTAGACTGCGAATTAAATGAAGAGGGTTTTATTAAGGTAGATGACATGTATAGAACTACTATTGAAAACGTATTTGCTTGTGGTGATAATTGTATAAAAATGAGGTCATTGGCTAATTCTGTAGCGTCAGGTACCATGGTGGGTGCGGTTGTTAATTTGGAATTGGTAAAAGAGAATTTTTAATTCTTTAGGTGTGAAATGATAATTCTATATTGCAATCATGAACTTAAATCAAATTACCGTTCCCTCTATAAATGTGGAGAATGCAATAGCTTTCTATGAAAAATTAGGATTACAGCTCATTGTAAAATCACTTCCTAACTATGCAAGATTTGAGTGTCCTGATGGAAACTCTACGTTTTCTATTCACTTGGTAGATAAATTGCCTCAAGGAACTGGGGTGTATGTCTATTTTGAATGCGATAATCTTGATGATAAAGTAGAACTGCTTAAAAATAAAGGAGTTAAATTTGACCAAGAGCCCATTGATGAAAAATGGTTATGGAGAGAGGCAAGGTTAAAAGACCTAGACGGTAATCAACTTATATTATTCTTTGGCGGTGAGAATAGATTGAACCCACCGTGGCGAATTACTTAGTTTTTGAGTTGATAGAAATAATATTAGAACTAAGAATACGTCTTAATCTTTACATTCATAACAAAGAGTTATAAATGTCAATATAATTTTATGATGTTCAATTATGATGTTCATAGAATAGCCAAGTTAAATTTAACAAGTTAATAGTGTATTTGTCTTAATTGTAATGATTAAGTAATACTATTCATTTGATGTCCACGTTAACCAAACAAATACTTTTACATATAGTATTTTTAACATAGTGTCCTATGTTAGGATATTAACTTTGCCCAAGTTTTAAGATTGCCCAAAGCAGTTGAAATTGAAAAAGACAGTATAATTGAAATAGACTATATGGCTCATAAAAATGCTGAAGAAGAAAGATTAGCCGTTGAGGATAATTATAAAAATTGGAAAAGATGGGGTCCTTATTTGGCTGAACGTCAATGGGGAACGGTAAGGGAAGATTATAGTCCGCAAGGGCATGCTTGGAGTTTTGTTGGTCATGACAAAGCACGTAGTAATGCGTATAGATGGGGAGAAGAGGGTATTGGTGGTTTTTGTGATTCTAGAGAAATTTTGTGTCTGGCTCCTGCATTTTGGAACGGAAAAGATGCAATTTTAAAAGAACGTTTATTCGGACTCACTAATGATGAAGGTAATCATGGCGAAGATGTAAAGGAACTTTATTTTCATCAAGTGTCAACACCTACGCACTCTTACGCTAAATATTTATACAAATACCCCCATAAAAAATTTCCATATACAGAACTGGTAAGAAAGAATAAGAGTAGAAATCGCGAAGAAGCTGAATTTGAGATTTTAGATACCAAAGCTTTTGCCAATAATACTTATTTTGATTGTTTTATTGAATATGCCAAAGAAGATGTTGGTGATATTTTAATGAAAGTTACAGTTATAAATAGAGGACCCAGAGCTGCAAATATTCATGTATTACCACATTTGTGGTTTCGTAATTTCTGGAAACATAACCAAAGGTTTGAAAGGCCAGAGATGAAAGCTATCTCAAATGGTGCTGTGCAGTCTCGTAGTACAAGAAATGGGCGTTACTATTTTTATCATGAAGAAGGTGAACAACTTTTCTGTGAGAATGAGACCAACAACCAACGTATTTATGGTGTGCCAAATGAAGTGGAATATGTAAAAGATGGTATTAATAACCATGTGGTAGAAGGACAACCAACGGTAAACCCAGATAAGAAAGGCTCAAAATTTGCCGTTTGGCATAAGCTTCGTCTAAAATCTGGTGAGGAAAAAACAATCAAAGTCCGTCTAAGTAAAAAGAAACTTATTGATCCTTGGGGCGATTACGATAATATCTTCGAAAAGAGAATTAGAGAGTGCGAAGAGTTTTATGGTTATATTTTGAAGAAAGAGCTGCCTATACAGCAACAAGAGATCGCTAGAAAAGCATTTTCTGGGCTATTGTGGACAAAGCAGTTTTATTACTATGACGTATATAAATGGTTATTTGGTGGTCCTGGTGAAGCTAAGCCCCATAGAGCCGATTCTAGAAATGCTAAGTGGGAGCACCTTACCAATAGGCATGTTATTTCAATGCCGGATAAATGGGAATACCCTTGGTATGCCGCTTGGGATCTTGCTTTTCATATGGCCTCTTTCGTAGAAATAGATCCCTATTTCGCAAAAGAACAATTGCTCTTGGTGCTTAAGGAAAGCTATATGCACCCTAATGGACAAATTCCCGCTTACGAATGGAATTTTAGTGATGTAAACCCTCCTGTGCATTCATGGGCGGTGTGGACCGTTTATGAAAAAGATAAAAAGCGAAACGGTAAAGGAGATTTTAATTTTTTAGAGAAGGCATATCAAAAGCTATTGGTCAACTTTACATGGTGGGTCAACCAAAAGGATAAAAGCGGAACCAACCTCTTTGAAGGCGGTTTCCTAGGCTTGGATAATATTGGCGTATTCGATAGAAACCACATGCCTGAAGGTATTACACGTATGCAGCAGGCAGACGCTACAAGTTGGATGGCAATGTTTACCTTAAACATGCTGCGTATGTCACTAGAGATGGCAACCATTAATCCAAACTATGAGGATAGTGTGGCTAAGTTCTTTAGACATTTCTTGAACATTGCATGGGCAATGCATCACATTGGTCAAAAAGATATTTCACTTTGGGATGATGAAGATAATTTCTATTATGATGTGGTAGAAATGTCTAATGGAAATACAGACCGATTAAAAGTAAGGTCATTAGTTGGTATCATACCCATGTTCGCTGTAGAGATCATTCATAAAGATTTGTTCGATGAGCTAAAGCATTTTAAAGTTAGGGCTGCCGAGATTGTGCGAACAAGACCAGATTTGGCTTCATTGATTTCTAATATTGAAGAGTTTAATTCTGATGGAAACTACTTGTTCTCCATTATGCGTGGATTCAGGCTTGAGAAATTATTACATCGCTTGTTAGACGAGAAAGAATTCTTGTCCGATTATGGTATTCGCTCACTTTCAAAGTATCATGAAGAACATCCGTATGTTTTTCAACATAACGGGCATCATCACATTTCGTATGAATCTGGGGAAAGTCAATCTAACATGTTTGGAGGTAACTCTAACTGGCGTGGACCAATTTGGTTGCCTTTAAATTATATGATTGTACAATCGCTTCGTAAATATTATTCATACTACGGTAAACAATATGTTTATGAGTTTCCAACAGGTTCTGGGGTAAAATTAAACTTGAACGAAATTGCAAATGAGATTTCTAAAAGATTGATTAAATTGTTTGAGCCTAATGAAGATGGTAAGTTTGTGTACCATTCAGAAGATACTAATCATGTATTCACTAAAAATGAGCACTTTAAAAAAGAGCATTTCTTTTATGAGTTTTTTGATGGCGATTCCGGTAAAGGGTTAGGTGCATCTCACCAAACAGGGTGGACTGCCTTAATTGCGAATTTGATCATGGAGCTAGAACAAAATAGTTAAACATAAACTAGTATAGAAATGAAAAGCGAGGTGTTTTTACACCTCGCTTTTTGTTTTTGATACTATACTACAGATGTGATAGCTTCATGTGCCTCTACTGCAAAACTCCTAATTTTAGGGTCTTCATCATTTAAATAACTTTCAACTATACTCAAATATCGAGGCTCCTTTTGCTGAGCAATAAGGTAAAGTACTGCAAGTTTTATTTTAAGGTCGTTGCCTTGTAATAACAGTTTAAAGCATTCCAGTTCTGTAGGTATTTTATGCTTTATTTTTTGAAGTTCTTCTTCAGATGAAATATCTAAAGCAGATTCTTCAATAATAGGCAACAGTTTTCGCTTAAGTTCACCGGTCAAAAGGTTGTCTAAGAATTCAATGGCATTGTGCTGTGCTTCTTGTTTCTCGCTCAATAAACCTTCATAAGCTATACTAACATCTTTTTGATGATACCGTAAGCCTAAGAGTTTAAAAATACGTTCCAATCCAGAATCTAGTCGGCGTTCTAAAAGTTCTAAAAGACTGGTGCGAGCATCGCGTTCGGCATCGCTAATTTCTTTTTTAGATTTATTTCTATTTCGGTACGATATGATAATCTGCGTATGCATAGACGATAAGGTCTGATGATGTAGTTTACATTCATCAAAAATGACCGATACCACTTTATATCTATTGAATTTTAATTGCGGATGCGTTGTTCTTATGGCACTTAAAGCACGAATTACTTCTAAACGAACGGTAAGGTCATTATCTGTTAAAATGGCTAATAAATGATGCACAGCTTCTTTTGAATGATAAGATTGCATTGCTGCAGGTATAAACCGAAGTACCGTTAAGGGTTGTAAACGTTCTTGCACATTGTTTCGTAACAAAGGTAAAATCTGTACCCCATATTGTTTAAAAGCTTCTAGTACAGTTGGTCTATAATTCTTTTGTGCTAAAAACGGAATTATATGTTGAGCTAATGTTGGGTCAGTTGCTACCCCAATGGTCTTTATTGTCGTTATTATGATTTCTTCATTTTCATGATGTAGAAAGGCAATGAGCTTATTGTAAAATATAGGCATATTGGCCACGCCTAAAATTTCAATGACAGCTACTATGTAAGAGTAATCTTTTTGGTTTGCTTCAATGTTTTTGATAGCAACTGAAATACGGTCCAATAACGAATAACGTTGCTTTAAAGAGTAGTTGTTTTTTGCGGCTCTCGCTAAACAGAATAGCGCTGCCATGGCAATTCGCTCATTAGAATGTTCTAAATACGCATCAAATACGAAAGATTTGTCTTTATGGGCAAAACTTAAAACATAAGCCAAAGTAGCAATGGTTAATTCTCTATCATCGATTTTTAATAACTCAGAGACCTCGGCAGTCATGCTCCTTGAGTTTAAAAAGTATAGATTCTGAATCGCCGATAACTTCACTTTGTTGCTAGGGTGTTCCAATAATAATTCCACATCGTCGGCAAAACGTTTGTCATTAACTTCCATCAATTTATCCAACATAAATAGAATTTGCTCTTCTGTACCTTTCTTAAAAACGGTGCGCATGCCTGCAACTACAGATACTTTGGTGTCCGTGACCTTCTTGGTTTTCTTATAAGAGTCGGTCAGTACTTCTAAATTGTTTCTAAACGTTTTGTAATATTCAATACGTACTTTATAAATAAAATAGAGCCAAAGACATACCAAAGTAATTATAAGAATGCCAATGTAAAAAGAGGGTAGGTCAAGCCCACGCACAACGAATATTAAAAGGCATCCGGCAATTCCTGTAGCCAAACTATCCACCACCACATCAATAAATGATTTGGTCTTGTTTTTTAGCTCAAAAGGTAAGGGCAAGGTCAACAGTTCAGAGGCACTTTTATGTATGGATTGTTTCAATATGCCATCCATCGCTTTAATGACTACAACAGCAGAAAGTTCAGGAAGCATTAAAAACAAAATACTACCAC
This sequence comes from Maribacter forsetii DSM 18668, assembly GCF_000744105.1. NCBI lineage: Bacteria > Pseudomonadati > Bacteroidota > Flavobacteriia > Flavobacteriales > Flavobacteriaceae > Maribacter > Maribacter forsetii. Next base: position 1,182,252 of record NZ_JQLH01000001.1, read on the forward strand.
CAAATATACCGATGGGCAATAATAAGAGTGAAAACCCTACACCCCAAATGCCCACAATTCTATGGGTGAAAAATAGCTGAATTATCAGCGAAAGTAGATTGAACGTAGAAAACCAAAAAGCAAAAAATGCGGTAAGTTCATCGGCATCCGTAAAAGACGACGACGCAAAATCACTGAACAAATAATCTACCAATTTAGCGACTACGACACTAACGGCTACAATGCTGGCAATATAGGTGAGATGTTTGGATTTTAATATGAGTTTTAAAGGCGGTTCACTAAGGTTGGTAGCCGATTTATGTTTTTTGACGCTTCCGTTTTTTCGTACTCTGATATTCCAGATTCTTCTTAGTAATGGAATACAAAAGAAAAGGAGCAGGGCAGCAACGAACATTAAGTTTTCATTACCGATTAATGGAGCGAGAATAGAGGTAAGATATCCGCCGAAAATACCACCAATAATAGCTCCTGATCCAATAAAGCCAAACAATCGTTTTGCTTCTCTAATATTGAATACCAAGTTTGCCAATACCCAAAATTGTGATGCAGATAATACTGCATAAATTGCTACCCATATATAAAAGAAGTAGAGCAACACACCGCTGACCACATCTAGCGAGAGCAGTATACCCAAGCCTATTAAAATGACAATAGAACTAATAATAGTAACCTCAATTACTTTTTTAAGCGGAAATTTTGATACTGCTTTTGAATAGAAATAAGAGGTAGCTACGGCAGTTATTGCAACTAACAAGAAAGCAAAAGGCAATTGTTCAACACCTAGTTCAGAAAGAAAAAGAGCGTTTACCGTAGGTTTTATGATCAGTAATACGGCAATGACCAAAAAAATGTAGGCGAGCATCCAAAGAGATACTTTGAACTCGCCTTCACGTACATCGAATATTTTTTTAATCAGTCTTTCTACCATCAAGAAATGGGCATCTGTATTCCAAGATCTAAAGTACTGGCTTTTTTAACACCTTTTCAATTGGTTTTACTAAATCTCTTATTATTTGTTCTCCATTGGCATCATCTATGAGTGCAACCAAAATGTATCTTCTATTGCTGTCTTCGCCCCAAACCAATATGGAATCTGAATGATAGGTACGCCAAGAGCCCGATTTTCTGAACAACCTGGCATTGGGAGCGATCTTATCCAGCGTATTTACAAATTTATGGTGCAGTTCTGGATCTTCCATAATATCAAGCATTTGCTTGGATCGTTTTTCATTGACCAACTTACCGTTCGCCAACAGATAATAATATCTACAGACTTGGGTTACAGATGCGGCGTGACTCAGATTTTTTAAGGGCTCTCTGTTGGTTTCTCCACCACTGCCGTAACGTTTGCCTACCCAAAGACCGCCTCCTTTTTGTTCATCATAAAAGGCATATTTGGGATCGCACATCACTGATTCTAATTTTTCATACCCCACGCGATCGATCATTCTGGTAGATGCGGCATTGTCAGATTTACTAATCATTAAACGCATGTCTTTCTTTACTTCTGCAGTTTCCTTTAGTTCGCCTTTTTCAATAGCATCCATGGCCGCCAATAGAATGGCAATTTTAGGTAGGCTGGCAGCATACATCATATGGTTGCCGTTGACCCTTGCAAATCTCACCTTTTCCGGATTGCTCAGATCAACTAGTCCAACAGCCATTTTCTTTTGCACTATAAGATCGTTCCATTCTTGGTGAGAAGCCAGTTCATCCCTTAAATTGGTTTGCAGTGAGCTGTCCAACAATTTTTGCAGGGATTTGATCTTCGAATTGTCCATACGAAGTGGCAGCTCATTTTGTGCTTGTACTGCGGTACAGCATAGAATGAAAAAAAAGAAAATAACAGGGGATGATCTCATTGACGTTCGCTTATTTAAAAATGTAGTCAAAATTAGGTAAAGCACTCATTGGCTATATGTTAATTTTTGTGTTTAGTACATTTTTTAAAATCACCGTAAAATCAATATAAAGACATATATCGCATAAAATAGGTTGTTAATTTTTAAAATAATTTCGGATTAAATAGTACCTATGCGTCCCTTTTTTTGAGGGTAAATGGGTTAAAAATTTATATCTAATTTCAATAAAATTACTGTATCTTAAAAAATGGAATTTATACAGACTTATGAATCTTAAAGATGGCGTAAAAACGGCTGAGAACAAGGTGTCTACAGAGGCACGTAGACTTAGTGATATGGTCAGGGATAAGCGTAAATCTTTGGTAGATCGCTTAGAGTGCTTTGAAGATATTATAAGTTTAGAAGTAGGCGATACCGGTCTGCACCGTGCCAAGTCTTTAGAACGTGAGTTCGATGTTCGTCAGCTTTATTTAAAATACGAAGGTGATAACCCTACCGGTACCCAGAAAGATCGTATTGCATTTGCTCAGTTGTATGATGCGCTACGTCGCGAGTTTAGCGTGGTAAGCTTGGCTACCTGCGGTAACTATGGTGTGGCAATGGCGTTGGCATCGGACCTGGCGGGTGTAGCTTGTAAGATTTATATACCGGAAAGTTACCATACCGATCGAGTGATTGAAATGAAAAGCCTAGGCGCCCAGATTATTCGTATACCTGGTAGTTATGAAGATGTGGTTACGGAAAGTTCAAGGTTGGCGGCAGAACATGGCTGGTATGACGCAAACCCGGGCGGTGCCAATACGCCGCTACAGATTTCTGCCTATGCGCAGATCGCACAAGAGATTTTTGAAGATTTGGGTGACGCTCCAAAATACTGTGCGGTACCCGTTTCTAACGGAACGTTGTTCGCAGGTATTTATAGGGGCTTTGTAAATCTTTATAAAAGAGGGAAGACGTCTCGTATTCCTAAAATGATAGCCGCATCATCATCGCATAAGAACCCGATTGTAGAATCGTATCTGCAAGGTTTGGATCACTGTAAAGATTTGAACCCGGCGGCGATCAAAGAAACGAAATACAATGAACCTCTAATCAACTGGCATAGTTTCGATGGGGAAGAGGCGCTGTACGCATTGAAAGAATCTGAAGGAGAAGCTTTTAATATCAGTGATAAAAAACTGAAGGAGATGACTTCTCTTTTATATAAGAAAGAAGGATTTCGAATTTTACCGGCATCTACAGCGGGTTTGATCGGACTCCTAGAATTAGACGAAAAAATGAATTTTGAGCCCGACCGATTTGTGGCGGTGCTCACTGCAAAAAATTAATTATAAAAATGAAAAAAGTTATTGATGGTAAGGCATTGGTATATTGTGAGGGTGCATTTAATACTCCCAATGGTAAAACAGCACATGGTTTGGTTCGCTTTACCGAGCGTTATGAGGTTGTAGGTGTTTTAGATGCAAAATATGCAGGTAGTGATGCCGGTGATGTTTTGGATGGTAGACCTAACGGAATTCCTGTTTTTAAAGATTTAGAAGTTGCCATTGTTGCACTTACAGCAAGTAATAATTTGCCAAGTTATTTGGTTATCGGTCTTGCGCCAGATGGTGGTAGATTACCACAAGTTGCCAAAGCGACCATTAAAGCTGCTTTGCAACAAGGGTGGAACGTAGATAGTGGGTTACATGATTTCTTAACTAATGACTCTGAGCTGGTGGCATTAGCTAAAGAGAAGAATGTAAAAATTAGAGATATTAGAAAGACGCCTGATCGTGATCAATTACATTTTTTTACAGGTGATATTGAAAAAGTGGACTGCTTAAAATTAGCGGTTTTAGGAACGGATTCTGCTTTGGGGAAACGTACTACGGCTTGGATTTTGGTTCATGCATTTCGTAATGCAGGTAAAAAGGCAGAAATGATCGGAACCGGACAAACAGGATGGATGCAAGGTGCTAAATATAGTATGGTGATGGATAGCTGTATCAACGATTTTGTTTCGGGTGAAATTGAACATGCTGTGGTCAGTGCATATGATAATGAAGACCCAGATGTTATTGTTATTGAAGGGCAGGGGAGCTTAATGAATCCTGCTTACCCTGGCGGATTTGAAATTCTTGCTGCCGGTAGACCAGATTATGTAATTCTGCAACACGCGCCAAAAAGATTGGAATATGACGGATTCCCAGGTTATAAGATGCACTCGTTAGAAGAGCAGATCAATGCTATTCAAGTGATTTCTGGAAAAGAAGTGATTGCGATTACCGTGAACCATGAGGATATGAAAAAAGAGGAAATTCTTGATGTTTGTAAGGCAATCACCTTAGAAACTAAATTACCTGCCTTTGATGTTTTAGAGTATGGTGCAGAAGAATTAATTGCACTTTTAATGACAAAATTAAAATGAAAATAACCCATATTTCTTTTGAGCGTTTAGACCTTAAATTGTCTGACCCTTATACTATTGCTTACGAAACAATTGACCGTACAAGTAATTTTATCTTAAAGCTTGAAACCGATACTAAAATTGTGGGTTATGGTTGCGCAGCACCTGACCCTGTGGTTACTAATGAGTCGCCAAGTGATGTTACCTATGCTATTAATAATATCATTATTCCGTATTTATTGGGTAAGGATCCATTTACGTATGCATTGTTGTTATTAGAGCTGAAGGAGTTATTGGCTAAAAGGTCATCGGCTCTTGCAATGGTAGATTTGGCTTTGTTTGATATCATGTCAAAAAAGGCTGAGGTGCCTTTGTATAAATTTTTAGGCGGCTATCGTAATAGCATCGCTACCAGTATTACTATTGGTATTATGGGAGTAGATGAAACATTGCTGAAAGCGACCGAATTTGTAAACCAAGGCTTCACTATTTTAAAAATAAAAGGTGGTTCAAATCTTGAAGAGGATATTGCCAAGATGAGAATGATTCATGAAAAGTATCCTAATATTGAATTGAGATTCGATGGTAACCAGGGCTACTCCGTAAAAGAATCGGTCGCCTTTGTGAAGGCAACTGCAGCTATTGGGGTCGAGATTTTTGAACAACCAACAAAAGTTGAGGCTGAAGAACGTTTGGGCGAAGTTATGGATCAGGTAAATGTTCCCATAATGGCAGATGAAAGCTTAAAAACTTTGACAGATGCATTTCGTTTGGCACAAAACGAGCGTGTAGATATGGTAAATATCAAACTTCAAAAAGTAGGGGGTATTTGGGTAGGTATGCATATCAATTCCGTTGCCAAGGCAGCTAAATTAGATGCTATGGTGGGTTGTATAGATGAATGCGGATTAGGTATCGCTGCCGGTTTACATTTTGCCCTATCAAGACCAAATATTAAATACGCAGATTTAGACGGACATTTAGATATTATTGACGACCCGTATCACTCCATTTTTAAATTGGAAAAAGGAATCTTATATCCGAACGAAAAACACGGATTAGGCTTCTCTGAGTCGGATATTATGTAGATTTCTTTATTCTTCTAACTGCTCAATAAGGTTGGCTACTAAAGCGGTCCAACCCGTTTGGTGCGAAGCTCCCAAACCGCGACCATTTTCTCCGTGAAAATACTCGTAGAATAAAATCAAGTCCTTAAAATGAGGGTCTTGGTAATATTTTTCGTAGTTCTTATTGATGGCTCTATTGCCTTTTTCATCTTTCTCGAACATGTGGATCAAGCGTTTGCTCAATTCATCACTAACTTGTTTCAGGTTCAGCAATTTTGAGCTTCCCGTAGGGTATTCAAAAAGAAAATCATTACCATCATACCACTGGTACTCACGTAATGCCTGAATGAATAAATAGTTCATTGGCATCCAAATAGGTCCACGCCAATTAGAATTACCACCAAAGAGTGATACTGTAGATTCTGCAGGTTCGTAATCAATGGAATAATCTATACCATCTATATGAATTTGATATGCTTTCTCATGTATTTTTGATAATGATCGAATGCCATATTCACTCAAAAATTCTTTCTCATCTAAGAGTGTAGCAACTAATTTTTGCATTCTGTCTTTTGGTACTAACGATAGAAGTAAATCACCATTTTCTTCATACTGCTGTATCACTTCATATTTTAAATTCTCTGCACGGTACTTTTTAAACCAAAGAACACTTGCCTTAAATTTCGGGAATTTATCTAACACACTTTTCTTGATCGTAAGTACAGCTGCCAATGACAACATACCTGCAATAGATCTAACTTTTATGGTGGTTGATTGTCCGTCAGGTAACGTTAAGCGGTCATAGAAGAAACCTTCAACATCGTCCCAGGTATTGGCTTTATCGGTATCCATTTTATTTAATGCCTCGGCTATGAATATGAAATGGCCGAAATATTTGGTTGCCATATCTTCATACGAATCGTCATGTTCTGCAATACGTAAACTGATTTCTAGCATGTTTAGACTATACATCGCCATCCAAGCGGTACCATCTACTTGGTCTAAAGAACCACCACCAGGTACACCATGGCTACGATCAAAGACTCCGATATTATCCAAGCCTAAGAATCCGCCTTGAAAGACATTGTTGTCATTTCTATCTAAACGGTTTACCCACCAGTTGAAGTTCAAGTTGAGTTTATTGAACATCCGTTTTAAGAATTTAATATCCGGTACTCCTGTAATAGATTTATCGGTGCCGTAAATCTGTAAGGTTGCCCATGCCTGTACTGGCGGATTTACATCACTAAAATTCCATTCGTACGCAGGTATTTGTCCGTTAGGTGCCATGTACCATTCTTTGGTGAACAATAGCAATTGGTCTTTCGCAAATTCTGGATCAATAGAGGCGAACGAGGCACAGTGAAATGCAGAATCCCACGCAGCATACCAAGGGTATTCCCACGCATCTGGCATAGAAAGGATATCATGATTTCGTAAAGTCTTCCATTGGCTGTTTCTGCCATGTTTACGCTCTTTTGGCGGCGGAGTGGTTTTGTAATCACCTTCTAACCATTTCTCAACTTCGTAGTTATAGTATTGCTTCGTCCAAAGTAAACCGGCAAAGGCTTGTTTTAAAATCGCCTTTCTGTCTTCGCTTGCCTTTGGGGCTATTTCATCATAGAATTGTGCGCACTCTTTTTGTCTCTTTTTAAATATGGAATCGAAGTCGGCAAAAGGTGCTTCAAGTGTTTCTTCGGTTAAACGAAGTTGAAATGTTTTTGATTCTCCACCATTCAAAATAACTTGATATAGTGGAGCGAATTTTGTTCCTGAATTATTCTTTGTCGCTAACTCAAAATCATTGTTGCAGACAGCATTATTGAAGACATCTTTTTTAAACGGATGGTCGTTTTTCTCTTTATAAATGGTCTCTTTGTTAGTTTCATTCTCTGTAAAGAATAACTGCACTGCCTTTTGAAAATAGAGATTATAATTGCCTACATACGGGTGGTCAATGTTTACGAAAGGATTCGATTTTGTTCCTTTTTGAGTAATAACAGGCTTTTTAGACATTTCTTTAAATGTCCAGTGGTTACGCATTACCATTTGTGGTAATAAAGTGATAGGTGCCGGTTTTGAATGCCTATTGGTAATCGTAATTTTTATAAGAATATCGGTTTCATCACCTTTTGCATATTCGGTGCTGACATCAAAATAAGTGTTATCATCGAAAATACCGGTATCCAGTAACTCAAATTCAAGCTCTCTACGATTACGCTTTTGGTTCTCGTCAATCAATAGGTTATACGGGTATGCTTTCTGCGAATACTTGTATAAATACTTCATATAAGAGTGAGACGGCGTATTCTCAAGGTAGTAATACAGTTCTTTTACATCTTCCCCATGATTTCCCTGCGGTCCTGTTAAACCAAAAAGACGCTCTTTTATAATTGGGTCTTTACCGTTCCATAAACCAATACTAAAACACATATTACAATAACGGTCGCTAATACCAGCTATACCATCTTCTCCCCAACGAAAAGCGCGACTTCTTGCATGGTCATGTGGTAGGTAGTTCCAAGCATCGCCACCTGCACTATAATCTTCACGTACCGTTCCCCATTGGCGTTCACTTAAATAAGGACCCCATTTTAACCAATCTTTTTCTTCGGTATGCTGTTGATCTAAACGTTTTTTTTCAGGGTTTTTCATAAGATAATTTTAAGGCTGCGCGCAAATCGCGGTGCGCTTTTCGCTACATCGTTTATTTTATTTATTGAATTTCATCTTCTTGAATAAAAGACAAAAATTTCTTACCAAAAGGAGTAGTTCTTGAAAATTTTAACCCATTTGAAGTTATACCGACATTTAGCTCGGCAGTATTTATTAGCCCAGCTCTATAAAGGTCTGACCAGATTAAATTATAAAACTCATTTCGATCTTTTAGTGCAGAAAAGGCTTTAACGAGAACTTTAGATAATGGTGCTGATGAAAATTCAGGAAAGGCAACTTCATTTCTTTTAAACCAATTTGTAGGGTTGTCAAAAAGATTTAAAATTTGGATATGCCAAATAGTAAATTCAGTTATGAATCGTGTAAAAATATTAACCTCGGAAATATCCAAATTTTCGAGTATTGCTGTATTTATAAGTGCATTTTTAAAATATTTTAATTTTTCTTGTTCACTAGTTTTGAGAGCTTCTGTTGATATTCTAATAACCGTGTCAATGAATATTTCATTTTTAGATAATTCAGTCAATCTTATTGTATTAGATTTTTCAAGAATTTTCAACTTTTCTCCAACTTCTTTCATCCAAAATTCTTTTCTTTTTTCAATTGGATTTTTTAAAAGAAGAGGCAGAATTTCAGAAGCGGCACCTCCAAGTACAGGGATAGATGCTATACCAGCTTTTAGGAGTGTGTATGAAATTTCCTTTTTATTTTGGGACATATAGTTATCTATTTCCTAGAAAAATCTAAAACGGAATTTTGGATTCTATTTAAACCGCTCTCTGCACCACCTCAAATACTTTGTTGGCGTCGCACTTAATTGTTTTAGATGGGAATTTCAGTATTAATGCGTAATCATGAGTTGCCATTAAAATAGTTCTGCCAGATTTATTGATTTCCTGTAATACCTTCATAACCTCTACACTGGTTTGTGGATCAAGGTTTCCGGTAGGCTCATCGGCAATAATTAGTTCTGGATCATTTAATAATGCACGTGCAATGGCAATACGTTGTTGTTCCCCGCCAGAAAGTTCATGCGGAAACTTAAATCCCTTGGTTTTCATACCTACTTTTTCCAGTACGTTAGAAACCCTGTCATCCATTTTTGCCTTATCTGTCCATCCGGTTGCCTTTAAAACAAAAAACATATTCTGGTTGATATTTCGGTCTGGAAGTAGTTTAAAATCTTGAAAAACAATACCCAGTTTTCTACGTAAAAACGGAATATCTTTTTCTTTCAATGTTTTAAGGTCAAAGTCAACCACATGACCTTCACCTTTTTGCAAAGGTAAATCGCCATACAGCGTTTTCATGAAGCTACTTTTACCGCTACCGGTCTTACCAATAAGGTATACAAATTCCCCTTTGGCAATCTTTATACTTACTTCACTCAACACCAAGCTCTCTTTTTGAAAAATAGCCGCATCCTTAAGTTCTAAAACAATCTCTTCCATAACGCAAATGTTGTCATAAAAGTAATAAGTTCCATTTGATATTAGAGAACCCTTTTTTAAAATCTTTTATTTTGTGTGGGTATTACACATACTTAGGTACAATTTTTGACGTTATCACATGTGATAACGGTACTACTAAATAGTAACAGAACACTATGCTTAAAAAAATCACCGCTTTTATTCCAATGGTATTCGGTTTGGTTGCTTTGACCAATGCCCAAGAGACAAAGATCTATACCCACGAACATAAAGCTTTTCAAGACGCGCTTGCGCTTTACAACAACGAACAATATCAAGCGGCACAGACCATTTTTGATAAGGTCAAAGTGTCTACAAAAGATGAGGAGACTGCTGCCAATAGCGCTTATTATTCTGCCAACGCGGCAGTGCGCTTGAACCAGACGGGTGCAGATAGATTGATGGAAGATTTCGTGGCAAAATATCCCACTTCTACCAAACGTAATTCTGCCTATGCAGATGTGGCAGAGTACTACTTTCAAACAGGTAAATATCCATATGCTTTAAAGTGGTACAACAAAGTAGATCAAAGCTCCCTTTCTCGTGGGGAGATGGATAAGTTCAACTTTAATTACGGTTACTCTTTATTCTCATCACGAAAAACGAAAGATGCAGAGAAATACTTAGAAAAGGTTACTACTTCACCAGTTTACGGTTCTCAGGCAAAATATTACCTGGGTTATATCTCATATCAAGAAGATGATTACGAAACGGCAAATCAGCGTTTTGATCAAATTACCGATCAAGATGTATTGGAAGAGAAGTTGAGCTATTATCAGGCTGATATGAATTTTAAGCTCGGTAAGTTCGATGAAGCGATTGCTTTGGCGAAAAAACAACTGCCAAAAGCTGACAGACGAGAAGTATCTGAACTGAACAAGATTATTGGGGAGAGTTATTTCAACTTGAAGCAATATGAAAATGCAATTCCGTACCTAACGGAATACAACGGTAAAGGTGGTAAGTGGAATAATACGGATTATTACTATTTAGGTTACGCTTACTATAAAGGTGGTGACTATGCCAGTGCCATAGCTCAATTCAATAAAATTATAGGAGGTACCAATAGCGTTGCACAAAATGCCTATTATCATTTGGCAGAATGCTATTTGAAGTTGGATAAAAAGCAGGAAGCTTTAAATGCTTTCCGAAATGCTTCTCAAATGGATTATAGTGCCGAGATCCAAAAAGATGCATTTTTAAATTATGCACGTTTAAGTTATGAGGTGGGTAATGCCTATGAGCCGGTTCCGCAGGTAATTACAAATTATTTAAAAACGTATCCTAAAGATGAGCATCAAGATGAGATGCAGACCTTGTTGGTAGATTCATACATTACTTCAAAGAACTTTGAAGGTGCAATGACATTGCTAGAGGAGAATAAAAACTACGCCAGTAAGGCTGTCTATCAAAAAGTAGCTTATTACAGAGGTATCGAACTTTTTATGGAAGGCGATTATAATGCTGCAGCTGAAAACTTCAATAAATCTTTAAATAGTGCGGAAGACATGCTATTTAAAGCAAGAGCTAATTACTGGAAAGCAGAATCTGATTATCTATCTAATCGTTTTAGTGAAGCAGTACAGGGTTATACGGCGTTCAAGAATAATCCATCCGCAAAGAATACAGAAATGTATGCCGATGTAGATTATAATTTGGCATATGGTTATTTTAAACAAAAAGATTATTCTGATGCCATTACCTATTTCAATTCGTTTACAGCCAACGGAGATGCAGAAGTAGAGAAATTACATGATGGTTATTTAAGATTGGGTGATAGCTACTACGCCACGAGTAAATATTGGCCAGCTATTGAAACTTATAATAAAGCATTGGCGTTAACGGGGCCGGAGAAAGATTATGCTTTCTACCAAAAAGCCATGAGCTATGGTTATGTAGATAAAGGTGCAAGTAAAATTGAAAACTTAGAAGAGTTTGTAAGCCAATATCCAAGGTCTAGTTTTAGGGATGATGCCTTGTTTGAATTGGGGAATACCTATGTTGCGCAAGGTCAGGAGAACAAAGGTCTAGAAGCTTATGACCGATTGATCAGTGAATACAAAGGAAGCTCTTTAGTACCGCAAGCATTAATGAGACAGGGTCTGGTAAATTATAATGCCGCTAGAAACGAAGCTGCCTTGGTGAAGTTTAAAACCGTTGTACGCGATTTCCCAAAAACACAAGAAGCAATACAAGCTGTAGCAACGGCTAAATTGGTGTATGTGGATATGGGGCGCGTAAACGAATATGCTGAGTGGGTTCGCGGACTAGATTTTGTTGAGGTGACCGATGCGGAACTGGACAATGCTACTTTCGACGCTGCGCAAAAACAGAATTTAGAAGGTAATGTTGATGCAGCCATTAAAGGTTATAAAAATTACATTCAACAGTTCCCTACTGGTTTACATGCCGTAGATGCCAATTTTAGCTTAGCACAGTTGTACTTCGGGAAAGGAGAAAAAGAATCGGCTTTACCGTATTACAAATATGTTGCCGATAGAAGCACTAGCGAATATGCAGAACAGGCGTTGACTCGTGTTTGTGAAGTTTATATTTCTAAGGATGATTATCAAATTGCATTGCCATATTTATTGAAATTAGAGAGTCAGGCAAACATTTCACAGAACAGAACATTTGCTCGCTCTAACTTAATGAAAGGGTATTACAAGCAAAAGAACTATCCGAAGACCTTGGAATATGCAGACAAAGTATTGGCAACTTCGAATATTGATAATAGAATTAAGAGTGATGCGCAAATTATGATCGCAAGATCTGCCATTGCTACAAATGACGAAGCAAAAGCAAAATCTGCCTACGCGGAGGTATTGAAAATTGCATCTGGGGCAACAGCGGCAGAAGCACTGTATTACAATGCCTATTTTGAAAATTTAGACGGGTCCTATGAGAACTCTAATATTGCAGTTCAGAAATTAGCGAAAGACTATGCAGCCTACAAAGAATGGGGCGGTAAAGGTTTAGTGCTCATGGCTAAAAACTACTACGCTTTAAATGATGCCTACCAAGCGACATATATTCTTGAAAGTGTCATAACAAACTTTACACAGTACCCAGAAATTGTTGCCGAGGCAAGAGCAGAGCTGGCTATCATAAAATCTAAAGAGGCTAAAAGTAACTCATCGGTTGATCCTAACTAAAAATTACGTACACCAGTAAAAGAACATCTATGTACAACAAACATATATTTACGCTTATAATTTTAACGCTTGGCTTTCAAGTTGTTTTTGCTCAAGAAGAAGAGGAAAAAGATTTGGGCACGGAGACCGTAACGGTAACTAAAGCATATACGCCAACCGTTTCAGATGCTTTTAAGATTAAGTCGGTTCCGAATATGAACGACTCTATTGTCTTACAGAAAAAGCCTATTAATTATAGTATTTTTTCTGTTCCCGTAGCATCTACGTTTACACCTAATAAGGGTACGGCATCTAAAGTTGAAAGATTGCCACCACCGGTACTATATAATTCGTATGCCTCTTTAGGTGCGGGATTGTATGGTAATGTGTTGGGTGAATTTTATACCAGTAGAACCATTAATAGGGATGAGAATTTTGATATTGGCTTCAATCACTTATCTTCTCGTGGCGGTATAGATGGTGTAGAATTGAGCGATACGTTCTATGATACCAAATTAGACGCATCATACGCAAAACGTGATCGCGATTTAGATTGGGGTGCAGCAATTGGTTTGCAACATCAATTGTACAATTGGTACGGTATTGAGCCAGGAGTATTCAGTGAAACGGTTATTAATAGTATTGATGAACGTCAAAATTATTACATGGGCGAAGTAAGCGGACATATTAATGTGGAAGATGCTTATTTCAAAAGAGCGGATTTAAAATATCGCAGATTTTTTGATGCGGTAAGTTCTGGGGAAAACAGAGCAATTTTCAATACAGGGTTTGAATTTCCAGTAAATGAAGAGACCTTTAATGCTAAAGTAAACGTTGATTACGTTGGTGGTACTTTTGAGAATGCCGATTTAAATAGTAGTACCAACGATGCAGGAATTTCTTATGGGAATTTACAAGTAGGTATCAATCCGTCTTTAACCATGTTACGTGATGATCTTTCACTGAATTTGGGAGTGAATTTGGTATACGGCATGGACCTGGAGAATAGCGAAAGTAACTTTTATATCTACCCTGCAGTAACGGCATCTTACAGATTGCTTGATGAAACGGTGATTGCTTATGGGGGAGTGACAGGTGAATTAAAGCAGAACTCTTATTATGATTTAGTAGAGGGTAATCCGTTTGTTTCTCCAACATTAAATATTGCGCCTACAGATAGTCAGTACAATGCCTATGTTGGTTTTAAAGGTCAGTTGCTACCTAATTTAAGCTATAATGTAAAAGGGTCTTATTCCGCTGAGAACAACAGACCGCTGTATACATTGAATCCTAGAAATGATTTTAGGTCAGATGACAAAGGGTACTATTATGGTAATTCATTTGGCTTGTTCTATGATGATATTAAAACCTTGGGAATTTTTGGGGAGTTGAATGTTGATGTCAACCGTAATTTTACCGCTGGTGTAAATGTTGAGGTGTATGATTACAATACAGAAACTGGTAATCCGGCTTGGAACTTGCCGAATCTACAAGCGTCATTGTTTATGGATTATCAGATAGGGGAGAAGTGGTACGCAGGTGCTAACTTGTTCTATGTTGGTGAGCGAGATGATTTTTCATCATCGGTAGTACAAAATGTGCAGCCCAGTGATTTTCCTGCTACACTAATAACTTTAGATGGTTATTTTGATGCTAACGCACATATTGGTTATAGATATACAGATCAGTGGTCTTTCTTTATAAAGGGAGCAAATCTTTCTAATAATGATTACCAACGCTGGGCTAATTTTCAAGTTCAGGGAATTCAGATTTTGGGAGGAGCAACTTATAAGTTCGACTTCTAAAAAATATCTTTTATAATTTTATTTACACCTAAGTGTCAGAAGTGTCTGGTTCTTAGGTGTTTTTGGTTTTAATATATATTTAACAAATGAAAGCAAACCCTCTTTAAGTCTCTTCGTAAGTATTGGTGGTTCAACTAATAAAACCTAAAATACAATATGAAAAAATCTATAATTTATTTAGCAATTTTTGCAGGCGCTTTATTTATGGCCTCTTGCAGTGACGATGATGATGCTATAGTCGATGTTACACCAGATGTAACCTGTGACGACGGTATTATGAACGGAGACGAAACCGGTATTGACTGTGGTGGTTCCTTTTGTGAGCCATGCGGTGATGGTATGACGGTTTTAGGTCGTAGAACAGACCTTTTCGTAACCAATAACGATAACGGAAATATTTCAAGATATAGTGTAACCGGAGATTCTTTGGTCACATTCATGACAACAACGACTGCTGCCGAAGGTATTTATTATGATGCTACTGCAGATGTAGTTTTTCAAGCATCTAGAAGTGCTTTGCAATTAGAAGCTTTTACAGATGTAAGCACTATGATGGATGGTGACGCAGTTGCCCCTGCTTATGCAAGTGGTGCAGACTTGGAGAGTCCAAGGGAATTAGCGGTTAACGGATCTTCTTTCGTAGTTGCCGATAATGGTGCCAACAAGTTCTTTGTGTATGAAAATACAGGAAGCGGATTTTCCTTAACTAGTACTGTTGAGGTACCTTTCCCAGTTTGGGGTATCACTTTTAAAGGTGATGATTTATATGCCGTTGTTGATACGACGGGAGATTTAGCGGTGTATTATGATTTTCTTACTAACGCTACCAATGGGGTTTTAAATCCTTCGAAAAGAGTAACAATCGAAGGTATTGTAAGAACACACGGTATTACTTATGATGGTACAGATGATGTAATGGTGTTGACCGATATTGGTGATGCTACAGATGCAAATACAGATGGTGGTTTTCACGTAATATCTGATTTCTCTTCTAAATTCGATGCCTTGTCTGATGGTGAATTATTACCAATAGGTATGCAAGTGCGTGTTGCAGGTTCTTCAACATTAATGGGTAACCCAATTGATGTTGCCTATGATTCTGAAACCGATGCCGTTTATGTTTCTGAAATTGGAAATGGTAAAGTATTAGGATTTACTTCTATAGGTTCTGGTGGAGATTTGTCTCCGTCTTTCAATAAAGATTTAGCAATGGCTTCATCAATTCAATTTAGTAGCGATGAAACTGACGGAAATACGGGAGATTCTAGTGAAGCTAGAGCAACAAGATTATATGCTACAAGTACGGCTGACGGAAATGTAAGTGTATATGATGGTTCTGGTATGTTGACAAAAACAGTAGCTACAGGTTCTGATGCTACAGAAGGTATTTACTATGACGCGTTTAACGATGCTATTGTTCAGGCTTCAAGATCTGGCTTGGCTTTAGAGGCTTATGGTAGTTTCAATGCGGTTACGAATTTAGCAAATATTACAGCAGATTTTTCAGGTAGTGCAGAATTGGCTAGTCCAAGGGAGATTGCTGTTTTTGGAAATAAAGTAGTTGTTTCCAGTAACTCAGAAAACAAATTTTATGTTTATGAGTATGACGGTTCTAGCTTTAGTCTATTGAATACGTTTGATGCCGGTTTTGATACTTGGGGTATCACATTTATGGGGAACACTTTGTTGGCCGTTGTTGATGCTACGAGCGATTTAGCAGTATACGATAATTTCTTGACCGACTTTTCTGCGGATGGTGCAATTACTCCGACCAAAAGAATTACGGTTGACGGTATTGTAAGAACACATGGTATAGATTACAGTGAGGCTGATGATGTCTTGGTAATGACAGATATAGGTGATGCTACGGATGCAAATACAGATGGCGGATTTCAAGTAACTCAAGATTTTGCGGCAAAATTAGCAGCTGTGGATAATGGCGGAACATTGGCACTTTCTGATCAAACAAGAGTTGCTGGTTCTATGACAGAAATGGGTAACCCTATTGATGTTGCTTATGACCATAAAACAAAAACAGTATTTATTGCAGAGATTGGTAATGGTAAGGTACTTGCCTTTTCAGATGCATTAAATGCTAGTGGTAATGTTGCACCAGCTATTAGTAATGACTTATCGTCTGCTGCATCTATTTACTTATATAACAATTAAGAGTTAAAGTAAGGTTTGGTTTTTTATTGTTAGTAAGGCCCTTCTTTTGAGATGAGAAGGGCTTTTTTTGTGCCCTAGATTTGGCAATATCACTATATTTTATCTTTTCTGTATTTTAGGGAATCTATTTGAAATGCATGCACCTTAAAAGACGACATTCTTATTTTTTGCTATTGGTTGCGCTGTGTATGCCATTTTTTTTGACTTGTCAGAATTTAGTATTGAATCCTAGTTTTGAAAACTATAGAAATTGCCCCGTTACTTTGGGTAATCTAGAAAAGGATGTGGTAGATTGGAATATGCCCACTTTGGGGTCTACGGATTATTTTAATGGATGTAGCACGGCCATGGGAACCCCTGAAAATTTTAACGGAAAGCAACCCGCTAATTTTGGCGTAGGTTATGTGGGGTTTTACATGTATGCCCCAAACGATTATAGAGAATATATTCAGGCAAAATTAAGCACGACTTTAAAGCAAGGAGAACGTTATACGATTTCTTTTTATGTGAGTTTGGCTGAGCGGTCAGATTTTGCGGTGAAGGAATTTGGCATCCGGTTTACAGAGTTTCCTGTTGAGGTGGAGACGAGCAAAGTCTTATCAGGAATGCATTTTTCTAAATTACAAGGCGATGCATCCGCAGCATTAGAAATATCCTATTCCAAATATTATTCCGATGAAATAAAATGGGTGAAATTGACGACGGAGTTTGAAGCCACAGGCACAGAAAATTATATGATCATCGGCAACTTCAAAAACAATAAACGCACTCAGAAATATCAGACCAAAAGAAAAATTACCAAAGGTTCATACTACTATCTAGATATGGTTTCTGTGAGTAATGTGAAATCGAAACTTCAAAATACTGCTGTCATCCAAAAAAGGGAATATGTGTTAGATAGCATTCATGTATTTAAAGATGTTTATTTCAATTCTAATAAGGCTGATATTAGAGGAAATCATCAGCAAGAAATGGAATCCTTACTTTCATATTTAATGATAAATCCGTCTATAAAAATCCAAATATTAGGACATACAGATGATGTAGGTTCTAATCCTTTTAATCAAAAATTGTCCGTAAGACGATCAAAAGAAGTAGTAAAATATTTGACAAAAAACGGTATTCAAAAAAATAGAATTTCATCACAAGGGTTTGGTAGTTCAAAACCCATAGCTACTAATAACACAGAAGCCGGAAGATTTCTCAACCGGCGTGTAGAATTTGTGTTGAGCAAACCAGATTAGTAGTCTGAATACTCCGTTGGGTACAATAGGTAAATATCTGCATGGCTTACCGTGTTTTGATATTTATCTATCACAGAAATTTCCTTCCATTTATCAGACGTTCCAAAATCTTTCCAAAGGGCATCCCTTTTTTCCATGTTCGTAAACGTGGTCATATACATAAGGTTGGGCATTTTATCACCGGATATTACATCGGCATAGAAAACGGCATTAAACCCTAGGTTTTCAAAAAGCTCCACTTCACCACCTTCGTTGAACATATCTACTTTTCTGCGGTACATGGCTTCGGTTGGTCCTTCATAGCTTCTTAACTCATAAACCCTATCTGCTCGTGTACCTTCAACTTCACTGGGTTTCATTTTTGGCATATCTGGGAAGGCACGTAGCAATACAGAACTAATTCTTTCATATGGCTTTTTGTCATGTGTGGCATGTATATAATCTGCCCCAGTGGAAAGGTGCGTTTTATCTACCGCTAACATTTCTTCTAGGTTCTCAAAAGTTGCAAGAGATTGAAAGGGTATTAGTACATATATTTTATCGCTGACTTTAAATTTATCTGGCCGCAACTTAAAAACGCCTATATTTTCAATACCCACTCTTTTTAATGCAGGTAGGTATGCATTTCTTAAATAATCATCTACCATGTTCTCTTGGGTTTCATTTTTTATGGTATATGTTTTTAGTTCATAGTATTCTTTTTCTTGAGCAAGGCTTGAAAAAGAGGTAATTGCCGTTAGTAAAAGTAGTAATAGAGGTAAGGGAAATTTATGTTTCATGAAATCTGAATTTGTTTTTAGATTAACAAGTTAATAATAAATTGAGTGAAGGCTATGGTGTACTTTTGTAGAAGCACAATTACTATGGCGAATTTTCTTCAAAAACCACTTATTGATCCAGCTAAAAGTCCCATTTTCTATGGCTACGTTATTCTTGTTATCGGTACCATTGGTATTTATTGCAGTATTCCAGGACAGACAATTGGTGTGTCTGTTTTTACAGATCCGGTGAAAGATGCCTTAGGATTGTCACGTAACCAATTCAGTAACGCCTATATGATCGGTACCATTGTCAGTTCTTTGGTTATTGGTAGGGCAGGCGTTTGGTTTGATACATATGGAGCGCGGTATGTTGCATTTTTTGCAGCCATCTCTTTAGGGCTAACCTTATTTTTGTGTTCATGGTCTGCAATTATGAGTTCGTATATTAAAGAACTTCTGTCAATAGATACATGGGTGATACCATTCATTTTAATGACGGTGTTATTCTTTATGCTGCGTTTTGCGGGACAGGGCGTTTTGACTATGGCATCTAGAAATGTCATTATGATCTGGTTCGATAAGAATAGGGGTAAGGTCAATTCATTTAGCAGTGTGGCGCTTTCTTTTGGGTTTTCTTCTTCTCCACTTTGGGTAAATGCCCTAATTGAAGGGTATGGCTGGGAAAATACTTGGCAGATTTTAGCGATAGGTTTACTGATCTTTAGTGTGTTTATTTACATCTTTTACAAAATATCGCCAGAGAAACATGGATTATTACCAGATGGTGCTTCGGCTTTATCTTCAGAAGAGAAAGAGAAAAAAGTGTTACCTAAGCAGTTCACTCTAGAAGAAGCAAAGAAAGAGAGAGCGTTTTGGATGTATGGTCTTACACTTGCATTCAATTCCTTTTTTATTACCGGTCTTACCTTTCACGTGGTTTCAATTTTTACACACGAAGGTTTTGTAAAAGAAGATGCCATAGCTATCTTTTTACCTGGGTCTGTTGTTGCCGTTACCGTTTCCACCATTTTCAACTTTTTGAGTGATTATCTGCCTTTAAAATTGTATTTGTATTTAATGTTGTTAGGCGGATTTTTAGCTTCTCTCGGATTTTTGTTCTTACCAACTGTAGCGGGTGTACCTATGTTAATTGCAGGTTTTGGAATTCTTGGTGGATTCTTTGCCGTACTTAATGCAGTTGCCTGGCCCCGATTTTTTGGCAGGGCACATTTAGGAAGCATTACAGGAAAAATTATGAGTTTTTTAATTTTAGGCAGTGCCCTAGCGCCAAGTATTTTTAGTCTTTGCCTATCTACATTTGGGTCTTACCAAATGGTGGGGTATTTAGGGTTAGCATTTTTAGTGTTTCTGGCAATTGGTTCTATACAGGCGAATAATCCGCAATAAAAAAATCATTTTTAACTTTATCGCTTAACATGTTGCCGTTCAAGTATAAATCAATCTATCTTTACATAAAACACTACAAATGGATTTGAATTTAGCAGTATTAATAGATGGTGATAACATTCCGTCTGCCTATGTAAAGGAAATGATGGAGGAGATTGCTAAATACGGTAACCCTACCATTAAACGTATTTATGGAGATTGGACCAACCCACGATTAGGGAAATGGAAAAATGTATTGCTTGAAAATGCTATTACGCCCATTCAACAATATGGCTATACCCAAGGGAAAAATGCAACCGATTCTGCTATGATTATCGATGCTATGGATGTGCTATATTCTGGCAAGGTCAATGGTTTCTGCATTGTAAGTAGTGATAGTGATTTTACTCGCTTGGCGACCCGACTTAGAGAAGCAGGCATGCAAGTCTTTGGTATAGGAGAACGCAAAACGCCTAACCCGTTCATTGTAGCTTGTGATAAATTCATATACATAGAAATTTTAAAAGGTAGATCAGAAGAAGAAACGACTGATGCTGCAAATAAAACACCTGCAGAAAAGAATACGGTAGATAAGATTACGCCAAAGGCATTGCGTTTTATTTCAACGACTATTGATGATGTTGCTGATGATGATGGTTGGGCATTTTTAGGTGATGTTGGTAGCTTGTTACAAAAAAAGCAACCAAATTTCGATTCTCGTAATTACGGATTTCAAAAACTGACACCGCTCATCAATTCTATTCCGCATTTCGAAATTGAACGTAGAGAGGATTCTAAGGGGCGTAAAAAATTGATTTACGTAAAAATTAAGGAGAAGGCGAATTCTAAATCAAAGAAGTAATTCCTTTTTTAAATTCAATAAAATAGAGGTTGATCAATCATAATAGTTTTGTATTTTTCAGTACAAAATCTAATTCAATGGTTCGTACACTTTGGCTCTTATTATTCGTAGTTGTTATTTATTCTTGTAAAGATTCTTCAAAACAAGAACAGCCTATTACAACGAAACCAATTGCTGAGGTTTTTGCCGAGTTCTACGAGTTTAAGAAAAGCATCAACCCTATAGAAGCTACAAAAGCGGGTTATTCGACTTATAATGATACCGTAGCCAATTATATTTCTGATGATTACATTTTACATTTAAAAGACCGCTATACCTACTTTTTGGAAGAGTTGGGTACATACGATTCTACACAAGTGAGTGCTGCAGATTATATGAGTATGCGTGTTATGGAGTGGGATTGTAATGTGAAATTGGAGGGCGTAATGAATCCTGTAGTCACTATTGCTTCACCTATTTATGATTTGCCAAGTTTTGAGTTGATGCCGCTTTTTCAGATACAGTCGTTGCATTTATATGTGGCGCAATTGGGCGGTGGTACAAGTGTGCAGCCCTTTAGTAGTATTGAAGACTATAGCAATTGGTTAGAGAGATTAGAAGATTACCTCGCATTTTTAGATACATCTATTGAGAAAATGAAAGTTGGTATGGATAAAGGTGTTGTTCTGCCTAAAGAACTTATGCTAAAAATGCTGCCGCAGATTCAATCGTTTATTGATGTTCCTT
The DNA here is from genome assembly GCF_000744105.1 of Maribacter forsetii DSM 18668. NCBI lineage: Bacteria > Pseudomonadati > Bacteroidota > Flavobacteriia > Flavobacteriales > Flavobacteriaceae > Maribacter > Maribacter forsetii. The sequence goes on from NZ_JQLH01000001.1 coordinate 1,203,802, forward strand.
TAGAAGAAAACCTATTCTATAAACCAATAATGAATTTCCCAGACGGACTGTCTGATGTTGATATGGATATTCTTCAAAGTAATTTCGAAGATTTTATTCAAGAAAAACTAACACCTAAATATGTTGAGTTAAATCAGTTTTTAACCAAGGAGTATTTACCAGCTTGTAGGGATACTGACGGATTATTGGACTTGCCTAGCGGAAAAGAAACGTATCAATATTTAATTAAATTGCATACGACTACGAACATGACTGCAGATGAAATCCATGAATTGGGATTGTTTGAAGTGTCTCGTATTTCTAAAGAGATGGAGGCTGTAAAGAATGAAATAGGATTTAAAGGCAATTTAAAATCCTTCTTCGGTTCTCTTCGTAATAAAAAAGAATTGATGCCTTTTTCAGAACCTGAACAGGTAATCGAAAGTTTTAATGCTATAAATGACCGCATTGCATTGCGTATAGATTCTTTGTTTGCCCTGACTCCAAAAGCAGATTTTAATGTGCGTAGAACAGAAGCTTTTAGAGAAGCATCAGCAAGCGCGGAGTATGTGCCGGGTTCTAAAGATGGGTCTAGAGCAGGAATTTTTTATGTCCCAATTCCTGATGTAAAGAGTTATAACAAGGTACATGATGAAGCTTTGTTTTTACACGAAGCTATACCTGGGCACCATTTTCAATTAAGTTTGCAGCAAGAAAATAATAAGCTTCCTGAGTTTTTACATCCAGAAAGTATGGGTGTTTTTGTAGAAGGTTGGGCGTTGTATGCAGAATCTTTAGGTAAAGAATTGGGTATATATACAGACCCTTATCAATATTTTGGTATGCTAAGTATGGAGATGCACCGCGCAATTAGACTAGTGGTAGATACGGGTATTCATGCAAAAGGGTGGTCACGAGAAAAGGCCATTCAATTTTCGTTGGATAATGAGGCGGAGTCAGAAGAAAGTATAATCGCAGAAATTGAAAGATATATGGCTACCCCAGGGCAAGCGTTATCCTATAAAATTGGTCAGTTGAAAATAAGGGAACTCAGAACTAAGGCTGAAAATATATTAGGCAATAAATTTGATATCAAGGAATTTCATAGTCAAATTTTAGATTCAGGCAGTTTGCCTTTGGTGTTATTAGAAGAAAAAATAGATAGCTGGATTATTGAGCAAGACAAATAATGTTGTAATTACCTGGCAATCACATGAAATATATAAAAAGAATCTTCGTTTAGAATACATAGTATAATACAACCATTAATGAAAACCAACCATTGTCTTTTACAAGCTTTTTTGCTCATATTAGTGTTTTGCTCCTTCTCGTCAGTAGAGACCAATGAATTGAAAGAACCATTTCAACAAAAATCTGAAGAAACTAATTGCAAAACTTCTGTCTTGGGAGTTTGGAAGTATACCATGACAAATGTTGATGAACCGTATGAAAAGGGAATGTTTTTTATTACCAAAAAAGGGGATTCTTACGACGTAGCCGTAAAATTAGGTACAGGTGTACTTACTGGTCAAGATATTGTTGTTCAAAATAATAGTATTAATTTCAATGTAAATTTTGAAGGTCTAAAAAGGGTGTCGTTCGTATTAAAAGTTGAGGGCGATGTAATAATGGGAGAAGGCTATTCTGCCAAGGGCACTAGTGAAATTTTAGGTGTTCGCCAATTGCCTGGACAATAAAGATTTAAAACTTTCCGAAAAAATACTTAGTTTTCAATATTATTTGAAGTGGGGACGTATGTGCTTACTTTTTCTATTTTGCTAACTAACTATTTTGTTGTGAAAAAACTACTGCCAATTTTACTTGTTTTATTATCTGGTTGCGAACTCATGAAAGAGAAAGTTGACCTGGTAATCGTTAATGCCAAAGTTTATACCGTAGACGATTCTTTTTCTGAAGCACAAGCATTTGCCGTGCAGGATGGTAAATTTATTGCCGTTGGTACTACAGATGAAATAAGAGATGTGTATACTTCTGATCAGTTGATCGATGCTGATGGTAGAGCTATAACTCCCGGTTTAATCGATGCACATTGCCATTTTTATGGGTTAGGACTTAATCAACAAATAGTAGATTTAGTTGGTACTACAAGTTTTGAAGAGGTGTTGGAGCGCGTTAGGGAATTTCATACAGCTAACCCAAAGTCTTTTGTTAGAGGTAGAGGCTGGGATCAAAATGATTGGGAAATCAAAGAATTTCCTACAAAAGCAGAGTTAGATACTATTTTTCCTGATATACCGGTAGCTTTGGAACGTGTAGACGGTCATGCATATTTGGTAAATCAGAAAGCTTTGGATATGGCAGGTATTGACTGGAGTACCAAGGTTGAAGGTGGAGAAATTGTAAAGAAATGGGCTAATGGCTATTCTGGTATTACCGGAGTTTTAGTGGATAATCCTATGACACTTATAGATAGTATTATGCCATTGCCAACACTAGAAGATAAAATTAAGGCGTTGAAAGATGCAGAAAGAATTAGTCTTAACCACGGACTTACAACTGTTAATGATGCGGGTTTAGATAGAAGTACTATTGAGTTGATCGATAGTTTACAGCAGGCTGGCATATTGTCCATTAGGGTGTATGCTATGGTGAGCAATAACAAAGAGGATGTTGATTATTACATCAAGAAAGGACCTGTTAAGACAGATCAATTAAATGTCAGGTCAATTAAGGTGTATGGTGATGGAGCTCTAGGTTCTAGAGGTGCGGCTTTAAAAGAAGAATATAGTGACTTACCTAAGCACTTTGGAGCTATGATTACTCCCGTTGCAGATATTGAGGCATTGGCTGAAAAACTAGCAAATTCAGAATATCAAATGAACACGCACGCTATTGGCGACTCTGCAAATATTGCTGTGTTGAGAGCTTACAAAAATGTACTTCAAGGCAAAGAGGATAGACGATGGAAAATTGAACATGCACAAGTATTGACAGAAGGTGATTTCGATTACTTTGAAGATGGCATTATTCCGTCAGTTCAACCAACACACGCAACAAGTGATATGTATTGGGCAGAAGATCGTTTAGGGGAGAGAGTAGAAGGTGCTTATGCATATAAAACGTTATTGAACAAAGCAGGTACAATTGCACTAGGAACCGATTTTCCTGTAGAGGATGTAAGTCCTTTTTTGACATTTTATGCAGCTGTTGCAAGACAAGATACTAGTGGATATCCCAAGGGAGGTTTTCAAATGGAAGAAGCGTTATCTAGAGAAGAAACTTTGAAGGGAATGACCATTTGGGCAGCGTACTCTAATTTTGAAGAAGATGAAAAAGGAAGCATTGAGCCTGGTAAGGTAGCGGATTTTGTCATCTACGATAAAGATATGATGACGGTTCCGGTATCTGAAATACCTACTATACGTGCTGAACAGACTTTTGTAAATGGTATAGTTAGATAATAAAAAAGAGCAAAAAAAAAGCCTCGGTCAATGACCGAGGCTTTTTTAATATATGTTGTTTCTAATTACATAGTAATAGGAACTGCAACTCTTGTTTTGTCCCAACCCATTACCAAGTGTGCACCGTCACCAGCATCTTTAAAAGCTATTGAAAATTCTTCTAAAGAAGCAGCGTCAGAACCATTAGGTACCGTTACGCGAGCAACATCTGCAGCTTCATCATAAAAATAAGATCCCCATTGGTTTAAGTTTTTGTTCAAAATAACGGTCCACTCATCTCCACCAGGTATGGTGAATAAAGAGTATGTTCCAGCTTTAACAGCTTTACCGCCAAATGTAACATCTTTGTAGAATGTAATTTCAGGAGCTTCGTTGGCACCTGTTCTCCAAACTTTTCCTGTAGGAGCTAATTCTTCCATAGAACGACCTTTTAATTGTGGTCTTCCGTAAATAATACGTACCGCCTTTTCAGAAACTTTGTAATCTGTAGGGTAGGCAGCCATATCCATTGGACTTTTGTCAATTCCAGAAAATTCTTGTGCAGATACCGTAGAGGTTAAAACTAAGGCAAAAATAAGTGTAGCTAGTGTAAATACTTTTTTCATAATAATTGTTTTGGTTTTCTAGGTCATAAAACTAAGCAGTTCCTTACAGTCCGATTAATAAAAAGAAGTTAAATTTTTTGATAGTTACATTCCAGCATGTTTTAAACGCTATAAATATAGAATACATGTCATATTTAATCAATAAATTAATTTATAGTTATAATATGTAATCATAATTGTATTATGTGTTTGTTAAATGAAACAATAAATAGATATTTGTATTCGAAATGATATAATAATTAGATTATGTGTGGAATAGTATGTGCATTTGATGTTAAGGAAAGTACGGAGTTACTTAGGCCTCAACTTTTAGAAATGTCGAAGAAAATAAGACATAGAGGTCCGGATTGGAGTGGTATCTATGCAGATGATAAAGCCATCTTGGCGCACGAGCGTTTGGCTATTGTGGATCCAGCTTCTGGTAAACAACCATTATTGAGTCCAAATGGTAAATTGATATTAGCTGCGAACGGAGAAATATATAATCATAGAGAATTACGTAAGCAATTTGAAGGTACTTATGACTTTCAAACAGAATCTGACTGCGAGGTTATTTTGGCTTTGTATCAAGAAAAGGGAGTAGATTTTATAGATGAATTGAACGGTATATTTGGTTTCACGATTTATGATGCCGAAAAAGATGAATATTTTGTAGCTCGTGATCATATGGGAATTATTCCTTTGTACATGGGTTGGGATAAAAACGGAACGTTCTATGTAGCATCAGAATTAAAAGCACTTGAAGGTACCTGTACCAAAATAGAATTATTTCCTCCAGGGCATTACTTGCATAGTGCTGACGGAGAAATAAAAAGATGGTACTCTAGAGATTGGATGGAGTATGATGCGGTAAAGGAAAACGAAACTAGCATACAAGAAGTTAAGGAAGCTTTAGAAGCTGCAGTTCACAGACAATTAATGTCTGATGTACCTTACGGTGTATTGTTATCAGGTGGTTTAGATTCATCCGTAACTTCTGCGGTTGCAAAGAAATATGCACAGAAACGTATAGAGAGTGGAGATACTACAGATGCTTGGTACCCGCAATTACACTCTTTCTCTGTTGGTCTAGAAGGTTCGCCAGATCTAGCTGCTGCAAAGAAAGTGGCAGATCATATAGGTACCGTACACCACGAGATCAAGTTTACCATTCAAGAAGGTTTAGATGCTATTAAAGATGTTATCTATAACATAGAAACATATGACATAACTACCATTCGTTCTTCTACACCTATGTATTTAATGGCACGTGTTATTAAGTCTATGGGTATTAAAATGGTATTGTCTGGTGAAGGTGCAGATGAGATATTTGGAGGTTACTTGTACTTTCATAAAGCACCAAACGCACAAGAGTTTCATGAAGAGACCGTACGTAAGTTAGATAAGCTTCATATGTATGATTGTTTAAGAGCTAACAAGAGTTTAGCTGCTTGGGGAATTGAAGGACGTGTGCCGTTCTTGGATAAAGAATTTATGGATGTAGCTATGCGTATCAACCCGCAAGATAAAATGATCAACGGTGAACGTATGGAGAAATGGGTAGTACGTAAGGCATTTGAAGATATGATACCGGAAAGCGTAGCTTGGAGACAAAAAGAACAATTCAGTGATGGTGTAGGTTACAGTTGGATCGATACCTTAAAAGAATTGGTTGAGAAAGAAATATCAGATGAGCAAATTAAAAATGCGGCATTCCGTTTTCCTATCAACACACCATTGAACAAAGAAGAATATTACTATAGAACTATTTTCGAAGGACATTTTCCTAGTGATGCTGCAGCATTGAGTGTGCCGCAAGAAGCAAGTGTAGCTTGTAGTACGGCAACAGCTTTGGAATGGGATGAAGCGTTTAAAAATATGAATGACCCTTCTGGTAGAGCAATAGCTAACGTACATGACGAAGCATATGTTAAACAATAGAGTTTGAATTAGTCAATAAATCTATTGTAAAAACCCCGTCTACTTCTGTAGGCGGGGTTTGCTTTTTTATGCGTGTATGGTTTTACCGTTTAAATACTATCGATCATTTCTTTTAATTTCTCTTTAGACTCTCCGGTCTTTTCTTGAATTCTTCCTAATAGCTCATCAGATTTTCCTTCTGCGTACGTAAGGTCATCATCGGTAAGGTCGCCATATTTCTGTTTAAGTTTTCCTTTAGCTATATTCCACTTTCCTTTGAATTGTTCTTCGTTCATAATAGATTGTTTTAAGATTATACCTCTAAATTACTATCCATATCTAAAGGATATCTTAATATTTTGCTATGAATAGCGATAGGGCAAGTAATCAGTTTTATTCCGTTAATTTCAGCTGTTAGATGTTAACATTTCACAAATTATAAGACGAATTTTAATAAAATCATAAGAACAATTTACGGTGTCACATAGGTCGCATTTAATGGTTTATTAGGCTTTCGTTCTTCTTTTTAGGGGTGTTTTATGATTTGTGCCGCTATTTAGGGTCTGGCGGCTAATTTTCCACAATTATTGTTGATAACTTGCATTTGTCCAATCCTTAGAAAGGCTATATTTCATGGGGTATTGCGTATATTTGTAAGATTGCAAAATTTGAAGTAAAACAACCTTAATTTTATGAGCGAAGAAGCAAATAAGAAAAATTATTCGGCAGATAGTATTCAGGCCTTGGAGGGAATGGAGCACGTACGTATGCGTCCATCCATGTATATAGGTGATGTTGGGGTCCGTGGTTTGCACCATTTAGTATATGAAGTAGTAGATAACTCTATTGATGAGGCTATGGGTGGTCATTGTGACAACATTAGCGTAATCATAAACGAAGATAATTCCATAACCACTAAAGATAACGGTAGGGGTATTCCTGTAGATCTTCATAAAAAAGAAGGCGTATCTGCATTACAGGTTGTAATGACCAAAATTGGTGCAGGTGGTAAGTTTGATAAAGATTCTTATAAAGTTTCTGGTGGTCTACACGGTGTTGGTGTTTCTTGTGTAAATGCATTGTCTGATCATTTATCGGCAACGGTTTATAGAGATGGTGTTGTTTGGCAACAAGAATACTCTAGAGGTAAGGCTTTGTATCCTGTTAAAAGAATAGGAGAAACTACGGAGAGAGGTACAGAGGTGACTTTTCACCCAGATGATACCATATTCACACAAACTATAGAATATAGCTACGAAACTTTGGCAAATAGAATGCGTGAGCTTTCTTTCTTGAACAAAGGGGTAACTATCAGTATTACGGATAAGCGCCAGAAAGATGAAAAAGGAGAGTACGTTGGAGAAACGTTCTTTTCTAATGAAGGTCTTAAGGAGTTTGTTAAGTTTTTAGATGGTAACCGTGAGTCTTTGATACAAGGGGTTATTGCTATGGAAGGGGAAAAGAATGACATTCCTGTTGAAGTAGCTATGATATATAACACTAGTTATACAGAGAATCTTCACTCTTACGTAAACAATATTAATACGCACGAAGGTGGTACGCATTTATCTGGATTTAGAAGAGGTTTAACTTCTACTTTAAAGAAATATGCGGATGCTTCTGGTATGTTGGATAAATTAAAGTTTGAAATTCAAGGAGATGATTTCCGTGAAGGTCTTACGGCAATTGTATCCGTAAAAGTTTCTGAGCCTCAATTTGAAGGTCAGACAAAAACAAAATTAGGTAACAGAGAGGTTTCGGCAGCAGTAAGTCAGGCAGTGTCTGAAATGTTGACGGATTATCTTGAGGAACACCCGGACGATGCTAAAACTATTGTTCAAAAAGTAATTCTTGCAGCGCAAGCTAGACATGCAGCTTCTAAAGCTCGTGAAATGGTACAGCGTAAGAATGTAATGAGCGGTGGTGGTTTACCTGGTAAACTATCTGATTGCTCTGAGCAAGATCCTGAAAAATGTGAGATATTCCTTGTCGAGGGAGATTCGGCAGGTGGTACTGCAAAAATGGGTCGTGATCGTAACTTTCAAGCGATCTTGCCATTAAGAGGTAAGATTTTGAATGTTGAAAAAGCCATGCAACACAAGGTTTTTGAAAACGAAGAAATCAAAAATATGTATACTGCTTTGGGGGTAACTATTGGTACCGAAGAAGATAGTAAGGCATTGAACTTAGATAAGTTAAGATATCATAAAGTAGTCATCATGTGTGATGCCGATGTCGATGGTAGTCATATTGAAACACTGATTTTAACTTTCTTCTTCCGTTACATGAGGGAGTTGGTAGAACAAGGACATATTTATATTGCAACTCCGCCTTTATACTTAGTTAAAAAAGGACAAAAGAAGAGATATGCTTGGAGTGATAAAGAGCGTGACGAAATTGCGGATAGCTACAGTGGTGGTGTTAGTATACAACGTTACAAAGGTCTTGGTGAAATGAACGCAGAGCAATTGTGGGATACTACAATGAATCCTGAGTTTAGAACATTACGTCAAATACAAATAGATAATGCGACGGAAACAGATCGTGTTTTCTCTATGCTTATGGGTGACGAAGTACCGCCTAGAAGAGAATTTATTGAGAAAAATGCTGTTTATGCAAACATTGACACATAGAAAATACCATTTACACAACAAAAACCTGCGCCTACAGCGCAGGTTTTTTAGTTTTAGGTAAAATTAGAAATATGAAAAATCTACTTACTTGCATTTTAGTTGGAACATGCTTAACGGCGACTGCTCAAGCAGATTTCAATAATGTGCTTTCAGCCGGAGTTGAAGATGCGGAAAGGTTTACTACGGATTACATGTCTCCACTATCAGAAAGTGTGGTGTATAGCATGTCAACAGGTTGGTATAATACTGCCGATGCAAAACCCTTAGGCGGATTTGAAATTTCAATTATAGGTAACATAACCGGTTTTAAGAATAAAGAAGATAAAAAGACATTTATCCTAGATCCAAACGATTACCAGAATTTGGATTTTGTGGATAACCCAGGTGTTGCAAGAGAAGTTTCAACTGCATTAGGCGATATTTCTGGAACAGAGGTATTCGTTGAAGGTGAAGTTTTAGGGGTAACGGTTCGTGAGACTTTTGAACTGCCATCAGGATTAGCAGGAGAAGATATCGATTTTATCCCTTCAGGATATTTACAAGGAAGTGTAGGGTTAATCAAAGGAACAGAGATAAAGGCAAGATTCCTTCCTAAAATAGAATATGAAGATGCATCTATAGGATTGTTTGGTGTAGGTATTCAACATGACTTCACAAAATTATTACCAGCAGATAAGATTTTACCTGTTGCAATTTCGGCTGTTATAGGATATACCAATATAAGTGGAGATTATGATTTGACCAATGCGAGATTAATCGATGGTGAAGATCAGCGAATAGAAGCTGAAATCAGTAGCTGGGCTTTTGGTGCGGTGGTTTCAACAAAATTACCTATCATTAATTTTTATGGCGGTGTAAATTATATTACCGGTAAATCTGTGACAGATGTACTGGGAACATATAGAGTTACAAGCGGTCCATTTGCATCAGATACATATGAAGACCCTTTTTCAATTACCAAAAAGGTAAATGGTGTAACTGGTACCTTAGGTACTAAACTAAAATTAGGTTTCTTTAGGTTGAATGCTGAATATAATTTAGGAGAGTTTAATACTGCAACGGTTGGTGTTAACTTCGGTTTTAGATAAAGACAAGTTTTAAATTTAAAAAGGTCCGATAGGAATTATCTCTAATTCCGTCGGACCTTTTTTTGTGCTTTAAATAAGCGTAGGTAATACTTGTTAAAAGCTGTTTTTAGAACAACAATGGGTATAAAAAAGACTGCCCAGATCCCTCCGGACAGCCTTTTTCCCATGGCCCTGTTAAAATCGTTTATTCCCTTATTGCCAATGTAGCACCATCTTTCTTTTGAAGATATGAACCTTCATCAGTTGCTTTAATGGTAATTACATTGTTGGGTTTGCCATCAAGACCTTTATACTCCACAGTATAAATATCGCCTTGTTTAGACCAGTTGAAATCTGTTTTTAGGGTAATGGTAGAACCGTCGATTTCATGATATCTTCCTAAAAAAACATCATTGAATATCCATTCTTTTCTAACAGTTTGTTTTGAGGAACTTTCGGTTACTATTAATTCGGATTGTGACCATATCCCTATAATGGGATCGGTATTTTGTTCGATGCGAGAACAGTTCGCAAGAAATACTATGGCGCATATCGCCAACAAAGAGAGGAACTTCTTAGTCATAAGTAGGTTAATTTATTTTTGGATTTGGGATCCACAGTAATTAACGTGACTAATTTTGGGATATTACTTTAATTCGATGTACGGTCGCTTTTTGACGATTTCTTCGTTAAAGCGCAAAATTTTTTAACAAAATATGCATTTTGTCGATGCTTTTCAGCCCAATTAAATCAGCTGCTCCATAGCATAATTCGTCAATAAATACCTATTTTTGGAACGGAAATTCAATAGACATAAAGTGGACATACCATTTTATATATAATAATTCATAAAATAGAAATAAATGAAAGTTACAGTTGTAGGTGCTGGTGCGGTAGGTGCTAGTTGTGCAGAGTACATTGCCATTAAAGATTTTGCATCAGAAGTGGTTATTTTGGACATTAAGGAAGGTTATGCTGAAGGTAAAGCGATGGATTTAATGCAAACAGCCTCTTTAAACGCATTTGATACAAAGATAACAGGTAGTACAAATGATTATGCTAAAACAGCAGATAGCGACATTGCAGTAATTACTTCTGGTATTCCAAGAAAACCAGGTATGACAAGAGAAGAATTGATCGGTATAAATGCTGGTATCGTAAAAACGGTTTCTAGCAGTTTATTGGAGCATTCTCCAAACGTTATCATTATCGTAGTAAGTAACCCTATGGATACTATGACATATTTGGTTCACAAAACTACTGGCTTACCTAAAAATAGAATTATAGGTATGGGCGGTGCTTTAGATAGCGCTCGTTTCAAGTATCGTTTAGCAGAGGCTATGGAAGCTCCTATTTCTGATATTGACGGTATGGTAATAGGTGGTCATAGTGATAAAGGTATGGTGCCTTTAACTTCTCATGCAACTAGAAACAGTATTCGTGTATCTGAATTTTTATCTGATGAAAGATTAGAGCAAGTTGCTGCCGATACTAAAGTTGGTGGTGCTACTTTAACAGGTTTGTTAGGTACAAGTGCATGGTATGCGCCAGGAGCTGCAGTTTCTGCTTTGGTTCAAGCTATTGCGTGTGATCAAAAGAAAATGTTCCCTTGTTCTACAATGCTAGAAGGAGAATATGGTTTAAACGATATCTGTATAGGTGTACCTGTAATCTTAGGTAAAAATGGTATTGAAAAAATCGTTGACATTCCATTAAGCGATGCTGAAAAAGCGAAAATGCAAGAAAGTGCTGCTGGTGTTACTAAAACCAATGGTCTTTTAGAGTTGTAGTTTATATACTCTTAAACATAAAACAAAGCCTTTATAGTCTAACTATAAGGGCTTTATTTGTATTAATAGGTGAGCATTGGTATTATATATTGTAAAAAATATACTACCTAGAATAATCTTTCTTTTTATATTTGCCGCATGAATGCAAAATGGTGCGTAAGTACTTTATTTATTATTCTAGCCTTATTAGGGCTAAGTCAAGAGCAAACTAAAGCTTCTAATCAGCAAATTGTACTACAATTTGCTGATGTAGAATTAGCTTCGGAATCTGCCCATGATGAGATTTTAGCAGAAATCACCAAGAAACTAGAAGTTCTAGGTGTTGATGGTGTTGAAATTATAGAAAATGACGGTGCTCAATTAAGTATTCGTTATTATAGCGATGTTGATGCACTTAGTGTTAAAGAGTTTCTTTCTGAAGAAAATCAACCGCTAACAACCAATGAAGAAGAATTTCCTTCAGACTACCCAAAAGAACAACTACCTGAAACATATAATTTAGTAGTATCTGACCTGCATCAGCAAGCAGATAGCGGTGTTACTTTGAATGCAACTCTAGTTGCCGTTCAAAAGCAGGATTCTAAAAAATTGACTAACCCGGTATTATTGCCGTTTAGTAGTGCTGTAGAATTAGAGCAAGATGTTCTTGTAGCTACGGCTTATAAGATTAATAGAACTATTGCATTTGCAATAGATAATACTTCACAAATAATTCCAGAAGTAAGGGCAGGACCTTACTCATGTGGAAATAGCTAATTTCCGATAACATACACTAGTACTAAAGAGCGTAATAACTTCTACGTAAAAGTTGTTTGCCCTTTTTTTAAACATACATATAATCTTAATCAACATAAATTAAATAAACTATTAAAATGCAAAACAAAGGACTTATAAAGCTGTTTGCTTTATTATTTGGGTTAGTTAGTATTTACCAGCTATCCTATACTTTCGTAACCAGTAAAGTAGAAAAAGAAGCGACTACCTTCGCTGCAAGCCGAGTTTCTGAGGCAGAAGATGGCTATGTGGCCAAAAGAGAAGAAGTAGCTGCTAGCTATCTTGATTCTATTGGTAATAACCCTTTATTTGGGTATACCAATTACAATGAAGCTAAAAAGAAAGAACTTAATAAAGGTCTTGACCTTAAAGGTGGTATCAACGTTACATTACAGATTTCCATTAAGGATATCCTTAAAGGATTAGCAAATAATACAAAGAGCCCGGTATTTAATAAAGCATTAGCAGACGCGGATGCTGCTTCTAGTAATAGTGATGATACGTATATCGATTTGTTTTTTGAAGCTTTCGATAACATCAAAGGTGATACTAAATTAGCTTCGCCGGATATCTTCGCTAACAAAGGTCTTAGTGATGAAATCAACTTTCAAATGTCTGATGATGAGGTTAAGCCAATCATCCGTAGAAAAATAGATGAGTCTATTGTTTCTGCTTTTGAAGTATTAAGAGAACGTATTGATGGTTTTGGTGTAACACAGCCAAACATTCAAAGAGAAGGTAACTCTGGTCGTATTTTGGTTGAATTACCAGGTGCTAGAGATATCGCTCGTGCACAAGATCTTTTATCTAGTACCGCTCAATTAGAGTTTTGGGAAACGTACAAGCAAAGTAATACAAGCTTTAGTACGTTTTTGATTCAGGCAAACGAAAAATTAAAAACAATTGTTGAGGTTAAGCAACCAGAACAAGTTAAAGAAGAGTCTGAATTAGATTCTTTATTATCTGATGTTTCTGCTGATTCTTTAGATTTAGCTACACAGGTAAATCCTTTATACGAATTATTGATTCCTGCTAACCCAGGATCAAATGCAATGTTCCGTGCTGCTATTAAGGATACGGCAACTATTGGTTCTTACTTAAGAATGCCGGAAATCAGAAGATTATTACCTGCGGATATTCAGTTTACAAAATTTGTATGGGAAAGACCATCTACAGAAGAAACTGAAGTTATCGATTTATACGCGTTAAAATCTAATCGCGAAGGTACGCCAAGAATTAGTGGTGATGTAGTAAGTGATGCTAGAGCGGATTTTGATCAGTTCAGTAAGCCTGCTGTTTCTATGACCATGAATACGAAAGGTGCTAAAGAATGGGAAAAATTAACTGGAGATGCTTACACCAACCAGACTGGAATAGCAATTGTTTTAGATAATAAAGTATATACTGCTCCTGGTGTTTCTTCTGGTCCTATTTCTGGTGGTCGTTCAGAAATCACGGGTGATTTTACAGTAAACGAAACTAAAGATATCTCTAACGTACTTAGAGCAGGTAAACTTCCAGCTTCTGCGGAAATTATTCAATCGGAAATTGTTGGTCCTTCATTAGGTCAAGAAGCTATTGATAGTGGTTTCATGTCATTCTTAATTGCTTTTATAATCGTTCTTTTATGGATGATCGGTTATTACGGTAAAGCAGGTGTATTTGCTGATATCGCTTTAATGTTGAACATCTTATTAATATTTGGTGTCTTAACTAGCTTAAATGCGGTGTTAACTTTACCTGGTATTGCTGGTATCGTTTTAACTCTTGGTATGTCGGTTGATGCGAACGTACTGATCTTTGAACGTATTAAAGAAGAATTAGCGAAAGGTAAAGGCAAAAGTCAAGCTGTAGCTGATGGTTTTGGTAATGCACTATCTTCTATTTTAGATGCGAACATTACTACCGGTTTAACTGCGGTTATCTTATTTATTTTTGGATCTGGTCCTATTAAAGGTTTCGCAACTACCTTACTTATTGGTATTATAACATCTTTATTTACTGCAATATTCATCACTCGTTTGTTGATCGACTGGTATATTAGTGGAAAAGGTAGAAGCTTGGATTTCTCTACTGGTATCACTAAAAACCTTTTCAAAGGGATCAATGTTGATTTCTTGAAGAAAAGAAAAATTGCTTATGTAATATCTGGAATTTTAATAGCAGTTGGTTTATTCTCATTGTTAGCAGGACCTGGATTACAAAAAGGTGTAGATTTCATAGGTGGACGTTCATATACGGTTCGTTTTGAGCATCCTGTTAATCCTTCTGAAATAACATCAGAATTAAATACAGTATTCGGTAGCGGAACAAATGTTAAAACATATGGTGAGTCTAACCAAGTAAAAATTACAACACCTTATAAAGTAGATGTAGAGGGTATTGAAGTTGATACTGAAATTCAAGATAAACTATATACTTCGCTTCAAAAGTACTTGCCAGATGGTTTTAGTAAAGAGGCTTTTGTATTAGGAGGTGTTGATGAAGAAGCTGTCGGTATTTTGGCATCTGTAAAGGTTGGACCAACAATTGCGGATGATATTCAGAAAAATGCATTCTTGGCTATTTTAGGTTCATTACTTGTAGTTTTCCTTTATATCTTATTAAGATTTAGAAGATGGCAATTCTCATTGGGTGCTGTTACTGCAGTATTCCATGATGTATTGATTGTACTTGGTGTATTCTCTATATTTGGTAAGCTGATGCCATTTAATATGGAAATCGATCAAGCGTTTATTGCGGCGATACTAACCGTTATTGGTTACTCGCTGAATGATACCGTGGTAGTATTTGACCGTATTCGTGAAACTTTGGCTGAACGTGGCTGGAAAGGTGGTTCTAACATTAACTATGCTATCAATAGTACGTTAAGTAGAACATTGAATACATCATTAACAACACTAGTGGTATTATTGGCGATCTTCATTTTCGGTGGTGAATCGTTAAGAGGATTCATGTTTGCAATGATTGTTGGTGTACTTGTAGGTACATATTCATCTGTATTTATTGCGACTCCTGTAATGTTCGATGCATTGAGCAAGAAAATTACTTCTGGTGACGCTAAGCCTAGTGCTGAAGTAGAATAAATTTATAACTAACTCAGGTAGAAAGGCCGCTCAGAAATGAGCGGCCTTTTTTTGTTTGGGAAGGTCTCTTTTTATTTTATAATACCAGATGAACCATTTTTACTCGGTATAAGGTCTAAAGTCCGTTTCGGTTTTAGACCTTTTTCTTTTCTATGCGAAACGAAAATAATGGCGGTATCGGTTTCTTTGGCAAATTTGTTAACTAAAGCGACCAATAAACCGGCAGACTCATCATCCATATCTGCTGTTGGTTCGTCCAATATTAAAATTGGAGGTCTTTTGACCATGGCTCGCGCAGTCATTACCAAACGTTGTTGCCCAGTAGATAATGTATTGAAATATTGCTTTTTTAGATCTTGTAATTCTAAAAGGGTCAACCATTGATCAATTATTCTTTTTTGTAGCTCTGTAGGTATGGTGTAGAGCCCTACCGAATCCGTTAAGCCAGAAATGAGCATATGTTCTATAGAATGCCTGCCATTAAATTTAAGTGTCATTGCGGGTGCGTAATACCCTATTTTCTTTTTAATGTCCCAAACACTTTCTCCACTACCTTTTTTATTTCCGAAAAGATAAATTTCTTGACCGTATGCTTTTGGGTTATCACCAAATATCATGGAAAGCATGGTAGATTTCCCGCTACCGTTCGCACCTGAAAGTTGCCAGAAATCACCCTTCTTTACTGTCCAGTTGATATCGTTCAATATTCGCTTCTCACCATAAGAGATACTTACATTTTTAAAATCGATCAAAATATTATCTAGGTTGGTAATGGGGGTGATTGATGCAGGTATATTTATAGCATTGAATGTGTGGCTATTTGCATTCTCGTTCAATACCGATTTCTCTAATACTGTAAATTCATTTTTTTTAAGGCTGCCAAAATGTTTGATAAAAGAAAGGGTGTCTTCTTTTCTGCTCGCCAGTTGAATAAATGCAATTTCTGTTGAATGTTGTTTTAGTATTGATTTTAATTCTTCTTGAAAAGTAATGTCTAAATTGTCAAAAGGATTATCAAGAATTATATAATCTGGTTTTTCGTTTAATAGATACTTTAGTAGTGCTTTTTTTTGCTCCCCACTAGACATAGTTTCTAGCGCTTGATGCTCAGAACTGATAAACTTTTTGTCATGCTTATCTTCTTCGTCAATAAGTTTGTCTAAAGTAAAAGCAGAAAATAATCGACCGTTTTTAGGTTTGAATTCTTGAAGCGCTACAGGTATGTTACCATGTTGAAAGTCTTTAATGAAGCCTTTCTTATTAGAATTGTTATCTAAATATATTACCCAATGACTCATTTATGCGTTTATTCTAAAAATATGAACTTCGTTATTGTGATAGGAAGTAGTAAAATCTAAAAACATCCCATTTTTTATAGCTGTTTTTTGCGAGGGAATATTATCAACTTGTATGATTGAAATTAAGCTTTTGGTCCATCCTTTTTGAAAAGCTATTTCTTTACACTTTTTGGCAGCTTCAAAAGCAAAGCCTTGCCGCCAATATTTTGGGAGAATGGAATAACCTATTTCAAACTCTTTTTTACCATCTACTTCTTGTATAAGTATTCCACAAAGACCTACTAGTGTATTGGTGTCTTTTAAGAATAAAGCGTTCATGCCACCTAAGTTTTCATTATAGCGCTCAAATATTCTGTCAAATTGTTGTTGGCATGCCACAATAGGATCGGTTGGTAAACCTGACCAATATTGGGTACATAAAGGTTCTTCATGAAAAGGGAGCCAATTTTGAAAATCTGAAGGTTGTACTTCTTTAAAAAGTAAGCGTTCAGATTCTTCATTGAATAATACGTGCTTTGGCATTATTTCGTAATAAAATATTAGAAGCGGTAATTACTTTCTGCTAAAGCTAATACTGTCACCTATAGATAGCCCTAATTCTTGCGCTAGACCACCGTTAATTTCAAGAACATATTTTATAGGTACTTGTGAAGATAAACCGGTCTCATTAAGTGGCTGGGCATTTTCTTGAAAACTAGCAATTTTTAAATCATCTTTTATATAAATAATATCTAGAGGAAACTCTGTATTCTTCATGTAAAAAGAATGCATTCTCTGGTCAGGGAAAATAAATAGCATACCCTGGTCATCTTCCATTCCCTTGCGGTACATAAGTCCCGTTTGGGTTTCGTAATCCGTTTCTGCAAACTCAATATTGAATTTGGTTTTTACGGTATCACTTGCATTTAAAAAGATGGTTATATCTCCTTCATGAGTGAAATCTATACTTTGCGTGGCAATAGTCTTCTTAGGTTCTTCTTTACAAGAAAAAGCTAGTAGTGCAACAGCCATTAAAATAACCGAACTTTTATATATCGTTTTCAATACTATGCGGTTTTAGTTTTTTTAAACATGAAGTATAATCCAATTAGAATAAAAGGAATACTCAACCATTGCCCGGTAGAAAGTAAGCCTAAAGATTCTTCAAACCCACCTTGACTTTTCTTTACAAATTCTGCAAAGAAACGAACTGTCCAAAGTAATACAAAGAACAAGCCGAACAGGTAACCTGGCTTATTCTTCTTGTCGGTTTTCCAGTATAGGAAATATAATAGAATAAATATGAACAAGTAACCTATGCCTTCATACAATTGTGCCGGATGACGATATGGTATCTCAGCTAAATACTGTGAAAACTGAGGGTTGTTTTCTATTGCTGCATAAGCGGCATTCAATGTTTTTTCTTGCGTAATGCCTAATGCTTTTGATGGATGTAAGTCGTCTGAATCTCGAATGAATTTGGTTGCGAATATGAAGTTTTCATCTACCACTTTCCCATTGATTTCAGAATTGAAAAAGTTACCTAGACGTACGCAGAAACAACCAATTGCCACTGGTATAGCCATTCTGTCAAATATCCAAAGCATTTTAAATTCCGGGTATTTTCTAGTGTACAGATACGTGCCGATTATGATACCAATAGTAGCTCCGTGACTGGCTAAACCGGCAAAGCCTGTAAACTCATAACCACCTATTAAGCCAAATAATAAACTGCCTGTATCACTTTCGCGAACCGGAATTAAAATCTCTATAAGGTGATTGGAATAGTACGCCCAGTCATAAAAGAATACATGCCCCAATCTTGCACCAAGCATTGTACTTAGAACCGTGTAGATAAATAGCGAATCTAATTGTTCTACAGATTTTTTCTCATTTAGGAATATCTTTTTCATGATAAACCAACCTAATGCAAAGGCTGTAATCCAAAGAAGATTGTAATACTTAATTTGTATGAATCCGATGTTGAAAAGTGTCTCGTTCGGATTCCAAGTAATTCCTAAGAAATGCATGTGTTGAATTTTGAAAGGCTAAGATAATAAAATAGAAATCTACGTAGGCTTTAGATTGTGGAAATCGGTTTTGTTCTAGGTTAAAAGAGCGTTAAGTTTATATAGTGGGGAATAATGAGTATAGAAAAAAGAGAAGAGAAAATAGAAATTAAAAAATTATATTGTCTGACGATATCAAAATCTCATGACCAAATGAATCTTTATTTTAACTATCTAATTTTTGAACTTGAGCCTTGAACTTGAGCCTTGAACTTGAACTTTGTATTTGAATTTGCGTTCAAAGCTTAATCAAGGAACTGGGTCATATCCTTTTCCGCCCCAAGGGTTGCAGCTAAAAATTCGTTTGGTTGCCATCCATCCGCCTTTGAATAAACCGTGTTTTTTTAATGCTTCAAGTGTATACTGAGAGCAAGTAGGGGAGTATCTACATGTTGCTGGAGTATACGGAGAGATAGCTACTTGGTAAAACCGGACTAGAAATACCAAGGGAGCAATAAGAATTTTTTTTAATGAGATTTTCACGATGACAAATTGATAATACAAATTTACTACAAAACAACTAACTGTGTAAAATAAGAAGTCCGGATGAGTTGCATCCGGACTTCTGAAAATGAAATGGTTTCGGTTTAGGCGCCTATTCTTATGGGGTCTAGATGTTCGGCTTCTTCTGCAGAGTATAATCTAGATTTGATTAAAAATCGAAGTCCTAACGGAATTTCCAATGAAAAACTAGAACCAATGCCAGGGACAACATCAACCGTTAGTTGCGTGTGTTTCCAATATTCAAACTGATCTCTAGACATATGAAAATCGCAACCTTCTATGGTGCCCAACCAAACATCGTTATCATCGAGCATTAAATCTCCTTTTTCAAAACACATGGGAGATGAACCATCACAACAGCCACCACTTTGGTGAAACATAAGTTCGCCATGCCTTTCTTTTAGCTGAGCAATTATTTCAGCCGCTTTTTCGGTTACTAATACTCTTTTTGTTTTCATCATAAATTGTTTTTTAAAAGAAGCCCATTTTCTTCTTATCGTAAGAGATAAGCATGTTTTTGGTTTGACGGTAATGTGCCAACATCATTTTATGGTTCTCTCTACCAATACCTGACTTTTTATACCCACCGAATGGAGCATGAGCAGGGTACAGGTGATAGCAGTTGACCCAAACTCTACCGGCTTTTATCGCTCTTGATATTTGATAGGCTTGGTGGGTGTCACGTGTCCAAACGCCTGCACCTAGGCCATATAGAGTATCATTTGCAATTTCTATAGCTTCGGCTTCATCTTTAAAAGTGGTCACACAAAGTACAGGTCCAAAAATCTCTTCTTGGAAAACACGCATTTTATTATTCCCTTTTAAGATAGTCGGTTCAACATAGTAACCACCTTCTAGACCTTCGTTATACGCTTGAGAACCGCCAGTAAGTACCTCGCAACCTTCTTCTTTACCTATTTGTATATAGCTAAGGATTTTCTCGAACTGATCGTTGGAAGCTTGAGCGCCCATCATTGTGTTTGGGTCTAAAGGGTGTCCCATTTTAATAGCCTTGGTACGTTCTATTACTCGTTCTATAAACTTGTCATAAATACTTTCTTGTACCAGCATACGTGACGGACAAGTGCAAACTTCACCTTGGTTCAAGGCAAACATATTGGCGCCTTCTAAACACTTGTCAAAGAATTCATCATCAGCATCCATAATACTTTCAAAAAATACATTTGGAGATTTACCACCTAACTCTAAGGTAACCGGAGTAATATTTTTAGATGCGTATT
This sequence comes from Maribacter forsetii DSM 18668, assembly GCF_000744105.1. NCBI lineage: Bacteria > Pseudomonadati > Bacteroidota > Flavobacteriia > Flavobacteriales > Flavobacteriaceae > Maribacter > Maribacter forsetii. The sequence continues at coordinate 1,224,148 of NZ_JQLH01000001.1, forward strand.
GCATAATCAATTGCCCGGTAGTGGTTTCACCGGTAAAGGCAATTTTATCAATTCTTGGACTAGAGGCTAATGGTTTACCTGCTTCTGCACCAAATCCGTTTACAATGTTTAATACACCGTCAGGTAAAATTCCCTCAATGATTTCCATTAAAATTAAAATTGCAACAGGGGTTTGTTCGGCAGGTTTTAAAACTACACAGTTACCGGCAGCCAATGCTGGAGCCAATTTCCAAGTAGCCATTAATAATGGGAAATTCCATGGTATAATTTGACCGACGACACCTAGTGGTTCCGTGACATTTAATGCCACCGTATTAGAATCTAATTCACTGACAGACCCTTCTTCTGCTCTAATGACTCCGGCAAAATATCTAAAATGGTCAACTGCTAAAGGTAAATCTGCAGCCATAGTTTCACGAATGGCTTTACCGTTATCCCATGTTTCTGCTCTGGCAAGAACTTCTAAGTTTTGCTCTATTTTGTCTGCAATTTTTAGAAGCATATTACTTCTTTCCGTTGCTGATGAAGAGTTCCATGATGGTGCTGCCTCCCAAGCGGCGTCAATTGCCTTTTCAATATCTTCAGCTGTTGATCTTGGTATTTTTGTGAATGACTTTCCATCTACAGGAGAGATGTTGTCAAAATATTCTCCTTTACTTGGTGCAACCCATTTGCCGCCAATAAAATTTTCATACTGGTTTTTAAATTTAGGTTTCTGAAGTACATCTTTTTCTACTGCTGCTGTTGTGCTCATAATATATGATTTAAGTTAATAATAGAAGTCTTGTTGTATTGGTAGTGCCAATACGATATTCTAAATGTACTTCTCACATATTCAATTCATCTGAAGAATACTACGAATAATGTGAACTATTCTATCAAAAATTCATTTTATGATTTTTTTAAGTATATAATTTTGTAAATTCCTTAAAATTAAATCAAAATTAGTGTGATTCATTTATCAGATAATTTCTTTAATGGAAGGCGTTTAGAGACTTTGGTCGAGAACCAAACCTCTTATACTATGAACAATGCCGCTATGCATGTTTTTGAAACACATGAGCAGGCAGCAAGTGTATTATTGCAATTTGAGCAACCCGTATTAGCTAGTATGATACAGGGAAAGAAAATTATGCACCTAAGAGATTATGAATCATTTGATTTTTTGCCGGGAGAGTCTTTAGTTTTACCTGCAAATGAAGGAATGTGTATAGATTTCCCCGAAGCTATGGCAAAGAACCCAACAAGATGTTTGGCAATGGCTATTTCAGAAGATAAAATAAACAAGGTATTACAGTTCATGAATGAGAATATGCCCAAGAGTAATAAAGAGGCATGGGGTTTAATGGATTATAATTTTCATTTTGTGAATGATAGGGGGATATTTCAAATTATTCAGCGCCTCTTGTTTTTGTTTTCTGAAGATCATCCATCCAAAGACATATTTGTAGATAACATGTTACGTGAACTTATCATTAGAATCTTGCAGACCAATGAGCATAAAATATACAGTAACGCAACTTTGTCCATTAAAAAAGAAAGTAGACTTACTGAAGTTATACGCTACATTAGAGATAATGTACACAAGTCTTTAAGTGTAGATGACCTAAGTAGGTTAGCATGTATGAGTCCTTCACATTTTTACAGGACCTTTAAGTTAGAATTAGGAATTTCTCCGGTAGAGTTTATAAATAACGAGCGTATAAAACTAGCTGTGGGTTTATTGCAGGATCCGAAGCGTAGTATTAAAGATGTCTATCTAGATTGCGGATTTGAGAGCAGGTCTTACTTTAACAGGGTCTTTAAAACTAGGCAACACCTAGCACCTGGTGAATACCAGTCTAAAATTCATAAATCTAAATATTTAGATTAAAGGCTATACGTTGTACCTTCTTTACCGTCTTTCAATTGAATACCTAGTGCCGCCAATTGATCACGTATTTGGTCAGATGTGGCAAAATCTTTGTTTTCTCTAGCTGATTTACGTAATACAATCAATAGCTCTACAACACCACCTAATTTTTCTGTATCGGCATCAGAACTATTTTTGTTTTCTAAACCTAAAACATCAAAAACGAAACCATGTAAAGTGCTTTCTAATTCTAGTTTATCTTCTGCGGTAATAGATTCAGTGCCTTCCTTAATGAGGTTAATATGCTTAACGGCATCAAATAATTTCGCAATTAGTATTGGTGAATTAAAATCATCGTTCATGGCAGCATAGCAAGATGCTTTCCAAGCCGTAATATCAAAATAGGTAGTCTTGCCAGTATTTAATGATTTAAGGGAATTGATAGCTTCCATCAACTTATTGAACCCTTTTTCAGATGCCAATAAGGCATCATTACTCATATCTAAAATGCTGGTATAGTGTGCCTGCATCATAAAGAAACGAACCATTGAAGGCGAGAAAGGCTTACTTAAAATTTCATTTTCACCAGAAAATATTTCTCCCGGTAAAATACTATTACCCGTAGATTTTGCCATTTTTCTACCGTTCAAGGTCAGCATATTGGCATGTAACCAATAGTTTACCGGACTTTGACCATTGCAAGCTTCTGCTTGTGCAATTTCACATTCGTGGTGTGGAAATTTTAAGTCCATTCCACCTCCATGAATATCAAATGTTTCGCCCAAGTATTTTGTACTCATAGCAGTACATTCTAAATGCCATCCTGGGAAACCGTCGCCCCATGGCGATGGCCAACGCATAATATGCTGTGGTTCTGCTTTTTTCCATAAAGCAAAATCTTGCGGATTATGCTTGTCGTCTTGAGCTGCAAGATCACGGGTATTGGCAATCATGTCTTCAAGCTTACGACCACTAAGTTTACCGTATTCGTGTTCTTGGTTAAACTTGGCAACATCAAAATATACAGAGCCATTAGTTTCATAAGCAAATCCTTTTTCAAGAATATCCTTGATAATTTCAATCTGCTCTATTATATGACCGGTTGCCGTAGGTTCTATACTGGGGGGTAAGAAATTAAATTTCTCTAAAATATTATGGAAATCTACAGTGTAACGCTGTACTACTTCCATAGGTTCCAACTTTTCTAATCGTGCTTTTTTCGCAATTTTATCTTCGCCATCTTCCGCATCATCTACCAAATGACCTGCATCTGTAATATTACGTACGTATCTTACTTTGTAGCCAAGATGTCTAAAGTATCTAAAAATCATATCAAAAGACATGAAAGTTCGGCAGTTTCCTAAATGTACATTGCTGTACACGGTTGGCCCACAAACATACATGCCTATATAGCCTTCGTTTATAGGTTTGAAAACTTCTTTTTTTCCGGTTAAGGAATTATATACTTTGATTTCCTGATTTTCGAACAATTGCATGAAGCTATATGCTATTAAAAGTGGGTGTCTAGATTTAGATAATTTAAAAACTCGCGGCGTACCAATTCTTCTTTAAACTTACCGCCATATTCTGCAGTTACGGTGCTACTGTCAATATCGCGAATTCCTCTAGAATTTACACAAAGATGTTTTGCATCTATAACACAAGCAACATCTTCCGTGCCTAAGGCTTTTTGTAATTCCCTTACAATTTGAATATTTAAACGCTCTTGAACTTGAGGGCGTTTTGCGTAGTAATCAACAATACGGTTCATTTTAGAAAGACCTACAACAGTACCGTTAGAAATATAGGCAACATGTGCACGACCTACAATAGGTAACAAATGATGCTCGCAAGTGCTGTAAAGGGTAATATTCTTTTCAACCAACATTTCCCCATACTTGTACTTGTTGTCAAAAGTAGAGGCTTTAGGTTTTTTTGTAGGGTTTAAACCTCCGAATATTTCGTTTACATACATTTTAGCAACTCTGTTTGGAGTTCCTTTTAAACTATCATCGGTTAAATCTAAACCTAACGTAAGCATAATTTCGCGTACATTATCGCGAATGCGTTCAATCTTTTCGGCATCGTCCAGATCAAAGGCGTCTGAACGTAATGGAGTATCTTCTGATGTAGAAATATGATCGTTTCCTAATTCATCAAATTGATCTTCCAGTGTATCCTCAATTTTCATTTTATCAATCTTTTAGAAGCTGCAAAGATATACAATATGTGCCACTTTATAACTAATAACGGGCATTACACAACATAAATTAGCCATAACGTTAAGGTCTAGTTAATTTTATTTTCCAAATCAGAAGTCCCCTATGGCCAAGTATGTAATATCTACTTTATTAATTTGCTTTTTTGGCATGTTCACTTGTTTTGCACAGGTAGCTGCTGATTGTGCAAATGCGGTTCCTATTTGCTATAATACACCTGTAAATGGCGGTACCAATGGTTTTGGAATCGATGATTTTAACGGAGCTACTATTTCTGGTTGTATTACGCAGGGCAGTGGTACTATAGAAACTAATTCTGCTTGGTACAAATTTAAAATTGGTGAAATTGGTCAATTAGGTTTTAATATAGGACATGATTCTAACGAAGATTGGGATTTTGCCTTATATAGAACAAGTGATTGTACTTCATTAGGAGATCCTGTTCGATGTAATTACTTTGATAATTCTGATGATAGTAGTTATATAGGTGTTGGTGAGGATCCTACAGGTATAGATAATATACAATATGATGATTGGTTAACTGTTGAACCAGGAGAAGAATATCTCTTGATGATAAATAACTTCAGTAATAAAAACTCCGGTTTTTCAATTCAGTTTTCAGGAAACATTTTTGTTGAGTTTCCAAATTCAGCTTTAGATTGTGATATTATAGACAATTTATTAGGTCCGCCGGTTATTGCTTGTGATAATCAAACCGTGGTTTTAGATGCAACTACTGTTGATGCTTTGGATTATGAGTGGTATTTAGATGCTGGTGCGGGTTACCAACGTATACCGGGCGAAAGTGATGCAGAACTTTCTATTGCGGTTTCAGGTATGTATCGTGTTTTAGTAGTTAGACCACTGGGAAATAATTTAATTAGTGAAACTCAAGTTGCTTATGCACCTACTCCTGAAACATTTGAATTAGAAGATGAAACTGCTTGTCTAGACGGTACGGCTATCGATTTTAATACAAAGGATACTGAAGCGTTAGGAGGGCAAAGTTCAATGGAGTTTCGGGTTTCTTATCATGAAAGCTTTGAAGATGCAATTGACGGTGCAAACGCACTTTCAAAAGAATTTATACCAACAGAAGTTTTGCAAACCATATATGTTAGAACGACATCAATAGAAAATTCTATGTGTTTTGATGCTTCTGAAACTTTTGATGTGAACGGAATTGAATTACCTGTTCTAGATTTTGAAACAGAGGTGTTTATTTGTGGAGAGGAACCAATTGTAACAATTGGGCAGCGAATTCCCGACAATGATTTTACGTATGAATGGAGCTCAGGTCAAACATCATCATTAATTACCGTTGCAGAGCCTGGTGTTTATACATTATCGGTAACGAACAGAGAAGGGTTGCTTCAATGTATTACCGTACGTTCTGTTACCGTGGTTTTTTCTAGTCCGCCTGTAATTTCAGATATTACCATAGAATATGAAGATGATGCTTCTAATGTGGTCAATGTGTTCTTGGAAGAAAATGGTGATTTTGAGTTTCAAGTTGATAGTGATATGCCACAGAGTAGTGGGGTATTCAATAATTTATTCCCTGGTGAGCATACTATCACTGTGCGCGATGCAAATGGTTGTGGATCGGATACTAGAGATATTGTCGTAGTCGGTTTTCCAAAATTCTTTACACCTAATGGAGATAATGTAAATGATACTTGGAAAGTGGATGGTTTGTCAGCTTTAGATAATCCTGTAATAACGATCTATGATCGCTATGGTAAATTATTGCATCAATTATTTGAGAATTCCAGTGGTTGGGACGGTTCTTTCAACGGTATATTTTTACCGGAATCTGACTATTGGTTCAAGCTTTCCTATACCAATTCTTTAGGTGAAGACACAAATGCATCTTATATCAATAATCACTTTGCTTTAAAGCGCTAAGCCTGATATTTAGGTATAAAAAGTGCATTTTATCGATTAAACGTAAGAATATCCGTTGTAAGATACTAAAGCAAGTCATGTGTAGTTATAATATACATTACGTATACTAAATAGTTGCACTTTTATGAGAACACTTCTTTGTTCTATATGTTGTTTGTTTCTTTTCTATTGGAATGTAACTGCACAGAATTCAGCCGATTGTAGAACGGCTATTCCTGTTTGTGCTGATCAACCTATAATGGGTTTGGCTGGCGGAACTGGTGATGTAGATGATTTTGACCCAGATGTAATACTACAAACTGGGTGTCTTGAAAAAGGAAGTCTTTCATCAGCAAATATCGAGTTTAATACTTCATGGTTTGTATTTAGAGCGGGTACGGGTGGTCAAGTTGGTTTTGATATTGAAGCTTTACCATCAACTGGATCAACACCTACAGCAGAGTGGGATTTTGCAGTCTATGGACCAGATGTGGATTGTGCGGATATTAGTAATGGTACGGCACAACCTATTCGTTGTAATTATGAAGTGAACGATACTAATTTTACAGGATTAGGAGTAAACCCTGAAAGTGGGGAAGAGGGTCGTGCATCTTTAACGGGTAGTCAGAATACTTATGATGAATATTTAGATGTTTTGCCTGGTGAAATTTATTACATTCTAATAAATAATTTTGCAGATAATTTTACGGAAGATCCTGAACCATTTATGTTAACCTTTACGGGTAGTTCTGTAAATGCTGATGCGGATACTGCTTTGGATTGTGATTTTCGTGATGAGTTTTTAGGACTGGATATTGTGGCTTGTGAAGGCGATGATCCAATAACGCTTAGTGCTATGAGTTCTCCTGCCGGTGATGCAATTGATAGGGTAGAATGGGAGGTTGATTATGATGATGATGGTGTAATTGATGATTACCCTGCTGGTTCAGGGGATTTTGATGCAGAATTAGTAATAATTAGTCCCAATACAGGACGTTATTTCGCTACGGTCTATACTAATGCGTCTTCTGGTGGTCCATTAACATATCGTGATGATAGTGGAGTGCTGGTTACTTTTTATGGTACTCCTATTAGAGATCGAATAGAAATATTGGAAACTAATCTTTCTGTTGATCCCGATCAAAATAATATAGAAATTTTTGTTGAAGGTGATGGGGATTTTCAATATGCTATTAATGATGGGGATTTTCAAGATAGTCCCGTTTTTTATGATGTTCCAGCTGGTGAAAATTCAGTAATAATAAGAGATAATAATAATGACTGTGGTACTTCAGAACCGTATCAATTTTTGGTAGTTGGATATCCTAAATTTTTTACTCCGAATGGAGATGGTATTAATGACACATGGAATATTAAAGGTATAGAAACTCTAAGTAATCCTGCAGTATTTATTTTTGATAGGTACGGTAAGTTGTTGAAACAATTAGGGCCTACGGATACTTGGGACGGTAATTTTAACGGACAGCAAATGCCATCTACAGATTATTGGTTCAGGTTTGAATATGGAGAAATGGAAGATGATCTATTGGTTGCTAAAACTCGAAAGACACATTTTACATTAAAAAGATAGATAAAAAAAGGGGAGCCTAACGCTCCCCTTTTTTTATGTAAATGTATTTGCTTTTTGTCTTAAAAGTTAATCGTATAACTTAAGGTAGCATTCATAATTCCTCTATCAATCATTGCGGGTGTTGTAATACCGGCATTAAATAATCTTTCGCTTACATCTTGTTGAGAACGACTTAGGGAAAAGTCTAATTTGCTTCCGCCAAAGTTATACCCAATACCACCAGAAATGGCATTTAGATCTCCAATTGTATTTCCATTGGCATACGGACTCTGTTCAAAACGGTATCCTGCTCTTAGGCTTACTTGCTGAATTCTGTACTCACCGCCAAGTCTAAAAGTAGAAACGGCTCCTAAATCACTCGCAATTTCTGAGTTCACTGTTTGGAAGCTTGGGTCGTTTGTAGGGCGTAATTCTGATTGTGAGAAATCTTGGTATCCATAATCGAAACTTAATAAACCGTCTTTTGCGAATATTACAGCTAAACTACCTGTAAGCTTACTAGGTGTTTTAACCGTGTACTCTTCAAAAAGGTTTACAATAGTAAAGTTGATAAAATTAATATCCGCATCCGCTAAATCAGAATTTACACGTTGCGAAGTATTGTCCTCCAAGCGATACCATGTTGGTGATTGGTAGCTACCGCCTAAACGTACATTATCGTTCAATTTGGCAATTGCACCTAAGGTAAATGAGAATCCGTTACCTTCAGTTTCTAAATAATTGTCAAAAGTAGTTCTGGTAATTTCAGAATTTGGCTCGTAACCATCTTCCGAAAACTGATCATATTGAGTATATAGAACGCTGTGAAAATTTAAAGAAGCTCCCAAATAGATGTTCTCTTTGTATTGAGAAGCAACGTTAACGGTAAACTTACTATTATAGCCCGTAGTTCTTCTTAAAAAATCTTGATCAACAAAGTCATAGAGAGAATTACTAATGTAATTTGTGTTGTTGTTATCTTCAGTCTCTGGGTCGAGAATTCCACCATAGTAGCCTAAAAATGTTTGTTGGTCTCTAAAACCTTGAGCTGCACCAATATCTAAATATGCTTCTTCTAAAAATTCGCCATCTTGTAATAAAATTGACCCAAAAGGTGTACCACCTGCGAATTCTAGAAAATAAGTATCAATACCTTCTGTTGCACTTCCAGAAACATAGTATTCGTTATCAAAATTATTGACCAAGTCATAATTAAAAGCCAAGGTAAATTTTTTCCAATCAGAATTAGCATCGGTGTTTTTAAATACAAATGCACCACCTAATTGATTTAGTTCAATGTCGTTATTCTTGGTTATTAAGGCGTCACCAAAGTAACGGGCGTCATTATTTGTATGGTAGTTAGAACCTGTGATGGTAAATAGGCTATTATTGAAAACAGCAGAGCCCGCAGGGTTAATGTTTAGTGATGATAAATCCCCGCCTAGGGCGCCAAACGCTCCACCCATAGCTTGAAAGCGAGCGGTTCCTTGAAGGTTTTCTGTACCGTAACGTAAAGCTTCATTTATGTTTTGTGCACTACCAACGGCACATGCCATTAGTATTACGAAAGTTAAATATCTCTTCATAACAATATTTCAAGTTTGATAAATGTTCGATTTTTAGTTTCTTCTGCTGCTACTGCTTCTAGATGAACCGGAAGACCTAGATGAAGACCCGCTACTAGAACTTCTAGAGCTGCTTCCAGAACTTCTGTAAGAACTACCGCTAGAACTGCTTCTGCCCGAGCTGTAGTTACTACTTCTAGAGCTACTTCCAGAACTACGGTAAGATCTGCTACTTGATCCACTAGAGCTTCTGCCAGAAGAATAACTTCTAGAGCTGCTACCTGAATTTCGGTATGTAGAGGTTCTTGGTACTGCAACCCTGCTACTAGATCTTGCTGTTCTAGAACTAGATGTTCTAGGGCTACTACTGTACCTGCTGCTATAATTTCTAGAAGAACTACTGCTATATCTAGGCGTTGCTCTTGTACTTCTACTTGTTCTATAGGCTCTGTTTTGATCTACCCCTACGGTTCTTCTTGCTGTAGAACTACCTGAATAAGTTCTTGAACTACGTGTATTGGCAGAGCTTCTAGCTGTAGTAGATCTACCGGTCGTAGTTCTGTATCTAGATGAATTACCTCTAGTACTCACATTAGACCGACCTCTTGCTGCTGTTGCGGAAAGTCCACTATTATTAGATGTTTGCCTGGTGTAATTTCCTCTTCTAGAATTGTTTACTGCGTAACGTCTATTGGAGTATCTATTGTTGCGACTATAGTATCTGTTGCCATAACCGTAACCATATGCATATCCAAAATTATTACCGTAAAAAGGTCTGTTCCATCCGTATCCCCAGTTGTTCCAGCCAAATCCAAATCCGCCATAACCCCAGTTGTTCCATCTATTCCATCTGTTCCAACCCCAAGGCTGACCCCATCCGGCACCGTAGAAACCTGCATAACCAATATTGTTCCAGCCCCATCCATAAAGATTGCCATAACCCCAATTGTTCCAGCCATTATTATGAATATAGATGCTTACATCAGCATTATTGCTACCCCAACTACCATAGCCTTCATAGTCGTTTGCATTAGCGTAATAATCTGTTAATTGGTCATCTTGTATTTCCGCATCTAGATTGTTGCTGGAATAAGAATCTACATCTGTGAATATTTCATCACCTAATATTTCACCATATTCATCAGCTTTTTCACCAAAATAGTTGGTGTAGGTGTCAGATTCAGGATTATTCTGAGTGTAATTTCTTTGTTCTGGTCTTCTTTCTACAGTGGTTGAGGTATCATCAGAATAAATACCATCATTACCATAGTAAGATGATTGTTGATAAGAACCGCAAGATGCTACAAAAGCAGCTAGGGTCACCAACATTGTAATGTTGCGAAGTTTGTTGTGGGGTAGTGAATATATCATCGGATCAAAATTATATTGTTGAACATATTAAAAATAACTAGTTTTACCCAATTATTACATAGCAATAATCACAAATTTTGTGCCAAAGTCCAGATAATGAGTAAAAAGTTGACGAAGAGAAGCGAAGATTATTCCAAGTGGTATAACGAATTGGTAGTTAAGGCAGATTTAGCCGAAAACTCTGGTGTAAGAGGTTGTATGGTTATAAAACCATATGGTTACGGTATTTGGGAAAAAATGCAAGCTGGTTTAGATAAGATGTTTAAAGAAACTGGTCATGAAAATGCCTATTTTCCTTTGTTTATACCAAAATCCTATTTGAGTAAAGAGGCAAGCCATGTGGAAGGTTTTGCCAAAGAGTGCGCTGTGGTTACACATTACAGATTAAAAAATGCAGAAGATGGAAGCGGAATTATAGTTGATCCAGATGCTAAATTAGAGGAGGAGCTTATTGTAAGACCTACTTCTGAAACCATCATTTGGGATACTTATAAGAAATGGATTCAATCTTATAGAGATTTACCGCTACTTATTAATCAATGGGCAAATGTTGTTCGTTGGGAAATGCGTACAAGATTGTTCTTGAGAACGGCAGAGTTTTTATGGCAAGAAGGCCATACGGCACATGCTACCGAAAAGGAAGCAATTGAAGAGGCGGAACAAATGATGAACGTTTATGCCGATTTTGCAGAAAACCATATGGCAGTACCGGTAATAAAAGGTACTAAAACGGAAAGCGAACGTTTTGCAGGTGCTATTGAAACCTATTGTATTGAAGCATTAATGCAAGATGGTAAGGCGTTGCAAGCTGGTACCTCTCACTTTTTAGGACAGAATTTTGCAAAAGCTTTTGATGTAAAATTTGCAACTAAAGAAGGTAGTAAAGAATATGTTTGGGCAACTTCTTGGGGAGTGTCAACAAGATTAATGGGGGCGTTGATCATGACGCACAGTGATGATAACGGTTTAGTGATTCCGCCAAAACTAGCACCTATACAAGTGGTCATTGTACCTATTTATAAAGGATTAGATCAACTGGATAAAATTTCGGAAACAGTTAACCCTTTAGTTAAAGAATTAAGAGCTAAAGGTATTTCTGTAAAATTCGATAATAGAGATACCCACAAGCCCGGTTTTAAGTTCAATGAGTACGAATTACGCGGTGTTCCGGTAAGGTTGGCTATTGGTCCTAGAGACCTTGAAAATGGCACATATGAACTGGCAAGAAGGGATACTTTGCAAAAAGAGACTGTTGCGGCGACAGATGTAGTGGCTAAAATTGAATTTTTAATGGAAAATATTCAGAAGAATATGTACCAAAAAGCACTTGATTATAGAACTAATCATATCACTGAGGTAGATTCTTATGATGAATTTAAAAAAGTTTTAAAAGAAAAAGGCGGATTTATTTCTGCACATTGGGACGGTAGTAAAGAAACCGAAGAACGAGTTAAAAATGAGACAAAGGCAACTATACGTTGCATTCCCATAGATGCAAAGGAAGAAGAAGGCACTTGTATGGTGACGGGTAAACCGTCTAATAAAAGGGTGTTATTTGCTAAAGCGTATTAATTTTTTTAAAAAATAATAAAGAGGTGTTGCGATAGTGAAAAATATTTGTATTTTTGCATCCGCAATTGCGCAAAGTATGGTCCGTTCGTCTAGGGGTTAGGACGCCAGGTTTTCATCCTGGTAACAGGGGTTCGATTCCCCTACGGACTACTAATTAAACCGTTGGATGTATTTCCAAGTATTGACATAATGGTCCGTTCGTCTAGGGGTTAGGACGCCAGGTTTTCATCCTGGTAACAGGGGTTCGATTCCCCTACGGACTACAAAATTAAATGGATGAGAATCCGAAAATATTATAACAAAGAATAAAATGGCAAATCACAAGTCGGCATTAAAGAGAATTAGAAGAAACGAAGCAGTTCGTTTACGTAACAGATATCAGCATAAAACTACACGTAATGCTATCAAAAGATTGCGTGCAGAAGAATCTAAGAAAGATGCAGAGGCTCTTTTTCCAAGTGTTGTTAGTATGATCGATCGTTTAGCTAAACGTAATATTATACATGATAACAAAGCTGCCAACTTAAAAAGTAAATTGGCAAAGCACGTTGCTGCATTGTAAATTTTTGCTATTATAATATTTTAAAGCCTTCCAATTTGGAAGGCTTTTTTTATTACGAGAATATTTATTCTGTTTGTTTTATTGGTAGCCGTAATCGTCTCATTGATGTGAAACCAATAATAAAACAGCTATATAAAACCGATATGCATACATAGTGATATTTTGTAATGTTATACGTACTATATAGGTCATAATTAAATGATAAGATATACATAGAGATTGGGTAATATGTGTAGAAAAACAATAAGCCTAAACTGATCCAAAAGAGAAGGTTTTTTCTGGGAACAAATTTTTGCTCTTCTGTAAATATCTTATATAGATAAGTTAAACAAGCAAATATTAATACAATGGCTCCAACTATAATTGCATAGTTTTGAGGTTCGGTATAGAAATCTTGAAAAAATAGATTCACTAAACAAGAAATCAAGAAAACAATACTTCCGTATTTGATAATAATTTTATTTCGAGTTTTATCGGATAATTGATAAAAAACATAAAAAAAGTATAGGTAAAATACGATGTCGAAAATATTGAAAATTATAGTGTTGTAATTGTAGTATTCTGGTATGTAAACCAATTGTATATCATCGATGTCCCTTACGATCGCACCTAGTATTTCAGACATTAGAACATAGCCTAGAATAATTGGCAAATACTTTAAAACCGTGTCATAGTACAGCCTATACTTGATAACGGATAAAACCAGCGCTATAAAATAGAGTAAGATGAAATAATTATCTAGAATATACTGCAGCATAGCTTAATAGTCTATTTTTTTGTTGAGCCCTTATTGATTTTTTGGTGGGGGCACACCGGTACCTCTATTTAGTGTTAGACTTTCTTTTCCTTGTAAAACAGCTGGTGCAACATTAGCGCTGTTTAAATTTGGTGCAAATGATGCGTATGCTTTAGTATTGGTATCGTTAATATATCCATATCCCTTTATGGGTTCAAAACTATTGTTCAAAGGTACTGCTTGTTTGCCTTCAGGACCTTGGGCTATGTAAAATAGAAAATCGCGTTCGCCATCGTTATATGTGGGTGATAGCATTAAACTATTCTGTCTGGGGTGTTTAATAGTAGTCTTAGAATTTGGGAAAACTTCTTCATCAGGGTAATTGGAGTAGTAAAGTCTTAACGTAGAGATTTCTACATTTGCATCTTTGGCTTCTTGTTCTATATAAGCTAAGTATTGCTTAATTGTTTTGTAATCGTAATAAACAAACCTACCCACATCAAATTCTTTTTTGATGCCTTTTTCCGTATTTATTGAATCTTCGTACTGTTGAATTAAAGGCACTCTTCTTTTTTCGTATGATTCGTACATACTTTTAGCATCTGAAATGGCTATGATTTCATTTGGCGGTTTTACTGTTTTTTTGTCTCCTTGAACGGGGTCCTTAGGTTTTTCGCTGGTTTGTTCATTACAACCTATATAGGCTAAAAAGGTGAATGCACATAAAATCTTACTGATGAGGTTAAATTGTCTTTTCATTTTCTGAAATTTATTATTGGTTAATAAAGAAAATTGCTAAAAGACTGGGGAGAGTTCTTTTGTTGAACAATAAAGATATTAAAAATATAATAGAGGCATTGCAAAAGCTTGTATATCAATAAGAAAAGAGTGTAAAAGAAAAAATCCCGATTTCTAGAAGAAATCGGGATTTTTTTATAATAGTTGAAAAAGTTCTATTGATTCATTGTCATCAAAAACTCTTCGTTATTCTTAGTTTGTTTAAAACGTTGCTCTATAAACTCCATAGCTTCTACCGGGTTCATATCTGCAAGGTACTTACGCATAATCCACATGCGTTGTAAGGTGTTTTCGTCTAATAACATGTCATCTCTACGTGTGCTGGAAGAAGTAAGGTCAATTGCAGGGAAAATTCTTCTGTTAGCAATCTTACGATCTAACTGAAGCTCCATGTTACCTGTACCTTTAAATTCTTCAAAGATAACTTCATCCATTTTAGATCCTGTCTCTGTTAAAGCTGTAGCAATAATAGATAATGATCCGCCACCTTCTATATTACGGGCAGCACCAAAGAATCTTTTTGGCTTGTGTAGGGCATTCGCATCAACACCACCACTTAATACTTTACCAGATGCTGGTTGAACCGTATTGTATGCTCTTGCTAAACGTGTTATAGAATCTAGAAGAATTACCACATCATGACCACATTCAACTAAACGCTTCGCTTTTTCTAAAACGATGTTTGCTACACGTACATGCTCTGTTGGTTCTTTGTCGAAGGTAGAAGCTACAACTTCACCACGTACATTACGCTGCATATCGGTTACCTCTTCAGGTCGTTCATCAATTAGTAATATAATTTGATATACTTCAGGATGATTTGCCGCTATACCGTTCGCAATATCTTTCAAAAGCATGGTTTTACCAGACTTTGGTTGCGATACGATCATACCTCTTTGTCCTTTACCAATAGGCGAGAACAAATCAATTATACGAGTAGATATGGTGCTTTGGCGTTCTGCCAGATTAAATTTTTCTTGAGGGAATAACGGGGTTAAATGTTCAAATGATACGCGATCACGAACAATCTGAGGGTCTATACCGTTAATTTTATTCACCTTAATAAGAGGAAAATATTTTTCACCTTCTTTTGGTGGTCTTACGTTACCTAATACGGTATCTCCAGTCTTTAAACCGAAAAGACGAATTTGCGATTGAGAAACATAAATATCATCTGGTGATGATAGATAGTTATAATCAGAAGAACGTAAGAATCCGTAGCCGTCTTGCATGATGTCCAATACGCCTTCACTAGCAATAATGGAGTCAAACTCATACTCTGGTTCCTTGTACCTATTCTTTAAATCTTTGTCAAAATTACTTTTGTCGTGATTGGATCTAGGATTAGGTTTTTTATTATGATTGTTATTCTGATTAGAATTCTTTTTATTGGGCTGGTTTGCAGCCTTTGGCCTTGGTCTTGGCCTTTTTTGTTCTACAGGTTCTTTAGAAACACTTTCCGTATTATTCTCTTTCTTTACCGGAGCAACTTTTTCAGGAGTAGTTTTTTCCTGAGCTGGTTTTACTGGTGCTTTAACCTCTTTATTCGTGTTTTGAGCAACACGTGGTCTAGGTCTAGGCTTAGGTTTTGGTTTTGTTTCGGCAGGTTTGCTAGCCTCTTCTGTTGCAGCAGGAACTATAGCAGCGGCAACTTTCGGATTCGCTGCTTGTACGTCCAAAATCTGATAAACTAAATCTAGTTTTTTTAAGGTCTTGAATTTAGGAACCTTTAGTCCTTTAGCAATTTCCTGAAGCTCAGGTAGCTTTTTTGATTTTAAATCTGAAATCTCAAACATTAAGTAGTAGAATAAATTATAAGTAGTTTGTATTGTAAGAAGTAACTATTTTATTTGGATAATCTTAAGGAGATAATTTCCTTAGTGGTAGGTGTTATGACGTGATAACGTAGCAATATTACAAATTATTTTGAATAAAAGGGGTATATTTTTTGAAAAGACATGTATTTTTGCATCGTAAACTGGTAATTGATATATGATTCAAAGAATACAAAGCCTTTATTTGATAGTTGTAGCAATACTTACGGGTGTTCTACCGTTCTTCTTTAACCTATGGATAGATATTGATGGTGTTGAGGTATTTGCAAATAATGAAATGCTTATTTCTATTTCCTTTTACGCAAGTACTGTTCTAGCTGTTTGGGCTATAGTACAATTTAAAAATAGAAAATCTCAGTTTGTCATTAACAGGCTGAACATGATATTGAATGTTTTTTTATTAGGATTTTTCGTTTACCGATCACTAAACTTATCCGGAGAGATCTTGGTCTCTGAGAAGGGTATTGGGATGCTGATTCCAGTATTTTCTATCATTTTTTTGGTTCTTGCAAATAGAGCTATAAAGAAGGATGAAGATCTTGTAAAATCTGTTGATCGCTTGCGTTAAGCCTATAATCTTAGTAGTATTAGTGCGTTAAAACCCGGGGTAGTTTCCGGGTTTTTTTATGCCTTGATTTTTCCATTTAACCAATGTATCTTCTTTAAATATCACAAAACTATTGCAGCTTTTCTTCCTAATGTGATAAACTGTTTACTTTTTCTTGAATTCTTCGTGATACCCCATTTCTATGTTTGTCCCAAGAAACAGCAAGGCTAACGATAGTCGTTAGTTACCTGTTTTAAACTAAACATTTTAAAAGTTAAAATTATGAAAAACAGAAAATTTACTCTTGTATTGTTAGCTAGTGTTATGACTACTTTTTTTATCAGTTGTTCAGATGATGATGGTGAAGTAGTAACAGTTACTGAAACAGTAGTTGAAACCGAAACAGTAGAAGTGGATTCGTCATTGCCGGTTGGTGATTTAATGGTGACCCTAAGTGGTAATCTAGTTGCTGAAAGTGGTACGCCTACGCAAGGACTAGTAGAGGTAGGTGTAGATTCAGAAAGTACAAACTTTGTTCGTTTTGCAGATGATTTTACTACTGAATTGGGTACAGGTACTGTAGGTATCTTTTTGTCTACTTCAGAAGTTTTCTCCCCAGATCCTGCAAACGGAAATCCAGATTTAATGTTAATTGGTAACGTGGCTGACAATGGTGAAATGTTCATTAAGCTAGATGCTACCCCAGATGCTAAATATACGCACATTATACTTTGGTGTGCTACTGCTAACATACCATTTGGTAATGTTGCTTTAAACTAATATAATGTATTACCGCCTTTGGGAATAGAGACACATGATTCTGTTTTTCTATGTCTCCCAAAGGCTTTTTTTTATGGGTTTTCAATGTTGCAGACCTATAATTTGAAATAACAGAATTATGAAAAAAATAAAAATCTTCTTAGGTATTTGCTTTTGCTTGCTTACTGTTGGTCTAAAGGCACAAAGTGGATGGACGAGGGAGGCAAAAGGATTTTACCTTCAAGCGTCGGCATCGTATTTTTCTTCTAATAATTATTATACTACCGAGGGCAGATTGGCTGATCAAGGTAGTGATTTTAGAACAAGCGGACTTTTGCTTTATGGTGAATACGGTATATCAGATAGGTTTACAGCAATCGTAGATTTACCTATTGTTCGTTTAAATAGTTTTAGCACTACAGAAACTGTTGCGGGTGTTGGTAATGTGCAATTGGGAGTTAAGTATAAACTTCTTAAAAGTTTTCCTTTGTCTTTACAAGTGGCATTGGATATACCTACTAATGATGGTACCAACTTTGCGAGATCTAATGAGCCTAATGCCTTTGGTCAATTTGATGAAATAAATTTACCTGTTTCTGATGGTGAATTTAATATCTGGACAACCTTGGCCGCATCTCATGGTTTTAAAAATGGTAAAACATATGCATCGGCATTTTCAAGTGTAAATTTTAGAACTGAAGGATTCAGTAACCAATTTCAAGCCGGGGTTGAGTTAGGACATTTGTTCTTTAATAAGCTGTATCTTATTGGAAAATTGAAAATTCAAGAACGTTTATCTTCTGAAAATAATGTACAAAGTGGTTCTTTCTTATTTGGAGAGGGTACTACTTTTACAAACTACGGTATTACTTCAATGTATAAGATTACCGACCATTTTAATTTGGTTGCACAGTACTCTGACTATTCGGGTTTGTTTGTAGATAGAAAAAATGTCTACGATGGTGGTACAATTTCTTTGGGAGTTTCATTTGAATATTAATTAGCTAGATACAGGATTTGGTTAAATAACAAAATCCTGTATTTTATCTTTTGCCCAATTCTATAACCTCTAAGTCTTTAATGTTGTCACCTTCTATTACAAAACGTAACATGGTGCGTACTTGATGAAAACCATGTTTTCCACATGCTCCAGGATTCATATGTAAAACGCCTAATTTTTTGTCCATCATTACTTTTAAAATATGTGAGTGACCGCAAATAAACAATTTTGGCGGATTTTCCTTTATAATATCTCTTGTTCTAATATTATATTTAGGTGGGTATCCACCAATATGGGTGATTAAAACATCTACTCCTTCGCAGAAAAATCTGTTATTTTCCGGGAATTCTTTTTGAATGATATGATCATCAATATTACCATGCACACCTTTTAGAGGCTTTAGTTTTGCAATGGCATCGGTAACTTTTAAAGAGCCAATATCGCCAGCGTGCCATACTTCATCTGCCCATTTAACATGCTTTAAAATAGCATCGTCTATATGTGAATGAGTGTCGGAAAGTAAGAGTATTTTGGTCATATTTATTTTTAGTTATGGGGGATATAAAGATTGAATTTTATAGTTAAATAATTACTTAGAATTGATATTCTAAAGTTTAGAATTACAGCTTAATCTAATCAATGTTAAAACGTATCCTTTTTAATACCTTTGTGCGATACAAAACTAGCACATCCTTTTGAGATTCTTCATTCAATTTTCATACTTCGGTAAAGCATATCATGGTTGGCAGAATCAGCCAAATGCCATAACCGTACAAGAAGTACTAGAGAATGGTATGTCTAAGCTTTTAAATTCTAAGGTTTCGCTCATGGGTGCCGGTCGTACGGATACGGGTGTTCATGCCAAAGAAATGTATGCTCACTTTGATGTTGATACCTTAGAAAATATTAAAGAATACGTTTTTAGATTAAATTCTTTCTTACCTAATGATATTGCTGTTGATCGCATATTTGAGGTAAAAGAAGATGCACATGCCCGTTTTCATGCTACGGCTAGAACCTATGAATATCATATTGATAAAAAGAAGAATCCGTTTGCTACTGATCTGGCTCATTTTGTAAAGAAAGATTTAGATATTGAACAGATGAATACCGCAGCAGCATTGTTGTTAGGTAAAAAAGATTTTGAATGTTTTTCAAAATCCAATACAGATGTTTTTACTAATATATGTGATTTACGGGAAGCACATTGGAAGTTGGTAGACGACAAACTTGTTTTTAAAATTACTGCAGATAGATTTCTTAGAAACATGGTGAGAGCCATTGTGGGAACCTTAATTAATGTGGGATTAGGTAAATACCCGGCAGACTATGTTAATACCATATTAAAAAGCAAGGATAGAACAAAAGCAGGTGTTTCTGTTCCTGCAAAAGGACTATATTTGACCTCTATTGTTTACCCCAATACTATTTTAAAGAATGGATAAGGATTCTGGCAAAGCATTTGACACTCGTCTTTTTAAACGCTTACTCGCCTACACAAAACCGTACAAAATCACTTTTTATGGCGTTGCTTTGGCTGCTATATCATTATCCGGTTTTGCCATTCTTACACCTTTGATCGTAAAAGAAATCATAGATAAGGCTATTAAGGGCAGTAATGATGAGATGCTTCTTTATTTAACTATTGCGATGTTGGGAGTGTTACTTGGCCAAGTAATATGTCAGCTGGCTTTTAACTACTACGCCAATTGGTTGGGAGAATCCGTTATACGAGATGTACGCATCAACTTGTTCAAAAAGATGCTCTCTTTTAAAATGACGTATTTTGATAATTCGTCTTTAGGGGTTTTGGTGACCAGGGCTGTTGCCGATATGCAACGAATTGGTGAAATCTTTAGTCAAGGATTTTTTGTTATTGTAGCGGACTTGCTGAAAATGGTGGTTGCTGCAATGGTAATGCTTTTTATCAACTGGAAGCTTTCCCTTATCGTTTTTGCATTATTACCTATAATCGTATATGCTACAAGGTGGTTTCAAAAAGCCATGAAAGTCGCTTTTACAGAGGTTAGGGCAGAGGTTTCTAATCTAAATTCCTTTGTTCAGGAACGTATAACGGGTATGAAAATAGTTCAACTATTTACCCGGGAAAAAATTGAGAGTGACAAGTTTAGGGAAATAAATGAAAAGCATAAAAAGGCTTGGTTGAAAACGGTATGGTATAACTCTATTTTCTTTCCTATCGCAGAAATTGTTTCTTCTATTACGGTGGGGTTAATTGTATGGTATGGAGGTTTGCAAAATGTTGCCAATATTTCTACGGATATAGCAGGTACTATTTTCGCATTTATCATGTTAATAGATTTGCTTTTTAGACCGCTTCGTCAAATTGCAGATAAATTCAATACCCTACAAATGGGTATGGTTGCAGCAAATAGAGTGTTTAAAATTTTAGATACCGATAGTCATATACAAGATGTAGGTTCTTATGAAAAGAAAACCGTAAATGGTGATATCAGTTTTAATAATGTACATTTTGGATATTTAGAGGATGAAGAGGTTTTACACGGAATTTCTTTTGATGTAAAAGCAGGGGATACCGTTGCTATTGTTGGTGCAACAGGTGCAGGAAAAAGTACCATCATTAATTTGTTGAATAGGTTTTATGAAATTAATTCCGGTGCTATCTCCGTTGATGGTGTGGATATAAAAGATTATGATTTAGCTTCTTTACGATCGCATATTGCCGTAGTGTTGCAAGATGTATTTTTGTTTGCCGATACCATCGCCAATAATATTTCTCTTAAAGACCCTAATATCACAGTTGAAGATATTGAGAATGCAGCAAAAGCTATTGGTGTTGACGAGTTTATTTCTAGTCTACCTGGTGGTTATCATTACAATGTAAAAGAAAGAGGTACTATGCTTTCAAGCGGTCAACGACAATTGATTGCTTTTCTTAGAGCATATGTTAGTAACCCTAGTATTTTAATTTTAGACGAGGCGACATCTTCTGTCGATACTTATTCTGAACAGTTAATACAATTAGCTACAGATAAAATTACCCAAGGCAGAACTTCTATTGTAATTGCCCACCGTTTGGCTACGATTAAAAAAGCAGATAAGATTATTGTAATGGATGCCGGTAACATCGTAGAAACCGGTACACATAAACAGTTGCTTAAAAAAGGTGGTTACTATAGTAATCTTTACGAAGCTCAGTTCTTAGCTGAGGAGGTTGCTTAATTATGATGCTATTTTCTGAAAAGTGTCGGTGAAAAGGGCTAAATAGACCATCCCAATTATAAATAGCAAAAAACAAACCGCAGCGAATAAAACAAGAAAGAGTAAAAGTTTTAATATGGTCTGCTTAATGGTCAAATTAAAAAGTTTGTAAAATACCCATGTGAAGAAGCCAATTTGAAATACCACATTGACCATGGAAACGTAGTAAAGCAATTTGGAATTCCATAAAACCAACATATAAACGGTGTTGATAATTATGGATAAATGAGAGTAAGCATAGATGTTTATAACAAAATGTTCGCTAAGGTTAAATTGTTTTTTATTGATAAATACAAGTCTAGAAATAAATGCTAAAAATGGAAGCATAGCTATGTAAAAGAGACTTTGGTATTTGAATAGGTATGTATTCCATTTTTTCTGAAAATCTTGTCCAAATTTTTCGGCTTCGGTTAAAGACGAAGAATTTTCATATCTAAAATCAAAATCTAAAGCATTGGGGAAGAACTCTGTACAGACATAAACAAAAAGTCCTCCAAAAGTAATTGCTATGGTGAGGTAGCTTATTGGATTTAAGTATTTCCTTCTAACACCGTTAATGTAGCCACCAATAACTTCATCTGGTTTCGTGAAAAGGTGTTTGAAAGTTATGAGAAAGGTATTGTCAACATTGAAAAATCGTTCAGTGGCATCATTAATCAGATTCTTCACTGTAAGTCTGTTCCGTATTACCTTAGCACCACAATCAGGACAATAACTAAAATCCGTTCTTAAGTTGCTTTGGCAGTTCTTACAATTCATTACACCAAATCTTGTTTGATCATATTCCCTAATTGTGTAATGGAGTCATACAGCACAAATTCTCCATTCTTAATGTAAGAGATAAGCCCGGTTTCCTCACTAACCACAATGCTTATTGCATCGGTTTTTTCACTGATACCCACAGCTGCTCTATGTCGTAAGCCAAAACGAAGCGGAATATTACGCTCATTGGATACAGGTAAAATTACCCTGGTAGCAACTATGTAATTCCCAACGATAACAGCAGCTCCATCATGTAATGTGCTGTTTTTATAAAAGATACTTTCTAAAATTGGTTGATTGATCTCAATATTCATACGGTCTCCCGTACTCTTAATGAAATCTAGGGAGTTGTTTCTTTCAATAACCAAAATAGCTCCCGTTTTACTGCTCGCCATCTTTTCGCAGGCTTTTAGTATAGCATCTACATCGGTATCGGTAGATAAACCTTCTTGTTTTAAAAATTTGAAATGCTTTACAAAATTTCTTTTATTGGCAAAATTGGTAGAGCCTATCATTAAAAGAAATTTCCTGATCTCTTGCTGAAAAACTATGATCAATGCAATAAGTCCGACTTGCATAAATGCACCGACCATACTGCTGATCATTTGCATGTCTAATAATTCGGTCAATTTCCAAAAAGCCCAAACTATAACAATCCCAATAAAAATATTGATGGCAACAGACCCTCTAACTAGTTTGTAGATGTAGTAAAGAAGTACGGCGACAAAAATGATGTCAAGAACATCCGTAATCTTAAAGTCAATAAAATTTAAAAAATCCAATCAGTACCGTTTTAGTAAAATTAAGAAATTAGTTGACAAGAAATTCATATAAACTTAGGCATTTAATTGTTCATGAAGTTTTATACATTCCATAGCCTCTTTAACATCATGCACGCGTAGTATTTTAGCACCTTTTTGTAAGCATATCATATGTAGAGCCGTTGATCCGTTTAATGCCTGGTCTGCAGTAGTATCTAAAGTCTTGTAAATCATGGATTTTCTACTTATGCCGGCTAATATTGGGTGTTCAATGATATTCATGACTTCCATTTGATTTAAAAGCTTATAGTTTTGTGCTATGTTCTTTGCAAAACCAAAACCTGGATCTATAATAATATCCTTTATTCCTAATGCTTTTGCTGCAAATAATCTTTTTGAAAAGAAGTACAGGATTTCTTTTAGAATATCTTCATAATCTGTTTGTTTTTGCATGTTTTGTGGTGTGCCACGCATATGCATCATTATGTAAGGTGCATTCAATTTTGCAACTGTGGATAACATATTCTCATCCTGTAACCCCGCAGAAATATCATTGACAATGGCAGCACCTTTTTCTATGCATGCTTTAGCAACGCTACTTCTAAAAGTGTCAATGGAAAGCACAGTATCAGGGAATTTTTCTAGAATTAAACTGACAATGGGTGTAATTCGCTGTAATTCGGTTGCTTCATCTACCTCTAAAGCTCCGGGTCTAGAGCTATAGGCACCAATATCAATAAAGGTGGCACCTTCATTAAGCATTTTTTCAACCTGATGTAGAATACTAGATTCGTCCTTGTATTTTCCGCCATCAAAAAAAGAATCTGGAGTAACGTTTAAAATGCCCATTACCTTAGGCTGGTCTAGTGATATAAGTTTACCGTTGCAATTTATGGTCATTATTAATTATTATCAGGAAATTGTGGCATTTCCCAAGTTTAAACCATCTATCTTGATGGTTACAATTTTTTAAGCGAAATTTACACAAATTAGATAGAATTACATGCTAGATACGGCAAAGGAATACGATGAGGTCATTCAGGTTTGTTTAAATCTGTACCAAAAAAAAATGTCAGATTATGGTAGTGCTTGGCGCATTTTACGTTTACCATCATTAACTGATCAAATTTTTATAAAAGCACAGCGCATACGTAGTCTTCAAGAAAATGACGTACGTAAGGTTGATGAAGGTGAGCGATCAGAGTTTATTGGTATTATAAATTATTCTGTAATGGCTTTAATTCAGCTTGAATTAGGTTTTGCCGATCAACCTGATTTAACTACTGAAAAAGCTGTTGAGCTATACGCTAAGCATATTAAAATTACCAAAGAATTGATGCTAAACAAGAACCACGATTATGGTGAAGCTTGGCGAGATATGAGAGTTAGTTCACTTACAGATTTAATTTTACAGAAACTACTTCGTGTTAAACAAATAGAAGATAATAAAGGTAAAACCTTGGTAAGTGAAGGTATAGATGCCAATTATCAAGACATGATCAATTATGCGGTTTTTGCATTGATACACCTAGGTTCAGAATCAGAAAAATAATAATAAGAATGAAGTATTTAGTAGGGGTCGTTAGAATTTTTGTTGGTATACTTTTTATTATAAGCGGATTTATAAAATTGAATGACCCTGTAGGTTTTTCTTTTAAGTTAGAGGAATACTTTAGTCAAGGTGTTTTGGATCTTCCTTTTTTAACTCCGTTCGCATTAGCTATTTCTATTCTTGTGGTCATCGTAGAAGTGATGGTAGGTGTAATGCTGATACTTGGGTATAAGCGTAAAATTACCGTATGGACATTGATTGCAATGATCGTGTTCTTCACTTTCTTGACTTTTTATTCCGCGTATTTCAATAAAGTGACCGATTGTGGCTGCTTTGGTGATGCCATAAAACTGACACCTTGGGAGTCTTTTACAAAAGATGTAGTACTGTTAGTTTTGATATTGATTATTTATGTCGGAAGAAAATACATTACTCCGTTAGTAAATTCAAAAGTTTTAATGACCGCATTAACGGTGTCGTTTTTTGCTTGTGTAGGTTATGTATACTATGTATTAAATCATTTGCCAGTAATAGATTTTAGACCTTATGAAATAGGAAAAAATATTGAAGAGGGTATGAGTACGCCAGATGATGCGCCTAAAGCTATTTTCGAATACAGATGGAAGTTCGATGTAAATGGTAAAGAAGAAATTCATATTAGTAATGGAGATTACCCAACAGTAGATGGGGAATTTATCGATGTTGAAACAGAAGAGATACAAGCGGGGTATGAACCACCTGTTCATGATTTTACCATAGAGCAAGCGGGAGAAGATTTTGCGGCGTCTTTATTACAAGAATCTAAATTGGTTATGGTCATAGCCTACGATTTAAGAAAATCGAACTTAGAAGAGTTCAAGAATATAAAAACAGTAGCCGATAAGGCTATAAAAGCTGGATATAAAGTAATAGGTATGTCGGCCTCTGGACCAGACCAAACTGATGCTTTGGTAAAAGAGAATAACTTAGGTTTTGATTTTTACTTTACAGATGAGACAACATTGAAAACCATTGTTCGATCTAACCCGGGAGTATTGGTTTTAGAAAAGGGTACCATAAAACAAAAAGTACATTATAACGATTTAGAAGATTTGATCTTCAATTAAGATATTACATTGAAATAATATAATTAGAAACAAAAACAACATGAGAGCAAAGATAGTAGCAGGTAACTGGAAGATGAATAAGAATTTGGCTGAGACTGAAACACTTTTAGCAGAGTTATCTGCAAAATTGCCAGATACCAATGCAGAAGTTATGGTAGCGCCAACATATGTGAATTTAACAAGTGCAGTTCATGCTTTAGAAAGTTCTAAAATAGAAGTTATAGCCCAGAATATGCATTATGCTGAAAGCGGAGCATTTACAGGAGAAATTTCTGCAGATATGTTATTGAATATTGGTATTGATACTGCTATTATCGGGCACTCTGAAAGAAGAGCTTATTTTGGAGAAGATGATGAAATTCTTTCAAAAAAAGTAGCAACTGCTTTGAACAAAGGTATACGTGTTATGTTTTGCTTTGGTGAAGAATTGGAAGATCGTAAATCTGGTAACCATTTCAATTTAGTTGAGAGTCAGTTAAAGAACGTTCTTTTTGATTTAGAACCATCTGCTTGGTCTAAAATTGTTTTGGCTTATGAGCCGGTATGGGCAATTGGTACAGGTGAAACGGCTTCTCCTGAGCAAGCTCAAGAAATGCACGCATTTATTCGTAAAACTATTTCGGAGGCTTTTGATGCTACAATAGCAAACAACGTAACTATTCTATACGGTGGTAGTGTAAAACCAGGTAATGCTGAGGAAATTTTCTCTAAACCAGATGTTGATGGTGGTTTAATTGGTGGTGCATCTTTAGTAGCAGACGATTTTATTGCTATCATAAAAGCTATTTAAGCTAGTATATATAAATGAGCGATACAGTATATATTGAATACCGTTTTACGGTAGAACCAAAAGATCCAGCTTCAGACCTTCTTATTGCGGAATTGGGTGAAGTTGGTTTTGAAAGTTTTGTTGAAGAGGATGATGATGTTCTGGCATACATTCAAAAAACTGATTGGTCTGAGGGTATGTTAAAAGATTTACCAATTTTGCATAATCATAGATATAAGTTTACTTATGACTATAAAGAAATTGAGCAGGAAAATTGGAACGCCACTTGGGAGCAAAATTTTCAGCCTATCATTGTTGATGATATTTGTATGATAAGGGCTCCTTTTCATGACGCTATTAGCGTAGAGTATGACATAGTAATTGAACCAAAAATGAGTTTTGGTACAGGTCATCACGAAACAACCCATATGATGCTGCAGCATATTCTGCAGTTAGATGTAAAAGGAAAAACTGTTTTGGATATGGGTAGCGGTACTGGTGTTTTGGCTATTCTTGCCGGTATGCGTGGTGCTACTACAATAGATGCCATCGATATTGATAATTGGTGTTATCTGAATGCAAAAGAGAATGTTGAGCGTAACGGCATGGGCTTTATTTCTGTATATGAAGGCGATGTTGCCTTACTTGAAGGTAAGAAGTACGACTTGATTATTGCAAACATCAATAGAAACATCTTGTTGGCAGATTTACCTAGCTATGAAAAATCTTTAAATACAGGGGGTGTTTTATTGTTAAGTGGTTTTTATAAAGAGGATTTAGAAATGATTTCGCAAAAATGCACTGATTTGGCGTTAAAATTCGAAAAAAATCTTGAACGCAATAATTGGGTTGCCGCAAAATATGTAAATTAGAAGGTATTAATTGGAATATGATGAGCACAAGAGAAGAAATTTCCGAAGAGTTACTTTTAGAAGAAGAAACGGTTCAACAGAATGAAATCGTACTTTTTAATGATGAGGTCAATACGTTTGATCATGTTATAAATACATTAATGTCTGTATGTGAACATTCGCCTGAGCAGGCTGAGCAATGCTCATTAATTGTACATTATAAAGGCAAGTGTACTGTTAAGACTGGCGAGTATGAAGAGCTGAAACCAAAATGTTCTAAATTACTGCAAGCCGGCCTCAGTGCAGAAATTGTATAAAGTGTAGGTGTATAGATTTTACGAAAAGTATTGAAATAAAAAAATCCCTTGAATTTGTTCAAGGGATTTTTTTATTTCAATTAAACTCTTAAAAGAAATTATAACAAGTCTGTATTCTAATCAAAATTATACTAAAGGTACTCCGTTCAATCGTTTTTCAATCTTCTTCTTTTTGACTGTAACTTCTTTCATTACATCCATTAAGTTAGAATCTTTCGTTTCCTTGTATATTTCATTAATACTTAAAATAAGTGCTTTTGCCTCTCTCGACGCTTCTACTCGGTCACTAGTAGACATATTACTCATTTTTCGACCTATAAATTCTTGAGCTTTTTCAAGTAACTCCATTTGCTTCTTTTTTTTCAAAGTTAACATAATATTCAAATTACGCAATTCTTTGTCAATTGTATATAGTTATGAGGGTATTAGATAATAGTATTTATGAACAATTTAACGATAATAGGGTGTTTTGAACCCTTTTTTTAGTTGTTGACAGAGAATTTAGGGGATTTTATTTTTCAAAATCAAAAAATAAACATTTTGAATAAAAGAATTGTATATAATTTAAGATTATGAAAAATACCATTAAGAATTAGATAAATATTCTTCTGAAAATTATTTTTTATCACATTTTTAATTGAAATACTTGCTAAATCTGTAATTTGGAATATATTTGTGTAATCGATTGCATAAATATTCAATGTATTTTGCAGTGAGTGGTTATTAGCTGAATATAGCTTTAGAATATTTAAATATGAATAGCGTCAGTTAATTTCAATTAATCAATTATATCCTACATTTTTCATAAGGATCGATACGTAAATAATCTTGGTATTAAAGAATAGCTAAGAGTTTTAAACCTTACAAATAAAAATTAATGAGTAGTTCCATTATAAAGAATAACACATTTATCACAGAAGATTTTCTTTTAGAGAATGAATTCTCACAGAGATTATTTCATGAATATGCATCACAAATGCCTATTATCGATTACCACTGTCATCTACCACCAGATGAGATTGCGAATAATAGACATTTTGAGAATTTGACAAAAGTTTGGAATGACGGCGACCATTATAAATGGCGTGCCATGAGGACTTTTGGTATTGATGAGAAATTCATTACCGGCAACGCACCAGATAAAGAGAAGTTTCTTGAATGGGGTAAAGCAGTGCCGTATACATTAAGAAATCCGTTATATCATTGGACACATCTAGAACTACAGCGTTATTTTGATATTGACTTGTTGTTGAATGCAGATACCGCAAATGATATTTATGATGAAGCTACGGCAAAACTTCAAACATCAGAGTATAGCTGTCAGGGTCTAATTAACAAAATGAACGTAGAGGTTATTTGCACTACAGAAGATCCTATTGATAGTCTAGATAACCATGTCAAATTAAAGAAAAGTGATTTTAATGTAAAAGTGAGTACTGCTTTTAGACCAGACAAGGCTATTGTTATTTCTAACGATACATATTTAGAATATTTAGAGAAGTTATCTGCAGTTAGTAAAGTAAACATCAACTCATATAAATCTTTGTGCGACGCCCTTTTACTCCGTTTAGATTACTTTGAAGAAAATGGATGTACGCTGTCTGATCATGGTTTAAGCTATGTGCCTTTCAGGATGTTTACAGATGCCGAGATTGAAAATATTTTTCAAAAGAGGGTAGAAAATAAACAATTGTCTTTGGAAGAAGACGAAAAATTTCAAACCGCTATATTGTTATTCCTGTGTGAGCAATATCATTCTCGCGGATGGATACAGCAATTTCACCTTGGCGCATTACGTAATAATAATGCAAGAATGAACCGTATTCTTGGTCCGGATACTGGCTGGGATTCTATAGGGGATTATTCGCAAGCAAGAACCCTTTCAAGCTTTTTAAATGCTTTGGATTCTAAAGACAAGCTTACCAAAACTATATTATATAATCTAAATCCGGCAGATAATGAAGTCTTAGCCACCATGATCGGTAACTATAATGATGGTAAAATAAAAGGTAAAATGCAATTTGGCTCTGGTTGGTGGTTTATGGATCAGAAAGATGGGATGACCAGACAATTGAATGCATTGTCCAATATGAGTCTAATTAGCTGTTTTATAGGAATGTTGACAGATTCTAGATCCTTTCTTTCATTCCCAAGGCATGAGTATTTTAGAAGAATAGTTTGTAACCTATTTGGACAAGAAATGCAGAAGGGAGAACTACCCCAAGATTTTGAATTGGTGGGTAAAATAATACAGGATATTAGTTATAACAATGCCAAGGAGTATTTCAAATTTTAATCAAAAAGGATCGGTCTATTCTTATCCGTTTAAAACATTTCTATGAAAAGTATAAAATTTCTACTGCTCTTTATTCTGATGATACCCTTTTTGGGCTGTGAAATTCAAACTGATGTAAAAACATTGCGTTTGGGTCATGGGTTAGATGTTAGCCATTCTGTGCATAAGGCAATGGTTAAAATGAGTGAAGATTTGTTTGAAAGATCCGGTGGTAAATTAAAACTTGAAATTTACCCAAGTCAACAATTGGGTACTGAAAGAGAATGCCTAGAGTTATTACAAATAGGTAGTTTGGATATGACCAAGGTTTCTGTTGGTGTGTTAGAAAATTTTGCTCCCAAAATGAAGGTGCTGGGACTACCATTTCTTTTTAGAGATCGTCAACATTCGTTTAATGTTCTTGACGGTCCGGTAGGTGAAATGTTATTGAACGATGGTGAGAAATACTGGTTAAAGGGTTTAGGGTATTATGATGCCGGTAGTCGAAGTTTTTATACTATGAACAAACCAATTGAAAAACCTGAAGATTTAGTGGGTGAAAAAATACGCGTAATGGAAAGTGCTACGGCCGTAAACATGGTGAAAGCGCTAGGTGGTTCCCCAACACCTATTTCATGGGGCGAGTTATATACATCCTTACAACAAGGAGTGGTAGATGGTGCCGAGAATAATCCACCCAGTTTTTACCTTTCTAGACATTATGAAGTTTGTAAGTACTACTCCTTAGATGAACATACCGTTCTGCCAGATGTTTTATTGATAGGTACATATGCTTATGATAAGTTGAATGAACAAGAGAAAAAATGGTTGAATGAATCAGTAAAAGAATCTGTAAAATATCAACGTATTCTTTGGGCAGAGGCCGAGGCAGAAGCTTTGCGCGAAGTGCAAAAAGCAGGTGTTGAAATTACGAGACCAGATAAATCTCTTTTTGCAGAAAAAGTAGCAGGTATTTTTGAAAGCTATAAAGATGATAAAGAAATATACCCGCTTATCAAACAAATTCAAGAAACCAAATAGTTTACTATGCGAAATAAAATAGATTCCGTTTTAGGCAAGGCACTAGTACTTATTATGGCCGTCATGGTCATCAATGTACTTTGGCAAGTTTTTACACGATACGTAACTGGCAACCCTAGTTCATTTACAGATGAGCTAGCACGCTTTTTAATGATTTGGATCGGAGTACTGGGAGCTGCATATGTTTCTGGTAAAAATTTACATGTAGCCATAGATATTCTACCGCTTAGGCAAAGTGAAAAGACACAGAAAAAATTAAAGATAATAGTCACCATATTAATTATACTATTTGTTTTGTTCGCCTTTGTAATAGGTGGGTCCAGATTAGTATATA
The DNA here is from genome assembly GCF_000744105.1 of Maribacter forsetii DSM 18668. Classification (NCBI taxonomy): domain Bacteria; kingdom Pseudomonadati; phylum Bacteroidota; class Flavobacteriia; order Flavobacteriales; family Flavobacteriaceae; genus Maribacter; species Maribacter forsetii. The sequence continues at coordinate 1,255,432 of NZ_JQLH01000001.1, forward strand.
TCTCTTATGTGCTAGGGCAACAATCACCGGCTCTGCAATTACCTCTTGCAGTGGTCTACCTTATAATTCCAATCAGCGGTTTGTTGATTATGTATTACAAAATATCTGACCTCAAAAATATCAACTCATGATGGAGCATTTACCGATTATCGTTTTAGTACTAAGTTTTATATGCTTATTGTCTATTGGTACACCTGTAGCTTGGAGTATAGCAATTTCATCTTTATTGACCATGTTGGTTAGTATACCTGCAATGCCTGCATTTACAACGGTATCTCAAAGAATGGCTACAGGTCTAGATAGTTTTGCATTGTTGGCAATTCCATTTTTTGTACTATCGGGCGAGCTCATGAATAAGGGAGGTATAGCCCATAGACTTATCGCTTTTGCAAAGACATTGGTAGGTTCCTTTCCTGGCGGATTGGCATTAATAAACGTCATAGCGGCTATGTTAATGGGTGCAATTGCAGGATCAGCAATGGCATCTGCTTCTGCTATGGGTAGTATTTTAGGTCCTGAGATGGAAAAAGAAGGCTATTCTAAAGAATTTGGGGCAGCGGTCAATATAACTTCCGCAACAACCGGTTTAATTATTCCACCAAGTAATGTATTAATAGTTTATTCTTTAGCCAGTGGTGGTGCATCTATTGCAGCACTATTTTTAGCGGGATATATCCCCGGAATAATGACGGGATTATTTCTAATGATCGTAGCAGCTTTCTGGGCAAAAAAGAAGAAATATAAAGTAGGAAAACGAAGCAGTTTAAAAGAAGTAGGGAAAACATTTATAGATGCATTACCTAGTCTTTTTATGTTAGTTGTGGTTATTGGAGGTATTGTTACAGGAATCTTTACGGCTACAGAAGCATCTGCCATTGCAGTCTTGTATAGTTTAATTCTTGGCTTTATTTACAAGGAGATCACCTTGCCAAAATTGCCTCAAATTTTATTGGATTCTTCTGCAACAACGGCAATTGTAATGCTATTGATAGGGTCGTCTATGTGTATGTCTTGGGCATTATCTTATGAAAACATTCCCCAAGATATCAGCTCCGGACTTCTAAGCCTAAGTGATAATAAGATTGTTATTCTTTTGATCATTAACTTATTGTTGTTGTTTGTGGGTATTTTTATGGATATGACCCCTGCTGTATTAATCTTTACTCCCATATTCTTGCCAGTGGTCACCAAATTAGGTTTGGACCCTGTCCACTTCGGGATTATAATGGTATTGAATCTCTGTATCGGGTTATGTACACCACCGGTTGGGTCTGTTTTATTTGTTGGGGTAGGTGTGGCCAAAACAACCATTGAAAAGGTATTTAAACCCTTGTTGCCTTTATTTATAGCAATGATTATTGCTCTTTTCTTGGTTACTTATATTCCGCAATTAAGCTTATGGTTACCTAGCTTGTTTGATTTGTAGAAGAATGCTAAGCTATTAATAAGTATACTTAAAGTACAAGGAGGATAAATAAAATCAGAAATTGTAGTTTATCAGCTATTTGGTTTTATTGGATGATTTTCTAACAACCAATTTAGCAGGGAGTACTACCTTTTTTTGTGTGTTTATAGATTGCTTATTTTCAATCTGCTCCAAGAATACTTTAGCGGTCATTTTTCCCATTTCCACTGGTGATTGGTCAACGGAGCTGATAGATGGTTCTAAAAACTGAGTAAATGGTTCATTACTAAATCCTACAACACTAACATCTTCTGGTATTCTTATAGATTTGCTCTGTAAATATTTAACAGCACCTAACAATCCGTTATCCGTAGAAGAGAAAATAGCATCTGGTGGTACGGGTAGTTCCATTAATTTTTTTGCAGCTTCTTTACCTGCCTCCATATCATTTTTTAGCGTTATAACATAATCGCTCTTATACGCAATACCGTGTTTTGAAAGTGCATCCTTGTAACCATTAAATCGGTTATTATATAGTTCAATATTTTGATCTACGTTAAAATGGGCAATTCTTTGGCAACCTTGGTTTATAAGATGCTCAGTAGCATCAAACCCACCTTGGTAGTCATCAATGGTTACTGTGCTTATGCCGTCAAAATTTAACACACGATCAAAAAATATAAAAGGCGAATTTTTTTTGAAAACCTGATTTAATTGATTTTTATTCTTATTTGTAAATGAGGTGGAAACTAGAATACCGTCTACTTGTGCATTAATTAAATTTTGAATAATCTTCTTTTCGCGATCACTTTCTTCATGTGTTTGACAGATGATGACATGAAACCCTTTAGGGTAGAGCTCTTCTTCAATGCCTCTAATTACCGACGCAAAAAAGTTTTTATTAATAAATGGCACAACCACACCTACATTATTGCTCCTACCACTTTTGAGAGCAACTGCAAGTCTATTTTGTTTGTAATTTAATTTTTCAGCTGTGGCAAGAACCAAATCGCGAGTTTTTTCGCTTATTTTAGGGTTGTTGTTCAACGCCCTAGAGACAGTAGCTGCGGTTATTTTTAGCTCTTTTGCAATATCGTAGATGGTGGCTTTCTTGCTCATAAAAAAGTGTAGAACAAATTTACAATTATTGAGTCATAAATTGTTTCTGAAAGCGGCTTAAAGTTAACGGGTAATTAAATTTTAAAACAAAAACCTTCCTCTACCTTTTTTTGGTATTTGTCTTCATCGAATTCAAATAGAAAGGCTCCTTTTTTAGATGAGCTCATGTCTTTTTCTTTTAATTTATTTAGCAGGTCAAAAGAATTGAATTTGTTTATAAAATTTCTTTTATCCAATTCGGTATCTAAAATAGCTTCGTACATTTTTTGAAGTTGGCGCATTGTAAACTTTTCAGGTAAAAGTTGAAAACCAATGGGCTTATTGGATATTCTGCTGCGAAGTGATGCAAGAGCATCTTTCACCATTTTATTATGATCAAATATTAGATCTGGCCTTTCTTTAATATCAAACCATTTAATGGGGTTGTTTTTTAAAAGATTTTTACAGTGATGCTCTATATCTATTAGTGCAAAATACGAAACAGAAATTGTTCTTTCTTTGGGGTCGCGGTCCAATTTAGAATAGGTATGAACCTGCTCCATATAAATATCATGTAGACCGGTTAAACGATTAAGAATTCTTGAAGCTGCATTATTTAAATTCTCTTCTTTTTTAAGAAAACCACCAATTAAAGACCATTCGCCTTTTGCTGGCTCAAAATCTCTTTCAACAAGTAATATTTTTAATTCTTCTTGGTAAAATCCGAAAATAATACAATCTACAGCAAGTAAGACTTTGTCCTCTTTGCAATAACTATTCAAAACCATGTTCTAATTTTTGCGAGCCTAAATTAGTAAGAATGAATGAAATAAAAAATGAAGAAAATACGAAATGGTTCATAATCCCCTCCATTTAGTGCACTATATTTAAGTTAGTTAGTCTATTTGTATAGTTGTTTACTAGGGTTTAATACTTTATTGTTTTATTGTTGAACAATAGGTTAGCAAGTGAAAAATGCAGAGCTCGCTAACTTTCATTGATTGTGTTAATATTGAATATCTTTAATTTTTTTCATTATAAATAAAAGGTTTTTTTAGCGACATTATTTTTTTTAAAATCGATAGGAATTTTTAAAGCAACAACGCTATTTTAATTAGTTTTATAAAAAGATATTGAATATTTTTAAAGCACTTCAGAATCGCGTAAAGTATGAGACTAGCAAAACTGAATAGCTTTTCAATAAACATTTTTATCATTTTGATGTTATGTTTAGCATGTAAGAAGAAAATAGATCATAAGTCATTAAAGAAGCAAAAGAGTGTTATGCGAATTGAAAAGTGTTATTATGGCACGACCGTCGACAAAGAAGAAGTTACGCTATTTAAACTTATTAATGAAGGTGGTATTTATGTAGAGGTTATTACTTTTGGTGGTAGAGTTACGACAATAAAGTGCCCTGATTTACAGGGTAAAATGGATAATGTTGTTTTAGGTTTTGATAGTTTAAGTCAGTATGAAAAAAAGAACCCATATTTTGGAGCTGCAGTTGGTCGTTATGTGAATAGAATTGCCAATGGAAGGTTTAGTTTAGAAGGTGAAGTATATACATTGGCAAAAAACAATGGGGACAATAGCTTACATGGAGGGTTAAAAGGCTTTGATAAAGTGGTTTGGATTGTGGAGGAAGTAAAAGAAACCCCCTCCTTTGTTTCTGTAAAATTAGCTTATTTAAGTAAAGATATGGAAGAAGGTTTTCCTGGTAATTTGCAAACTACGGTTACTTACACCTTAAATAATGATAATAGTTTAAATATTCATTATGAAGCAATAACCGATAAAACTACCATTGTCAATTTAACCAATCACTCTTATTTTAATCTGTCAGGAGATTGCTCAAATTCAATATTGGACCATGAAGTTCAGATTAACGCCAATAAATACGTTCCTGTAAATAAATCGCTAATACCAACAGGTACATTAGCTTCCGTAGAACATACACCTTTCGATTTTAGAGCAGCTCAGTTACTAGGTGATGTCATTAAAAACAATCATGAGCAAATTGAAATAGGTGATGGGTTTGATCATTGTTGGGTTTTAAATAATGTATCAAAGGGGTATCGCTCCGTTGCCAAGGCATACCATTCTTTATCAGGTAGGGTATTGGAAGTACTAACAGATCAACCAGGAATGCAGTTTTATACTGGTAATTTTTTAGATGGAACATTACCAGCACCAAATGGAGGGGTGTTTAATAAAAGAAGCGGATTCTGTTTTGAGACTCAACATTTTCCCGATGCTCCAAATCAACCTAAATTTCCTAGTACAACTCTTGTTCCGGGAGAAAAGTATAGAACTAAAACAACTTTTAAATTCTCTACTAAATACTAAATCCGTATTCGGATCAATTCTTGCATTTTATCGGGTTTTATTTTAGTAAGCTGGAATTTTTACATGGATACGTTGTGCTATTAATTTTAGTTATTGAGATAATTAATACCATGATTTCAGAATATATTTATTCATAAAAAAGAAACATCATGCAAAAACCTAATAAAAGATTAGAAGGACAAACATGTATTGTTACCGGCTCTAGCGATGGAATTGGCGAGGCGGTTGCAAAATCTATGGCAATGGAAGGGGCTAATATGGTCGTTAATTACCATAGTAGTAAAGAGGAAGCTGAAGAAGTTGCACATTGGATCAGTAATAATTCTAGTTGTGGTAATGCCATTGTTGTAAAATGTGATGTTAGCAAAGAAGATGAGGTCAAGAGCATGTTCAAAAAAACAGTTTCTGAATTTGGTACTGTAGATGTTTGTGTCGCCAATGCCGGTCTGCAGTTAGATCATCCACTTCATGAAATGCCTTTAAAAGATTGGCAACGGGTTATAGATGTAAATCTTACCGGACAATTTTTGTGCGCTAAAGAAGCCATTATTGAATTTAAAAGAAGAGGAATGCGACCAGAGATATCTAATTCTTTGGGAAAACTAATACATATGAGTTCTGTTCATGAAGTAATTCCGTGGGCGGGTCACGCAAATTATGCGGCATCAAAAGGCGGATTGGTTATGTTAATGCAAACCATTTGTCAAGAATATGGTCCTAATAAAGTAAGGTGTAATTCCATTGCGCCAGGTGCTATTAAAACAGATATCAATAAAGATGTTTGGAGTACGCAAGAGGGTAAAGATGGAATGTTAAAATTAATACCTTACAAGCAAATAGGTGTGCCAGATGATATAGGTAGTGTTGCAAGTTGGTTGGCTTCAGATGAATCTGAATATATTAATGGTACCACTATATTCGTTGATGGTGGTATGACATGCTACCCTGGTTTTACTGCGAATGGGTAGGTTATCACTGAATAATAAAAGAAATGCCATGAAAGTTTAATTTTCATGGCATTTAGTAATATTATTTTTAAAAGCACTTTTATTCCCAATTGGGCATATAGCCATTTGTAAAAAGTACTTCGTTTTCAATAATATCTACAGTATCAAATTGTTTACGAACAATGCTGTTTTCTGAAATACCATCGTTAGAAGTATAAGTAAAAATTACAAATCCGCCATTTGGAGCATATTTCGCATCTAGATTATTAAAGCCGGTTGGTTTTTGTGTATTTATTTCGGTTGATGTACTTGTCGTTAGGTCATATTCAAAAATTCTAGTATCTAGCTGACGATATTGTGCATTTTCAGTATTTGAGACATCTCTTGTATATAAAATTTTATTACCATCCAGAGAGAAATCTATTCCTCCTAAAGCACCGGTTATTCCTGTTATAATGGTTTGAGTGCCTAAGCCAGAATCAGGATTTACAATTCTTAGCTGCGCATTATACCCTTCAGAATTATTAAGTTTTATAACCACTTGTTCGTTTGCCGGGTTGGTAGCAACCTCTGTTATAAATTCTTCATTTAAAGATTCATATACCATTCTATTACCTGATCCATCAATATTTATTGTATATAATTTATTAAAGTTAGAATAGTAGATAGACCCACCATTATTATGCCATGCATATTCAATTTCATCTTGTCTGAAACCGGCAATTGGTATTTCTTGAGTCAATTGCTTTTGATCGGTTCCATCTAAATTCATAGTAAATAAATGTGATTCACCTCCAACGGTTCGTATAAAAGCTATTTTTTCAGCTAATCTATTTGTTTTAGGTCTATAAGAATTTAAGTTGTCAGTTGTTAGCTGTACCTCATTTTGATTTACTTCTTGACTATTACTGTCTACAGGCTCTCCTCCTGAAAATATCACATTATTTCCATTTATTTTTCTTACGAAAAGAAATCTATTGGTTTCTATTCCTTCTAGTTGAAAGTTGCTGATTTTACTTTGAACTGGGTCAGTAATATTATCACTTGCAGTTACTTGCCAAAAATAAGTAGCACCAATAGCTAAATTTTCTACGGTATAGGTCGTATCTGCTACGGTACTGAACAATTGCGTTTCACCTGTGTTTCCATTTCTAAGTTCAAGGGTATATTCAATATCATCATCATCACTAGATGCAGATGACCACAAAAATTCTACGGGACTTTTAACTTTTATTTGTTTGTCAGCAGGGAAATATAACTGTGGAGTTAGTGGTTGTAGATTTGAAGCAGAGGTACTATCCATCTCAAAAATTATAGTAGTTGCTTTGTCATTAAATATGCTTGCGGCTTCAAATGAGGTTTCATATTCATCTTTATCTGCCTGCACTGAGTAATCGCCAATTAGAATATCTTGAATGGTGAAATTGCCTTCACTATCCGTAAATACGGTATTTGAAGCTGGATTGGTCGTTATTTTTACATTTTCTAGAGGAAGATTGTCTCCATTGGTTACCACTTTACCTTCAAGAGAGCCAAATGTTTGATCACCAAGAGTTTCTTCTTCACAAGATAAAAATAGAAGTGATGAAATTATTACAGTGAAATAGTAAATATTTTTAAAATGAACCATTCTATATTCAATTAAATTATTAAAGTTTTTTTCCAATTCTAAATTCCATCCCTACACTGAAATTATAGTAGAAATCATCTCGTTTTCCATTTACGATATCGTCAATGGCATCACTTGTTGTATGATTATTTTCAGCACTTATAAAAAAGGATAGTCTAGGATTTATATTGTATTTTAATGCAAGACCATATTGTAAATTGATACCAGAAGTATCTTCGGCAATATTTGGATCAGGAGTTCTAATGTCAAAAATACCACCAACACCACCATATACATAAGGGGTTAATCTGTCTAAAGGAAGAAAAGTATACCCAAGAGTTAAGTTTCCGCTCATATACTCTTTGTGGAAATTTTGACCTCCCCTAAAGTAGAAGTAATCTCCTTTTATCCCAATGTCAAACTTGGGAGATAAATAACGACTGTATTTAATGCCTCCACCAAATCCAAAAGATTTATTTGTGAAATCTCCATTAAATATGGGAGCGTTACCTTTTACTGATATTCCTGAATTTAAAATTTCGCTTGCCTGGGTTCTGTTATATAGAAGAGTAGACTCTTCTTCAGCTTTTCTTAAATTGTACGTAGATACTAAAGAATCATTTTTAACCGTTCCTTCAGCAGTGCTCCAAAGATTATCTTCTACACCCTCTACTATTAAAGACTCCACCGCGTTTTCAATAGCATTTTGTATGGCTAATTGAATAGGTTCATTTTTTGTAATACCAGTTTCCACTTCTAATAATCTTTGAAATTTTACATATTTAAAAAGACTTGCATCAATAGCTTGGGATAATATCGTTTTAGAAACATAGACTGTCTTTAAAATTTTACCGTTAGATGTGGATACAGCTCTCAAATAAATAGTAATTCTATCTTGGCGATATTGTGTGGAGCCACCAACACCAAAATAGCGTGCTCCATAACCACCAGTAATAATGTTGGTGTCGTAAGAGATTATGCCACCCTCTAATAATATTCCGGCATATAGTAATGGTGGCAGGTTGGGCTTATTACTTTGATCACCAGTATATTCTTGCCTCGTGGACCGGATGATATTTCTCTCATTTAATAAGTTTGAAAGGTTTTCCCTTTCTATAGGTGTAAACCACTTAGAATCTTCCAATGCCTTAATAAGCATAGTTGTCGCACCTTGTGGAACAGCAGTGCTAAAAGTGCTCGCATTTTCTACACTTTTATATTGCCCAGTTTGATCTTTAAAATTATATACACCAACCACTATGGGTTCACTGGGTAAAGGCAGGTTTTTTAATGATGCAGATTCTGTAGTGGTTTCACCAATTCTTGATGTGCTTGGGGCAACTGGTTGGTTGTAATATGCTCCGCAACTGTTAAGTAAAATCAGCAAAGCTATTATATAGATTTTTCGAAGTAATGTCATGAATGTTTGCTTAGTTGGGTACAATAATTTGAGTTTGTTCACCTGTTGAAGTATCTAAAATGTTGATAACAAGACCTTCGCCAGATTCAAAAACTTCTAATAATAAACTACCTACATTGAAGGTGCCAGGTTCAAGACCTTCACCTAATTCAGAATCAAATACTGATCGGGTAAGTTGACTAAGTAATTGCCTGTTCAAACTTTCTTGAAAATCCTCAAGCTCAGAAGAGTCGTTATCAAAATTGCTATCTGCGGTAAATGAATTTTGAGCATTTGCTGAGCTAAGCAACCATTGGTAATTAAATGTTTCTCCTCCAAAATTCGGATTTTTAGGGGTGTACACAAATTGCTGCGAGTGGCAGTAGTCAGTAGCAACTAATAAAAGAAATAGAAGTATGGTTTTTTTCATAATTAATATTGAATTGTATTCTGCCTAATGGCTTTATTTTGCTGAAAGTAGTAGTTAACTCTTGCGATTGACTGATTTACCATTTCTTTGATATATGAACTTCTTGGATTTAAAAAGAACTGAACAACTAAGTCGTCACCGGCAAAAACTTGAATCTGGGTATTACCACCAATGGCTAGCACTTCATCGACTTTTACCATCTTATTCCCTTTAATATTATTGTTATTATAAGCCAGATAAAACATTTGATAAAAATCTCTGCCAGGTTTAGTTTTTGTATTCTCAAATACTAAACCGGTAAGTAAATCTATATCTTGTGCATGTTGGCTTTTTTGTTTTGAGGCAGGTTTTTCTTTGGTAATTACCTTGGGCTTCATTTCATCTTCTCCTTCAAAACCATTGATAACAATTCTGTCTTTACCAATTACTTTTTCATCTTCATATACCAATACAAAAATGATTGTTCGTTCTCCTTGACTGAGGTCTAAGGTTGCTGTACTTATGTTTTTTTGCTCTCCAGGTTCAATAACAAAGAATTGTTCATCTTTGAACTGGGTAAGTTGTGAGTTTATTTTTTTGTTTGTGGTAATTAGTGCTTTGTAGCTTAAACTCTTTTTTAGCGTAGTTTTATTATAAGCAGAGAAGGTAATGTTTGTAAGTACATTTTCAGTTTCAATTGCTATATGCGCTTCAACCTCACTATTAAACTGAGCTAAAAGTGTATAGGGTAGAGCAAATAATGCCCATGTGAATATGAGGGATATTCTATTCAATTGTATGCTTATTTTTTAGTAGTTTCTTTAGCTGTTATCACTTTGCGCTGCTGCGTTATTTGGATGTTTTTTGAATTGAAGAGGGTTAATATGACTTTAGTATGATCTTTAGGGTTGATATTTATGGTTGTGGTAGAGAGTGTAGTTTTCTGATTAGGGTCTACAGTAAAAGTTCCACTTTGTTTGTTGTTACTAGTATTACCGGATTTACTTATTTTTTGAACATCTAAGGTGTAATTCAAATTTTGGATTTGTAAGGAGTTATTACTGCACACTCCGCTAATTGAAACCAAATTATTTTTTTGTGGTGTTAGTACTATATCTGACGTTACAGTACTAGTTTCTTGGGAAATTCCTGAAAATACTGAAATGCATACAAGCAGTAATATGTAGGTTTTTTTGGTCATTTAGAATGAGGTTAAAAGATTAGTTTACAGTTCTGATTATTAAACTTTGGGATCCATTATCCATGCTAATTCTCATTTTGTCAACGATGCTGTTACTACCCTCTATTACTAGGTTTTGTCCGTTACCGTTTTGCTCTACAGTTCTTTCTAAAAGTTGTTTGTTGTTGAAAGTATTGTATTCTATTAGTGTGTTGTTGTTCCCGTTTTGGGTTACGGAATAATCTATTATCTCAGCTTTTAATTTTAAATCAATATTGTTATTGTTACCAAATTGATTTAACTGAACATCACTTATTGTAGATTGCGTGGTAATATCAGAATAATTGTTGTTGCCAATTTGTTGAATGAATATTCCGGTATTGGTTACATTGATTTCTGATGGTAGCAGGGCTGCATTTGATTGTTGAGAAAAATAGTTTAGCTGTTCTTGACTAGTTCCAATTCTTGTTGCAACCTCACTGTTATTAATTGTTATCATGCCTTGACAAATAGCCAAATTGAATGAAAGTAATATTAATGGGAGTAGTAGATTGTAACGGGTAACTTTCATGTTATAGAGATTAAAAAAATTACGGAACATTAAACTAAATGTTCCGTAATCTTAAATAAAAAATTGATTAGTTTGCTTGGTTAACAATTACTGCGTTGGTAGCACCATAACTAGCTACTGTACTCATTTGGCCAGAACCTGTTTGAGTTACAATTGCTTTGTTTCCAGCTGCTACTCTTTGTAATACATTACTTTCGTGACCGTTACCATTTTGTGTTATTCTTGCGATAGATCCTGCACTGTCTTGGTCTATATTACTTAGGTTGCCATTTCCTCTTTGGTCAACATAAGCCTTGTCGTTATCACCATGTTGCATTATATCACTGATATGGTTCATTCCTCGTTGATCAACTTTAGCATAATTATTGTTACCAGAGAATTGGGTGATAGTACTTTCTTGATTATCCCCTTTTTGAATTACATATGCTTTTTCGTTAACGCCTAATCCTTGAGTAACAGTACTGTTGTGGTTTGTGCCATTTTGATCAACATTAGCTAATGAGTTGCCAAAATCCTGATAGACTGTACTTGTGTTAGTCGATCCAACTTGTTTTACAAAAATGTCATTTTGAGTACCAGATTGATTATTGTAGGCTTTGTTGTCTTGACCATCTTGTTCTGTATTAGAATAATTTTCTGAACCGCCATTAGCTTCAGTTACAGTATTCCAAACTTGGTTATCGGTTCCATCTTGGTCTATAATAGCTATGTTATTATCTCCAGAAATATAAGTAACATCCAAATTGTTGGTTCCATTTTGTGTTGAACGTACAGTATTTTCGTCACCTCGAATCTCCGTTGTAGCATTTGGTGAGGCACCTGCCCTAGAACTATTATTTAAATTACCAATTTGATCAATGAAAACCTTGTTTCCTGTTCCTACCACAAATGACCTAGTGTAATTACTTGTACCTTTTTGATCAACATCCGTATTATTGTTAAGACCTCCAGATTGAGCACTGTTTCTGTTCGAAGTACCTCTTTGTACAATTTTTGCATCATTATTGGTACCGTTCATTCTAACACTAGACCTGTTGGTTAATCCTTTTTGATCCACCTCAACGTTTGCATCAGTTGCAGTGAAAATCAAGCCATTACTTCCAACTCCTCCATTGGTTACAGTGCTAGTGTTGTTTTGCGCCATTACAAATGACCCCATTGCTAGTGCCATGGCACTTAAAACTACTTTTTTCATAAAATTTAATTTAAATATTAATTATTGGTTATAACTCTTTGTGGGGTATTCCTAACAAGTAGAAATAAGAATTAAACAAAAACTAATAAAGGAAAGGGGATATGCCTTTTTAGTTGAAACTAAAAGTCATTAGATAAATCTTAAAATGTACGGGGGGAAAGCTTTACGGGGGATAAACTCGTGCAATAAAAAATAACTAACTAATTATTTTAAATTTCAGTTGCTTATCAATTCTTCAACAAGTTTATCTGTTTCAACGATTATTTATTAAAATAATCGTTGAAATACAAATTTAACAGATAAGTAACATTTTAACTTATTTTTTGTTGAAATCATAAAATTTGGATTTATAATTGAATAATAACTAAAAGTTATCGTAATTTTAAATAATTGTCAAATTGTTTATAACTGTCGTCACCATACTTAAAACAAAAAAGCCACCCAATTGGGTGGCTTTTTTTATATTATTTGGTGATAAATTATTTCATCATTGGCTTGTAATCAAATTTTTGACCACCTACAGATGCATCCGCCATTAAACCTGCTTTTGGTAAAGCAAATACGGCAACACCATCTCTGTATTTTGCGTTAACTGCAACTCCAGATTTTATTGCTACTGCCGATGCTTCAGCAGAAAATTCAAAATCACCTTCTTTAAATTCGGCTAAATCTTCCTCTGTTTCAAAAAAGATTACTTCTGTAATTGCTTGTCCACCTGCTTGTAGACCAACACTTAATTTTTTTAAATCAGCCATACCAACCATAGTTCCATCTTCGTATACTACACCATTACCTGATGCACCTCCAATAATGAAACCACCTTTACCTACGTTTGGAAAAACTACATATCCAGCTGAATTTTTAAAGAATTGGTCTAAACCAACTTCCATAGTCATTAATTTCTCTTTCGCTTTATCTGAATCCTTAATTATTTTTTTGTCTTTGCTACTTTGCGCATTTACACCTACAGCTAAGAATAAGAAGGCTGCGGCTGTTATAGATTTTAAAATTTTCATTTGTTCTAATTTTATGTGTTAATAAGAATTGTTTCTATACCACAAAGTTAAACTGAATTGAAAGTAATGTTTGTTCTTATCCATAAAAAATTTGATTCAAATACATTTTAATTATTTGTAAATCAGTTAATTGTAAGTTAAAATTATGTTTTAAATTACTGTTATAATGTCTAAGTATTTTAATTAAAGGGATTTATAGATAGAACATATTTCTTAAAAATTTGTTAATTATAGGTTTTAATTTTATATTCATATCATATTTTAAAAATGATAGGCGATGGAAAACCAAGAGAACTTCTTTGATTCGAAAATGATAGCAAACTTTCTAATAGCTTTCGCTTTGATTTTTACTGCCATATATTATTTCAATTATTCCGATGAAATTGAAAATGAAGTAAATACTGTTATCGTATCTTCTTTAAAAGATGTGAACAATAGTTTGGTAGAGCAGGAGACTGCTCACAAATAATTAAAATTTCTGACCATAACTATAGGCTGTCAATTCATTAGAATTGGCAGCCATATTTGTTTTTAGCCTGTTGGTTGTTACTTCTCGCCAATCATTACATTGGCTATTAATGAAGCTATTATCATAACTATGCCTAATAAGCTCCAAGGAGAATAAATATCTCCAAACCAAAAAATACCAACGGAAATGGTAAATATTACTTCTATGTATTTTAAAGGAGCAACTAAATTAGTCTTGGCAATCTGAAAAGCTTTTGTCATGAATACTTGACCAAAAAAACCAAATAGACCTAAGCTTGATAATAATAACCAATCAATTCCCATAGGATTTACCCAATCTTTAATACTTAAAATACCTCCTATTATAGTACCTGTGAACATAAAGTAATTTACGATGACTAACGGGTGATCACCGTTTCCTATTTTTCTAATCAGTACATATACTAAGCCGCTGAAAACAGATGCTGCCAATACCAATAATAAACCGGTGGTATTTATAGTGTTATCAAAGCCTTTTAATACTAGAACACCGGCAAATGCAAATAAAAATAAAAACCATTGAATAGGTTTTAATCTTTCTTTAAGCAGAAAAACAGCAAATACAGCCGCATAAATAGGAGCCAGATACCTAAGTGATACAGCTGTGCCCACAGGTAAATATTTTAAGGACATAAAAAACAAACTCATTGCGGTTAAACCTGCAAGAGCTCTAAATATCATAAACTTACGGTTGTTGCCTAATATAGGAATGCCTTTTACTAGTATATATGTTGTTCCTAAAATTAGGGAACCTATGGTTCTGAAGAATACAATTTCAAAGGTGGGAATATGTTCTAGATATTTTATAAACGAATTCATTAAACTAAATGAAAACGTACTAATGCTCATAAATAAAATTGCCTTCTTCACAGTCCAAAATTGTCCTTGCAAAGTTAAAGGGGCACTATAGATATCCCCGAGTAAATTTGTGATAATTGTGGGTTATTCTTAAGTTTTATCATTCTGATAATATTAGCTAATAAAAGGTTGTTTTTCAATGGTGTAATTGAAGTATATTCATCATACTAGAAATAAAGAGAGTCATTTTTTGACATTTATGAGACTCAAAAACTAGTTGTACTTCCAAAATACGCTGTCAATCATATTTATGGTTAATAATACCGTATGTAAAAGTTATAATAGAGGTAAGGTTAGAGATAGTTTTTCATAATTCTCTTAACTTGGCATCACAATATAAATTGTCTAATCAAATAGCAAGTTATTATTTTTTAAATTATAATTACAACTAAATAAATACATAATAAATGAACGAATTATTATCCTTGAAAGATAAAAATTATGCCCTTTCTGGCGGAACGGGAACCTTGGGTGGTTCTATTGCCAAATATTTGGTAGAGAATGGTGCTAAAGTTTTATTACTAGGTAGGTCTGAAGATAAATTAAAGGACAAACAAGAGGAATTAAATACACTGGTTCCAAAAAGTACATTTATTTTCAAGGTCGATGTAATGGATGAAGGTGAACTTACAACGTTAAAAAATAAAATTAAAGAAGACTTCGGTCATCTGGACGGACTAGTAAACCTTGCGGGTGGTAATATACCAGGGGCAACCGTAAAACCAGATCAGACTGTTAGAGACATTGCTATGAGCGATACCAGAAAAGTAGTCGATATTAATTTATTTGGTACCGTTATACCTACCATAGTTTTAAGTGAATTAATGGTAGAACAAGGTTATGGTTCTATTGTGAATATTTCATCTATGGCAGCCAAGCAGACCATATCTAGAGTTCTTGGATATTCCATGGCAAAAAGTGCAGTTGATATTTTTACCAAGTGGATGGCAAATGAATTAGCGTCTAAACATGGAGATAAAATTAGGGTTAATGCAGTTGCGCCTGGGTTTTTCATAGGAAATCAAAATAGACGCTTACTTACCAACGAAGATGGTTCTTTCACAGAAAGAGGAAATAGTATTATTAAGAATACCCCAATGGGTCGTTTTGGAGATGCGTCAGAATTAAATGGGATGGTACATTATCTGCTTAGTGATGCTTCAAGTTTCGTTACAGGGAGCATTTTTGATGTTGATGGTGGTTTTACATCATTTTCCGGTGTATAATTTTGAAATTCATCTTGATTACAAAAAATAGTTAATATCGATTTGTTTTAACTGTTTTTTGTAATCGATTACCTAACTTTAAAACTGATTTTAGTGGTCGAATTTTACCTAGTTTTTGGTGATTTTTTTCTATCTAAAATATAAAGTTCGCTATTTACATAATTAGTTTTCATGCGTATTATTCATATTGGTTTTCTTATCACTTTCTGTCTTTTAATTTCTTGTCAAACCAGCTTTAAAGAGACTCAAGTTTCTTTAGAACCTTATACTGTTGAAGATGGTTTTAATTTAGAAGTTTTAGCAGCTGAGCCATTGTTAAAGGCTCCCGTTGCTATAGATTTTGATGCAAAGGGTAGAATTTGGGTTGCTCAAATGCCCGGTTACATGAATGATTTACAAGGTTCTGGTGAAGAAGATCCAACCGGTAGTATTATAATTCTTGAAGATTTGGATGAAGACGGAATTGCGGATCATTCAAAAATTTTTATGGATAGCTTGGTGATGCCTCGTGCTCTGGCACATGTATATGGTGGTTTACTATATGCTGAGCCTCCGTATTTATGGTTTGTTGATATAGAAGACGATAAACCGGTAAATAAAGTTATGGTCGATTCTATTTATGCGGTTGAAGGAAACCCAGAGCATCAACCAAACGGATTGGAATTGAATATTGATAACTGGATTTACAATGCAAAGTCTAATTTCAGGTATAGAAGAATTGACGGGGTATGGAAAAAGGAACCTACTACCTTTAGAGGGCAATGGGGTATTACCCATGATAATTTTGGTAGGCTTTATTACAATGACAATTCAAGAATTTTGTTGGGAGATTATGTGCTGCCTAATACCGTAATAGAAAATAAGTATTTTACACCTAATGCTAGCGTTGATAAACTTCTTACCAATGATCAAAGAGTGTATCCTGCTTTTGCAGGGTCTGTAAATAGGGGGTACGCAAAGGGAGTGCTAAATGCGGATAGTATTTTAGTTAATGCTACAGCTGCTTGTAGTCCGCTGGTTTATAGAGGTGGTAAGTTTACCGAGTCATATGACGAAAATATTTTTGTCTGTATTCCTGAAGGTAATTTAATTAAGCGAGTGCTTTTAAATTTTACTGGAGATTCTACCATTGCACAACAAGCCTGGCAAAAGAAAGAATTTATTACGTCTACAGATGAAGGCTTTAGACCGGTAAGTTTAAAAAATGGACCTGATGGAAATATGTATGTTGTTGATATGCATAGAGGTATGATTGGTCATCATGCTTATATGAGTCCGTATTTAAGGGATAATGCGAAAGCAAAGGAATTAGATACTATTGTGAATTTTGGAAGAATCTTAAAAGTATCCCATGAAAATGCTGAGGTGAATGTTACACCAGACTTTAATAGTTTGAACGGTAGTGAATTGGTAAAGTTATTATTGAACGATAATGGTTGGGTTCGCGACCGTGCCCAGCATTATTTAATCTTTAAAAAATTTAATGCTGTAATTGATGAAGTAAAAGAAATTGCATTGAATTCTAAAAAGCCATTAAGTCAAATTCATGCATTGTACGTGCTTGAAGGTTGGAAAGCATTGTCATTTGAATTTTTGACAGAGGTTATCATAAGAAGTGATGAAAATGTAGCCTCTCATGCTCTTTTACTTTTAAAAGGATTTGCAACCAAAGAAAATGTAGAAGAAGCTATATCAATATTTAAAACTGTTTTGGAGCGTGATACTATTAGTTTGGATCTTTATTTAGGTAGTTCATTAGGTAGTTGGATTAAGATTGATGAAGATCATTTTTTACCATTTATGATGGAAATTTTAAATAGAAGAGAAAACAATATAACTATAGTAGAGGCTGTAATTTCGGGTTTAGACGCTGTTGATTCTGATATTTATGCCAATGCTATTGTTATGGATAGCCTAAAACATACCCCTTTTGTAAACAAACTGGCAAGAACTATTTCAGATAAAAAAGCGGATAAGATGAATGCCATTTTTACAATTGAGAAAACTACTGAAGATACACGTACAAGTGGTGCTCGAATGTTTTTTCAGATTTGCGCATCTTGCCATGGTGCCGGTGGTAAGGGAATTGAAGGTTTAGCACCTCCTTTAATGAATTCCGAACACGTTAAAAATACAGAGAGACTAGCACTTATAATTTTACATGGACTTGAAGGTCCTGTGCATGTAAATGGTGAAGTTTATAATATTAATTTAGCAATGCCTGGTCTTATTAGAAATGAAACTATAACAGATACGGATATAGCCAATATAATATCATACGTAACCAATGCTTTTTCTGATAAACCGAAAAGGTTAAGCACCAATCGTATAAAAGAATTAAGAAGTGTGAAGTCTTCTTCTGGTATGGAATTTACAGAAAAAGAACTTCAAGCACTTGATAATTAATCTAAACTGATTACATACTTTTTCTAATCCCCATTTCCAAGCCCCTTAATTCGGCTAAGCCTCTTAGTCTACCAATACCGGAATACCCAGGGTTGGTTTTCTTTCTCAAGTCATCTAGCATTTTGTGCCCGTGATCAGGGCGCAAAGGCATTCTGGTATCTTTACGACCAGAAGCTTTTCTTTTATCCTGCTCTTTGATCAAAGCTTTCATAACACCATACATGTCAACATCTCCCTCTAAATGGTTGGCTTCATGAAAATTTCCATCAGCATCGCGTTGTGTGCTACGTAAATGGATAAAATGAATGCGATTACCTAAGCGTTCTACCATGCCTGGTAAATCATTATCCGGTCTAACACCAAATGAACCTGTACAGAAAGTTAATCCGTTGTTTGGGCTATCCACTGCTTTATATAGGTCAACAATATCTTGCTCTGTACTTACAACACGTGGTAAGCCTAGAATAGGGAAAGGTGGATCATCTGGGTGAATACACATACGTATACCTGATTTTTCCGCAACCGGAATAATTTCGGATAAAAACTCGAATAAATTTTCTTTCAATTCATTCGGTCCTATTTTATCATAGGTAGCTAAAATGGTATTGAATTCTTCTAATGTATACCCTTCTTCAGCCCCTGGTAACCCTGCAATAATATTGCTTATCAACTTTTTCTTTCCTTCTTCGGTAAGTTGATCAAAATATGTTTTAGCGGCAGATTTCTGAGCGTCTGTATAAGTGTTTTCTGCACCTGGTCTTTTTAGTAGGTATAATTCAAAGGCTGCAAATGCATCAGCTTCAAATCTAAGAGCTGTAGAACCGTCTTCTATTTCAAAATCTAAATTGGTTCTGGTCCAATCAAGTACCGGCATAAAGTTATAGCAAACCGTATCTATACCGCATTCTCCTAAATTAGTGAGTGTTTGTTTGTAATTTTCATAGTAGGTCTTATAATCACCATTTTGGGTCTTGATCTGTTCGTGAATAGGAACACTTTCTACAACAGACCAAGTTAAACCTGCTGCTTCTATTATATTCTTACGCTCCATTATATCATTTACAGACCACACTACACCATTAGGTATATAATGTAATGCACTTACTACACCTGTTGCACCTGCTTGTTTAATATCTAATAATGATACGGGATCGTTTGGTCCGTACCAACGCCATGTTTGTTCCATTTTTCTTTGTTATAATTTATTAAACTCCACTAAAAGCACTAAAACCTCCATCAATAGGGACAACTACACCTGTTACAAATTTTGATGCTTCGGCACATAAATAATGAATAGTACCATTTAATTCATCTGTTTCACCAAATCTTTTCATGGGTGTATTTTGTATTATAGTATCGCCTCTATCTGTAAAATTACCAGTTTCTTCATCAATTAAAAGATTTCTATTTTGATTTCCTATAAAAAACCCTGGAGCAATTGCATTTACACGTAAACCTTCACCAAATTTAGTTGCTAGTTCTACCGATAACCATTTGGTGAAATTATCTATAGCAGCTTTAGATGCAGAGTAACCAACCACTCTAGTTATTGCACTTTGCGCAGTCATAGAGGAGATGTTTATAATAACACCTTGTTTATTGTTGGCCATTTCTTTACCAAAAACCAATGCTGGTAGAATGCTGCCAAATAGGTTTAAGTCTACCACTTTTTTAAAGTGGTCTATGTTTACATCAAAAATAGTCTGGTCTTTACCAATAGTGGCACCGGGCATATTACCGCCTGCAGCATTTATTAGGATGTCAATTTTTCCATATTGAGCCATTATTTTGTCTGAAACGTTTTTTAAACTTTGCTCATCTAAAGCATTACATACAAAACCAGATACGTTATCTCCTTTCTTTTTAAGTTTTGTTATTGCATTATTGACGATATCTTCTTTGTAATCTAAAATAACTACTGTGGCGCCATTTTGTATTAGATAGTTGGCCATTTCACCACCAAGAATTCCGCCTCCGCCTGTTATTAAAATTACTTTACTGTCAATATTGAATAGATTCATGTTATTAATATTTTAATTTAATTGTGTGATTACCACTTTTTAGATGGATGAGGTTATTTGTTGATTTTAGTTTTTTACCATTTAATTCAATTAACCTAAAATTAGGGGGAGCTATAAATTCTGCTGTCATGTTGTTGGGTATTGTAATGGTATAATTATAAGTATTATTACCTTTTTTGAAATTTGCTATGATAACTCCATTTTTGGTAGGTACTTGTATGTTAGAAAAAGTTAAATCAGCCAATTGTGGTTTTATTTCGGCAACCTTAAAACCTGCCGTTTTTGGCTTTATGCCCCACATATAACGTGTAGTAATGTTCAAAGGAGCTGTTCCCCATGCATGGTTCCAATCAGAATTCGGTTTGTACTTAACATCCCAAGCCTCTAAAGTCATGGTTGCACCTATTTGAATCATATTCCACCAACTTCTATCGTTTTCAGTTTCTGTAATTAAGTTTAATGCATATTGGGCTTCATTACTATTATATAATCCTTCCAGTAAATATTGAGAGCCATATACACTGCATGCCATACCTCTAGTTTTGATAAAATCTGTAACTGATTTTTTATGATTTTGTGGCACAATACCAAATGCTAAGGGCATCATATTGGCATGTAAAGAAGAATGAGTAGAACCTTCTCCGTCTATATAGTATCCTTTTTTTTCATCAAAGAATAAAGTGTTGATAACAGATTTTACAATACCTGCTTTCTTATTAAAAAATTTAACATCTTCTTCTTTACCTAAAAAAGCGGCTATTTCACTCATCAATTTTAGATTATAATAGTAGAAGGAGTTAATCACAGTATTTACTGGTACTATTTCATAACCATCTCTTTCACCTTCTGCAGTGGCAAGTTCCCATCCTGTATCTTTCTGTGCAGGTGGCCAGTCAATGATGTCCTTTATTTTTGTATCTGGTTTTTTAAAGCCTAGTTTTTGAATTAACTCTTTATTCAGGTTAGGTGAAGAAGAACTAATTAGTCCATCCGCACGTTCTAAATCCATTAAGGTTTTTAATTTTAGATTTTCATAATGCTCTTGTAAGGGTTTTAAATCGCCCGTATACATATAATCTGTGTAAAACATGGGTACGGTGTGCAATAACCACTCCGTTGGCCAAGTTGGGTTTTCAATAAAGTATGCATTTGTTCTTCTGGCCATATTGTATAGACTATCTACACTGTAATGGCTTAATTGATTTATGTAGGCGTCTGCTTCATATGGAATTCTCTCACGATCACCATCAACATATAAACCTGTAAAACTTGTAGCCTTAATCGTGTGTTTACAAAGTTGCCATATGGAGTCTAATATTTTGTTCGATGATGAAAATGAACTGGCATTGTCGTTGAATTTATTGTGCAATGCACTTTGATGTACTGATAATTTTTTAAATGGAATTTTTAAATTTTCTATCTCACAATATCTAAAAGGCATAACCGCACCTATACTATCAGGCAATAAAATAGCAGCTCCGGTTGAATTTCGTTTGTCAGGTGTTAGTTTTAATTTAATTATTTGGTTAGCAGGTAAATTTGCTAAGACTACTTTTTGATATCTAATTGTGGCTTCCGGATTTCTGTCTATTCTATTATCTTTATTTAGTTTTTCACCTAAATGTACAACTAGTGAATCTCCTTGCCCTATAGTACTGCTTAACTGTACGGTGCCAAAGAATGCTTTTCCAAAATCTATTAAGTAACTCTCATCATCTAATTTATCGACCTTGGTAGGTTGTATATCTGTTGTTCTCAAGTCAATATTCCCAAGGTTATTTTGAGCTTGAGATATAGATATAGATAGTAATGTAAGACATAAATAAATATGCTTTTTCATAGTGTTTTCGGTAAGTTGGATATGATAATTAGAACCAGATACTATGCTAGTTCAACATAGTATCTAGTCTAATAACTAAATGTAGAAATACGAGTACATAATTTTTCTCCAGCTAAAAAGAATAATTACATTTTAGATTATTTATTTTAAAAAGGGCAAATTAAACATCTTTAATTTCCCAGCCTGGCTCATAGGATCTAGACCATAATTTCATAGCTTCTCTATTAAATATGCGTCCTGTAGTTTCATCAATTTCAAAAGAGTCATCAATTCTAGAAGCTATATTGGCATAATGTGTTAACATTTGACTAATAGCTCCTTCATCTATAGGGGATGTTAGTTCTGCTTTACCTCTGATAGTATCAAAAAAGTTTACAGTGTGTAACGTAGACATATCACCACCGCCACCAAGAGCGGTACCGGCTTCTTCGCCAGAAGAAAGATTTTCTTTGATAAGCCCACCTTTAAGGTCAAAAAGTTTATATCCACCACGGTCAATGTATACTGTACCTTTAGAACCGTCAATTATAGTACCTCTACCATATTTATTTCCATATTTATGATAACCTGTTCTACTGTTTCCATCCCATTTTATGGTCTTGTTGCCTGCAAATTTAAAAGTAGCTTCCATGGTATCATACATTTCCCAACCATCATCTTTATAATGATATTTACCAGCGTCAACAGATACATATTCTGGATATGTAACACCTAATGCCCAACGTGCAATATCAAGTTCATGAGTAGCATTATTACCCATCTCGGCCGTACCAAAATCCCAACCGTACCAATGCCAATTATAATCCCAAGTGTTATCTGTGTAGGCTCTTCTTGGTGCAGGACCTTGAAAAAGGTCCCAATCTAAACCTTCTGGCGGATTAGCTTTAGTTTGGTGAGGAACACGACCTCTTGCACTTAAATAAAAAGCAGTTGCTTTATAGACATCACCAATAATACCGTTGTGAATTTCTTTAATAATTTCTTGTGATTCTGGTGATGAGCGCTGTTGGTTACCCATTTGCACCACTTTGTTGTACTTTTTTTGATAAGCCACTACCAATTCACCTTCTTTAGGGTTATGACTGCAAGGTTTTTCCAAAAAAACATGTTTGCCGGCCTGCATGGCCATACAGGCACCTGGTGTGTGCCAATGATCTGGTGTTGACATGAAAATGGCATCCACGTCTTTATCGTTTAAAATCTTACGAATATCATTTTCTAGTTTTGGCTTATAGTTGATTTTTGAAGCCAAGTTAGCGGCAGCTTTTTCTCGCTGACTTTTCATGACATCGCACAAATATTTTAGCTCAATATTATTCTGCTTATGTGCAATTGCGGGTATATAGGCACCATACCTCCTGCCTAAACCTTGTATTGCTACATTTATTCTGTCATTTGCACCTATTATTTTAGAATAGCTCTTTGCAGACATAGCATTTGCAGTAGTACTTGCTATTGTAGCGCCTACTGCACCAAGAGCCGTTTTTTTAATGAAATTTCTTCTGTTTGAACTCATTGTATTTATTCTTTTGTATTACTGATTTCACGAATTTTTACATTTTTGAAGGATACTAGGTCTCCATGATCCTGAAGTAGAATCTGACCTTTGCCCAATTCGCCAAAATTGGGCCACTTAGCGTATTTGCTTTCAGATACTAGTTTTCTAAAGGCATCGCTCTTTCTTTCATACTCAAGAACTTTTGTCCCGTTTAACCAATGCTCAACATGATTGTCTTTAGAAATAATGTAAGCTGTATTCCATTCTCCAATTGGTTTAATAGGTTTATTGACATCGGCTTTTATTAAATCATACAAAGAACTAACTGTTCTACTACCTTCATGGTTCCCTTTTTTGGCATCAGGATGTAGATTGTCATCCAGTATTTGATATTCCAAACCTATGGAAGATCCTTCGCCCTTGTTAATTTCGGTATCTACATAATATTTAATACCACTATTGGCTCCTGGTGTTAGTTTGAAATCTACTTTCAGTTCAAAATCTTCATAAAGATCTGTGGTTACAATATCACCACCTGCAGCAGATTCAGCTCCTCCAGAAGAAAGAACGCTTAAAACACCATCTTCAATTTTCCATCCTTGCTCAGGAAATTCTTCTAATTTGGCGCCTCGCCAACCATTGGTTGTCTTACCGTCCCATAGTAATTTCCATCCATTTTTCTTTTCATCGATGGTCAATTGATTTTTAGTGATAATAGGATCTAAAGGAGAACTTCTTGAATATTTAGAAACACTATCAGTAAGGATTCTTACGTTCTTCCAAATGATATCGGTACCTGCTTTTTGGTCATCATGAATGCTGTGAACTTGTAAGCAGATAAATCCTTCTGATGTTTTGTCATCTATTAAATAGGCAGCAGGTACATCATTTACCCATGTTTTAATAGTGTCTCCAATAGCTTCAATGCGATAGTGATTCCATTCGTTTTGTTTAAAAGCCTTTTGAGCTGCTGGATTATCGGTCATTGGGTTAAGCCAACCACGTCTAGATTCATCATAAATACCACCGCTCCATGCTCTGTCAGAGGGGTCTATCTCAATTTGGTAGCCATGAACTCTTCCGTCTCTATAAGTTGGTATGCTATTACTTCTAATTTGTATACCTGAGTTCATGGAAGAATCTACCTTATAATCTAATTCTAATATGAAGTCGGTATACATTTTATCGGTAGTTAAAAATGTATTGGGTGTATTGTGCGTAGTGGTGCCCACTATGGCCTTGTCATTTACGGCATAAGTGGCATCTCCACCTAATTTATGCCATCCGTTTAAGGTTTCTCCGTCAAAAAGATCCACCCAAGGGGCATCGTCTTTAGGTGTTTCGGCGCAACTAAATATTAAGGCGGTAGTTGCTACAAGTAATAGTTTACTTTTTAATGGGTAATTTTTCATTGTTGTTATATTGATTAAATAAGGCTTTACAAAGTAGAAGTTTTATAATTTTTTGAGATGGACATTTTAGTACAAAGCATGGATTTTGCGTTCTAATCAAAAATTTGGTCATTTCTTTGAAAAATGAAAATATGAAATTTCGACTCTACTAACTATGTGAATTTCGTAATTATTTAAGCTGTATTTTATGAAATTAGTACTGTGAAAATAAATGATTTTTTTGCCGCTGTCCATATTTTCGATGAATATGTCCATTCATTAACAAGGTCTTAACAATACATTAGTAGTCAATTAACTTAACAATAAAAAAATGAAAAAACTTAAACTATTAATGGTATTCCTTTTATTGGGCATGTCATCTGTATTATTAGCGCAGAGTAGCGTTACAGGTACGGTGGCAGATGACCAAGGTCTACCAATTCCAGGAGCATCTATTGTAGTAAAAGGAACATCAAATGGAACAGCGACAGACTTTGATGGAAATTTTAGTATTTCAGTAGAGAATGGAGATGTGCTTAGTGTCTCGTATTTAGGGTATAAGTCTGTAGATGTTGCTTATACTGGTCAGTCTAACATAACAGTTACTATGGTAGAAGACGCCTCAAAACTAGATGAGGTTGTAGTTATAGGTTACGGTGGTGTAAAATCAAAAGATTTAACCGGATCTGTAAAAGTGATTGGAGCCGAAGATTTCAACAAAGGTGTTTCAAATTCACCTGGTCAATTATTACAAGGTAAAATTGCTGGTGTAAATGTAACAACTGGTTCTGGTGAACCTGGGAGTGCTATCGATATTAATATTAGAGGTGTAAATTCTATAAGTGGTTCAAGTAATCCTTTATTCGTGGTTGATGGCGTGCCTTTAGATGGTGGTTCTTCTAGTTCAGACGGTTTAGATGGTATTGGAGGAGCTTCTAGACCTAAAAGTCCTTTAAATTTTATTAATCCCCAAGATATAGAAAGTATAACTATTTTAAAAGATGCCTCTGCCACTGCAATTTATGGAACAAGAGCATCAAATGGGGTTGTTCTTATTACAACTAAAAAAGGTAAGGTAGGTAAAACTAAAGTTACATTTAGTACTTCAACCGGTTTTTCAACTGTAGAAAGAGATATTGATTTATTAAGTGCAAGTGAATATAGAGAGCAAACAGCACGTTTAGCACCAATTGTTGGTAGAGAAGCTAGTAGTTATATCGATCCGGCTAATGCAGATACAGATTGGCAAGATGAAATTTATCGAACTGCACAAATCAGTAATTATAATTTAGGGTTTTCTGGTGGGGCAGGTACCACAACCTATAATGTTTCTTTAGGTTATTTAGATCAAGAGGGTGTTGTTGAAACTACAGGGCATGAAAGTTTTACGGGTAGAATTAATATAGGTACTTCTTTGTTAGAAGATAGGTTAAAGTTAAGAGCTAATGTTACCGTGGCCGATCTTACAGACGAGAGCCAGGCTTTAGGTAGTGTAATTATTGGTGCACTTAGAGCTAACCCTACATCTGCTGTTTATGAAGGAGATGGTCAAGTGACGACCAGAGCTGGTGCTACAGATAACCCCGTCTCATTTTTTGATTTGTATCGTGATAGAGCGGAAAGTAAAAAAGTTCTAGCTAACTTTTCTACTACTTATACTATAGTTGATGGTTTGGATTATAAATTGAATTTAGGTTATGAAAATTCAGATACAGATCGTATTTTCAGATTATTCAACAATGCAGACGAAGGGGGAGATATTACCCAAGACCAAGTGGTTTTAGATGCAAGAGAAGATACTAATTTATTAATTGAAAATTTTCTTACCTACAAAAAGAGTTATGATAAATGGGATTTTGATGTTCTTGCAGGACATTCATATCAAACGTTTACAAATACAGGTTTAAGAATTGAACGTTTTGATTTTAGTACTACAGAAATTGATCCAATTTACAACTTAGGTATTGCCTCTCAAGATAATACTACGGTGTCTTCAGATAATTCTGAACGTAAATTACAATCGTTCTTTGGTAGGGCAAATGCGAATATTCTAGATAAATACTTGATCACTGCATCATTTAGAGCGGATGCTTCTTCTGTTTTCGGTGATAATAATAAGTACGGTTATTTCCCTGCTGTTGGATTAGGATGGAAAATTAATGAAGAAGCCTTCCTTCAAGACTCTGATGTGATTTCCAATTTGAAATTAAGATTAGGTTGGGGACAAACGGGTAACCAAGCCGTTCCTGTAGGTGCAGCACAATCCTCTGTGGGGACTAGTTTTGATGATAGTTTTACATTTGATGGGACAACGGTTGTAAATGGAGTAAATACTACACGTACGGCTAATCCAGATTTAAAATGGGAAGTAACGGAACAGTATAATGTAGGTATTGATTGGGGTATATTAAATGGTAAAGTTAGCGGTACGTTCGATTATTTTAATAAAACTACTACTGATTTGTTCCTAGAAGTTTCTGCTCCAGTACCAGCTTTGACTAATTCTATTTTTATTAATTCTGATGCGGAAATTACAAATAAAGGTTTCGAATTTGCTTTAAATGTGAATGCAGTTAGAACTGATAATTTTTCTCTTGATTTTTCTGGTAATATATCTTTCTTGGATAATAATATTGAAGGACTTGAAACTGACATATTTGTAGGGGAAATTACAGGTCCGGGGACATCGGGTGAAACCAGTAGCATTTTTACTAACGGAGAATCTGCTGGGGCATTCTATCTACGTAGATTTGACGGATTTGATGCTGAAGGTTTAGAAATTTTATCAGATGAACCAGAAGTAGTAGGCGATGCATTACCTGGTACAATATATGGTTTAAATATTAATGCAGCTTATAAGAATTTTGATTTAGCATTAGGTTTTAATGGCGTTGGTGATTTAGATATTTTTAATAACACAGCAAGAGCTTATTCTAGTGCAGCTTCTTTAAGTCAAAACGGGAATAATATTTTTAGAGAATATCTTGATGTAAATGAAGGTCCACTTATAGCACCTGTTACATCTTCAAGATATATAGAAGACGGTTCTTTTTTTAGATTGAACAACGCAACTTTAGGATGGAACATAGAAAATAAAACTTTTTTAGACACCTTAAGAGTATATATTACAGGACAAAATCTTTTTGTGATTACCGATTATACTGGTTATGATCCGGAAATTAATACAGGTGGTGAAAATGTTTATGGAGTAGATTTTGGTGGTTACCCACGACCAACAACTTTTTTGTTAGGTTTAGATCTTTCATTTTAATTAAAAATTATACAGTAATATAACATATTAAGGTTATGAAAAAACAGGCTATTATTTTAAGTTTAATGATGATGACTCTCTTTGGGTTTCAATCATGCGATATTGAAGAAGAAATTATTGATGAAGCTCTTGGAGAAGAGCTTTTAACTAACGCTGATACAGCTACTTTGCTGGCGCCAGCGTACAATAATATGCGAAGAGTTTATGGTCACCGCTGGTTTTTTGCGTTGCAAACGTTTTCTGCAGATGAAGGTATGTTACCAACCAGAGGAAGTGATTGGTTTGATGGAGGTGTTTTTCAAGAGTTGCACACGCATAGCTGGACACCAACTCACCGTTATACGACAGAAACATTTGAACATATTACAGCAGGATTAGCAACTTCATCTCAGGCAATTAGTTTTTTAGATGAAGGAACGCAAGAATATGCAGAAGCAGTAGCTTTATTATCACATTTTATGTGGGTGGCTTTAGATGCTTATGGTCAAGTACCTTACCGTGGTATTTCTGATATCAATTTTAATGCTGATCCACAAGTACTTACGGGAAGTGAAGCTATATCGACCATTATTACAAATTTAGAAACGGTTATGCCAGCTCTTCCTACAGGTAAAAATACGGTACGTTATACTCAAGATGCCGCTAAATCCTTAATGGCAAGGATATATTTGAACAAAGCAGTTTATGAGGATCGATATGCTGCTAACTTTTCTTTTTCAAATGAAGATATGCAGAGCGTAATTGATTTAACTACAGAAGTGATTGAAAGTGGTGCGCATTCGTTAGAAAGCAATGATTACTTCAGTATGTTCGACCCTGATAATGAGAACCATTCAGAAATTATTTGGGCAGTAAAGAATGAAAAAACTTCTGTTGTTATAGGGGGTAGAAGTGTGTCAAGAAATACTACAAATGGTCTTTCAAGAGGACTATTATATAAAGTAGATGGTGGTTGGGAAGAAGGCTCAGATGCCGGGTGTGCATTACCAGAGTTTTTAGATACGTTCGATCCGGTTAATGACTCTAGATATTTCAAAGAAAATTACCCTAATGAAGAAGGTACTATAGCTCTAGATGATTATGAAATTAATAGAGGGTTTTTAGAAGGACAACTTTATGGTATTAAAACTGAAGATGGTTCACCTGTAATTAATGATGATCAAACTATTGATATTGTACCTGTACAATTATTTACAAGAGATTTTACTTTTGCCGATCATACCCGTGAAGTTTCTTTAATTGCTGAAAACCAATCTGTAGGTGTACGTGTTTCTAAATGGAGTATTGAAGATTTAGGAGCTAACCGAGATGATACAGGTGTCGATATTACAGTATTTAGATTGGCCGATTTATTTTTAATGAGAGCAGAAGCTAAATTAAGATTAGGTTCTGGAGATGCACTTTCGGATATCAATGCTGTTAGAGTTGCTCGTGGCGGTGCTGATTTTGCTCTAAGTAGTGCAACGTTGAATGATGTGTATTTAGAAAGAGGCTTTGATTTTTATTGGGAATATCATAGAAGAACCGATCAAATTCGATTTGAAACATGGGAAGATGCTTGGTTAGATAAAACAGACTCAGATCCAAATAAAAGACTATTTCCAATACCTCCTGGGCCATTAGCTCAGACCCCTGGTTTGGTTCAAAACCCTGGATACTAATTCAATATATCATTAAATATATTCAGTTAAGTAGTTAGTTTAAATTGAGTGAATATAGGCAGGTATTAAACCCTGCCTATATTTTAATAATCACTTTCAAAATCTTTATATAATTAAATGTTATTCATATTCTCATGAGGTTGTTCGTTTTATTATTCTTTTTCAACGATTATAGAGATGCATGATTTTTGAACATTTATTATTCGTTTGATTTTGCTTGCCTTATTTAAAAGAGGTGTTCATTATTAATGATATAATGGTTAATTCACATCGAATGAAAAAATGCAATTTATTTTAATTCCTGCAGTATGAAATTACCGTATTGCAGATTTTCATTTCATAAAATCTACATTTTTAATATTTGTAGAACTAAAAAATAGTGGCCAAAACTTCTAGTAATAGAAAGACCTGAACAAATGATTAAAAAAATTATAATAATACCATTTCTCTTATTGCTTATGTTCTGCATGTCTTGTAATAATGATGCAGAACAGCAATCGTCTATTTATTTAATTCAAGGTAAAAATGCTACAGATGTAGAGATTTCTACAATTAGGGACTTAAAAACAGACCTTAAAAAGGTATTGGAAGAAGAAATCCAGATAGTAAAAGAGGGAACTATAATACCTGAAAATACAGTTGTTTTTGTGTTAGGAACACTAGACTCAAATACGATACTTACAGAATTGATAACCAAGAATAGTTTGGAATTGTCTAACATAAATCCCGGTCCACGTGGTGGTATTTGGTCTAAGAAAACATATGCCAATAATACAGAGGTTATTGTATTGGCTGGTTCAGATGTTCAAGGGCTACAATATGCGGTTTATGATTACAGCAAAGAAGTTTTAGGAGTTGACCCATTGGAGTATTGGACGGGGAAACTACCGAGCAAAAAGACTTTGGTCGATGTTTTCAATTTCACCCCAAAAACCATTGCACCACCAAAGGTGCCGATCTTGGCTTATTTTGAAAATGATGTCGATGAACTAGCCAATTATAGAGGTAAGCTTTTAGAGTACGATTGGGAAAGTTATACTGAGATGATCAATTCTTTGGTACGCCTACGTTATAACGCCATCCAATTTTTTGATATGCTAGGTAGACCAGAATTTTATGTAAGACCTGAGTATAAAAAATTGAACCCTAATTACCAGATCGATATTGAATATTTGGACAAAATGATCGACTACGCCAAATCAAAAGGAATGAAAATTCAAGTAGATTTTGAGTTAGGTTATCAAATACATCCTATGGATGAGAACAAGGCAGATTGTTGGTCTAAATATAAAGAAGATTGGCTCACTGCCTGGAAATATTATTTAGAAGAAACGCCATTACGTAAGACCGATATTTTTGTTCTGAGACCTAGAAATCAAGTTTGGGATTGGGAATATAAAAGCTCTTGTGGAGAAAGTAAAATTGAAGTTTTCAATGAAGTTTATAAAGAGTTTGGTCTCTTGGTCGATAAATATAACGAAGATGCTATAAAAGTAGCCATTTGTTATAGTGACGGTATGGAGATGTTTAATGAGGGCTTTAACCCGCCAAAAGATTGGACAGTAGTATGGTCTGATCATGGTTTTGGCACTTTTGATCATGAATTAAAAGATACCAAAGGCTATGAATTTGGTACTTACATGCATGCAGGTTATTGGTTGAATCATACCGTACATAATCCATATCCTGAAAAGGTAGAGTCGGTTATGAAAGATATGTTTCAGCAATACGGTGCTGATAAATATTGTCTGGTAAATGGGCAAAATTTTAGACCATTTCTATTGAATCTAGAGGCATATAGCCAAGTGTGTTATAGCCCCAAAGACTTTAATGCTGATAATTTTTATACCACATGGACACAGCGGTATTTTTCTACGGAAGCCTCTAAACACGCAGTGTCATCAATGAAATTACTGCATGAGGCGCAAGAAGGTAGAAAAGGCTATGTAGAACACTTATGGGAAATTAGGGAGGCTGTATCTTATCTTTCTAATGCACCGATAGTGAGGCCAGGTAAATCTCCAATTCCATATGATTATAATCGTGTAATTGGCGATATAGAGAATACCAAAAAAGTAAAAGAAGTTTTAAAGAAATCACTTTCAGAGGCACAATTAGGGTATGATAAAATGAATGGAGACGCTAACTTCTATCAATCATATATTCTATTACCTGCACAGTTATACTCAGATTTAATAGCTTTTGAAACTGAACTTCATAAAATGTCTCTATTGAAGAAACAATACGAGACTACTAAAGATAAAAAGTATCTGAATGAGGCAATTGCTTTGTTGCCAACAGCAAAAAGCAAACTTAAAATCGTTTTTGACCGTAGAAGCTCTGGCGATATCGATACCAAATGGAAAAATTGGTACGCTATAGCTAATAGAAGACAAAATAACGGTTTTCCTACTTATGATATGTTAGCGGCAATAGAGGCTAATCTTACTAAAATGACCCTGTAAATTGAAATTAATGACATTTATTCAAACATATAAAAACAGCATTGCGTTTCTGGCTATTTCGCTTTTGTTTCTAGTTTCTTGTAAAGAGCAGCCTAGCACAACTAAAAAGGTTGTTGTTGAAGGAACTGATTATGCTGCTAAGGTCTATCCATTATTAGATTCAGAGAATTCAAGATGGTTTTACTTTACTTCTGCCAGTCGTCCGTTTGGTATGGTCAATTTAAGTCCAGACACGCAAATAGGAGGTGCCTGGGGTAGTGGTTATCGATATAAGACAGATACGATTAAAGGTTTTAGTCATATTCATGCTTGGCAAATGTCGGGTATTTCGGTTATGCCAGTGACCATTAATGACACAACTAAAAAAGATATTTTTAATGATTTTTATTCAAAATTTAGTCATGAAACAGAAGTAGTGACACCAGGTTATCATAAGGTTGAATTAGAGAGGTATCAAATAAAAGCGCAGCTTACCAGTACTAAAAGAGTAGGTTTTCATCACTATTCTTATCCGGATAATGAAGAGGAGAAAGGACTTCTTTTTAATTTGAATACACTTTTAGGACCAAGTAAAAACATAGATGGCTTTTTAGAGCAAATTTCTGAAAATGAACTGTCTGGTTATATAATTATGGAGTCTACACATAGAAGACCCAAACCAATGACTGCTTATTTTAAGGTGGAACTAAACACTGAAATATCTTCGTTAGATAAAGATGAGCGAACGGGTAATTATTTAATTAGTTTAGATCGAAATAAAAACGATGTGCTAATGAAAGTTGGTATTTCTTATACCTCTGTTACCAACGCTTCAATTAATATAGCATCTGAATTACCCGATTGGGACTTTAATGAAACGAGAAGCGATGCAAAGAAAGAGTGGAATAATCTGTTAAGCAGAATAGATGTAAAAGGTGGTTCTGAGCAAGATCAAAGAAGATTTTATACAGACTTATGGCACGCGTTGCAAGGACGTAGAATTATAAGTGATATTAATGGTGCTTATCCT
The DNA here is from genome assembly GCF_000744105.1 of Maribacter forsetii DSM 18668. NCBI lineage: Bacteria > Pseudomonadati > Bacteroidota > Flavobacteriia > Flavobacteriales > Flavobacteriaceae > Maribacter > Maribacter forsetii. Next base: position 1,288,763 of record NZ_JQLH01000001.1, read on the forward strand.
GATAATACAGGAGATAAGTTAAGGGTTGGGCAATTGCCATTAGATGCTAAGGGTGTCCCTAAATTCAATCATTATAACTCAGATTCGTTCTGGGGTGCACAATGGACATTAAATACACTTTGGGGATTGGTGTATCCTGAAATTATGGATGAATTTTCAAATTCCTTACTTCAGTATTATAAAGATGGTGGTTTGGTGCCAAGGGGTCCGTCAGGTGGTAATTATACATATGTAATGACAGGGGCAAGCACTACACCTTTTCTGGTATCGGCAATTCAAAAAGGCATTTTGAATGATGATTTAGAAGGTGTTTATAAAGCTTTAAAGAAGAATCATATGCCTAGCGGAATTATGGGGAAATCTGGTTATGAGCACAAAACAAATGTTGGCGGTGGTTTAAAATATTATATAAATCAAGGTTATGTACCTTACCCTATTCCTGAAGGTAAATTTGGTAGCCATCAAGATGGGGCAAGTCTAACAATGGAATATGCGTATCAAGATTGGACTTTAGCTCAGTTGGCAAAAAGATTGGGGCATACAGACGATTATGATTATTTCATGAAAAGGTCTACTAACTATAAAAATGTTTTCGATACTCAAATAGGTTGGATGCGACCAAAAGATGTTGAAGGTCAATGGAAGAAGAATTATGATCCATACCAAGCAGAAAATGGATTTATAGAATCTAACGGTGCACAATCTACATGGTTTGTTCCGCATGATATCAAAGGCTTAGCCAATTTAATGGGGGGTCAAGATGCCGCAATTGAAAAGTTGAATATACAGTTTGAAACTGCTGAAACCTTAGGTTTTACGGCAGGTACCTCGCATTCGGTAGAGTTGCATCCAGAGTATAGTAGAATTCCAATCAATTTTGGTAATCAACCTTCTATACAGACGGCTTTTATTTTTAGTCAATTAAATAGACCAGATTTAACCCAACTGTGGTCAAGAAAAGTGGCAAAAACAGTTTTTGGCGGCTTATCTCCATCAACCGGTTATAACGGTGATGAAGATCAAGGGTTAATGGGCAGTCTTGCTGTTCTGATGAAAATTGGTCTTTTTCAAATGAACGGTGGTACAGAGGCTAACCCAGAGTACCAAATTGGAAGCCCCATCTTTGATGAAGTTCGTATTAAATTGAATGCTGATTATTATAATGATGGCATGTTCACCATTAAAGCGAACAATAATAATGATGCTAATTTTTATGTATCAGAAGCTGAATTTAATGGGGTGTCATTAGAAGCTAATAGCCTTAGACATGAGGACATTGTAAAAGGGGGTGAGCTGAATTTGAATATGGTAGCAAAGCCTATAAACTAGATCAAAATAATCAGAGTGTAACATAGAACTAGATTAATGAAGAGGAGATTTTTGTATTTGATAATTGTTTGCTTATTGCCTGTTTTAAGTCAAAGTCAAGATCAATGGGAGTTTCAAAATCAAAATTTACCTGTAGAAACAAGGGTGAACGATTTAATAAAGAGACTGACAATTGAAGAAAAGATATCTATGATGATATCTACTGCAGAGGCAATTCCAAGATTAGAAGTAGAGAATTATTACCATGGTAATGAAGCCTTGCACGGTGTAGTAAAAGGCGGCCGATTTACTGTTTTTCCACAAGCTGTGGCCTTAGCATCAACATGGAATCCAAATTTAATTCATCAAGTTTCAACGGCTATTTCAGATGAAGCTAGAGGTAAATGGAATTTCTATAACCAAGGCAAGGATCAAAAGAATGTGTACAGCGATTTATTGACATTTTGGTCCCCCACAATAAATATGGCTAGAGATCCACGCTGGGGTAGAACACCAGAAACTTATGGTGAAGACCCATATCTAACAAGTAGAATAGGAGTTTCTTTTGTCAAGGGATTACAGGGCGATGATGATACGTATTTAAAGGTAGTATCAACACCAAAACATTTTGTAGCCAATAACCAAGAAGAAAATAGGTTTGCCTACAATGCCAATATTTCAGAAAAGTCTTTACGAGAATATTATTTTCCTGCTTATAAAGTAGCAGTGCAAGAAGGAAACGCACAATCTATTATGAGCGCCTATAATGCTTTAAACGGTGTGCCTAGTACAGCAAATAATTGGCTCTTAAATACTGTTCTAAGAAAAGAATGGGGTTTTGAAGGTTATGTAGTGAGCGATTGTGGTGCGCCAACCTATATTCAGAAATCGCACAAGTATGTTACGACCAAAGAACAGGCTGCTAAAGTAGCTTTGGAAGGAGGGCTAGATTTGGAATGCGGAGATGATATTTATGCTGAACACTTGCTGCAGGCATATGAAAAAGGGCTGGTTTTTCAAGAAAACATAGATAAGGCAGTGAGAAGGGTCTTAACCGCTCGCTTTAAGTTAGGAATTTTTGATAGTGTTGATAATAACCCTTATGCCAAAATTTCTCCTGATGCTATTGGTTCTAAAATGCACCAAGAACTGGCATTGGAAACGTCAAGACAATCTATGGTTTTATTAAAAAACCAAAATAATATATTGCCTTTAAATGTAAAGAATATTAAAAAAATTGCGGTTGTTGGCTTTAATGCAAACCAAGTTGTTTTTGGTGATTATAGCGGTCTACCAGTTATTAAACCCATATCTCCGTTAGAAGGTATAAGAAATAAAGTTGGCGATAATGCTGAGGTTACGTACGTAAAATGGAAAACGGCAGCTAGAAATCTAAATTTAATTGAAGCCGAAAATTTGGTGAATGACCAAACTGGTGAATCTGGTTTGTACGGCGAATATTATGATGATAAATTCTTAGAGGGTACACCACAAACACGTGTAGACAAAGTAGTGAATTTTGACCCGGTTAATAACCCGCCAGATCCTTATACCAACTTCCGGCATAAATCTATGCGCTGGTCCGGATATATAACTCCTAACTTCTCAGGAGTGTATAAAATCGGAGTAAATTCTGATGATGGTGTTAGAATGTGGTTGAATGGCGAATTGGTGGTAGATGAATGGCACAATCGTGGTATGACTACCGATCAGGTAGAAATTGATATGAAGGCGGGAGAAAAATACGCCATAAAACTAGAGTACTTTGATAATGGAGGCGACGCTATTTGTCAATTGCTTTGGGAAGTGCCTACAACAACTGACGATTTATATAAAGAAGATAAACAAGTAGCCAAAGAGAGCGACTATGTCATTGCCGTAATGGGAATTAATAAATCTATAGAAAAAGAAGGTCGCGATAGAACTTCATTAAGATTGCCAGAAGATCAGGTTAATTACTTAAAAGAGATTTATGCTGAGAATAAGAATTTAATTGTTGTTTTGGTTGCAGGTAGTTCTTTGGCTATTAATTGGATGGATAAAAATGTCCCTGCAATTTTAGATGCATGGTACCCTGGTGAAGCGGGTGGTGCCGCAATTGCAGATGTGTTATTCGGCGATTATAACCCTGCGGGTAGATTACCTTTTACCTTTTATAAGTCGGTTTCAGATTTACCTGATATGGATGATTATGAGGTGTCTAATGGTAGAACGTATATGTATTTTAAGGGAGATGTATTGTATCCCTTTGGTTATGGGTTAAGTTATACCAAGTTTACATATGATAAACTAAAAGTGAAGACTACAAATGATAGTATTTTAATTTCCGCAACAATTAAAAATATTGGAAATTATAATGGCGATGAGGTGGTGCAATTATATTATACCGTAAATAATTCTACTGTAAAAAGACCGATAAAAAAATTGATAGGGTTTGAAAGAACTCAACTAGCTGTAGATGAATCTACGACTGTGCAATTTAAAGTATCTGAAAATGACCTGCAGTATTGGGATGAAAATTCTAAACAGTGGACATTTGAAAAGGGAGAGTATCAGTTTATGATAGGGGCGTCTTCTAAAGATATTCGACTTCAAACATCAAAAACCTTATAATAATGAAACAGCTCGCTACTTTATTTATAATGCTTTTAGTTTTTGTATTTGTTAGCTGTAAAAGTAACGAGGTAACACTAAACGATATTCAAATAATAGGTAGTCATAATTCATATAAAATAGCTATAGAGGGTCCTTTGTATGACTATTTGCATACCATTGAGCCAAAGCAAATGCAAAGCTTGCAATACACTCATATTTCTTTAGAGGAACAATTGAATTTAGGTTTACGAAATTTAGAATTGGACGTTTTTTATGATCCAAAGGGTGGGCATTTTTCTAAGCCTAAAGGATTAGAGATAGTAAAATCTCTTGGTCAAGAGCCTATAGCTTATGACAGGGAAGAAAAGCTAAAACAACCCGGACTAAAAATGTTTCATGTTCAAGATATTGATTTTAGAAGTCACTACCTTTTGTTTAAAGACGGATTATTGGCGTTGAGAAACTGGTCAGATAATAATCCAAATCACACACCTGTAATCATCCTTATTAATACTAAAGATCAAAAAGTACCGCAAACAAGAGAGCCATTACTGTTTGATAAGAATGCTTTAGATGCGCTTGACAGCGAAATAGAAAGTGTTTTTTCTGTAAGTAGATTACTTACTCCCGATGATGTTAGGGGCGATTTTGATTCTCTTGAAAAAGCTATTTTGACTAAAGGATGGCCAAGCTTAAACAACGTAAAAGGAAAGTTTTTATTTGTTCTGGACGAAAAGGAGGAGAGAATTAATAACTACCTATTAGGTCATGAATCGCTAAAAGGAAGAGTACTTTTTGTGAATAGTAAAGAAGGCAATCCAGAAGCAGCATTTAGAATTGTAAACAATCCTATTAAAGAGTTAGCGTATATAAAAGAACTGGTTTCCAAAGGATATATGGTTCGTACAAGGGCAGATGCCAGTACTAAAGAAGCAAGAACAAATGATTATGAAAAGTTTGAAAAAGCAAAGGCATCTGGAGCGCAAGTAATTTCTACAGATTATTATGTGCCTTCAACATTATTTGATTCTGATTATAAAGTGATTTTTGAAGATGGAACGTATGAAAAAGTTAAGAAAGAATAACCTAATTAAAAATGTAGCTGTATTGCTCTTTTGCTTTCAAGTGTCATTGTTAATAGCACAAAAGCAAACAACTTCTAATTTTACAGTTGTTGCAGAGAATACCGTAGCATCTATTTTAATCGATAAAAATGATGCAAAAGTAGTCACAATAGCGTCAGATATTTTTGCCAATGATGTTGAAAAAATTACTGGTAAAGAACCTATAATTTCCGCTAAAAATAATAAATCTACACCTACAATTATTGCTGGTACCATTGGTAAAAATAAGTGGATTGATGATATGATAGCTATAGGTAAAATTGATGTTTCTAAGATAGAGAATCAATGGGAACAATATAGTATTCAAATAGTTGAAAACCCAATATCAACTATTAAGAAGGCTTTGGTTGTTGTAGGTAGTGATAGAAGAGGTACTGCCTATGGTATACTAGAACTTTCAAGAAAAATAGGTGTTTCTCCATGGGAATGGTGGGCAGATGTTACACCAGAAAAAAAAGAGTCACTCTCAATTTCAATTACAAAAGAAGTATCAAAATCTCCTACCGTAAAATATAGAGGAGTTTTTTTAAATGACGAAGATTGGGGGTTACAGCGTTGGGCAGCTTTAAATTATGAGCCAGAAATTGGTGATATAGGTCCTAAAACATATGCAAAGGTTTTTGAATTGTTATTACGGTTAAGAGCAAATACTATTTGGCCTGCCATGCATTCAAGTACCAAACCTTTTTATTCTTATCCAGAAAACAAATTCGTTGCAGATGATTATGCTATAGTAATCGGTACATCGCATGCCGAGCCTATGCTTAGTAATATAAATACTGAATGGAAACATGACAATATGGGAGAATATCGATATGATACCAATTCAGAAACCATTAAGAGCCTATTTACTAAAAGAGTAAAAGAGACCGCAAAATTGGAAGGTATATATACCACTGGTATGCGTGGTGAGCATGACTCGCCAATGATCGTTGGCGAAGATGATACCGATGCACAGGTTAGTTTATTAGAACGTGTTATAACCGATCAGCGTGACATCTTAAAAAAGGAAACGAAGAAAGAACCAAAGAATATTCCGCAAGCTTTTGTGCCTTATAAAGAGGTGTTGAACTACTACCAAAGCGGACTGAAATTACCTGAAGATATAAGCCTTGTATGGACCGATGATAATTATGGGTATATACGTCAGTTAAGCAATCCGAAAGAACAAAAAAGGTCTGGTGGTGCGGGGGTATATTATCACACTTCTTATTGGGGAAGACCACATGATTATCTCTGGTTAAATTCAACCAACCCAGTTTTAATGTGGGAAGAAATGTCAAAAGCATACGAGTTTCAATCTCGTGATATATGGATTTTGAACTGTGGGGATATTAAACCACACGAATATAATATTGAGCTCTTTTTAGATATGGCTTGGAATATAGATGACTTTAAAGAAAGTTCGTCGATAAAAAATCATACCAAGAATTGGGCATCGCGCGAATTTGGAGAGGCATCTGCATCTAAAATTACAGATGTTCTATTTGAGAATAACCGACTGGCATATATAAGAAGACCTGAGTTTATGGCATGGAGCCAAGTTGAACCTGTGACAAAAGAAGGGGAAACGGAATTGACCCAGTACCATTATGGTGATGAAGTTTCGGGACGTATAGAAAGCTATCAAAAAATAATTGATGCTACTGAAAATATATATAATGAAATACCGGTATTTAGAAAAGATGCTTTTTATCAATTAGTCTATTACCCAGTAATTGGTGCATCAAAATTAAATCAGAAATGGTTATATAGTTTTAAGAATAAGTTCACAGCTAAGCAAGGTAGGCAGAGTGCTAATGCATTTGGAACATTATCAGAAGAAGCCTATGATCGTATTGTCAAAGAAACAGATTACTATAATACAGCGCTTAAAAATGGGAAATGGAACCATATAATGACGATGGCTCCGCGTTTTCTTCCGGTTTTTGCGCAACCGGCAACATCAAATGTTACTAATAGTGAAAAAGCTAGTCTTGGTTTAGCTTTAGAAGGCTATCAAATGGAGGTTAACGATAAGGTCATTAATAGCTATGCAGATGTGCTTCCTGTTTTTAATAGCTACACGAACAGTACTTATTTTATTGATCTTTTTGGAAATGGAAAGGGTACAGTTAATTGGGAAGCAAAACCAAAGGCAGATTGGATTCTGCTATCAGAGAGTAAAGGAATCTTAAATACTGATAGTTTAGAAAAACGAATTTGGGTAAGTATCGATTGGAGTAAAATTCCGCAAGGGGAGAATAAAAAAGAAGCTCCTTTAGGGCACGACTTTCAATTGATTCCGCCAAGTTTCAAGGTGAATAGCGCTATCGATTTTAAATCAGAGGGGAAAACTACCACCATTGGGGTATCAGCCTACAATCCTAAATTTGAAGCATTAAATAACTATAATGGTTTTGTAGAAGATAAAGGTTATGTCTCTATAAATGCAGAGAATTATACCCGAAAAAAGGATGGTAAAGAAGCAAATTGGACCTTTTTTGAAGGTATGGGGTATACCAATAAAGTAATTACCGCACTGCCTAGAACTGCAATGCCTTTAGTGGACATGGAAGAAATTAAAGCGAATAGTCCGGTTTTAGAATATGATTTTTATACTTTTAATTTTGGTGAAGTTGAGGTGAATTTACAGGCAGTGCCCACTCATGCTCCATATAATGGAATTGGTGTACGTTGTGCAGTTTCTATTGATGATGCTACACCGGTTTTTGTAGATTTTGAAACTGTAGGGCGTAGTGATGAATGGAAAGAGAATGTGCTTAAAAACGCATCGGTAAAATCTGCAAAGCAAATTGTAAATAAAGCAGGGAAACACACATTAAAAATATGGATGGTAGACCCTGGAGTAATGATAGATCAAGTGTTGATAGATTTAGGAGGATGGAAAAAGAGCTATGCGTTTCCGAAAGAAACGGTCAAAAAATAAATCAATTTAGTATAAAACAGCAGTATAGATTTCTATGTGTTGTTCTGCTATGTTTGATTTCTTCTTGTGGCAATAAAAAGGAAAAGGAATTTGAAGAAGTGAAAATTGCATTCATTGCAGATGCACATTTTCAAGATATATATGCACATTTTGAAGATGCCGATTACAAAGGAATCAAAAACCCAGAAACGGGCGACTTTGTGAATATTCGTACCATGAATGCGCAATTGCAATCGACCAGAATATTCAATGAAAACTACTTTGCATTCATTGAAGCCTTAGATGATATTGTTGTCAGAGGAATAAAATACGTAGCATTACCTGGTGATTTTAGTGATGATGGTCAACCCGTTCACGTTAAAGGTTTACGGAAGATTTTAGACAAATACTCTAAAAACCACGGGATCTTATTTTTTGCCACCACAGGTAATCATGACCCAGTAAAACCATTTACACAAGAATCTGGTAAAACAGATTTTCTGGGAGCGGGGGGTAAAGAACAAATTATAACTAGTACTGTTGAAAATATTAAGGATACTGTAGCTGGGCAGCTCACTCCAATTATAACGACTGAAATAAAAAAATGGGGTTATAAAGATATTTTAAACGAAATGTCTGCCTTTGGGTTTTATCCGCAGAAAGAATACGTGTATTGGGAAACTCCCTTTTCTAAATACAATTACGAAAACTATTCATTTGAAAAAGCAACAAATGCCTCAGCTTTAGAAAATAGAACTTATGCAATAGATGAATTTAATAAACACCCAGATGCTAGTTATTTAGTAGAGCTAAAAGGGGGTGTTTGGCTTTTGGCAATAGATGCGAATGTTTATATGCCAAATAAAGAACTATCTGCGATTTCTGAAAACGCAAAAGATTTTTCAGGTGCAAGTATTGGCTATAACAATGTTTTATTACAAAAAAGACATTTAATTACTTGGGTAAAAAAGGTTGCAGAGCAAGCAAAAGAGAAAGACAAGGTGTTGATAGCTTTTAGTCATTACCCAATGATAGATTTTAATGATGATGCTTCAAAAGAAATGAAACATTTTTTTGGAGAAGGTAAAATGCAATTGCATCGAGTACCAAATGAAGAAGTTGCAGAAACATTTGCAAATGCCGGTATACAAATACACTTTGGTGGTCATATGCATATTAATGATACAGGTGTACGAAAAAATAATAATGGCAATACATTATTCAATATACAAACACCGTCGTTAGCTGCCTATGCACCAGCTTATAAGGTGTTGACCATAAAATCTAATACGAAATTTCAAGTAGAAACTGTAGTGTTGAAATCTGTAAAAGGTTTTAATAACTTGTTCCCTTTATATAATAAAGAATATGAATATTTAAAAGAAATAGACGCTTCTACTATTTGGGACAAAGAAATTTTGTCTACCAAGAACTATAAAGAATTTACTGCTTGGCATTTAAAAGAATTGGTGCGATTACGATTTTTACCAAATGATTTTCCTGTTGATTTCTCTGAAAAATTTTTAAATAAAACAGGGGCAGAATTACTATTATCAACCACAGAGAATAAAGATAGTCTTGTGACAGAATTAGTATCTGCTCATCTAAATCTTGAAAATTTTAGAACATGGACAGGGTTTCATATGATTTATGATTTTTATAGATTAAGAAGCGCAGATGAATTGGCTTTTGACGACATTGGTAAAATTCGCTTACAGCAATATGAAATGGTCTGTAGTCAATTAAAAATAATAGATGATCCATATTTAAAAGAATGGGCAGAAATATTTGAAAAAAGTAGAAAGGGAGAACCTTCGAATCACTTTGTAATTGATTTGGAGCTAGGTGAAATAAACAGAAAATCACCTTAATTCTTTTACTTTAAGCTTTTGTACATTTATAGACAACTTAACTCAACGACTCAAACAACACATGCGAAATCTTTTTGGCATATTTTTTAGTACCATATTTTTTGTAGCTAGCTTAACTGCACAAGACATAAAATTTGAGCATTATAATGATGATAGTGGCTTGTCTCATAATGCCGTTAGGCATATAGTACAAGATAAACACGGGTTTTTATGGCTAGGCACCTTCGCCGGTTTAAATAGGTTTGATGGTTATGAATTTAAATCTTATTTAAGTTCTAGCGATATAACTAATCTGAATAATGATGATATTACAGCGTTAGTTCTAGATGAAGAATTAAATAATCTATGGATCGGTACAAGAGACGGACTTTCATTATACAATACTGGTACGCACACTTTCAACACCTATTTACCAGATGAGAATAATAAAGAAAGTCTTCCCGAAGGGGAAATAAGGTCTGTTTTTGTAGATAGGTTTAAGAGAGTTTGGGTTGGTACAAAGAATAGTGGACTCTATATATTAAACGTAGAAAGCGGCAACTTTAAAAAGGTTGAAATTGCAAATTTTAACTATATAAAAGCTATTGTTGAAGATAAGAATGGTGATTTATGGATTGGTAGTTACGAATCTGGCGGTGTCGCCAAATTAATTCTTGATGCTGAAGGTGAAATCTCCCAAAAACTAATTTATACGCTTTCAATACCTAATTCGGCTGAAAAGAATCCGTATTTAAATTTTATCTACGAAGATGCAAAATCCGATATTTTTATAGGTACTAGAGAGGGCTTGTATAAATTGAACAAAACTTCTAATGAATTTTTAAATCTAGAAATAAAGGATACAGAAATTAAGGATGGTCTAGGGCCTTATTTTCTTTCGGTTACCCAAGCAGATGATGGCAAGTATTGGGTAGGTACTTTAGGCGGACTTTTGGTTTGTAATCAATTAGAAGATATACAAAAGGGGGATTATAAGTGGTATTATTCAGTACTAACAGATGATACCTCTTTAGTAGATAACCAGGTGTCGGCATTGTTCTTTGATTCGTCTGGTGTATTGTGGATCGGTACTGAAGATGGTTTGGATAAGTACGATCCATTTGAGAATCAATTTAATAGTAATAAGGATATCTCTTTACATATAGATAATCAAGTGCCTAGAATTAGAGGTTTTAGTAAAACCTATGATGATAAAGTTATTGTTGCTACTAGGCACAACGGACTTTTTATATCAAACGAAGATGCTTTTTCACCACTGTATAACAACCAAAAAGATATTGCCAGTATTTATTCTATAGATGGCGTTACATTTTATTGTGGTTTATGGAATGGTAAACTACTGGTGTATAATTATAGGGAAAATTCCTCTAAAGTAATTTCGGTGGGATTTGAACAGTCACCAATTTTTGCTTTTGAAACCTTTTCAGAAAATCAACTTTTAATAGGATCTTTTGGTGAAGGGGTAGTGATTTTAAATACAACAAGCCTTAAGAATGAAACTGAAACAGATCAGTTTTTAAAAGGTTACCAAATAAATGAAATTGTAAAGCAAAATGATTCTAGTATTTGGTTTGCTACAGAGACAGGTTTGGTAAATTATCTTAAGGATAAAAATGTTTTTGAATACTACTCATCCACTTCTACATCAGATATTGGACTGCCTCATGATAATGTAAGCGATATCATGTTTGATAATGAGGGGCGTTTATGGGCTGCAACAAGAAAAGGTCTTAGTCTATTTGATTTCGATACTAAATGGTTTAAACCTCTGCAGGAACCAGCAGAACTTAGTGATAAGTGGATAACAGATATGCTTACTTACGCTAATGGTGATATCTGGTTTAATATGAACAGTAACAATGTTGCCAGGTTAAAATCCGATTTAAAAAATCATAACGTTTACGACGTTGAAAGTGGCAATAGATTAGATGTTTTCAGTTCCAGTGGTTTTTACAATTTCAATGATTCAAATATATTTTTAGGAGGTAAAAACGGTATTATATATTTTTCGCCTCACGCCATTAGCGAAAATAAAATTGCTAAAACTCCCATGATTACTGAGTTTAAAATTCAGAATGAGGAAATTGAACCAGGGGTTGAGATTAACGGTCAAATTCCATTAATAAAAGATATAAATGATATTAAGGATATCACTTTAGAATATAAAAACAGAAATTTTTCGCTTCAGTTCTCAGCTCCTTCTTATGTAAAGGAAAAGCTGAATAGGTTTGAGTATATGTTAGAGGGTTTTGATGAAGATTGGATTTCAACAACCAGTAATTCACGAACGGTACAGTACACCAATTTATTTCCTGGTGATTATACCTTTAAAATAAAATCAAGTAATAGCGACGGTTTTTGGAGCGATGTAAATGCTTATTATATTACTATAAAACCTCCTTTTTGGTTAACCTATCAAGCATTATTCTTATTTCTTGCCCTTTTGATTTTGATTATATACTTCATTAGAAAAGAAATGAAGAATAGACTTAGGTTGAAGCAAGAATTGGTTACTGAAAAAGTAAATAGAGAGCGTGATATTAAACTAAATAATGAAAAACTTCGCTTTTTTACCAATATATCACATGAGTTAAGAACGCCTTTAACATTGATCTTGGGACCGGCAAAACAGCTTTTGGAGGAAAGTAATGATAACAGTAGCGATTATCAGAAAAGCAGGTTCAATTTAATTCACCAAAATGCCAGTAGACTTTTGAATTTGGTAAATCAAGTTTTAGATTTTAGAAAGGCACAAACCGGGGAACTTAAGCTAAAGGTGTCCAAAACAGATATATTATTGTTCACGACCAATACTTTTGATTCCTTCAAGGAGTTTGCCTTTAACAAGCAAATTGATTTAAATATTATCAGTGAAGTAGAAAATTTATTTGGCTGGATAGACCGAGATAAGTTCGATAAGATATTATACAATTTATTGTCTAATGCCATTAAGTTTACCAACAAATATGGTCACGTGGATCTTTTTGTCAAGCTTAAGGAAAACGATAAAAATACGTTGGTTATTGAAGTAAGTGATGATGGTATCGGTATACCCCTTAAAAGTCAAGAAAAGATTTTTACCAGATTTTATCAGGCTACAAATAGTAAAGAAAACAATACGGGTTCTGGTATTGGTCTATCACTTGTAAAATCTTTGATTGAATTACATAAAGGTACTATTGTCGTTATAAGTAAACCTAATGAGGGTAGTACGTTTACAGTTGAAATTCCTATCGACCGAGAAAGCTATACTAAGAAAGAAGTATTTGAATTTATTTCAAATAAAGAGGTAGATGAGCCAGAAATATTTGTTCCTGCAAAAAGAAAGACTACAAATACAGAGATCAAGGATAAAGTTTTGGTCATTGAAGATAATATAGAACTAAGAAAATATCTTATTGACTACTTGTCTGCCTACTATAAGGTTTATGAGGCAGAAAATGGAAAAGAAGGTTTACAACTTTGTAGAAAAATTAAACCCATGTTATGTGTAGCAGATGTTATGATGCCGGTTATGGACGGTTTAGAATTTTGTAATGTATTAAAGAACGACGAATTTATAAGTCATATACCCGTAATTCTTCTCACGGCGCTTTCTGAAAATGAGGACAAGGTTAAAGGATATGATGTTGGTGCAGATTCTTATTTGGTGAAGCCTTTTGACCCTTCGTTATTAAAATCGGTGATCGTAAATACTATTAAAACACGATTAGAACTCAAAGCAAAATTTTCTAATGAAATGGAAAGTGAAGTTGGTCTGCTTACCCATTCCCCGATTGACAAAGAATTGATGGATCAAGTCACCAATATCATAGAAGAGCATATTGATGATGTTGATTTAACTACCAACTACCTTTGCCAGGAATTAGGGATGAGTTCCTCAAAACTATACCGTAAGATAAAAGAGCTAACAGATTTGGCACCAAACGAATTTATTAGAACCATTAGATTAAAGAAATCAGCACAACTGTTGAAGACTAAAAAATACAACGTTTCAGAAGTAACAGATTTAATAGGTTTTAATGATCCATTATATTTTAGCAGATGCTTTAAAAAACAATTTGGTTTTCCTCCTAGTAAATTATTGAAGTAGAATAGTTTATGTTGTTGTAGTTAGCTGTTAAATCCATATTTATGGTTGTTTTATCCATCAAATTATAATTTTTATACTATAAATTGCATATAGATAGTTTAACTGTCAAAACAACAACAACAACAACAACAAATCAACTTATTCAAAACTTTAATATCGACTTGTATGAAAAAAGCGTTGAACAACAATCAGGATCATCCTATGGATAACATTGATGATTGGGAAGATAATTTATTGGAGAGATACCCTGATCCAGAAGAGCCAACAAAAGAAAAAGAAGAGTTTAGAAATTATGTAGACTCAGAAAGGTTAGATACGGTCAAAGAATTTTATAAAATAAATCATGAATTTCAAACGTATGACTTTGTAGTTGAAAAGGAAAAGGAATTTCTACAATTCAATAAGAGAGAAATGTCGATTTGGGAAGCCGTTGATTTTCTAAATACATTGGTAGACGATAGTGACCCGGATATTGATTTAGATCAATTACAACATTTATTGCAGACTTCAGAGGCTATAAGGGCTGACGGTCATCCAGATTGGTTTGTGCTTACAGGTTTTATTCATGATCTAGGAAAAATTCTCTGCCTATTCGGTGAGCCTCAATGGGCTGTTGTGGGCGATACCTTCCCTGTTGGGTGTGCGTATTCTGATAAGATTGTATATCCAGAGTTTTTTAGTGCAAACCCAGATGCCACAAACGAAAAATACAATACAAAATATGGAGTCTACGAACCAAATTGTGGATTGGACAACGTGAAAATGAGCTGGGGGCATGATGAATATCTATACCAAATAATGAAAGATTATTTGCCCGAACCTGCGTTATATATGATTAGATATCATTCTTTTTATTCGCAACATAGAGAAAATGATTATGAACATTTAATGACGGCAAAAGATATTGAAATGTTTGAGTGGGTCAAGAAATTCAACCCTTATGATCTATACTCTAAAGCACCTGTACCGCCAGATGCGAAAAAATTACTTCCATATTATAAAAAACTGGTAGCGAAATACCTACCTGAAAAGTTGAGTTTTTAATTTTTATTTGAGTTTGGCAATGCTCTAGCATTTTTACTAGGGCATTTTTTTTGCCTTCATCTATTTATTAAACCAACTAACGATATGTATACAGCTATTACATTTATTGCTTTTACCGCTTTTGTAGCACTTTACTCATGGTATAAACTGAGAAAAGAAAAACTAGATTCAAAAGACGGTTATTTTCTTGGTGGAAGAAGTTTAACAGGCGTTGTTATTGCCGGGTCAATGTTGTTGACAAACATTTCTACCGAACATTTAATAGGTATGAACGGCTCGTCTTACAAAAACGGATTTATCATTATTGCCTGGGAAGTTACTTCGGCTTTGGCATTGGTAGTTGCGGCTATCTATTTTGTGCCAAAGTATTTAAAAATGGGTCTGACCACAATACCTGAGTATTTAGAAAAAAGGTTTGACAGTACTACCAGAACATTGGTGGCGTTATTTTTAATGGTATCATTTGTAGTAACGTTATTACCAATTGTACTTTATACCGGAGCCATAAATATTGAGAGTATATTTAATATTTCTGAAGTTCTAGATGTAACCAAAGAAGAAGGCCTTTGGGTGACAGTAGTTTGTATTGGGGTTTTAGGATCTGTTTATGCCATATTTGGAGGTTTAAAAGCTGTAGCTATTTCAGATACGATTAACGGGTATGGATTATTGATCGGTGGTTTGGCAATACCTATAATTGCACTGGTAAGTATTGGTGATGGCAATCCTTTAGAAGGTTTGTCTACAGTGTTTAACCATAGTCCAGAAAAATTTAATGTCATTGGAGCTAAGGATTCTGTTTTGCCATTTGAAGTGCTTTTTACGGGTTTGATCATTAATCAATTATATTTTTGGAGTATGAATCAAACCATTATTCAACGAGCACTTGGTGCCAAGAATTTGGTAGAGGCTCAAAAGGGGCTTCTCTTTACGGGAGTTTTAAAAATTTTAGTACCTATAATTATTATACTTCCAGGTGTAATTGCCTTTTATTACTTTGGTGATTCCCTTTATGACAATCAAGACATGATTTATCCTGAGCTTGTTAAAAAGGTGTTACCCATTGGTTTTGTCGGGGTATTTGCAGCCATAATTATGGGTGCTGTACTAAGTACTTTTAATAGTGTTTTAAATAGTGCTGCCACCATATTTAGTATAGATGTTTTTAAAAGACATTTTGGTAAAAATGCAAGTGATAAAAAGTTGGTAAGAGTAGGCAAATTGACGTCAACTATACTTGCGGTATTTGCCATTTTGGTAGCGCCAATGGTAGCCAATGCACCAGACGGTCTTTACCAACTTTTACAACAGCTTAATGGTATTTTCTTTATACCCATAGCATCTATAATGCTGGCAGGGTTTTTCTTAAAAAAGATATCGGCCACAGCAGCTAAAGTAGCCTTGCTCGTAGGCTTGTTGTTTTATATTTTAACAACCTTTATATTTAAAGTAGACATTCATTTTGTGCATATATGGGGAATAGAATTTGTGTTGAATATGTTGGTAATGTTTATAGTTTCTTACTTCTACCCGAACAAGAAAGCTATTAAAGAAGAAGCACATGATTTTGTAGAGATGAAAGAATGGAAGTACACAAAACCAATGGCAATAATTTTGTGTATTATTACAATTGTAATTTATGTGCTATTGGGCACAAATTAAGACTTTGCTATGGGTAGATTATGGGTAAAAGGCTTTGGTGTATTCTTTATTTTAACCCTGCTTTCTTGTAAAGAGAATACCAACAAAAAAGAAATTGCAAATATTCTTCCAGTAGATTCATTATTGCATATACGTTATCAGAAACTTTTAAATTATCCTATTGATTCAATATCCATTCCTAGAAGTTATGATCCTAAAACAAATAAGGTATTCAAAGTAGCATCAAAAGATTGGACAAGCGGATTTTACCCTGGTAATCTTTGGCAGCTCTATAAGTTGACGGGTGATGAAGCTTATAGGTCTAAGGCAATTGCGTGGACCTCTGTTATGGAGAAAGAGAAGTATAATGATGGCACCCATGATATGGGGTTTAAAATATATTGCAGTTTTGGAGAAGGGTATGAGGTGACCGGTAATGAAAAGTATAAAGAGGTAATTATTGAAAGTGCAACAACATTGGTAACCAGATTTAACGATAAAGTAGGTAGCATACGATCTTGGGACTTTAATAAGGATATTTGGGAGTTTCCGGTAATTATCGATAATATGATGAATCTAGAGCTTTTGTTTGAAGCCACTAAGATTTCAGGTGATAGTACCTTTCATAAAGTTGCGGTTAAACATGCGAATACTACCTTAAAAAACCATTTTAGAAAAGATAATAGTAGTTACCATGTTGTTATATATGATACTATTTCAGGAGGTATAAAAGACAAAGTTACCCATCAAGGGTTTAGTGATAAGTCTGCTTGGGCTAGGGGGCAGGCATGGGGTATTTATGGTTTTACGATGTGCTATAGGTATACCAAGAATCCTCTTTATTTGGAACAAGCGGAAAAATCTGCTGCATTTTATTTGAATCATGAAAACTTGCCTGAAGACGGAATTCCGTATTGGGATTTTAATGACACTGAAATACCAAATGTGGTGAAAGATGTTTCTGCAGCTGCCATTACAGCATCTGCATTGGTAGAATTGTTTTCTTATACTAATGACACTTCTTATCTCACTTATGCGGATAAAGTGTTAAGTACTTTACAAAGTGAGAACTATATTTTACCAGTAGACATAGAAGCTCCTTTTGTTCTGAACCATAGTACAGGTAACTGGCCTAAAAAAGATGAGATGGATGTATCAATAAACTATGGTGACTACTATTTTTTAGAATTATTGCTAAAGTAGAAAATAGCAAGCGTGAAAAACCATAATAGTAAGTCACTTTTTGTTGTAACCTCAACAGGATTCAAATCTTTAGGTGTTTGAGTCGTAATCAATAATTGCATGTTGTTTGTACTTACTCTATTTTGTGTTAATCTTACTTTTTCAAGGATATAGCTGGTTTAATATTAATATTTTTCTGCATGTAACCTGTTTACAGAAACTAGTTGGTTATGAGCAATAACATTTATATATGTTCAGGTACACGTAGAAATAAGTTATGGGTATCCCAGTTAATCTTAAAGGCATTTAAAGAACGATTTAATTGAATGAAGGTTTACCTCTTAACCTTTCAAATTGTTTATAGGCTTTGTCTACTTTCTCTTTTGGTGCTTTTTTAAATTCTTTCTCGGTAACCCCATAATGCATTTGAACGCTGTCTAACTTTTTGTGCATTAAAGTCAAAGTCTCCGCATATGTCGTATCCAAAATTAAATTGTTTTTCTCTTTAGGGTCCTTATCCAGATCATATAGTTCCCAAGCATCTATATCATCATAAAAGTGGATGAGTTTATAGCGTTTTGTTCTAATTCCGTAATGTTTTTTCACCATATGAAAAGCGGGGTAGTCGTAGTAATGATAATATACCACATCTCTAAAATCTTCTTGATTTGAGGTGCCGTTCAATAATCCAGCAAAAGATTCTCCTTGCATTTCAGTGCTGAAATCTGATAATCCGGTGAGGTCTAAAAACGTTGGTGCAAAATCTAGGTTTTGAACCATGGCGTCAATTTTGGTTCCAGATTTTATGGTACCAGGTAATTGCATCAATAGTGGTGTTTTAAAAGATTCCTCGTACATAAATCGCTTATCAAACCATCCATTTTCTCCCATCCAGAAACCTTGATCAGAAGTATATACCACTAGCGTATTTTCATCGAGACCACTTTCTTCCAGATAATCTAGAATTTCACCTACACCTTCGTCTACGGCTGCAATGGTCGCCATATAATCTTGAATGTAACGTTGCCCTTTCCAAATAGCTAAATCCTTTCCAGTTAAGCTGGCTTTATGAAAAGCATTGTTTTTCGCTAAATATGCGGTGTCCCATGCATTGCGTTGGCTTGGGGTCATTCTATCAAAATCGGTCTTCCAAGGGTTGTTCAAAAGTTGGGTGCTCCCAAATGCCGTAGTCATTTTTAGGTCATGACCTTCGTACATGTCGTTGTAAATGGTCTGTAACTGTTCTTTGCGAGCCCATTGTTTATTGAATTCTGGAAAATAACTTTCCGGTAGTGGAAACTGTACAGAATCATACAAATTAGCAT
Organism: Maribacter forsetii DSM 18668; assembly: GCF_000744105.1. Taxonomy (NCBI): domain Bacteria; kingdom Pseudomonadati; phylum Bacteroidota; class Flavobacteriia; order Flavobacteriales; family Flavobacteriaceae; genus Maribacter; species Maribacter forsetii. The sequence continues at coordinate 1,307,854 of NZ_JQLH01000001.1, forward strand.
GGCGTAAGGCTGGCATCCAATTTCTATGGGGTGCTTTGTGTTGCACCATTAAAAAGAACGGTAGAGAATCTGTTCGGTCTTGCTGTAACCATTGTAGTGCATCTTCGGTAATAATATCGGTGGCATAACCTTCAATACGGGTGGTGTCACCATTTTCAATAAAATCTGGGTTATAATAGTTCCCCTGGTCGACGATAATTTTCCATTGGTCAAAACCTTTAGGGTAGCCGTGTAAATGCCATTTGCCAAAAACAGCGGTTTCGTATCCTGATTGCTGAAACATTTTTGGCAATGTGGGCTGACTACCGTCAAAGTGGTCTCCGTTCTGTCTAAATCCGTTAATATGACTATGTTTTCCTGTTAATATAACAGCTCTACTTGGTCCACAGATAGAATTAGTTACGAAACTATTGTTGAATAGTACACCATTTTTAGCTAGTCTATCAATATTAGGAGTACTCGCTAATTTACTGATCGGATGTCCATAGGCACTAATTGCCTGTATGGCATGATCATCGGCCATAATGAAAACAATATTTGGCTTCTGATCGGTTTTTGTTACAGTTTTTGCTTTTGTATTACAGCTGATATGTGACAACCCAATTACCAGCATGAGTATAACTATGCGCATAGTCAATTTAATTTTTAATTGTAAATAATGGTTGGTTAAGGGATTACTCTAATTCAAATTCGGCAGACATTTCTGTATCTGAATTGCTACCAACGAACACCTTGAATTTTCCTGGCTCCGCTACAAATTTTAATTCGCTGTTGTAGAATTTTAAATCATCTGCAGATAGGGTAATGGTCACGGTTTTTGATGCTCCTTTTTTTAGAAATATTTTTTGAAATCCTTTTAGTTGTCTTACGGGTGGGGTAATGCTACGAATCTCATCTTTTAAATATAGTTGTACCACTTCTTCTCCATCGTAGTCTCCCGTATTTTTTACGGTTATAGAGACCTTTATTGATTCCCCTTGATTTATTTTATTCTTATCAACTGTAATCTCACTGTATTCAAAAGAGGTATAGCTCAAACCAAAACCAAAAGGAAATAATGGCGAAATTTCACTATCGAGATAATTAGATTTAAATTTTTCGAATTGATGTTTGGGCGCTGGTCTACCTGTATTTTTCATACTATGATAAATAGGAATCTGACCTACATTTCTAGGCCAACTTGCGGTAAGTTTCCCAGACGGATTGTAATCTCCAAAAAGTACATCTGCAATGGCATTACCAGCTTCAACACCCGGATTCCATACTTGTAGAATACTAACAGGCAAATTAAACTCATCGGAAATGGTCAATGGTCTACCGCTAAATAAAACCAATACTACCGGTTTTTCCGTTTCTACTAAGGCATTAATTAATTTTTTCTGACTTTGAGGTATCGATATTTCGGTTCTGCTTGCGGCTTCCCCGGCAAATTCTGAAGCTTCACCCACAACGGCTACGATTACATCTGCATTTTTACTGTTTTTTAAAGCTTCCGATAACATAGCTTCAGGAGTTCTTTTGTCGATGTCTACCCTTAAACCGAACACATTGGCACGCTTGGCAAGCTCGGTGTCATTAGTAATATTTGCGCCTTTGGCATAACTGATTTTAACTTTTGGAGCAACATTTTTTAATCCTTCCAATACTGGTATTGATAGTTGCGGGTCGCCCGTAGGAGCCCATGTACCCAACATATTGTTTTTGTCGTTCGCCAATGGTCCCACCAATGCAATTTTAGCATCCTTTTGTAGCGGAAGCACATTGTTTTCGTTCTTTAGCAGTACAAAAGATTGCGTTGCAATTTTTCTTGATGCTAATCTATTTTCGGCAGTAAGAATGTCTTTTTCTGGTCTAGAAGTATCGGAATATTTATAGGGATCATCAAACAGTCCCAATTGATGTTTTGCGGTCAAAATTCTTCTACATGCCATAGTAATTGCTTCCTCGGTTACTTTACCTTCTTCAACAGATTTTTTTAACGTGGTCAAAAATCCTTCGCCTACCATATCCATGTCCAATCCTGCATTGAGCGCTTGTGCTGATACTGTTTGCAAATCTCCTAAGCCATGAGCGGTCATTTCATTAACAGAGGTGTAATCGGAAACTACAAATCCTTTAAATCCCCATTGCTTTCTCAATAAATCTGTAATCAGCCATTTGTTTCCTGTAGCCGGTATACCGTCAATATCATTAAAAGAGGTCATGGCACTACCAACACCTGCATCTACTGCAGCTTGATATGGTGGTAGGTACTGATTGTACATTTTCACCTTGCTCATGTCAACCGAATTATAATCACGCCCAGCTTCCACGGCACCATATAGCGCCAAATGTTTTACCGTAGCCATCATAGTATAGGCATCACTTAAATCTTTTCCTTGGTACCCTTTTACCATTGCCGTTGCAATAGCTGAACCTAAGTAAGGATCTTCGCCCGAACCTTCAGAGATTCTTCCCCATCTGGCATCTCGAGATATATCTACCATAGGTGAGAAGTTCCAGTTGATACCATCTGCGGTAGCTTCTTTTGCAGCCATTTTTGCAGCGCTTTCAATCAATTCCATATTCCAACTAGAAGCTACACCCAATGGAATAGGGTAGGTGGTCTTATACCCGTGGATAATGTCGGAACCTATCAATAGCGGAATTTTTAACCTAGAATTCTTAATGGCAATTTCTTGTGCTTGCCTAACTTTTTCAGGTCCAGATACACCGAATAAGCCACCAACTTGACCCGCTTTAATTTTTGCCTCTACATTTTCACTAACAACAGATCCTGTAGCAATACCACCACCGGGAGTCAATAAGTTCAGCTGTCCTATTTTCTCATCTAAGGTCATTTTGCTCAATAGTGCTTCAACCTCAGGAATTTTTTCTTGTGCAATACCATTGAAGCCTATACATGTCAATAAAAGTAGGGGGAGTATTTTATATGTTTTGATCATAGATGTCAGTTTTAGTTGCTTTTACTCTTGGTTAATAGCATTCGAGAATAGCCATGGTAATAATTCTGGTTCTGCAAAGGCAGAATCCCAACTATTATGGTTTGCAAAATCATATAAGGTAAGCCGGGGGAAAGCTTCCTCATTCAGTAGTGCCGTAACCATTTCCATAGAACGTAATGGATCTACAACATTATCTTTTGCACCGTGAAACGCCCAAACGGGTATTTTTTTCGCGTAGTTAGCTACGTATTTAGGATCACCTGCACCGCATATTGCTATGGCAGCAGCAAAACGATCTGGTTGCCTTGCTAAAAGTTCATATGTTCCCATACCGCCCATGGAGAGACCCATGGCATAAGTTTGGTTTTTATTTACAAAGCTTTCTTTTTGGTAGTTTTTCAGTAATTGCAAGACCATTTCCATTGCTTTGGTAGGTCCTTTTTTAAATTGAAAATCTAACTGTACGGGGTATTTGCTACGATCAACTTCTACCTGTGCCCAATAATCATCTATTTCACATTGGGGCATAATTACAATCGCAGGGAATTTCGTTCTGTTATTCTGATCTAGAAAAAGAGCGCTGCCGTGCGTTAGTTGCTTTTCGTTATCATTACCTCGTTCACCTGCACCATGTAAAAATAGTACTAGCGGATATGTTTTTTCTACATCAAAGTTTTCTGGATATAGAATTCTATATCGCAACGTGTCTTTTGCAATAATCAATTCTTTCTTTTCGAATAAATTGACATCTTGCGCAGAAGTTATGGTGTTGCAAATAATTAGTAAAAAGAGAAAAAGAAAGTGTTTATTTTTCATAAGTAAAACCGAGTTTATCAAGACCGCTTTGTACGTCTTCGTTTTGCATAAAAAGATTCCAAAGTAGACCACTTCTGTAATTTTCTATCATAACGATTTCAGGGCCTTGGTCTATAGCCAAATATGCTTCTGCTACCCAAAAATTGTTTTGCGGACTAAACGCATCATAAAAACCTGCAGGTCCTAATAATTCATCTTTGTTCTGATAAAAATAGCGTAACGCTTTTAGTGATTCTTCGGGAGTATACGGTATAGAACTTATGGCTGCCGTTGGCGAAACCAGACCTATATCATTGCTTGGGCTATGCGCATTGTAACCTAAAGTACTATCGGTATTTCTAGAGTAGCTTGCCGTTAATCCCCAGCAATTTTCACCATAATCGATGTAGTTTTTAGGGTTCTCAACGCAGTATAAATAGTTGATTTTTGAATGATTTACCGCTGCGTCCCAATAATTGACGAATCCGTCACTTAAATTGTTCGGGTTAAGACCTAAAAAAGAATAGTGCGAAAAAAATAAAGGTCCGCCCTTTGGGGAATTTCCTGCATGATCCACCACCAACGGAATATTATATGCACTTGTGGCATCTGTTATAGACCCATTTGATGCCCAACCATTAGTATATACCTCTTTCTCAATAGAAAATTCTGGTGAAGCGGCAGCCATTACATAAGTAATCATCACTTCATTATACCCTTTCAATTCTAGATTGATGTCGAAACCATAGTTCGGACTCCAATGCCAATACAGGCTATTTTGGTCTTGCGTATACCAGTTCCATTCAACACCTTTCCATAATGCATCTGCCTTATCGGATAAAGATTTTTCTGTGTCGTTGCCATTTTTAAAATACTCTTTAATGCAGATCAAGCCTTGTGCCAAAAAAGCGGTTTCTACCAAGTCGCCACCATTGTCTTTTTCGCTAAATGGCCTAACGTTACCGTTAGTGCCATCTAACCAATGAGGCCAAGCACCGTGAAAACGATCCGCAGATTCTAAAAAACTTAAAATCTGATCAATTCGTTCTACGGATTCATTACGTGTAATAAAGCCCCTTTCCACACCAACCAAGAGCGCCATTAAACTAAAACCTGTGCCACCTATACTTACCGTATTTGGATCGTTAGAAGGTTCGTTAGGATGAAAACGTTCACGAGCTGCACCAGAGTTTGCCTCAGCGTAATCCCAAAAATATTTGAAGGTTTCTTGCTGGGTTAAATCCAAAAGTTCTTCGTCTGAAATTTCTGGTACTTCAGGTTCCGTTTCTGGTTCGGTAGGAGTTTCCGGAAGTTCAGATTCGCCCGTTGGTGCATCTGGTTCAGAAGATGAACATGACATTAGGGATACCGTTAAGATTCCCAAGAAAACAAGGAGCGTCTTTTTGAGTATTTGCTTTTTGTGCTTATATCGGTTTTTGCCCTTCATTTTGGTGATGCTACTGAAAATTCTAGTTTATCCAATCCTTTAACTACATCTTTATTGGTCATAAAAAGCATCCAAAACAATCCGCTTCTATGATTTTCAATCATCACCGGAATAGGACCTTGGTCAATAGCTAAATACCTAGGTAATACCCAGTTTTTTTCCAAGCTAAAAGCATCATATGGTCCGTATTTACCAATAAGGGTATCATGATTGATGTACATATTTCTTAAGAAATCCATACTCTCTTTTGGTGCATATGGCATAGAAGAAAGTGCTGCCGTAGGAGAAATAACGCTAATATCCCTATCTGGTCGGTGCCCATCATATCCTTTAATAGAATAACTAGATGTAAGCCCCCAAAGGTCTTCACCGTATCCTTTGAAATTCTTAGGATTGTCAACAGCATATTTGTATTGTATCATAGTATGGTTGTGGTTCAACTCCCAATAATCTGCATACTGATCTTTTAATCCTTTAGGATTTAATCCTGTAAAAGAGTAGTGTGCCCAGAACATAGGGCCAACGGGAGAAGCATCACTTTCATAATGATCCAAAACAGTTGGTAGCCCATAAAAAGTAGTATCTTTTGTAATTGCTCCATCTCTTGCCCAACCTTGATCATAAACTTCTTTGGAAATAGGATGTGTTGGAGAAGCCGCTGCAAGAATGTACATAATCAATGCTTCGTTGTAACCACCAACTGGGAAGTTCATATCCCACTCATATTCTGGAGACCAGTGCCAATACAGTACATTTTCGCCCTTCGTGTACCAATCCCATTCTACTTCTTCCCATAGTTTTTGTATATGTTGTGCTAGGGCTTGCTCTCGATCATTCCCGTCCTTGAAATATTCTTTAACGGTCAATAATCCTTCAATAAGAAATGCGGTTTCTACTAAATCACCGCCATTATCTTTTTTGCTGAATGGCGTCATTTTACCATCAGGACTTAGCCAATGTGGCCATGCACCATGAAAACGATCGGCATTGTCAAGAAAATCTACTGCTTTTTCAAGTCGTTCGAGACCCATTTCACGTGTTATGAATTCTCTTTCAATACCTACTAAAATTGCCATAACACCAAAACCTGAACCACCAATAGTGATAATATCTTTGTGGTGAGTTGGGTAAATATCATCTAAATGAATTCTTTCGCGTGCCAGTCCGGAAGTAGGCTCGGCACCTTCCCAAAAATAATTGAATGTCTGTTTTTGAACGGAATCCAACAATTGTTCATCCGTGATTTTAATTCTTTCTACACTCTCGCTTTGGTCTCTAAGTTTGGACTTAGAGGATTGACCATTGCACCCCACTAACAAAGTTGCAATGGTCATTGAAATTAAAAATAACCTCATAAAAATCTACTGCATTAACTAATTTAAACTAAACTATTATCGTAATTAAAGACCTGCTTGTCTTATATCTTGAATTTCTTGTTGTGTCAAAGCCTTGTTGTATAATCTAAGTTCATCTATAAAGCTTAAATCAAAGCCATGACCCCATTCGGTAAATCGTGGAGCTCCCGAACCGATGGATAATAGATCGCAACCTGTCCAATCTACTCCCGTGAAATCGCCTTGTGATACAACTTCACCATCAAAATAGATTACGCATTCAGAGCCAGAGATGGTAAATGCCAAGTGTACCCATTCTGTAGCAGTAGGGTCTAATGCGGCTGCATCGCCACCGTCAAACCAAGATTCACCTTCACCATTACCCACGTTCAATTTGAAAACCTGTCGTGTGGCATCGCCCTCTCTAAAGAATCGGAACCCGTTGGTACGTTTGTTCTGTACATCGGGGTATCCTGCATTATCTACATCCTCAGGACCCATAACTAAGATGGAACCTCTTGTTGGGTCTGCATTCAATTTATACCATAGCGTGGCACTGAATTCCTCTGTAGTAAGCGCTCCGGATTCATTCGTTGGAAATGTCAGGTAAGAATCTGCTGCACCGGCATAGGCATTATCGCCTTCTACACTTTCACCGGCATAACCTGGTGTACCTACAACGGTAGCGTCAATGTCTCTAAAGCGTTCGTTGTAACTGCCATCAAATGGCATATAAAACATTTCACCGTCAAAAGTAGGAGGGTAGGAAGAAACGAATTCACCTGAATCATCAGCCATTATTTGTTGAACTTCTTCTTGAGAAATTGCTCTATTGAAAATACGAAGTTCGTCCATTAAGCTTTCATCTGACAAGTGGCCCCATGCTGTAAAATTAGGTGCGCCCGACATGATGGAAAGTACGTTAACGTCTGTCCAGTCAATACCTACGAAAGCTCCTTCTTTAGCAATTTGACCGTCTATATACACTACCGCTTCAGAACCAGAAATGGTAAAAGCGAAGTTTACCCATTCTCCAGTAGTAGGGTCTACATCTGCAGCCTCGCCACCATCGAACCAAGTACCATCTGTACCAGTACCCGCGTTCAGCTTAAAGCGTTGCATGCCGTTTGCATTTTCACGGAAAAATCTAAATCCTTTAGAAAGGTCATTGTTTGCGCCGTCAATTAATGGCGGACTCAAGGTCAATACACCGGCACGGTCTGGTGTGTTGTTAATTTTCATCCAGAAAATTGCACTGAACTCGGCATTTTTAAAACGCTCGGAATCTAATGTCAAATACGTATCCATAGCACCTTGGTAAGACCCATCGCCTGCAATATTATCTTCGCTTATGGACGGACTTCCAAATTCTTCAGCTTCTTCAAAACTGATCAAATCAACATACGCACCATCAAAAGGCATGTATAAAATTTCACCTGGGTATTTAGAAACATAGGCAGGTTCTTTTGTAAAGTTGACCATACCGTTCGTTGTTTTACCATCTAGGTCAGTTGCGGTAACGGTAAGTACATGCTCACCATCTGCAAGTTGGTCGTAAACCAAATCATCTACTATCAATCTTCTGTAATCCAAAAAATCTGCATAGCTTTTGATAGTACTTCCATCTAAAGCAACATTCACCGAAGCCAACTCAATATCATCTTGAGCTTCAAATTTTATGGTAATGGTTGCTAGTTCTTCATTCACTTTTACCGCTAAACCTTCTGTAGGTGAAGTTATGGTGATACTAGGAGCCGTTTCATCGGCACCTGGATCAACCTCGGTAAGTGAGTCGATACCATCTTCGCAGGCAACCAAAAGAAAGGTAGCCAACAAAAAAGTAATTATGTTTTTAAAATGTTTCATTGTAGTTCGTTTTTAGTTAGCTATTTCACCCAATATTGGAAACTCGTCGATTTGATCTTGATGGTAGGTTACAAAAGCCTTGTCTTCGGTAAATGTTCTACCATCAAAACTTAATTCATCGTATCTACCTAACCTAACCATATCAAAAAAGCGTTTACCCCATTCCATTGAAAGCTCGGCATATTTTTCATCTACGATCTGGTCAAGTGTTACGCCGCTTAAAGGCGCCATATTTGCCCTTGAACGTACCAGATTAACCGCCTCATCAGCAGTCATAGTCGAATTATTCGCTCCTTGCACCAATGCTTCGGCGTACATCAACAAAGTTTCTGAGTAACGAAAGACAATATTGTTCTTATTACTACCATATTCGGTACGACCAGGTATTAGTTGATTTGTTGGTAAATAGTGCTTGCCGCTTGAAAATATAGACCGGACGGTAGATGTATTTTCATCACCATCTCTTGTAGTTGGAGAAACAAATGATGGTAGAGTTTCTGCAGTATAGGTAGTTGTAGCTATTAAGCTGTCAATACCCTTTTGGCTAAAGAAAACAGACGTTTCTAAACGCTCGGTTTCACCTCTGTCAAGCATAAATTCAACATATTTTAAGCTAGGCTCAAAAAATCCCCATCCGTTACTAGAGCCATCAACTTCTGGATTCCATGAGTTGGGACCATAAGGAGCATATAAATGACTAACCCTGTCGCCTTCACCATTTCCGAAATCAGAGTATTGAAATTCGAATAAGTTTTCATCACTAAGTTTACCCGGAGTTTTAAATAGCTCATAATAATCAGGAAACAACGTGAATTTACCGGAAGCAATAATTTCACCTGCAGCGTCTGCAACGGCTTGGTAATTCTCCAGTTCTTGATTAGCTTCCGCTTTTATCATCAAAGCAGTGTATTTAGTTACTCCGCCAGGTAAATCTGTACGTTCGTTTGGTCTTAGGTCAAGTAAGAAGGGAATTGCTTCATCCATCTGATCAGAAATGTGTTGCATTACTTCATCTTTACTTGGTACCGAAGTAACATCTGCAAAATCATTAAGGTTCGATGAGGTTGGTATAAATACCGAACCATACACCTGAGATAATTGAAAGAGTAGCACAGCTCTCAACACTTTTGCTTCTGCGATATATTGATTGCCCAAGGCGATACCTTCATCATCTGCAAACTCCATATATCTTTCTATCTGTTCCATACCCGTATGGGCACCAATGATATCTCCGTAATACGTTTCCCATAAGGTTCTAGAACCAAAGAAGGAGTTGTCGTATACATAGCGATCTTGATTTTTTAGACCTTGTTGGTCACCCGCAGCATTCACATCATCGCCTCTTGTAGCAACTACTAGTGGCTGTTCCCAACCTCTATCTGCAACGGATTGGTAAACCCCGATTAGTGACAAAATCATATCATCTGTCTGTGAAAAATCTGTTCCTCCGGCAAAATTATTGTTCAGTTCAGGTTGGTCCAGATCGTCTGAACAACCTATAAGTACAGTACCTAGAAAGGCTAAAAGCACTGTTAGTTTGTTAACTTTTATATATTTCATAGCTGTATTTTTAAATTTTAATATTTACACCAAATGTGTACACACCTGGTATTGGATAGGTTTGGGTATCTCTACCATCGGAAACCTCAGGAGTAAAACCGTTGTAGTTGAAGAATGTCAACGGACGTTCTGCAGTGATGTAGAACCTAATATCAGGATTAAATTTTCCGTTTAACTTAGGTAACGTATACCCTAAGGTTACGTTCTGTAGTCTAACAAAATCTCCTTTTTCTACAAAAAAGCTACTTAAAAATTGGTTGCTCCAAGGATTTCTAATTCCCCTTGCCGATGGATAACTATTGGTGCTACCGGCACCGTTCCATCTATTTACTGCAAAATCCCTGTCAATATTGGCATCTGGAGTCTGACGGATAGCAAAACGCTTTTGGTTTGCGATTACATTTCCACCTTGCCCAATTACATTTAGATTAAAATCCCATGCCCTATAATTCATTCCTAAGTTAAACCCAAAAGAATAGGTAGGAAGGTAAGAACCAAGATCGACTCTATCTTGGGCATCAATCACCATATCTCCATTTTGATCTACAAACTTTAAATCGCCAGGGGCAACGGTCAGTCCGTCGGCAATGGCAGCTTGTGCAGCAGGGTCAGATTGAATTTCTTCATCGGTTTGGTATACTCCGTCAACTTTTAATCCGAAGAACGGACTAATAGTACCACCTACAACTGTACGTTGTGCAGTGTCACCGCCAGAGGTAAGATTCTCTTGTCCCGCTAAATCAAGTACCTCATTATCTAAAGTAGAGAAGTTACCACCTACACTAAAGCTAAAATTATCCGATACTTTCTGATTCCAATTGGCAACAATTTCAAAACCGGAGTTTCTAATAACACCAACATTTTGTCTAGTTTCACCAGGAACCAATAATCTAGATACCGGTATAACCGCATCGCGAGTTTCTCGAATATAGTAGTCAGAATCTATCGTTAATTTATTATTGAATAACCTAGCAGTTAAACCTACGTTGGTTTCTGCGGTTACTTCCCATTTTAGGGCTTCAAAATCACTACTGGTTACAAGCCCGGGATAGCGAACATCACCAAATACACCATCAACCGCGTCAGACGTAATTCCGCCGGTACTTGAGTCTACATTGGCATTACCCAATTCTCCCCAGCTAGCTCTAAGCTTTAAAAAGTCTATAACGTTGCTGTTCTCTAAGAAAGATTCTTCAGAAACAACCCAGCCCACGCCAACAGTTGGGAAATAACCCCATTTTTCTTGGTATTTACTAGTGCCATCAGCTCTAAATGTACCATAAAGAAGGTATTTACTGTCAAAATTATAAGCAATACGACCAAAATAAGAGAAGAAGTATTGTCTAACACCGTCATCACCAACACCATCTACATCAATTGAATTTGCAAGGTCCAAGAAATAAGATTCATCACCAATTCCTGGTCCGTTAGGGAAATTAAGACCTTTAGCTTCTAATTGTTCATAAGAGCGATCCCTGTAAGAAGTACCTACCAATGCTGTTAGATTATGTTTACCATAGCTGTCATTATAGGTTAAGGTGTTGTCCCAAGTTTGCTCAGAAAATGTAGCATTCCTTTTTACCAATTCTGCATTTTCCCTAAAAGCGTTACCGTTTCCAAAAAAGTAAGGTAACCGCACTTCTCTAGTTTCGGTAGTTTCAAAGTTGTGATAAAAAGCAGTTTTTAAAGTCAATTTATCGGGTACCAATTGGTAGTTAAGATCAACTGTAGTCAGCGTATTTCTGATTTTGTCTCTATTTTCTGTGTTTTCCATTACTGGAAATGGATTCTGCGTACCTCTGTAGCCTAGATCTTGTGCATTGGCATAAGGTCTAGGATATGCATCTGTTTTTGAAGGGTCAAGAACAGGCATTGTAGGGGTTGCATAATATGCCAATGCAAACGCGGTACTTTCAGGTCGGTATCTTGTTGCATTACTAAAAAGAGTAGAAATACCAATATCTAAACGATCGGTAATATCAACATTGATCTTAGAACGTATGTTGAATCGCTCGTAATCATTTTTCATATTCAAGATACCTTCTTGCTCAAAGTAGTTTAAACCTAAAGAATATGTTACGGATTCCGTTCCACCGGCAACGCCAATACTATGGTTTTGTTGTAATGCATGACGCAAAATAAGATCGTACCAATCTGTATTTACATCAGGTACATTAGGGTTGATTCTGCTTCTGCCATAACGCTGAATAGCATTGTCTATAGATTGTGCTTCTGCATCAGAACCAGATTCTCTTGCCAAGGTGGCAAACTGTTCTGAATTTGATAGTTTTACAACGTTTTGCGCTATCTGTACACCTTGGTAGCCATTATAGGTGATTTCTGGTTTCTGGTTTATTTTACCAGATTTGGTTTCTATTAGAACCACACCGTTTGCGGCACGAACACCGTAAATTGCGGAAGCGGACGCATCTTTAAGTACAGAGATAGTTTCAATATCCTCTGTATTTAGAAAATCGATATCATCGAAGAATGTACCGTCCACGACATATAATGGATCAGAAGCACCACCTACGTAAGATCCAATACCACGAACCCTAATTGTTGGTCCCGTACCCGGTGCACCGCTACTCACTACTTGGAGTCCCGCTACTTTACCTTGTAATGATTGCATGGCGGCACTAGTAGGGGTTCTGGTGATATCCTCAGTTTTAATCGTAGTAATAGACCCCGTAAGATCCGCTTTTTTCTGGGTACCATAACCAACAACTACAACCTCGTCTAAAGCTTGTGAATCTTCAGACAAAGATATATTTATAGCTGTTTGCCCGTTTACAGCGGTTTCTTGAGTAGAGTAACCAATGTAGCTAATTACAAGTGTACCATTGTTTGGTACATCGTTTAATGCATATAAACCGTCAAAATCAGTTTGGGTTCCTGTTGTAGTACCTTTTACTATGATACTAGCGCCTGGTAATGGTTGCCCATTATCATCAGTAACAGTTCCCGAAACCGAAATTCCATTTTGCGCAAAAACCGTCAAATGGCTCAGTAAAATGCAGAATGTTAAAAATTTGATTCCTATTTTCATAATTGTTTAAAAATTGAGTTGTAAAATTATCAAGTTGTTAATTTCAGTAGCAAGTTATCAAAACAACTTGCCCTTACTTTTTATTGAACTACATAAAAAGTACATCAATGGAGTGTGTAGCGTGAAAACCCTTTAATAAGGGCATTTGCAGTAGTAGATGTGTTAATTTAAAAGTAAAAATTAACGTAATGATGTAGTAATGATGTAGACAATTAACGCATTCTTAATATGTGTAGTAGTATTAAAAACGGAAAAAGCCTGTTCTATTTAAATTTAATGAGATAGTTTGATAGGTTTTGAGAGCTGTCTATGTTCAATTTTTTACGCAAACGATACCTATGTATTTCAACACCTCTTATTGAAATACCCATTAAAGGAGCAATCTCTTTTGTAGTATGATTCATTTTAAGATAAGCGCATAATCTGAGATCTTTTGGAGTTAGTTTTGGATACTTCTTTAAAAGGTTTTCAAAAAAGTCTTCATGCAATTCTTTAAAACTAACCTCAAAATGTTTCCAATCTTGATCTTCGTTCATAGAATTGTCTAGTTTTTTAGATAGTGATCTAAAACGTTGTTTGTTGGTAAATGCATCTTGATTTAGCGCTATAAGGTCTTTAAGTTCGATAATCAATTCATTCTTTTTGGCAACACTCATTGTCGTTCTTGCAAGTTCGGTCTGTTTTCTTTTAATTTCTTTTTCTAGCTTCTCCTTCTCTATTTGTGCCAAGCGTTCATCTTGCTCTCGTTGCATTTTAATTTTTAACAGGTTATGTTTTTTGGCTAATTTCTGTTTGTTGTACCAACGTACGAGAATTATACTGGCAATAAATAACAGCAAATACCCTAGTAAACTCCAATTGGAAAAATACCATGGTCTCAATATTTTGAATTCAATGGTTTTAGGTACTGAAAGTTCGTTGCCGATACTTACCGTATGTATTTTTAAAGTATAATCTCCAAATGGTAGGTTTTGAAGATTGATTGTGCCATTGTTTAAATAATTAGATTGATCAATTGACCCCTTAAGTTCATAGAAATAAGTATACTGTTTAAAACTACCGGCAGATACGTTTATAAGTAAAGATTTAGACTTGTTATAGGGTATTTCAAATGAGTCGGTGGTTAATAAATAGTTTTCATTGTCTTCAACCTTAAAAGAGCTTAATCTTGGTGTAGGTAATTCTACGTTCTTTAGTTCATTTTCAAATTTATTGAGGTTAAGTTTTCCAAAGCCATCTGTAAGGGTAAAGTAATAAATAGAATCATTGTAATTAACTATGGTTTCGGTCTCTATAGCCAGTCTTTTTCTAAGTAGTGCGTCATCTAAAGTGAATTGATTATTCGCCAAATCTGTATGGATTAGCTTCTTCTGGTTGTCATTATCAAAAAACCAATAGCTAGTGTCATTATAGTTAACAAGATTCATGTTTACATAATCCTTGAATTCTTCAAATTCTGAAATTATATCCGATATGGGGTCATATTTAAACCATTTATCTTCACTTGATAGAATTATCTGATTCTTAATGTTGTATAACTTAATGTTGTATGTATTGGGTATTGTACCCGATTCTATTTCTGTTATTGTAAGAACTTTTGTGTGCGAATCGTTCATTTTTATTTTGAAAAGCCCTTTATATGGGTGAGCTGCCCATATGGTTGTTGCGTTTTCAAAACATAATTGCTTCACCGGAAAATCAATACCCGTAACCCGGTTAGATGTCCAATTTCCATTTTTATCTTTTTTGTAATTCGCTAAACCGGTATATGTTCCTTGAATATATGAGGATTGGGTTTCAGGTACTTTGGCAATTTGGTAGCCTCCGGAAATATCCGAGACTTTATTCAGTATTCCGTTTTTTAATATGAAAGTACCTGTATTGTGTCCGCAAAAAAGGTCACCGTCTATAATTTCTAAATCCCAAACATGGCCTTGTGAACCTGGTACAAATTGTAATTGGGCATCTTTAAAATAATAGATACCCGTATTACTGCCCAAATACAGTTCATTGTTGTAATCAACAAGGTCATACACCGTACCCAAAACACCTGAATGGTCAGTGTAATAAGTTATAGGGTTTTTTAATTGAATCTTATCTATACCGTTATCAAGACCTAACCATAATTGATCTTTAAACTGTAACATTGCCAAAACAGTATTGTTTTGCAGCCCTAAAGATTTGTTGAGGTTTTGAAATGTGTTGTGTTTAAAATTATAAGTATAAATTCCGTTTTTGATAGTGCCAAAAGCAACCGTATTTTGGTCTACTGATAACACCTTGTTTAATTGATGTTCCTTTAATTCATTATTTATGGAATCGTCGAGTAATTTAACTTGACCGTCTATAAGTAAAAAACAACCGTTGAGTTTGGTGCCAATTAATAGATGATCTCTAAAAGAGACCATATCAACTATGGTTTTACCTTCTAAGATATCTTGTGATTCTAGAGGGATAAGCTTATTGTCTTCTATCCAGTATAATCTTTTTTGCTCTCCGGCAACTATAATTTTATTTTCATGCTTTGCTATGTTGGTGACAACAAAAGGAGCATCTAAAACCGTAATTTTTTCATTCTTGTAGATATAAACGGTGGAAAATGATCTAAAAATGATCTGGTCATCAAGCGGTATAATTTGCCAGAATTCTTCGTTCGTAAATTCATGGTCGGTTATTAAGTGTGTTAATGATGTGTACTCTAAAGAACCATACGGGTTCATTTTCCAAAATCCGAATTCTTCATAAGACCCGGTGAAAATTTTGCCATTAGCATTGGTGACGGAACGAATAATAGTTTTGTTGGGTAATTTATTGAGTGTCCACCTTTCTCCATTAAAATGTAGAAGTCCGTTGTTGTTAGCTACATATAATTCTCCGTTATCATCAATGGACAAACCCCAATTTTTACTGGCAGCGTTATACTCATAGCTGCTATAATTTCGTATTGGTGGAAATAAGTTTTGACCGATACTCCATGTAGGAATAATATACCAGGCGATGACAAGAAGTAATCTAAAGTTCATTGATTTAAGGAGGTATTGTAATTATCTGTTAAGATAAAGATAGTAGAATCATTAGGTATGTAAACTTATTGTAAGTTAAATCATAGCTATTCGTTATTTTCTTTTTGAACTAAAAGGGAGGTGTTCATTAAATCTCTCAACAAAATGTAATCATTATTTTAGATTGAAAAATCCATATTTACAATTTGCCATTCCTTAAAATAAAAGGATGTTGGAATTACTTTTAATGATTTAATATTGATAGTTTTCCTAGTTGTTGTCTTTTAATTAAAAATACAATTCTTAGTGGATGTTTTTTATATTAAAAACGAATTTTTCTGCAAATAAAAAACCAGCAATTCCAAAAAGCTTTTTGGAATTGCTGGTTTTGCTAGTGACCTCGACAGGATTCAAACCTGTAACCTCTTGAGCCGTAATCAAGTGCGCTATTCAGTTGCGCCACGAGGCCATTTTTAATTTTCCCTTAGCGGGGTGCAAATATATTTCTTTTTACATTTACCACAAAATAAAGAACACAATATTAAAAGGATTTTAAAAGCTTTATTAGAGATGTGCCTAATTTTCCTAAAGATGGAGTCATTTTTAAAGACATTACTTCTTTGCTCCAGAACCCTAAAGCACTTAATGAAACGGCAAATGCTTTGTATGATTTGCTTGATGGTCAAAAAATAGACAAAGTAGTTGGTATGGAAAGTAGAGGGTTTATTTTTGGTCCTATGTTAGCTCATAAGTTAAATGCAGGTTTTGTGCCCGTACGTAAACCTGGTAAGCTGCCGTCTACCACGTTAAGTGAGACTTATGATTTAGAATATGGTACAGATACCTTGGAAATTCATGTTGATGGAATTGAGAAAGGGGATAAGGTATTAATTCATGATGATGTATTAGCAACTGGTGGTACTGCTAAAGCTACGTGTAATTTAATAGAAAGATTGGGAGGAGAAATAGTTCAATGTAATTTTCTAATAGAACTCACTTTTTTAGAAGGTGGTTCTAGAATTGGTGACTATGCCGTAAAATCTTTGGTAAAATACTAGTCTAGCGCTTTTTTGGTAATAAAATAACGCCAGCCAATTAGAGCCATTTGTAGCTTGTTAGCTTTAGATAAATCTAAATGTTGTTTACTGTAAGAAGGTAAGATAGCTTTGTTTAGCTTGGCTATTAATTTGTAGAGCTTCTTTTTCAAATTAAAATTTTTATAAAAATACATAAATTACTTAACGCTTGATCAAGTTGTTAAGTAGCTATGCATATATTTTTATAAAGTATTTAGTGATATACTAAGGTTACGATTATACTTAAGATGAAGACAACAAGAACTTTTATTACAGTAATCATATTTTAAGGTTTTAGTGGTGGATTATTTTTAGATTGTTCTCGAAAGATATGATTGTAGTAGTGTTCCCACAAATGAAAATCGTTAAAATAATGATTTTGAATACTAATGTGTAAGAGTGGAAATTAAATAGGTTATAATTAGTAACTTTTTATCTACAATAGAGTTTTAATATATAATAGTATTATTCGTATGTGTATTGAATTGTAATAATTGAAGGTCGTTTTTTAATGATGTTTAGAAAACGTAGAGCTAAAATTTAAAGTTATTACATAAAAAGTGCCTTTCCGTTCTTTTTTGAGTAAATAAGCTATGCATTATTAGCATATAGATTTAATGATTACTTGGTAAAGATTTTAGTTCGTAGATGCCATCAATTGTCATGTGTCATCACATATCTTCTAATTATATTTGTCAAAATTATTTTCATGCAAGATTTCTTATTTATTGTTGGCGGGTTGGTATTGCTTATTGCAGGTGGAAACTGGCTCTTAAAAGCTGCGGTAGATTTATCGTTGAAACTAAAAATTCCTAAAATCGTAATTGGAATGACGGTGGTATCTTTTGCTACATCGGCACCAGAGCTTATTGTAAGTATAAACGCCGCTTTAGACGGATTTCCAGATCTGGCTTTCGGTAACGTAGTAGGATCTAATATTGCTAATCTAGGTTTGGTGCTTGCTATAACTATTTTGCTTAGTCCTATTGATGTTAGTAAAAGTTTCTATACTACAGATTGGCCTGTAATGATGTTGGCTTCTTTACTCTTTTTCTTCTTTATATATTTTGATGGTGTGCTTGTGCAATATGAAGGTATAATCATGGTAGTTTTCCTTTTTCTATTTTTAATATATCTGTTGCGTTTTCAAAAACCTGCTGTTATAGATGAAGAAGATGAACCAGATGTTATGATGCCTACTTACAAAACAGCCTTATTATTAGGGCTAGGTGGAAGTGCACTTTGGGGAGGTTCTGAACTCTTGATTAGTGGAGCTGTTGGTATGGCGACTATATTTGGTGTTAGTGAGCGTGTAATAGCCATAACTATTGTTTCTGTAGGGACAAGTATTCCAGAATTGGCAGCATCTATTATAGCAGTAATTAAAAAGGAAAAAGCAATCTCCTTAGGGAACTTAATTGGGTCAAATATTTTTAACCTTCTTGCCGTATTGGGAATTACATCTATAATTACACCAATATCGGTTATGGATGAAGGTCTTTTGACAAATGATATTTTTTGGATGTTGGGTATTTCTTTCCTTATTCTTCCATTGGTTTTTATACCTAAAGGATTACGTTTAGGTTGGAGAGATGGTTTGATATTGATAAGTGTTTATTTAGCCTTTATATATGTGACTATTGGTTAAGCTCTTATAGTTTAAAATGGTACTAATAAAAAACGCCCTGAACAAGTTCAAGGCGTTTTTAGTATAATCAACAATTAATTTGGTATTAGATCTTTGCAGTTTTAACTGTCTTAATAATTCTAGCTGCAATTTTGTATGGATCACCGTTAGAAGCTGGTCTTCTATCTTCTAACCAACCTTTGTATCCTTTTTCAACAGCAATTAGTGGAATACGTATTGATGCACCTCTATCTGAAACTCCCCAAGAGAAATCCGTGATAGCTGCAGTTTCGTGTAATCCTGTTAAACGTTGGTCGTTAAACTCACCGTAAACAGCAATATGTTCTTTAACAAACGGACGGAAAGATTCACAGATAGCTGCGTAAGTTTCTTTAGATCCACAAGTTCTTAATGTTGTGTTAGAGAAGTTTGCATGCATACCAGATCCATTCCAGTCCATGTCCTTGCCTAATGGTTTTGGGTGGTAGTCTATATAGTATCCGTATTTTTCAGTTAATCTATCAAGAAGATATCTTGCGATCCAGATTTCATCACCTGCTTTTTTAGCACCTTTAGCGAACAGTTGAAACTCCCATTGTCCAGAAGCAACCTCTTGGTTGATCCCTTCAAAGTTTAAACCTGCATCGATACAAAGATCTGCATGTTCTTCAACTAAACCTCTACCATGAGTGTTTTTACCACCTACAGAACAGTAGTACATACCTTGTGGAGCAGGATAACCACCAATAGGGAAACCTAATGGTAATTGTGTTTTCGTATCCATAATGAAATACTCTTGCTCAAAACCGAACCAGAAATCATTATCCTCATCTTCAATGGTAGCTCTACCGTTAGATACATGCGGAGTTCCGTCAGCGTTCATAACTTCGGTCATCACTAAATAACCGTTAATTCTAGCAGGATCTGGGTATATAGCTACAGGAACTAATAAACAGTCAGATGACCCGCCTTCAGCTTGTTTTGTTGAAGATCCATCAAAAGACCAGTTGCCTAATTCTTCTATTGTACCTTTAAAATCTTCGTGTTCTTCTACTTTAGTTTTACTCCTTAAGTTTTGAGTTGGAAAGTATCCATCTAACCAGATGTATTCTAATTTAATTTTGGCCATAATATGTTCGTTATTTTTTAATAAAAGACAAACAAAAATATGTTTTTTATCAATCTGTATGAATTTTTGAGGGTATTAATGTGTAAAAATTAAATTTATTGTTGTCTACCCCTATTTTTTATCGGGTATTTTATCATATTTATATTTATTGAACGTAATTTTGTCAAATTAACAATGTATTTACATATGAAGTCATCAAGATTTAATGCTATAACTGAAAGTCAGAAAAGAAATAGTATTGCTATTGAGGAGAAGGGAAGACGTTCTGATTTGTTCGGTGTCAACGTGTTCAATGAAAAAAAAATGTTGCAATACTTGACCAAAGATGCTTTTGAAGGTTTAAAAGGAGCAATGGATTCAGGTTCTAAAATTGACAGGAAAATTGCTGATCAGGTTGCAGAGGCTATCAAAGCATGGGCAATTACCATGGGTGCTACACATTACACCCACTGGTTTCAACCTTTAACAGGTTCAACTGCAGAGAAACATGATGCATTTTTTGATCTTTTGCCTGATGGTACAGCTTTAGAAAAATTTGGTGGCGGACAATTGGTACAACAAGAACCTGATGCTTCCAGTTTTCCTAGTGGTGGAATTAGAAATACGTTTGAAGCTAGGGGTTATACCGCATGGGATCCTTCTTCACCAGCCTTTATTTATGGTACTACTTTATGTATTCCTACAATATTTGTTTCATATACCGGTGAAGCTTTGGATAATAAAGCTCCTTTGTTAAGAGCTTTAGGTGCTGTTGACGAAGCTGCTACTGCCGTTGCCAAATATTTTGATAAAACGGTAACCAAGGTCAATGCTACTTTGGGTTGGGAACAAGAATATTTTTTAATCGATAAAGCATTGGCTCATTCTAGACCAGATATTATGATGACAGGTCGTACTTTGGTGGGCGAAACTCCAGCTAAAGGACAACAGTTAGACGATCATTATTTTGGAGTAATTCCTAGTCGTGTATTAAGTTTTATGAGCGATTTAGAAAAGGAATGTACCAAATTGGGAATTCCTGTTAAAACGAGACATAACGAGGTAGCTCCTAATCAGTTCGAATTAGCTCCTGTTTTCGAGGAGGCCAATCTTGCTATTGATCATAATCTATTATTGATGGATGTGATGGATAAGATTGCGGACAAGCATCATTTTAAAGTGCTTTTTCACGAAAAACCATTTGCAGGTATAAACGGTTCTGGTAAACATAACAATTGGTCATTGGCAACTGATACAGGAGTTAATTTGTTGAGTCCGGGTTCTACGCCAATGAAAAATCTTCAGTTTTTAACCTTCTTTATCAATACTATTAAAGCGGTAGATACTTACGAAGAGCTTTTGCGGTCTTCAATAGCATCTGAAGGTAATGATCATCGTTTAGGGGCAAATGAAGCTCCGCCAGCCATATTTTCAATTTTTGTTGGTTCGCAATTAAGTAATGTTTTAGATGAACTGGAAGGTGTTTCCAAGGGAAAATTATCTCCTGAAGAAAAAACGGAGCTAAAACTGAACGTTGTAGGTAAGATTCCTGAGATTTTGATGGACAATACCGATCGTAATAGAACATCACCTTTTGCTTTTACCGGTAATAAATTTGAAATGCGGGGGGTTGGTGCAAAAATGAATTGCGCCAAACCAATGACCGTGTTAAATACCATTGTTGCAAAACAATTAAAGGATTTTAAAAAGGAAGTTGATGTTTTAATAGATAAGAAAAGCTTAAAGAAAGATGAAGCCGTTTTTAATGTCTTGCGCGAGTATATAAAAACTTCTAAACGCATTCGTTTTGATGGTGATGGGTACAGTACAGATTGGGAAAATGAAGCCAAAAGAAGAAAATTAAGTAATAATAAAAATACACCAGAGGCATTAGAAGTCTTAACGTCTAAAGATAGCATTGCGTTGTTCGAGTCAATGAATGTAATGAGCCAAGTAGAGGTTAGTGCACGCCAAGAAGTAGATTTAGAGAATTATATCATGCACCTGCAAATTGAAGGTAGAGTATATAATGAATTGGTCTATGGTTATATTATGCCGGCAGCTTTAGAATATCAAAACAAACTGATTAAAAATGTATCTGGACTAAAAGAGATTTATGGTGCGGCTCATAAAAAATTCTCAGAAGGGCAATTGACTATGATAGAAGATATTGCTGAGCATGTAGTCAGTATTAAAAAGATGGTAGACGCCATGGCAGATGCCCGTAAAAAAGCTAATGCCCTAAAGGATACCAAAAAGAAGGCAGATGCATATTGCCATAATGTAAAACCATATTTTTTAGAAATTAGAACTCATAGCGATAAGTTAGAAAAACTAATGGACAACAAGTTATGGCCGTTGACCAAGTACAGAGAATTGCTATTTATTGAGTAGTCTTTTTTAATAATTAAAGAAATTGAGGGAATATTAAGCTGTTCAGCGGTTACAGTTTTAATGATTCCCTTATTTTTGCCACAAATTTAAATTATGTCCACATCAAGCAGTGAAAGATATCAGCAACGCGGTGTGTCTGCATCAAAGGAAGATGTACACAATGCTATTAAAAATATAGACAAAGGTCTTTTTCCAAAGGCGTTTTGTAAAATAGTTCCTGATTACTTGACGGGAGATGAGGAGTATTGTTTGGTAATGCATGCAGATGGTGCAGGTACAAAATCTTCTTTAGCTTATATGTACTGGAAAGAAACGGGAGATATTTCTGTTTGGAAAGGTATTGCGCAAGATGCATTGATCATGAATATAGATGATTTAATTTGTGTTGGGGCAACGGATAATATTATGCTTTCTTCCACTATTGGTAGAAATAAAAATAAGATTCCGGGTGAAGTACTCTCGGCTATTATCAACGGCACCGAAGAATTGATAAATGACTTGGGTGAGTTTGGTATTACCATTCATTCCACTGGTGGTGAAACAGCGGATGTGGGAGATTTGGTTAGGACTATTATTGTGGATTCTACGGTAACGGCTAGGCTAAAAAGAAGTGATGTTATCGACAATGCCAATATTAAGGCTGGTGATGTCATCGTTGGTCTAGAGTCATTTGGTCAGGCGAATTATGAGAAAGAATATAATGGCGGAATGGGGAGTAATGGACTCACTTCTGCTAGACATGATGTTTTTTCAAATTATTTGGCAGAAAAATTTCCTGAGAGTTTTGATGCAGAAGTGCCTAAGGATCTTGTTTATTCCGGTAATGTAAAATTGACGGATACCGTTGAGAATTCTCCTATAGATGCAGGTAAATTGGTATTGTCACCAACACGTACATATGCACCAATAGTTAAAAAAATACTTTCTAAATATAGTTCAAAAGAAATCCACGGAATGATTCATTGTAGTGGAGGAGCGCAAACGAAAATTCTTCATTTTATTGATGAATTGCATGTGGTAAAAGATAATTTATTTGATGTTCCGCCGCTCTTTCAACTGATTCAAGAGCAGTCGGGTACCGATTGGAAAGAGATGTATAAGGTCTTTAATTGTGGACATCGATTAGAGTTTTATCTTTCTGAAGATGTAGCAAATGATATTATTGAAATTTCTAAAAGTTTTGGTGTAAATGCTCAGATTATAGGTAGAGTAGAGGCTTCCAATTCAAAAAAACTTACAATTTCGAGTAACTACGGCACCTTTGTGTATTAGCACATACGAATAGCGTAAAAAAATCGTTCTTTTTTGTATAAACCTATCTTGCTATGGAAAGAAAAAAATTTTTACGAACACTAGGTGCCGGTGCTGCCTTTGCAATAACATTTCCTTGTCTTGGAAGTTGCTCAAAAGATAGCGAGGTAGAAGGAGATATTGTTGCTCAGCCTACAGATATCGATTTTACAATAGACCTTACTTCTGATGAAGCTTCTAATCTCGCGGAAAATGGCGGATTCATTCTTAAAAACCTTGTTGTCGTCGTTAAAAATTTAGAGGGCGAATTTGTTGCTGCTACACAAATTTGTAGTCATGAACAATATGATCAAGTACGTTTCGTAAATCAAGATGGAGGTATTTTTTATTGTGATGTACACGGGTCTAAATTTTCACAGACCGGTACACCTTTAAATGAGATTCCCAACAGCACATCAAAAGCATTAAAAATTTACAATACATCTTTAGAGGGTTCTATATTGCGAGTGTTTGAATAATTAATGCGAACAAAACAATCAAACTATACCAACCTTACTTATTCTTTATGAACACAATTACCCCCAATTAGTGAAGTAAGTGAAAAAGATTTTTGCCTTAATACTATGTCTTATGACCTGCTATATGTACGGTCAAGAGAAAAGGTACGTAACGGTCAAGAAGTCTTACGAAGTAATGGGCGGTGAATTTGATATTACCGTTATTTCTGAAGATGAAGAGTTAGGGTATATTTATATACAAGAGGCATTGGCAGAGGTGCAAAGAATAGAAAAGCTTATTTCTTCTTGGGATGCCGACTCTGAAACAAGTTTAATCAATAAGAACGCTGGTATAAAACCTGTTCCTGTTAGTTGGGAGTTATACAAGCTAATAGAACGATCCATTTTACTTTCTGAAATAACCAATGGTGCTTTTGATATTACTTTTGCTCCCTTAAATCATATTTGGAAACTTGATGGTACCATGGAGACCATGCCTTCCTCAACAGAAGTTAGAGAGGTAAAGAATAAGGTCGGTTATAAAAACATCGTATTAAATAGTAAAAATCAAACTGTATTCTTGAACAAAAGAGGTATGCGAATTTCCTTTGGTGGCATCGGTAAAGGTTTTGCTGCTGATAAGGCAAAGGCGTTGTTGGTTTCTAACGATGTTAAAGCGGGTATCATAAATATAGATGGTGATATTACTACCTGGGGTACAAAAGCTACAGGTGATAAATGGCTTATTGGTGTTGTAAACCCTGATCAAAAGGGGAGTATATCATCGTGGATTCCTATTTTAGAGTCTTCTGTTGCAACCACTGGTGGTGATGGTAATTTTATAATGTCTGGCAATAATAAATACACTCACATTATAGACCCTAGAACAGGATATCCTGCTACGGGTATCAATAGTGTGTCGGTTTTTGCAAAAAGTGCAGAAACATCAGATGCCTTAGCTACTTCTATATTTGTCATGGGGCTTGATGCAGGGCTTGCTTTGATTAATCAATTGGGTGATACCGAGATAATCATAGTTGATAGTGCCAATAAAATGCACAAAAGTAACGGGGTCTTACTTAATTAGATTTCAATTTTTAATTCTTACCGTAATAATCCCCTTAGGGTGTCTATTATTTTATTGTAAATTTGCCATACAAGTGAAGTAAGCATATGATAGACAAGTTAAACATAGTAAAACAACGTTTTGATGAGGTTTCAGACCTTATAATTCAGCCGGATATCATATCCGATCAGAGTAAATATGTAAAGCTCACAAAAGAATACAAGGATCTTAAAGATTTAATGGATAAGCGAGAAGAATATCTTGAGCTTACGAATAATATTGCCGAAGCGGAGGAGATTATTGCTGACGGAAGTGATGCGGAAATGCTGGAAATGGCAAAAATGCAAATGGATGAAGCTAAAGCTGGTTTGCCAAAGCTAGAAGAGGATATAAAACTGATGTTGATCCCTAAAGATCCTGAAGATGCAAAAGATGTAGTTGTTGAAATTAGAGCAGGAACGGGTGGTGATGAAGCAAGTATATTTGCGGGCGATCTCTTTAGAATGTATACGAAGTATTGTGAAGGTAAAGGGTGGAAAACTAACGTGATCGACCTTAGTGAAGGTACTAGTGGTGGTTATAAAGAAATACAATTTGAAGTTTCTGGAGCTAACGTTTATGGAACGTTAAAGTTTGAAGCGGGTGTTCACCGTGTGCAGCGTGTTCCACAAACAGAAACCCAAGGTAGAGTACATACTAGTGCAGCTACAGTGATGGTTCTGCCAGAAGCGGAAGATTTTGATGTGCAAATAGATCCAAAAGATGTGAGAATAGATTTCTTCTGTTCTTCAGGACCTGGAGGTCAGTCTGTAAACACAACATATTCTGCTGTTCGTTTAACGCACATACCAACCGGATTGATAGCGCAGTGTCAAGATCAAAAATCACAGCATAAGAATAAGGATAAGGCATTTAGGGTACTTCGTTCTAGATTGTATGATTTAGAATTGGCTAAGAAACAAGAAGAAGATGCCGCTAAACGAAACTCTCAAGTTAGTAGTGGTGACCGTTCTGCAAAGATTAGAACGTATAACTACCCTCAGGGTAGGGTTACCGATCACCGTATTGGTCTTACGTTATATGATTTGTCTAATATTATAGATGGAGATATTCAAAGAATAATAGACGAATTAAGTTTTGTAGAGAATACAGAGAAATTGAGGGAAGCCTCTGAGATATTTTAAGTTATGACCACTCAAGAGTTAGTTGCCCAAATACATAAAAAACAATCTTTTTTATGTATTGGTTTAGATACGGATCTAGAAAAGATTCCTTCATACTTGTTGGAAGATGACGATCCTATTTTTGCGTTCAACAAAGCCATAATTGATGCAACCCATGATTTGTGCGTAGCTTATAAGCCTAATATTGCTTTTTATGAAGCATACGGAGTTCAAGGCTGGTCGGCATTACGTAAGACTATCAAATACTTAAACGAAAACTATCCTGATATATTTACCATTGCAGATGCAAAAAGAGGAGATATAGGGAACACTTCTACCAGATATGCCAAGGCATTTTTTGAAGATTTAAATTTTGATTCTATTACTATAGCTCCCTATATGGGGAGAGACTCCGTTGAACCTTTTTTAGCGTTTAAGGATAAGCACACTATTTTACTTGCGTTAACTTCTAATCAAGGTGCTTTTGATTTGCAAACTA
Source organism: Maribacter forsetii DSM 18668 (assembly GCF_000744105.1). Taxonomy (NCBI): domain Bacteria; kingdom Pseudomonadati; phylum Bacteroidota; class Flavobacteriia; order Flavobacteriales; family Flavobacteriaceae; genus Maribacter; species Maribacter forsetii. The sequence continues at coordinate 1,334,533 of NZ_JQLH01000001.1, forward strand.
AAAAGATAGAGGGTAAAGAACTGTATAAAGAAGTATTATCGGTATCTACAACATATGAGGGAGCTGAGAACCTGATGTATGTGGTTGGTGCTACTAAAGCTGAATATCTTACCGAAATACGTGAAATTGTACCAAATAGCTTCTTACTAGTACCTGGAGTAGGGGCACAAGGTGGAAGTCTTGAAGAAGTTTGTAAGTACGGAATGTCTAAAAATGTGGGGCTACTTATAAATTCTTCCCGTGGAATAATTTATGCATCTGATCAAGAGAACTTTGCAGATGCTGCTAAAGCCAAGGCAAAAGAGTTACAGCAGGCAATGAAAACGCAACTAGAAAAATTAAACTAAATCTTCTAAAGTTTTTTTAATTCTTTGTGCTTTTAATTCGAAGAATTCTCCCAGTTGAGTATTTGACTGAATGTGTGAAGCTTTTTCGATAAACGTCTGATATTGATACTCTAATAAGCTAATAATATCATTATTTGCTTCCATTGGTGTTACTGATCCTACCTTGCAATACTGCTTGTTCATTATACTATATTTATGTTCTTACAAATATACGTTCAGAATCAAGTTTTGGACGTGGGTATGTTGGGCTGTACATCTAATTAATAGGTAATATGTCTTTTTTTTAACATATATGTAGATGAAAACTTAAAAGGATGTTGATTTTGAGCGAAATTTCATTATCCTAAATGTTATATCAAAAAGAATTAATACATTGTAAATTAACCGTGTCTTAAATAAAAATTTCATTTGCTACATTATATAACGTATCAACATAAAACAGCTACTACGTGGGTTACATTTGTACATGGTGCAGGTGGTAGTTCTTCTATTTGGTATAAACAGATACGAGAGTTTAAAAAACATTTTAATGTACTACTTTTAGATTTGAGAGGTCATGGTAATTCAAAACCTAGTCTTAAGAATGTTTTTGATGAGAAATACACGTTTGATGTCATTACAAATGATATTGTTGAGGTGATTGATCATGAAAAGATTGAGAAATCGCATTTTGTTGGTATTTCCTTAGGAACAATACTCATTAGAAACTTAGCGGAAAACCATCCTGAACGGGTAGAAAGTATGGTGATGGGTGGTGCTATCATGAAATTGAACCTGCGTTCTCAAATATTGATAAAGCTTGGCATTATCTTTAAAAGCGTAATACCCTATTTATGGCTCTATAAATTCTTTGCGTTTATTATAATGCCAAATAAGAACCATAGGGAGTCTAGGTTGCTCTTTGTTCGTGAAGCAAAGAAGTTATATCAAAAAGAATTTATTAGATGGTTTAAGCTTACATCAGAGATTAATCCATTACTGCAGTTTTTTAGATCTGCAGATATTAAAATACCTACACTTTATGTTATGGGAGAGGAAGATTATTTATTTCTGCCAAGCATACGTAAGATAGCAAAATCCCATCAACATTCGCAATTGATAGTAGTTGAAGACTGTGGTCACGTAGTAAATGTTGAACAGCCTAACTTTTTTAATGAGAAAGTGGTGGCTTATTTGTTAGGTAAGAATTAATGATGAATTAATTTATAGTAAGTGACTACAAATTGCTTTTGATTTGATATTAAAACAAAAAAACCGGTGCTCCCACCGGTTTTTAACTAACTAACTAACTCAAAAAATTGAAAATGAATGCTTTAATACTGTCCTCTAGTTTTTAACGCATAACTTTTTAAGTTATTGTAAGAGTTCTTAAAATTCTACTTTTTATCTTGTAGAGCAAATACTTTTTTAAGTACATCTGTTGTTCTAGATGAATATTTTGTTCTAATTTCCTTTTCTTCTACAGCTATCATTTTATAAACTCCTGATAATGCTTCTTCAGTAACATAGTCTGTTAAATCAGGATTAACATTATTTGTAAGTGGTATGGAATTGTACTTTGTAATGATTGAGCTCCATATTTTATCGGCACCAACTTTTTTAAATGACTCACTTATTACAGGATTAAATTTTGAGTACAACTCTGTATTGGTTTTGGTTTCTAAATAAGTAGTTGCAGCATCATTACTACCTAATAATATGTTCTTGGCGTCTGCGAAAGACATTTCTTTGACGGCATTAACGAAAATAGGTGTTGCTTCAGAAACAGCATCTTCAGCTGCGCGATTTAAAACTTTTAATCCTTCATCTGCTAAGCTACCCAAACCTATATCACGTAAAGTCTTATCTACCTTTTGTAAATCTTCTGGTAAAAGAATTTTTACTAATTCATTTTTATAGAAACCATCGGTAGCGGTTAATTTACTTACCTGTTTTTCAATACCTAGGTCAAGAGCCTCTTTTAATCCGTTCGCAATTGTTTCGTTACTTAAAACGCCTTCTGTAGATGTTGGTAATTGATTTACTACTTGTTGTAATTCTGCACATGAAACTATAAATAGCACGCAGATGGATAAGCTTATTTTTTTAATCATCTTTTTAAAATTTATTTAGGGTCTACTGTACTTACGAGAATATTACAGTTTTATTGTTGTACACCATTGTTTTACGTGCAATATGTAGCTTTACGCCCCTGGCAAGCACTATTTTTTCCAAATCTCTACCTTTTGCAATAAAATCTTTAATGGAGTGAGAGTGGGTTACTGTTGTTACATCTTGCTCAATAATAGGTCCTGCATCTAATTCCTCTGTTACATAATGGCTAGTTGCACCTATGATTTTCACCCCTCTCTTAAAAGCTGCATGATAAGGTTTTGCTCCGGCAAACGCAGGTAAGAATGAATGATGAATATTAATAATCTTATTAGGAAATTTATTTATTAGAGTTCCGCTAACTATTTGCATATATCTAGCTAAAACAATGAAGTCAATATTATATTTTTCTAATAGTGCCAATTGTTCTTTTTCCGCTTCAATTCTATTCTCCTTAGTAAAGGGTATATGGAAGAAAGGAATATTAAATTGATCAGCTATTTCTTTAAGGTCATTGTGGTTACTTAATATAAAAGGTATTTCAACTGCTAATTCTCCTGAGCGATACCTACTTAATATGTCATAAAGACAATGTTTGTACTTAGATACGAAAATGGCCATTTTAGGTAATTTATCATCAGTATGTAAGCTCCATTGCATATTGTATGTAGTGGCCAATTCTTTTTGAAAAAGAGATTTAAAATGGTCTAAGTCCGTAAAGTTGTCTTCGAATTCCACTACGGTACGCATAAAAAATACGTTGGCGGGTTTATCTACATGCTGGTCAAGGTAAACAATGTTCCCTTTGTTTTTACTAATGAACCCGGTAACGGTACAAATAATACCTGCTTGATCTGGACAGTGAATTAGAATTGTTGTTTTCAATTGTATGGTATTTTTGATTTCAAAAATAGTCCATAAATCTTGAATTGATATTCATTAACCGTTATAATGCTAGATATTTGGGGTAATTTATGAGTGCTCGGATTTCCAAGCCTTATATGACTTTCTAAAGCTTTTTATCTCTTTTCTAAGTAAGTTAATATACTCTGTTTCTTTTACACCATGTTTCTCAAGACCCATGCAATATGAGTTGATATTTCTTATGATAATGTTGATGTAAGAAATAGTTTCTAAGCGCTCATTGCTACAATTAGAATATTCTACTTGAGCAATTTTTTGAGGAATTAATATGGAATCCGTTAAGATAGAATTTGCCATAATATCTCTAAGACTAGTGGACTCGCAAAGGCGCATTAAGTCTTTGTTGAAAGATACATATGAGGCAATCTCTCTACTCATTGTGCAGAGTTCCAATGCTTTTCTGTAAATAGGTAAATGTTTTAAACTTCGATATGCCATTATGTGGGGTGTAATTAGCGTCTTATAAAATTACGTTAGTTATTTGTAAATTTTCTATTGAATAGAAACGTAATTTGTATTTTTACCTTTGATAATAAATAATTAAACAGAAAAACTTTTGAATCCAAAGATAGACGAGCTTAATTGGAAAATACTGAAACAATTGCAAGATAATGCGAGGGAATCCTTTGCAAATATTGGACGTACTGTTGGGCTAACAGCCCCCGCAGTAGCTGAACGTGTTAAGAAAATGGAGGATCTTGGTATTATTCATGGTTACAAGGCTACCGTGTCTCATGCATTAACAGGGCACCAATTAAAAGCAATTATTACTTTGAGAGCTTTTATGGGAAAGTTGAAGCCCTTTTTAGCAGTAGTTCCTACATTACAAGAGGTCATAAATTGTTATAGAATTACCGGAAATGAAAATATTGTTATGGAGGTAGTATTGAAAGATCAGTTTCATTTAGAGAAGTTTATTGATCAACTAATTCAATATGGCGAAACCAGAACACATATTGTTTTGTCGCAAGTAATTTCAAATGCACCTATGCATAAGATTAAATAGAAATTTATAATTGTTTTAACTAGCTTTAAGTATTGTTTGTAAAATGATTTTTAAAAGACTCTAGGTTAAAAATTATTTTGGCTAGATTTTTGATGCAAAATAAATGATGAAAAAAATACTACTCCTGGCATTTGTTTTAATTTCTTCGGCATCCTATTCTCAAGGGCTTAGGCTTTTAAGAGGTGCTATTACGGAAAATCTAATAGTAAACGATTCTTTGAATGAAACGTATTCACTTTATTTACCTACTAATTTTGATGTTAGTAGACCATGGCCTGTTGCATTTGTTACAGATTTGGATGGTAAGGGGAAAGCGGCTGTTTCAATGTTAATCAATGCCGCCGAACAAGAAGGGTATGTGTTGGCTACTTCAAATAATCTTAGTGACTCCCTTTCCATAGCGGAGAACGTACTGGTTGCAAACAGAATGTTTAACTCTGTTTTTAACACCATACCTACAGCAAAAAACCGTACATATACAGCTGGTTTTGCCAGTGGTGCTATGTTCGCATCAATTTTACCAACGTTTGTAAGAGAGATTAAAGGTGTTATTTCAATTGGTGCCTCTGTAGGGAATGTTGAGATATTGAATATAAAGCAGCCCTTTCAGTTTATTGGTTTGGTAAATAGGTCAGATTATAATTTTAAGGATATGTATGACACTAGGCAGATACTAAATAAATTAAAATTTCCTAATGAATTGTTAGTATTTGATGGGGATAGAAATTTGCCGGAGAAAGAAACAATTGCAAAAGCGTTTAGAATGTTGACATTGACCAGTATGGCAAAGGGGTATTTACAGCGTAACGACAGTTTGATCAATGCATCATATAATGAGTTTTTGGTAGATGTTAATACGAATGTTTCTAAGCAGAAACCACTATTGGCAACCTATCAAATGTTAGATATGGAGAAAGTTTTCTATCCTTTAATGGAATTGGATTCCTTAAAAGCTTCGCAAAAAGTATTGAGAAGAAGTACTTCTTACAGACAAGCCAATAGAAGTCAGAATAGTTACTTTTTAAAAGAATCGTTTACCAAAGAGGATTATAGTTATTATTTAGAAGAAGATATTATTTCTTATAATTATGCTAATTTAGGTTGGTGGAATTATCAGATGGATGAACTGCTTAAATTGGATAAAAGTAGTAATCTGTTTGAGCGCCAAATGTCTTCCAGATTAAGGGGGTATATCAATGCTTTGGTTTCTGATAATATTGATTTTATAGCTGCAGATGAAAAGGTTGATTGGGAGGCTTTAAATTTATTGAATATGATAAAAACTATAACGGCACCAACGGAACATGAGGGATATTTAAATGTCATATCCGCTAGTTCTAAGATGGAAGATTATGGTACGGCGCTTTTTTATTTAGAAGAGCTTTTGAAAACAGGGTACTCCGATAAGGAGAAGCTATATTCAATAGAGCATGCATCACTATTTAAAATTATGCCTGAGTTTAATGAGATGATTGAAAAATATCTAAAAGATGCTAGATATGATGTTATTGAACAGTAAGGTGTGGCACCTTTTCTAAATCCCAATCTATGACCAAACCCTTTGCAAGAGATTTTGTGATTTCTTTTCCATAAAGTACTTCGCAAAGATATAAGGCTGCTTCAAAACTTTTTGCTCCGCCTGCAGACGTAATGTATTTTCCATCGTGAACGAATAGAACATTGTCTTTTATATTCAAATCAGGAAACATCTTTCTGTAATTTTCCACATCACTAGGGAAGGTGGTGGAAGCAACTGAATCTAAAATTCCTGTTTTTGCTAGAGGGAAGGCTCCATCGCAATGGCTTGTCATGTAAAGCGCAGTTTCATCAATTTTTTTAATAAAATCTAACATTACCGTGTCTTTCAAATCACTGTCCATTGAATGTTCTGCACTAGGAACTACTAAAACATCTATTTTGGGGAGCTCGTCTTTTGTATAATCATAATCTGGCAGTATGCGAACCCCCTCAAAAGTGGTAATCGGTTCTAAAGTATTGGCAACTATAAAAGTGTTCATTGCCTTTATGTTCTCTCTATATTTTGTGTGTTGAAAAATATCGAATGGTGCAGTAAATTCAGTGTTAAAAGTACCGTCCATAATTAAAAAAGCAACATTGTAGTTTTCAGGATTTAGCTCTGGTATTACTCTTGTCTTTTCTATTTCAACCTCTTTTTCATGTGCTATCTTATTTTCTTGACAGCTAAATAGAGATAAAAGTAAAAACGGCAAAACATGTTTAAATTTCATATTGAAAAAGTATAAGGTTCTAAAGTACGATTATATGTAAAAAAAGGTACAACGAATATATTGTATTTTTGAAGTGTAAAGGAAGAGATATGAGATTATGTATTGCAGTTTTAGTTTTAGGAATGTTTGTTTCATGCGGACAAGAAAAGAAATATCACGATGTAAAGGATGAAGTAGTTGCTACTGCAACATCAAATAAATTGGCGGATATTTTAATTTTTCAGAAAGAATTAAATGCTGAATTTAAAGACCCTGAAACTTCTCCATTAGCGGATCGCTTTCGTATTGATTTTGAAAGCTTGGATTTCTTTGAGCCAGATACCAGTTATGTCATTGAGGCAGAATTTATAAGAACTCCTGAAGCGTTGCCATTTTCAATGCCTACTACTACAGATAGGGAGTCTACGGAGGTTGTATATGCTATCGCTAAGTTCTCTATTAATGGAAAAGCCCATGAATTGGAAATTTACCAATCTCCAGATTTAATTACTCAAGAAGAATATGAGGATTATCTGTTTTTGCCTTTTACAGATAATACGAATGGTGAGGAAACTTATGGTGGTGGTAGATATTTGGATTTAAGAATTCCTGATGGTAATACAATTATTCTTGATTTTAATAAAGCATACAATCCGTATTGTGCTTATAATAAAAAGTTTAGTTGTCCTCTTGTGCCTGCCGTAAATAATTTAGATACTGAAATTAAAGTAGGGGTAAAGGCATTTGACCACTAAGTTGTAAAAAAATAAAAACCTCGGCAGGTATTGCCGAGGTTTTAAAACTTAAACTATAAAATCAACCATTAATTTTATCAACAACTTAGAAAGAGTAGATAGCTGCTACTAAGAAGGAAGATAAGCTTTTAGAATCTGCTCCGTCTGCGTCAAAGTAAGGCTCAACATCATTACCCCAAGAATCTAATCTGATCTCAGGCTTAATTATTAAGTTTTCTACTGAATAACTTCCAGTTAAAGTTAACCCCAATACACTTGGGTTGTCTATACCAGGAGTATCTAAATCAACAGCAAAGTATTCACCTCTTAAACCTATTGAGAAATCATCTGAAGTAGCATATTGAGGGTAAAGTGCTACACCTGAGAAACCTGCACCGTCATTATCAGCATAAGCTGCATTAATTCCTAAGAAGAAATCTTCAGAAAGATCAAAACCACCTGTATAATCTATTTCGAAACCTAATGCTTCACCACCATCGTAGTAGAAGTTAAGGTACTGACCTGAATATCCTAATTGAGCACCCGCAGAGTAAGCTCCAGTTAAGTTATTGTTCGTATCGGTCACGTTCATAATAGCTAACATTAAGCTAAAATCATCTGAAAGAGCAAAATCAGCCTTTAAACCTACATGTGAAAATGGTCCGTTAGAAAATAAGCGTGAAGTACTATAGTTAAAGTTACCTACAGGCGAAATTACTTCATATCCTAAATAAGTATTAAATCTACCCATTGTTAATGTAGTACCTTCAGATACATTCCAGTAAGCATAAAGTTGGTTTAGGTTATATCCGCCAACAGCTTCATCGCCTCTTGGTCCAAAAACTACATCTGCAACTACACCGGTTTTCTCACCTTCATAAGTGGCAATAATATTTGCCATACCTAAAGCAAAACCAAGCTCATTTGCAAATGAACTGCCAAATGATTGTGCTGTGGCATCAGATGCACTCAAGTTTGTTTGATAGTAAGCATCTACCGAACCGCTAATGCTTATTTTTTTCTCTTCTTCATCTTCCTGAGCTACCAAACCAGCGGCTGCAAAAAGGATAAGACCTGTTGCGAAAATATTTTTTACGTACTTTGTATTAATAATCGTTTTCATAAATTTTGATTTTTATCCCTTTTGGGATGAATTAATTTGAGTAATTTATTGAGAGGTTATGTAACGGAGCGTTCTGCAAAACGCTCCGTATTTTTTTTATTTGTCGCTTGAAATATGCTCAGGGTATGCTTCAAGACCATGCTCTGTAATATCCAATCCTTCGATCTCGTCTTGTTTAGAAACTCTTAAACCTATTGTTTTCTTTAATATAAATAGAACAACAAAGGTTCCAAAAGCAGCCCATAAAATGTAAGCTAAAGAACCGTAAGTCTGAACCCAAAGAAGACTAGCGCCACCTCCGTATAAAAGACCACCGTCTAAAGCGAATACACCTACTAATACAGTACCGATGAAACCACATGTACCATGTACAGAAATAGCACCTACTGGATCGTCAATTTTAAACTTTTTGTCCAATATTTCAATAGAAAGAACTACTGCTAGTCCACATACTAGACCTATTGCAACCGCACCCCAGGCATTAACAGCACCACAACCAGCTGTGATACCAACTAAACCTGCTAAAGCACCATTCAATGTCATAGAAAGATCTGGCTTTCCGTATTTTATCCAAGTAAGGAAAAGAGCGGAGATAGCTCCAATTGCAGCCGCTAAGTTTGTGTTGATAATTACGCTACCTGCCGCAATAGTATCATCACCACCCCAAGCTAACTGAGAACCACCGTTAAAACCGAACCATCCTAACCAAAGGATAAGAACACCTAACGCGCCGTACATCATATTGTGACCCGGAATAACTTTTACTTCTCCGTCAACATATTTACCAATTCTTGGACCTACCATAATGGCAGCTACCAAAGCAGCACCACCACCTACGGCGTGTACTACAGAAGAACCTGCAAAATCAATAAAACCAGCAGTGTTTAACCACGCATCATCATCAAATGGCCAGTACCAGCTACCAGATATTGGGTAAATAAATGTTGTTAATACTGCAGATAAAATTAAATAAGTTGAAAATTTAGTACGTTCTGCAACTGCTCCAGATACAATTGTAGCCGCTGTTGCACAGAATACAGTTTGGAAAAATAAATTATACCAATCTGTTGCGCTAAAGAAGAAATATCCTTGTTCAGCAGGACTTGATCTAAAAAAGCCTCCTAATACTAGATCACTACCGTACATGATACCGTATCCTACGGCCCAGAACATAATTGAACCTACGGCAAGGTCCATTAAGTTTTTCATTACTATGTTTCCTGAGTTCTTACTTCTGGTAAAACCGACTTCTACCAAAGTGAACCCTGCTTGCATAAAGAAAACTAAAATAGCGGCAATGGTAATCCATAAGGCTCCCATGTCACCATTTATCGCTTCTATAGCTGCATTCATTGATTCTTGTGTTGCTTCATTCATAATTGTAATTTTTTGAGTGGTTCTTATAAGGGTTAGTTAATTCCTGCCAAACCTTTTTCTTTGGTTCTAATTCTATAGGCTTCTAATACTTCTGATACAAATACTTTTCCGTCACCAACATTACCTGAATATGCCGATTCTAAAATTGTATCTACTGTTTTTTCTAAAAAGTCATCTGAAACAACTATAGATAAATACCTACGTTGAATATCTGTAGTGCTGTAAGAAATTCCACGATAAACATGCCCTTGTTTTTCATTTCCTACCCCGGTTACATCCCAGTAACTGAAGAAGTTCACCTCTATTTGATGCAATGCCTCTTTGACATCGTCAAATTTTGATTTTCTAATAATTGCCTCGATTTTTTTCATTTGAATAAGTTTTTGATATTGCCAAATATATGTTAAAAACATTCACACCCTAAAAATATTAGGGGATCACTGCTGATTTTTGTCAGTATGATAATTTATACCCCTAAAAATTTAGGGTATTGTTATTATTGGATGTTTATATTAAAGATAACGAGAGTGAGGAATAGTGATTTGGGACTTATCATAAAATAATCGTCAGAAAATTGACTAATTATCTAACGATTGTTTAATAAAACGGCAAATACTTAAAAAAATGTATAAAAATAAAATAGTGAGCAATGAATGTTATTTCTATAACATTTTGCAAATCCATAGCCCAAATGATATAGCAAGTATACCAATAGCTACACTTAAGCCCATATATAGGGATGTTTGAAGTAGTGAGGATTCTTTAAATAAGATGTTACTTTCTAGTGCAAAGGTTGAAAAGGTAGTGAAGCCACCACAGAAACCGGTAGCCAATAATAATGTCTGGTTTTCTGAAATGTAATTGTTTTTGAGAGAGAGTCCTATTAGTATACCTATAAGTAGACAGCCAATAATATTGACCAAAAAGGTACCTAAATAGAAATTTGAATAGTAGGTATTTAGGTTCTTAGATACATAGTATCTTAAAATACTACCAAAACCTCCGCCTAAAAAAACCAGTAAAAATTGTTTCATACCTTATAAAGGTAAAAACTAAACTGCTTTCTTGTAGCTTGTAGTAAGTAAATCTAAAGGATAGATTACAGATGTTGGTTGTTTAGCTGATTTTTGAGCTGTTGTTTTCGCTTTTTGAGAAACACTGATCAAACTAACTGCTACCAACGCAATGTTAATACCTACTAATACTAAAAAAATTGTAAGAAATGTCATCATAATTTATTACACCTTTATAGATGAATAACGCAAAATTACGGTATTTGGTATATATAACGTCGATTATCATCGTTTTGTTGTGAAAACGTTAATTTTTGTGGTGTAGGAAAAAAATTAACTATTCTTTTAGGAAAAGCTTTATGAATAGCAGTAGAATTATGAATAGTGTAAAGAAAACACCAATCCATTTTACGCCTTTGAAGTTTTTTTTGTGTAATTCAAGGTCTTTTCTGTAGGAAATAATAATTATGATGGCGAAAACCACTGCAAAAGCGATTGCAAAAATGATTTGTCCGGTGCTAAACATATTTTATATTTTTACGCAAAGCTAACTGAAAACAGTATAATAAAGATGAAAAATAAAATCAAAGCAGTAGAAGAATTTCATAATTCTTTTGGTCTGGGTGTTTCAGAAGATATGATTGCGGATTTAGGAGAAGCAAAGAACACCTTGCGTTTTAATTTAATGGACGAGGAAAATAATGAATATTTAGAAGCAGCTCAGAATAACGACCTCGTTGAAGTTGCTGATGCATTGGGTGATATGCTATACATATTATGTGGTACTATATTAGAACACGGTATGCAGTATAAGATTGAAGAAGTATTCAATGAGATACAAAGAAGTAATATGAGTAAGCTAGGTGAAGATGGCAAACCTATTTACCGTGAAGATGGAAAAGTGCTTAAGGGACCTAATTATTCTAAGCCCAATATTGGTGCTATTTTAGATAAATAAAAAAAGGGGCGATTCGCCCCTTTTTTTATTGTTATGATTTTACTTTATAGCGCCATCCGAATATATCTTCAGATTTGTTGTATTGTATGTCTGTTATGATTTTCTTTAATTGTTGACCAAAACTATTTTCCAACTCTGGTAAATCATAATCGGTATCTCTGTAACCAAAACCTGCAATGGGTGAAATAACCGCTGCAGTACCTGCACCGAACATTTCTTTTAATGACCCGTCTTTTGCGGCTTCAACAACTTCTTTTACCGTTATCTTTCTAACCTCGGTCTTAATACCTTGATCTTTAGCAATGTCTAAAATACTTTTTCTGGTAATACCATCAAGTATACGATCACTGGTAGGTCCTGTTAATAAGGTGTCATTTATTCTAATGAATATATTCATGGCACCAGCTTCTTCAATAAATTCATGGTTGGTGTCATCTGTCCAGATTACTTGGTTATATCCTTTTTCAACAGCAAGTTGCGTTGGGTAGAATTGACCTGCATAGTTACCGCCAGCTTTAGCATAACCTACGCCACCATTTGCCGATCTAGAATATTTTTCTTCTATAAGTACTTTTACCTTACCGGAGAAATAAGATCCAGATGGTGCGCAAGCGATTATGAAGGTATATTCGTTTGCAGGCGATGCATGAAATCCGTTACCAGAAGCAAACATAAACGGTCTTATATATAAAGAACTACCATCTTTAGTTGGTATGAAATCTTTGTCTAGATTTAGAAGTGTGGTCAAGCCTTCCATAAAAAAATCTTCTGGAATTTCTGGAATACACATTCTTTTGGCAGAAATGTTAAAACGTTTATGGTTTTCTAATGGTCTAAATAGGTAGACATCATCATTTTTATCTTTATAAGCTTTCATACCTTCAAAAATAGATTGTCCGTAATGAAAAATCTTTGAAGAAGGGTCTAACGTAATAGGTTGGTATGGTGTTATTTTAGGAGTTTCCCACGCACCATTCTTATAAGTACAGACTAACATATGGTCTGTGAATACTGAGCCAAAAGCAAGATTGTCAAAATCTACTTGGTCAATTTTTGAAGTTTTTACCTTTTCTACTATGATATCTTTCGTTGCAATACTCATGAAATACGTAACTTTAGTTGATTAAAATTAAACAAATATCCCTACTAGCACTTCTTTTTTAGTTTTAAATTGATGAGTTTTGCAGGTATATCAACATTTTTAGGATTTATGAAAGGATTTAACATATTACTTGTCTTTTTGTTTGGGTTTTTTACATGCCTTGCCCAGAAAGATGCTGAAAAAAATGCATCAGAGTTTTACGGCGAAGAGTTTAAAATCACATCATTGAGTGACAAAAATGAAGTAATGGCACAATTTGCTTCGTTACCAGTAGCAGATTCTTTGAATATTCAATTCAAGACTAAAGTAAAAGAAGTTTGTAAGGTAAAAGGATGTTGGATGATTGTTGAATTGCCAGAAGGTGAGCAAGCAATGGTAAGATTTAAAGATTACGGATTTTTTATGCCGGCAGATATTCTTGAAAAAGAAGTTGTTTTGAACGGATTGGCATTTGTAGAAGAAATGAGTGTTGATGATCAAAGACATTATGCAAAGGATGGTGGTAAAACTTCAGAAGAAATTGCAAAAATAACAGCTCCTAAAAGAACGTATAGTTTTGAGGCAACGGGAGTAATAGTTCCTAATTAATTGAAAAGAGAAATTATTACTACGGGAGATGGTTCTAAGACCATTCAAATTATGGACTGGCAAGAGCAGTACCATTCTAAGCATGGTGCTATACAAGAAGCTTACCACGTGTTCATAAAATCTGGATTGGATTTATTTAAAGATCAAGAGTTGAACATTCTTGAAATAGGTTTTGGTACCGGTTTAAATGCTTTTATAACCTTAATTGAATGTCAAAAGCGAAATCTTCAAATTAAATATACTGGTGTAGAGGCTTACCCTGTATCGGCAGAAGAACTTGTTCAGCTAAATTACTTAGAGGAATTAAATGCTATTTCAAGAAAAGATGATTTTGATTTAATGCACGCTTCTTCATGGGGGCAAGAGATAGAAATTACTTCGAACTTCAAACTAACTAAGCAACAAAAGCTTTTTAAGGAAATAGAAGATATTAATACTTATGATCTCGTCTTTTTCGATGCTTTTGGTGCCCGTGTGCAACCGGAATTATGGACGGTAGAAATTTTTCAAATTATGTTTAACGCTATGAAAAGTGGTGGTACATTAGTTACTTATGCTGCAAAGGGTAGTGTTAGACGTGCTATGTTAGAGGTCGGTTTTCTTGTTGAAAGATTGCCCGGTCCTCCAGGCAAAAGAGAAATGTTGCGAGCAAAAAAACAATAATTTTTGGGGTATTAATAAATCTTTAACACGTTGTACATCAATAGCTATGGCAACAATGTTAAATCGAAATTAAATAGTGTATCTAGATGTATCAAAAATAATACCTTTAGTCCATGAAAGTATTGATAACAGGTGCGACAGGTTTAGTAGGTAGCGAGTTAGTATCTCAATGCCATGATATAGGTTATACCGTTAACTACCTTACTACACGAAAAAATAAAATTGTTTCAACAGATAACTATCAAGGTTATTTTTGGAACCCTACTAATGGAGAAATAGATGCAAAATGCCTAGATGGTGTTTCGGTCATTATCAATTTAGCTGGTTCAAGTATATCTAAAAGATGGACAAGTAGCTATAAAAAAGAGATAATCAATAGTAGGGTTAATACTTTGGAGCTTCTAAAGAAAACGCTGCAAGAAAATGAAAGCCATACGGTAACTTCTCTGGTTTCTGCTTCGGCGATAGGTATTTATCCAGATTCCTTAAGTAATTACTATACCGAGAATGAAGAAAAAGTTGATGATAGCTTTTTGGGAGAAGTAGTTAGTGTTTGGGAAAAGAAAATCAATGAGTTTAAAACAATAGGATTATCAGTTGCTAAAGTGCGTATCGGGTTGGTTATGTCAAAAGATGGTGGTGCGTTACCAGAAATGGCAAAACCAGTTAAGTATTATGTAGGCGCTGCTTTTGGTTCTGGTGAACAGTGGCAATCATGGATTCATATATCAGATTTAGCTGGTATATTTTTACATATAACCAAGTATAAATTAAAAGGGACATATAATGGTGTTGCGCCAAATCCTGTAACTAATATGAAGTTGGTAAAAGAGATTGCCAAGGCTTTAGATCAACCTTTGTTTCTACCTAATGTTCCAAAATTTGTAATGTATACCGTACTTGGTCAAATGGCATATATCTTATTTGCCAGTCAGCGTGTAAGCAGTAAAAAAATAGAAGAAGAAGGTTTTATATTTCAATATGCCAATATTTGTCAAGCACTTAGTACTATTTATGATACAAATGCTGCGTGTGTAGATGCTAAAAATAATACAGTGAAACAATTTGTGTCATAGAAACTTTTTCATTTGTCAGATATAATTAAATCCGCTTTTAGGCGGATTTTTTTTTAATCTTTTGTGACATTTTGACATTTTTAAAGAATTGGCAGTACTTTTGCCTGCTTTTAATCAGCGAATTAAATTACAATAAGTTATGAGTGATAAAGAAAACACTTTGGATGAAGAATTCTTGGATGATGCGCTATTAGATGGCGAAGAGCAAGAACAAAAGCTGGAGAGTGAAGAGGAAGGGGAAGAAAAGTCTGTAGAAGAGACACTTAATGAGGAACTGGCGAAAGAGAAAGATAAGTTTTTGAGATTGTTTGCAGAATTTGAGAATTATAAAAGACGTACTTCTAAAGAACGTATGGAGTTGTTCAAAACTGCAGGACAAGAAGTGATAGTTTCATTATTGCCTGTATTGGATGATTTTGACAGAGCAATGAAAGAATTGGCGAAGTCAGATGACAAAGAAGCTTTTAAAGGTGTAGAGCTAATTAACGTTAAGCTTAGAGAAACACTAAAAGGTAAAGGTTTAGAAATGGTTGAGGCAAATGCAGGTGATGTATTCGATGCAGAAATACATGAAGCAATTACTCAAATACCGGCTCCTGATAAAAAGATGAAAGGTAAAATTATCGATGTCATCGAAAAAGGATTTAAGTTGGGCGACCGTATCATTAGGCATCCAAAAGTAGTAGTAGGAAATTAAAAGATTGGAATGAAGGAAGATTATTATGAAGTATTAGGCATCAGTAAGAATGCAACTGCTGCAGAAATAAAGAAAGCATACCGTAAAAAGGCATTGCAATATCACCCAGATAAAAATCCGGGAGATAGTTCTGCCGAAGAGAAGTTTAAAAAATCTGCTGAAGCTTATGAGATTCTTAGCGATGCAGATAAGAAAGCTCGTTATGATCAGTTTGGTCATTCTGCCTTTGAAGGCGGCGGTGGCGGCGGTTTTGGCGGCGGTATGAATATGGATGATATCTTCAGCCAGTTTGGTGATATTTTCGGCGGCGGCTTCGGCGGTGGCGGTTTTGGCGGCTTCGGCGGTGGCGGTGGTCAACGTAGGGTTAAAGGAAGCAATCTTCGTATTAGGGTTTCATTGACCTTAGAAGAGATTGCAAATGGTGTAGAGAAAAAAGTTAAGGTAAAACGAAAAGTTCAGGCAGAAGGGGTTACCTATAAAACATGTTCTACTTGTAATGGTAGAGGGCAGGTGACAAAAATTCAGAACACTATACTTGGTAGGATGCAAACAGCAGCTGTTTGTAGTACTTGTGGTGGTAGTGGTCAAATTTTAGATGGTAAACCTGGTGATGCGGATGCACAAGGACTTAAAGTTGCAGAAGAGACCGTTTCTATAAATATACCGGCAGGTGTAGAGGAAGGTATGCAGTTGAAAGTGCCTAATAAAGGTAATGATGCTCCAGGAAACGGAGTTCCAGGAGATTTATTGGTTGCCATAGAAACTCAAGAACATAGTACCTTAAAAAGAGAAGGTGATAACTTACACTACGATCTTTATGTAAGTATTTCTGAAGCTGTTTTAGGTACGTCAAAAGAAATAGATGCCGTAGGTGGTAAAGTTCGTATTAAGCTAGAAGCTGGTATTCAATCTGGTAAAATATTAAGACTTAGAGGTAAGGGTATTACAAGTTTAAATGGTTATGGTGCTGGTGATATATTGGTACACGTAAATGTTTGGACACCTAAAGAATTGAATAAAGAACAACGAGAGTTCTTTGAGAAAATGCAGGGCAATGATAATTTTGAGCCTAGACCGGAGAAATCTGATAAGTCATTTTTTGAAAAAGTTAAAGATATGTTCTCTTAAATTCTATTTAATTAGTTTTTAAATAAAAAACGTATATTTGAGATAATATTGGGCAACCAATATTAATTTTCTTTTTCATAGCAATTTTTTTCCCATCCTTGATTTATTAAGGGTGGGTTTTGCTTTTTATAACATATTTGATTAATCAAATAGTTCTTTTAATGTGTTGTTTTATAAAGGATTCATAAAGAGTGTAGCTAGTCCAAACATTTCAATATCTTTGTAGAAATTGAGTACATGAGTCACATTTTGGTTGCTAGTGATGTCACCAAACAGTTTGGAAGCCATACGGCATTGAAGAACGTTTCCCTTGAAATTCCCAAGAATAGTATTTACGGGTTACTAGGGCCTAACGGGGCCGGTAAAACCACCTTGATACGTATTATAAATCAAATCACTTTTCCAGATAAAGGTGCTGTCTATTTTGATGGTGAGTTACTGAAGTCTGAGCATATTGCACAAATTGGTTATTTACCAGAAGAGCGCGGTCTGTATAAAAGCATGAAAGTTGGCGAACAGGCACTTTACCTAGCACAGCTAAAAGGTTTGTCCAAAGCTGAAGCAAAGAAGAGATTGAAGTATTGGTTTGAAAGATTGGAGATTGGCGATTGGTGGAACAAGAAAATACAAGAGCTTTCTAAAGGTATGGCACAGAAAATACAATTTGTGGTTACCGTGCTTCACGAACCAAAACTGTTGATTTTTGATGAACCTTTTAGTGGTTTTGATCCTATAAACGCTAACATTATCAAAGAACAGATTTTAAGTCTAAAGGAAAATGGTACTTCCATAATTTTTTCGACACATAGAATGGAGTCCGTTGAGGAACTGTGCGAGTATATAGCATTGATTCATAAATCTGAAAAAATATTGGATGGTAAATTATCCGATATTAAAAAAGCTTACAAGAATAATATTTTTGAAATTGGTTTAGAAACCAGCAATCAAGAAGCGCTGCTACTTGAAATGAAAGATAAGTTTCAGATTATTACCCAAGATTATGATAGTATTGAAAACCAGTTGAACCTTAGGGTGCAACTACCCTCTAATCAATCGGGTGAAATTTTGTCCTTTCTTGGCTCTAGGGCAAACGTAAACGGATTTATCGAGACCATACCGTCTGCAAATGATATTTTTATCAAGACCATTCAAAATAAAAATATCGACAATGAATAAGTTACCTCTAATTATAAAAAGAGAATACATTGCAAAAGTGCGTAATAAGTCTTTCGTGGTAATGACCTTTTTGAGTCCTATTTTAATGGTTGGTATGATATTGTTAATAGCATATTTAACCCAATTAAATGACACTGAGAAAAAGGTGATCGGTGTATTGAACGAGAGTAGTTATTTTGCCAATGAATTTGTAACCTCGGAGGCTACTTCATATATCAATTTTAAAGATATAACGCTAGAACAGGCAAAAGACTCTACTATGGGTTTAGGTTTTTATGGTCTTATATACCTGCCAAATGAAACTAATTTAGAACAGGTTGCGCAGCGTGCTTTTTTCTATAGCAAAGATGCTCCAAGTGCTACGGTTCTAGATAAGTTAGAAAATTCTATTACGAGTAGACTGCGTCAAGAGCGATTACGAGAACTTGGGGTGTCACCCAAGGAGTATGCAGAGATGGACCGTAGTTATAACATAAATATTGAAACTTTTGATGGACTACAGAACGTTAAAGGAATCAATGAAATCAAAGCGATTATTGGTGGCGCATTTGGCTATTTAATAATGATGTTCATCATTATTTACGGAGGCTTTGTAATGCGAAGTGTTATTGAAGAAAAAACCAGCCGTATTATTGAAGTTATTATTTCTTCTGTAAAACCTTTTCATTTAATGATGGGCAAAATTATTGGGACATCTCTTGCGGGTATTACACAATTTGGAATTTGGATTATTTCTGGAGCCATTCTGTTGTTCATTGGTTTGGCTATTTTTGATATTGACCCGGCAAGTCTCACCAAAGGCGGTGGTGTAGCACCTGGAATGGCAAATACTACTAATGTTGATGTAGATGCCCTTACCCAAAACATTCAATTATATACCCAAGAAATATTTGAGTTACCCATTTTTGCAATGCTTTTCTTTTTCATTGTTTATTTTATGCTGGGTTATTTGATTTATAGTTCTATCTATGCTGCAATTGGTGCGGCGGTGGATAATGAAACGGATACGCAACAATTTATATTTCCGGTAATACTACCGTTAATGTTGGCTATTTACGTAGGGTTCTTTTCTGTATTTAGTAATCCTAATGGACCAATAGCCGTTGCTTTTTCCCTTTTTCCTTTAACATCACCAATTGTAATGTTGATGCGTTTACCTTGGGGTATTGGTGATGGTGGAGTACCTGTTTGGCAATTGGTTACGTCAATTCTAATATTAATAGGTACTTTTATTGGTATTGTTTGGGTAGCTGCAAAAATTTACAGAGTAGGTATTTTAATGTACGGTAAAAAACCTAGCTATAAAGAATTATATAAGTGGCTTAAATATTCGTCATGATTCAAGAAAGTACAGAAAAAATAAAAGATATAATTGAGGATGATATTTGGGGGACTATAAAGAAATTTCTAGACCTAGGTTATCATTTTGGGGAAGGTGAAAAATCTATTCATATAACCATAGGTCTACTATTGTTATTAACTGTAGCATTTTTACTTACCAGTACGATTTTACAGGCTATTCGAAGATTTTTTACAAGAAAAATGGAGGTGGATGATAAGCTTAAGTTTATCAGCATATTTAAGTTCATCAAGTATTTGGTGTATGTGATAGTCATCCTATTTACCATGAGTGCGGCCGGTATTAATATTACCATTTTAATAACGGCATCTGCGGCACTTTTTGTTGGACTTGGTTTGGCTTTACAAGAGATTTTTCAAGATATCATTGGTGGTATATTTATTATAGTAGATAAATCATTAAGAGTTGGTGATATTATTGAAATAGATAATAAAGTGGGTAAAGTATTTGAGATTAAACTAAGAACTACAAGGGCAATTACCAGAGATGATAAGGTAATTATAATACCAAATCATAAATTTATCAGTGACATCGTTTATAACTATACACAAAATCATAAAACTACTAGGGAATTGGTTCGCATAGGTGTGGCGTATGGTAGTGATATAGAACTTGTGACTCAAATATTATTAGATATAGTGAAGTCGCAAAGAACTATTTTAAAAAGTCCCAAACCATTTGTAATCTTTGAGGACTTTGGTGATTCTGCCCTCATATTTGCCGTTAATTTTTACATTACCGATAGTTTTACAGACCCACGTGTAAAAAGTGAAGTACGGTATAAAATAGATGCTGAATTTAGAAAGTATAACATCTCCATTCCTTTTCCTCAAAGAGATGTGCATTTGTTTCAACAAAGTCCACTTCAGAACAACAATGTTTCAAATGCAGAGGATAATGAAAAAGCATAACCTTGTTTTTCTGTTCTTAGGTTTACTGCTTTTTACTTTTACCAAAGTTATAGCACAGACGCCAGATGTATTTAGATTAGAATATATGCTGATGCCAGAAAATAGTGGTGATGTTGAAACATCACGTATTAAATTGGTGTTGAACGTGCCCATTGCGGTTCGTGATAAAAAGGATTTTTTAGTTCTTGGGGCAGAGTATAACAGATACAATTTTGAGGTTCCTGACGATTTGTTTCCTAATTCTGGAGACTTAAGCAAATTTCATGTGCTAGATGTGAATTTGGCTTATATGTATAAGTTATCTGAAACCTGGCGGCTAATTGGTGTAGTTACCCCTAGATGGTCTACTAATTTTGTTCAGGAACTGGAAAATGAGGATTTTAATATGAACTATACCTTGGGCGCATATAAAAATGTTAAAGATGTGGATAAGCCCTATATGTTGGTTTTGGGTATTTCTTATAATGGTACTTCTCCAATAGATGTACCGTTGCCCTTTGTATATTTTGAGAAGCGATTTCACCCAAACTGGGCCTATACTTTAGGAGCACCAAAATCTGGTATGAAGTATTTTACCAAAAAAGGACATTTCTTTCAGACTGAAATATTTTTGGATGGATATTATGTGAATATCCAGAATGATATTTTATTGCCCGGTAATAATTTATCTACTGATGTTTCTTCTACGGCATTATTATTGACATTAGGGTATCAATATAAAATAACTAAGGATATGTCCGTTTACTTTATAGGTGGTCGTTCTATTTATCAAAATAGTGCTTTACGAAATGAAGAAAGAGATGATATATTTACCTTAAACGACGCATCGGGTCTATATTTTAGAACAGGAATAAGAATAGGAATTTAAAAAGCAGTTATGTCAAAGATATTAGTAATAGAAGATGAAGCAGCAATTAGAAGGGTATTGGTTAAAATTTTATCCGAAGAAAATGATGCCTACTCCGTAGAAGAAGCCGAAGACGGATTAAAAGGTATTGAGACTATAAAGAACAATGACTATGACTTAGTACTCTGCGATATAAAAATGCCAAAAATGGATGGCGTAGAAGTACTAGAAGCTGCCAGAAAGATTAAACCTGAAATTCCTTTTATCATGATTTCCGGTCACGGAGATTTAGATACTGCCGTAAATACAATGCGTTTAGGTGCTTTTGATTATATCTCTAAGCCACCAGATTTAAATAGATTGCTTACTACCGTTAGAAATGCACTGGATAGAAAAGTTTTGGTTGTAGAGAACAAGAACTTGAAGAAAAAGGTAAGTAAGAATTATGAAATGATCGGTGAGAGTAGCGAAATAGGTACTATCAAAGATATGATCGAGAAAGTGGCACCTACAGATGCCCGTGTTTTAATAACCGGGTCTAATGGTACCGGTAAAGAACTTGTAGCACATTGGCTACATGAAAAGAGTGCAAGAAGTTCAGGATCTTTTATTGAAGTAAACTGTGCTGCAATACCTTCTGAATTAATAGAAAGTGAATTGTTCGGTCACGTAAAAGGTGCTTTTACATCTGCAGTTAAAGATAGAGCAGGAAAGTTTGAAGCTGCTAATAAGGGTACTATATTTTTAGATGAAATAGGGGACATGAGCCTTTCTGCACAAGCAAAGGTATTGAGAGCGTTGCAAGAAAGTAAAATATCTAGAGTTGGTACAGATAAAGATATAAAAGTGGATGTTCGTGTACTTGCAGCTACGAATAAAGATTTAAAGAAAGAGATTGAAGAAGGTAACTTTAGAGAAGATTTATACCACAGACTTGCCGTTATTCTTATACAGGTACCCAGCTTAAATGATAGAAGAGATGATATCCCATTACTAATTGAGCATTTTTCTAAAAAGATTGCTGCAGAGCAGGGTATGGCCGGTAAGACTTTTTCAGAAAAAGCTATTAAGTTATTAAAAGCTTATGATTGGACAGGGAATATTCGTGAATTAAGAAACGTTGTTGAAAGGTTGATTATCCTTGGTGGCCAAGAGGTATCAGAGGATGATGTAAAATTGTTTGCCAGTAAGTAGTCTTAATAGTTACTTTTTGGAAGAACAATTACCAATTTTGTTTAAAGCTTCTTGGGTAATCTCTTTAGTGCGCAGATTGTAATATTTGCTGCCTTCAGAGATATCCGGTTTTAATAATTGAGCTTCACATTCATCAAAAATTCTAATTGCAAAAGCAGTAGCGTCTTTGCAGTTAACACTTTGAACTACCTTATCTAACGAAATGCGATATTTCTCTAAAGAAGCATCAATAGTTTTAAAAAGGTCTTTTTTCTTGATCGTTTTTTTTGCAGTAGTGTGGGTTGTAGAAGAACTGGTATTTATAGAAAGTGAATCGTTATCATAAGCACTTTCATGTGAATCGTGAGATTCTAATACTAATATGGTATTGTTAGTTAATTCAAAAGATTTATTTAAGTAACTTATAGTACCCTCTAATGTGGTTGATTTGGTGGCAAGTGATAGTACCTCCATGTTTTCCAACATGCTTTCTTTTGCTAATTTACACCCACAAATATTTAACTGGTTTTTAGATTTCTCTAATGCGCTAAGTGCTTTGTAAGCGTAAAAACGAGCTTGATTTATATCTTGGGTAAGTAATGCTGCGTTTATTTGAGATTTAGCATAACCCATATTAGAATTGGCATATTCACACTCAACATTCATACCAAATGAGGATAGGGACAGTAGTGCGATTGCACAGAAAAAAAAGATATTTTTCTTCATAAGTAGGTGGTTTTAGTGCAAGATTTGGGGTCTTACACGGATAAATTTAGATGCTTTACCTTGTTGAAAATATTATTTTCGATACAATACACTTCAATCACGATAAACGGAATTTGTGAGAATTGTATTACTTATGTTTTGGTGTTGAATTAGTAATAATTAATATTAAATTTTATATTTCAGAATGGATAAAATAAAAATAGACAATTATAGAACCAATAAAAATTTTAAAATAGCTGATTATGAGACTTTTGAAGATTTTGGGAAGTCTGAGAAGGAGCTTAAAAAAGAATTGTCAAAAATAAGAAGAGATCTTGGCGAATTTCAAGATACTATTTATGCACATGGAAAATATAGTATTCTAGTTTGCCTCCAAGGTATGGACACCGCTGGTAAAGATAGTTTGATTCGTGAGGTATTTAAAGATTTCAATGTCAGTGGTGTGGAAGTACATAGCTTTAAAGTCCCTACCGAACTAGAATTAAGTCATAATTATCTATGGCGACATTATTTGGTATTGCCGGCAAAAGGCAAATTTGGCGTATTTAATAGAACCCATTATGAAAATGTTCTGGTAACTAGGGTACACCCAGAATACATTTTAAACGAACATATACCGGGTATACACACGGTAGATGATATAGATCAAAAATTTTGGGATAAAAGATTTGAGCAAATAAATGACTTTGAACGACACCTAGCTGAAAACGGAACCTTAATTTTTAAATTCTTTTTAAATCTATCTAAAGAAGAACAACGCCAACGATTATTAAGGCGATTAGCTCTTAAAGAGAAGCATTGGAAGTTTTCTCCAGGTGATTTAAAAGAACGTAAGTTGTGGGATACATATCAGAAATGTTATGAAGAAGCTATTTCTAAAACAACACATGGTCATGCACCATGGTTTGCGGTACCTGCAGATAATAAAAAGGCAACACGTATAATAGTGGCATCCATACTATTAGAATCGTTAAAAAAATACAAAGATATTAAGGAGCCTATGTTAAGCGAAAAAATAATGGCTAATTTAGACAGCTATGAAGAACAATTACAGACTGAACAGTAAACTTGCTTTATTATTTGTTATTGCACTCACATATGTGGGTTGGTCTCAACAAACGGATCAAGAACAAATAAAGAAGCTTTATGATACCGCTCTTACCGAAGGCGATGGTTATGATTGGTTAAATTATTTATCTAATCAAATAGGTGGGCGGTTATCTGGATCTATTCAAGCCCAACAAGCTGTAAATTATACAAAGGTGCAATTAGATTCTTTAGGTCTAGACAAAGTTTGGTTGCAACCGGTAATGGTTCCTAAATGGGTAAGGGGTACACCAGAATTTGCTTACTTTGAAACATCGCCAGGTACAACTACTAATGTACCTATTTGTGCAATTGGTGGTTCAGTAGCTACTCCGGCAACAGGTGTAAAAGCGAATATTATAGAGGTTCAAGGTATAGAACAGCTAGCAGCGCTTGGCAAAGATAAAATTCAGGGAAAAATAGTGTTTTTCAATAAGCCTATGGATGCTACCCAAATTAACACGTTTACTGCTTATTCTAATTGTGTAGATCAGCGTTATGCAGGTGCTTTAGAGGCATCTGAATTTGGTGCTGTAGGCGTAATTGTTCGTTCAATGAATCTTCGTTTAGATGATTATCCGCATACGGGATCAATGAACTATGGAGAGCAAGCGGTATCAGAAAGAATTCCTGCAGCGGCAATTAGTACCAATGCAGCAGAATTATTAAGTACTTCTTTAAAATTGAATCCTGCTATTGAATTTTATTTTAAACAAAACTGTAAACAATTCAATGATGTAGAATCATATAATGTTATTGGGGAAATTAGAGGAACAACTAAACCAGAGGAAGTTATCGTTGTTGGCGGTCATTTAGATTCTTGGGATCTTGGCGATGGTTCTCATGATGATGGTGCTGGTTGTGTTCAAAGCATGGAGGTCTTAAATCTATTCAAGAAAACAGGTTATAAGCCAAAACGAACGGTAAGAGTAGTCCTTTTTATGAATGAAGAAAATGGTTTAAGAGGTGGAAAGAAGTATGCAGAAATAGCTAGTACCAAAAATGAAAAACACATTTTTGCATTAGAAAGTGATTCTGGCGGATTTTCTCCACGCGGATTTTCTTTTGAAAGTTCTGATAAAGATTTTGAGAAGGTTTTGGAATGGAAAAGTCTTTTTAAACCATACTTAGTACACTATTTTGAAAAAGGTTTTAGTGGTGCGGATATTGGTCCGTTAAAAAACGATGGATTGGTATTGGCAGGTTTACGACCAGATTCTCAACGTTATTTTGATCATCACCATGCTGAGAACGACACCTTTGAGCATGTAAATAAAAGAGAGCTTCAATTAGGGGCTGCATCTATGGCAAGTTTAATATACCTGGTAGATAAATACGGATTTTAATTTCTATTATTTCTGCTTTAATAGTAACGGAATCAATTTGTGTTTTTGAAAATCACGAAATGTTCAAATCGTTAAATTTCTTTACCTTTGCCAGATACTAAAAAAATAAAAATGGAAGACGGAATTTACGCCAAGTTCAATACAAATAAAGGCGAAATACTAGTAAAATTAACTCACGATAAAACTCCTGGTACTGTAGGTAACTTTGTAGCTCTTGCAGAGGGTGACAAAGAGAATAGTGCTAAGGGTAAAGGTGAGCCTTATTATAATGGTTTAAAATTTCATAGGGTTATTCCAGATTTTATGGTTCAAGGAGGATGCCCTCAAGGTACCGGAACAGGTGATGCTGGCTATAAATTCGATGATGAATTTCATCCAGAGTTAAAGCATGATACTCCTGGTGTTCTTTCTATGGCAAATGCCGGTCCTGGAACTAATGGAAGCCAATTTTTTATTACTCACGTACCTACACCATGGTTAGATAACAAGCATACTGTTTTTGGTCATGTAGAAGCTGGTCAAGAAGTTGTGGATGCTATAGCGCAAGATGACGTTATTGAATCTATGGAAATTGTTAGAGTTGGTGATGCAGCACAAAAGTGGGATGCATTAAAGGCTTTTGAGGATTTCAATGCTTCAGGTGAGGCAAGATTGGCAGCAGAAAAAGCACAGCAAGAAGCTGAACTTGATAAAGTAGCGGCAGGTTTTGATACTACGCCATCAGGACTTCGTTATAAAATGATCCAGAAAGGTGATGGTGCTAAAGCTGTTAAAGGTGAGAAAGTTTCTGTACACTACGAAGGTTCTCTTTTAAATGGTCAAGTATTCGATTCATCTTACAAACGTAACTCTCCTATAGATTTTCAATTAGGAATTGGTCAAGTTATTCCAGGTTGGGATGAAGGTATTTCTTTACTACAAGTTGGTGATAAAGCACGTTTTGTAATCCCTTCTGATCTAGCTTATGGATCTGCAGGTGCAGGTGGAGTTATACCACCAAACGCTACACTGATCTTTGATGTAGAATTAATGAAGGTAGGTTAAGAAACCTAACTGCTTTAAAATAATAATAAACACCTGTATCATTTTGATATGGGTGTTTTTTTTGATGTTTACTTTTTACGAGTTACGAAACTGCCTAAGAGCAAAATAACGTTAACTACCATCAAAACTAAAAATACGGTCAAAAATGTGGTCATAAATACATGGTTAAGGTCGGGGAACCGTTCTTGTTTAATCTATAGATATGTATTTATATAAAAGGTTGCGTTTAGGTTGAACATTTTTTTTAAAAAAAATATAGGCACAAAAAAAACCCGAACCAATTGGTTCGGGTTTTATACTATAAAAAAGTTAAATCTTTACCTAGTCAATTACCTTCACATTAACGGCGTTTAATCCTTTTTTACCTTGTTGTAGTTCAAATTCTACAACATCACCTTCACGAACTTCATCGATTAAGCCAGAAATGTGTACAAAATGATCTTCGTTTGAACCATCTTCAGTGATAAATCCGTAACCTTTAGAATCATTGAAGAATTTTACTGTTCCTTTACTCATAATAGAAAAATTAAATATTAATTAAAGAGCGAAGATAGTTTTTTTTTGTTTAAAAACTTAAAATCTTCTACGTTATCTTATAGTTAACAAATTTATTCTAATGTATTGAGAATGAACTTGTTTTTAAGACTATGCAGTTGGGTCTGGAGTCATTCTTAAATATGGTTTTACCTCTGTAACTCCTTTTGAAAAAATGCCTTTTGCATCATCGGTTGATATAGCCGGACTCACTACTACATCCTTGCCATGCTCCCAATTTGCTGGTGTTGCAACTTTATGATTCGCTGTAAGTTGTAAGGAATCTACTACTCTTAATAGTTCATAAAAGTTTCTTCCGGTAGAAGCTGGGTAAGTCAATGTTAGTTTCACGGTTTTGTCTGGTGCAATAATAAATACAGAACGCACTGTAAGATTATTATCTGCATTTGGGTGAATCATGTCATATAAATCAGAGACTTTTTTATCCTCATCTGCAATAATTGGAAAATTTACCACTGTATTTTGCACTTCGTTGATATCCTTTATCCATTCAGCATGTGAAGCTGCACCATCCACGCTTAATGCTATCATTTTTACATTGCGCTTGTCAAACTCATCTTTGAATTTAGCTGCGGTACCTAATTCTGTTGTACATACCGGAGTAAAATCTGCTGGGTGAGAAAATAAAATTCCCCAACTATCACCTAAATAATCGTAAAAGTTGATGGTCCCCATTGAGCTGTCTGCTGTGAAATTAGGTGCTTTGTCACCCAAACGTATTGTTGCCATATTGATATATTTTTATGTATTTAATTTTATATCCTATAAAATTAGTAGATTAATTAGCTTTGTCTAAAGTTTTTGGGTTAAAAGTCTATTAAAATTTTCTACTTTTAGTTTATGGAAGAATTAGAAAAATTACGATATCCGATTGGTCATTTTGAGTGTCCTGAAAATATTTCTGATGAGCATATAAAGCAATGGATAAATGCGTTGGAAACATTACCGCAACGGTTAGTTGATTTGGTCAGTGATTTTTCTGAATCTCAATTAGAAACTCCCTACCGTGAGGGTGGTTGGACGGTAAGGCAAGTAATTCATCATATAGCAGATAGTCATCACCATAGTTATACTCGTTTTAAATGGGCTTTGACAGAGAATAGACCGCTCATTAAGGTCTACGAAGAAAAATTGTGGAGTGAACTTATTGATGCCAAGACAGCACCCATAGCTCTTTCACTTTCCTATTTAACGGCGTTGCATGCTAAATTGGTTTATATGTGTGAAAGACTATCACCAGATGATTTAAAGAGAAGTTATATTCACCCTGTAGGGAACGTTAATGTATCTGTAGCAGAAAATATTGGTAAATATGCATGGCATGGAAACCATCATTTTGCACATATTAAAACCTTGGCTGAGCGTAAAGGTTGGTAAGAAATTTATAAGACTTTTTTTAGGAGGTACATAGGTTTTTCGTCTTCAATAACATTGTTGAATGGCACTTGGGTTATGGCTGCTATTTTAAAAGAATGTTTTTGATAAAATGGTAGCGCCATTCCTTTTTGCATAGATTCTAAAAAGATTACTTTTTTAGCGTTATTCTTGGCAATTTTTTCAACGAACTGCATGCTTTTAGCACCTATGCCTTTTCCTGAATATTCGTTGAGTATATAGATTTTGTCAAGGTACAAAGCATCAGCTTTGCTAAACTCTTGTAGTTTTTTGTGCAAGGTGATTTTTAACAAACCTACATATGCGGATTCTAATTTAATTACATATAAAATGGTATCCTGATCTTTTTCTTCCTGTAGTAAAACCTCTTTCGTAAAGCTATTTTCTATATATGTTTTGGTATTGCCATTGGGCCATAAATGTGTGTAATGTTGATTATAGGCTTTCGTGCCTATGTCAATATAGGTGTTGTAAAGTTCTGGTTTCAGTTGTTCAAACTGAATATTATTCTCCATAATTTGTGGTGAGAATTTTATTGATTATTAGATTTCCATTTAATATTACAACCTATGCTAGGCTTTTGATTTGGGTCTATTGCTTCACCTTTTAAAAGATTTTCAATGGCATTTCTTAGGTCTTTGCCGGTTAACGGTAAACCATTTCCTGGTCTAGAATCATCTAGCTGACCGCGGTAAACTAATTTTAGCTCTCCGTCAAAAAGGAAAAAATCCGGTGTGCAGGCGGCATTGTATTTTTTTGCAATAGATTGGTCTTCGTCATATAGGTATGGGAAAGTATAATTTTCAGCTTTAGCCTTTATCCTCATATAATGTGGACCATCTTCTGGGTAGTTTTCAACATCATTGCTCGAAATAGCTATAAAGTGAATTCCTTTTTTCTGATATTCAATAGCCATTTTAGTGATTTCTGGATTCACATGAATTACAAAGGGGCAATGGTTGCAGACAAACATGATCATTGTTCCCTTATGACCGTTTAAAGCGTGCAAATTCATGGTTTTTTTACTTACAGTATCTAACAGACTAAATTCTGGTGCTACTGTACCCAATGCCAACATTTTGCTTTCCGTTCTTGCCATATCAACTAATATTTTATGGTACTAAGTTAAGGATTATATTAAGCTTGTCTTTCCTTTATAGTATTCATAAACTTTTAAAAATTTCAAAAATGGAAAATTCATATATTTCTTTATCCAACGCAATTAAGGCATTACAAGATGAGGGTTACACGGAAGATTTTAACTTGTGTGATGCTGGTGTAGAAAATAAAAGCAAGAAAAGCATACATACTGCAACAGAATTGGAGGTCGTAAAATTTTATCGTTTTGAGGGTATGAGCAACCCAGATGACAATACTATCTTATATGTTATTGAAACTAATACTGGTGAAAAGGGGCTTTTGGTAGATGCGTACGGAATGTATGCGGGCAATGTACCTAAAGATATGATAGAAAAGCTTAAATTGAGCTAATGAAAGATACAATAACCAGGCAAGATTTCAGTAAGATCGATATGAGAGTGGGTACAATTATAGATGTTCTGGATTTTCCGGAGGCTAGAAATCCCTCATATAAATTACATATAGATTTTGGTGATGAAATAGGGGTTAAAAAAACATCTGCTCAAATAACGGAAAAATACAAGAAAGAAGACCTTGTAGGACTTCAAGTAACAGCTGTTGTTAATTTTCCTAAAAAGCAAATTGCCAATTTTATGAGTGAATGTCTTATATTGGGAGCAGTAGAAAATAGTTCCGTGGTGCTTCTTCAACCGCAAATGAAAGTGCCAAACGGATTAAAAATCTCCTAGATATTTGACTGATAATATTTTAGATACCATTCATATTAATTTTGATTCGGGTTCACTTTGGATGATGAACCTTGTTTTAAGTTTGGTAATGTTTGGCGTAGCTTTAGAGATTTCAGTTTCAGATTTTAAACCTTTGTGGCAAAAGCCTAAATCGTTGTTATTGGGTTTAACTAGTCAGTTTGTTTTACTGCCGGCTTTAACTTTTTTATTGGTGCTCATAATTGAGCCTTTACCAAGCATAGCACTTGGTATGTTTATGGTTGCGGCCTGTCCTGGTGGTAACATTTCTAATTTTATATCATACTTATCTAAAGCCAATACGGCATTGTCCGTAAGTCTTACCGCTATTGCTACTATGTTAGCGGTTGTAATGACACCCTTAAATTTTCATTTCTGGTCCATGCGCTATGAGCCTAGTGCGGGTTTAATTCAAGATATTTCAATAGCACCTTTAGAGATGATCAAACTGGTTTTTTTATTACTAGGGCTGCCTTTGATTTTAGGTATGTACGTAAATTATAAGAAACCAAAATTGGCATTGAAAATAGCAAAGAAACTAAAAATAGTATCATTGGTGTTTTTTATTTGCTTGGTATTTATAGCGCTATTTAATAACCGAATTATTTTTATGGATTATGTACTTTATGTTTTTTGGATCGTATTAATTCATAACCTTATTGCATTTTCTACGGGTTATAGTCTTGGTCGATTATTTAAATTACCGGTAGGTAGTCTTAGGTCCATAACTATTGAAACTGGAATACAGAATTCTGGTTTAGGCTTACTTTTGATTTTCACCTTTTTTGAAGGATTAGGAGGCATGGCGCTTCTTGCCGCATTTTGGGGAATTTGGCATATAGTTTCGGGATTAATTTTAGCTGCTTTCTGGAATAGAAAACCAGTTACTAAAGAGACTATAGCGTGAGCGGATTATTGTATTCTTTGGTTAAAATTGTTGTAAGAACCGGACTGTACGGTTATCATAAGAAAATCGTCATTTCTGGGCTAGAGAATATTCCTAAAGATAAGCCTGTAATGTTTTTACCAAATCATCAAAGCGCACTTATAGATGTTTTATTAATTGCAACAGATTGTAATAGAAAACCTTATTTTTTAACGCGATCAGATGTTTTTAAGGGCAATTTTTTAAAACGTATGTTCTCTTATTTTCAAATGCTACCTATATATAGAATGCGCGATGGTAGAGATACACTTTCTAATAACGATGCTATATTTAATTCATGTGCAGAAATCTTAAATAGGGGAGAAGCTCTACTTTTATTCCCAGAGGCAAATCATAACCTAAAGCGAACGGTTAGAACTTTAAGCAAGGGCTTTACAAGAATTTTGATACGCACTTTTGAATTATACCCAGATGTAGATGTTCAACTAATACCTGTAGGTTTAAATTACAAGCATGCCGCTCATTTTCCTGATGAGGTTGCAATACATTATGGAGCCCCAATTTCAGCTAAGAGTTTTTATGATTCAAAAGACCTGAATAAAACAAGTTTTGATATGAAGCGGGAAGTTTCTGAGCGACTGAAGAAATTAACCGTTCATATACCAAATGATGGAGAGTATGAGATGATTTTAGATCGATTAAACGCCGAGAACGCAGACTTTCTAAATCCTATGTCAACGAATAAAAAAATTGAATCATACACTCATGAAGAGCAGCGATTATCTAATGACACAATACCTAGACAAGAAGAGCGAAGTTTATTTAAGTTTTTATTTACTGTGTTAAATTTTCCGTTTGTTCTTATTTGGAGGACATGGTTGAAACCAAAAGTACCTGAAGATGAGTTTATGGGTACCTTTAGATTTGCCTGTGCAATTATAACTTATCCTATTTACATGACTTTGCTTTTTGCTATTCTATCATTTAGTTTATCTGCATACTTAGCATGTATAATACTGAGTATATTGACATTGGTAAATGTTATGTTGGTAAAATATGGTTTGCGGTAGTAAACTATCTACAAAATAAAAACGGCCCTTAAAAAAGGACCGTTAATTTGTAAAAAGAAAGTATTGAGATTAAATATCTTCAAAACTAACATCTGTAAAGCTAGACGTACTTGTAGTTGTATTCTCTACAGGTAATTCAGCTTCAGTCGCAACTTCTTCTTTCTTAAAATCTTTTTGGTGTCTTTCAGAAATTACTTCGGATCCTTTTTCATTAATGATGAAATCCATCATTTCTTCAACATTTTCTTTGAAGGCATCAAAGTCTTCTTTGTATAAATAAATTTTATGCTTCTTATAATGGAAAGAACCATCGTCATGTGTAAATTTCTTACTTTCTGTAATCGTTAAATAATAGTCCCCAGCTTTTGTACTTCTTACATCGAAAAAGTACGTTCTTCTACCTGCGCGTAAAACTTTGGAGTGAATTTCTTCCTGATCTGATAAATCTCTTTCGCTCATTTCTAATGTTTAGTGTCGTTATGCTATCAAAAATGGAAAAAAAAACACTATCCTACAACAATTTTTTAACTTTCTTTCTCTGAAAGCTGTTTGTGATAGAGGTCTTTATAGTAACCTTCTCGCGTATTTAACTCATCATGCGTACCTTGCTGAATTAGTCTTCCGTCATCTAAAACAAGAATTTTATCGGCATTTTTTGCTGAAGAAACTCTGTGACTTACAATTAATGTAGTTTTATTCTGAGAGGCTTTTTTAAGATTATTCAATATTTCTTCCTCCGTTTCTGTATCCACTGCAGAAAGACAGTCATCAAATAAATAAATTTGTGGTTTCTTGATTAACGCTCTTGCAATAGAGACACGTTGCTTTTGTCCGCCACTTAATGTAATACCTCTTTCACCTAAAACGGTATCGTATTTTTTAGAGAAACCCATGATGTTTTCATGAACAACGGCATCTTTGGCAATATCTATGATTTCTTGGTCTGTGGCCCCTTCTTTTCCAAATTTAATATTGTTCTTTATGCTGTCGGAAAATAGAAAGGCATCTTGTGGTACGGCACCAATAGACTCTCTTAAACTGGTTAAATCTATATGTTTTATTGGTTCGTCATCTATTAATATTTCGCCAGATGTAGTATCGTATAATCGTGATACTAAATCTAATATAGTTGATTTACCTGATCCAGTTTTACCAATAATCGCAGTTGTCTCACCTTCGTTTATAGTAAACGATAAATGCTTTAAGGCATTGATGTTGGTGTCTTGGTACGTAAAATCAACATCTTTAAATTCAATCTTACCTTTTACATCATGCTGGTGAGTGGGTGTGTTCTTAATTTCTGACTCCTCATTTAAAAACTCATTAATACGTTGTTGGCTGGCAGCAGCTCTTTGTACTATAGAAGTGAGCCACCCTACGATAGCAACTGGCCAAGTCAGCATATTTACATATAAAATAAACTCGGCAATTAAACCAACTTCAATTTCACCGGCTAAATATTGTTTTCCGCCAATATAAATAACCAATATATTACTGATACCTATTAGTAGTATCATTAATGGAAAAAACCAGGCATTTACCTTTGCTAAGCTTACACTTTTCTCTTTCCCTTCATTGGCAAGTTTTACTAAATCATCATTGGTCTGTGGTTCTAAAGCATAGGCTTTAATGACCGAAACTCCTGAAAATATTTCTTGCGTAAATGTAGAAAGTGTAGATAAGTATTGTTGTACAATGGTACTTCTCTTATGTATGACCTTACTTATTTGATATATTAATACAGATAAAAAAGGTAATGGCAATAGTGTATAGGCAGCCAATGTAGGTGCCTTTATGAACATTAAAGGTATTAAACAGGCAAATAAAGTCAGTGTCTGTATACCGTACATAATTGCCGGACCGGCATACATGCGTACTTCATTTACATCTTCACTTATTCTATTCATTAAATCTCCTGTTCTATTTTTCTTGTAGAAGTTGAGACTAAGTTTTTGATAATGATCAAATATTTCATTTTTAAGATCGTATTCTATATATCTTGAAATATTGATTATTAATTGGCGCATTAAAAAAGTAAAGAAACCAGATAATATTGCTGCACCTACTATAATAAGTATATACTCCATCAACAATTCTTGCGCTGTTGATTTTTCTATTTCCGCATTTATATACTGTTCAACTACAGTAATAGAATTATTAACGTAAGAGGGCATAATCAATTGAAATAACCTTGCAACTATGGTTATTATGATCCCGAAAAAAAGCTTAAGCCAGTATTTTTTAAAGTATTTATTTAGATGCTTAAGTTCTTTCATAAGTAGTAGAAAAGCTAATAGTGTAAATTTATGTGGGCAAAGATAGTTTTTTGACCTAAAACGATATGTTATAAATAAGCTAAGATAAATACGATTGCTATTGTGACCCTTTAAATAGATACTTACCTTTGCGGCTTTATTAACTCGATAATCGAGATTTAATGCTCCCAGGGCTTGCCCCTAGGTTATTTACTAATAATTAAATAAGTTCTTTCAAATGCTTACAAGAAGGCACATTAGGGTAAAGGTAATGCAGAGTATTTACGCTCTAATTCAGTCCAAGGACGATTCATTACAGAAACAAGAGAAGTTTTTAAAGGTAAGCATAGAGAATACCTATACGCTATACCTTTTGTGGTTAAGCCTTTTTGTTGAGTTACAAAAAAGAGCAGCAGACCAAATTTCCCTTTCCGCCAATAAATACATTAGCGATAAAAAGACAGCATTTCCTAATCCTAAAAAGTTTATTCAAAACAGATTGCTATTGCAAATTGTTGAGAATAAGACCTTAGAAGAAGAGCTTACTCATAGAAAGTTAGATAATTGGTATTTGAACGAGGAGTATGTAAAGTTGATCTACAAAGAGATTTTAGAGAGCGATGCCTACCAAGAATACATGTCTACACCTGAAAGTGACTATGCTGCTGATAAAGAATTGGTGATGACCTTGTTCAAGAACATAATAGCACCGAACGAAAAAATCTACGACTACTTTGAAGATGATAAATTAACTTGGGTTGACGATATACCTATTGTGAACACATTTGTTTTAAAGCATTTTAAGAAAGCAAAATTAACGCACCCAGAATCTTACTTTTTGCCAAGCTTGTTAAAAGATGATGAGGATATGACATATGCTATGCAATTGTTGACAAGAACCTTATTAAAGAACGATGCATTAGAAAAAGAGATTGAAGGTAAAACACCAAATTGGGATAAAGATCGTATTGCAGGTATTGATAGTATTTTATTAAAAATGGCTATTTGTGAGCTATTACATTTCCCTTCTATTCCAGAAAGGGTAACTATAAATGAGTATTTAGAAATTGCCAAGGAATATTCTACTCCTAAAAGTAGCATTTTTATAAACGGAATTCTCGATAAACTTACTAAAGAATACAAGTCAGAAGGAAAGCTTAACAAAATGGGAAGAGGTCTATTATAAAAATATTTTATAATTTTACAATTAATTGATAAATCTAAATAGTATGAAAAAAATAGTTCTAATCGTTGGTCTAGTATCAATGGTAGCTTTTACTTCTTGTAAAGACAACGCATCAAGTAAAATTAAAACTGATAATGTAGCAGAAGCTGCGGTAAGAGATGAGGCTGCTAAAGCGGTACCTGTAATGTCTTTTGAGAAAGCAGAACATGATTTTGGTACAATTGAGCAAGGTACTCCACAAGAGACCGTATTTACGTTTACCAATACAGGTAACGCTCCATTGATTATTACCGATGCTAAAAGTAGCTGTGGTTGTACAGTTCCTAATCCTCCAAAGGATCCAATTGCACCAGGTGAAACAGGTGAGTTAAAAGTTAATTTCAACGGTTCTGGACAAAACCAGGTTACTAAAACCATTACGGTTACGGCTAACACGGAAAAAGGTTCTGAGCTTTTAAGAATCAAAGCTTTCGTTAACCCAAAAGGAGCAGCTCCATTAGGACCTGTTAAATAATTATAAATTACAGATATACCAAAAATGGGTGATATAGGGCAGTTTCTTCCAATGATTTTGATTTTTGTGGTCGCATATTTTTTTATGATCAGACCCCAAATGAAAAGACAAAAGGATGAAAAGAAATTTTCAGCAGAATTAAAACGTGGTGATCGTGTTATTACCAAAAGTGGTCTGCACGGAAAAGTAGTAGATTTGAATGATAAGGATACTTCTTGTGTATTGGAAACAATGGCAGGGAAGTTAAAGTTTGATAGATCTGCCATATCCATGGAAATGAGCGCTAAGTTAAACGCTCCAGAAAAGAAATAACTTTTTCTGAATTCATATAAAAAACACCGATGAAAACATCGGTGTTTTTTTGTTTTTAATTTTAAGATAATAGCTTACTTCTTGTATTGGTCATGCAGTCCTCTACCTGCTAATATCAGTGGAATTATCTTTTCTAATCTAGATAGTTTTGTTTTTTCTTGTTTAGCGGTTGCTATAAACTCGGCGTAATCTTTTTGTTTGGAATAGGTTAATTTGCTAAAAGCGTCCTTTATGTCATAGTTGTTTTCTAATGCAATAGATAAGTATGCAGGAATCTCAATTTTGGTTTTAGGTTTTTTCTCAACCTTTACCTGTAAACCTTTCTTTTGATTTGCTATAGCCTCATTTATATAAGATGTAATGTCTTTTTTATCAATGCCTTCAAGTGAAGTAAATTTCCAGTGACGCATTGCCATGGTTTTGCCTTCTTGTGCATTTTCTAAAACTTTTTTAGGATCACTTAAAAAGACGCCGTTAAAAAACCAGATACCAAAGTGATTTTTGAATTTGTTTATAGCGATGACATTTTTATTATTGATCATGTAGGTAGGGAAACTCCATTTGTAGGTTTCCGTCATACCGCAGTCTAAAGCAAGGGTTCTTAATTGGGTTACACCATTTTTAAATTGATGTGCTTCATTATAAAACAAAGCTATTTTCTCTTGCTTTTCCATTTTGTTATTGATTTGCCGTTAATTCACAAATGCGCACAATTACTTCTACTGCTTTCTGCATGCTCTCCACAGGTACATATTCGTATTTTCCGTGAAAGTTATGTCCACCGGCAAAAATGTTAGGGCAGGGTAAGCCCATATAGCTTAATTGAGAACCATCCGTACCGCCTCTAATGGGTTTAATGATTGGTTTTATGCCAATATCTTCCATAGCCTTTTTAGCGGTTTCAACAATATGAAAAACAGGTTCTACCTTTTCTTTCATATTAAAATATTGATCATTTAATTCTAGATCGATGCAATTATCATATTCATTATTATACTTCTTGACAATATCTTGTACCAATTCTTTTCGTTTATTAAAATGCTTTAAATCATGATCTCTAATAATGAGTTCTACGGTTGCATTTTCAATTTCTCCATCAAAGTGATGCACGTGAAAAAAGCCTTCTCGACCAGTGGTTTCTTCCGGCACTTCATGTTTTGGTAAGTCGCTGATAATCTTATTGGCGATTAAAAGGGCATTTACCATTTTACCTTTTGCATAACCTGGGTGTACACTTTTACCTTTTACCTTGATTTTTGCTCCCGCAGCATTGAAATTTTCATATTCTAGCTCGCCAATTTGGCTTCCGTCCATAGTATATGCCCAAGCAGCACCAAATTTTTCTACATCAAATTTATGTGCACCACGACCAATCTCCTCATCTGGAGTAAACCCAACTCTAATAGGTCCGTGCTTTATTTTAGGATTGTTGATCAAATATTCCATGGCAGTTACAATCTCTGTAATACCTGCTTTATCATCTGCACCCAAAAGTGTGGTACCATCTGTAGTAATGATGGTCTGGCCAATATACTGTAGTAAATCATCAAAATAGGAAGAGGATAAAATGATGTCTTTTTCTTTGTTCAGAACAATGTCTTTACCATCGTAGTTTCTAATGATCTGCGGATTTACGTTCGTACCTGAAAAATCTGGTGACGTATCAAAATGAGAAATAAAACCAATGGTGGGTACTTCATGATCAACATTAGAAGGTAAGGTTGCCATGATATATGCATTGTCATCTATAGTAACATCTATCATGCCTATAGCCTGTAACTCTTCAACTAGTTTATTGGCTAAATTCCATTGTTTTTCTGTGCTTGGTGTGGTCTCTGATGATGAATCGCTCTGTGTGTCAATAGTAATGTAACTAATGAAACGGTCTATAATATGCTGCATGCTATATGTGTTTTATCAAAAATAAGCTTATATATTGTAATTTAGTAAGCGTAATATTCTATAAATACAATGATGATGAAATTTAGATATGTGGTAATGATGGCTTTTCTTTTGTTCATTGCAAATGTAAATGCACAGGCAGATTGTATTCTTGGGGTTGGTGTAACGAGCGATTCTATAATTTCAGATATTTTTCAATTGAATGATATGCAAAAAGAAAAATTAGAGAGTTTTAGCGGAGAAGTAAAATATCGAAATGATATTTTAAGTAATGAATTAGAAAATGTAAAGAGTAGACACCCGCAAAGTAGTGTTGAGGAACTACGTCAACTGGCCGGTAAGTATAAGGTGGTTATGGATAGTATGGCTAGAGTTCAAGAAATGATTGATAAAAGAATGTTGGCATTGTTCAATTCAAATCAGTATAAATTATACTTGTCGTTATGTAAAGAAGCTTCTCGTTCAGCATATATTATCACTCCTGCGGTATATACAGACAGTATACCTAACGAAAACAGATAAAATATTGCTTAACTTTCTCATTTACAGTTTGTACTTTTGCGGCTTATAAATTAGATACATGTACAGGCTTTTTATTAGACCTCTTTTATTTCTTCTCGATCCAGAAAAAGTTCATCACATTAGTTTTTCAAGTATTAAGTTTTTTTCCAAAATAGGTCTGTCAGGACTTATTAAATCAATGTTCGTTGTTGAGGATAAGCGTTTGGAACGTGAGCTTTTTGGTTTGAAATTTAAAAATCCCGTTGGTTTGGCCGCCGGCTTTGATAAAAATGCTGTTTTATATAACGAACTTTCGGATTTCGGATTCGGATTCGTAGAAATAGGTACATTGACACCTAAGCCTCAGGAGGGGAACCCTAAGAAGAGATTATTCCGTTTAAAAGAAGATAAGGCTATCATTAACCGAATGGGGTTTAATAATCACGGCGTTTTTGAAGCCGTAGAGAATTTAAAGAAAAATCATAAAGTACTTATAGGTGGTAATATTGGTAAGAACAAAGTGACACCTAATAATGAAGCCATCAAAGATTACCTCATTTGTTTTGATGCACTATTTGATCATGTAGATTACTTTGTTGTGAATGTAAGTTCACCAAACACTCCGGGTTTGCGTGAGCTACAGGATAAAGAGCCATTAACGGCATTGTTGAATGAACTTCAATTAGAAAATGCTAAGCAAAGTGAACGTAAAGAAACTATACGTAAACCTATTTTGTTGAAAATAGCACCAGACCTTACTGATAGTCAATTGTTAGATATTATTGATATTGTAAGCGATACTTCTATAGACGGGGTTATTGCGACCAATACAACTATTTCTAGAGAGAATTTGAAATCCCATGCACTAATAACTGAAGAAGCTGGCGGACTTAGTGGTGCTCCTTTAAAAGATAGAAGTACAGAGGTTATTCGCTTTTTAGCTCAAAAAAGTAATAAAGCATTTCCAATAATTGGTGTTGGTGGTATAAACTCTGCTGAAGATGCCATAGAGAAATTAGAAGCTGGGGCAGATTTAATTCAATTATGGACGGGCTTTGTATATGAAGGTCCAGCTTTGGTGAAACAAATTAACAAAGCTTTGTTGGAGAAAACAGCTACTTCATAGAGAAATATTTTAATATAGAAAAGCCCTTGTACAATTTGTGCAAGGGCTTTTTTTAATTGTGATTGGTTCTATTTTTTGGTCCAATAA
The DNA here is from genome assembly GCF_000744105.1 of Maribacter forsetii DSM 18668. Lineage (NCBI taxonomy): Bacteria > Pseudomonadati > Bacteroidota > Flavobacteriia > Flavobacteriales > Flavobacteriaceae > Maribacter > Maribacter forsetii. The sequence continues at coordinate 1,374,893 of NZ_JQLH01000001.1, forward strand.
TCTACCACGAATACATCTTCTAAATGCGGAGTTAATACAGCTCCAAAAGCTTTGTGGTCTGGGTGCGGTAAATAAATTGCCCGATCCTCTTCACTTTCAAAAGTGAGAAAAAAAGCATGGGTAAACCCTTTATCCAAACCTTCCGGACTATTGTTCAGTCCCCATTCATATCCTTTTATTTGCTCAATTTTTGAAGGTAGCGCACTAAAAGCATCTTCAACTTTTTTAATCTGTGCAGGGGTTGTTCCTTCCTTAAACTTAAAAAATACGGTGTGCCTTAATAAACTATCGTTTTGGATCATTGTTGTTGAGTTCATGTTTTCATTTGTCTTGGCAAAAGCGTTTGAAGCAAATGAAATACTAATTAGTAACAGAAGTAATTTGATTTTCATAGTGTTTGATTTTTAAACAAGATATTAAAAATAGGTGTAATTGGCGGTAATTCGTACTTTTCGGGTAGAACTAATATTTTTAAGTTTGAATTACGAGATTTTATTGGCTTTTTCAATGGCGACCTTTGTTCTGGCACTTTCACCCGGTCCTGATAATATATTCGTGCTCATACAAAGCATTAGTAATGGCAAAAAATATGGTTTAGCGGTCGTTGCAGGATTAATGACCGGTTGTTTAGTCCATACTACGTTATTGGCATTTGGAGTTTCTGCAATTATTAAGAATAACCCTGCTATATTTACTTTTATAAAAATGTTTGGGGCTGCCTATTTATTATATTTAGCTGTAATGGTGTATAGAGGTGGTGATGCTATTTCTATTGCCGGCGAAACAAAGAATAAAAATAAATTAGGTTCATTATATAAACAGGGTTTCATAATGAATGTGTTGAACCCTAAGGTGACCATTTTCTTTCTAGCATTTTTTCCGGGATTTCTATTTTCAGATTCTTTAAGTAATGTTACTCAATTCTATACCCTTGGTTTTTTATTTATAGTGGTTTCTTCACTTGTTTTTAGCGCTATCGCAGTTTTATCTGGTCAAATCTCCAATTTCCTGACAGCTAATAAGAGGACCGGATTTGTTTTAAAGTGGATTCAAGTTATTGTCTTCATCGGAATTGCGATTTATTTACTTATAGGGTAGTTTATTTGAAATATTAATATGAGATACTTGTTTAGAGTTCGTATTTTTACGAAATGTCTAATTCAAAGATCAAAATAGTTGAGTGTCCTAGAGATGCTATGCAAGGCATAAAGCAGTTTATACCTACAGATGAAAAAGTCAGGTATATACAATCTTTGTTAGGCTGCGGATTTGATACTATTGATTTCGGAAGTTTTGTTTCGCCAAAGGCTATACCACAAATGGTAGATACTGCAGAGGTGTTGTCCAAGTTAGATTTGTCTAAAACAAATTCTAAATTACTTTCTATAGTGGCAAATGTGCGTGGCGTACAAGATGCGGTTACACACCCAGAAATTGATTATTTAGGTTTTCCATTTTCTATTTCAGAAAATTTTCAAATGCGAAATACGCATAAGACCATTGCGCAATCCGTAGAAACTTTACAAGAGATATTTGACTTAGCGGATGCCGCTAATAAAGAGGTAGTAACCTATATTTCTATGGGTTTTGGTAACCCATATGGTGATCCTTGGAATGTTGATATTGTGGGGGAGTGGACAGAGAAGTTGGCAAAAATGGGAGCAAAAATATTATCGCTTTCAGATACCGTTGGTTCTTCTGATCCCGAAACTATTTCATACTTGTTCTCGAATCTTATTCCCAAATATCCAAATATCGAATTTGGTGCGCACTTGCATACTACGCCTACCAAATGGCATGAAAAAGTGGCTGCTGCATACGAATCTGGGTGTAGACGTTTTGATGGTGCCATACAAGGTTTTGGTGGTTGCCCAATGGCTAAGGATGATTTAACAGGAAACATGCCCACAGAAAAAATGCTTTCCTATTTTACTTCGGCGAAAGCAGATTCTGGAGTTAACTGGATGACATTTGAGGCTTCTTATAATAAAGCTACCGAGTTGTTTTTACAATATCACTAGTCTTTTGTTGTATTCTTCTTAGTTACATTAACATTATGTTAAGTTTATTTAGATTTATTATAGATAAGCTTGCTTTGCATGGAAACATGTTATACGTTTGCAATCTTATTTAAAATAAGTCTTAATAAAAAAAGAAAATGAAAAAGAACCTATTTGTACTATCTTCTATTGCAAGTTTACTATTTATTTCTTGTAGTTCTGATGATGATAGTTTAGAATTGACTACATGTGAAGATGGTGATTGTGATCCTGTTGAAACAACAATTGATAATCCAGATTCGTACGTATTTACAAGAGATAATGAAAGCACGGTTAGTTTTGATGGTCAAACAACAAGATTAAAAATGGGTGCAGAAATTTTAAGCGCATTTACAGATGTAACATCAACATCTGATCAAATTTTAAGTATGTATGCTCATGAAGAAGGAGCCAATGATTTTGAAGAAACAGAATTAAATGCATCTGATAAAAGTGTAAAAAGTAAAACAGCTGCATCGGCAGATTTCTTTTCTACCAATGCCACCGATCAAACATTGATCAGAGCGGATTTTGATAGCTTTATCACAGCACAAGTAAATGAGGTATTCCCAAACTGGGAAGTTGCAGCAGCAGAAGGAACAGCCGGGCAAATAGCTGACGGTTCTTCTACCAGATATATTAATGCTCAAGGTTTAGAATACAACCAAGCATTTAATAAAGGTTTAATTGGGGCGCTTACTCTTGATCAAATAGTCAACAATTATTTAAGTACTTCGGTTTTAGATGAAGGTGATAATAGAGCGGATAATGATGCTAATGTTGTAGCGGAAGGTAAAACCTACACCAATATGGAGCATAAGTGGGATGAAGCTTATGGATATGTTTATGGCTTAAATGCCGATGCTGCAAACCCAAATGATGACTTAGGTGCAGATAGCTTTTTAAATAAATATGTTGGTAGAGTAGAAGGGGATGACGATTTTGCCGGTATTGCCGATGAAATTTTTCAAGCCTTTAAATTAGGTAGAGCTGCCATTGTAGCTAAGCAATATGATGTTAGGGATGCACAGGCAGAAATTATTAGAGAGAAACTTTCTGAAGTTATCGGTATTAGAGCGGTGTACTATTTACAACAAGGTAAAAATAGTTTAGATCAAGAAACACCTGATTATGGTGGTGCTTTTCATGATTTATCAGAGGGTTACGGATTTGTTTACAGTTTACAGTTTACACGAAAAACCAATTCCACAGATCCTTATTTTACCAAAGAAGAAGTTGATGCGTTTTTAGTAGATATAATGGATGACGGAGAAAACGGACTTTGGAATGTAGAAGCAGCTACATTAGATGCTATTTCTACTGACATTTCTGGAAGGTTCAGTTTTACCTTAGAGCAAGCAGCAGAATAATTCGATATAAGGTTAATAAAAAAGCAATTCATTCTAATAAGATTGAATTGCTTTTTTTATTTTTGCATTTAATTAGAATAAATAAAAATAAGCTATGAGAAAGATAATAGGGGCATTGTGTATTATGACCTTAGTATGGGCATGTTCTAGTGATAGTGCTACAGATGATGAGGTAATTATACCAGATGACCAAGAAGAGGTTTCTTTTGAGCGTAGTGCCATGTTAATCAATTGGGCAGATAATATAATCATTCCATCATATGAAGCATTTTCTGGTGATTTGGATGCTTTATTAAATTCATTTAACACTTTTAAAGTAGACACTAATGAAGGTAATTTAACAGCATTACGCTCTGCATGGATAAATGCTTATACTTCTTGGCAGCGTGTTGAAATGTTTGAAATTGGTCCTGCGGAATCGGTAGGTTTTCAACTGAACATGAATATATATCCAACGGATAATGAGAAAATCGATGGGTTTATTGTGGATGGAAGTTATGACTTATCCTTATCCTCTAACAGAAGTGCAAAAGGGTTTCCGGCTTTAGATTACCTGTTAAACGGGTTGGGCGAGAACGATGCTGAAATTTTAGGCTTCTACAATGGCGATAATAAAGAAGCTTATCTAAAATATACAGAAGATGTTTTATTGGACATGCAAGCATTGACCGCAACTGTTGTTTCAGATTGGACTACGGGGTATAGAGATACTTTTGTAGCTAATGATGGATCTTCATCTACCGCATCTGTTGATCGTATGGTAAACGATTATATTTTTTATTTCGAAAAATATCTAAGAGCAGGTAAAATGGGAATTCCATTAGGCGTTTTTTCCGGCAGTACTTTGCCAAGAAATGTTGAAGCGTATTTTGATGCAAGTATTTCCAATGATTTATTTTTAGAAGGTTTAGCGGCTGTTCAAGATTTTTTTAATGGCAAGCATTTTAACTCAACTACACAGGGAGAAAGTTTGGCGTCTTATTTAGATGCATTGAATTCGGTAAAAAACGAAGAAGATTTATCTACGTTGATCAATGATCAAATGAATACGGCAAAAAGTATGGTGATGGATCTTTCAGCCTTTAGAGCGGAGATTGAAGATAACAATCCGCCTACCAATATGCTTTTAGCTTATGATGAAGTACAAAAAGCAGTACCTATGCTAAAAGTAGATATGGTTTCAGCAATGAGTATTAGTATTGATTTTGTTGATGCCGACGGTGATTAATGGAATCGGTAATTAAGAAATATATAAAAGCTCCCGTAGAGACCGCCCCTTTGGCGGTCTTTCGTATTTTATTTGGTCTAATGATGTTTTTTAGCATTGTTCGATTTTGGAGCTATGGTTGGATCGATAAACTTTACATTCAGCCAAAATTCTTTTTTTCTTACTATGGGGTTGAGTGGGTAAAGCCATTAGGCGTGTATACTTATCTCATATTTATAATTTGTGGTTTTGCAGCGCTACTGGTGGCTCTTGGGTATCGGTATAAATTAAGTATTGTCATATTCTTTTTGAGTTTTACCTATATAGAATTAATGGATAAGACAACATACCTTAACCATTATTACTTTATTAGCTTACTTAGTTTTTTAATGATATTTCTGCCCGCAAATGCAACCTATTCCATAGATGCATATCTAAACCCTAAAAAAAGTTTTGAATATGTACCAAGCTGGACAGTGAATAGCATTAAGCTACTTTTAAGTATCGTATATTTTTATGCTGGACTGGCGAAGTTAAATTCAGATTGGTTGCTAAAGGCTATGCCTTTGAAAATTTGGTTGCCTTCAAAATTTGATACTCCGTTTATAGGTGGTTTACTTGGTGAAGAGTGGGTGCAATATGCATTTAGCTGGTCTGGAGCACTATATGATCTAACAATTCCTTTTTTCTTGTTATTCAAAAAAACCAGACCGTATGCATTTGTAATGGTCGTAGTTTTTCATGTGTTGACTAGGGTACTTTTTCCTATTGGCATGTTCCCGTATGTAATGATCATTTCTGCTTTGATATTTTTTGATTCAAGCTTTCATGAGAAAATCTTAAAATACCTTTCGAAGTTCTTGAAAATGGATGATACGAAATTTAATAATCAGAAAGTTTATCAAGATTTTCCGACTATTACATCGAAAATGAAAATGACCGTTTTAATTGCCTTTTTTGCTATACAACTTATTTTTCCTTTTAGGTATCTTTTGTATCCAGGTGAGTTATTCTGGACGGAAGAAGGTTACCGATTTTCTTGGCGCGTAATGCTCATGGAAAAATCTGGTTACGCACAATTTAAAATTGTAGATGGAGAATCTGGAAGATGGTTTTATGTGGATAATACAGATTTTATCACTCCGTTTCAAGAAAAACAAATGGCATTTCAGCCAGATTTTATATTAGAATATGCCCATTTTTTAAAAAATCATTTTGAAAAAGATGGTCATAAAAATGTGCAGGTATTCGTAGATTGCCAAGTTAGTTTAAATGGTAGGTTAAGTACAACATATATAGACCCTACTATTGATCTTGGAAAACAAAGAGAGTCTTTTTTACATAAGAATTGGATAACACCATTTAAAGATGAGATTAAAGGAATTTAGTTATATACTGTTATTATTAGTATCATTTCCATTATTTGGGCAGTTTAATATTTCAGGACAAGTGACCGATGAAGATGGTGTTCCTGTTTCTGATGCAGAATTGTATATTAAAGAATTAGAGCGTTTAGAAACAACAAATTCAGAAGGTTATTATTCAGTAGAAAGTTTAGCGGCAGGTACTTATACCATTGTTGTATTTGCTTATGAGTTTGAAATTGAAGAACAAGATGTTGTTCTAAATGACAACGTTACTTTTAACGTAACACTGCAGCGTCTAAAAGTCAACAATTTGTCAGAAGTGGTTTTAATTCAGAAACGAGAAGAGGTTTTTGCATTAAAGCAATTGAAGAAAGTAGAGGGTACTGCGATTTATGCTGGTAAAAAGAGTGAGGTTGTACTTTTAGAGGGTATTACTGGTAATTTGGCAGCTAACAACCCAAGACAGATATATAGCCAAGTAGTAGGACTCAACATTTATGATAACGGCGACGCAGGTTTACAATTGAATATTGGAGGTAGAGGTTTGGACCCTAATAGAACGGCAAATTTCAACACCAGACAGAATGGGTATGATATAAGCGCAGATGTTTTGGGTTACCCAGAAAGTTATTACACTCCGCCAGCTGAAGCTTTAGAGGAAATTCAAGTAGTTAGAGGTGCAGCTTCATTACAATACGGAACACAATTTGGAGGTTTGGTGAATTTTAAATTCAAACAGCCCAACCCAAATAAGAAAATCGAATGGGTTAGTAGGCAGACAGTGGGGTCTTATGATCTAAAAACCTCGTTTAATAGTCTTAGTGGTACGGTAGGTAAAATAAGTTATTATACATATTTCAATTATAAAGAGGGCAGTGGTTTTAGACCAAATTCTAATTACAACAGTAGAAATTATTTTGCGCACATAGGGTATCAGGTTTCTGATAAAACGAAACTTACGCTAGAGACTACATTTCTTAATTATTTGGCGCAACAGCCAGGTGGTCTTACAGATGCCCAATTTAGTGAAGATCCTACTTTTAGCAATAGGGAGCGTAATTGGTTTGATATTGATTGGAAATTGTACTCCTTGCGTTTAGATCATAAGTTCTCTTCAAAAATGGATTTTAGTTTGAATCTTTTTGGATTAGATGCTTCTAGAAGTGCACTTGGTTTTCGTACAAACAGGGTGTCGCAGCCAGATGACCTTGAAGAGCCGCGAGAGTTGTTAATTGATAATTTTCAGAATTGGGGTGCAGAAGCTAGATTGCTTACTAGGTATAAATTGGGTAATACAGAATCGGCTCTCTTATTAGGCTCTAAAATTTATAGAACCGATAATAATCAAAGACAAGGTCCTGGTACAACTGCTTCTAATGCAGACTTTAATTTTGCGGATGATGAATTTCCAAATTACGAGAGACAATCTCAATTTAATTTCCCTAACTCCAATTTAGCATTCTTTGGTGAGAATATATTCAATATAACTCCAAAACTCACCTTAACACCAGGATTTAGATTAGAGCATATTAAAACAGAAAGTATTGGGACTTATAAGAATATTGTACTCGATTTGGCAGGCAACCCACTTTTAAATGAAGAGATAGAAGATAATAGAGAGTTTGATAGAACGTTTTTGTTACTTGGTATTGGGGCTAGCTATAAGTTAAATTCCAGTATTGAGTTTTACGGTAATTTTTCTCAGAATTATAGGTCGGTCACTTTTAGTGATATACGAGTGGTGAACCCTTCTTTTCAAGTGGATGAAAATATCTCTGATGAAGATGGCTTTACTGCAGATATTGGATTTAGAGGTAGATATAACAATGTGTTGTCTTATGATGTTAGTGCATTTAGCTTACTATATGACAATAGGTTAGGGGAGATATTAAAGAGCGAAACACAGACCAATGCTTTAGGGGAAGAAGTGGAAACGGGAAGTATAGTTCGTTTTAGAGGTAATATTGGTACTGCCTTTATGTACGGTATTGAGAGTTTTGCAAATTGGAGTATCAAGGAAACTTTCCTATCTGCTAGTGAAAAGTTGAAACTAAATTATTTTGTAAACTTGGCGTTGACCAATTCTGAGTATTTATCTTCAGAAGAAACGAATGTAGAGGGGAATAAGGTAGAATTTATACCTGATGTAAACCTAAAAACTGGTCTTAATTTCGGGTACGGCAACTTAATAGGTAGTTTGCAATACACGTATTTGTCAAGTCAATTTACAGATGCGACTAATGCGCCACAAGATGTAAATGATAATCAACGTGGTATAGAAGGAGAGATACCTGCATATGACATTATGGATTTTTCTTTGGCTTATTCCTATAAAAAATGGAAATTAGAAACTGGTATAAATAATCTTTTGGATAATAGCTATTTTACACGAAGAGCAACTGGGTACCCAGGACCTGGTATTATTCCGTCAGAACCTAGAACATTTTATACGACCTTACAGTTTAAATTTTAGTATGTTATCTGGTAATGTAATAGTATAGTTTACTTAAAAGATGTCTTGCCTGGTTTTTAATAAAGCCCTTTTATGTGAAGCTTTTGCTAAGGTTATGTTAATGGTATATAAGTCAACAATATTCGCTATATTTGCACGCAATTAAATCCTTAATTGCTATGCAAGCCCACCAAAATAAAATTCTAGGAGAAGGTCTAACTTACGATGATGTACTGTTAGTACCTGCTTATTCTGAAGTGCTTCCAAGAGAAGTAAGTATTCAGACAAAATTCACAAGAAATATTACAATCAATGTACCTATCATATCGGCGGCGATGGATACGGTTACAGAGTCTAGAATGGCAATTGCCATGGCTCAAGAAGGTGGTATAGGTGTTCTGCACAAGAACATGACCATTGAGCAGCAAGCCATGAAGGTGCGAAAGGTAAAAAGGGCTGAAAGCGGAATGATTTTAGATCCGGTCACCCAACCACTTGATTCAAAAGTAAAAGACGCCAAGGCTAATATGAAAGAGTATAGCATTGGTGGTATTCCTATTGTTGACGCCGATGGTAAACTTTTAGGTATCGTAACCAATAGAGACCTACGTTTCGAAAAAAATAATGAAAGACCAATATCAGAAGTAATGACTTCTGAAAATTTGGTAACAGCAGCAGAAGGTACTTCACTTTCAGAAGCTGAAGATATTTTACAACAACATAAGATTGAAAAGCTACCTGTTGTAGATAAAGATTATAAGTTGGTAGGTTTAATTACATTTCGTGATATTACTAAACTTACCCAAAAACCTAGCGCCAACAAAGATCAGTACGGTCGTTTACGTGTAGCGGCGGCATTAGGTGTTACTGCAGATGCGGTAGACAGAGCTGAGGCATTGGTTAATGCCGGTGTGGATGCTGTGGTTATAGATACTGCTCATGGGCATACAAAAGGTGTGGTATCGGTATTGCAAGAAGTAAAAAAGAAGTTTCCAAACTTAGATGTTATTGTTGGTAACATTGCAACTGGCGAGGCTGCTAAGTATTTGGTAGATGCAGGTGCAGATGCAGTTAAAGTTGGTATTGGTCCAGGTTCTATCTGTACAACAAGAGTTGTTGCAGGTGTTGGCTTCCCTCAATTTTCTGCTGTTTTGGAAGTAGCAGCGGCTATAAAAGGTTCTGGAGTTCCGGTTATCGCAGATGGTGGTATTCGGTACACAGGTGATATTCCTAAAGCTATTGCTGCAGGTGCAGATACAGTTATGTTAGGATCACTTTTGGCAGGAACCAAGGAATCTCCGGGAGAAACGATTATCTATGAAGGTAGAAAGTTCAAATCTTACCGAGGTATGGGGTCTGTAGAGGCAATGAAGCAAGGTAGTAAAGATCGTTACTTTCAAGATGTTGAAGATGATATCAAGAAATTAGTACCTGAAGGTATTGTAGGTCGTGTGCCTTATAAAGGTGAATTATACGAAAGCATTCACCAGTTTATAGGTGGTTTAAAAGCTGGTATGGGATACTGTGGGGCAAAAGATATTGCTACTTTACAGGACAATGGAAGATTTGTTAAAATTACGGCTAGTGGTATTAATGAAAGTCACCCACATGATGTAACCATTACAAAAGAAAGTCCTAATTATAGTAGATAGAAAAATAGATGTGTATAAAAAAAAGAGGTCTAAAAGACCTCTTTTTTTTATGTCTCAATATTAATCTAATGAGGTGTCTATCTGTTTCTGCAGAAGTTGCACCCTTCTTAAATCATCTGAAGCTTGTAATACTTTTGATTTCAAGGAAGGATTTAAATCGGGATTTTCCTTAAGAAAACGCTGTAATATTTCATAAGCCTCTGGAGATGTGTAATTGCCTACTGTACTACTTAACCATCTCTTTGGGAAAAAGATATCACCTGTTTGTTGTATTTCATCAACTAAGTCTAGACTTGCCCTTAGATAGTTTATTGATTCTTTTTGATGTAAAGGGTGATTTAAATTATTCATGGCATTAGCCACCCATGATTCTTTAGCACGGTTTTCTTCAAGTTTTAGAGATTCAAAAAATGTATTTTTAGTGTTATTGTCTGTTGAAAGAGATGGAAGTAAAAACTTAAACCTATTTAATTTATCATTGTTGCTTATTGCTTTTTCAGCTATTTCAAGGATGTTCTTACTTTCAGGATGTTGGTATAAGGCTAAATCCATCGCCAATTCCGTAAAATTATCGTCGTTAAGTTTTAGGTTACTGATTACTATATCTTTCTTCCAGATTTTGTATAATCGGTCTTGGGAAATACCTGTATAACCTAATGATACATAAGTATTGTATAAGGTCTTTTTAATATTGGGCGAAAGTTCTTCTTGTAATTTAGCCCATATCTGTTCTGTAATTTCTTTCTGATAAAAAAGGCGTTGTTCGGCAGTAAGATATTTCCAAAAAACTGAAGAGGTATACCTAGAAATGAGATTAATTAATAATTCATTCTTTTCATTAACTAGTCCTTTTGAATATAGTTTTATTGCTGCATTGGGAGTAATACTTCCATTTAGCATGTTCTCATATGTATTTATATAAGCGTAACCACGAGCCACTTGGTCATTTATGGAAGGTATAATGTCTATATCTTGTTCTTGAACAGGAAACACTCCGTAGCCTTCAGCATTAGAATTATATAATATTGCACTTGGTTTATCCATGCCAATAGCTTCATCTAAACTTAATTCGCTACTAACCATGTTAACGGTTAACGTCTTAGTTTTATCCGGATAAAGAAATGATACGTCAAATCTCTGTGGCCACGAATGATTAGATTTATCTTCTGCTTTTTGAAATAGTTTATATGAGGTTATTTTATTGTCATCACCATATTCAATATCATCATTAAAGATGGGTCTACTAGAACTATTTACCCAAACATCGCTCCACCCAACCATATCAGTAGTAGACTTTTTATCAAGAATATCAATTAGCTCACCCCAAACAGCATTCTTGAATGCAAAGGTTTTAATGTATTCTTGAATGCCTGTTTGAAATGCCTCTTTACCTAAAACGGTTTCTAGTTGACGCATCATTATTGGCGCTTTGTTGTAAATAATACTACCGTAAAGTGAACCTGCGTTGTTGAGGTTTTCTAAGTCTTGGCGAATAGGGTTCGTCCCCAATGTTCTGTCTTCACCATAAGCATTAGGGTAGTGGGTGATCATGAAAGCCAATTGATGATCTATATCTGGGAAAGCGGGATTCATAATTTTATCTGCCATGAAATTGGCAAACACCTCTTTCATCCAAACATCATTAAACCAATTCATAGTTACTAAATCTCCAAACCACATATGAGATGTTTCGTGGGCAATTAGCTTTGCACGACTTAATTTTCTGTTAGCGGTAGCGCTTTCATCTAAAAAGAGAGAACTCTCACGATATTGAATTGCGCCTACATGTTCCATGCCACCATATTGAAATCCGGGTATGGCGGCATAATCCATTTTTTGAAAAGGAAAAGGATAAGCGGTATAGTCCTCTAAAAACGATAAGGATTGCTGATGTAAATCAAAAATGGAGTCTAAGCTATACTTAATTTTAGTGGTATCCGTTTCTCGGTATAGTAGGGTCATATCCATATTAGCCGGTTTTTGAGTTACAGATTCAAATTTACCCGCTACAAAAGAAAATAGATAGGTGCTCATTTGGTCAGAAGCGCTAAAATTATGTTGTGTGTATTCACCTTTCTGAGTTTGCTTTACTTCTTTAGGGCCGCATAAAACTTTCCAGTCGTTTGGTGCTGTAATATTCAATGTATACATACCTTTTATATTAGGTTGATCAAAACAGGGGAATAGTGTTCTTGCACGATCAGGTACTAATAGAGTATACAGGTAATCTTCATTTCTATTAAGAGAAAGCTCACCAGCATCAAACTCAATTATAACGGTGTTATTTCCTTTAATTAAGTAGTTTTCATGTAAAGCGATATGTTCATTTTCATGAAGAATATCAACTTCAGTTTTGTTAATGGATACCGATTTTATTTTGGAAGTTTCCTCTTTAAAATCTAAGTAGACCGGTTCTTTAAGATGTTCTAAATCAAAATTTAAAACCAGTTGAGAAGGTATAGGAGCTTCTTGTTCTTTAGGGATATTAAAACTTAAGTTGTAATGAACATTTGATATTAGAGTAGCTCTTTGGGCTGCCATTGCTTCTGATACTCCAGATTCAACTTGTTTTGAATTGTCATTTTCGTTAGCGCACGATATTAAAATGATGACTAAAAAACTAGCGTAAAATAGGTTCTTCATAACTTAGAATTATACGTTGCTGTGAAAGTACTTTAATGGAAATTGCTTTCCAATTTTTCAACAACGTATAACTCTAAAGAAAAGTAAATTTATAAATGAGCCATTGCATATTTGTAATGACTATAGAAGGTAAGTGTAAATTCTTATTTACCAGCTTCACCAGTATAGGCTTTCCAATCTTTTTCTTTGTAAATGTCACTACCAAAATAGCGAGCAATTTCTAAGAATGGCTCTGGCTTTTGATAACCAGGTATTGGAGAAAGCATGTTTAATTCTTCGTCTAAGAAAATAGTAGTTGGGTAGCTTAAACGACCTTGCATTAAAGCAGCTGCAAATTCATGATAACCTTTTCTGCCCGACGGAACAAATTTATATGTCTTCCCTTTATATTCGATTGGGTCTTTACCTTCACCATCAAACTTTACCATATAATAATTCTCTGCCATGTATGCAGCAACTTCCGGATTTTGAAAAGTGTCTTTATCCATTTTCTTGCACCATCCACACCAATCTGTGTACACGTCAATAAAGACTTTCTTTGGGTTGGTGTCGTTCGCCGTTAATTCGGCAGCCTCTTCCCAAGAAATCCAATTTACCTCTTGTGCATAACTAGCGGCCGAAATAAAAAGAACAGCTAAGAATAAAAATGATTTGGAGAAAGATAAAGAATACGTTTTCATGAGTTTAATTTGAGTGTATAGTCCAACTATTATACCAAAACTAACGTATTTTTAAATGCTTTATTTCACTTTTGCGGTTTCTTTAACAGCGAATAAATCTTTTACATCTACTTGATTACGAATTAAATCTTCAAAAGTTTCTCTTTCGCGTATAAGAATTGCCTTCCCTTTATGCCAAAGAACTTCTGGTGGTCTAAATCTTGAGTTGTAGTTACTTGCCATAGTAAAGCAATACGCACCTGCATTTTTAAAGCAAAGAATATCACCTTCGGTAATCTCGTTTATTCTTTTATTGCTGGCAAAAGTATCGGTCTCACAGATATACCCTACAACAGAATAATAACGTTCTCTGCCCTTTGGATTAGAAATGTTGTTTATTGTATGTGTAGCACCATAAAGCATTGGTCTAATTAAATGGTTGAAACCTGAATCTACACTTGCAAATACGGTTGATGTAGTTTGTTTTACCACATTTACTTTTGCAAGAAAAACACCTGCTTCACTCACTAAAAACTTACCCGGCTCAAAAGCCAATGTCAAATCTTTACCGTATTCTTTACAGAACTCATTAAAGCGTGTACTTAGTTTTTTTCCTAGTTCTTCAACATTGGTTTCAATATCACCTTCTTTATAAGGTACTTTGAAGCCACTACCGAAATCAATAAAATCAAGATTTTTGAAATTACGAGCAGTATCAAAAAGAATTTCAGAGGCATATAAGAATACGTCGATATCTAAAATGTCGCTACCTGTATGCATGTGAATACCGTTGATATTCATTTTTGTCAATTCTACAATACGAAGTAAATGAGGAATCTGATGAATACTGATTCCGAATTTAGAATCTATATGACCAACGGATATATTAGAATTTCCACCTGCCATTACATGCGGATTAATACGTATACACACTGGAATATTTGGATGCTTACTACCAAATTGTTCTAATATAGATAGGTTGTCTATGTTAATGCGTACTCCTAATTTGGCGGCTTGCTCAATTTCTTCTAAAGAAACTCCGTTAGGGGTAAAAATGATTGATTCTGGTTTAAAACCAGCTAATAAACCTAGTTGAACTTCTTGTATAGAAACGGTATCCAAACCGCTACCAAGACTATTCATCAATCTTAAAATAGTAATATTAGAAAGTGCCTTGGCTGCATAGTTAAGTTTCAATTTTTTTACAGAACCAAAAGCTTTGGTCAATCTATTGAACTGTGAAACTATTTTTTCCGAGTCATAAACATAGACCGGATCACCATAGGTTTTTGCGATTTGCAATAAATCCTCATTTCTCATGCTATCTATTTTTTAGCAAATTTACTTTTCTAAATGCGTATGTACAAAAATAATAACATAAATACATTTAAAATAACAAATTGTGATATTTGAAACAATCTACTATTTTATTTATTTTGGAGCTAAATAAACCTCTTTGTACTTTTAGCAAATGAGATTACCATTGTTTCCGTTACAGTCTATTTTTTTTCCTGGCGAAACCGTGCCACTGCATGTTTTTGAAGATCGCTACAAACAATTAATTCAAGATTGTAGAAATGAAGCCATCACTTTTGGTATACCTGTTTTCATAAATAATAAGATGGAATATGGTGTTGAAGTACAATTGGTAGAAGTAGTAACAACCTATGAAAGCGGAGAAATGGATGTAGTCTGTGTAGCTAGACAGGTCTTTAAATTACTTGCTTTTGATAATGTTATGGATGATAAACTTTACGCAGGTGGTATTGTAAAGTTGTTAGAGTACGATTATGAAGCATCAGAAGAAAAAAAACAGACTATTATTAATGGTATAGAACAGTTATATGCTATTATGGATGTGCCATATACCAAACTCAATGTAAAAGAATTCAATAGTTTTACGCTAGCTCACAAAATAGGACTGTCTTTTGAGCAAGAGTATCAACTTTTACAGATTCCTACAGAAAATGACCGACTTAATTTTATAAGTCTGCATTTAACATCAACTATTACTGTTTTGTCTGAAGTGAATAGAACCAAGAAAACGATAGAGCTCAATGGTCATTTTAAGAATTTTGATCCTCTGGATTTTAAAGATTTAGAGATTTAAGTCAATTTTAGACTGAAAAAATGAATCGTATTCTTATAGTTTTGTGTTTTTATCTAGATAATTATACTAGTTATTCTAATTAATCATCAGTATTTTTAAATAATTACTTACTGTTTCCTATTTTTGCTTAACAAATAAAATTCACCATATATATGAACCTTCACGAATATCAAGGAAAAGAGATATTAGCAAGTTTTGGGGTGCGCATCCAAAGAGGAATTGTTGCCCAGAATGCAAAAGAGGCTGTTGAGGCTGCAAAGCAATTAACTGCTGAAACCGGAACGGGATGGCACGTTATTAAAGCGCAAGTACACGCAGGTGGTCGTGGTAAAGGTGGTGGTGTAAAATTAGCCAAAAACCTTAAAGAGGTAGAAGAGATAGCAAACCAGATTATTGGTATGAACTTAATTACACCGCAAACTTCTGCGGAAGGTAAAAAAGTACACCAAGTATTGGTTGCCGAAGATGTATACTACCCAGGCGAAAGCGAAACTAGTGAATTCTATATGTCTGTTGTATTGAACAGAGCTACTGGTAAGAATATGATTATGTATTCTACAGAAGGTGGTATGGACATTGAAGAAGTTGCAGAAAGTACTCCGCATTTAATCTTTACAGAAGAGATTGATCCAGCTACAGGTTTGTTAGGTTTTCAAGCAAGAAAGATTGCTTTTAACTTAGGTCTTTCAGGTACTGCGTTCAAAGAAATGACAAAATTCGTTGCATCATTATATAAAGCATATGTAGAAAGTGATTCTAATATGTTTGAAATTAACCCTGTATTAAAAACATCCGATGATTTAATCATGGCTGTTGATGCTAAGGTTTCTATAGATGATAATGCACTATACCGTAGAAAGCAATATGCTGAAATGCGTGATCTTAGAGAAGAGAACGCTATTGAAGTTGAGGCAAGAGAAGTTGGACTTAACTATGTAGATCTTGATGGTAACGTTGGTTGTATGGTTAACGGTGCAGGTCTTGCTATGGCAACTATGGATTTAATTAAGATGGCAGGTGGTGAACCAGCTAACTTCTTAGATGTTGGTGGTACGGCAGATGCTAAAAGAGTTGAAGAGGCGTTTAGAATTATATTAAAAGATCCTAACGTTAAGGCAATTCTAATCAACATATTCGGTGGTATCGTTCGATGTGATCGTGTTGCACAAGGTGTTGTTGATGCTTACAAGAATATGGGCGATTCAATGAAAGTGCCGATTATTGTAAGGTTACAAGGTACTAATGCTGAATTAGCAAAAGAGATTATTGACAATTCTGGACTTGCAGTACAATCTGCTGTACAGTTCCAAGAAGCTGCAGATAAAGTAAAAGAAGTATTGGCTTAAAACCAATTTACTTTTTATACATTTTAAAGACCACTCCAATTGGAGTGGTCTTTTTTTTGTTTACTATTAGAAAGTATGTATTTATTGTGTTGGTTATTTTAATTAATCGTAATCATAACTGGGATTAATCTATATTTTATGTTACCGAAATGAAATAATGGTTAAGACTGTTAAACTATGTTTTTTCTATGAATTGTATTTCTAAATTTGTGGTGTAATTGAAGAATTAGTATTAAAGAGATGTTAAAATGAGCTTAAATTGTAACATTCTTATTTTACAGTCGTCTTTTTAGTAATTCATCATCAATCAATTATTAATAATACTTCAGAAAAACTGAAGTAAAAAACAAAAAGTCATGAGAAAATTAAGTTTAGTAGTCGTAGCTGCAATGCTACTTGCAACAGGTAATGTTTTAGCGAACGATGTAAAAGGTGAAAACCCTTCTAAAAATCTTTCAACACAGATTTCAAAAATGTTAACGGAGAATAACTTCGCTGAAGAGCATAACGATATAACAGCCCAGGTTCGATTTACTTTGAATGCAGATGGGGAAATCGTGGTGCTATCCGTGAATTCTGAATTTGATAAAATGGAAAGTTTTGTCAAAGCCAAATTAAACTATAAAAAAGTTAATTTGACAGACGTAGAGGAAGGTAAAGTGTATACCATTCCTGTACGAATAGAGGCTTAATTGTTTAATTATGCCATTAAAAAATCTTAATACACAGAGGTGTATTAAGATTTTTTCTTGTTTTTATACTTCACAGAACTAACGGCATTATCTACCTTGTTCATCTGCTTTGTTTTAAAGTCTTTTCTTTCCTTGTTTTTTTGAGCCGGTCTTTTGGTGCTGGTTGACATAGCCAATAGCACTTCTCCAGGTATTTTAGGGGCATCTTTTGTTCCGCGCAGATGAAGAACCAAGCCGTTCAAAAAGTTACGTAACACTTGATCACCGCATTCCATATAATTTGGGTGGTCTTCATTTCTAAAGAATGCACCTAATTCACTTTTAGAAATTTTAAAATCTACAAGCTGCAAAATATCAACGATTTGATCATCTCTGAATTTTAACGCTACTCTTAGTTTTTTAAATATATCATTATTTGTCATACCACAAATTTAAGGACTGCAAGTTATTACAAAAATATGACCTGTTGGTTACTACTCCTTGTTAATAGGTTAGACTTCTTAAAACTTTGTTCATTAAATAATTATTTTATAATAAAACTATCTAAAGAGCTTTGCTTCATGTTTTAAAGTTCTTTTAGGGTGGTGCTATCAATTAGTATTCTTCCATCTGTATAAAATAGGATTAAAAGTCAATTACATCGATTAAACATATTAGTGTTATAGGATAAATATTACCTCATCTATAGGATTATACCACTGACCGATACATCTCGTCCATTGCCCGAAGAATCTGTTTTTAAGCTTTATCGCGCACGTAACTTTGTCATGTACAACAATAACAAAGCACATACAGATGAAGTTTTCAATTATATTTTTAGCGTTGATTTTAGTAGTAACAAGTTCATGTAGCAAAACCGATCTTAATGAAGATGTAATGTTAGAAAGCACTTCAACGGCTTTGGTAGTATCAGATGTAAATATAGATATTGAATTGGAGATATTTGATTTGGTGAACGGTTATAGAGCTGAGAACGGTCTATCTGAATTATCATATAACAACCAGGCACAATCATATACGTTAGATCATAATCTTTATATGATTTCAAAAGATGAAATCAGCCATGACGATTTTGCACAGAGATCATCTGAATTGTCTGTAGAGGTAAATGCAACAAGAGTTTCAGAGAACGTTGGTCGAAGTTTTTCAACTGCAGAGGGAGTGTTCAAAGCTTGGTTGGCAAGTGCAAGTCACCTTAAGAACATAGAAGGTGATTATACACAAACTGCAATATCGGTTTCAACATCAGAAGATGGTACATTATACTTTACCCAAGTGTTCATCAAATAAAAGCTAGTTGGCATAAAGTAATTGTTATTTGAAAAATGACCTGTTTTACAGGTCATTTTTTTTATTAAAATGTTAATTAGCAATGTTTTAAATGTAGCCTTGTTTATGCTTTGATTTATTTAAAAACATAGATTTTTTTGAATTTAACGTGTATAAAACACTTAAATATTTCTCTTTTATCAGCTTTTCAACATATTGTACCACTTAACGATTTATTCCATCACTTCGTCGATGAAAATTTGTTATTTATCGTAAAGTAAGATATAACTTATATGATGTGTACTTTACAGACGTTATAATTGTAAGAAAAAACTTTCAATTTTAACAATATGAAGAGAAAATACATAAATAGTATTCTATTAATTTTAGTTTTTATTGTATTCTTAATCGGAATACAATCTGCCTTTGGGCAACAACAATTTGCCAATGCGATTACTAGTGAAAATCAGGTCGACAATTCTGGTCGAGCAATTGATGGCGATTTTTTATCAAGTGCCGTAGTAAAAGCAAATTCAGGCATAGCATTCGGTTTAGGTGCTTATTCTGGGCATATTGAATTAGAGTTCCCCAATCAAATTCCTGCAAATCAAACAAGTTATATTCGTTTAGATACCGAAGATGATTTATTACCCTATTTATTAGGTGGAAATTTAGGAGGTCTTCTTGCCGATGTTGCAGGATTTGTTCTTCTTGGTAATCAAGAATTCTCTGTCGATGTCAAAAACAATAATACCTCTATACTTCAAGAAGATTCTGGAATAGCCAATTCTTTTATAACAAATTCGATGAGGGTAGTAACCGATAAAAATGGTGATTACTTTATGGCGGTTTCGCCAAACGAGAATTATAATAGAATACGACTACAGAATAGAGTTGGCTCATTAGTAGGTTTAGGTACCGAGAAAGAATTAAATGTATATGGTGCTTCAACTTCAGATGGCGCTAGTAATTGTTTAAATGCTGATTATACCTCTTTTGATGGTACTGGCATAACACTTGACTTATTGAATATTTCAGGTGCTGGTGTTACGAATCCTGAATTTGCAATAGATGATGATTTAAATACGTATTCCGAATTGGGTTTTGGTATTGTAAATGTGGCTGCGACAATGAGCCAAACAGCTTATTTCGATGGTGTTTCTGACGCTACAGACGTATTCTATGTTACTTTAGGGGTTGATCCTTCTTTATTACAATTGGGGGTACTTGATAATATCCAGGTTTCTGCCGATGATGGTACTAGTACAGATGTTTTTACTGATAACTTGAGTAATCTTCTAAATGTTGATTTATTAGGTTTGTTGACAGACGTAGGTACAGTAACGATTCCAATAGAAACAGGCACTTCAGTAGATAGAATTTCCATAGATTTAAGCTCTTTATTAGGGGTTAATTTAGGTCAGAGTATAAGAATTTACGATGTATACAGTGCGCCAAGTATGCCTGAAATTGATGTAAATTCTCAAAATGTAGTTATCTGTGAAGGTTCATCAGCCTCATTAGTAGCAACTACTGCAAATCCTATTACAGAAGAGTTATTATGGTACGATGCTGAAACAGATGGAAACCTTTTGGCAGTGTTAGGTTCAGGAGAGAGTTTTGATACCGGCGTACTATCCACTTCAACAACCTATTATGTTGCTGCTCGGAAAATTGGTTGTATAAATGAATCGCCAAGAGAGTCGGTAACGGTTACTGTTAGTCCTATTCCCACGGCAGCTGATATAGAAGTGAACAATAATGGAATCTATTGTAGTTCTAATGATGTTGTTTTAGTGCCAACCAGTGGTATTGACGGAACTTATGACTGGTTTTTTGATGTTAATGCGACAAATCAAATAACAGATAATTTGATTGATGGTGTTGTTGTTTACAACATATCTGATTCAGGTACATTAACGATTAGTGGTTTAGATGAAGGTAGTTCTCCATATGATTATTTCGTAAGATTACGTACTGATGATGCAGATTGCACCAATGTTGATGGAGATTTAAAAGAGGTGAATGTTACAGTGGTTGATTCTAATTTTAATGTTGAAAGTTCTTTAGATACCGTTCTTAGTTTACAAGATGTTTTAGATGTTAATAATACGAATGCTACTATTTCATTGGTAGGTTCGGTTTCTGGCGATGCTAATGAAGGTGATACAGTCACAATTAGTATTAATGATATGAATTTTACCGGTAATCTAGATGCAAACCTAGAATACAATATTGACATACCTGGTTTAGACGTTCTGTCTGACGTAGATAATGCGGTAGAATTATTAATCAGTTCTGGTCTTTGTTCCGTTACAGATCAACTTCCAATTCCAATTCCTGAATTGCCGATAGAAGATATACTACAGGTGTTCTGCGCATCAGATAATCCTACGCTACTAGACTTGCAGTTAAATTTGGAAGACGGGGTTTTCTTTGACGCCTTAATTGGGGGTAATCTTTTGGGTGCTGATACCCCTTTAGTAGATGGTGGAGTCTATTTTACAGGCTTGTTGAATTTACCAATAGATGTTTTTGCCCGTGTTGCAATTTCGGTTCAAATTATTGATGTTGATGCGCCAACTGCATCAGATAGTGCTCAAACGTTTTGTGAGTCTACATCGCCGACTATTGGTGATTTGCAAGTAGATCAAAATGAAGTGGTTTTCTATGATAGTTTTGTTGGTGGTAATATATTGGATCCTAATGATGCTCTTGTAGCTGGTGACTATTTTGTTTCTCGCATAGAAAATGGTTGTGAAAGCGAAGATAGATTGCAAATTACCGCATTTATAATCGATGATGTTCCAGCTACTTTAATTGGGCAAACAGAAAACGCATGTGTAAGCACTGAATCTTATACTTATTTCACTGAAAGTAATCAAACTAATTATGAATGGACAGTTGCTGGCGGTGTAATTACAGATGGCGGTACTGCTACAGATGATTATGTTACCGTAGTTTGGAACGAATTACAAAATACAAGTATTCAAGTTGCTTATTTGAGTACAGATACTTGTAACCCTAATAAAGAACTACTTACAGAGATTGCAACAATGCGCTGTGGTGAGGTACTCGGAGCAGAATTTTGTCTAGAAGTTTACAATGAATTTTCTCCAAACTCAGATGGATTTAATGACTTCTTCGAAGTAGAGTGTATCACTGACTATGGGAACACGGTACGTATTTACAACAGAAATGGAAATTTAGTTTTTGAAACCCAAGATTACCAGAATAACTGGGATGGAATTGCTAATGTAGGTGGAGTTCTTAATAAGGGTGATCATTTGCCTGCTGGCACCTATTATTATGCTATAAATATTCCAGAGTTAAATAGAGATTTAGTCGGTTGGTTACACCTAGCAAGATAAAATCTAACTTTTAATTCATTCACATTCCCAAATAATAATCAATATGAAAAATAATATATCAATCATAAGAATATTTACCATGCTCGCTTTTGCATTAGTGACTATGGTAGGTTATGCACAACAGCGACCTCAATACACACAATACATGTATAATACACAAACGTTAAATGCCGGTTACACAGGTACCCAAGGTACATTGGCGGCGAGTCTGTTATATCGTACACAATGGGTAGGTATTGATGGGTCTCCAGAAACCCAAAGCTTTTCTGCTCACGGTTTGGTTAAAGATAGAATAGGCTTAGGGCTTACAATAGTAAATGACAATTTAGGTGCTTCTAATAATTTTGAAGTAAATGCAAATTTTGCGTATCACATTAAAACAGGTAGCTCTACAACCTTATCGTTAGGTTTAAATGCAGGTATAGACATGTTAAGTGTAGATTACTCAAAAGGTAACTTCGCTAATGGTTTAGATCCTGTTTTTCAAGAGAATCTAAGTGAGCTTAGACCAATGGTCGGTGCAGGAATTTACTACTACGGTGCAAAATGGTACTTAGGCGCATCTAGCTCTAACTTATTAAATTCTCAGATTTATGATAGTGATGATGACCTTATTACAGAGAGAAAAAGTCAATACTACTTTATGGGTGGTTATGTTTTTGATCTTAGTGAGTCTGTCAAATTCAAACCTGCAGTACTAACAAAACATGTTGCCGGTTCGCCAATTACAGTAGACGTTTCTGCAAATTTCTTATTACGTGAACGCTTAAGTTTAGGTTTGGCATACCGGTATGATGATGCAGTAAGTGCTTTAGCCGGTTTTCATATGACTGATAAGTTTTTCTTAGGCTATGCTTATGATTATTCTACTACAGGTCTTGGTGATTACAATAGTGGTTCTCATGAAATAATATTAACCTACAATCTAGAAGGCTTGAAAAAGAGAGCCTTATCTCCAAGATTCTTCTAAAAATATAATTATGAAAATAAAATTACTACTTACATTCTTAGTATTGGGTTCGGTTTGTTTGTCTCACTCACAGACCAAAGAAACACGTGCAAATGAATACTTTGCAAATTTTAAATATGATAAGGCTATAGCGCTATATACAGATATAGCTACAAAAGATAAAAAGCCAGATGTTGCCATTATTCAAAATTTAGCAGATAGCTATTTTAACATGGGTGATTATACCAATGCAGAAAAATGGTATTCTAAGCTATACGTTTTAAAAGGTAGTGAGTTTGGCGAAAATAATATTATAAAACTGGTTCAATGCCTGAAGGCAGATTTGGATACAGAAAGGGCTGATGAAGTTCTATTCTCTTATTATGAAGACCAAGATCGTTTGCAGATGATTTTGGCACAACAGAAGCATTTAGATAGTCTGTTACTAACAGATGCCAAATATCAAATGGATACTCTAAACTTTAATAGTCCAAAATCTGATTTTTCTCCTGCTTTTTATCTAGATGAAAAAATTGTTTTCTCTAGCACAAGAGATTCTGTAAAAGCTGGTGGTAAAATTTACCCGTGGAACAATCAGCCTTATCTAGATTTATATGCAACCAGACCTATGGATGCTGGTTATGTGCCTGAGAAATTTGCTGCGAATAGATTATCAGATTTTCATGACGCGTCTGTTGTTTTATCAAAAGATAAAGAGCGTATTTACATTACTCGAAACTATTTTAAGAAAGGTAAACTAGACGCAAATAAAGATGGGCTATCAAATATGCAGATCGTAAAAGGAAAGGTATATGATGGCGAAGTCAATGATATTGTTGAACTTTCTATTAATGATAAGGAATATTCCTGTGGGCACCCAGCTTTAAGTTCAGATGGTAGGTATTTATACTTTACTTCAAATATGCCAGGTGGTTTTGGCGGGTCAGATATTTATGTGGTAGCCTTATCAAGAGATGGTAGTGTCGTTTCTGAACCTTTGAATTTAGGTCCGGCAATTAACACTAATGGTAGAGAAATGTTTCCTTACGTAGTAAATGACGTATTATATTTTTCTTCTGATGGTCATTATGGTCTAGGTGGGCTTGATCTATTCAAATCTAAGATTATAAGCAAAGATGAATATTCTTTACCTATTAATATGGGAAAACCATTTAATAGTAATATGGATGATTTCTCACTTATTATGGAAGAAGAATTTGCTAATGGATATTTTGCTTCTAACAGGTTGGGAGGTGTTGGTGACGATGATATTTACTCTTTCGAGAAAATGGCTCCTGTAGATTGTTTAACATATTCTGGTCAAGTATTAAATGAGATTACTAAAGAGCCAATTCCTTTTGCAAATATTGAAGTAAAGAATTCAAAAGATGGATTAAGAGAAATTCTTTTGACAGATGAGCAAGGCAATTATGAAATTAATTTGCCATGCGATAGGCAAAATAGATTAGTATTTTTTAAGGAAAGATACTCAAAGAAAATCGTGATGGTCACTACAACAAAAGAACCACAAGATCCTTCGTTTGATAATGTTGTTTTCTTAACGCCTTATGATATGATCGTAGAGAATGATGGGGAAGTTGAAAAAATAAAAGTAGACCCTATTTATTTTGATTATGATAAATCTGCAATTACCTCTCGTGCAGAAATAGAATTGAAGAAAGTACTTTTTGCTATGCAACAATTTCCAGATATGAGAATAAAAATAGAATCTCATACAGATTCTCGCGGTAGTGATAGTTATAACCTTCGTCTTTCAGATAATAGAGCAAAGTCTACTAGAGATTACTTGTTAAGTCAGGGAATATCGCAAAATAGAATACAAAGTGCCAATGGTTACGGTGAAACCATGTTGATCAATAATTGTAGTAATGGTGTTAAATGTTCTGATCAAGACCATTTGGTAAACAGAAGATCAGACTTTATTATAATCAATGAAAATATAGTTAGTAAATGAAAGTACTAAAAATATGAGGGAAAACGATGCTATAAAAATGAAAATCATCACAGGTATGATTCAATCCTCAATGTTGAACAATGGTTTGGAGCAAATAGAATATGAATTTATTTGCTCCATAGGTGACCAATTGGGGTTGAATCAAAATATTATAGATGAATATATAAAAGAAGAAGAAATTTTTATTCTTCCAAGCAATTTGGCTTGCAAAGTTATTCGCTTTTATAAGTTGGCTATGAAAGATAAATGTGAACGTAAGTGTTATTTTAAGTGGGTAAGACTTTTGTACAAACAAGGACTAGGTATGGGGTTACCCCAAGATGTTATTAAAAAGTTTTTATATGATCTACACTTTTGTGAAGATTATTATGAAGGGGAGCGTTTAATTAAAAGTTTTTTGTCTAAATAAGATGTTTAAACAGTTTAAGACCAAAATTATTAGGTTATCTATAATAAAATATAAGAGCTTTTGTAAAGTTTAAAAATTATTCCCTCAATATCAAACTACTACCAATTATGCCTACGAATAAAGAGAAGTTGAGTATTTTATCTGAAATGATATCATTTGCCAAAGGTAATAATGGTGTAAAGGAATCTGAATATAATTTTCTTTTTTTAGTAGCTCAACAATTACAGGTGAGCAAGAAAATTTTTGATGCTCTTTTCAGCTCTAATGTAGAGCATATAATTCCTAAATCACAGTCTGAACGTCTTTTACAATTTCATAGGTTAGTGTTACTTATGAATGTTGATGACGCTCAAGATATTAATGATTTTAAATTAATTTACGACATAGGTCTAAAAATGGGACTTCCGCCTGGGGCAATTCAACAGGTGCTTTCTATAATGCATAAATACCCAAACAAAGTAGTGCCGCCAGAGGTATTGATCTCTATTTTTAAGTCACATTACAATTAAGACCAAGAAATAAAATCCGCTTCTATATTTCCAAGATCTCTTTTGTTTTCTATGTTGTTATGGGCATCTATTTTTAATTCATTTATTTCTGCCTCAATTATTTCTAGTTGATTAGAATTGTTGATATGATCTTTAAGTGTTCTTAACATGTGCATTAGTTTTCTCATAACCGTAATATCATGTTTACAGTAAAGTCTATATGTAGCCATTACATTAAACAATACTTCTGAAAATTTTGCACTTCTAATAAGTGTCCAATTCTCTCCGTTATGATCGGTAAGGTATTCAAAGTCTGCCTTACGCATTAAATCTAGAAAAAGCGATGTTAGGTAGTCAATAGTGTTTAGAGCTGTTCCTGGGTCGTTAATTCCTGGTGACATCGCTTTTATACCAATCTCTGATATTTGTCTAAAACCGTAAATATAGTTTTCTCCTATAAGCTCTTCATGACTAAAGAGAAGTGTGCCCAATATTTTCTCTTTTAATTCACTATTCAGAGGTTTTTCCGTTTTAAAACCAATTGTACCATCCAGAATAAATTGTCCTTTATGTAATTGAATTACGATTTTCAATGAGTTCTTTTTGCATAACTCTAGTAAATCATCGTTAAGAATTCCGTAAAAATAGCCGGTTTGGGTAATTTTATAGGTTTTCCAATGTTCTTGGTCAGGAAATTTCAAAGATTTTTTTTCTTGATCTTTTACAATTGACCTTATTTCAGATTTTGTTCTAGAATGAATTGCGGTCAAGATATTTCCCACCTGTATGGCTTGAGAGATATGATGTATAAAGTAGATAAAAGCTGCTAAGCAACCTACAACTAATATTATGCCCAGTAGCACAGAAAAACCTGGTGTTTGATAGGTACTTTCGGTGGGCTCAATAGAGATAAGTATAAAAATGTTGTAAAGTATTGTTGCAATATAAAGACCCAATACAATCTGATGCTTCTGATCAGATATGATGCCTGGTAATACTCGTGGAGAGAAATTGCTAGATGCTTGATTTAGTAAAACCATTACCATAGAAAAACTAAATACCGTTAACGAGATAAGTCCACCTATTAAAGTGCTTAAAATTGTCTTTGCAGTATCCGTATCGTCAATTACCAATGCAGGTGCTACTTCAATGAGGTACGCAGAAATGTTTTTTTGCTCCAGATAAATCATCAAAAAGGCTAATGATAAACCTGTTAAAGAGATTATAGTGGGATAAAAGGCTATTCTGGTTCGTATTTGATGTAGAAAGTTGGTTAGTCTATCCATATTGTAAGTGTATGCTTGTAAAACTAGTGAAGGTGATTGCGCAAAGTCAGCTTATATGCTAAAATTATAGACTCATATCATATAAAAATGTCAAAATGACATATAATTAAATTTTAATAGTGTCAAAATGACACATTATTGGTGGTGGTATATGTTTTGTTCTAATCAAACCGACTATTAAAATTAATTTATTTAAAAAAAATACGATTATGAGTTTAACAAAGAGAAACGACGTTTTGTTCCCGGCTTTAATGAATGAGATTTTTAGACCTGACTGGTTTGGTGGTACTGAGAATTCACGTTCATCTGTACCTGCTGTGAACATAAAAGAAAATGAGAAGGATTTTGAATTAGAGCTTTTTGTACCTGGTAGGGTCAAAGATGATTTTAAAATTGAAATTGATGATTCTGTTTTAACAATCTCTGCAGAAATTAAAGAAGAGAGTAAAGAAATAAAAGAAAACTTTACAAGAAAAGAGTTTAGTATCTCATCTTTTAAGAGAGCATTTACTTTGCCGGACACAGTTGCTACAGATAAAATCGAGGCGACGTATGAAGGTGGAATTTTGAAATTTAATCTTCCTAAAAAAGAAGAGGCTTTACCAAAGCCAAAAAGAATGATTGAGTTAAAGTAAGTTTTAGTTACTAGGATTTTTTAGGTTGGTTTGAGTTGTTTAGTTGAAGTGCTTTGAGAAATCAAAGCACTTTTTTTTGCTTTTATGTTCGTTTTTCATGTTCTTATTTCGTGTTGAAATTGAACTGAATCGCTCATTAATATAATTGTTAAATTAACTCATATGAGGCTTTTTTTAGGGGTGAATGTTTGCATTATTTTATCCTTAAATCGGTATTTTATAATTGAAAATATAGGATTTTGATTTGTAGGATAAAGCTATAAATAACTCCTTTTAATAATTCTTGAAAAGGAGTTTTTTTAATTCTGTAAATCGATTTTTGAGCTTTAAAACTGAACCCTTTTTGTTGGGCTGTAACTGCCAATTTTATTGTTCAAAAATTTAACGTAAATTCGTAATGTACGCTAGTATATTTTTTCTTTTTACAAGCTTTGTTTCCTTCTAAGGAATTTTAGAGAAGGAGAAACTATAGTTATTTATAATTAAATGTAAAACAGCTAAAAAAACACTTTTAAAATCGATTTCAGTTAGAGAAAACAAGATTTAGTCTTGTCTAAAAATTATATTTAAATAATTATTGTCCAGTATTTTATGTGATTTTAAGTCAAGTTTAAATATATCTAAATTCAATTTTTGTAAAATTTCCTAATCTTAGCTTATTCTTGCTCTTGTAATGACTTTATTTCGTCTCGTAATTTCGCTGCTTGCATAAAATCTAATTCTTTTGCAGCTTTTTCCATCGCTTTTCTTTTGTCTTTTATGAGCTTTTCTATTTGTTCTTTTGTAAGGTAATCCATGTCTGGTTCGGCAGCTCTCAACTCCTCTTTTATGAAGTGATATGTGGAGACGGAATTTTTAGAAAGCACACTGTCCAAACTTTTGTTCAAGGCAGTTGGCGTTACGTTATTATCAGTATTATATTGTATCTGTTTTTGCCTTCTGTAATTTGTTTCGTCAATCGTTTTTTGCATGCTTGCAGTTATCTTATCTGCGTACATAATTGCAAGTCCATTTAGGTTTCTTGCAGCTCTACCCACGGTCTGTGTTAATGATCTATTACTACGTAAAAAACCTTCTTTGTCGGCATCTAAAATTACCACTAAAGAAACCTCTGGTAAGTCTAATCCTTCTCGTAATAAATTGACTCCTATGAGCACATCAAAAATCCCCTTTCGTAAATCTTGCATGATTTCTACACGCTCTAAAGTGTCCACATCACTATGAATATATCTACATCTAATATTGATTCTGTCCATATATTTAGCCAGCTCTTCTGCCATCCTTTTTGTCAAAGTGGTCACTAAAGTCCGCTCATCTTTCTCAACACGAATTTGAATTTCTTCTACTAAATCATCAATTTGGTTTAAGCTTGGTCTAACCTCGATTATAGGATCTAAAAGTCCTGTTGGTCTAATTACTTGCTCAACATATACACCTTGACTTAGTTGTAATTCATAATCTGCAGGTGTTGCACTTACATATAAAACCTGATTTTGTAATGCTTCAAACTCTTCAAACTTTAAAGGTCTATTGTCCATTGCGGCAGGTAAACGAAAACCATAATCTACCAAATTTACTTTTCTAGAACGGTCACCACCATACATGGCATGAACTTGTGGTATGGTAACGTGACTTTCATCAATCACCATTAAGTAATCATCAGGAAAGTAATCTAATAAACAGAAAGGTCTTGTACCCGGTTCACGACCGTCTAAATATCTGGAATAGTTTTCAATACCAGAGCAATACCCAAGCTCACGTATCATTTCTAAATCAAAATTGGTGCGTTCTTCTAATCTCTTAGCTTCAAGTGGCTTGGCAATATCTTTAAAGTAGTCTATTTGCTTAACCAAATCATCTTGAATATTATGTATGGCGTTTTGTAATACATCTTTAGAGGTTACAAACATGTTGGCAGGGTAAATGTTCAGATTCTCATATACCTCTATAATATTGTTGTTAAATGGGTCAAATGCCTCTATTTCCTCTATCTCGTCACCAAAGAAATGAATTCTATAAGCATGGTCGGCATAACTGGGGAAAACATCTACAACATCTCCTTTTACCCTGAAATTTCCATTTTTGAAATCTGCCATGGTTCTAGAATATAATGATTGCACTAACTGCTGCATTAACTTGGTTCTGGCAATTACCTGATCTTTTTTTATGGAGATGACATTTTTCTGAAATTCAATTGGGTTTCCAATACCATATAGGCATGAAACGGATGCAATAACGATAACATCTCGTCTACCTGAAAGTAGCGAAGAAGTAGTACTTAGGCGTAATTTCTCAATATCTTCATTTATTGATAGATCTTTTTCAATGTAAACGCCACTTGTAGGTATGAATGCCTCAGGTTGGTAATAGTCGTAGTAGGAAACGAAATATTCCACCGCATTATCAGGGAAGAATTGTTTAAACTCTGAATATAACTGAGCTGCCAAGGTTTTGTTGTGCGCTAATAATAGCGTTGGTTTTTGTACTTCTTCGATTACATTGGCTACCGTAAATGTTTTACCAGAACCTGTTACACCTAATAGTGTCTGGTATTTTTCCTTCTCATTTATACCTTTTACCAATTCTTTAATGGCATTTGGTTGATCCCCAGTGGGTTTGAACTCTGATACTACTTTGAATTTCATGCTATAAAATTACGAAAGAAGCACGATTTAAATGGACTAGATAAGAAGATTAGTTGTCACTATCGTTTTAAGGTGAAATGACCTTTAAAATCATTACCATCATTTAAAGTCATTTTAAACCAATAGTCAGACTCTGGCAAGTCATTACCGTTTATAGAACCGTCCCAGCCAACAGAATTAGAATTAATTTGATATACCATTTTGCCATAACGATCATAAATAAGGATTATTTGATCATTCGTGTTTTCGTTAACACCTATTAGCTGCCAGGTATCGTTATTACCATCTCCATTTGGCGTAAAAAATTTAGGAAATCCTATAATTGATATTTGTTTTTCTGCGAAACCACATCCATTTTTATTACGAGCATATATTGTATATATACCTGCTTCTACATTATAGAATGTATTTTCATCTTGGTAATTTTCACTATCAATTGAGTATTCATATTCATCGGTTCCAATAACATTTACCGTTACTGTATTGGTATTAAATGATTTTTGGATGTCTACGTTTTCTATAACTACTGCCGCTGATGTGGTTACTGTAAAATCTGTGTAACCTGTACAAATTATAACTTCTCCGTTATTATCATAATGTTTCTCTACTTCTAGAATATAGTTTCCTTGTACACTAACGGCAATCTGTTGATCATTTCCAATTTCTATAAATTGGTTGTCCGCATCTTTGAACCAACTGTATTTGTCATAACCGGCAGGGGCATTTATTCTCAATGGCTCGCCATTGGCACAGACTAAGTAATTCTCTTCTAAAATTACCTCAGGTATAGGGTTCACAATTAATTCAATTTCTTCTACACCTTGGCATTGATTATTGGTTTCTAACCGTACATATAAAGTGGTGGCACTGGTTCTCAAATTACCGTTTAGGGGATTTTGTTCTAGGGTGGCGTCAACTAAATTGCTATAGAATGCCACGTCTAAACCAGCATAATTATTGTTACGTATATTTTCTAAATCAAATGTGCTTTCCAGCACACTGTCTTCTAAATCATCATCACATATCTGTACCGGACTAATTGAATTTAAATTAATAATAGTCGGGTTTATCTCAATAGCTATTTCCCCAAAGTTTTCGCATTGTACAGTTGTTATTTTGTAGTAAATAGTTTGGTTAAACGGAAGGGTATTGGTGTAATTGGCAGGACTTTCAATTGCATTATTACTTGTACGATTTGCTTCTGATTCATAATAGGAAATTGTACTATGGTCGACTTCGGGAAAAGATTGATTTAAATTGATACTTGTAAAGCCATCTGATGAATTCTCATCAATATCGCACTGAATTAAATCAAGAATAGCAGGAAATTCTGATGGGTTAACCGTTAACGTAATGGGGTAGGTGATAAAACAATTGGTATTCAATGTAGATATTACACGAGCATAGATAGTGGTGCTCTCAGTAGTTAATAATGGATTTGTAATTGCATTGGTACCTGCCATTGCCTCATTTTCACTAAGATGAAGACTTAAGTTAAATTCTAAATTGTGTTGTATAGCACTTTCGGCATCTGAAGTTATTTCAAGGATTGAAAATTCTGCTCTTGCGTCATTATCCGTGTCGCATGTACTATAGCTAAGTTCTGGTGGAGTATCAAATGATGGGGAAATGATGGAGAAATCTACTATCTCAAAGCATCCGTTAGGGTTAGTGACTTTTACATAAATTCGATTTCTTAATCCCGAATATGAATAACTTGCAGGGTTGGTGATTGCATCTATGTTGTCAAAAGCATTATTGTAAGAAGTATAATATGATATGTTTACATTAGGTGTAGTTGTAATGGTGGCTTCATTCTGCATTAAATCAATTATAGTGTTTCCGCCATTATAACAAACTTCTATGTCTTGTGGTGACGAAACAATTGGTGATGGTAAAAATTGGGCAGTACCTGTCCAGTCTAAATTGAAACCTCCATTACCTATTGGTCTATCTATAAGAATGTAATAATGCTCACCAGCAGTAACAGGTATTGAAGATACATATGCATTGCCTAATTCTCCAGGACCTTCGTTTTGATCGGTCTCAACATCACTTAACCCTGTGAAATTTGATGTTAAGCCAGCTTGAAGTGGATTTGTAGTAGAACATCTAATTGGACTTTCTAAAATTTGGCAATCACTATCTGGACCAAAAATAAAAAAATCATAATCTACCTCAAGGTCGTTATCTTGAGGTTGAATCGTAAAGGCAAGTGTGCCACTTTCGGCTATATTGACACTGAGCCATAAACTATTTAATTCTTGTGTTACACAAACATTTGTTTCAGCATCCAATTCTTGAATGCCAAAACCACTGGCATTACTAGAAATAGTATTATTGCCGCAAACAACAATAGCATCGATACAATCACTGGCTTGCCCAGAAACATAGAAATAACCAAAAATGAAAAATAGTGTAACGTAGAATTTCATAATCTCTAAGTATGTTCTAAGTATGAATATAATACAAAGAAGAACTGGCTGAATATTATTAATTGAAAATACTACTTATTTACGATTTTTTTCTACTGGATTTCCCTTAGAAACAAAGTTTTAAAGCGTGGTTTTAAAAACTAATTATAACGGAAAGAGTCTTGGTACAGACCGTTTTTACTATCTATGTGGTATTCTCATAACCAGTTCTTTTTCATGGCTAATTTGTAAACTACACCATAAGCTACAAATTGAAAAATTTACACCGGTAAAACCCTGTTAAATAGGATGAACTGCCTTGATATGTGAAATGAATTAAAGGTCGCGTCTTTTAAGAATTGCATAAGAACCATAAATAAAAATAGCGATCCAAGCTAGAACAATCACAATTTCATACCAATGAATATAATAGTCTAGCGCAAGTTTTTCACCCATTTGGTTGGCTACTGATTGTACTGCACCTAATCTAGAAAATGGTTCTTTAATTAGGTTGAACATAGATTGTAACGGGAAAAAATTCATGAT
Source organism: Maribacter forsetii DSM 18668 (assembly GCF_000744105.1). Classification (NCBI taxonomy): domain Bacteria; kingdom Pseudomonadati; phylum Bacteroidota; class Flavobacteriia; order Flavobacteriales; family Flavobacteriaceae; genus Maribacter; species Maribacter forsetii. The sequence continues at coordinate 1,408,417 of NZ_JQLH01000001.1, forward strand.
GAAATCGGTGGTTTCTCCATCAAATAATTTCCAACGGATGATTCCTCTAAAAATACCTTCTAGCACCTGCCAAAGAATTAAAAAACCCAATGCAAATGCTGATCTTTTTACCAATACCCCTAAAAATAAGCAGAAGGAAAAGAACCCCGTTAGTTTCACAAAAAATGCAAAAAGAAACTGTAAATCGGTTAAAATGATTGATATTTCATTGAAATCGGAGTAAACTAGTCCTAAAATTAGAGAAACTATAAAAACGAATATGGTCGAAACTAGCGAGAAAGTAATAACGGTCAAGAATTTTGAAAGTATAAATTCTTTTTTTGAGAGACCGTCTATTAAATTTTGTTTAATCGTCTTATTGCTATATTCATTTGACATCATTGAAACAATGACTATCGCCAAAAATAGCTTGAAAAAGGCGGTGATGAAGGTGTTAAAATGCCAGATATAGGGGAAATTAAAAATGCCTTGATCGGCTAGATGAAATTTAATTGGACCTATGTCAAATTTAATGGCCGCTACCAAAGCGATAGAGGTTAAAAGTGCGAAATAAGAAATAATCAATACCTTGCTGGCTCGGTTATTCCAAAGTTTTATGAATTCTATTTGAAGTAATCGTATCATGATGGTAGTGTGTTAGGCGTTAGCGTTTTTGGTTAAGGCAAGAAATTGCTCTTCTAAACTTTCTTTTCGTTTTACTAAATGTGATACGATAATGCCTTTGTCAAAAAGTATTTTGTTCAATGATTGTGCATCTAGTTCTGAAGTTAAGATTGCGGTGACCAAACCATTTTCCTGTTTTATACTTCCAAAATGCTCATTGGTACTTAGGTAGGAGGTAAGTTTTTCTAAGTCTTCGGATTTTAGTTCGAAAAAACCGAAACTTGCTTGTAAGCTGTCTACCCTTCCAGAGTATAATTTTTCACCTTTTCTTAAAATAACTACGTGAGAGCATACTTTTTCTACTTCGTCCAATAAATGCGATGCTAATAAAATGGTTGTTCCCTTTGCCGCAATAGTCTTTATGATTTCCCTGATTTGATGAATTCCTTGGGGGTCTAAACCATTGGTAGGTTCATCTAAGATTAAAATTTCTGGATCATTCAGTAGGGCAGAGGCAATAGCTAAACGTTGTTTCATCCCCAAAGAATACGTTTTAAATTTGCTGTTTTTTCTATCTAATAAACCTACAAGCTCAAGCTTTTCCTCAATTTTATCTTCAGTAACGTCTTTTATTTTACAGACCAATTTTAGGTTTTGTAAAGCGGTCATGTATGGATAGAAGTTTGGACGCTCAATAATTGCACCTACTTTTTTTAAGGCTTCATGTGTTGAGGTATCGCCACCAAACCATGCGAATTCTCCGCTCGTTTTATTGACTACATTTAATACAATGCCAAGGGTAGTTGATTTACCACTACCGTTTGGACCTAGAATACCATAAACATTACCCTTTTCTATGGTAAAGGATAAATCTTTTACCGCAGTAAGGTACCCGAATTTTTTGGTAAGATGATTGACTGTTAGAATAGTACTCACGTCAAGTGTTTTTTGATTGATTATGCTTACTTGACGACTAACTTGGTAGAATGTTACAAATAAGTATCAGAATCTTGATGTACAGTATACGATTCTATCTTTGATTTTTACTGATTTTACAGCTGAAACAAGATTATTTGTTACTTTTTCTTTGTAAATATTAATATTTAGGGAGGTTATTTTTTATAAATAATACATAGGCAGTTTGGTGTAGCTGCCTATGTATAATTGTGCATTATCTGTAAAGGGTGAAGTTACCCACCATCTCTCTAGTATCAGATTCACCATTTAATTTAATTATATACCAATAATCTCCAGTTGGTAGCTCGTTTTCTTGATAGAATCCGTCCCAACCATCTTCATTGTCTTTAAATGTATAAACGGCTCTTCCATATCTGTCATAGATCGATATGAAGATTTCTGGATATATTTCTATATTTTTCGGCATCCAAAGATCATTTTGCCCATCACCATTTGGTGTAAAGAAATTAGGGATTTCGATATCGATAAACTCTATGAATATACTTGCGGTAGATTCACATCCGTTTTCATCAACTACGGTAACGTCATACGTATTCGTTTCGGTAATGTAGAATACATTTTCAGAGCCCATATCCCTGTCACCTAGGTAGAACGTGTAATTTTCTCTACCTCCTGTAACTGTAGCCGTAATCTGATTGATATTACTTTCTTCAACAGTTATTTCAAGTGGTTCAAACGCCAGTATTTCAACATCATACGTAGTTAAACATCCATTCGCATGTGAAATACTTATATAATGATTACCAGGAGTCAACTCTCTGAACATTGGAGTCAATTGCATCTCTAAAGGATCAACGGTATCCAAACCAAATAAGACATCGTTTTCTATGCTTGGGTCGTTAAGAACAATATTTACATAATTACTAGGGAAATTGCCATTACAACCATATACCGGTTCAACAATTGCACTAAGGTCAACACCTGGATCTATAGTCACAATAATTGTTTCATCACAACCTTGTGCATCCTCAATAAAGATGATATAATCTCCGGCTGCCAAATTGGTAAAGCTCAATCTATCTTGAACAAAGTCGGTTTCGCTTTCTAAACGAGTACTGTATGGTGCAGTACCACCAATTATGGTCAAGTCAATTGTACCATCTTCTTCACCTACACAAATTTCTGGCGTACTTTCTGTTGTTATTTCTAGAACATCCGGTTCCTCAATAGTAGCTTCTATTAGTTCAAAACAACCGTTAGAATCTTGTGCTATTATAACATAGTCACCAGGTGCCAAATCATCGAATATATTGTCATCACTAAAGCGATCTAAATTCGGTGAAATTGAATATTGGTATATACCCGATCCACCAAGCATATTAACCGTAATGCTACCATCTTCTTGTCCGTTACATGTTACGTCATTAATAGTGGTATTAGCAGTGTCGATAATTAATTCATCTGGCTCTGTAATCGTAATCAATTGAGATGTTTCTTCACAATCATCACTTTGAACTCGTACATAATAAGGTCCTGCCAAAAGATCTGTAAACAAACCATTTGCTTGATTTGGACGAACCTCATTGGTAAAACCTGCATCAGAAAATAATGCATATTGATAATTACCTAATCCGCCTTGCGCTTCCGCATTAATAACTCCGCTGTTGTCACCGTAACAACTAATAGTAGGGTTATCATTATCTAACGTAATAGTTAAAGGAATGATCGGATTGATAGTTACACTATTACTTAATACCGAAATACAACCAAAACTATCTTGAATATAGTACTGATAGGTATCTGGTAGAACACCTGTAAACAAGTGGGTGTTTGACCCGTTAATTTCGTTCATTGCATTGAATGTAGAAGTACCATCAGTATTCCACATATAAGGTCCCGTACCACCAGATGCGGTTAATAATAGTTCAGCATCATTTAAACATGTTGCTCTTTGCGCGGTAACCAATTGACCTCTAACTTCAACAGGCTCTACAATTTCTACAATAGCAGTTTCGTCTGAACAATTTAAATCATCTAAAATTGTAATACTGTAATAGCCAGACCTTAAGTTCATGAATGTTGCTGTAGTCTGAGAACTAGATGTTTGTAGTAGATTAGCTCCGGGTCCATCACCATCATACGTTTTTAGAATGTATCTGTAATTTGTAGCTACTGATCTAGGTGTAAACCCAGCTGTAATTATTCCATCTGTATCACCTTCACATTCTAAGCCTACAACAGATTGAATATTTGCCACAATTGGTTCTGGCGGAGTCAGGGTAAATGCATTAGTAAAGGTTTCAGTACAACCTAAATTGTCGGTTACCTCAACTGTATATTGACCGTCACTTAAACCGGTAAATAAATTACTGTATACTTGATTAGCCGTGTAAGTTAATGTTGAACTAACATGGGATAATACAATGTTGAAAGGTCCTTCACCACCATTGGGTGTAATATTTGCAGTACCCATGTCATTACTACAACCTACATCTGTGGTTGCTATGGATGCTAATGTTATGGCAGCACTAGGTGATGTAATCGTAAATGCTCTTTCTTGAATACATTCAGGAGTTCCAACTTGTGAAGCTCTTAGAATATAACTACCCGCAGCTACCGGAATAGAAGCTGTTGTACCTGTTCCTGCAAAAGTATCGGCATCATCTGTACGTGTAGTAGCTGTTCCGTCGGCATTTAAAACTTCCCAGTTGAAATCGCCTGTATAGGTAGTATCGGTAAATGTTACTTCAATAGCGCCATCTGTTCCAAAACAAACCACATCTGAAAGTTTATTTACCTCAATACTAAAAGTATTAGGGTCTTCTACGATATGAGTTCGTGTTATTTCACAACCTGTAGTTACATTTCTAATACCAATAGTATATGTGCCAATAGCCAAGTTGGTAAATACATTATTACCTGTTTGGTATGTTGCAGATGGTAAAATTCTAAACTCGTAGTTAGCAAGATTTGTCGTGGTACTGGTATATGCGCTAGTCGCATTCACGGTAATGTTCTCACCACTATTTATACAATCTAGATATCTGTCAACCGTAATTGAAGCAGTACCAAATGTATCATAAGGGTCTATGGTAACAACATGTTCTGCAGAACAACCTTCGTCATCATATACACGTACTATAATATCACCACCAGCTGTATCGGTATGCGTATACGTTAAACTACTACTGTTTTGAAGCACGGTAGAAGTTGCATCATCAATGAATTCAAAACGATTATAAGTTCCGCTACCACCAACAAATGTTGAATCATCTATGGTAATTGTGGCATTGTTACCATCATTACCGGTAGCACAACCAAATTGGTCAGGAACGGGAGCTGTAAATGCTACAGCTATATTTTCATCTACAACCACAGTTTTTACTGTCGGACAGTTATTCGGACCTCTTGCGGTTACATCATACGAACCACCAGGCAAACCAATAAATGATTGTGTAGCTGCATCCCAATGAGAAGCTGCGTTCCAACCTACAATTGCAGGAACTGGGTTTAAATCATACGTCAACGGATTGTTTCCATTATTTACTTGTACTAATTCTATACTACCGTCATCTGCACCATTACAGCTAACAGGGTTAGGAGTAGGGGTGAAATCTGGTTGAATAGCATTTGGCACAACAACAGTAAAACTTCTAAAACATTCTGGTGTTGTTGTATCGGCATCATAAACATTTACGGTGTACGTACCTGCAACATCTATCAGTACATTATGCAACGTACTACTTGGTGTTGTTAGTGCTTGACGAGCTACTTTTTCTGTACCATCACTATTTAATATTTTAAACTCATAATTACCTGAACCAGAAATACCTTCAATAGCTATTTCAGCCTCAAAACCGGCACCACAACCTAATTGTTTATCTAAACTAGCTGATGCCTGTAGGGTAGGGTGAACATCTATATTAACTGTGTCTGTACAACCAGTTTCATCTTTAATGTACACATCATAATTGCCGGCAGGTATTGTATTATAAGCACCGCTATTGTTTTGATATGAACTACCACCATCTATAGAATAAAGAATTGTACCTGTACCAGTGGCATTAATAGTAACCGATGCATTGGTATTACAATTAGCAATTATTACATCAACAATAGTTGGTAGTGTTGTAAAGTTCATAATAACATCATCAAGCGGATAAGTACAGCCATATTGATCTTCTACAGTAACAGTATATGTTCCCGCAGGTGAATTTGCAGCTATTTCTATTGGGTTATCACCGGTTGCCGTAATAGTAGCAAAAGGAGCAGGTCCCGTAATAGTATAAAAATAAGTGCCACCACCACCTTGTAGGTTATCAACCAAAATTAAACCTGGGCTCTCACATGAAATATCTTGAATAGATTGTGTGTCTCCTGTAATCTCATCCAACATTTCCAGAACCTCATTTTCACTTGCACTTATACATTGTGGAGCTCCACCATTATATTGTTGTACCTCAATATAATATTCATCTTCTGGTAAGCTTGTCACATTTATCGTACTAGAATAGCTAACAATGCCGCCACTATCTCTAATAACATTGCCGTCTATATCATATAAGAACCATTCCATATCTGGTTCTATGGAACCATCTGAATCTGTAATAGTATACTCTATTGATCCATTACTTGAGCCTTCACAAGCAGGAGTAATAACTGATGTAATCACCATTGGGTTCGTGATGATATCATTTACGTTAACACTACTCTGTCTGACACAACCGACAGCATCTCGTACATAGAACGCATAAGTTCTGCCAGGTACTAGATTATTGAAGGTATGTGTAGTACCTGCAGCATAAGGCGTTGTCCATCCATTTACTGGTGTAACTATATTGAAATCGGCAGGGTCTTCCGAATAAGTATACTGATAAGGTGCAGTACCATTTTGACCACGTACACTTACTTGTAGTTCATTACAGTTTACAATAATTGGTAGTATAGTTATGTCTAGGTCGTCTAAAGGAAAAGGAATGATTAATCGTGGTAAATCTGTCTTACAGATAGTATTACCACTACCATCCACCGTTCTTATAGATGGCTCAACTTCTTGACCAGACGTGTATCCTCTAAATTGATCAGATGTTTGCCAAGTTGTACCACCGTCATCACTAAATTCTAATGTGCCTAAAGTAGCTGGGTAATTAAGAATGTCAAACCCGAAGTCATTAGGGTCTCCTGTACATGCAATTGGTGTTCTTCCTTCTGCGTCTGCAGTTAATTCAATTGGTGCCGTAATAGTTACCGTTTCCGTTTCTGAACATCCGCCTTCATCGGTAATAATTACATCGTAATCACCTGGTGCCAGATTATAGTATGTTTTAGTAGTTCCTACAACATTATATTGTATTTGATCTGGTGTACCGTTAGTAATATCAACCAATCTGTAATCGTAAGGAGAGAGTCCGTCATTGATAGTAACAGCAATATTACCCGTGCCATCATGACAATCTGGGTCTGTTGCCACTGCTGATATATCCAATACTGGGTTGGCAGCAATAGTTTCGGTTACCATAGTTTGGCAAGCATCGGTACCATTAGCTTTGTCTCTTACGTAAATATCATAATCTCCAACATCTGCTAAAGCAACTGCTGTAGTGTTTGACATTGAGAAATCAGCATCAGTTACTGTATTTCCAGTAGGAACAAAGGCATACATGAAATTATTGTCACCACCTGATGCAGTTGCTGTTAAACTACCATCGCCACATAAACTTGCATTTACAGGTACTACGCTTAATGTAATAGTCGGAGCTATTGTTATTGATTGTATCGCTGAAGCACAACCAAACTCATCATTGACCTCAACATCATATGTACCTTCAGATAAATTACTGAATGTATATGCTACGTCTGAAATTGTTGAAGGCGTTTGCCAAGCTCCACCGTTAATTCTAAAAGAGTAATTACCATTACCATCGGTTACTGTTGCTGTAACAGTACCATTATTTTGACCGTCATAACATTGCGTTGCGGTTAAGTCAAAAGCAATTGTATCTGGCTGAACCACAGTTACAGTTGTTGTTGAGATTACTTCACAATTATTTTGATCTCTTACTCTAACATGATAATCGCCTGCAGGTACATTTAAAAATTGTGCCGTTGAACTAAAAGTTCGTATAACAGTATTATCCGTTAATTCTAATTGATACTCATAACCAGGTGTGCCTTCATCTCCAGATGCTTGCAAAGTAGCACCTGTATTAAAACATGTGAATTCTGCTTTTTGTTCAAGATTTGCAGTTAATGCATTTGGTGATGTCAACGTAACCGAAGTCGCTGAGGTTGCCGTACATGTATTATCGTCTATTTTTTCGACCATAACACTATACGTGCCATCGGCAAGAGTTGTTGGTGTAGTAATCGGAGATGTTGTTTCCGTAACCCAAGTTGCTCCATTATCAATTGAATATTGATAACCTGAGATAGGATCAAAATTAGAAACTTCAAAACGGATACTACCATTGTCACTTCCATTACAAGTTGGGTCAGTGCTACTTAAAATAGCTACTTCAAAAGTTTTTCCTGTTTCTACAATAACTGTAATATCTTCTGTTTGCTCACATAGCTCAGGAGTCTGTGAAGCTTGAATATCATCTAATACCAAGAAGTTACCATTGTCACTATTAAGGTTGGTACGTAATACAACACCAACTGCCGTATTTGCACCTGGGTTAAAAGTAACCGTTCTTAGGTGCCAGTCGTCTGCATTATTGTTTTGAGGAATAGCTGCTGTTGCCTGACTACTGATTACAGTGCCTGAACCGTCAACTAATTCTACCAATATCTCTGGGTCGTTACCCGAAGCATTGTCAATTAATATGTTGTAAGCGTAGAATGATATCGTTATTTCTTGATTTGGTAAAGCTTCTAACCCCGTTCTTGACCATAAAATATTATTGTCTCCGGCTGAGGTACTTACACCAATTGCCATAAATCTACCATCGGTTACACCTGTATGGTCATTAGGACTTCTCCAAGAAGCATTTGGGTTGGTTATTCTATTCGTGACGGCATATTCAGCATTTACAAGAATTCCTGCAGGTCCTAAATTACAGTCCGTTTCTGTACCATCTTGAGGCTCGTAGCAATACCCTGCGCCAATTTCTGCTATCTGCGTAGTAACACCGGCTCCAAAATCTTCAAGGAACAATGTACTTTGCTCAGCAGCAATAGAACTGGTGTAGCCAACTGTTATTGTTTGACTGCCCGATGCCACATCATTGAAAATATTACTATCCAATGGTGTGTTATCCGTACCGTTTAATTTATAGGTATAGGTAAAATCTGTAGTGTTAGAAGGGGTAACGGTTACTACGCCGTCACCATCGCACTCATAAGTAATATCATTAGTAAAAGTAGGGTCTATAGCGGCTGTAGGAACCGTGATTTCTAAAGGTGTTTCGCAACCTAAAGCATCTTTTATAGCTAATTGATACGTGCCTGGTGTTAAACGTTGTTCATCAACTAAAGAGAACGTACCACCACCGTCAAAACTATATTCATACGGAGCTTGACCGCCACTACCATTTAAAATCTTCACTAAAGCGGTTGGTGTAGCCGCACCAGATGTATCACATGACGCATCTTCTATAATTGAAGGAGATGCCGTTAACATAAATGGTTGGGTAACTTCATACTCTAAAGTCTCTGTACAAGCATTACCAAGATTGCTATTGGTATCCATAACCGTAATAGTATATATACCGGCAGCTAGGTTATTAAAGAAGTTTTCCGTTTGGTACGTTACACCATCATCAAGACTATATTGGTATGGTGCATTACCACCAGATGCGGTAATGGTTAATACAGAAGTAGCTGAATCTGCACATATAATATCCGTATTTGATGCACTTATTGTAATAGTACCCAAATCTTCCATTTGTACGATATTCGATAATCCGTAACAGCCATTATCATCTCTAATTACAAATACATATTCTCCATCTTCATTAGGTACATAGGTTGAAGGAGTACCTTCATATCCGAATAAAAATGAAGGGTTAGAGGTGAAATCTGAATCTGGAATGGTTGTTTCATCAGCGTATGGAGCAACACCATCTTTACTGTAGATAGCGTATTCATAACCTGTTGTACCACCAGTAGCCGTTAAATTAATAACACCGGAAGTACAAGTAATATTATCTTGGTTCGTTGCTGTTAACCTCAGTTCAGGAATTTCGTCTACGGTTATAGTTTTTTCGTCACTACAACCATCTATAGTAGTCGTTACAATAACATAATCATCTGCTGAAAGCCCTGGAAATGTATACGTGTTGTCAGAAGAAAGTAAATTATTAGCTACCAAGTCTCCTTTACCACCGCTACCATTATCGAAGTAAAGCTCATAGCTATATTCTGGTGAAACGTTCAATGCCTGTATAGAAATTGTTCCTGCATCAGTACAATCAAATGGAGTTGAAGCTATTGTTGTCTCAAAAATTCTTTCTGCAATACCTATTTCTTCGGTTTCGAATACACAACTATTTTCAATAGGCTCGCCTGTTGAAGGGTTTAGTTGTGTAATCTGTACTTTGTAAGTACCGCTAGTTGCAATAGCAAAATTAGGACCTTGAGCAGCGCTGAATGGTACTGCTATATTATTATTTTCTACATCGAATAACTGGTAACCATAACCACTACCTAAATCTATTACTCTTATTGAACCTTCGGTATCACAAATAATGTCAGAAGAATCTGGTTCAGGTATGTCTAACGTATTTTGGTATGCGTTGAAATAGAATCTACTGAAACATCCGCCTTCATAACCTATAACAACTCTATATTTACCGCTTTCGGTAACTGTAAAATTATCGGTATCCGTTTCCTCGTTCCATGTCCATCCACTAGCTGTATTCGCACAATTATCACTCACATCGCCACAAGTTGCGTTGTCACAACTGGTTTCATCGAGTTTTTCCCAAGTAATGCTCAAAGCATCGGTTATACCTAATTGAATAAATGCACTATCGGTATCACCACAAAGGAAAATATGTGGCATTGAACTGTTATCATTAGAGCAAGTTACGGTTTCACCTTGAATATCATTATCAGGATTACTGTCGCTATTTACTTGATTTAAATAACTAATGATAGGATTGGTCTGTGTTTCACCATAACGCTCAACAGTAATTAGTTCTGTATGGTTGGCACAGCCAGAAGTAGATGTTTTCTCAACAATATAGTTTCCTATTGTTGTTACTGTCAGTGTATTTGATGTACCATCGTTTAAAATAGTATCACCAGAATCTATTAATCCATTATTATTGGTGTCAATTGCCCATGTGTAGGTGTCAAAACCTAAACCAGCGGAAAGAGTTCCACTAGCACCACAAAGCTCTACCGTACGTGCTACATTACAATTTGCCAATGCATCAGATACATTATTGGCTGCAACCTCTAGGGTAGTGGTACAAGCGCCTGCAGGGTTACTACCGTCTTCATCAGAAAAAGTGTTGGTATTTAAAGTGCCTGAATAATTTGCATACGCATGATTTTCTAATTGAGAAGCACAAGCCGCTACAAATTCTGAACAGTCGCCGGCAACGGAAACCGTTATTTTAATTTTATACTCAGGGTCATTAATTTCAACTAACGTATCTGGTATAGTAAATGTTATGGTTCTAGTACTTTCTTCATAACTACTGGTTACTCCAGGTGCATCATCAATATTTATATCATCTAGGGTTACATTGTCTGGTAATACATTTTTAATCGTAAAACCGGTTGCATGATCATCTCCCGTATTTTGAAATCTTAATACGTAATTGTATGTATCACCTAAATCTACATTTTCTCCGTTAATATCGGTACCACCTAATAATTCAGAGGTGTTGCCTAAAACAATTACCGGCGCAAATACCTGAGAATAAGAAGCTGCATTTACGGTGCCATCTGTTGGGTCAACTGCAGGAACTCCCGTTCCATATTCACCACCATCACCACCGTCAGCGGCATCATCTTTATAAAATTCGTTGGCATCACTACAACCATCATCATCACTATCTAAGTCTAAATGATCAGGATAACCATCCATATCGGTATCTAAATTTGCACAAAATCCAGAAAATGAAGCTGTATTGTAAGATAGAAAAGCAACATCGGCATTTGAACTAAGTTGTAGTCGTAAATAAGAAACGTCAGCTAAACTAGCAGCCGGAATACCAAATTCTGATAATTCTACTGTGGCCAAGCGATAATCCCTTGTGGTATTATTATAGAAAATGCTTCCGTTTGAATGGTAAATATCTAATCTGTACGAACCAACAACATTGGCAAGTGCACCACCGCTATAAGCTTGTACACGTACAGCATTTCCAAGAGGGGCTCCCGTTGCATCATATAGACTTACAACATGGCCGACACCACTTGGGTCTGCAACTTGGGTCAGTAATATATCTGGTATGCCATCGCCAACGTTGGTCGCTACGATAGGATCTATTTCATAAGTCCATGTGTCACCAATATTAACAATACCACTACCAAGGTCTAGTCCGTTTTGGCCATGGGTCAATAACGGATTTAATGGATCTGTTGTTGGATCATTTACAATGGTCAATCCCAGCGAATTATCATTATTACCATCATTTAAATTAGCCTCAAAGGTTGCCTCATTATAAATAGTATTTGAAGGGGGCAAGGCCATCCAGGTAGATTCTGTGGCTGAAATATCTGAAATTCCATCATTATCGGAGTCTATACCATCTGATAAACCGTTCCCGTTAGCGTCATAAAGATTATCATCTGCAACCCCAGTGGTAAAAGTTGTTCCTCCAGAGGTGAATGCCAATAATTCATGTGATAAGTTTGGTAATACTGGATTTGTTGAAGTAGTAGAACTACTCCAAAAACCAGAGAAATTAGAGAATATTTCTGTAACGGCGGTACCACCTTGTACAGTACTTGATGGCGAAGTGAAATTTACATCATTAGATATGATACACATTTGTTCAATAGAATCATATATACCGTCATTATCATCATCTAAATCAATACTATCTACGACACCGTCATTGTCAAAGTCATTATGTACAATAATTCGCGCAGAGGGCTCATCTCTTGTAACATTGGCATCCGTTTGGTCTTGAGTATTGGTAGCTATATTAACGAGATTGAGTAAAGGCAAAATATCTATTTCATCTGCAGTTACTTCTAAGGTTAAAAACGCAACTTCACCTGGGGCCAACGTACCAATATTCCAAACACTACCATTGAATGATCCTGTGATTGTGTTAGCCTGTACTAATGTTAATCCTTCAGGAATATTATCAGTAACCTGTAAATTGGTGATATCATTAAAGTATAAGTTTTCTGCTCTAATGGTAAATGTGGCAGTTTCACCTTCGGTTATTTCAGGTTTGTCAACTGTTTTTATAATTTGAACATCTGGTTCGCAATAGAAAATTTTAATGGTTTGTGAATCGTATGTACAAGGCCCTTTGGTTCCTCTTACATAATAATCACCTGCAATGGTTGCTGCATAGTCATAAGAATTTGCGCCAGGTATAACCTCTCCGTCAAAAAACCATTGGTAAGCATCGAAATTATCATCTGATGCTTCGAAAATGCTTGATCCAGAAAAACACTCTCCTACAGTTCCTCCGTTAATTTGTAGAACAACTTCTGGCACAGTATCAAAACCTGAAAAATAACCAGCAACACCTTGTGCTCCATTATAACCAAAAAATCCAATAGCCATTGGTCCGGTAGAGGTTACACTTATGTCACCATCTAAATTTGGAATGTAAAAAGTTTTCCAATCGGTAGAACCCGCAACAGGATTAGAAGCAGGTTTAGAAATTTCAACCCCGTCTTCAAAAACCTTGACATTAACATCGGTGGTATTTACTGAAGCAATAATTGTTAATCCGCCAGTTACAGTAGTGCCAGCTATATTTCTAATATCTGGTATGTTGTCCATTACGTCTGGAAGTAAGCAGTTTACTGGTGCTACAAAGTTTAGACCTTGAGTATATAAATTACTAGATCCCGCCATAGATTGGTAAGCGTATACATCTTTGGATGTTTGTATTAACATATTGGCGCCAACAGTGTTTGAAGAGTAATAACTGCTAGGTATTTTGAAAAACTCGCCGTTGTCAATAGTAGCAATCGCTGTGGTACTACCATTTACATATATTTGGGTATTGTCCGCAGTGGCAATTACCAAAGGAAACTCTGTAAGTCCGTTTGTATTACCATTACCTCTAATAAATACATATTCCTTACCTAATTTATTAATAGGTACGGGTTGGTCAATACCGGCATCTCTATGGCTTTGGCCGTCTTCACTACCAAAGTTGATAGAACCATTACTTATTACTATATCTTTAGTAGCTACAATAGAAGCACCGATCCAGCCATCCTCATGAGCTTGTGTATGAGTAGTTCCAATATAGGTTTCATATACAAAAGATTCATTGGCATTTAATGTTATTGTATGTGAATTAGCGGTAATACCAGCTCTGTCATTACCTACTCTAAACTCACAACCGGGATCATAACCAGATAATACTATAGTAGTATTATCTTCTGTCGCCATAATACCCAAAGTATTTGATTTTGAAGAATGCGTACCTTTATTAGGAACACCGCCCCATTTAAAGTTTGTACCCATTGCTTGCCTACCCTTTGCTGTTAACGAGGCAGCTTGCGAACCTGATTTACCTCTGTAGTTTACATAGAATTTTTCTCCACCTGCAGATATGAAACGCAAACCACTATTAGTAAGTACTGTACCTGTATTTGCATTATTTACAAGCGTAATATTATTATCTCCATTACCCAAAGTCCAAACGCCTGGGTTAAGTCTATCAATTGTAATGGTTCTTACAATTGTATTAGACGTACCTTGATAGGCATAAATGTTGAAAGGCGTGGTTTCTGGAGTAGAAAAATGAATTGCCTGGTTCTGTATACCTGCATTATTTTGACCTTGCTTCATTGGTGGTAAATAATGAAGGTCGCTTAATTGTGCAGTTCCAAAAAATGAACAGAATGCAATTAGAAAAAACAGTAAGGATTTAATTTTTGATTTAATCTGAGTAATCATTGGTTTGGTTTCAAGTAGTACTAAAACAAATAAAGCAACCTTTTTTCACTTGGTTAAAAAAATGTTGTATACATGCTATTTATGTTGCTGAACATGTTATTTCTATATGCATGATGAAATTTATTGGGCTTAATTGTTTATTTTGGAAGTAAATTTGTTGCATGTCAGAAGAAAGATTAATGTCAAAGAAAAAACCTGCTTACCCTGTAAGTGAGGCCTTAGACGGTTATTTAGACCACTATAGTAGAAAGATAGAAATACCTATATTTTATGATGATTTACTTAGGTTTTCTGGATCTGTTGTAGTGTATGATAAAAATGATGAAGACACCTTATGGGTACGTGCGTACTATTCTGAATTTGACAGGAAAGAAATAGATGATAGTTTAAAGAAGGTGTATTCCATTTTACATTCTGATGGAAGCGATAATATACACCAATACTTAAATGTTGATGCGGTGGATTTCTGTACGTTCGGAAACTCTAAGCCTTTTAGAATTAAGGTCAGAAATATCTTAAATGACAATTTCACCTATTTCTACATTAAAAAGACGGATGCATCTCGTATTTATGGGCTTGAATTAGAGCATATGCTTTCGCCATACAATCTTAACTTTTTGGTATACAAAGACACCTTGATCGAAGAACATATTGCAGGTATACCTGGTGATGAATTTATAAAACATAATTTGCCTAAATGTACGCCACGAGAAAAAGCACAATTGGCAAAAGAATTTGTGAAATTCAATGAACGTTGCATGATTCGATTATTGGGCGATATGCGCTCGTATAACTATGTAATCGTACCTACGCATGATTTTGATCACGTAGTGTATAAAATACGTGCAATAGATTTTGATCAGCAGTGTTTTGAAGGGAAACTGAAAGTGTACAGACCTCAGTTTTTTAAAGAAAATTATCAAATGGTAGAATTGGTTCGTACAAAACTAACCCATGATTCTGTTGACCAGTATAAATTAGAAGAGCGTTCTATGGTAGCTAAAAGAATACTAAGTTCTGGTAATAGAATTAAAAAGCTGCGTGCAATTTGCAAGACAGATGAAATTTCTACTCCAGATAATATTGCGATACTTAGAGAACAAATAGAGGAGCTTACCTTGGATATGGACTTCCAAAACTGCAATACTATGGGAGAGGTGCTAGATTTAGCATTGAATTTTGTTAGAAGAAATTACGAAGATGTAAGTGTTAGGCAAATTATTGAACACAGAATTAAGGCACATAATTAAGAGCTACTAATTTATGTAATTAAAAGGTCCATTTTTCACTTGTGAAAAATGGACCTTTTTAATATAAAATATACTGTAAATATTAGCTCTTCTGTTCTTTGTTGAAGTAGACTAAGTAGTAATACATTTGTCTTTCTTCATCCCATCCTTTTTCCACAAATTTTTCTGCAGATTCAGGGTTAATGAAATCCATTTTTATCTGAATGTTGGTATCTAAATTAATGACGTTTTTTATTTTTTTGCGAGCATCAGATACCGCTTTGTTGGCAATATCAAAAGTAGAAACATCTTCAATACTAAACTTAGGACCTTTTTCTGTTTTGTAATGTTTAAACTCAGGTATTAATTCAGGGTTTTCCATTACTTCGTTTAAAAAAGTAGACTCTTCAAAAGCATCGTTCTTTGCGAAATGGTTTACCGCACGGTTCATGAACAAAACTTCTTGTTGTTTATCTTCTGCCGGTAAAACAACCTCTTTTGCAAAGTCTTGACAAAACTTCAAATAGTTTTTTGTTTTGAAGTTGTCATCTGAAAGAGGTTCAACACCTAAAAAGTTTTCTATCCAATATTTAGTATCGTATTTGTTGCTATCTACTGAAAGAACTTTGAAACCCTCTTCTTTTTCGACATTGAAAATTAAACAGCCTTTATCTAATTTATTGATGTTGATACCTTGTTGAATAACGATATCTAAATTGCTGTTCTTTTCTTCGAACTGAATAAAATCATGCTTTAACTCGCTTTTGAATATCCCAATAGCATCTACTTTTTTATTATCTAAAAGTAAGCCAGATAGGTATGCAACATAAACTTCTCCACTTTTAATATGTGGGTGATTAGATTGCTCAAACAATAAAGAAGCTACTTTTTTAGAATTCAAATGAGCTTTAGAAGGGTCTTCAAAAACTTCACTTACAATTTTAAACAGTTCGTTGAACTCTACGTCAACTTCATTTGCTAGTTTGTAATAGTTCTCTTCTTTTTCCCTAAAAGGTTTAAAAAAATATTCTTTTAGTAAACCGGTAGTTTCATCGTTAAGTCTAAAAGGTTCTTCAGAAAGAAAAATTCCTTCATTTTTATTTTTATTACCAACTCTATGTATAGAAATACTTTCAATTTGGGTAGCATATAGGTTAATCATAAAATGTTCTAAATTAAATGGTTAGTAAAATAAAATATATTATTGTCTAAAATTTAGTTCCAGTTTTCATCGAAATCTAAATCGTCATAATTGTCGAAAGTATCATCAAAATCAAAAGCGCTGTTCTCTGCTTCAAAATTCTTTTCTGGCGGAGTTTCTGGTAGCTCACCAAAAGTGAACAATACATTGGGGTAGGCTCGCCCGTCTTCATTTTCTTGAATATCTGCAAGCTCAACGAAAAACGTCCACATGTTCATAAAATCATAAACGTAGATCAGTTTTGGGTTATTCTCGGTCATTACATCCTCCAAAAAAGTTTCGTTCATTAACCGAACATCAGAGCCAGATTCGCTCATGTCAAAAAGAGCAATCTCTTCGTCTTGCTTCCACTCTTCATCACATGTATAAAAAGAGGCCATTTCATTGCCTAAAAAGCCAAATGCCTGAGTAATGGCATTATGAAAATCTTCCAAGGAAATGTGAGACTCAATTTCTAAATCTCTGAAAATGTCTTCTTCAGCATCTAGAATTACACGAATTTTATAAATCATACCTTAATTTTTGCGGGAGGGCAAAGTTACGAAGTTTTCAAGTCTTTTCTAGGCATTAATGCATCTAAAAGTATGTAGAACTGAACACCAAAAAGAATAGAGGCCAACACAAGATGCAATGGCTGACTAGCAAAAGGGAAATCTAAATAGTTCATGGCTATACCTGTAAATACCTCTACTAGTAGTAAGAACAAGACCCAGTAAATTTTTAGGTGACCTAAATTTAACTTGGTAATTCTGTAAACCAAGAACAAATTGACCAAAATCACAATGATGGAAAATGATCTGTGAATATAAAATAAAAGTTCAGGATTTTGTAACCAATTCCCTTTTGCGTCATAACCGTAAATGTCTATTTGTTCATCTACAAATTGGCGTACCTGTGTTCCCATTGCAATTTGTACTAGAGTCATAATCAGCGCTATAATGCTGATATTCAATACTAGTTTATCATATTTAATACGCTTGTTTTCACTATTGGCCAAATAAATGATGTAAAGTAACATTGCCACGATTACCAGTGCCATGAGCATATGAACCGTAATCTTTGCCGGTTCTAAAACCGAATAAACTACTGTTGCGCCTAACCAAGCTTGAAAAACCATGCCTACTACTACCAACCATGATAAGATGGGTATCCTTTTTTTCCGTTTCCAGAATTTAATCGACATGATTGCGAGCAATAATGTTGCCAGTCCTGCCAACGCACCACATAGCCTATTGATATATTCTATCCACGTATGCCATGGATTAAATTCTGCATAGTCGTGTTTTGTGTAAAGCTCCCAATTAGCGATATTGAAAGAATCTTTTGTTGTAAATGTTTCTTTAGAAACCTGTAATGTTTCACGATAAATAATTACTTGGCCTTTTTCAAATAAACGATTAGGTTGCCACTGAATTTCCGTAACTTCTGTTGGCGGTATATAGTACCCAAAACACTTGGGCCAATCTGGGCAACCCATGCCGCTACCTGTCATTCTTACTACTGCACCGGCAACGATAACTAAATAAACTAAAACCAAAGATATTTTGGCAATTTTTCTAAATGTAATATCCATAAATAATATCCATTCTATTTTGTACGCTGTAGACCTAATTCACCACCCTTAAGATACATAAATTCTTGAGCCGCTTTATATTCATTGGGTATTTCTCCCTCTAAAATAGCTTCTTTGATCGCTTCCTTAATAATACCTATTTCCTTGGAAGGTTTTAGCGCAAAAGTTTCCATTATTTCTTCTCCACTAATAGGTGGTTGAAAGTTTCTAACGTGGTCACGAGCCTCTACTTCTTCGATCTTTTGACGAACAACTTTGAAGTTTTGATGGTATCTACGTTGTTTTTTTGGATTCTTTGTAGTGATGTCTGCCTCACACAAAGTCATTAAGTCTTCTACATTGTCACCTGCATCAAAAACTAACCTACGTACAGCAGAATCGGTCACATAGTCCTCTGCTAATATGATTGGTCTTGAGCTCATCAATACCATCTTTTGAACGAATTTCATTTTTTCGTTCAATGGCATACGTAAACGTTTAAACAATTTAAAGACCATTTTTGATCCTACAAATTCATGCCCATGAAATGTCCATCCAATTTTTTTATGGAACCTTTTGGTAGGTGCTTTGCCTATGTCATGTAATAATGCCGCCCAACGTAACCAAAGGTCATCTGTAGCTTCAGATATATTATCTACTACTTCTAATGTATGCCAAAAGTTATCTTTATGTTTTTGCCCTTCAATTTCTTCTATGCCCTGTAGGGCAGTAAGTTCTGGTAAGATCAACTCTAGTAATTCTGTTTTATGTAGTAATGAAAAACCTAAAGAAGGCTTTTTGCACAGCATTATTTTATGAAGTTCGTCTAATATTCGCTCATTAGAAACAATTTTTAAACGGTCTTTATTTTCTGTAATGGCCTGTAAAGAGGGTAGTGCTATTTGAAAATCTAATTGTGTAGCAAAACGGATAGCCCTCATCATACGTAAAGGATCATCTGAATAGGTTACGCCCGGTTCTAGAGGAGTTTTAATGATTTTGTTCTCTAAATCTGTAATACCGTCAAAAGGGTCAAGGAGTTTACCGTAGTTGGATTTGTTCAAAGAAAGCGCCAAGGCATTTATAGTAAAATCCCTTCTTTTTTGATCATCTTCTAAAGTGCCATCTTCAACAATTGGTTTGCGGCTATCTCTATTGTAACTTTCTTTACGTGCACCAACAAATTCAAGTTCAATACCATCACTTTTGATCATGGCGGTACCAAAATTTTTAAAAACGGAAACTTGTGGTTTACCTTCTAATTTAGAAGCAACTTTTTCGGCAAGTTTAATACCGCTGCCAATTGCAACCACATCTATATCTTTTGGTATGTTACGTTTTAAGAAATAGTCTCTGACGAAACCACCAATAACGTAACAATCTACAGAAAGTTCTTCTGCAGCTTCTGAAATAATTTTGAAAATTGGATTGTTTAAAGCGTCTGTATAGCTCTCTTGCATGTTCTTAATCTCGAATAATCTTCACCGTACCGTCATTAGCTAATCTAATAATTGATGAGGCGGAGCTATTCTGTTTCTCACGATGCAAATTTACCACATAGTCTACACCTTTTAAAATGGCTGAATCTATATTTTGGAAAGATTTTGGAGTACTCTGACCAGAAATGTTGGCAGAAGTAGATACAATTGGCTTTTTAAACTTGCCGATCATGTATTTACAAAACTTATCTGATGCCACCCTAACTGCCAAAGTATTATCTTCTGCTATTAAGTTTTTGGCAACTCCACGGGGCTTGTCAAAAATAATGGTGGTTGGTTTTGTAGATAGATCAATAATATCAAAAGCAAGGTCAGATACTTTCTCTACATGTTTTTCAAGCATGGCATCATTGGCAACCAAACATATTAAGGCCTTACGATCGTTACGTTGCTTTAACTGATATACTTTTTCAACTGCTTTTTCATTGGTAGCATCACAACCAATACCCCAAACCGTATCGGTAGGGTAGAGTATGAGTCCGCCATTTTCTAAAATTTCTATGCATTTGTTGATTTCTTCTGTCATTTAGATAAAATAATTTTGTTAATACCGTATTCCTTATCAATGGCTTGCCATTGAACCGTATTTTTATCTTTTTGTAAATTATCTTTTTTTAAAGCTACTTTTTGTGTGCCTATAATTGGTATGGGCTCTTTAGGTGTTTCGGTAGCTTGAATTGAAATAGTATTGTTCAATATTGCCATGGCTTTAAACCATAGGTCATCTGCTTTTGGGGCTAAGGTCATCATTTTGTCTAAATTGAAAACCTCGTTATGAAGTGATTTTGCAGGGTAGAGTATACCCCATGCACCTATTGGAACAAATGCCTTTTGATTGATAGAGGTTTTAAATTGATTTCTCCATTTTTTAAAAGGTGAAGAATTGCCATTTTCAAAATTTATGTGAGAAGTTTTGATACCGATTATATTGGTCGGGTTTTTTCGATGTTCTTTATATATGATATTCAACCAGTTTTTGCGGTACATTAAGTCATCATCGCAAGTAATGATCGGTGAATCTGGAAAATCCTTTAATGTATGAATCAATTTTTTATGAGAACATTGAAGCTTGGTAAAACGTATTTCAAAAATAGAAGACTCTAGTTTTTTTACTTTATTAGGAATAATGTTTTTGTGCTCTTCGTTCAGCCACAGTATTATTTTTTCAGGTAATATATCTTGATTCAATAAACTTTTAATTACCAAATTTAGCGTTCCAAACCTTTGCGGAATTGAGGTCAATGAGATTATAACGGGGACGGTGGGCTTGCTTTCATTGGAGAAAAAGTTTGTAGGTAAAACTGTGTACTTTAAACTATGTAATATAGATAGCGGTAATTCTTTTATTACTTTCATATTAAAGGGTGGTAATAAATTTCTGACCTTCGGGAATTTTTGGAATGGTAATATAGTCTCCTATAATTTTATTGTATTCCTCAGGAATGAATTCTAATCTGCCATCTGCAGGGTAAAAGGTCATTTCTCCAAAAATAATTATACCATCTAAGTTGTAAAGGTCTACTCTAACAAAAGGGAATGTACCTGCTAATTTTTTAGCGACCTCTACCATTTCATTAAAATTCTTAGGTTTCTCGGTAGCACCTTCAATTGGCCCGATACTTTCGTGGGTAATGGGTAATTTGTTCCAGTTAATATCGTAATATGACCTTAAGTGTTTTGAACCACGGTCTATATCAACATGTAGAAATTTGGGTTCGCCATCAAAACAAAAAAACTTATAATCGTTTATATCTTTTTTACCTATTTCAGATAGGTATTTTTCAACTATAAATTTTGGTTTAATATCCTTGTACGCCCATTCAAGTCCTCCCCTTGTATATTGATCCTTTCTCAGCCATTTTTCTAATTTAAGCCTGGCTTTGGTTTTGTTCAATTTAGATTTATCATCTACGAGAATATTAAAGTGGTATCCATGTGTAGCTTTTAATACAAATTTTGGTGGTAGCACATCGTAATTTATCTCTTTTGGATAATCATAAACGGCAATCAATTCGTTTAAATACTTTTCTCCGACTTTTTCTTTTACATATGATCGAACGTCATATTTATCAACAAGTTGATGTAGAATAGGGACTCTGTAGTATACTTTTAACCACTGTATTTTTTGGTTAAAATCTTTTGGGTTATTTAAATCTAATTTCTTGCCAGAATAATATTCATAATATATTTTCATGTAAAATGGAGCAGGTAAGAATTTCATTTTCTTTAAAAGCCCATAAGTTATTTTTTTGATCATATATTATTAGCTGAATTATTTACAAATATATAGATAACACTTTTATATTTTTGCAGTAATTTGAAACCTAGCATGGAGATTCCTAAAATAAGTATCGTAGTAAGTACATATAATGCCGAAGAGTGGTTGAAGAAGGTACTTTGGGGCTTTGAGCAGCAAATATTCAAGGACTTTGAGGTTGTCATAGCTGATGATGGATCAAAGGCACCTACAAAAGAATTACTTGCAGAGATGGCAGAAAAGGTTCATTACCCAATTGTACATGTTTGGCAAGAAGATGATGGTTTTCAAAAATCTAGGATATTGAACAAGGCGGTTTCTGCTTGTAGGGCAGATTATATTATCATGACGGATGGTGATTGCATACCTCGTGAAGATTTTGTTCAGGTGCATTATATCAACAAAGAGCCAGGTTATTTTATTTCCGGTGGATATTACATGCTGCCAATGAACATATCCAAAATGATTACGCTAGATGATATAGAAAATCAACGTTGTTTTAATATTCAATGGTTAAAGGAAAAAGGAATACCGCAAACCTTTAAGAATAATAAGTTAACGGCACGTGGTATAATTTCTAAAGTATTAAATTGGATTACCCCAACCAACGCAAGTTGGAACGGACATAACTCTTCTGGGTGGAAAAAAGATATTGAAAATGTAAACGGGTTTGATGAGCGCATGCAATATGGCGGTCAAGATAGAGAGCTAGGAGAACGTTTATTCAATTTTGGACTAAAGTCTAAGCAGTTGCGATATAGTGCTGTTTGTGTGCATCTAGATCATAAAAGAGGGTACAAGACACCAGAGTCCATTGCAAAGAATGTGGGAATAAGAAATGCTACTAAAAAGGAAAAAAGTGTGTGGACGCACTATGGCATAACCAAATAATAAGCTAATTCATTTTTTTGTTCCAACCTTTTAAGTTCCTTGTAACGTTCTAAAACGCCCAATGAATTTAAATAGCAAATGGTAAAGCCTTTTTTGCCATCAAGTATACCAAGACGTAAGATGTAGTGGTTAAAAAACTTCCAGCCAGTCTTAACAACCATCATTGAATAACTGAACTTCTTTTCTTTGTAAAATGATTCAATAGCCTTTAAACGGCCATATTTCAACATTTTACCTTTATAGTCTTCATAGTTCTTGTAGCAGTAATGCGTCAATTTTTCTTTTAGAATACCAGATGTTCCATCAACATCCAATGTTTCATGAACAATCTTGCAATCGGAAAATACAGCTTTACTTTTTCTAAAAAGTCTGTAATTTTTATCAGTTTGCCATCCGCTGAAATTTAATTTTTCATTTTTAAACATGAATTGGCGGTAAAACCAAAATGCCGCTATTTCAGTATCACTAGATACTGTTTCTGTAATTTCATTTTGTAAAGCGTCAGAAACAATTTCATCGGCATCTAAAAATAAAACCCAATCGTTTTTAGCTTGTTTTAAGGCAAAAGATTTTTGAGCGGTAAAATTCTCAAACGGATTCTGAATGACTTTTACTTTAGGGTTACCTTTTAAATATTCATAGGTTCCGTCAGTACTAAAAGAATCAACCACAATAATTTCATCAGCAAAAGAAACAGACTCTATACACTTTTCAATGTAGCCAATTTCGTTGTACGTAATTACTAATGCGGTAAGTTGTTCTTTCTTGGTAATCATACAATCCAATTTGATAGGTTTGCTCTAATCGGAGCGAACAAAGTTATAACAAAAAAAGAATTAAAAAATTGTGTTAAGAAGTAAATTTCTTACATAATTGAAATCCAATGTTACAGCATGTTTCAGTTTATAAGAGTAGGTATTTTAGAATGGTTGCGTGTATTTTAAAAATATATAAAAAATCTTTTCATTACGTTTAATAGCTTGAAACGTAATGAAAAGACAAGTGTTTATTTAGAATGACTGTTAAACTGCAACATCATACTCTCTAAGTGCATCGTTCAATGATGTCTTTTTGTTTGTGCTTTCTTTTCTTTTTCCGATTATCAATGCACACGGCACTTGAAATTCACCAGCTGGGAATTTTTTAGTGTAACTACCAGGTATTACAACTGAACGTGCGGGTACAACACCTTTTGTTTCTACTGGGGTTTCTCCTGTAACGTCAATTATCTTTGTGCTCATTGTTAAAACAACGTTAGCGCCTAATACAGCTTCTTTTTCAACTCTAACACCTTCAACTACTATACAACGAGAACCAATAAAGGCACCGTCTTCTATTATAACTGGTGAAGCCTGTAATGGCTCTAGAACACCACCAATACCAACACCACCGCTTAAGTGTACGTTTTTACCAATTTGTGCACAGCTACCAACTGTTGCCCAAGTATCTACCATAGTGCCTTCATCAACATATGCACCAATATTTACATAACTTGGCATTAATATAGTACCTGCAGAAATATAGGCACCATGTCTTGCAACTGCATTTGGTACTACCCGAATTCCTTTTTCTTTATACCCTCTTTTCAACGGCATTTTATCGTGGTACTCAAAAATACCAGCTTCTAAGGTTTCCATTTTTTGAATAGGGAAATACATAACTACCGCTTTCTTCACCCATTCATTAATTTGCCATCCGTCTGCTGTTGGTTCTGCACATCTCAACTTTCCTAAATCTAAAAGGTTTACCACCTCTCTAATACTATCTTGGGTAGCAGACTCTTTTAAAAGGTCTCTATTTTCCCATGCTTTTTCTATTTGTGCTCTTAATTCTGTCATTTTCATAAAATTTCCTCAAATATAAGTTGAAGTACAGTAATTACCCGAGCGCAACAGCACATATAACAAATTATCCTTTATTTTTGCCAAAAATTAAGTTTGGGAAAAATTCTTGCAATTGATTATGGAGAAAAGCGTATTGGGCTTGCAGTAACCGATGATATGAAAATGATAGCATTTGGTTTAACTACGGTCAATACTCCAGAAATATTCACCTATTTATCTGACTATATACCTCGTGAAAATGTAGATACGATAGTAGTAGGTGAACCCAAGCAAATGGATAATACCGCTTCTGAATCTGAAGTACATATTGCACCATTTTTAGTAAAGTTGGCAGAGAAGTTCCCAACAATTCCTATTAAAAGGCATGATGAACGTTTTACATCTAAAATGGCTTTTCAGACTATGTTGGATAGCGGTTTAAAGAAGAAACAAAGAAAGAACAAGGCACTTATTGATGAAATCAGTGCAACTATTATTTTACAAGATTTTTTAAAAACAGTATAAATGATTTTACCCATTATTGCATACGGTGACCCCGTATTAAGGAAAGTAGCGGATGATATCGATAAAGATTATCCAAAGCTGAATGATTTGATTGCTAACATGTGGGAAACCATGTATAATGCTAGTGGTGTAGGTCTTGCTGCTCCACAAATAGGGCTGCCAATTCGTATATTTTTAGTGGATACTACACCTTTTTCAGGTGATGAGGATTTAACTGAAGATGAACAAAAACAGTTAGACGGATTTAAAAAAGTTTTTATCAATGCTACTATTGAAGAAGAAACTGGCGATGAATGGGCGTTTAATGAAGGTTGTCTTAGTATACCAGATGTACGTGAAGATGTTAGTAGAAAAAGTACTATAAAGATTTCTTATTTAGATGAGAATTTTATAGAGCACGAAGAAACATATGATGGTCTTTTGGCCCGTGTTATTCAACACGAGTATGACCATATAGAAGGGGTGTTGTTTACCGATAAATTATCTGCTTTAAAGAAGAGAATGTTGAAAGGTAGACTAACTAATATATCTAAAGGAAAGATTAACGCTGACTACCGTATGAAATTTCCTGCAATGAAAAAAGGACGTTAAAATGCCTTTATTATTAATAGAAAAGTGTAATATTTGTCCACTTAAAATTTTAAAATAGTTTATGGGGTTAGAGAAAATTTTATCCGTTGCGGGAAAACCAGGTTTGTATAAATTAATTACCCAAACCAGAACAGGTTTTGTAGCGGAGTCTTTGTTAGATGGAAAAAGAATAACAGTAAGCTTACGTAGTAGCGTAAGTGTATTGTCTGAAATAGCTATTTATACTCTTGAGGAAGAAGTGCCTTTAAGAGATGTATTCAAGAAAATACAAGAGAAAGAAAATGGTGGTAAAACATCTATTGGTCATAAAGAAGAGAAAATAAAACTAGAGGAATATTTTTTCGAAGTATTACCAAATTATGATGAAGATCGCGTTTATGTTAGTGATATCAAGAAAGTTATTCAATGGTATAATATTCTAACAGAAAATAAGATTACCGATTTTTCTAACGAAGAAGTTGCAAGTGAAGAAGCTTCTGAAGAAGAATAGCATTCAGTTTATAAAATAAAAAAATGCCTTAATCAATGATTAAGGCATTTTTTGTTGTTGGAATATTCTTAGTTAGTCTTTCTCAATCTTTTCATAAGTGTAATCACTTTTCTTCCAATCTATCAGTTTAGAAGGGTAATACTTTACATCCATTCTATCTAAAAACGGAGCTTGTTCTGCTAATCTTACTTTGTAATTTTCCCAGTCTCTATTTTCTTTGATACTCCAACTTAATTCAGAATACCCAATAATTCTTGGGAAAGCCAAATACTCAAGTTCATCAATATTACTAATGGTTTCAGACCAAAGAGGTGCTTCTACTCCTAATATATTTTCCATAGGTATGCCGTATTCTTCGGGTGTCCAAATGTAAGCAGTATCTACTGGTATATAAGCTGCCCAATGAAGTCCAAATTTAGATAGTGTATCGTATTCCATATCTAAATATGCTTTTTTCGCTGGGGACACTATGATCTGCATGCCTTTGTCTACCGATTTTTTAGCATTTACTTCACTGGCCCACCATTGAGAAATGGAAGTTGAATCTACATTTGCGATTGCAACTTCGTCCCAGCCGATCATTCGCTTTCCATGCTTTTGTACAATTTTTTCAACCTTATTAATGAAATAGATATAGTCTTTCTTTTTAGTAACGTGGCTCTCATCTCCACCAACATGAAAATAGGGGCCTGGTGTAATTGCAGATATTTCTCTTACCACATCGTCTATAAAAGTATAAACGGTGTCTTTATGAGTATCAAATGTGCTGAAACCAACGCGCATACCTTCATATAATTTTAGCGTTTTGCCATTACCGTTTAAGAACGGATAAGAAACAGATGCCGCATTGGTATGACCGGGCATATCGATCTCAGGGATAATGGTCATGTATCTTTCTGCTGCGTAACGTACAATTTCTTTGTAATCTTCTTGGGTGTAGAACCCACCAGCTTCTCCGCCAACTTCTGTGCTACCACCAATTTCTGTCAATTTGGGCCACGATTTTATTTCTATTCTCCAACCTTGGTCATCACTTAAATGTAAGTGCAGCACATTAATCTTATAATAGGATAATAGGTCAATATATTTTTTTACGTCATCCACACTAAAGAAATGTCTTGCAACATCTAACATTGAACCTCTATAGGCAAAATTAGGATTGTCAATAATTTTACCGGATGGTACTGGCCATATTTTCTGTAAGGCCAGGGTGTCGTTGCTTTCTAAGGGGACTAATTGCCTTAATGTTTGTATTCCCCTAAAAGCTCCTTCAGCGGTGTTAGAGTTGATGATAATAGAATCTTGGTTAATGTATAGCTGATAAGCCTCTGGTGATGCTAGATCCGTACTATCGCTTTGGTTGATATAAATAACTCGTTCTACGGTATTAGTGCCTTCACTATTTACCGGAATGGTCAGGTTTATTTTGTCTTTTAATTTATCGGCTAAAAATGCACCTACTTCTTCAAAACCAGTAGCGTTTTTAGAGGTGTAGATAGCTGTAAACTGATCTAAAGCAAAAGCGGAATTAGTAGGAATTGTTTTTAAAGGCTT
The DNA here is from genome assembly GCF_000744105.1 of Maribacter forsetii DSM 18668. Classification (NCBI taxonomy): domain Bacteria; kingdom Pseudomonadati; phylum Bacteroidota; class Flavobacteriia; order Flavobacteriales; family Flavobacteriaceae; genus Maribacter; species Maribacter forsetii. The sequence continues at coordinate 1,436,604 of NZ_JQLH01000001.1, forward strand.
TGGTATTAGGCTTGCTTTAGACAGGTCTGTCGTAGGCATTGCAATTCGTTCTTTCTTTTCTTCGGCACAAGCAATAAATAATAATGTTAAGCTTACAAAAAATAGACTTCGAATACAAAAGGTCTTCATCATGTTAATTAATTAGGGTTGGTTTACTAAATCTTTCATGGCTGTGTACCAAATATCATAACCTTTTTGGTTCATATGAAGTCCGTCTTCAATAAATATATCAGTTTTTAGTTTTCGCTTGTTCATCATAGGTTTCCAAATGTCTACGTAAAATAGGTTAGGATCGTTTTTTGCAAAACGATCCATTTTTCTATTTAACCTTTTATACTTTTTTCTGATTTTCCATCGGCTGATACTTGGTTTTGCCGATATTAAAATAACCTGTGTAGATGCATTTTTTGCTTTTATTCGACGGATGATCTCTGTGGTGGTATTAAGAACATCTACAGGACTTTTTTTAGCCCATAAGTCATTGTCACCTTCGTAGATAAATACTTTTTTAGGATTGTAGGATAATATTAATTCATCTATAAAAAACAACAGATCTGATGCTTGCGAACCTCCAAAACCACTATTTACAATTTGATGTTCAGGGAATTCTTCTTGTAATTTTCGCCATAACCGTACACTTGAACTACCGGTGAAAACAATGGTCTCTTTGCTAGAGTCCCAAATACTGTCATATTTAACGGTGATATCTTTTACCTCGTTTGTAAATACATTTTCCGTTTGGGCAAAATTTGATAGCGAAACTATCATTGCTAAAATGGTAAGTATTTCTATTTTTTTCAATCCATTTAAAAGAGGTGATATCTTAAACATATTTAATTATTTTTTAGCCGTTACGGTAAAACCTTCCGTCAACGCCCATTCGTAAAATCTTGCAATCCAATTGTCAGATGGCAGGTTTTGTGCTTTCATTCCAAAACCGTGTCCGCCTTTAGAGTACATGTGCATTCCTGTATTCTTCCCATTTGTTAACCAGGCGGAATATAAATCTGCACTTGGCTTTGCCAGTCCTAAAGGGTCATCAGATGCGCAAATCACTAACATTGGTGGCGCATCTTGGGGTACGGTATATTGGCCTATTACCGTCATCCAAGGATAAACCGGTACTATAAAGTTTGGTTTATTTGCTTCGGTATAGTTAAATGTCACGCCCATAGTTACCGCACCACCTGCAGAAAAGCCCATAAATCCAATTTTGTTGGGATCTAAATTCATTTTATTGGCATTTGTTCTTACGTAGGTAACGGCGGCTAGACCATCTGCGATGGAAAGTGGTAAAACGGGAGTAACCCTTTCTCCGATCTTCGCTGGGTTATTTACGCTTTCATCGGATATTTCTTGTATACCGTCAATGCCAGTAGGCACCAATCTATATTTTAGTACAAAAGCTGTGATACCTTGTTTGTTCAGCCATTTAGCAACAGCTCTACCTTCACTTTCAATGCTTAAGCCGTAAAGTCCGCCACCTGGTGCTACAATAACACTAGTTCCATTTGGTGTGTCTGCCTCAAAAACTTCTAGTCTTGGTACAGCAACATTGGTAATAACTTCATTTTCCCAAATGTCAGAGTAATATTCCCTTTCTGCTGTAGACCATTTTACAGTGGGACTTTCTTCATAAGGCAGGTCTACCGTTTTTTGGGCAAGTACATTCATAGATATAAAAATACAGGTAAGTAGTATAAAATGCTTCATTTTCTTTATTTTATTGCATGGTTTCGATAAACATGTATAATAGTGCAGCCAATACTCCGCCAATGATAGGACCAACAATTGGCACCCACGCATAGCCCCAGTTACTATTACCTTTATTTTTTATAGGAAGAATAGCATGTAATAAACGTGGACCAAAATCACGTGCAGGATTAATAGCGTAACCCGTAGGTCCGCCCAGACCAAAGCCAATTCCCATTACTAATAGTGCAACCGGTAAGGCGTCTAGGGATCCTAATGATACGGCACTGTCGCCCATACTGCCACCGGCAATGTAGAATACGCCAAAAACAAGTGCAAAGGCACCAATAATTTCGGTCATCAAGTTCCAAAACGGACTTTTAATTGCGGGTGAAGTAGAGAAGGTGGCTAAAATAGCATCGGTATCTTCTGTAGCTTCATATTGTTTTTTGTAATTAAGCCATACCAAAAAGTTACCCATCATGGCTCCTAAAATTTGTGCAACTATATAACCTGGTACCAATGTCCAAGTAAATTTTCCGGCCACGGCAAGCGCAACGGTCACGGCTGGGTTCAAATGAGCACCACTGGCATCGGCAGAAATAAATACCCCAATGAACACTGCAATACCCCAGGCGAGAGATATGCCCGTCCATCCGGCATCTGCACCTTTTGTTCCCTTTAAAACGATATTGGCAACAATGCCGTTTCCTATTAGAATTAACATTGCGGTTCCAATAAATTCAAAAATATACGTAATCATAGTTTGGTTGGATTTTAAGTCGTTTAAGATAATTAAAATCGAGGAATTATGAATATTTAAAAGTGTTTGTTGTGTTATTGATAATATAAGGTATGGAATTATATGAATACCAATGATTCATAGTTTTGTGTATCTCAGTAATAAAGAATAAAAGGCTAGGTTGATATGCTAAATTGAGTAACACTAAATGACAATTCTTCCAGTAATTATCTAATACCTAACTCCATGAACATTCATTTGTATAGTGTAGATTGATCCCATTGCGGTAATGAACAGAATATCTTGATTTACACCTCCAAAAGTAATATTAGCGGTCCAATCTTCATTTATTGGTATATGATGTACCTGTTCTCCTTTGGCATTGAATACGGTTACGCCTTTACCTGTAAGGTAAATGTTACCTTTATTGTCAATGGTCATGCCGTCAGAACCCATATTCGCAAACAATTTTCTATTGGTTAAAGAGCCATCTTTTTGAATGGAGTAGGAATAGGTTTTGTTATCTCCAATATCTGCAACGTATAGTGTTTTGCCATCTGATGTTCCAATGATGCCATTTGGTTGTTTAAATTCTGATGCAACTACAGCAACCTTTTTGGTATTAGGTGAAATGTAATAAACATTTTTATCCTCAATTTCTGCTTCGGTTCTAGACCAGTATTCTCTTTGATAGTAAGGATCGGTAAAGTAGATGCCTCCTTTTAAATCGACCCAAATGTCATTTGGACCGTTTAGTTTTTTGCCATCATAATTAGTAATCAGTGTATCTACTTTTCCGTTGGAATCAATTCTCCATAGTTCATTTTTTTCATCGGCAGCAGCCAATAAATTTCCATCCTTGTCAAAATAAAGTCCGTTTGCTCTACCAGAGGGTTCCTTGAACACACTTAGAGAGTTGTCAGCAGCGTTCCATTTAATTATTTTATCATTTGGTTGATCCGTAAAATAAACATTGCCTTCCTTGTCAGAAGCAGGACCCTCTGTAAAACTATATTCGTTAGAAACTTGAACTAATATTGCATCATCTTTTATTATAGGTGATTGTTGAGATTTACAAGAGATAATAAACATGCTTATTGTAATAGCGCTAAATAATGTATAGTTGGTTTTCATGAGGCTGGCTTATATATTCTTTAAATAATTTAAGTTGTGTTGCATACTCTTAAAAGGGGTGCTAGCATACTCCTCTTGTTCAATGTAAATGTGCTCAACACCTGATAACTCTTTTAATTCAAGCATTAACGGTACATCAAGCGCCCCTTTGCCAAATTCCGTACTTATTTTTTCATTCATATTCATATCCTTCAAATGCCATAAGGGAAATCTACCCGGGTATTTTTTGAAGTAGTGTAAAGGATCTTTTTCTGCAACCACGACCCAGCCCAAATCTAGCTCCATATATACCAGGTCTTTTTGTGTATTATCCATAAGTACATCATAAAGTACTTCCCCGTTTTCAGATTCAAATTCATATTCATGATTATGATAACCAAATTTTAGACCCCGTCTTTTACAAGCTTCGCCGGCAATATTAAACTGCTCTGCTACTTTTTTGTAATTATCCACTGTTTGCCCTTCAGATGGTAGCGATGAACAAATTAAATATTCTTGACCAGAGGCTACGGCGTCTTCCATGGTTTGTTCAAATTTATCATCTAAATGTACATGCCCACTGGTTAGTGACATACCTAAAGCTTTGCATGTTGTTGCCATTTCTTTAGGAGATAATCCGTAGTAATATCCTTTTGATGAACCAGCGCTTTCTATTTCCTTAAAACCTAAACTTGCAATTTGCTCTAAAGTTTTTTTTGGGTTTGCTAACATGCCATCTCTAAAAGAATAAAGTTGTACACCATAACCTGAGTTCTTAGTTCTTGCTAAACTTATTTGTGGCATGAAAAGCGTGGCGGCACTTACTAATCCAGCGTTTTTTAAAAAATCTCTACGTGTCTTCATTGTTGTTGTGTTGTTAGTTGTTGTATTTGAAAAAGATAATTTAAAATATGATGACTGCCTGAGTACGGCAAATTGTCAAATAATTTATATGTTTTTAAATGTACGAAAACAAAACAGGATTTTTAGCGAGACAATCTATGGTTATGTACTTTTGTGAAAAGCACATTCATGAATAGCAGAAAGGAACAATTAGAGGCAATAGATAGGTTGTTGACCATTATGGACGAGTTGCGAGAGCAGTGCCCGTGGGATAAAAAGCAGACCATGCAATCTTTAAGACATTTAACTATTGAAGAAACCTATGAATTAGGAGATGCTATTTTAGATAACGACCTCAATGAGGTAAAGATGGAGTTGGGAGATATGCTTTTACATATCATTTTTTATGCAAAAATAGGCTCTGAAACCAATGATTTTGATATTGCCGACGTTGCTAATGCCATTTGCGATAAACTTGTAAATAGGCATCCACATATTTATGGGGATGTTAAGGTAATAGATGCCGAAGACGTAAAACGAAACTGGGAACAGATTAAACTAAAAGAGGGCAAAAAAAGTGTATTGGAAGGAGTGCCCAAAAGTTTGCCTGCTTTGGTAAAGGCTAATAGAATACAAGATAAAGTGTCTGGTGTAGGCTTTGACTGGGAAGAGCCACAACAAGTTTTTGAAAAAGTACAAGAAGAACTTGGTGAGCTGCAAATAGAGGTTGAGGCAGGTAATAAGGAGAAGATCGAGGCCGAGTTTGGCGACGTGCTTTTCTCCATGATCAATTATGCTAGATTTTTAGGGGTAAATCCTGAAAATGCTTTAGAGCGCACCAATAAGAAATTTATAAAACGTTTTCAATACCTTGAAACTAAGGCAAAGGAAAAAGGTAAGGAAATGAATGATATGTCATTGGAGGAAATGGATGTGTACTGGAACGAAGCAAAAACTAAAGAGTAATCTTTTTATTACTTTAATTCTACCTTCATAATTCTTGCCAAATCTCTATGCTTAATAGGTTTTATAAAGTAATCTGTTATTTCATGGAATGTTTTTGCCTGGTCAACATCTTCGGCATTAATAGAAGAGGTTAACATGACTATATTAATTTTCTTATCGATTTTTGGGGCTACCATTTGAAAATCCTTTATAAAATCAAAACCATTTAAGATGGGCATATGAAGATCAAGAAATATAATATCTGGTAATTTATCTAAAGAATTGTAATTGTCTTGTATAAATTTCAATGGTTGAACTGAATCAGGAAATTCAATAACTTCTGTTACAGATAACTGATTGAGATACCTCTTCATTACATATTTAGATATATCGTCATCGTCGATAATCCAAACTATTGGATTTTGGTTCATAATTAATGTTAATTGGTGTGTTTGGGTATATAACGATATGGTAACGCATAATAGTATTTTTTTACTACTTAGTTTAAACGATTAGCTACTTTAATTATAAATTTAAGATTTAGAATCAGCTTTAAAATTAATATTAACCTATTGATTTTTAATGTATTATTTGTGTTTTAGTATCAGCAGTGGATGTCATGTTAAACTTAATTAATTGTTAAGTTTTACTCCGTTTCAGTCTAGTTTTTTAAAGCGTGTTCATCTTTAATATTTGTGTTCTATGTTGATTTTAACCTTATTATACAGAGTATAAATCGTTCAATTAACGGTACCTTTGACAAAATTTTTGTTTAGGTTTTGTTTAAAAATTACACTAAAGAATTTCGTTATAATGTTAAGCTCTCCGTTCCTGTTATATTAGGAATGTTGGGTCACACTTTTGTGCAGTTGGCTGATAATATTATGGTGGGGCAATTAGGCACCGCGGAATTGGCAGCGGTATCATTAGGGAATAGTTTTGTTTTTATAGCTATGTCTTTAGGTATTGGTTTTTCAACTGCAATTACACCTTTAGTGGCTGAAGCGGATGGAGCAGGGAATAAGGAAAATGCAAAAAGCGCATTAAAGCATGGTCTTGTTTTATGTACTGTTCTGGGGTTGACTCTATTTGGACTTATTTTACTGGCAAAGCCAATTATGTATGCCATGAAACAGCCTATAGAAGTTGTAGAATTGGCATTGCCCTATTTAGATCTAGTTGCTTTTTCATTAGTACCGTTAATCATATTTCAAGCATTTAAGCAGTTTTCTGAAGGGTTGTCACAGACCAAATACCCCATGTACGCTACTATTGTAGCTAATGTTATTAATATTGTCTTAAACTACCTTTTGATCTTCGGTAATTTCGGATTTCCAGAAATGGGTATTGTAGGTGCTGCCATTGGTACTTTGGTCTCTAGATTTTTTATGGTAATATACCTTTGGTTCATTTTAAAAACTAAAGAGAAGTTCAAGTATTACGTTACCGGTTTCAATTTTTCGAGAATTGAAAAAGCTGTAATGAAAAAGATTATTGAACTAGGTTTTCCTTCTTCATTACAAATGTTTTTTGAAGTTGGTATTTTTACCTCGGCAGTTTGGTTAAGTGGTGTTTTAGGTAAGAATGCGCAAGCTGCAAACCAAATTGCATTGAATTTAAGTAGTATGACCTTTATGTTTGGGATGGGGCTAGGGGTTACCGCCATGATCAGAGTGGGGAACCAAAAAGGATTGGCTAATTTTAAAGAATTAAGACGTATAGCGCAATCTATATTTTTGCTGACTTTTTTATTGGAAATAATTTTTGCAGCTTTATTCTTGATAGGTAGACATTGGTTTCCGTCCTTATATTTGGATATTGAAGATGTGGCTAATTTTGCCGATAATACAGAAGTATTGGTTATTGCAGCAGAATTGTTGTTAGTAGCCGCATTTTTTCAAATTTCTGACGGAGTACAAGTGGTTGTATTAGGTGCTTTACGTGGTTTACAAGATGTTAAAATACCTACTCTGATAACTTTTATTTCATATTGGCTTATCGGTTTTCCTGTTAGCTATTATTTATGCCTGCATACAGATTTAAAAAGCACTGGAATTTGGATTGGTTTGCTCACAGGGCTAACGGCATCGGCTATTATGTTGTATATTCGATTTAATTATTTAACTAAAAAACTAATTGCCGCATAAGGGTGTTTCTGTCATTGGCGGTAATGAATTTTCAATTTATAGATTACAATTTTTATGGAATTTCCAAAATTTTTATTGGGTGATAATACAGATTATCCTACTGCAATATTTGTAGTGCATACAGAGTTTCCAAGGTTTATTATCAACCTTGAAGATGATGAAGTTGAATGGCTAGAAGAATTTTCCAAGGAAGATGAAAAAGAATTGGAAGAAGAGGCAGAAAACTTAATAAAAGCGGCTACCGCTTTTTATGATCGTGAGGTATCTAGATACGAAGATTAACTATTATGCTTGAAGAGCTATTACAGTTAGACAAAGACTTTTTTTTATATCTCAACGGACTAGGTACTCCACAATGGGATAATTTTTTTCAATTCGTATCCAATAAATTTAGTGCCATACCACTGTATCTTTTTTTACTGATACTTTCAATTCAGAAATATGGTACTAAAAAGACATTGGTGCTCTTAGTTTCTGTTGCTTTAATGATAACTGTAACGGATCAATTAGGGAATTTTTTTAAGTACGGAGTTGCTCGATTAAGACCTTGTCATGATCCAGAAGTTGAACCCTATATGAGATTGGTGAAAAGTTACTGTGGTGGTAAATTTGGTTACTTTTCTGCGCATGCATCAAACTCCTTTGCGCTGGCTGTATTCTTTGGTAGTATTTTAAGATCTAAAATTAAATATATTGGCTTCTTTTTAGTGCTTTGGGCAGCATTGGTTGCCTATAGTCGGGTTTACATTGGGGTACACTTTCCACTAGATATAATTACTGGTGCGGTTATAGGCTCGTTATTCGGTTGGTTGTTTGTAAAGTTATTTATATTTGCACTTCGCAAATTCTCCCTATGATATCTAATCTAAGATACTGGTTTTTAATAGCTTTAATTTTTTTGGTATACGTTGCAGGTATGTTTGTGACGTTATTTGAAAATGATTCTGCACAGTTTTCAGTAATGGCCATGAGAATGGTTCAGGAAAATGATTTTTTTAGTCTTTTTAAAGGACCTGAAGAGTATTTGGATAAGCCGCATATGCACTACTGGTTGGCAGCCTTATCTTATAAAATATTCGGTATTCATGATTGGTCTTATCGTATTCCCGGAATACTAGCTACGTTATTGGCTGCATATAGTTGTTATGGATTGGGTAGTCTGCTTTATAACAAACATGTTGGTAAACTTTCTGCATTGATTTTTATGACCGCTCAAACCATTGTGTTGGGTGCAATAGACGTTCGTACCGATGCCGTACTAACGGGTTTCAGCATTTTAGCAATTTGGCAACTTGCAAAGTATATTGAAAAGGCTAGTGTGTCAGCAATTGTTATAGGAGCTTTTGCAGCTGGTATAGCATTTTCTACCAAAGGGCAGATTGCTCTTTTGGTTATAGGTCTGCCTATTTTATGTCATTTATTCTATACAGGAAAATGGCAAGCGTTTTTAAGTTGGAAAGTGCTATTGGCACTTTTGGTATTTGCAGTGACGATTACCCCTATGTTATATGCCTATTATTTGCAATTCGACTTACATCCGGAAAAGGTAATTCGTGGCAAGGACAATCGTAGTGGTATATTCTTTATTTTTTGGGAGCAAAGTTTTGAACGTTTAAGTGGTGAAGGTATGGGGAAAAATAGTAGCGATTACTTTTTCTTTTTTCATACATTTCTTTGGGTATTTCTGCCTTGGACAATATTGGGTATTGCCTCATTTTACACTAAAATACGGGCATTTATAAAACATAAATTTAAAAACGTTCAAGGTTCGGAATTCTTAACCGTTGGTGGTATTACATTAATATTCATAATCATCAGTTTTGCGCAATTTAAATTACCACATTATCTAAATATTACTATTCCTCTTTTTGCAATTATTACTGCAGCATATATTTATAATTTATATGCTAACAGCAAGTTACAAACTGTAAAGAAATTAATGTTTGGGCAATATTTTGTATTAAGTATTGTATTTATTGCTTCTGCCTTAATTTGCTTTTATGTCTTTAAATTAAATAGCGTTTTGGCTTACATCTGTTTGGCTGTTGCGGCAGTTATGGTGGTGTATTATGCTTTAAAGAGAGAAAGCGTATATGCAAAATTGTTAACGATATCAGTTTGTGCATCCTTACTTTTAAACGCTGTTTTAAATCTCCACTTTTATCCAAATCTGTTAGATTATCAAGGCGGGTCTTCAATGTCTAAAGTTATCGCTGAGAAAGATATTCCGGTAGAGCGTATTTACAAAGTAGGTAGTGATCATACATGGTCTTTAGATTTCTATAATCAATTTCCAGTTCAAATTACTACACCAGAAGTCTTAAAGAACAAAAAAGATGTTTGGGTATATGTGAACGATGATGAGATGGCTATGCTAGAGAAAAAGGGATTTGATTGGGATTCCCAACTTTCCGTAGATCAATTTAGAATTACACGTTTGCAAGGCAAATTTTTAAACCCTAATACCCGAAAGAAGGTGACACGTAAAATGCACCTACTGCATATTTACTAAAAGGGCTATTCTGTGGAGTCAGTAGTTATTTGCGCTAGTTCCAATTTAATAGTCTTAAAGTGGTAAATTACTCCGAATAGAGAAACTAAAGCGGTTATTAAAAAGAAAAGGACACTTACCCCAACCGATACATTTTGGTCTAACCCTAAAAACTGGGCTCCATAAAAAAAGGTTACTTCGCGACTTCCAATTCCTCCTAAAGTTAAGGGAACAACTGCTATAATCGATGAAATTAAAAATATAATAAGGTACGAAACCTGATTAGTTTCAATATTCAACGCTAATAATATAAACCAAATACTTACCAGTTGTGCTAATTGTACCAATGCGGATAGCGCTGTAGTTTTCCAAAAAATGGGAAGTACATAATTAAAGAACTTCTTGTTTAAGAACCAAAAGACGATTACTGACAAGGGTATGGCTGTAATAAACAACCAACGGTATCCATTTAATATTTCTAATTCAATAAAAGCAAGTAGGGTACAAGCGTAAATGAACAATAGTAACAACCCACCTAAACGATCTAATACCAGAACACTTACCATTCTTTTGGTTTTGACATCAAAGGTTTTCTTTAAAATGTAACCTTTGTAGGCATCGCCACCTATACCACCCGGCAAGAATAGGTTGTAGAACATACCCAATAAATACAACTTAAAATTGCTTTTATGAGTAAGCATAATAGTAAGTTGGTGAAAATAAAGATTAAGTCGAATAGCCCCAATGAACTTAGATAGTATGAAGAATATGGCTGCTAATATCAAGTAAAACGGATTACTGGTAATCAGTATGTCTTTTATCTCACTTACATTTATTTTTGTAAAAATGAAGTAAATTAAAACGGCACTGATCAGTACTTTTAATCCGGTGGTTACTTTCTTATTTAACTTCGCCACCTACACTTACTTTTTTAATGCGGTAAGGTCTTTTGTTCTGAGACTCATAATAAGTACGTATTAATAATTCCATTACAATACCAATTGTAAATAATTGAATACCTGCAAAAATAAACATCATACCAACCGTTAATAAAGGTCTTGTGCCAATATCTTCGCCAAAACCAAACTTCACTATCATTAGGTATATGTTGATAAAAATACCTACAAGGATCATTAAAGAGCCGGAAATACCGAATAGGTGAATTGGGCGTTGAAAGTATTTGCGAATAAAAAGTAATAGCATCATATCTGCAACTACTTTAAAGACACGTTCCAATCCGTATTTAGAAACCCCAGCATGGCGTGCATGGTGTTTTACAGGAACTTGCTTTATTTGTCCGCCTTCTAGAAATGCCAAAAGTGTTATAAATCGGTGCATTTCTCCATATAGATTTAAATCTTTGGCAATATCTTTTGTAAAAACCTTTAATGCACACCCATTATCTTTAATATCTAATTTAGTAACACGACGTACCAAAAAATTAGCGATTTTAGAAGGTATTTTTTTTACAAGGGAATCTTTTCGCTTTTGACGAATACCGGTTACAACATCATACTCACCGCTAACGGCATAGGTCAACATTTGTGGAATATCGGACGGGTCGTTCTGTAAATCGCCATCCATGGTAATAATATATTCTCCTTCAGCATAATCTAGACCTGCTGCCAAGGCTAAACTCTGACCGTAATTTTTCTTCAACTCAATTAGATGGACCTTTTCATCTTTAAGACCTTTGACTACTTTTTTGGTTTTGTCGGTCGAGAAATCATCGATATAAATAATTTGATAGTCGTAGCCAACCAAGCTTTCGTGGATCTTTTGTGTTAAAAGAGCCGCATTGTCTTGTTCGTTATATAAAGGAACAACTACCGAAAGAAGGGAAGTGGTAACAGGTTGCATTGAGTTGTTTTTTAAATCGCTGCAAAGTTATGTTTTTTATCCTTAAGATAATCTACATATACAGTAGTATCATTTTAAAGCGTTTACTGCTCTTTTAAAGCCTTCAACAGCTTTTCTGCAGCTAAAAAAGGAGAGGTATTACCGCTAATAACTTCCTTTTTTAATTGTGGTAACATATCTTTAGTTTTTGGATGATGGTAGAATTCAGACAATAGCTCCTGTTCTAAGTATTGAATCAACCAATTTTCATTTTGTTGTTGTCTGTTGGTAGTAAAGAATCCGGATGATTGCATGTTTTTGCAATAGTTATCAATCAATTCCCAAACCTCATTTAATCCTCTGTTTTCTAAGGCAGAACAGGTTAGGACTTCTGGTGTCCAACCATTTTCTTTGGGCGGAAACATATGTAATGCCCGTGCAAATTCCATTTTGGCAAGCTTTGTACGTTGAATATTATCACCGTCCGCTTTTGTGATAACAATGGCATCTGCCATTTCAATGATACCTCTTTTTATACCTTGTAATTCATCTCCCGCACCCGCCAATTTTAGCAATAAAAAGAAATCTACCATATCGTGAACAGCAGTTTCACTTTGCCCCACACCAATAGTTTCAATTAAAATGCAATTGAAACCTGCTGCTTCTAGAATAACAATGCTCTCTCTTGTTTTACGGGTAACACCACCTAATGAAGAACCAGATGCTGATGGTCTTATGTATGCATTTGGGTTTTTAACCAATTCTTCCATACGGGTCTTATCGCCCAGAATACTACCTTTTGTTCTACTGCTAGAAGGGTCTACGGTTAGTACGGCAACCTTTTTTCCAAGTTTGGTAAGCATACCGCCAAATAGTTCTATAAATGTGCTTTTACCAGCCCCTGGGACTCCTGTAATGCCAATTCTAATAGATTCCTGTTTCTTTGAAATACAACCTGATATGATCTCATTAGCAATAATACGATGCTCTGGTTTTGTACTTTCTACAATGGTAATAGCCTTACTTACTATGGCAACATTATTTGCAAAGATGCCTTCAAGAAATTCTGATGTGGTAAGATTGGCTAAATTCATGATAATTACTTAAATCGATTTAAGTGATATAAAAATACTATTTGTGGATAGGAACAATAAATTTAGCAGTATTTCATGCTATAATTAGCTTTTAGAATCAATATCGAATTTAAAGATAGATATGTTATTATAGATATCTCCAGGTCTTAAAACACTTTTTGGAAAATCTGGTTGATTGGGAGCATCTGGGTAATTCTGTGCCTCAAAACAAATACTGGGAAAATCTGGCGGAGTGTACACCACCAATGCTGGTTGATTGGTATATACTTTCATGTTAATACCAGATGTCTTTGAGTGTAATTCCGCAACTTTTTCATTGCCAATATCCTTAATGTAAATGGTATCGAATCTTTGTAATCCTATTTTTTTAGGCAAAAGAAAATCGAATTCTGTTTTACGAACCGGTATGATATCTCCTGTGGGTAACAGGTTATCTTTAGTTTCTAATCGGTACGGACAATTTAATTGCAAATCATACTCATCTATATACGGATTGTCATCTAATTTAAAATAGGCATGGTTAGTAAGGTTAATGACCGTACTTCTATCTGTCATTCCCTCATAAATTACCTGCAGAGCGTTGTTCATTAATTTATAAGTAACACTTACGGTTAAATTCCCAGGGTATCCTTCTTCTAAATGCTTACTGGTATAGCTTAGTTTTACAAAAGGTTTGTCACTATTATCTACCTCATCAATAGTCCAGTATTTTTGATGAAATCCTTCTTTACCACCATGTAAATGCACCCCGTCTTCTTGGTACAAATGATATCTTTCTCGATCTAAAACAAATCCGCCTTCAGATATTCTACCTGCGTAACGTCCTATACTTGCACCTAAAGCATTGTCATCTAATCTATATCTACTTGGGTGGTTGTACCCAACAACGACATTGGTATATTCACCATCTTCACCTTTTACAAGTAATTTTTGAATGGTAGCGCCATAATCAAGCACCATAAGGGTTAAATAGGCATTGGAAATTGTAACTTGTTTCAAAGGCAAAATTTAATAGTGTAGTGTAAAAATAAAAATTTTTGCAACATTCTAATTTTTATGTCGTCCTTATTATAACAACAAACTAAAACCAATCAATTTAACCGATGTTTCAAAGCAATGTCGTAGAGAAATGTAAAGCAAACGACCGGGCTGCCCAGTTGCAGTTGTATAGGAAGTATTGCGACGGAATGTACATTGTTGCAATGCGGTTTGTGAAAAATGCAGATGATGCCGAAGACATTTTACAAGAATCTTTTATAAAGGCATTTGAAAAACTTCATCAATTTAAAGGTGATGTCACTTTTGGAGCTTGGTTAAAAAGGATAGTGGTGAATAAGAGTATCGATTTTCTGAAATCTAAAAAAGATAAAGAGGTTTCTTTAGATGATAGTTATATGCAGGTTGTTGCAGAAAATGATAATTGGAATGTACCGGCAACAATTACAATAGAACAAGTAAGATCTGCTATTAATGAATTACAGGATAAATATAAATATGTGGTACTCATGTTTTTAGTAGAAGGGTATGATCACCAAGAAATTGCTGAGGTATTAGATATTTCTGCATCTGCCTGTAGGACTAGATTGTCCAGAGGAAAAGGACATTTAAAAGAACTATTAAAAGGAAAAAAATATGGAACAGGATCTTAGGGAAATGTTCAAAAAAGATAGGAAAAAGCAAAAGCATACCATTAAAAATGGTCATGAAGAACGCTTTTTAAAAAAACTGGAAGAAGCCATGCCAGTAGAACGTAAACCCGTGGGAGGTTGGTTTAAGATTGCAGCTTCTGTAGCGGTAATCATGTGTTTGGGAATTGGGTTCCTATACTTTACTAATAACGAAGATAATACACAAACTGTGGTTGATGCCGACACTATTGAGGAAAAGAAATCTGAATTTACTTTCGGTGATCTTTCACCAGATTTAAAAAAGGTGGAGAATTATTACGTTGCCCATATAAATATGGAATTGGCAAAGCTAGAAGTATCACCAGACACCAAAGAGTTGGTAGACAGTTTTATGGAGCAGCTTAATAATTTAAATATGGAATATAAGACGTTGAATACAGAGTTAAAAGAATTAGGACCTAATGATCAAACCATTACGGCACTGATAGAGAATTTACAATTGCGATTACAATTATTACAGAAATTAAAAAGAAAGTTAAACGAATTAAAATTATCAAAAAATGAACAGATCATGGACAACAGTATCTAAGCAACTCATCATTGCATTAGGTCTATTAACTTCTACGTCGTTTTTGGCGCAAGAAGAAAGTAAAACATTTCAAGAACGATTTATTGTGGCAGAAGATGCTGTAGTAAATATCAATACCAGCTATGCCGATATTGAATTTGAAACTTGGGATAAGAATGAGGTGGCCATTTCGGCCACTATCACCCTAGAAGGTGCAACTAAAGAGGAAGCTGAAAACTACTTTGAAAATAGCCCTATTGAAATATTAGGCAATAGTAAGGAAATTAAGATTTCTTCTAAGTCAAAGAATAACGACTTCTTTGCCAGTTTTGATTCAGATCACATTTTTGATCATGGCGGTATGCGCATAGAGGTTCCGGAGATTGCATCATTTGTGGTAACTGTTCCAGAGATAGCACCTTTTCCAGAAATGCCACCGCTGCCATTAACGGATGCCTTTACATTTGATTATGAAGCATATCAAAAAGATGGTGATAACTACATGAAAAAATGGCAAAAGAATTTTGAAAAGAGTTTTGATAAAAAACATCAAAAGCGATTAGAAGAATGGGCGGAGCGTATGGAGGAATATGCAAATAACGGAGAAAAAAAAATTGAGAGGCTTATTGAACAGCGAGCTGAATTAGTAGAGAAGAAATCCGAATTACTTGAAAAACGGCATGAAGATTTACAACATCGATTAGAAGAGTTGGAAGAGAAACGTGCTCATGCAGAGAAAAAAAAAGATGAGCTTCGGTCTTTTATTAGTACTTCTAGAGTAAACGGAGCAGATGTATCGAATATATTTTATTACGCTAACGAAGGCGAACAAAAGAATTTTAAGATTAAGAAAACCATTAAAATTAGCTTACCAAAATCCACTAGAATTAAGATGGATGTACGCCATGGCGAGGTTAAATTAGCTGAAAACACCAAAAACTTGAATGCGAACCTTTCGCATTCAAGCCTTTGGGCAGTTACAATTGATGGAGAAGAAACGACTGTTTCTGCAGCATATACACCCGTAAGTGTTCAAAAATGGAACTATGGGCAGTTAAGTACTTCGTACTCGGAAGAAATTTCATTGTCAGAAGTAGTTCAATTACAATTGCAGGCAACATCATCTGATGTTACTATAGAAAAATTGTTCAACAGAGCATTTATAAAAAACGATTTTGGTGCTGTACACGTTCTTGAATTGGGTAACGATTTTAAAGAGTTGGATGTTAGTGTGAAAAATGGAGAGTTGAATGTGACCGTACCAAAAGTAGCTACCAATATTTATGTAAAAGGCAATTCTTCAACATTAAAAATGCCAGAAGGTTTACAGATGATAGAAACTAAAAATGGAAACACAACTATTTATAAGGGACATCATTTAAATAATAATAGTAATAAATCTATTATAATAACATCAGATTATAGCGAAGTTGTACTGCAGTAGTTATTTTACCAATTGTAGAGTGCCAAAAATATTTGCATCTATCCACCCCATATTTTTATTTTCTCCTGCTACAAATACGGATCCTATAAGATTCTCACGCTCTTCGCTACTATCGTTATCTGCATAAGCTAGGGCAAAACCAATTTTCTTATTTTCTTTAAGCACAACCGGCTTTATGTTAGGCTCATCATTATAGATGCCAGGATAGACCTTTACAAACATTTCCCAATAGGTAGTATTACCCTCTGTTAAGTGTTTAGAAGTAATATGATTATTATACAAAGTAGGTTTTTCATCCACGCCTAAATCCACAACATTACCATCTAAGGCTACATGGTAGGTAAATGCATTATGATTAAATCTATGCTGACCTCCAGAGTTATCTTCATCTACGTAAACAATAACACAGTCATCGTTCCACCAAAGTGTTAATGGGTCTTCCGTTTTGTCTAAAATGGTATCATCAACGATTTCCAATAAAATATAGAGTCCGTCTTCGTTCCATGCAATCTTATATCTACCGTTGTAATCGTCATGGTCAAAAGGACCGCCAATCCAATTTTGATCTATGGGTTTCCAATCCAATAAATTCCAATAGTTTTCTATAGCTCTACCATCTAGGGTAGGAGAATCATTAATATAAGAGACCGGCGTTATTTGAGAATTTTTCTTACTATTCCCCTCTGTACAAGACGCTAGGCCTAAAAGAAGTAAAAGATAAATAGTCCATTTCATAATAAATAGTTGGTATCTATGATGTAAACACACTATTTTCTTAAATATTGTAAGATTAATAGTACTTCGTTTCAGGGAACAAGATATGATAAAATTAAAACAAGCATGTAATTACTGTATTGACCAATAGAATGTGTGATTCATTAAATTGACCAGTGCATAAAAAAAGCGCCCCTTTTGGGGCGCTTGTCTATAGAAATTTCTTGGGAGATCTTTTAATGGGCACTCTTCTTCAGATAATCTCCAAAGTTTGCTTTAAATCGATTCAATCTCGGTATAGATACATTTCTTATATATGAGTTGTTAGGATTGTTCTTTTCATAATCCTGATGATATGACTCGGCTTTATAAAATACAGTATAAGGTACAACTTCTGTGGTAATTGGATCGTTATCGTACACTTTATTATCTGTAAGTGCCTTCATGTAACTTTCAATAATCTGTTTTTGCTCATCATTTTTATAAAAAGCGATAGAGCGGTATTGCCTACCACGATCTGGACCTTGTCTATTTAATTGTGTAGGGTCATGAGAACCGAAAAATACTTGCACCAATTGAGTAAAAGATATTTCATTAGGATCATAGTAAACTTCTACAGCTTCTGCATGATCTGTTTTTCCATAACCAACTTCTTCATATGTGGGGTTCTTTTGTTCACCACCGGCATAGCCAGAGATTACTTCTTTTACTCCTTTCACACTTTCAAAAATAGCCTCAACGCACCAAAAACAGCCACTAGCAAAATATGCAGTTTCATATTTGCTTAGTTGTTGCGGACTTAATTTTACCTCTTCTTCTATTTCTTCATGTTCGGTTTCCATGATTTCCGAGTTTTCGGAAATGGTATTTTTCTTGACTTTAGACTGGCAACTGGTCGCAATCAAGGTCGCGCAGGCCAATAAAGTGATTTGTAATAATTTCATAGCAATTTTCTTTTAGCAATTTGTAGGTAATTTACAAAGACCTTACGAGGAAAAGGGTTAAAAAATGTTAACGCCATTAAAGGAAATTATATTTTTGATAAATGAACACATTACTTTACGCTCTTGAATCTTACTCGGCAGAAACTATCTGTATTTTAGATACTACTATTCCTGCAGACGCATACGTGACTCTTGATCTTTCTAAAGAGAACAAAGATTTATTGAATTTAGATATTACCGACTATACTATTTGTCAAAATTATATAGATGGTGTACTTACAAGCAAAAAAGGTGTTATTGCCTACGGCGGATATTTAGAACATAGAAACCTATATAATGATAAAGAAGGTTTTACTTCTAGTAGTAAACCTATAAGGAATATTCATTTGGGTATGGACTTCTGGTGTGCAGCGGGTACAAAGGTATTGGTGCCTATAGATGGAAAAGTTCATAGTTTTAAAAATAATGCTACTATTGGTGATTATGGGCCAACTATTATTCTAGAACATGTTTTAAATGATATTACTTTCTATTCTTTATATGGTCACTTAGCCGTGGATTCCTTATTAGGACTATATATAGGAAAAGACTTTAAAGCTGGAGAAGTACTTGCAACTTTAGGTACTCCAGATATTAATGTGAACTATGCCCCGCATCTACATTTTCAAATTATAAAAGATTTAGAAAGTAACGAAGGTGACTACCCGGGTGTATGTGCAGAGGCAAGATTATCTTTTTATAAAGAGAATTGCCCTAATCCTAATGTGTTATTGAAGTTAGATTTAAGTAGGAAGTAATTGGTATTAAGTACAAAGTAAAAAGTACGAAGTATTAAGTCTGAAGTTGAAAATATAGAAAATAGAAAATAGAGTATAGAGAATAGATTTTTATGCGGTGTTGTTATTGAAGAGAATTTAGCGAAGTTAAATTAATACTCTACCAACAACCAACAACCAACAACCAACAACCAACTTCTATTTTCTCTATTCTTTACTCTCTTTTCTATTTTTTAAAAGTAAATTTCTCGGTTAACGACACCTAATATCGATAAGGTGATTTTGGTGTGTGTGTCATTTATCGATACGATTTTACACTTAAACCGAACTTGTGTCAACTAACGAGAATTAGGGGTTTTTCAGCGATTCATCACCTAGTAAAACAAGGCCTGCGGCGTTCTATTATTGTAACAAACGCAAGTCATGAAAACAATAATAGCAACAATCTTCATCATCTTTTTAAGCTTCACCGCTCAAGCACAGAACTCTACTGAAGAAGTAAAGGTTGAAACTATTGAAATGAGCATTGTTACTGAAACAGCATTTGAAGTAAAAGCAAATACGAATACTGAAGTAGCTAGATTGTACAAATTCAAAAACTCAAGAATTAAAAGAGATTTGAATTTCTTAACGAAAGCGAACAAACCTAAAATGGCTTAGTCTTTTAGTATGAAGTATTAAGTAAAGAGTATTAAGTAAGAAGTACAAAGTACAAGGTTGAAAATTTATAAGTTGTAAAATAAGTCTTTGAGTTTGAATGATGTGAATTCAATAAAATTTAGCTTCGCTAAATTTTTATTGTTTCTAACAACTAACAACTAACAACTAACAACTAACAACTAACAACTAACAACTAACAACTAACAACCAAAGTCAATTCTCATTTTTGAACTCACCTCTTGTAGTCCCACTATATGATACAAAGATAATTTTATAGGAAAAAGCTTATTAACTCGATGAACTGCACAAATTCGGTGTCTAATGGAAGAAAATTTTGTAGGAAAACGGACTACAAAAATTGGTAATACATCGAAAAGCAAACTTTTCATCGTAAAAACTGTACCTCTTGTCGAATTCGAAATACGTTTACTTACGAGTAGCTGGTTATCTATAAACCAAATTTACCTACTTTATTATGCGTACAATTATTTTTTTATTCCTTGTTATCTGTTTGGGAACCCAGTCCCAAGCACAATCGAAGTCACCAGACACAAAAGTACAAACCATTGTTATGCCCATGGCAGATGTAACAATTAAGTCTGACGTAAACACTCATGGTTTCCAAACAGCTGCAAGGTTTTACAAAGTCAAAAATGCAAGAGTTAAACGTGCCTTACTTTTCAAGGTAAGGATAAGAACTGTTTCTTTCGCCTAGTTTATTTCTTCTACAAGTTTTTCGGTTACCTCCATTCCCCCTTGAGGTAATACGATAGTTTTTAAAACTTCCCATACATTTTCAGAAACTATTTTCTGTCCTTCTGCAGTTGGGTGAATTCCATCTTCTAAGTTCAATTCAGAGATACCGGCAACACCTTCCAATAAAAAGGGAATCAACGCTATATCATTAGATTTAGCTAATGCAGGGTACATCATCTTAAATTGCGAAGCATAATCTGCACCCATATTTGGTGGTATTTGCATACCTGCCAATATAATTTGCGTTTCAGGATTTTTTTCTTTGACCATATCGATCATCGATTGTAAATTATTCATCGATTCTGTAATCGGTATACCTCGCAACCCGTCGTTCGCACCTAATTCTAAAACAAAAATATCTACTGGCTGATTTAGTACCCAATCCAAACGGTTTAATCCTCCAGAGGTGGTTTCTCCGCTTAATCCAGAGTTGATCACTTTATAATCTAGACCCAAAGAATCTAGTTTTAATTGAATTCTATTTGGGAAGCCTTCCTTGGTGTCTAAGCCATACGCAGCGGTAAGACTGTTTCCGTAGAACAAAATCACTTTGTCATCGGCAGAAATTGCTTCTTTTTCCGGGCTACTAACTTCTTCGGTTTGGGTGTCAGTTTGCTTTTTTTCCGGTGTTTCTCCACATCCAACGAACAACAACACCACTAAAAAATAACGAAACTTTAATACTTTCAACATAGTCTTAACTTATTAGATTCCAAATCATTTGTTTATTTTGTTGTCTTGTACCAAAATGATTTATGACAAAGATATTAAACGTACGTAATCTAAAGAAAACGTATACCAGCGGATCTAAGAATTTGACAGTTATTGATGATATTTCTTTTTCAATAGAAGAAGGTGACACTTTTGCAATAGTTGGTCCGTCTGGTAGTGGAAAAACCACTCTTTTAGGACTATGCGCCGGATTAGATGAAATAAACGAAGGAACCATAGAACTTTGTGGGGAAGATTTAAGTGCTTTAAATGAAGATCAACGTGCACTCTTAAGAAATGAAAAGGTAGGATTCATTTTTCAAGACTTTCAATTGCTACCCACTTTAACGGCTTTAGAAAATGTTAGTGTTCCTTTAGAATTACAAGGAGCTGCCAATGCTTCTAAAGATGCAATAGAACTTTTAAACAAAGTTGGTTTGGGTAATCGTCATGATCATTATCCATCTCAATTATCTGGTGGTGAACAACAGCGGGTTGCTTTGGCAAGGGCATTTTCAAACAAACCTTCTATACTTTTTGCTGATGAACCTACGGGTAATTTAGATGAGGAAACTGGCGAAAAAGTCATAAAATTACTATTTGACCTAAATAAAGAAATGGGAACTACCTTGGTAATTGTTACCCATGATCTAGAATTGGCCAATTTGAACAAACATGTATTGCGACTTAAAGGTGGTAAAATAGTAATCAACGAAACCACGGCATTATCTTGAGTACGACACAAAGAACATCAAAAGCACCATTTAATTGGTTATTGAAAATGGCTTGGCGCGATGGAAAGGCTAGCGGTAAACGTTTGCTGTTATTCATGGCTTCCATAATTCTTGGTATTGCCGCGGTGGTGTCAATTCAATCTTTTAGTGATAACCTAAAAGATAATATAGGTCTACAGTCTAAAGCACTTATGGGTGCGGATTTTCTCATCGATAGCAATCAGCCGGCAAATGCAAGAGTAACGGAATTGATGGATTCTTTAGGTGGATATAATGCACGAGAGGTCAATTTTGCTTCCATGGCGGCTTTCCCTAAAAGTCTGACAACAAAATTGGTTCAGGTGCGTGCCATTGAGGGCGCTTTTCCTTTTTATGGAGCTTTAGAAACAGAACCGCTCACGGCTGCACAAGAATATTTGGAAAAAGGTGGGGCGCTTGTTGATGCTACTGCAATGTTGCAATACAATTTAAAACCTGGCGATAGTGTAAAACTTGGTAATGTTACTTTCCCTATTGTTGGCTCATTAATTACCGCTCCAGGAAGTACAGGCATTGGTGCCACTGCCGCGCCACCCATTATAGTCCCTTTTCGTTTTATGGAAAAAAGCGGACTCTTACAACGTGGTAGTCGTTTAAAGTATAACTATTACTTTAACAATGATAAAGCAGATTTAGAGGCTTTAAGTAAAGATGTTGATCCATTACTAGATGCTGAAAATGCGGATATGGATACCCATACAGATACAAGCGAGCGCTTGGGTCGTAGGTATGATAATGTAGGTCGTTTTCTAAATCTAGTGGCATTTATAGCACTCCTCTTAGGGTGCGTTGGTATTGCCAGTTCTGTACATATCTATATAAAAGAGAAATTAAAAGCGGTAGCAGTGCTAAAATGTTTGGGTGCTACAAGAAAACAAACCTTTTTAATATACCTGATTCAAATTGCAGGTATGGGATTGTTGGGCGGACTCATAGGTACTATTATAGGATTGTTGTTGCAACAGACCTTTCCACTTATATTACAAGAGTTTTTACCTTTTCAAGTTGAGATATCTACCTCATTTCAAGCCATATTCGTTGGGTTGTTACTTGGTGTTTGTATGTCCGTATTATTTGCTTTATCTCCATTAATACATACTTGGTTTGTATCTCCATTACAAGTGTTACGTGTGCAAGAAGATACTGGTAAGAAAGCTAGACCTTATCAGATTTGGGTAATCGTTGCTGTTGTACTTTTTATATTTTTATTCGCCTTTTGGTTATTGGGTAGATGGGTGTTTGCATTGAGTTTTGTTGCGGGTATATTGGTGACATTTTCAATTTTGGCGGGAGTGTCGATTTTATTTATGCGATTGATAAAACGCTATTTTCCTAAATCTTGGAGTTTTGCCGCAAGACAAAGTTTGTTGAATTTATACCGGCCAAATAATCAGACCGTAGTGTTGATTTTAGCCATTGGTATTGGAACATTTTTAATTAGTACTTTATACTTTACGAAAGATTTTCTTCTTGCCAAAACCTCTTTTGAAGCAAGCGCCGAAAGTCCGAATTTAATTTTGTTCGATGTACAAACTGATCAGCGTGATGCCGTAGCGAATACCATTACGCCAAGGGGATTACCGGTTATAGATAATATTCCTATTGTTACCATGCGAATTGAACGTATCAAAGATAGGAATGTAAATGATATACGATTAGATACCACCACCCGAATGAACAAATGGATTTTGAACCATGAGTTTAGAACTACCTATAGGGATTCTATGATTGGTTCTGAGAAATTATTGGAAGGGGAGTGGATACCTTCTGTGGATTCTAATGCAAAGGTAATTCCTATTTCATTGGCAGATAATGTGGCAAATGATGCTTTAGTCACTATTGGTGACACCCTGGTGTTTAATGTGCAAGGGAAACTTATGACTACTGTTGTAGGTAATATTCGCCAAGTAGATTGGGCACGTATGCAACTCAATTTTTCTATAGTTTCTCCAAAGGGAGTTTTAGAGAATGCGCCACAGTTTCATGTGGTAACTACCAATGCCCCAGATAAAAAATCATCAGCAGGTTTACAGCGAGAATTGGTAAAGAAATTCCCTAATGTTTCTATCATAGATTTAAGACAGGTAGTAACTTTGGTCGAAGATATTTTAGATAAAATTTCATGGGTCATATCTTTTATGGCATTCTTTAGTATTCTTACAGGTATCATTGTATTGATAGGATCTGTTCGTAACAGTAAATACCAACGAATTCGTGAAAGTGTTTTACTAAGAACACTTGGTGCTCAGAGTAAACAGATCTTAAAAATTAATGCTCTTGAATATTTGTTTTTAGGTGTTTTAGGTACTGGAGTAGGAGTAGTACTTTCTTTATTAAGTAGTTTCCTATTGGCTTATTTTGTTTTTGATACTCCGTTTGTTCCATCTTGGGTGCCATTTTTGGTGGTATTACCGGGTATTACATTTCTAGTCTTGGCAATCGGTTTAATGAATAGTAGAGGAGTATTAAATAGTCCGCCACTGCAGGTGTTGCGAAAAGAAGGGTAATATGGGAATGTTTTAACCTTTAAATATTCGATTAGTTATTGGTTGAAGTAGGTTGGGCAATATAGGTATAGTAAGTGTGTTCTGTATTCGGGTCTAGAAATCTATACAGTTGTGTTCGTATTGTTGGTAGTTGAAAGTCTTCTTCATCATAGACCTCTAATAATAGTGATGCATAATCTGAACGGTTAAATTTTCCTTTTTCTTTAGTAATTTCAGATGCTCGTTGATTAAATAATATGCTTTTCGGCTGAGCTTTATTTCCATACTGTATTAATGGCACCGTTTTCATAGTTTTGGCGAGTTTATACTTATAGCGCTTAGCATTTATCTTTAAAGAATCTCCCAAAGCAAAATCACTTACTATTTTATAAGTACTATCATTACTTATTTCGTTTAATAAGCTGACATAGTTTTTATAAGTACCATCGGTAATTATGTTTTTGGAAATCAATTCCTTTTCAAAATCATCTAATATGGTTAAAAGGGCGGCGTGGTATTCAGGATACTCTTTTTCTAAGGCGCTATTGATAGCTTCGTCATATGTCCCATTAGTTGCTTGGGCGGCTAATTCATTAAAAAAAATAAAAGACATAAATACGAATAAATATGTGTGTATTTTCATGTAAGAAAGATTATGTTGTTCTATTTGAAATATACTATTTTCTATGTTGTTAATTTTTATAACTTTAAGAAATACGTAATTTTTATAAATCAGGCAATTATGAATATACCAGCAGATTTTTCATTTACATTAGGTTTTTGGCAAACTTTTTTAATTGCAGCGCTGTTCGTTTGGGTATATTGTTTAGTTGATATTGCGCGCCATGAATTTAAGAATGACGGTAAAATCACATGGTTGTTAATTGTACTATTTCTACCCATTTTAGGTTCGGTTCTTTATTTATCCACAGGAAAAAGTAGACGTATTTTAAAAGTCTAACTTTAAACTCCTTTAATATTTTCAGCTTTCATAGTTACTTTTGACTTAATTACCGATAAATCTCTCACTATACGTGATTTGTCAACTAATCAGCATAGCTTTGCACTTGAAATACAAAAGTGATTGTTATGCCGTTGTTTACCGATTTAAAAATATCTAGAAACTTAGAAAAAGCTCTTGATGATTTAGGTTTTGAAAATACTACTCCCATTCAAGAAAAAGCTTTTCCTATAGTAATGAGTGGTAGTGATGTAGTAGGTATTGCACAGACAGGTACGGGTAAAACTTTTGCTTATTTGCTTCCTATTTTAAATACACTGAAGTTTTCTAAAGATATTCACCCCAAGGTTATTATTCTAGTACCTACACGAGAGCTTGTGATACAAGTAGTGGAAGAGGCGGAGAAGTTGGCTAAATACGCAGGTATTCGCATTCTTGGTGTATTTGGTGGTAAGAGTATGTTGCGTCAAAAAGAGGCTCTGGCATTGGGTACGGATGTTCTCGTAGCAACACCTGCAAGATTGTATGATTTAATTCTTACCAAAGCAGTTCAATTAAAACAAGTGAAGAAGCTTGTAATTGATGAGGTCGATGTCATGCTTGATCTAGGCTTTAGGTTTCAGCTCGTAAATATTTTCGAACTATTACCACAGAAGAGACAGAATATTATGTTTTCTGCTACGATGACCGACGATATTGAATTGTTCATTACGGATTTCTTTACCGGAGTTCAAAAAATTGCTATTGCCGTTAGTGGAACTCCTTTAGAGAATATTACCCAATATGGCTACGCTACACCTAACTTTTATACAAAAGTAAATTTGTTGGTCAACTTGTTACAAGATGAAGAAACCTACCATAAGGTTTTGGTATTTGTTTCAAGTAAGCGAAGTGCCGATTTACTATTTAAAGAATTGGCAGAATTTTTCAGTGAAGAAATCTGTATTATACACTCCAACAAAACACAGAATTATAGACTACGTTCCATAAATCAGTTTGACGAGGGTAAGAACCGTATTTTGGTAACTACAGATGTTATGGCACGTGGATTGGATTTACAAGAGATATCTCACGTAATTAATTTTGATACGCCAACATATCCAGAAAACTACATGCACCGAATTGGTAGAACGGGTAGGGCAGAGAAAGAAGGTACTTCAATTTTAATGTATACACCAAAAGAAGAAGAAGCAAAAGACGCTATAGAAGAGTTGATGTCGCATAAGGTAAATCTACAACCTTTGCCTGATGGAGTTGAAATTGCCACTCAACTTACTTTTGATGAGCAGCCAAAGCATAGAGAGCGTGAAAACCCGCTTAATATAAATGAAGAGGAACGTGGAGCAAGTTTTCATGAAAAATCCGATAAGAATAAGAAAGAAAATCAAGGTGGTTCTTATAAACGTATTATTAAAAGGAAATACACCAAACCAAAGACCCGTGGAGATAAGAACTACGGTAAACGTGGTAGAAACAAAAAATAGAAATATTTACTTCATTATAATGAATTCTGTTTTCCACTTCTATAGTTGCTTTTAGAGCCCAATTATAGGGGTGTCGTAAATTTCATGTACTCAAAAATATCGATTAAATACACTTCAAATCGGTGTGTTGTTTTTAGACCAAAAACCATTCGTCGACACTTTTTGTCGATTCGTCACAGATTTTTACGCTAGCCGAAAATTATAGCAGTTTAGCGAGGGGAAGAGGTATTATCCTTGACCTGAAACTACTTTTATATTGTTCAATATTACAATATGAAAGCATTATTTACCTTACTGATAGTTATTTTCGCCGGAGCATTAGCATTGGCACAAACTCCCCTGACAGATGATAAAATTAACACTACTGAAGTGGGTGTTGTTTTGGCTGATAGCTCTGACAATACTGGCAACGAAAAATCGTTTGAAATCACTGATGAAACGTCAGTAGCGCGTTTATACAGATACGCAAATGCTAGAATTAACAAAGAATTAGCGTTCGCTACAAAGAAATCATACGGTAAGTTGGCATAATCTTTGCCATATATTAAAAGGTGCAATGAAGCACCTTATAAATTTTAAATTATGATGATACTTTCAATTTTAATACCAGCACTTATTGTTATTGCAACTATTGCTTTTACTTCAAAAAACGAAAAAAAAGTACGTCCAATTAAAGTACCTGTAAACAAGCGTAAATTTTAATTTTTAACGCCAGGCTGCTTAATAGTATAGTTACTTTTAGCTTTAGCTTCATCTACTTGGCGCTTTACATCTGCCAGTAGCGCTTTGGAATCATAAATGATTCCGTCCTTTACGGTGTATTTTACACCACCAACCCGAACCACCTCATTGTCCTCGGTAAGTTTTATAGCTCCCGTACCATATAATACTTTGAAATTTTGTAGCGGATTTTCCTCAACAATGACAAAGTCTGCCAATTTGCCTATGGTTACCGAACCTAATTTGTCATCCATTCCTAATGCCTCTGCACCTTTCAATGTTGCAGATTGTATAATTTCTAAAGGATGAAACCCAGCTTCTCGCATTAATTCTAGTTCTCTTATATAGGCAAATCCGTATAATTGAAAAATGAATCCGGAATCTGATCCCGTGGTTACTCTACCACCTCTATTTTTATATTCATTGATAAAGGTCATCCAAAGTTTATAATTTTTTCTCCACCCAACTTCTTGTTCCGTTCCCCAATCATGCCAGTACGATCCATGAGATACTTTGCTAGGCTGATAAAACTCCCATAAAGATGGTAATGTATAATCTTCATGCCATTCAGCTCGTCTAGCTCGTTGCAAATCTCTACTGGCCTCATAGATGTTGAAAGTTGGGTCCAAGGTGAAATCAAGTTCCAATAGTTCGTTCATTACATTGTTCCAATGTTCAGAATAAGGTTCTGCAGCTTGTTCCCATAATTTACCTGCATTTTCAAAGCGATCTTGTTCGTTTTGGTAATTATAGTCCAACGGGAAATCTTGTACTGTTCTATCGTCGAACAAAGCTTCTGGCAGTCCGTACCAATGCTCCATAGAGGTTAACCCCGCTCTGGCCGAATGTAAAACATTCCAACGGGCAACACTCATTTGCGCATGGTGGCAAGCAGAGCCTAGTCCTAATTTTTTGTTCTCGTCCAGTGCCGCTGCCATAATTGCCGGTTCTGCTCCAAAAAACTTGATGCCATCAGCACCTTTTTTAGCATTGGCACGTACCCATTCTCTTGCTTGATCAGGGGTAGATATGGGAATATCATTTAACGGATTAAAAGATTTACTCGTTTGCCCAAAGGCTGTGTAGGATATAATACGCGGAGCTATAATTTCATTTTTTTCGCTTTTGCGTTTTAAGTCAAGGGTGACATCAATACCTCTACCGGCAACTTCACGCGCGGTAGTTACACCATGAGCCATCCAAAGTTTAAATACATAATCAGGGTCTGCACCTTGGGCATCACCGCCAATATGTGTGTGCATATCAATAAAACCGGGCATTAAATACATGCCGGTACAATCAAGTTCCTTACCGCCTGTTTTTAATTGCGGTCTTTTGGCATCATCAATGGCGACACCCGGGTAGCCAACTACTTTTACGTCTTTAATAATATTGTTTTCTACCACTATGTCTATAGGACCTTGTGGTGGTGCACCGTTGCCGTTAATAAGCATAACGCCTCTAATGATCAATTGGGAATGTGGACCATCGCCTTCTAAGGATTGGGCGTTGACGGAAAGCAATACAGTGAAAGTCATTGCGGTTGCAAGTAGTAATTTGTGGAACATAAAGAGGTTGTTTGAGTTAGTTACCTTAAATATAACTAAAGCCTCAGAAATTATGGGTGACTGTAAACCAAACTTTTAATTAATTAGATACGTTTTAAGGTTATATCTTAGGAAATTGAGAGTATAAGCAGAAATATTAAAAAACTATAATTTAAGTAACTATATCAATTTAATTCTTAGACTTCTATAATAATCACAACTAAAATCAACAGTTCTTTATATTATAAATATAGGAGGGATATTAATCTTAATTCTTATGGTTCTTTTGGATGTATGTGAACGGTGTAGTGCAGGGTTTCGTTGCTTGTTTCAGTACTGAATTTGACAAATAAATCACAGTTGGAAAGTCTGTGAGGACATTCGTAAGTAGGTTATAACTAGCTATGAAATATACATATTGTGTGTGCCTAGTATGGGCATCTTTATCTAATAGTAATATAAGGGTTTATCTAGAGGCTCAAGTCCCTTATGCGCTGGCGTAAAGTTTGGAAGTATTAGTAAGTCGCAAGGGTGGTAACCGCGAGGTTACATCTGAAATAAGCGAGACTACAAAACTCAGTACTGACCCTTCGGCTATGCTCAGAATGTACCCTATATAGAGGCATATTTACATGGTTAAGCAAGCGCATTATTGTAATACCCAAAGATTACCAAAAATTTAGTTGTAGCCAATGCCTAGATGAGAAGATAGTGCCAAGGTAGAAGAGCTTTGGTTTTATGAATTGCAAACCACCGTGCGTCCGTAGGTGTTAGAGGTGGATGGTGGGATTTATAATTCAAGACCGTCTATTCGATTGTGCGTTCGTTATTCCTTTTGTCGGTTTCCATTTTTTTAGTCCACCACATAGAAATAAAACTCCTATAGCTATTGAAATTAAAGAATATACTGTTTTTGAAATAGTGCAGACTTCATGTCTCCACATATCAAAGATTAATTCTCCAACTCCACGAAAAATATAAATTCCGGCAATTAAGAATACACCTAAATTTGAAAAGGGTAGTTTTTTAAACTTGTCATCTGCTGAAAGTCCATATAGTCCAAATATGGTAAACATAATTGAAACAAAAATTGTTAATAAGTATGGAAATGAAGAGTTTATTTGAGCAAGTTCAATCATTTCTTTTCCAATCCCTGTAATTTTAAACATCTGTTCAGCCCAAATAAGTCCAACAATATGTGAGAATGCAATTAGAAAGTTTATATATCCACCAATTTTTAACATTTTAAATAAATTTATTTTTCAACTAATAGTTGAAGCTCGTTATTCATTTTATCAAACACTTTTAATTCTTTGAAAATTTGTTTACGAAAGACAGAGGAAATAACACCTTGTAATTCCCATTTTTGGATGAATGTAATATGCTCTTTGTCTATTTCTTTAATAATAAAGTAATGTGTTGCTTGAAAGAACCATTTTCCTATTATTTTTTGAGTAGCTGAAAATGATTGAAAATTCTTTTTGCTAATTGCAGTTGCCTTAAAATTAGAATGTTTACCATTTGTTTGTGAAATTGTTACGTCAAATTTTCTTCCAAGTATTAAACTGTCATTATTGTTCAATGTTAGAACAGAATTCCACTTTGGATAACTTTCAAAGTCAGTTAATACGTTCCAAGCTGTTTCTTTTGTTGCTTTTATGTCTATTTTAATTTTATATTCTTTCATTTTTTGTGCGTTTGCATATGGTAATAGGGAGCTACTAATTATTAGGGGAAGAACGATTTTTATTACTAATATTCTATAAATTGGTTTAATTCCTGTTTAACTATCATTTGGTAATTAGTACTTTGTTTTTCATACCTAATCATTTCGTGATAACCTATTAAATGTTTGTATAACAAAGAAGATTTAATATTTGCATCATGCTCTGAATAGCCCATTTCTCGTAATAATCTATTCACAAATTCGATTCTTTGAGAGTCAATTTTTTCAATAATAAATTTGGTCTTTTTTTCTTTTTCGGCATATCGTTTTAAATAAAAAATGAAATCTTGCTGCGGCATTTTTTTATAAGAAAGCTTTATTAACGTTTTAAATTTTTGTACAGCTGATTTTTCGTTGTTGGTTAAATAAATGATCTGTTCAGTTTCGTTGCTTATCCAAAATTCTATTAGTTGTTGGATAAACTCTTTTTTAGTTTTGAAATGCCAATAGAAGCTGGACTTGTTTACATTCAGTTTTTTAGCCATCTTTTCAATTATAACCCCTGAAATTCCTTTTTCTGAAAAGAGTTTGAAACCTAAATTAATCCAGTCTTGTTTTTTTGCTATTATTTTTGGCATAATTAGACGTTAACGTTTAATAATTCGAATGTATAATAAATAATTTAATAAACGTTACCGTCTATTAAATTATTTTATAATAAGATAAATTTTAAAGAAATGGTTTAGGGTTTGTATGCTAGGATTTTCCGAAGGAAAATAAAACATAGTAAAATTCCAAGGATCTCTGACTATAGACTAAACCATAATTGTTTTATACACGTTGTGTGAATTCAGTATGGGCATCAATATCTAATAGCATTCTAATAATTTATCTAGAGAGCTCAAGTCCCTTATACGCTGGCGTAACGTTTGGAAGTATTAGTAAGTCGCAAGGGTGGTAACCACGAGGTTACTTTTAAAGAAAGAGAGACTACAAAACTCCGCACTGAACCTTCGGCTATGCTTAGGGTAAACCAAGCAGGAATCGTATACAGAGGCATATTTACTTGGGTAGACAAGCACACTTCGGCAGGCTCAGTGTATCGCATCAGTGTAACGCTCCAAGGACATCAAGAGGGTAAATGTGTAGATACGGCAGGGATTGAGGTCAAGAAGATGTTCTTAACTTGAGAGGTCTCCAACGTTACGTGTAGCTACATGGAGAAGTCAGCTGAGGTCATAGTACTTACAGGCAATAAGCTAGGGCAATAGCCTGGAGGTCTCACGAATAAGGAAGTACTAAACGTTAACTCTCGTCTGGATTCGTATAGGAATCGGTTTGACCGATAGCCTATACTTAGAAAGACAAGTACAGTATAAGTTCTGATATAATGAACCGTTGTACACGATGCCCGTACGTACGGTGGTGTGAGAGGCGCACTCCGTTCCTAATTAGGGGCGGAGCCGTCTACTCGATTGAGCAACGTTTTATAAGTCGAGGATACCAAAAGTTTCTGAATAAGGGATATCGATACTGATAATATCAAACTTAGGTTTTAACCCTTTTTTGAGAAGTGCCAATGTGCTTTTCGAGCGAACATCTGATGTAACAAAATGTGTTATGGTCTTGTCTACATCTGCTTGTGCAAATAGTTTGGAGTCATTTGGTATTATAGCTCTAGGGTGAAGACTTGATAAGCTAATTTTGTTTTCTGTAAATATTATTTTGGCAAATTCACCAGCTCTTTGAGCTTCTTTAAGGTTTAAAGGTAATATTTGAATATTCATAAGAGGCAAATCTTCTAATTTACCTAAAACACAATACTCAGCTATTGTTACAGTAGAAACTTTTAATGTGATTTCTTCTTCAAGGAAGTATTTATAATAGCCAACGGCGTTTGAGTGAAGCTTGTCTTCATCATTGAGAAGACGTATAAAGAAACTAGTATCAAGTAAAACACTATGCTTCATAACCACCTCTAATATCTATTAACCATTCGTCAGGATTAATCTTTTTCCAGCTCTTTTTCGCTTTTTCGATTAGACTATTTAAATATGTTTTATCAAATTTTGGATTATAATCTATTAATTCTAAAAGCTTTAATGACTTTGTGTCTACTTCTCCCGTTTCCAGATTCTGAAGTCCTAGCGCTCTAACCCCAAATCTTCTATAAAGTAGATTCTCTTCTCTTTCTTTTAGAAATTCCTGTCCAGTTTCTATTGCCAAATAGCCATAATCTTGAGTGTCGAGATGAATATTAGCTTTACTCTTTCCTCCGGCATCTCTTAGGATTCCATAAAAATAAAGTTCTGCCTCCACCCAAGTTTTTTCCGTTTGAACAAAACGAGTAGAAGGATTTATTGTCAATTCATAATCTTCTTTTATGGAAGTTTTGATTTGAAATTCATAATTTTTTTGTCTCGATAAATTTTGAATGTTTTCTATTGCCCTTGCAGTTTTTAATTCCAAGAAGTCTATTGAATTATTAGCCTGAACTTGTGATAAAATAGCACTAAAACCAATTATTGCTTGAATAGTAGTTTTGAATTTGTGTCTTACAGAGCCTTCTTCAATATCATAAGTTATGATAGGTCTGTCCTTTTTATTATTTGGGTATAGTAAATCCTCTACATTTTGCAGTATAGCTGCAATTTGCTTTATATCGTAGTTGTCTGGGCTTAAGTCCTTATGCCCTGATTTACCCACTACTCGGATTTCTATTTCCCCAACTTTCTCCACAATTCAAATGTACAAATAATTGATTTATACTATAACTTTCATTTATTGCAAATGTTGCACAACAACTGTATAAGATAACAAATTACTATATCTATCTTATTTACGTACCAAAATAACACAAATCACCATCCTTTATCAGTGATGGTATTATATATCAAATAAAATTTAGGACTAAGTTCTACCTTTCAAGTATAAGTAGTGAATATAGTATACTCCTTTAAGCAACTGGAGATAGTTGTTGCTTGATTTCTTGGAACTTGATGATGTAGTTAGTTCCTTTTTTAGAATTATCGCGTTCTATTGTTCCGCGTAATTGGCGGGTAAGATTGTGAATCAGTTTTAAACCTAAAGATTTAGTGGTTTTGTAGTTAATGGTTTCAGGGAAGCCGATTCCATTATCACCAATTTCTAAGATATAACAGTTTTCTTTTTCTGTATCCTGTTGAAGCTTAATACTAATTTCACCTTCGTTATCACTTTCAATGCCATATTTTAAGGCATTCGTCAATGTTTCATTAATTAAAAGTCCTAATGGAATGGCGGTATCTATACCCAATTTTATATCCGGGATATCAATTTTTAAGTCAACATTATTATCATTTCCTTTTATAGAACGAATTAAATATTCACCTAATTCTAGCACGTAAGATTTGTATTCAATATGGCTAATATCATTACGCATATACAACATTTCATGAACCATTGCCATGGCAATTACCCTATTCTGAGTGCCTTTTAAAAGACCTTTCATTGGTCCGGTTTCTATATTTCTAGATTGTAAGCTTAACAAACTGGAAACTGTTTGTAGATTGTTTTTTACTCTGTGATGTACTTCTTTTAAAAGGTTTTCTTTTTCGTGTACTTGATTTGCCAATGCCTTTTTAGAACTGTACATGGCATTGTAGGTTTTTAGAAGTGTTTTTCCTAAGGTGTTTCCTAAAATAAATACAGCGAATAAAACGGAAACCAAACTAAAGACCGAGCTCGATTCTTTTGGAATTAAATTTTCTGTAATGCTTAATTCAGGTATGCTCTGCGTAAATACCAATAGAATAAGAATAGTTATAATATTAAAATATACCCTACCATATTTAGTACTGTTTACAAACCCACCAAAGGCAATCAACGGAATCATGAATATAAACGGACTATGAATACCACCACTATATACGGTTACTACTACAGCGGTAATTAAACCTATAATAGATGAGAAATTAAATGTTGGGACTATTTTTTTATGAGACCTGAAGTAAAGTAAATTGATA
This sequence comes from Maribacter forsetii DSM 18668, assembly GCF_000744105.1. Taxonomy (NCBI): domain Bacteria; kingdom Pseudomonadati; phylum Bacteroidota; class Flavobacteriia; order Flavobacteriales; family Flavobacteriaceae; genus Maribacter; species Maribacter forsetii. The sequence continues at coordinate 1,471,352 of NZ_JQLH01000001.1, forward strand.
ATGTTTAAAATAGCAAAGCCAGTAAGTGCAAAGGGTATAACTTGTGTTATGTTCAAAAAGAAATAGCATAAAGCTCCAAAAAGGATGGAGATGATGCTTGTGGTATAATTTACCCTTAAAAATAGTTTGGTTTTATCCTGTAGACGTTCTTTGTCAATGGTAAATCCGGGCATAGATATTATTTATGTACTAGAAAACATACGAATTACGTAATGTAAATCTAATTATGTTTTTATCATTATACTAGTATTTTCTACTTAAGTATGATAAAAACATTGATTACTTTTCTGAATTACATATTTTTTTTGCCTAAATAATGGTTAAAAATATGAAATGAACTGTTAATTGTACAATTCAATACATAATCTTGAAAAAGGTTTTAATTGTATAGTAATTTCTATTTCGTTTATTTATAGCTTGTTATAAACTGTAAATAAAAAAGGCATCCATTTGGATGCCTTTTTTAAAACTTATAATGTTGTCTATATTAATCTTGAGTCAAAACCCATGATCCATTTTGTAAAAGTGGTTCTGCTTGTTTAAACTTTACCGTTTTACTCTCGCCACTCATTACATTTTTAATGGTAACGCGCTCATTTCTTCCAATTTTTGGTTGTTCCCTTGTAATAGTTTCGGTAACCGCAGGACGTTCAGCCTGATTTTGACTAACTGCTCTACTACGTGCCGCTAATTCATCACTATTAGGAATTTCCTCTTTTGTCGTCTGTAAATTCTCTTTACGTTGAACATTTCTTTCCTCTTGAATAGCACTAGCATTTTCAGAAGGTAATTCTCCTTTAAATAAGAAAGAAACAACATCTTTGTTCACTTTCTCAATCATGGATTTAAAAAGTTCAAATGCTTCGAACTTATAAATCAATAAAGGATCCTTTTGTTCGTGAACCGCTAATTGAACCGATTGCTTCAACTCATCCATCTTACGTAAATGTGTTTTCCAAGAATCATCTATAATAGCCAATGAAATGTTCTTCTCAAAATCTGTAATCAGTTGCTTACCGTTACTATCATAAGCCTCTTGAAGGTTGGTAACAACATTCAAGCTTTTAATTCCGTCAGTAAAAGGAACTACAATACGCTCAAAGTTATTGGCATTATCTTCGTGTACCTTTTTAATAACTGGAAAGGCTGCAGCAGCATTGCGCTCCATCTTATCGTTATAATGCTCGTATGCAGCTTTATAAATTTTACCGGTAATTTCTTGAGCTGATAGTTTTCCAAATTCAGCCTCGTCAACAGGTGCCGTTATAGAGAAGTACTTGATCAATTCAAATTCTAGATTCTTATAATCACTAGCGGCCTTATTGCTTTCTACGATAACCTCACAGGTATCATAGACCATATTAGCGATATCTAGCTTTAAACGTTCACCTTGTAAAGCGTGACGCCTTCTTTTGTAAACAACTTCACGTTGCGCGTTCATAACATCATCATACTCCAGTAAACGCTTACGTACACCAAAGTTGTTCTCTTCAACTTTTTTCTGAGCACGTTCAATAGATTTGGTCATCATGCTATGCTGAATAACTTCACCATCTTCCAAGCCCATTTTATCCATCATCTTAGCAACCCTGTCAGAACCGAATAAACGCATTAGGTTATCTTCTAGAGAAACGTAGAATTGAGAACTTCCTGGATCTCCTTGACGTCCAGAACGACCTCTTAACTGTCTATCTACACGACGAGAATCATGTCTTTCTGTACCTATAATTGCTAATCCGCCTGCTTTCTTAACCGCATCAGACAACTTAATATCTGTACCACGACCAGCCATGTTGGTTGCAATAGTTACAATACCTGCATTACCAGCTTCGGCAACTACATCTGCCTCTTTCTTATGAAGTTTAGCGTTCAGTACATTATGTGGTACTTTACGAACACTCAATAATTTAGATAGTAATTCTGATATTTCTACAGAGGTAGTACCAATCAATACAGGTCTGCCTGATTGACTAATTTTGGTTACCTCCTCAATAATTGCATTGTATTTTTCTCTTTTTGTTTTGTAGATAAGATCATTTTTATCTTCTCTAGCGATAGGTCTGTTAGTTGGGATTTCCATTACATCTAACTTGTAGATTTCCCAGAATTCGCCAGCTTCCGTAACCGCGGTACCTGTCATACCGGCAAGCTTACTGTACATTCTAAAGTAGTTCTGTAAAGTAACCGTTGCAAAAGTTTGAGTTAATGCCTCAATTTTCACGTTTTCTTTGGCTTCTATTGCTTGGTGTAATCCGTCAGAATATCTACGACCGTCCATAATACGACCGGTCTGCTCATCAACGATCATTACCTTGTTATCCATTACCACATATTCGGTATCCTTTTCAAATAGGGTATAAGCCTTTAACAACTGGCTCATGGTATGTATACGTTCACTCTTAATAGTGAAATCTTTAAAAAGCTCTTCTTTTAATTCTGCCTCTTTTTCAATCTCAAGATTTTGACTTTCAATTTTGGCGATCTCTCCACCAATATCTGGCATCACAAAGAAATCTTTATCCTGCTCACCAGAAATATAATTAACCCCTTTATCGGTCAATTCTATTTGGTTGTTCTTCTCGTCGATTACAAACAATAAATCTTCATCAACAACCGGCATTTCCCTGTTGTTGTCTTGCATGTAATAATTTTCTGTTTTTTGAAGCAATTGCTTAACACCCTCTTCACTCAAGAATTTAATTAATGCCTTGTTCTTTGGTAGACCACGGTAAACTCTTAATAATAAGAATCCGCCTTCTTTAGTGTCACCTTCCGCAATTAATTTTTTAGCCTCTGCCAAAACTCCTGTTAAATGCTGACGTTGCTTTCTAACGATCTCGTCAACCTTTGGTTTTAGTTCATTGAATTCATGGCGGTCACCCTCTGGTACCGGACCAGATATAATCAATGGTGTACGAGCATCATCTACCAATACAGAATCGACCTCATCTACCATGGCATAATTATGTGGGCGTTGTACCAAATCTTTTGGTGTGTGCGCCATATTATCCCTTAAGTAGTCAAAACCGAATTCATTATTAGTACCGTAGGTTATATCCGCATTGTAAGCTGCACGTCTACCATCAGAATTTGGTCTGTGGTAATCTATACAATCTACAGAAAGTCCATGAAATTGAAATATAGGTGCCATCCAAGCACTATCTCTTTTTGCTAAGTAATCATTTACAGTTACCAAATGGGCACCGTTACCACTTAAAGCATTTAAGTACAATGGCAATGTTGCAACTAGGGTTTTACCTTCACCCGTTTGCATCTCTGCAATTTTACCTTGGTGCATGGCAATACCACCAATAAGCTGTACATCATAATGCACCATGTCCCAAGTAACTTCTTTACCGGCAGCATCCCAAGAATTTTTCCAAACTGCATTGGTGCCTTCAAGAGTAACATAGTCTTTAGTACCTGACAAAGTTCTGTCATATTCTGATGCTGTCACCTCTAAGGTTTCGTTATTGGCGAAACGCTTGGCAGTTTCCTTTACAACGGCAAAAGCTTCAGGAAGTATCTTATTTAAAGTCTCTTCAGAAATCGTATAAGCTTCTTCTTTTAACTTATCTATTTCTGTATAAATGTCTTCGTTTTTATCAATGTCTGTAGAGTTCTTTACCTCTTCTTCCAAAGCACTGATCTGATCGGTTTTTTCTTTGATAGATTCTTGAATAGCCTTCTTGAAATCTATTGTTTTCTGTCTAAGTTCGTCATGACTAAGACTTTCTAATTTTGATTCGAACGACTTTATCTGGTCTACTAAAGGCTGTAATTCCTTTACATCTTTTTGTGATTTATCACCAACGAATGCCTTTAGGATGGAATTAATGAAACTCATATATTTTAATCTATTAGAATTGAAGCTTTTCTGACTAATATATTAGCTAGAATAGCTTTCAAAATATTTTATAATCGACAATTGTAATCGATGCTGTTAAAGAGCAAAAGGTATTCCAGTCTTGATTTTTCGACCAAATTACCTAAGAACCTGTCAAAATTACATAAAAAAAAAGCCTCCGAGGAGACTTTTTAGTAGTTATTATGATATCGAATATTAATATTCGTCCTCGTTCCAGAGGTAGTCTTCTTCCGTTGGATAGTCAGGCCAGATCTCTTCGATAGATTCATATATTTCGCCACCTTCTTCTTCCATAGATTGTAAATTTTCTACAACTTCAAGAGGGGCTCCAGTTCTGATGGAGTAATCTATTAACTCATCTTTACTTGCCGGCCAAGGTGCATCACTTAAATAAGATGCTAATTCTAATGTCCAATACATAGTAATAGTTTAATTTTAATTTTTTGCAAAAGTAATTTTTAAATTGTAACAGCAAAATAAATAGTAATAAATTTCAGCTTATCAATATATTTTTCTGCATTTATAAATTGATAACGAATAAATTACGGATTTATTAGTCCTTTTTTTTAGGAACCCATTTTATTTCATTTGCTTGTAAATCATAGGACAATTTTCGTGCCAATACAAAGAGATAATCTGAAAGTCTATTTATAAAAGATAACACATTTTTATCAAATGGTTCATTTTGGTGCAATAAAGTTGAAATACGCTCAGCCCTTCTGCATACCGTACGGGCAATATGACAGTATGACACGGTTGTATGACCACCAGGTAGAATAAAATGGGTCATTTGCGGTAATTGCGAATCCATTTGATCAATAGCGTCCTCCAAAAAGTTGATTTCAGCAGTACCTACTTTTGTTATTTTTAAACGCTCCGTACCATTTTTAAGCATTTCCTTTTCTGGATTTGTAGCTAAAATAGCTCCAATGGTAAACAAATGTTCTTGAATTGCAATGAGTTGATGCTGGTATATAGGATCAATATCTTGATCTCTAATAAGTCCGATCCAAGAATTTAACTCATCTACGGTACCATAACTGTCAATTCGCATATGATGCTTTGGTACACGTGTGCCACCAAATAGTCCGGTAGTGCCATCATCTCCTGTTTTGGTATATACTTTCATTTTATATATGGTGCAAAGTAATGTTGAGATTATTTAATAATGATAGTGAGAATTATTGCAGTTAAAATTTTGAACGATTAGTTCTCTTTCTTGTCTTTGCGTTCATAATCACCCATAAACTTTCTTGATTTGCGGTCTTTAGATTTTCCTTTACTGGTAATACGTATGGCTAAGTAGATAGCGAAAACGACACCAAGGGTAATGTATATAGTATTACTGCTCATTAAGATTTGCTTTAGTCTAAAATTACTGGTTTATATCCGTATTTTAAAATGTTCCTTTGCTTGTTCTCTTCTAAAAAATACGGCGCCACAATAAAACATATCTATTGTGACCTTAATATGATTTTCTGCTTTAAGATTTTTCCAAATTTCTAGATTTTTTTTGTTTTTATGTATTCCGTCTAAAAGAAGCATGCAGTCGTTAGATAGCGTATTTAGATTTATACTTTTTAAATCATTGATGTTTGCAAGAATAATATCTGGATTATTTTCAACGGTAGATATATTAGAACAATGTTGTTTAATGAGTTCTTCGGATGTGTTATAATCACCCACTAGAAAAATAGACTTGTAATTAAAGTAGTCTATACTCTTAATAAGGACTTTTAAGGTAATGGGAAGTTTTAATTCTCTTTTCGTATAAAGACAGTTGGTAATGTATTCATACACAAATGGCGAATGAATTCCGTGCTGATTATTAGACGTAAGAAGAAATTTAATATAGGATATAAAACGAAACACTAGTTACCTTTTCAAATTTTGTCAAAAGTAAAGATTGTCATTGAACTTGAGTTTGATTTTTGAATTTGACTTTGTATTTTAAAAAGTAGGTAATGGTAAGAAATGGGGTAGCTAGGATGTGGGGCGAAAAGGAAATTGAACTGTTGTATTAAGAAAGTTTAGCGCTGTTCATTTTTGTTGAGAATTTTAAAGCTTTGATTACTCTATTGTTTTTGTTCTTATATAATCTAGCAACCTCGATTGTATTTTTAGTTTCAATAGTTGGAACAACCATATCATTACTTTCAATTGTTTCAACCATCTCAACGTGTACAGTTTCGATCTCTACAGAAACGTTCTCATTGTTAGATTGTGCCTGAGCGAAGAAACAAGTGAAGAAAAGAGCGGTTAAAAGAATAATTGATTTCATAATATTTGTTTTACACTGCTAAAGTACAGGCAAGACAAAACATATTTTGCCGCTCGTCGTTGGGCATCATTTAACTATAGACGAATGGTAAAGAGGCGTCGTTAATTAATTTTATGGAAAATCAGAAGTCAACTGCCCTCTAGATGTTATAGTTCGCTCAGTTACCGTAGGTATTGGTGTTGCCTGCTTATGTGTTTACGCTGCAGATATTAGAAGGGGAATGTATGCTGCCAGGTTAAACGGTTTGCTTGAACCAGATTTTTAAACTTAAGCTTGAGTTTGAGCTTGAGTTTGAGTTTTGAGTTTGTATTTGAATTTGAACTTGATTCTTGAACTTGATATTTGTGTTTGTATTTTAAAAAGTAGGTAATGGTAAGAAATGGGGTAGGTAAGATGTGGGGCGAAAAGGGAATCGAATTATTGTATTAAGAAAGTTTAGCGCTGTTCAATTTTGTTGAGAATTTTAAAGCCTTGATTACTCTGTTGTTTTTGTTCTTATATAATCTAGCAATCTCAATAGTGTTTTCAGTTTCAATAGTTGGAACAACGATATCATTACTTTCAATTGTTTCAACCATCTCAACTTGTACAGTTTCGATCTCTACAGAAACATTCTCGTTGTTAGCTTGTGCCTGAGCGAAGAAACATGTGAAGAAAAGAGCGGTTAAAAGAATAATTGATTTCATAATATTTGTTTTACACTGCTAAAGTACAGGCAAGTCCAAACATATTTTGCCGCTTGTCGTTGGGCATCATTTAACTATAGACGAATGGTAAAGAGGCATCGTTAATTAATTTTATGGAAAATCAGAAGTCAACTGTCCTCTAGATATTATTGTTCGCTCAGTTACCGTAGGTATTGATGCTGCCTGCTTATATGTTTATGCTGCAGATATTAGTAAAGTAATGTATGCTGCCAGGTTAAACGGTTTGCTTGAACCAGATTTTTGAACTTAAGCTTGGGTTTGAGTTTGAGTTTGAGTTTGTATTTGAACTTGAGCTTGAGCTTGAGCTTGAGCTTGAACTTGATTCTTGAACTTGATATTTGTGTTTGTATTTTAAAAAGTAGGTAATGGTAAGAAATGGGGTAGGTAAGATGTGGGGCGAAAAGGAAATTGAATTATTGTATTAAGAAAGTTTAGCGCTGTTCAATTTCGTTGAGAATTTTAAAGCTTTGATTACTCTATTGTTTTTGTTCTTATATAATCTAGCAATCTCAATAGTGTTTTCAGTTTCAATAGTTGGAACAACAATATCATTACTTTCAATTGTTTCAACCATCTCTACTTGTACAGTTTCGATCTCAATAGAAACGTTCTCATTGTTAGCTTGTGCCTGAGCGAAGAAACATGTGAAGAAAAGAGCGGTTAAAAGAATAATTGATTTCATAATATTTGTTTTACACTGCTAAAGTACAGGCAAGCCCAAACATATTTTGCCGCTCGTCGTTGGGCATCATTTAACTATAGACGAATGGTAAAAATCATTCGCCTACGGTTTATGTAGTTATAAAATCTATTTGGAATTAAGTGATTATTGAAGTCTAACCTTCCATTAATGCAGAAAGCTCAAACCAACGTTCTGTTTTGGTTTCTATGGCATCGGTAACTTCTTTAAGCTCAATGGATAGGTTCTTGATATCATCGCCACTTAAAGAGCTATCAGTGAATTTTTCTTGTAATACTACTTTAGATTTTTCCAATTTTTGAATCTCTCTTTCTAACTTCTTATACTCTTGCTGTTCTGCGTATGAGATTTTTGGCGAAGCATCCGGTTCTTTCCAATTGGTCTTTGTAGTTGTTTGCGTTTCTTTTTGCTCTCTCTTTTCTAAAATCTGACTGTCTTCATATGCTCTATAGTCAGAGTAGTTGCCAGGGAAATCTTCAACAACCGCATCACCTCTAAATACAAATAGGTGATCTACGATCTTATCCATAAAGTAACGGTCGTGAGAAACAACCATTAAACATCCTTGGAAATCCATTAAGAAGCTTTCCAATACATTCAATGTAACAATATCTAAATCGTTGGTAGGTTCATCTAATATTAAGAAATTAGGATTCTGTATCAATATGGTACATAGGTACAACCGTTTACGCTCACCACCACTTAGCTTATCAACAAAATCATACTGTTTTTTTCTGTCAAAAAGAAAACGCTCCAATAACTGCTGTGCAGAAATCTGTCTGCCTTTCATTAGCGGAATGTAATCTCCAAATTCGCGAATAACATCGATTACTTTCTGACCTTCTTTTATTTCAATACCTTTTTGAGTGTAATACCCAAATTTGATGGTTTCTCCCACAACTACTTTACCGCTGTCCGGTTGGTCGCGTCCGCTTAAAATATTTAAGAAGGTAGATTTACCGGTACCGTTCTTGCCGATGATACCAATACGTTCTCCTTTTTGAAATACATATTCAAACTTGTCAAGAATCGGTTTATTCGGAAAAGATTTTGAAATCTTGTGTAGTTCAAGAATTTTGCTTCCCATACGCTCCATGTTCAATTCTAACTGAACTTGGTGGTCTTTTCTACGTTGACTTGCTTTGTCTTTAATAACGGCAAAATCATCTATTCTAGATTTAGACTTAGTGGTACGTGCTTTTGGTTGCCTGCGCATCCAATCTAATTCCTTCTTAAAGAGAAGCTCTGTTTTATGCTGCTCTACCGCCTCTTGCTCTATACGTGCTTCTTTCTTTTCTAAATAGTAACTGTAATTCCCTTTATATGGATATAGTTTTCCGTTTTCTAGTTCAATGATTTCATTACAAACACGTTCCAAAAAATAACGGTCATGTGTTACCATAAACAAGGTCATGTTTTCTTTCGCAAAGAACTCTTCTAACCATTCGATCATTTCTAAATCTAAATGGTTGGTAGGTTCATCTAAGACTAAAAGGTCTGGTTTGTTTATTAAGGCATTAGCCAATGCCAAACGCTTCTTTTGTCCACCAGATAGTTTGCCCACCTTGGCATTTAAATCATCTAACTTTAACTTATATAGAATCTGCTTATATTGGGTTTCAAAATCCCAAGCTTCAAAGCGGTCCATTGCTTCAAATGCTTTTTGGTAGGCATCTGCCTCTTCAATATTTAAAAGCGCTTTTTCATAGTTTTTAATAACTTGTAATACCTCGTTGTCAGATGCAAAAATAGTTTCTTCTACAGTTAGGTTTGGGTCCATAACCGGCTCTTGCGCCAAAAAGGAAACCCGTGTAGATTTACGGTAATTTACCTGACCGGAATCGGGAGTATCTGCACCCGATAGTATATTAAGAATCGATGTTTTTCCTGTACCGTTTTTAGCGATCAAGGCAATTTTTTGGTCTTTGTTGATACCAAAAGATAGGTTGTCAAAAAGAACATGTTCGCCATAGGCTTTCGAAATATTTTCAACGGTAAGTAGGTTCATGTAGGGTAACTTAATTTTATTTTTTACTTAGTTGTTTACTCTTAAAATAATAAATGAGGTAAACATAGCGAATAGCTAATGCTAGTAAAACGATGATTAATAATATGGAAAACACTTGAATTTTAAACATCCACAGCATACAAGTGATACCCAATAATATGGTTAAAAATATGATGTAAGTAATCATCCATGATGGAATCTGTTTTTTGATTACTATAAATGCTATGATAATGTTTGGTGCAAATGCCCAAAGGGAATTGAAGTTGGCTTTGGTGGCTAAATGATCTGTTGCAAACCACAGGAATAATATAAGTACACCTGCTAGTCCGGTTACAGTAAATAACCCGAAGTCTAACCATTTATTTCTGCGAAGATTTTTATAATCCGTATACGTAATGTAGCAGACCAAAAGCAATACTATGCTTAGCCAAAATAAAGGGGTTAAAAATAGGGGAGACCTATCTTCTTGTTCTGGTATGTCTAATAATAGAGTTTCCTTTTTAACTATAGGTTTGCCATCTAAAGTGGTGTGCTTCATTTGCTCATACACATAAATAGGTAAGAACAAATGCTCGTAAGGCGATGCCTCTCTATCAATTACAGAGCCTAAAGCTAAATCAATACCAAAATTGGACCACGAATTCGGATTCAATTTTAGACGAATCAACTCCCTAAATGTTAATTGCTCTTCTAGGTGGTTATAATCGAATTTAAAGGTATTACCCAAAGTTTTTTCAAATACCAGAGGTATTCTAGTGGCACAATTATCGAACAAAAAGTCATACTTATACTTCTTGTTCTCGGGCAGTAAGTTGTGCTCTAAAAAAGTGATAATATTATTGCGCTGTTCTAAATTGACATCTAGCTCTTGTTCCCTTATCCATCGTTTTTCTTGCTGGTAAGAGTACTCAAAATACTTGAACGGAATTCTAGAAATGGTGTATGATAGTTTACCACGTGTAAAGTTCAGATAGAAATTAGGATCTTCAAAATCGTAAGTTCCGTAACCGTAAACTTCGTCAATACCTAGAGTTGGGTCCTGTAGTCTTATAGCGCTATGCCCAAATTTGGCTGCTAAATCTTCACCTGTACCAACGGTCAATAAGCTGATTTTTGATAATGGTGATAGTTGTGCATTTTGAGCAAGACTCAAAGATGCAGTAAAAAAGAGTACTAAAAGAAATGTGATTTTTCTGAACATATTTTTACTAGTTCATAGCAACTGCAAAGATGCAAATAATAACAGACTTGAAGTAGGTTGGATTTTTTAAATTTCTCTCAATTAACTTTTTAAAGATTGAATGGTTTAGAAATAAGTATTTAGCTGAAATGGTGATAGTAGATTAGGCAATATTATTTCGGTTCTGATTGTCAATTTTATTTATTGCTTTGATTTTATATTTTTTATGCGCTACAAGTGTAACAATTACCAAAGAGAAGCATCTTTAAGATAATTCATCAATCAATCATCTTATGCAGAAGCTGTCTTTTCTATCTTTTTTTATTTTTTATGTGTTATTTACTTTGCAAGTCCAAGGGCAAACTAAACATAAAAGCCAAATTGATTCTTTGTTAGAGGTTTGTTATCAGCGTGGTATTTTCAATGGTAACGCTTTAATCTTAAACCAAGGGCAATATATTTATAGTGGAAGTAAAGGCTTTACAGATGGAAGTAAAACTCATGAGCTTAACAAAAAATCAGTTTTTGATATTGGATCAATTTCTAAGGAGTTCAATGCTGTTGCCATTATGATGTTAAAGGAAAAGGGCTTATTAACTTTAGATGATAAAATTTCGAAATATGAATTGGGATTTCCTGATTGGTCAAATAATGTTACTATTAAAAACCTTTTACAATATACTAGTGGTTTACCTTTAATTGACTGGGAAAATACACATGGGGATAATGATATTTATCAAAATTTAAAATATCTAAAAGTTTTAGAGTTTGAGCCGGGAAAAGGGTATCTCTATAGTAATAATAACATATTTGTTCAACGGCTCATTATTGAAAAGGTTGTTGGTAAATCTTTTAACGAATTTTTACTTGAAGATATTCTAGAGCCTTTAAATATGAATAATTCCGTTATTGACCATCAATATGCTAACTCTAATTTTGTAAGAGGGTTTAATAGTAATGAAGTTAATGATCACGAATTGGAATTGAAAATGTCTGGTTGGGTATGCCCGTCAATTGGCGATTTGGAAATTTGGACCACAAAACTAATGTCTAATAAAATTATTTCTAAAGAGTCATTATACTCGCTTTTTGAAGCTTATTCAGATGAAAGTCAATCTGCTTTAGGTAATGGTAAATTTAAAAATGGAGAGTTGATTAGTTACGAACATCATGGCTCATCAATGAATTATGAGTCTATTGTACATTTCAATTTAACGGATAATTCTTCGATAATTTTAATGACAAATAGTAAGAGTTTAAAAATTGGAGAAATTCGAGAGGCGATTACTCAAATTTTAAATGATAAAGACTTTTATATACCACAAAAATCTGTGTATTTAACTATACGAGAAAAAACTTATAATGATGTGGACAAAGGGATTGCTTATTATAATAGTTTAAAGGAGTCGGATTTTAGTACTTATAACTTTTCAGATAAATGGGAGCTTGCACGTTTGTCATACAAGTTATTTGAAATGGATAAAAATAAAGATGCACATAAAATCTTAAAATTGCTAGTTTCGGAATTGCCGTCTGAATCAGAAGAAGCATTACAATTTTTAGGGTCAAGAATGTTAAATGAGAACCAAGTAGGTAAAGCCATTTCTATATGTGAATTGATGGTATCTAAATTCCCTTCTGATAAATCTTATAGTGGCTTAGGTGATGCATTTTTTAAAAATAAGGAAATAAAAGAAGCTCTTAATAATTATAATAAATCCTTGGAAATCAATCCGGACAATGAAAATTCTAAAAAAATGATTTCGAAAATAGAAAAAATGTAGCTTTTTTAATTACTTGTTATTAAGCAAACAAGTAAACGTTAAAACAAAAGCCACCTAAAATAGGTGGCTTAAAAAATATGTGCTAAAAAAGTACTACTGAACTTATGAAATGGTTACCACCAAATCATCTTGCTTTACCATACTACCTTCTTTTAAACTAATTGATGCTACTTTACCAGATTTAAATGCGGTAACCGTAGTTTCCATTTTCATGGCTTCAATAACGAATAAAGGATCGTTCTCTTTTACTTCTTGGCCTTTCTTGACCAAAACTTTATATAGAGACCCTTGTAATGGCGCTCCAATCTGATCATCATTTGCTGGGTCTATTTTTTCGTTTTCTTCAATTTTTAGATTTAAGGAAGTATCTAAAACATCAACGAATCTATTTTCCCCGTTTACCTGAAAGAATACGGTTCTCATACCTAACTCATTCGGTATACCTACAGAAAGTAATCTTACGATTACAGTCTTACCTGGTTCTAATTCTATTAAGGTTTCTTCACGAAGTTTCATGCCATAGAAGAAATGCTTTGTTTGTACCAATGCTAGGTTACCGTATAGTTTATAATTTTCATGTGCTTTTTCAAACACTTTTGGGTATAGGGTATACGAAAGAAAATCTTCCATTTCTATAGCACGTGTAAATCCTTTTTGAAACTTCTTTTTAAAGGCTTTGAATTCCTTATCGAAATCTGTTGGTGCTAGATGAGCATTCGGTCTATTTGTATAAGGCTTCTTGTTTTTAAGAATGATTTTTTGAAGCTTTTTAGGAAATCCGCCAACGGGCTGACCTAAATCTCCCATAAAGAAACTAATAACAGAATCTGGGAACGATATTTCCTCACCACGTGTCATGACGTCTTCTGTAGTAAGTTCGTTCGTAACCAAAAATATGGCCATATCGCCAACAACTTTTGAACTTGGAGTTACCTTGATCAGGTTTCCAAAAAGTTTATTTACATCGGCATACATTTTCTTTACTTCATCAAATCTATCGCCAAGACCTAATGCTGTTGCTTGCGGGCGTAAGTTTGAATACTGTCCGCCAGGTATTTCATGACCATAGACTTCTGCAGTACCAGATTTTAATCCGGATTCAAAAGGATAATATAACTCTCTTGTATCTTCCCAGTAGTTAGAAAACTGATTCAGCTTCGGCATATCAAACTCATGTGCCCTTGGCTGACCCTTCATCATTTCAACTACCGAATTAAAGTTGGGCTGAGATGTTAAGCCGGATAATCCGCCCAATGCAACATCAACAACATCAACACCTGCTTCAATTGCTTTTAAGTAGGTAGTTGTTTGTAGTGAAGAAGTATCATGTGTATGTAAATGAATAGGTAGCTTAACCGTGTCTTTTAACGCGGTTACCAATTCCGTAGCAGCATACGGCTTTAAAAGTCCCGCCATATCTTTTATAGCAATCATATGCGCACCGGCATTTTCTAGGTCTTTTGCAAGTTGCGTATAATATTTTAAGTTGTATTTGGTTTCGTTTACATTAAGAATATCTCCTGTATAACTCAACGCTGCTTCGGCAATACCGCCAGTTTTGTTTCGTACGTAGTTAATACTAGGTTCCATAGCTTTCACCCAATTGAGCGAATCAAAAATCCTGAATATATCTACGCCGTTTTCCCAAGATTTCTCAACGAATTTTTCAATCAAATTATCTGGGTATGCCTTGTAACCAACTCCGTTTGAGCCTCTAAGAAGCATTTGAAATAATATATTAGGTACAGCTTTGCGTAGTTCACGTAGCCTAGTCCACGGACTCTCATGTAAGAATCGCATACTCACATCAAAAGTTGCACCGCCCCAAACTTCCATACTAAATGTGTTTGGGTGATTTTTGGCATAACTCTCCGCTACGCGCAACATATCATACGTGCGCATTCTTGTTGCCAATAAAGATTGATGGGCATCGCGCATGGTGGTGTCCGTATAATGAATCTTCTTTTCATCCATTAACCAAGCACAAAATTTCTCCGGACCCATTTCGGTCAGCATATCTTTTGTTCCCTTCGGATGAGCTTCTAACGGATTGAATTTTGGAACCTTCGCGTTTCTAAAAACTTTGTTTTCGTCTATATATTTAACATCAGAATTACCATTGACAATTACCTCTGCCAAAAAGTTCACCACCTTAGAGGTTCTATCTTGAGAAAGTTTTATATCAAATAGGGCAGGGGTGTTCTGTATAAAGTTTACCGTAACCTTGCCATCCTTAAAAGTAGGATGCTGAATTACGTTCTGTAAGAAATGAATATTGGTTTCAACACCTCTAATTCTAAACTCTTTTAATGCACGTACCATTTTACGTGTAGCGCCATCTAGTGTTCTACCGTGCGAGGAAACTTTTACCAACATGGAATCAAAAAACGGACTCACCTGATAGCCTTGGTAAATACTACCTGCATCTAAACGAATACCCATACCAGAGGCACTTCTATACGTAGTCACTGTGCCGTAATCCGGGGTAAAATTATTAACCGGGTCTTCAGTAGTTAATCTACATTGAAGGGCAAAGCCATACGTAGCAATGGTCTCTTGACCATATATTTTTATTTGCTGGCTATCTAATTTGTAATTACCGGCAACGAATATCTGTGTTTTTACCAAATCAATACCGGTAACCATTTCTGTAACCGTATGTTCAACTTGTATTCTTGGGTTTACTTCGATAAAATATATGTTGTCATCAGGATCTACTAAAAACTCTACCGTTCCAATATTGTTATAGTTGACCTCTTTGGCAATGTCAACGGCATATTTGTAAAGATTCTGTTTTACTTCTTCACTGACATTATGCGAAGGTGCAATTTCTACTACTTTTTGATGACGACGTTGAACAGAACAGTCACGTTCATGCAAGTGGCGAATATTACCGTGGTTATCGGCTACGATCTGTACTTCTATATGTTTAGGGTCTTCTACATATTTTTCAAGAAACATGGTGTCATCGCCAAAAGCGTTTAATGCTTCGTTACGGGCAGAATCAAAATTCATTTCTAGATCTTCATCTTTTCTAATGATTCGCATACCACGGCCACCACCACCAGAGGCGGCTTTTAGCATTATCGGGTATCCTATGGTTGCGGCTTCAGCCAATGCGACTTTTAAAGATGTCAGTTTCTTTTTATTGCTTTCAATAATGGGAACATTACATTTTACAGCAACTTTTTTGGCGGTAATTTTATCCCCAAGAGCATCCATCACTTTTGGATCTGGACCAATGAAAATAATACCGTTAGCGGCACATTGTCTTGCAAATTCAGAGTTTTCAGATAAGAAGCCGTATCCTGGGTGAATGGCGTCTACATTTTTAGCCTTTGCCAAAGCTATAATCTGCGGAATGTCCAAATAAGGTTTTAATGGCTGATTGTCTTCACCTATTTGGTAAGATTCATCGGCTTTGTTCCGGTGTTGAGAATAGCGGTCTTCATAAGTATAAATGGCAACTGTTTTAATGTTTAGCTCTGTACAGGCACGTAATACACGAATTGCAATTTCACTTCTGTTGGCTACTAAAACCTTTTTAATCTTCATTTTTTGGCAATGTATTTAATGGTTAGTATTTATAAATATTTGTTATAAAACTTCAATTTTCTTCTGAAATTGTTACAAAGGCTATAATTTAATTCTAAAATATCAACTAAACAATACTATGCATGCATAATATTTTTCATTTAAGAACTAATTTGTGATATGACCCTTTAAAAGGTAGTTTATATTTTAATACCATGTGCTTAAGTGATTGTAAATTTGATTGTTGTACTTCCCTAATTTCAATGAGTAACTTCTAAAGCGTTACAGAATATCAATGGTCTAAGAGCTTTTTAGCTCAGAATACCAATACCACCATATAATTATATTAATTTAGAGCAATAATTGAGATAAGGTTTTCTGCCTTTTTGAGATTGTGATTATAGACCGACGATTATGAAAAAACATATACCCAATTTTATTACTCTTTTGAACGTGTTCTGTGGCTGTGTGGCTACTATGTTCGCTGTCATGAATAAATTAGAACTTGCAGCTATATTTGTTGCACTAGGTATTTTCTTTGATTTTTTTGACGGATTGGCTGCGCGTGTTTTAGATGTAAAAAGTGAACTGGGTTTACAGTTAGATTCTCTGGCGGATATGATTACGAGCGGACTTGTGCCTGGTGTTGTCATGTTTCAATTATTGGCAATGTCTCAAACGAGTGAATGGGGAGATGGTGCTCACTTATTTATGGAGGCTGGTAAATTTCAATACATTCATTTGATCCCGTTTTTTGGATTTATAGTGACAATGGCTTCTGGATACCGATTAGCGAAATTTAATATCGATGAAAATCAGACGTCTTCTTTTATAGGTCTGCCAACTCCTGCAAATGCACTTTTAATTTTGTCACTACCATTAATCCTTCTGTATCAAAACAATGATTTTTTAAATAGTCTTATTCTTAATCAATGGTTCTTAATCATCTTAACTTTGGTAAGTGCCTATCTGTTAAATGCTAATTTGCCGCTTTTTGCTTTAAAATTCAAGAATACTAGCTTTAAGGATAATGCTATGCGTTATATCTTTTTGATAATTAGTTTAGTGCTTATCGTTACCATGAAGTTCATGGCAATTCCTTTAATTATTCTATTTTACGTAGTAAGTTCTGCTATACAAGAGAGACTTTAAAAATAGAATTATTTAGGAAGATTGATTATGGAAAATGAAGAATATGAATTTTGGTTAAGTGGACCTATTCAGGACGTGCCAGATTTGTTGCAACCAGCCGCACATGCTTTATTGCAATCTGAAAGAGAGCTTAAAAAGTATACTCAAGATTTCCCAAAAGAATTACTTTGGGCTAAAGCTGCAGGTAGAGCTTCTGTTGGTTTTCATATGAATCATATTACAGGTGTTTTGGACAGAATGTTAACGTATGCCAAAGGTGAATCGTTATCAGAGGAGCAGTTTCAATTTCTAAAAGCTGAGGGTTCTTTTAATCTAACTACTGAAGTAGCCGATTTGCAAGAGCAGTTTTCAACAAAGGTTGCGGAAGCTTTAGCATATTTTAAAACGTTACCAGAAACTTCATTTACCGAAAAAAGAACGGTGGGTAGAAAGAAATTACCATCTACCGTAATCGGTCTCTTGTTTCACGCTGCGGAGCATAGCCAAAGACATATTGGTCAGTTATTGGTAACCGTTAGCGTACTCCAATCAAAGCTTTGATGATTTTTTTTACCAAATGAGTGTAAAAAGTAATAATGTCAGTTCGAGTGCTTCATTTTACAATATTTTCATTGAAAATAGAGTGTGTCGAGAACCTTTCTGTCTAAAAGGTTCTCGATTCAATTTATGTTCCTAAAAAGGGAATAAAATCACTGGAACTGACAGTAAAATTAGGTACTCAACAAATTTGGCAATAGCTATTTTATCATTTATTTTAATTAGAATAACTTAACAACATGAATACATCGGTAGTAATTATCGGCGCAGGATTATCGGGTTTGTTAACTGCGTATTGTTTACAAAAACTTGGCTTTGATGTCAAAATATTAGAGGCACGAGATAGAATAGGAGGTAGAATACATACCTTCCAATCTGGGAATACTAAAGTTGAAATGGGAGCTACTTGGTTTAATCAGGCTCATTACCATTTGGTAGATATTATAGAGGAATTTAAAGTTCCGTACTTCGAACAATTTATGACAGGTACATCTTATTTTCAAACATTTTCAAATGTGCCACCACAAGAAATAGCGGTTCCAAATGATAGTCCTAGTTACCGATTTAAAAACGGAACTATTGATTTACTCAATTCAATAGCTGCTAAACTTAAACCAAATACTATTTTTTTAAGTGAAGAGGTCAGTGAGGTAAATGTGATTGATGATAATGTTGAAGTGAAAACCAATTCTCGCACATTAAATGCAGATATTGTTATTACTACATTGCCACCGGCAGCGTTAATAGATCAAATAACATTTACGCCTCAATTACCAAATGAGTTGGTTTCATTGGCTGAACAAACTCATACGTGGATGCAAGATTCCATAAAAGTTGCCCTAACCTATAAAAAGCCGTTTTGGAGAGCGCAAGGTAAGTCGGGTACGATATTTAGTAATGTAGGACCTTTGACCGAATTCTACGATCAATCTAATCTAGAAAATGAATCGTACGCCTTAGTTGGTTTTGCTTCTGGTAGCTGTGCTCGTTTTACTAAAGAACAGCGAATTGAAAAAATCGAGGCACAATTGAAATTGGTATTTGGGGATGATGCGCTAAATTATATATCATATCATGAAACGGCTTGGTATAATGAAGAGTTTACCAAATCTCATAGACAAGCAGATAATTTGTTTCCGCATCAAAACGGAGGTCATGCAATGTATCAAGTACCCTTATTTGATAATAAATTGTTTATTTCTGGTGCAGAAACCTCAAAACATCACTCTGGTTACATGGAAGGCGCTATTTTTGCAGCTGAATCTGTTGTTGCAAAACTGAAAAGTTTGCACCTAACGCAGTAATACATACATGTCAGTTACCTTATTATCATCCCCATTACAGGGCTTTACCGATTTTAGATTCCGAAATGCTATCCATAAATATTTTGGAGGTATCGATACCTTCTATGCACCATACATTCGCTTAAACGGTAAAATGGTGATTAAGAATTCGTATCAGAAAGATTTACAGCCAGAGAATAATACCACCTTAGAAGTAATACCACAGGTAATGACCGGTGATGCCGATGAATTCCTGTTTGTGGTAAAATATATTCAGAGTTTAGGCTACAAGGAATTGAACTGGAATTTAGGTTGCCCTTACCCCATGGTAACCAAACAAGGTATGGGGAGCGGACTCATTTGTAATCCAGAGAAAATAGACCATATTTTAAAACGTACGCACGAAGAAACCGATGTGGTGGTTTCTATGAAAATGAGAATGGGGTATGAAAATGCAGAAGAGATTCTAGATGTTTTTCCTATTCTAGATACCTACCCGTTAAAGAATATTGCTATTCACGCACGTATTGGAAAGCAATTGTATAAGGGCGGAGTAGACCTTAATGCTTTTCAGAAGTGTGTTGATAGCACTAAACATACATTATACTATAACGGCGATATTACTACAGTAGCGAAGTTTCAGGAAATGAAAGAGCGCTTCCCCACAATTGAAAACTTTATGATGGGAAGAGGTTTAATTGCCGACCCATTTCTGCCAAGTATGATTAAAAACAATACGACGGAATATCCAAAAGACCGCTGGAAGATTTTTTCCGAATTTCACGACACCATCTATCAGCAGTATGATGAAGCATTATCAGGACCAACACCTATAAAAATGAAAATGCGGGGTTTCTGGGAATACTTTGCACTTTCAACTTCTAATCCGCATAAGGCATTCAAAAAGATAAAAAAGGCTAATAATCCAAGAGCATATCAGCAGGCCGTGCGTGAGATATTGAATAATGAATGAGGTAACTGTTATCTTTGCAGCATTGTTCTAAAATAACTTTGTGAAAGACCTTCTTTTAATAACACCACCTTTTACCCAATTAAATACTCCTTATCCGGCAACGGCTTATATTAAAGGTTTTTTGAATACAAAGAGTATTTCTTCTTTTCAGTCCGATTTAGGGATTGAGGTGATTCTAGAACTCTTTAATAAAGATACATTTCAGCAACTTTTTGACATGGCTTTTTCTTCGGATGCCATGGTGACTGAAAATTGTCAAAGAATTTATGCGCTTCGTAATGATTACTTGAAAACCTTAGATGCTGTCATTCTCTTTTTGCAAGGAAAAAATGACACCTTGGCTAGGCAATTATGTACCGATAATTTTTTGCCACAAGCTTCTCGTTTTGAACAGTTAGATGATTTAGAATGGGCTTTTGGTAATATGGGTATGCAAGATAAAGCCAAACATTTGGCAACCTTATATCTTGAAGATCTTTCAGATTTTATAGTAGAATGTATAGACCCCAATTTCGGATTCAGTAGGTATGCAGAACGATTAGGGCGCAGTGCCAATTCATTCGATGAGCTTCATAATCATCTTAACGAAGAACCTACTTTTATTGATGAGTTAACGCTAAAGATTTTAAAAGAACAGTTAGAAGAAGTACAACCAAAATTGGTATGCTTTTCGGTTCCTTTTCCGGGTAATTTATATAGTGCTTTTCGTTGTGCCCAATTTATAAAATCAAATTATCCTGATGTAAAAATTGCCATGGGTGGCGGATTCCCAAATACAGAACTACGCAGCCTTACCGATGTTCGTGTATTTGAATTCTTCGATTTTATAACCTTAGACGATGGTGAGCTTCCTTTAGAATTGGTACATCAATATGTGGTCAATGAGGAAGGGGAGTTAAAGCGTGCTTTTGTATTAGAGGATGGTAAAGTGGTTTATAAAAACGATAGTTTAAGGCAAGATTACAAACAACAAGATGTTGGTACACCAGATTATGCCGATCTGCAATTAAACAATTACATTTCCGTCATTGAAATTGCCAACCCCATGCACAGTTTGTGGAGCGATGGTCGTTGGAACAAACTTACAATGGCTCATGGTTGCTATTGGGGTAAATGTACTTTCTGCGATATCTCTTTAGATTATATAAAAATATATGAACCTGTAGCGGCTTGTTTGTTGGTTGACCGTGTAGAAACATTAGTGGAACAAACCGGGGAATCCGGATTTCATTTTGTAGATGAAGCGGCACCACCTTCTTTAATGAAAGCTTTTGCTTTAGAGGTTTTAAAAAGAAATTTGACTATTACCTGGTGGACGAATATCAGGTTTGAGAAAAACTTTACCCAAGACCTTTGTTATCTCTTGAAAGCATCGGGTTGTATTGCGGTTTCTGGTGGATTGGAAGTGGCATCTGACCGATTGTTAAAACTCATAGATAAAGGTGTAACGGTTGAGCAAGTGGCGCAAGTAACACGCAATTTTACCGAAGCCAACATTATGGTGCATTCCTATTTAATGTACGGCTACCCAACACAAACCATTCAAGAAACAGTTGATAGTTTAGAAATGGTGCGCCAGTTGTTTGAATTGGGTATTATTCAATCTGGTTTTTGGCATCAATTTGCATTAACGGCTCATAGTCCCGTTGGTTTACATCCGGAAGAATACGGAGTTATGCCAGATTTAAAAACCATCAGCTTTGCGAACAACGATATTGACTTTAAAGATAAAACGGGGGTTGACCACAGTAAGTTCAGTTTCGGATTAAAAAAATCGCTTTTCAATTTTATGCACGGTATCGGTTTTGATATGAGTTTGCAAGAATGGTTCGATTTTAAGATTCCACCTTCTACCATAACCGCAGATTACATTTACAATTGCCTGCAACAAGAAATGGTGTTAACTACAAAATCAACCGCTAAAATAGCATGGATAGGTCCAATGCCTATTACTGCCGAACGTGTAAAGAAGAAAAAAGGCATGACCTGGCAGAAATTAGAATTCAGTTTTCATACCAATACTGATTTGTATGAGATAACCGTAGATAGGGATAAAGGAGAATGGTTGTTGTCTACGTTAGAAAAAGTGAAGCCTGAAAATAAACCTGTAAGTTACGGTCAGTTGAAAAAAGATTACGAATCTCAATTAGAAGACTTTGAGCTGTTTTGGTATTCTAAGCAAGTAACAGGTTTACGTGATCATGGACTATTGGTATTATAAAAAAAATGTCGTGTCGAAAATGCAACACGACATTTAATTTTATTTTAAAATTATTTAGGAGTAGCTTAAAGAATATCCTATTTCTGTAGAATAGCTTTCTGATAATAAAGTGTCTACAAAAATCCATTCAGACGTTACATCTGTAGTTGTAAATGTTGTCATCATATATCCTCTTCTTGATGCATCAAAATAATTTAATCCGTCTATTAATGCTACTAAAGCTTCTTGAAAACCTGCAATTAATTCAGGTGAAGAATTTGCACCAAGATATGTTTCAAAGCCGGGTGAGCTAATTGAGGATGTTGCCAATTCTATACCTACTTCCGTTCCATTTTCTGAAGTCAACGTATTTTGCCAAGCATTATGGGTATCGCCAGCAAAAGTTACTATCTTTTTGCCGTTTAATGTGCTATAAATAATCTCCCTGTCAATTGGGTAGCCGTCCCAAGCATCTAAATTATAAGGTATAACGGTAGTTACTCTCGCAATTTCTTCTGCACTTAAGCTAGGGTCGTTATTTAATAATCTTAACTTGATGGTCACAAGTTCTGTTAGAATGGCACCAAAATTTTCAGTTCCAAATGCAGTTAATAACTCCACCGGTATGTTCATTTTACCCATGAGTACTTGCTGACCTAAAACCTGCCATTTGGCAGAACTACTATTTAGTTCAGATATAATCCAATCTCTCTGTGTTACTCCTACTATAGAACGGTTTGGGTCTGTCAATGCAGTTTGAAATGCTAGGGCATCAAAGCCTGTTGCTGTATAATAATCGCCAATATTTAATTGCTTATCCCTACCTATTAGACGGGTGTCCATTAAAATAAGATTAACAAGGTTGCCAATATTTACAGAACGGTAAATAATGCTATTGTCATCTGCAGCTATTCTAGAGAAAGGTAAAAACTCGCTATATGCTTGTAAAGCATTTTGCTTTCTGACTTCAAAACTGCCTTCTGTGGCTTCATCATGATTTTCTGCTCCTTCTTTATAGGTGTCATTGGCAATTTCATGATCGTCCCAAACACAAATGAACGGTTTCTTTTGGTGGGCTAATTGTAAAGAAGCATCTGATCTATATTGCTTGTATCTTGTTCTATAATCATCTAGAGAAATAATTTCTCCCGCAGGTTCATGAAAACGGTTTAAGAAAGCGTTCTCTTCTGTAGAACCGTATCCACCGGCGCCATATTCGTAGAAGTAATCACCTAAGTGCACAATGATATCTGCATCTGAATTTGCCATGGCATCATACACATTAAAAAGACCTGCTTGGTAATTTGAACAAGAGCATACTGCTAATTTAGCCTGAGTGGCATCGGTAGGTAATGTGATGGTTTCACCTACAACGGAAATTGAATTGTCTGTTGTACTAATAAATCTATAATATAGTTTTTGGTCTGCATCTAGCTCTGTTAATTCAATGGCCAAAGTGTTGTCCCTAGAATCTTCAGTTGTTATTTTTCCGGTTCTTAATATATCATTGAAATCCGATTGCGTAGAAACTTCCCAGATAATTTCAACATTTGCGGTATTAAAACGGCTCCATATAATAACTCCGGAGCTACTTGGGTCAAAACTGGCTACGCCATAATTGAAGTTTTGTACCGTTAATTGCGATTCGTCATATTCAACTTGTAGATCATCATCATCGCTACAGCTTATAAAGTTTGGAGCTAAAATTAATCCTCCGGAAGCCATTAAGGTTTTTTGAATAAAATTTCTTCTTGTATTTTTCGTCGTTTTCATCTGGTCGTTTAGTTTCCTCAAAATTGTTTTAATTCTGATGAATCAACGTTAGTTGAACTTTATGTTTATGTTATTGAAACTATTGATGATAATAATTGAAATTTGATGCTAGTCAGTTTTCTAGGTTTTGAATGAATTCCTTAAGTTTGATTAATGGCAAATACATACACGACTCCAAAAATTGTTACTCTAGAAGAAAAAATATTAGTTGGATTTTCAACCGAAATGAGTTTAAAGGATAACAAAACTCAGGAACTTTGGAAAGGCTTTAGGCAGCGTAGTAAGGAGATTGCCAATAGGTCGTCTGATGATTTTATCTCTCTACAAGAATACCCGGTAGATTATTTTAAAGCATTTTCTCCTGCAAATAGATTTGTAAAATGGGCTTGTGTTGAGGTTGAAAATTTAGAGTTCATTCCAGAGGAAATGAATAGTTTAATTTTAGAAACTGGCTTGTTTGCGGTGTTCAATTACAAAGGAACTGCACAAAATGCGCAGGCTTTTTTCCAATTGATTTACGGAGAATGGATACCCAATTCTGATTATATCTTAGATGACCGTCCTCATTTTGAAGTGCTGGGAGCTAAATACAAAAACAATGATCCAAACTCAGAAGAAGAAGTTTGGATTCCGATAAGAGAAAAATGAAAGACCCCGAAAAAGCGCCTTGGTATTATCTGTTGTTATTGATTTTAGCAGGGGAGAGCGTCTTTATTTTACCTTTTGTATTACAGCGTGTTTTTAGACCTACCGTTTTAAAAGTGTTTGAACTTGATAATGTTTCGTTGGGTTTGTGTTTTTCCGTGTATGGCTTTGTTGCATTGATTTCTTATTTATTAGGCGGACCTTTAGCCGATAAATTTCAGCCAAGAAAATTAATAGCCATTGCGCTTTGGATGACCGCTCTTGGCGGATTGGTCTTTGCTACATTCCCAGACTATTTAATCTTGCAAGTACTTTACGGCTTTTGGGGTTTTACTACAATTTTCTTGTTTTGGTCGCCTATGATAAAAGCTACCCGAGTGTGGGGAGGTCAAAGTTCACAAGGCAAAGCTTTTGGTTTTTTAGATGGCGGTAGGGGATTGGTAGGGGCACTATTTGGAACATTGGGAGTGCTTGTTTTTTCTCACTTTATGTCGGCAGATCTAGAAGTTGCCACTTTGGAAGAAAGTAGGTTTGCTTTTCGGTATGTAATATTGACCTCTTCGGCTATAGTATCTATTGTAGGTGTTCTGGTCTGGTTTTTTATGAGATTACCTGAAAGCCTTGAAAACGAGATTGTCGTAGAAAGAATCACCGTTTCTCAAATTAAAGAAGTACTGCGTTTACCTTCGGTTTTACTACTTATGATTATAATTTTATGTGCTTACGTAGGTTATAAAATCACCGATATTTTTTCGCTTTATGCGCAAGATGTAATGTTGTACAATGAGGTAGAATCTGCGGAAGTAGGTACCTTTTTATTATTCGCAAGACCGGTAGTAGGTGTTTTTATAGGTGTGATAGCAGACCGTTCTAGACCTACTCTATTTCTATTGATAGGTTTTGTTGTTGCACTGTTAGGTTCTTTGTTGTTCGCATCGGGTATGGTTGCCAATGTTTCATATTTCGTATTCTTGTTCTCTATCATGATTGTGGCATTAGGCGTGTATGCTATTCGTTCTTTATACTTTGCGGTAATGCAAAGCGGAAGAATTCCCATGGCACTAACCGGAACTGCGGTGGGGTTAATTTCGTTGATAGGGTATACTCCCGATATTTTTGCGGGTCCGGCAATGGGCTATTTATTAGATGCATCACCTGGCTTAGAAGGGCATAAGCATGTATTCTGGATGCTAGCCCTGTTTTCATTTATTGGAGCAATTGCGGCATTTAGATATTTTCAACTTTATGGCAAATCAGGATATGAGGATTCCAAAAAATCTTAATTTATTATTATCAGGGGTTGTTGTTATTATAGCCGGTGTGGTTTATGGAGGTCACCCATCATATATTATGCCCGAACTTTTGGGTTTTGAAGTGGTTGATTTGGAGCTAAAGAATATGCTACGTGCGGTAATGGGTATTTATATGGGTGTAGGGCTGTTTTGGATATTGGGGTCCTATAAAACGAAACTTTGATATGCAGCAACCTTATGTAATGTGCTCTTTATGGGTGGAATTTCTTTTGGTAGAATAGTAAGTACGTTGTTTGATGGAATATCACCATTATTCACACCCGCATTAATTTTAGAATTGTTATTCTTTGGCTGGGGATTATATAATCTTAAAAAGTATAAGGAAATAAAGTAGGTGTAGTACTCATTAAAAATCCAATTTCTTCTTTCTTAGTTCAAAGTTCTGACCCAGATAAACTTTACGTACCATTTCATCGGCAGCTAATTCTTCTGGTTCTCCTGATTTTAGAATACCACCCTCAAACATTAGGTAAGAACGCTCTGTAATAGCAAGCGTTTCCTGTACGTTGTGGTCTGTGATAAGTATACCAATGTTTTTGTCTTTTAACTGCGCTACAATACGTTGAATATCCTCTACGGCCACGGGATCTACCCCGGCGAAAGGTTCATCTAGCAAAATAAATTTTGGATCCGTAGCCAAAGCTCTAGCGATTTCTGTTCTTCTTCGCTCACCACCTGATAATAAGTCACCACGACTTTTGCGTATATGACCTAAACCGAACTCCTCTATAAGCGACTCCATTTTCATGTGTTGCTCTTTTTTGCTCAATTTTGTCAATTGAAGTACGCTTAAAATATTCTTTTCAATACTTAGCTTTCTAAAGACAGATGCTTCTTGTGCCAAGTACCCAATACCATTTTGTGCTCTCTTGTACATAGGAAATTTGGTGATTTCCATATCATCTAAATAGATGCTGCCGCCATTGGGTTTTACAAGCCCAACGATCATATAAAAGGAAGTGGTCTTACCGGCACCGTTAGGTCCAAGTAACCCTACAATTTCACCTTGATTAACTTCAAGAGAAATTCCTTTAACCACCCTACGACCTCTGTAGGACTTCATTATATTGTCGGCACGTAACTTCATGTTTTCAAATCTATTGGTTATTGGTCTGTTAGAAAAGTAATTGGCGATTTTTTAACCTTGTTGGTTTTCTAATTCTTCCCAATATTCATAAGCTCTTCTCAAATGTGGAATTACAATGGTACCGCCAACTAAGGTGGCAATACTTAAAGTTTCCATGACCTCTTCTTTAGATACGCCTTCATTGTAAGAACTTTCTAAATGGTATTTTACGCAATCGTCGCAACGCAATACGGTTGATGCAACAAGACCTAATAATTCTTTGGTTTTCACATCTAAAGCACCTGCAGCAAATGCATTGGTATCTAAATTAAATATACGTTTTACAACTTTATTGTTATCTGCCAGTAACTTATCGTTCATCTTAGAACGGTAGGCATTAAATTCTTCAATTTGGTTTGACATTTCTATTTTTCTTTTTTTCTTTTTCAGCTTTTTTTCTTTCTTTTCTCAATACCATCGCAGATATAAAAATACTTATCTGGTATAGTACAATTACCGGTATGGCAACTATAATCTGACTTGTAACGTCTGGTGGTGTAATTACAGCAGAAAGTATCAAAACAACTACTAAGGCTATTTTTCTGTACTTCTTCATCAATTCAGGTGTAACTAAACCTACTTTAGTTAAAAAGAAAATGATAATCGGTAGTTCAAATAATATACCACAAGCAAGTACGGATATTTTTAATGTCCCAATATAAGAGTCCAAATCGAACTCGTTTAAAACGGAGTCACTAACAACATAAGACCCTAAGAAGTTAATTGAAAGTGGCGCTACAATGTAGTATCCAAATAAAACTCCTATAAAAAATAAGATAGAGGCAATTAATATAAAACCGCGGGAGTTCTTGCGCTCATTGGCATGTAGCCCCGGACTAATAAATTTCCACATTTCATATAAAATGTAGGGAAATCCAAGAATAACCCCTGCCCAAATAGAAGTCCATATGTGGGCAGAAAATTGGCCGCCCATTTCACGACTCTGAATGGTAAATGGAAATTCATCGGCACAGAAAGAGGAATCTATTACCGTAAAAGATTGCACTTTATTCAACCACGTAGCAATATCACAAAAGAAGCGATACGTGGGGAAGTTCATGTTTTTTGGTCCGAATATTATGGTGTCAAAAATGAAACCTTTCATTAAAAAGGCAACACTTCCTATGATAACAACTGCCAATACGGATCTTATTAAATGCCATCTTAGTTCTTCTAAATGATCAAGAAATGACATCTCATTCGGTGGCGTGGTAGTTTTGGAACTCATTATAAAATACCTTCGTTTATTAAATTATGTAAATGGATAACGCCAACATACGTATCTTCATCCATGGCTAACAATTGTGATATTCCCTTTTTTTGCATGTGTTCTAAAGCCTTAATTGCCAAGGTGTTTGCAGGTATGGTTTTAGGGTTTGTTGTCATGATGTCTTCTGCAGTCAAACCTTTAATGTTGTCATGTTTGTTTAGCATGCGTCTAATATCGCCATCGGTTACGATACCAACAACTTTTTTGCCATCAAGTACTGCTGTTACGCCCAACATTTTTTTAGAGATTTCAATAATAACTTTTTTGACCTCTTCATCTTTTTGAACTTGTGGGACTTGATTTTTACTTACCAAGTCTGCAACTCTTAAATATAATCTCTTGCCTAAAGATCCACCAGGATGGTATTTTGCAAAATCAGAACTGCTAAATCCTTTGATTTCTAAAAGTACAATTGCAAGTGCATCACCCATAACTAATTGAGCTGTAGTACTTGTTGTAGGAGCTAGTCCGTTAGGGCAAGCTTCCTTGTCCACATGGGTATTTAAAATAAAATCTGCTTGTTTTGCCAAAAAAGAATCGGTGTTCCCCGTCATGGCAATTAGCTTGTTCGTACCTCTTTTTATGAGCGGAACCAACATCTTTATTTCTGGTGTATTTCCACTGTTTGAAATACAGATAACAACGTCATTGTCTTGTACGGTTCCCAGGTCTCCATGAATGGCATCTCCAGCATGCATGAAAATTGCGGGAGTACCTGTGGAATTCAGGGTAGCTACAATTTTGGTGGCAATGATAGCGCTCTTACCAATGCCTGAAATTATTACACGTCCTTTTGCTTCAATAATGCAGTTTACGATGCTAGCAAAATCATCGGTTAAAAGTGAGGAAAGTTGTGCTATAGCATCACGCTCAGTTTCAATGGTTTTTCTCGCTAAGCCAATAATGGTGTCCGTTGCAATCAATCTATTATTCAAATTATGGATTGTATTCCTAAAAGAATGTATTATCTTTAAGATGACAAAATTAAACAATCTTAATTTTAAATGCCGATTATCGCATAATAATTTGGAAACGCATAGCTAGGCAATTTGTAATTTTGTTCGCTTATAAAATTTTAAAGTAAGTAGTGTCCCCTTAAATGTAAAATGTGACAGACAGTAAAGAATTTGACAATATCGATTTACATTCCTCATTAAAAAAATATTTTGGTTTTTCTCAGTTTAAAGGACTTCAAGAAGAGGTAATTAAAAATGTTTTAAAACAGAATAATACGTTTGTAATCATGCCAACTGGTGGTGGTAAATCTATGTGTTACCAGTTACCTGCCCTTATGCAAGAGGGTACTGCAATTATCGTATCTCCGTTGATTGCTTTAATGAAAAATCAAGTAGATGCCATACGTGGGGTTTCTTCTGAGGTAGGAATAGCCCATGTTTTAAATTCCTCATTAAATAAAGGGGAGATAAAACAGGTGAAAGAAGATATCACAAAGGGAGTCACTAAACTACTGTATGTTGCACCAGAATCTTTGACAAAAGAAGAGAATGTAGAATTTCTACGTTCGGTAAAGGTCTCATTTGTAGCTGTAGATGAAGCGCATTGTATATCTGAATGGGGTCATGATTTTAGACCTGAGTATAGAAATTTGAAATCTATAGTTGCACGATTAGGAGATAATATTCCTATCATCGGACTTACAGCAACGGCAACCCCAAAGGTTCAAGAAGATATAATTAAGAATTTAGGTATAGGCGGGGCAAAGCTTTTTAAAGCTTCTTTTAACCGTCCTAATTTATTTTACGAAGTACGTACCAAAACAGAGAATATAGAAGCGGATATCATCCGTTTCGTGAAACAGAATTCTGGTAAATCAGGAATTATATATTGCCTTAGTCGTAAAAAGGTAGAAGAGTTAGCTCAAGTATTGCAGGTAAACGGAGTAAGTGCCGTACCATACCATGCAGGTTTTGATGCTAAAACGAGATCTAAATATCAAGATATGTTCTTGATGGAAGATGTAGATGTGGTAGTCGCTACCATTGCCTTTGGTATGGGGATAGATAAGCCGGATGTGCGTTTTGTTATTCATCATGATATTCCAAAAAGTATTGAAAGTTACTATCAGGAAACAGGAAGAGCTGGTCGTGATGGTGGAGAAGGGCATTGTTTAGCTTATTATTCTTATAAGGATATTGAAAAGCTAGAGAAGTTTATGTCTGGTAAACCTGTTGCTGAACAAGAAATAGGAAATGCTTTATTGCAAGAAGTGGTTGCGTATGCGGAAACCTCCATGTCTAGACGTAAGTTCATGCTTCATTATTTTGGAGAGGAATTTGACGACGTTAACGGTGAAGGTGCCGAAATGGATGACAATACCAGAAATCCTAAAGAGAAAGAAGAGGCGAAGGATAATGTTGAGAAGTTACTTAAGGTAGTTACTGGTACAAGTGAAAAGTTTAAATCTAAAGAAATCGTAAACGCGTTACGCGGTAAAACAAATGCGATAATATCTTCACATAAGACCAATGAAAAAGAGTTTTTTGGCATTGGTTCTGATAAGGATAAAAGCTATTGGATGGCACTTATTCGCCAGACATTGGTTGCCGGATTGTTAAGAAAAGAAATTGAACAATACGGCGTATTACATGTAACGGATAATGGTAAGGAGTTTTTAACTAAACCATCATCTTTTATGATGACCAAGGATCATGTTTACAATGCCGAAAATGATAATGCTATTGTTGGTGCCGCTAAATCTGGCGGTATTGCCGATGAGAAATTATTAAAACAATTAAAAGATTTAAGAAAAGCACAAGCAAGGAAAATAGGAGTTCCGCCATTTGTAGTTTTTCAAGATCCTTCGTTAGAGGACATGGCGTTGAAATATCCTATTTCACATGAAGAAATGTTGAATGTTCATGGAGTAGGAGAAGGTAAGGCTAAGAAATACGGTAAGCCATTTATTGCTTTTATTGCCACTTATGTTGAGGAAAATGAAATCATTAGACCAGATGATCTTGTAGTTAAAAGTACAGGGGCTAATTCTGCCTTGAAGCTATATGTTATACAAAATGTAGATAGAAAATTACCTTTGTCTGATATTGCATCGGCAAAAGGATTGGAAATTCCTGATCTTATTAAAGAAATGGAGCAAATTGTATATAGCGGTACAAAGTTGAACCTTAATTATTGGATCGATGAGATTTTAGATGAGGATCAACAAGAAGAAATACATGAGTACTTCTTAGAGGCGGATAGTGATAACCTTGAGGAAGCAATGACCGAATTTGACGGTGAGTATGAAGAAGAAGAGTTAAGATTGTATCGATTAAAATTCATCAGTGAAGTAGCAAACTAAACAATAATACCTCCAGTAAATAAAATTCCCTTTGTAATTCTGTTATAGAATAGCAAAGGGATTTTTTCTAAACACTACTTAAAATTTTCTATCTCGCAGCTGTACCACTGATAGATTTACCTTTTCGTAATTGTCTTTGTATTTTTTTGATGGCAGATTCTATTGATTTTTCTGGTTCAATAATATTATATTCTCCCCAGAAATCTGGATCAGCAAAGCCAATAGCTTCATCACTTAGTATAATGGAAGACTTCATTCTATCCTTATATTTAGGGAAGGCATTGTCAGTATTTTTCTCCCAATCTGTAATGGCCATTTCACAATTCATGCTATATACCGAGTTGAATAAGCGTTTGTCCCAATCTATTTTAAACTCTAATAGCACATTGCTATATCCATAGTACCATTTTCCGTCTTTTTCTCTGTAGTCTACACGGTAAGAAACCTCTGTTGGCCAAACATCTGCGTTTTTTGGTTTTCTTCTTACAAACATTTGAGATGCCAATCTTTTATCTGTAATGTTTAGAGAGTAAATGGCGCTGGTTAAAATCTTGTTTTCTGCATCGATATATAATTTACCGTTATATAATGGGTCTATAATTTCAGGCTTTTGCTTGAAATCAATAACATAAATTAGTTGATCATTTACTCGTGTAGAAGTGTCAAATGAGAAATCGTAATATGCTAATGTTTCCGGAGTAAAAATGTAGTTAGGGTATTTTACCATGTCTACGAACAACGTATTGAACGGTCCTCCTTGAAGTTTTAAAGCAACAGTATCTAACTTAGCGTAGTCAGTGCTTTTTCGTGCCTTGTAAAGTTCCAGTGCATCGGTTTTTTTAGATGAATACGGAGTTTTGTAAATATTAACTACCGCTTCGGAAAGACTTACGTTTGTTCTTCTTTTTTTAATAGTTTCTCTGTAAAAAGCGGTCATAACAGTACTTTCATTTAAATAGTTGTCCCCTTTTTTGTTCAGTGTCTCCTTTACCAAGGCTTCAGCATCATTTGGTGCATCTATACTTGCCTCTGATAAAGCCATAACAAATTCTGTCATGAAGATTTTGTTCTTCTTTTCCTCTAATTCAGTAATGGCAATTTGTTTCGTTTTATATCCTAAAAAGGCAATAGTTAAGTTGTTCACAGTGTACTCATTTGGAACTTTCAGCGAAAACTGTCCTTCAGAGTTGGTGATGGTGGTTACATTGGTGTTGTCAACGGTTAGTGTAGCGAAAATTAATGGTTTCTTACTATCAGCGTCTAAAACTTCACCGGTGTATTCGGTGTAATTACTAGTCTGTGCCCACATATTATTTGCTCCTATTCCTATTGAAAAAAGAAATACCAATAAATACTTTATAGAATGGTTCTTAAATGAAAAATTGTATTCTTGTGACATAACGAATCTTTTCTTTATAAGGTAGTGATTAATAACGAATTAAAGGATTTTTTACTGTTAAATCATTAGTGTTGGAAAATGATAATATGGCAAAATTACTTTTTACCATCAAATGTTTTAGATGAGGTACTTACCAGTCTATTGATTTCCTTTAATTCTTCTTCGGTAAGATCACGCCATTTTCCAACGGGTACATCTAATTGCACGTTCATAATTCTAATGCGTTTCAACTTCTTTACCCTATAATCTAAATATTCGCACATTCTACGAATTTGCCTGTTTAGACCTTGAGTTAGAATGATCCTGAATTGATACGTACTTACTTCAAAAACTTCACATTCCCTGGTTACTTGATCAAGAATAGGAATTCCTTTTCGCATCCTATTTAAAAAATCTATCGTAATAGGTTTGTCTACCGTTACCAAATACTCTTTCTCATGATTGTTACGTGCGCGTAGAATCTTGTTTACAATATCGCCATCATCGGTTAAAAATATAAGTCCCTCACTTGGTTTGTCTAATCTCCCAATTGGAAAAATACGCTTTGGGTAGTTAATGTAATCTATAATATTATCCTTTTCTACACCTGTATCTGTGGTACAAACAATGCCTATAGGTTTGTTGAATGCCAAATACGTAGATTTTCCCTTAGGTGCTTTAATTAGTTCTCCATCAACTTTAACAACATCACCGACTGATATTTTAGTTCCCATTTCTGGCACTTCTCCATTAATGGTTACTCTGCCTTGGTCAATCAATTTGTCTGCAGCTCTACGTGAGCAATAACCAGCTTCGCTAAGGTATTTGTTTATTCTAGTTTTATTGGTGTTGTCTTGCATAATCAGCTTACTGTTTCTAATGTTGATTTCGATTTACTTCTTGTTGGTAGATTTCTCTTCCTAATTGTGCTAAAAACGGAATTCCGATTTCATCATACTCATAGGCATCGTCATTGAAGATACCGTCTTTATTCACTAAAACTGTTGCGGTTAAAAGAAAGTCGATATTCTTTTCTGTGTCTTTAATATATGCGCAATCGGTTAGCGTACCGTAGGCAAATCCTACTTTATTATAAATTTCGATATGTTGGGGAATGTCTTTTTTAGTATCACCATATATGAAAAACTTACAATAACCATCGTAATATGTGGTTGGGTCATAACCTGCTTTTTGAGGAACGGTGTGCATTGCTGTTAATAAATGTTCACGCTGTTCAGTACTAAGGTCAAATTGTTCTGATGCTTTATACTTTTGAGGAAATACTACTCTTTTTAACAGGTTGTGTTGCGATTGAATAGGGTAATAGTTTTTCAAACTAAAATCGAATGGTTCTTTTATTAACTCTTCATCTTCATAATAACCTACGCCCTTTTCAATATCTAACAGTTCTAACTTTTTAGGTGTTTTGTTGAGTAAAGAATTAGTAATGCCAGTAGTTGAATCGTTTAAATAGATAATTAAGGGCTTTGTTCTTAAATCATCTGAATGATAACCTAATCTGTGGCTAAGTCTAACAGGTGATATTTTTTTATTGTTCAAACTCTCATTGATGGCTTCAAATCCTAAGAATTCCACCAATCTATTGTTTGCTAAATTATCGCTAACAGCAAAAATTTTGGATACATCTTTGGCAAACGTACTTTCAATAGTGTCACCTTCTATGTAATACCTGGTATTTATAGTTAAGCTGTCTATTTGATTTAACTTTTCTAGAGCTAGTACGGCAGTTGGGAATTTAACTGTGCTTGCAGGATAAAAATACATGTTGTCGTTTACCTGAAAATCATAATCGGTAAAAAAGACGCTATCATTTCTTCTGTCAATTTGTGTGTATCTAATTTGAACTTGATAGTTTTCAACACTATCCATCACCCTTTTTATTTTAGGATTATCAGAAGATAGTGCAACCTCCAGAAAATTTAAATTCCGTTGTTCTTGAGCGCAAGAAGATAAAAGGACACCACATATAAAAAGAAGAAAGTGCTTCATGCTACTATGTTTTATTTATGGAATATAGACTTCACCGCGGTGAGGTTTCAATAAGTCTCTGACCGTAATCATTTCCTTTTCTTCCACGACCATAAATGCAATACTGTACATGTCGTTTATTTCCTTAAAACCGGTAATGCTTAACGCTGTTTTTTCTGAAGCTATGAATTCATTTAGGTGCTTAACATGATGTTCTGCCGTTTTTAATGCAGCAGGACCTCTAAAGTCCCATATTAGTTTTATCTGTCGGTTCAAGAATATGTTGTGTTAGGTTATAAAATAAGTAGCAAATTTACCTAAAAAATGGCAGTTTGTGGTTAGTAAGTATTGAGATTACTATGGGGTGAATTACTATTTTTAGTTGATTATTAGCTATTTGTTATATCTTGTGAGACCTAAAAAAATGTGTTAAGTAAATCCTTATGCATTTGCACACGATTTGGTTATTGCTATTTTTGCTCGATGTTTTTTAAGAAATCAATGTTTTTACTACGTAAGTTTTACCCTATTATGACCATAGGGCTAATTTCTTTTGCTTTCGTTTCTTGTGACGGTCTGTTTAAGAAAGAAGAGGAAAAGAAGGTTATTGCTAGGGTAGGCGAGTCTTTTTTATATGAAGATGACCTGGCGCCGTTAATCACAGAGAATATGACAAAAGGGGATAGTGCTTCTTTTGCTGTTAACTATATAAATAATTGGGCTTCTAAGCAGTTGTTGCTTTCTAAAGCAAAAATTAATCTATCAGAAGAAAAACTGGCAGAATATAATGCTTTGGTAGATGACTATAGAACTGAATTATACACTAGTGTTTATAAAGAAGCATTGGTGGCACAGGCTACGGATTCGGTTATTACAGACGAGCAGTTAAATGCGTTCTATGAAAATGCCAAAGAGAATTTTAAGCTTAAAGAGCGTATTGCAAGAATACGTTTTGTTGCTTTGCCAAAAGGATTTTTAGATCAAGATGAGGTAGGGAAACGGTTAAAAAGATTTAAAAAAGACGATGTTAGTTATTTAGATTCTATTGGTGTTCAGTTTACTAAATTGAATTTTAATGATTCTATATGGGTGCGCTACACTAGAATATTTGAAGAAATACCCCCAATTAACCCAGACAATGCCAATAAGTACTTAAAAAATTCACAATTTTTTGAATTAGAGGATTCAATCGGGGTATATTTGGGAAAAATAGAGGAAACTAAAGATGTTAATGACATAGCGCCTTTGTCTTTTATTAAACCTACAATTGAACAAGTTTTATTAAGTCGTAGAAAAATGGACTACCTACGCAAATTAGAAACTGAATTATTAGATGAAGCAATCAAGGATAATGAATTTGAAGTTTTCGAAAATAAAAAATAGTGTTTACATAGGGGCGGTTTTACTGTTCTCAGGTATGGCAACAGCGCAAGATTCTATACCGAATGTTTCTGCTGATGAAGCAGAATCAATGGAAGCTATAGCTGAAGCAGCGCCAGTAAAAAAAGACTCCGCAACTAATTTTAAAAGAATTAAACTAGATGGTATAGCCGCAGTTGTTGGTGATTACGTAATCTTAGATTCTGATATTGAAAAAACATTGATCGATCTTAAAAGTCAAGGTGCATCTACAGAAGATATTACACACTGCGGACTTTTAGGTAAGTTAATGGAAGATCGTTTGTATGCTAACCAAGCTGTTCAAGATAGTATCTTGGTTTCAGATGATGAGGTAAATGCAACTGGTGATCGTCAACTGCAGTCTTTAGTGCAGCAAATAGGCTCAATGGAAAAGGTGTTGAAGTACTATAAGAAAACGGACGAAGCTAGTTTTAGAGAAGAACTTTATAAGATTAATAAGTTACGTATGCTTTCTGAGCGTATGCAACAGGATATTATTAAAGAAATTGAAATTACCCCAGAAGAGGTTCGTCAGTTCTTTAACAAGATACCAGAAGATGAACGTCCGGTATTTGGTGCTGAGTTAGAAATTGCACAGATTACCAAGGAACCAGAGCCATCTGATGAAGAAAAGCAGAAGGTAATAGACAAGCTGAATCAGATCAAGGCAGATGTTGATGATAACGGCTCTAGCTTTAGTGTAAAGGCTATTTTATATTCTCAAGATCCAGGCTCTAAGTCTAAAGGTGGTTTTTATAGTATTACGAAAGACACAGGTTTTGATAAGAAGTTTAAAGATGTTGCCTTTAGTTTGAGAGAGGGTGAGGTTTCTGAGCCATTTGAGACTACGTTCGGCTTTCATATTATTTATATCGAGAAAATTAGAGGTCAAGAGCTGGATTTAAGACACATATTGATTCAACCGGAAATCTCTCAAAATGTTCTGGATGAAGCTAAAACGGAGTTGGATAGTATCCGTAAGAAAATTATCGATGGCGAATTTACTTTTGCCGAGGCTGCGTTAAATTTCTCAGATGAGAAAGAAACCAAGTTTGATGGTGGTTTGTTACGTAATCCAATAAACTTTGATTCTAAATTTGAGTTGACTAAAATGGATCCTACGTTGTACAATCAAGTACAGAACTTAAAGGATAATGAAATTACATATCCTGTATTGGAAGAAGATCCAAGAGGTGGAGCTCCAAAATATAAAATTCTTAAGATTACCAATAGGTATGATGAGCATGTTGCTGATTTCTCTAAAGATTATACTAAGATTCAAGAATTGGCGCTTACTGAAAAGAAATACAATGCCATTAAAAAATGGATGGACGAGCATATAGAAGATACCTATATTAGTGTTAACGATGAGAACAAAGATTGTGAGTTCGCTAATAACTGGGTAAAAGAATAGATATATGTCAGACGTTGCAGCAATAGAACGCCTAGTAGTAAAACATGCTGAGCTTAAAAAGGAAATAGCCAAAATCATTGTAGGTCAAGATGAGGTTATTGAACAGATTTTGCTTTCCATTTACACAGGCGGTCACTCTTTGCTGATCGGAGTGCCAGGCTTGGCAAAAACTTTAATGGTGAATACCATTGCCCAAGCATTAGGTCTAGACTTTAAAAGATTACAGTTTACGCCAGATTTAATGCCAAGTGATATTCTTGGTAGTGAGGTATTGGACCAGAACAGAAACTTTAAGTTTATAAAAGGTCCTATATTTTCAAATATTATTTTGGCAGATGAAATCAATAGAACTCCACCTAAAACTCAGGCAGCACTATTAGAGGCTATGCAAGAGCGAGCGGTAACTATTGCCGGTCATCAGCATAAGTTAGATTTGCCATACTTTGTTTTGGCAACGCAAAACCCTATTGAGCAAGAAGGAACTTACCCTTTACCAGAAGCGCAATTAGACCGTTTTATGTTTGCTATAGAATTAAAATACCCTTCTATAGCCGAAGAAATTCAAGTGGTTAAAAATACAACTGCCAATAGTAAGCCGGTTATTAACGCACTTTTTAATGCTAAAGATATTATTGCCATTCAAGACTTGGTACGTAGAATACCTGTGGCAGATAATGTTGTGGAGTATGCAGTAAAATTGGTAAATAGTACAAGACCTAACTTAGACTCAGCTTCTGATTACGTAAAACAATATTTAGATTGGGGAGCAGGACCAAGAGCATCTCAAAATCTAATTTTGGGTGCGAAGGCAAATGCCGCTATTCATGGTAAGTTCTCTCCAGATATAGAAGATGTACATGCTGTTGTTAAAGGTATATTACGTCATCGTATCATAAAAAACTACAAAGCGGAGGCAGAAGGTATCAGTGAAGAGGATATTATTGATAAGTTACTTTAATAAAACACCTTGTTTTCTGCGTTTTTAAGTGAAATTAAGCTCATTAAACATTACAATTGTTTAATATCTACGCGCTTATTATATCATTTGAGAAAAAATAGGTAATCATACTTATTTAATTTTAAATCCGTTCTATATTACGTAATTTTACGAAATTGCGTTAACTTAATATTAAATAACAGATGACATTTGACATTGATGGATTTAAACGAGTATATATTGTGCTAATTCAATAATATGTATTCATATCAATTGTTTCTGTCAGTTTGTAGTTATCATGAATTTCATTTCAACAACAAATCTTCAGAAAGAAATAGAAATTAAACTACATACTCAACGTCTAAACTAACACACAAATCAATTTTTAATGAGCATTTATACAGATTACCTTAAGGAGATCGAAGAGCGTAAAAGTCAAGGTCTTCATCCAAAGCCAATTGATGGTGCTGAATTACTTAGCAAAATCATTGAGCAAATTAAAGATGTAGATAATGAGTATAGAGAAGAATCTCTAAACTTTTTTATCTATAATGTTTTACCTGGTACAACTAGTGCTGCAGGGGTAAAAGCTAAATTTTTAAAAGAGATCATTCTTGGTGAGTCGGTCGTAAAAGAAATTACTACTGCTTTTGCTTTTGAGCAATTATCTCATATGAAGGGTGGACCCTCTGTGAAGGTATTGTTAGATATCGCTTTAGGTTCTGATGAAGCTTTGGCAAAACAGGCAGCTGAGGTTTTAAAAACTCAGGTATTCCTTTATGAGGCAGATACTTCTCGTTTAGAAGAAGCTCTAAAAAATGGGAATGCTATTGCAAAAGATATTATAGAAAGTTACGCAAAGGCTGAGTTCTTCACCAAGCTTCCAGAAATAGAAGAAGAAATAGAAGTTGTAACATACATTGCCGGTGTTGGTGATATCTCTACGGATTTATTATCGCCAGGTGGTGATGCACACTCAAGATCTGACCGTGAATTACATGGTCAATGTATGTTTGAGCATAACAAGGACATGCAAAATGAATTATTGGCTTTAAAGGAACAACATCCTGATAAGCGTGTAATGCTGATTGCGGAAAAAGGTACCATGGGTGTTGGTTCTTCTAGAATGTCTGGTGTAAACAACGTAGCATTATGGACAGGTATTTCTTCTAGTCCGTATGTACCTTTTATTAATATTGCTCCGGTAATTGCCGGTACTAACGGTATCGCTCCAATTTTCTTAACTACAGTAGGTGTAACCGGTGGTATAGGGTTAGATCTTAAAAACTGGGTGAAGCAAAAAGATGAAGCGGGAAATACTATAGTTGATGAAGATGGCGAGCCAATTCTAAAGCAAATGTATTCTGTTGCTACAGGTACGGTGCTTACTATTAATACAAAAGAGAAAAAACTTTATCATGGTAAAGTTGAATTAAAAGATATTTCCGCAGCATTTACTCCACAGAAAATGGAGTTCATGAAAGCGGGTGGTTCTTATGCGGTTGTTTTTGGTAAAAAACTACAAACATTCGCAGCTAAAACTTTAGGTATAGAAGTACCTCAAGTATATGCAACTTCAAAAGAAGTTTCTATAGAAGGACAAGGATTAACAGCTGTAGAGAAAATTTTCAATAGAAATGCTGTAGGTACTTCAGGAGCTACATTGCATGCAGGTTCTTACGTTCGTGCTGAAGTAAACATTGTAGGTTCACAAGATACTACAGGTTTAATGACTTCTCAAGAATTAGAGATGATGGCTGCAACGGTTATTTCTCCAATTGTGGATGGGGCATACCAATCCGGTTGTCATACAGCTTCAGTTTGGGATGATAAGTCTAAAGCCAATATTCCAAGGTTAATGAGCTTTATGAACGATTTCGGTTTAATTACCGGTCGTGATCCAAAAGGAAAGTATTTTCCAATGACGGATGTTATTCATAAAGTATTGAACGATATTACTGTAGGTGATTGGGACATCATTATTGGTGGAGATTCGCACACACGTATGTCTAAAGGTGTTGCTTTTGGTGCTGATTCAGGTACAGTTGCTTTAGCATTAGCTACAGGTGAGGCGTCCATGCCAATTCCGGAATCGGTTAAAGTTACCTTTAAAGGACAGATGAAATCTTACATGGATTTCCGTGATGTGGTACATGCTACACAACAACAAATGTTACAACAGTTTGGAGGCGAAAACGTATTCCAAGGTCGTGTAATAGAGGTTCATATTGGTACGTTAACTTCTGATGAAGCATTTACGTTTACGGATTGGACAGCAGAAATGAAAGCGAAAGCATCTATTTGTATTTCTGAAGACGATACTTTAATAGAGTCATTAGAGATTGCAAAAGGTCGTATCCAAATCATGATCGAAAAGGGTATGGACAATGCAAAAGGTGTACTTCAAGGACTTGTTGATAAAGCAGAAACTAGAATTACGGAACTTAAAACAGGTATTAAGCCATCTTTAAGACCAGATGCAGATGCTAAGTATCATGCAGAAGTAGTTATTGATTTAGATGAAATTGCTGAACCAATGATTGCTGATCCAGATGTAAATAATGAAGATGTTTCTAAACGTTATACGCATGACAATATTCGTCCATTATCTTACTATGGTGGAACCAAAAAAGTAGATTTAGGTTTTGTGGGATCATGTATGGTTCACAAAGGTGACATGAAAATATTAGCTCAAATGTTGAAAAATGTTGAAGCGCAAAACGGAAAGGTAGAATTCAAAGCTCCTTTAGTAGTTGCTCCTCCAACATACAACATTGTAGATGAGTTAAAAGCAGAAGGAGACTGGGATGTATTAGTAAAGTACTCAGGATTCGAATTTGACGATAGCGCACCTAAAGGATTGGCACGTACCAAGTACCAAAACATGCTATACCTAGAGCGCCCAGGTTGTAACCTATGTATGGGTAACCAAGAAAAGGCAGAACCAGGAGATACGGTAATGGCAACATCTACTCGTTTATTCCAAGGTCGTGTTGTAAAAGATACGGGTGAGAAAAAAGGGGAGTCATTATTATCATCTACTCCGGTTGTAGTATTATCTACGATCTTAGGAAGAACTCCTACAATGGCAGAATATGAAGCAGCTGTTGATGGTATAGTTTTAACGAAGTTTAAACCTTCTACCAAGCAATTGGTGAGATAGTAGATAAATAATTAGTTTACAATAAAAATGCCTGAGTTTAACTCAGGCATTTTTTGTTACTACTAATAAATAAATCTTTATAGTCAGACTTTTTAATAACTATTATTAAACTGATTTTTTCCAATCTAAAATAATCTGTTTTGCGAAGTTTTCACATTGATTTAAAGTGTCTTTAATGTGGTCTAATGTCGTGTCTGGGTTAATTAAGCACATTCTAATGACCACTTGGTTTTGTAAAACTGTAGTTACTAAAAGTGCTTCTTTAGAAGCTACGACTCTAGCTGAGATTTCTTGATTTAGCTTATCTAATTCAACTTCAGATAATTTTAATTCCAACGGGTTGTATCTAAAATTAATAATAGCCAAAGTTGCTAACGAAACAATTTCCCAATTACCACTTTCTCTTAAAAGGTCCTCTGTCTTGTCAGCTAAGTCAATATTATAAGAGATTGCTTGCTTAAAAGCGTCTAAACCATACGTTTTAATTGACATGTAAAACTTTAAGGCTCTAAATCTTCTTGTTAATTGAATACCGTAATCGTAAAAATTAATTTCAGATTCGTTCCCTTCTATATCTCTTAGGTATTCTGGTTTTTCGCTAAAGGTGTTACTTAGCCAAGAAGAATCCCTTACCAATAAACATCCAATTTCATAGGGCTGAAAGAACCATTTATGAGGGTCTACGGTTAAAGAATCCGCACGTTCAATACCTTGTAAAAGCTTACTTCCTTTATCGGATAAAATAGCTGCTCCACCGTAAGCACCATCAATATGAAACCAAAGTTTTTCTTTTTCACAAATATCGGCTAAAGTATCTAGAGGGTCTACCGTGCCCGTATTTGTAGTACCTGCAGAAGCGATGATACAAAAAGGTTTTTTGCCTTCAATTTTATCTTTTGCAATTTCATTTTTAAGTTTATTGATGCTTATTTTAAATTCTAGGTCGGTAGGTATTATTTTAATTTGTTCTTTTTTAAATCCTAAAACCCTAATTGCTTTAATATTGGAAGAATGGGCTTGGTCAGACAAATAAATAATAGCATTAGAAAAATCATCCCCGCATTTTACTCTTCTAGCTGTTACTAAAGCTGTTAAATTAGCCATAGAGCCACCACTAGTAAAAATACCTCCACCTTTCTTAATGGGGAAATTAAACATCTTTAAAAGCCAGTTTAAAGTAACGATTTCTAGCTCTGCCGCAGCAGCAGAAATAATCCATCCGCCAGAGAAAATATTAAAACCTGTTGCTAAAGAATCGGAAATAGCACTAATAAAATTACTTGGTCCAGGTACAAATGAGAAGGATTTTGGATGACCGGATATATTGGAATTCGGTATTACATTATCCATTACAAAGTCTAAAACTTCATCTGCAGGCATACCATGATCAGGAGCTTCTTGTAAAAAAAGAGAATCCATTTCTTTTCTAGTGGCAATACTTACGGGATTTTTATTTTCAATTTCTGTATAATGCTCAACAATGAAATCCACAACTTTATAACCATAGGATTGCATTTCTTCTTTTGATAAATGAAAAGGTGATGTCATAAAGTTTCAATTTTGGTCAAAATTACATCAAGTTTAAATCATATAAAAGTTTGTTTTATAAGCGTTTTTACAGGTAGGGTCATAGATTTTAGTCAAGTTGAATGTGTCTACAAATAATATGGAACAGAGCTATACAGTATAGTTGAATTTGTATTTCTTTAAATATATTGATCAAAATCGAAAATCTTCAAAGAATAAGAAGCTCAAAAAAAGCTTATATAGCTATACAGGCTTTTATAACCGCATTTTTTATAATCATTCTTAATTTCATATGCGCTCTTAAAATCACCTTACATTTTGTATCTTGTACAGGTAAGATAGATTAACAATTTTTATAAATAAATTTTATGGCTTTTGACATAGATATGATTAAAAAGGTTTACGCTTCCATGTCGGAACGTGTAGACAAGGCAAGAGAGGTGGTAGGTAAGCCACTTACGCTTTCAGAAAAGATTTTATATTCTCATTTGTGGGATGGTAGCCCGACCGAAGCATTCACCCGAGGAAAGGATTATGTTGATTTTGCTCCGGATCGTATTGCTTGTCAAGATGCTACTGCCCAAATGGCTTTATTGCAATTTATGCAAGCCGGTAAGCCAAAGGTTGCAGTACCAACAACAGTTCATTGTGATCACTTGATCCAAGCTAAAAATGGTGCTACTGCAGATTTAAAATCAGCGAACACGACTAGTGCAGAGGTTTTTGACTTCTTGGAGTCTGTTTCAAATAAATACGGAATCGGTTTTTGGAAGCCAGGTGCAGGTATTATTCATCAGGTAGTATTAGAGAATTATGCTTTCCCGGGTGGGATGATGATTGGTACGGATTCACATACTGTTAATGCAGGTGGGTTAGGTATGGTTGCTATTGGTGTTGGTGGTGCGGATGCTGTTGATGTAATGGCAGGTATGGCTTGGGAGCTTAAGTTTCCAAAATTAATAGGTGTTAAGTTAACCGGTAATATTTCTGGTTGGACAGCACCAAAAGATGTTATATTAAAAGTTGCTGAGATTCTTACCGTAAAAGGTGGAACAGGGGCTATAGTGGAATATTTTGGCGAAGGAGCCAAAAACCTTTCTTGTACAGGGAAAGGAACTATTTGTAACATGGGAGCAGAAATAGGGGCAACCACTTCTACTTTTGGCTATGATGAGTCTATGGAGCGTTATTTAAGAGCTACCGACAGGGCTGATATTGCAGATGCTGCAAATACAGTGAAAGAACATTTAACCGCAGATTCTGAGGTGTACGCAAACCCTGAGCAATATTTTGATGAGGTTATTGAGATAAACCTTTCTAAATTAACACCATTATTAAATGGTCCTTTTACGCCAGATTTATCTACGAAAGTAGGTAGCGATATGACAGAAAAGGCTACTTCTCAAGATTGGCCTTTGGCTGTTGAATGGGGATTAATCGGTTCTTGTA
Organism: Maribacter forsetii DSM 18668; assembly: GCF_000744105.1. Taxonomy (NCBI): domain Bacteria; kingdom Pseudomonadati; phylum Bacteroidota; class Flavobacteriia; order Flavobacteriales; family Flavobacteriaceae; genus Maribacter; species Maribacter forsetii. The sequence goes on from NZ_JQLH01000001.1 coordinate 1,516,263, forward strand.
CGAACTCTTCTTATGAAGATTTATCTAGGGCTTCCTCAATTGCTCAACAAGCTATTGATAAAGGAATTAAAATGAAGTCGGAATTAGGAATCAACCCTGGTTCTGAACAAGTAAGATATACAGCTGACCGTGATGGTATCCTTGGAATATTTGAAAAGTTGGATGCCAAAATATTTACTAACGCGTGCGGACCATGTATTGGTCAATGGGCGCGTTACAATGACCCTAAAAATGCACCTAAAAATAGTATTGTCCATTCTTTTAATAGAAACTTTGCTAAACGTGCAGATGGTAATCCAAATACTCACGCCTTTGTTGCTTCGCCGGAAATTACGGCGGCAATAGCTATTTCAGGACGATTAGACTTCAATCCGATGACGGATAAGCTAATTAACCAAAAAGGAGAGGAAGTTATGTTTGATGAACCTACAGGTTGGGAATTGCCGCCTAAAGGTTTTGCAGTAGAGGATGCAGGCTACCTTGCTCCCAATGAAGATGGGTCAGGCGTAGAGGTAAAAGTAGCTTCTGATTCTGAAAGATTACAATTATTAGAGCCCTTTACTCCAATTAAGGACGAAAGTTTAATGGGGGCAAAGTTATTGATCAAAGCATTTGGTAAGTGTACAACGGATCATATATCTATGGCAGGACCATGGTTGCGTTTTCGTGGGCATTTAGATAACATCTCTAATAACTGTCTAATTGGTGCTGTAAATGCATTTGGCAAAAAGACGAATATGGTCAAGAACCAATTGAACGGAGAGTTTGGCGGAGTGCCAGATACTGCACGCGCATATAAGGCAGCAGGAATAAGAAGTATTGTTGTTGGTGATCACAATTATGGTGAAGGTTCTTCACGTGAGCATGCTGCAATGGAGCCACGTCATTTAGGTGTTGCTGCAGTAATAGTTAAATCGTTTGCTCGTATTCATGAAACAAATCTTAAAAAGCAAGGTATGCTTGGGTTAACGTTCGCTAATGAAAGCGATTATGACCTTATTCAAGAAGACGATACTTTTAATTTTATAGACATAGCAGAATTTGCACCGGATAAGCAGTTGACCGTTGAGGTTGTTCATGCCGATGGTAGTAAAGATGTTATCAAAGTAAACCATACTTACAATGCAGCTCAAATAGGGTGGTATAGAGAAGGTTCTGCTTTAAACGTTATTAAGAGGGAAAATGCCTCATAATTCAACAACTCAAAATTTGTAAGGAAAACTCCTGATATTAATCAGGAGTTTTTTAGTTTTGATGCCTATCTAACTTTTATGAAGAGACAAACGGTTTTTACCTTATTGATCATTGCTTTCGTACTTTCTTTTTTTGTTACCCCTTTAGGTGATTATAGCAAGATTATTCTCAACAGGGTTTTTGCCACATCCCCAACTATTATACAACCAGAAAACCGAGGTAAGATAACTGACTACGACTGGAAGTTGAAAGATGCAAATTGGAAGTTTTTTAATTTTGACGAAGCCAAAGGGCAGGTTGCCTTTATTACTTTTTGGACATCGTGGCATATGCCTTCTCAAGCGCAATTGAAAGACATACAATATCTTTATGATACTTATGGTGACAAGATGAAGTTCTATGTAATTACCAATGAAGAGAGGGCTCCAGTAGAGCTTTTTATGGAAGAACAGGGTTATACTTTTCCTGTAACTTATCAAATTATTGGAGAACCAAGCCCTATATCATTACTAAAACCACCAGGGTCTTATGTAATTGATAAAAATGGTGCCATTGTAATTCACCAAAATGCCATTGCTGATTGGGATAATGAAAAAGTTGATGAGCTTCTAAATCAACTTATCGCAGAATAAATATTGGTGCTATCTACTTAAAACTTATTTTTTAAAATATTTAAAGGGTACAAAAAGCATCCCAAAACATTCTCCGTCTCCTTTGCCAATATGCTTATGATGCATTTTATGCGCTCTTCTAACCCCTCTGCTATACCAATTATTAGCGTTTCTAAATAGTTTAAAACGTTGGTGAATGAAAATGTCATGCACTAGAAAATAGGCTATCCCGTAAGCTAGTATCCCGAATCCTAATGGGTAGCCATACCAAAAACCGGTAGTGCCTGCATAAAACAAAGACATACTAACGATAGCGTAGAAAATAAAAAAGGCATCATTCCTTTCAAACCAAGAATCGTGGACTTTTTTGTGATGATCTTTATGAAGACTCCATAAAAAACCATGCATTACATACTTATGCGTGAACCACGCCATAAATTCCATGAACAAGAATGTCCCTAGAAAAATCAATATCCAAATAACTATATTCATTATACTAAGTTCATTTTATATTTAACATAAGAACGCGCTAGTAGTCCAAATTTTTGATAATTAGGTACTCGTATCCGGGCGTTTTTAATTTCCAAAGAGGGTGTGCCCTGCAATTTTTTAAGCAGTTTATAGTAATACTTGTAAGCGGTATAGACTCCAAATTTAGCTTCAGCAGGTAAATCTACGATACCTTGGTAGCCTAATTTAAAATCTGCTTTAATCTCCTCAACGATTCTTTTTTTAGAGGCTTCGTCCAATTCCTTTAAATTGGTATTTGGGAAATAAGATCTATTCAATTCTTCAAAATCGGCTTTTACATCGCGTAAAAAATTTACCTTTTGAAATGCTGAACCCAATGCCATAGCAGATTCTTTCAACTTGTTAAATTCTTCAACATCACCCTTTACAAAAACTTGCAGGCACATTAAACCAACTACATCAGCAGAACCATAAATGTATTCTTTGTATTCAGCATCGGTACGGTAGATGTTCTTAACTAGATCCATACGCATGCTTTTCATAAACGAATCAACCAAATGTTTAGGAATACTATACGTGTGGAAGGTATGTTGAAATGAATTTAAAATTGGATTAAGACTGATTTTATCTCGTAATGATGCTTCAAGCTCTTGTTCAAATTTATCAAAAAGTATTTTCTTATCGTAGTCATGAAAAGTATCTACAATCTCGTCGGCAAAGCGCACAAAACCGTAAATATTATAAATGTGAAAACGAATAGATGGGTGAAGCATCTTTGTTGCCAAAGCAAAAGAAGTACTGTATCGTTTGGTAACGACTTTACTGCACTGGTACGAAACTTGATCAAAAGTATCTTTCATATATCACTAGTTGTCCTTAATAATTAATTCTGACACTAATTTTCCAGATATTAAAGCTGGTGGTACTCCGGGGCCAGGTACTGTCAGTTGTCCTGTAAAGTAAAGGTCTGTGACCTTTTTACTTCTTAAATTTGGTCTCAAAAAAGCGGTCTGTGTTAAGGTGTTTGCCATACCATAGGCATTTCCTTTGTATGAATTATAGCGTTCTACAAAATCATTTACACAGAATGTTTCTTTGAATATAATATTATTTCTAATGTCTTGACCGGTTCTTTTTTGAAAACGATCCATAATAATGTCAAAATATTGATTTCTTAGTTCCTCGGTGTCTTCTAGCGCTGTTGCAATTGGCACCAGGAAAAAACCTGTTTCACAACCTTCTGGAGCCATGCTCGCATCTGTTATAGAAGGAAAATTGGCATAGAATAACGGATTTGTAGGCCATTTTGGATTGTCGTAAATTTCCTTAGCATGTAATTCAAAATCCGTATCAAAAAATAAATTATGATGTTCTACATTATTTAATTTTTTGTCAAATCCAATATAAAATAAAAGAGACGAGGGTGCAAAAACCTTTTTCTCCCAATAATTCTGACTGTATTGCTGGTATTTTTCATCCAACAAACTTTCTGAATGCTGATAATCTGCACCGCTTAGAACTTTGTCTGCCTTGTAGGTTTTATCATTACATATTACACCGGAAGCTTTGCCGTTATCAACTATAATTTTACTTATAGGTGAATTTGTATGTATAGTTACACCCAATTCTATTGCTAAGCTTTCCATTGCCTTGATTACCTCATACATACCACCTTTTGGGTGCCATGTACCTAAACCAAAATCTGCAAAATTCATGAAATTATAGAATGACGGTGTATTACTAGGCTTAGCGCCAAGAAACAATACAGGAAATTCTAACGTTGATACCAATTTTGGGTTTTTAAAAGACTTACGTACTTGTGAGCTAATAGTTTTAAAAAATTGGTCGACTTTTAAAATCGTTTCTTTAGTTACCAATTCTAAAGGTGATAGTCCTGGTCTTAGAACCACCTTATTGATAGCAATGTCATAATTTTCTTGCGCTTTATCAATAAACTTCTTTAACGCTTTTGAGCTACCTGGCTCTATGCGTTCAAATTCCTCGCAAATTTTATCCATGCTATCACCAATGGTAATAACATCATCTGAAAAGAAAATTTTATAGGCCGGACTCAACTTGTCCAATTGATAGTAATCTGATGTTTGTTTATTGAAATTAGCAAAAAACTTGTCAAAAATATCGGGCATCCAATACCAGCTAGGACCCATATCAAAAGTAAATCCGTCTTTTATAAATTGTGATGCACGACCACCAACGGTATCATTTTTTTCAAATATGGTTACGTCCCACCCAGCTTTTGCCAAGTAACATGATGCTGATAATGATGAAAAACCAGAACCGATTACAATACAACTTTTATTCATTTATTCCTGTAAGATTATAGGTTGTTAACTAAGCTGTCAATAGAAGTAAAAGTTCTACAGAAGTTGGGTTTTGTATCTTCTTCAATGAAATTTGTCTGTCTACCTAAAATCCAAAAGTTTGGATTGTTATACTTGGAAACTAATTCAGAGAAGTCCTCTAGATACTTGTTAACCTTATCTTTTTCTGGAAAAACTGTAAAATAGGATACAAAATAGATGTCATCAAAATACTTTAGCACATCTTCTAGATTCTCCATAGGTATTGTGGGACCTAAATAAATGCACTTATATCCTTTTAAAATGATTTCGTAATTAATATATAATAAGCCTATATCGTGAATTTCGTTCTCAGGTAAAAAAGCCACAAATACTTTATCCTTTTTTGTGGGTTCTAAATGTTGAAGCTTTTCGGTATTTAATAAAATCTTTTGTTTAATTAAACTACTCATAAAATGCTCATGAGCCGGACTAATAGTATCCGTCTGCCATAGCAATCCAAGTTCATTTAATAAAGGAACAAAAGTCTCTTTAAAAATTTCTCTAAATGAATTTTCACTTAATAAGGCATTGTAAGTATTAAAGAACATAGTCTGATCAAAATTGACCATTGCTAATTTAAAAGCATTAATTGCCTGACTTTTATGACTGTGTTTTGCTACTATTTCGCGTACTACGTACGGAATATCTTTATCAGAAATCTTAGCAATCTTAGAAATTTTATGTCCGTTGTTGTAGAGTAGTGTAACATTAAGTAGCTTTTGAAGGCTAGAGAGGCTATACGTTCTAATGTTAGTATCGGTACGTTCAGGAGATAAAAGATTGTATCTTTTTTCCCAAATTCGGATGGTGTGTGCTTTAATTCCAGAGAGGTTTTCAAGGTCTCTAATACTAAATTGCTTTTTTACATTGTTCATACTTTCTTAAAAAGGATTAAACAAATCTACAATTTATTAAAATGCCATGGGGTACTTAGTAGTTAAAATTATCAAAATAAAAAAGGTTAGACCTAAATCTAACCTTTTTGTGCCCACGACTGGAGTCGAACCAGCACGTCCTTACGAACACTACCCCCTCAAGGTAGCATGTCTACCAATTCCACCACGTGGGCATACCTGTAGTAAATTGAATGGCAAATATAGAAACCTATATTTCAATTTAAAATTAATACCGTTATAAATAATGAAGTTATCTTAAGATGAAATAGACTGTTGGTATTGCGTAGGTGTAATTCCTTTTATTTTTTTAAACTTCTTATTGAAATTAGAAATGGAGTTGAAACCAGAAAGTTCTGCTACCATATTAACATTCAGCTCTTTATTGGAAATTAATAATTGGCAGGCATGTGCAACACGTAGTTCTATTAGAAATTGAAAAAAGGTCTTGTCTGTTCGTTGTTTAAAAAAACGACAGAAGGCATTTGGTGTCATATATGCCATTTTTGCTATCTCATCTAATGAAATTTGTTGATGGAAGTTTTTGAATACGAAGTCAAAAATGTCCTGTAACCGCTTACCTTCTGTAGAACTCAACGTTTTAGAGTATATAAACTTACTAAGAGGTGCTATATTTACTTTACTTAGTTCTTCTAAAAGATATAAAAAGGAAACAAAAAGGTCGAGTTTTTGTTGAGACTGTATTTCTAATAATTGATGAGCAATCTGTTTTTGGTTTGATGTTACTTTGAATCCGCCGGCGGCATTAGTAAAGAAATTGCCTAAGTCATTTAAATATGGTAGCTTAAAGAATGATGTGCCAAAGGATTTTTCAGTAAAGAATGCAGTTAACATATGCGCATCTTGCTGCCCTGGTATGCTTTTGAAAACATGTGGCATGTTACTGCCAATAACGTAGATATCTCCCATAGAGAATTGATGAATGCTATCGCCTACCAACAACTTTCCGTTACCGTTTATGATGTAGCTTATTTGTATTTCTTCATGTTGATGAAGCTTGTTATAAAAAACAGGTTCCTTATCTACTTGAACTATTAAATGTTCATCTAAGGGCTTTGGTATTTTAAAAGGAAATACTTTCATATGCATCTAATTTATCACTATAAATTAAATATTGAATGATAAGATGGTAGAATAGTACCATGTCTGGATAATATTACAACATGTAGTGCAACATGCTATACCTAATTTTGGATATCAACTAAAAGAAAGCAAAATGAGTATTTCATGGACAGGCGTTATGCCAGCGGTTACCACAAAATTTACTGATAAAGATGAACTTGATCTAGATATGTTCTCAATAAATATTAAGGCGCAACTAGATGCAGGTGTAAGTGGAATAATTTTGGGTGGAACTTTGGGTGAAGCTAGTACACTTACCTATGATGAGAAGAAAGTTTTAATGAGGGAGACCGTAAATCTTGTAGAAGGTAAAGTGCCAGTAATCATTAACATTGCCGAACAAACAACTAAAGGTGCAATACACGCTGCGGAAGTAGCTAAAGAATGTGGTGCTACAGGTTTAATGATGTTACCGCCAATGCGGTATAAGGCTAATGACCATGAAACAGTCACGTATTTTAAAGAAACTGCCAATAGTACAGATTTGCCGATTATGATTTATAACAACCCTATAGATTATGGTATAATGGTTACTCTTGATATGTTAGAGGAGTTAACGGTTTGCGAGAATATACAGGCGGTAAAAGAATCTACTAGAGATATATCTAATATTACCCGTATTAAAACAAGATTTGGAAATAGACTTAACGTGTTAACAGGTGTTGATACTTTAGGTTTAGAAAGTACACTAATGGGAGCTGATGGTTGGGTTGCCGGCTTGGTATGTGCTTTTCCGGCAGAAACATGTGCAATTTTTGAGTTGGCCAGAGCTGGTAGAATTAAAGAAGCTTTAGAAATTTACCGATGGTTCTTACCATTATTAGAGTTGGATATTAGTCCGCAATTGGTGCAGAACATAAAAATGGCAGAGGTTGCAACGGGTATTGGCACAGAAAATGTCCGTGCACCAAGATTACCTCTAGTGGGCGAAGAACGAGAAAGAGTAGCGGCTATTATAAAACAAGGTATGGCAACTAGACCAACATTGCCAAATTATAAGGAGATCAATTAAGGAAATAGTACTTTTTGATATCTAAGTAAGAAATATGCATATGGATAGAAATGTAAGGAAAGAATAGAAATTTGTTTCAGCATCTTTATTTACTTTTGAGTAACACCATAAATATAGAAAATGATAAGCGGTACAAATGCAATAGGGAGCAAATCTTCAAAGAAAGGAAATAAAACTTTTAAGACTTTTGATCCTAAACAAAATAAAGATACAGAGTGGACATTCTACGAAGCATCTGCCAATGAAATTGATGAAGCCGTTGATTTGGCAACAACCGCTTTTAAAGTATATAAAGATTTTTCAGGAGCTAAAAAGGCAGGATTTTTAGAAGCGATTGCCGATGAAATTGAAGCAATTGGAGATGACCTAATTGATACCTACTGTAAGGAATCCGGGTTGCCAGAGGGTAGGGCTAAAGGTGAACGAGGACGTACCATGGGGCAACTTCGTGCTTTTGCCAATTTATTAAAAGACGGTTCTTGGGTAGAGGCTGTTATTGAAAAAGCACAGCCTAATAGGGAACCCATGCCAAAATCTGATATTAGAAAAATGCTATTTCCTCTAGGTCCAGTAGTGGTTTTTGGTGCAAGTAATTTTCCTTTGGCATTTTCTACAGCTGGGGGAGATACGGCAAGTGCTCTTGCTGCAGGCTGTCCAGTAATTGTAAAAAGTCATCCAATGCACGCTGGTACCGGTGAACTGGTATCTTCTGCTATTATCAAGGCAGCTGAGAAATCGGGTATGCCAAATGGTGTATTTTCTAATTTGAACAGTAGCGGTATAGAAGTAGGGCAGCAATTGGTGAAACACCCAAAAGTAAAAGCTGTTGGTTTTACTGGTAGTATAAATGGTGGTACGGCATTGTATAGATTGGCAAATGAAAGAGATGAGCCTATTCCCGTATTTGCAGAAATGGGGAGTATTAACCCAGTGGTTGTATTACCGTCAGCCTTAGAAAACGATGGTGATGCTTGGGCAACTAAATATGCTTCTTCAATTACTTTAGGTGCTGGTCAATTTTGTACCAACCCTGGTTTGGTGTTGGCAGTTAAGGGAGAAAAGTTAGATGGATTTATAAAAACATTATCAGAAGAAATAGTAAAACTGGAGCCTACTTGCATGTTGCATCCAAACATCTATGCTAAATATAATGAAGGTAAAATGGAATTGTCAGCACAGAGCGGAGTAACTATTACTGCCGATTATAAGAAGGATACAAATGCTAATACTGCTAAACCTTCTATTTTAAAAGTGAATGGTGCAGATTTTTTGGCAAATACAAAATTACATAGGGAAGTTTTTGGACCTTTTTCCGTAGTGGTTGAATGTGAGAATACGAGTGAATTAGAAGCTATCTTAAATCATCTAGAAGGGCAGTTAACAGGAACTATTTTAGGTTCTGAAGAAGATTTAGAGAATAATTCTGGCGTTGTAGATGCTTTACAGAGTAGGGTAGGGCGAATTTTGTTCAATGGTGTACCAACCGGTGTAGAGGTTAATTCTTCTATGGTCCATGGAGGTCCTTTCCCTGCAACTACAGATCCTCGTTTTACATCTGTAGGTACATCGGCTATTAAAAGGTGGGTGCGTCCGGTTTCTTTTCAAGATTGGCCAAATAAATTATTACCATTGGCTCTGCAAAATGAAAACCCTCTTAAAATTACCCGATTGGTAGAAGGGGAATACACTAAAAACTGAAACATATAACGCACTCTTAATATGGCCAGTAGCACTTTTGTTTGTATCGATGCTCATACTTGTGGTAATCCTATTAGGGTTATAAAACAAGGCGGTCCAGACTTAGTTGGTGCTTCAATGAGCGAGAAACGTCAGCATTTTCTAAGGGATTATGATTGGATAAGAAAAGGGTTGATGTTTGAGCCACGAGGTCATGATATGATGAGCGGTAGTATTTTTTATCCGCCAAGCGACCCAAATAATGATTTCGGTATTTTGTTTATTGAAACTAGCGGATGTTTGCCCATGTGCGGTCACGGAACTATTGGTGCCATTACAATTGGTATTGAAGAGGGGTTGATACAGCCTAAAACTCCTGGTGAAGTTCGTATGGAAACTCCTGCAGGTTTGGTACATATTACATACCAGCAAACCGGAGAAAAAGTTGATTGGGTAAAATTGACCAATGTAAAATCTTACCTGGCAGCTACTGAACTAACGGTTGACTCTTCTGCGTTGGGTGAATTGGTTTTTGATGTTTCATACGGAGGAAATTTTTATGCCATTGTAGACCCACAAAAGAATTTTACCGGTATGCAGGACTATTCTGCCAATCAGCTAATTCAGTTCAGTCAAGAAATTCGGGAGAAAATCAATCTGAAATATCCTAATTTATTTATACATCCAGAAGATGCAACCATTAAAGATGTGAGTCATATTTTGTGGGCGGGGAAAACAATATCTGATAAGGCTACTGCTAGAAATGCTGTATTCTATGGCGATAAAGCAATTGATCGTTCTCCTTGTGGTACGGGAACATCTGCCCGCATGGCGCAATGGTTTGCCAAAGGAAAATTGAAAGTAGGTGATGATTTTATACATGAAAGCTTCATTGGGTCTCAATTTATAGGTCGTGTAGAAAAAGAAACTACTTTAGCGAGTATCTCTGCTGTAGTACCTAGTATAAAAGGGTGGGCAAAAATATATGGTCAGAATACAATTATTATTGATGATGATGATCCGTACGCTCACGGTTTTCAAGTAATTTAATATACAGAAAATGAAAAGTGTCGTTGTTATTGGAGGAGGAATTGTTGGGCTCAGTACTGCGTATTATCTACATAAAGAAGGTTTTGAAGTAACGGTAATTGATAAAGGCGACATAACTACTGGCGCATCATTTGTGAATGCAGGTTACATTACCCCAAGTCATATTATACCACTGGCTTCACCAGGTATGATAGCGAAAGGTATTAAGATGATGTTCAATTCCGCTAGTCCGTTTTACATGAAACCGAGATTAGATGTGGATTTTTTAAAATGGTCCTGGTATTTTCATAAGTCATCTACACCTGAAAAAGTTGAAAAGGCAATTCCGGCTATAAAAGAAATTAACCTAATAAGCAGAGAATTGTTTACCGATATTAAAAATTCTGGAGATTTGGGCGATTTTCAACTAGAAAGAAAAGGGCTTTTAATGATGTATAAAACAGAAGCAGCCTATTTACATGAAAAGCAAGTTGCGGAAAGGGTAGCCTTTGAAGGCCTAGAAGTTTCTGATTTAAATAAGGAAGAATTACATCAATTAGAGCCCAATGTGAAAATTAATGCTGAAGGAGCCATACATTATGAATGTGACGGGCATACAACACCAACTGAAATTATGCCCAAATTGCTGGCATACCTTCAAGGTAAAGGTGTTACCATTAAAACAAACGAAGAAGTTGTTGATATAAATAGCTCAGGCAACAAAATAATAGAAGTTATTACAGATAAGGACAATTATCAGCTAGATGAGGTAGTATTGGCTGCAGGATCATGGAGTGGGGAACTTGCTAAAAAAATGAAACTAAAACTGCCTTTGCAAGGTGGTAAAGGGTATCGAATTAATGTGGAGCGTGATACTGGAATTTCAATACCGGCTATTTTAATGGAGTCTAAAATGGCGGTTACGCCTATGAACGGGTTTACTAGATTTGCAGGTACCATGGAGTTTTCTGGGAATAATAACATTGTAAGAAATGAACGTGTTATAGCCATTGTAAATGGAGCACATTCATTTTATCCAAATTTAAAAATCAACGAAACTGAAATAAAGAATGTAAAGACAGGATTGCGGCCAGTTTCTCCAGATGGCTTACCTTACATTGGCAGATCATCAAAAATTAAAAACTTAACTATTGGTACAGGTCATGCCATGATGGGGTGGAGTTTAGGCCCTGCCACAGGTATGCTTATTACAGAGTTATTGTCTGGAAATAAGACTAGTATGCCTATAGACGCTTTTGATCCTGACCGTACATTTTAACGAAACTGTAAAAAGCTCAACGGCAGATAATTACCACTCACCGACAGTAAACCGTCATTCGTCTACACTGGTCAAATTATTTGTAACTAATCTCCCACCTTTGTAGTATCAAAAATAAACCACAATGGACATCCTTTTAATAGAAGACGATTTAATAGAAGTAATGAAGTTGAAACGTACAGTTTCTAAACTTAATTTAAAGCATAATATCGTAGAAGCCAAAAATGGCGAATCAGCATTAACATATTTAAGATCAGGTGAAAAATTACCGGATATCATACTTTTAGATTTGAATATGCCGAGAATGAACGGTATTGAATTTCTATCTATTTTAAAGGCAGATGAACAATTGCGTTATTTACCTACAATTATTTTAACCACATCTGAAAATAGAGCAGATTTACTAAAATGTTATGAAGTTGGTATCGCAGGTTATGTAATAAAGCCTTTAAAATATGAGGATTATGAGTACAAGTTAAATGCTGTTTTAGAGTACTGGACCGTTAACCAACTAGTGAAAGGCTAACAAAAAAGCGCATTTCACAACATTTTCCTTCATTTATGTATTAATTTTCCTACGTTTGAATATATTGTAAAAAAATTCAAATGAAGGGAATAGTGTTTACCGAGTTTTTAGAGATGGTCGAGTCCGAGTTCGGATTGGAGACTGTTGATAATATTATTGAAAAATCAGATTTACCTTCTCAAGGTATTTATACATCTGTTGCCACCTACGAATTTAACGAAATGGTGGCGTTGGTCACCCAGTTGAGTGAAGAGGTAGATTTACCTGCTGGAGATTTAATCTATGCATTTGGACTTTACCTATTCTCAAGTCTTAAAAATGCACACCCAGAAGTTATTCAAAGTTACTTGTCACCAATTGGTCTACTATACTCTATAGAAGACCATATTCATGTACATGTAAAAAAGCTTTATCCTGAAGCTGAACTGCCTACATTCAAAATTTTAGAAAAGACCGATAATTCAATTTCCATGATATATACCTCTTCTAGAGGCTTATATAGATTGGCTCATGGGCTTATTGAAAAAGCATTTGAGCATTTTAACGGTAAGGCAGATATTACCTATGAATTACTTAAGGATGATGGTACCGAAGTAAAATTTGACGTTGTACAACATGGATAGTAAAGAAGTTACTCTTCTTAAGAAAGCCCTAGAAAGGCAAAAAAAAGCAAGACAGCAAGCCGAAAGAATTCTGGAGGAAAAGTCTCATGAGCTTTACGAAGTTGCTAGTCATTTAAGAGAGTCTAATCATAAGCTAGAAAATTTATTGAGCCAAAAGACCTCTGAACTAGATGGTGTTTTTATTAATATTATAGACCCTTATGTGGTGATGGATTTATCATATAATGTGATAAGTATGAACCAGTCTGCAAAAAACTTCTTAGGGTTTGATAATAATAAAGAAGAAATCAACCTATGGAAACTGGTACATAAAGATTACATGGAATATACCATGGAATCTTTTGGTAGTCTGCGAGAAGTTGGTATGCTTAAAAATTATAGAGCCAAAATTTTAATTAAAGGCGGTGCTGAAAAGTGGGTCGAGATTAATGCTAGTTTGGTTTTTGATAAAGATAAAAAACCGATTGCCGCCCAAGGTATTGTTAGGGACATTACTCAAGAAATGGAAGTTAGGGAGTTGTTGTCCGAACAAAAGCGTCAATTGGATATTATTGTTAACAGTTCTCCTTTAGGTATCATTTTAGCAGATGTAAACAGTATTATTAAGGTCAACCATACCATGACTTCATTGCTAGGATATTCCTATGATAAGTTCATGAAAATGAACGTTAAGGATTTTACCAATGCAGAAAGTTTAGAAGAAGCCGACAGGCTTTTAGTACAACTTAAGAACGGTGAAATAGATAAATACAATATTCACCAGAAATTTATCAAAAGTGATGGTGAGCAATTGTTGGTAAAGTTATCTGTGAGTGCAGTTAGGAATATCTATAAAGAAATCAGCTATATCGTAATGATGGTTGAAGATATTACCAAGCAAGTAGAGGCAGAAGAGCGTTTAAAAGCAGAAAGGGAAAAGTATAGTGGTATCATTGCCAATATGAACCTTGGTTTGTTAGAAGCGAATAGAGAAGGTGTAATTCAATTAGTCAACCAAAGCTTTTGTGATATGATCGGCTTTGAAGAAAGTGAATTACTTCATACAGATGCAAAAGCTTTTGTAAGTTTTGAAGATAAAAATAAGGTTGCGGAACATATTAAAACCCGTGCAAATGGGAAATCAGACTCTTATGAAGTGCAGGTAATTACAAAATCTGGAGAAAAAAGACATTGGATGATTAGTGTGGCTCCACGTTATAGTAAGGATCATGAGGTTATTGGGTCTATTGGAATAACAATGGATATTACCGAACAAAAAGCATTAGAACTTCAAAAAGAACAATTAGTAAAAGATCTAGAGAACAGTAACCAAGGTTTACAAGAGTATGCCCATATTGTTTCCCATGACCTTAAATCCCCGCTTAGAAGTATAAGTGCATTGGCTACTTGGTTAAATGACGATTATAAAGATGTGTTAGATGAAGGCGGTAGACAGAATCTTGAATTGATGCAAGAGAAAGTCGCCTCTATGGATAAATTGATCCACGGTATTCTAGAATATTCTACAGCCAATAGTTCAGCACTTGATGACTCTAAAGTAGATTTAAATGGGGTAATTTCAGATATTGGTGAAACCATATTTATCCCTGAACACGTAAAATTAGTCGTACCTGAAACGCTACCTACCATTATGGCAGATAGAATTAAGGTACATCAAGTTTTTCAAAATATTATTGGCAATGCCGTAGTGCATATTGAAAGAGAAGTAGGGCTGGTTGAAGTGCTATTTAAAGATGATGGCGAATTCTGGCAATTTACTATTAGTGATAACGGTGTTGGTATACCAGAAGAATATCACAAGAAGATATTCGACATTTTTCAATCTATCGGTAATAATGAAAGATCAACAGGTATTGGGCTATCTATCGTTAAAAAGATTATAGACCGTTACCAAGGTAGGGTTTGGGTAGATAGTGTTGTAGGTGAAGGCACCCAATTCCATTTTACAATTAAAAAAGACCACAATTAATAACGCTTCTTATGAAAATAGTTCAAGCAATAAAAAAGGCTAATGAGTCTTTTGTACTTCAAAGCACTACAAAATTAAAAGAACCATTAGTATTGGTTTTTGGTAATAGATACCTATTGGAAAGTGAGCATATTTTTAACGAAGTAAGAGAGCTTTTTCCTGAAGGACATATCGTTTTTGGAACCACATCAGGAGAAATTATTGAAGATAAAGTTTTAGAAGGTACCGTAGTATTAACAGCTATTGAATTTGAAAAAAGTGCTATTGTTGTAAAACGATGTAATGTAGCGGACTATAATAATGACGATAAAAAAATGGGAATGAGATTGAAATCTCAGTTTCCTAAAGAGAATTTAAAGCATTTATTCGTTATTTCTGAAGGAAGTACAGTAAATGGAAGTGCACTAATTGAAGGTATTGAACACGTTGAAAATACAAGTTTTGGTTTATCTGGTGGATTGTGTGGAGATGATGATCGTTTTGAACGTACCCTTGCCTCTTATAATGAAAACCCAAAAGAGGGTGAAATTGTTGCCATAGGTTTTTATGGTGATACCTTAGAAATTTCTAGTGCCAATTATGGAGGATGGACCACCTTTGGACCAGAACGTATCATTACAAAGTCTAAAGGAAATGTTCTTTTTGAGCTTGATAATAAACCGGCATTGGATCTTTACAAAAACTATTTAGGAGAAAAGGCAGATGAATTACCAAAGTCGGCCTTATTGTACCCATTAAGCGTAAAGACAACAGATGATGGAGAGCCACTAGTACGCACTATATTAAATATTGATGAAGCTGAAAATACAATGACACTTGCTGGCGACGTGCCAGAAGGAGCTAGAGTGCAATTAATGATGTCGTCGGTAGACGATATAGCCAATGGAGCTTTTCATGCAGCAGAACTAGCAATGAAAGACAGAAAGAACCCTCCTGATCTTGCTTTGTTAATTAGTTGTATTGGTAGAAAATTGGTAATGGACCAACGAACAGAAGAAGAAATAGAAGAAGTAAAGGCGGTAGTAGGGGATAATACAGTAATAAGTGGGTTTTATTCTTATGGGGAAATGGCACCGTTTAGTGGTCAAGATAGTTGTAAATTGCACAATCAGACCATGACACTAACTTTATTCAGTGAATAATGCATTCTCTTTTAAAAAGACAAATACGGAAATATTTACCTGCTAAACTAAGGGCACATCCAGAAATGGATGGTTTTTTAGAAGCTATAGAAAAATCATATGAGAATTATGATGATAAATTTTCTATGCTTCATAGAGCCTCTACCATTAGTTCTGATGAGCTATTTGAGGCAAATAAAAGATTGCAAAAAGAAGCCTTGCAGCAAAAAAGTATTTTGGTCTCCTTAGAAGATGCCATTCGTAGTTTAAGGGAGAATTTAAACGAAGATCAATCAATTGATATTGATTTTCAAGATGAGCTAAATACAGAAGAGCTCGCATCTTACATTAGTAGTTTAGCACTGAAGGTTACTGAGATGACGAGTGAAAAAGATAAATTGGTCGCTAACTTAGAAAACCAGAACGAATCTTTAAATAATTATGCCCAAATGGTATCGCATGACTTAAGGTCGCCCATTCGTAATATTAGTGCCTTAATGAATTGGATTATGGAAGATGAAAAAGAGAATTTTTCTGAAACCAGCAAGGACAACTGCTCATTGGTATCTGATAACCTTAAAAAAATGGATAAGCTGGTTACGGGTATACTTAACCATGCTACAATGGGTGAAACCAAAGAACAACGAATATCATTTCATTTAGAGGATAGTTTAAGGGATATTGAAAAAACCATTTTTGTTCCTGACAATGTAACGTTTAAATACCCTGAGAATTTACCTAAAATAGAATTCGAAAAAGAACGGTTAGAACAGTTGTTCATGAACCTGTTCTTAAATGCCATTACCGCTACAGAACATTTAGAAAAAGGGGAAATTAAAATTGGTTATGAGCCAGATGAGGTGTTTTGGAAGTTCAGTGTTTCCGATAATGGAAAGGGAATACCTAAAAAACACCAAGAAGGCATATTCCAAATGTTTAAAAAATTAGAAACCAGTAATAATGCTACAGGTATTGGACTTGCAATTGTTAAGAAAATTACGGTTCTTTATGAAGGTAGTGTATGGTTGAAGTCTGAAGAAAATGTAGGAACTACATTTTTTATAACTTTAAAAAAGAATTTATGATAGAACAACCAAACCTAAACTATGTTGACGAACTTGCAGGTGACGATGCTGAGTTCAGAGGTCAGTTCATAGAAATTATCAAAAACGAATTCCCCCTAGAAAAAGAAGAATATATTGGACATATTTCTAATACCAGGTTCAAAGAAACTGCAGAAATTGTTCATAAATTGAAGCACAAATTTAATATTTTGGGCATGCAAAATTCTTATAAACTAGCCGTTGCCTATGAGATGGAATTGTTGGAAGGTAAGCACGATAGTAAATCTGAGTTTAATGAAGTTCTAGATACTATTGAAGAATATATTAAAACCATATAAATGAACTGTATTATAATTGATGACGAAGCAATGGCTAGGGCGATTGTAAAGCAACTGTGTTCTAAAATTCCAGAGCTAGATGTCATTGAAGAATTTGATAATGCCATATCTGCCATTAAGTTTTTAAACCAAAACACTATCGATGTCATCTTTTTAGATATACATATGCCAGGCTTTAGTGGCGTTGATTTCGTGCAGACTCTTAAAGATCCACCAAAAATTGTTTTGACCACCTCTGATACCGATTTTGCCATTGCAGCTTACGAATATGAGAGTATTGTAGACTATTTGGTAAAACCTATTACGCAAGAGAGATTTGAAAAATGTATCGATAAAATTTCAAGCATTCCAGATCAAAAACCACAACAGCAAATTGCGTCCGGTCAAAGTAATGGAGAAGAAGAAGATATCTATATAAATATTGATAGAAGGCTTATAAAATTAAAGTTGAACGATATTCTGGTCATAGAGGCAAAAGGAGATTACATAGATGTTAAAACAGAAAAGGAAGATTATAGAGTACATACTACTCTTAAAAAAATAAAGGAAAAACTACCGGATAAAACTTTTTTACAGATACACCGTTCATATATCATCAACTTTACCAAAATTATTGATATTGAGGATAATAGCGTATTAATAGCTAAAAATGTAGTACCTATTAGCCGTTCTAATCGTCCGGAATTAATGAGACGATTAAACTTAATATAAATAAAGATTCTTAAAGTTTTCTACCAATTTTCGTGATAGATTTTTTTGAATATTTCTGCTAATTGAACCTTGTTTACCGGTTTTACCACATAGCCGGTAAGCTCTTCAAAATGAGAAGCTCTTTTAATATCACTATCGCGCATAGAAGAACTGACCATATAAATATTTATACTATTTATAATCTTCGGTTTCAGTTTTTTAAATTCGTTTAAAAACCCCCACCCGTCTAAAAAGGGCATGTTAATGTCTAAAAATATGACCTCAGGTAATTCTATTTTTTCATCGGTACATTTAGAGATATACTCTACAGCTTGTTCACCATCTGTAAAACTGGTAACCACTAATTCGTTGGACAATTGATGTATAGTCTTTTCCATCAAGTATAGATAAAGCTCATCATCATCTACAAGTAAAATGTTCGGCTTTGTATTCATTTTTTAAAATTTTAGTTTAAACGTAGTTCCTTCTCCTTCTTTACTATCTATTGTAATTGTTGCATTTAAAGCTTCTAATTGAGATTTAATCAAAAAAAGTCCCATTCCTTTTCCAGATATATTTCTATGGAATCTTTTATATAATTTAAAAACATTTTCTCCATGCTTATCTAGGTTCAATCCTATACCGTTATCGCGTACGTAAAGTACTTTTTGCTTTTTTTCTATTGCAGTTTCAAACGCTATATAAGAATCCACGTCATCTCTTTTATATTTAATTGAGTTAGATACTAGATTCTGTATAATACTTTGCAAGTAGAATTTTGAAAATTCAATAGTATCCCACGATTTTAAGTTGAGACGTACATCAAAACCACTATTATCTAAAAGTGTTTCCGTAAATTCATGTTTCACCTCTTCAATGAGCTCGGGTAAATCAATTTTTACGACTTTAATTTCTTTATTGTCCAGTATTGAAACATATTTATTGATGTCTTTGGTAAGGTTGGTAATACTTTTAGATACTTGATCTAGCTTTGGTAGTAGTTGGTTTAAAATATCTGGATTTTTTTCATTTCTGATCATCTCAACAATCACTGACATACTGGTTACGGGTGCTCTGAGATTATGTGAAATAAGATAGTTAAAATCACTTAACTGCTTGTTTCTAATCTCTAAGCTTTTATTCATCTCATTGACAATGGCGTTATTTTCCTCTAATTGATCTTTATTTCTGGTCAATAAGATGTTTTTACCTTCTAACTCTCTGTAGAATTGTTCTTTTTCTATTTTCTTTTTTTGAAATATATAGCATAGCGTAAGTAGACCTGCGATAGAAATTATATTAAACATCAACAGACTTCGAAATAAAGGTTGTAATTCGGCTTCTACTACTCTTGGAGGAACTTCTAAAGCCAAAAGCAAATTAGCCTGGGTTACTACTTCTGTAGGTAGGTTAGATTGAGAACCAAACGTAAATGTCTTTCCATTTAAATTAATGGATTGCTGCGACCAAATATGACCATTTTCAACAAAAGTACTGTCTCGAAAATGGGTTATTGATTTGGTATTTAAAATACCGTCTAAGTAACTATTTTTATTTTCAAATTCATAGGGTAGATCTTCTTCTATAGTACTTGCTGTTATAACTTTAAAATTCTCATCTAATAAATAAATATTTTTTTCTTCAACCCTAGATTTTATTTGATCTAGCATTTTTTTCATTTTAAAATTAATGACCACTAAACCAATTTGATTTTCATCGATATCAAAAATAGGAGCGACAGCTCTCATTACCGGTTTATGCGGTATTTCAATTTTCCCATTTTCCTTATTTAAGCTTATTTGAGAAAGGTATATTTGATTTTTTTTTAATTGTAACCCTGCTTTAACATAAGTATGTTGATTTTTATCTTGTAAAGGGTTAATGATAAGGGTATCGTTTCCTGCGCGTTGTGCTCTAAAAAATTCTTTTCCTTCTAAATCTATATAGCGAAATTGATCATAGATAGTTATATATTCAATAAGTTCTAGATATGAATTTAAGAAAGAAGAATGCTCTGCAAGAGGATCAAAATTCTTTGGATATTTTAAATTGGCCCAATATTGGGTATTACGCAAAAAAGAATGGTATTTTTCTTCAAAAGAAACTTTCTTCATCGTGTTAGCACGAATCTGACGCTCCATAATAGCATCAATTTGCTCTGCCTTTTGAGAGTGATATAAAAAAAGGGTAAGCGCAAAAAGTGGCACATAAAGGCCAATAAACATTTTTAAAACTCTCTTCCACATAATGTCTCTATTAGAGTTTCATTTTAATACTAATTCTCGTTTTGGGGGATGATTTAATAACCTACGTAAAAATAAGTAAAATTCTTACAATTAGTGGTTAGTTTTTGAGGTATTTTTAATGATGTATGTTTTAAATATGAACTTTTAAAGTCTTTGCAAAAATTTAATATATATCAGAAATATGTGCTGGTACGGCCATTAAAATTAGTGTAGTAATTTAGTTAAAACCCCACTTGGGTATAATGGATAGCATACGTGGTTGACTAATCTAACTTTAATTTTTTGGAGAATAATGGTTTTTTTAAAAATAACCATTTTGCTTTAAGACCTATCTCAGTAAACTCAAAACCAGCTGCAGTTGCAGAGGCAATGTTGCTATATTTACCGTAGACGTTTAAGCTAAAGCGTTTAGAGAATTGATGTTGAACAGAAGCTTCTGCCCTAAATATATTTGTGTTAGGGTCATCTTCAACTTTTTGAATACCGGTAGCGGCACTGGCCATATATGTTGTCTTTTCGGAAATTTTGCCGCGAACATCTGCAAACAATTCAACTGCTTGATATTTTTCGGGACTAAAATATATGGTTGGGACTTGATCTTTAAACGTGATGTATTGGTAATTTACACCCATTTTTAATGCTGGTTTTTTAAGTACATTGTAGTAAAGAGATGTGAACAGTAAGTTTCTGATATTGTCATCACTCTGCTGTGTATGCATTAACTGCGTATACCACCCAAAGTTTACATTTGTACCTAAGTTATAATTTAAACCATAATGGTTTTGTACAATTTCACGCTCAATTAATTCCGCATTAAAACTTTGCACTTCTCTTTGGTACCCCAATGTCAAATTTTGAAGTTTAAAAGGTTGTAAATCTAATTTTATATCAAGAACAGGCTGTGTATATGCTTCATCTAAAAATCTAGAGTTGTTTAGACCCAATACCGTTTTTAAAACAGTCTTAGGAAACAACTTATACTGTAAACCTATTAAAGCTACGTGAGAAGTGGCTTTGTTATCTGTTACCTTATTTTCGGTAGATCTAAAGAAATAAGAAAAGGTGGTTCTAAATTTCGTTGAGAATGGAACGTCTACCGTTGTATTGGTGTAAAACGCTGTATTGTTACCGTTATCGAAAGTATAGGCAGCGTGTTCTTCAATAGTTGGCGTGTGCATAAGGTTTAACTTCTCAATAAAACCTTTGGCATCTTTTTGGTTATTATAGAACTTTAAGGTTTGGTTGGCCATATGATATGCCGGTATAATTTTGTCAGAAGCAAACAAGGCATTCGCTTTCCCTAAATTACCATCAAAAGAAGCGCTATCGTTAACTAAAATTCGATCATAACTTTCAACACTTGCTTTTGCATCGCCCGTATACAAACCTAAAGTGGCTTTTAGTGCATGTATCCAATTTCTATTCGGGTAGTGGACTTCTAAGCTATCTATTTTCTTACGGGCAGTTATAAATTTTTTGTTCCAGATTAGGGCTTGAACATAACGATCATAGGTACTTTCGGTAAGCGGTACGTCATTAATTTTATCCACTTTTACCGTTGCACCTTTTGAAACGATCAATGCCTTTTTATCATTTTCGTCTAAATGTTCTGCAAGGGCTATACCGTTTAAGGCAGTGATTGAATCTTTTGGTGTAGTTGCGTACTTAACATACATATTCTTGGCCTTATCTGCTTGCTTTGTAATCAGGTAAAGGTTGGCAAGGTTGATAAGTACATCTTTATCGTTGGGGAAATCTTCAAATATCTTTTTTAGTGTTTGCTCACCTTTGCCATACTGCTGGTTGTTTACGAAAGCATTTGCATAACCCAGTCTCATAAACTTTCTAGAGACCTTTGCACTTTCATTTTCAGGCTGAAGTGCGATTGCTTTTTCTACCCAACTTAATGCTAATTTGTATTCCTTTAAATTACTTAGGGTATTCGCATAACCTAGTACGGCTCCAAATTTGGTAGGGAATTTATCTACCAGTTCGGCATATAACGGTTTAGCTTGCTCGTATTCCTTTGCCCATAAAAAAGATTCGTTGTAGTTAATGAGTATTTCAAAATCACCTGGGTAATCTTTTAAAAGATCAGAAAATAGGCCGGTGGCTTTTTTAGGCTCCCCACTTAAACCTACTGCACGGCCATAACAGAGGAGGCCCGTCTTGTTGCTAGGGTCGGTTTTAAGATATTCTTCAAAGAAAAGTTCTGCTTCTTGAAAATTTCCTTTCTCCAATAAACCAAAGCCTTTGGTCATATCAGATTGTGCTCTTAACAGTGAAGAGGTTAAAAGAATAAGGAATACTACTTTACGAATCATTAAAAGTCAGATTAATACTACAAATACCTAACGGTAATTATTGAAATTTATTAGTCCATTTCAATATTGTAAGAATAAAATAGTACCCTCTATTATAAATAGGGGATTACCTCATTGTTAGAAAGGAGGCTGTTTATTTGCTTGAACGCTTTATTATAGACTGATATTCTTCTGGTAATTTGTTCATAATCAGGAGGGTATTTATTTTAAAAATGTTAGAATAGGAACATTGTCATTTAAAATAGAGAATGGTATTATGAAATTACAAATCTTTTGATTTTATGATATTCTCACCTTAGTTATGAGAATATTGAATGTAAGTATCTGATGTTCATGTTTGTAAAAACTTCTGGTTTAGTTAAACGAGCTATTGTTCCCATTCGTCTACAGTAACGCTTCATCTACCTAAAATGGCCCCAGTAACCTTTGTCTTAGTTGGATATTTGTATCAGAAATAACCCAATAGTATTTAAAACTTAACCTATGAAACTTGCAATAGTAACCGCTTATCCGCCAAGTAAAGTGACGTTGACCGAATATGGTTATCACTTAGTAAAACATTTTAGGCTTCAAAAAGAAGTAACAGAGATTATTTTGATTACCGATAAGACAGAGGGAGAAAAAGATTTTGCCTTTACCGAAGAAGGGTGTAAGATTACCGTTAAGGAATGCTGGAGCTTTAATGATTACTCTAATCTTTTTAATATTAATAAAGTCATTTCTGCTACAAAGCCAGATGCTGTTCTATTTAACCTTCAATTCTTAAAGTTCGGCGATAAAAAGATTCCTGCAGCCTTAGGTTTAATGTTGCCTTTGCTTTGTAAGATGAAAGGTATACCGACCATTTCTTTGTTACATAATATCTTAGCGCAGGTAGATTTAAAAAATGCAGGTATTACTTCAAATAAAATTTTAAGGAAGGCGTACAAATGTGTTGGT
The DNA here is from genome assembly GCF_000744105.1 of Maribacter forsetii DSM 18668. Taxonomy (NCBI): domain Bacteria; kingdom Pseudomonadati; phylum Bacteroidota; class Flavobacteriia; order Flavobacteriales; family Flavobacteriaceae; genus Maribacter; species Maribacter forsetii. The sequence goes on from NZ_JQLH01000001.1 coordinate 1,539,775, forward strand.
AATATATTAACAAGATTTGTTTTGGCTTCAGATGTTGTAGCTGTAACCATAAGTAAGTATCAAACTATTTTAGAAAATAAATATCAGTCAAGAAATGTAGCTCTTATTCCGCATGGTTCATTTGAAACTCCGCTAGAACCAGATTTTACATTACCTGCCGGACCTAAAAAAGTATTGGCATTTGGAAAGTTTGGCACCTATAAAAAGGTAGAAATCATGATCGAAGCGATAGAGCTGATTAGACAACGTACCAAACAAGATATTGAAATTGTAATTGCAGGTACAGACAGCCCCAACACACCAGGTTATTTAGAAAGTGTAAAAAAGAAATATGCTCATGTTAAACAATTATGTTTTACAGGATATGTGGCTGAGGAAGATGTTCCGGTAATTTTTGGAGAGAGTGCAGTTGTTGTTTTTCCGTACACATCTACTACAGGTAGCTCTGGGGTATTGCACCAAGCCGGTAGTTACGGCAAAGCAGTTGCATTACCAGATGTAGGAGATTTAAGCATTCTTGTTAAAGAAGAAGGATATAAAGGTGAATTCTTTAAACCGGAAAATGCAGAATCTTTAGCGGAAGCAATAGAGAATATTCTTGAGCACGATTCGTATAGAAGATATTTGGCAATGGCAAACTATAGAGCTGCTTGTTCATTACCTATGTCAGATATTATAAAAATGTATATAGAGTACTTTAAGGTTTTACAATTGGCAAAGTCCAAAGGATTTACTTTGGATGTAACGATGGTTGAAAAAGAATTAATGTCATAAGTTTTTTGGTTAGGTTTAGTGTAAAGGGGGTAGTGTGGTTAGCTATCCTCTTTTTGTTTGTCAGATGTTCAAAGTTTATAAAACTGACAAAATCTATAGTGTTTATGTAAAATTCTTACAAGGTTAAGTTTTTCTATTTCTACTGTGTTGCCTTATAGATCAGTTTGTTAGCGTTCTTTAATTGAAAATATATTATTTATTTTTTATTCAAAACTTACAATTTTTTGAAAATACCACGTTATATGTAAGTTAAATCTTACTTAAGTAAAACCATGAAAATACTAACTATTGACGATCAGCAGCTTATCTTATTGTCTGTTGAAAAACGACTTACCGAATTAGGTTATGATGTAAAGACCGCTGATTCTGGTCTAAAAGGAATTGAATTATATGACTCTTTTGAGCCAGATTTAGTTCTTGTAGATATTAACATGCCCGATATTTCTGGGTTAGAGGTCGTAAGACATATTAAAAGTGGTGACCGAAATAATACACCGGTTTTAGTAATGTCAGGAAATACCGAAGAAGCTATTATTATGGATGGCTTTACACTGGGTATTGATGACTATATGAAGAAACCCGTGAGTTTATCTGAAATGTCTGCACGTATCAAAAGACTCATTGGTGCCCCAGTTATTGAAATGAAGACAGAACCTACTAGTAGTGGGCGAATGCTACAAAAAAACTGTGTTGGCGTAGTTATACCTTGTTATAATGAAGAAGAACGTCTTTTAGGTAAAGAGTTCAGAGATTTTGCACATAGTAACTTAGGGTACCACCTTTGTTTTGTAAACGATGGTAGTACAGATAAAACTCTTGAAGTATTAGAAGAGTTGAAAAAAGGAAACGAAAGCAATATTAGTATATATGATTGTGAGAAAAATGGAGGTAAGGCAGAGGCAGTTCGTCTAGGCATGCTACATATGGCTAAAGACACACAATTAGATTATATCGGCTTTTTAGATGCTGACCTTTCTACTGATTTTAGAGATTTTGATGATTTGGTAGAAACGCTTGATAAGTCAGACTTTAAAATTGTTAGTGGTTCAAGAATGAGTAGAATGGGGGCTGATATTACCAAAGAGTCTGCTCGTAAGATTATCAGTATGACCATTAACTTGATCATAAGGACCATTTTAAGAATGCCTTTTAATGATACGCAATGTGGTGCCAAAGTTATGGATCGCTCTGTAGTACCATTACTTTTTAACAAACCTTTTATTACCAAGTGGTTGTTTGATGTTGAAATGTTTATTCGCATGAGAAAACATTATGGTAAAAATGAAGCTATTAAGCTCATTTGTGAACAGCCTCTTAAAAGATGGATACACGCTGATGGATCTAAATTATCCATGAAAGATTCAGTGAAAATTGTTGGTCAACTTGCTAAAATTGCGGTTGTATATAGATAGAGTTTCAATTGAAAGATTCTTAAACAAAATTAGTTTAAAAATATGTCAGCAATAAAATTAGTTTTGAAGCGGATTTCCCCTAAACAGTTGTTTATGGGTAGTGCTTTGCTTGTAAATGGCGGCAATTACCTTTACAATTTACTGCTAGGTAGGTTGTTAGGTCCAGAAGCCTTTGCAGATGCTGCATTATTGGTCACATTGCTATTGGTACTTTCTTTTGTTGGTATGACATTTCAACTGGCGACTACAAAATTTGCGGTTTTATTTACAGATTATACGTGGATCGCTTTTAAGAATACCATGTATAGGTATGCATTGATATTTGGTATATTCACCGGTATTCTTGTGCTTATTTTTTCCAAGAATCTTCAAGAACTGTTCAATACCCAAAACCATTACATGTTTATGATTTTTGCGGTTGCTATACCCTTGTACTTTGTTATGAGTGTAAATAGAGGAAGTTTTCAAGGTGGGCATGATTTTGGAAAATTGGCAGGTACTTACCAAACGGAAATGTGGAGTAGACTGCTGCTTACTTTCGCACTTTTGCTTTTGGTTCCTTTTGAGACGGGTATTTTAATTGCAGCTGGTATCGCACTTTCTTTTGTGTTCGGACTTTTTCCGTCAGATTTTAAAGGTGTTCAGCTATTTTCTAAAGATAAGTTAGCCGCGGTAGATTTAAAGCAGGTTTGGATATTCATCGGTCTTACTGCCGGATATGAACTTACACAGATTATCATTAACAATAGTGATATTCTATTGGTGAAGCATTATTTTGATGATAAGCAAGCTGGTTTGTATTCGTCATTGGCATTGATAGGTAGGGTAGTGTACTTTGTGGCTTGGATGTTTGTAATGTTATTAATGCCAACAGTCATTCAAAAACAAAAAGATGGTGAGCCAACGGCTCCGGTGCTGTTTAAGTATGTATTCTTTATTGGTGGCTTATCCACGTTTATCGTATTTGTGTGCTTTCTGTTTCCAAATTTGATCATCACCTTAATGTTCGGTGATGCTTATTTGTCTATTGCACATTTATTATGGAAGTACGCCTTGGCGACTTCACTGTTCGCTGTATCTAATATATTCGCTTACTACTTTTTATCATTAAATCAATACTCGCCCGTAATACTATCTGGATTGTTAGGCTTCTCTCAAGTTGCTTTGATCATGCTATATCATGAAAATTTAGAGACGGTTGTTCAAATGCAAATCATTGCTATGGTTATTTTACTGGTAGCTCAACTACTATTTTTCATCATTAAGAATAAAGCGGATTCTAAAGTCATTAAAGAATAAAAGAATAAAAGAATCAAAAAGGGATTGGTCCCAAATAAAAAAAGTTCTGTTTAATAAAATATAACTCAAATGAAATTAGCAATTGTAACCGCATACCCACCTAGTAAAGTAACCTTAACAGAATATGGTTATTATTTGGTAAAGCATTTTAGACTTCAAGAAGAGGTGACAGAATTAATTTTGATCACCGATAGAACTGACGGTCCTAAAGATTTAAATTTTGAGGGCGAAGGCTGTAAGATTACGGTGAAAGAATGTTGGAGTTTTAATAGTTATAGTAATATTTTCAGCATCAGTAAAACCATATCAAAGGTGAAACCAGATGCGGTTTTATTTAATCTTCAGTTTTTAAAATTCGGAGATAAAAAAATACCGGCTGCAATGGGCTTAATGCTTCCTTTTATATGTAAAACCAAGGGTATACCAACTATTTCATTATTACATAATATTCTTGAACAGGTAGATTTAGAGAATGCAGGTTTTACCAATAATAAAATACTACAAAGTATCTATAATTTTATTGGTACTACGTTGACGAAGTTTGTTTTAGCTTCAGATGTTCTTGCGGTAACCATAAGTAAATATGTAACTACATTAGAAGATAAGTATAAGGTTAAGAACGTAGCTTTAATTCCGCATGGTGCATTTGAAACTCCTCCAGAGCCAGATTTTAAACTTCCTGCAGGTCCAAAACAGGTAATGGCTTTTGGTAAGTTTGGTACATACAAAAAAGTTGAAATTCTTATTGAGGCGGTAGAAGAGATCAGGTCGAGAACCAATGAAGATATTGAAATTGTTATTGCTGGTACAGATAGCCCTAATACACCTGGCTATTTAGATGAAATGAAACAAAAATATAGTCATGTTCCTCAAGTGAGATTTACAGGTTATGTAGCAGAGGAAGATGTTCCAAAGATATTTGGAGATAGTGCAGTAACTGTTTTTCCATATACGTCAACAACTGGTAGTTCAGGAGTTTTACACCAAGCTGGTAGTTATGGTAATGCCGTTGCTTTGCCGGATTTAGGCGATTTAAGTGTATTGGTTAAGGAAGAAGGTTATGTAGGTGAATTTTTTGATGCTCATGATACGTCATCTCTGGCTAATGCCATTGAAAAGATTATTACCGATGATTCATATAGAATTCAGTTGGCAAAACAAAATTATAAAGCGGCATGTTCATTACCAATGTCTGCTATTACACAGATGTATATAGACTACTTTAAGGCTATACAGAAATCTAAAGAAACAGGTTTCAATATAGACATATCAACTGTGGAGAAGAAATTGGTTCATTAAGAATCGATATGGTTAGTATTTGAAGGCTGGTGTGGTAACCAGCCTTTTTTTTGTACCTAAATTTTATCTTATTTATTCTTTATAGCTAGTTCATAGTAAGATGGCTTTTTATTACCTAAAGAATCCAAGCAACCAAAGAAGTGTTGCTTTTTTGTTCTCCAGGGTAAGCTACCGGCAACTGAACTGGGTACTTTTTCAAAGTCATAAAGCGTCCAGAATAAAAAGGGAATGTTCTCTTCTTCTAAATACCCTTGCATTTCTTTATAATAAGCGGCTTGTTTTTCGTCAGAGCCTGAAAATAAACTCCACATACCATCATAAGAAGAATCTCCGTATTCTTGTAACACAATAGGTTTATTTGGAGTTAAATACCTTAAGATCTTATAAGATTCTAAAAAATACTGGGGCTTTTTATAATAGTGAAAAGAAATAAAATCAACTTCTTTAGATAGATTCAAGGCAGCCTCTGGGTTAGACCAACCAATGGTTATTGGGTTTTTAGTGTCCCAATTTCTAATTTCTAAAATCATTTGATTTAGCCACTGTATTACATTATCCTTGCCGCGGGAATCAAAATCTAGATCGGGTTCGTTTTTTATATCCCACCCTAAGAGCGCTGGGTGGTCCTTTACCGCATTTACAATGGCTTCTGCATGTCTGTGTGTCAATGTCCAATTAGATATATCGTAATCACCATAAAAATCGAAAAGGGTAATAAGAACATCTAACTTATTATTTTCTGCTATATCTAATAGTTTCTTTAAAAGTTCCAATTTTTTGGCATCGACCCTATTTTTTCCAAAATCTTCATATTGAATAAATACACGAATAGTATTTAATCCCATTTCATTAATAATTTGAAAATCATCATTGATTATAGTATCGTTAAAACGCTTACCAAAAGTGTCCCAAGGGGAGTCTTTTGGATAATAGTTTAGACCTTTTTGCAGTTTTATTTTTTCAAGTTTAGCCTGTATGTTTCTCTTTTCTACATTAGATGTGTCAATTGGGTTTGGTATCTCTTTTAAGTGCCTAATTCGCCAAAATCCGTCCTCTAAGAGCATCATTACTTGGTAACTAGTAGTGTCTTTTTCTTTAAAAAGGAGGGTTTCACCTTCATAGGTTTCTTGGTACTCCTCTACATTATAGTCTTTAAACACCACCATAGTGCCATCTGCCGTGTAAAAATCTAATGCGGGATTATGGTTTAGGGTAGTGCGCTTGTACCAATGGTTATTCTTTACATTCAAATCAATATTATCATATAATCTAACCCGTGCACTGTCCGTGTAAAAATCTTCTATACCGTAACGGTCATTTTTCTTGAATGCAATATTTCTAACATGCCATGCATTCATATAATCATTGGTAATCTCTCCTAATGCTTGCTCTTCCATTGGTCGCCCTGGATTGTCCATATTTGACCAGTTAAGATTTGGCTTGTAGACATCATCCATAGGCACTTCTAAATGGAGCATAGAGGTTTTATCCGCACCGGTATTCATAAATGCCCAGGCAGCTCCTATACCATATAGAATAAGTCCGTTGATAGCCAAAAAAGTGACTATTAACACAGTTCTGTATAATGTTTTATTTAACTGTATCGCCATGTATATTCTTTGTAAATTCTTTAGTGATCCCTGCAGCGGTCAATTTTAATATATAGTCGCCCTCTTCAAGAAAATGCTCGCCTAAGAAAATATTGGATACTCCGTTTTTAGATGTAGTTTTTTTGGTGTCTATAAATTCTCCATTGGCATCGTATATGTCTAATTGTAATAGTAATCCGTCAGGAATCAGTTGTTTCATAAAACTTTCAAACGGACCAACATCAATATTTCTATTTCCTTTAGAAAAATGAACGGCGTAGTCTTTTATCGCAGATTGGAATTCAAATTTTGTGGTATTACTTTCAGCGGCTCCTGTTACAAAAGCTTGTACCTCCCATATGGCAGCTTTGTCCGGGTGTAAGGTTTTAGCTTCTGCTACACCGTTAATAGTGGTGCCAATGGTATATAAATATTGGTCTTTTTCATTTTTGATTACAAAAGTGACCAGTGTGCCATTTGTAACTGTATTGCCAAACTCATCTTTTATAATATCTGATATAAAGGTTACAATTTGGTTGCCATCAGCAAAATTATGGGCACTAGAACTGCTAATTGAAAAGTTGACTGCATTTGCAGGGTATACAATGGTTGCCAATTCTTTAGAGGTGGTGCCATTACATTCTGATGTTACTAATATTCTACCGGATTTTAAGGTGGAGGCTACATTATACCATGCAATAAAGCTTTCTGTCGTTATTTGTAATTCATCAATATTTTCTAAAAATTGATATTTAACGGTAACCTCTGTACCGTCATCCAAAGGATTGTCATAAGCGTCTGTAGGTGAGATGGTCAACATAGAGAAATCATTTCTACCTGCCGTTACACTACGGGGACCAAAATATGATTCTACATACGTAGCCTTTGGTGCATTTGTGGCAATAGTATGCATGCCTTCTTCCAAGACCTCCCCATTTAAAACCAACTTCCAATTGAAAGGACCGGCAATTCTAGTAAAGTTTTTAGGAATGCTAAATTCAATGTTATCCGTTTCTTTTTCATTAGTGTCTAGCAACACACTACCATAAGCATTTTTAACCTGTAATTTATAGGTTTCATTGGGTGATTCTGTTTTAAAGGATATGTTGATGGCATCACCTGCAATACTATTTTTTACTTGCGATAGTAGCTCAGTTTGGGGTATATAGGTTTCCTTGGGCTGTTCTTCTTTTTTTTCTGAACAACCAAATAGTACAAGACCTAAAAGTAGTATTATCGTATTGCGCATACTATTTTGGATTACCTATATAACTGTTGATCTCAAATTTTATAAACTCATATCCTTTTCCCTTAAAGGGTTGGGTTTGCTGTTTGCCATGTACTAACTTTCTATTAGGGAATAATTTATCGGCAATTGCCTTATTGGGTGAACCATTAACAAAGCAGTTTTCTAAACTACTGCTAATTACTTCTAAGCTATCTAGTGCTAATGGTTTATAATTAAAGAATTGCTTACGTTGTATTCTAACCCCTTCGGTTACAAACTTATGATCTACCCAAAGTAGTTCGCTATTTTCATCGTAATAAGATATAATCAATTGCGGAATGGTTACTTCTTGCACGCCTGAATTAAACAAAACACCATTGAAACCTTGTTCCGTGTATTCTAAGTCTTGCAAAGCAACATGCTTATATAAATCTGTGTTTGCAGTATTACCCGCAGATTGTAGGTTGAATTTTGTGGGTTGCTGTTCAAAGCTTACAGGCGTAAATTGGTCAGGATCAAACGTTGGTGGTAGGGTGTCTTTTGTAGACGACCATGCTATACCTTCAAAATTGATTTTAAAGGTCGTTGTTTCTTTTGGCATCAACTTATGTTTTATCTGATGCTTGGCATTGTAATTCGCCAATTCCTTATTGTCATCATTATATAACGTGGCTTTAATTACAATATCTGCTGGAGTATTATCAACATTTTGTAACTCACCAATTATACTATACTGACCTTTGTATTTAACCAATTTAGCGGATAGAATTTCTAGAACTGGTTGTTTCAGCACATCTTCATGATAGGTTTCTTGGGTGGTGATTTTTCGTCTACCATGATTATAATAGGTGGTGCCATTGGCAGTAAATAGTTGATCTGGTGGTATGTCATTATCGACCTTTAATGATTTTACGTACCACTTATTCTTTCGTTTTACCAGTTCATAAAATTCATTGTTGAATACATTCTCTAAAGGGGTGATCCAACGTGTAGCTACTTTTGCCTTTGCGCTATTTTCGGTTTCATCATAAATTTCGATGCCTAACGAATCTAATTTTGCATACGAGCTTAAAATACCATCCGTAACTGAAACCTCTAGCATATACTGGGCAATATCAATATTTTCCTCAGGGTCAATGTAGGAGTGCGCTCTAGAGAACTCCTTGAAATCCAATGCGTCATAGTAAGATTCCACCACATTATTGGGTGAAAGCTGGGTAACGTTTTTTACATAGAAAATATACATGCCATACCCCATACATACCAGTACAAGTAATGCCCACCAGTGGGAAAAGGTCAATAATTTTGATGGGAATTTATTATACGGTAGTTCTAATTTCATGAATGAATGAACCGGTACTTTTCTTGACTTTAACAACCGGACCCATATCATCTGAATGTTGACAAAAATGGCGATGAGTACGGTTGATAGCGGAATGATACCCCACATAATTTTCATTATGGTAGGTACATCTTGCTTGGGCATTATTTGCGGTATGGGAGCCACATTTAATTTTTCCCAAACCATAATGCCGTTTTCTAATTGCTGCAGCCGTTGCCAACCGCAATAATAAAGTATGGGGTCATAGAATTTATCGTTCGAGAAAATATACTTGAGATTGTATTTCTCGGGTACGGTCAAGAACTGCTGTAAGGAACCAATACCTTCAACACCTCTAAATTTTGAGTTTTCTATTCGCTCTATAGCTCTGGTGGTTAATTCTGGTAATCGGCGGGCAGAGTGGTAATTTCCATCAACTGTCATTGCTCTAGTCTGTGCAGATAGCCATGCCATTTGATCACCAAAACCTAAAGGTAGATATCGCCAGGAGTCATGGGAATCTGCCCCAAGAAAGTTAACAATGGGTAGCATTTTTATTTTAGCGGGTTGCGATGGTCTAAAATAACCTAAAGTCATAGTGAATAGTACCATAAACAACATACCACCAGCAATTAAGCCACCTAAGACTCTATGATATACGCCACCAAATTTTTCTTGAATTAGTGTTTTTAGATCGCCTTCAACCATCCGGTAGGCAAACTCCGCAAATATGGGGAGTGCCATAATGGTGGCCCATAACGTAAACCTATCCAACGTTAAAATATTAAAAGCCATCTCGCCCAGCATTAAACGTGGTATAGGCGTAGTACCTCCTGTTCCTAAAATGGTCAATAGTGTAAATGATAATCCAAAGAATACATACCTTTTACTAAAATATCTGTAAAAGAAGTAGGGTAGTATAAATAGAAATACACCCCAAGGAATCAGGAAAAATACGAGTCCGGATGAGGTGATTTCCAAGAAATTATCTCGAGATCCATGCGGAATGGCAACTTGAGTTATGGGGTTTCTTTTAGAGTTGTACCAGTAAGGAAAAATACAGAATACCAGCAAGAATATTGCAGTACCTCCAAATTTGGCTATACGCCAGAAATGCTGTAAAGTGGTACTCCAAAATACTTTGAATGTAAGTGCTTTATATGATTCAACTTTTTCTCTAGCGGCATCCATTACTGCCATTCCCATTAGCGGTGCAATAAAAAATACCATGCCAAACAAAGGTGTTACATGATGAGAAGTCACCGTTACGGCAAGCATGGTTGCCGATGTAATGAAGTACCGAGTTTTCCCTGTTTTAATCCACAGATATATTTCGGTCATTGAATGCAGTAAAATGGATAAAGCTGAAACACTTGGTAACTGACCAAAAATATGTAAGGTCTCTACGAATGTTGATGAAAATACTGCCATTACGGCCCCGTAACCTGCAATTCGCCGGCTACCGGTCATGAGCAAGGTATACCTATAGGCGCCGGTGATAAATAGTACTATGGCTATTAAGGCAACGGTATACATACCAAATTTTAGTCCGCCAATGTAAGAGAGTATACCTATGAGTTGATGTACCAATGGAGGATACGACTGAACTGTAAAGCCGGTATACCATCTATACTCCCACGGGTCAAACCAACTGCTGGCATAATGGTCTGCAAAAAATAGGTGAATTAATGCATCATAAGTAGACTCCAACGTAAAGAAAATGGCAGAACCATGAAAAGCTAGCCCAACAATTAAAGCTAATATTAAGAGGGTATTGGTTTTTTTCTTCAAAGTTTAGTTAGAGTCAGATGCTACTTATAGATATTAAATATATAAGTTGAGTATTACATATAAAAGAGAATAGCAAAGATATTAGTAATATAATACTTACATAGTTTTTAAACGATTATATAGTTGCTAATAAATTTAAGGCTCAAAACCAGTTTCTAAAGTTGCTTATTTCATATTTTATGAATAGAAAGATTCTACTTTTCAAAGCCTATCTTTGTGGCTGATTTTATATGTGTTGAGCAAAATTCAAAATTATATTACAACTTCTTTTAAAGAATTGCTATTGTTCCTTGGCAGCACTAGTTTTTCTAAATCTGTACTTACTGTAATTGCCGTGGTAACACCATTGGCAATTGGTGTATCTACAGGATATACTGAGATAGGTGTTGCCATCTGTTTTGGTGCCTTTTGGTGCAACCCAAGTGATGTAAATGGTAGCCTTAAGCACAAGGTATATGGTATTTTATTCTCAGCTGCCTTAGTTATGGTGGTTAGTTTTATTGGTGGCTATGTTCATTATTCTCCTTGGTTATCATTGGTGATTTTAGGATTGACCAGTTTTGGTATTTCTTTAATTTCATCTTACGGATTTAGGGCTTCGCTCATTAGTTTTTCAGGATTGTTGGCACTGATATTAAGCTTTGCCCATACGCCCGATAAGTTAAAAATTTATGAGTATTCTTTGTTGGTGGGGCTTGGCGGTCTCTGGTATTTGGCAGTCTCTTTACTGTGGTATAAAATCAACCCAAAGGGGCAGACAGAAGAGATTTTATATGAAACTATAGCGCGTACCGGTAAGTTGATGAAGAAACGTGGAAAGCTTATCAACGAGCTGTCTAATAGAAAAAAACTACTTAAAAGTTTATTCTTAATGCAAAGCGAATTGACCGAGCAACACGAGACACTTCGCGAAATTCTTATTCTTTCTCGTAAAAATTCTGGTAGGTCTGTGTACAACGGTAAGCGAGTACTAGTTTTGGTACAACTGATAGAAATGTTGGAAACTGCAGGGGCAAACCCTGTAAACTATACCAAGATGGATAAGCAGTTTCAAATGTATCCAGAATTTACCAAGCTGTTTCAAAATCTCATTTTCGAAATGGCAAAACAATTACAGACCATTGCAGAAGTTGGAAATAAACCAAATAAAATACCGAAGCATGATGTTCTAAGTGCACGTTTTGAAGAGATACGTATAAGAATTCAAGACCTCGGTAAAATAAAAGAAGCAAAGGCATATGAAGCATTTATTATGTTTCAGAATTTTTTAGAGTATCAAGAAAAACAATTCGATAAGTTGAAGCGTATAAAGTGGTTGTTAAGTGATCACGATGTTGCATCAGAAGAGTTTATAGATAAAGAGATTTTAAAACGATTCTTAATCTCTCAAGATTATAGTCCGCGTATTTTATTGCGAAACCTCAGTTTTAGGTCTACTATTTTTAGACATTCATTGCGTATGGCGGTTACTCTAATGATCGGATTTGTGCTGGGTAATATATTCGCTTTTCAAAATCAGTATTGGATTCTGCTGACCATTATTTTAATTATGAGACCTAATTATGGTCTTACAAAAACTCGCTCTAAAGACAGAACTATTGGTACTTTAATTGGCGGTGTCATTGCAACAGTTATTGTTTATTTGGTACAAGATGTATATGTATACGCAACACTGGCGCTAATTTCATTTGTGATTGCGCTTTCAATGTTACAGAAAAATTACAAGGCATCTGCTATATATGTTACGCTCAGTATTGTATTTATTTATGGCATTTTACAACCAGATGTGATGACGGTAATTCAATACCGAATTATCGATACCCTTTTAGGGGCAGGATTATCGTATTTAGGATTTCTATTTCTATGGCCTAGCTGGAGCTTTCAAGAAATACGAAAAGATGTTACCAAAAGTGTTGAAGCCAATAAAGTGTATCTAGCTAAAATTGCGAATTTTTATATTCAAAAAGGTAGCGTACCTACTAGCTACCGATTGGCACGTAAAAATGCATTTTTAGAGACTTCAAATTTAAGTTCGGCTTTTCAGAGAATGACACAAGAGCCACATTCTAAGCAGAAGAACCTGAATAAAATTTATGAGTTGGTTGAGTTGAACCATAACTTTTTATCCTCGTTGGCATCATTAAGTATTTATATTCAACACCATACCACTACAGAAGCATCAGAACGATTTAATGACATTGTTTCTAAGATAGATGAAAACCTTTCAATGGTATTGGAAATGCTATCTAAAGATGACGACCAAAGCACTAAGTTGAATTTAGACGCCGTAGTTTCGTTTGAAAAGCAATTGCCCAAATTTGAATCTGAAAACCTGAACTTAGTTGATGCAGATAATGATGGATTAAAACGTAACCATCAAGAAGAACAGCTTATTTGGGAACAATTACGTTGGTTATATTCCTTAAGTTCTACTATGATGAAGTTGACTTCAAGTTTGTGATAATGTTTGTTCTATGCTATTTCTTAGTAACATCTGAACTCTTGAAATCAACACTTTTAGTTTCTAAGTAAGCCCATATTTCGGCCATATTACCTGAATTGGATAGTTCATTGAAATCGGGTTGAGAAAGGCAATAAGTAAGAAAACCGTTTACGTTTGATTCAGGTATGTTAAAATGTTCTGCTATTGTTCGCTTTGAAAATTTATATATGATTTCTTTTTCTAAATTCATATTTTCATCGCGCTCCACCATTTCTTCTAATGATTTAGTTCTGCCAGAAACTTTGTTCATGATTTTATGGGTATTCACTACTACTGTCAAAGCAGCATAACCAAGTATTTCAAAAACCTTACCATATTCATCTGTTGTAGCAAGCTTTACATATTTTCCTCGGTCTGCTTCTAATAGCAACCGTTCGCTCTGGGTCATTTTATCTAAGCTAGCATTTGGTAAGCCTAGTGATGCAGAAGTAACTGTTTTTTCAAGTGCGAGTCTATCGATATCTAAGTTAATATCTCCGGTTAAATTATAGGGTATAACCGTAACCTCTTTTAAATCAATTACATTATCAATGAGTTGAATAGTTATTAAACTACTATTCATATGAGATTCACTAATTACTATTTCTTTTGGTAGGTATTGCACGGCAGTAATACGTACCGAGTCTTTTAACTTTACCTCTATAGAAAATAAACCAAGGGAATCTGTTATGGTAGATTTTTTAGAATTGAGATTAACGACTAATACGTTAGAGACATCATTTTTAGAACTTGAAACCTTGCCTTTTAATAGGGTAGCATTATCTTGACCAAACCCTGAAAACGTGGTTAGTGTCAATAGAAGTATGGATAGTAAATGTTTTGGCAATGGTTGTGTTTGTGCTAAAAATACTACGCCATTATTTAAAAAATGAAAAGATTAAGTTAAAACAGGAATACTGATTATTAATGTTTTAGAATTGTTTAAGGCGATGTTATCTCTATTTATCTGAAAGATTATTGTTTTGTATACACTTCGTAACACTCCTCAATACACGAATTTGGGATAAATGCTACTATTAATTTACCATTTTCAAATGAGTATACATATTCACTTCTTTCACGATCACATAAGTTTTCTACAACAAAGGTATTATCCATGAGTTCATAGGTTCCCTCACAATCAGGGAACAATGTATCACTATATGCACCAAGTTCTGAAAACGATATAATATTACCATTTTCAACGTCCATTAATGGAGACGGACTGCCACCGTCAAAACGTGCAGTCTTCTTCCAAGCACCAACAAGCGTTTGTTCTTCTGAAGAATAATCATCTGAAGAACAGGCAATAAAGGAGAAAAGGATACTAAAAATCAAAATTTGTGTTTTCATAAGTAAAAGGTATAAAATTTAATTAAAATAAGAAAAGACTTACTTTAATTTAGGATACTCAAATTTACAAAAGGTTGCTATTCTATCTTGAATTAGGGGAATGGAACCCAACAGTTCCTAAACGTACACTAAGAGATTTAAAAAGTTTGAATATCAAATTTATATCAATTAAATATTAGTTATTTTACTACGACTTAAACATTTTTATAGAATTGATAAACTGTTAATTATAAGTCTAAACATATACTTTCGTTTGGATGGTCTTCATACCTCTAATAGGGTAGAATGATCTTTATCAAACCCTGAAAACGTGGCTAGTACTGCTACAAGTATGAATAGTAAATGTTTTGGCAATGGTTGTGTTTGTGCTAAAAATACTACGCCTTTATTTAAAAAATGAAAAGATTAAGTAAAAACAGGAATACTGATTATCAATGTTTTAGAATTATTTAAGATGTTTAATAAGCAGGAAATGAGAGATAAAAACGATGGGTACTATACAGGTGGGTAAGAAACTATAGGGGAATTCTAAAAGAGCAATATTTGGTTGTTCAAACGCAAATTGCTGAATTGGTAGCGGAGAAGATAATATGGCAATTATGACAATGACTGAAAGAAACAATAGTCCAATTACATTCCAAAATAAAAAATACTGTCGTGCTAAATTCTTCTTCTTTACGAATTGATAAATTAAGATCACAAGTGCAGAGAGTCCTATTAAAATATCAAAATTCCAACCGGTAAAAGTCATTATTTCGGGAATTTGACCTTTTATAAAAAGTTGGTACAAACATAATTCTACTGGGATTCTTACAATATGTATTCCTATTAAATAGCGCGTATTTAGCTCTTTAATTGAAATTATTTTAAACACCAAAATGGATAGTAGGGTAGTCGCAATGATAGCCAATGGGAACAATAGGGGCTTTTCTTTAAAGACTTCAAAAAATGACAAAAGCCCTATAACTACCTGCCAAGCAAAAAAAATAAGTACTGCCCTTAAGTTTTTTCCTGTCCCAATATAAAACAAGAATAAGGTCAGTAGTGTAATAAATAAAAATACGGCTTCTAGCATAACATTTAATTATCTATTAAATTGCTTTAAGTGGTGATCGGTATGTTTATATACAAATATGCCAATCTCGTCGTTGGTCATTTTTCCAAAAAACGGATGAATGAAGTTCGTATTTGAATAGCCGTTATAATCGTTTAGTAAACTTATCCACTTTTGCTTTTCACTATCAAAATCTCCTGAGCTAGATATTTTTAATTCAGGATGAGTAGGCTGGTTTTTCTTCATGGGAAGTTCATTTTTTATAATTCCCTTTAATGCCATTCTGCCAAATAATTTGCCAATGTAGAGTCTTTTATATTGCTTTTTACCTTGAAACATTTCTTCGCCTAACGTGCAATGTTTTAGCATTTGATATGAGTTCATTTTACCCCATTTTGCACTGTCAGATTCTTTCAGGTTCTGAATTCTTTCAATCAGTTCGCTATTAGTGTTCTTATCGAAAATTGTTTTCATAAAGTGATTTTTATTTTTTGGCTTTTTGCACATCGCTGGTTATAAAGACAAATATATATGCCACTTTTCACTAAAAAATTGCCCTATGGCAAAAACGGACTTTATGATGCTATTTCTTTGCGAATACGACTTAACGAATACTTGGTAATGCCTAAATATGTAGCAATATGCTGTAGCGAAACGTTTTTAATAACGTGAGGTTTCTCTTGTAATAATCTTAGATAGCGTTCTTTTGCTTCATCTGCAATGAACGATACTCGCTGAATTTTAAGTGCAAAATAACTACTAACCAATTTCTTACGACCTTGTTCCCTAAAAGGTTCAATGCTATGAAAGAGTTGTTGAAAGGTATCAAAGTCTAACTGCCAGCAAACAACGTCGGTCAAGGCTTGAATATTTTCTCTCGTAGGGTTGCGAAGAAAAAATGATGACCAATCTATTGCGATTTCGCCTTGCCCATAAAAATCTGTAGTAATATCGTTGCCTTTGGTGTCGTTTACAAATGAACGGGCAAAACCGCTTTCTATAAACCAGTAGTGGTTTTCAGTTTTTCCTTCTTTTAAGAGAAAGTCGTTTTTACTAAAACTTACTTTTTTGAATTTTGGAATAATGATTTTCAGTTCGCTTTCTGAAAAAGTAGTAGGGGAGAATATATGCTTTAGAAAATGTTGGTCTTGCATTTTAAATGGTGGTTTTTAAAATAAATTAATGCTGACTAATTTATTTCTAAACTACTTATAATTTGCTTCTTACTAATTACTTACCTCATATTATTTTGTTGGCTTTCAGTTTAATATGCTATTGCTCATTCTTAATTTGCTCAATGCCTTCTTGATAGGTGGTAACCTCAAAATCTGGAAATCTGTTTTTAAACTTGGTAGAAACGAAAATGTTATCATGCTTGTACCTTGGTAACAATTCTTTTAACTCTTTCATCTGTGACTTAAAAATACCACCTATTTTAAAAGCAATTTTTGGTACTACGGTATATGAAAATTGTTTGCCGTAAATCTTTGAGGTCAACGCTATAAGCTGTTCATAGGTTAATCGGTTATCATCGCAGGGTAGGTGCCAGGTTTGATTATAGACGTTGGGCGTGTTGCCTATTAATGCCATAGCCTTACTGGCATCTGGTGTCCATATTAGTGTTCTTAAGATAGTGTCACTAATAAATACTTTTAATTTTTTGCCTTGTTTTATATTGTCGAAAATGATGGCGTTGGTGATGCTCTGCGTTTTATCAGGACCATAAAATTCTGGAGCTCTACAAATAACTGCTTCTAAATTATTTGCAGCCATTTCATCTAAAATCATGGTAGTAATTTCTGCTCTTACTTTTCCTTTTGGTCCTACAGGTGCAAATTCGCTCTCTTCGGTTAAAGGAGTTTCATTTTGTGCATACATGTAGGTGTTATCAAAGAACACCAATTTGGTATGGTGCTTTTTGCAAGCATCGATAACATTACGCATCATTATTGGAAATTGGTCTACCCACATTTTGGTATTCATGGGTAGACCAACCGTTAAATATGCAATTTCACTTCCTTTTACGGCTTCTTCGGTTTTTTGCTTGTCTAATAAATTGGCAGAAAAAAGCGTGTCGGTATCGTTTACTTTTTTCGGATCCCGACTTACAAGCCTTATGTTAGAAGTATACTTTTTCTTTAGCTCTTTTGCTAATTCAATTGCGATTTGACCGTTTGCCCCAAGTATAGTTTGCATTTAATTATTTATTGCTTTCTGATCCAGTATTGCGTTCTTCCTAAAAGCGAAAAGCCTAAATAACCTCTTACTTTCAATTTGTTAGGTTCTTCCAGCTCTAAATAACACTTATATTCTTTACCGTTTTCTGGATCTAGAATTGTACCGTCGTTATATTCATCGCCGTCTTTTTTAATGTCTTCGATGATAACTAGACCTCTTATTTTTTGACCTTTTTTAGCCCCCTTACAGTTGTCGCAAACTTTGTCTGCATCACTTTTATAGCTATTGACTATTTTGGCGAAATACGTATCATTGGTTTTGTAGATTTCAATAAGCGCTTTTTTCTCGTTTGTCTCATCATCATAAGTTTCCCATTGACCGGTAATAGTTTGTCCGTAGCTAATAAAGCTTATTGTCATTGCTATTAGGAAGAATAAATTTTTCATGTTTGTACGCTATGTTATATTGTTAATTGATTTATTACCCACTTTTGGTTCTTAAATATTTGAGTTATAGTGGGTGAAAAATAAAGATACTATTTCTTAGAATACTTAAAGCTAATGCAAATTTATAGCATTAAAAATTCAATTTAAAATTTACGATTTTTTCAGATTTATTAAACTTGATTTCAGTGGTTTATAATTGGTAAAGAATATGTTCAACTCTTATGAAAAAAATATATATTACTTTCCTAACCAACAACCAACAACCAACAACCAACAACCAACAACCAACAACCAACAACCAACAACCAACAACCAACAACCAACAACCAACAACCAACAACTAAGCACTAATCACTTGTTTTTCTTACGCTTCTCTTTAAAATACGCTTTGTTAGCTATGTAAATTGTTTTTCTAACCTCACAAAACACTTGGGTTTTTTCTTTATTGGTAAGCTGCGTGGTTTTAATAACATCAACTTCTTTCTTTTCGGCTACCTGAGCTTTAATTTCTGCAAGCTCATCTTCAGAAAAATTAAAGTCTGCATATAGATTTTCTTTTGCCGGTTTTTTGAAGAATATTTCAGCAGATTTATCCCAAACAACATAGTCGTTGCCCATAATGCTTAAAAGCTGAATCATAGGTATAGGATCTACGGCAGAGAATAGACTACCACCAAAAATGGAATTGACGTAATTTTTGTTTTTATAAGATAGCGGTAATTTAATTCTAACGTGTAATAAATCTTCTGATACCTCAATTATTTTGGCAGTACTTCTTTTGTACATGGGTGAAAGATTAAAACCATATTTAAAAATGGTATTCTTCTTAAACACTTTTGATGCTAATGCTTCAACTTTCTGATATACTGACATATTCTTTTTATAATTAAAAAGGCAAGTAAATTTAATTGAACTTCTAAAGTTCTTCTAATTTTCTAACCGATAGTTTTGTCGCTACAACACTAATTATTAGTATTTGTATGGCATGAAACAACATGAGCGGTAATAAGATGATACCAATAGATGCCATGTTGCCAAATAGTATTTTAGAGAAAACGGTACCATGAACCAATGATTTTTTAGTACCGCAAAATTGGGCGGTAATTTGATCTTCTGTATTGAGCTGAAGTTTTCTTGAAACTAATTTGGTGAGATAAAAGACAATAGAAAACAAACATAAGACACCTATTAATAGGAGTAGTAAATCTAATATAGAGACAGCACTAAAAATATTCTTTTCAAAAGATTCACAAAAACTTTTATAGATAATCAGTAAAATTATCGATTTATCGAACAGCGTTATTTTACTTTTATGTTTCAATACAAATGAACCTAAAAAACGATGCAAAAGAAGACCAATTATTACAGGTATTATTATTTGTACAATTAGTTTAATATAAATTTCTGTAAAATCGAAGTCGGTTTGTAAATCACTTACAAAAAGTCCCATCCACAATGGGGTAAGGGCAATGCCTATAATTCCAGAAATACTGGCGTTGAATATTGCTGCTGGTATATTACCTTTTGCTAATGAGACCATAAGAACAGAAGATGATACTGTAGATGGTAGTGCAGCCAAAAAAAAGAAACCCAACCAAATGTTTTCTTGTTCTTCATTTTGTATGAATGGATGTAAAAGTAAAACCAACAAAGGGAAAAGCAAAAAAGTAGTTCCTTGTACCACTAGATGTAATTTCCAATTTTTGAGTCCTTGTTTTAATTTCTCTGGACTTAACTTGAGACCGTAAAAAAAGAAAATAAGTGAAATTCCTATACTACTAATTGCATTTATAGGGAATTTATCTTCCTGTGTTCCCCATTGTGGAAATAGGTATGCTAATGCTATTGCAATAATTATAAAAAAGACAAACTTATCAATCTTTAATTTCATGAATATTCTTTAGGGCAAATAACTGAATTTTATTTAGGTTAATAAGAGATTTCCCTAAATTGAAGGTACTTATACAAAATTAGTATTATCCTTCTGTTGAAGTTATAAAATCTTGCCTTTTTATAGGTTTAATTCGAAGTGATTTAAGAAGGGTATTATCTTTTTATTGTATTTAGTTTCTTGATGTTATAGGTGAATTGTAAGACTCTTAAATTCCATAAAGTTAAAGTCTGTATTGCAGTTATTTGTTCATTTTCTGAACTTACCACCAGTTGATCTTTAAATGATTTTATAAACTTGGTCCATAAATTCTTTTTAGCGTCTTGTAGTAGGAAGTAAAATCCGCTATCACCTATTTTTTTACCCGATGAGTTTAAAATGAGTTCACCATTATCACTTACTACGGGGTTTAAAATAACGGTTGCACTACCGTTGGGTAAAGGAAAAATAGCTTTTATACCACCAGTGCCATTTGGTAGTGTACACGGTTCATATACACCAGAATATACTACCTGACCAGATTTCTTGAAAGTCCTGAGCCATATCGTTCGCTTAACTACTTTCGTTTTTTTATCTATTAAATGAATAATTTTACTCTGTAGAACTTCAGATTGTTTACCGGTACCCATAGGGATATTTAGCTGCTGAATACGATTACTGAACAAGATTTTTAATAATCCTCCAAATACTTTGAAAACCGGATTCCATTTTACTCCCAAGTCAAAATCGTAATTACTTGTGTTTTCGTAAAAATCAATGACGTCTTTAGATAATTTGTTTCGTTGATTTTCTGGTAAGTTTAATTGACTTATAGACAGCAACAAACCTTTGTCTACCTGTTTGTCATCTAGTAGCAAGTTTTCTTTTTCAGCTAATTGCTGAATGAATTTTAAGCCAATGCCGTTCTTTTCTCCGAAAGGACCAAGTAACCATTTGTTTTCAGCCGCATTGATTTTTTTACCAAATAGAATTACCCATTGTTGGGTTATCCAATCTTGAAAGTTTTGTTTTAAAGGCGCAAATTCCATTTAACTGCTTTTGTACAATTGCCCGGTTGAAATAAAGTTATGCTGTCCTTTCCATTCTCCAAATTCTGAAATAGGCTTAAAACGTAGCGTAGTGAATTGGAAATGAAAATCTTTTCGATCTCTTTCTTTCATGGCATTTGAATGTCTTTTGGGTTTTGGCATATTGCTATGACCATGAACCATGTTAGTCATTTCTTTCTCTGTTTTCCAAATAGAAAATGTAGATACTGTATTAGGAAATTTAATGGATGCCAATGAAAAAATAGTTCCGGAATGATCTCTAACCAGTTTTTCAACAGGTCTTCCCCATTTTAAAAACCTTGGTATGGCAAAGGGTTTCATTCTGGCAATGGTAACAGCGACTACTGTAGATGATTCGTTTTCTAATTTTGCTTTCTCTTTAGGAATTTTGAATCCGGTTATTTTCCCCCATTCTCGCATGAATAATAGTCGAACATGCCACCCTTGGTTTAAAATTTGACCGAATTTTTTATTTCTAAGATAGTTCTCAAGTGCTTCTTCATTTTCCCATTGTGCAAAAATAGCAACCTGATTTATAAGAAATCTAGAGGTTGAAATAATAGGAGAACCTAATGTCATTGCAGACATGTACTCGGCATGAACCAGACCCTTTGTTTTCTTATCTATGGGGTTAGTTAATAAGCCCTTAACTGCCAAAGCAAATGGTATTTTGACAAGATGATAAGAGAATATGGTCATGGTTGTTAATTGTGGAATTGTCTTAGCTACCTGTATTAAAAATTAGGAAGGGTGTTTTAATAATAGAAAATAAAATTTATTTAAGTATCTAAATTTTAAGGTGTTGAGTAGTTGGTTTATTGATTTTTAACCATCTAATTCTACAATTGATCTTGCTATTTTTTTAATTTCCCCGTGATCCCATAAGTAAATGTCATCAGATAGAATTCCGTTACCATTATGCTGTAAAAATAGTAAATCTCCAGAACCACCATCTCCTATTACAATTGTGTTTTTTGGAAAATTTTTCCATTCCTGTGCATTTTTGGTTTCAAGTGCAATATGGTTGCATGTTCTACTTATTCTCTTTTTATCAGATCTATCAAAAAATGGGTGAAGTTGAAAAAAATAATCATCTGAATCTATTTCTCCACCATTAGATTTTATCATTCTGTTTTTGAAGTCAGGTGGAAATTTTACATTCAACTCAGTTTCAGTTTCTATTATGTACTTTTCATCTACAGGAAATGGCATAATTTTTTTTTTAGTTTATTTAGCTCCAATCAGCATATATAATGACTTCACCTTTTTTATCGTCAAGGAATAAATGAATCTCATCTTCTCCGAAACTTATATAATTAAATCCAGTTACAGAACCAATAAATTTTTTATCCTCTTTTACTTCGTTAGTTTGCTCTAACAATTCTATGAAATATTCAAATTCATCGTAATTAATTTCACCGCCAATTTGTTCAAATATTTCTCGCTCATGACCACTGTTGGCATCCGAATAAAATCCGCCTTGAATAAATTTTTTAGTTTCTGAATATTTATCTCTAGTTATCCAGTAATTAAAAAGTCCTTTTGAATAATGGTAATAATCAAAATCAATAGCATTTCTTTTTTCCAGGCTTTTATTTAAAGCACTTTCTTTTACTTCTTTTCGGTCTCGTGTTTTTAAATACTCTGCTTTATTTTCTTCATATTCGTTGAGAGCTTCATTATACCAATCTTCAATCTTATTGAATGTTTCAATACCCTCTAGTTTTCCATTGAAAACATATTTATTTCCTTCGCGCTGAAACTTAATGTAATTGTATTCAAAATTTCCAGGTTCTAATTCTTCATCAGGATCACCATTTCCCCAAACTGAAACAAAATGAACCAAACCTTCGCCTAGGTTATGTTCTTTTAAATCGATGGATAATAATGGAAAAAAGACATATTTAAAGTGTTTTTTAGGATTTTTAAATACTTCTTCAATTGTTGGGAATAATTTCATTTTTCTGATTTTAAGTAGTTTTTATTCAATTGATACTTACTTGCCGTTTACGGTCTGTTAAGCTATTTTGAGTAAAGTTGCTTTAGGTACTTAAATCAGTTTCTTCCCAACTGGTATCTTTAGAAACCATATACGTTAATGAATGTCTTCTTTCATGGATTACACCACCATTGCCCATAGGGTCAAAACCGGCAGGAACCGTATCACTGCCTAATTGTGCACTTCTAACTGCGTTATGTAAACAGTAGAACAAGTCTTCTTTCTGCATCAAATCGTCTTTTGAAACTTGTTCCTTATCTTTTATCCACTCTGCTATTCTGCCATCTAATTTACATGTATAATTACTTAAAATATCTTGCATTTGGTCGCCTGCCATCATTTGCCCGGTTATTTCAGGTTCTTTGTATCCAAAATGCCAAGCTAACGGCCATGCATTTTCAAATTTCCAACCTATAGCGTTTCTTGCTTGTTCATCATCTCTTGGTGTATCTAAGATTGCTTTTTCATTTTGGGTCATGAAATCTTCAAGATCATTATTTTCAATAAAACTTAAGATGTGTTCTTTAGGTAAATTTTCTTCAGGTACCATTAACCATAGTACCAATGCTTTTATAGCATGTAGTCTATTTGCTATTTCTATAGAAGGTCTTAATTGTCTGCCTAGTTCTGTTGGTAGCGAGATGGTAGGTTTAAAGCCGGCATTAAAACAAATATCTAGATTTTCTCTTCTTATATCCGTCATCCAAGAAATGTCATCATAAGATTTAGAAATAGGTTTGTTCTGAGTTTCCTTTTTTGGTTCTTCATTATCTTTTGAACCGAATAGCTTTTTGAATATGCCCATAGCGTTGATGTTACTATCGTTTGGGTTTTTAACGTTTTTGCATATGCTTTGTTGTATTAGTTTAGGCGCAATTAAACTAAAATGATGAATTTAGACGATCCACGATTGTCTTATCATATTTTTTAGAAGTTCAAAATAATTCCAGCCTATTTTTCTTGCAGAGAGTAGTGTTAAACTATCTTGATTTTGTCTTTGTGGTCTAGAAGGCCCTGTCATGTTAGGTTTCATATTTAAATCGAATAAATAATACTTTCCATTTTCATCTGCACGGCAGTCTATACGAATAGGTGCATTTATTTGTAGCAGTTCCCCAGCTTTTTGGCAATGGCTATATACTTCTAAAATTTCTTTAGATTTCAGTTCGGCATCATTCAATACCAAACTATTATTGATTACAGCTATATTACCGTTGTATGGCGCTATACCATCTTTATGGTTAAATCTTTTTACTGCAGGTAGGCACCAAGGGGTTTCGAGTTTTGTTTCGTTATGGTTAATTACATATGTGCCTGAAGGCATTACGGTAATTGTTATTTCTTGACCATTTAAATATTGCTCTAGAAGTACGATGTCTCCATATTCTTTATCAGAGAATATATTTCTAAGGCTGTTGTCTAATTCTTTTTGATTTTTTACCAATGTTACTCCTTGACTTCCACGACCTCTTATGGGTTTAACGACCAAAGGGAAATTTAAACTTAATTTGTATTCGGTAAGGTCTTTTGAGGTGATTAATTCTGATTTAGGAACCGGAATTTGATTTTTTCGTAATAATTCGTTCGTAAAATATTTATCATAAATGTCCACTTTTTCAGGTAATTGCCCTATAAATTGAAGTTTTTTGTCAAAAAAGTGCTCAATTTCATGCTTTTTATATAAAACGGTATTCAACCAAAATGTGTCTGCTCCTTTACTTATGGCATGTTCAATGCCCTCTTTTGTATCTGGAAAGACCCAATCCAAATCAATGTTATTATCAGGATTTTCAATTGGTGTAATTATGTGAATGCCGTTTTTTTTCAATTCATAAGCTATGTCCGCTCCACTATCTGAATACCCACCAGGTTTCATTGGTTTCTGAATTCCATTTTTAATAGGTGGGAGTTTTGCCTGATATAAAATTGCTATTTTATTCGTCATTTTAATTAGATAATCGAGATTTAAATGCCCAGAGGTATAGCTTCAGGTAAATAAAAATTCAAAAGAATGCTTAAAGGGCTAATCCGGAGTTTATCTACTCTTTATTATAGCTTGAAAGCTGCTACCATAAAGATATGTAATTAGAGAATAAATACTGTGTTAAACAGAGAAGGAAGGTGGGTGGTGTTATTTTTAAGTGTTTTTCTTCTCGTCAACAAATTCTGCGATATCTGAAAGATGAGAAAAATTGTATTCAGCAATATCTTCGGGTGTTTTTATTACGTTTAAATAGTCAATATCCAATGCTGAAGATTTTTCGCCAAGTATAGTGTCTAACATTAAAAAAGTACCCGTTAGATAAACTTCTTTTTCAGATTCTTCAAAATCGGGATAACATACGTTTATGCCTATAGAATTAGGATTATTTTCAGAATGTAATGGTACATAAATAATTGTTTCAGGATCAAATTTAATTCCATGAAATTCCATTTTAAACCCCTTTCCCATTGGTGGTTTAAAAGCTATGATTTCCCAATTTTTAAGGCTAGGGGCGTATGCTGTTAAGTCTTCAACTGCCGGAAAAAAATCTGTATTGCCTTCTGCAGATATTATTAACTCTACTTTTTCATCATCTGGGTGACCACCAATTTCAAAGTACAGATGCTCGTTGAATTTTTGTAGTTCTTCTAAAAAAATATTCAATAAGTTTTCTTTTTCCTCTTCATCTACATCAGATAAAAAAAGATATTTATTTTGATTTTTTTCAAACCAACTCCAAAAGGTTTTGGCTTTTTGATCTTGAGATAGTTCTTGCTTTTTTTTAAATGTGTTTTTCATATTCAAGGTTGGTTTTGGTTTATAAAGTTATTTATTGGAAGTCTAAATTTTTAAAGGGCAGTTTCATTTGGTAACGCCACATTCTTACCAAATAAAATCAAAGATTTCATCAACCGTGTATTCAAAATAATTTCCATTTTTATCTTTATTCCGGTTGAAATATTTGTGTTCGTAATTCACGAAATTTATGTCTAATAATTTTTTGTAGAAAGAAGATTCATTAGCCCAGTTTAACATTGCAATTTGATCATCTTCATATTTTTCAGGGTTTTCAAAAGTTTTTATTTTTACCAATATTTCCTTTAATTCATTTTTCTCAAAGTCCGTAATTTTGACTGGATTAGGTAGCGATATTCTAAAGGATAAATTTTCGATTCCGTCAGCTTCCCAATATTCCCACAAATTAAATTCAGATAGATTTTTTCTTGTCAGTTCTTCTAAATCTAGTTTTACCTGAGCATGTTGTAATTCTGCTTTGTCAGGGTGGTTTTCCCAATACTCAGTAAAATCAAGAATTTTTTGCTTTACTACAGGATATAATTTACGAGCAATTTCTAAATTAGGTTTTAGTTCAGATCTCATATATTAATACTAATAGTTGTTTTTTTTATTAAACAGTTTTTAAAAGTAATAGTTCCTATGTTCTATAAGTTCAATAGATAAGAGTGAACATCTAGTTTGTAAGTATTAGAAGTATAGCTAATGCACTAAATGATAATTATTTAAGCTTCAATTGCATCAGGTTTAATTTCATCGTAAGGTATTTTTGGCTCTTTTTTAAGCTGTTCCACTGTATAAAAAGCACTTAGTGCTGCCATTAACAGGGCAGGTAGAACAGCAATAAAAATACCATCGTCTATATCAGTATTTGTTAGTGCAAAAATTAAAATTATAGTGACTATTTCTACACCAAACCAAGTAAGAACTAACCTCCAAATCCATTTACTAGGTTTTATATTTTTTTCATCAGCTATTGTTCTGATTTTTTTGGTAAAATAACCAATTGCGAGAATTTCTAACATAGATACTTATTTAATGTTCGTGAATTAATTGGTTTTATATAACCTTAAAATGCTATTTATATTTCTTTTACCTATCAACATTTTTTATGTGTAGTTATTTAATTTACAGTTGTAAGAAAGGGGTAGAGGATATTTTTTTTGAATACGTAAAGCAATACTAAAAGTATATATTGGAAAATAAGAAATCTTAATCTTTTTCACCAATTTAATAGCTTCTACCTAGTTCCTCTTAAATAAAAACAGCATTTTAGAAGAATGGGGGTTGACTTTTTTAAAGTTAAGTTTGTCTGTTCCCAGTGATACTTACAACTCTTTTGGTTGTAGGTTACTTATAAAAGTTTGAAAAACTGTCTGCTAAAACGGTTATAACAGGGCTGTCGCCATATTCAAGTTCAATATGTACAACTTTTGGTTCTCCATTTTGGTTCAGTTGTGTTTTGTCAAAACATATCCACCAATGACCATCGTTATCTAATGCTACGTATTTAGTTTTATCTAAACCCCATTCTTCTAAAAGGTCTGTATTTTCTTCAATATCATAATCTCTAGATTCATTTCTAATTCCACATAGCCCTCTAATTGTTAAAGTATCATCTGAAAAAGGGACTTTAATCTTTAATAACCCGATAGGGTAATTGGAATAATCTAAATATCCACCATTTTGAAATCGTAATAAGTTGATATATGATTCTGGAAATTTAATACTGTACTTTTTTTCAACATCTAGAACAGAAGTATTGTCAAGAGGTTTAATTTCTTGTCTTAGTTTTTGTAACGAGGTAAAGAATCCGTCTTTCATTAATTCAGTTTAAATAGTTTAGTATTTTTCTTTTATGATTGAATTTTTAATTCGTTTATAAATGCCTTTTTCATAGTAATATCTGTCATATTACCATAAGAAGTATTCTTGTCTTCTTCAATTTTTTTATAAAAACTTGTTGCTCTTCCTTTTAATTTTTGAGTATTCAAATAATTATTAAAAGCTACTTCTGCAGTTTTTAAGTCACCATAGTATAGAAGAAAGTCTATGGGTAAGTTTTGGTTTTTTGAATTAAAATGTTCATTTAATTGTAATCCATTTTGAGTAATTTCTCTTAAGAGATGCTCAATATTTTCAAATTTTTCAAAAATGGGAAACACATATTTTTTAATGGTTTCTGATAATTTAGGAATACTATTTTCTTGATTATTTATTGCCATATTCCACTCATTATTTTTTCCTTTTAGCGGAGTTATACTTTCTAAACTTGTGCGAAAAATAATAGCACTTACATCTTCAGAATTATACTTCTCTTTTCGCCACTTTTTCAATTGTTTTGATTCTACTGAAATATATGGGATTACAGCTACAGAACCACTCCAGTTTTTTGAACTTGATGAAAAGGTAATGACGAAATCAAATAATCTATTATCAGAAGATTTTTTTAATACCTGACCTTTTTTTATTGCTTTAAATCCAAAATCTATAAAGTTTTCATGAATTTTATTACAACCAATATTAAAAATTTCTTTTGTATTCATTTCGTGTTCCATTTTATACAGAAGCCTAACGTTAATGATTAAGTGAAGTTATAAAACTGCTTATTCCATTCTATTTAACTTGGTAGCTCCTGCTATTGCACCAATCGATTCAAAAACTTCATCTTGGTCTTGAGCAGCTGTCCAACCCATTTTTGATAGTTCAGTTCTAACTTGTTGCTCTGTTTTTTCTTTTACAAAATGATAGTAGGCAAAATCAATAACCTCTGTTGGCACTCTTTTAAGCTGATAAGCTGTTAAACCAGAAACAAATCTCAAAAGACCCACGTAATAGGTAATTACTAATTGAACGATCCAACTTATAACTAAACCGATCCATCCTGTAT
Source organism: Maribacter forsetii DSM 18668 (assembly GCF_000744105.1). NCBI lineage: Bacteria > Pseudomonadati > Bacteroidota > Flavobacteriia > Flavobacteriales > Flavobacteriaceae > Maribacter > Maribacter forsetii. The sequence continues at coordinate 1,568,609 of NZ_JQLH01000001.1, forward strand.
TTGTATTTTTAATGGTTAAACCAGCATCAAACCTCACTTGTAGAAACTCCCAAAAGCTAAAAGCTTCAAAGTTATTTTCGTTCAATATTATTTGATACTGAAAGTATTGATTGGATACATAAGTTACCACTATCATTGCTATAAGTAAATAGTGTAAGTGATCATAAAATGTATAATTGCTTAATTTGATGAGTTGCGTAAGTACATAGCCTAGAATAATTGCTACAACAACCTCAAAAACACCAATGAAGTATATGCCTTTAACAGATAGAAAAGCAACGACAAAGCCAACTATGAGCGCTGTAATTAAACCGCCAATAATCGGAATCCAAATCTGAGGTTTTGTTTTGTTTTTAGGCTTTGGTAAATTTTCTGGTATTACGTAGTCATCCCAATTGTTTGCTTTTTCAATTTCCTTTTCTAATGCTGCAATAGATTCATGATCAAATTCTTTTTCGGTTTGTTGAAATGCGTGTATGAATAATTTGACCCTTTTTGAGTTTCTGCCGTTATCCCACATTTCGTTGCCTAGAGAAACACTTTTAACGGTTAATTTGCCGTTTTTAAATGAGACATTGATTTTTTCGGTCCAACGGTTCCAATCTCCTTTTCGTTTCGCTTCGGCATTTCTCTCATCATAGTAAACAATATCCCACCCTAACTTTTCAAAAGTTTTGTTGACGACATTTATAATGACTGTTTTATTCAAATCGGTTTTTATTTCCTCTTCAAATTTGGGAGACCAACTAAAACTGTGTTTTTTCTTAATTGACTGCTCGTATTGCTTAAGATTTTCGTTCATTTGACCGGTCGTGTTTTGTGGGGAGTATTTATTTAATTTGAACTCTACTATACATATTTCCCTTCCAGTATAACTGTTTATCTGTCTCTAAAGTATTTATAAATTCAAAATCGAACACGGCTTTTATAATTCCGTTTTCAAATAGGGTTTTGTCTATTTTAATAGTTCCGCTTTTTAAAGGGAAGGTGTGTACACCTAAATCTCTTATGCTATTGAAGTAGACAGAAGCAGTACAAGAATTATTTTTCAATGCTATGATTAAATTACTGTGTGTAGAGACATTGCTTACAGATTCTCCTAGTATCGTTCCATTCTTTAGTTTCTTGAACTCAATAAAATCGATACCTGAATATTCATACATTCTGTTCTCAGATATTAAAGAATGGTAAACGTGGGTGGTGTCTATAATTTTGTAAAATTCGGATAAGGAATCTTTGTAAATTTTACCTGATTTATCTTTCATTCGGTCAATTGCTGCAGGGCAATCGCCATCGCAACTTAGTTGACCATGACTGTTTTTATAGACTCCTTCTTTATAACTCCATTTTTCTTTAAAGGAAAAGTCTCCTTTTAAATCTGTTGTCCAGTCAATTTCAATACTGGGGTTAGTATCTGTTTTTTTTCCTATCGTTTTGCAAGAGATTACAGTTAAAACAAGTAATAATGTAAATAAGATTATGTTTTTCATTTTAGTTTAAATATTGTACCGTACAGAGTAGGGGAATAAAGAAGCTTATATTTGTTTTAGATATTTCGCTCTTTCAAAACCGTTTCTAACTCATTGTTTTTAGTAGAATTGCTGATTATTCGATAAATAAAATAAATAGGAAATAATAACGGAATAAGAATGGAATAATTTTTCCCGTAAATTGAAGAAACAATTCCTATAGCAATTATACTGGCAAGAAACCCAATTACAAATGCATTAATAATTTTAGACTTTTTTAGATTCTTTTTTTCAATTATTAATTCTTCATCTGTTAGTTTATATAGATTCTTTGTATTCATAACTATTGTGTTTTACTGCATTTGACTATTATTAATTACTGTAGTTTTATGTAGAAAAAGTTTATTCACTTTTGGCTGAATAATCCATATACCAATAAAATAGAACCATAAGAGGAAAAATTCTCCGGCAAAATCTCCAAACACTACTTTTCGTTTTAATTCTGCAGTTTTAATTGTTTTGGCAACAAAATACATAGAATGAAACATACAGAACATGGAGAATAGGTGAAGTAATGAAATAATAAACAAAGGCCAACCGATAAATGAGAAACTATTAGTTCCTGTTCCGGAAAATAGTCCGCTTATAAAAAGCATTATGGATATAATGTAGATAAGAGGAATGAAGAATAAAATTTTAAATTTTTCAACCTTCATTTTAATTTCTGAAGGAATTTTTTTTTGAAGTCCGATTGCGATAGACCAAAACCAACCGAAGAACATAACAACGAATAAAATCATTACATATGGGAAATAGTCAAAATAAATGATGTTGTCGTTTAGAACTTCAGTTGCGCCAACTCCACTATCTGTTATTGGGTTTAGATGTTTTTGTGGTCCAAATAATTGAGATATAGTGAATAGTTGATAAGCCAAGGGAATACCAAATATTAAAATGAATAGTTGCCAATGTTTTGCTTTTAAAAAGAATTTAATCATATGATGTTTTTACTTTTGTCATAATGAATCTAGTTCCCGCTGTAAGTTCTGTTTAGCTTGTTCTTCAAACTTGTTGTAAAAAAAGTTGGTTTTAAATATTCTGTCCATCGACAAAAAATGATTGAGAACTTTTTTACGCCCAGGATTATAAATGAATGCGGGATAGATAGCATATTCTTTTCTAACATTTTTATAATACAATTGGTATGTATCCCAATCTTGGCCTAAAATGGAAAGGTCGGCATCTGTAAAATAATTAGTGTCGCTGTCAATTGAATTATGATGCCATTTGGTAGCTAAAATTTGTTTCTTGCAATGTTCAATAATCTCCTTAGAAACCGAAATTTCCATCATGCGCTTTTCAGCAAGTTCAGCACTTTTTTCTTCGTTGTCAGATTTTGTAGCATGGTAGATTATATCGTGGTAATAAAGTGTAAATAATATGGTTTCCCAGTTTTTTATTTCTTCCTTTACAATAGTTAATTGAGAATATAAATTATCAAGGTGCTGTAATGTATGATAATGTCTTTTTTTGTCTGTATAGTTTTTCTCAATTTCTGTCCACAATATATTTGTCAAACGATCATCGTCTGTATATTTTGTTAGAAGTTTTGTGAATGTTTCTTTAAGCATGATTATCTGTTTATAGCGACCAATGCAAGTATGCACAACAGCATATATACCCAAGAAAGATACAATTTTCAGTTAAGGTTAATACACCAAATCTTATGAAGTAGCTACTGGCACCGGTATTTCATACACCTGTAAATGGAAATAGGGTAGGGCAGACAAGAGGTGGTCAAAGATATCTGCCATGACATACTCATAATTCTCCCATCTTTTGTCAGCACTAAAAGCATACACCTCTAACGGAATACCTTGTGGTGTTGGTGCTAATTGGCGCACCATTAAAGTCATACCTTTATTTACTGCAGAATGGTTTTGAAGGTAATCGTTTACGTATTTTCTAAAGACCCCAATATTAGTTAGGTTTCTACCATTTATAGCAAGGTCCTTGTTGATATTGTTTTCTGTGTTGTAGGTATTGATTTGTGCTGACCGTGTATTTAAATACGGCTGAATTAATTGAATCTTTTGAAATTCTTCAACATCGGTATCAGACAGGAAACGAATGCTTTTTTGGCTTATAATCAAGGCACGTTTCATACGTCTTCCTCCAGATTCTTGCATTCCGCGCCAGTTCTGAAAAGAGTCGGATATTAACGCATAGGTAGGTATAGTGGTTATGGTCTTATCAAAATTCTGGACTTTTACCGTAGCCAATGATATTTCAATAACATCGCCATCTGCACCAAATTTGTCAAAACTGATCCAATCACCAATACGTACCATATCATTTATGCTTACCTGTATACTGGCAACCAAACCAAGAATAGAATCTTTGAAAATTAAAAGTATTACAGCTGACCCCGCACCTAGAGCGGTAAAGAATTTCCAAACCTGTATTTCTGTAATGATGGCAAAAATGGTGAATATACCTACCACCCAAGCGAAGATCATAAAGACCTGTATATAACTGCCCATTGGTTTGTCTCTAAACCTTGGCTTGGTCTTTAAATAATCGTTAATACTTGTAAAAACACTTTTAACAACGTAGAGTGTAAGAACAACAAACAGTACATTTAAAAATTTTAATGCTATTTTTTCTGCATAATCCAAACCAATAAACCCAAACGGTACAAGTTCAACCAAAATGCTTAAGGGTATAATATGTGCAAGGTACCTTGGCACTCTATTGGCGACTAGAAAATTATCGAAATTGGTTTTTGATTTTCGGGCAAGTTTTAATGAGACCGATCGTAATACTTTCCAGATGATAAGATCTAAAAAATATGCCAATACCAACGCAAAGACCAATAAAATAGCAAGGTTTAAATACGCTGCCGCTTTTTCGCTTAGTCCCGTTTCTACCAGATAATTATACAGTATTCTATGAAAATCGTCGTCCATTGTTTCTATTCAATATAACGATACAAAGGTACAATATGCATTAGCCAGAAACGACGATTATGAACTTAAAAGTTTACTTTGCATGCAGTGCCAATACGGGCACATTTGCATAATAGCCTAATTTTCTTAATGATAATTTACCAAAACCTAGTCTTTCCCAAAACGAGGGTTTTCTATCTATATAACTAATCATGTTAGATTCTCTAATTTCTACGAAACAGCTTAGGGCAATAGCCATATTTACATTTCGTAAGGAATTAAACTTATGCGCTACATCTTTGAGCTGTTTACGAATAAATACTTTATTTCTTTTTTGATTAAAGGTTAATTTGTGGGGAGCTGTTAGACTTAGTACTTGTATGCTGGCATTACTTAATTTGGCAATATCTACCAGGTACTTTATTTCAGATACATTAATTTTGGTATTGAAATTAGTACTTAAAACAATTTCTTTTGGGTAATTAAAATCTACTTTGGTAGGCACTATCAAAACCGGACATTTTCTTATCTGTTTTAATATATCTAAGGTTTGTTTACCATACGTTTCTCCTTTTTGGTTTGTCATACCCTTGGCACCCATTACTATCATTTTAAAACGGAGCTCTTTATTCAGAGTTTTTATTGCGTTTGAAAGTAGCGTAGATTCAGATACTACATGAAATTGGTGATTTTTATTCTGAAATTTTGATAGCCGCACCAGAATATTGCCCAAACCTTGTCTTGATTTTAGTTCAGACATTTTGTTAAAGGCTTCATCTGGATCTAGTAATGTTAAACTGTCCAAGCCATGGGTTTCTTTAGAATAGGTATGTAAAATGTAAAATGAGCATTTTTTATTTTCAAATAATTTAATGGCGTACTGTATAGCATTCCATGAGTTTTTTGAAAAATCTGTTGGTAATAATATTCTATTTTCCATGACGGTATGTTTTAGAGGTTTGGTGGGTTTGGTTTGCAATGGTAGTTTCTAATTCACTTAACTTTTTGCTTGTATTAATATTTGTGACAATACTTTTAGTTTTAGGTTTCTGTAATTTTGAATCAGCGATAGGTAGGCATCTCTTTTCTTTTCATGGTGATTAAGATAATAGGCGTCACAGGCGATAGTATCACATTCAATTGCTTTACTTACGGCATTGTCATATTTGTATAATGCTGCCAGCATTAATGCATTTTCCCTACGAATACGGTGTAGCTCTTGGTATAATTTTGAGCTTTGTATGATGCTATCTTCAATGTCCAAATAGAATTCGATTTCCTTATTTAGAAACTCTAGTTCATCTGTCCAGTTGTTAATTTCTAACTTATCCTTCTTCACCATTATTCTTTTGTCAGATTCATGCGGATAAAAATGTTTTGATGTAATCATAATACCATATTTATATTCATATGCTGATTTTCTTGTTCTACTTTTTCAATTGTTAGCTTTTGTTCTCCGGATGGAAACTCCCAAGTAATGGAATCCCCTTCGCTGTAACCAATAACCGCTGCACCCATTGGGGTGAGTATAGATATTTTATCATTCTTTATATCACTGTCCGTTGGCATTACCAGCTTGAACTTTTTTTGCCAACCGTTTTCAGATACTATAGTAACCGTTGTATTGAACCGTATAACATCATCGTACATGTCTGATGCATCGCAAACGGTAGCAGTTTCTAATTCTCCTACCAATTTTTGGACAGATTTGCGTAGCGTATCATCTTTATAATAACCCGATAGGTTCATAAACCTTTTAAGTAACACGTATTCTTTCTTTTCTATAACTAGATTACCGTACTTCATTTTTTCTTATTTTATTCCGATGTAATTCTAAAAGTATTGTTCATTGCCATTTTAAGCGCAGCCGAGAACATTGGCTAGCTTATTTCAAATAATTTCGACCACGCCCAATGTGGCAGTATTAACTACATACTTCTTAAAATCATCACCATTATTTAAATACTGTTTTACTGATCATGGAAAAATACCACGTTGTACGTACGCCTCTTCTAATCTTTCAATAGCGATTACAAAGGCAGCGGTACGCATGTCTACTTTTCTCTTTTTCGATGTTTCTAGAACGGTTGTAAAAGATTCTTTCATTTTCTTTTCCAGCTTTTCCATGACCTCGTCTAAAGACCATATTTCGCCATTTCGGTTCTGTAACCACTCAAAGTAGCTGCCAATTACACCACCAGAATTGCAAAGAATATCAGGAATGATGTCGATGCCTTTTTTCAATAGAATTTCTTCAGCATCTACATCTGTAGGTCCGTTGGCACCTTCGGCAATTAAATAAGCTTTTATCTTGTTGGCATTTTTAGGCGTAATCTGGTTACCTAATGCAGCAGGTATACATATATCACAGTCTAAAGAAAAGAAATCTTTGCTATTGATCGTTCTTGCTTTTGCATAGCCAAGAATACTGCCTTTATTGCCCTTAGCGTATGCTAATAATTGATCTACATCTATACCTTCTTCATTTGCTATACTACCATAGGCATCTTGGACCGCGGTTAAAATGGCACCTTCGTTGACCAAGAAATAGGCTGCCCAATACCCAACATTACCAAAACCTTGTACTATGAATTTTTTGTCCTTTAAATCTACATTATGACTTTCTGCCCAAAATTTAATAGTAAGAAATACTCCATATCCCGTAGCTCTATCACGACCTTTTGAGCCACCCGCACCAATAGGTTTACCTGTAACTACGTGCATATTGGTAGACCGTTCTGCAGGAGATTTGGTAGACATATAGGTGTCTAAAATCCAAGCCATGGTCTGCGGATTGGTATTTACATCTGGTGCAGGAATATCTAATTCCGGACCAATATTATCTCCTAATGCGTAGGTGAACCTTCTGGTTATACGTTCTAATTCAGAATTTGAATATTTGTTTGGGTCTAGTTGAATTCCACCCTTGGCACCACCATATGGCAAACCTGCCAAAGAGGTTTTCCAGGTCATCCACATTGCCAGTGCTTTTGCTGCATCTATATCAACGGTAGGGTGATAACGTAAGCCGCCCTTATACGGCCCCAATGCATTGTTATGCTGTACACGATAACCGGTAAAAATTTCCACTTCACCATTATCCATCCGAACAGGAAAATGTACAACGATCTCATTATTTGTTACCTCAAGAATTTTTCTAATATTGGCGTTTAGGTCAATAATATCTGCGGCATTATCAAATTGTCGCATTACATTGTCTAGCATGCCTTGTTTAGGCGCTTTTTTAGATGCTACTTTTGCTATCATTCTATTTAGTTTAAGACTAATTCTTTGTTTAATTCACTACTAGACATTTCATTAGATACTACCAAAACGGGTTCGTTAGTGATATCTAGAAAATGAAAATATTCGCTGCACGCATAAATGCTATTCTTGTTTATTGTTAATGAACAGTATGTAGCGTGGGTACATGTTGAGCATATGCTCCGCATATAATTTTTCATCGAGCTCATATTAAGATGTATTTGATTGCCCCTTAATCTAGGACGGATTCTTTAGTTTTTATGGGATAAAAAATTAATGCCAACAAGGCAACGCCAATACATATTAAAAAGCCAAGTGATAATCTAGATAGTAGTAAGTTGCTTTCTAAAGCTTTGTTAGAAAGCTGTGTCATTTGCTTGCTTTCTTTTAATTGTATTGTTGCCAGTACATCTAATTTTTCATCTATTTTTTTTAGAGTTTGTAGTGAGAGTAATGCAACCCCATTGCTAAGATTATCTTGGGATTGTAAAACCTTGTTTTCAAATGTTTTAAGTTTATGGAACTGAGAAGTTAATTCGTTTAGTGCACTATATTCTTTAGTAGTTAGTTCTGTTAGCGCAAAATCTGAAAGTAATTTTTCTGCTTTCTCGTTTTCAGTTGCTAGATCAGTAAAATTCTCTTCAGTTATAAATCGTAGTTTTTTTGTGTGGAAAATATTGTTCAATTGATAAATGTAATCTTGAACTTTAACCCTATCATCATATACAGAATTTACGGTGTTCTGTAGCGTAGAAAAATGTCTATGATATAATCTATTAGAACCCAACACCAATAAAAACGCGATGGCCAATATAAAGCCGGCATGTAATCTTTGCGATGTTTTTAGTTTTATAAACATGAGTTTAGTTCTAGGGTTATGAATAAATTTGAAAGTGCTACTTTTAAAAGAAATCCACTTGGTTGATTCTTAATAAATCAGCCAACTTATTTATAGAAGCCAAGTGGATCATCAACCAACTAAAAAAAATTATAGAGCTTGTAATTCACCCGATGTAATGGCGTCTTTATAGTCTGCAGTAACAACAGTATGACTATTGAAAAAACGACCACCATCATTGCGTTTAATTTTAATTTGTGTAGTACCGTCTTTTAACTCCTTAACTGCTGTTACTACAACTTCTTCGCCATGGGCACGCCTATAATTGGCTATGCCACCACGCTTAATAATGAAGTTTTCTCTTGGAAAATCTATGTGTTTATATTTGTTAGATTCTGGTTTTCCAATTTCAAAAACATCACCGACGTTAACCTCGGTTTGGTTTGTAGTGTTGCTTTGAGCGTTTAATAGACTTACTGAAAATAATAGAGTAATTGCGTATTTTAACATAATTGAATAATTTATAATTAATGAATAGTTTCTTTTTTGGTCTTTTGATCTTCAGTTGTGTTTTTGTTGGCTGTATTTGATTGGTTAACTTTTGTTATTTTCAATGATATAAGGTCTCCTGGTAGTCCGTATGAAATTTTATCCCCAACGGCACGCCCAATAACAGAGGCGCCTAAACTACTGATGACAGAAATTTTATTATTCTTAACGTCTACTTCGTTAGGCGATACGATCTGAAACGTTTGCCGTATACCAGATGCACCGCTAACTTTTAGAATAGTGTTTAATGTGATAATATCGAACGGAATATCTTCGGCTTTTAAACACATAGCGATATTCATATTTTGAGTTAGAATTTCTAACACGTTTTTATGTGCATAGTCTTCTATGGTAACATTGTGTTCTAGATACTTTTTAATTATCAAGAACTCACTTTCTTCAAAAACGAGACTGCCGTATTTCATCTGTTGCCTTTTAAATAATATCACCAACTACTAGAACTATTTCTTATAGTTTCTGTTTGTGGTCTATTATGCAATTGATGTGCCTAGTATGAAATTAAAATGCAGGTAATTTTGTAAATACCTGATATTCAGTTAATTGTTTTCGATAATAATTTGAGTAATTTTTTTTAATTGGGGAGAAATTACCCAACTGGGGAGGGAATACCCGGTGTTATTTTAATTTTTCACGCAGGGTTTTGCGATCTATTTGAAGAATTTTAGCAGCTTTGGTTTTGTTGCCTTTTGTGTGAGCTAATACGCGTTGTATATATTCTTTTTCCATGGTACGTAGCGGGCGTAATTCGTTCTCTGGAAAATCAATCTGGTACTTTAAAAATTCGGGTAGATCTTTTACTTCAATACTACCATCTGCCATAATTACGGCACGTTGTATTATGTTCTCTAACTCCCTAATATTTCCAGGCCAATTGTATCGCTGCAGTATTTGTAATGCTTCTGGAGAAATACGAAGTAACCGATCTTTAAATTCTATACCGTATTTACGTAAAAATTTTTCCGTCAAAATAGCAATATCAGATTTACGTTCGCGTAGGGGAGGCACATTGATTTCTACAACAGTTAATCTGTAATACAAATCTTCTCTAAAGGTATTGTTCTTAATTTCTTCCAGTAAATTGGCATTGGTTGCCGCAATTATACGGATATCTACTTTTTCAACCTTTTGTGAACCTACTCTGGTAATTTCTTTTTCTTGAAGAGCGCGTAGTAATTTGGTCTGTACGGCTAAGGATGCTGTACCAATTTCATCTAAAAACAAGGTGCCGCCTTTTGCAGCTTGAAAAAAGCCGTTTCTATTTTCGTTGGCACCTGTAAAGGCACCTTTTATATACCCGAAAAGTTCAGCTTCTTGAAGATTTTCTGGTATGGCGGCGCAGTTAACGGCTATAAATGGCTCTCTAGAAAACTTACCTGAATAATGAATAGCCCTCGCAACCAACTCTTTACCCGTACCACTTTCACCGGTAACTATTACTGTAGCCTTATTATCTTTTACGCGTTCAATGATATTGGTAACCTTTTTAAAAGCTTCAGATGCACCTACCATATCTGAATACGTATTCGCGTTAGTTTTTACATGGACGCTTTTTGCTTTTTTACGGGATGCATTTTGCGTAAGTGCCTTTTCAACAGCTTCTTTTAATTCTGCTTTAGTGAAGGGTTTGGTTAAATAATCTGTAGCGCCTGATTTTATAACTTCTAAAGTTCCTTCTACAGATGGGTAACCAGTAACCACAAGTTTCGGAATCTCAGGATAATGCTCGTTTGCGAACTTCAATAATTGGAGTCCGTCTATTTCAGGCATTTGTATATCGGTAATAATCAGGTCAATGAACGTATCCTTTAGAATGAATAAGGCTTCTTTTACAGAAACTGCTTTATAGGTATGGTAGTCCATAGACTTCAAGTGCCTTTGTAATAGCTCTAAGATATCTATGTCATCATCTACTATAAGAATGTTCTCTTTGCGCAAATCCATAATTACAATTTAGGAAAGTCTACGGTAAATATAGTCCCTTTCGGTGTATTTGGTTTGTGTTCTATTTTACCTTTATGGCTGGTAATAATTCCATGTACAACACTTAGCCCCAAGCCAGAGCCTTCTCCAATAGGTTTAGAAGTAAAAAAGGGTTCAAATACCTTGTCTTCTAATTCGGTCGGTATACCTTTTCCTTCATCAGCAATTTCAATACGTATATAATTTTCGGTCTCTAGTACATGTACGTTTATAGTGCTACTATTGGGAGAATAGTAGATGGCATTCATGATTAAATTGAATAGTACCTGTGTCATTTGAACAGTATCTGCCCTAAGTTCAATATCATTATTGTCAAACGCTTTGGTCAGTTTTAGATTTTTAGCCCGTAAAGAAGGTTCAAGTAGTTTTATAACACTGATCACTAGTGGGTTCAGCTTTACCATCTTCATTTCTTGTGGCATTTCGCAGGCAAAGAACATTAGCTTTTTTACTATTTCTCGGCTAAAAATAGCACTGTCCATTATTTTTTCAAGGTCTCTAACGGTCTCTTTGTCCGTAATTTTATCAGTCAATAATTCAGCAAAACCAAGAATATTTGCTAGGGGCGTATTTAGCTCATGAGCAATTCCTGCGGTAATTTCACCAAGAATATGTAAACGGTCTGTACGCTCCATCTTTCTTCTAGTGATGGCTTCACTATCACGTATTTGTTTACGTTCAATTAGATTACCAATATCTAAGGCTACGTTATTTAGTAACGTCTGTTCTTCAATCAAAAAATCGTCAAGGGTATATGTATTTGAAGGGTAGCCAACTAATACTTCACCTTCCACTTTATTAAACACTTTAATTTTAGAAGCTAAACTGACCATATCAGGTGTAAAATCATCGGTCTGCACTTGGTATTCACTGGTTTTTAAAAAGACTTCGGTAACATTTTCATATTGCCAAGCTCTTTTAAGACAATATGCGATAGCTTCTAACGAAGCATCTAATTGATCATAATCAGAATTAACTATTATAGAGGTGACCTCATAAAGACAGGTAAGTTCCTTTACACGTTCTTTTAATTTATCTTCAGCTGTGTTCATACTACTTTCCTTTCTAACCTAAAGTTCAACAATTTTCAGGAAATTATAAAATATGACGTATTTAAATCTTTTCTTTAACAGGTTTGAGTAGATACAAATCTAAGAGGGTGATAATTAAAATTCAAATTAAAAATAACACCAATTCTAGAATATGGATTATTTAAATTTTATAGCAACTATAATTAATATTTTTTATTAGGATTTTTGTAGGAATTGCTGGTTGACCAATTTAAGGTGCGACTGCTTTTTACACTTGTTCGCAATTTTTTCAGTGATTTTAAAACTCTAATATTTTATCCAAAAAGTCCCGGTATCATTGACTTTATAATGAAAACTGCTTTTTTTGACTAATTCTCTGGAATTACAAAAACTTGTTAACTACTGCTATAGTTGAGATTATCGATAAAAGGTAATAAAATTAAAATCATACGCATTAGATTTTGAGTATTTGGCATACAACTATCTTCAGTTCACAACAAAAAATATAACACCTGTTAGTCTTCAATTAGATTTGTAATTATAACAATTAATTTGTAGTCCTATATCTAATTTCAGTGTAGTTCTATAATATTTAACACTAACCATAAATACCATGTTTTCAAAAAACGTTCCCTTTTTTCTAACACTGAATTCTTCCCAAGTACAGCTAAAGATTTATAGCTGCCCAAATGTTAAACCTTTAATTATTTGTTGAAATAAGCATCTTTGAGAATAGGATTTCGATTCAAAAATGAAATTGCTATTAACTTAAACAAGCGTTTCGTTTAATAAGTTGATTTGGCTATAGTTTCATCTAAACTTCATTTTTGATTTTAACCAATAATTCTCTTTAATTAAAAAGGTTGAAAAATGCCTTGCAACACAAAAAAAATTAATGATTTTACTTCTATTATAATGAAAAAGAATATTAATAACCTTGAAGATAAATCCTTCAAAAGATTCAATACTTCAGTTAAATTGTTTTTTACCGTCTTAATTATATTGATGATCGGTGAGGATTTAGTGGCTCAATCTCAGCCTGTATTTCCTAATACACAAGTTCTAGTTCAAGGAACAGCAAATCAACCAGGTGCTGTCTACAGAATAGATGATGTAGCTTTAAATGTAAATGGGTCTACGCAAGATGTAGATGCACTATTAACTTTAGTATCATTTACAGGAACACCGGTTGTTGGAGATGTAGATAATACACAATTTGTGCAAAATAGATTTGAACCGACGATTACTTATGATACAGCCGGTGAGGCGGTTAGGTGGAGAATGCAATTTATAGTTGCCGGATCTTCAGATGCTAATATTGCCGATGCGGTACCTGTACCGTTAGATACTTATACTTTAGAGATTATAGATTTAGATGCTCAAGAATGGGCAGAGGTTATTGTTCCTCAAAGTTATGAACTAGCTGGAACGGCTCAACCAGAAACAATTATAACAACTAGTGCAGGTACGATTCCAAATTCTATAAGATTTACTAGTGCTAACATTACTGATCCAGGGGTAAGTACTGCAAACACGAGGTCAATAGTAAAAGTTAATTATGTTAATGTTAGTGTTGTTGATTTTACGTTAGGGCGTGATAATGCAGACCCTTCTACAACTAGAAATATTTCCGTAGGATTTTTAGGAGAGGTAACATTTTCAAACCCAAATACGGTAGTGGTAAATACACCACCAAGTGTGGTTAACTCTTCTACTTCAACAACAATAAATACAGCAAGTAATTCAGTAAATTTATTAACTGGAGCTTCAGATAATGAAGGCAATATTGATCCATCAACAATTTACCTATTAGATCCTAATGATGAATTAAATACGGGTAATCCTGGAAATTCATTAACAATACCAAATGAGGGTACCTATGTTGTTGACAACTCAGGTAATATAGTATTTACACCTGTATTTGGGTTTGTGGGAGATTCAACAATAAACTTTAGAGTAGAAGATGTTCCTGGAGCTTCATCTAACGAAGGAGTTTTTACGGTAACCGTTACAGGAGCATGTTCCATAACAGCTATTGATTCAACAAACGAATCTAGTTGTAATGATAATGGTACTGCTATTGATATAAATGATGATACGTTTACAGCAGATATTACAGTAACCTTCATAAATACTCCTGTAACAGGAACTTTAGATTTAACAGGAGATGGTTCTGATTCTGTTTCGGTTGTAGGCTTAACTTCACCACATACATTTATTGGGGTAGAATTACCTGCCAATGGAAGCGAAATATCGTTAACTGCTACATTTTCGTCACAATCAGCATGTTCTTTTACAGATAATTCGGTAGTGAATTCACCTTTTGAATGTAGCGATGAAAATTGTTCAGATGTTATTCCTCCCGGCAGTCCTTCTAATTTTTTAAATTCAGGAGAGGTTTCTTTCGATATTACGAATCCGGGTACAAATACCTCTGCCAAAACATTTAATTCAATAACTGTTGAAGGAGAAACTTTTTCAGAATTATTGGTTCCTGATAATATTTCATATTCTTATAATACCGCCTCTGCGGGTAACCAACAAATCATTGAAAATGGTATAGATGGATCTAATATAACAGATGATCCCTCTATTTTTGATCCAGCTTTAATTGATGCAAATACAGATAGAAACCTAAATCATTACTTTAGAAATGATGGAAGCATTTTTGCTTCTGATTATGTGAATTTTAAGTTCAACTATGACATTAATGCAGCTTCTAATCGATATGTAGTTATTACAGAACGTAATGGTAATAATACTATGGAAGTACAAGCTATAGATGCTAATGGAGATGTCATAGGTACTGCACGACCAGTTTTACGAAAAACTGACCCTGGTACAACTTATATAGATACTGGTGTGCCAAATGATAATGGACAAAACATCTTTGCTACAGTTTATCCTTTGACAGCATTTGTAGGGTCTAATGTTCCTATTAATGGGGTTAGAATAACACAATCTGGTGCTAATGGAGGTGATGGAGGTGATGGTAAAGTGTTTATTGTTTACAATCCTTTCTTTTTAACGCCTCCTCCAACGATTTCATTAACAACAACGGTTACACAGCCTACATGCCCTTCTAACCAAGGTGCTATTGATATTGTTGCTACAAGCAATGGTGGTGGAGCTTTAGAATATAGTATTAATGGTTCTTCAGGGCCTTGGCAAAATTCAAGTTCTTTTAGTCCTGGTCCTGGATCTTACACAGCAGCTGTACGTTATGTGGGAGCTCCTTTATGTATGAATGTGGATTCTAATTCAGTTTCATTGACCGATGCTAGCTGTAACCCTGGTCCGGTTGCAGGTGATGAAAATGAAACAACTCCTGAAGATGTTAATGTGGTTATTGATTTAACAAATGATGATACGGATGACGATGGTGTAGATGATGCCACTATTGATTTAGATCCAGTTACAGCTGGTCAACAAACAACTCTTACGGTTTCGGGTGAGGGTACATTTACAAATAATGGTGATGGTACTATTACTTTTGACCCTTTACCTACTTTTATTGGTACTTCATCAATAAGTTATATAGTAAATGATAATCTAGGAAATACCTCAAATACTGCAAATATCGATGTAAGCGTTTTACCAGACAATGACAAAGATGGTATTCCAAATACCGTAGATCTTGATGATGATAATGATGGAATTTTAGATACAGAGGAAACAGGAGATACAGATGGTGATGGTATACCAGATAGTATTGATTTAGATTCTGATAATGATGGTATTCCAGATATTATAGAAGCTGGTGGTATAGATACAGATGGTGACGGTCATATAGATTACCCAACTCCTGGTGACCCAACTTCTATGATAGATGATAATGATGACGGACTTGCAGATGAAATTGCAACTACTCCATTACCAGATGAGGATTCTGATAATGATGGTATTAAAGATCGTTTAGATTTAGATGCTGACAATGATGGTATTCCAGATGTTATCGAAGCTGGAGGCACAGATTCAAATAATGACGGTATAATAGATGATTTTGCGACTGATACGGACAATGATGGTCTTGCGGATAGTGTAGACCCAGTTGGTCCTGCTACATCTGGTACACCTTTAGAAAATCCAGATACGGATAATGATGGTTTAGATGATAGAATAGATTTAGATTCAGAAAACGACGGTATTCCAGATGTAATTGAGGCTGGCGGTACTGATCCTGATAATGATGGTAGAATTGGTACAGGTACAATTACAGATGCAGATAACGACGGACTTTCAGATTTAGTAGATACCGATGATAATACAACAGGCACACTTGACGATGGTCTGGGTACAGCTTTGCCTATTGATAATTTCGACGGAGACAGCGTGCCTAATCACTTAGATATAGATTCTGATAATGATGGTATTACAGATACTACTGAAGCTGGTGGTCTTGATGTTAACGGTGACGGTGTTGTAGATGGTTTTGATGATACTATTACAACAGATGGTTGGGATGATGCTACGGCAACTTCTCCACTTCCAATACCAAATACAGATGGTGCCGGTGGTGCTAACTATTTAGATATTGATGCTGATGATGACGGTATTCCGGATAATGTGGAAGCTCAAACTACTTCAGGTTACATAGCTCCTGATGAAACTGAGGCTACTAATGGTTTAGATAGCAACTACCCTGTTGGTTTAACTCCAGAAGATACAGATAATGATTTAACTCCAGATTATTTGGATGCTGATTCTGATAATGACGGTATAAATGATGTTTTTGAAGCTGGTCAAGGTACAATTGTAGATCCTTTAGCCGATGCTGATAATGACGGATTAAACGATGCCTTTGATGATACACCAGGTAACGATGTAAATAATGATTTAGATACTGGTGCGATAGCTACTGATAACGAAGACGATGCAGATTTGACTGAAGTTGATTTTAGATCGGTATTAGATTTTGATGGAGACGGTATCCCAGATACAGTAGACCTTGATGACGATAACGATGGTATCTCAGATTTAGATGAATCAAATGGTATAGACCCAAGTGCCGATGATGATAATGATGGCGTTCCTAATCATTCTGATGATGATCCTAACGACCTTGCAATCGGAGATGTAAACGGAACAACAGAACCTGAATTCGATTTTGACGGTGATGGCATTCCAAATCACTTTGACTTAGATGGCGATAACGACGGAATATTTGATGTGTATGAAGCCGGTAATGATGCCTTAGATACCAACAATGATGGTGTTATTGATAGTTTGGATGATGATTTTGTTGATAGTACAGATAACGGTCAGGCAGATAATTCAGAAGGAACAACGCCAATAAATACAGATAGTACTGGTGGTGCCGATTATTTAGATATTGATGCAGATGATGATGGTATTCCAGATAACGTTGAAGCACAACCAACGGCAATATATGTTGCTCCGGCAGCTACTTTTAGTCCAAACGGAGTAGATACCAACTACCCTAACGGATTAAGACCTGAGGATACAGATACTGATTTAACTCCTGATTATTTAGATGTAGATTCTGATAATGATGGTACACCAGATGTTATTGAAGCAGGTCAAGGTGAAATTACAGATCCATTGGCTGATGCCGACAGTGACGGGTTAAACGATGCTTTCGATGACACATCCGGTAATGATGTCAATAATGATTTGGATATAGGGGCAATCGCAACAGATAACGAAGATGATTTAGATACTGCTGAGGTAGATTTCAGATCGATATTGGATCGCGACCAAGATGGTATTATGGATATTGTTGATCTAGATGATGATAATGATGGTATTTCAGATTTAGATGAATCAAATGGTATAGACCCAAGTGCCGATGATGACAATGATGGGGTAGCGAATTATTTAGATGATGACCCTAACGATCCTGCTATTGGAGATGTAAACGGAACAACAGAACCGGCATTTGATTTTGATGGTGATGGTATTCCTAACCACTTTGATATTGATGCCGATAATGATGGTATCGTAGATGTAGTGGAATCTGGTAACGGTGACCTTGATACAAACAATGACGGTGTCATTGATGGTCTTGATACTGGTTTCGCTGATACTGATGATAACGGACAGGCTGATGATTCAGAAGGAACAACTCCACCAAATACAGATGGTACAGGTGAAGCTAACTTCTTGGATATTGATGCGGATGATGATGGTATTCCAGATAATGTAGAAGCACAACCTACTGATGCGTATATTGTACCAGCAGATGCTTTTGATACAGCCGGATTAGATACCAATTACCCAAGCGGAATTGAGCCAGAAGATACGGATTTAGATGGTATTCCAGATTATATCGATACTGACTCAGATGCAGATGGTATTGATGATGTATTAGAAGCTGGTCAAGGTACAATTGTAGATCCTTTAGCCGATGCTGATAATGACGGATTAAACGATGCCTTTGATGATACACCAGGTAACGATGTAAATAATGATTTGGATACTGGTGCAATTACAACGGATAACGAAGATGATTCAGATGTTACTGAGGTAGATTTTAGATCAGTACTTGATTTCGATCAAGATGGTATTCCAGACACAGTTGATTTGGATGATGATAACGATGGTATTTCTGATTTAGATGAAGCCAACGGAATTGATCCAAGTGCAGATGCTGATAACGATGGTGTTCCTAATCATTCTGATGATGATCCTAACGATCCTGCTATTGGAGATGTAAACGGAACAACAGAACCGGCATTTGATTTTGACGGTGATGGAATTCCTAACCACTTTGATATTGATTCCGATAATGATGGTATCGTAGATGTAGTTGAAGCAGGTAATGGTGACATTGATACGAACAATGACGGTGTTATAGATGCTAATGATTCTGGTTTTGCAGATGCGAATACTAATGGTCAATCGGATAGCTCAGAAGGAACAACTCCACCAAATACAGATGGTACAGGAGAAGCTAACTTCTTGGATATTGATTCAGATGATGATGGTATTCCAGATAATGTAGAAGCACAACCTACTGATGCGTATATCGTACCAGCAGATGCTTTTGATACAGCCGGATTAGATACCAATTATCCAGGTGGTTTAGTACCAGAAGATACAGATTTTGATGGTATTCCTGATTACATAGATTCAGATTCAGATTCAGATGGAGTAGAAGATGCTTTAGAAGCGGGTCAAGGTACAATGATTGATCCTTTAGCAGATGCTGACGGAGATGGTCTTAACGATGCTTATGATGATACTTTGGGTCTAGATGTTAATAATGATTTGAATACAGGAGCAATTGCTACTGATAATGAAGATGATGCCAATTTAACTCAGGTAGATTTTAGGGATATCCTAGATTTTGATGAAGATGGTATTCCTGATTCAGTAGATCTTGATGATGATAACGATGGTATCTCAGATTTAGATGAAGCTAACGGTATCGACCCAAGTGCAGATGCTGATAACGATGGTGTTCCTAATCATTCTGATGATGATCCTAACGATCCTGCTATCGGAGATGTAAACGGAACAACAGAACCGGTGTTTGATTTTGATGGAGACGGAATCCCTAACCACTTTGATATTGATGCCGATAATGATGGTATTACAGATGTAGTGGAATCAGGTAATGGTACACTAGATACAAACAATGACGGTGTTGTCAATGCTGAGGATTCTGGTTTTGTAGATGCGAATACTAATGGTCAATCGGATAGCTCAGAAGGAACAACTCCACCAAATACAGATGGTACTGGTGAAGCTAACTTCTTGGATATCGATGCGGATGATGATGGTATTCCAGATAACGTAGAAGCACAGCCAACATCAGGCTATGTCGCTCCTGCCGCTTCTTTTGATGCAGCAGGGCTGGATACCAACTATCCAGATGGTTTAATTCCAGAAGATACGGACGGTGACGGAACTCCAGATTATTTGGATCTTGATTCTGAAGATGACGGTGTGCTTGATATTGATGAAGCGGGTCAAGGTACTTTTACAGATGTTGATTCTGATGCTGATGGATTGGATGACGGCTTTGACGATACACCAGGTCCTGATGTTAACAATGATTTAGATACAGGTGCAGATGGTACGGATAATGATGACGATGATTCTACACCAGAAGTGGACTTTAGAGAAATAGGTGATAGCGATGGTGATGGTGTACTGGATACTCAAGAAGAAGTAGATGGTACGGATAAGAACGACCCATGTGATTACGTAATTGAGAATGTTACTTTGGCTTTCTCAGGAGACTATTTAGTTGCTGATTGTGATGGAGATGGAGTAATCAATGGCCAAGAGCTTGACGATGATACCAATCCGGAAGATCCTTGTGATTATGATGAAGGTAGTATAACCTTGGAACAAGGTGGTGATTATTTGATTTCCGATTGTGATGAAGATGGTCTTACAACTTCTCAAGAATTGGCGATCGGTACGGATCCAGATGTTGCAGATACCGATGGTGATACTATCGTAGATGGACAAGAGATAATAGACGGTACAGATCCATTGAATCCTTGTGACTCATTAAACGGGGTGCCAACTTTAGCGGCAGGTTGTGGTGAAGAGTTAGTGGAATCAGGTATTTCTGTTATCAATGAAATCATAACACCAGATAATGATGGTACCAATGATGAATTTTTGATCGAGAATATAGAGTCTTACCCGAACAACACGGTACAGATCTATAACAGATGGGGTGTCATAGTGTATGAGATGAACGGTTACGATAATGTTACGAACACCTTTAAAGGCGTTTCTAACGGAAGGGTAACTATTTCAACAGACGCTAAATTACCCGTAGGTACATACTTCTATATAATCAAGTATAATAATAATGGCAATAATTTAGATAAAGCCGGTTACCTATACATAAACAGATAAAAATTTTCTTTAAAAAAGATACGATGAACAAATATTTTCTAACCATTATAATTACCCTTGCGGGACTCTTTATGGGGCATGCCCAGCAAGACGCTCAGTACACGCAGTACATGTACAATACGATATCTGTGAACCCTGCGTATGCAGGTTCCCGAGGGGTGCTCAGCATCGCCGCACTGCACCGTTCGCAGTGGGTGGGGCTTGACGGCGCACCTACGACGCAGACATTGAACTTCCATACACCGGTATCCGAACATGTAGGATTGGGGCTATCGGTGGTGAACGATGAGATCGGTAACGGTACCAACCAGGATACCTACATAGACGCCGCGTTCAGCTATACGGTCAACACGTCAGAGGAAGGAAAGCTTTCCTTCGGACTGAAGGCCGGTGGCCACCTGTTCAACGTGGATTTTACCAAACTTAGGAACTACGGGGCGGAGAGCAACCTACCGAACATCGATAACAAGTTCTCGCCGAACTTCGGTGCGGGGATCTATTACCATACGGATCGGTTCTATGCAGGGCTATCGGTACCGAACTTTTTACAGACCGAGCATTTCGACAGTTCGGATTCTAACAGTTCCAGCCTTATCGCACAAGAGCGTATGAACTTCTATTTGATCACGGGGTATGTGTTCGATCTTAAGAACAACGTAAAGTTCAAACCAGCGGCATTGATCAAAGCGGTAAAGGGAGCACCGTTACAAGTAGACCTTAGTGCAAACTTTTTGTTCAACGACAAGTTCTCTTTGGGAGCGGCGTACAGATGGGACGCGGCGCTGAGCGCCCTGTTCGGTTTTCAGTTGAACGACCAGTTCATGATCGGTCTGGCGTACGACAAGGAAACGACCGATCTTGGAGCTACCAGGTTCAACGACGGCTCTTTCGAGATCATGCTGAGATATGAATTTCTTAACAAGTACAAACGAGTGATCACCCCAAGATTCTTTTAATAAAAAACGACATGAAAAAAACAGGATATATTTTTTGTGGCTTGGCGGTAATGGCCATAATGGCGAGCGCACAGGACAAGAAAGTAAAGAAAGCGGATACGAAATTCACGAACTACGCCTATGCCTCTGCGATACGATCGTACGAAGAGCTGGTCAAGGACGGGAATACGGAGGAGGATATCTATAAGAACCTGGGC
The DNA here is from genome assembly GCF_000744105.1 of Maribacter forsetii DSM 18668. Lineage (NCBI taxonomy): Bacteria > Pseudomonadati > Bacteroidota > Flavobacteriia > Flavobacteriales > Flavobacteriaceae > Maribacter > Maribacter forsetii. Next base: position 1,590,703 of record NZ_JQLH01000001.1, read on the forward strand.
AACGCGAACTATCTGAACGCGAACTATGAAGAGGCATCGATCTGGTACGGCAAGCTGTTCGCACTTGAAGGTGCGGACATCGATCCGGAGTATATGTACAGATATGCACAGACATTGAAGTCATTGGAGAAATACGGAGAGTCCGACACATGGATGAACAAGTTCAAGAACGCCAGATCTAACGATCAACGCGGCGTACTATATGGCGATAACCAAGATTATCTGGAACAGATCGCGGAACGTTCGGGGAGGTACGAACTCAAGAACATAGGTCTGAACTCGAAGGTATCTGACTTTGCGCCCGCTTTTTATGAAGACGGACTGGTGTTCTCCACGGCAAGGGACAGCGGACTGCTAACGAAGAACATCCATAGATGGAACAATGGATCTTTCTTGAACCTGTACAAAGCTGAACAGGACGATCAGGGCAATTTCACCAATGTGGACAAGCTCTCCAAGAAACTGAACAAGAAGACCCATGAATCGTCAACGGCATTCACCAAGGACGGACAGACGATGTACTTTACACGTAACAACTCTGACGACGGTAAGTTCGAAAGGGACGAAGAAGGAGTGAGTAGATTAAAAATATATAGGGCAAAATTGATAGAAGGCGAATGGAAAGATATCGAGGAACTGCCCTTTAACGGGGACAGCTATTCGGTGGCACACCCGACGCTGAACAACGACGAAACCAAATTGTACTTCGCTTCCGATATGCCGGGAACGAAAGGGGAGTCGGATATCTACGTTGTGGATATCAACACGGACGGTACATTTGGTACACCGAAGAACCTTGGACCAAGAATCAATACGGAGGCCAGGGAGACCTTTCCGTTCGTGACGGAATCGGATAAACTCTATTTCTCTTCGGACGGGCACCCGGGACTAGGGGGACTTGACGTCTTCGCGACCGACCTGAACAATGAAACGGGCGAGATCTACAATGTAGGACGCCCTTTGAACGGAGAGGAAGACGACTTCTCGTACATTATAAACGAAGGGACCAAGAAAGGCTTTTTCGCATCGAACAGAAAAGGAGGACAGGGCAATGACGATATCTATGGTTTTATAGAAATGACGCCGTTGGACTTCACCTGTCATACAAATATTACGGGAATCGTAAAGGACGAAAAGACCAATGCACTGTTAGCGGATGCATCGGTAACGGTATACGACAAGGACAACAAAATGGTATCTAGCTCGAGTACGGATGCCAATGGAGCATTCGAAATGGAAGGCAACTGCGGCGAAGGCAGTTACAAGGTAGTGGCGACCAAAGCGGACTATGAAGAAGGCAACAAGACCTTTATGACGGTAAAGGCAGAAGACCTTACGGGTATAGAGATCGTACTGGCACAGGTAGACCCATCCGCGCCTGTAGGCACGGACCTTGCGAAATACCTGAACATAGAACCGATCTACTTCGATTTCGACAAGTACTTCATCAGGGAAGATGCCAAGATCAGCATAGGAAAGGTATTGGCATACCTTAACGAATACCCTAACGTAAACGTACAGGTACGCTCGCATACAGATTCAAGGGCGAACGATAGCTACAACATGCAATTATCGGCTAACAGGGCAAAGGCCACGGCCGAGTATCTAATGGAAGCTGGCATACCGAGTAACAGAATCTCATATGAAGGCTATGGAGAGACGGAGCTTACCAACGGTTGTAGCAATGGTGTACCATGTAGTAAAGAAAACCATCAACTGAACAGAAGATCGGAGTTTATAGTAGTGGAATAAATAACATAAATCAATTTCTTTTAAAGTGGATAGAAGCAATGCTTCTATCCACTTTTTTTGTTTTTTAAGAAAGTTTAAAATATTTGGAATGTTCTATTAGGTGTATCGGTCATATACCTTACAATATTTTGTAGCAGTGTTTTGTGGGAATTAATTAAAAAATTTCTTCATCACTAATTTTAATGGATATCTAATCGCTTGCAAACCGTATTTAGGGACTTCGTGGAAACAAATTACATACTACAAATCCAAGGAATTGAGAACTCTGTAATCCTTTTTAATAATGGGCTTCATCGATAAAGTGCACTCATTTAATTTGCATACACATACAAAAATTGCTTTTTCACAACAAAGTGATGAATTCATACAACAATATACTTCGTAAATATTATTTCTTACTATACTTTTAAGAAAAATTACTATTGGATTGTAGTCATTGGATTACAAAATATGTATTTTAATACTAGCAAAGAACATTGAACAATAAAATTCCTATAGAAGTAAGAGCTGTTTAGGTGAATTTAATGCCATTTAGTATCAGCTAAGTCTTATTTATTTAGGGTTTATTAATATAGTTAGAACATGAATACCACCAAATTTCACACTCCTAGAATTTTCGGCATAGTACCATTCAAAAATCAATATTTTAAATCGAGAAGTGTATTCAATGTATTAAAAACGCTTCTGATTGTGAGATCAAACCTATCATTCATGAAAAGTAAAAGTAGTTTTCAACTATTATTTTCAGCCATTACATTGTTGTTAACTGTTACGGTAAAAGCACAAAATTTTGAAGAAGTTTCTATAACAGGAATTTCAAGTGGTTCAATAGTAGATGCTTATTTTACTGCAAGTTCACCGACTATACCTTCTTTGGCTATTGTTAGAGTTCAAAAAATTAGTGGGGCAGGTAATAATGGTCAAATTGCGTATTCTAATGCAGTCGATAATTTCTATTATTTAAATCCTTCAGACAGTGGTACTAATGCTCCATCAAGAATAAGAATTAGTTTTTTACAAGCGGATAACGTAACACCAATTCCTTTAAATGATTTTAGAATAATTATTAATGATATTGATGGTACACCGGCTCCTGCTGATCCTAATGTTCCTATAGAAAATGAAGCCGTAGGTACAGATTGTGGTAATTCTGTCCGTTTTACAGCTACAGATATTCCTACAAATATTGATATTGATACTACACCGCCATCTCTTGTTTCTGCAGGTACGGAATCTGAAGCCAATGGTCCGGAAAGTAATTTAATGTTTGAGTTTAATGATATTAATTTTATAGAGTTTGATATTTATGCTAACCCTGGGTTTGTAAAAGAATTTGACCTTAACCAAAGTGAATACCAAATAAACACGATTTTTTATTCGGTTTGTGTGGGCGATGCAGATGGTGATGGTGTTTTTGATAATGTTGATATTGATGATGACAATGATGGTATTTTAGATGTTGTAGAATCAGGTGGGAACGATCCTAATGGAGATGCAGATGGTGACGGACTTCCAAATTTTCAGGATGTTTTAGATAATTCTGGTGACGGCGTGCCTACATATAATGCAAATGCCGATGGTAGTACTACGAACTACACCGATGCTAATTCTGATGGGGTTCCCGATGTTTTTGAAGCCAGTCAAGATAACGATAGTTATCCGAACCACCTAGATCTAGATTCCGATGATGATGGTATTCCAGATAATGTAGAAGCTCAGGCTTCGGGATCATACATAGCGCCATCGGGTAATGATTCAGATGGCGACGGATTAGATGATAATTATGAGGGCTCTGGTAATCAGGGTCTTATTCCTGTTAATACAGATGTAGCTTTTGCAACACCAGATAATGTCCCAGATTTCTTAGATCCAGATAGTGATAATGATGGTATCCCAGATGCTGTTGAAGCTTACGATACCAATGGCGATGATGTTCCAGAGACCACCTTATCGGGCAACGATACCGATTTAGATGGGATAGACGATAATTTTGATCAGAACGCTAATGGTATGGAAGATCCCAATGCCGCAACCAACAATGGTCAAACTCCAAATTCATTTCCAGATGATGATCCCGCTGGCGGAGAAAGAGATTGGAGAGATCCAAGGGATAGTGACGGTGATGGTACCAGTGATAACGATGATACCGATGATGATAATGATGGTATCGTAGATTTGGATGAATACCCTGGTCTTGATCCTTTTGGGGATGCAGATGGTGATGGTATTTTAAATTTTAAAGATACAAGGCAAGATGTTGGTAATACCGGAGATGGTACTTCAACAGATTATACAGATGCCGATGGCAATGGAGTGCCAGATGCGTTTGATGTAGATAATGATGGCTTACCCAATCATTTAGATATAGATAGTGACGGTGATGGTCATTTAGACGCTACGGATCCAAACCCTTATGCACCAACTGCTCAAGATGAAAGCGTTAATGCTACGTTGGGCGTTGCCACTAATATCAATATTTTAAGTAATGATGATTATTTACCTAATAATGATCCAAACAACCAGGGTACTACTACAATCACTAGAACTGGAGGTACGGCTGGTGGTACTGCAATTTTAGATGCTTTAACAGGTGAATTGGCGTATACCCCATTAATAACGGAAAATGGGTCAACGGTAACGGTAATTTATCAGGTTTGTAATACGGATCCAGATCCAGATGTTTGTGAAATCGCAACAGTGAATATAACGGTAACCAATGATCCAGATACTGATGGTGATGGTACACCAGATTCCAGTGATGCCGATGATGATAATGATGGGGTTCTAGATGGTGATGATAACGCTCCTTTTGACCCAAGTAGCTGTCAAGATTTGGATGGCGATGGTTGCGACGATTGTTCGGCAACGGCTAATAATGATTTTACTGTCGGTAATAATTTCGACCCTGCCAATGACGGTACAGATACAGATGGCGATGGCTTATGTGACTCTGGTGACCCAGATGATGATAATGACGGAGTTCTAGATGGTGATGATAATGCACCTTTGAATCCAAGTAGCTGTCAAGATTTGGATAATGATGGTTGTGACGATTGTTCCGCAACTGCAAGTACTGATTTTTCAGCAGGTAATAACTTTGATCCTGCCAATGATGGTACCGATACCGATGGTGACGGACTTTGTGATGCTGGTGATACCGATGATGATAATGACGGAGTTTTAGATGGAAATGATAACGCACCTTTAGACCCTAGTAGCTGTCAAGATTTGGATAGTGATGGTTGTGACGATTGTTCTGCAACGGCAAGTAACGATTTTACAGGAGGTAATAATTTTGACCCTGCCAATGATGGTACAGATACCGATGGTGATGGATTATGTGATTCTGGTGATGCCGATGATGATAATGACGGAGTTCTAGATGGAAATGACAATGCACCATTAGACCCTAGTAGCTGTCAAGATTTGGATGGCGATGGGTGTGACGATTGTTCGGCAACATCAAGCACAGATTTTTCCGTAGGTAATAATTTCGACCCTGCAAATGATGGAACTGATACCGATGGTGATGGTATTTGCGACTCTAGCGACCCAGATGATGATAATGACGGAGTTCTAGATGGCGATGATAACGCACCTTTAGACCCTAGTAGTTGTCAGGATTTGGATGGCGATGGTTGTGACGATTGTTCTGCAACGGCTAATAACGATTTTTCGGTAGGTAATAATTTTGATGCTTCTAATGATGGCACTGATACCGATGGTGACGGACTTTGTGATTCTGGCGACCCAGATGATGATAACGATGGTGTTCTTGATGGTAATGATAATGCACCTTTAGATCCAAGCAGTTGTCAAGATTTGGATGGTGATGGTTGTGATGATTGTTCCGCAACCGCAAGTACTGATTTCTCAGCGGGAAATAATTTTGACCCTGCCAATGATGGCACCGATACCGATGGTGACGGAATTTGTGATTCTGGCGATACAGATGATGATAATGACGGAGTTCTGGATGTAAACGATAACGCACCTTTAGACCCAAGTAGTTGTCAAGATACAGATGGTGATGGCTGTGACGATTGTTCTGCAACGGCGAGTACCGATTTTTCAGCAGGCAATAATTTTGACCCTGCCAATGACGGTACCGATACCGATGGTGATGGAATTTGTGATGCTAGCGACCCTGATGATGATAATGATGGTGTTGCCGATGGTTCAGATGCTGCCCCATTAGACCCTTCTGTATGTCAAGATTTAGATGGTGATGGCTGTGATGATTGTTCCGCGACGGCAAATAACGATTTTTCCGTCGGTAATAATTTCGACCCTTCTAATGATGGAACCGATACCGATGGCGATGGAATTTGTGATGACAGTGACCCTGATGATGATAATGACGGAGTTTTGGATGGTGATGATAATGCTCCTTTAGACCCAAGTAGTTGTCAAGATTTGGATGGTGATGGTTGTGACGATTGTTCCGCAACGGCAAGTACTGATTTTTCCGCAGGTGCTAATTTTGATACGGATACTGATGGTACCGATACCGATGGTGATGGAATTTGTGATTCTAGTGACCCTGATGATGATAACGATGGCGTAGCCGATGGATCGGATGCTGCACCGCTAGACCCTTCCATTTGTCAAGATTTAGATAGCGATGGTTGTGATGATTGTTCTGCTAATGCAAGTAATGATTTTACTGCGGGTGCTAATTTTGATACGGATAATGACGGTACCGATACCGATGGTGATGGTATTTGTGATTCTTCAGATTTAGATGATGATAATGATGGTGTAGCCGATGGCTCGGATGCTGCTCCGTTAGACCCATCCATTTGTCAAGATTTGGATGGTGATGGTTGTGATGATTGTTCGGCAACAGCAAGTACTGACTTTTCCGCAGGTGATAATTATGACCCTGCCAATGATGGCACTGATACCGATGGTGATGGTTTATGTGATTCTGGTGATCCTGATGATGATAATGATGGTGTGCCTGATGGCTCAGATGCTGCTCCTTTAGACCCTTCTGTTTGTCAAGATTCAGATGGCGATGGTTGTGATGATTGTTCCGCAACCGCAAACAATGATTTTACTGCGGGTGCTAATTTTGATCCTGCCAATGATGGTACTGATACCGATGGTGATGGTTTATGTGATTCTGGAGATCCTGATGATGACAACGATGGCGTAGCAGATGGTTCTGATACTGATCCTTTAGACCCTTCCGTTTGTCAAGATTTGGATGGTGATGGTTGTGATGATTGTGGTGCAACGGCAAGTACTGATTTTACTGCGGGTGCTAACTTCGACCCAGATAATGACGGTATAGATACAGATGGTGATGGAATATGTAATACTAATGATGAAGATGATGATAATGATGGTATTCTTGATACTGTTGAAGGAACAACAGATTTTGATAATGACGGTATTCCTAATAATGAAGATTTAGATAGTGATAATGACGGTATTCCAGATGTCGTAGAGACAGGTAATGGAAGTTTAGATATCGATGGTAATGGGTCTATAGACCCAAGTGAAAGCGATCCAGGTACTAATGGTATTCCTGATTCTGCAGAAGATGGAGGTGTTGATGGAAACGGAGTTTCTGCGGTTCCTGTTAATAGTGATAACACCGGAGGTGCCAATTACTTGGATATTGATTCTGATAATGATGGTATTCAAGATTTGGTAGAATCTCAAACAGATGCTGGCTTGGTTCAATTATCGGGTAATGATAATGATAACGATGGTATAGATGATGTTTTTGATGTAGATTTTAATATTAATAATAGCCTTACCAATTTACCAGTAGACACTGACAACGATACGCATCCAGATTATTTAGATTTGGATAGTGATGATGATGGTATTATAGATAACATAGAATGGCAATCAACTTCGGGTTATTTGAGTCCTTCTGCAGATTCTGACGGTAACGGTTTGGCAGATAATTATGAAGTGGTTCCTGCCGGTTCTGGAGAATCTATTAATCAACCTGAAAATTCCGATGGTCAAGATAGTCCAGATTTTAGGGATTCAGATTCTGACAATGATGGTGTAAGCGATTATGTAGAGGCATATGACATAGATGACGATAATACGGCAGATACCTCAATCTCAGGTGTAGATTCCGATAATGATGGTTTAGATGATAATTTCGATTTAAGCATTAACGCACCAAATGGAATTGCAGATGCAAATGGAGCAACGAATAATAATCAAGATGTAGATAGCTTTCCAAATGATCAAGACCCATTCACAAGTGAGGTAGATTTTAGAGATGCCAATGTGCACTTAACACCTATAGATACTGATGGTGATGGTGTAAATAATGATTTGGATAAGGATAATGACAATGATGGTATTTTAGATTATGTGGAATCATTAGGCTTTGAACCTACCGATACAAAAGGTGATGATTGTGGTATACCGCCAGGGTCTTTTACTGGTGGTTCTTATATAGCGGCTACGGGTAGTGGTGCGGGTACTGTAGGTGCTGAATACCGTTTCTCAACTGTAGTTACTTCATCTCTTGGGGTATTAGATGCAATTGTTGCCATTACGGATATTAACAATGCAACCTTAACTTCTATTGATAATGGTGGTTTTGGTAGTGATGATGCTTGGCAACCTAGTTTTGATGTAGGTGGTGGTGTCGGTGCTGTTGGTAGTATGACATTTAATATTAGGTTGGTAGCAACAGGAACAGATTTTCAAGTAAATCTAATTCGTTTTGGTGGTGTTATTTATGATATTGACGGAGCCAATACTAAAGAAAGTGTAACCCTGGCACAGCCTGGCTTATATGCTGTAGATAGTAACACATTGCTAAATGTTTCAGAAAACGCGGCTACGGGTACAACCACTTTTGAAGGTCCGGCACAAACATGGTCTGGGGTAGATTTTGGACCACGACTTGCCGTATATTTTAATTATTATGAAACTACGAATTTGACAATTACCTTTTCGGGTCAACTACAATCTGGTTTTGCATCCAATGATTATTTAGGGTCTGTTTTGTTTCAAACCTGTGATATTAACGGACTGTTTACACCTACTAACACTACATCGGCTGTAAACTCTGCGGGGTCACCTGCAGGTGATACTTCTGGTCCGGGTACTGCTCCTGTGTATACCATAAACGAAGGTATTGATAGTGATCATGATGGTATAGAAGATCATTTGGATATTGATTCTGATAACGATGGTATTCCAGATAATGTTGAAGCGCAAACTACAAGTGGTTACGTTGCAAGAAATGCCAATACAGATGGCAATGGAAATGATGATACCGATGGTGATGGTTTAGGAGACGAGTATGAAGGTACAGGTGATGAAGGCGTCTCACCAATAGATACGGATGGCGACGGAATTCCCGATTATTTGGATTTGGATACCGATGGTGACGGACTTTCAGATACGGAAGAAGCTGGTTTTACTGCGGCATCAAATAATTTAGATAATGATCACGATGGTTTGTTTGATGACTATGATGATGTCGATACTACAGGTTTCCCGTTCGATTCTAATGATGATCAAGATAATGGTGCATCAGATTTACCAAATATTGCTGTGACCACAACTCCTGAAGTAGATTATAGAGAAAATGCTATAGATGATAATGATTTGGATGGCATCGCTGATTCTGCTGATTTAGATGATGATAATGACGGAATCTTGGATACTTTAGAAAGTCCTTCAGGTATAGACCCAAGTGCCGATGATGATTCTGACGGAATTTTAAATTATAGAGATACTGATTTGGGTGTCGATGCAAATGGTGATGGTATTGTAGATGCTTTTGATGTCGATGGTGATGGCGTACCTAATCATTTCGATTTAGATGCCGATAATGACGGAATTTATGATGTCGTAGAATCTGGTAGTGGACAAGCGTTTACAGATGGTCGATTAGATGGCGATGTTGGTACGGATGGTATTCCAGACTCGGTTCAAGTAAGTGGTCAAGAAAATAGCGGTGCTGTAAATTACACCGTATTAGATTCGGAGACAACTCCAGATGGTATTGCCGATTTCTTGGAATTGGATGCCGATGGCGATTTATGTAATGATGTTATAGAAGCAGGGTTTACCGATGATAATGGCGACGGAATTTTAGGAGACGGAGCTCTGGTAGTAGACGCAGATGGTGTGGTAATTGGTACCAACGTAGTGGACGGATATACCGAACCAAATAATGTAGATAGTGCTACAAATACAGATTTCGATTTTCAACAGCCAGGGGAAATTCCTACTATAGCATCAAGTGCAGATCAACCACAAGATGTATTGACAAATGGTAGTTCTCCAGAAACATTCACTGTTACGGCATCAGGAATCTCATTAGCATACCAATGGGAGGTAGACGATCAGTTAGGTGGTGGTTTTGTAGCTATAGATGATGCCAATGGAACGGATATTTATACAGGAAGTGCAACGGAAACCTTAACACTAACAGGTGCTACCGTTGCCGAAGACGGATTTGAATACCGAGTTATAATTACCGATTTAACTTTTGTGTGTTCTCCTCTTACTTCTGATGCTGCTTTACTTACTATTGATGTAACTGCGCCAACAATAGTAATAAACGTAGTAGCTACCGATGATATTATCAATGCGGTTGAAGACGATAGTGATGTTACTATTAGTGGTACAACTACAGGAACCGAAGACGGTCAGACAGTGACAGTAGTTCTAAACGGGCACACATATACGACTACAGTAACCGGTGGTGTATGGTCGTTAGATGTTCCGGCAGTAGATGTACAGGCATTGAATGATACGGAAACCATAACTGCAGATGTAAGTGATTTGGCGGGGAACCCTGCAGTACAGGCAACACGAGATATCGTACATGATGATACGGCACCTACAATAACTATTAATGTGGTTTCAACAGACGATATTATTAGTGCCCTTGAGGATAATAGTGATGTGACTATTAGTGGTACAACTAACGGAGCTGAAGACGGTCAGACGGTAACAGTCGTTCTAAACGGACAAACATACACCACTACGGTAACGGGAGGAGTATGGAGTTTTGATTTACCTGCGTCTGATGCTCAGGCATTGGACCCTACCGAAACCATAACTGCAGACGTGAGTGATTTAGCGGGTAACCCTGCGACACAAGCAACCAGAATTATTACACATGATGTAACTGCACCTACAATTGCAATCAATGTGGTGTCGGGCGATGATGTGATAAATGCTTTGGAAGATGATTCAGATGTAACAATTAATGGTACCACAGATGCCGAAGATGGGCAGACAGTTACTGTAGTATTGAACGGAGAAACCTATACGACTACAGTTACGAGTGGTACATGGACTTTAGAGGTACCCGCGGCAGACGCTCAGGCATTAGATGCTTTAGAAACCATTACTGCAGATGTCAGTGATGTAGCTGGTAACCCTGCAACACAGGCAACCAGAGATATCGAACATGATGTTACGGTACCAATAATTACAATAAATGTAGTAGCCACTGATGATATTATCAATGCAGTTGAAGATGATAATGATGTAACTATAAATGGTACAACTACAGATGTTGAAGACGGTCAAACGGTTACGGCAACCTTGAACGGACAAACCTATACAACTACGGTATCAGGTGGCACATGGAGTTTTGATTTGCCTGCGGCAGATGCTCAGGCATTGGGTACAACCCGAACAATAACAGCAGATGTGAGTAATAATGCTGGTAACCCTGCAGTTCAAGCAACACGAGATGTTGAACACGATGCGATTGCTCCTACAATAGCAATTAATGTGGTATCTACCGATGATATTATTAATGCTCTTGAGGATGATATTGATGTAACTATAAGTGGAACGACTACCGGAGCCGAAGACGGTCAGACTGTAACAGTGGTATTGAACGGACAAACATATACGACCACGGTAACAGGTGGTACTTGGAGTTTTGATTTACCTGCAGCAGATGCCCAAGCATTGGATGCTTTGGAAACCATAACTGCAGATGTCAGTGATGTAGCGGGTAACCCTGCAACACAAGCTACACGAGATATTGAGCATGATGTTACGGCTCCGACAATCACAATAGATGTTGTATCGGGCGATGATGTTATCAATGCAGTTGAAGACGACACGGATTTAACCATAAGTGGTACAACAACAGATGCCGAAAACGGTCAGACTGTAACGGTTGTATTGAATGGTCAGACGTATACTACAACGGTAACCGGTGGCACTTGGAGTTTTGATTTACCTGCGGCAGATGCCCAAGCATTAGACCCTAATGAAACAATTACCGCAGATGTAAGTGATGTTGCTGGTAATCCTGCTACACAGGCTACACGAGATATTGAACATGATGTTACAGTACCGACAATTACAATAAATGTAGTTACTACCGATGATATAATCAATGCGGTTGAAGATGACAATGATGTGACCATTAGTGGTACAACAACAGATGCCGAAGACGGTCAAATCGTTACGGTGATTTTACATGGACAAGCGTATACCACTACGGTAACAGGAGGAGTATGGAGTTTTGACTTGCCAGCAGCAGCTGCTCAAGCATTGGGTGTAACAGAAACGATTACGGCAGATGTAAGTGATGCTGCCGGTAACCCTGCCACTCAAGCAACCAGAGTTATTACACATGATGTAACTGCCCCAACAATAGCAATAGATGTAGTATCTACCGATGATATTATTAATGCTATTGAGGACGATACTGATGTTACTATAAGTGGTACCACTACGGGTGCCGAAGATGGTCAAATCGTAACCGTACTATTGAACGGACAAACATACACTACAACAGTAACCGGTGGAATATGGAGTTTTGATTTGCCTGCGGCGGATGCCCAATCATTGGATGTTACGGAAACGATTACTGCAGACGTGAGTGATTTAGCGGGTAACCCTGCAACACAGGCAACCAGAGATATTGAACATGATGTCACTGCGCCAACAATAACAATTGATGTAGTATCTGGAGACGATGTTATAAACGCCTTGGAAGATGATAGCGATGTGACTATTAGCGGAACTACTACGGGTGCAGAAGACGGTCAAACCGTAACTGTAGTTTTAGACGGACAAACATATACGACAACCGTAACAGGAGGCGTATGGAGTTTTGACTTGCCAGCAACTTCTGCTCAAGCATTAGGAGCTACGGAAACGATTACGGCAGATGTAAGTGATGTAGCGGGTAACCCTGCAACACAGGCAACACGAGATATAGAGCATGATGTCACGGCACCGACAATTACAATAGATGTTGTATCGGGCGATGACATTATCAGTGCTATTGAAGATGATAGTGATGTTACTATTAGTGGAACCACTACAGATGCTGAAGATGGTCAGACTGTAACGGTTATATTAAATGGACAGACGTACACTACAACGGTAACTGGAGGAACTTGGAGTTTTGATTTACCTGCAGCAGATGCACAGGCATTAAATCCTTTGGAATCGATTACTGCAGATGTTAGTGATGCAGCGGATAATCCTGCAACACAAGCAACACGAGATATTATTCATGATGATACCGCTCCGATAATCACAATAGATGTGGTTTCTACAGATGATATTATCAATGAATTTGAGCAAAATAGTGATGTTACCATCAGTGGTACTACAGATGCCGAAGATGGTCAAACTGTTACGGTAATATTGAACGGTCAAACTTATACAACTACGGTAACAGCTGGTACATGGAGTCTAGATGTTCCGGCAATAGACGTCCAAGCTTTAGACCCTAATGAAACGATTACTGCAGATGTAAGCGATTTGGCGGGTAACCCTGCAACACAAGCTACTAGAGATATTGAACATGATGTTACCGCTCCTGTAATTACCATCGATGTAGTTGCTTTAGATGATATTATCAACTCAATTGAGGACGATAACGATGTTACCATTAATGGTACTACAGATGCTGAAGATGGTCAAACAGTGACTGTTTTGTTGAACGGACAAACATATACTACAACGGTGACCGGAGGAACATGGAGTTTTGATCTACCCGCAGCTGATACACAGGCATTGGATGCCATGGAGACTATTGCTGCAGATGTAAGTGATGTAGCTGGTAACCCAGCTATAGAAGCAACACGAGATATAGAGCATGATGTCACTGCTCCAACAATAGCAATAAACGTAGTATCTACCGATGATATCATTAATGCTGTGGAAGATGATAGTGATGTTACTATTAGTGGTACTACAGATGCCGAAGATGGTCAAACGGTAACAGTAGTATTGAATGGTCAAACGTATATAACAACAGTAACTGGTGGCACTTGGAGTTTAGATGTGCCTGCAACTGATGCTCAGGCATTAAATGCAAATGAAACGATTACCGCTAATGTAAATGATGCATCCGGTAACCCTGCTGTTGAAGCTACACGCGATATTGAACATGATGTTACCGCTCCTGTAATTACGATTAATGTAGTTGCTTTAGATGATATTATTAATGCAGTTGAAGATGATAGCGATGTTACTATTAATGGTTCTACAGATGCCGAAGACGGTCAAACGGTAACGGTAACCTTGAACGGACAAACCTACACTACTTTGGCAACTGGTGGTACTTGGAGTTTAGACGTCCCAGCTGCAGATGCACAGGCATTAGACGCAAACGAAACCATTACTGCAGATGTAAGTAATGTAGCCGGTAATCCTGCTATTCAGGTGACAAGAGATATCGAACATGATGTAACTCCGCCAACAATAACTATAGATGTTGTATCTAACGATGATGTTATCAGTGGAATTGAAGATGATAACGATGTTACTATTAGTGGTACTACAGATGCCGAAGATGGTCAAACTGTAACGGTAACCTTGAACGGTCAAACTTATACAACAACAGTTACTGGTGGCATTTGGAGTTTAGATGTACCTGCAGTAGATGCACAGGTGTTGGATGTAAATGAAACCATCACTGCAGATGTGAGTGATTTGGCAGGAAACCCTGCTACGCAAGATACTCGGGATATAGTGCATGATGATATTATTGACATTGAGATAAATACCCCTATTGAAATAGATAATATTGTTAATGAAGCGGAAGATAACGACGTGATAATCTCAGGTGTAACCACTGGGGTTGAAGACAACCAAACTGTAACCGTTACTTTAGATGATGGCGTAAATTCTGTTACTACGACAGCAACGGTAACCGCTGGAGCTTGGACGGCTAATGAAGTGGATATTTCCGGATTAAACAATGGTCCGATATCGGTCAATGCTGAGGTTTCTGATCTTGCAGGCAATACTGCGGATGACATAGAATCAATAGTGCTCAATACTACGGCTCCTAGTGCCGATAGTTTTAGTACTTCGGATATCTCTCCGGTAGTAACTGGGCAAGGTGACGCTAATGAAAGTCTTTTGATTGAGTTGGATACTAATGGAGATAATACTGTTGATGTAACCTATACTGTGATAGCTGATGCAAATGGTGATTGGAGTATAGATACCGGTTCCGTTATTCCTGATAGTGGTAGTCTTCCTGTTCTTTCTGATGAAGATCTTATCCAAGTTATTGTTACCGATGAAGCAGGTAATACAGGAACTGGTACGGTGACCATTTCTGAGGATACGGATAATGACGGACTCTCAAATAACGAAGAAGCTGCTTTAGGAACAGATCCTAATGATCCTGATACAGATAGAGACGGTATCAACGATGGTCAAGAAGTAAATATTGATACAACAGACCCTTTAGATGATTGTGATCATGTTAATGGTACTGCGTTAGGTGCGAGTGATTGTGATGATGATGATTTGACTACCGATGAGGAAGCGGCATTAGGTACCGATCCAAATAATCCTGACACGGATAATGACGGACTTACCGATAGTGAAGAACTAGATTTGGGTACGAACCCATTAAACCCTGATTCCGACGGTGACGGTATAAATGACGGGCAAGAAGTATTGGACAATACTGATCCTTTAGACGATTGTGATTCTATAGGAGGTACTCCGATAGGCACATCAGATTGTGATGAAGACGGATTAACTACTGCTCAAGAGGAAGCTATAGGTACAGATCCAGATGTTGCAGATACGGATGGTGACACTATTTTAGACGGACAAGAGATAATAGACGGTACAGATCCATTGAATCCTTGTGATTCATTGAACGGGGTTCCTCCACTTGATGCGGGTTGTAATGCTGAGGTTGTAGATTCTGGTATCGCGGTATCAAATGAAATAATCACCCCCGATGGTGATGGAGTCAATGATTCCTTTTTGATCGAGAATATAGAGTCTTATCCTAATAATACGGTACTGGTCTATAACAGATGGGGTATAATCGTATATGAAATGTCAGGTTATGATAATATAACCAATACATTCAAAGGGTCTTCAGATGGTAGAGCTACTATAAGTAAAGATTCAGAACTACCGGTAGGAGTTTATTTCTATGTCATCAAGTATGTGAAGGATGGAAATAGCTTAAGCAAATCAGGTTACCTATACATAAACAGATAAAAATTTTCTTTAAAAAAGATACGATGAACAAATATTTTCTAACCATTATAATTACCCTTGCGGGACTCTTTATGGGGCATGCCCAGCAAGACGCTCAGTACACGCAGTACATGTACAATACGATATCTGTGAACCCTGCGTATGCAGGTTCCCGAGGGGTGCTCAGCATCGCCGCACTGCACCGTTCGCAGTGGGTGGGGCTTGACGGCGCACCTACGACGCAGACATTGAACTTCCATACACCGGTATCCGAACATGTAGGATTGGGGCTATCGGTGGTGAACGATGAGATCGGTAACGGTACCAACCAGGATACCTACATAGACGCCGCGTTCAGCTATACGGTCAACACGTCAGAGGAAGGAAAGCTTTCCTTCGGACTGAAGGCCGGTGGCCACCTGTTCAACGTGGATTTTACCAAACTTAGGAACTACGGGGCGGAGAGCAACCTACCGAACATCGATAACAAGTTCTCGCCGAACTTCGGTGCGGGGATCTATTACCATACGGATCGGTTCTATGCAGGGCTATCGGTACCGAACTTTTTACAGACCGAGCATTTCGACAGTTCGGATTCTAACAGTTCCAGCCTTATCGCACAAGAGCGTATGAACTTCTATTTGATCACGGGGTATGTGTTCGATCTTAAGAACAACGTAAAGTTCAAACCAGCGGCATTGATCAAAGCGGTAAAGGGAGCACCGTTACAAGTAGACCTTAGTGCAAACTTTTTGTTCAACGACAAGTTCTCTTTGGGAGCGGCGTACAGATGGGACGCGGCGCTGAGCGCCCTGTTCGGTTTTCAGTTGAACGACCAGTTCATGATCGGTCTGGCGTACGACAAGGAAACGACCGATCTTGGAGCTACCAGGTTCAACGACGGCTCTTTCGAGATCATGCTGAGATATGAATTTCTTAACAAGTACAAACGAGTGATCACCCCAAGATTCTTTTAATAAAAAACGACATGAAAAAAACAGGATATATTTTTTGTGGCTTGGCGGTAATGGCCATAATGGCGAGCGCACAGGACAAGAAAGTAAAGAAAGCGGATACGAAATTCACGAACTACGCCTATGCCTCTGCGATACGATCGTACGAAGAGCTGGTCAAGGACGGGAATACGGAGGAGGATATCTATAAGAACCTGGGCAACGCGAACTATCTGAACGCGAACTATGAAGAGGCATCGATCTGGTACGGCAAGCTGTTCGCACTTGAAGGTGCGGACATCGATCCGGAGTATATGTACAGATATGCACAGACATTGAAGTCATTGGAGAAATACGGAGAGTCCGACACATGGATGAACAAGTTCAAGAACGCCAGATCTAACGATCAACGCGGCGTACTATATGGCGATAACCAAGATTATCTGGAACAGATCGCGGAACGTTCGGGGAGGTACGAACTCAAGAACATAGGTCTGAACTCGAAGGTATCTGACTTTGCGCCCGCTTTTTATGAAGACGGACTGGTGTTCTCCACGGCAAGGGACAGCGGACTGCTAACGAAGAACATCCATAGATGGAACAATGGATCTTTCTTGAACCTGTACAAAGCTGAACAGGACGATCAGGGCAATTTCACCAATGTGGACAAGCTCTCCAAGAAACTGAACAAGAAGACCCATGAATCGTCAACGGCATTCACCAAGGACGGACAGACGATGTACTTTACACGTAACAACTCTGACGACGGTAAGTTCGAAAGGGACGAAGAAGGAGTGAGTAGATTAAAAATATATAGGGCAAAATTGATAGAAGGCGAATGGAAAGATATCGAGGAACTGCCCTTTAACGGGGACAGCTATTCGGTGGCACACCCGACGCTGAACAACGACGAAACCAAATTGTACTTCGCTTCCGATATGCCGGGAACGAAAGGGGAGTCGGATATCTACGTTGTGGATATCAACACGGACGGTACATTTGGTACACCGAAGAACCTTGGACCAAGAATCAATACGGAGGCCAGGGAGACCTTTCCGTTCGTGACGGAATCGGATAAACTCTATTTCTCTTCGGACGGGCACCCGGGACTAGGGGGACTTGACGTCTTCGCGACCGACCTGAACAATGAAACGGGCGAGATCTACAATGTAGGACGCCCTTTGAACGGAGAGGAAGACGACTTCTCGTACATTATAAACGAAGGGACCAAGAAAGGCTTTTTCGCATCGAACAGAAAAGGAGGACAGGGCAATGACGATATCTATGGTTTTATAGAAATGACGCCGTTGGACTTCACCTGTCATACAAATATTACGGGAATCGTAAAGGACGAAAAGACCAATGCACTGTTAGCGGATGCATCGGTAACGGTATACGACAAGGACAACAAAATGGTATCTAGCTCGAGTACGGATGCCAATGGAGCATTCGAAATGGAAGGCAACTGCGGCGAAGGAAGTTATAAGGTAGTGGCGACCAAGACGGATTACGTGGAAGGCAACAAGACCTTCATGACGGTAAAGGCAGAAGACCTTACGGGTATAGAGATCGTACTGGCACAGGTAGACCCATCCGCGCCTGTAGGCACGGATCTTGCGAAATACCTGAACAAAGAACCGATCTACTTCGATTTCGACAAGTACTTCATCAGGGAAGATGCCAAGATCAGCATAGGAAAGGTATTGGCATACCTTAACGAACACCCTAACGTAAACGTACAGGTACGCTCGCATACAGATTCAAGGGCGAACGATAGCTACAACATGCAATTATCGGCTAACAGGGCAAAGGCCACGGCCGAGTATCTAATAGCAGCTGGCATACCGAGTAACAGAATCTCATATGAAGGCTATGGAGAGACGGAGCTTACCAACGGTTGTAGCAACAATGTACCATGTAGCAAAGAAAACCATCAACTGAACAGAAGATCGGAGTTTATAGTAGTGGAATAAATAACATAAATCAATTTCTTTTAAAGTGGATAGAAGCAATGCTTCTATCCACTTTTTTTGTTTTTGTTATCGGTCAAGATGAATGTGATGTATTCATAAAAATAGTTCAGAACAATGTTAACCTATTACGGTTGTACAACATTAATCTAAAACTGAACTATAATGAAAAGACAACTACTTCTATTTACATGCTTGTTCTACAGTATATGCTCCATTGCCCAATCTATAGACCGAAGTGTGGTTGCAAGCCAAGGAAATACCTTAGGTAATGCTGATATTTCTGTAGGGTTTACCATAGGTGAGCCCTTGGTAGGTTTGGTAGCAGAAGATGGTGCTGTTGACCAAGGATTTTGGACAGGTTATGGTCTTTTGATCACACCGTTAAGTCTTGATGAAGATGATATAGAAATACTGGTATACCCTAACCCCGTTATTGAAAGTGTTACGGTTACTTCTCCTGAACATAATATTGACGGTATGGAGCTCTTTGCCATAAACGGACAAAAAGTATCATCACAATTATTTGACACTGGGACTACTAAAAATGAAATTGACATGACTACACATGCCAATGGGGTCTACATATTAAGATTATACATAGCAGAAAGAACGGAAATCAAAGAATATAAACTGATTAAAAAATAGAACTATGAAAAGAAATTACGTTTCAGTACTGATAATAGTTGCCATGATGTGTGGCTCTTTTATACTAAATGCACAGCAGAAGAATTATATTAATTATCAAGGGGTGGTAAGAGATGCCGAAAATGAATTATTGGTAGAAGAATCCGTTGAAATCGGTATAGCTTTAAAATTTGGCGCTACCAACGCACCTATTCAATATGAAGAAAGTCATATTATTTCAACAGATATGAATGGCGTTTTTAGTCTGCAAATTGGTAGCGGAATTAACAGTAATGGTGATTATGAGAATTTACCATGGGGAGAAGCCTCATTTGTTGCGGTTTCTTTTAATGGTTCAGAACTGGGCACGACCGAATTAATGGCAGTGCCATACGCAATAACTTCAGGTAGTGATCAGTGGATAGTTGACGGAAATACTATAACGAATAAAAATATAGGTGAAGTCCGTATTACTGATGATTTACAAGTTTTTGGTGAGTTTACATTAAATGATGGTAATGCTGTGAATGAAATATCTGATGATGGAACGTTATTAGATAACAGTAGTACTACTTTACCAACACAAAAAGCTGTGAAGACCTATGTTGATAGTAGGGTTGTTGGTGGTGGAGAAGCCCAAAATGCAGTGGAAGTACCGTTTGATAATTTGGAATCCGGACTAACGGCAATTAATGTTCAGGATGCTTTAGATGAACTTGTTATCGCAGGAATGGGAGGTACTGATGATGATATGGATTCTACTAATGAGTTACAAGATATCAGTCTTTCTGGAACAGATTTAAGTATTTCAGATGGCTCTACAATAGATTTATCTACAATAATTCCTCCTGGAGGAACAGATGACCAAAACGCTTTTGAGGTTCCTTTTGATAATACGGGTACAGGTCTTGCTGCAGGAGACACTCAGGCGGCAATAGTAGAATTGGCAGCTGGCGGCTTGGTAGATACTGATGATCAAGATTTATCATTATCGGGTACAACCTTACAAATTACAGATGGTGCTAGTGTAGATCTTTCTACTATTATTCCCCCGGGAGGTACGGATGACCAAGAAGCATCGGAAGTTCCTTTCGACAATACAGGAACGGGTCTTGCGGCTGCGGACACACAAGCAGCAATAGCAGAATTGGCAGCTGGCGGCTTGGTAGATACGGATGATCAAGGTTTGGTCCTAACGGGTGATGTACTTTCTATTGAAGATGGTGTTGGGAATGTTGATTTTAGCGATTTTTTTAATCGAACTACCAGGCACGGACTTTTAGTAGGGGATGACGGAATTATAGATGGATTAGTTGGAACAGCTGATGGTCAAGTGGCAAAGTGGGATGCAGCCTTAGGTAATTGGGTTGCAGGCACTGATGAAGTTGGTGGAGGTAGCGGAAGTTCAGTTTGGGGCGATATAGCTGATGGAATCAATTATAATGATGGGAATGTAAGCATTGGTCAAAATTCACCTGGACATTTACCAGATGCTTCGCAATATTTTACGGTATCGGGTGGGGTAACAGATGGTGATTTCGGTGCAATAGAAATAAAAGGGAGACAGAACACTATTGGCATGCCAATAGGAAGGTTTGGTTTTCTTTCATTAAGTAATATAGGTTCAACTTTTGAAATTGCTCGCATAGAAGCGAGAATTTCAGATGGTGCTCAATTTCTTGGAGATTTGGGTTTTTTTACTATGAATGGGTCAGACGGAACTGATGCTTCGCTTCAAGAACGAATGACCATTAAAAGAACTGGTAATGTTGGTATTGGTGTTATAAACCCAACAAGTAAGTTAGAAGTAGATGGTATTATTCGTTCTACTACTTTAATGGGGTCTGGTGATCGCAATGTAGTAGCAGATGTAGATGGTAATTTGAAAATAGGTGCCATTGGTGGTAGTTCGCTTTGGATGGTAAACGACGATGGTATTTATTTTGATGGAGGGTATGTTGGTATTGGTATAGATAATCCTGTTACAAATTTGGATATATTTAGTAGAAGGTCTAATCCTTTAAGATTAGAAACTTTTGCATCTCAAAATTGGATAAGCTATAATAATTCTAATGGTTATATTGGTTATACAGGCATCTTTAATGGAGCTAATGATATGGATTTTGGTACTGGTGTATTAAATACTATAGGAAAGGTGCATTTAGTTACTGGTGCTTCTCCAAAGTTAACATTAATTCCTAATGGTAATGTAGGTATTGGCACAATTAATCCTACGGCCAATTTACATTTAATTGGGAATTCAAATCTAAACAAGCCTTTATTAAAACTGGAAGAGGAAGGAAATGATTACGCAAGATTGGAATTTAAAAATACCGAAAGCGATGCATTTTGGCATGTTGCAGGTGTGGGTGAAGATGGATTTGGCAGTGGATCAAATAGTAAAATAAATTTTTATTTTAATAACGACCAAGGAGCTGGAAATAGAATGACCATTACAGGGGATGGTAGGGTAGGTGTTAATACTAGTAATCCATCTGCAAGATTGACTATTTATCAAGATGGTCAAGATGTAGGTAATGGTCTGAGCTTTAGTGATGGTGGCCCAAATGAAGATTGGCATATTACCCATGGTTATGGCTTAAGGTTTCATTATGGGAATACATTAAAAGCTTTTATAAATGCCAGTACAGGGGCTTATACTGTTAGTTCCGATAGACGACTTAAAAAGGATATTGAGCCTTTACCAAGTGTTTTAGATAAAGTATCTCTTCTTAAGCCATCAACTTATGTTTACAAGGCAGATACGACAAAAACAAAAACTTTAGGACTTATAGCTCAAGATGTGCAGCCATTATTTCCTGAGTTTGTCAGTAAAAGTGATGGTGATGGTATGCTCGGAGTTAATTACTCGGGTTTTAGTGTGGTAGCATTGCGTGCTATTCAAGAGCAACAATTTATAATAGAAAAACAGTCAGAAAAAATATCAAATTTAGAAGAAAGACTACGTAGACTAGAGGCAAGAATTGGTAAATAAATAAGCAGTAAATCAATCTTATATTTTACTTGGTAGTTATTACAAATTCAATTCTAAACTCTTTAAAAATACCCTTAAAAACGAAAAAACCTTCCAATTACTATTGGAAGGTTTTTTGTGACCTGGCTGGGGCTCGAACCCAGGACCCTCTCCTTAAAAGGGAGATGCTCTACCAACTGAGCTACCAGGTCAAAATGTATAAAGAACTTACTTGGTCATCAAGTCAAATAAATCAACTCAAAAGTTTAAATAAAAAAGCCTCTTTTTTTTGAAGAGGCTAATATTTAGTGGTGACCTGGCTGGGGCTCGAACCCAGGACCCTCTCCTTAAAAGGGAGATGCTCTACCAACTGAGCTACCAGGTCAAAAGCATATTCAGAATTAATATTCCCTCAATGCGGGTGCAAATATACGTCGATAACTTTATTTTGCAAGCCATTTATGAGATAAATTTATTTTTTTTTGAAAACCCTTTTATTTAGTCCAATTTTGTACAAATGAAAGATGTGAAAATAGTTTTAGTCGGTTACATGGGTAGTGGTAAAACAACCGTAGGTAGAATAGTTGCTAACCATTTGAATATTAAATTTTTAGATTTGGATGACTATATTGAAGAAGGTGAAAATATGTCTATTGCTTCCATTTTTGAGACTAAAGGAGAGATATATTTCAGGAAAAAAGAAATAGAATATCTTCAGGAAATTTTTTCTAATGAAGATAGTTTTGTGCTTTCATTAGGTGGTGGTACACCTTGTTTTGGAAAAAATATGGAGCTGGTCAATGAAAAAACTGCCAACTCTTTTTATTTGAATGTGGGTATAAATGAACTTACCGATCGTTTAAAGAAAGAAAAAAGTCATCGCCCAATGATTGCTCATTTAGAAGATGAAAAGTTAACTGAGTTTATTGGCATGCATTTATTCGAGAGAAGCTTTTTCTACAATCAGGCACATCAGAAAATAAAGAGCAATAATAATACCCCAACTGAAATTGCAGAAATGATCGTAAATAAATTAGTCTAAATAGACTCTGTCATTTTTGGTTTCAAAATGCACGTTTACATGCTCTTGCAATGAGGTCGATAGAGAAATTCCTTTATAATCTGCCTTAACAGGATATTTTTTGTGGTTTCTATTAACCAATACTGCAGTTTTAAGTTGCTTTAATGGGGTTTTTAGAAAGTGGTGTACTCCATATATCAATGTAGTACCGGAATTTAGTACATCATCAACGATTACGACCGATTTATTTATGAAGTCATTATCAGGCAAAGAAGTAGTAACACCACTACCTAACGGATTTTTCTTGTCCATAGATAGTTTGCATAATACAATTTTAGCCTCGGTAATCTTTTTAAGCTTAGCAACGATCTTCTTTGCAAATTGTAATCCGCCGCCTTCTATACCTGCTATTATGATTTCCTCTTCAGAAACATTAGCTTCATAGATTTGGTACGCTATGCGTTCAATTTTATGTTGAATCTGTTGATGGGAAAGTATGGTCTGTTGCATTTGCTATTCTTAAAACAATAAAGATAGGTATGTTTTTAAAAGTTTTTGTTAATCTTCTGTTTCTTTACTTTTAATATTGGGTTCTGCTGTTTGGTCATCATTTGTATTTGAAGGACCTTCTAGATAATCATCAATATCTCGCCTATCTTTTTTTGTGGGTCTACCAATTCCTTTTTTACGATAATAGTCTTTTGAATATTGCAATAGTTCATTATGCTCAAAGGCTTCTTTTGGTGTAGTATCTTTTCTGTATATGTCTACTAATTTTGCGCCAACACGACTTGGTGGTATGTCAAGAACAGTAAGTTTATAATCAATTTGATTTTTGCGCACTACTATTTCATCCATCGGAAAAACTTCTTTGCCCGGCTTGGCAGTGTTACCGTTAATTTTCACATGACCTTTTTTGCATGCGGTAGATGCAATGTTACGTGTTTTAAAATATCGTATACTCCACAAGAATTTATCTATGCGCATTATAGGTTGCATTTCTTTGTTAACTTCCAAACAAAAATAGGGGAAAATTGTATCTTGCGCGTTCAAAATAAATTATTGATGAAATTAAGAAATGCATACTTACTAATAGCTGGCTTAATTATTTTAGGTTCATGTAGAAATGATGATGATGCTATTGGTGAAGTTGTACCACCAAGGTTATTGAGTGAAGTTACCATAGAGGATGATGCTGAGATTATAGAGTTTTTGAAGACTCATTTTTATAATGATGATGAGTTTGAAACGCCACCAGAAGGATTCGATTTTAAGATAAAATTCGATACTATTGCTGGCGACAACAGTTCTAGACAATCACTTTTTGATAGTCCTAATTTAATTACTCAAACAATTACTGTTGATTCTGAAAATTTGGGGAGACCGGATGATGATGAGGTAGTTGATCAAACTCTTTACACACTTGTAGTAAGACAAGGAGTAGCTGAAGGCAAACCAACAATTGGTGATTTTTGTATTCTTAGATATGAAGGATTATTATTGGATGGTACTCTTTTTGATGCTTCCGTTAATCAACCAATTCGCTTTAATCTTTCTTCTGTAGTGCAAGGTTTTGGTAACGGTATGAAAAACTTCCAAACAGGTAACGGTCCTATAGAAAATGGAGATGGTACCGTTAGTTATGAAGGATATGGAATTGGGGCTATTTTTATGCCAGCGGCATTAGCTTATTTTGATTCATCTCCTAATACCGTAGTACCAACATATTCGCCACTAATTTTTAAGGTAGATGCATTTACATATGAACCAGATTCAGATTTTGATGGTGATGGAATTCCTTCAATTTTAGAAGATATAAACGGAAACGGTAATCTTACTGATGATAATACTGATGAAGACTTAGAAGGATTTACGGTGTTTTTAGCAAACTTTAATGATACCGATGATGACGGTGACGGTATTTTAACAATTGACGAAATTGAGTTGGATGCCGATGGTAATTTTGTTGGTTTCCTTGATACGGATGGTGACGGAACTCCCGATCATCTTGATAACGACTTATAGAAATTTATTCTAAAGCATAAAAAAACCTCTTAAGTATTCTTAAGAGGTTTTTTGTTTCTTGTTGTTTTGTTTACATCGTTAAAGACAAACTCAATATCAATTGATCTGGTCTAGTATCTATTCTACTTGGACCTAGATTTGTAATGTTGGTATTTATAAATGAAGCTTCGTTGTCACTAAACCCTCTCTCATAGCGTAAATCTATCCCTAATTTACCAAGGTTTACTCCAGCACCAATATTCATGCCAACTGAAAAATCATTTTCCACATCGTCAATAGTAATACCGTCAAATTCAGTATCTAAAATGTATTGAAAACTAGGTCCAGCAAAAACATGCAACGGTCCAACCAAGTTGATGCCTAATAATACCGGCACATCTAATTTGCTCATGTCAAAATCAGCTCCGTCATAATCAGACTTTGTTTTAGTATATACCAACTCTGGTCTAACATAAACTTTAGAAGCACCAATTTTTCCGAAGATACCTACATGGTACCCAATGTTTCTATCAGGATTTCTAGCAACATCTCCCGCAGATTCAAAATAATCTCCGTTTGCGTTGTAATTTAATCCTCCTTTAATACCAAATCCCGAATCACCCTGTGCCATTCCATAAAACCCAGAGAGTGCCATGAAGGCAACTAAAATTGTTTTTTTCATATCGTTGTTGTTTTAAGTGGTACATGTAGCAAATACGATACCAAATGTTCCATTTCTCGTTATACCATCAGAACGGAGGTTAAATATCTTTATTGTTTTGTATTCCATTTGGGTCAATTTCAATTTTATAAAGTCACGCTCCGTAATTTATTGGTTTCATTGACATCTTTGCTTTTTATTAAGTTTTTCCCAAAGACAGTTCATTATATTTGCAGCTAGATTTAGAAATTTTGAAGTTTACACTACACAATACCGATTTACAATCAAAAGCTAGGGCAGGTACTATTGTTACCGATCATGGTACTATTGAAACCCCCATATTTATGCCGGTGGGCACGGTAGCCTCTGTAAAAGGAGTGCATCAAAAAGAATTAAGAGAAGAGGTAAATCCAGATATTATTCTTGGAAATACCTATCATTTATTTCTTAGACCCAAAACTGAGATTTTAAAGAAAGCTGGCGGACTCCATAAATTTATGGGTTGGGATAGAAATATTCTTACAGATAGTGGTGGTTACCAAGTATATTCTTTATCCGGAAATAGGAAGATTAAAGAAGAAGGGGTCAAGTTTAAATCGCACATTGACGGATCCATGCATTTGTTTACGCCAGAGAATGTGATGGAAATTCAACGTGTAATCGGTGCAGATATTATCATGGCCTTTGATGAGTGCACGCCTTACCCATGTGAATATAACTACGCCAAACGTTCTATGCATATGACGCATAGGTGGTTAGATAGATGTATCAATCATTTGGAGAAAACACCTTTTGAGTATGATTATGCACAAACATTTTTTCCTATCGTACAAGGGTCTACTTATAAAGATTTAAGAAGGCAATCTGCAGAATATATTGCAAATGCAGGAGCTGAAGGGAATGCAATTGGCGGATTATCTGTTGGTGAGCCAGCTGAAGAAATGTATGGTATGACAGAGGTGGTGTGTGAAATTCTACCAGAAGATAAACCAAGGTACCTTATGGGTGTTGGTACACCTATTAATATCTTGGAGAATATAGCCTTGGGCATAGATATGTTTGATTGTGTGATGCCTACTAGAAACGCTAGAAACGGAATGTTGTTTACGGCCCACGGTACCATTAACATTAAGAACAAAAAGTGGGAAGATGATTTTTCTCCTATTGATGAAATGGGAACTACCTTTGTAGACCGTGAATATTCTAAAGCGTATTTAAGACATTTATTCGCTGCTAATGAATATTTGGGTAAACAAATTGCCACAATTCATAACTTAGGCTTTTATATGTGGTTGGTGCGTGAAGCGCGTAAACATATAATTGCAGGAGATTTTAGAACCTGGAAAGATATGATGGTAAAACAAATGGATAAAAGGCTATAATGCTATCAATAATAGATAAATACATTCTAAAAAGGTATATCGCGACTTTTTCGCTAATGCTTTTGTTATTCATTCCCATTGGTATTATGGTGAATTTGGCAGAACAGATCGGTAAAATGATCGATAATGAAGCGCCGTTGAATGAAATAGTTATGTATTATGTGAATTTCACCATTTACATTGGTAATCTATTGTTCCCTATTTTTCTATTCTTATCCGTAATTTTCTTTACCTCTAAACTTGCTAACAATACCGAGATTGTTGCCATATTAAGTTCCGGGGTTTCTTATGGTCGGTTTTTAAGACCTTACATTATTGGGGCTTCTATGGTAGCTGTTTTAATGTTCTTTATGACCATGTTCATTGTACCCAACGCTAGTGTGGGCTTCAATGAATTTAAATACAAATACCTTAAAAAAGGCAAACAAGATCGGGTCACCAACAATATCTTTAATCAACTCAATGAAACCGATTTTATTTATGTGAGTAGTTTTGATCCGGCTAGGCAGTTGGGTCATAATTTTACATTTGAGCGTTTTAAAGAAAACAATGAATTAGATTTTAAAATATCTGCCGCAAATATTAGATGGGTAGATAAAGATTCTAGTTACCGATTAACTTCTTATAAAAAACGTACCATTATGGGGGATACGGCAATTATTGAAAGTAAACGTAGGTTAGATACCATTTTTGCTTTTGATATAGGTGATCTTACCCCGGTTTCATACGTTGCAGAAACAAAGAATCTTTTTGAATTGGACACCTTTATTAAGGACCAAAGGAGAAAGGGTGCATCTAATATTAATACCTACGTCTTGGTTAAATATAAGCGTTGGGCGCTGCCGTTAACAGCTTTTATATTGACTATTATTGCTGTTTCGGTATCGTCGGTTAAAAGACGTGGCGGTATGGGGGCTAATTTAGCATTTGGTATTTTAATTGCTTTTATATTTATATTTTTTGATAAGGTATTCGGTGTACTGGCAGAGCAATCGGGCTTTTCTCCTTTACTTGCGGTTATCATACCTAATGTAGTTTTTGGATGTCTGGCATTTTATCTACTTCAAAATGCAAAAAGATAGAATACTTAATCTACTACACTTACATTTCATTGTCTTTATTTGGGGCTTTACAGCCATTCTAGGAAAGTTAATCACTATAGATTCATTACCCTTGGTGTGGATTAGAATGGGTATGGCAACCTTATTTATAGCAGTATATATACTTTTTGCCAAATTCAGTTTAAAAGTTTCAAAGAAAACATTTTGGTGGTTGTTAGGTGGGGGAGTGGTTGTTGCTTTACATTGGGTAACCTTCTTCTTGGCAATTAAAGTCTCTACAGTATCTGTAGCATTGGCAATGATGTCTACAGGTGCTTTTTTTACAGCTTTAATGGAGCCTTTTTGGTATAAGCGAAAGATAATTGGCTATGAGATATTCTTCGGTTTAATGGTCGTTGCTGGGCTCTATTTAATATTTAAGGTAGAAACAGAATATGTTTTTGGTATGGTCATCGCATTGATATCGGCATTTTTGGCAGCGGTTTTTTCATTGATAAACGGTAAGCTGGTTCAAACTCATCGTCCATCGGTTATATCTTTTTATGAATTAGGCGTGGGCATGGTTTTCTTATCAATAATTTTAATTGTTAAGGGCGATTTTAGTCTGTCATTAATAACCCTGCCGCAAATGGATTGGGTTTATTTAGTAGTATTAGCGCTTATTTGTACGGCGTATGCCTTTATTGCATCGGTAAAGATTATGCGTGTTTTAACTCCATATACGGTTATGCTTACAACAAATCTAGAACCGGTCTATGGTATTCTTTTAGCTTGGTTTATATTTGGATCAGAAGAAAAAATGAAACCTATGTTTTATGTGGGAGCCTTAATCATACTCAGTACGGTCATTGCGAACGGTATTTTAAAACAAAGAACAAATATTAAAAAAAGGGTACCCAAGATTTAGGTATTAAAGTTTTATCTTTGAGCCGCAACTAAAGAAACTTTATAGAAATATGGAATATTTGGATTTTGAACTTCCGATCAAAGAGTTGGAAGAACAATTGGACAAGTGCATGATCATTGGAGAGGAAAGTGATGTTGATGTGACCGAGACATGTAAACAGATTGAAAAGAAACTTACCGAAACTAGAAAAGATATCTATAAGAATTTAACTGCTTGGCAACGAGTACAGTTATCTAGACATCCAAATAGACCTTATACATTAGATTATATTAAAGCCATATGTGGAGATACGTTCTTGGAACTTCATGGTGATCGTACCGTAAAGGATGACAAGGCTATGATTGGTGGTTTAGGTAAAATTGGTGATCAGAGCTATATGTTCATTGGTCAACAAAAAGGATATAATACAAAAACACGTCAGTATAGAAATTTTGGTATGGCCAACCCAGAAGGGTATAGAAAGGCTTTACGATTAATGAAATCTGCTGAAAAATTCCAAGTACCTGTAGTTTGCTTAATAGATACACCGGGTGCTTACCCAGGTATTGAGGCAGAAGAAAGAGGTCAAGGAGAGGCAATTGCAAGAAATATTCTTGAAATGACTCGCCTTAAAGTACCTGTAATTGTTGTAATTATAGGTGAAGGTGCTTCTGGTGGTGCATTAGGTATAGGTGTTGGTGATAAGGTGTTAATGTTAGAGAATACTTGGTATTCTGTAATTTCACCAGAATCATGTTCTTCTATATTATGGAGAAGCTGGGAATATAAAGAAAGAGCTGCCGAGGCTTTAAAATTGACAGCGACCGATATGAAAAAGTTGAAATTGATCGATGAAATCATTCGTGAGCCTGCAGGTGGAGCACATGCCAACAGACCTAAAACTTTTGAAACGGTAAAAAATAAAATTTCTTCTCATTTTGAAGATCTTCAAAAGTTATCACCAAAAGAACTTGTAAATCAACGCATGGATAAATACGCACAAATGGGCGTTTTTAACGGCTAATCTGCATTTTAGGCTTCTTAAAAATATACCGAGGATTTTATTCCTCGGTTTTTTTATGTTATCAACAGAAAATTGTAACTTATTAACAGTCAATTGTTAGTCAACTGTGAACATCGAAATTGATGTTTTTCACGTTAACTAAAGGTTAATTGTATACTTTCGCACTATGGAGAACACGAAACCTTTTGTCGCTCGAAAGATTGACAAATCTAATATTATAAGTCTTGAAAAAGGCAAAATTCCACCACAAGCTATTGATTTAGAGGAGGTTGTGTTGGGTGCTATGATGATAGATAAAAAAGGTGTTGATGAAGTTATTGATATTTTACACCCAGATGTATTCTATAAAGACGCTCATAGATTCATTTATGAGGCTATCTTCATTCTCTTTGAAGAGTCGCAACCTATAGATTTATTAACCGTTTCGTCACAACTTAAGAAAGCTGGTAAGCTAGAGGTCTGTGGAGGCGATTTTTATTTGATAAAATTAACTCAAAAAGTAGCTTCATCCGCTCATATTGAGTTTCACGCACGTATTATTCTTCAGAAGTTTATTCAGCGTAGTTTGATCAAAATTTCAGGTGAAATAATTGAAGAGGCATATGATGAAGCTGTAGATGTTTTTGATTTGTTAGACACTGCCGAAGCAAAATTATATGATGTTACCCAAGGTAACTTAAAGCGTTCTGCGGAGACTGCTCAAGATTTGGTAATACAGGCTAAAAAACGAATTGAAGAGATTGCCGGTAAAGAGGGAATGAGTGGTGTTGCATCCGGATTTGATAAGTTGGATAAGCTAACATCTGGATGGCAGCCAAGTGATTTAATTATCGTTGCAGCACGTCCTGGTATGGGTAAAACGGCTTTTACCTTATCTATGGCAAGAAATATGGCCGTGAATACAAACACTCCTGTAGCTTTCTTCTCTTTGGAGATGTCCTCAGTACAGTTGATTACTAGATTGATTTCCTCTGAAACAGGTTTGTCTTCAGAAAAATTAAGAACCGGTAAGCTAGAAAAGCATGAGTGGGAGCAGTTAAACGTAAAGGTAAAAACTTTGGAAAAAGCTCCTTTGTTCATTGATGATACCCCGTCGTTATCTATATTCGATTTACGTGCAAAGGCAAGACGTCTTGCTTCTCAGCATGGTATAAAAATGATCATGATCGATTATTTGCAGTTAATGACAGCTGGTGGTAGTCAAAAAGGAGGAAACAGGGAACAGGAAATTTCTACTATTTCTCGAAACTTGAAAGCCCTTGCAAAAGAATTGAACGTTCCTGTAATTGCACTATCCCAATTATCGCGTGCCGTTGAAACACGTGGAGGTAGTAAGAGACCTATTCTTTCGGATTTGAGGGAATCTGGAGCGATTGAGCAAGATGCCGATATTGTATCGTTCATCTATAGACCGGAGTACTATAAGATTGAAGAATGGGATGATGAAGAACGTACTCCAACACAAGGTCAGGGTGAATTTATTGTGGCAAAACACCGTAATGGTGGTTTGGAAAATATTAGATTGAAGTTTATCGGTAATCAAGGTAAATTCGATAACCTTGATGATTTTGATTCTCCTTTCGAATTTCAATCCAAAATGAATGCAAATGAAGAGAATCCGTTTGCTACTAAAAACTTGCCAAGTGCAGATGATGCTTTTGGTAGTAGTATGAACAATAGTCCAGATTTAGATGAGGATAATGATGTTCCTTTTTAAAATAGCATATATTTAAAAGTTTAAAAGTCTTCCATTTGGGAGACTTTTTTGGTTTTAAAGCAATTGATTTATAAAAAATCTCGTTAACTTAATTACAATAGCTTTAACTGCATCTTAAATACTGCTCAAAAGATTTTACTATATCTTTGAGTGAATAGTTTTAGAAAACTTTATGCGTAAATTAATTACCTCTGTTTTATTCCTCTTCTTTGCATTACAAATGTTCGCATCATCTATTTTAATACCAATGGATGCTGATAGTCAAAAGAATCATTTAAAAGCGTATGGCATTACATATTGGGTACTGGCAAAGCAACAAAAAGTACAGTGGTTATTGAATTACCGTGGTGGTTCTTTTTTATTGCCAGACGGAGAAAGTATTAGAAAGGAGTGCCAGATTAGAGGCGTAAGTTTTGAAATTTTATCGGACGGACAAGCAAATGGAATTTTAGATGAAATCAGTAGCCCTTCTATTAATCAAGATGCGGTAATTTTAGAAAAAGCTCCACGAATAGCGGTGTATTCACCAAAAGATAAACAACCTTGGGATGATGCGGTAACCATGGCATTGACCTATGCCGAAATACCTTATACTACCATTTATGATGAAGAAGTGCTTGGAGATAAGCTAGCACTGTATGATTGGTTGCATTTGCATCATGAAGATTTTACTGGTCAGTATGGTAAGTTTTACGGAGCATACAGAGCAACACCATGGTATATTGAAGGGAAGAAAAATGCAGAAAAGTTGGCTAAGAAGTTAGGTTACGAGAAAGTATCCGATGAAAAAAGAGCCGTTGCCTTAAAAATTAGAAATTATGTAATTGGCGGAGGATTCATGTTTGCCATGTGTTCGGCAACCGATAGTTTTGATATAGCCTTGGCTGCTGACGGTGTTGATATTGTAGAACCTATGTTTGATGGTGATGCTTCTGACCCCAACTATCAAGCAAGCTTAGATTATGGAAAAACTTTTGCTTTCACAGATTTTATTCTAGAACGTAGTCCGTTGAAATATGAATTTTCTTCTATAGATATGACCAATAAAAGAGGCAATGTACCAAAGGAGTCAGATTACTTTTCTTTGATGGATTTTTCGGCTAAATGGGACCCTGTACCTACGATGTTATGCCAGAATCATACTTCTTTGGTAAAAGGGTTCATGGGGCAAACAACTGCTTTTACACGTTCTGAAATTAAGCCGACTGTTTTGGTGTTAGGGGAAAATAAACTTAATGAGGAAGCTAGATATATACACGGAATTAAAGGAAAGGGATTTTTTACCTTTTATGGCGGACACGATCCGGAAGATTACCAACATAGGGTAGGGGATCCTAAAACGGAGCTGGAGTTGCATCCAACTTCTCCTGGTTATCGTTTAATATTGAATAATGTATTGTTCCCAGCTGCTCGAAAGAAGAAACAGAAAACCTAACCGTAATTTTAGTAGTAGAAAGAAATAAAAAAACCGTTATCAAAACAATTGTCTTGATAACGGTTTTTTAATAGAGGTATCTTTTGATATACTAGAATACCCCAATAAAGTGACTTCCCGTAGTATTCACAAGTTCAGCACCTTTAGTAACAGCACCAGTTTCTGTATCTACAACATAGATATTTCCATTCTGTCCAACAGCACCTTGAGTAAGATATATCTCTGTTCCTTCAACTACAAATCCTTGATATTGAAATAAGTAGAAATCTGGGTCATAAGGTATATCGTCAATTCTTACTGCAGTTTGAGCGTTTAAATCTACAAGAGCAAAAAATCCTTGAAGACCAGCAACACCTTCTGCAGATCCATTATGACGGTAAGCTACAACTGCTTTTCCATTTGCAGCAGGTCTCCATGCAAGTACATAAGCTCCTTCAATGCCTAAAGCTTCATCTAGGTTAAAGTCGTACGTGTCATCGTACTCATTGTCAGCATCGATTTTTAAAATATAAGAACCTTCTGGGTCACTTTGATTTGCTTGGTATACACTACCATTGTATTCAAAAGCATTAATACTACGGTATCCATTAGTATTTCCATGACCTACAGTTGATGTAATAACTGAAGGATTCAATAGTGAAGGGTAATCTAACACAATTGTTTTAGAACCTAATATTTCATAATCACTATCACTTTCAGCAGTAGCAGGATCTACTTTGCTTAAACGAGCACCAATATATAATTTGTCTCCTGCTGCATTTAATGTTGGCATATCAATTCTAGAAATATAGTATCCAGCAGCTTCTTCTTCAGTAGACAACGGAACACTGTGCTCTTGAAATTCTTTAATAGAAGAGTTGACCAAATCTAATGTTACTACGCCAATGGTAGCCTCGGTACGGGTATAGGCATCATTCTCGTCAAATTCGTTTTCTGTTGATACATATACAGCTGCACCAGTTTGATCTCCGTCAAATAACTTAATCCAACGGGGAGCTGTACCAACGTAAGGAGCTATACTAACTTCAGAACCTGATGGGGTAAATGTTTGTCCGCCTTCAACAGTATATTTAGTGTAATTTCCGCCAGTATCACCTGCGTAGCTGATATTGAAAATGGTATTTCCATCTTCAGAAGATTGCAATCTTGCCGTTCTGTTTGAAGGTGCTATAAATCCATTTTCAAAAGGGTCAATAGAAACTGTAGGGTCTTTGGCATCAACACTAGTAACAGCGTAAATTAAAGTACCTCCGTTTCCATCACCTGGATCTTCTCCCATTTTTGCTCCTGCAACGGTAATCCATCTTGGATCTTCTTCTTCAACTGATTCTTCTGTTTCTGGTTCCTCGGTATCTGTATCAGGTGTAACTACGGTATCGTCATCACTGCTACAAGCTGTCATTAAACCAGCGGTAAGTATTGCGGCAGCAAAGGTTTTAAGGTTTAGGATAGTTTTTTTCATTTTATGTATTGATTAAAAGATTAGAATTTATTTATTGCGTAATTTAATTTTAGGTAAAAAGCTCTTCCTGGTTTTTGTACAGAAAGATTATCGTAAACGGGTTCGTCAAATATGTTTTTGATATCAAAACTTACTACAAATCTTTTGTCTGGAAACGCATAACTAAGTCCAATATCCTGAGATAACTGCTGCGGTATTTCAAAAAATTCATTACCGACAGTATTACTGCCTTGTGCAGTTAAGAATGAGAATTCATCAGTGAAATACACATTGTAGAATGCATTTAATCTAGATTTTTTTTGAATAAGATTTTTAAATGAATAGCGCAAGCCCCCGTTCATGGTGAAAAAAGGAGTGTTGGGAACATCGATTTCTATTCCTTGGTTTTCAATTTTCAAGTCGAACTTTGATATATTAAAGTTGAGTCCAAAATTGTTATTATATGAGTAGTTTAATTGTGCATCAAAGCCTTTTGATGTTCCACTACCTTGATTTACATAGACAATTAATTCATCATCTACATTTAAAGATGTTTCTATTGGTAGCCCAATTCTATCTTTTATATTTCGCGTGAAAACATTGGTAGAAATTGTAAAAGCATGTTTTTTTATATTGAAGTTGCCAAACCTGAAACCTAAGTTGTAATTATTGCTGCTTTCTGGGTCAATACTTGAATTCGCTACTACATTATCACCATCATTTCCGAAAATTTCAGTTTCGTTAGGTAATCGAATAGCTTTCTCTGCAGATGTTAATAGTGTAATATTTGGTACAATTTCATAAGATGCAGCAAATCCATACCCGTCGTAGTTCTTATTACTACTAACCACTTCGTCGACAATTACATCGTTTCCGTTTTCATCAGATTCAATAGCGGGATCTACACTGGTGGTTTTTTGCTGGTAATGTTTAACAAACAAACTTGTATTTAGTTTTTCATTAAAAGCAGTCAATTCATAAGTTAGAGAGTATATGTTTTTGTTCAAATCTCTTGTACCAACAAATGTGTTTTCTAAGACGGATTGAAGGGCATCGCTGTCTTCTCTATCAATACCACTATATACATGGTTTGCAGATATTTTATGATGGTCGTTAATAGTATATGAAACCCCGGTTCTAATAGAGGCAACATTTCTTTTGATTTTTGCCAATGTTGGACCTCCTTCTTGTTGTGAACGCCAAGTATATTGGTATTCATCACCTCTGAAATCGATAGCGCGTTCTCCGTTCCAGCTATAAGCCCAAGAAACAGTGTCATTCACTGCGCGATTTCTTTTACCATATAAACCGTTCACATTTACGTCAAGACCTTTAGTAAATAAATCTTTCTTTTGGTAAGTTAAACTACCTAGTAAAGCATCAGATTCAAGAAATCTATCTTTATATGGTGTTATGGTCATAAAAGCACCGTGCTGCACCTCTTTATAATCGTCTGAACCTGTAATACCTATAAAAAATTGATCAGCCCATTTAACGTCGGTATATCCAATTTCTGCTTTACCACCAGTTGATCTATATGCGTCATTAAATCTTCTGGCAGTGATAGGGGTTTGTACTCCGCCTAATCCGGTAACGACTACACTTCTTCCTGATACCTTATAATCGTTATCAGAATAATTATGAAATAAAGAAGCTTTGACTGTTAACCCAGATTTTTCAAAACGATACAACCCGTTAACACTGGCTTGTAAAGTATTAAAAGAGCCGTAAGATACAGAAGCATTAAAATTTGTTTTTGCATCATTATGTAATACAATATTTATTGCACCACCTAAAGCATCATCGGCCAAATGACCTGGAACCACACCTTTGTAGACTTCAATATTCTTTATCATTGAAGGGGGTATGCTGTTAAGATTGAATGAGTTGCCGTAAGTAGAAATTGGTATGCCGTCAATGAATATGCGAACCGAATTACCTGATAATCCATTTAAACTATAAGTTACCTCTGATCCTAACCCACCATTTTGACGAATTTTTACCCCAACGGTAGTATTCAGTAATTCGTTTGTTTGAATATTTCTTAGACTGGCTTCTTCTGTTTTTATTGCATTTACTGCAAAACCTTTGGTCTCTATTTGAGTCTCTTTAGATTTGCCATTGACATTGACTTCATCTAAGTTTTCAACACTTTCTTTTAAGGTATAGTTAACCGTAACGCTATTCGTACTTTCTTTAATTTCTATAGTTTTTGACCGGGTATGATAACCTACAAAAGAAACAACTAAATAGTGTTTTCCTTCTGGTACGTTGTCTATGGTAAAACTACCATTGTCGTCGGTTAAAACGCCTAGTTTTAGACCTTCTATCATAACCGTTGCAAAAGGTAAAGGGTTACCTGAATTGTCTTTGACAGTACCTGAAACCGAACTAAGAATCTCTTGAGAATGAGCTGATGTGAACAGTAAAAGAATTATGACAGTAAAGTAATTTTTCATTTGGTATAAAAAAGGTTACTATCTTTATTAAGATTTAGTCTAAATAAATTAGTTTTGCAAATCTAAAGAAGGAATAAAAAGAGCAGTACCGAGAAAGGATTTTAAACATACGCGAAAGGAAGTATTGGTTTGCGTTAGAAGAAGCTATATGAGCGAGGAGTTATTGCGGAAAGAAATTCGGGTCAAAGAACTATTTAAAAATGGTTTTATAGGTAATTCTGTGCAGTTTAATGAGCTAGAGGTAACCACTAAGGATAATAGTTCATTTATAAAAGGAGTAAATTTTTCTAATGGCAATGCGTTGCATGAGTTTAATTCAGAAATTTGTGTTTCTAGTGATGAGCATTTAATAAAACTTCATTTTTCTTTAGAAGGTACTTATTGTTATCAACCTCTTAGGCATATTAAGTATTTAGTGCAGATCCCAGAGAATCATTGCAATATGTTTTATTACCCAACAACAGAGGGTAGAGATATATTTTTTAAGGGTAATGCTAAATCGTTTGAGATTTACGTAAAACCAAGTCTTTTAAAGAATTTATTGGGAACTGAATTTGAACAATCTTTTCAGAAACTGAATAATGCAATCCAGAATTCTAATTCTTTTATATTGTGGGATAAAAGTAAATTTATTCCCCCTAGTATAAGAAGTAAGATAAATGATATAATTCAATGTCCTTATGAGGGTGAAATCAGAAAGACGTATTTAGAAAGTAAATTAACGGTCTTAATGATCGATTTTCTTTTGGGCAGGCAAACTTCAAAACTCTCAAAGAATAATGTGAAGTTGTTAAATTCAGATTATTTGGCATTGGTAAGAGTAGAAGATTATATCAGGAAAAATTTAAAAGAGCCACTTAAAATTATTGATCTTGCAGACTTAGCCGGTTTCAATGCCACCAAACTTAAAAGAGATTTTAAAAAGCTGTACGGGGTAACCGTATTTAAATATATTACTGCATTGCGTATGGAGGTAGCGAAGAGTTTAATTACACAAGAAGGTGCTACCATTGCTCATGCGGCATATGAAGTTGGTTATGCAAATCCGCAGCACTTTACTACGGCATTCAAAAGAACCATGGGCTATGTGCCAAGTGAATTAAAACCGGCTGTTCAGTAAAGTTTAGTGAGTATTTAAGTGCAACTATTTAACTAGCATCTTCAATACGTGCTCCACACCATTTTCATCATTACTTAAAGTACTATATTTAGCTACTTCTTTTACATTTGGATGTGCGTTTTCCATCGCAAACCCAAAATCGGATAGTGCTAGCATTTCTAGGTCATTATTATAGTCGCCAAAAACCATAACCTCGTCAGATTTTAAATTGTAGCTTTCCATGACTTTGGTCAGTGCATAACCTTTATGTGCATTAATGTTTGAGATGTCTAACCAATTTTCTCCTGAAACCTTTACTTTTAAGTCCCCTTCAAAATGTTTTACATAAGGGTATATATGTTTCTCTGAACTTTCAAAATGATAGATGGCAATTTTTATAACTTCTGAGTTAAATGCACTTAAGTCATCAATAATTTTAAATTCGGTATAATACTCTGCCAATTTACTGACGAACTCTTTTGATTTACCGGTTAAATAAGCTTCATGCTTACCGCATAATACAGGGTGAATGTTCGGTATTTTACTTAATGTATTCAATATGTCTTGTACATGATGTTGACTTAAAGGTGTAACCAGTAGTTCGTTATTTTGCTTCATAGCAAAACCGCCGTTCTCGGCAATAACGATAATATCATCTTTGATAGATTGCAGTTTATCAATGATACTATTATACTGTCGACCGCTAGCAGCAACAAAAGTGATGCCTTGAGATTTTAAATTTTTAAATATGTCAAAGAATTGGTCACTAACTTGATGGTTAGAGTTTAAAAGTGTCCCATCCATATCGGTAACAACCATTTTAATCTTTGATAAATCCATATACATTTAATTTAAAGGCAAAGATATTTGAATGCTGTTTAATAAGGTCGATTATGTTCAAAGTTTTACCTTTATTTAATAATATAGAACGAATGAAGTTATTTCAGAAAGAGTTTCAATTACCCGCATATAATAGAGGGTTTCATATCATAACTAATAATATTACTTCTAGAATTCCGGAAATAGCAAATATAGATACCGGTTTCTTGCAGGTGTTTATAAAGCATACATCGGCAAGTTTAACGATTAATGAGAATGCTGATCCTACGGTAAGAGAAGATTTTGAGTCTCATATAAATATTATGGTACCTGAAAATGCTTCATATTACAAGCATGATTATGAAGGCTCAGATGATATGCCTGCACATATAAAAGCGTCTATGATGGGGGCTTCTGTTCAAATTCCAGTAACTAATGGTAAATTGAATATGGGTATTTGGCAAGGTATTTATTTATGTGAACATAGAAATTATGCATCAGGTAGAAACATTGTAATTACATTGTGGGGCAATTGAGTTTTTCTTAAATTGATATAAAAGGAATTATATGACGACTGAAGAATCTATTTTGAATAAAATTCAAATATTGATTACAAATCATTTCGATACACCAGAAATGGCATTCAACTTTTTTGATGAAGATAATGATCAGAAATTGACAAAATCTGAAATCGTAAAATTACTGAAGCAAGCAGAAATAAGCGGATTTATTAGAGGGATAGTTTCTTCTAAGCTTATTGAAGGTTATGATAAGAATGGCGATGAGCTTATTGATTGGCAAGAATTTAAAGCAGCAATAGCTAAAATAAAAAAATCCGATTCGTAAGAATCGGATTTTTCAAAAAGTGAGATTGTTATTAATTTATTTTACCTGATCTACAACTGCCTTAAAGGCATCTGGGTGGTTCATTGCTAAATCTGCAAGAACTTTTCTGTTAAGTTCTATGTTATTAGCTTTTACTTTTCCCATAAATTGAGAGTAGGACATTCCGTGTTGTCTGGCACCTGCATTAATACGGGTAATCCATAATGAACGAAAAGTTCTTTTCTTGTTTCTACGGTCTCTGTAAGCATATAACATTGCTTTTTCAACCGCATTTTTGGCTACTGTCCAAACGTTTTTACGTCTTCCAAAGTAACCTTTGGCTTGCTTCATCACCTTTTTTCTTCTGGCTCTTGAAGCTACTGCATTTACTGATCTTGGCATTTTTTCTAATTTTTTTTGTAGTAGGCGCCCTGTTTATTTTAAGGAACTTTTATTGCCTAACTCCATGGTTAATAATTTTACCTTTTAAAGAACTTGAATTTACTTTAAACGTAATTGTTCTTTAATACTGTTAACATCTGCTTGATGAACTAAACCATCATGAGTTAACTTAAGCTTACGCTTTTTAGATTTTTTAGTCAAAATGTGACTCTTAAAAGCGTGCTTTCTTTTAATTTTACCTGTACCTGTAAGCTTAAAACGCTTCTTAGCACTGGATTTTGTTTTTTGTTTAGGCATTTTCTCCTAGTTTATATATTAATCTCACTTTGCATGCTAAACGCCGCCTACAAAAGCAAGCAGCGTTTAGTATTTTATAAATACCTCGGTTGTTTTACGAAGCCGATGTGTTTTATTATTTTCCTTTAGTTTTAGGTGCGATGAACATAGTCATACGCTTTCCTTCTAGTTTAGGCATTTGTTCTACCTTCCCTAATTCTTCTAATTCAGATGCTAATCTTAGTAATAAAATTTCTCCTTGATCTTTATAGACAATTGATCGTCCTTTAAAAAACACATAAGCCTTTAATTTCGCTCCTTCCTTAAGGAACTTTTCAGCATGTTTCTTTTTAAATTCATAATCATGGTCATCTGTATTAGGACCAAATCTTATTTCTTTAACAACGACCTTTGAAGCTTTCGCTTTCATGGCCTTGTCTCTTTTCTTCTGTTCGTATAAAAACTTTTTATACTCCATGATTTTACAAACAGGAGGGTCT
Source organism: Maribacter forsetii DSM 18668 (assembly GCF_000744105.1). Taxonomy (NCBI): domain Bacteria; kingdom Pseudomonadati; phylum Bacteroidota; class Flavobacteriia; order Flavobacteriales; family Flavobacteriaceae; genus Maribacter; species Maribacter forsetii. The sequence goes on from NZ_JQLH01000001.1 coordinate 1,632,436, forward strand.
GCCTTTGGGGATATTTCCACCAAATCCAAACCTAATTCTTCTGCTTTTTCAAGAGCCTGAGGAAAAGGATATACACCTACTTCAACGTTATCGCCAACTAACCTAACTTTCGGTGCTGTAATCTTCTCATTAATATTATGAGGATTCTTATTTTCCCTTCTAGGTTGCGGTCTAAATCTTTTACGTATTGCTATGACTAATTCTTTTTAATTAAACTTATTTTTAAAACGTCTTTAAGGTACTATTTATTTCTTTGTTAACCAAGTCTGTAAACGTTGCAATGCTTATTGCTCCTAAATCTTCACCTCCGTGTTTACGTACAGAAATAGTATTGTCTGCCTCATCGTTTTCTCCTACGATCAACATAAATGGTACTTTGGTCATTTCTGCTTCACGTATTTTTTTACCAACAGTCTCATTTCGACTGTCGATAAGGGCGCGAATTTCGTTATTTTCTAGGGATTTTAAAACTTTTTCAGCATATTTTTCGTGTTTTTCGCTAACAGGAAGAATAATCGCTTGTTCAGGGGTTAACCATAACGGGAAATTACCGCCTGTATGTTCTAGTAATAATGCTATAAAACGTTCCATACTTCCAAAAGGTGCACGGTGAATCATTACTGGTCTATGTAGCTCATTATCACTGCCCTTATAATTTAAATCGAATCTTTCTGGTAGGTTGTAATCTACCTGGATTGTTCCTAACTGCCACTGTCTTCCCAAGGCGTCTTTTACCATGAAATCTAGCTTTGGACCATAGAAAGCTGCTTCTCCTGCTTCAACCACAAAATCTAAGCCTTTTTCCTTGGCGGCATTTATAATTGCTTGCTCTGCTTTTTCCCAGTTTTCAACTGATCCAATATATTTTTCTGGAGTTTCTAAATCACGAACAGATACTTGTGCCGTGAAATTGTCAAATCCTAATGAACCCAATACATATAATGATAGGTCAATTACATTTTTAAACTCTTCGTCCAATTGGTCTGGTGTACAGAAAATATGGGCATCATCTTGAGTGAATCCACGTACTCGTGTAAGACCGTGAAGTTCTCCACTTTGTTCATATCTATATACAGTACCAAATTCAGCAAATCTTTTTGGGAGTTCTTTATAACTATATGGTTTGGTATTATAGATTTCACAGTGGTGAGGGCAGTTCATTGGTTTCAATAAAAATTCCTCGCCTTCTTTCGGAGTGTGTATGGGCTGAAAGCTGTCTTCACCATATTTTTCATAATGACCAGAGGTTACATAAAGTTCTTTTTGACCAATATGTGGAGTTACCACCATTTCGTAACCGGCTTTTTTTTGTGCTTTTTTCAGAAAGTCTTCAAGTCTTTCTCTTAAGGCAGCTCCTTTGGGTAGCCATAATGGTAAACCTTGACCTACTCTTTGAGAGAAAGTGAATAACTCTAATTCTTTGCCGAGCTTCCTGTGATCGCGTTTTTTGGCTTCCTCTAAAAGGGCTAAGTACTCAGTAAGCTCTTTTTGTTTTGGAAATGAGATACCATATATACGTGTAAGTTGTGGGTTGTTTTCATTTCCCCTCCAATATGCACCGGCAACACTTAATACTTTTATTGCTTTTACTATACCTGTATTTGGTATGTGGCCACCTCTACATAAATCGGTGAACGTATCGTGGTCGCAAAAAGTAATAGTACCGTCTTCAAGATTTTCTATTAATTCTACTTTGTACTCATTGCCTTGATTTTTGTAAAATTCAAGAGCTTCTGCTTTTGAAACGGCTCTCATTTTATAATCATGCTTACCACGCGCTATTTCAATTGCTTTCTTTTCTATTGTAGGGAAATCTTTTTCCGATATAGATCCATTGGGTAGGTCAACATCATAATAGAATCCATTTTCTATAGCTGGACCAATTGTTAATTTGACTCCAGGATACAATTCTTCTATTGCTTGTGCTACAATATGTGAAGTAGAATGCCAAAAAGCTGTTTTTCCCTCTTTATCGTTCCAGGTGTATAAAACTAAGCTTCCGTCTGTCTCTAATGGGGTGGTGGTTTCAACAGTCGTTTCATTGAATTTTGCTGAAATTACATTTCGTGCTAATCCTTCGCTAATGCTTTTTGCAACCACTATAGGGCTTGTTCCTTTTTCGAATTCCTTGACCGATCCGTCTGGAAGAGTAATTTTAATCATTTTATATACATATTATAGGATGTCAAAGATAATATGAACAATTCAAGTCCGCAATAGAATCATGTTATAATGTAAAGGACATATAATGTATTTGTTTTTGATCAATTGATGCTATCTATTAGGTTTATATCTGTCGAATGTATTAATTATATGGTAGCTTATTTGATAAAATTTAATGCTTTGTATTTTTATAATAAGGTTAAAGTGTTATTTATAAGTGTGTTGCATGTTGATGTAAATTTTTCTTTAATTTTATTTAAAAAAATGGTTGTGTAATTAATAATAGTGTGTACATTTGCACCCCGCTAGCGAGGAAGATTGATTTGGAATCGGGAGTAGGAAAAAGGTTCTTAGATATGTTGTTTTGGTTTGACGAAAAAAAGAAAATAATTTTTTTTCGATAAAAGTTGTCAGGTTAAAAAACAGTTGTATATTTGCAGCCGCTTAGGGAAACACCTAAGGGAAACTAGGCGGGAAAATCGAGAGATTTTGAGCTGAGTGGATAGAAGTTCATTGAAATATTGTGGAGATAAGAATCGAGTTCAGGTGAGGACCTGGGCGAGAGGAACAAGAATTAAGGAAACATGAAAATTCATTATGTCTTAGGACATATATAAGGAATTGAATCGAGAGTCGGGGCCGGGAAAGATTTTGACTTCGTTGGGACGAATATTTACAAAACAACGATGAAGAGTTTGATCCTGGCTCAGGATGAACGCTAGCGGCAGGCCTAACACATGCAAGTCGAGGGGTAACATTTGTGCTTGCACAAGATGACGACCGGCGCACGGGTGCGCACCGCGTATGGAACCTACCTTGTACAGGGGAATAGCCCAGGGAAACTTGGATTAATGCCCCGTAGTACCGTGACCCGGCATCGGGATACGGTTAAAGCCTTCGGGCGGTATAAGATGGCCATGCGTCCCATTAGCTAGTTGGTAAGGTAACGGCTTACCAAGGCTACGATGGGTAGGGGCCCTGAGAGGGGGATCCCCCACACTGGTACTGAGACACGGACCAGACTCCTACGGGAGGCAGCAGTGAGGAATATTGGACAATGGAGGAGACTCTGATCCAGCCATGCCGCGTGCAGGAAGAATGCCCTATGGGTAGTAAACTGCTTTTATACGGGAAGAAAAAAGAGTACGTGTACTCTACTGACGGTACCGTAAGAATAAGGACCGGCTAACTCCGTGCCAGCAGCCGCGGTAATACGGAGGGTCCGAGCGTTATCCGGAATTATTGGGTTTAAAGGGTCCGTAGGCGGGCCGATAAGTCAGGGGTGAAAGTTTGCAGCTCAACTGTAAAATTGCCTTTGATACTGTTGGTCTTGAGTTATAGTGAAGTTGCCGGAATATGTAGTGTAGCGGTGAAATGCATAGATATTACATAGAACACCGATTGCGAAGGCAGGTGACTAACTATATACTGACGCTGATGGACGAAAGCGTGGGGAGCGAACAGGATTAGATACCCTGGTAGTCCACGCCGTAAACGATGGATACTAGCTGTCCGAGGCCTTGAGTCTTGGGCGGCCAAGCGAAAGTGATAAGTATCCCACCTGGGGAGTACGTTCGCAAGAATGAAACTCAAAGGAATTGACGGGGGCCCGCACAAGCGGTGGAGCATGTGGTTTAATTCGATGATACGCGAGGAACCTTACCAGGGCTTAAATGCATATTGACAGGTCTAGAGATAGATTTTCCTTCGGGCAATTTGCAAGGTGCTGCATGGTTGTCGTCAGCTCGTGCCGTGAGGTGTCAGGTTAAGTCCTATAACGAGCGCAACCCCTACCGTTAGTTGCCAGCATGTCATGATGGGGACTCTAACGGGACTGCCGGTGCAAACCGTGAGGAAGGTGGGGATGACGTCAAATCATCACGGCCCTTACGTCCTGGGCCACACACGTGCTACAATGGTAGGTACAGAGAGCAGCCACGTCGCAAGGCGGAGCGAATCTATAAAACCTATCACAGTTCGGATCGGGGTCTGCAACTCGACCCCGTGAAGCTGGAATCGCTAGTAATCGGATATCAGCCATGATCCGGTGAATACGTTCCCGGGCCTTGTACACACCGCCCGTCAAGCCATGGAAGCCGGGAGTGCCTGAAGTCCGTCACCGTAAGGAGCGGCCTAGGGCAAGATCGGTAACTAGGGCTAAGTCGTAACAAGGTAGCCGTACCGGAAGGTGCGGCTGGAACACCTCCTTTCTAGAGATTGTCCTTTAAGGACGGTCCCTGACGAAGTAAAGAATCGGAATAACGGTCCCGGTCTTTTGATTTAATAATGTTTTTGTTTTAAGAATTGTTCGAAAAAATAATCTCCATGATCATGATATATAAGTAATTGCTTTTTCCGAAAAGGTATTTATACTAAGAGGAAGGAGTAGGGACAGTCCCATAGCTCAGCTGGTTAGAGCGCTACACTGATAATGTAGAGGTCGGCAGTTCGAGTCTGCCTGGGACTACAAAAAGGGAATTCGTTTAGTAATAGGCGATACGTTCATATATTGAAATATTGAAGGAAATTTTAGAAGTTGTGCTACCTGTCAACTGTAAACTGGCAACTGCCGACTTATAGAATGGGGGATTAGCTCAGCTGGCTAGAGCGCCTGCCTTGCACGCAGGAGGTCATCGGTTCGACTCCGATATTCTCCACTGGGCGATGCCCAGGGATAATTTATTTTATCTCGAAGTATCGCAGATGAGAAAGATAGGTATTTAATTGCCTGTCGTGGCTCACGACAACGTTCATTGACATATTGGAACAGGAGGTAATACATTTAGGTGTATTATCGACTAAAAAAGAAAGAAACACGAATCTTTATTAAGTAAAGAGTACGAATAAGATAGAATAGATTAAAGATCTGGCGACAAGCTGGAAAAGGGCGTATGGGGAATGCCTAGGCTCTCAGAGGCGAAGAAGGACGTGATAAGCTGCGAAAAGCTACGGGGATCGGCACACACGATATGATCCGTAGATATCCGAATGGGGCAACCCGGCATATTGAAGATATGTCATCTCGTAAGAGAAGTAAACCCGGGGAACTGAAACATCTAAGTACCCGGAGGAGGAGAAAACAAAAGTGATTCCGATAGTAGCGGCGAGCGAAATCGGATTAGTCCAAACCGTACATGTTCCGGCATGTGCGGGGTTGTAGGACCACGATATTCGAGATGTGATGAACTAGAACGCTTTGGAAATAGCGACCATAGAGGGTGATAGTCCCGTATAGGCAAAGAGCATTAAGATAGTGGTATCCTGAGTAGTGCGGGGCACGTGAAACCCTGTATGAATCCGGCGGGACCATCCGCCAAGACTAAATACTCCTGAGAGACCGATAGTGAACCAGTACCGTGAGGGAAAGGTGAAAAGAACCGTGAATAACGGAGTGAAATAGATCCTGAAACCATACGCTTACAAGCGGTCGGAGCCCATATGGGTGACGGCGTGCCTTTTGCATAATGAGCCTACGAGTTACTTTTACTGGCAAGGTTAAGTTCTTCAGGAACGGAGCCGTAGCGAAAGCGAGTCTTAATAGGGCGCCATAGTCAGTAGTAGTAGACGCGAAACCGTGCGATCTACCCATGGGCAGGTTGAAGCTGTGGTAACACATAGTGGAGGACCGAACCCGTTGACGTTGAAAAGTCTTGGGATGACCTGTGGGTAGGGGTGAAAGGCCAATCAAGCTCGGAAATAGCTCGTACTCCCCGAAATGCATTTAGGTGCAGCGTGTAGATAGTTTTATAGAGGTAGAGCTACTGATTGGATGCGGGGGCTTCACCGCCTACCAATTCCTGACAAACTCCGAATGCTATAAAATGTTTCTGCGCAGTGAGGGCATGGGTGCTAAGGTCCATGTCCGAGAGGGAAAGAACCCAGATCACCGGCTAAGGTCCCAAAGTATATACTAAGTTGATATAACGCGGTGGAACTGCATTGACAGCCAGGATGTTGGCTTGGAAGCAGCCATTCATTTAAAGAGTGCGTAACAGCTCACTGGTCGAGCGGTTCCGCATGGATAATAATCGGGCATAAGTATATCACCGAAGCCGTGACTTCATATTTATATGAGGGGTAGGGGAGCATTGTAACTGCGTCGAAGGCGTACCTGCGAGGGATGCTGGAGCGGTTACAAACGAAAATGTAGGCATAAGTAACGATAATGCGGGCGAGAAACCCGCACGCCGAAAGACCAAGGTTTCCCCAGCTATGCTAATCAGCTGGGGGTCAGTCGGGACCTAACGCGAACCCGAAGGGGATAGTGGATGGACAACAGATTAATATTTCTGTACCTGCTCACGCTAAAAGTGACGGAGGCGAGAAGTTGGTGCGTACAGACGGAATTGTACGTTGAAGGGAGCAGCAATGCCCCGATAGTACACCGAGACCACGGTCAAGGTGATAATCCAGCATATCGACTTCCAAGAAAAGCGAGTGAAGCAGCCCGTACCGTAAACCGACACAGGTGGTTGGGATGAGTATTCTAAGGCGCTCGAGAGATTCATGGCTAAGGAACTAGGCAAAATAGACCCGTAACTTCGGGAGAAGGGTCGCCCCCTTATGGGGGGCCGCAGTGAAGAGGTCCAGGCGACTGTTTATCAAAAACACAGGGCTCTGCAAAATCGAAAGATGAAGTATAGGGCCTGACACCTGCCCGGTGCTGGAAGGTTAAGAGGAGATGTCAGCTTCGGCGAAGCATTGAATTGAAGCCCCAGTAAACGGCGGCCGTAACTATAACGGTCCTAAGGTAGCGAAATTCCTTGTCGGGTAAGTTCCGACCTGCACGAATGGTGCAACGATCTGGACACTGTCTCGGCCATGAGCTCGGTGAAATTGTAGTATCGGTGAAGATGCCGGTTACCCGCAGTGGGACGAAAAGACCCCGTGCACCTTTACTATAGCTTCGTATTGACCTTGGTCAAGCAATGTGTAGGATAGCTGGGAGACTTTGAAGCTGCATCGCCAGGTGTGGTGGAGTCATTGTTGAAATACCAGCCTTTGCTTGTCCGGGGCCTAACTCTCATTAGAGAGAACAGTGCGTGGTGGGTAGTTTGACTGGGGTGGTCGCCTCCAAAAGAGTAACGGAGGCTTCTAAAGGTGCCCTCAATACGGTTGGCAATCGTGTGTAGAGTGCAATGGCACAAGGGCGCTTGACTGAGAGACATACAGGTCGATCAGGTTGGAAACAAGAGCATAGTGATCCGGTGGTTCCGCATGGAAGGGCCATCGCTCAAAGGATAAAAGGTACGCCGGGGATAACAGGCTGATCTCCCCCAAGAGCTCATATCGACGGGGGGGTTTGGCACCTCGATGTCGGCTCGTCACATCCTGGGGCTGGAGAAGGTCCCAAGGGTTGGGCTGTTCGCCCATTAAAGTGGCACGCGAGCTGGGTTCAGAACGTCGTGAGACAGTTCGGTCTCTATCTACTGCGGGCGTTAGAAATTTGAGTGGATCTGACTCTAGTACGAGAGGACCGAGTTGGACTGACCGCTGGTGCACCAGTTGTTCCGCCAGGAGCATCGCTGGGTAGCTATGTCGGGATCGGATAAGCGCTGAAAGCATATAAGCGCGAAACCGGCCACAAGATGAGATTTCTTTAAAGGGCCGTGGGAGATGACCACGTTGATAGGCTATAGGTAGAAGGGCAGTAATGTCCGTAGCCGAGTAGTACTAATTGCCCGTCAGGCTTGCGCATACGTACGTCCTTCCCTTGCGGAGGGGCGGACGACGATCTTTAACCTCTTTCTTTTTATACCGAAACATACTTTATATTATAAATGCTTCTTTCCTTTATAGGATCCTGTTCCATTCATGTCAACGATATTGCGGCGAAGGCCGCGGTCGGGAAAACCCGATCTAAAACTTAGGTGGCCATGGCGACGGGGCCCACCCCTTACCATTCCGAACAGGGAAGTTAAGACCGTTTGCGCCGATGGTACTGCTATACCAAGTGGGAGAGTAGGTAGCCGCCTTTTTCGAAAGCCCTTTACAGTAATGTAAGGGGCTTTTTTTATGGAATAAAGTCTGAGGTTATATTTTTCTTCTAATAACTTTTTGGCTATTATCAGATTTTATAGAATAGCTTTAATTTTGTATCTATGAGTTTATACAAAGCACTAATTTTAGTCATTGGATCTGATTTTGTGAAGGTGATAGTGTTATAAAAATTGTTATGATGTACTTAGATTCATTGGAAAAGGAAGAAAAGTTCAATATCATCTCTCATGGTATAGGCGCGCTATTGGCTATTGTGGGTATGGTGTTTCTTATTCAAGGAAATAATCATAAATCTGAGTGGTCATTGTGGGGAATAGTGATATATAGCTTATCATTAATAAGTATGTTATGCGTATCTACGATATATCACGCAGTCGATAATAAGGTTTGGAAACTTAGAATGAGAATTCTAGACCATATAAATATATATTATCTAATTGCAGGTACGTATACTCCTGTTGCTTTAATAACACTTATTAACGGAAATGGATGGTCTATTTTCTTTGCAGTATGGGGTATAGCTGCTGTTGGTACTATTTTAAAGTTATTTTTTACTGGTAAGTTTGAAATTATATCCTTGCTACTTTATTTAGCCATGGGATGGCTCATAATATTCGATTTTCAAAATCTGGTAGATAATACTTCAGAGTTTGGAATTAATTTACTCATGCTTGGGGGTGCATTTTATACTATAGGGATATTATTTTATGCGGTAAGAAGAATTCCGTATAATCACTTTATTTGGCACCTTTTTGTACTGTGCGGAGCAATATGCCATTGGTATTTTATTTACATAGATGTAATCTAAATGTTTCTCTAATAAAATTAAGAATCTATAACATCTTTATACTCTTCATAGAATTTCTCTATCTGTAACATATTATTGTTTAAAAATTCCATCGTCTCCCTCCATGTATTTTTATTATGTATAGATACGTTATTTAATTCTACATAAATTCTTGATATTTCTTTTTGGTTTTCTAGGATATAGAAATCTTCAAATATTCCTTCAGGTAGGAATTCATCTAATAATATTGATTTTAAAGCAATTAGTTTATCCCATACTTTAATTTGTTGATCAAAATCAGAATCTATGTCAATGGAGACTATAGCTTTTTTTAAATCAAAATGAAATTTGAATGATAAACCTTTTACTTCAGTTTTATATAAAGTCCATTTGTTTGGAAAAGATTTGCCAAAAGCGATCCAAAATTCTTCTCGTAATTTTCTTGATTCTTGTTTACTGAACATTATAGATAATATGCGATTGTTATACCTAGTAAAATCACTAATAACTTTCTTAAATTAAATTTATGCCCTTCAGAACTTTCAAATAGAATTACAGTTGAAATATGTAAGAACACACCTATTACTAGAGCATTTAAATACATGCCGTAAGTGGAAAGTATATCTGTTGTATTGGCTAAATAGGTCCCTAACGGAGTCATAACAGAGAATAAAAGCATGAAAAATGCTGCGTAAATAGGTTTAATATTTGACCCTAAAAGGAATATACTCAATATTATTGCTATAGGAATTTTATGAATAAGGATACCGTAAATGATGGTGTCATTTGTACCTATAGGTAGACCTTCCAATAGAGAGTGGGTGCATAGACTAATAAAAAGTAACCAAGGAAAATCTTTACTTTGCTTCGAAATATGAACGTGGCCGTGTTCAGCTCCTTTTGAGAAAAATTCTAAAAATATTTGAAAAAGAATACCTAGCATTACAAATACACCTATAGTTTTATGATTCGTATTTTCATATACTTCTGGTAACATTTCAAAAATAGTAAGTGCTAATAAAAATGCGCCACTAAATGCTAATAATAGTTTGAAGGATTCGTTTTTCTGGGGTTTTGCAACAACCACAAAAAGAAAACTAATAAGCACTCCTAGAATAGGTAAAATATAAATCATGTGATGCTGATAAACCTTTTAAAAAAAAGGAAATAGGTCATAAATTAAACAGGCGTCAAAATTAGCGTATTTTTGCGGTACGAGAAAAGATGAATATGGGTAATAATTTTAAAATGGTCGCTAAGACCTTATTTGGTTTCGAAGAACTACTTTCTAAAGAACTTAGAAATTTGGGGGCAAGCAATGTTGTTGAGGGAACTAGAAATGTATCTTTTGAAGGTGATAATGGCTTTATGTACAAAGCCAATCTATGTTTGAGAACAGCTATTAAAATTATTAAGCCAATACATTCTTTTCGAGTTAGAGATGAAAATGATCTGTACAAGAAAATATATGCGATGGATTGGACAGAGTATCTTTCTGTCAGCGAAACTTTTGCCATAGATGCTACGGTGAACTCAGAGCAGTTTACACATTCCTTGTACGTTTCTCAAAAGACTAAGGATGCTATTGTAGATAAATTTAGGGATACTGATGGTACAAGACCAGATGTAGATGTTAAAAATCCAGATTTACGTATCAACATTCATATTCATAATAATGACTGTAATGTGTCTTTAGACAGTTCTGGTTACTCATTGCACAAAAGAGGATACCGTACAGCAACTAATATTGCACCAATAAATGAGGTATTAGCTTCTGGTTTGCTTTTATTAAGTGGATGGGATGGTCAGTGTGATTTTCTTGATCCAATGTGTGGTAGTGGTACTATGTTGACAGAAGCGGCTATGATTGCTTGTAATATTCCCGCAAATATTAATAGGAAGGAATTTGCATTTGAGAAATGGACTGATTTTGATGCTGAACTATATGAGAAGATTGTAGATTCTAGTTTGAAGAAAACAAGAGAATTTCATCATAAAATTATAGGGTATGATAAAGCACCTTCTGCTGTTAGAAAGGCTCAAGACAATATAGAGAATGCCAATCTTGAAGATTATATCACAGTAGAAAGAAAAGATTTCTTTAAAACTGATAAGCAAACAGGAGGTACCTTGCATATGTGCTTTAACCCACCTTATGGAGAACGTCTAGATATTGATTTGGAAAACTTTTATAGTGCTATTGGTGATACTTTAAAACAAGGTTACCCTGGTACCAATGCTTGGTTTATAACAAGTAACCTGCCTGCTTTAAAGTTTGTAGGGTTAAGACCTTCTCGAAAAATAAAGGTGTTTAATAGCCACCTAGAATCTCGTTTGGTAAAGTATGAAATGTATGAAGGTAGTAAGAAGGCCAAATATCAAAAAAGAAATGAAGAATGAAGCTAAAACATAAAGTTCTAATATATAATTTTTTAGGCTTTGCAGTACTATTTGTGTTGTTCCGCTTTCTCTTATATATTTCGCTATCAATAAATAGTATTTATTTGTCGGCAATAGCTGCTATTGCAGCTTCTATACTAGCTCCCAAATTTGCAGTTGCAAAAATAGAGGGGCTTGAGAAAATTGTTATGAAATGGGTCTTTGTGAAAGGATTTAAAATTTTATAAGCGCTCTTTTGGCTTAGGCGGCCCTAAGGGTTCATTAGAATTTTCAATCTTTTTCTTAGCCTTATTTTTCTTTTTGTAGAGCGGTAAAAAGTAAGAAATACTGTAATTATATCCAACCCCGAAATTACTATCCCATGTGACTTTGTTAAAACCAGGAATCCACAAATTAGGAAATCTTTCAAAATCATTGTTATTGGAAGATATAATAAGACCTAAACGAATGCTGGCCCCTATATATAAATTCGATATAATTTCTAATTTAGTACCAAAAACGGCTTCTAACCATGTTGCATTGAGTCCTGAGAAGTTTTCGGGAGTATCTGATCCACTCGCAAAATCATCTGGATTCCAGTATCTATTTGTGTCGAAATATTGATAGTTGTTTAGCGTGTTTTCAAAGGTGCTAAACCCTATTCTACCTCCCATATATATTAAATTTTGCTCTCCATACCAATTAGCATAATTGTTTTTATTGATGCCTAGTTTAATGTAATTACCAGAGGTTGTAAAATTGTAAAGGTCTTCCTGTCGTGTCTTTTCTTCGCTTCCAAGTTCAGCAGCTAGATATAAATTTTGGGTTAATCTGTAATCCGCAACAAATTCAATTCCTTGATAGTTGTCGTCTAAGGCACCGGTTATAATTCTACTTAAATCTACACCTAAACGTAAACCATAGGATTGTTTATATTCCACCGTATCCTTAGGGTTAAGATCAATTGGTTTATTCTGGCTAAAAGCCATGCAAGTTCCCAGTATAAATAAAAGATTAGTGAAAAATCTTGACATGTGTAGAATCTGAGTTGGTGACTAGTGACTGTGTTATTTCTATATTTTGAATCCAATTATCTGTATCCGCTGTTGCATTCGCTTGTAGTTCATCATAATTTACTACGAAACCGCATGCACGTGAAAGAAAGTCTTCAATTCTAGTGTATGAAAAATTAATGGTATCTAGGTTACCTATTTCAGCGCCATCATCAGAATCTGCCGAGTCGCTAATTAATATGAAACTTGTAGCATCTTCATCTGTCTTTAACGGAATGGATATGGTACTTAAATTGCTGCGATCCGTAACAGTATTCACTGTTACATTTTGACCGACACCTACTACCCTTAAAGTCTTTACTTCTTTTAACGTATCTATGTCATCAATATCATAAAATTCTATGACCAGTAAGGGAGTATCTCCTTCTACACAGATATCATCTTTCTCACATGACGATGCAGAAATAATACTAAGAAACAGCAATAAGCCGAATTGAATTTTTCTCATCCTAAACTTTCTTTTCTAAAAGTACAACATTTTCTACGTGGTGCGTCTGCGGAAACATGTCTACAGGCTGAACCTTGGTTATATTGTACATCTCTTTCATTAGTTCTAAATCTCTTGCCTGTGTAGCGCTATTACAGCTTACGTAAACAACTTTTTTAGGTGCAATGTTCAATATTTGCTGAACTACATCTTTATGCATTCCATCTCGTGGAGGATCGGTAATAATAACATCTGGCACACCATTTTGAGCAATAAATTGTTCGTTGAAAACATTTTTCATATCGCCAACAAAGAAATCAACGTTTTCAATTTCGTTTCGCTCTGCGTTTGCCTTGGCATCTAAAATTGCTTCAGGTACCGATTCTATACCTATTACTTTTTTAGCTTTTTTAGAAACAAATTGTGCAATGGTACCTGTACCTGTGTATAAATCATACACCAATTCATCACCATTTAAATTTGCAAAATTTCTGGTGATTTTATAAAGCTCGTAAGCTTGCTCTGAATTCGTTTGATAAAAAGACTTGGCATTGATTTTAAATTTTAGTCCTTCCATTTCTTCGAAAATATGATCTCTACCAGAAAAACAGATAATCTCTTGATCGTAAATAGTATCGTTCTGTTTTGGATTGATTACATATAATAATGATGTAATCTCTGGGAAAGTTGTAGAAAGATGATTTAAAAGCAATTCTCTTTTCTCTTTATCATCTTCAAAAAACTGAACTAAAATCATTATTTCACCTATAGAACTAGTACGTATCATTAATGTACGTAGCAATCCATATTGGTTTCTTGGATTAAAAAATGTTAATCCGTTTTCAGTGGCAAATTTTTTAGTCTCTAAACGTATTGCGTTTGATGGGTCTTTTTGTAAATGACATTTTTTAATGTCCAAAATCTTGTCCCACATGCCTGGTATATGAAAACCTAAGGCATTTCTATCTTCTATTTGATTATCTGATCTTACTTCTTCTAGCGTTAACCAACGACTGTCAGAAAAAGAAAATTCCATTTTGTTTCTGTAGAAGTATTGTTGTTCTGAACCAAGTATAGGTGTTAGCTCTGGCAAATCTAAATGACCTATTCTTTTTAGGTTATTCTCTACTTCTTTCTGCTTGTAAAAAAGTTGGTGTTCATAGCCCATATCTTGCCATTTACAACCTCCACAAACATTAAAATGCTGACAAACCGGGTCTACTCTTTTATCTGAAAGACTGTGAAAATTAATAGCAGTTCCTTCAAAATAAGCTTTTCTTTTTTTTGTAGTTTGTACATCTACCACGTCGCCAGGTACGGTGTTATTTAAGAAAATAACCCTACCATCTGGGGCTTTACCAATAGTTTTTCCTTTTGCAGCAGCATCAGTTACCGTTACATTTTCAAAAACTACTCGCTTTGTCTTTTTTCGCATGTGGCAAAAATAAGCATCCCATGGCATTTATTATAACTAATAAACCTAGTAGCCTTGTTATATTTAGTTAAATATGACCGTTCAAGTAGCTAATCAAATGTTTACCTAATTATTTAAATAAAAAAAGTCAGGGAATCTTTAGTTTAAGATTCCCTGACTTTGAACAGTAAAATATATTTTACTACTATTTGTTCTTATTGAATTTGTTTAAAATTCTTTCCATTTGCTTGCCAGCAGCTTCTCTACCGCCTAAGCCAAATGATAGTGCAATGGTTACTGCAATAGTACCCAATGTAATACCAAAAACCATATTGATAATTTCATCACCAATACCCATGGTCTTAAGACCCATTGCTAAGAAAATAGCTAAAATGCACATTCTTACAATTGAAGCAACAAAAAGACTGCTTTCATCTTTAGCCATAGCTTTGTGAGCTGTAGAGGCAATCCAATTTCCTATAATTAAAATTACTAATCCGAAAAGAATATTTCCAGAAACACCTACTAAAGTGTCAAGTACATTGGTAAGTTTTTCAAATTCTAGTTTTTCTAATGCAGTCGTAATTCCAAAAAGAACAATGAAAAAGTAAACAACATTACCTAAAAGTTTTGAAAGGTTTGTATTAGATGATAAGCTGCTTAAATTCATTCTGTTTACAATACCATCTAAATTTAAACTTTCTAATAAATCTGTAACCAAACTAGCAACAAATCTACCACCTATAACGAAGATTAAAAGAATTAGAACAGCAACGATGATTTTTGGTATGGCAGCAAAAAATTGTTCTAGCATATGTGTTGCAGGAACAGAGATAGCATCCATATTTAAGATGTTCAATGCGGTTATCAATAGCGGAATAAAGATAAAAATGAAAACTACTTTTTTAAGGATGTTTACTAAATCCAAATTTTCCGGAAGTTTTAATTTAGGTACAAAACTTTGTATAGTTTCGCCTGAAAGACCTACTAATTCAGATACAATAGTAGCTAGCATATAACCTATATAGCCTACTAAACCTGCACCTACAATATTTGGTATGTAATCTGTAAAGCCATTAAGTAGGTTCTTAACTGGATCTAAAACGCTCGTCATACCTAACTTTTCTAAAGCAAGCATAAACACAAAAATCATGATAAAGAAGTATACTAATTTTCCAATAAAAGAAGAAAGTACCACTTTACCTGTTCCAAGTTTGCTGTCAACATTGGTTCGTTTAATTAATTTTGTAATAAGCCTTTTCAAAAATCCGGCAATAAACCATCCTATCAAAAGGATCAGTATTGCGCCGATGGTAGTTGGTAAAAAATCGCCGACTGAGTTAGAAAGGCTGGTCATCATGTTCTCTAAATAATTCATAGTGTTCTTTTTATAATAAATTGGTTGTATTAATTAAGACACCATATTTTGTTAAAGGTCACACTTAATGGTAGTTCATAGGTTCTTTTCATATTTATAGTAGTTCAAAAAAAATATTTATTAAGTTTGTAATTCTACAGGATGATTTCTCTCCCACGCTGAATTTTCGCCCCGATGACTTTTTCGGGATTTGAAAGGAAAAAGGTATAGAAGGAATTGCTAAAGTTTTATTTAAAGTAATTTTTATCATGTCAATTTTAGAAAACATCACTTCTAAGGATGCTATTGCATTAGAAGAAAAACACGGTGCCCACAATTATCACCCTTTACCTGTTGTATTAAGTAAAGGGGAAGGTGTTCATGTTTGGGATGTGGAAGGAAAAAAATATTATGATTTTCTTTCTGCGTACTCTGCCGTAAATCAAGGGCATTGTCACCCCAAAATTGTAAACGCCATGACAGAACAAGCAAAAACATTGTCTTTGACTTCTAGAGCATTTTACAATGATATGTTGGGTAAATACGAGAAGTATGCAACCGAAACTTTTCATTTTGATAAGTTGTTACCTATGAATACAGGTGCAGAAGCTGTAGAAACAGCTTTGAAAATTTGTAGAAAATGGGCGTATGAAGAAAAAGGTATTGCAGATAACAATGCTGAAATAATTGTTTGCGAAAATAATTTTCACGGTCGTACAACAACTATAATTTCTTTTTCAAATGACCCTGTTGCTCGTAAAAACTTTGGTCCGTATACTGACGGATTCATTAAAATAGAGTACGATAATCTATCGGCTCTAGAGGATGTTTTAAAATCAAATTCGAATATCGCTGGTTTTTTGGTGGAGCCTATACAAGGTGAAGCTGGAGTTTATGTGCCATCTGAAGGTTATCTAAGCGGAGCGAAAGCTTTGTGCGAAAAGTATAATGTATTGTTCATTGCAGATGAAGTACAAACAGGTATTGCAAGAACAGGTCGTTTGTTGGCAACATGTGGTAATTGTTCTTGCCCAGATAAACATTGTAGTGGCACTCCTGAAATTAAGCCAGATATTTTAATATTAGGTAAAGCCTTGTCCGGTGGGGCATACCCTGTTTCTGCAGTTTTGGCTAATGATAATATTATGGGTGTTATACGCCCAGGAAATCATGGTAGTACTTTTGGTGGTAACCCTATTGCCGCTGCCGTTGGTATGGCTGCTTTAGAAGTGGTAAAAGATGAGGAGCTTGCAGAAAATGCCTTTGAATTAGGTGAACTTTTTAGAGCTGAACTAAATAAATTTATACCAACCACAGATTTGGTAAACAGTGTTAGAGGTAAAGGTCTTTTAAATGCAATACTTATAAATGATAGTGAAGATAGTTCTACTGCATGGGATATTTGTATGGCGTTAAAAGAAAACGGATTACTGGCAAAACCAACACACGGTAATATTATAAGATTTGCACCACCATTGGTAATGACAAAAGAACAGCTTTTAGATTGTGTTTCTATTATTATTAAAACACTACAAGAGTTTAAAAACTAGAAATAAAAAATCCCCGATGTAAATCGGGGATTTTTTTTAGTTACTATTTTCTTATTGAAAATCAGCTGTTGCAAAGAAAGCGATAATCAATCCGAAATAGAGAATACAGAATACTAGGTAAATAAGAGCTAGTGCTAGTCCTATATAAGAAAGAATTCTTCCTGTTTTAATATTTTCATACCCTCTATAATTACCAGGGTTAGCTTCAAAATAACTCTTAGCTTTTTTAGCATTGCTTAAACCAATAAAACTGAATATAGCACCAAAGGGACCACAACAGAAAAGGGTTAGTGCAATAGATAAAATGCCAAAAGTTAAAGCGTTACTGGAACCTGGTATTTGTTGATGTTCTAAATTGTTCATTTATTCCATTGGTATTCCAAGTTGTTCGTAAATTTCAGAAGTTTGCTCTATATATGCATCCCAGCCGCCCATAGAAACTATTGAGTATACTGTCCATATAAGAGAAAGAGCTCCTAATACTAGCCCGATGATAGCAACGGTTTTAGTTGTTTTAAGAGTACTGAAGTTTGAGTATTCTTGAGGGTTTTCTTGATAGGTTTTAGTGTCTTTATTTACTAAAATTAATGCAATACCAGACAAAATAATTCCTCCAATACCAGCACTTAAACAGCAGCATAAGAAAGATATAATACTCAAAACTAGAGCAATGGTTACATTAGGTAATTTTTGTTGTTCCATAATTTAAAGGTTTAGTTATTAGATAAATTTTAAAATATAATTGGTTAATATAAAACCTACGGTACTTACCATAAGCGTAATTGTAATTGTATTTGAATGTTTAAAAGGGTATAATTTATTTAATCCTAAAAAGCCAAAAAGTAAAAGCATAGGGTAAATAGCTGGGTACATTAAAAAGGCAGATGTAAACTCCCCTTTAAGTAAAAATAATAGCGATCGTTGTAAACCACAACCAGGACAATCAACCCCTAATATTTGCTTTGTGAAACAGGGTAGCATGAAACTTTCAAGTCCTAGAAAAATAACTAATGCTTTAATACGCATCTATAAATAAATTAGTAGTCCGAAAATTACCATTATTTTTGTGTATTCAAAATAAAAACATGCCTCATTTTAATATTGGTGATACGGTAGAAACTATTGACGATGTCATAAAAGGCGTTGTGGAGTCTATTAATGGCAACAATATTACAATGCTAAGCGATGATGGGTTTCCGTTAACATTTAGCGCTCATGAATTGGTTTTGATAGCCGATGATATTCGCGTTTCTAATTATGAAGTCGCTAAAATTAAAAAGGAAAAGGAAATTCCTAAGCGTAAAAGGACGAGAGTTCTAAAGTCAAAGGAACGTACAGCTCCAAAAATGGAAGTTGACCTGCATATAAATCAACTTATCAAGAACCCTAAATCTATAAGTAAGTTTGATATGCTTACCCTACAGTTAGATACGGCCAAACGTCAACTAGATTTTGCTATCAGTAAAAGAATACAGAAAATTGTATTTATACATGGAGTAGGCGAGGGTGTTTTAAAAGAAGAATTGGGTTATTTATTCAGAAAGTATGACAATGTAAAGTATTACGATGCCGATTACCAAAAGTATGGGTTAGGTGCAACGGAAGTTTATATTTTTCAAAACTTCTAATTATTCTACTGTAGTGGTTACAGTGCCAAATTCATTTACTTGTAAATCTGTAATTCTACTGCCATTTTCATTTAAAAAAGTAACGCCACTTAATTGAATTGTATGCGAAAAAGTTACACTGTCTACTTCAACGGTTGTAACTATAATACTACCACCTTCAGCTTCAATTTCCTCTAGAACAGTTGGCGTAAGTGGTGGTGGTGAGTCACAAAAATAACTACTACTAACGGTCTCAGAGAAAATACGATAGGTAATTTGAGAACTACCTGGTACAGCACTTTCAATTTCAGTAGTTGAAACTTCATTTTTTAATAGTTCACTAGGAAGATTTAATATTAATGCTTCGTCATCGTTTATTTTAAACAATACATTTTCTGTTGTTGGAGAAATGTCATTACAACTTTCAATTGTTTCAATACTTTCAAAATCAACAGTTTCTATCTGTAGGTCACCATCATTACAGTTAAAGAATAATATGGAACAGCCAATTAAAAGGTATTTTTTCATATTTCAAATTTAGTTTAAAATTTATAAATCTGTCTGTCGCATCACTGTCAATTATAGGTTAATTAACTATTTTTGTTCATTATTTATTTTAGAGTACGCCTATATGAAACAAGTATATTTAGATAACGCAGCCACTACACAAGTTCACCCTAATGTAATTGCAAAAATGCAAGAAGCTTTAGCTGTTTACGGAAACCCTTCTTCTACTCATAGTTTTGGAAGAACGGCAAAAACTGCTATTGAAAGTGCACGCAAAATAATTGCTAAGTATATGAACGCACAGCCGTCAGAAATTATATTTACATCTGGTGGTACAGAAGCGGATAATATGATCATTAGATGTGCAGTACGTGATCTTGGTGTAAAAACTATTATTACTACGAGAATTGAGCACCATGCAGTTTTACATACTGTTGAAGAATTGGAACAGAAAGGATTGATTCAATTGTTATATGTAGATTTAGATGCATTTGGTAATCCTGATGTAGCTCATTTAGAAACACTTTTACAAAAAGATGACTCCAAAAAATTGGTTAGCCTAATGCATGTAAATAATGAAATAGGAAATAAAATCAATTTAGAGGAAATTACCCTTTTATCTAAAAAGTATGATGCACTCGTACATTCAGATACCGTACAGTCTTTAGGACATTATAATTGGGATGTTAAAGCATTTCCGATAGATTTTTTAGCTGCTGCCGCTCATAAGTTTCATGGACCAAAAGGTATTGGTTTTGCCTTTATTCGTAAGAATTCAGGTTTAAGCTGTATGATTTCAGGTGGTTCTCAAGAACGTGGTCTTAGGGCCGGTACCGAGTCTTTTCATAATATAGTAGGTTTAGAAGAAGCTTTTATTCATGCATACGAGAACTTAGAAGAAGAAAAGAAATATGTTGAAGGCATAAAATCTTACTTTATTGATCAGATAACTAAAGAAATACCTGGTGTCAAATTTAATGGGCATTCTGGCGATTTGGAGAAGAGTACCTATACTTTGGTAAATGTATGCTTACCTATTACAGAAGAAAAAGCGATGTTGCTTTTATTTAATTTGGATATGAAAGGTATTGCTTGTTCTAAAGGTAGTGCTTGCCAGTCTGGTAGCGATGCTGGTTCTCATGTACTTACCCAGATATTATCTGATGAGGACATGAAAAAGCCATCTGTTCGTTTTTCATTCTCAACGTATAATACCAAAGAGGATATAGATTATACTATTGCAGCCTTAAAGGATATTGTGGAAGCGTAATTAATTTTTACGATCCCTTTTGCGTTCTCTCTCGTAAGGGAATTTTCTAATGGCTAATTTCATCATGCGGTCAATAAGGTCAGTGGTGTTCTTACCGGTTTTCTTATTGATTTCCTTTTCGTACTTCCAAAGAAGTTTACCAGAATCGCCATCGCTTATTTTAATGCCAATTCTACCGTAATTTGCCCCTCCAGAGAAATAGTCTGTAAAGCTGAACTCTGTTGGTATACCGTTAGATAGTAGTATGTTTAAATCTAAGGTGCCACTAATAATACCATCAACACCTAAGATTTCGCTTAGCTCCTTTGTAGTATATACATCTATATTATCATAACTGATGTTCTTCTTAGCTAAAATAGCTGCTGTATTTTCAATGTTTTGGAATGTTACCGGCAGCTTTTTCTTTTTACTACGCTTAGAGAAATAGGTCTCTAAAGCATTTTGAACAGCGTAACCTTCGTTTTCTTCTAATCTTTTTTGTTCCGTTTTAGACACTTTTTCATTTAAATCTAAATTGGTTAAAAAAGGAATGATAGCTAAAACATTATGGTCAGCACTCAAGTTATCAAAACTTGGACTTTCATAAATGTTTTTCTGAGCCATTACAGCAAATGAGGAAATAAGTGCTAGTAAGAAAAGTATTCTTTTCATTTGTATTGTTTAAAGGCGTATACCCAATTTTAGGTTTAAAACCCTGGAAGTAAGATAATTTGGTACAGCATATTCATTTTTACTGTCGGCATCTCTTACCCAAGTGTTGGTAATTGAATTTTGATTGTTGAATAAATTGAAAATTTCAAAACCTAAACTCAATTCTTTAAAATTGCGTAGCCAATGTGTTTTTGGAAATTGTTTGTTCTTATTTGCAAAAATATATGAAATTCCTAAATCTGCACGTTTATAATCTCTTAATCTATTCTGAAAAATATATGGGTCGGCGTAACTAGGGGATCCACCGGGAACACCTGTTTGATAAACCAAATTTAAATACATTTTTAAATCTGGAATCGTAGGTATGTAATCTTGAAAGAGAATGCCAAATTTTACGCGTTGATCTGTAGGTCTGGGTATATAGCCTCTATTGTTTCTATTCTCTTCGGTTTTTAAATAACCTAGACTTACCCAAGACTCCGTTCCTGGTACAAAGGCACCGTTTAATCTAATTTCAGCTCCATAAACATAAGCTTCAGTGTCATTATTGGCTGCGTATCTGATACGTACATCTTCTAAAGTATACGAATTCACATTTTCCAATTTTTTGTAATATGCCTCGCTTATCAATGTAAAAGGTCTATCCCAAAGAAGAAAACTGTACTCATTACCTGCTACGAAATGAAATGCTTTTTGTGCTTTTACATTTGGCTGTATTGTGCCAGTGTTGTCTCGTAATTCTCTGTAGAAAGGTGGTTGGTGATATATTCCTGTAGATAACCTAAAGAGCATATCTTTATCCCAGTTGGGTTTTATAGCAAATTGCGCACGCGGACTAAAAACGGTTTGTGATACTTTTTCAACCCCGGTTCCACTAACTGTCCAATGATGAGAGCGTACACCAACATTGTAATACACATCTGCATTGCTCCATGTTTTATGTGTTCCCAATTGAACGTAGCCAGAAAACCTATTTGTCTTCACAAAGTTCAAAGCGCTTAATCCGCTATATGCTTCTAATGGTGCATCAAATGGTTCAGAAGGTTGATTATTTATGAATTCACTTCTAGGTGGTCTAATGGAAAATCCTGCAGAATCAATAAATTCAGATTCACGTAATTGATCGCGTATATCTTCATGAGTATATTTTGCTCCCCATTCCAAAATAGAATTACCCATAGTATGTAAGCCTTTGTGCTCTAGATTAAATATTAAGGCATCTAGATCGTTTCTCGTTCTGTTGAACTGAGAACCTATACCGCGAGAAGTTAATACCTCACCAGCCGTATCGCTACCTAAATTACTATCAACATCACCAAGCTCATAGGCTGCAACAACATCTGAATATTCTTCTTCTGTAGTATGATAAATGGAGGATATCAATTTTAATGTAGTATTCTCGTTTAAAAAATAACTGCCTTTTAAAGCTCCTAATGCGGTGGTATATTTATTTGTCTCTTGTCCTTGATAATAAACCACTAATGCCTGAGGATTATCTATGGTTCCAAAATTAGTTTGTCTGTTTAAAGGTTCGTTCTTGTAATCGTTGACAGTTAGGTTACCTAGAAAATTTAACTGAAATTTAGGTGAAAAACGGTAGGTCAAATAACTTTGAATATCTGTAAATGCCGGATTGAAATTGCTTTGTGTCTGCTGGGTATTAACCAGTAAAGAGTTGTTTCTATATCTTATACCTGATACTGAGCTCAATTTTTGATTTTTAGAAACAGTTTCTAAACTTGCACTTGCACCAAGAAAACTTACATCTGCCCTAAGGGAAAATAGAGTAGGGGTCTTGTATTTAATATCTAATACGGAAGCTAGCTTATCACCATACTTTGCTTGAAAACCACCAGCTGAAAATTTCACATTCTGTACTAGGTCGCTGTTTACAAAGCTTAATCCTTCTTGTTGTGCAGAACGAATTAAAAAGGGTCTGTACACTTCTATCTCGTTAACGTAAACTAAATTTTCATCGTAATTACCGCCTCTTACCGCATATTGCGTACTTAATTCGTTATTGGAAGATACGCCTGGTAAGAGTTTTAATATGGTCTCTACCCCGGAATTTGCACCTGGTATTTTTCTAATTTTCTCTGGAGAAATATTCAGAATGTTATTAGCTTCTTTGGTCCCAGTGGCAGAAACGGTTACGCCGTCTATTTGGGTAACATCATTTTTTAAAACAGGATTGAATTCAAAGGTCTCGTTCGTATTCAATAGTAATTTTTCCAATACGACGTCTAGGTATGCAATATGAGAAAAAACTATGGTGTTCTCTATATCTGAGGTAATCTCTAGAATATAGAATCCGTCAGAATTTGTAGTGGTTCCCAAACCCTTACAGGATATATTGACATTTGGTAACGGTTCATTATTTGCACCTAGTACTATACCAGAAATAGTAGCGTTCTGAGCAAAACCAATGGAGCTGCACAGCAGTAATATCAGGCTTAGAACATTATAAAGTTTCAACTATATTATTTTCTGTAAAAGGAGGTGCTTAAGGTGTTTGTATTACCTACATTATCTGTAACGGTAACTTCAAGTACACATTGCGTTTGATCAGCAATCTTATCGTCAAAATTATAAGTAAGGGTATTGCGCTTAGGCTCATACTCCATTAATATCCATTCTCCGTTTAAGGTAGCGGAATATTTGGCTACACCACTTAAGTCATCTGCAATCTGTACACTTAGGTACTTGTAATTATTTAACCATTGCTTTTCTTTAAAGTTTTTGGTTCTTATGGTTGGCGCTACAGTATCCTTAGCTAAAGTATATGTTCCTAAATTACGTGTTCTTGTTGTAAATTCATTACCACGTTTATACGTATTTGCATGGTTTGGTCTAAGTTTAGAATCTAATCTGGCGATAAACAATTGCTTTCGTTCTTCTTGTGAATATTTAGAAACGTCAAAAGTGATTGTAAAGTTTCTATGTGCAGGCACAGTGTTGGTGTGTATGGTAACCGTATCTTTTCCTTTCTTTAAGTCAATATAAAAATCTTCATAAAAAGTGTTTGTTGGGAAATATACTTTAGCACCGTCTAAATCAAAATTATTCGGTTTTTTTGCAATTACATAGTTCTCCGTTTTTTCTATAACCTTTTTATTGCCCAATAGATTCTTTACTCCTTCAATAGGTATGTTGACCTCAATTTTATTACCAGCATAATCTTTAATCAATAATTTGGCGTTATAACTTAAGCCTTCGTTTATTTTAACTTTGCCATCATTATATATGTCTTTGTAAATACTAAGCTTGTTACCTGGCGATTTAAAACTTTTTTGAATTTTTTGCCTATTTCTACCGTAATAATCATAATCTACAAGTGTGTTTATATATCTGGTTTCTCCAAATGAAAATTTCTCAAAATCATATAAAGAATACACTTTGCCGTTTACACTAAGTTCTACACTATAAACACCATTTTTATTGGCGGCCATATCTAACCTATCAAATCCAATAAAGCCAACTCCAATTTCACCTAAAGCAGTTACTTTATCCGCTAAAAATGTACCATCTTTCTGTTTACTAACGTTTATCTGTGTTCTTGCGTAATTATTATTAACATGAGAGTTATCTGTTAACGGATAAATAAATAATTTTTCTAAAATAGGATTAGTAGCATCGGCAACCTCTAAACCGTACATTAACGGATTGGTGGGTTTTTCAGAAATACTACTTCGTATTTCAAAATGTAAATGCGGACCTGCAGAACCACCTGTATTACCGCTATAGGCAATAAGTTCTCCTTTAGAAACTTTTAACTCCCCGTAATCAGGAAATACTTCTACTTCGAAAGATTTTTTATTGTATTGTAATTTCTTGATGTAGGCTTCAATTCTAGGTGAAAATTTTTGAAGGTGACCATAAACTGATGTATACCCGTTTGGGTGGGCTATATAGAGCACTTTACCGTAACCCCAAAGAGAAACTTTTATTCGGGTTATAGTACCATCACCTATTGCGTTGATCGGGATTCCCTCTCGCTGCTGTGTTTTTATATCAACACCAGAATGAAAATGATTGGAACGTAACTCGCCAAAAGTACCCGCTAAAATAATGGGGATATCCATTGGTGGACCAAAAACATCTTTCGGATATTTTTCTTGTGAGAAAAGACTAAAACAAAATAATAATAACAGACCAAGGGATATTTTTTTCATAGGTAGATAGGAATACTGCGAAAATAATTAATCAAATACAATTCAATGAAGTTGAGGGTGCAAAAATTATTACAAAGAGTATATGGTTGTGTATTCTGAATTTATGTACCGCTGATTTACGAATATTTGAAAAAACTATTGCTAAGTCATATAATCTATGTTAACTTTGTGTAAATCGCATTGATGGTAATGTATGAGCGAGTTAATTAAAATCGTTGATTCTTTAGAAAATAAAATTAGCAAATTGTTGCATAAACTTGAGGTTTTGAACAATGCTAATCTAGAATTGGAAAAAGAATTAAGGAATATAAAATCTTCACAAGAAAGCGCCAGTAAAACGGTGTCTGAATGGGAAGAAAAATATAATTCGCTTAAACTAGCTAATTCAATGCTTGGCAGTAATACCAATAAAACAGAAGCTAAGCTTAAAATAAATACATTAATACGAGAGTTGGACCATTGTATAGCTCAATTGTCGGAGTAATGTTTATAATAATATGTCAGAAAAGCTCAAAATAAAACTTTCTATTGCTGATAGGGTCTATCCATTGACTATTGACCCCGCTCAGGAAGAAGGCTTGCGTAAAGCAGCTAAGAATATAGAACAGTTGGCTAAAAAATTTGAGCAGAACTATGCAGTTAGAGACAAACAAGATGTTTTGGCCATGTGCGCCTTGCAATTTGCGTCTAAGATTGAACAGAATGGCATAGAGCAAACAGAAGGAACCAAAGAAGCTGAAGAGCGCTTACAAGCACTTGAGCATTTGGTAACATCTAAATTGGCTTTGAAATAAAAACGTTCTTTTAAATACATTAAGTTACTGCCCACATTGGTAATACCTTTTGACAAACTCAACATTTATTTTTTTTAAAAAGGGTGAGTTTAGATTGTAAAAGCAAGCCCTACTTGTATAGGGATCCTTGATCAGTCTGTTAGCCCTAAACCTGTTTACCGGAGTTTGATCAAAACTTCTCCAATGTGGGCTTTTTTTTTATTAATAAATTACACTATGGATAGTACAATGATAATTATTGCCGCAATAGTTGGGCTGGCAATCGGTTTTGCAATAGCAAAATTTTTGGAAAAAGGGAAAGCCTCTAAAACCATTATAAATGCAAAGAAAGATGCTGAACGTATTTTAAAAGATGCAAATGCTGAAGGAGAAAGTGTTAAGAAAGAAAAAATCTTACAGGCGAAAGAGAAATTCTTAGAATTAAAAGCCGAACATGAAAAGGTTATTAATAATAAGGATAAGAAGATAAGCGACGCAGAGAAGCGTACTAGAGATAAAGAATCTCAAGTGAGTAGTGAACTTGCCAAAAACAAGAACATGAACTCTCAGTTAGATAGTAAATTAAAAGATGTAGAGCAGAAAAGACAACTTTTTGATAAGCGTCATGAGGAGTTGGATAAAATGCACAAAAGTCAAATTCAACAGCTAGAAGTTATTTCTGGACTGTCTGCGGATGAGGCTAAAAATCAATTGGTAGAGAGTTTAAAAGAGACTGCAAAGACAGATGCAATGGCTTTTATACAGTCTACTGTTGAAGAATCTAAACTTACCGCACAGCAAGAAGCACGTAAAATCATTATTAATACCATTCAAAGAATTGGTACAGAAGAAGCGGTTGAAAACTGTGTGTCCGTATTCAATATAGAATCTGATGATGTTAAAGGTAGAATTATTGGTAGGGAAGGTAGAAATATTAGAGCTTTAGAAGCGGCTACCGGTGTAGAAATTATTGTTGATGATACGCCAGAAGCTATTATTCTTTCTTGTTTTGATTCTGTTAGGAGAGAAGTTGCAAGACTATCGCTTCATAAATTAGTTACAGACGGTAGAATTCACCCGGCAAGAATAGAGGAAATTGTAAAGAAAACAGAGAAGCAAATAGAGGCCGAAATTGTTGAAATAGGTAAGCGTACGGTTATAGATTTGGGTATTCACGGTTTACACCCAGAATTAATACGTGCTGTTGGTAGAATGAAGTATAGATCTTCTTACGGTCAGAACTTGTTACAACACTCTAGAGAGGTTGCTAAACTTTGTGGTGTTATGGCATCTGAATTAGGATTGAATCCTAAAATTGCTAAACGTGCCGGACTTTTACATGATATAGGTAAAGTACCTAATACCGAAAATGAAATAGAAACTCCACACGCTATCTTAGGTATGCAGTGGGCAGAGAAATTTGGAGAGAAACCAGAAGTATGTAATGCTATTGGAGCTCACCACGATGAAATTGAAATGAAAACGCTTATTGCCCCAATAGTTCAGGTTTGTGATGCCATTAGTGGTGCTAGACCAGGTGCAAGAAGACAGGTTTTAGATTCTTATATTCAACGTTTAAAGGATCTAGAAGAGATTGCATTTGGATTTAGTGGGGTACAGAAGGCTTATGCTATTCAAGCAGGTAGAGAGCTTCGTGTAATCGTTGAGAGCGAAAAAGTCAATGATGACAGAGCTGCACAATTGTCTTTCGAGATTTCTCAAAAAATACAAACCGATATGACTTATCCTGGTCAAGTGAAAGTTACTGTAATACGTGAGACAAGAGCGGTTAACGTTGCTAAGTAATAAACACAATTAATAATAAAAAAAAGCCCCTATTTATAGAGGCTTTTTTTGTTTCTAATCTAAAGTTTTAATCCAATTTAATAATTGGGTTTCTTCTAAGGATGATAATTTATTTTTTCTGCCTTTCGGCATTTTTTTCTTTTTAAACACTTGAAATTCTATCACTTTTGCTAGTCCGTCCATATTTTCTAGGGAAAAAATAGTTCTATTTTTCTTTACGGAATGGCAAAAGTTACATTTTGTATTCAATACTAAGTAAGCTTCTTTCTTGGCTGTCTTAGTTTGATTCCCTATTACTTGTAGTTCCTTACTTGATGGTCTAGAAATGAAATTTGAAATAACTATTACAATCCAGATTACTGATTTCATATTCCTTAATACTTTTAATTAAGGTTCTTGGAAAGTGTAAAATTGAAATGCACTCCCTCTTTATTGTCATTACGTTTGCCTATAGTGATATCTCCGCCTAGTTTTTCTATAAGTTCTTTAATGGTGGTTAGTCCAATACCGGTATCGGTAGCACCTTCCGTACTAAGTTTTTCGAATAATAAGAAAACCTTTTTCCAGTATTTCTCTGGTATGCCAGGACCATTATCCTCATAAGTGAAAGAATATGATTTTTCATCTTCGTTAAAAGAAACCGTAATTTCAATATCAGACTTATCGGTAAATTTAATACTGTTAGATATTAAATCTCTAAAAATTTGGTCAAAGCTATTTAAAGAATGATTAATGTCGTGATCGCAATTTTCTAATTGTAAAGAAACAGATTCATTATCATATTGTTTGCTAAGTACATTTTCTATTTCTTTTGATACATTAAATTTTTCAAGATTTATCTCGGCATTGGTTATTGAGTTGTAATTGATAATACCAGTGATTAAAGATTCCATGTAATCAACTCTAGTGTCTATAATGCCTAGATATTTTGGTATTTCGGTATCTTTAAAAAAATCGGAATAATCTTCTTTAATAAAACCAACCATAGAGCTAATGCCCAATAATGGTGTTTTCATATCATGCGCCATTCGATATGATAATTGTTTTAGTTGATTGTTCTTTATTCGTAATTCTTCATTAACAATCTTCTGCCGTATATTTTGCCTTCTCAATTCTAACTGAGCCATTACTTGATCAGCTAGATCTTTTAAAGATGCTTGTTGTTTTTCTGTAAACTCCTGCCTTGGTTTAATGTCTATAACACACAGGGTGCCAATGGATTGACCTTCTTTTGTATTTAATGGTGCGCCAGCATAAAATTGCACTGACGGACCGCCTGTAACCAAAGGATTGTCAAAAAATCGTTCATCTTTATTGGCATCATTAACCAATAATAAAGAATCTGGAGAATTAATGGCGTGTGCGCAAAAAGCTAAATCTCTAGGAGTTTCTGTGGCATCTATACCGTGGTGAGATTTAAACCACTGTCGGTCTTCATCAACAAGGGAAACTAATGCCATTGGAGTATTACAAATATCTGCGGCTATACGCGTAATAGCGTCATATTCCTTTTCTTCTAATGTATCAAGTACATTAAAACTTTTTAAGGCTTCTAACCTTTGTTTCTCGTTATTCGGTATTTCTGGTTTGACCATTTTAGGTGTAACTAACTACTTATAATAATTAAAGTAAGTTTTTTCTTACATAAATAACGTATAAAATGTATAAATGTTATATATTTTTCAATTTAGAAGTAAAGCTACTCCTCGCTTTTGGTTTCTTCAGTATCCTCAGCTTCTTCCTCTTCTTTAAGTAGATTGTTTTTTAAGATATTCAACTTCTTTAATTTTGCTTTCCAAGCGGATAAAGATTCTTTGTGTTGGTTGACTCTTTTTATAACGTCTTGTACCAATGGGTTGCTTTCAGAAGCATTAGAGAAAAACTGTAGATTATTCTCTAGTTGTCTAATCTCATCTTTACTCTCATCAATCTTTTTTCTAATAAAGGCACGTTCATTTTGTATTGCACGCTCTTGATTATCATTGTTACTTAATTGCTGAATTTTGTTACCATATTTCAACAGTTCAGATTCTTGTTTACTAACACCACATTTTTGATATAGTGCATCTATAATTTTATCGAACTTTTGATTGATGTTTTTCTTTTTAAAAGGAACTCTGCCGTAGGTTTTCCATTCTTCGGAAAACTTTGTTATAGCTTCTAAATCTTTTGCTTTGTCACCACTTAATTCAAAAGCTTTAAGACGATTAATGAATTCATCTTTAAGTTTAAAATTTGCTTCTTCTTCTTTAAATGCATCACTTTTAAGTGCATTTAATCTATCAAAATAATGGTTACAGGCTGTTTTAAATTCTTTCCAAAGCTTATCTGAATATTTTCTTGGGACATGTCCAATTTTTTTCCATTGGCCTTGTATGCGCTTCATTTCTGAAGTTGTAGCATCAAAATCATCGCTATCTTTTAAAGAAACCGCAATTTCCAATAAAGCTCTTTTCTTCTCTAAATTCTCTTGTTGCTCTTTTTTAAGATTCTTGTAAAAAGCATTTTTATTCTGATTGAATGCACGGACCGCTGCCTTAAAGCTATTCCAAGTTTTAGAATTCACTTTTTGCGGTACTTGACCGGCTTTGAAGAAAGACTCTCTAAGTTCCTCTAATTTTTTAATCTGTTGTTGAAGTGCACCATGATTGCTGGATACATTTTCACTAAGTGTATTTATCTCCGCAATAATTGCGTGCTTTCGCTCTAAATTTTCTTCTTTTATCTTATCAAGATTCTTAAAGTAATCTTGTCTTCTTTCATGAATAATTTTTGTAGCTGCACTAAAACGATCCCAGATTTCTTCTCTATGGTCTTTACCTACAGGACCTAAATCTTCTTTCCAGATTTTGTGCAATACCTGTAGTTCTCTAAATGCTCTATTTAAATCTGGTTCCTTAGAAAGTTCCTCTGCTCTAGCAACTATTTTACCTTTTTCTTCTAGATTATGCTTAAAATCTAAATCTCTTAAGTCTCTATTGATATTTAAAAAGTCGTAGAATATTTCAATGTGGTGGTGGTATGTTTTCCAGACATTGTTATAATCTGCACGAGGTATTGGTCCGGCATGGCGCCATTTAGCTTGTATATCCTTAAAATTGTTATACGTTGTATTAATATCCTCTTCTACATTCACCAAGGCTTTTAATTGTTCAATAAGGTCTAATCTATAGGCAAGATTTTCTTTGTGACTCTTTTCTAAACTCTTGTAATATTGGTTGCGCTTGTCTCTGTATTCTGAGTATACTTCGTTAAATTGTTGTTTGTCAACAGAATTGTATCTGAAGTCAATTTCATTACCTCCGTTTGAGATGAATTCTTCTTTCTTTTCCTCTAAAAATTGATCAAATTTTTGATTGAATTCGTCTTTAATAGAATCAACATGTTTTCTTATGGCTTGTACCTTCTCATTCTTTACCAATCGTTGTAATTCACCTACTAAATTTTCCATGCTCATGTCATGGTAATCTGGCATTGGGATCTCATGTCTTTTTTCATTGTCGGTATCTTCTGCATCTTCTGCATTAGAATCGTCAATTTCATTCATTACATCAGTTTCTTCTGCATCTTCATTTGGTGCAGTTGTAGTTTCTGTTTGTAATGGTGTTGATTCGTCTGAAGGATTAACTGTTTCCTCCACTACGTTTTCAGTAGTTTCGGTCGTAGTTTTTTCCTCAATTGAATTCTCTGGTAATTGTTGTTCTTTATCCTCAGACATAATCCTAAATTATATGCTTACAAGATAGTAACAACCCTACGACTGGCAAAGAATTGATTGTTCTTTTTAGTTAAATCACCAAAGAGTAATCTAGGGTAAACCTATATTTTACATTGTCTTTCTAATTGATATGTGTGAATTAGGATAGTTATCGATTCCAAATTTCCCATGATTTTTCGGCCTGAAACTCTAACATCTTATGTCCGTTACATATGGACGCGCCATTAGCTTTACCGGCAGCAAGAAAAGAAGTTTCTTCAGGGTTATATATGAGATCAAATAGAAGATGTTGTTTGTTGATTTGGGAATACGGAATTGCAGGTTTTTCTTCAATATTGGGGAAGGTACCTACTGGAGAGCAGTTTATGATCAAGGTATGGTCAGCAATAATATCATCATTTAACTCACCATAGGTATATCCATTATTTTTACCACTTCTGGACACAAAAGAAAAATTAATTCCTAATTCATCCAATACAAATGCGATTGCTTTTGATGCTCCTCCGGTGCCTAAGATCAATGCCTTTTTATGGTGTTCTTTTAAGTATGGTTCTATAGATTTCTCAAATCCATAGGCATCGGTATTGAAACCCACTAAACCATTTTCTGTAAATTTTATGGTATTCACGGCTCCAATTTTTTTTGCAGCCATATCCATATCATCTAAAAAAGCCATGACCTCTTCTTTATAAGGTATAGTAATGTTTAGACCCTTTACGTTTTCTGTAGTTTCAAATATAGTGGGGAATTCTGATATGGATTGCAAATCGAAATTTTGATATAGGCATTGATTCAATCCCATATCTTCGAATTTCTTTTTAAAATATCCTCTTGAAAATGAATAAGAAATATCTTTTCCTATTAAGCCGTAATTAGCTTTCTGTTCTTCTGTTTTTTCCATACCAATCTAAAAGTAGCAAAATACTAATACCTATGATAATAAAGAAAATAGCCGTCCAGTTTTCTACGTTGGTCAAATCTGGTAGAAACCTTTCATAGTTCATTATTATCGGTTTTCCGTTCGTATCTAAAATATTTTCTCCATTAATTCCCGTTTTAAAAATGGTTCTTTTCCACGGCCATACTACTCCTAAAGATCCTGTAATGAAACCTAAAATAGTAGCAGTAGTAATGTGCTTATAGTGTTTTAAAACATAAGTTAATAAATGGGATAGGGTTACTAAGCCTGTAGCGGAACCTAAGGTGAATACCGCTAAAATCTTGAGCGTATGTAACCTTTCCGTATTGGAAGTAAAGCTAAAATCACCTACTAATAATTCTGAGAATGTATCGTATAAGGCATTAACGGAATCTACTAAAAGGAGTACGTAATTACCTAGTAATATTAATATAAAGGAACCCGATAGCCCAGGTAAAGTCATACCAGATACACTGATTATTCCACATAAAAAAATAAAAAGTAAGTTGTCGTTTTCCTTTGCGGGACTAAGAAAACTAATTGCTACACCAACACTTAAGCCTATAATGGCAGCGGTAAATGTTTTCTTTTTCCAATAATCGAAATCTTTACCTATGTAATATATAGATCCTAAGATCATACCAAAAAAAGCAGCCCAAACATAGAGTTCTCGTTTAACCAAAAAGTAATCTAATACTTTGGATATACTGAAGTAACTGACCAGCATGCCAAAAATGAGCAGGGTTAAAAAAGAACCGTTAATATACCTGTAGAAACTTTTGAGTCTTCCGTTAACAAGAAGTTTGAAGGCTTTGCCATTTACCTTTTGTAGCGAATAAATAAATTCTTCGTAGAAACCACCAACAAATGCAACTATACCACCAGAAACACCAGGTACCTTATTGGCGGCGCCCATGCAAAGTCCCTTTACGACCAAGAAAAATTTATCAGTAAAGGATCGGGTTTCGTTCATGTAGGTTTTAGCGTTACTTCTTAGAAGCTGATTTTTCTAATATAAAAATAAGAGAAAAACCTATTACAGCAGCTACAATAGCAAAGGTTAATTGATTATCACCTTGAAAAGCGAATGGAGAAATATTTTCGTCAATGATTATTTCTTTTTTACCTATCTGAATAACTTCTATGATATTCTTCCAAGGCCATATTTCGTTCAACGAGCCTAAGATGAAACCTGTTAAAAAAGCTAAGGTGCTATTTTTGTAATTGGTAAACATCCATTTTAAAATTCTGGCAAAACTTAAAATACCAAAGGCAGCGCCAAAAGCAAAAGTAATTACAATACCAAAATCTTTTTCATTAACGGCTTCTAAAACGGTTTTGTAAGAACCCAGTAACACCAATATAAAAGAACCGGAAATACCTGGTAAAACCATGGCGCAAATTGCAATAGCACCCGATAAAAAGATAAATGGCAGGCTGCCAGAACTAGTAGAAGGAGGAAGGGTGGTTATATAGAAAGCGGTGACTGTTGCAATTAGAAATAATATAAAACCTAAAATATTCCATTTTTTTATGGATTTAGCGACGAAAATGACACTGGCCAATACCAAACCAAAAAAGAAGGACCACGTTACAATTGGGTGTTCTT
This sequence comes from Maribacter forsetii DSM 18668, assembly GCF_000744105.1. NCBI lineage: Bacteria > Pseudomonadati > Bacteroidota > Flavobacteriia > Flavobacteriales > Flavobacteriaceae > Maribacter > Maribacter forsetii. The sequence goes on from NZ_JQLH01000001.1 coordinate 1,666,618, forward strand.
CTAATAACCAAGCAATAACTTTTGATAATGAGAAAATACTGATCATCATACCAATTAGCAGGGCTAAAAGAAAGTTACCGTTCAATTTCTCCCAAAACATTTTAAAACCTTCTTCCTTTAAAACTTTTAAAGTTTTTAGATTAACGTTATTGATAGAGGTAATAAATTCTTCGTAGATGCCTGTTACAAAGGCTATTGTGCCACCAGATACTCCCGGAACCAATTCGGCAATACCCATTGCCATACCTTTTAGAGATATGAAGGTGTAATCTTTTAGTTTTCTATTGTCCATGAAATGTAGAACCTATTCTAAGAGGTTTTATTGTATTTTCTTACAATTTCTTGTGTCCATTCAGACTTGCCGTATTCTGGAAAATTTTCAGTGAACAAATGTAGTTTTTTCTGCTTTTTGTCAATCTTCAATGCATCCATTAACATAATACGTGCATTGATAGGATCTTTGGCAAGTAGTAGGTAGCCTACAGATCTATATAAAAGTTTTAAATTTTCAGGATAAAACTCTCTACCTTGGGCTAAGATTTCTACTGCAGCAGATTCCTCTCCGTTAATGTGAACAACCTCTGCCCAGCTTAACCATGTATCTATTTCAAAATTGCCAAGGTCCACTGCTTGTTTAAAAGCGAAATCTGCTTGGTCATAATTCTTTAAAGCCATGTGAATTTGCGCACACTTTTTCCAGTATTGCGGATTCTCACCATCAATATTCAAAGCTTTATTAATATAGAAAACTGCCTTTTCAAAATCTCTACTATTATAATATAGATTTGTAATCGCCAACCAGCCTTTGTCTAAAAGTGGATCTTCATGTACTGTTTGGTAGAAATAGTACTTGGCCATTTCAGTATCCTTCAGTTTTTCATAACATTTACCTATTCTCAAAAATGCATGAGAGGTAGGGTCTTCAATGGAAATGGTGGTTTCGTAATTTTCAATAGCCTCTTTATGGCGACCTAATTTTTCAAGTACTTTTCCTTTTTCAAAGTAAGCGCCAATAAAAGTATCATCTGAAATAACTGCAAAATCAAAAGCAGTTAATGCTTCCGTATACATTTCTTTAAAATAATATTGCTTACCTAACTGATGCCAAGCTACTTCGCAATACGGATTCTTTTCTAAATAGCTGTTTAAGTAAACTATAGCACCATCATAATCCTCAAGGAACTCAAAGCAATACACCACATTATAGAGCGATGAATAATCCTGTTCGTCAAACTCCACACATTTCATAAAGCTCTCCTTGGCATTATTGAAGTTGTCCATGAACAAATACTCCATACCCAGTAGGCTGTAGATATCAAAACTATTATTAGTGAAGCTTAATGCTTTTTGTAGTAATTCTATTGCGCCAGCATGGTCATCTCTCTTAGAAAAAATGTTGGCACGTTGAATGTAAATTTCATCATTATTATTATCCAACTGCTGTAATTCATCTAGCAGGGCTTCGGCTTTTTCCATCTGGTTTTCAAAAACCATGACTTCTACCTGCAGCAATTTCAGTTCTATAGAAGCTGGATGCTGCTGTAAACCAATTTTAATTCCTTTTTTAGCCAAAGAAATCTTCCCATGATTTAGGTAATGGTGCACAATATCTTCAAAATCCTCTGCATCAAAGAAATAGACATCATCTGTCTTTAACATTGATTCAAATTTTGTTATTGGCTTGTCCGGTCTCTCGTTAGATTCTAACGCCATAGGCACTATTTGGTTTTACAAGATATTTTAAAAGTAAGTGATTGTATGGGGTTTCAGCCATCTTGTTAATCGATATTATTAACAAATTAGTTAACAACGCTGATTTACATAGCGTTAAGAAGTTCTAAGATTATAGCACAACCATCTTTAATTTCTTTTTCTGAAATGGTCAATGGCGGGGAAATTCTTACCGCTCTATTTTCAAATAATAACCAAAAAAGAATAAGATTTTTCTCTTTTGCTTTTAATACCAATTCATTGGCTGTTTCTGGAGAATCCATTATCAAGGCAAGCATCAATCCTTTACCTCTAATTTCTTTTATCTTCGGATGTTTTAATAACGATTTAAAAAGCTTTTCTTTAATTAAGGTGTCAGCAATTAAAGTCGAGTTCAACAGTACATTTAGTGTAGCCAAGCTAGACGCCGCAATTACTGGATTACCGCCAAAAGTAGTTATGTGACCCATTTTAGGATTCTCACTTAGCGTATGCATAATTTCTTTACTAGCTGTAAAAGCACCAACGGGCAGGCCAGATGCCATCCCTTTGCCGATAACTAAAATATCAGGGATGCAGTTAAAATGTTCAAATGCGAATAGCTTTCCTGTTCTGCCAAAACCGGGCTGTATTTCATCAAGTATTAAGAGCGCTCCCATTTCTTTGCAACGCGCTTTTACTTTTTTTAAATAGTCTTTTGATGGAAGTATAAAGCCAGCGCCACCTTGTATGGTCTCTAAAATAACACAGGCAGTTTTAGAGGTTATCTTCTCTAAATCTTCTTCGTTATTGAAACTGATATGATAAATATCTGGTAATAAAGGTCTAAAAACACTTTTGCGTTCTTCAAAATCCATAAGACTTAAACTACCCATGGTATTACCATGATAGGCGGATTTAGCTGCAATAATTTCTGAACGACCAGTATATCTGCGCGCCAATTTTAATGCACCTTCAATAGCTTCTGTTCCAGAATTAACCAAGTAGGTTACCTCTAGAGGTTCAGGTAAGTTATCCGCAAGCAATTTAGTGTATATGGTTGCTGGTGATTGTGCATATTCGCCATACACCATTACGTGCATGTATTTATCTACTTGCTTTTTTATTGCATCTACCACATCTGGGTGGCAATGACCAAGAGTACATGCCGATACTCCAGCAACAAAATCTAAATGTGCACTACCATTGGTGTCATAAATATAACTGCCGCTGGCATAGGAAACTTCCATGCCTAAAGGGTAGGGAGAAGTCTGTGCTTGATATTTTAGAAAGTCTTTGTTCATGTGAAATAGCTATTTCACCTTTTTAGGCTTTACAGACTTTTTAGGGTCTGTTGCTTTATCTTGTGTAGGAATGTTATTTACCGGGTCAGATTCGTTTTGACTTCGTTGTTGTTCCTCAGCGTCAATATCTATTGGGTTGTCAATACCATTGATAACTACAAGTTTTAGATTATTATCATCTTCATCAAAAATATCATCCTTAGTTAATATGCGTTCATCTCCACGCCAAACAAAGCCTTTTAATATTCTGCTATTCTTGGGTAGATCTTTCTCAGGGAAAATATCGCCATCTGGGTCTGTATAAAAAGTCAAGTTTTCTATGTCATTTTCTGCCATAGTAATTCTTATTTTGCTACACACAGTTTTATCAATACCTATTAGTTCGTCATCATCATTGTACATATAATAAACGACCTCGGTATTTTGTATTAAGTCTATGAGTTTTAATTCGTTTTCAATGAATTTTCCGTATAAATTAATTCCCTTGGCTTGGTTATATCCGGTCATGCTAACACTGTCCAAAGAAATTATAAAGGCATTGTTCAATACTTTTAAGGAGTCTAGTTTTTCAGTTTCTAGATTCGATTTTAGATGAATGCTGTCACCTGTCATTTGGTTGGCACCATTCCAAATAACTGGATTCTTAATTAATTGGGTAATACCGGTTTTTTGTTCTGAATGGATGCTATCACATTTACCGCTTAAATCTGTTTTGTAGAATTTAGCATTTCTAAAAGCTCGTAGAATTCTATCTTCTGGTTTTCCGGTAACCATTAATGTATCTCCATGAACATAAAGAGAATCTCTTTCTTGAACAGAAATAGAAACTGCTCTTCTTGTTGCAAATACAGAATCTTTAGCTTTAAATACTTCGGCATAGTGCGCTCTGATAATACCATTGTTTATAGTATCTGTAACGGTAATGTTGTTAGTGGCAGATGCAAATTCTTTAGCCTTATTGAAGTAAACACTATCACCTTCTATAATTCTGTTGTTATAATCTATACGAGTGTTTTTAATTCCGTAGCCGGTTTCTACTTTAGTGTCATAAAATCCTCTTTCACAATATATTTTGTACGTTTCTCCGTTTATAGTTGACGGACCGTACATATAAGCGTTTTTAGAATTCGTGTAATAGTCTAATTGTTCTGAGTCTAAAGTATATTCAGGGTTTTTAACATGTACGCTGTCTAAGAACTGATATTTTTTAAGTTCCATAAAATACTTACCAATTTTGCTGGTCAACGTATTTGCTGAATCTACTACAGTACCGTTATCTTGATAAAAAGCTTCTTGCTTTTCGCGATCTAAACGTAAGGTATCCGTTCTTAAGGTCATATCAGAATTAGTCAATACAACATTACCCCATGCTTTAGCCAACTTTACATCACCTAAGTAGTTGATTTTTTTACTGGTCATTTCAACAGAATCTCCCTGCTTTAGAATGACATTGCCAATAGCTTCCAGTCTATTTTCTAATTGGTAATAAATAGCAACATCGCACCATAGATCAGCGCCTTGGTGTTCAAATTGTACTTGACGGGTATCTTTACTGAAAATAGAAGCACCTGGATATTCTGCTTCGTTTTTAGTAAAATTGGCACCGTAGACTATATTAATTTGTTTGGGCTCTTCTTCGGTAGTATTCTGCTGGGAATAGCCAAAAAGAGAACATGCTAAGCATAAAAGAACTACTGGATAAATCTTTTTCAACCTAAAAATTTTTTCAAAAATAGGACATTTTAAAAGAGCCTTGTCATGGTTAAGATACTTTTGGGATTTTAATGCGAAAAGGACAATTGTTTTATGGGGTTTGTTGATGAGTGTTTCTAAATGAAAAATATAATTTTTTAGGCTTATTTCAAATGTATCTAAGATCGCCCATGTACGGTAAAGTTAAAAAAGAATGGATGTAAAAAACCACCCGAAAGTGGTTTTTTATTTTCATGTGATTTAGAAATCTCTATAATTTCCTTCAAGAAAAGCATTGGCTTCATCTTCGGAAAATTTTGCATTTTCACTGTCCCAATGTAAAGTTTGGTTAGGGAATCTACCGGCGATTACACCTAATAAAATGGTTTCCGTTAGCCTAGATGCATAGGAGAAAGGAGCGGTAGTTTCATCTGTTCCCAAGCAAGCATCTACAAACTGATGATAATGTTTTGGTCCTTCCAAATCATAATCTCTAATTGGTTTGCCCATATTGTTGGCTTTTTCTACCGATTCTATTTCTGCAGAAATATCTACATATTTGCCATCTACAATCTTTTTTGGTAGTTGCATGAAATGAGGTAGCAATAATCTTCCTTTTTCACCAATGAACATAGCACCTTGATCTGGTAACGCACCTTCATCTGCTGTCTTTGTTACTAAGGACATCTTGTCTTCCATGGATTCCTCGGTATCACCTTCAGTAGTTGCCATATTTTCAGCCCCTGGTAATATTAAATCTTCATGGTCTTTTGGTGCACCCGGACCATCATACCAAACCCATTTTAAAGTTTCCGTAGTATATTCTGTTTGTGGAAATTCATAAGTAACGATGTTGTTCTGTGGAAAACCAAATCCGTTTGGTTCTCTGCATTCATTTTTAATCGTCTTTGGAACTTGAAGAGCCAATGCGTTATACGGAGTATCAAAAATATGTACGCCCATGTCACCTAATGTTCCACAACCATAATCAACTAACTTTCTCCAGTTGCCTGGGTGATAGAAGCCTTCTTTGTAAGGTCTTTCTGCGGAAGTTCCTAGCCAAAGATTCCAATCTAATGATGCTGGTATTGGGTCAGATCCAGTAGGTTCAGCTCCGTCATAACCCCAATCTTTTGGTGACCATGCACGAACGGTATGTACTTTTCCTATAATACCGGATTGTATTAATAACGTTGCCAATTTATAGTCATAGAACGAATGTACCTGAATTCCCATTTGAGTGACCAACCCCTTTTCTTCGGCCAGCTTGTTCATCGCCCTTGCTTCAGATACATAATGGGTCAATGGTTTTTGGCAATACACAGGTTTGTCCATTTCCATAGCCATCATAGAAGCTGGTGCATGGGTGTGATCTGGTGTGGAAACAACAACGGCGTCGATCTCATTGCCCATTTCTTTTAACATCACTCTATAGTCGGTATATGTTTTTGCATTAGGATGAAGTTCTTTTGCAGCTGCTAAATTGTTTGCATCAACATCGCATAATGCGGTGACATCAACCTTGCTGTGAGATGAAATGGCTTTTAAATCTTCGGCTCCCATATTGCCAACACCAATGTGTGCAGTTTTTAACCTTGTCAATTTTTTGACCTCTTTTTTACAAGACCAAAGTCCAGATGGAAGTAATACAAATGTTGATAATGTAGCTGCGTTTTTTAGAAAGTCTCTTTTATTCATTGGTGTGGTGGTTAAAGTTTTTTGATTTTTATATTTCTGAACCAAATAGGGCTAGAATGATCTTGAAAACCAATATAGCCAGTTTTAAATTTGCCGTAGTCTTCACTGTTCTTCCATTTATCCGATTTCTTCTTCTCGTACCAAGCTTCATCCCACGGTACAAAAGAAACCACCTTCTTACCGTTTAACCAGTGTTCTACTTGTTCAGGCGTGAAAATGATTCTAGTGGTATTCCATTGCCCCACCGGATGCAGTATTTTACCTTCTGGATTAGCGGCATGCATGGCATAATCAGAGGCGGTTTGCTGAAGTGGCTTTAATTCCTCTGGCTTTTCGGTGTAGCCTAAACTTATATTGTAATCTGTAATATCGTGAATGCTTGCATAATTTTCATCATCGATCAATTGATACTCAGGTGAAACTTCTGGTGGACTATCATAACCTTCTTTCAAGTGGTAGAAAATACCGCTGTTTCCACCTTTTGGCAATTTCCATTCTACATAGAGCTCAAAATTGTCAAATTCTTCCGCGCCATAAATAATATCTGTGCCGCCGGTGTAATCTTGCTCCATACCTAAATCGGTATCAAACTGTAGTTCTCCATCTTTGGCAATCCAACCCGGTGGTAGTTCTTTACCGTTATATGCGCGCCAACCTTTGGTGGTAGTGCCGTCGAAAAGAGTTATCCATTCGTTATTTTTTTCTTGGTCGGTAACGGTTTGTTTTTCTACCTTATCTTTTTTTTCTGTTTTACAAGCTGTCGCTAAAACAAGAAAAAAAAGGAAGGTAGCATAGGTGGTTATTTTCATTTTTTGAGTTGTAGTTAAGTTGTTGCTGAATTATAAAAATGTACATTTTACACAAACTTGAAAATACAAAAAAAAAGAATGGCGATAAAGGTATTTCCCTATATCGCCATTCTTGAAAGTTGAATAACCTATTCTGGTCGCTTAATGTCTATCTCAATATTGTCTGTGTTCTATCTGGACCTACAGAAACAATCTTGATCGGCACTTCTAATTCTTTTTCAAGGAAATCGATATACTCGTTAAGTTCTTTCGGCAATTGGTTAGCTGAAGTCATTTTGGTTAAATCTTCTTTCCAACATGGGAACTCAGTATAAACAGGAGTTACATTTTCTGGTTCTATGTTATATGGGAAATGAGTTATGGTCTTACCCTTATACTTATAGGCAGTACATACTTGCAGGCTATCAAACCCAGAAAGTACATCACCTTTCATCATGTTTAATTGTGTAACACCGTTAACTTGACAAGCATATTTTAATGCCACAAGATCTAACCAACCACAACGACGTGGTCTACCGGTTACCGCACCAAACTCATGACCTACTTTAGCCATTTCTGCACCAACTTCATCAAATAATTCTGTTGGGAAAGGACCGGAACCTACACGTGTTGTATATGCTTTGAAAATACCAAATACTTCTTTTACTTTATTTGGAGCAATACCTAATCCTGTACAAGCACCTGCTGCCGTTGTATTAGATGAAGTAACAAATGGGTATGTTCCAAAATCGATATCTAATAAAGATCCTTGAGCGCCTTCTGCTAGTATAGTTTTACCTGCTTTAATAGCTTCGTTCAAATACTCTTCACTATCAATGAAAGTTAATTCTTTTAAACGCTCTACGGCATCAAAAAACTCTACTTCCATTTCTTCTAAGTCATACTGTACATCAACATCATAGAAGCTGATCATTGCTTCATGTTTGTCTGCTAAATGACGGTACTTTTCTTTCCAAGAATCTAATTCTAAATCTCCAATACGCATACCGTTTCTACCGGTCTTGTCCATATACGTTGGACCAATACCTTTTAGTGTAGAACCAATTTTTGCTTTTCCTTTAGATGCTTCGGATGCGGCATCTAATAAACGGTGCGTTGGTAATATTAAATGTGCTTTTCTAGAGATAATAAGTTTAGCCTTGTAGTCTATGTTGAACTGGTCTAAGCCTTCTAGTTCTTTTACAAAAACAACTGGATCGATAACAACACCGTTACCAATTACATTCATTGCTTTTTTATGAAAAATTCCTGAAGGAATAGTTCTAAGAACGTGTTTAATGCCGTCAAATTCTAAGGTGTGACCAGCATTTGGACCGCCTTGAAAACGTGCAATAATGTCGTAATCTCTAGTTAATACATCAACGATTTTTCCTTTTCCTTCGTCACCCCATTGTAGGCCTAACAATAAATCTACTGCCATCTAAATATTATATACTTGGTTAGTTTTATTTAATTTCTTTTTTGCCTGCATTTTTAGCAGGAGTATTTTTAGTCCCGTAAAAATAAAGGGAGTGTGTGTTTATCGTAATATCGAAAACCTCTTCTATCGTTTTCTTTATAGACTGTATTCTTGGGTCGCAAAATTCCATTACCTCACCTGTATCCGTTAGTATAACATGGTCATGCTGACGGTCAAAATAAGATTTTTCGTATTGTGCCTGATTTTTGCCGAACTGGTGCTTACGTACCAATTTACAATCTAAAAGTAGTTCTATGGTGTTATAAAGAGTTGCCCTACTTACGCGATAGTTTTTATTCTTCATTTTAATATAGAGGGATTCTATATCAAAATGCTCGTCACTTTCGTAAATTTCTTGAAGTATGGCGTAGCGTTCAGGGGTTTTTCTATGTCCTTTATCCTCTAAAAAGGCGGTGAAGACGTTTTTTACTATTTCTTGATTTTTATCAGAAGACATATTTACTACATTAATACACAAAGGTACAGTTAAATTTTAATTTCCTTTTTCTAAATACGGGTAACTTTATCAATACCGTTGATGTTCATAAGATTATCTGTCAGCTTTTTCAATACAGCCTTGTTTTTGACCACCACGGTAATCTTACCTTTAAATGTACCGCCATCGGTGCTGAAGTTCAAATTACGCATATTTACGTGCATAATATCAGATATAACTTCTGTAATGTCACTAACTAGTCCTAAATTGTCAATACCGGTCAATACAATATCTGCTTGATATTCTTGTTGCGATGAATCTATCCATTTTGCACTGATAATACGGTAGGCATAGTTAGACTGTAATGAAATCGCATTTGGGCAGTTTTTTTTGTGAACCTTAATTCCTTCAGAAACACTTACAAAACCAAACACTTCGTCACCTGGTATTGGATTACAACATTGTGAAAGTTTGTATTCTAACTTTTCTTCTTCCTTACCAAAAACCAACATGTCGTACTTAGATGTAATTTCATCTTTGTTGATGTCTTCTGGTACTGGCGTTTTGCGCATTCTGTTCTTAAAGAAACTTATAAACGCATTATTGTAGGAAGATGCAAAATCTTTGATCATGGTATTGTCAATAGAACCAATACCAACTCTGTAAAATAAGTCTAGACTTGTTTTTAATTTAAAGAAAGAAACCATTTTATTGATGGAGTCTTCATTGAGCGAAATTTTTTGAGATTTTAATTTTCTACGTAAAATCTCTTTTCCATCTTCAGCAACTGCTTTTTTCTCTTCCCTTAAAACAGATTTAATTTTTGCCCTAGCTCTAGCTGTAGTAGCATAGTCTAACCAATTTTGATTTGGTTTTGCTTGATCAGATGTAATAATCTCCACTTGATCTCCGCTTGAAAGTGTGGTGTTCAAAGGAACTAATTTACCATTGACTTTAGCGCCTCTGGTACGCATACCAACTTCTGTATGTATGTTAAAAGAAAAATCTAGTGGTGTTGCACCTTTGGGCAAAGACCTTAATTCTCCTTTTGGGGTAAAAACAAATATTTCTTTTGAATATAGGTTCAGCTTAAATTCTTCTACAAAATCAACAGCATTGGTATTTGCGTTTTCTAATGCTTCTTGTAGTTTGTTTAACCACACCTCTATACCTTGTTCTTTTTGATCGCCGTGTTTGTATTTGAAATGCGCAGCATACCCTTTTTCAGCTATTTCGTGCATGCGTTCACTTCTGATTTGCACTTCTACCCATTTACCTTTTGGTCCCATAACGGTAATATGCAGTGCTTCGTAACCGGTAGATTTAGGCGAAGATATCCAATCTCTTAACCTCACTGGGTTAGGGGTAAAGTGATCGGTAACTATCGAATATATTTTCCAAGCAAGAAATTTCTCGTTCTGTAAGTCGGATTTATAAATAATTCGAATTGCGAATTTGTCATAGATTTCCTCAAAAGTGACATTTTGGGCAATCATCTTTTTGCGCATAGAGAAGATAGACTTCATCCTCCCTTTTATAATGTAATTAAGACCTTCTTTTTTTAGTGAATTGTCAATTGTGCCAGAAAATGCATCAATATAAGCTTGTTGGTCTTCTTTACTATCTTCTATTTTATCTTTAATAGAGTTGTAAACTTCTGGCTCTGTATATTTTAAACTTAAATCTTCTAATTCTGTTTTAATGTTGTATAGACCAATTCTATGGGCAAGAGGAGCATAGATATACAATGTTTCTGATGCAATCTTTACTTGCTTGTGCTCTGGCATAGAATCCATGGTGAGCATGTTGTGATATCGATCGGCAATCTTAATGATAATTACACGCACATCATCATTTAAGGTCAAGAGCATTTTTCTGAAATTCTCTGCTTGTTGAGAGATATTCATGTCTTTCTTTAAATGCGATATTTTTGTGAGTCCGTCAACAATACGCGCTACGGTTTCACCGAACATACGGTCAATGTCGTCTAAAGTATACTCGGTGTCCTCAACTACATCATGTAATAGGGCAGAGGCTATGGAAACGGCATCAAGTCCAATTTCAGAAGCTACTATTTTTGCTACTGCTATCGGATGAAAAATATAAGCTTCACCAGATTTTCTTCGTTGCGTTTTGTGCGCATCAACAGCTACCTCAAAAGCGCTTCGTATTAGTTTTTTATCATCATCTGTCAATGTTTGATAACTAATTCGGAGTAACTCTTTGTACTCTTGAGCTATAAGCTTATTTTCCTCTTCTATCGCTGCCTGTGTCATACTAGATTAAAAATAAGATAATCTTATATGATGCACAACAAAAATTATGCCTTTAAATTACGTATGCGATCGATTAACGGTGGGTGAGAATAGTGCATAAATACATATGCTGGGTGTGGAGTTAAGTTGCTAAGACTGTTTTTTGATAGCTTTTTCAAAGAAGTGACCAATGGTAAGGCTGCGTATGTGTCTTTAGCATAGTCATCTGCCTGATACTCAAATTTTCTTGAAAAATGATTCATTAGCAAGCCCGTTATTTCTGAAATGGGACTATATAATATTCCAAAACCTATTAAGGCTGCGTGAAAACTAGGTCTGTCTACACCAATTGCCAAAGAAACTTCTGGGTTATTAATAAATAATGAGAGTAACAATAGCATTAATCCTGTAAGCAGAATTGAAGTCGCTAGATTATATATGATGTGCTTTCGTTTATAATGACCTATTTCATGTGCCAATACGGCTACAATCTCTTCCTCTTCTAAATCATTAATTAAAGTGTCATATAAGGTTACTCGCTTTTCCTTACCAAATCCTGAAAAATACGCGTTGGCTTTTGTGGATCGTTTAGATCCGTTAATCACAAATATATTTTGTAGATCAAAACCTACGTGTGCGGCGTAGTTTTCAATTTTTTCTTTTAAACTACCAGCTTCCAAAGGTTCTTGCTTATTAAACAATGGTACAATTAGTTTGCTGTAAAACACATTCATGAACAGCGTGAATGCTGCAACTAATGCCCACGTATACAGCCAAAAGTTGGTGCCTGCCCATTGAAAAAACCAAATGACCAAAGATAGAATTCCTCCACCTACAATTATGGTCATTGCCCATTGTTTTAATTTATCTAAAAAGAAAGTCGATATCGTTGTTTTATTAAAACCAAATCTTTCTTCGATTACAAATGTTTGGTAGTAAGAAAAAGGAATGTTAATAATATCGCTTCCGATCATAATAATACCGAAAAAAACCAATGCTTCTATGATAATGTTATCGCTCTGGTTTTGTGCAATGTTATCCACATAGGCAAATCCGCCAAACAATAAAAAGGTTAGAATCAATAACAATGAAAAAACTGATGTAAAAACACCAAATTTATAATTGGTGAGTTTGTAGGCTTGAGATTTTTCATATTCCTCTGTATTATAAACATCACTTAAATCCTCTGGTATAGGGTCTTTAAATCGCTGTGCGTTTAAGTAATTCATCACCGTAGCAAGTATAAACTCCGATATCAAAATGAAAAGGATACAATAAAAGACGAATGTATTATCCATATAGTGTTGTTGCAAACGAAAACGGTACTATAAAAAGTATATGTTTTATTGGTTTATTTTTCGCTGACGTTTGGCTTCAAAGATAAGTATTGCCGCAGAGACCGAAACGTTCATGGAATCTATCTCACCTTCCATTGGTATAATAATGTTCTGTGTGCTGTTCGTAAGCCATTCTTCACTTAGTCCAGAATGTTCGGTTCCTACTACTATTGCTGTGGGTTCTTTATAATCAACCGTCGTATAATCTTTGGATGCAGATAGTGCAGCGCAAAATATCTGAAATCCTTCTTTTTTTAAAAAGGATATAATTTCTGTCGTACTGCCTATTTTAACATTCCTTGAAAAAATACAACCCACACTTGATCTTATAATATTCGGATTGTATAAATCGGTTTTTGGATTGGCAATTAAGACGGCATCTAAATTTGCAGCGTCTGCCGTTCTCAGTAGTGCTCCTATATTGCCTGGTTTTTCAGGTGCTTCTGCGATCAGCACTAGCGGATTTTTAGTCTTGAATTTTAAAGACGAGAGCTCGTGGTCTTTACTCTTCGCAATAGCAATGATGCCTTCCGTAGTGTCTCTGTAAGCTAATTTCTTGTAAACATCTAGTGTTACGGATATGAGTTGATCACTGCTGAAGGACTGTATTATAGCTGTGTTTTCTAAAATGGTTTCGCAGTATAGAATGGTATCTATACCATACCCTGCATTGCTTGCAATCTGCAATTCGCGCAGCCCTTCTAAGACAAAAAGACCTGTTTTTTTGCGCTCCCTAGATTTTTCCTTTAATAGTAAAATCTTCTTTATCAGTGGGTTTTGGGCGCTACTTATGTGTTTTGTTGCTTGCATGAAATACAAAAATAGTTCAATTTAGTAAGTCTCTTGTAGTTTCTCGACTAACGGATTTCAAAAAACAATAAATAATCAATTAACATTATGAATAAATTTTACCTTTTAGTTTTAGCCTTGGCAATATTTTCATGTAAAGAAGCTCCTAAAAAAGAAACCATTACAGAAGCTGCTGAAGAAGTTGTAACACAAGTGAATTTAGATAAATATCCTGCGGAATTGAATAAAGTATTTGAAGCTCATGGCGGATTAAATGCTTGGAAGGGATACAAAACGTTGAATTTTGAAATGCCTAACGAAAAGTTCAACGAATTACAGACTATTGATCTTCATAAAAGATTTGATAAAATTTCTACTCCAGCATACACAATTGGTTATGATGGTGCTGAAGTTTGGCTTTTAGATAACACAGGTGACTATGAAGGTAAGCCAAAGTTCTATCACAATTTAATGTTTTACTTCTACGCAATGCCATTTGTATTGTCTGATGACGGAATAAAATATGAAGAAGTTGATGCTTTGGTATATGAGGGGGTTTCATACCCGGGTTATAAAATTTCTTATAATAGTGGAGTAGGGGCTTCTTCTACAGACGAATACTATATTCATTATGATGCAGAGACTTTTGAAATGAGATGGTTGGGTTATACGATGACGTATTTTAGTGGTGAGCCATCTAAGAAAATTAATTGGATCAATTATAATGATTGGGTAAAGGTTGATGCCGTTTTATTGCCAAAATCAATTACATGGCATAAAGTTGAAGAAGGTGAAGTTAAAGGACCGGCTAAAACCGTAAACTTTGAAAATGCTACGTTATCTACAGAGGCTAAGCCAAACGGCTTTTATTCTAAACCTGAGAATGCTGTAATTGTGGAGTAAGGAGTTTCTCAAAATCATATAATTTTTTTAAAATAGGTGCCATTTTTATGGCACCTTATTTTTTATACCTAACTTGGAATTTATCTAATTCTAATGGGATATGAATGTACTTTTTTTTGGTATAACAAAAGATATCGTAGGTAGCTCTGAAATTAATTTTTCTGATGAATTTAAGCCTGTAAATGTTGCCGAACTTAAAAAACAACTGATTGATTCTTATCCTGAATTTTCAAAATTAAATTCATTGGCTGTAGCTGTAAATAGTGAATATGCGGATGATAATGTAACATTAATTGGTAATGAAGAAATTGCCATTATACCACCAGTAAGCGGAGGCTAATGAAGAAAGTAATTGAGATAGTCGATGAAATTGATACGGCTAAGGTGTATGCTGAATTAAGCGATGCCAATAGCGGTGGAATCTGTGTTTTTGTAGGTGCTGTACGTGAGTTTACAAATAACGAAGAAGTAGTTGCTTTGGAGTTTGAAACTTATAAAACTATGGCGCTTAAAGAAATGGAGAAAATTGCTGACAGCGCTCTAGAGAAATGGTCATTGAATAAAGTGGTTATGAGACATGCGGTTGGTGAAAAGGGTGTTGAAGAACCCGTTGTGGTTGTAGGTGCATCATCTGCACATAGAGATGCGTGTTTTGAAGCCTGTAGATATCTGATCGATACTCTTAAAGAAACTGTTCCTATCTGGAAGAAAGAGAAATTTAAGAATAAGACCGTGTGGGTTTCGGCTCATCCGTGATTTTTGGAGAAGAGAGAAGCTAGAGGTGAGAAAATAGAGAAGAGGAGCTAGATTATAGAAAATAGAGTAAAGAAAATAGAGGAAGTTGAGTTTGAACTTGATTTTTGAATTTGAACTTGAACTTGTGTTTGTGTTTGATTTTTGAATTTGTATTTGTTTTTTGAACTTGCACTTGAACTTGTATTATAAATATGTTAGTAGACAACCATAATAGAGCAATTAATTACTTGAGATTGGCGGTTACAGATCGTTGCAATCTTCGTTGTAATTATTGCATGCCAGAGGAGGGAATCAATTTTGCTAAAAATGACAAATTGTTTACCATTGATGAGTTGGTGAAATTGAGTGAGATTGTGGTTTCTCAAGGTATAGACAAAATACGTATTACTGGTGGCGAACCTTTTGTACGTAAAGATTTAATGGTATTGCTAAGAAGCTTATCAAAGTTAGAGGGACTTAATGATATATCTGTTACTACCAATGCGACTTTAATTGGTCCGTATATTGATGAGTTGAAAGAACTGGGCATTAAGAATATTAATGTGAGTATGGATGCCATTAATCGTGAGACTTTTGAGCGTATTACACGTCGGGATCATTATGATGTGGTGTATAATAATATGATTCGCTTAATAACCGAAGGATTTAATGTCCGTATTAATTTCATTGCTTTAGATGGTCAAAATACAGATGATATTCTACCTATGCTAGAGCTAACAAAGCATTACAATGTATCAGTTCGGTATTTGGAAGAAATGCCTTTTAATGGTGGGTCAAAAGAATTTCAAACTATAAAATGGGATTTTAAGACCATACTTGAACATATTAGAAGTGAGCACCCAGATTATTATAAATTAGAATCACCAAAAACATCGACTTCAATTAATTATAAGATTCCTGGTTATAAAGGCACGTTCGGGGTTATTCCTTCTTTTAGTAGAACTTTTTGTGGTAGTTGTAATCGGTTAAGAATTTCAGCAATCGGTGATGTTATCACTTGTTTGTATGCTAAAGCAAGTGCGAATTTAAGAGATATTATGAGAGCTGATGACGTGGAAGAAAATATCAAAAAAGAAATTTTAAAGGCTGTAGGCAGTCGTGCTAAAACTGGTTTTGAAGCACAAGAAAAATATATAGATGTATTTAGTAATTCAATGACTTCAATAGGAGGATAATGCAAAAGAAATTATCACATATAGATGAATCTGGGAATGCTACTATGGTAGACGTTTCTCAAAAAACAGCTTCAGTACGTACCGCAATTGCTAGTGGTACTATAAAATTTCCAAAGGAAGTTTTTAAATCATTATCAGATCAAGATTTTGTAGGCAAAAAAGGAAGTATTGTACAAACAGCTGTTATTGCTGGAATACAAGGTGTAAAGAAAACATCGGAATTAATACCCTTATGCCATCAAATAAATCTGTCTAAAATTAATGTTGAAATTGAACCGGCATTAGATTCGTTTCAGATTATTTGCACTGTAAAGTGCAATGAAAAAACAGGAGTGGAAATGGAAGCCTTAACCGGTGTTTCTATAGCTGCCTTAACTATTTATGATATGTGTAAGGCACTTTCGCAAGATATTGTCATTGGTGCAATTCAATTAGAACAAAAAACAGGAGGAAAGAATGATTTCCAAAGATAAGATATACGGTTTAGTGCTTTCAGGTGGAAAAAGCACTAGAATGGGAGAGGATAAGGGTTTAATTACGTATCATAATCTTCCGCAACGTGAACATTTATACCATTTGTTAAATGAAGTCTGTGACCAAACTTTTCTGAGTATTCGTAAAGATCAAGAGAAAGAAATTTCAGATTCATTTAAAACTATAGTGGATAATGATGAATTTCGTGGACCATATAATGGATTGCTATCTGCACATAAAGCTCATCCTGAAGTTGCTTGGCTTGTTTTGGCGTGCGATTTACCGTTAATGGATAAAAAGGCACTTCAAGAATTAATAGCAGCAAGAAACTCAGATAAAATAGCAAGTGCTTTTGCCGATGCTGATGATCCTTTACCAGAGCCACTTTGTGCTATTTGGGAACCTGAAGCTTTACAAAAGTCCGTTGCATATTTAGAAGCGGGTAATGGTTCTTGCCCTAGAAAATTTTTGATAAATTCAGATGTCAACTTGGTGTTTCCAAAAGAGAAAGAGGTATTGCTCAATGCTAATTCTAGAGCAGAGTATGAAGAAGCGCTACTAAAAATAGCACCATGAACGAGGAACGTTACCTAAGACAAATAACTTTAGACGGATTTGGAACTGAAGGTCAACAAAAATTAAGTCAGGCAAAAGTGCTTGTAGTAGGTGCTGGCGGATTAGGAATTCCTGTCTTAACCTATTTGAACGCTATGGGTGTTGGTACTTTGGGTATTGTAGATGCCGATGTAGTTTCGTTATCTAATCTTCATCGTCAAGTTTTATTTACTGAGACTATGGTAGGCACTCCCAAAGTTGAAGCGATAAAGAAACAGTTGTCAGCTCAGAATTCTACAACCAATATTGAGATTTACAAGTCTTATTTAACAACCGCCAACGCACTTGATATTATTAAAGATTATGATATAGTTGTAGATGCTACAGATAATTTCCCCACTAGGTATTTGATTAATGATGCTTGTGTAATAGCCAACAAACCATTTGTATATGGGGCACTACACGCTTTTGAAGGGCAGGTAAGTGTTTTTAATTACAAAGGCGGGCCAACATATCGTTGTTTGTTCCCAACCATGCCGTCGGCAGATGCAGTACCTAATTGTAATGAAAATGGTGTGCTAGGTATTTTGCCAGGTATCATAGGTAATCTACAAGCTTTAGAAGTGGTAAAGGTTATTGCTGAAATAGGCGAGGTGTTATCAGGTGTTTTATTACTGTTTGGTACACTTAGCCAGCGTATGCAACGAATGAAATTTCAATTGCAATCTGGTAACAATAAGATTAAAACGTTAGCTCCTAGCTACGAGTTTGATTGTGAATTTCCGCTAAAATCAGTTGAGGCTAGTGAACTTCAAAAATTACTTTCAAGTAACTCAATTGAACTTATTGATGTGCGAACCGATAAAGAGTTTCAGAGGCAACATTTAAAAGAAGCCAAGCATATACCATTGGGTTCATTAACTGATAGGGTCGCTGAGGTTAATTTAGAGAAAACGGTTTATGTAATTTGCCAGTCTGGTATTCGTAGCAAAAAAGCAATAGTAAAATTGCAAGAATTATTTCCGGGTAAAGACTTTGTTAATGTTACGGGTGGTATGAACCAGATGAAAAATTATGTTGATACCAATTGAGCATCTAATTATACTATGCATTGGTTTTTTTATCATTGCTACACTTTATTCTTCTGTAGGTTTTGGTGGTGGCTCTAGCTATTTGGCTTTGTTAACGCTTTTTCTAACTAGTTTTTTTGAGATTAGATCAATTGCATTGGTTTGTAATTTAGTAGTTGTTTCCGGTAGTACGTATCTGTATTTTAAAAATGGTCATGCAAAGTGGAAAGATTTTTTACCCTTTGTTTTGGCAAGTATTCCGTTGGCATATATAGGAGCTACATTTCGTTTAAAAGAGAGTGTATTTTTTATGATTTTGGGATGTTCTCTTATTCTATCAGCATTGTTCTTGGCAGTTCAGACCTTTAATATAAACCAATCTAAAAAAGAGGTTGAAGATTATCCTAATTATTTAAGTTATGTATTGGGAGCGGGAATTGGGTTCTTGTCTGGATTAGTAGGGATTGGTGGAGGAATTTTTCTTGCTCCGATTTTAAATCATTTACGATGGAATAAAGCCATCAAAATAGCCGCTCTAGCAAGTTTCTTCATTTTGGTAAATTCTGTATCTGGGTTATTTGGGTTGATAACCAGTAATTCATTGTCATTACCATGGCTAGAAACTATTTGCTTGGTTGTAGCCGTTCTTCTTGGCGGACAGTTAGGTATTCGCATCAGTCTTAAAAAACTTTCGGCAAACGGTATTAAAAGGGTTACAGCTTTGTTGGTGTTTGTAGTGGGTATTAGAGTCTTGTTGGTAAATGGACTCGGGTTATTTTAGAAGTTTAAAATAATTAGCTACAATTCTTCAAGGCTATAGTTTGTAATAGTTTTACCTTTAATTCTATGATTACATTTAAAGAAGCATATCAGAAAGTGTTAGACCATCCTCTTGATTTGGGAACGGAGAATGTTTCACTTTTAAATAGTTTAAATAGAATATTGGCTGAAGATATTTTTGCTGATAGGGATTTCCCTCCATTTGATCGGGCAACCAAGGATGGTATTGCACTTCAGTTCTCAGATTTTACAAATAATGGTCATTCTTTTGTTGTTGAAGGAATTGCTGCCGCCGGTGAAGTTCAACAAATTTTAAAAGATAAAAGTAATTGTTTGGAAGTGATGACGGGTGCTGTAGTGCCTGAAAATTGTGATACTGTTGTTATGTATGAACACATCACTATTGTAGATAACAAGGTTACAATTAACGAGAAGGTCAAAAGAGGTCAGAATATACATTATCAAGGTAGTGATGAAAAGGCTGGTACGCTTCTATTATCAAAAGGAAAAAAAATTACTCCAGCGGAAATCGGAGTGATGGCTACGGTTGGGAAAGCTACGGTTGAGGTTATGGGTAATCCTAAAATTTGCACTATTGCTACTGGTAATGAATTGGTAGAGGTAAGGGATATTCCAAAGCCACATCAAATTAGAAAATCTAATATGCTAACAATTGAAGCAGCATTAATGAATTCTAAAATTGAAGCGAGTTCCCTTCATTTATTGGATGATAAAGCAATTATTAAAAATGAATTGGAAAAAGCATTAACTGAAAACGATGTGCTTTTGTTAAGTGGCGGAGTTTCAAAAGGAAAGTTTGATTTTATCCCGGAAGTAATGGAATCATTGGGTGTGGAGAAAGTTTTTCATAGAGTATTGCAAAGACCAGGTAAGCCATTTTGGTTTGGAATTCACTCAAAATTGAAAACGGTTATTTTTTCTTTTCCAGGAAATCCGGTTTCTACATTTGCCAATTATCATCTCTATTTTTTACCATGGTTGCAGGTCTCTTGGGGAGTGCCATTAGAAAATTCGTATATTAAGCTAAGTGTAGCAATTAAAATAACACAGCCGTTAACCCGGTTTATTCAGGTGGGTACTGAAATAAAAGATGGTATATCTTGGGCAACGCCCGTAGTCGAAAATGGATCGGGAGATTTAACAAGTTTAGCAAAAGCTGATGGTTTTGTTTGCCTAGAACCAAGAAGTAATGATTATGAGGTAGGGGAGGTTGTACCATTTGTAAGAACCAGATAGTAATCAATTAAATTTTTCTATATGAATCCAGTAGTTAAGAATATTTTGGCGGTCATAGCCGGAGTAGTTGTTGGTAGTATTGTAAATATGGGAATTATTATGATTAGTGGTTCCATAATTCCGCCACCTGAGGGTGGTGATGTAACAACAATGGAAGGGTTGAAGTCCACAATGCATTTATTTGAACCCAAGCATTTTATTTTTCCTTTTCTTGCCCATGCTTTGGGAACTTTAGTAGGTGCCATCGTCGCAACTAAAATTGCGGCAACCAGAAAAATGGTAATGGCTTTGATTATTGGCTTGTTTTTTCTAATTGGTGGTACTGCAAATATTACTATGTTAGGCGGACCAATGTGGTTTACCGCTTTGGATATTATTGTGGCTTATATGCCAATGGCATATCTAGGATATATGCTTGGTAAGAAATAATTATAACATTTTCGTAAATAAAAAAGAGGCTGTCTACAATTGTTGACAGCCTCTTTTGATATATCAACTTATAAAAATCACTATTCTCCTTCGTACTTGCCCATATAGCGTTTCCAAAGCTCAGTTTGGTGTGTTTCTAATGAAACTGTTCTACCATCAATAAAAACATGTGTTAATTGATTTCCGGCCATTTCTAAAGCATCACCTTCAGATATGAAAAGTGTGGCACTTTTGCCATTCTCTAATGTTCCATAAAGATCATCTATACCTAAAATCTTGGCAGTATTACCTGTTAATAATTGAACGGCTATTTCTTTGTCCAAACCTTGCTGTGCTGCTTGACCTGCATAGAAAGGTAAATTTCTAGTTTGAAAGTTCACCGCATCTGAATTTTGTATTCCTACTAATAAACCCGCATCTACCAACAACTTAGGTAATTTATAAGGTAGATCATAATCATCATCATCAAATACAGGTAAGTTGTGTGTGTACTGAACCAAAACGGGAATGTTATTGCTCTTTAAAAACTCAGGAATTTTATAGGCATGATAACCACCAATTAATACGACTTCTTTGGCGCCATTAGACTTTAAAGTGTTGATTGCATCGATAATTTGCTTTTCATCATCGGCATGCACATATAATTTTTGGCTGCCATCAAATACTCCTTGCATTGCTGCGTAAGCTGGGTTTACTTCTTTTGGTGTCGATTTTCCATAAGCGGCAGCATTCTTTAAAAATGTAGCAACTGCTTCTGTTTGTTCTGCATAATCTTTGTTTGGGTGATAGCCTGGATCTTCGCCAGCCCACCAACGACCTTGCTTAAAAGTACTTGGCCAGTTTAAATGAATCCCATCATCTACTTTAATAGCGGCATCTTCCCAGTTCCAAGCGTCAAACTGTACAATACTTGATGTACCTGAGATTCTGCCACCAGACGGTGCAATTTGTCCGATCAAAATTCCATTAGGTCGCATGCTTTCTACCACTTTTGATTCTGCATTATACGCGATTAAACTTCTAACATGTGGTATGAAATCTCCTATCTCATCTTCATCCTTAGATGCTCTTACGGCATCAATTTCAACAAGACCTAAAGTTTTTGCAGGGGCAATGAAGCCTGGGTAAACATGTTTTCCCGTGGCATCTATTACTTTACCTTTTCTGGCAATTCTCATTTTAGAGTCGCCTACGAAAGTAATTTTACCATCTTCAAACATGATAAGTGAGCTTTCAATAACTTCTCCGTTACCTAAATGCGCGGTGGCACCTTCAATAGTAATAGCTTCGGTTTGTTTAGAACCGGGTGTTTGTTGTGCCAAAGCTGGTAGGACCAGCGCTAAGGCTATGATTATGGTTATAAATTTTTTCATTTGTATTGTTTTATATTTTAAGAAATGCAGTTTGTTGATTTAAAGGCTTTCACAAGTGAAGTCTCTTTTTACACTCTGTTTAGGACCTTGAGTTTTTTTACCACTACTTTTCTCTTTAAGCATCATGGTAACCAACTCATTTCTTTCTTTTTTGATTTTCTCACGGTTTTTCTTGTCCGTTTCTAAATCAAAATAAGTAACACCTTCGATCATTGTTTTTTCTGCTTTCGTATAAATAGATAGTGGACTACCAGACCATAATACCAAATCTGCATCTTTACCTTCTTTAATACTACCTACACGATTATCTAGATGTAAAAGCTTAGCAGGATTAATAGTAACCATTTTCCAAGCTTCTAATTCTGTCATGCCACCATACTTAATAGTTTTTGCAGCTTCTTGATTTAATCTTCTGATCATTTCGCGGTCATCACTATTAATTGCCGTAACAACACCTTGCTGTTGCATGATAGCAGCATTGTAAGGTATAGCGTCGTTTACTTCGAATTTGTATGCCCACCAGTCACTAAACGTACCGGCACCAACACCATGTTCCGCCATTTTATCGGCTACTTTATACCCTTCCAAGATATGAGTGAACGTATTAATTCTGAAGCCAAAGTGTTCAGCAACTTTCATCATCATATTGATCTCGCTTTGCACATAAGAGTGACAAGAAATAAAACGTTCTCCGTTTATGATTTCAGCCAATACTTCCATTTCCTCATCATAACGGTAAGGCTCACTATTTTTCTTTTTGGTGTCATACTCTTTTGCCCTTTGAAAATAGTTCATGTATAACTGTTCAACACCCATACGTGTTTGTGGGAAACGAGAGAAGCTGCCCCAGTTACTTTGCTTTACATTTTCACCAAGTGCGAATTTGATGAACTTAGGTGAGTTGTCATATATTAATCCGTCTGCTTCTTCGCCCCATTTTAATTTCAATATGGCAGATCTACCACCAATTGGGTTTGCAGAACCATGTAGTAATTGTAGAGATGTAACACCACCTGCAAGAGAGCGATAAATACCCATATGTTCTGGGTCTACCACATCTTCCATTTTTACTTCGGCAGAACTGTTTTGACCAGCTTCGTTTACGGCTAAAGCTGCAATATGACTATGTTCGTCAATGATACCAGCAGTTAAATGTTTGCCTGTAGCATCAATAACTGTTGCGCCACCAGCGTTTAAATCTTTTCCTATTTTGACAATTTTTCCGTTTTTAACAAGAACATCGGTATTTTCTAAGATACCAGCATCTTCACTTGTCCATACCGTAGCATTTTTGAACAGTGTGTTTTGTGCTTTTGGTTTTGATGCGAATCCATACCCTACATTAGGGAAGGTAACCGGCATTACTTTTATTGTTTTGTCCTTGTCTTTTTTCTCAGCTTCTTTTTCTGTGAAAGATTTGGATTTGGTTGCCGTGAATTGCGACTCTGTACCATCAGGTAATACCAAACGACCAGTTAGATTGTCCGATGCTTTAGTAACTGCACCTATCATTCTATATGTTTTTTCACCTTTATCTGTCGCAAATGACATAGTTACCCAATTGTCATTATATGCTATTTTAGAAGACAATTTTGAAGTGTCTTGTTTTACCTCGATTTTAGGTTTAGAGATTTCTCCTGTTATAGAAACATCATAAGATTTTCCTTGAACGGTTAAGTTGTAATCTCCACGAATGTCTTTTGAATCCATTGAATTAACAACACTTTTTGTGCCTTGAACCCAGTTTTCGTATAGTGTAGTAGATTTATCAAAAACATCACCTGAAGTAATTAAGAAGTTGGCAAGAGCACCTGTTTTTAAAGAACCTATTTCGTTCGATTTCCCTAATATTTGCGCAGGTACGGTAGTTAAAGCTTCTAATGCTTTGGTAGAGGAAAGTCCGTATTCAATGGCTTTAATCAACTTCGCTTTAAATTTAGCGGGTGATTTTAAATCATGGGTAGTCAGTGAAAACTGAATTCCGTTTTCTGCCAATACCTTTGGGTTAGAAGGAGCTTGGTTCCAATAACGCATATCTTGTAAAGAAACATACCCTACGGCAAACGGATTAGAAACATCGTAGGCGTCTGGAAAGTTAAGTGGTAATATATATTTTGCATTGGTAGCTTTTATTTCTTCAATGCGCTCAAATTCATTACCGCCACCTAAAATGGTGTATTGTATATCATTGGCATCTCCAATTTTATCGGCACGTAAATCATGGGATTTATCTTTTGCTTCAAAAATTTGAACCAAACTTTTATTTTCATTAAGTGCTTCTAAAGAAAGGTCCGTAGTAGACGCATTGCCTTTAGCATACCAGTCGGCATCACTATACATTTGTCTCAACAGCGCCAATGTTCCCATTAATGAACCAGGATAAGATTGCCCTTTGGCAATACTTCTGCTTAAAGAAAAATACTGTGCAGAACGGTCATCTAAAATTCTGTTTGCATTAGTTCCGTTTCCATTTAGAGCAATAAGCACACCGGTACCTCTGGCAATACCATCTTGAATGTGAGAGTTAACGACACCAAAACCAGCTTCACGAAGTATTTTGGCTTCCTTGTCATTATAAGTGAATTTCTCAATTGCTTTGTTTTCGGGCATGATATGGTCGTTCCAGTAATAGCCCTCTCTAGAAGGTTCATATTGAGTAGATCTGCCTCTGCCTGGTTTTTTCTTTGCTTGTTCTACTCCAAACTTAGAATACACATCAATGAAGGAAGGGTAAATAGATTTTCCATCTAAATCGATAACAACAGCATTTTTTGGAATGCTAACGGAACTTGAAGCGCTAACTACTTTACCGTGTTGAATTAATAATGTTCCCTTTTCAATTACTTGGGTAGGGGTTACAAAGATTTTTGCATTCGTAAAAGCCGTGTAGTTGTTATTGTTGACTTTTACCCCAGCGTTTTCTGGGAAATAATCTTGTGCAGTTAATAATGAGCCATACCCGAGTAGGCATAGCGCAAAAAATAGTTTTTTCATTATGTTTGGTTTGAATTAGTGTTTTAAAAATACTCGGATTCTACAGTAAATTCGGTCTGTTTCACTTTTCTTTAACAATTGAATTGGCAGTAATTGAGAATAGCCATTATTTTCTTAAAATATTAAAGGAAAGACTAATATATCGCTTTAGGATCGCGAAGTTCTAAACCTATTTTAAAGTGGATGATCTTTGTGATAGGCTACTAAAAAGAGTACTACAGCGCTATAACTTTTAATTCCTTCTTTTTGATTATTAGCTTTTAGGAACGTATCAAAAACAGATTTAAATACGGGTTCCATAGGGTTTTCATAAGAGTTCCAAAAAATAGCCATTTCTTGAAAGTTGCTTTTAACACCGGCGTTTAGCTGAAGCATTAATCTGTCGAAATCTTTTTTGTCTGACCTTCTAATATCATTTAGACAATAGCCTAAGCCATAGGCATAAGCTGCATATTTAAAATAGTCATCTTCGTTATTAGATGTAACCAAATAACCTATAAAGTTTGTTTCGTTTTCTGCGGAATATCCCAACTGGTGACCAACTTCATGACCTGCAACAAAGGGAAATCTAAAGTTGGGCAGTAAATCGTTTACTTGAGCTTCGTTGGTAAACGGATTTAAATATCCGGCGTAGCCCATATATGTTAAGCCGGTACTGAATAATGATTTTTTAATGCTTGGTCTATCGTAAGCTAAAAATGGATGTATCGTTTTTAAATGGTCGTAACCTTGAATTGTTTTGTTGAAAATCTCCTTTTGAGAATACGGAATTTTGACTGCTAAACTTGAGTCGTTTGTGATAGTTACCTGTGTTTCGTTCGTTTTTTGAATTAACCGTTCTGTGAATTCAAGTAAGTCTTGATAATCTTTATTAGGTGTTAATTCCAGTTTTTTAGCTAGCGGTTCCCTATAATAATTTAAACCCCACATCACATGAAATGTGAAATAAGCGACGGACAGTACCATGGCTACATTTTGTAAAAATTTCAGTTTATTTCGCCAAATGTATTTTCTGTTTTTAATTAGGTACAGGAGTGCAAGTACTATTAATACGAAGTAAATAATATCACCTACTGAAAAGGGTATCCATCCCAATAGTAGTCTAAAGAATTTAGAAATTATAGGATATAATCCGTTACTATAGTATTTTTCAACTAAGTCTGACCGCGTACCTAGCCATTTTACAATAATGATTTGGGGAATCAATGAAATTACAATGGCATTCTTTAAAGATATCTTCATTATCTCAAAAATAGCGAAATCCTTTTTCTATCAGTATTTTTGCAGGCACTAACCATGAAAATAATAGTATGGATATAAATAAATTAGAGCCAATCTCAGTTTGGAAGAATTTTTCTAGATTGAATGCGGTGCCCAGACCTTCTAAAAAAGAGGAAAGGGTCATTAGCTTTATGTTGGAGTTTGGCAATGCTCTTGGTCTAGAAACTTTCTCTGATGAAATAGGTAATGTTATCATAAGGAAGCCTGCCACTAAAGGTATGGAAGATAAAAAAATGATAACGCTGCAGAGTCATTTAGATATGGTACATCAAAAAAATGCAGATACCGTTTTTGACTTTGAGACTCAAGGTATAGAAATGTATGTTGATGGTGATTGGGTGAAAGCAAAGGGTACCACCTTAGGTGCTGATAATGGTATGGGTGTTGCCGCTATAATGGCGCTTTTGGAAAGTACGGAAATACAGCATCCTGCTCTTGAAGCTTTGTTTACAATTGATGAGGAAACTGGAATGACCGGAGCTTTTGAATTGAAAGCAGGGGTCTTACAGGGTGAAATTCTTTTGAATTTAGATACGGAGGAAGATGATGAAATTGATATAGGTTGTGCAGGTGGTATTGATGTTACGGCAACTAGAACGTACAATGAAAAGGACGGAACTCACGGTGATGCCGGTTTAGAAATTACTGTAAAAGGTTTAAAAGGTGGCCATAGTGGTATGGATATTCATAAAGGTTTGGGTAACGCCAATAAGATTATGAATAGATTACTTTTTTTAGGTCTTGATTATAATGTTCGTATTAGTTCATTGAACGGTGGTAGTCTTAGAAATGCAATACCTAGGGAAAGTGTTTGTAAACTAAATGTTGGTAGAAAGCATGCCGAAGAATTCTTTAAAAAGATAAATGAACTTTCTAAAGCCATAAAGGCAGAGTTAAGTGTGCAAGAGCCAGATTTACAAATAGAGTTTAAAGATTTAAAACCAGCCAAAAAGGTAATGGGGCTTGGTGCTCAAGAAAAACTGGTTAAAGCTGTCTATGCTGCACACAACGGCGTATATGCTATGAGTGCTGCAATTGATGATTTGGTAGAGACTTCTAACAATATTGCTATTGTAAAGGTTGAAAAAGGGGAAATATCTATTGGTTGCTTAACGCGCTCGTCTGTTGATACCGCAAAGTTAGATTTGGCTAATTCTCTACGTTCCGCTTTTGAGATCAGTGGTTTTAAGGTAGAGTTTAGTGGAGCTTACCCAGGTTGGAACCCTAATCCTAATTCAGAAATATTAACTGTAGCTAGAGACACCTATATTAATTTGTTCAAAGAAGAGCCTAGGGTAGTTGCTTGCCATGCAGGTTTGGAATGTGGTATTTTAGGACAGAATTATCCTGATGTAGATATGGTAAGTTTTGGACCGACCATTCTTGGAGCCCATTCGCCAGATGAACGGGTTAGTATATCATCTGTTCAGAAGTTCTGGAGTTTGCTTTTAGAAATTCTGAAGCATACAAATTAAAATTTCAGGTATAAAAAAAGCCCTTTAGTGAAAACTAAAGGGCTTTTTTTATTTCTTATAATTATTGGGCTAAGCCCGTAATTTCTAAATCAAATATTAAATCTGCATCTGGTGGAATTGGACCGCCACCCTGTGGTCCATAACCTAAATGAGAAGGAATGAACAAACGAACTTTATCACCAACTTTCATTGTTAAAAGCCCTTCTCTAAATCCTGCGATTAAACGAGATTCCGGAGAATAGTCCATAGGTATTGGCATATAGCCACCGCCTTGTTGTCTTTTAATATCGAACATACCATATTTCTGGGCAATTTCTTCGTAGTTGCTATCAAATAAAGTACCGTCCATTAAATAACCAGCATACATTACGTTTACTTTCTGGCCTACTTTTGGCTTTTCACCAGAACCACTTTCTAAGGTTAATACCTTAAGACCGGAATCCAATGTTTTTGCTTTTGCTTTTTGAGCTTCAATAGAAGAAGCAAACTCAGTTTTTATTTTTTGAACTGCAGCTAATTTTTCGGCTTTCTCTTTTTCAAGAGCAGCAAGTCTATCTTCTTCACCATCAAAATAGTCTGTCATGATTTGCACGGCATCAAATTTACGAGCCTCTTTACCATTTCTAATAATCTCAACAGTATTCATAATCACTGGTTCTACAGGTTTGTTACCTGCACCTACAGCAACATTTGCAATAGAATCAACTACATCCATACCTTCTACAACTTCACCAAATACGGTGTGTTTGTTGTTTAACCAAGGAGTTTCCTTATGTGTGATGAAAAACTGACTACCGTTAGTTGTTGGTCCTGAATTGGCCATTGAAAGAATACCTTTTTTATCATGAACCAAAGAGTCGTTGAATTCATCCATGAATTTATAACCAGGGTTGCCTGTTCCTTGACCTAAAGGATCACCACCTTGTATCATGAAATCTTTCATAATCCTGTGAAACGTTAATCCGTCATAGTATTTTTTGCCTTTGTATTCTTCGCTAACGAAAGTATTTGTTCCTTCTGCTAAAGAGACAAAGTTAGCCACGGTAACAGGAGTTTTCTCTTGCTCTAAACGAACAATGATATCGCCTTTAGAAGTTTTAATGTCTGCAAATAAACCGTCTCCTAAATCTGCTCTTTTACTGGTTTTGCAGCTAGCTAAAACTAAGCCTATTACTGCAATCAAGTACATTTTTTTAATCATAATGGTCATTTTAATTTACTGTGTTGTCTTCTTGTTTTTCTATTTTTAAAATGGTAATCGTAGATTTTATGGGAACATTACTGCCTATTTTATTTTCATCGCCATGGTAGCCAAATGCTATGGATGAAGGAAAGAGAAAGGTAGCTCGCTCATTTTCTTTTAGCATTTTAACGGCATCTCTAAGTCCTAAGAATAACTCTTGCTTATCGACTTTATAGGTAACAACACCAATTTCTTCTTGAGCGTATATAGTGTCATTGTCTAAAGTTAATATGTCATAGCTGAATGCAACTAGATCGTCCGTTTTAGGCGTGTAATCACTTTCTTCATTAACGGTTAGGTAGTGGTACCATGATCCAGAGCTACTATGAGAATAGTGCTTCAAAGAATCTAAAGCTATAATTTTTTGAATTTTACTTTCTTCGGCTTCTAATAATTTTCTGCTTCTTTCAATAGACGCCTTAAAAAAACTGCCGCTTTTTGTCTGAATAGGTCTTCTTGGTTCTGGTCCGTCGCAACCTAATATCAATATGGATAAAAATAAAAATGAAACTAGTCTCATGATTGTAATTGATCTTTATATAATGGTAGTAACGATGTAAATTTGGTAATTGTCTCTTCTAAAGTATCATCACTTTTTCCACCTGCTGCATTTGTATGTCCGCCACCACTAAAATGTTGTCTTGCGAAATCATTTACAGAAAATTCACCAACAGACCTAAATGATATTTTATAAATACCTTCTTCTCTGTTTTCTATAAATATGACGGCAAATTTAATACCGTCTAATGTTAAACCATAATTTACAAAACCTTCCGTGTCTCCTTTTTGGTAATTAAAGGTATCCAGTTCATCTTGGCTCAACGTAATGTATGCTGTTGAAAATTCTTCTAATATCACCATGTTCTTCAAAGCGCAGCCCAGTAAATGCAGTCTGCTTGGAGAATTGGTGTCATATATACGGTGGTGAATTTCTGTACCTTCAGCACCTTTGTCCATAAGGTCGGCAATGACTCTATGGGTATTACTTGTGGTAGCTGCAAATTTAAAAGATCCAGTATCTGTCATGATACCTGTATAGATACAATTGGCCATTTCAGGAGTAATACTGTTTTCGTTGCCCAGTTGATTAATGAGTACATAGACCATTTCGCAGGTAGAACTCATTTTTACATCTGAATACATGATTTTAGCGTAATCTGATGGTTCTTGATGGTGATCAACCATTACAAAAGTTGCTTGTGCAGATTCTAGAATATCACTCATTTGACCTACACGGCCTAAATGGTTGAAGTCTAATGTAAATATGATATCAGCATTGTTAATGCATGCTTTAGACTGTGAATTTTCTTTTTCGAAATTCAAAATTTTATCTGAACCTGGCATCCATTTTAAAAACTTTGGATAATCATTGGGAGCTACAATGCTGGCCGTATGACCTGTATTGACTAAATAATGCCAAAGTGCCAATGTTGATCCAATGGCGTCTCCGTCGGGGTTTTTATGTGGAATAATTGCTATTTTCTTAGTTGAAGAAAGTAACTTTTTCAGCTCGTTTAGGTGCTCTAAATTCATGGCGGCAAAGATACAATTTAATAATATAGGCTTTAAACCGAAAGCCTTAATTTTACCCAGACTTAACTATCTCATATGAAAATAATATACTTTTTAATGAGCACCCTCGTATTGGCATCGTGTTCATCCAACAAAAAAACAGTAGAAGATAATGCTGTGAATGCTGATTTTGTACTGGCTTTTGGTTCCTGTAATAGAGTTGATTTACCAAATCTCTTATGGGATGATGTTTTAAATACGGAACCGGATGTTTGGGTTTGGGGTGGCGATAATATTTATGCGGATACGGATGATATGGTTGCCTTAAGAACTATGTACAATATGCAAAAAGAACAATCCGAATATAAAAAACTACAAGAAAGTACAGATATATTAGGTACTTGGGACGATCATGATTATGGTCTAAACGATGGCGGAGTAGAATTTAAAGCCAAAGATGCCAGTCAGCAAGAGTTTTTAAATTTCATGAATGTGCCAGATGATAGTCCGCTTAGAAAACGTAAAGGGGTTTATAATGCTAAGAAGTATGAAGTAAATGGTCATTCAATTAATATCATAATACTTGATACCCGATATTTTAGGACAAAATTGACTCCTGATACCGAAACCAAAAAAAGATTGAAACCCAATGAGTATGGAGAAGGAACCATGTTGGGAGAAGTACAATGGAATTGGTTGGAGAATGAATTGAATACATCAAAATCTGATTTTAATATTATTGTAAGCAGTGTGCAGTATTTATCTAATGAACACGGCTTTGAAGCTTGGGGTAATTTTCCTCATGAAGTAGATAAACTGGCAAAGATGATAGCAGATTCTAATGCAGACGGTGTAATTGTATTATCTGGGGACAGACATATTTCTGAATTTTCTAAAACCAATATTGATGGTGTGAGTTATCCGGTTATAGATTTTACCAGTAGCGGACTCACACATGCTTATAGAGGTTTTACCGGTGAGCCTAATAAATATAGAGTAGGGGAAGTTGTTTTTACAGAAAGTTTCGGAATCTTAGAATTCAATTTTAAGGCTAAAAAGGTTGATTTTAAGATAGTTGGTGATAACGGAATAGTGCTAGAGAAATTAGAACAAGTCTACGAATAGTTGTGAGATATGTGGAAAAACGTATTTTTGCGCAAAAATTAAGATATGAGTACGAATAGAACGTTTACAATGATTAAACCAGATGCCGTTAAAAACGGACATATTGGGGCTATTTTAGAAAAAATTACTGCTGCTGGTTTTAAAATCGTAGCGATGAAATATACACAATTGAGCTTAAGAGATGCACAGGAATTTTATGGTGTACATAGAGAGCGTCCTTTCTTTGGTGAGTTAGTTGAATTCATGACTAGCGGTACAATTGTAGCGGCAATCTTGGAAAAAGAAAATGCTGTTGAAGATTTTAGAGCATTGATAGGTGCTACCAACCCTGCAGATGCAGCAGAAGGTACTATTCGTAAAATGTTCGCTACTAGTATTGGTGAGAATGCAGTACACGGTTCTGATAGCGATGAGAATGCAGCTATTGAAGGTTCATTCCATTTTTCTGGTAGAGAAATTTACTAAGTTAAATTGTTTAGATATAAAAAATGCCAGCTCTTTTGAGCTGGCATTTTTTATATCTAGTATTTTCCAACAGCCAACAACTATCTAAGCACGAGTTTTTTTACGACTTCTTTTCCAATTTCTTCGTTAAGCATTCGGACTATTTTAGATTTGCCCATGCTTAATTCATCGCGTAATACAGAAGAGCTTAACGCTACGTAAAGCGTACCGAATTTTAATTCTATTTCTGTAGTGTAATTATTAACACCGTTACCCATAAGCTTAGCCCATGCTTCTCTGGCGTCGACCTTATCTATTCCTTTTTCCAATTTATTCTTTTGAATAAATGCGGAAAGTGCATCTTTCATTGAAGTGTTGTCGTTGCCTCTACTTGCCATTATGGGGTTATGTTTATAGGTTCAAATTTGTTGTATGTATAGGTGATACCTTGGTTGTTCTTTACCTTAAAGCTATCTTTTGATAATTCTGTCAATACCTCTTCCCAAGTGTTAGCATTATTATTGTAGCCCATGAATATAGAATCGTTAGAAATTCTAATTGTAAAAGGCTCGGCATCATTAGAAGTTTCAAAAGTACCATTAAATTTAGGGTCTACTTTTTTTCTGAACCCTTTTAACGAATCTAACTTTATATAGTCAATAGTACTGTTAATTGAGTATTCTTTTTTAGCTCCGTCTTTAAAAGTAACTTCCTTGATTTCCCAATACCCATTTAGTAAATGCAACTGATTCTTATCAATTTTTGAATTGCAAGAAATAAGAATCAAAGAACAAATTATCAGTAATTTTTTCATCATTACAATTTAAATATTTTATACGATTGATGAATTTTTTTAACAACACTTTCGGTTCTGTCAGCATGTGTATCACTTATAAAGATCTGCCCAAAATTTTCATTGTTTACCAAAGTGATGATGTGAGAGACCCGGTGCTCATCCAGCTTATCAAAAATATCATCTAAAATTAATATAGGGGTAGTGCCACTTTGAGATTTCATAAAATGAAACTGGGCAAATTTTAAAGCTATTAAAAAAGACTTCTGTTGACCTTGGCTGCCAAATTTCTTAATAGGATAGTTGCTGATTTCAAAACTAAGGTCATCTTTATGCACACCTACGCTAGTATATTGTAAAGCTCTGTCTTTGTCTAGATTTTTGTTTAACAGCGTTAGCAAATCATAATCTTTCAATTTGCTATTATAGGAAAGGGAAACATCTTCTGTATTGCCGGTAATAGATTTATATTGTTCTTGAAAAATAGGAATAAAGGCTTCTAGGAAAGATGTTCTTTTTTTAAAGATTTCAGTACCATACGTCTCCATCTGCTCATTGTAGACCGCCAAAGTATCCTTATTGAAAGTTCTATTAGCCGCAAAGTATTTAAGCAAGGCATTTCTTTGAGAAACTACCTTGTTGTAATTGATGAGGTTTTGTAAATAACTTTTGTCCGATTGAGAGATAACACCGTCAATGAACTTTCTACGTGTATCGCTGCCTTCTATGATAAGGTCTCTATCTGCCGGAGAGATAATAACCAAAGGCAAAAGACCAATGTGGTCGGCAAAACGGTCATAGGCTTTGCCGTTTCGTTTTATAATTTTCTTATTGTTCTTCTTTAAGCTGCAGACAATTTTTTCTTCTCTTCCCTCTTTTTCAAAAGTGCCGTCAATTACAAAGAAATCTGATCCGTGACGAATGTTTTGAGAAGAAACGGGGTTAAAGTAACTCTTGCCAAATGATAAATGGTAGATAGAGTCAAGAATGTTTGTTTTTCCAATTCCGTTATCACCTACAAAACAATTTATTTTAGCATCGAACAACAATTCTTTGGACTCAAAATTTTTGTAATTGATCAATGATAATTGTCTCAGTAGCATTAAGAATATCAGATTTTAGATTTGGAAGAATGTAAACTAGCTTAAAATATCCAAAAATAACGAATAAATACACTTTGCGATTTCAATAAAACCATTATTTTTGCGCGATCAATAAATTTAGAGATGGCAACATATAAGAAAAGAGGATATAAACCTGAAACAAAGGTTGAACAGCAAGAATTTGACGAACAGGAAAGCACAACAGCTGAAGTTTTTAGTTCGTTAGATGAGGGCGCTTCTAGATCTGAAGAATGGGTTTCTAAGAATCAGAATATCATTTTGGGTGTCATTGGTGTTATTGCTATTGGTGTTTTAGGCTACTTGGCTTATGACCAATTTGTAGAAAAGCCGAAAGAGGCAAGTGCTGCAAATGAAATGTACTACCCACAACAATATTTTGACCAAGCATTGGTTGCAACAACTGCTAAAGATTCATTATTTACATTGGCATTGGAAGGTGCTGAAGGAAAATATGGTTTTTTAGATATCATAGAAGAATATAGTGGAACTAAAGCTGCTAACCTTGCAAACTACGGTGCTGGTATGTCATACTTGAATATGAACAAGTATCAAGAAGCTATTACTTATTTAGAGGATTTTAGCTCTGATGATGATGTTTTAGGTGCCTTGGCAAAAGGTGGTTTAGGTGATGCTTTTATGCAATTAGACCAACCTTCTGATGCTTTAGGGTATTATGAGGCTGCTGTAAAGCATAGCAATAATGATTATACTGCTCCTAAGTTTTTGTATAAAGCTGGCGTAACCGCATTGGAGATGGGAGATAAGGATAAGGCCTTAGGTTTCTTTCAAAAAATTAAGGACGAGTTTCCAAAATCAGAAAATGCCAATTCTATAGATGCATTTATAGGTATGGCTAAAAGTGGTGAATAATGGCTACAGTAAATAAAAATTTATCGGTTTACGATAAGGCAACAATCCCAAACGCGAACGGACTTCGGTTTGGGATTGTTGTTTCAGAATGGAATTCAGAAATAACAGAGGGTTTATATTCTGGTGCAATAGAAGCTTTGTTAGATTGCGGAGCACAAGAATCTGATATTATCCGTTGGGATGTTCCTGGTAGTTTTGAGCTTACTTTTGGTTCAAAGAAAATGATCAAGAGTCTTAAGGTCGATGCAGTTATTGCCATTGGAAGTGTTATACAAGGCGAAACCAAACATTTCGATTTTGTTTGTGATGCTACCGCTCAAGGCATAAAAGACTTAAATGTTATTACTGATGTACCGGTTATATTTTGTGTACTTACAGATAATAACATGCAACAAGCCATAGATCGTAGTGGTGGTAAGCATGGAAACAAAGGTACTGAAGCCGCTATTGCAGCCATAAAAATGGCAGTTTTAGGTAATAAGTAAACTTTTTCACTAGTTCAATTTCCACTAAGTATAAGGTTGCTAGGTTAATGTCGCAAGATGTTAACAATTTTTGGCATTGGTAACATGCGCCATTTTTCTATTTTAAGTAACTTTGAAGTTATGGGGATGTTGAGCAAAATAACGCGGTTACGAAAAAATAGGTCATTTGAATACAATCCTAGGTATTATGATGGCAAAGGAAAAGGGAATCCGTTTAAAATGGAACCTAAGTTCGACCAATTTCGTAGCACATTAAATACATCTCGAGGATTAAAAAGAAAAATCAATAGTGCAATTGAAGATTCTAAAAGAAAAGGAGATCGCAACTTAAAGATTAGAATGGCTTTTATAATTGCAGTACTGGTTTTTATTTTTCTTTATATCATTGATTTTGACCTCACAATTTTCTTTACTTCATAATGGCAGATATTATTAGATTATTACCTGACCATGTAGCAAACCAAATTGCTGCTGGTGAAGTGGTGCAACGTCCATCTTCTGTGGTAAAAGAGTTAATGGAGAATGCCATTGATGCAGGTGCTACCGATATTCAACTTATTATCAAAGATGGTGGTAAAACACTTATTCAAGTAGTTGATAATGGTAAAGGTATGAGTGGTACAGATGCACGCTTAAGTTTTGAGCGCCATGCTACTTCTAAAATTCAAAAGGCAGAAGATCTATTTAATTTAAATACCAAAGGTTTTAGGGGAGAGGCCCTGGCTTCTATTGCGGCTATTGCACATGTAGAAATGCTTACAAAGACCGAAGATGACGAAATAGGTACGAAAATTAAGATTGAAGGGAGTAAAATAGTTACGCAAGAGGTGGTAGTTGCCCCAAAAGGGACTTCAATGCTGGTAAAGAATCTTTTCTTCAATATCCCTGCAAGACGTAATTTTTTAAAATCTGACCAGGTAGAATACCGACATATAGCAGACGAGTTTCATAGAATTGCATTGGCGCATCCACAGGTTGCTTTTAATTTTTATAATAACGGTAGCGATGTTTTTCAGTTACCAGGGAATGATTTTAGAAAACGTATCGTACATATTTTTGGTAGAAAAACAGATGAAAAACTTGTACCTGTAGAAGAGGAAACTCAGGTAGTAAAAATATCAGGGTACATCCAAAAGCCCGAATTTGCTAAAAAGAGTAGGGGTGAACAGTTTTTCTTTGCTAATAATAGATTTATAAAGAGTCCGTATTTACATCATGCTATATTAGGTGCTTTTGAGGGAGTAATTCGTCCGGGTACGCACCCTGGTTATTTTTTGAACTTAGAGGTTGATCCAGGTACTATTGATATTAATATACATCCCACCAAAACAGAAGTGAAATTTGATGATGAGCATACATTGTATGCCATGCTTAAATCAACGGTAAAGCATAGTTTAGGTCAATTTAATGTGGTGCCTGCGCTTGATTTTGAGCAAGACCAAAATTTAGATACCCCTTATTCATATAAAAACAAACAGGTAGGTATACCGCAAGTGGTAGTAGATTCTTCATTTAATCCTTTTGAGACTGTAAAACCTTCAAAAAGTAACTCTGGCGGGGGCGGTTATTCAAAGCCAAAAGTTGATGGATGGGAGAATTTGTATGAAGGTTTAGAAACAACGGTAGATAGCGGTGTTAGCCATTTAGAGTTCGAGTCAGAGGTTGTGAACAGTAGTATTTTCGATGGTGAAAAAGAGGTTGTTGATCATTCTACTACCACTTTTCAAATGCGCAAAAAGTATATTATTACGACGATAAAGTCTGGCATGGTGGTTATTAATCAAAGTAGAGCACACCAACGTGTATTGTATGAGAATTTTTTAAAGAATATTACCATAAAAGAAGCTATAAGTCAGCAGTTGCTTTTTCCATTGACCTTATCTTTTTCTACTAGTGAAATAAATATTTTAAAAGAAATCAAAGATAATCTTTGTACCGTAGGTTTTGTATTCGGGGAGATTAGTGACGACGGGGTAGAAATTTCTGGGGTTCCTGTACTAGTTGTAGAAAGTGAAGTGCAAATGATAATGGAACAACTAATTTCTGATTTTCAACAAGAAGTACCTGGAGATAGTTTTTCGCAAAGTGATATGTTAGCAAAAACATTAGCAAAAACACTTTCGGTGAAAACTGGTGAAACCTTAGATGAGTTTTCTCAAGTTAAATTGGTGAACGATTTATTTGCATGTAAGGAAACAACTTTGAGTCCGTTTAACAAAAAAGTATACATTACAGTTACAGAGAATGATATTGAACGAAAATTTATATAAATGGGAAGAATAACAGAAACAATAAAACACTTACTGATTATTAATGTTCTGTTTTTTGTTGCTACACAATTGTATGGCGAACAGATGTACGAGTGGTTTTCATTGTACTTTCCAAAGAATGATCATTTTCAGTTATGGCAGATCATCACACATATGTTTATGCATGGTGGTTTTATGCATATTCTTTTTAATATGTATGCTTTGTGGGCATTTGGTACGCCTTTAGAGCGTATGTGGGGTAGAAATAAGTTTTTGTTTTTCTACATTTCTGCTGGTTTAGGTGCTGCTTTGATTCATATAGGTGTGAATTATTATTATTACAATGCAGGTATGAGTGCTTTGATGGATGCAGGTATATCTGAGAGTAGTATTCTAGAGATTATCAATAGCGGACAGTATAGTACAGATTGGTATGGTATAGCAGGGAAAGCTACTATAGATAACTTCCTAGGAGCATTTAATACTCCGGTAGTTGGTGCTTCAGGTGCTATTTACGGTATATTGGTTGCGTTTGGGATGTCTTACCCGAATAGCGAATTGTTTCTTATTTTCCTTCCGGTTCCTATCAAAGCAAAATTCTTTATACCTGTTTTAATAGGTTTAGATTTATTTTCTGGTGTAACTGGGTACAGTTTGTTTGGACAGGGTATTGCGCACTTTGCGCACGTAGGAGGTGCTTTATTTGGATTCTTAATGATGTGGTACTGGAAAAAAAATCAGTTTAATAATAATAGGTGGAACTAAACTATGGCTCAACCAGATTTAAAATATCAATTTAGTAGATTAAACATTGCAGAAAAACTCATTGCGGTCAACGTGGTAGTTTTTATTGTGAATGCCCTAATCCCGTTTTTATTAGGCTTACAAAAGAATATCATTGTACAATGGTTTGAGCTACCCAATGATATTGTCGATATCGCTTTTCAACCATGGTCTATTGTAACTTATTCATTTTTTCATGGAGGGATAGGTCACCTATTTTGGAACATGTTGATGATTTATTTCGTAGGTCGCATCTTTTTAAATCTTTTTGACGCTAAGCGATTTTTAAATGTGTATTTGCTAGGAGTTATTTTAGGCGGACTTTTCTTTGTTTTAGGTTATAATATATTTCCTGCTTTCTTTGATGTTAATGCAACTTTAATAGGGGCTTCTGCAGGTGCTAGTGCTGTTTTGATATTTATTTGCACCTATTTACCTAACCAAGAAGTTCGGGTTATATTTTTTAATGTAAAGCTATGGATGGTTGGTGCCGTGTTGGTTTTGAGTGATTTGATTCAACTACCAATTAGTAATTCAGGAGGTCATTTAGCGCATTTGGGAGGCGCTTTTTTGGGTTACCTATATGCAAGTCAACTAACAAAAGGAAACGACATAGGGTCTGGATTCTCAAAGTTTATGGATAGTATTGCCAACCTCTTTAAAGGTTCAGAGAAGAAAGCGCCATTAAAAACAGTATATAAGAATAAAAGCACTACCCGTAGTAACAGCAAGTCTGCCGTAGATTACGACAAGAAAACACATCAGAAAAAGATTGATGCTATTCTGGATAAAATAAGCAAGTCTGGCTATGAAAGTTTGTCAAAGGCTGAGAAGGACTTTTTATTTAAAGCGGGTAAAGAAAATTGAGCATGAAGAGAATGTCTTTTTTTAAAAAGTTCATGTTGTTTTTAAATTTGATTGCGGCGATCTGTTTGGTTTTGGCTTCCATAGTGCCATATACATCTATAGCTAGTTTGGCATTTATTAGTTTAACAGTGCCTGCATTGGTTTTAATAAACATATTGTTTTTTCTATACTGGTTATTTGGTAAGAAGATATATATGTTATTATCTCTTTCCATTTTAGTTTTTGGATACTTCACACTTGGTTCTTTTATAGCTTTTAATGGTAAGTCAAAAACTATTGCTGATTCTGATACCATTTCTTTGTTAAGTTATAACGCATTGGGTTTTCATAGTAAATATCATGGTGATTGGGAGAATATCACTAGTCCAGAAGTTGTAGAATTTATTGAAGGTGAGAATCCTGATATTATTTATTTTCAAGAATTCGAACCTCATTATCTTAAGGACCAGATGTTGAAAAATCACCCTTATAAAGCAAATAAGTTTCAGATAAAAGACGGGGAGTCAAGTAAAAATCTAGCGATATTTTCAAAGCTTAAGATTATTAATAATGGAGAGCTTGATTTTCCTAATACATTTAATGGTGGCGTTTATGCGGATATCGTATTTAAGAAAGATACCATTCGCTTCTATAATCTGCATCTAGAATCTTTAAGTATAAGACCAAATTATTTTAAAAAAGAACGGTCAGATAAGCTGCTTGTTAGACTAAGGGATTCTTTTGATAAACAGGAACGACAATCTGATATTGTAAGAGAGCATATTAAAACTAGTCCTTATCCTGTTATTGTAGGTGGGGATTTTAATAATACCCAATTTTCTAAAGTGTATTTTAATATTAAGAGTGATTTAAAGGATAGTTTTTTAGAATCTGGACACGGTTATGGAGAAACCATTAAATTTTGGAAGTTCCCTTTTAGAATTGATATGATTTTGGGAGACCCTAGTTTTACATTCTTATCTCATAAGAACTACAAAATAGATATATCCGATCACGAACCTATTATGGCAACTTTTAAGGTGTCCGAAGAATAAAAAGGCAGTCTACTATATCTGCCAATATATGCAATAGCAATGCTAAGCCAAAAATTCTGGTTTTCTTAAATATGAACATTACGGTATATAGACCAATTGCCCAATAACTATGAAGCGGATGAAAATTGATACTGCACCGGTTTGGGTCAAATAATGGTGTTGCTAACAAATGATCTAGGTCAATTACAATTGCAGATAAAAGTATTACTGCAGACCAAAGCATATTTTCCCTATAGAAATAGATAGCAATTACAATGGGTACAATAAAATGTATTCCATAGTGCGCTATGAACCTAATCATTTGAGGTAGCTATAAACTCGTGTTTTAAATATTCTATACTATTTGGACCTAGGTTAAATAAAAGATCCAAAATGCTTAGATTGGGCGTAAAACCATGTCTGTCACCAAATACTTGTGTATAGGCTTCGATATTTAGTTGAGGCTTGAATTTTGCGCTTATCAAAAATCTATAATCTTCCTTATCTTCTGGTTTGGTCTCAAAAGTAGTTGTTTTAGCCGTCGGCATTTCTAATTGAAGACATTCAAATATGGTTTCTACCGTTTTTAAATTATAGTCAAGTAGGCTTTCGTAAGGTCTATCGTATAACGGTTTAATATCATCTTCATAAAACTCAAAGAAAGGTGATGTTCTATAGGCGGTCTCTAATGTTCGCCAATGTTGTCTCTGCCAAGGATAGGAATTATCAATTTTAACATCCTTATACTTCTGTCTACCATTAGCTCTGCCTACATGAATAATAGGAATACTAAGTATGTGTTTGCCTCTGTCATTAGAAATATATGTTCTATTTCTGAATGTCTGTTTTTGGTAATTATCATTCACCTCCCAACAAACTGGGTGGTGCATGATATAACTAAATGTTAGTATGTTAGGGAAATATGAGGGATGAATTAATTTCACTTTTTATCCTTTTTACGTTTCCAGAACCAATTTCCTACGAAATAAGCTACTAGTAATATTAAGAAATATTTGAAATAAGATTGTGGTTCTCCGTCACCATTTACCGTTGTGAATATACGATCCCATCGTGGTCTCCAATTGCTAATACCCTCGGTAAAATTATCGAAACTCATCCATATGAAAATAGGAGTACCAACTATATGGTTTTCAGGAACATAACCCCAAGCTCTACTGTCTTCTGAGTGGTCTCTATTGTCACCCATCATCCAAAAATAATCTTGTTTAAAAGTGTAGCTGGTTACTGGGTTGCCGTTAATGCTAATTTGATTTCCAGATACAGAAATCTCGTTCTTCTCGTATTCTTTTATAATTTTCTTGTATAACGGAAGTACTTTTAAATTCAAATCTATCGTTGCTCCTTTTTGAGGGATGTAGATAGGTCCCATTTGGCTGTAATTCCAAGGGTAATCCGGACTTTGAGGAAATAAGTTAATGCCTCTTCTCCCTTTTTCGACTACTTTTTGTACTACAGAATCAATTTTAGGATTGTTTCTGAGAGATGCAACCATATCTGCAGTTAAAGGAACCGTACGTTGGCGATCGGTAATTTCTTTTAATGCGAATCCATATTTGGATATAATATTTGATGGTATACCTGATGCTTTTGTATATAACTCCAGTTGACCATTGTCTGCTTGGTTGTAACCTAATAAATAAGGGTTAAGGGCATTTGCTTGATTTTGATTTAACTGCCCAGATAAATATTTTCTAGTGAAATCAGTTACACCTAAATCGTCAAGTGTTTTAGAAGATACTCCCTTAGAGCTGTAAATGTTATAATCAAACTGTGGTTTGGCGCTTTTAGGTAATTCTAATTGCTTTCCGTTGATAAAAACATAACCATCACGTACTTCTAGAGAATCGCCAGGTACACCAACGCAACGTTTAACGTAGTTAGATTTTTTATCTATTGGTTTGTCAACGCCTTTTTCTTTTTTGAAAAATACACGAACGGTATCTGCGGGCCAGCTAAATACAACAATATCATTTCTTTCTACTTTTGTAAATCCAGGTAGTCTAAAATAGGGTAGTTGTGGTTTCTTTAAATAAGACGGAATGCCCAGCCCTGGTAATGTATCATGAACCATTGGCGCAGCAACGGTCGTCATAGGTGTTCTTGCGCCGTAGTGAAATTTGCTTACAAAAAGAAAGTCTCCTACTCTTAAAGTACGTTCTAGAGAACCTGTAGGTATTACATAAGGTTGAATAAAATAAGTGTGTACCAAAGTAGCAGCAACTACTGCGAATAAAATGGAGCTAACCCATTCACCTGCAGCTGTTGTTGGGTGTAACGATCTGTCCTCAATATATTTTACATCGAGAGAATAGTTTACGTAGTAAATATAAAAACCAAGTGTCAATACCACGATCCAAGTTTCTAACTTGCTATTTCTTCCGAAGCTTCTTATGGTTTCTACCCATATTACGGGGAACATCAAAAGGTTGATTATAGGGATGAATAATAAAATCACCCACCATTTTGGTCTATTGATTATTTGCATTAAAACTATGGCATTATAAACAGGTATTGCTGCTTCCCAAGCTTTTCTGCCTGCTTTAACGTATAGTTTCCAAGTACCTAAGAAATGTATTACTTGTACAATGAGAATAAAAATAATCCATTGGGTGCCGTTCATCGTCTTTGTTTTTTATTGAAATAGAATGAATTTTTAGATGTATTGGTTAACATCGATAATCCATCAGTCTTATAGATTGATTTTTGTTACGTTTTTAACCTAGGTTTAACACATCTCGCATTGAAAAAACACCTGTTTTTCCGATGATCCATTCCGCAGCTGTAACGGCTCCTAAGGCGAAACCTTCTCTGTTATGGGCAGTATGTTTTATTTCAATACTATCTACAACACAGTTATATGCAACGGTGTGTGTACCTGGTACTTTGCCAATTCGTTTAGATGTGATTTTAAGGCTCTCGTCAGCTGTGCTATCTAATTTCCATTGGGCGTAATTAGAATTAGCAATGACACCTTCTGCTAAGGTTATT
This sequence comes from Maribacter forsetii DSM 18668, assembly GCF_000744105.1. NCBI lineage: Bacteria > Pseudomonadati > Bacteroidota > Flavobacteriia > Flavobacteriales > Flavobacteriaceae > Maribacter > Maribacter forsetii. Next base: position 1,710,125 of record NZ_JQLH01000001.1, read on the forward strand.
GCTGTACCGCTTGGGGCATCTAATTTTTGAGTATGATGTATTTCTTCTAATTCTACTTTATATTCTGGAAGATTTTGCATCATTTTTGCCAAGTAATTATTTAGCTCGAAAAAAATGTTTACTCCTAAACTAAAATTAGAAGCGTAAATAAAAGCACCTTTCTTTTCTTTACATAAAGAAATTGCTTCATCATACTTATCTAACCAACCGGTTGTTCCTGAGATTACGGGAATATTGTTATTCAAGCATTTGGTAATATTGCCGAAAGCTGCTTCAGGCATACTAAAATCAATAGCAACATCCATTTTGCTGAAATCAATATTCTCAGAATTTTCGTCAATTTTGGCAATAATCTCATGACCACGTTTTAGAGCGATTTGCTCTATCATCTGACCCATTTTTCCGTATCCGAAAAGTGCAATTCTCATTCTTAAAATTTAATAGTTAATGCCATACCGTAATTTGGACTATTGGTTACCTGATTGTAATCAAAATAGGGCTCAAAGTCTAAACTAAGATCGTCGTCTATATTGAATTGTTTTAAATGGGCGTCTACATTAGCATCTACTATATTTAAGGCATATAAAGCTATAGTCGCTACTAGCCAAAGATCGCGATCACTTTGAAAACGCTCTTGTTGAGATTCAAGATCGTCATCACCAAACAATGGTAAAGTACCTTCGCCATTAAATTCATCATCTGTAAACCCGGCTTGTCTTCTTATAAAAGCGGTTCTAAATCTTTGATATTGATTATTGTTCCATGCATACATATAAGCACTACCACCAATAGCACCCCACACAATGGGTGCTTTCCAGTACCGCTTATTATAAATTTGACCCAATCCTGGTATAACGGCAGAGTAAAATGCTGCTTTACTTGGTGCTAACGGATTGAATTCCTTTTTTGCTTTTTTAAAAGAAACGGAATCTTTGATAACTACTCCCATATCAGCCAAATCTGCTTGTACGCTGTCTATTTCAGTTTTAGGAATAGAATCTTGCTCCTCTTGAGAATAGGAGAAATTAATGAATAATAATAAAGTACTAAATAATAAAAGATAGTTACGCACCTGTTATCAATTTTTTGATACGGTCAAATTCCTCTTGAGACTTAAATGGTATGGTTATTTTTCCTCTTGCATTATCAGCAGATTTAATATCTACCTTTACCGATAAGGCATCGGTTAGTTCCTTTATCCCTTTACGTACAAAAACAGAAGCTTCTTTTTTTACTGTCTTAACTACGTCGTCAGTTGGTACATCATCTGCATGATAGGCTTTTACAGCACTTTCAGTATCTCTAACAGAAAGGTTGTCAAATATAATCTTTTCGTAAAGCGAAATTTGATCTTGCTTTTTGTCAATATTAACCAAAGCTCTTCCGTGGCCCATAGTTAAAAAACCATCGCGCATACCCGTTTGTATAATTGGATCTAACTTTAATAGACGTAAGTAATTGGCAATAGTTGATCTTTTTTTTCCAACACGTTCACTGAGCCTCTCTTGAGTAAGGTTGATTTCATCAATAAGACGTTGGTAAGAGAGTGCTATTTCAATGGGGTCTAAATCTTGTCGTTGAATATTCTCAACCAAAGCCATCTCTAAAGACTCTTGGTCATTAGCGATACGTATGTAAGCTGGTATAGTTTCTAATCCTAAAAGTTTAGAAGCACGATATCTTCTTTCTCCAGATACCAGTTGGTATTCGTTAAAGCCTAGTTTTCTAACAGTAATTGGCTGAATAACACCCAATTCTTTTATAGAAGCTGCTAATTCTTTTATAGATTCATCATTGAAATTAGAACGTGGTTGAAATGGGTTTACTTCAATGTGATCTAAATCTAACTCTATTATATTACCAACAACTTTATCTGCATTCTTATCTGATGCCGTGTTTATATCATTCTCCGGGTCTTTCAAAAGAGCTGAAAGTCCTCTACCAAGAGCTTGTTTCTTTGTCGCTTTTGCCATACTTAAACCGTCTGCTTATTTTTTTTGACTATCTCGTTAGCCATGTTCAAATAGTTTGTTGCTCCTTTACTGGCAGCATCATATTTGATTATACTTTCTCCGTAACTAGGAGCTTCACTTAACCTAACATTACGCTGAATTACAGTTTCGAAAACCATGTCTCCGAAGTGCTTTCTTACTTCATCTACTACCTGGTTAGATAAACGTAATCTAGAATCGTACATCGTCAACAACATACCTTCGATATCTAATTCGGCATTATGTAATTTTTGAACACTTTTAATGGTGTTCAATAATTTGCCTAATCCTTCTAATGCAAAATACTCGCATTGAATAGGAATTATTACTGAATCTGCTGCAGTTAATGCATTCAATGTCAGTAGTCCTAATGAAGGAGCACAATCAATTAGGATATAATCGTAATCGTTCTTAAGGTCTAAAATAGCCTTTTTCATCATGTATTCACGCTCATCCTTGTCTACCAATTCGATTTCGATGGCAACAAGGTCAATGTGTGCAGGGATAAGGTCTACATTGGGTGATGTGGTGGGGATGATAGCCTCCTTGGCGGTTTTCGTATGTTCCAAAAGTTGGTACGTACCTAATTCAACACCATCGACATCTATACCTAACCCAGAAGTTGCGTTTGCTTGGGGGTCAGCATCGATTAATAAAACCTTTTTTTCCAATACACCTAGAGAGGCAGCTAAGTTAACTGTGGTAGTAGTTTTACCTACGCCTCCTTTTTGATTGGCTATAGCAATAATCTTGCCCATGTTCAAAGTAAGTTAGGTGGTAAAAATACAATTATTTATGGGGCTAATGAAAGCTTTTTGTTAACACTAAGTGAATTAGCGCTTACTTTTCTTTAATAAAGCGTTAAACTTTTAATTATGAAATGGTTAACGCCGTGTTTGTTACTTAGTATATTAAAAGGCAAAAACTTATTAAAAAGGATATGAAAAATTATTTATTATCCTTGAGTTTTAAACTGTCCTCGTATTCAATAAGATATATTTCTTCGTTCTTTTTCTTTAGGTAATATTCTTCTCGAGCAAAGCGTTCAAGTTCATCTTCGTCAGATAATTTTTCGATAATTTTTTTATCTCTGGCTATTTCTTCTTTTAAAAAATCTTGGGTTTTTTCTAATTTTTTGATTTCTTTTCTTAATTCTAGATGAATTAAGAGTGAATTGGTATCAAAAAAAAGCATCCAAACAACAAAAACGGATAGGACCAATACATACATATTGGTCATGATCTTAAACCATTTTTTTTGTTTTAAATCCTTAAAAGCCATTACTCTTGCATGATTTTTTCGTTGATAATACTCTTAACTATTTCAACGGCAACCGTGTTGTATTTATTATTCGGAATAATAATATCTGCATACTCTTTTGTAGGTTCAATGAACTGTTCGTGCATTGGCTTAATTACGGCTTGGTATTTTTCTATAGTTTCATCCAAATCCCAACCTCTTTCGTTAACATCTCGCTTTAATCTTCTGATCAGTCTTTCATCCGTATCTGCGTGCACGAATATTTTAATATCAAACATTTTACGAATGGCAGAATTGGTCATAATCAATATACCTTCAACGATAATAACCTTTGTTGGGTGTGTTAAAACTGTTTTTGCAGTTCGGTTACATTCTAAAAAGGAATATACAGGCTGTTCGATTGATTCTCCATTTTTTAAAGCAATCAAATGTTGCTCCAATAATACGAAATCTATAGAGCTTGGGTGGTCAAAGTTAGTTTTGCGTCGCTCTTCAAGAGATAAATGAGATAGGTCGTTATAGTAAGAATCTTGTGATATTACCCCAACTTCTTGATTTGGTAATTCATTTATTATTTGATTTACTACTGTGGTTTTTCCACAACCTGTTCCACCGGCAATACCTATAATCAGCATACATTGTAATTTAATGCAAAAGTACATATTTGAATTTCAAAAATGCATACTCTCAAATATCAACTTTTAATAACATAGCTTGAAATGTTAAGCCGTATTTTTGTATAATGCAGAATGAACAGGTAAAACCGAATTTTGAGTTTGTTGCCCTAATGGCTTCTTTAATGTCTATTGTAGCATTGACAATCGATGCCATTTTACCTGCTATCGCAGATATTGGTGTGTCTATCAATAGCTTGGATCCAACCCAAAATCAGTTATTGGTGACAATGATTTTTTTAGGATTGGGAGTAGGGCAGTTGTTTTTTGGTCCATTATCAGATAGTCTTGGTAGAAAGCCCATTGTATACTTTGGGTTTACTGTTTTTTTAATTGCCAGTATCATTTGTTTGTTAGCGCCAAATCTTGAGGTAATGTTAGTTGGTCGTGTATTGCAGGGAATTGGTCTTTCTGCACCCAGAACTATAAGTATTTCTATAATTCGTGATACCTACCGTGGGGATTACATGGCTAAAATTATGTCATTTGTTACAGCGTTCTTTATTCTTGTTCCTGTGGTGGCACCTGCTATTGGTAAAGCGGTAATGGGTATTACGGGTTGGCAGGGTATTTTTTACATGCAATTGTTCTTTGCTCTGGTTGTAGGGATTTGGTTTTATAAAAGACAAGAAGAAACCTTACATCCGGAATACAAAGTTCCTTTTTCTTTTCATGTTTTTATTAGAGGGACTAAAGAGATTTTTAAATACAAAGAAACCGTTTCGTGTACCATGATATCAGGATTGATTACAGGATCTTTTCTTGTATATTTAAGTTCTGCTCAACATGTTTTTGAAGAGCTTTACGGGTTAACGGAAACATTCCCTTATGTGTTTGCCGGACTTGCGCTTTCAGTTGGGTTTTCTACTTTAATGAACGGTACGTTGGTATTGCGTTTTGGAATGCGGAATTTATCTTTTGCAGCGTTAGTAGCATTCACATTTATAGCCTTGTCATATAGTCTGTTATTTTTAGGGGCTAAAAATCCAAGTATTACTATTTTACTGATATTCTTATCACTGCAGTTTTTGTGTTTAGGATTTATTTGGGGAAATATGCGATCCATTGCAATGGAACCTATTGGTCATATTGCTGGTATTGGAGCAGCAATTACCGGATTCATCTCTACAATTCTCTCTATTCCAATTTCAATTTTCGTGGGTAGCTTTATAGAAGATTCTGTTTGGGCACTTTTTGCTGGCTTGGGTGTATGCGGACTTATATCAGTGATTTTATTTATGACATTTAAAACGCGTCCACTTTTTGCAAGTAATCGTGCTTTTTCAAATCAATCCTAATATTTTTTTGTCTTAATTTACGAAGTAGTCTATGTTTTGAAAAAAATAAAAATCCATCAAACTCCAATTTATACGGGTTTGATGGATTTTAAATTAAACAGTGCTATAAATTGAATTCTTGATTACAGCGAATTATCCATGATTTCTTGAACAATTTCCGGATTTAGTAACGTACTGGTATCTCCTAAATTACTTGTATCATTACTCGCGATTTTACGTAATATTCTACGCATGATTTTACCGCTTCGCGTTTTAGGAAGTCCAGATACGAACTGAATTTTATCCAATTTTGCAATAGGACCAACAAGTTCGGTAATCTGTTGGTTGATTTCTTTTCTTAAGTTATCGCGATCTCTACTTTCACCTGTTTCTTTTAGAATAACATATCCGTAAAGAGCATTTCCTTTTACATCATGAGGGAAACCTACAATTGCGGATTCTGCCACTGCTGGGTGTTCGTTAATGGAATCTTCTATTGGTGCAGTACCTAAATTATGACCTGAAACTATGATGACATCATCTACACGACCAGTAATTCTGTAATATCCAACGGCATCTCTCAACGCGCCATCGCCTGTAAAATACATGTTTTCATATGCTGAAAAATAAGTGTCTCTGTAGCGGTCGTGGTTACCCCAAATAGTTCTGGCTATAGATGGCCATGGGAATTTTACACATAGCCTGCCTTCTACTTGATTACCTTTTACTTCTTTTGCGTTTTCGTCCATTAACGCTGGTTGTATACCAATAAATGGCAGCGTTGCATAAGTTGGAGTAGTAGGGGTTACGTAAGGTATAGGGGTGATCATAATACCACCGGTTTCTGTTTGCCACCACGTATCTACAATAGGGCTATTCTTTTTGCCAACATTATTATTGTACCAATGCCATGCTTCTTCATTGATAGGTTCGCCTACAGATCCTAAAACTTTAAGGCTGGATAAATCATGTTTTTCAACAAAATCCAAACTTTCTTTACCTAGCGCTCTAATAGCTGTTGGCGCGGTATAAAATTGATTTACTTTGTGTTTTTCAACAACTTCCCAAAAACGACCAAAATCCGGATAGGAGGGAACTCCTTCAAACATTAAAGTAGTTGCTCCATTTGCTAATGGTCCATAGACAATATACGAATGTCCGGTAATCCAACCGATATCCGCAGTGCACCAATACACATCATTTTCGGTATATTGAAATACGTTTTTAAAGGTGTAGGCTGTATATACCATGTAACCTGCGGTGGTATGCACCATTCCTTTTGGGGTTCCGGTAGAACCTGAAGTGTATAGTATAAATAACGGGTCTTCAGCATCCATAACCTCAGCTACACAATCTGCATAGGCTTCATCTAACAATGGTTGTAGCCATTTGTCCCTACCTTCTAACATATCAATTTTAGATTTGGTACGTTTTACGACCAGCACATTTGCAACTCCTGGACAACCTTCCAAAGCTTTATCAACAATGCCTTTTAGATCTATTGATTTGTTTCCTCTATAAGAACCATCTGATGTCAATACAACCTTACAGTCAGAATCATTGATACGCGTTGCTAATGCATGAGATGAAAACCCTGCAAATACTACTGAATGTATAGCCCCAATACGCGCACATGCTAAAAGTGCCACAGATAATTCAGGAATCATAGGTAGATAAATGCAAACACGATCACCTTTTTTGACCCCGTGGTCTAACAAAACATTTGCCATACGGCATACGCGTTCATGTAATTGCCTGTAGGTTATATGTTGTGCTTCTTCCTTTGGATTGTTAGGTTCAAAAATGATAGCTGTTTTATTTCCCCTTGTTGGTAAATGACGGTCTAAACAGTTTTCTGTTATATTCAGTTTAGCACCTTCAAACCATTTTATCTCTGGTTTTTTAAAATCCCAAGTCAATACATTGTCCCATCGTTTACGCCAAACAAAATGCTCTTCAGCAATTTCTTCCCAAAAAGCTTCAGGATTACGAACCGATTTTCGATAGACTTGATAATATTCCTCTAGATGTTTAATGTGATAATTACTCATGGTATGCGTTAATTTATTATACAAAGGTTGTTGAAGTCCTTTGGTTGTTGTTGAATGTTGATTTGTTTCTGTTAATGTCCCGTGGCTTCACCTGCGCCACTGGGTATTCTAATATTTTCTACAATTTCTTGCACATCTTTAGGTGGTTCTGGTGTAAATTGAAGAACAATAATGGCTACAATAAAGTTAGCAATCATAGCGATACTACCAAAGCCTTCAGGCGAAATACCAAACCACCAATCATCAGGTGTTCCGCCACCAAACCAGCCGAATTTAAACTTGGTCATATAGAATAACATAAGAACTATACCTACTACCATTCCACTAATGGCTCCTTCTTTATTCATTTTTTTATAAAATATACCTAGTACAATGGCAGGGAAGAATGATGCAGCTGCCAAACCAAATGCCAGTGCCACTACTGCGGCTACAAAACCTGGCGGATTAATACCAAAGTACCCTGCAATAACTACTGCTACCGTTGCGGCACCTCTTGCTACCCACAATTCTGCTTTGTCAGAAATATTCGGTTTAAACACTTTCTTTACTAAATCATGAGAAACCGATGCAGAAATCACTAATAATAAACCTGCTGCTGTTGAAAGTGCTGCTGCTAATCCTCCTGCTGCAACCAAAGCAATTACCCAGGCAGGTAGATCTGCAATTTCAGGATTTGCCAATACCATAATATCGTTATCAATGGTCAATTCATTTTTAGATGCATCTGCTACATACTGAATTTTACCATCCTCATTCTTATCATCGAAAGAAAGGAGTCCTGTTTCTTCCCAGTTTTTAAACCAAACCGGCATACTTGAGTATTCTTCATTACTTACCGTATTAATTAAATTGGTCTTTGCAAAAACAGAAACGGCAGGTGCCGTAGTGTATAGAATAGCGATTAACAGTAAAGCCAACCCGGCAGATTTTCTAGCGTCTTTTACTTTTTTAACGGTGAAGAACCTAACGATTACGTGTGGTAATCCTGCGGTACCGACCATTAAGGCTAAGGTGATGGCAAAAATATCGGTAACGGATTTAGAGCCATCGGTGTATTCGTTAAACCCTAGTTCTGTTGATAATCCATCTAACTTATCCAAAAGAAAAGTGCCAGAGCCATCATTAAGAGTTGCGCCCATGCCCAATTGCGGAATAGGGTTTCCGGTCATTTGAATCGATATGAAAATTGCGGGAACCATAAAGGCAAAAATCAAAACACAGTACTGTGCTACTTGTGTATAGGTAATACCTTTCATTCCTCCTAAAACGGCATAAAACAAAACGATAATCATACCAATGATAACACCTGTATTGATTTCTACTTGTAGAAACCTTGAGAATACTACCCCAACACCTCGCATTTGACCCGCAACATATGTGAAGGAAACAATCAATGCGCAGATTACTGCAACAATACGTGCAGTTTTTGAATAGTATCTATCACCTATAAAGTCTGGTACGGTGAATTTACCAAATTTTCTTAGGTATGGGGCTAGCAGTAATGCCAGTAGTACATAACCGCCTGTCCAACCCATAAGATATACGGAACCATCATAGCCGGCAAAGGATATTATTCCTGCCATAGAAATAAACGAAGCAGCAGACATCCAATCGGCTGCCGTTGCCATACCGTTAGCAAGTGGTGATACTCCGCCACCAGCAACATAAAAGTCCTTGGTAGATCCGGCTCTAGACCAGATTGCAATTCCGATATAGAGAGCGAAGGTGAGTCCTACTAAAATATACGTCCAAGTTTGAACACTCATAAGTTGGTTTTTTGGTGGTTAATGGTTGTGTTGTTATTCGTCGTATCCGTATTTCTTATCCAATTTGTTCATGAGTCTTACATAAACAAAAATCAGAATAACAAATACATAAATAGAACCTTGTTGTGCAAACCAAAAACCTAGTTTAAAACCACCAATTTTTATGGCATCTAAAGATTCTTTAAATAATATACCCGCACCAAAAGAAACGATAAACCAAATAGCTAATAAAATGAACAAGTACCTGACATTTTCTTTCCAATAAGCCGACGCTTTCTTTTGTTTATCTGACATGTCTATTTTGGTTTTAATGAAGTCCATTTCCTAAAGGTTGATTTAAGGAAACTTTAATTAAAAATTAGTGTGTTGCAGGGGTGAATATCTGCTTATTTGATTCTCGATTATCGAGTAAATTAGGTAAAAAACTTTAATTGGGTATGAACAATACTCCACTTGAAGAATCTTTTTTTGCTCCAGTTACCGATGAAAGTACATTTGTTAATTGCTCCACTCTCAATACACCCATTAATGCAAATACCAAAGCTTCTTTAAATTCAATGATTATTTTTTCTGGTACAACTACTTTTGTCTTTGCGCCTAATTTTTCTTGTAGTGTTTCTATTAAAAATGAATTGAGTGCGCCACCGCCTGTTACTAATAATTGTTGGTCTTTATTTATAAAATTTAATTGAATCTGTTGAGCCACTTTATCACATATATGATGAATGCTGGTGTGTAATAAATTTTCAATGGTACCATCTGTATCTTCAACAATGGGCACCACTTCTTCTAAAAACCACTCATAACCTATAGATTTTGGGTGTGGTAACAGATAATATTCAAGATTATTTAACCGCTCTAGCATTTCTGTATGTATAATCCCAGAACGTGCTAGATTTCCGCCTTCATCATATTCTAAATCAACCTTTCTGGTAATATAATTTAGAATCATATTTGCCAAACCAATGTCGTAGGCTATTCTCTTATCTTTTACTTCAAAAGAGATATTACTGATTCCTCCTAAATTTAGGCAAAATTCATATTCATTAAAAAACATACGGTCACCAATAGGCACCAATGGCGCTCCTTGTCCACCAAGTGCTAAATCATTTGTTCTAAAATCTGCTATGACCTTAATTCCTGTAGCATTTGCTAAATGTTGACCAGAACCTACTTGAAACGTAAGTCCCATTTCTGGTCGGTGATGTGTGGTATGACCGTGACTTGCTATGTAGTCTACATCTAATTTGTTCTCGTTTATGAATATTGAGGTTTGCTCACCTAGCCACGTACCGTATGTGTTATGTAATTCAATTAGTTTTTCTGCGGATAAACTAATAGCATTTTTTAAGGTGTTCAGCATTTCTGAAGAATACTTAACACTTTTAGTTTTTTTAATATCAAACTGCCATACATCATTTTTCTCCCAAATGTGACAATATGCTAAGTCAAGACCATCTAATGATGTGCCAGACATAAGACCGATGATTTTATATGTTTTCATTTGGTTGATTTTTTAATATAATGGATTAGCTCAATGATACCGGTAATTTCCCTTTTGCTTCAAGTTTGCCTAAAAAATGCTCAGTTGCCGCATCTTGAAACTCTTTAAAATTCTGATATGCGATTACCGTTGCGGTTGTTTTTTCGGTTTTCAAAAACTTCAATGCATACGGATTGCCGAAATGATACAATACAATATTTTTAGAGGCGATCAGTTCGTTTATGAAATAGATTTCTTCATCAAAGAACCCGAATTTATTCGTCGGTTTTATTTGTGGGGGAGTCAAAAGCAAAAGAATTTCAGTTTCGTTCTTAACTTCCTTTTTCATCTCTACAATGTTTTCTAAGATATCTTGTTTAGATTGGTCCGTCCCAAATCTTTTAATGGTTAATGTGCAGAAATTCGATTCTTTAAAATTTGCAATATCCTCGCTAGAACCATGATGCAGTGTAAGTGATTGTTCAGCTATTCTTCTATTTAGAGAAGAAGGGTCCGTTAATTTTATTTCTAAACTCTCTTCGATAATTGCCTTTTCTTTTAGCCTCCAAATACGCTCAATACTTTTATTTATTTGTTTTTCAGATGCATTTTGTAAGATGAATTGTATTCCTTCTTCAATATGTTCGGCAAAGCATAGTACGTCGTTACCGGCATTAAAGGAAAGCCATTCTAGTTCACCCTTTGTTGGATAATTTTTAGATACGGCATGCATATTTAAAGCATCGGATATTACAACACCGTCAAAACCCATTTCATTTCGTAATACTCCTGTTATAATATCTTTGTTTATGCTTGAAGGTAATTCTGGACTAGTGGTAAAAGCGGGGACGGATAAATGCCCTGCCATGACCGAATCTACACCTTTGTCAATTAATATTTGAAAAGGATACAATTCATTTTCAAGTAAATCTTTTTTCGATTTATCTATAACAGGTAAGCCCAAATGCGAATCTGTAGCGGTGTCCCCATGACCCGGAAAATGTTTAATGCTTGTAAGCACGTTTTCGCTTTGTGTTCCTTTTACATAAGCAGTCGCCATGGTAACTACATTGTGCTTGTTGTCACCAAAAGAACGATAACCAATAACAGGATTGTTAGGATTAACGTTGACATCAACTACGGGAGAAAGATTCCAATGAATACCCGCAGCTTTACAGTCTTTTGCTATCTGCTTACCAACTTCAAATACTAAATCTTTATTTTCTGTATTTGCCCCTAAGGTTATGGCATATGGATATTGAGGCGTATTTTCTATTCTCATTGCCAATCCCCATTCGGCATCAATAGAAATCAATAGGGGGTATGTTGCCGCTTTTTGATATCTCTTGATGAGGTTTCTTAAGGTGTCAAAGCTATTTTTATTGACAACTATTTTCTTCTTGCCTTCAAAATTGGTAGCCGCACTTGCCCTGGAGTGAAAAAAGCATAGACTGCCAACGTGGTGCTCAGAAATCAGTTTTTCTAATTTCTGAATTTCTTCTTCTGTATCATTAATAAAAGCTGCAGGCATAAAAAGCTGTCCCACTTTTTCAATCAAAGAGAGTTTTTCTATAGCTTCTTTTGTAGGTATCATATTATTCATTGGGAAGTGTTGTTTTTTTGCCGAAATCTGCCGGATAAGAAATGAATTTTAATAAGAATAATGCTGGCAAAGCAGCAATTACGACCCACACAAAGAAGCCATCATAGCCTAGCCATTGTTGAATATAGCCGCTTATCATACCCGGTAACATCATTCCTAATGCCATAAAGCCTGTGGCAATGGCATAATGAGATGTTTTAGACTTGCCATCTGCAATGTAAATGAGGTACATTAAAAAGGCGGCAAAACCGAATCCGTAACCGAACTTTTCAAAAATTACGGTTGCCGTTACGGCATAAATATTTGTTGTATTGGTGATTGCCAATACAGCATACAAAATGTTTGGTAGGTTTAATGAAAGCACCATTGGTAGCATCCACTTTTTTAATCCGTCCCTTGAAATTAAAATGCCTCCTAGAATACCTCCAATGGAAAGAAAAATAACTCCTGCTGTGCCAAAAATGGTTCCTAGCTGTTCTGTAGAATATCCTAGCCCTCCTTTATCAGGGGAATCCAGCAAAAAAGGAGATGTCATTTTTACCAATTGCGATTCTCCTAAACGATAGGTTAGAATAAAGGCTAAAGCAATGCCTATACCTGGTTTTTTAAAGAATGAAGCAAATACTTCTAAGAAACCTGCGGGTTTTTCTTTTTCTTCGTTGCTTTCAGATTCATATTTTGGAGTGACGAAAAAGTTGGCAATGGTCATAATGAGCATTAAAAAAGCTGCTGCCGACATGGTTACGCTCCAAGCTTTGGTATTGTCTCCATATTTATTTTCTAAAAATCCTGCTAACACAACTATCAACCCTTCGCCTGTTACCATGGCAAGACGATAGAAGGTACTTCTCATTCCAACAAAAAAAGATTGTTTCTTTTCGGTAAGACCTAACATGTAATATCCATCTGAAGCAATATCATTTGTTGCAGAAGCAAAAGCTGCCATCCAAAAACAGGCTAATGATGAAACGAAGAACATGTTGGTGGGTAGAGTGAGTCCAACACCTAACAAGGCGATGGCAATTAGGAGCTGCATGCTCAAAAACCATTTACGCTTGGTACTTTTTAAATCCACGAACGGACTCCATAATGGTTTTAATACCCAAGGTAAATAGAGAATACTGGTATATAGTCCAATATCTTCATTACTTACACCTAATTTCTTGTACATGATTACAGATACGGTAACCACCAATACATAAGGTAAGCCCTGCGTGAAGTATAACACGGGTACCCATGCCCAAGCTCCTTTGTCTTTTTGTACCATATTACTTATTAACTTGTTTTAAATTGAAAATTATAGGTGTAGTTTCTTTACCATATACGTCTATAAAACTAATGGCATTATATTTTTTTCTCAGTTGGTTAAGAGGAATACGTACAACATTGGAGGTGTTGTCAACATATATTTTGAATCGTAATTTCTTGATGTCATATGTTTCTTTGACCCGTATACCAGAGTTGTAAAACAAAGCAAACCGTATTTCTCTTAAATCATTGAATTCAAGAACAAGCTCTGAATCTGTTTTAGATGTAGCTATTAACTTAGGGTTTTTTGCAGAATGCTTATTTGATAAGGTAGAAACCGGATTCAATGCTGGCTTTTTGTAATATTTCTTATGCATATACTCAACTACATCATCATTATCTTTCATTAGGGATTTGGCGCTGAACATAATATTACCCTGTATTTGAGGAGTTTCGCGGGCGAGTTTTATTTGATTTGGAATTTCTTCAACCTCATCCCATGCTTTATCGCTGTTGTTTCTAATCTTATATGGACCATTGCCTATATAGAGGTTAGTATCGTAGTTGTTTTTTGACCACCAATCTAAAATTTTTCTGTGAGATGCTACGGGTAAATCCATACTCCAATAAACTTGTGGTGCTAGATAGTCTATCCAGCCTTTTTCCATCCAAAGTAAAGGGTCCGCGTATAGATCTTCGTAGGTGGTTTGCCCTGCTTTAGTGTCAGAACCTTTTGGGTCTGTGGAATTGTTTTTCCAAACACCGAACGGACTAATACCAAACTGCACCCATGGTTTTATGGATTTAATGGTTTCGTGAGATTGCTTTACTAATGAATCTATATTACTGCGTCGCCAATCATCAATATTTTGGTTTTTTTGAGCGTAGGTTTCAAATGCTAGGGAGTCATTAAAAACGGCATCTTTAATGGTATAAGGATAAAAATAATCATCAAAATGTATGGCATCTACATCATAGTTAGAAACCAATTCTGCAATAATGTTTGAAAAATGGTTGCGTACTTCTGGTAATCCAGGATTGTAGTAGTTCTTTTTACCGTAATGTACCATCCACTCAGGGTTGGTGCAATAGTCATGCGTTTCTGATAGTACTTCAAAATTCTCATCGAAAGTTGCTCTGTACGGGTTTAGCCATGCATGGAATTCCATACCACGCTGGTGGGCTTCATTGATCATCCACTCAAGAACATCTGTATTCCATTTTGGAGCTTTACCTTCTTCACCGGTCAAAAATCGGGAATAGGGTGCGTAATCAGATTTATAAAAAGCATCACCGGCAGCGCGTACTTGTACAATTACGGCATTGTAATTTTCCTTTTCATAAAAATTTAGAATTTTAAGGTAATCCGCTTTTTGTTTTTCTGCGGTGTCATTGCCATTTTTTGGCCAATCTATATTTACCACGGTAGCGATCCAAACCCCTCTGAACTCTCTCTTCGGATATTTTTCATAAGAATTAAAAATTCCGCACGAATGAAGCAGCAATAAAAGTACGAGTAGCGTTAGTTGTTTAGTCATAAATGTAAAAAAGACCCATTTTAAAACTAAAAATAGGTCTTTTAATTCAAATTTAGTTGTTAGTTAAATTTATGTCTTACAAAGGCTTCCATTGCTGCGTATGATGATAAGCCCATAGCTTTATATTTATTAGCGGTGTCGCGGTTCCTTTCTTCTGCACGCATCCAAAATTCTCTTGAGTCATCACCTTGAAACATTACTCCGTCTTTTTGGGATTGGTGGCAGAAAATAGCGTATCGTTTTTTCAATACTTGCCCCGGACTCATAGGTACCGCCATTTCAATTTCGTTGATGTCCCATTCATGCCAAGCCCCTCTGTATAACCATACCCAGCAATCTTTCATGAAATCTTCTGATTTTAGTTTTTCACATGCTGCAAAAACGGCATCTAAACATACTTTATGTGTGCCATGTGGATCAGCCAAATCGCCAGCGGCATATATTTGATGAGGTTTTATCTTTTTAATAATATCAACAACGATATCAATATCTACTTCAGATAAGTTTTTCTTTTTTATGGTGCCTGTCTCATAAAACGGCAAATCCAAGAAATGTACATTTTCATCTTGTAGCCCCATGTATCTAGTAGCGGCATAAGATTCCCCTCTTCGTATTTTACCTTTTAGATTTCTTACCTCAGGTGAATCTATACGGGTTTCATTCTTTTCCGAAATGGATTTAATTATGTTCTCTGCTTCATCTGACGGATTAATTTGCATTGCTATCTCGGCATATTTTCTCGCATCGGTATCAGAAACCGCAATATTGCCAGATGTTTGGTAAACGATATGTACTTCGTGACCTTGCTCCACTAATCTGTCAAATGTTCCTCCCATTGAAATGACATCGTCATCTGGGTGCGGACTAAATATAATCACACGTTTTTTTGCAGGAGTAGCTCTTTCTGGTCTATGTGTATCATCAGCATTTGGTTTACCACCTGGCCATCCGGTAATGGTATGCTGTAACTTATTGAACATTTCAATATTTAAATCGTAAGAATCATCTAAGGCCAAAAGATCGGCCATACCATTATCATTATAATCCTTATCGGTCAAGCTTAAAATGGTCTTGCCAGTATTTTCACAGAGCCAAACCATTGCTTTTGCTTTTAGCTCCTCTGTCCATTCGCAAGCATCGACTAACCAAGGGGTTTTGTTTCTTGTTAATTCACTTCCCGCACCAGTATCAAGAACAAAGGTGCAATTGTCATGTTCCTGTAAATAGGTTGCCGGTACGTGAGAAGAAATATCACCTTCAATGGTTTTTTTTATGATATTGGCTTTGTTCTGACCCCACCCTAGTAGTACAATTCGCTTTGCTTTTCTTACCGTAGAAATACCCATGGTAATGGCTTTTCTAGGTACATTATCAATGCCTAAAAATGAAGGAGCGGCATCAACGCGAGTAATATGGTCTAGCGTAATAACCCTTGTGCCCGAGTTAAAATGTGATCCTGGTTCATTGAATCCAATGTGCCCGGTTCTACCAATACCTAATAATTGAAAATCGAGTCCGCCATGTTCTTTTATTTTGCTTTCGTAACTTAAACAGTACGCTGTTGTTTCTTCATTACTTACAGTGCCGTCTGGAATATGAATATTTTTTTCAGGTATATCTACATGGTTGAAAAGATGTTCGTGCATAAAGTAGAAATAACTCTGTATGTTATTCGGCTCCATGGCTAAGTATTCATCTAAGTTGAAGGTAATCACATTTTTAAAGCTTAAACCTTCTTCTTTGTGCATACGAACTAATTCTTCGTAAACCCTAATTGGTGAAGAACCTGTAGCCAAACCTAAAACACAATTTCTTTTTTGCCCTTGTCTCTTTTTCATTAAAGCGGCAATTTCATGTGCTACTTGAATAGAGGCTTCGTTGGAATCTTGAAAAATTACATTGTGAATTTTTTCAAATCGTGTTTCTTCAAATTGACCAATGGGTTTGTGGGTGATGTCGATTTTGGAATCTTTTACGGCGTTTTTCATGGTAATATGGTAGATTTTTGGATTTTTAAATCATGCAAATATATGCGTTATTTTGATTCATTGCAGTTTTTTGCAATAAATTATGCTGTATTTTGCTGTTAATTAATCATTAAATTTGGTTTACATTGTATTAACGTCATAAAACGGCATGTGATAATAATCGCTATATTTGCCATATTCAACAGTAAAAATTTTGCTTTTTAAATGCTAAAAGAGGAACGCCAGCAGACCATTTTAAACGAGGTTGATCTGCATAATAGAATTCTAATTACAGACATTGCCGAGGCTTTAGATGTGTCTATTGACACTGTTAGAAGAGACGTAAAGGAGCTTGATGCCGAGAATAAATTGCGTAAGGTGCACGGTGGGGCAATATCTATGGGATATATGACCAATAGTGCCAGAAATACCAATATTTATAAGTTGGAAGATAAAGCGGTAATTGCAGCTAAAGCTGTAGGAATGTTGCGTGATGGAGCACTTATTTTTTTAGATGGTGGAACTACATGTATGGAGTTGGCCAGAATTATTCCAGAGAATTTAAACCTTACCTGTTTTACCATAAGCTTGCCTGTGGCTATGGAACTTTCGCATAAAGCTAATATAAATGTAATTTCTATTGGCGGGCAAATTTCTAAGGAAGCACAGATTGCTATTGGAGCAAATGCCATTCATCACATTTCAGAAATACGATTCGATTATAGTTTTATTGGTACCGGTTATGTTGATGCTACTTTTGGACTTACAGAATTCGATTGGGATATTGTTCAAATTAAAAAGGCTGTGATTAAAGCATCAAAGAAAACCGTGCTATTATCTATATCAGAAAAATTGAATTCTCAGCATAGGTATAAGACTTGCGATATCAATTCTATAAATACAATGGTTACAGAGTTATCTCCAGATGATCTATTATTAAAAGCATTTAGAAATCACGATATTAAAATTATATAGTTACATGGATTATAAAAAAATAACCGAAACCCCATCAAATCACGACAATTTAGAGTTGATGGATACCACTACTATTCTTCAAAAAATGAATGAGGAGGATAAAAAAGTGGCTGATGCAGTAGAAAAGACAATTCCGCAAGTGACTAAACTAGTTGATGCCTTGGCAGAACGTTTCAACAAAGGAGGAAGGTTGTTTTATATTGGTGCGGGTACTAGTGGTAGATTAGGAATTTTGGATGCTTCTGAAATTCCACCAACATTTGGTATGCCACATGAACGTGTAGTCGGTTTAATTGCTGGTGGGGATACCGCTATTAGAAAAGCGGTTGAAAATGCCGAAGATGCAACTAAGCAAGCGTGGTTAGATTTAAAGAAACATGATATTAATGATACTGATGTAGTAGTGGGTATTGCTGCATCTGGCAGTACGCCTTATGTTATTGGTGGTTTGGAAGATGCTAAGAAAAACGGAATTCTTACTGCAGCAATAACTAATAACCCTGGTGCACCAATAGCAAGAATTGCAGATATTCCTATTGAAATTAATGTGGGGCCAGAATTCCTAACAGGTAGTACAAGAATGAAAAGTGGAACTTCTCAAAAATTGGTTTTGAACATGATATCTACTGCCTTAATGATAAAAATTGGTAGAGTAAAAGGTAATAAGATGGTGAATATGCAATTAAGCAACGATAAATTGGTTGATCGCGGTACGCGCTATATAATGGAAGGGCTGAATATTGAATATGCAGCTGCAGAAGCGTTGCTTAAAAAACATGGTTCCGTAAAGCTGGCTATAGATGCCGGTAGGGGATAAGTAAGGATATTATAAAAATAGCAAAAGGTCTGTAAAGGTTGAATGAAGTTACCGGCCTTTTTTTTAATGTTTGAAGTTGTTTTCTACTTTTTCGGTATCAACTTATAGATACCTTTGCCTTCAATGGCTACATAGATATAGCCATCAGGTCCTTCCTTTACGGCTCTTACTCTACCTAATCCGTCCATTAATTTTTCTCTTGCAGTTACTTTGCTTCCGTCTAAGACCAATCGTTCCAAATATTGAAAAGCTAAGGAACCTACTAAAAGACTGCCCTTCCAGTTTTTATATTTATCAGATGTTACGTAAGCCATTCCGCTAGGCGCAATAGAAGGTACCCAATAATGAATGGGCTGTTCCATGTCTTTCATTTCTGTTTTATCGGTTATAGGTGTTCCGCCATAATTTATACCATAGGTTACTAATGGCCATCCGTAGTTAGCGCCTTTTTTGATAATGTTAATTTCATCACCACCTCTGGGTCCGTGTTCATTATCCCATATTTCACCTGTGACAGGGTGCTTTATCAACCCTTGTGGATTTCGGTGTCCGTAACTGTAAATTGCAGTCTTCGCACCTTTTTCGTTTATAAATGGATTGTCTTTCGGAATACGCCCATCGTCGTGTAAACGATAGATTTTCCCACCATCTCTTTTTATGTCTTGTGGATTAATATCTCTTTCCCCACGTTCACCAATTGAAAAGTATAGATATCCTTCATTATCAAAAGCAATTCTAGATCCAAAATGTTGCCCTTTGGTAGTATTGGGTGTTGCCTTGTAAAGTACTTGTTTTTCTGTCAAAGAACTATTCTTCAATTTTGCTCTCATAATTGCCGTATGACCGCCCTTTTCATTCCCATCTGTTGATGCATATGTGAGGTATATCCACCCATTTTCTGTGTACTTAGGATGAAGGGCTATATCCAACAATCCACCTTGACCTCTATTGTATACCTTAGGAACATTGCTAATAATCGTTTTTTTGCCATTTTCAAAATGAATCAATTTTCCTTCTTTTTCAGTGATTAAAATACTTTTGTCAGGAAGGAAGGTGAAGCCCCATGGAATCTGTACCTGATCGACGAATAGCTTAGCTGTAAAAACAGACTCTTTTGGGGTAGTTGCCTTGTTGTCAATGTTTTGTGCGCAAGAAAAATTTAACGTTACAACGAATAAAAGGTTGAGGATAATACTATTTTTCATATACAGGCGTTAGAAATATATTAGAGAACACATGATTATTTAATAAGACAAAATATAAGTAAAAAATTACACCAAAGAGCTAATTAGATCCCAAATCGACTTTGTTCTTAAAAACGAATCTTAACCTATGCTTCCAAAACAACAGCGGTATGCGCTGTATGTACTACTTCTGATTGTTCTTTCAGTAATTGGTACTACGGCTCTAGCCAACTCTAAAGTAACTACTTTATACGAAGAGGTGGCTCATGTAATCGAAAAAGCTGTTTCGGTTTCTACCACAAGTCAACCCATTTTAGAAAAGAAAGTTTCACCTAAGTCTAATTTAGCGGCTCCGGCAATGTTCAATACACTTATTGTAGGTGCAGATGCTACTGAAACGTGTAACGATAATGGATTTACCATTGCTCGTTTTAATTTATGTGGCGATTATGATGATCGTATAATAAGTTTATCAGGAGGTCCATATACTAATGTGTCTTGGCAAGTATTGGGAGGTTCTTGCTCATCTGATGTTAATACTGAATGCCCTAACACCACCGCTTCATGTTATTCAAATGTTGTAACTGGACAACAAACCTTTACTCTAGATGCGAGCTCAGTATCGGCTACTTCTGGAGCAGAGTATAGGGTTTTAGTCGACGGACAACCTTATTACTTTAAGGTTAAAAAAAGTACTATTACCCAAACGTATGTAAAACAAGACTATATATGTGGCGTTGACGGTAGAATTCAAATTACCAACTTATCAAGTGCTTATGAATTTGCTATTGATAGCGGTAGCGGATTTGGTGCTTGGCAAGGTGCTATATTTTCTAACCTTTTACCAGGGACATATAATGTTAAGGCAAGATTAAGAAATACTGCGAATACATGTGAGTACCCTTACGAGCCTATTGTTATAGAGGAAAAAGAGATAGAAATTGCAGCGACTTTTACAGATGCGTTATGTAGTGGAGATACGGGTACTATTACTGTAACTGCTTCTAATGTACCAGGTCCTTATAAATATACTTTACTAAATTCTAGTGGTGTTGCCCAAGAGTTTACTGCTTTTGTTTCTACAAACCCTTACACGTTTTCAGCTGTAGGTTTTGGTACATATACGGTACAAGTAGAAACACAACAATGTACAGGAGATCCATTAAATGGTATTGACCCTCCACGACAAAGTGTCGATACTAGCGGAAATCCACTGACAATCGGTGCCGGAGCTTCTGCTCTAGATGCCTCTACTGAGGTTAATAGTAGTTTTGGTTGTTCCAATATTTCTAGCGTTGATATTACTTTAAATACTTCAGGTGGTTCTGCACCTTATACATTTACTGTAAATGGTGGCCCTGTGCAACCTTCATTTGGTGATGCGGCAACAGATTCAGGTACTACCACATATACAGTAACCTCTGCAGGAACGTATGATTTTGTTATTACAGATAGTAACGGTTGTATTATTAATGCGTCTTCAGATGTTGAAGATTTGCTTCCGCCAGATGTAACAGTGTCGGGCGTCGATGGTACTTGTAGTAATGGTGGGGCAAAATTAGAATTTACTATCAATAATGGTAGAGGTTATAATATATCTTACAGAGAAAGTGCATCTGAACCTTGGGTAAGTACTCCGCAGATTTCAGTTGCGGCAGGTACATATAACGATATAGAAGTAAGATACCAACAAGGTGGGTTCGAATGTACTTTAGCGCTGCCTTCAGTAACAGTAGACACGGTTGGTTCATTAACGGGATCTGCCACTAAAGTTGCTGATGTTACATGTTCTGGTTCTGGAGCTATAGGTGGGCAAATTGATTTTGTAGGTCCGTTTTCTGGTGGTTCTGGTAGTGGTTATGAATTTAGTATAGATGGTGTAAACTTTTCTACGATAGCATCATATACAGATTTGGCTACAGGAACTTATACGCCTATTATTCGTGATGCAGGTGGATGTCGCTTAGAGTTGACAGCTATAGATATTTTAGATGTTGACCCTCCTACAGATTTAGATTTTGCCCAAAGTAATACTAGTTGTGCGGCTGGTACAACAGATGTTCAGTTGACACCAACAAGTAACGCTGCAATCAATAGATATGAAATTATTAGTCCGGCTTATGTTGATAACGGTACTAATGATACATTCGTTGGGTTATTAACTTCTCAGGCATATATTTTTCAAATTACAGATGTAAATGGCTGTTCTTATACCGAAGGTTTTAGACCTGTAGAAATCAGTTCAATTCGTGTACGTGTAAAATCGGGAGGTGATCTTAGAGTTTGTAATGGCGCAACGGATGGTACGGGAACGTTTATCATTGACGGATTCGCGAATAATTATACATATGATATTAACGGAGGATTATTCTCTGGTGGACCTCAAAGTAATAGTGAAGTTGATTTGCCTTTATCTGGAGCGGGGACATATACTATTACTGTTACCGATGCCGATACAGGGTGTACAGATACCATTTCTTTTGACATCGACGAAGCTCCGGTTTTAGATTTGTCAACAAGTACGGTAACCGATATGAGTTGTGCAAATGGCAATTTAGGTGCAGTAAGAGCAAACGCAATTGGTGGATGGGGTACGTATAGATATACCTTAACGCCACCAATAGGACCACAAGTTGGTCCAAAATCTGGAAGAACCTTTAGTAATCTTTCCGCAGCGGGAACATACATTTTATCTGTTGAAGATGCTGAAGGTTGTACAGATACTTTTACATTCGATTTAAACCCAATCGATGCACCAAGTATAGCATTAGATGGTCCATCTTCAGATTTCTGTTTTGTAGCAGGTACTGGAGCAACTGTGGTAGTGACATCTACTGCTGGTACCGCAGCTATTGGAACGCATCATTATAGAATTAACGGAGGTGCCCTTCAACCAGGTGCAACTTTCGCAGGACTTTCTCCAGGTAATTATACCATTGAAGTTGTTGATGGAAACGATTGTTCAGATAGTCTTCCAATTACTATTGCTCCTCAATTAAGAGTGAATACAAGTATTGAAGCTGAAATACCTTGTGGCGGAGCTGATGGTACTATTAGAGTAAGTGTTAACGGTGGTTACACTTCTGGTGCTGGTGCAAAACAGTATGAAGTTAGTTCTGATGGTGGAGCTACTTTTGGAGCTGCAATTCCACTTACTGCAGATACTTTTGATTATGATACAAATGTGCCTGGAGATTATGTTTTCAGAATTACAGATAATAATACGACAAGTAGTGGTTGTGTAGCAGAATCTGTTTCTATAACATTAAATCCGCCTCAGAATATTGCAGCGGCTGCTTACACGACAAGACCGGTTAGCTGTAGTTCTACAAATAACGGCGCAGTAACAATTATACCAGATGCTACTAGCGGTGTACCACCATATGAAGTTAATTTCAATGGAATGGGATGGGCATCAGAAACGGTATACTCGAACTTAACGGTAGGTACGTATTCTTACTTGGTTAGAGATGCTAGAGGTTGTGAAACTCCAGTTGATACTTTTGATATTGTATTAGATAATACGCCTCCACCTGCTACATTAGTTTCTGAAATTCAGGCAGTATGTAGTGGTAGTGGTCCAGTTAGCGGTGGTATCAGTATTGACACTGTTGCTGATGGTTATCCAAATTTCGATTTTATTGTAGAAGATAATACAGGGGTGGAAATTGCGAGAATGGAAGATGTTGATCCTTCTACTTTACCCGTGCAAATTATAGATCCACTTTTAGTAACAGGAGATTACACAGTGATTACAATTGATGCTCATGGTTGTACCGATATTGATACGGTGACCATTACTTCTAATGAAGTAGTGATTACACCTATACCGCCAACTGCACCCGCAGATTGTGATGATACGGCATTTACTTATGCGGTAAGCGTAAGTGGAGGTTCTGGTTCATATGAAATTAGATTATTAGATCAGCCTAGTTTTTACGCATTAAACAATACACCGGCTGTAAATGACCATACGTTTAGCAATACTACTGATGGTATTCAGTATGGAGTAGCGTATACCGTAGTCGTATTAGATACTGGTACTGGTTGTACCTACGAACAAGAAATTCCGCCTGTAGATGCGCCATCAACATTAAATGTTTCAGCAGATTCTACACCTGGAGCGTGTGATTTAAA
Source organism: Maribacter forsetii DSM 18668 (assembly GCF_000744105.1). Classification (NCBI taxonomy): domain Bacteria; kingdom Pseudomonadati; phylum Bacteroidota; class Flavobacteriia; order Flavobacteriales; family Flavobacteriaceae; genus Maribacter; species Maribacter forsetii. The sequence goes on from NZ_JQLH01000001.1 coordinate 1,734,096, forward strand.
TAGAAATGGAGAAATAGCTTATGAGATTACTGGGTATACTGTAGGTGATGTATTAAGAATCGTGTTGATTAATAATGAAGATGGTTCAGAGACGGAGTTGGAACCTTCGGTAGCAACTACAGCTTTACAGTATAATGGTACGTACCCTGAATTACCTGGAAACTACCAGATATTGGTTGAAAATTTAACCGATACATGTACAGATGCCGCTCCGGTTACAATACTTCAGAATTTACCTGATATTGATATCTTACAGGAAGTTCCTGCAAATTGTAACGCTTTTGGTCAAGTTACCGTTCAGGGTAGAGGTGGTTCAGGTGGTCCGTATGAATTTGCTTTTATGGATGCAGGTGTAGCACCATCAGGTTGGACTACAGATACCACATTCTCGGCAGCTGATGGCACTTATGATGTTTATGTAAGAGATGCAAGTGGATGTACTTCTTTTGATATCGCAACGATTATTTCTTTAGATCCAGACTTGCCTGTTCCAGTTTTTACGATTGTAAATCAATGTGACCCTTTATCTACATCTTTTGATATTACCGTTTCAGTCCCCAGTTCTGTGAATACTCCAAGATTTACTTTAGGAGGTGATGAACAATTACCAATAGATGATGGTACAAATTGGATTTATACTTACACTGTGAGTAGCCCAGGTGATTATGTGGTAGATGTTGTGGATGCTAATGGTTGTACAAGTGTTGGTACGGCTACTGTTTATGATTTCTTGTCCGCAACGGGCGACTTTACTACAGATAGTACTTGTAATGATGCAGATGGTGAAATTACAATAACTACAAATGGTGGTAGTGGAGATTTTGATTATGAATTAACGGGAACAGATTATAACTCAAATGCTATAGGAACTATTTCGCAAACTAACGATCCTGTTTTTACGGGACTTACTCCAGGTGCATATGAGGTTAGAATTGTTGATAATATCATGTTTGATGGTTCTAATTACTGTGAAACAACGGTTACAAACATCATTCTAAATCAAGCTGCACAACCAGTTATCGTTTCACAAGAAGCAATTGATATTAGTTGTAGAGATGAAAACGATGGTACAATAGAAGTAGTTGTTGGTCCTGCTAATGCAGCAGTCCCATTTACATCTCAAGATACTCCTATAACATACATTTTAAATGATGTAACTTCAGGAACTACTGAAGTTACTAGAAATAATACGGGTGCCTTTTCAGGGTTGACTGCTGGTGATTATCAAGTACAGGTGGTAACGGCACGTAACTGCGAGGTGCTATCTGCTGTGCATACCATTATAAATCCTGATGTATTTAGTATTTCTGCTAGTGCTGCTGATTTTGCTTGTGAGCCAGGGGCAAATAGATATAGTTCAACAATTATTACAGTGACCGTCGATGATGCAGGTACGGTTGGTTCAGGATATCAATATAGCATCACTGGTTTTGAAAACTATCAAACAGGTAATACGTTTGAAATTATTGATAACGGTAGTGCTCAAAACATCACTGTTTATGCAATAGATGGTAATGGTTGTCAGACTACATTTGACGTTCCTACTATTAATCCTCCTACAGATGTTGTTCCAACAATTATTGAGGTAGATATTTTAAATTGTAGAGATGATGAGCGTGTACGTATAGAGGTAGCTGGTACAACAGATTTTACGGTAAATACGGTTTCAGTTATCGCGGTTCCTTCTGTAACGAATACTTCTGGTAATAACTATGTAGATGTTTATTTACCTGCTGTTGGAGATTATTTGTTCGAGATTGTAGATAATACAGTAGGTTGTACTTACCCAATGCCTGTGCATACGGTTAATACGCCAATTGCACCAACGGTATTAATTAGCGAGGCCAAATCGGTTAGTTGTGCGGTACCTGGAAATGATGGAGCCTTATTTATTTCGGTTAGTGATTATGTAGGGGTATTTGATTACATCGTTTATGAGGCTACTGATGATGCTAGAACAACACCGTTGGCTTCGGGAACTTTTGACACCAATAATTTCCCTGATGTAAATGGCGATGAAGCTAGAATAGATAATTTGCCTGGTGGTAACTTAATTGTTGATGTAGTTTCTATTGGTAATCCGTATTGTGCCGGAATTAGTAATGTGACGAACATTAGAACTCCGAATGGAGAACTTCAAGTAACTGCAGAATCTATAGGTAATGTAAGTTGTACGAACGATACAGGTGAGATAATTGCTACCGGTACCGGTGGGTGGGATACTACTCCGTATGAGTACAGATTATTAATGAGTACAGATGGTGGTGCTACGTATACTACTGAAATTGCTGCATTCTCAAATAATAATGAATTTACAGGTTTGTCTTTCGGATTCTATGAAGTAGAAATTACGGATGTTGAAGGTTGTACAAATACGGTAGAAATAGAATTAGAAGAAGTACCACAAATTATCGCCGGTATTAGAGAGCCACAAACACTAGATTGCCCTAATGGTAACAATGCTGTTCTTGAAGCTTATGATATCACTTCTGGTGATGCTATTACTGCTACACCTGGTGCAAGCGGCGGTTTCCCTGGTGCTGGTTACAATTACACATTATTATATTTAAGTGGTGATGATAACACAGCTATTGTATCTGAAAGTGGATTGCAAAATACACCAACTTTCATTGGCGATAGTGGAGGTTATATTAGCGCTGGTTGGTATGCAATAGAAGTATCTTCTAGTTTTGGGTGTTCATTCGTAACAGATGCTTACTACGTTGATCCACCACCACCAATTCAACCATTATTGGTACAGACAAGAGTGCCTGGTTGTGGTGGAGATGGTGAAATGAGAATGACGGTAGAGAATCCTGATCCTTTATTTACCTATGAATATTTAAGAGTTGAAAACGGGGTTGCTATTGGTGCTTATCAGCCTATGACGAGCAATTCTGTAACTATTACAGGAGTTCAGGGTATTACATATCAATTTGATGTAAGAAAAGTAAATGGATCCGGTGCTTGTCCGGCAATTCGTTCTAATGGTATTACAATGACCGATGCTACGGGTATTACTTTACTTCCAAATTTACCGGATGATATTTCTTGTGCATCTGAGTTAGATGGTAGAATAGAGTCATTTGTTAACGGCGGTGTAGGTGCAGATTTATTTTACCTGTATGAAGGTGATCCTGTAGATGCTTTTAATCCTGCTGCAACAGCAACGGTAATTAGGGGTCCTCAAGATAACGGAACGTTTGAGGGACTTCCTGAAGGCACAGAATATTATATAGCTGTAACTAGTGGAGCTACTTGTATGGATATTGCTGGTCCGTTTGAAATAGTTAGACCTGATCCTATAATATTTGATGCCGTTCCTACAGATGTTAGTTGTAATGGAGAAGAAGATGGTACCATTACAGTTTCTGTAAGTGCTGGTGGTGAAGGTTTGATTCAATTTGCTATTGCCCCTAACTTTAATGAATTCTTTAGTGATTCTGATAATCCTGGTTCGTATACTTTTGATGAACTTGCGGCCGGTACTTATGAAATCTTAATTAAAGATGACAACGGTTGTTTTGAAAAGGATTTCATTACAGTTGAAGAGCCCGATCAAATTGAAGCAATCAATATAGAGACTACAGATGAGTTGTGTATTGGTGCTAATAATGGAACAGTAGTTTTTGATATCATAGGTGGTACTCCATTTGATGATGTTTTAATTAATCCTACTCCATTTTATGAGTATAAAATAGAAATGGTTGATCCGGTTGATGAAACTGGTACAGCAGTATTTGCACCTTATAACGGAGAAATAATAGAAGATTTACAAGGTGGTGCCTCATATATTATTTACATACAAGATTCCAATTTTTGTACTGCTTCAGAATTGTTTACTATTGATATTGGGGTAGATTTAACTGCAGAACCTCAAATTCAATATGGTTGTGAAGGTATATTCCCAACGAGTACATCAACTGTTCAATTGGCTAATACTAATTTATTGCCTGAGCTAATGTTTGCTCTAGATCCAATAGACCCTACAGATGCTATTACTGCAAATGCAAATGATGAGTATGTTTGGGGAGATTTACCGGCAGGGGACCATATAGTATATATATATCATGAAAATGGTTGTACCAATTTTGTTGAGTTTAGCATTGACGGGTATGAGCCATTGAGCTTGGTAGTTGATAAAACTGGACCTAATGAAGTTCAAGCTGCTGCTGCTGGTGGTTACGGTGAATATGAATTCTTCTTTAACGGACAATCATTTGGTGAAGAGACCGTATTTACCACAAATGAAAGCGGAATAGTAAATGTTCGTGTAAGAGATGCAAGAGGTTGTGAACTAGAATTAAGTGTACCGTTTGAATTTACGGGAATGCTGGAATTCCCTAATTTCTTTACTCCTGATGGAGATAATCTTAATGATATTTGGTCACCAAAGAATAGAGATCTTTTTGACGGAGTTGAGGTTAGAATATATGACCGTTATGGTAGAGTAGTGGCTGTATTAGATGAGGTTAGCGGTTGGGACGGTACCTATGAAGGTAAAGAAGTACCAACAGGAGATTACTGGTACGTAGTAAATGCCAATAGCGATGAGCTTAAGTATGTAGGTCACTTTACTTTATACAGATAAACAAAAGAGAGAACATGGTTTTAAAAAGAGGATGTATTTTGCATCCTCTTTTTTATTTAATTAAGTTTTTTAAAACTTCATCGTCTAACTTTTTAAATCTGAATGAACCTAAAACTACAATAACTATAAAAGAACTTGTTTTTAGGGTACATTTGATGAATAATTTAGATTTTACAGATGAGGGCAATTGTATATATTATTTTATTGGTTATTTTTCAAAGTTGTGCATCTCAGGCAAAGCCTATTCTAATAGATTCGGCAATGGAAACGAATGTAAAAGAAAATTTAGCCTATTATCTTTATTATCCAGAAGACTATGAAGAAGAGCCTGAGAAAGATTTTCCTATTCTTTTATTTTTACATGGTGGTGGTGAATCGGGCGATAGTTTGGTTACCGTGAAGAGGAATGGCCCTCCAAAATTGATAGTTCAAGGCAAAAAGTTTCCATTTTTAATACTGGCACCTCAAAATCCGAATGCTAAAAAATGGTGGAATACGAGAGCTGTTAAGCAGTTGCTGGATTCAATTGTAGATAATAATAGAATAGATAAAAAGCGAATTTATTTAACAGGATTGAGTAGAGGAGGAGGGGCTGCATGGGAGCTGGCAGTGCAATACCCGGATACTTTTGCAGCCATGGCTGTGGTTTGTGGTATGGCACCATTACCTTATGCTTCATGGATTAATCGCGAAATGCCGATTTGGGTTTTTCATGGAGAGAAAGATAAGTCCATTCCCTTTTCCGAATCTGAAAATATGGTCGCCAAATTAAAGGAAATGGGCTATGAGGTCATTTTCACAAGATACCCTAACGTAGGTCACAACGCATGGATAAAAGCGTATGAAACCGAAGCTTTGTATGATTGGTTTATAAATCAGGAGTTGAAGTGATGACCATTTTCCCTTAATTTTTCTGAAATACCCGAACAGAGTCTCTATTCTGAGTAACGATATAGTATGGATAATTTTCTTTGTTGCTTTTAACGGTAGCTATACTTTTTGAATCTCCAGGCACAAGAAATCCGCTTTTAGATGTCTCAATAGATTTGAATTTACCATTTCCGTCGTTTTGTAGTAATAAACCATTAAAGGCATCATTTCTTCCTATAAAAACTTCATTTCCAAAATTATTTCCAACTAATAAAAGATCTTGGTAACCATCATTGTTGTAATCCAAAGATGTAATTCCGTTTATGGGAGCAACTTGAGCTTCTATAGGTAGTGGACTATATTTAAATGTACCATCACCATTATTTTCTATAATAATACTATTATCATAATTGCCAATTAATTTAGTTGACCCTTCTAATTCTTCATCTGTAAATAAGGTAGCAATAGTTGCTTTGGAATATGCTTTAAATGTGTTATATTTTGCTCTGAAAATTGGACTTTGTCCGTTTAAATCTCCCCAAAAATTTACAGGAAATGCCTTGTAGGTAGGATTGTTAAAGCTGTCTTTGAAATATGCGAACATTACAGGGTCTATAGTGCCATTGTTGTCAAAATCTTTTGCGACTACGGTTACTGGTCTTTCCGCCGAAGGTTGATAAAAATTATTTATACCTAAATTACCAACTACGAAATCAATATCACCATCATTATCTATGTCGGTTTTTATGATACTTTCCCACCAACCGGAAAGTTTTTCAATTCCTGTTTTATCTAATTTTTTGAAACTGGTAACGTTATTTTTAAAGATTGAGATAGGCATAAATTCACCAACTACAATTAAATCATCATTTCCGTCTAAATCAATATCTGCCCAAACAGCATCTGTAACCATTCCTATGTTTCTTAAATCAGGAGACATGCTATTGGTTACATCTTTTAATATGCCATTTTGGTTTTTTAATAAAAAGCTTTTTTCCGTATTCGGGTATTTTGAATAAGGAGTTCTTCCGCCAATGAACAAATCGATAAACCCATCTTTGTCAAAGTCTGAGATGGTAACAATAGAGCCGCTTGTATTAATTATAGGCATTTGATCAGTTGCAATATCAAAGTTTCCTTGACCATCATTAATTAATAACCTATGATTGTAGTATATACTTTCTAGATTAAATTCATTGCTACCAGAAACTAAGAACATGTCTAAATCACCATCGTTCTCTAAATCGAATAAAGCAATACTTTCTTCTTCATATTTCTTGTTTTCTTCATCATCAAATAAACTTTGTTGCGTGAATTTACCTTCTGTGTTTTGAAAAAATAATTGAGGTGAATTGCCTGACGAACTACCAATAATAAAATCTTCAATACCATCACCATTCATATCTCCCACGGCTGTTACTGGACCATTTTGGGTTAATTTATGTGGTATTGTTCGTTGAATATTATAGTCTACAATATCTTTTTCTTCATGTAAATATGATAACCCTATATCACTTGAAACCTCTTTGAAAATCGTTTTTTCTTTTTTGGCAACTAGTGGGAAACTTAATTTATCTGAAGCTGTTGAAACTGCATCTTCATAGTTTAGAATTATTCTTTGATTTGCTTTGACGTTAGATATTTTTTGAAACTTATTATTTGGCCATAGTATTTCAATGGATGTTATTTGTTTTTTGGAGCCGAGACCAAAATGCATGATGTCTTCAACGGTAGACATATAGCCCCTGTAGGTATGATGTTCCTTATATTGAAATGTATCATCATCAAACCTTAAAACAATTTTCGTACCTGTTTTTTGCGATTTTGAAGGGGAATCTTTAAGGTCTATACTTAGGTAATTATGTTGACCATCTTTTAGGTCAGTTTGGTTTTGAAAAATCAACGCTTCATCGTTAATGTTATTTACGATATAATCCAAATCACCATCATTATCTAAATCAGCAAATGCAGCACCATTGGAAAATGATGCTATTCCAATACCCCAATCTTCACTAACATCTGTAAACTGATTGTTGGTATTGTTTTTATATGCGTAATTAGGAATCTTTATTTTTGGGATAGAGTCTAAAATTTGAGCGGGACTTAAATATCTACTAACGTTAAATTTGAAATCGCCAAAATCTAAGTCCGTAATATCTCTTGGAAAACCATTTGTAATTAGTAAATCTTCATATCCATCATTGTCCATATCAGCAAATAGGGGAGACCAGCTCCAATCTGTTTTAGATACACCTGCCATTAATCCTATTTCGCTAAAAGGCACATTGTTTCCATTACCTTTTTGTAACATGTTTCTGGTATGTTGGTATTCATAGCCAAAACGGTCGTTTAAAATATATTCTGTGTATTTGTTTCCTGCTAATGTTGTTTTTAATCTTTCATTGGTTTCACCAAGCATATCTAAGGTGATAATATCCAAATAACCATCATTGTTATAATCGGAAATATCATTACCCATAGAAAACTTACTTTGGTGTTTAATATTCTCTTTTATCTTGTTAGTAAATGTTCCGTCTTGATTGTTAATGTAGAGAATATCATTTGACAGGTAATCATTACTAACATATATATCTGGCCAACCGTCATAGTTTAGGTCGGCTATAGAGAGTCCTAAACCATAACCTTCTATAGTTATACCTGCTTCTATCGTAACATCTGTAAATGTGCCGTCACCATTATTTTTATATAACTTATCATTACTCAGGGCAGAACCGTCGGTAATTTTTTTTCTAAAATTAGATGGTAATATATGTACATCCACATTGTTTAAAACATATAAATCTAAAAGACCATCTTTGTTATAGTCTATGAAAGATGCACCCATACTATTGCCAGATTCTTCAAGGCCATATTCTTTGGCCATATTTTTAAAGGATGGTACACCATTGTTATCTAAACCTTGATGTATAAATAGTAAATTTTTCTTTTCCTCTTCACTGTTTAGCATTGCTGAACAGACGTAAATATCTAGAAATCCGTCATTGTTTATATCTGCCAAGGCAACTCCTGTATTCCATTTATTTAGGGCTTCTATCTTAGATTCTTTAGAGACATCTTTAAATTTAAAATCACCCTGATTTAAATACAATTTATTGGCAACCTGATTCCCACTAAAAAGTATATCGGGCATATTGTCATTATTGAAATCACCAATGGCAACACCACCACCATTAAATATGTATTCACTGGTTAATATATTGAAACTGTCAGTTTCAACAATTTTATTGTTAAAATCAATTCCTGAATCTGAACTTGGTACAATTTCAAATAATGAATTGCTCTGTTTTTTACAATGAGTGGCATTAAGTAGAAACAGTACTAAAGTTATAGCTAGAATTGTTCTTACAGCCTTATGCTTAAAAGTAGTTGTTAGTTTAGAAGTATACAAAGTGAGATGAGTTAGTTGAATGTAAGAGTTGAAAAAAATGATAATTAATATAAAATTGGATAATTAAATCCAATCATTTTATCAAGTACCAAAATAATATTTTTGAATAGAATATCATAGCCACAAGGTTATTTACTTATAGCTTTTGTAGTAATACTTGTTTGTACTTTATAACGTTAATCAATATGGTAGCTCAAACATATTCTAATGATAATAAATGGAGGGTGAATTTCTGTCAATAGCATCAAATAAAAAAGCAGGACATGTTAATGTCCTGCTTTAAATAATTTTAAAAACTATTATTTAGTAACCAGGATTCTGCTCTAGAATACCACCACTTAAATCTATAGCGGTTAATGGGATAGGTAACATATCATGTTTGGCTTCAAAAGTATTTGCTTTAGTACCAAAGTTAGTTATTGTACGACTCTCGTTAACAATGTATTCATTGATTACCTCAACGCTGTTGCCCCATCTTCTTAAATCAAATAAACGATGGCCTTCCATACCCAATTCTAAACGACGTTCATGACGAACAGCTTTTCTTGCGAAAGCCTGATCGTCAAAACTTGTGTAAGGTTCAATTACATAGTTAGCAGCATCTGCATCGCCAGCTTCATTTTGAACATATTCCATATTTTTAGCTCTGTTACGTACTAAGTTTACCCAAGTAAGGGCAGATGCAAGATCGTTAGTTTCAACTGCAGCTTCTGCACCCATTAAAAGAACATCTGCAAAACGTATAATATGATAGTTTATACCAGAGTGTTGTTGCCCCCAAGCACCTGTGCCCTGATTGTCGCTATCACCACTTTGATAAACATTTTTAGCAGGTAAATAAGGTCCGGAAATATCTGAAAAGGTAGCACGTATCCAGGAATGACCGGGGAATGTACCATAACCATTATAATCAATACCTCTTCTACCAACAGTATAATCTAATCTTGGATCTAAAGGACCAGTGTGTGGTGTAAATGCATCTTCATCTTCAATTCCATAATCGTTGGTTACATCATTATTAGCTTCATTAAATGTGTCTAACAATGGAAGTCCGTCTACATCTGTTTGAAAAGCATTTACCAAATCTTGTGAAGGTTGGTAAAAACCACAACAAGAACCAAAAGGACCGGGATTAGGGAAGTTTAATACGCCACCAATATTACCATTTAAAGACTGGCCACTATCTGCGGTAAACTGTATTGAAAAAACTGCTTCAGAACTGTTTTCACCTTCACTTTCAAAATTTGCAAGAAATTCTGAATTTAAGCTATACGGACCATTGTTTATAACATCTTCCAATAAATCAAAAGCAGCAGTCCATTCATTTTGTTGTAAGTAAACTTTTCCTAAATACGCTTTTGCGGTCCAAGAAGATGGTTTTCCAGGTAGACCTTGTGAATCAGGTAGATTATCTACCGCAAATTGAAAGTCAGCTTCTATCTCGTCCCAAATTGGTCCTGAATTTGTTTGGTTGAATTCAGTATTAGCATAATCATCTTCAGAGATATATGGTACGTTTCCATAGATTCTTTGCAATTCAAAATTGAAATGACCTCTTAAAAAACGAGCTTCAGCTAATTGGGCATTTAAATCAGCACCTTCTATAGTAGCGATTAAAGCGATAACTGCATTTGCGCGGTTCACACCTGCAAATATGGATGACCACTTCCCTAATACATAAGGGTTTGCAGTTGTCCAGTTATATACTTCCATTTCAAAAAGATCAGCTTGATCACCATCGGTACTACCTTTGTGGGCATCATCTGCAATAACATCGAACCACCAATTGTCTCCGCTTGCAGCAAAGCCATTGCCAGATAAGTTATTTCGAATACCGTCAAGAGTGGAGTAGGCACCGATTAGTAAAAGTTCTACACCATCTTCGTTTTGAACTTCTTCGTCACTTAAAGAGCCAATAGCAGGCAATTCTGTAAAATCATCGCTACAAGCACTTATAGCAACAAATAATGTGAGTAAATAAATTATATTCTTTTTCATTTTTTTACAATTTTAAATTAAATCCAAGTGTAAGAATTCTAGATTGAGGAACAACCTGGTTATCTACACCTAATGTTAAGTTATTACCGGTAACTGATGAAATGATCTCAGGGTCAAAGCCATCGTAACCAGTTAAGGTAAGTAGATTTGTTCCTTGAATATATACCCTTAATAAATCAAGACCTATTTTTTCGGTAATTTTATCAGGGAAAGCATAACCTAATTGAACATTTTTTAAACGTAAGTAAGAACCGTCTTCAACAAAGTATGAATTTGGTTGTGTTTCACTATTTTGAATAGAATTACTTAATGCTGGTAATGTAGCATTCGTATTTGTTGGTGTCCAAGAATCTAAAACTCTTACACTTCTATTACCATCAACGAAAGTTGGGAAATCAGTAAATATTTTAGTGTAATTGTAAATGTCATTTCCTTGAGAACCTTGTAAGAACAATGACAAGTCAAAAGCTTTGTACCCTAAGTTAAAGTTGAATCCATAAGTGAAATCTGGGTGAGGAGAACCAATAAAAGTTCTGTCGTCATCGTCAATTACCGTGTCACCGTTTACATCTCTATATTCAAATCTGCCTTCATCAGTAAAACCGATTACTTCTCTACCAAAGAAAGAAGAAATAGGCTGACCAACTTGTGTTCTTGATACAGCACCACCACGGAAGCTATCATCTCCTACTTGGAATTCACTTATTAAATCTGTTACTTCATTCTTATAATGAGAAAGGTTTACATCAAAGCCATATTTCCAACCAGAAGCAAACTCATCTTTATATCCAAGACTAATGTCAAAACCGGTATTTTTTACATTACCAACGTTAACATAAGGTGCGGATGCATCAATTGCTGTAGTACTAATCAAACCATTATTTTGTGTAATTAAATCTTTGGTTTTAATTGTAAACCATTCAAAATCAAAATTTAATTTATTGTCAAAAAATCCTAATTCTACTCCTGCGTTTATAGCTTCACTAGTTTCCCATTTTAGGTCTGGGTTACCTACTGAGGTTAGTACAACTCCATAAGCAATAGAACTACCATTTAATGCATAATTTGCCGTACTCTCACTTAATCCAGATAAATTTAAAGTTGGATTGTTTACAGGTAAGGATTGGTTTCCTAGCTGTCCCCATGAACCTTTTAATTTAAACCAGCTTAAAGCAGAATCAGAGGAAACAAAATCTTCCTTGCTTACAACCCAACCAGCACTTAAAGAAGGGAATACATCGCTTTTGTTGTCTCCAAGAAAGCGTGAAGAGGTATCTCTTCTTAATGTTCCCGTTAAAAAATATTTGTCTGCTATGGAATAAGTCGCTGTACCAAAAACTGAAAATAGTGAGTTAGCAGTATCAAAGGCATTATCGACGTTTGGTGTTCCCGTACCATTATTTAATAAGTAGAAGTCAGGACTCTCTACAATATAACCTGTTCTACTAATTTGTTTACCTTTAATTCCGTCTTTAACAGATTCTACTCCTATTAATGCGTCAATCTTACTATTTTCAAAGGTTTTTTTATAACCTAAGGTATTTGTAAAGGTCCAAGAGTATCCATCTTGATTTAATTCTGTAAGCTGATTAGTTCCTAAAGGTTCGCTATGCTCAGGGTCCAATGCTTGAAAACTACGAGTGTTAAAAGAATTAATAGTTCCACCAAAATTTGTTTTAAAGGTTAAGCCTTCAAAAATTTCTGCTGATGCATATATATCTCCTAAGATTCTAATTGTTTTGTTAAAATTATCGCTTTGTCTATTTAATTGAGCTAATGGACTTCTTGAATTACCTGTACCTTGTGCTCCTGTACCTGCAAAATTGCCATCGTCATCGTATAAAGGTATTAATGGACTGCTTCTTACTGCTTCCTCATATTGAGCACCACTTCCTCCTTTGGAGTTACTGTAGGCAGTACTGAAATGTTGACCTATACGTATTTTGTCCCCAATTTTAAATTCTGAATTTAAGCGAATCTGACCAATTTTGTATTCTGTTTCTAAAAGATTACCAGGATTGTTTAAATAATTCGCAGATAAATTATATTTACTATTTTCTTCACCATTTGCAACAGAAAAAGCAACACTTTGAATAATTGCAGTTCTTGTAATAGCATCTATCCAATCTGTTCCATTTGGATTTACGGTAGCCGAGGCATCACCTCTTACGATAGGATCATAAGAAACTACTCTAGTGTAACCATTTAATGATGAAGGGACAACTGCAGATGAACCACTACCATATTGTGGATGATTGAATGCGGTACCATCATTGGCAGCACTTTGAAATAAGACATCCCCTAATTGCTGAGCGTTTAGAAGTTCAGGAACATTTGCTACAGTAGAAAAACCGGTATAAGTATCTATAGATACAATTGGTTTGTCCATATTATAACCACCACCTTTAGTTGTGATAATTACTACCCCGTTAGATGCTCTTGCACCATATATAGCAGCTGCACCATCTTTTAAAACGTTCATTTGATCAATGTCGTTCGGGTTAATACTGTTTAATACAAATGGGTCATCTGTTTGTAGACCATCAATAATAAACAATGGGTTGGTATTATTACTAGTACCAAAACCACGAATATTAATTTTTGGTGGGCTACCAGGGGTAGCATTTTGTACTACAGTTACACCACTTACACGACCTTGTAATGCAGAAGCAGCATTTACAACAGGTGCTTTTGTTGCTTCAGAAACATCTACGGATGCTACGGAACCGGTGACATCACCTCTAGTTTGAGTTGAATAACCTAATACAATAACTTCATCAAGAGCCGCAGCATCTTCAGCTAAAGTTGCATTCACAGTTGATTGACCGTTCACGGCAATCTCTGTACTTTTAAATCCTATATAGCTAAATACCAATGTAGCACCATCAGATACATTTAAGCTATAGTTACCATCAAAATCTGTTTGTGTACCATTAGTTGTTCCTTTTTCTACAACATTGGCTCCAGGTAATGGTTGGCCAGTGTCATCTAAAACGGTTCCCGTAATAGTAGATTGAAGCGTTTTTACTTCAACTTCGTTTGAAGTACTTGTGTTTTCATTTGCTTGTACCAATTGGGTACCTAAGCAAACAAGCATTGATAAAACTCCATACTTAATAAAGGATGACCTTTTGCTGGATTTCATCAACGTGTAATCACGTTTTTGACTCATAATAGTTGTTGTTTGTTAGTTTAAATTAAATGCGCGGAAATTGAGCTTCTAAAATTTATAGTTGCAGTAATTAAATGTTAAAAAAATCAAAATCCGGTATAATAATAGCACTTTTACTTTAAATATCGATAATTCATCAATGTTAATTTTCGAAGGTCATAAATCCATTTTGCAGTATTGTTATTGTAATAATCTGTATTAATAGGCGTAAATATTGAGTAATCAATAATTTAGCTATCGATAAATTTGGAATTTTCTACGTTAAATTTTTAACATTTTCATTTCGTTATGTAGATAAAAATTACGTTAAAAGGTAATTTACAACGTTGTAGTTTTACTTTTTTGAGCTACTTCTAAATGAGTTATAATTTAATAAATGGGAGTGTTAAATGGCATAATAAAATGCTTTTTTAAATCTGAAAACATGAAATAGACACTAATTTTTCGGCAATGTTGGTTGTGAAGAAAAGATAGTTAATTCCACCGTCTTTAATGCCTAGTTTTTTTCTGATTTTTTCTACCGAATCCGGGAAGTTTCTTGTGGTGATATTGGCTTTGGAAATCCCTGATTTTTTAAATGTTTTTTTTGAGTAATCATAAATATCTTCAACTTTAAATATACGCCCAGGGAACTCAATTAATTTTTCTGATGTGTACAAATGTGAATTAGGGTGAAGTTTATATAAGTTGAAATGCTTTCCTATAAAATGAAACGAACCAGATTTTAAAATGGATGTGTTTGGTTCATATATATATGCTAAAGGTTCTGAATATTCAGAGATTGTATGTTCCTCGTCGCTTATATTAAAATTGAACTCTTGTGTGTTATTAGATTTAAAATTTACTGTTTTTATAAGAGTTTCATTATTAAAACCCTTTTCAATTAGCCAAAGTAGCTCCTTTACATCATTGTTAACAGCCACAATGTGTATCTCTTTTACAGATCCCAATTCCTTTAAGCCACTTTTAATATCTAACAATGGTCCAGTTTTAATAATTAGATTCGAAGATTTTGACAGTAAAAGATCCATGTTGCTTACTACATTGGGTTCGCAATCAGCTAAGTAATATACTTTTTTGTTGTTCTTGTCTCTTCTAGATGGGTCTACATAAAGCCAATTATATGAGTTAGATGTGTTATTCAAAAATGCTAATCCATCTTCTGAAATACATTTTATATTTGTAGTACCCATTTGGGTAAAGTTGTAATCGGCAATTTTAGATAGAGCCTCGTTATTTTCGATGTGAGTGACTTGGCTTACTTTACGGGAAAACGCAAATGAATCTACTCCAAATCCACCAGTTACATCAATTAAGGAATTACCTTCTATTAATGAAGCTTTGTAATTTGCTGTAATTTCTGATGAAGTCTGTGAAAGATTAAGTTTGTTAGGGTAATATATATTTTTGGTTTTAAACCATGTAGGTAATTTTGATTTTGCCCTTACTTTTGACTCGATTTGTTCAGCCAACTCTTTTTGGCTGACATTTTTGAACTTTGGTTTTGATAAAATGATTTTGTGAATATCGGTTTTTAGGTTATCATCAATAAAATTTTGAACTTCACTACTTATTATTTCTTTATTCACAACAATCTAAAGATTATGGGTCAAAGATTTTACTATTTGGTTATCAGAAAGAAATTCTTTTAAAATAACTTTAATAGCGGTGTATCCAGGAACAGCAACTATCATACCTACGGTACCAAATAACAAGCCTGCAATGATAATAACCAAGAAAATCTCTAAAGGATGAGATTTTACACTATTGGAAAATATAAAAGGTTGGGAGAAAAAATTGTCTACCAACTGACCAAATAGCAATCCTAAAAATACATAGCCTGTTTTTGGTAATATTACTTCACTGAAATTTGAGCCTAAATTACTGGTCATGGTCAATGTCAACATAATAACACCACCTATTATAGGACCTATGTAAGGTATGATATTAAAAAGGGCGCATAGAAAGGCTATAACTACTGCATTTTCAATACCTACTATTAATAAAACTATCGTATAAATCACAAATAGAATAAAAATTTGTAGTAAAAGACCAACAAAGTATCTTGACAATAATCCATTAATTTTTCCAATTGAATTGGTGGTGCCTTTCTTTTTATCAACTGGAACGAAAATTAATAAACCGTGTTCAAATAATTTACTGTCCTTTAAAAAGAAAAAAGAAATAAAGAGAACTGAAAATAAACCGATACTCGCTGTGCTCAATATATTTAAAAAGGAGTTTAAAAAATTTGGTATAAAACCAATATCTAAGCCCTGTAGAATATTTTGTTCTAAACCAGAATCATCAATTACATCTTCTACTATATGCGATGATAAGCCCAGGTAATTCGTGATTTGATGGTATAATGTGTTTAAACTTTTTTGTAATTCGTCTATATCAAGTAAGGACAGGTTTTTGCCTTGCTCTGTTAACAATGGTATGAATAGAGCTATAATACCTACTAACAAACCAACCATGAGAATCATCGTTATAATAACTGCAAGTATGTTTGGTAGTTTAAGTCGTAATCTAAAAAAACGTACTAAAGGACTGCCTATTAATGCGGTAACAGCTGCAATTGCTAAGTATGCGATAACAGATTGTATCGTGTATAAAAAATATAGTAAAAGAGCTATGCCAACTAATACACCTATTGCTCTTAATATGCCTTGCGATATGGTTTTTGCGGTCATTGATTAATTTTTAAAGGCATAAGTTATAATATTGGCGCCCATTTGTAATGCTTTTTCTCTTACCTCTGCAGGGTCGTTGTGCACCGATGGGTCTTCCCAGCCATCACCTAAATCTGATTCTGATGTAAACAATAATACAATTCTATTGTTTTTTGATATGGCAAATGCTTGCGGGCGTTGCCCATCATGCTCATGAATTTTTGGCAACCCTTTTGGAAAAGAGTAGGTGTTTTTAAATATCTGATGTTCAGCACCTAACTCCTCTAGTTCTGTATTTGGAAAAAGCTTTTTGATTTCTCTAGTGATATAAGGCTTCATGCCATAATTATCATCAATATGTAAAAATCCACCGGATAAAAGGTAGTTTCTTAAGTTTTCTATTTCCTGATCAGAAAACACAACATTACCATGCCCTGTCATATGTAAAAAAGGATATTGAAAAATGGAACTACTACCAACCTCTACGGTTTCTGGTTTACTGTTTATGTTTGTGTCAATATTATTGTTGCAATAGGTAATTAAGTTAGGTAATGCAGTGGGGTTGGCGTACCAATCTCCACCACCTTGATATTTTAAAATAGCTATTTCTTGTGAAAATATCTGAAAACTGCAGAATAACAGGCTTAAAACAAGATATATTGTAAGTTTTTTCATTTTAATTCGAATAATAGTATACCTAATTATACTATTATGTTAGATAAAAAATTGATTATTCTTTTGTTTTTTGGAGCAGGTCTTTTTTTAACCTCCTTTATTCCATCCCAACCGAGTAAAGATAATAAAGTTGGTGATGCTTTTTCTTCAAAGTTTTCAGAAAAAGCATTTAACGGAGTAGTAGTGCTAGAGCTTTTTACTTCACAAGGTTGTTCTAGTTGTCCGCCAGCGGATGAATTATTGCAGGAAGTTAAGGTTAGGTATCCTGATAATGTATTTGTGCTTAGTTACCATGTTGATTATTGGAACTATATAGGTTGGGCTGATCCATTTAGTAATAAGGACTTTACTGAAAAACAAAGCAGTTATAATAGAAAATTTGGATATAAAGGGAACTACACCCCGGAATTGGTGGTTAACGGTAAAGAGCATCTAGTAGGTTCAAATAAAGGAAAGGTTTTAAATGCAATCAATAAATATTCTGTTTTGAAATCAGAGAACCAATTTATTGTTCAAAATTTAAATAGAGAAACGGACAAAATAAATTTCAATTATACTATTGCTGGAGATACTTCAGGTAAAAATGTGCGAGCTGTTTTAGTTTTAAACGAGAGGACAACACAAGTAAAAAGAGGAGAGAACAGACAAAGAACGTTAGTAAACTCCAACATTGTGGTGGCAGAAAAGACGATAAAAATTGCAAATAGCAGTCTTAGTGGTTCTATAGCCATCCCTTCAACCGTTAAAAATAAAGAAGAACTTTTTCTTATGTTGATAATGGAAAACAACAATGGCGATATCTTGGGTGCGGTAAAAGAAGCTATTTAATATTAGCCATTGTTAATGGTTGCTATAATAGTGCAAGCTACGATTGCGGCAGTTTCTGTTCTTAATCTTGTTTTGCCCATAGCAACTGGGGCGTATCCTTTTTGCATAGCATTTTTAATCTCTTCGGGAGAAAAATCACCTTCGGGACCTATTAAAATAGTAACATCTTTATCTGCAGCGACCCTTCTTTTTAGTTCATGCCTTTCGGTGTCTTCACAATGCGCAATAAATTGTAATTCAGCAGCTGGTTTTTCTAAAAATTCAGAAAAACTAATGGGTTCGTTTAGTTTAGGTAGATATGTTTGCAAAGATTGCTTCATGGCTGATTCTAACACACGTTGCATACGTTCAAGTTTTAGTACTTTGCGTTCTGATCTGTCACAAATGATAGGTGTAATTTCATCAATGCCTATTTCGGTAGCTTTTTCTAAAAACCACTCAAAACGATCATTCATTTTGGTTGGTGCAACTGCTATATGTAACCAATGAGATTTTGCATAGGTTTTTTTAGAGGACACCAGTTCTACCTCGCATTTTTTTAAATTATCCCCAATTATTTTTGCTTCAAATAAATAACCGTAACCATTTGTAATCCATAGCTGGTCACCATTTTTTTTTCTCAAAACTTTTATGATGTGCTTACTTTCATTACTATCGAAAATGAAAGTGGCATCAGTGTCTTTTATATCTGAATTATAAAATAATTGCATGTGGGTTGTTTTAAAAGCTATGATATAACATACCTGGCTTTAGCCGTTACATCTTGTTGAGAAAATTTCTCATTCTTGTATTTTTGATAGCCTACAATACCTATCATGGCCGCATTGTCAGTGCAATACTCAAATTTAGGAATATAGGTTTTCCATCCAAACTTGGATTGTGCTTCAACCAGTGCGTTTCTAATACCGGAATTTGCTGATACTCCACCGCCAATGGCAATTTCTTTTATACCAGTCTGTTTTACAGCTTTTTTCAATTTTCTCATCAATATAGTGATGATTGTATATTGTATAGAAGCACAAATATCCTCCAAATTGTTCTTGATAAAATCCGGATTTTCTTTCGTTTGTCTTTGAATAAAGTATAAAATATTGGTTTTTAATCCGCTAAAACTAAAATCCAAGTCTTTTACATTTGGTATGGTGAATTCAAATTTATGAGGATTGCCAGTTGCGGCATATTTATCTATTAATGGTCCGCCAGGGTAGGGTAGACCTAAAATTTTTGCACTCTTATCAAATGCTTCACCAACTGCATCATCTAAAGTTTGCCCAATAATTTTCATATCAAAGAAATCGTTGACTTGAACAATTTGTGTATGACCTCCACTTATGGTCAATGCCAAAAAAGGAAATGATGGTGCCTTCATAGTTTCCTCATTTATAAAATGAGCTAAAATATGGGCTTTCATGTGGTTAACTTCAATAAGAGGTATTTGTAAACCTAATGATAAAGATTTTGCAAATGAGGTGCCTACAAGTAATGAGCCCATTAGTCCAGGTCCGCGTGTAAATGCTATGGCTGATAATTGTTTTTTATCGATATTTGCTTTGGCTATGGCTTGATGAACGACAGGGACTATATTTTGTTGATGCGCTCTTGAAGCAAGTTCTGGTACAACCCCTCCATATTCTTCGTGAATAGCCTGGGTAGCCACAACATTACTGAGCACTTTATCGTTCATTAAAACTGCCGCAGAAGTGTCATCACAGGAAGATTCTATAGCAAGTATATAAATTGTATCGTGTTCAGACATATTTGGAATAAAATTTGAGCAACAAAGGTAAAACATAAAGACCTATCAAAAAACTGAGAAAAATATTGGTTAGAACATTATTGGTGCTTTTGCTGATATGTGTTTTAGGTACTATCATTTTTTCACTGCCAGTGGTACAGACCTTGTTGGCACAGTTTGCTACGAAAAAAATTAACGATCAGTATGGTACGCATATCAATATTGAGCGCTTAAAGGTTTCTTTGATTTCTTGGAATACGGGTTTGGAAGGAGTCTTTATTGAAGACTACAAACAAGATACTTTATTCTATGTAAATGAGCTTAAAACCTCTATTCTTAGCATAGGTAATTTAGCTCAAGGTAACTTAGAATTCGGAGATATAGATGTTGATGAATTGAATTTTAAGCTTAAAACTTATTTCGGAGAAACGAATACTAATCTGGAGGTTTTCGTAGATAAGCTAGATAATGGTAAACCACGGGCTCCAGGTACGCCACCTTTTAAACTTTCCTCATCTAATGTAGATATTGAAAATAGTAGGTTTAAGTATATTGATGAAAATCTAAATAATGCGACTGTCTTAAATTTTGATAGTCTAAATATAAATGCAGGAGATTTTTTAATTCTAGGTCCTGAGGTTTCTGCAGATATTCAAGAGATGTCCTTTTTTAGTAATAGAGGATTAAGAGTTGATAGATTAGCAACAAATTTTAAGTATACAAAGCAGCAAATGCGCTTTGATTCCTTGCAAATACAAACTCCGCTTTCTGCTTTAGATGGTAATTTGGTATTTAATTATGACCGAAAAGATTTTGCGGATTTCTTGAACAAGGTTAATGTGGTAGCAGAGTTTAAAGAATCTAAGGTTGCTTTTGATGAAGTCAACTTGCTGTACAATGAATTTGGTAAGGGAAAAGAAGTAACGTTCAACGCCAATGTAAACGGAGTTTTAAATGATCTTAATACTGATGATCTCTTCCTGTTTTCTGATGATACCGGAATACGTGGCGATTTTAATTTTAAAAATTTATTTAACAAGCAAAAACCTTTTAGCTTAAATGCTGAAATGAAAAATGTTACAAGTAGTTATTATCAATTGAATGCTTTATTACCAAACTTAATTGGCAAGTCATTACCATCTTCTTTTAGTAAGCTTGGGCAATTTACTATTCGTGGTAATGCTTTTATTACCAATTCTTCAGTAGATGCAAAAGTAAATTTAAACACCGCCGTAGGTAGCAGCTATGCGGATATTGTACTAAGTGATTTTAATAATATTGACAATGCTACTTATAAAGGATTTATCTCTTTGATAGATTTTGATTTAGGTGATTTTATCGAAAATAAAAACCTAGGTAAAACGACTTTGGATTTCAACGTAGAAGGAAAAGGTTTTGTGAAAGAGAAACTGAACACTGAGGTAATAGGGCAAATATATTCCATAGAATTTAATAAATATAATTACCAAGATTTACGTGTTTCAGGTCTAATTAAAGATCAGTTGTTTGATGGTTCTTTGATTAGTAATGACGAGAATTTTAAATTTGATTTTAAGGGTCTAGCCAATGTGGCAGAAACAAGAAATAACTTCAATTTTATAGCTTCTGTAGATTATGCAGATTTAAAGAAGTTGAATATTATAAATGATAGTGTTTCTGTTTTTAAGGGTAATGTTAGTATGGATATTACCGGTACTACCTTAGATAATATTACCGGAGATATTAAATTTACACAAACCAGCTATCAAAACGTAAATGATACTTATTATTTTGAAGATTTTGTCGTGACCTCTAGCTTTGGTGAAGATCGTGAGCGCACTATCAATATAAACTCGCCAGATATAATTACCGGTTTTATGAAAGGTAATTTTAAAGTAAGGGAATTGGGTAAACTTGTACAAAACTCTTTGGGTAGTATTTATACAAATTATAGGCCGTTTCAAATATCTGATGGTCAAAATCTTTCCTTTAATTTTAAAATATATAACAAGATTGTAGACGTATTCTTTCCTGAGGTACGTTTTGATCCCAACACTTTTATAAAAGGGAATATAGTAGCGGATGATGGTGATTTTAAACTGAATTTTGCGTCTCCAAGTATAGAGGCTTTTGGTACGGCTGCCGATAGTATTGAGGTTAGAATTGATAATAAGAACCCGCTCTTCAATACTTTCGTTTCTGTGGGTGAATTGGATACGCCGTATTATAATTTTAAGGATTTTAATCTGATTAACACTACTTTAAAAGATACCTTGTTCTTTAGGTCAGAATTTAAGGGAGGTAGTGAATTTAACGATTCATATAACCTGAACTTTTATCATACATTTAATAAGGATAATAAATCCGTTATTGGTCTTAAAACTTCCGATGTTAATTTTAAAGGCAATAAATGGGTATTGAATAAAGATGGCGATACCAAAAACAAGGTTATACTAAATAGGTCTTTAGATAGCATTACAATTCAAGAAATTGTAATGAACAATGAAGAAAAAGAACAAATTCGATTGAAAGGTCAGTTTGCAGATTCAACATACAAAGATCTGCAGCTTCAGTTCAAAATTGTTTCTTTAGATAAGATTACACCTGTTATTGATAGTCTAAAACTTCAAGGAGAAGTTAATGGTACTTTGAATGTACTACAGAAAGACGGAATCTACCTGCCTTCGTCAAATTTGAATATCGATCAATTTGGAATTAATAATATTCCGTTGGGTGATTTAGCAATCAACATTATCGGGAATAAAGATTTATCTGAGTTTCAAGTAAATTCTCAATTATCAGACAATAATGTTGAAAAGTTCAGCGTAGTAGGAAGTGTTGAGAATAAGGGAAAAATACCTAAAGCAAACCTAATTGCAAATTTTAATGATTTTAGTTTAGAACCATTTAGTCCTTTGGGTGAAGGGATTATTGATCATATACGTGGTGATATTGATGGAAGGGTCAAGATAGAAGGTAATGTAGATAATCCTAATTTTAATGGGCTGCTGACTTTAGATAATGCGGGTATTGCTGTGCCATATTTAAATGTTGATTATGGTTTTGCGCCTCGATCAAGGGTAGTTCTTAAGAATCAGACTTTTGATTTTGAAAATATAGCGTTAGAAGATGTGGCAAAAGGTACACGTGCCAATATTGATGGTACAATAACACATAGTTTCTTCAAAGATTGGGTTTTAGACTTAAACGTAGACACTAAGAATGATAGATTCTTAATTTTGAATACCGAATTTAAGGAGGGTGAATTATATTATGGAGATGGGTATTTAAATGGAACCGGACGTATTTATGGACCAACTACTGCACTGAATATAACTGTAGACGGAGCTACCGCTAAAGGAACTTCTTTAAAAATACCACTAAGTGATGTTGCAAGTGTAGGTGATTATTCTTTTATCAATTTTTTAGAGAAGAAGGATAAACAGCGAATTGAAAGTAAGCTCCAATTAAAGGATTACCAAGGGCTAGAGCTAGAATTTAACCTTGACGTTACTCCTGATGCAGAAGTTGAAATTGTAACTGATACAAAAACCGGAAGCTCTTTGAAAGGAACTGGTGCAGGAATTATCTTAATTCAAATCAATACCAATGGTAAGTTTGAAATGTATGGGGATTATGTTGTTGTAACAGGTGAGTTCAATTATAAGTTTGGTGGTATCATAGACAAGAAATTTAAGGTAGAGCCTGGTGGTACCATAAACTGGGATCAAAAACCTTTAGAAGCTATTTTAGATATGGAGGCGGTATATTCTTTAAATGCCAATCCTGCGCCTTTGCTTGATGATGCTGGATTTACGAGAAGAATCCCTACTGATGTAATTATTAGTCTAACAGGGCAACTTCAAAAACCGGATATTGATTTCGGTATTGATTTTCCGGGTACCAACTCCATCGTCAAATCAGAATTGGAATATCGTTTGCAAGATCCTACAGTTGAAGAAAAAAATGCCATATTCTTATTGGCACAAGGTACATTCGTAAATTCTCAAAGTGGTATCAATCAACAAGCGATAACAGGTAACTTGGTTCAAAGTGCATCCAGTATTCTAAACTCTATATTAAGCGGTGGTAATGATAAATTTAATCTTGGTTTATCTTATGAGCAAGGTATATTGGATCGGTCAGCTGATATAGAAACGGATGATAGAATAGGGGTTACGGTATCTACTCAAATATCAGATAGAATATTGTTTAATGGTAAAGTAGGTGTTCCGGTGGGCGCATCTAGTGAAACATTGGTTGCGGGTGATTTTGAAATTCAGGTATTGCTGAATGAAGAGGGTACGCTAAGTGCTAATTTTTTCAGTAGACAAAGTGAAATACAAGCCTATTTATCTGATCAACAAGGTTCCACTCAAGGTGCAGGAATATCTTATGAGGTAGATTTCAATAATTTTAAAGAACTATTCCAAAAGATTTTGGGTGCTAAGCCTGCAGTTGAGAAAGAACCTGTAAAAGAAGTTGAAACCCCATCTTCAGTCATGGGTAATGATAGTTTAATCCGATTTTATGACAAGCCTAAATCATTAAATTAACAAACGAATCCTCATCTTTTTTGTAATAAATAACAAATTTTAAGAATTTGACTATTAATCTGTTACAGCGAAATCCTTTTCGTTGATTTTTTCTTAAAATGCGACTGGGTTTTATTCCGTTTTTGACTAAGATTTATTAATTTCGTTGGCTTAAATTTTTCCATGTCTTTAGAAATAAAAAAAATAGCAGTTTTGACCTCAGGTGGTGATTCACCAGGTATGAATGCAGCCATAAGATCAGTTGTTCGTACGTGTGCCTACATGAAGGTAGATTGTGTTGCAGTCTATAGAGGGTACCAAGGTATGATCGAGGGAGATTTTAAACCAATGGATGCCCGTAGCGTAAATAATATTATCAATAAAGGAGGAACTATTTTGAAATCTGCACGTTGTGACGATTTTAGAACTCCAGAAGGAAGAAAAACAGCTCACGATCAACTTTTAAAAGAAGGTATAGACGCATTTGTTGTTATTGGTGGCGATGGTAGTTTTACAGGTGCTATGATTTTCAATAGAGAATATAATTTTCCTGTAATAGGTATTCCCGGAACTATTGATAACGATATATTCGGTACTACGTTCACGTTAGGTTTTGATACTGCATTAAATACTGTGGTAGAATGTATAGATAAAATTAGAGATACGGCAAGTTCTCATAACAGACTTTTCTTTGTAGAAGTTATGGGTAGGGATGTTGGGCATATAGCGTTGAACGCAGGTGTTGGTGCTGGTGCTGAAGAAATCTTGATTCCAGAAGAGAATTTAGGTTTGGATAGATTGCTTGAGTCTTTAAAAAGAAGTAAAGAATCTGGTAAGTCTTCAAGTATCGTAATCGTTGCGGAGGGTGATAAATCTGGTAAAAATGTTTTTGAGCTTAAAGAATATGTTGAGGAACATTTACCAATATATGATGTACGAGTGTCTGTATTAGGACATATGCAAAGGGGTGGAGCACCATCTTGTTATGACCGTGTTCTTGCCAGTAGAATGGGTGTTAAGGCAGTTGAAGCTTTGTTAGAGGGCAAGACCAACCTAATGGTGGGCATTCAGGATAATAAACTTACGTTGACGCCGATCAACAAGGCCATTAAAGGGCATACAAAAATTGATAAGGAGCTTATACGAGTTTCAGAAATAATGACTACATAATATTAAAAATTAAAAATAGAGAAAATGTCAAATTTGAAAATAGGAATTAACGGTTTTGGTAGAATAGGTAGATTGGTATTCAGAACTACAATTAAACGTGGTGATGTTGATGTTGTTGCTATCAACGACTTGTTAGATGTTGAGCACTTGGCTTACTTGTTAAAGTATGATTCTGTTCACGGTAAATTCGATGGTACTGTAGAGGTAAAAGATGGTAACTTGGTTGTAAATGGTAAAACGGTACGTATTACTGCAGAAAGAGATCCAAAAAGTATTAAGTGGGATGCTGTTGGTGCTGATACTGTTGCAGAATGTACAGGTATATTTACAACTTTAGAAACTGCTCAATACCATATTGATGGTGGTGCTAAAAAAGTAGTTATTTCTGCTCCTTCTAAAGATGCGCCAATGTTTGTAATGGGTGTAAACCATAAAGAGGTTAAGGCATCAGATGTTATTGTATCCAATGCATCTTGTACTACTAACTGTTTAGCTCCTGTTGCTAAGGTGTTAAATGATAGTTTTGGTATAGAAGAGGCGTTGATGACAACAATCCACGCAAGTACTTCTACTCAATTTACAGTAGATTCACCTTCTAGAAAAAACTACCGTTTAGGTCGTTCTGCAATGTTGAATATTATTCCTTCAACTACAGGTGCTGCTGTTGCGGTAACCAAAGTTATACCTGCATTAACAGGAAAACTTACTGGTATGGCGTTTAGAGTGCCTACTGCAGATGTGTCTGTTGTGGATTTGACTGTGAGAACAAGTAAGGAAACTTCTTTGGATGAAATTAAAAAAGCTTTCAAAGCTGCCTCTGAAGGTGAGCTTAAAGGTGTATTAGGTTATACTGATGAAGCAGTTGTTTCTCAAGATTTCGTAAGTGACCCAAGAACTAGTATTTTTGATGCAGAGGCTTGTATAGAGCTTAACTCTGGTTTCTTTAAGCTAATTTCTTGGTATGATAACGAGGCTGGTTTCTCTAACAAAATGGTAGACTTAATGCAGCACGTTAATACCTTATAACCTTAATTTTAGTATAACATAGATATATCCTGAAAATGAGGCGCTTTTACCTTATTTTCAGGATTATTTTTTAAAGACCTTCGGTATATGATTTTAATAGTAGATAGTGGCGCAACCAAGTCAGATTGGATTGCATTGGATGAAAATGGTGAACAACTTTTTTTAACACAAACTTTAGGTCTAAGTCCTGAGGTACTGACAAAAGATGTTATTGAAGATCGTTTAGCGAATAATTTTGAAATTTCTAAGAACAGGGAGAAGGTAACCCATCTTTATTTTTATGGTGCAGGTTGTGGAACCGACCGTATGAAATTGTTCTTAAAATCCATCTTTAAAGACTTTTTTCCGAATGCTAAAGCTGATGTAAAAGAAGATACATATGCTGCCATATTTGCTACTACCAAAGTAGGTCATCAAGGTATCGTTTGTATTTTGGGTACAGGTTCTAATTGTAGTTATTACGATGGTAACCAACTGTTTCAAAAAGTAACGTCATTAGGGTATATTCCTATGGACGATGGTAGTGGTAACTTTTTTGGCCGTAAATTAATACGTGACTACTACTTTCATAAAATGCCTGCAGATTTAGCTCATAAATTTGCAAAGCAGCATGATTTGGATGCTGATGTTATTAAAGAGAATTTATACAAGCAACCTAACCCAAATACCTATTTAGCAACCTTTGCTCGGTTTTTAATCGAGAACAAAGATCATCCATATTCTAAAGGCGTTATAGATAAAGGATTTCAGCAGTTTATAAATAACTATGTAATGCAGTTTGAGCTTGCGACAAAAGTACCAATCAATTTTGTTGGTAGTGTTGCTTATTATTTAAGAGAAGAACTAACTTCTGTATTGCTAAGAAACGACTTAATAGTTGGTGTAATTAGACAAAAGCCTATTGAAGGTCTTGTGGAATTTCACAAAGCTAATATGTAAATTTTTTATTTTACGGCAATCATAGAAATTTCAACATTTACAAACTTAGGTAAATTTGCAACTTCTACTGTTTCTCTAGCTGGTGCAGTTTCTGCATTAAAATATGAAGCATATACTTCGTTAACTTCAGTGAACTGATTCATGTCACTAAGAAAAATAGACGATTTAACAACATTTTCAAAGGTCATTTCAGCTTCGGTTAAAATGGCCTTTAAATTTTCCATAGACTGTTTAGTTTCTAGCTTGATGTCTCCGGAAACTAATTCACCACTTTTAGGATTTAATGGAATTTGACCTGAAATGTATAAAGTACCGTTGCTCAATGTTGCTTGGTTGTAAGGTCCTATAGGTGCTGGAGCGTTCTCTGTGTTTATTATTTTCTTCATTTTTTTAGAATTTTGGTGTTAGTTCTGGCTTCTGTTTTCCCATTTAAGATCCTTAAGTATAGATGAATCTATACCTATAAAAAAGTACCATCTTTTATAAGTGCCGAAAGGAGTCCAGTTAAAGCGCATTGTAAAACTCTTTAAGTCTCTTTGAAAACGTAATTGAGTTAGGGTGAAACCTTGATTTTTAAAATCGTAACCAGAAGAGCCACCTACAGACCAACGTGGAGCAAGTTCTATGTCACCCGAAAACATTAACGAGTGACTGCTAAATTCATTTTGCCGTGCAGAATTACTGTAGTTTGCTGAGTAGGCCAGTCTAAAGTTCCAGGGTATTTTTGTGCCAAATATAGGGTTCTCAACGTCAGAATTCTTATCGTCCTTTCTGACAGGATTTGAGTTGAAGTCATCGGCACGACCAAACAGGTCGTCTTCCCTACCGCCACTTTGTGCAACATAATCAAAAGGGTCTAGTTCTTCTTCGTCGTCTCTTTCCTTATCATCTTTTTTACCGAACATTTCACTACTGATGGAGTATGATACGTTCGCATTTGCTCTGGTTAATCTAAAAAGGCTTCCTCCATTATCAATATTAAAAGTGTTTATTCTTGTTCCGTTATTGTCAATAGCATACGGGTCTAAACCGGCAGAGAAGTTAATAGACATTTTATTGTCAAGGATATTTGTACCGCCATTTATACTTAATGGGTTGATGCGTAACGAATCTGATTCAAAATTATATCCTGTAGAAATATTGAAATTACTTAAAAGGGAGATTTTTTTCGGTTCTATTTTTGTAGAATCCTTATCCCTGACCTTTGCCTCTAAGGTATTGGCTAAAGAGAAACTTAAACTATTTGATTGCCCTAAAGATGGTGCTCCATTCAATGTACCTGTAAATCGGCTGTACTGGACTTCAACTCCGTCCTCACCAATATACTCATCATAAAACTGTTCAAAAGATGGTGCATAGCCATAGCTTAATGATGGTCTTACAGTATGTCTAAGTGCTTGAAATTTTTTGTCCTCACCAAAAACATATGTACCATAAAGTGTGGTACCTATACTTGCACTAAAATTATAGGTGTTGTAACGATCAAAACCACTAATAGTATCCGTTATTACTTCATTTGTGTCAGCATCAAAACGTTGGTTAAATGTTTCCAATGACCAAACATCTTCATAATTACCACCAACACTTACACTGAAAAATTTAGCGACTTTAAAGTTTGTGGCAACCGGTATACTGTGGCTTGCACCCACACGGGCATTATCAAACATTTTTGCGGTGAAAAAATCTTCGTCGTTAGTGGTTAATCTATTTTGGGCATTGACACTATATTGAAAATTGATATTATCAATAATTCCCTTTTTTATGCCATCTTTTTTTACAAATGGATAAATACGCTCAACACTTGCTTGAAATGTAGGTAAGGTCATATTGATGTTGTCATCATCATCGTCATCGTCTGTTGCAGCTGACGTCAGTTGCGAATGCGTAGCGGTTACACTCATATTCACAGAGGGATAATTAGGGAATGTTTTAGAATATGAAATTGAAGAGGATAAGGTATTGTTTTGTGTGTTAGGTAAGTTGCTTTGTTGTAAAGAGTTTTGATAAAAATCACTACTACCTAAGTTTACAGATGCTGAAAATCTAGAATTTGGACTAGCTTTTGTGTCTTGCGAATGAGAAAATTGAATGTTATAGTTACGAGATAAACTATAGTCGCTGAATCCTTTTTGACTATTGACAATATTTTCAAATCTTAAATTTACATTCCCTCTATATTTATAGCGTTTTGTATAAATGGAGGCTGTTCTAAATGCGTAACTACCATTGGTGTAAAAATCACCAGATAACGTAATGTCTGCATAATCCCCTAAAGGAACATAGTATCCCATATCTTGTAGAAAGTAGCCGGTATTAGGGTCGTTACCAAAAGAAGGCATTAAAATACCCGCAGATCTACCAACGGTTAATGGGAAATATGCAAAAGGCATGGCTATAGGTGTAGGTACATCGGCAATATATAAATTGCTAAAACCGGCAATAACCTTCTTTTTAGGTACAAATTTTGCCTTTCTAACTCTTATGTAGTAATCAGGATTTATAGTGTCTGTTGAAGTGGTCAGTTTTCCTTCACTTAAAAAGTAGACAGAGTCATTTTCTTTTTTTGTTATTTCGGCATATACCTTCATGGCATCACTACCCAATGATCCAGCTGCGGCTTGCTGTTCTGTTCTAGAATTCCAGATCAGCGCTTTTTGTGTGTCAAAATTGAAACGTATAGAATCTGGTATAACAATATTTTCTCCTTGTTTAAAGTAGGGGAGCTGGGTGTAGTTACCTAAGGAGTCTATCATTCTACCTGCGTAGACTTCATTTTTAATATAATCCATTATTATGATACCGGCTTTTAATTCGGTATCTTGATAATAGATTTCCGCCTCATTGTAGAGGTATATCTTGTTATCTTTTTGACTTAATTTTACGTAGTCTTTTGCCTTGTATTTAATTTTATCTAAAAGTAAAGGGGGTTTTTGGTTTAAGGAATCTGCAGCTAAAGAATCGTTGGCTATAGAGTCCCTGAGCGCTGTTGGTGGGAACAATGGCGCAATTATTGAATCTCTTTCAGCTTTGATGTTGAGAGTCGTAATTTTACCTTCTTGACCGGTGGCATAAAAAGCACTGGCAAAGACCATTAATAGGAAAAGTAAGTATTGTTTATTTGATTGCAAGGCTATATATCCTATTTTTGTAAAGGTTTGGCGGTCCAATGAGCCGTTATTTAAGATGTCAAACTTACATATATTTTTTAATCCGTATGTAGGGTCTTACAATAAATTTAACCATTATAAGGGCGATAAAATCCCTAACACATATGAAAATAAAATTCTTTAGCATTTCTTTAGTTTTATCCACAGCGTTATTACTTCTGTCTTTTACAACGTCTGACAAGGAAAATATATCAGATGATCCATTTATAGTTGTACTTGATGCCGGGCACGGTGGGCATGATCCCGGAAACTTGGGTAATGGTTATTTAGAAAAGAAAATAGCCCTGAATATTGTTTTAAAAGTGGGTGAAATTCTTTCCAAGAATAAAGATATAAAGGTTATTTACACTCGTAAAGATGATACTTTTATTGATTTGTATGTTAGGGGAGAAGTCGCAAATAAAGCAAATGCCGATTTATTTGTGTCAGTACATTGTGATTCTCATACTTCTGATGCTCATGGTGCGGGAACTTTTGTATTAGGACTTCATGCCAATAAACAAAATTTTGAAATTGCGAAGAAAGAAAACTCGGTAATTTATTTAGAGGATAATTACGAGAATAGATATGCCGATTACGATATTAATTCTCCAGAATCTGTTATTGGACTTACAATAATGCAGGAAGAGTTTTTAGATCAAAGTGTTGCTTTGGCAACTATGATACAGGAAAATTTTTCTAGTCAATTAAAAAGAACGGATAGAAAAGTGAAGCAAGCAGGTTTTATTGTACTGCATCAAACGTTTATGCCTAGTGTTTTGGTTGAAACAGGATTTTTAACTAATAAGTCTGAAGGAGCTTATTTAAATTCTACAAAGGGCCAAAATGAAATGGGTGACGCAATTGCAAAAGCAATTTTACATTATAAAGAAGGGGTTCAGCCTACTGTGCAAAGCATTGAGCACATAGAGACAAAACCAACGGCGCCGCCTGTAAAAGAAGAAATAGTTGAAAAGGTAGAAGAGAAGAAAGAAGTTATAGTTGAACAGGCAAAAGAGACTATTGTTGAGCCTGTTGAAGAAGTAGTTGCCGAAGTTGAGAAGCCAAAAGAAATTAGCATGCCTCCAAAAACTGAGGTGGTAAAAGAAGTAGTTGATGTACCAGTGGTAAAGACAAAAGAAGCAATAAATGAAAAGGAAGTTGCAGATTCTATTGTTTTTAAGGTTCAATTGATGGCGAGTAGTAAGAATGTTGCTCTAAATTCTAGTAACTTTAAAGGATTGTCAAACCTATCTCAAGAACCATATAAAAACTTATATCGTTACATGTATGGTGAAACAAGGTCATACAGAGAAGCAAAAATGATGCAGACCCAGGCGCAAGAAAAAGGATACCCATCCGCTTATATTGTAGCCTATAAACTAGGAGAAAGAATTCCTATTCAACATGCTATTGACGAGGTTTCTAATTTTAGACCATAAAGTGTAAATATTATTCATAATTTTGAGAGTATAAAAAATATAATTGCTTGAAACTATCTAGAGAATTAAAAACGGGAATTATTGTTATCGGTGGTATTTTACTATTCATTATGGGATTTAGCTATTTGAAGTCGACTCCTATTTTTGATAATAGTAAAACCTTTTTTGCAGTATACCCTAATGTTGGTGGTCTGCAGTCTGGAACCAATGTTTCTATAAACGGATTTAGTGTTGGTAAGG
The DNA here is from genome assembly GCF_000744105.1 of Maribacter forsetii DSM 18668. Taxonomy (NCBI): domain Bacteria; kingdom Pseudomonadati; phylum Bacteroidota; class Flavobacteriia; order Flavobacteriales; family Flavobacteriaceae; genus Maribacter; species Maribacter forsetii. Next base: position 1,766,526 of record NZ_JQLH01000001.1, read on the forward strand.
TTAATGATATCAGGTTTTTAGACGATAAAGGAAATTTATTGGTGACATTTACTGTTGGAAATGAATTTAAGTTTTCTAAAAACAGTATGGTTGAATTATACGATACAGGTATTATTGGAGGTAAAGGTTTACAGATTAAGCCAGTTTTTGACGAGGCTTTAGCGCAATCAGGTGATACTTTACCCACAGAAACTAGACCGGGAATAACAGATTTGGCACAGCAGAAGTTGAATCCGTTAGTACGCAAGGTTGAATCCGCTATTTCTGGAGCAGACTCCGTTTTGGTTAATGTAAATTCTGTTTTAGATGAAAAGACGAAAAAAGAATTAAAAGAAGTTATTGGAGGTCTAAATACCTTGATAACAAACCTTAATGGTAGTGCAACTCAACTTAATTCCGTTTTAAATACAAATAAGGATAAATTGAATAATTCTTTCGAGAATTTTGAGCAGTTGACCGCTAATTTTGCAAAGCTTTCAGATTCGTTAAATTCTGCCGGACTAGGTAGAACTTTAGCTAGTTTAGAATCTACAATGGCTAGTTTGGATCAAGTAACGGCAAAAATAGAAAATGGTGATGGTTCACTTGGATTACTTATGAATGATAAGGAACTATACAATAACTTAAATAATGCATCACGTGAACTAGATTTACTGCTGCAGGATTTTCGTTTGAACCCAAAAAGGTATGTAAATGTTTCTGTGTTTGGTAAAAAACAGAAAGACTACGAGTTGCCAGAAAATGATCCAGCAACCAATGCTATTGAGAATTAAAAATCCTTTGAGGAATTCCGTAAGGCATTAAATTGAAAACATAGTTAATATTTCGACCAAAGTGTCGGGGCATTTAAACATAGATTATCGAGTAAAGAAGACTTAATTATATGCAATATCTCCCTAATGTAATTTTTGTAATACTGCTTATAGCAGGTATAGGTTTTTTTGTAAGGAATGTTTCTAAGTTGAAAAGAAATATTTTCTTAGGAAAGGAAGAATCGTTGACTGATGATAAACCGCAACGTTGGAAAAACATGGCAATGATTGCCTTAGGGCAGTCAAAAATGGTTGTACGGCCCATTGCAGGTGCATTACATATCATTGTTTATGTTGGTTTTGTAATTATCAATATTGAAGTGCTAGAAATTATTTTAGATGGTATTTTTGGTACACATAGAATGTTTGCTGTTTTAGGACCTGTATATGATTTCTTAATTGGTTCTTTTGAAGTACTTGCGCTATTGGTTATCGTTGCGGTCATTGTTTTCTGGATGAGAAGAAACGTTATTAAATTAAAACGATTTTTTAAACCGGAAATGGAAGGTTGGCCAAAGAATGATGGAAACATGATTCTTTATATAGAACTTGTTTTGATGGTACTTTTTTTAACAATGAACGGAGCAGATTATCAGTTGCAACAAATGGGTGCGGATCACTACGCTGCTGCAGGTGCATTTCCTGTTAGTGGTATGATTGCTCCTATGTTTGAAGGTATGCCTATTCCTAGCTTGGTGCTATTAGAGCGTACAGCTTGGTGGCTGCATATTGCAGGAATCTTGTTTTTCCTTAATTACCTTTACTACTCAAAGCATTTACATATTTTACTTGCATTCCCAAATACGTATTACGGGAAGTTGACACCTAAGGGACAATTCAAAAACTTACAATCAGTTACTGACGAGGTTAAAATGATGATGGATCCAGATGCGGATCCTTATGCTGAACCTGCAGAAGATGCTGCTGTTCCAGATAAATTTGGTGCATCAGACGTGCAAGATTTGAGTTGGGTACAATTATTAAATGCTTATACGTGTACAGAGTGTGGACGTTGTACTAGTGAATGTCCTGCGAATCAGACCGGAAAAAAATTATCTCCTCGTAAGATCATGATGGATACTCGTGATCGTCTAGAAGAAGTTGGGAAAAATATTGATGCTAATAAAGGCGAGTTTAAAGATGACGGTAAACAATTGTTAAACGATTATATTACTCCAGAAGAATTATGGGCATGTACATCTTGTAATGCCTGTGTTCAGGCCTGCCCAATTAGTATTGATCCTCTTTCCATAATTATGGATATGAGACAATATTTGGTGATGGAACAATCTGCAGCTCCAACAGATTTGAATAACATGATGGGTAATATTGAGAATAATGGAGCACCTTGGCCATTTAACCAAATGGACCGCTTAAATTGGAGTAAAGAATCTTAAAGATAGATATGGCAAGTGAATTAAAAGTGCCTACAATGGCAGAGTTTTTTGCGTCGGGAACTGTACCTGAAGTTTTGTTTTGGGTAGGTTGTGCTGGTAGTTTTGATGATAGAGCAAAGAAAATAACCAAAGCCTTCGTAAAGATTTTGAATAAGGCTAATGTTTCTTTTGCGGTATTGGGTACAGAAGAAAGTTGTACTGGTGATCCTGCAAAACGTGCTGGTAATGAGTTTTTGTTTCAGATGCAAGCAGTAACTAATATAGAGGTGCTGAACGCTTATGAAATAAAGAAAATAGTAACAGCATGCCCGCATTGTTTTAATACTATTAAAAACGAATACCCGGGCTTAGGTGGTAACTATGAAGTAGTTCACCACACTCAGTTTTTAAAAGACCTGCTGTCCGAAGGTAGAATTTCTATGGAGGGCGGTAGCTTTAAAGGTAAGCGTATAACTTTTCATGATCCTTGCTATTTAGGTAGGGCAAATGGAGTGTATGAGGCACCAAGAGATTTAATTAGAAAGTTGGATGCTGAGCTTATTGAAATGAAAAGCTGTAAGCAAAGAGGTCTTTGTTGTGGTGCAGGAGGTGCACAAATGTTCAAGGAACCTGAAAAAGGTGATAAAGATGTGAACATTGAACGTACTGAGCAAGCCTTAGAAACTAAACCGGAAATTATAGCGGCAGGTTGTCCATTTTGTAATACTATGATGACCGATGGGGTGAAGAATAAGGAAAAGGAAGATGATGTTGCAGTAATGGATATCGCAGAGATGATTGCGGCTGCAGAAGATTTATAATTTAAAGAAGGGAAATTTGCTAGTAGAATTTAACACATTACCAGATACTTCAAGAGTTTGGATATACCAATGTAATCGATCGTTTTCTGAAAAGGAAATCGCAGAAATTGGAACGGATTTAAATACTTTTTTAACTTCATGGACCGCGCATGGCAATGATTTAAATGCAGGTTATGAAATTAAGTACAAAAGATTTATAGTGATTGCCCTTGATCAAACTACCCAAGGTGCTACCGGTTGTTCTATAGATGCATCTGTGCATTTTATACAAGCATTAGAAAAGAAATATGATGTTCTGTTGCTTGATAAAATGAACGTATCTTATAAACAAGGTGAGTTTGTAGCTTACAAAAGCTTAATTGATTTTAAGGCTATGGCAAAGCAAAAAGCCATTTCAAAAAATACCATTGTATTTAACAATCTGGTTGCCAATAAGGGAGAGTATTTGGAGCACTGGGAAGTACCTGCTTCTGAGAGTTGGCATGCTCGTTTTCTTTAACATAATTTCTTCTTAAGTATCAGAATTTATTGGGTTTTATCGATGAAATGCAATAATTTCAATCCGTAATAGTTATCTCAGTACATATATTTTTATGCGCTATATTTTTATTCTTATTTGTGGGTTGTTTTGCTGTTCAAGTATCCTAGCTCAAAATCCTTTAGTAACTAAAGACAGCACCAATCAGCAGAGATGGGTAGATGCTCAGTATGCTCAAATGAGCTTAGATCAAAAATTAGGTCAGCTATTTATGGTAAGTGTTGCTTCCAACCAAAGTAAGCAAGCAAAAGATTTAATTAAGAACTTAATAGTAAAAGAACATTTAGGCGGAGTAATTTTTTCTAAAGGCGGTCCTGTACGTCAGGCTAAACTTACGAACGATTATCAAGTAGCCTCAAAAATTCCATTACTTATTGGAATGGATGCGGAATGGGGTCTTTCTATGCGCCTAGATTCAACATATGCTTTCCCGTGGAATATGACCCTGGGTGCAATTCAAGATAATTCAATTGTTGAAAAAGTAGGTTACCAAATAGGTAAGCATGCAAAACGATTGGGTGTTCATATAAATTTTGCGCCTGATTTAGATATCAATACAAATCCAAAAAATCCAATTATAGGGAATCGTTCTTTTGGTGAGGATAGGGATAATGTAGTTGCAAAGGGAATAGCTTTTACACGCGGAATGGAGAGCGCAGGAGTATTGGCAAATGGAAAACACTTTCCTGGGCATGGTGATACAGAAGTAGATTCTCATCACAATTTGCCGGTAATTCCGTTCTCGAGAAAACGATTGGATAGCCTAGAACTCTATCCTTTTAAAAAATTAATTAGTTCTGGTTTAAGTAGTATAATGGTTGCTCATTTAGAGGTTCCTGCCCTTGAGATGGAAAAGGGAATGCCTTCTTCATTGTCCGAACAAATTATATCAGGTATTCTAAAAGAAGAATTAGGTTACGAAGGATTGATATTTACCGATGCACTGAATATGAAAGGGGTGTCTACAAAAGGTAAAGATGGTAGCGTAGAACTAGATGCTTTTATGGCAGGTAACGATATGTTGTTAATGCCTGAAAATATTGTAAGCGCAAAAGCAAAATTAGCAAAGGCTTATGATAAGGGTAAGTTGTCTGAAGAGCGTTTGGCGTATTCCGTAAAAAAGATATTGATGGCAAAATATAAGGCAGGGTTAAATAAGTACAGACCTATTGCTTTAAATAATCTATTTGAAGATTTAAATAGCCTTGAAGATGATATTATTTACGAGCAAGCTATTGAGAATGCAATTACGGTTGTAAAGAATAAGTTAGATATACTGTCTATTAAAAACCTTGACAATAAGAAAATCGCTTATGTGAAAATGGGCGATTCTAATAACGAGGCTTTCATAAAAGGATTGAAGAATTATGCCGATGTTACTGTGGTTGAGGCAAATGATATCAATACCTTGAAAGCTAAACTTAAAGATTTCAATTTAGTTATTGTTGGTCATCATAAGAGTAATGAAAGTCCATGGAAGTCGTATAAGTTTTCAACTAAAGAATTAAACTGGTTACAAGAAATTGGTAACGAACGTACTTCTAATCTTATACTTTGTGTCTTTGCTAAACCATATGCGTTATCAGATATCGAATCATATGATACTATTGATGCTGTGGTTATGTCTTATCAGAATAGTGAAATAGCACAAGAGAAAACGGCAGAAGTTTTATTTGGAGCTGTAAGTGCTACCGGTAAATTGCCTGTAAGTGCACATCAAGAATTTCCAGTACGTACAGGCGTGGAAGTTAAATCATTAAGTAGATTGGGGTATAGTATTCCAGAGCGCGTTGGTATGAGTTCAAAAGGACTTAGAGAGATAGATGAGCTAATGAGCCACGGTCTAGATAGCTTAATGTTTCCTGGAGCTCAAGTATTGGTGGCAAGAAAAGGAAAGGTCATTTACCAGAAGAGTTTTGGAAAACCTACGTATGATAGTAAAGAAAAAATAACCAACGATTACATTTATGACCTTGCTTCTTTAACCAAAATATTGGCAACATTACCAATGGTAATGAAGATGGAAGAAGAAGGTAGAATAGGTTTGAACAATACTTTTGAAGAATTGGTGCCTAACTACTCGAATACGGAAATTAAAAATGTAACCGTTTTAAAAGCACTTTCTCATTACGGTCGCTTACCAGCTTGGATTCCATTTTACATTAGAACTTTGGATAAAAATAAAAAACCATCAGGTGAATTTTATAGAAATAAACCCTTGCCTGGTTTTTCAACAAAAGTGTATGACAATTTATATTTAACAGATGCATATAAAGATTCAATTTACAATAGAATAGGTAGACAAGATTTAAAGTCCAACAGATATCGTTATAGTGACGTGCCATATTATGTAATGAAAAAGGTGGTCGAAGAAAGTTACGGTCAAAGATTAGACGGATTAACATCTAATTTTCTTTACAGTAGAATAGGGGCAAACCATACCTCGTATAATCCTTTAGAGAAATTTGACAAGAACAAGATTGTTCCTTCTGAGGAAGATAACTACTACAGGTATGGTAGAGTACAGGGTTACGTTCATGATATGGGTGCAGCAATGCAAGCAGGTGTTGGTGGTCATGCCGGTCTCTTTAGTAACTCTAATGACATTGCCAAGATTATGCAGATGTACCTTCAAGATGGGTACTATGGTGGTACTAAGTTTTTCGATTCTAGAACGGTAAAGAAATTTAATACCTGTTATTTCTGTGATAACAATGTGCGTAGGGGAGTAGGTTTTGATAAGCCACAGTTGCAACACAGTGGTCCTACATGTGGTTGTGTTTCTAGAAAAAGTTTTGGGCACAGTGGTTTTACTGGTACGTATACATGGGCAGATCCAGAAGAAGAAATAGTCTACGTATTTTTATCCAATAGAACATATCCTTCCGCATCTAACACACTTTTAGTTAAATCTGGGTTAAGAACAAGAATTCAACAAGCCATTTACGATTCAATTCTGAATTAAAAAAGGTAATTTTGTTGTAATGAAAATAGCAATAGTATGTTACCCTACCTTTGGTGGTAGTGGTGTTGTAGCAACAGAATTAGGAATTGCATTGGCAAATAGAGGTCATGAGATTCATTTTATTACTTATAAGCAGCCCGTGCGTTTAGAGCTGTTAAGTAATAAGATATTTTTTCATGAAGTTCATGTGCCAGAATATCCACTCTTTCATTATCAACCTTATGAACTTGCATTATCCAGTAAGTTGGTTGATACTATTAAACTTCATAAAATAGACCTTTTACATGTGCATTATGCCATACCACATGCATATGCAGGGTATATGGCTAAGAAGATGTTAGAAGAAGAAGGTATATATGTACCTATGATTACAACATTGCATGGTACGGATATTACTTTAGTAGGTAAACATCCATTTTATAAGCCTGCCGTTACCTTTAGCATAAATCAGTCTGATGTTGTAACCTCGGTTTCAGCAAGTTTAAAGCAAGGAACATTAGATACATTTGATATTCAGGGTGATATAGAAGTTATCCCTAATTTTATCGATGCTAAAAAGTATAGTACATCTTTTACGGATTGTCAAAGGTCTAACATGGCAACTGATGATGAACGTATTGTTACTCATATTAGTAACTTTAGAAAGGTAAAGCGTATACCAGACGTCATTAAAATATTTAGTAAAATACAGTTAGAGATACCTTCAAAACTAATTATGGTAGGTGAAGGTCCTGAAAAGGCAGGTGCTGAGCGATTATGTGAAGAATTAGGTATCGCGGATAAAGTTATATTCTTAGGTAATAGTAATGAGATAGATAAGATTTTATGCTTTTCAGATTTGTTTCTTTTACCGTCTCAATCCGAAAGTTTTGGTCTTGCGGCTTTGGAAGCCATGATTAACAAAGTTCCTGTAATTTCTAGTAATGCAGGTGGGATCCCAGAAGTGAATACAGAAGGTGTTAGCGGATTTTTAAGTGATGTAGGTGATATAAGCGATATGGCTGCTAAGGCAATTACCATTTTAAAGAATGATAGTGTTTTAGAACGATTTAAACTTAATGCCTTAAAAGAAGCACAACGTTTTGATATTCAAAAAGTAGTACCTCTTTATGAGGAGGTTTATGAAAGGGCTTATAACGGAAGATTCAAAAATGTTTAAATATGCTATTTGTTTATTATCAGCGGCAATAATTCAATTGAATTCTTGTAAAAGTACTGCTCAAGGTAATTTGCAAGAATCTAATAACATGGGTATGAAGCTTCTCTTAAATGAAAATTATAGCGGCTTTGAACAAGAAGAGTATATTTTAATAAACAATCAAAAAGATTTAAATGCCTTTTACGGGAAGGTAAACCGTACAAGAAAACCTGGTTTAACTCCGCCTTCCATAGATTTTAATGCGGAAATGATTCTTATTTGGTGTGGAGATAATTCGGCCTCGCATTATGCTAATTTAGAATTGCATGAGACAGACGATTTTTTAGAACTTCATAAACTTAAAACTACAGCTTCAAAAGAAGAAAATAGATTTATTGTAAGTCCTTTCAGCGTGTATAAGTTGCCTTTAAGTACAAAAACTCTTAAAATTTTGAAGTAATTAGTCGATAATAATTCTACATTCAACTATCAAACGATTTTAATTGCTGTATGCAGTAAATATTTGATAACTACCTCTGTTACATTTAATTTTACATATTATAAACCCAAATTGCATATTATGAAAACTACTAAAATTTTTAGTTTTTTATTACTGTTTTTGCTTTCATCGGTCACTTTTGCCCAAGAAGAACTTCAAATTACGGCAAAAGATAGTATCGTGCAAAGCTCTTGGATTTTAGGTATTGGATTTAATGCTGTGGATGATTCAGGAAATGTTTTTGATGGTATCTTCAATGTTGGTAAAGAATGGAATATTGTTCCATTTCCATCTAGAGTTAGCATAGGTAGGTACTTTAAAAATGGGTTGGGTTTAGAAGCCATAGGAGCTTATAACACTTATATGGAAGGTAATATTATTGATGGGGTGGTTATATCCGAAGATATTGATTACTACAGTATTGATGGTAGAATTACTTATGATTTAAATAAAATTATTGGAGAAACAGGTTGGTTTGATCCATATGTTGGTATTGGTGCTGGTTACACCGATGCAAATAATATAGGTAGAGGAACTTATAATGCAGTTGTTGGTTTCAGAACATGGTTTTCAGACAGATGGGGATTAGACCTTAATTCTACAGGTAAATGGGCAATGAGTCAAAGTGAGGGTGCTACAAACCATATACAACATGCTGCGGGAGTTGTTTATCAATTTGGAATTGAAAAAGGTCTTTCTAAACGAGGTGAAGAGAAGTTAGAGTTATTAGCAGCAATTGAAAAAGAAAAGCAACGCCAAACAGATTCTATTAATGAAGTAAATCGTTTAAAGGACGAAGCTTTATTGGCAGAAAGGCTTAAGAAGCAACAAGAAGCAGATGCATTGGCCGCTGCTGAAAAAGCCAAGGTAGATGCTATTAATAAACGTAAAGCAGAAATTAAATCTAAGATTGAAGATTTAGGAAATGTGTATTTTGCTTTGAATTCATCGGTAGTGAACTCTTCATCCAAAAAGGTATTAGATTCTTTAGCTGAAGTATTGGATCAGATTCCAAGTTTGAAATTAAAAATCACCTCACACACCGATTCTCGCGGAACTTCTAAATATAACGATTGGTTGTCGCAACGTAGGGTCAATAAGACTAAAGCTTATTTATTATCTAAAGGTGTTTTAGAAAATAAGTTGACAACAGAGGCTTATGGTGAGACTATGTTGTTAAATGATTGTGATGACAGTACATATTGTCCAGAAGAGAAACATGCAGTAAACAGACGTTCAGAATTCGTAATTGTCGAATTTTAATTAGAATGTTGTAGTAGAAATCAATTAAAGCCGATAAACATATTATTTATTGGCTTTTTTAGTTTAAGTATAATATTTAGCCAACGCTAAAATTGAATACTTCAGAGATAGACTCGTTACCACTACTATCTTTGGTGACTATTTTCCAATAGTAAATTTTGCCCGCTTCAACAGGTAGGTCGTCGTATTTAGAAGTTGTGATATCACTAACTAGTAATTCTGGATCTTCGGCTGTACCAAAATAAAGGTCATACCCTATAATATCATTATCTTCATCTTCGGCTTTCCAAATTAGATTTACCGTAGTACTGGTCTGGGAAATAGAAGCTCCAGATACAGGAGAAATTGCAGTAGCAGGTAAAGGAGCTATGGAGGTATCCCAAGGTCCTGTATTTTTAAATTTCCAAACTAAACTGCTGTTATGTATGGAATCGGTCACTTGCCATGAGTAGTTGTGGTTTCGTTGAAGAGGAATAGTAGCTTCGTTGTTGTTGCTTTCATATATCTCTATAATATTGTTGTCAAGATTTACCAATTCAATGAAATATAAATGATTCTCGCTATGGTCTAAAAACTCCCATTTAAAAACTAAGGTATTGGTAGAGTCTGTAAGAATAATTCCGTCAGTAACTTCTGTATTATCTTCAGGATACAAAAGATCAATAGTACTTTTTTGGTACTCAAGTACTTCAGAATCAACACCGCAAGAAGATATGCCAAAGAATGTTATAAAAATTAGAAATATTATTTTTTTTCTCATTTAAACTATAAGTTTAAGTTTTATGATTTGCTCAAATCATGATCAAATATCTTGTGGTAATTCTAAGTGTAAATGTAATTATTTAGTCATAAGAGTTCTGCCAACCTACAAAATTTTTAAAATTACGCTATTTATTTATTCTAATTATGATGAATTCTTGATTAATATGTAAGAAAATAACGACTAAATTGAGGTGGTTTTCACTTATTTAATAAAAGCTCAAACATTGAAATTAAACGTTTTTATATGGTGTTGAACGATATTAATCTAGTGTTCACGAATATTGCTTTTTTTTTGTTTTATAATTATACCCATCTCTATATTATTTAGAATTATGATTAAAAAAATTACTACTTCTTTTCGAAATGCAAAGAATTTATTACTAACGGCTGGTGTTGTTGGTGCTGTTGCAGTATTCATGAGTTTTAGCCCTATGTTTTTTGGGCCAGGTTTAACAGAGGCTCAGCCTTATGTAGCTTTTGGCGATACCAACTTTCCTGATTTAACTGTCAGTACTGAACCTTACGAAGTTGCCTTTGAGGGGTTAACCTTTGACTACCCTTTAACTTTTAACCCAGTGCCAGGACAAGAACGCATAATTGTTGGGCAATTAGATGGTAATATCTATTGGTTTCAAGATGATCAAAATGTTACTAATAAGCAACTTATTGTTGATTTTTCAGAAGAAGTAGGGTCTGCTGCAGGAACTCGAACAAATGGTCAAATTGAAGTTTGGGACGGTGGTCTTTTAGGGTTGGAGTTACACCCTGATTTTGGAACTGCAGGTAGTAATTACGTATATATTTATTATACAACCGAGTCAGAGACAGGTGATGATACTTTAGCTAATAGTGAAGATGGTGGTACATTTGGTTGTGATATACAAGAATTTCATGATAATTATATTCATTTAGAAAGGTTTGAAGTAGACCCGGTTAACTTAACTTTTATACAGGGTTCTAGAGAAATTTTGATTCGTCGTAGAATGCTAAATACAGCTCACCGTGGTGGGGCATTAGAATTTGGAGATGATGGTTTTTTATATGTGGCAATAGGTGAACAAGGTCGTGCCATTAGTTCTCAGGAGATGACTGAAAATATTGATGGGGGTATTCTTCGTATAGACGTTGATATGGACATTACTAGAAGTCATGTCCCAAGAAGAAAAATGCCTGATGATATAGGAGCTGTAGAGGAGATAACAGGACAAAACTATTATATTCCAAATGATAATCCTTTTTTAAGTCCAACGGGCGAAACTTTTGAAGAGTTTTATGCCATTGGTAGTAGAAGTCCACACCGTATGAGCAAGGATTCTGAAACGGGATTAATTTATATTGGTGATGTAGGCTTGAGTACACATGATGAAATTAATGTGCTTTCTGCAGGTGCCAATTTTGGTTGGCCTTTGTTTGAAGGTGCTGTTGAAGGACCTGAAAATGGTTGCGGAATTACTAGTTTGCTAAATGATATGGAGCATCAAGAGCCATTAACTGCATTTTCTAGATTAGATGCGGGTTCTATCATTGGTGGACATGTATATAGAGGGGCAGAATTTACTTCACATTATGGGAAGTACATTACGGCAGATTATATTACAAGAAAAATATTAGAAGTTGACATATCCAGTGGAGATGTGTCAACATTAGGTACATTAGATTTAAGACCAATTTCTTTTGGAGAAGATGCTGGCGGAGATATTTATTATCTTTTAGCAGGTGAGGGGCTACAATTATTACGTTTCGTGGAGCCTGGTGTAGTATCTGGGGTGCCAGAAACCTTGACTGAAACAGGTGCCTTTACCGATGTGGAAAATTTAGTGGTTAAAGAAAGTTTTTTACCTTATGATTTAATTGACCCATTTTGGTCGGATGGTGCGCAAAAAAAACGTTGGATGGCTATTCCTAATGACGGGAACCCAGATACAGCTGATGAACAAATTAATTATTCAGAAAATGGAATATGGGAGTTTCCTGTAGGTACAGTTATGATAAAGCACTTTGACTATCCTATAGATGAGGATAATCCAGAAATCACTCAAAAAGTAGAAACAAGATTTTCTATTAAGAATAGTAACGAAAACTGGACTTTTCTGTCCTATAAATGGAATGCTGCTCAAACTGATGCAGATCTTATTAATATGAGTAACGGTGATACTTTAGATGTACAAGTTGCTATGAATGATGGTAGTACAAACACCATAACTTGGCAGTATCCATCAACAAGTGATTGTTTAAGTTGTCATAATAGTGTTTCTAAAGGGACATTAGGACCAAGAACTCGAAACTTGAACAGCGATTTTGATTATAGTGATGTCGGTGGAGTTTTAGGTAATCAATTGGTTACTTTAAGTGAACTCGGTTTTATAGAAGAAACCATTACAGACGGAGATACACCTGGTTTTTTAAAACATACTTCAATTAATGATGAAGAGGCTAGTTTAGATGATCGTGCTAGATCATACTTAGATTTAAATTGTGCCTATTGCCATCGATCAGATAATAATCTTCGAGCAGATTTTGATTTAAGGTTGGCTAATAGTCTAATAGAAACCAACCTATTAACTGCATCAATAGCGGAGCCCATTGAAGAAATGTCTGCTGATCAGAAAATAGTTTTTGTTGGTGATGCTTCTAAATCACAAATATTTCATCGTGCGAATAGCATCACACCAGGAGTAATGATGCCTTTGGTAGCTAAAGGTCAAGTAGATGAAGCAGGTGTAGCCTTGTTGGAGGAGTGGATTAATAACTTGTTAATACCCCCTACTCCTGTAATTACTGCAGATAAAACGCTTGGGAATATAGATATAGCTTTTAATTTCACAGGTAATGAGTCCTCAGATGACCAATCTATAGACTCTTATGAATGGACTTTTGGTGATGGTGGTACATCTGCAGAAGTAGATCCAGATCATATTTATACCGTACCTGGTGTCTATTCCGTTACTTTGGCGGTTACCGATAATGATGGTCAAACGGAATCAAAATCAATTGAGATTACGGTAACGGGCGGGGCTGTTGATAATATAGCAGATGAAAACGTAAATATAGCTTTGACCAATGACGCGATAATATACGGTCAAATACATGGTGAAGAAGGGCGTGGTGTTCCTCAAGATATTTTATACGATCCTTCTACCAATGATTACGTAGTTGCAACCGATTGGAACGAATTTGGAGTTCTTCAGTATCATGATTCGGGTACATTGCCTATCGAAGAGGCTATTACTTGGAGAGTGGATTGGCTTAATAAAAAATTAGTGAACTATATTACTTTTGGAGGTACTTATCCTAATCAACCGCAACCTAATACGGCTTGGAGACTTAGTTACCGTCAAGGTGACAACTGGATGGTAATTGAAGAAGGTGTTGGTGGTTGGATTGATTCTGGAATTTATGAATGGGGAGGTAAAGGTCAAGAGCCAATTGAAGCTGATGGGTTCCGTATGCAATTATATAGTGATGGAGTAAATGACATTGTAAGTACCCATTTTAGGGCAAGAGGAGGGGCTTCATTAAGAATTGACGATACTGACCAACCTATAAAAGCTACATTGTTTCAGTATTTAATTGACGACGGTTCACCAGTTGCTGATTTTACATATACAGCAGATGAACTAGAAGTTACTTTTGATTCCTCGGATAGTACAGATGACAACGGTATTGTTGCTTATGCTTGGGATTTTGGTGACGGTGAAATTTCTGATGAAGCCAACCCTGTACATAATTATACTTCAGACGGTACCTATGATGTTACTTTAACACTTACTGATGCAGATGGATTAATGGATGTTCATTCAGAAACAATAACGGTTGAAGGAATACCTACAATACCAGTGGCTGTAGCTACATCAAATGTTACAACAGGTCCTGCTCCGCTAGATGTTCAGTTTACGGGTAGTGACTCTACAGATGATGTGGCGATTGTTAGCTATGCTTGGGATTTTGGCGACGGCGCAACTTCAACAGAAGAAAACCCGGAATATGAATATACAATTCCTGGAAATTATATAGCTACGTTAACGGTAACCGATGCTGATGGAAACGAAAACGAAACGACAATTAATATCTTAGCTAATGGTGGTGCTATCGATAATAATGCAAATGCAGGTGTTAATTTAGCCTTGTTGTCAGATGCTTCAGTAACTGGTTCATCAGAAGATGGTAGAGGAACGCCACAAGCTATTCTTTATGATCCTTTGGAAGAAAACTACTTTGTGGTTACTGATTTTAATGAATATGGTGTTGCCAATGCTGAAAATTTAGGTACCCCTAATGCTGATAATGGTTTTAATTGGCAAGTAGATTGGGCAAATAAAAAAGAAGTAAACTATATTACTTTTGGGGGCGTATACCCTAATCAACCACAACCTAATTCGTTATGGAGAATAAGTTATAGAATTGGTAATGACTGGACAATTTTAGAAGAAGGTACTGGTGGATGGATTGATGCAGGAATCTTTGAATGGGGTGGTGCAACTATGGTACCGATTGAAATGGACGGTTTAAGAGTTCAGGTATTTAGTGATGGTACTAATGATTTGGTAAGTATTCACCTAAGAGGTAGAGGTGGTATTTCAAATAGAATAGATGATAGCTCAACTTTAACAAAAGCCACCTTAATACAGTATTTGCCTGATACAGGTGCTCCTGAAAGTGAGTTCGATTTTACAGTTAATAACTTAGAAGTAACTTTTGATTCGTCAGAAAGCGTTGACAATGTAGGTATTGTATCCTATACTTGGGATTTTGGTGATGGTAATGGATCAACAGATGCCAATCCAGTTCATACATATTCAGAATCTGGTGCATATGATGTAACACTTACTGTAACAGATGAAAATGGTCTAAGTGATATTTCTGCACAGGAAATCACTGTCATGGAAGATGACTCTGTTCCAGTTGCGATTGCAGAATCTGATGTTAGTGTAGGTCCGGCGCCGTTAAATATTCAGTTCACGGGTAGCTCTTCTACTGATGACATTGGTATCGTATCTTATCTTTGGGATTTTGGGAATGGTGATACTGCTGACGTTGCTGATCCTAATTATAGTTATATTACAGCAGGTAATTATAATGTAACCTTGACAGTTACAGATGCCGATGGTAATACTAATGTAGATGAATTATCTATTTTAGCTAGTGGTGGGGCGGTTGATAATAATCCAAATTCAGGTTTAAACCTTGCGCTATTGCCAGATGCTGTTTTAAGTGGTTCTTCTGAAAATGGTAGAGGTACCCCACAAGCTATACTCTATGATCCATCTAAGGATGATTATTTTGTAACTACTGATTTTAACGAATATGGTGTTACTCGTGGTGAAAATTTAGGGACTCCGCTTGTAGATGATGGTTTCTTATGGCAAGTAGACTGGGCGGCAAGAAAAGATGTTAACTATATTACATTAGGTGGTGTGTTTGACAATCAGCCGCAACCTAATTCTTTATGGCGTATTAGTTACCGTATTGGAAATGATTGGACCATTTTAGAAGAAGGTGTTGGTGGTTGGATCGATTCTGGCATATTTGAATGGGGAGGTATAACACAAGTTCCGCTATCTATTGACGGATTAAGAGTTCAAGTTTATAGTGATGGTGTCAATGATCTAATCAGTATTCACTTAAGAGGTAGAGGTGGTGTGTCAAACAAAATAAACGATAGCGCCACGGAAACAAAGGCTACGCTGATTCAATACTTACCGGATACAGGAGCTCCTGAAAGTAATTTTGAATATGTTACAAATGATCTTGAAGTTGATTTTGACGCTACTACTAGTACTGACGATGTTGGTATAGTTTCTTATGAATGGGATTTTGGAGATGGTAATACGTCAACTGAAGAAAACCCAACAAATGTTTTTATCAGTTCAGGTTCCTATAGTGTTATGTTAACGGTTACCGATGCTGATGGTTTAAGTGACACTTCTACTCAGATCATTAATTTAGGTGCACCAGATAATCAAGCGCCAGTTGCAAATATTGAAACTAGCTTAATTACGGGTTCTGCTCCACTTACTGAAGATTTTATAGGTAGCAATTCAACTGATGATGTGGCAGTAGTTTCTTACAGTTGGGATTTTGGAGATGGTAATTCATCTACTGAGGCTGATCCTACATATATTTATACGCAACCAGGAAATTATACGGCAACTTTGACGGTAACTGATGAACAGGGGTTAACCGATCAAGCATTTGTTGATATCATAGTAACAAGTGACCAACCCGATAATACACCAAATGCGGGTATTAATATAGCATTATTACCAGATGCTACAGTAACAGGTTCCGTTACTAATCCAAGGGGAACAGTACAATCTATATTATATGATCCGTCTAGGGATGACTATTTTGTACGTACAGATTATAATGAATATGGTACCCCTGTTAATGCTAATTTAGGAACACCGGATGTTGATAATGGCTTTAGATGGCAAGTTGATTGGGCTTCAAGGAAATTAGTGAATTATATCACCTTTGGTGGAGTGTATGCTAATCAACCCCAGCCAAATTCTTTATGGAGAATTAGCTATCGTGTAGGTAATGATTGGATTATTTTAGAAGAAGGTGTTGGTGGTTGGATCGATGCTGGTATATTTGAATGGGGTAGTGAAGAACAAGCACCTATTCTAATGGACGGATTAAGGGTTCAAGTATATAGTGACGGAGTCAATGATCTTGTTAGTATTCATTTGCGTGGTCGCGGTGGAGTTTCCAATAATATAGATGATAGTGCAACGGAAACTAAGGCAACCTTGATACAGTACTTGCCAGATGGAGGTGCTCCAGAAAGTGATTTTGATTATACTATTAATGAACTTCAAGTAGATTTCGATTCTTCTGCTAGTATGGATGACAATGGTATTGTATCCTATTTATGGGATTTTGGAGATGGAAACACCTCTAATGAACCAAATCCAATTCATATATATGCTGCTTCTAACACTTATAATGTGTCTTTAACGGTTACAGATGCAGATGGTAAAGTAGATACTTCCGCAGCTAATATTTCTGTGGTTGGTAATGGGATTCCGATTGCAATTGCAAACGCTGATGTTTTAGAAGGTGTAGCGCCATTGACAGTTATTTTTGATGGTAGTGAGTCTTCAGATGATAATGGTGTTGTATCTTATTTATGGGACTTTGGTGATGGTGAAAATTCAAATGAAGTTGACCCTGTACATACTTTTGATGTGGTTGGTGAGAATACAGTTACATTAACTGTTAGTGATGCAGAAGGACAAACACATAGTACTACATTAACAATTACTGTGAACGAACCAAATACGGCACCAGTCGCAATAGCTAACGCAGATATTGTATCTGGTGAAGCACCACTCACTGTGTCTTTTATTGGTAGTAACTCAACAGATGATATAGGTGTAACTTCATATGCTTGGAATTTTGGGGATGAAGGTACGTCAACAGAAGCAGATCCAGTGTTTGTTTTTGAATCTGCAGGTATTTTTGAGGTAACCTTAACGGTTACAGATGAAGAAGGTTTAACTGATATGACAACGTTGACTATAACGGTTGAAGAGGGTATAGTTGTAAACGAAGCTCCAGAGGCAATAGCGAACGCAGATATAATTTCAGGAGAAGCGCCACTTACTGTATCTTTTGTTGGTAGTACTTCAACAGACGATGTGGGTATAGTTACTTATGCCTGGGATTTCATTGATGGAGGTACCTCTGCAGAAGCTGATCCAGAATATGTTTTTGACACAGCAGGTGTATTTGAGGTAACCTTAACAGTAACAGATGAAGAAGGTTTATCTGATACCACAACTGTAACGATTACAGTTGAAGAGCTTGCTATTATGAATGAAGCTCCAACAGCTATAGCTAGTTCTGATATTATTACAGGTGAAGCGCCATTGACAGTACTTTTTGTTGGGAGTGCTTCGGTAGATGATACTGGCATAGTGTCTTATGATTGGGATTTTGGTGATGGTGGTACTTCAACAGAAGCAGATCCAGAATATATTTTTAATACAGCAGGAGAATTTGAGGTCATCTTAACTGTAGAAGATGTTGAAGGTTTAACTAACAGTACAACCATTACCATTACAGTTGAGGATAATGAACCTCTTGATGTAGAATTAGATATGGTTTTATCACCTAACCCATCAATAGATTTTGTAGAAATAACATTGAATGGTATTGTATCAGAAGACGATATTGTTGGATTTACGCTACATGACTCTGCTGGTAGGTTAATTAAACAATATCTTCCTGAAGAGATTTCAACAAGCGGTACATATATCATTGATTTGGAAATTTTAACCACCGATGTTTATGTGGTTACAGTAGTACTTAATAATGGTGAGCTAGTTTCCAAAAGAATGATCTTGAGAAAATAGAAGTTTAGATATTCAATGAAAGCCGTATTTCTACATTGTAGAAATACGGCTTTTTTTATATTTTAAAAATCAAATATTATTTTTAAAAGTAATAGGAATATTTTTCTGTAAACCCAAAATTAAATTAATGCCGGTATCATTACAGCATTAAAAAACATTTAATGGGTGTATTTACTTAATAAATCCCTTTTGTAGGTATTTATACTATTTTGTCGATTAATTATACTAAATCTTAATATTTAGGGTTTATTTTGTCGTATGGTGGAAGACAAGTATTATGGAGTTTAGGGTGTAAATATCCTATTAATTGTAGTATGGTCTAAAAGCCTGAGTTTAAAATTTTACGAAGAGTTTAATCTAGCCATCAAAAATCAATAAAACTTGAACAATACAATACAAAAAATTAAGGGTAATTCTAAAATAAAGACTGTCTTTACCGATCTCTTTGATACTTTGATTCATCGTTCAGTCCATCCAAATTATGTATATAGAATTTGGGCAAAGTTTCTGATAAGAGATTTAGGATTAAGCATAGATATAAATACTTTATTTAAAATCAGGGCAGATGCAACGGCTAAGTTGGCAGAAGATATGAAACTTAGCAAAGTAGAGGTTCCTTATCACTTGGTTATGAAAGATGTATACCATAGATTGGTGAATTCTGATATTTTGAATGATTTGGACTGGGATTCCTTCTTTTATTATACTCAAGAGGCAGATTATAGAAGTGAAACTTCAGTTCAATTTTTAAATATTTCTTTGGTTGAAGGGCTTAAAAAGTTAAAAGCAGAGAATTATAAGATATACATCGTTTCAGATTATCACTTACCAAAAACGATAATTGTAAGATTGTTGGATCATCATGGTATAACATCTATTTTTAATGAAGTTTTTATTTCATGCGATTTAGAAAAAAGTAAGGAAAGCTCCGGTAATATTTATCCATTGGTATTAGAGAAAACGGGTTCGGTAGCTGAACATACTGGCATGATGGGAGATAATAAAGTTAGTGATGTAATTAATGCAGCAAAACATGGTTTACATGGGCATTTTCTAAAGCACTACGCTCACAAATACAGAAATAAGAAAAACTTATTCGGTAGTATTAATACAGAATTTAAAGACGCATGTAAAAAAACGGAAAAGTCTTGTAAAAAAAGTGATTTTCCGTTTAGTGAATATATTATTCATTTTTACTTTTTTACAGAACGTTTATATA
Organism: Maribacter forsetii DSM 18668; assembly: GCF_000744105.1. NCBI lineage: Bacteria > Pseudomonadati > Bacteroidota > Flavobacteriia > Flavobacteriales > Flavobacteriaceae > Maribacter > Maribacter forsetii. The sequence goes on from NZ_JQLH01000001.1 coordinate 1,786,279, forward strand.
GTGAAGCAAAAAGAAAAGGAATTAAAGATTTGTTCTTTTTAGCGCGCGAAGGTCATTATCTAAAGCAGTTATTTGATACGTATCAAAAATTTAATGGACTAAAAGAAGAAGATTTTATTCAAACCCATTACTTTAAAGCTTCTAGACATTCAGCAAAACAAGTTTCTCTTAAACCAATTGAAGAAGAAAAATTTGCACCTATAAAAAAGAACTATGATGTAATGACAACTACCCAGTTTCTACAATCCTTTAATATTGAAGAGGAGGGAATATTGGCAATTGCCTCAGAAGTTGGCGTAGATAAAGATGAGCAAATTGAAAATTTCAGTACATCGGAAGTTGTTACAAAATTACGAGCTAACGACCGTTTTAAAGAAGCTTATGAGTTACATAGGGTAGGGCAGCGCGATGCTTTTAATAATTATTTGAATTCATTTAACGTCGATTTCAAGGCAGATGGTATGGCTTTAGTGGATGTTGGTTGGGGAGGTACCATGCAAGAATGTATATACCAATACTTAAATTGCGAAGTGCCGGTTACCGGTTATTATATTGGCTTACGTGAAATATATACTATAGAAAGTAAAACAAAGAGATATGGTCTTAATTTCACAGTATATCCAAAAAAAGGATACTCTGATCATATTCTTCAGGCAAATGGTCAATTGTATGAACAATTGTTGGCTGCACCTCATGGTAGTACTTTAGGCTACAGCAATGATCCTGAATCTCCCACGATAGAATACCATGAACCTAATGAAAAAAGAGTATTCGATGATTTTATATCGCCTATTCAGGAATTTATGGATACACAGTTTATGGAACTGATGAAATCCTTGGAAGGACTTACCTATTCGGATATCATGGTGCAGGAGTATATCACAGCACTTGCATTGAGACTAGGACTGTTTACCAATAGGAAAAAATTGAAATTCATACAATTGATCTCAAAAGGATTTTACCAAAATGTTGGAGGAAATAAAGTTGGTATGGCGTATGATCCAAGCCAATTGTCTAAATCAAAATTACAGCTCTTAAAAGAATTTATATGGAGTCCAGAGAAGATCTTTAGATACTTAGTTAAAGTAAAACCATTTTTATATGATAAAAAAATGGCATGGATGGGCTGGACGGTGAGTAGTACGTATTATTATATTAGATTTAATAAATACATTAAAAAAAGAATTTTCACTAAAGATTTAATTAATTAAATGTTAAAAATAGAAAAGCCGTATTGTTATTTTGCAATACGGCTTTTTAAATACTAATGCTTATACGGCACTTACTTCCTTAAATGACCGTATTAAGCTTTGTGGTGAGTTTAATGCGTTAAAACAACTGTTAGGGTGTATATTTAAACCGTTATCAATAAGCCCAACAGTATGCCACCCTAAATATGCAGGTGTAATAAAATCTTTCTTGAAATTGTCCCCAAAATAATAATAGTTAGAGACCTTCAGATCTTTCTCTACCAATTTGAAGTTTCTTTTACTAGGTTTTTCGGTACCTACACTTTCAGAAATAATACAACAATCTATATATTTCCAAATGCCTAGTGCCTTTAACTTATTTGATTGTGTAACGGTTCTGCCGTCAGTGATAATTCCAATTTTACCTTGTTTGTTCTTAATATCTTGAATGAGTTCCAAAACGCCTGGAAAAGGCTTTATTTGAGGAAAATGATTTCTATATTGGAATAATAGATATTCTATTGAAACATCGTATTTGTCAGATAAATATAAAAAGGGATTATCTCCATTTCTATAAATTGAAAATACATGGTTATAGAGAATTTCTGTTTCTTTCTCACTAAGCTCTGAACAAATATGCCAATAGGCAGATTTTAAATAATCTATTTCATTATATAAGGTATCATCTAAATCAAATACCAGAGCTGTAGATGTATCAATCTTTATATCCATGCACTAAAACTTCACCGTCATATCGAAGCATAAGTAAATCTTCTTTCCAATCATCGAAATAACCTGTTAATTCTTCTCCTAATAAATATTCTTGCAAAATCCATTTTACATAGTTTGCACCGGCATTATGGGTTAATGGATAACCACCTCCAAATCTTGGGTTGACTTCTATACCATAAATGTTTTTGGTTTCTTTGTGCATAAAAAATTGCACGGTCAAACATCCCCTGATGCCATCTAAATGGGCAAGTTGTTTTTTTATAAAGGGTACCAATTCATTCTTTTTAGTAATGCCCTTATTTACTTCGCCAGCCCTTACATAAAGTCGCTGTCTTGGTACCGCACATCTTAAATCACCATTTTTAGTGTAATAAAGATCACATGTAAATTCATCATAAAGGTCATGATCCAAATATTCCAAGAACATCAATTTTTTGTTTTCATAATGATATTCGGTCAATTCATCTTTATTCTTAATGACGAAGTTGTCAATACTGCTACTGCCGTCGTAGGGTTTAATATAAAGTGGTAATTGAAAAGTATTTTTACAATATTCTTCGGCTACATTAACCCCTTTAGATTCGAAAAAATCATGGATCATTCGTTTATCCCTGCACTTTGCAACAAAATTCTCATCGGGCACAACTACCTGAATTCCGTTTTGTGCTAATAATTCCTTATTTTGTGATAGGGGTAGAAGTGATGGATCTATGGTAGGTATTATTAATTTTATACCTAAGCTGGTACATTTTTCAATTAACAATGATATATACTCTTTATCACTTGCTTTAGGCATTGTAAAACTTCCGTCAGCTACTCTACATGCTGCAGATAATTTAGGATTCATGTCTGAACCATAAACTTTTGCTTCGGGGAAAATAGATTTTAATTCACTTTTGAAAAAATTGGCTAGAGAAACTCTACGACCTATAGAAGTTATTAATATATTATTCATTTAGTAATCTTGGCTGATTTATTAGAATAGCTAATATTCTCTTTAATAAAACTTTAACAGTTGCTCAAAAATAGTATTTATTTTAAGAAGTTGGCTTATAATTTTTTCGTTCAATGTCTAAATCTGCCATGTAGGAACTTTGATCCAGCTCAACATCAGAAGTTTTAAATATTTTTATCAATGTTTTATAAAATATTTGAACATCTTGTTTCAACCCCATGTTTTTTACATAATAAATATCTTTTTGAAATTTTTCGTCCCAACTCATGTAATTACGACCGGTTATTTGGGCTAAACCGGTAATACCAGGTCTAACTGAAAATCGTATTCTTTCTTCGGGTTTATAAAAAGGGAGGTATTTGACCAATAATGGTCTCGGACCAATAAGACTCATGTCTCCAATAAATACGTTGAACAATTGTGGTAGCTCGTCTATAGATGTTTTCCTTATAAAAATACCAAGTGGAGTTAATCTTTCTGTATCACTTAATAGCTCTCCATTTTCATCTTTTTTATTGTTCATGGTTTTAAATTTTAAAACCTTAAAGATTTTTTCATTTTTACCCGGTCTACTTTGTGTAAAAAATGGAGTGTCTTTAAAGTCAATTGCAAGTATGATAGCCACAATTAATAATATAGGTGCTAAAATAAGCAGACCTATTAATGATAAAATAAAGTCAAAAAAACGTTTAATATATAAATACATAATTATTTTGTAATAAAATATGGAGTAAAAACTTAAATTTTAATATTATTAACGACAGTTGCAAATTGCTCGCATAGTAACGATTTGTCATATACTGTTTCCGCTAATTTTCTAGAATTCTTACCCATTAGAGTTAGTTTATCCGGGTCATTTTTAAGGGTAATGATTTTATTGGCAAAATCTTGAGGAGATTCTGGGTCAACAAAAATGCCGCAATTGTGATTTTCTACTAAGTCTTTTGTCCAACCAGCAGAATTCACAATAATTGGTTTTTCGGCTGATAAAGAATCAAATAGTTTGTTAGGCGAGTTGGTTGCTAAAATAGGTAGGTTACTAAATGTAACTAATGAGATATCACAGAAATTAACGATTTCAGAGGTTTTCTCCATATTAAAAAAGCCTAAGTACGTTACATTGTTACAACCATCTTTAACATTGTAATTTTCAATTAATTCTTTACCAGGACCACTACCTATAAATAAAAACTCAATTGTTTTATTTTCTTTTAAAAGAAGAGCTGTTTCTAAAATGTATTCTATAGCATTGGCTTGACCAAAGGCACCAAAATAAATTATTTTAAAAGTATTTTTATCTAGGTTTAGTTCTTGCATAAGAGCCATATTCGGTTCTCTAGCCCAAAAAGCATCAATTTTAGCCATGTTAGGTATCATACTAACTTTGCTATTAGGAGTGCCTTCTTTTAAAACACCTTCTTGCATACCTGGTGATAAGGCAATAACGTGAGAAGCATTTTTGTAAATGCTGCGTTCGAACCATTTAGCAAGCTTAATGGCTGTTTTATTGTTTAGTCCACCCATTTGAATGGGTACCTCTGGCCATAAATCTCTTACTTCGAATAGATAAGGAATTTTTTTTAGTTTTTTCAAAACCAATGCAGGAAAACCAATTGTTAATGGAGTAGAGGTGGCTATGACAAAATCTATATTTTTTTCTTTTAGTGCCAAATAGGTAGAAAAAAACATAAAGTGTAAAAAAGATTTTAAACGCGACGCAATACTCATGGTTTGTGAATATGGTACTCTAACATAGATGACGTCTATGCCATCTACTGTTTTACGCTCAAACCTTTTTTTGTTTTCTTTACCTAATGATATAACAGTAACCTTATGACCATTTTTAAGAAGTTCTAAGCTGTTCCAATAAGATCGGGTACCACCAGGTTGATCAGGTGTTGTGAAGTATTGATGTAGGTATAGAATGTTCATAAATTAATAATTTAAGCTTTTAATGCTTCGTAAATATTTTTATAATTAAAAGCAATGTTTTTCCATTGAAATTGTTTAAAATCTATTTTATCAATTTCATAAGTTTGGTAGTTTATAATTAAGCTTTGAAGAGCTTGGTAAATGTCATTATGATTATCTGGGTTACAGTATTCTCCAATATTTTCCTGGAATACACCGTATATTCCATCATTTTTAGAGAACAAAACTGGCAAGCCTTGACTTAAAGCTTCAATATAAACCAACCCAAACGTTTCACCCTTAGAAGGCATGGTAAATATTTGATTTTCGTTATAAATTGATTTAAGTTTTTCTTTATCTTTTATTGCGCCAATATAGTTAATATATTCTGGGTGTTTTGAAGTTAGTTCTATAAGTTTCTTTTCATCACCTCCACCTTCACCAACAATATTGAACTTGCAATTAACTCCAGAAATATTTAGCTTAATCACTGTATTTGCTACAGCTATTACATTTTTTCGTTTTAGTAATCTCCCTACGTAAAGAATTTGTGTAGGTTCTATTTTTCTTTGTGGTTGAATATTATTAAGCCAAAAATTATCAATGCCATTAAATTGTACATGGCAGTTATTTTTAAAGTAAGAAGATTTTTTGGCAATTAAATAGTGATTTAGAAAATTCATTTTTAGAGCTTCACTAATAAAAATAATTTTTCTTGCATTTTTTAAAATATTCCATGCTAATTGTATTAAATCAGGTCTATAAGTTAAAAAAACTTCAATGTCTGTAGAACGAACAGCTATGATATAGGGAATATTTTTCTCTTTAAATATACGGTAAGCAATTGCTCCATCACTAAAAAGATTAGTTGCGTGGGTCAAGCTTATGTTAGTTAAATTTATTTTACTAGTTAAATCTTGATATAAAAATTTAATTTTTTTATTGAATAAAATACGATGAAAATTATTCATCGATTCAGAAATTATAACCTTTGTGTAATTATACTCTACTAAATTAGGTTTAACTAATGTGGCTTGTCGAACAGGACAATAGATTGTTTGATTAACTCCTAATTCATCCAGAGATTTATAAAGATTTCTATGAACCTTACTTCCGAAATAATCATTACAAATGTGTAGAATGTTCATTGTAAATTATTAACTTAATACTGTTTTGTATAATTAAGGTTTCTATTTTTACTTTAAAATAATGTCACGTAATAACCTACTACCTTTTTTTTCAATATACTTATAGGTTAGATTACTGAAAATGATGACGAAAGCTATTATTAAAATGAATAAACCTAATTGGGTAAAATTATTTTGAGGAAGTTTAAACATTCCAAAGAAAAGTCTAGGTAATATAAGTACTAAAAGGAAATGATTAAGGTATATTGAATATGAAATGTCACCTAGAAAAACAAGTGGTTTTGAACTTAAAATTTTACTTAATAAACCATTTGTTTTTAATAATACAAGTATAGCACTAGCGAAAAATATAGGTACTATTGCCAGAATAAGCATCTCTTTTTGAAAACCAAATATTAATTTATTTAAGACGTAAAATATAACCAATAATAATATAGGAATAAGATATTCAAAAATATTTGGTACATTAAAATTTAAACGTGAAATTTTCCAAACGAAGTAACCTAAGTTAAATGATATTAGTCCTCTAATAAATCCATAATCTCCGGTATTTATATAGCTGCCATTGTATACAGCAAATAGAATAGAAGTGATGATGACAATACCTAACAACAAGCCTCTGTTATTTTTCTTTATAGCTATAATTGATATTAAGCCAAAAACAATATATGAAATCATTTCAGAAGAAATAGACCATGAAACACCATTCATGCCAGATGTAGAACCTAATATTGGGCTTGAGTTAGTGAAGCAAAGGGTATCCATATATCTCAATAATAATACCGGTAGGGTATCTACATTGTCAACCATTGATGGAAAGAAATAATTGCCTATAATGTCTAATCCTAAAGCTAGTGTGGCTGTAAAAAATAATAAAGGAAAAAGACGTATGAATCGCTTTTTAAGATAAAGCTTAAATTCATCCCATGTGGCTAATGAGTGATAATTATAAGCAATAACATAACCAGATAATACGAAGAAAAAATCTACAAAAGTATATGCTTCTCTAATGAAGAAAAATTGATGTAAATACTCAGGAAGAAATGCTTCTCTATAATGAAAAAAAACAATCATTATGCTAAAGACACCTCTTAAACCATCTAATTTGGTGATTCTCATTTATTTTAACTTTAGATTTCGGGTTGTACTAGATTTTTTTGGTTGAATTTCAGTTTAAATCATGATAAAAAAAAATTATAATTTGTTCAATAAAGTAATCCATTTCTTGGTAATGGTAGATAAATTAAATTCATTAATTAATTTAGGGTTTTTCTTAGAAAAAGAAATTCTTAAATCTTCATCATTAATCAAAATTGAGATTTTCTTGGCCATATCAGCTACATCAAATGGTTCAATTAAAAAGCCATTTGTACCTTCATGAATTATTTCATTAGGTCCAGTTGGTATGTCAAAACTTACTAAAGGTAGGTTGCTTGCCAAACCTTCAATTAGACTCATAGGGAAACCTTCATATTTAGATGTCATAACCATCAAAGCATATTCATTATATAATTCATAAAGATTACTACTTTGCCCCATTAAATTCACTTTACCAATTAAATTATTGGTCTTTATCTTTTTTTGAAGTAAGTCTTCTTCTTCTCCAGAACCATATATGTCCCAAGTGAAATCTTTATGTTCAGAAAGTACAATTGCGGCAACATCAATTAAAGTTTCAAAATTTTTCTGAGCAGTAAGTCTACCTACACTTACTATTTTTTTAGATGTGCTGCTGTATTCTTTATCATTGTTCTCTAATTTACTGTCAATTGGGTTGTAGATTTGCACAACTTTTTTTGCCCTTGTCTCCTTTGCATAATTGACTTCATCCGTTTTAGTAAGGCTTACTATACATTTTGCGAAAAGTGCCGTAAAATGTTCATTGAACATTCGAAATTGCTTTTTAGAAGTTCCTTTAAAACTAGAATGTGACCAGTAAATAAGCTTTGTCTTATTGAAAACTGTGCCTAAGACACCTAATGGACCTACAATTGCACCGCTTGAAATTAAAATATCAATATTATTAGTCGATAAAATATTTTTTAATTTTTTAGATGCGGTTATAATACCCTTTTTCATAGGTATTTGTTCTTCTAATAAATAATGGTAAGGTAATTTGTTATTCCAATCATAAGAATTTTCTTTTTTTCTTGCATAGCTTATGATATGAATATCAAAATCTGGATGATTATTTAATTCATTTGAGATTATAGAAGTAACTCTACCAATACCACCTCTTTCCGTTATAATACTTAAGAGAAAAGCTATTTTTAACTTACTTTTCATTAATGCGTTTTTTTAATAATGACATTAATTTCTCTTTCGCCATTTTATATTCTTTTTGTTGTAAAATTTCATTCATTAAAATAAAAACGACAATGCCTGTAATAAGTTGCGTGGGTAGCATAATAAATACATTTAAATCTGTAAACGTTACGGATATCATAGCAATAAAAGGAATAAATGATAGTATAAAGAATGGTAGAAAGTCTTTAAACTGGTCTTTTAATGTGTAGCTTATAATTTTTTTGGTATAAAAACTATTAATAAAATATTCTATTATGGAGAATAATATAAGCCCATATATCATATATACGATGCCATAATTTACAGTGATAAAGATTATAGGTATAAGTATAATTTTTTTTATAATTTCTAACCTAAGATTTAAGTTTGAATACCCTTTAATTAATAAAAGATTTAAATGCAATATTTGTAAAGGATATAACATACCTGGTATACATAATAATTGTAAATAGATAATTGATGTTTCCCATTTTTCACCAATAGTAATAAGTACTAATGGCTTTGCAACTGCAGCAATTACAAGCATTATAGTGAAATTTAAAAACATGCTATAACGAATAAACTGTATAAATTTAATTTTTAAATTTTGCTTGTCATTTTGAAAATTAGATAAAATAGGGAAACTTATTCGTCTTATGGCAAATGTTATATTAGTAGAAAAAGGTGTTTGAAATTGATCAGCCCTTGTGTAAAAGCCTAGAGCCGATGGTGTAAAATGTTTACCAATAACAAAATAATAAATATTTTTATATACGGTGTTGACTAGGTTGGTTATGAGTAGCTTGTACCCGAAATTGAATAATTCTGTAAAGCTGTTTTTTGAAAATTGAAGCTTAGGTTTCCAATTAGAACTCAACCATAGCATAATGCTGTTTAATAAAGGTCTTAAAACTGAAAATGCAATTAAACTCCAAACGCCATAATTTTGGTATGCTAGGTATATTGCAGCCCCTCCTGCTAACAAGGAAGAAATTACAGCAAAAATACCGAGTTTTTTAAAATCTAGTTGTTTTGTTAATAAGGTTCTTTGTATGATAACGATACCGTTCACGACTAAAATTAAGCCCGAGACTTTTATTAGGTTTATAAGTATTTCGGTTTCAAAAAAATCTGCAATAACAGGGGCTAAGACCCACAATAACAAATAAAGACATATTGCAGATATTAGATTGGTGTAAAATACAGTATTGTAATCCTTTTCATTTGCATCAACTTTACGAATTAAAGCACTGCCAAAGCCGGCTTCTACAACAGAATTGGTTACTGTTATTATTGCTGTGATAATACCAACAACCCCAAAGTCTTCTGGCGTTAATAATCGTGCGAGTATTATACCAACAATGAATATAGCACCTTGACTAAAAATTCCTTCAAAAATAGTCCAGCTAAAGCCCTTTATTGCTTTTTGTTTTAAAGACACAATGGTTTAATTAAGTTGTTTGGAAATTAAGAGTTGTTATTCTTGTATTTTCTTTGGACTGTCATTTTTTTGTAATGTTACCATTAAAAAGAAATACATCATAGAAAAGGGGAATTTATAAAAAACGTAAAAGTTGTTATAGATTAAAAATATTGTAAAAAATAATAAATAGAATTTATAATATTCATTATTCTTGTCTTGCTTGTAATTTTTATAACTCTTGAAAAGAGGTATTAAAAATAGCATTATAAGTAACATTCCACCTATAATTCCTTGTTCCGCTAAAATTTCGGTATAGGAATTATGCGTAAATAAACCATATTTACTATATAATGGGAATTGCCCCAAACCAACACCCAATATCGGGTATTGTTTAAATACCTCAATACCTTCTTCTATTAATAATTCTCTTGAATCTTGTGTATTCTCTTTTTTAGCAACTCTATTTTGAATTCTTGATCCTTCATAAACCTTTATGAATTGAAATGTTAATAAAACCATGACCGAGGCAATAGTTAGCTTCCTAATTAGTTTCGTTAACTTACTAGGATTATTTGGTTTATTTACAAACAGCCAAAAGCAGATGTTTATAATTGTTATTAAAAGCAGACCAGCTCTAGATTGTGTAGTAAATGCTATAACTAAAAAAAGTAGCGGCAGTATAATTAACATGCCAAGTAAAAGTTTGTTTTTGTTTTTTAAGTATAAATGAAATAAGGAGAAATTGGCAAATACACAGAAATAAGAATATGCATTAGCATTTAACATAAATCTGTCACGATAGGCGATAGCAGAGGCAAAGTTAGAGCTAATGTTTCCCTTGATTATCATTATAAAAAAAAGAAAAATAATAGAGAGTATATATCCAATATGGAAAAAATGACTAAAATCAGTCTTTTTATTTAGACCGATTGCTGTATATCCTGCAATAACGGCTCCAAATAACAAACTTAAGCTCGTAATATATTCGTCATAACCTTTATAATAATAAACAGTTATTAAACTAAGAAAAAATAAAAATAAGAATATGAAGAATTCTTTTTTGTTGGAATGAAATTTTTTTGCATCGTATAAAAATGCGACACCAGCTAGCATGGGTAACAAACCTAATGTAGCTATTTGCTGTTGTTGAAAATAGGGACCTAATGCATTTAAAAATACAATTACTAAAATTATAAAAACTCCTAGAACTAATTTTGGTTGTTTAACTTTTTTCATACTAGTTAATTATGCTGCTCCTATTAATTTTCTACCCAATTTTAATTTCATTATAAAGTTTGATAAAATTAAGGATATCAAAAATACAACGGTAAAAGATGTTATTATTATTGCAATAGGAGACCAATATTTTAAATAACCTTCTTGATATAAATAAATTAATAAAGGTTGATGTAGTATATAAATATAATAACTTGTTTTATTGATATTAGTAATAGTAATGTTGAGCCAGTTATATCTAGCTATACTTATATTGTAAAAGATTATAAATATAAATGAAACAGAAAGTAAACCCATAGGCAATATAATATAACCTTTAAATAGTGCTTTGTATAAAGCTGAAGACAGCTGTGAAGGGAACCAAACAGATAATAAAAAAACTAGAGAATGTATTAAGATAAGAATAGGTGTTTTATTTTTAAGATAATTAAAAATAGTTGCACTATTGTAATAAAAGAAATATCCGAAATAAAAATAGGGCATATACTGAAAGGCCTTAGCTAATGGATCTAACTGTAAATAGTATAGGCCAGGAAAAAGGAAAAAACAAGCAGTTATTATTAGAAAACTTTTTATAGGATACTTCTTAAAAATATTTTCTAACAAATAAAATATGATAAAAACTATAAATATCATTAGTAGAAACCAAAGATGACCAGCACCTTGAAAAAATGAGAATAAAAATTCATTTGTAGTTTTAAAAGGAATAAAAAGGTAAATATAGATTGGAGCAAAAAACAAATAAGGTATCACTAGCCTTTTTGTTTTTTTCTTAATTAAGATTTGAAATGTTTCATATTTGTGTAGTTTATTTCTTAAGAAGCTAAACAGTACCCCGGATATGAAAACATATAAGGGCATTGATATTGTAGATATGTATTTGCCAATAATTTGTGTAATTTCACTATTTGGATAAATGTCAGGTAAATTCCATAAACCCATAAATGGGGCAAAAGAATGCCTAAGAACTACTAGTACTAGGGCAAAAACCCTTATTAGCGCTAAGTTGTCAATGTTTATTTCTTGGTGTAAGCTTTTATTCAACAGAATATATTTTTGTTATATACGGAATTTGCAAAAATAGGTAGTTCTTGCTTTTTAAATGAAGAATATTCGTTGTCTTTGTATTTATCTACGATGTGTAATTGTAATCTAATTTTTATTCATAAAAAAGCCCTTCTAGAAGGGCTTTTTATCTTATTTATTTTTTAATATTCTTCGGGATAGACTGGATAGCCATCTTCAAGTATCTTGGCATTTAATGCAGCAATTCCTAATGGTTGTATACCGTAAAACGTAAGGTTTTTACCAATATAATCATTTTTAATTCTTTGTTGTAAACCTTCATCGTATTTACCCAAGTTTAACCAACCATGAAGTCTTCCTGGTAAATCGTAACCCCCTGTTCCATCTACATTATATGTAAATTGTTGACCAAATTCTTCTTTCCAAACTACGTTATTTACTGTAGATAATAGTGCTGAGATATCTTCTTCGGACCAATACATATTATTTTCATATGCAGTAACAATAAAACTTACAATAGCACTGGCATGACTAGTGTCCTGTATTTGGTCAATATCCCAACGTTGGCTCCATGTATAGGCGCTAGGGACATTATTATTAGGTTTAAATTGATTTTTTAAATTAGATGGTCGACCTATCATGGTGCCAAAAGATACGTTTTCATATACAGTATTGTATTTGTCTTTACCAGTAATAATATATAATTCCATGCCTATTCTTGCCCAATGAGAAGTCATGTGAGTATTTACTCTATAGAATTTACTCAATCCCAAAGACTCATAACGATTCCAGATATGTTCTTCGGAAAAAGCCAGGAGTGTATCAAATTGATTTTGATAGTTATCTGTAGCTCTTAGATTAGGGGATTGGTACATAATTCTTAAAAGTGATGAAACATGTCTCCAATAAAAACTATCCCATAGAGCGTGACCTTCATTATCATTGTTTGGCCATCCTAAATATCCATTTCCAACGTTAACGGCATCATCAACAGTAATATTAATTAGATTTAAGGCTTCGTCTAAATAGCTGTTATCACCAGTAGCTTGCCACATTTTTACAAGTCCTTCAATATAATATCCTAAATAATAATATTCTTGATTAACATTTTTACTTTGAGCTCTTCTCAAAGCATCTTCAGAATCTATTTGTTCATCTATATCTACCCATTCAGCATCAAATTTATTTTTCCACTGTAGAACTCTTTCACTAATTATATATGGAGTGTTACGCTGTTCTTCTTCTGAATTTTCATTATTAGTGAGAGTAACTGTACCATCTTGTTGGGTAACTGATCCATCTTCATTAACTTCTTCTGCGGTGTAGGTAAAAGAATCTTCAAATTCTTCTTCTTCCACTTCCTGTGTTTGTTCTGGCTCTGAGGTTTGTTCAGGTTCCCCGGTTTGTTCTGGTTCTCCAGGTTGTTCCGGTTCTCCTGTTTGTTCTGGATCTCCAGTATGTGCTGTTTCTGTAGTTGATTCTGGCTCTGTTTCTGCAGTTGGCGTATAAGTAAGCGTGTTGTCATCATTAATGATAACTTCTCCAAGTTTTGCACTGGAAACATTGGTAATGGTGACATTTTCAATATTTACAAAATTGTCGTTATTTAATACATCTAAAATTGTGCTATTGGAGTCTGTTATATAAAAAACATCATTAACAACAAGAGTTTCAATATCGAGACTTGTCTCTTTGTTGACAACATACTCAGATAATAAATCGGCATCTTTACTACAAGAGTGAAAAATGAATACAAGACATAGTAGGGATGTCATGCGTGCAGGGATGTGTAGGTTTCGCATAATGGGTTAAATGTGTTTAATTTCTTAAGATTTAGGAGTTTAAAAATATTTCTTTTTTTTAGAGTAACGATGAAATAACAGTTTTTTTCGTTGAAATACATGTTTTATTATTCAATTATACGGATGTAGTATATCTTTTGGATTAAAAAAAAATTTTTATTCGATAAAAAACACTTTTTTTTAACATTTATAGGTTTTATACCTTACTTCATCCCGTAAGACATAGAAGTGTTTTGAATGTTATTTTCATTTTCTTTAAGTTCAAGGTCGTTTGTTTCTAATGTATTAATAGTTAAAAACTTACAACCATTAACGCCCTAAGTTCAAGAAAATTTCATTAAATAATAGAAATATAAAAGGTGCTGTTTTATAAATATAAACAGCACCTTTTAGAATAATTCGAAAAAATTAGGCTACCACATTATTTAGGCTTGTTGGAGCTGGTGCTCTATATTTTGGAAAGAAGCTTACCTGTTCTTTATTAATTTCTGGATATTTGGCTAAGTGGTTATTTGTCAATTTATCATAAATATTTTGGTTTACGACAAACTTCCACAATCTAAAATTTTTAAAATCTTTAGAAAATCCACTTTTAAAGCGAAATAAGGAATCTTCATTGCTGCCACCTCTACCGCCACCTAGGTTTAGATAAGAATACCCTTCTTCAACTGATTTTAAACGCATTTCATCTATAATTAGTTTTATGGGATTTAAGTCAAAAAAGTCGGCATCTAAGCCAGATAAATGATATTGAACTATATTGTCTTTTTTTATGAAAATTGCTCCACCTATAGTTTTTTGAGTTTCATTGTCCTTACAGATTATTAATTGAGGGGTGTAGTCCTTGCTAGCCATTATGCGCTCAAAGTATGCTTCGTTAAAAAAATAACTATCGGTAGCGTCTACTCTACGCATGTTTTCATGATATAGTTCAATAAACTTTTTTAAATCTTCATTATGATTACCTTCAATAACGGTACAAACTTTTCTTGCTTTATTTAAATAAGTCTTTAATCTTCTATTGAAATTAGCTCTTTGAACATCTATAGGTAATGTAAGGTCTACATAAACTACCATACCTTGTTCTGTAATTTCTCCTAATCCTTTAAGTAAATCTTCTTGTGTATCCATAAATGGATGTAACCTGGAAAATACCGATACTATATTTTGCTCAACAAAATAAGCTTTAAGACTCTTTTGAAATTCTGATACATTAAAATCTGAATTTTTGCTATTAGTTAAGAGGCCGGCATAACCATAAACAGAAATTGCGTCCTTATATGTTGTGCCTGGAATATTTCTTAGAAGTAGAGGTAATAAGATACTTTGGTCTTTGTGAGTATATTTTAACAGAACCGGCTGTTCATCTTCGTTTTTAGATAAATGATGATAATCATAGGTAAAGTAAAAATCAGTATTTTCAATCTTAGCCAATTGTTCAACCCATTCTTTTTTAAGTTCAATTGTCTCTATCATTAGCTGTGTATTTTGAATTAATAAGATTATAAGGTTTCTATTTTAATACGATGCCCCTTAAAATCACAGATATTTTATTTAAAAATTGTTTTTACGGTTTAAATTCTAAACATTGCTGCTGTAGGTTTTAAACCAACATAAGCCATACCGGCTTGATTCATCCAATGTGGTTGAATGATACCGTGTTGAAGCACTGCATGTACATCTCTATGAATTCTTTCTATTCTAAATCTGGAATATAAAGAAGATGTGCCGGCTACGGCATAAATTTCAGAAATCATAGATCTTGCAGAAGTTGCAGCTTCGCAGGAAGCTGCCCAAACATCTGCTAATTGAATATCTGTAAAGGTGTTTTCTTTTTCCGATTCTTCCCATAACATATTTACCGAGTTATGTAATTGTGTTCTATGGGCATTTAAAATGGTTTTAGCCTTAGCTAATGTAGTTTGTACTGTAAGTCTATCACGTAAGTCTGGGTTTTTGCCTGGAGTTATTCTTTCCATACACATGTTGGTTAACTCATCTATAGCACCACCAAGTAAACCTAAGGTCATAGCAGCACAACCAGAAGCATTTATTGCGCCTATAGGTAGTCTGTTATATGCAGAGTTATTTTCTACATTGCTCTCAAAATCAACGGCAAAACTGTCTTTTACAAAAGTTTCGGCTATTTCTATATCATGGCTTCCTGTGCCTCTTAATCCGCCAACGTTCCAAGTGTCTATTACTTTTACTTTCTCCTTAGGAACGTACATTAATTTTAGTTTGGCTCCCGGCCCTAATTTTGTAGGAAGATCCCCACCAGTAACTAAACAACGTAAAACGAACCAATCTGCAAGTTCACACCCAGAAACTAGACTCCATCTGCCAGATACCATATATCCGTTTTCAACTATTTTAGCAACTCCTTCTGGTCTAGTGGAGTTAGCATATACGTCATTTGGGTTTTTGTAGATTTCATTTAAACTATCTTTACTTAAGAACCTCCCAAAGGTACAAGCTAAATGGTTGTTCCATACAATCCAAGCCACAGAGGTTTCAGCACTAGCCAAGGTTTCGTAAACTTTTAAGGTTTCTACTGGATTGTCTTCCCAGCCACCCAAATACTTTGGAAGTGCTAATTTAAAAAGCTGGTTGTCTTTGAGAGTTTCAACAATGGGTGGAGCCAGTTTTCTTGCAGATTCTGTTTCTTCCCTATGTGATATTGCCAATGCTTGAATATTCTTTGCTGATTCAGAAGGACTTAATGTCAATGCTTCGGATGATTTAGTATTGTTCATTGAATTGGGTTTAATAAATACAAATTAAATAAGCTACGGTTTATTTTAGTAAAGTAACGATGATATTTCTTAAGTATATATTTAAGTTTTACGTAAAGCTATGTAGTAATTTTAATACGAAATTAAAAATTAGTTCAAACGCAAGAAAAGCAGATGATTAGAAAATTAATCTTCTGCTTTTCAGAGGTACTTTTTTTATAGAATTAATTTTATTTACATATTTTTAATATAATATCTAATGATTTGTTATAATCTTCCGTGCACCTTGCCGGGTAATGCACCTTTTACATCGTAAATAATTCCATTTTCATTTAATAAATCATTTATATCTAGAGTTTGGAATTTTTGATGTGCTACGGATAAAACAACAACATCATATTTGTCGGTTGGTTTTTCTTGTGTAGTTGTTAATCCGTATTCATTTTTTACTTCTAATGGCTCGGCCCAAGGGTCGTATATTGTAGTTTGTACCTTATATTCATTAAGGTTTTTAATCATATCTACAACTTTGGTATTTCTAATATCTGGACAGTCTTCTTTAAATGTTATTCCCATGATCAAAATTTTTGAATCTTTAACTTTTAAATCATGCTTTAACATCAATTTAATGATCTGTAGACTTAGATATTCGCCCATACCATCGTTTATGCGTCTACTTGCTAAAATTAAATCTGGGTTATATCCATTTTCTTGTGCTTTTTGAGCTAAATAATAAGGGTCCACACCAATACAATGGCCACCTACTAACCCTGGCTTGAAAGGAAGGAAGTTCCATTTGGTGCCTGCAGCTTTTAAAACATCATTAGTGTCAATATCCAATAAGTGGAATATTTTTGCTAATTCATTCATGAAGGCGATGTTAATATCCCTTTGGGTATTCTCTATTACTTTTGAAGCTTCCGCTACCTTAATAGTAGGTGCTAAATGGGTGCCGGCAGTAATAACTGAGGAATATAAATCATCTACTTTTTTAGCTACTTCAGGAGTAGAGCCAGCCGTTACTTTCAATATTTTCTCTACGGTATGTAATTTGTCACCAGGGTTTATTCTTTCGGGAGAATAACCAACGTAGAAATCCTTGTTGAATGTTAATCCACTTGTTTTTTCTAGAACAGGTACGCAAATCTCTTCTGTTGCACCTGGATAAACCGTTGATTCATATATGACTATGTCGTTTTCCTTAAGAACTTTTCCTACTGTTTCACTTGCTTTAATAAGGGGCGTGAAAACAGGTCTCTTTGTGTCATCAACAGGAGTTGGCACGGTAATGATATAATAGTCGCATTCTTTTATATCCTCAATATTAGAGGTGCAAAATAAACCACTGTCTTTGTTCTCGGATTTTGAGTTTAACACATTGTCTAAATCAAGATCTGTTAATTCAAGAGTAGTGTCGTTTCCTTGGTTTATTTCACTAACTCTTTTTTCGTTGATATCGAACCCTACGACATTGTATTTCTTAGCAAAAAGAACAGCTAAAGGTAGACCAACATACCCTAACCCTATAATTCCTATTTTCATTTTTATAAAGTGAGATTAATGTTCATTGTTCAAGATATATGGGGGTAATATGTTTACTGATTTTGGTACCGTAAATACCATTTCGTAAAATTACCAACGCCTTCTTCTAAATTTATTTTAGGTGAATAATTGTAATTTTCACTAAGCTCGGTAGTGTCTGCCCAAGTTTTAAAAACATCTCCATCTTGCATAGGCATCATAATTAAATCAGCCTTTTTATTTAAGTTCAGTTCAATAGTTTTAATGAAATCCATTAATTTGATTGGTTTCCCTCTACCAATATTATATACTGAAGCATTACTTTTGGTGTTTGAATTGGGTATATATCCTTTTTCTATTATTAATGAAATACCATCAACAATGTCGTCAATATAGGTAAAGTCTCTTGCTAATTTACCATTATTATAAACGTTTATAGGTTTGTTGGCTAAAATGTTGTTGGTAAAAGAATAGTAGGCCATATCTGGACGACCCCAAGGACCGTAAACTGTAAAAAAACGGAGTCCTGTACATTGAAATTTATAAAGATGACTATAAGTGTGAGCCATAAGCTCATTACTTTTTTTAGTTGCGGCATACAAGCTAACTGGGTGGTCAACCTGGTCTGAAGTTTTAAAGGGGACTTGCTCATTTAAACCGTATACGCTAGAACTACTGGCATATGTTAAATGTTTGATCTTATAGTTACGGCAGCATTCCAATATATTTAAAAAACCTACTAAATTACTATCCACATAAGCTTCTGGGTTTTCTAAACTGTAACGAACCCCAGCTTGGGCTGCTAAATTACAGACTACATCAAAATTTTGTGCTTTAAATAAGTTTGGTAGATTTTCACGATCCTCTAGTGCAAGTCTTATAAATGAAAAGGAGGTGCTTGTTGTGCTTTTGGTCAATACATTAAACTGTTCGGCATCATCTTTTTTGATACCGAGTTCGTTTAATCTGGCATATTTAAGATTTACGTCATAATAGTCGTTTATGTTGTCTAGACCTACGACCTCATGACCTTTTTCTGCTAATTTTTTAGAAACAAAAAAACCAATAAAACCAGCAGCGCCAGTTACTAAAACTTTCATGATTGTCCTATTTTGTAATAGTTAAAGCCAATAGCTTCCATAGTCTCTGTATCTAGTAATCTTCTTCCGTCGAATACAAATGCTGGTTTTAGCATCTGGTTATAAATAGTTTGCCAATCGTAACTTTTAAACTCATCCCATTCTGTTAAAATCGCTATTGCATGAGCATTTTTAGTGGCTTCCATAGGGTTTTTAGTGACTTTTAACAATCGTCTGTTTTCTTCAGGAGCTCTAGTGTTTAAATAATCTAAATCAGCATAGATACGTTCTTCCGATACTTTTGGATCATAGACAATTATTTCAGCCTGCTCTTCTAGTAAGGCGTCTGCAACTGCAATGGCGGCGGACTCCCTGGTGTCATTGGTGTCCTTTTTAAATGCCCACCCGTAAATGATGATTTTTTTTCCAGATATGGTATTATACAGCGTAGAAATTATATTTTCTGCAAAACGATTTTTTTGATAGTCATTGGCGATAATGACTTGTTCCCAATAATCGGCAACTTCGCTTAAACCGTATGATCTAGCAATGTAAACTAAATTTAAAATATCTTTTTGAAAACAAGATCCACCGAAACCTACAGATGCATTTAGAAATTTTGGTCCAATACGGCTATCAAAACCAATAGCTCTTGATATTTCTTGAATATTAGCATCTGTTTTTTCACAAAGAGCCGAAATTGTATTTATAGATGAAACGCGTTGCGCTAAAAATGCATTGGCCACTAGCTTAGATAATTCAGATGACCAAACATTGGTTTGTAAAATACGTTCTTTTGGAAGCCAATGTTCATAAACAGCACTAAGTGCGTCTTTAGCAGCTTGTCCACTGGGTGTATCATTACCACCGATCAATACACGATCTGCATGTATTAAATCTTCAATGGCGGTACCTTCTGCCAAAAATTCTGGATTGGATAAAATTTCAAACTTAACCGAGTTACCGGTATTATCTAAAATATTTTGAATTGCTTGTGCGGTTCTTACAGGAAGTGTAGACTTTTCAACAACTATTTTGTCGTCTTTTGCCACTTTTGCAATATTTCTTGCGCAAAGTTCTATGAATTTTAAATCAGCCGCTTGACCTTTACCTTTACCATATGTTTTAGTAGGGGTGTTCACAGAAATGAATATCATTTGGGCTTCATCTATAGCCTTATCTACTTCTGTAGAGAAAAATAGATTTTTTCCGCGTCTTTCACCAACAATTTCCTTTAGTCCCGGCTCATAAATTGGAAGTTTATCCAAATCATCGGTATTCCATTGATCAATACGGTCTTGATTGATGTCTACTACCGTTACTTGTATTTCTGGACACTGTTTTGCTATAACGGACATGGTAGGACCGCCTACGTAACCAGCACCAATGCAACATATTTTCGTAATTTTTTTCATTATATCTAAATGGGATTAAAATGCAAAGATTAAAAAATAACGCCCGATTAGGAAATATATTTTAGACCAAGTCGTTATTTACAGGGTTCAAACACCTGTACGTACGATAAATGGTAAATGCCATTTCCTTTAACCGATATTTTACATGTATTAAACGAATTATAATGTTAATTCGGTAATTTGGTTAAATGTATAGTTAATTTTGAAGCTTATATTTGTAATCCTAAATTGACAACTATTGAAAACCGTTTCAACACCTGCTAAAATATGGCTTTCTTCACCGCACATGGGAGGGACAGAGCAAAACTATGTTAATGAAGCCTTTGATACTAATTGGATCGCACCTTTGGGACCCAATGTTAATGCTTTTGAGCAATCTATTAAGCAAAAACTTGGAAATAATGTTCATGTTGCTGCATTAAGTGCAGGCACGGCGGCTATTCATTTAAGTTTGGAACTTTTGGGGGTAGGTCATGGAGATGAAGTAATCTGTCAAAGTTTTACTTTTTCAGCTTCTGCAAATCCAATAACATATTTAGGAGCTTCTCCCGTTTTTGTAGATAGTGAATTGGATACTTGGAACATATCACCTGTTTTATTGCGTAAAGCAATAGAGGATGGTATTGCTAAAGGAAAAAAACCAAAAGCCATTATTGCAGTTCATTTATATGGAATGCCTTATAAAATTTCTGAGATTGGAACTATAGCCAAAGAGTTTGAAATTCCAATTATTGAGGATAGTGCTGAAGCATTGGGAAGCAGCTATAAGGAAACACCTTGTGGTACTTTTGGTGATATAGGTATTCTATCTTTTAACGGGAATAAAATTATTACAACTTCAGGTGGAGGAGCCTTGGTTTCCAAGAACAAAGAGTTTGTGGAAAGAGCTGTGTTTTTGGCAACCCAAGCTAGGGACGATGCACCGCACTATCAACATTCTAATATAGGTTATAATTACAGAATGAGTAATGTTTTGGCCGGTATTGGACGTGGTCAGATGGAAGTTTTAAATGATCGTGTAAATGCACGTAGAGCCAATCATCAATATTATAAAGACAAAATAGGTCAATTTGAAGAAATTGAATTTTTAATTGAGCCTGACGGATATTTTTCGAATAGATGGCTAAGTTGTATCTTAACGCCGTCATTTGAGATAAGAGAAAAGCTTAGGCTGGCTTTATTAGATGAGAATATAGAATCTAGACCTTTATGGAAACCATTACACTTACAACCAATTTTTAGGACTTCCAAACATTTTGTTGATGGAACCTCAGAATCATTATTTGAAAGAGGGCTTTGTTTACCTAGTGGGTCTAACTTGACCAAAGACGATTTAGATCGCGTAGTAACAACTATCAAAAACGTTTTATCATGATACAGAAATACCTTAATTATAGTGCACAACGATATGCCTCAAAGTGGCTTGTGTTGAGTATAGATTTAATCACGGTAGTTTTCTCGTTTATACTATCATATTTTATTCGATTCAATTTGACATTAAATTTTGATATTCATAATTTTTTGGTTCAAATTCCACTGGTAGCCACGGCTTCATTAATTGCTTTTTTAATAGTAGGGTCTTATAAGGGGGTAGTACGCCATACAGGTGTTAGGGATGTGTACAATATTTTTAATGCAGTGTGTTTCTTTAGTATACTCGTTATTTTTGTTGTAATGATTAACAGGCAATTGGATATTTTAAGTCAATTTACAATTCCATTGTCTATCATCATTATTAATAGCTTAATTACTTTTATTGGTCTTGCTGCTTCTCGTTTTGTTTTTAAATCTTTTTATAACAAAATGAATAGTTCCATAAAGGTGACTAAAAATATATTGATATACGGAGCAGGTGATTCTGGTGTGCTAACGCATAGTGCTATAGGTAATAACAGTAAAAGTCGCTATAAAGTAATTGGATATATTGATAGAGACGTTAAAAAAATCGGAAAA
Organism: Maribacter forsetii DSM 18668; assembly: GCF_000744105.1. Taxonomy (NCBI): domain Bacteria; kingdom Pseudomonadati; phylum Bacteroidota; class Flavobacteriia; order Flavobacteriales; family Flavobacteriaceae; genus Maribacter; species Maribacter forsetii. The sequence goes on from NZ_JQLH01000001.1 coordinate 1,808,691, forward strand.
AATATTAATGGAGTTCCTGTTTTTGCAAGAAGAACATTAACAGAAGCATTTATTGTTAAAAATAATATTTCTGAGATTATTTTTTCTATACAAAATATTGATTCGGTTAAATTAAGGAAAACAGTAGAAGGTCTTGTTGATTTACCTATCGTAGTAAAAATTGTACCTCCTATTGAAGATTGGATAAACGGTGAACTAAAAGTTTCACAAATAAAACAAGTGCAAATTGAAGATTTACTTGATCGCGCTCCTATAACTATTAAGAATAGTAAAATTGCGATGGAGTTAATGAACAAAACTGTTATGGTAACGGGTGGTGCTGGATCTATTGGTAGTGAAATTGTTCGTCAAATATGTAATTATGATTACAAATCTTTGATTGTTATTGATTCTGCAGAATCGGCATTGTATGATTTGCAACAGGAATTAAAACAAAATGGATTTCATAATTTTATTCCGATTGTGACAGATATTAGGGATAAGAATAGAATGAACGCTTTATTTAGCGAACATAGACCTAATGTTGTTTTTCATGCCGCAGCATATAAGCATGTTCCTTTAATGGGGTATAACTCTTATGAGGCTATAAAAATTAATGTTGGTGGTACAAAGAACGTAGCAGATTTATCTATATTACATGGAGTTGAGAAATTTGTCTTTGTATCAACTGATAAAGCAGTAAACCCAACAAATGTAATGGGAGCAACTAAACGAATTGCAGAAATGTATATTAGTTGCATGCAAAAAGAAAATAAGACAAAATTTATTACTACCCGATTTGGTAATGTTCTTGGGTCAAATGGTTCCGTAATACCTTTGTTTAGAAAACAAATAGAAAAGGGAGGTCCTTTAACATTAACCCATAAAGATATTACACGTTATTTTATGACCATACCAGAAGCTTCTCAATTAGTTTTGGAAGCAGGGGCAATGGGTGAAGGTGGAGAGATATTTATTTTTGACATGGGCGAGTCTGTCAAGATATACGATTTAGCCAAAAATATGATTAAGCTTTCTGGTTTACGTTATCCTGAAGATATTGATATTAAGATTACCGGTTTACGACCTGGTGAGAAATTATATGAAGAATTGTTGGCTAACGGAGAAAATACCTTACCAACCTATCATCAGAAAATTAAAATTAGTAAGGTGCGCGACGTTGAATATGCGAAGGTAAGATCTAAAATTGATGAACTTTGTATTACCAACATGTTTTTTAGTGGTAATACAGTGAAACTAATGAAAGAGATAGTTCCTGAATATATATCTAAAAACTCTGACTTATGTGACTTAGATAACGTTGAGTCAAAAAAAGATTCAGAACAAAAACTTAAAATAGTAAAATCTTAAATTCAACCTTAAATTAAAAATTAAATGAATCATTTGACAACAAAATTATCTAAGTTTTTTTACTTTTCTTTGACTGTATTATTGTTGCATTCTTGTGCTTCTCCAAAAGATGTAGTTTATTTTCAAGGTGTTGGGGATTATGAAACTAAGGTAGGTGAAAATAATCACTCTCAAACCTATAAGGTAGATGACGTTGTATCTATAAATGTTTCAACGTTGGATCCACAAGCTAGTATGCCATTTAACCTGGTTAAAGGTATGGATGAAAGTGGTATGAGAGCAGAGCAATTGGATTACATTGTGGATAAAAGTGGTAATATTGATTTTCCGGTAATTGGTCAAGTGAAAATAGCAGGTTTAACAGCTGAAAAAGCAAAAGAACTACTGAAACAAAAGTTAAGTAATTACCTAAAAGACCCGATTATTAATATTCGTTTAAAAAACTTTACAGTAACGATTTTAGGAGAAGTAAAGGCTCCGGGAACATATCCGGTAATTGGAGAACAAATTACAATTTTAGAAGCACTAGGTCTAGCTAATGACTTAACCATAAAAGGTAAGAGAGATAATGTTTTGGTAATTCGTGATTTTGACGGAACCAAAGTTTATCATAGAATAAATCTTACAAGTAAAGAAGCTTTGGATTCACCTGTTTATTACTTAACACAGAACGATGTGGTTTATGTAGAACCTAATAATTCTGCGATTACTTCTTCCTCTTTAGATAATAGGGCTACCATCTGGGTCTCAATAGCTTCAGTGTTGATTACATCGTCAGTTCTAATTTTAACTAGAAACTAATTAGTATTTACGAATTGAAATTTTACAAATTGTTTTATGAGTGAAAATTTGAATAACGGTCAAAATTTGAGTGATATACTTAAAATTTATACCAAAAAGTGGAAATGGTTTTTAATTGGAGCTATTATAGCAATATTATTGGCTACAGTATATTTAAGATATGCTACACCGCAATATGCCGGACAAGCAAAAATTCATATAATTGAGGAAAAGAACGCATCTTCTGAATTGGCAGCTTTTAATGATCTGGATATTTTAGGAGTTGGTGGAACTAATAAAGTAGAAGACGAAATTGAGGTTTTAAACTCAAGGTCTAATTTTATAGAAGTTGTTAAAAATTTAAAATTAAATATTCGCTACAATGTCTTAGGAAACGTCAAGTCTTCTGAGGTATACAGGAGTAGACCTTTTAATATAAATTTTATTGCCAATGACTCTGTCGTTAATAGTTCTGAGTTAGTTTTTTATGTAGATATACAAGATTCAAATAACTTTGGTTTTAATTTTTTAGAAGATGGTCCTGTAAAAATTTACTCTTATGGTAAGAATATAGAAACGCCTATTGGTGATATTGTACTTACCCCTAATTCAGAGTTTTTAAAACAATATGTAGGAAAGCGATTTTTAATCGAAATAATGCCTGTTTTTAGAGTGGCAGAAGCTTATCAAGCTAATACATTAATTAGTGCTATTGGGGAAAAATCTAATATTATAAATATTGAATTAACGGATCCTGTACCGGAAAAAAGTATAGATCTTTTAAATGGTCTTATATCGGAATATAACCAAAATGGTATTGAGGATAAGAAAATTATAGCAGATAGAACTTCTAACTTTATAAATGAACGAATAGAGGAAATATCTGTTGAATTAAGTTCTGTAGATCAAGATGCTCAAGATTTTAAAACATCAAAGGGTGTAACCGATATAGCCAATGAGTCCAATATCGCTTTAAATTTAAGTGCTGCGAATAGACAAGAATTAGAGAATGCTAGAACTCAGTTGAATATTGCGAGTGGAATGAATCAAATCATCTCAGATGAGAATGGGTATGATGTTCTACCGTCAAATGTTGGTCTTTCTGATCCTAGCATAGCCAATACTACGGCAAAATACAATGAGTTGGCCTTGGAGCGAAAGCGTTTGTTGAAAAGCGCGGATGAGCAAAACCCAATTATTGTAAACTTAGATGAGCAGTTAGCTGGACTAAAAGGAAATATTAAAAGTAGTTTGTCTGGTATGGAGAGAAATCTTGGTATGCAGGTCAACAATTTAAGTGGTCAACTATCTCGAATAAATTCAAAAATTTATTCTGCACCAAGTAATTCTAGACAGTTAAGAGATATAGAAAGACAACAGCAAACGACTGAATCTTTGTTTTTGTATTTATTACAGAAGCGAGAGGAATCTCAAATAGCAATGGCTTCTAGTGCGCCTAAATCGAAAGTTATTGATAGTGCTCATCTAGTACAACAAGAGCCGGTAAAACCAAAGAACGCTATTGTTTATTTAGCCTCGTTTATTTTAGGGTTACTTGTTCCTTTCGGTATTATTTATGCAAAAGATTTGCTAGATACTAAAATACATAATAAGCATAGTTTGGAAGTATATACAAACGATGTTCCGGTATTAGGAGAATTACCTAGGTTATCGAAAAAAGATGACAAAATTATAATTAATGATGATAGATCGGTTTTAGCGGAAGCTCTACGTATCATAAGAACAAATCTTGACTTTTTAATTAAAACTAAAAATGCGACAAATAGTAGTAAGAATAACATAGTTTTTATTACCTCTAGTACACCCGGAGAAGGAAAGACTTTTGTTTCTACTAATCTCTCAATGATATTAGCTAGTACAGATAAAAAAGTTTTACTAATTGGGGCTGATATACGAAACCCTAAATTGTACTCATTCTTTTCTGGAGATTCAATAGATAAGTTGAAGACACCTTCAAGAAATAAGGATGCCGGCTTAACTGAATACCTTTTAGATGATTCAATAGAGGTTAAGGACATCATTAGACCTATGTTAGTTCATCATAATACAATAGATGTAATCTACTCAGGAAAAATTCCGCCAAATCCAGCTGAGCTTCTTATGAGCTCCAAAGTAGAGGGATTATTAGATGAAGTTTCGGAATTATATGATTATGTAATAGTGGATACGGCACCTATGATGGTGGTAAGTGATACTTTATTAATTGCTCCTTATGCTAATCATATTATATATGTTACTAGAGCAGGGGTTACTGATGAGGCCGCTGTAAAATTCCCTATAAATCTACGGGATGAAGGTAAATTAAAAGGTATATCCTTTGTTGTCAATGATGTTACTTTAGACGAGTTGGGATATGGAGGTAAATATGGTTACGGATATAGTAAAACAAGTAAAAAATGGTGGAAATTCTAAACCATTAGCTTACTTAAAATTATAAATAGTCTTTTCGATAATAGGCTTAATAAGCATCAATGTTTTTTCATTGATGCTTATTTTTTTGAGGTAATTCAGTTGCGTAATTTTATGAACATCACTAGCAACAAAATCTATTAGATTGTTCTTTAGTAAGTATAAAGCTGTTTGTTTAACTTCTTTACCATAGTAATCACCTAGTGATAAAATATTCATTTGAAACAATAAACCGTCGTTCTTATATTTAGAATAAGCTTTTAGATTTTTGTGTAAATAGGCATACCGCTCAGGATGAGCAAAAATTGGAAATAAACCTGAGCTTTTGATTTTATCTACCGAACTATCAAAATTAATCGAAGCCTGTAAATAAGACATTTCTATTAATAAGTAGTTTTTAGCCAAAGGCATGAATTGTTTGTCTTCAAGAATTTTTTCAAAACCAGAATCGATCATGTGTTCCGCTGCAGCCTCTATATTTATATGCTCCAAATTGTTCATTTTTAAAGCATTTTGGAGTAATGATAACGAGCTGGCAATGGTACTAGGATTATTAGGGTAATAATTCTCCATAATATGTGGCGTACAGATAAAATCTGTTACTCCAAACTCATTAAAACCTTTAATAAGTTCAATAGAATCCTCAATAGTTTTTGCTCCGTCATCTATTCCTGGTAAGATGTGATTATGAATATCTATAAATCCGTCTAAATGGTCAATTAAGAAATGTTTTTTGGAGAAAAAGCTGAACATAAACTGAAATTAGGTTTTAGTTATCTGAGGATTAGTAATACATCAAAGTTACTGTTTATTACCATTATAAGTTTTTATGAAATTTACAATGTGGAATGGCTTTACTTTTATAACTTGTATAATAGTATATACTCAAAGTTGATAACTATAAAAGGGCTTTATTATTTTAGATGTATCAATGAAAAATATAGTTTAGGTGTTTTTAGCTGTAATATGGATTTGTCTAGATCCATACCAAGAATAGAATTCTCCGTCAACTAATTTTACATCCGTATTTTTTAGAAAATCCTGAATAGTTTTTAGATGTTCTTCTTTAAATGGATAAGGCTCAGATGATAATAGCACTACATCAGGTTTATAATCACTTATTTCTTGTAAGGTAACGATAGGGTAGCGGTTTTGCTCTGAAAATAGATTAATATAACCGCAACGGTTTAGAATGTCATTGATATAGGTGTCACCACCAATGGTCATATATGGATCTTTCCAGATGAGATATACAGCTTTTTTAAGAGGAGCTTTGGGTTTTAGATAGTTGTTTAATTGGTTGATGATTTCATTTGCTCGAAAAGTGCTACCAGTAATCAAACTGATTTGCTCAATCATTTTTAAACTATCGTCAAAAGTCTTAACATCACTAATCCATACAGGTGTGGATTCACTTAAAAATTTAATTTGTGTTTTAATGTTTTCTTCTTTGTTAGCCAGAATTAAATCAGGATTTAATTTTACAATCTTTTCTAAATTTAAATCCTTTGTACCACCAATCATGCTTTTCGTGAGATACGGTTTGTTAGGGTGTACGCAGAATTTGGTACAACCAACAATTTTATCGCCTAATCCCAAATCGAACAACAATTCTGTGATAGAGGGAACAACAGAAATAATACGAGAAGGCGTATGGTCTATGTCTAATTGATTTCCTAATTGGTCTAAATAAATCATAGGTAAAGCAATGAAAATAGTCGTAAATCTAGGCTTTTTTTAATTGAAGAGATGATTATAGAAACGTAATTCATGTTCTTAAAAATAGCAATTCGTTAAAATTCAGGTAAATATTTATTAATAGATCATTTAATGCCGTTGAAATCGAATAAAAATGAAATATTACTAATTAAAATCTTTATTTTCGTATCGGTCTAAAATTGTTGTTGCAGCATCAATATTAGTGACCAGTGTAATGTGTTGAACGGCAATTTTTTGAAAAACAAATGATTCATCACTCGAAAAAAATGGATTGCTAAAAATTAAATTGAGCATTTAAAATGAACCATATCATACATACTCCTTATAAACCTCAAAATCATATTCGTATTGTTACCGCGGCTTCTCTTTTTGATGGTCATGATGCGGCAATTAATATAATGCGTAGAATTATTCAATCTACAGGTTGTGAGGTTATTCATTTAGGTCATAACCGATCAGTACAGGAAATTGTTGATTGTGCAATTCAAGAAGATGTTCAAGCAATTGCTATTACTTCATATCAAGGGGGACATGTAGAATACTTTAAATACATGTATGATTTGTTGAAGGAAAAAGGTGCATCACAAATTAAATTGTTCGGCGGTGGCGGTGGTACCATTCTTCCAGAAGAAATAGATGAATTACATGCTTATGGTATAGAGAGAATATATTCACCCGATGATGGTCGTGAAATGGGGCTTCAAGGTATGATCAATGACTTGATTCAAAAAAGTGATTTTCCGGTAGGTGAACAACTAAATGGTGAATTTGGCAAGGTAGATGAACTTGGCTATTCGGATATTGCAAGATTGATTTCGTCTGCAGAGAACTTTCCTAAAAAGCATGAAGAGGTTCTGAACAATATAAGAAAAAAGGTTGAAACGAAAAAGGTAGCTCCCGTATTAGGTATTACAGGAACGGGTGGTTCTGGTAAGTCATCTTTGGTTGATGAATTGGTACGTCGTTTTTTAACGGATTTTGAGCATAAGAAAATCGCCGTAATTTCCGTAGACCCTTCCAAAAGAAAAACTGGTGGAGCTTTGTTGGGAGACCGTATTCGTATGAATGCTATTTTTAATGATAGGGTTTACATGCGTTCATTAGCTACTAGGCAGTCAAACTTAGCCTTATCAAAATATGTAAAAGATGCCGTAGATATTACCAAGGCTGTCGGTTTTGACCTCATTATTTTGGAAACCTCGGGTATTGGGCAGTCAGATACTGAGATTACCGAACATTCAGATGTGTCCTTATATGTTATGACTCCTGAATATGGCGCAGCAACTCAGCTAGAAAAAATCGACATGCTTGACTTTGCCGATTTAATTGCTCTAAATAAGTTTGATAAAAGAGGGGCTTTAGATGCTTTGCGAGATGTAAAAAAGCAATACCAGCGTAATCACCAGTTGTGGGATACTCCGGCAGAGGAGCTACCTGCTTATGGTACTATTGCTTCTCAATTTAATGACCCAGGTATGAATCAATTATACAGGGCGGTTATTGATACTTTAGTAAACAAAACGGGAGCTGAGGACTTAAAGTCAACATTTGAAAGTTCTCGAGAAATGTCCGAGAAGATTTATATTATTCCGCCAAAGAGAACAAGATATCTTTCTGAAATAACGGATACTATTCGTGATTATAACGAAAGAGCAGAACATCAAAAAGTAATCGCCCAAAAGCTTTTTAGTTTAAAAGAATCTTCTATAATATTAAAAGATAAGGAAGAGGCATTAGAAGCTATTGAAGCTGCAAAAGAGGAATTACAATTAGACCTAGACCCACATAATAAGAAAATAATAGACGAGTGGAACGCAAAGAAAGCGAATTACGAGGGTGATTTTTTCACTTATGTAGTTAGAGGTAAGGAAGTGAAGGTGGAAACAACATCAAAATCTTTATCACAAACACAAATACCAAAAGTAATTTTACCAAAATATGAAGGCTGGGGAGATATTTTAAAATGGTCTTTGCAAGAAAACGTACCGGGAGAGTTCCCGTTTACGGCAGGCGTTTTTCCTTTTAAGAGACAAGGAGAAGACCCTACCAGAATGTTTGCGGGAGAAGGCGGACCTGAAAGAACGAATAAACGTTTTCATTATGTGTCTAAAGGATTGCCGGCAGCGCGCTTGTCAACGGCATTTGATTCGGTGACACTTTATGGTGAAGACCCGGGCGATCGACCAGATATTTATGGTAAAATCGGGAATAGTGGTGTGAGTATTTGTTGTTTGGATGATGCCAAAAAACTATATTCTGGATTTGATCTTTGTTCGCCGACTACTTCGGTTTCCATGACTATTAATGGTCCTGCTGCTACTATTGCAGCGTTTTTTATGAATGCGGCCATAGATCAGCAATGTGAAAAATATATTAAAGCCAACGGATTAGAAAATGAAGTAAATGCTAAAATCAAGGCGATTTATAAAAAATTAGGTGCTAAGCGTCCAACCTATGCAGGTGAGTTACCAGAAGGTAATGATGGTCTTGGATTATTTCTGTTAGGTGTAACAGGTGATCAAGTTTTAACTGCAGATGTATATGCCGAACTAAAGTCAGATGCATTATCGAAAGTAAGAGGAACGGTACAGGCAGATATTTTAAAAGAGGACCAGGCACAGAATACGTGTATTTTTTCTACTGAATTTTCATTGCGATTAATGGGTGATGTACAACAGTATTTTATAGATCAGAAGGTGCGTAATTTCTATTCGGTGTCTATTTCTGGATACCACATTGCCGAAGCAGGGGCGAACCCAATTAGTCAGTTAGCATTTACTCTTGCCAATGGCTTCACTTTTGTAGAATATTACCTGTCTAGAGGTATGCATATTGATGAATTTGCGCCCAACCTTTCTTTTTTCTTTAGTAACGGACTTGATCCTGAATATGCCGTAATTGGTAGGGTGGCAAGAAGAATTTGGGCAAAAGCCATGAAGTTAAAATATAACGGAAATGAACGTTCACAAAAATTGAAATATCATATTCAGACATCGGGTCGCTCTTTACATGCACAAGAGATTGATTTTAATGATATTAGAACCACGTTACAGGCACTTTATGCTATCTATGATAATTGCAATTCTTTACATACCAATGCGTATGACGAGGCAATTACCACACCTACAGAGCATTCTGTAAGAAGGGCGATGGCTATACAGTTGATTATTAATAAAGAGCTTGGACTGGCTAAAAATGAAAACCCGATGCAAGGATCTTTTATTACCGAAGAGTTGACCGATTTGGTTGAAGAAGCCGTTATGGTAGAGTTTGATAGAATTACCGATCGTGGCGGCGTGCTTGGTGCTATGGAAAGTATGTACCAACGTAGTAAGGTTCAAGAAGAGAGTTTGTATTACGAAACAAAGAAGCACACAGGAGAACTACCAATAATAGGAGTTAATACTTTTTTATCTTCAAAAGGATCACCTACTGTAATACCAGATGAAGTTATTAGGGCAACCGAAGATGAGAAGAAAGTACAAATCAGGAACCTTAAAGATTTACAGCAAAGAAACAGTACCAGTGCAGAAAAGTCATTAAAAGCTTTGCAAGAAGTTGCATTACATAATGAAAATACTTTTGAGCAATTAATGGAGACGACAAAATACTGTTCATTAGGGCAAATTACGCATGCCATGTTTGAGGTAGGAGGGCAGTATAGAAGAAACATGTAAGCATAAATAGCATTATGATGCTTTGCCTGTAATTATAGTAGATTTTAGGATTATAGATTGTTTCAGCCTCATATTTATAATTATATGTGACTTTCATTATTGTATTTCGTGTACTGACGCCTACATTTACAAAAAAGAATACCATGTTGCATCTAAAATTAGCTACTGATCCACGTTGGGTCAACATTGTTGAGAAGAATCTTGAAGAGATTCTAACGGATCATGCATGGTGCGAACAAAAGGCTGCAACTAATGCCATTACCATAATTACCCTAAATTCTGAATACCCGGATTTAGTAACAGATTTACTTCTACTGGCGCAAGAAGAATTGGTGCATTTTCAAATGGTGCATGATATTATTAAAGAGCGGGGTTATACTTTAGGTAGAGAACGTAAGGATAGTTATGTGAATGAATTATATAAATTCATGAATAAAGGTGGTAACAGGTTACAATCTATGGTAGATAGATTGTTGTTTTCTGCAATGATAGAAGCAAGAAGCTGCGAACGTTTTAAATTACTGTCAGAAGAAATTAAAGATCCGGAATTATCTAAATTTTATAGGGACTTAATGATTAGTGAAGCAGGTCATTATACTACATTTATTGGCTTTGCTCGTAAATATGGTCAAGGCGTTGATGTGGATAAACGCTGGCAAGAGTTAGTTGAGTTTGAAGCACAAGTGATTCAAAATTATGGAAAGGATGAAACTATTCATGGTTGATACTTTTATTTTAGTTATTTGCCGATACAGGAATTGTAAAATCAATACATATGGTATCTCAGGTAAATTGAGGTACAATATGTAATGAAAAGTATACGGAAATTAGCATAATTGCATTTTGACATGGTAAAATTAAGTAATCACCTCTAATTCACCTAAGCGTGCAATCTACGTTCTATTTTAATTCTAAATGTGTTTATTTTATTGTTTATAGTACTTAATCGATTTTCTTACGCTACCATGTTCCAATAATAAAGATTTAGCAAGATTCTCATCTATTTCTAATTCTTCCATTATCATTTTTGTGCCACGATCAATCAGCTTTTTATTGGATAGTTGCATGTCTACCATTTTGTTTCCTTTAACTCTACCTAGATTTATCATGATAGATGTGGAAATCATGTTTAGTGCTAACTTTTGGGCCGTACCCGCTTTCATTCTTGTACTTCCTGTTACAAATTCTGGACCTACAATTAATTCGATAGGGCATGTTGCTATTTTGGAAACTAATGAATTTGTGTTGCATGATATGCTTCCTGTAAGTACGCCATTGGCATTAGCAGCTTTTAATCCTCCAATCACATAGGGTGTTGAGCCCGATGCTGCTATACCTAGTAATACATCGTTTTCATTAATCTTATAAACTTCAAGATCTTTCCAAGCCATAGTTTCATCATCCTCTGCATTTTCAACAGCTTTTCTTAATGCCCTGTCTCCGCCGGCGATTAAACCAATAATCCAATCATCTGAAACCCCAAATGTTGGTGGACATTCAGAGGCGTCTAAAACTCCAAGTCTACCACTTGTACCGGCACCAATGTAAAATAATCTACCTCCTTTTTTCATTCTAACTAATGTTTGTTCTACAAAGTTTTGAATGGAGGGAATGGCTCTTTCAATAGCTAACGGAACGGACTTGTCTTCTTGATTCATGCTAACAAGTAATTCGTTAACGGTCATTTTTTCTAAGTCATCATAATTTGATGATTGTTCTGTTGTTGGTTTAAGCGTATTCATAATTTTATTTTTTTATGAGCAATAAGCCCATTACGGTTAAGCTTGCATTGACTGCTATGTTTATAAATCCGAAATCGAAGTTGAATGTATTTATAGAATATTGACCCAATAGGTAAGTGATTATCGGTGCGGATAAGCATACAATAGGAACCCATTTGTCTTTTAATTTTTTTTTGGAAAACATGCCTAGAAGGTATAGTCCTAGTAATGGTCCGTAGGTATAACCGGCAACTTTAAAAATTAATGAGATTACATCTCCTTTACTATTTGAAAAAGATAGTATGATGACAAATATGATGCAGGAGAATAGTACAATGACTAAATTTTTTAATTGCTTTTTTCTTTTGCTCGATTTGTTTGAAATATCTAAAAAATCGTAAGTGAATGATGTGGTTAAAGCGGTAAGCGCAGAATCAACACTAGAAAATGAAGCTGCTATAATCCCTAGAATAAAGAATATACCCGCTAAAGTACCAAGATGGTTTAGAGCAAGGTTAGGAAAAAGGTTGTCGGTATTTAAAAATAATCCATTTTTGCCCTTGGGTAATAGTATGCCCATTTCGCTTGCATAGATGTACATTAACACACCAAGCCCCATAAATAGAAACTGTGTCATTGCTAAAATGATACTGTAGGTCAAGGTGTTTTTTTGAGCATCCCAAACATTTTTACAGGTTAGGGTTTTTTGCATCATATTTTGATCAAGACCGATCATGGCAATTGCTACCAAAATACCGGCAATAAACTGTTTGTAAAAATTATTTCCTGATTCAGGTTCCCAATTGAATACTTTAAAATAATCGTGTGTGGTAATACGTTCAAAAGATTCGCTGATACTCAAATCTAATGTATTTATTATCGTATATATTGTAATTGAAGCTCCCAATATTAAAAATATGGTTTGCATAGTATCGGTCCATACAATGGTTTTAATACCGGATTTGTTAGTGTATAGCCATACCAGTATTAGGATAATGATGATGGTTACATAAAATGGGACATTGAAATAGTCAAAAACTGCATATTGTAGAATTTTGGCGGCTAACATTAATCGTAATGCCGCACCAAAAGATTGAGATACCAGAAAGAATAGTGATCCCGTTTTATACGTGTTATTTCCAAATCTCACTTTGAGAAAGGTATAAATGGAAACAAGTTTAAGTTTGTAGTATAAAGGAGTTAATATGAAGGCGATAAAAAAATAACCTACGATATTACCAAGTATAAATTGATAGAAGTAAAAGTTATTATTGGCTACCATACCGGGCAGAGAAACAAAGGTGACTCCAGATAGGCCTGCGCCTACCATGCCGAATGCGACCAAATACCAAGGAGATTTTTTGTCGCCAGTAAAGAATGTATCATCGCTATTTTTCTTTGATGTGAAGTATGATATCATCATAAGTAGACCAAAGTAAAAAGCAATTATAAAAATGATCGTTGTTGGTTTCAATAGGTATTATCATTTAAAAATTGGGACAGTATAGAAACTGTCCCAATTTAGATAGTGGTTGTTGAATTTAACTTCCTAAGAAGTAGGGTTTGCGGGGGTGTTGGTATTGTTGTCTCTTTCAGAGTTAGGATAAGGGTAATAGTCCCTGTTTCTTTCCGCATCTGTTTCGGTTGCGCCTGGTCTATCAAACCTTCTACTATCCTCTAAAGAAAGTCCGGTTAAGTATAGCTCAACTCTTCTGTTCTTATAAATTTCATCTAGAATAGCAGATTGCTCCATCGTACCATCATATTCAGGTAAATTTGCTCCTAAACCGAAAATGTCTGTTGTAGATGTTTTGGTTAATACCGTATTCAGTTCGGCTACTGCATTGGCAAGGTCATTATTTCTTGCATATGCCTCTGCTTTTATTAGTGAAATTTCACCGGGTAGATAAACTGGGATTTCATCTGTATTATCGCTCCAGAAGCCTACTACTTGGTAGTTTGGTATTTCAGATTCTAAATCTTCTGCGGTAATATAGAACGGAATTCTTTCATCATCTTGATTAGGTAACAACTCCGTAGGTAAACCAAAAGTTAAATCTTTTGCTTGGGTAACATTTTGTGAGCCAAACCAAAAAGCCAATGGATTCGGTATTGATGCATCATACTCCCATGTAGATTTTACGGATAGGTTAACATTATTGGCAGCGGTAATTGCTGCGTCATAATTATCAGCCATTAAATTAAATCTTGCGAGTAAAGCGTTTACTGAATTTTCTATATCTACAGAAGTAAAAATGTCAGCAGTTATAGAAGCATCTAAACCAGCGTCAATATAATCTTTGGCTTCGTTTAAATCTGATATTACATTTTCTAAAACAGCTGAACGTTCTATAAATTCTGCATTCTCAACAATTTCCAATGGTATGCTTTCAAAATATTGAATAAGTGTACCATGGGCAAGAGCTCTGTAGAAAAGACCATAAGCTTTTAAAGAACCCGAAACGGAAGTACTTTCGCTAACATCATCAGCTGCATCGATTACTGTAGTTGCTTCCTTTCGGGTCAATAATGCATTTGTCCACATATTAATTAAAAGTTCATTACTGCCGCTAACATCATCACCGCCTAAAAGAATTTCATTCTCTCCTAGGTTACCAGGGTTCAGTAATCTTAATTCATCGGTATTTAATCCAGAAATATGTGTACTTGTATAAATTAGTCCGGTTCTTTCGGTACTCCATCTTTGTTGCACACCATTAATTAGGCGCACCAGGTTGTCAGTATTATTTACTACATCTGGTTCTAATGTAGAGTTTGGGTCCAAATATTCAGTATCACAAGACGTGGTAGCAATGAGCAATGTGATAGCTATAGTTTTTAATATATTTTTCATATTTGTCTTTTTAGAAGTTAGCGCTTAATGATAATGAGATTGTCATTGGGATCGGTACATTACCAAAGTTTACTGAACGCAATAAGTTTGATTGTCCTCCGGCATTGGTCTCAGGGTCATAACTGAAGAATTTGTCAAAAGAAATAAGGTTTCTTCCGATCAATGAAAGTCTTACATTTTCTAAACTAGAATTGAATAGAGAAGGGAATTCATACCCTAAAGAAACCTCTCTTAGTTTAACAAAAGAACCATCTTCTATTCTAAATTCTTCTATAGGGTATATACCGGCAATATATCCTCTAGGTAGCTCTCCTGTCAACTCTTGTGCTGCCAACTGACCAACACCAACACCTTGTCTTGTTCTTTTATCGGCATCAAAAACATCAAAACCTTGAACTGCTTCCCAAAGCATACTGAAATTGAAATTCTTGTATGTAAGGTCAGTCCCAATTCCAAGGATGTAATCTGGATTAGGGTCACCAATAACTTTTCTTAAAACATCTCCAGTCGGTTGTCCGTCTGCATCACGCTGTGGTGTATTGGTTGTAAGGTCACCTCTTTCTTGTTGAGGAACCCCAACCGGACTACCATCTGTAGATTCACCTGATAATATTAATTCGCCATTGTCATCTGTAGCATAGTAAGTACCATAGAATACGCCTAGAGCTTCACCTTCTCTTACAATTGGCGGAGCACCGGTAACACTTTCAATAGTAATATCGCCACCTACAGTGCTTAGTACCTTGTTTCTATTACTACTATAGTTGAAATTAAGATCCCATGTTAGATCGTCAGTTTTTACAGGGGTAATTTTGGCATAAAGTTCTATGCCGTTGTTTCGCATGGTACCAACATTTTCAGTTCTTGTTGATCCACCCAATGAAGGAGCCAATACACGACTTACAATTAAGTCTTCAATGTTTTGACGGTAATAGGTGAATAATAATGAAGCTCTGTTATTAAAGAAACTTAAGTCTGTACCTATTTCAAATTCTTTTGTACGTTCTGGTTTAAGACCTTCATTACCTAATCTATTATTTTGTTGTAAAGTAGAAGAACCTAAATAATCATTAGAGGTGTAGCTTCCATATCTTTCGTAAGGACTTATTGCAGTTAAGTTACCGGCTTCACCGTATGATGCTCTTAACCTTGCGGAATTCAAAAAACTTTCGGTATTCCAAAACGGTTCATTTGATAATACGTACGAACCGGAAATTTTAGGGTAAAAGTTTGATCTCTCGTCAACATCAAAATTTGTTGCACCATCAATTCTACCGGCTAATGTTAAAAAGAGCTTGTTGTCCCATGATAATGTTTCCTGTAAAAAGAATCCGTAAATATCCAAATTGGTGTCAATTGGTTGGGTTTGTAGCGGAATAGTTGGTTCGTTATTACTGTCTAAACCTCTTCCTTGGGTACCTTCAAAAGAAAGTTCACTACTTTGAAAGCTGTAACCAGCTGTAGTAACCGAATTTAATTTGTCTGTAATATTGGTGTTATATGCCATGTTAATGTCATAGTTCCAATTGAATACCTTCGCCTCGGCACTACCAATGTAACCATCATCATAGTATGCAGGATTTACATTTTCATAAGGATATACCGGTATGTAGATATTTCCATTTTGATTGTATGTGTCAACACCTATAATTTGATCAATGCTTAATTCTTCGGTAGGTTTAATTTTCAAGTGCAAATTTGGGATGAAGTGATTTACATCTTGAGTAATGTCGAAAGTTTCTATAATTGTCAATGGGTTTACTCTGGTGTTTTCTACAGCCATTAAATTGCCGTTGGCGTCCCTTTGAGTTATATCGAAAGTGTTATTGGTTATATTTATAGAGTTGATAGGACTCCAAAAGACATTCCCATCTGGTTTTTCATCAGATTTACTGTTGGCATAATAAAGTCCAAGATCATATGACATCCAATCAGTTACTCTATGATTAAAATTAACTCTTGCAGAAAATCTATCAAACTTTGTATTCTTAATAATACCTTCATTGCTTAAATAACCAATAGAAGCCATATAACCCATTTTTTCATTTCCACCTTTTGCAGAGAAATAATTGTCGCTGCCAAAACCAGTTTGAAATATTTCATCTTGATAATCGTATCTGGTAGTTTCGAACTTGTCCGTAGATAAATTTCTATATGTTGTTAAGGCATTATTGTCATTAGCGTCGAAACCGAAAATTGGCCATAGTCTTCCAGATAATGCGCTATTAGGTACAGTTTCAAATTCTTCACCAATAAGGTTTAAATCCAATTTCTTACGTATCGTATTAACACTAAAAGTAGTTTTGAAATTAAATTCAGGTCCATCTTCATAAATTCCACCTTTTTTGGTTGTAATAACAACAACACCGTTAGATGCTCGAGAACCATAAATTGCTGCTGCAGCGGCACCATTAAGGATATTCACGTTTTCAATATCATTAGGATTGATATCAACCATTCTGTTTTGACCTGGAGATGCATCACCGGCATCAACATTTAGGTTGGTTACGTTGGTTGTAAGGTTACTGGTAATAACACCATCAACTACATAAAGTGGTTCTGACGAACCTTTAATTGTACTAGGACCTCTTAACCTTATGGAAAAACCACCTGCTGGATCACCGGAGTTTTGTGTTATTTGGGCACCAGGTACTTTACCTTGTAGAGAACTAGTAATATTGACAGGTGCAGCTTTTACCAATTCTACCGACTTAACAGTAGTAATGGCGTTACCAAGTTTTTTCCTTGATTGGGTGACAGAAGATCCAACCAGTATAACTTCATCTAAAGCATTTGAATCTTCTAATAAAGTTACGTTGATAACTTGATTCATATCAGTTAAAATTACTTCTTCAGTTTTGTATCCGATGTAGCTAATTACTAAAGTCTTGTTTGTAGCATCAGTTAATTGGATGCTGAAATTACCATCGAAATCGGTAGAAGCTCCGGTAGAAGTTCCTTTCAATAGAATTGTAGCACCTGGTAAGGGTAGACCGTCTTCGGCAATAATAGTACCTGATACTGTTGAGGATTGTGCATATGTGCCGAGGGAAAATAGTGTCAGCAACAGCACCGAGAGAACATGATAGGTTTTCGTCATAATAAAAAGTTTTAGCTTGTTGTGCTAACAAACGTAGCAGAATATTTCATGTTTTGCAATATTTTATAGCAATTAAGCAATGTATTCTCGAAATATTTATTGTATTCTAAAATCAAGTATATTATTTGCAGTATTTTGTTGCAAATACTAGTTGTTTATTATTAATTTGATATCCTTGTAATAGTTTTAAAGAAAATATTTTGCAAAAAAGTGATAGGCACCAAATAATTTTAGAGGAAGTTCAATTACATAATAGGGTATTGCTGACAGATTTAGCAAACATCTTAACTGTATCTATGGATACAGTTAGAAGAGATATTAAAGAACTTGATGAATTAAGCAAATTACGTAAAGTACATGGAGGTGCTATTTCTAATGGATTCAATACCTACTCAGATCGATCAAAGGATATATTTGAACAAGATAGCAAAGTAAAAATTGCCAGAAAGGGAGTTTCACTTCTGCAAAATGGTGATGTAGTGATGATTAGTGGTGGTTCAACTAATCTTGAGCTTGCAAAACTTATTCCAAAAAAAATGGATTTAACTTTTTTCACACCTAGTTTACCCATGGCAGTTGAACTTTTGAACAATATGTCTAATCACCACGAAGTTTATTTAATAGGAGGTAAGTTGTCAAAGGAGTCTCAGTTGGTAACTGGTGGGGTTTCTATAAATAGCTTAACGGATATTACTGTAGATATCTGTTTTTTAGGTACTGGATATTTAGATTATGAAAAAGGGATAACTGAGACTGATTGGGAAATCGCACAGATGAAAAAAGCTATGATCAATTCATCTAAACGATTAATTGCTTTAACAATTAGTAAAAAATTAAATACAGTAAATCGTTATAAAATTTGTGAGATTAATGCATTGAACGACTTAGTGACTGAGCTTGATCCAGATGCGGAAATCTTAAAACCTTACAAAAGTAATGGGGTAAATTTGGTATAGTATTTTAAACTATTCTCTTGTTAAAAATAATCATCAAAATAGTTTCATATTTATCACCTAATTTATCTTTCAATATTTTAAATGCCTTGGTTATTTGTGCTTCAACAGTTTTAATTGAAACGTCTAAATAATCTGCAATTTCACTATTGGTTAGTCCTTCTTTTTTACTAAGTACAAAAACTTTTTGGCATTTTGGAGGTAACTTATTTATTTCTCTGTTAACAATTTCCATCATTTTGCTCATCATATTGTTTTCCATTTCTATGGCAACTTCATGAGAGTATTCAATATACTTTTGATTTAATAAAACAACGCTCTTATTTTTCTGATAAGAATTTAGAAATTCATTAAAAACGCATTTGTAAAGAAAATTACGGATAGAGAATTCTGGATTAAGTTTTTTTCTTGATTTCCAAGTCTTTAGAAATACATTTTGAACAATGTCTTGTGCGGTTGATTGATCATGGGTTAAGGTTACCGCATAGGCATTTAGTTGTTGATGATATTTTTCTAGAAGTAAAATGTAGGCTTTTTCTTCTCCGGAAATAAGTTTTTTAATTAATCTTCTATTTTCTTCAGCATCCATAATAAATGATTATTTAACAAATAAACGGTAAATATTATGAGATTATGAAAAAAATATCAAAAAAAAGTTAGGGTATTGAGAATTTCACTTGTATTAATTAAAAGAGAAGCAATCAATGATATCAAAAGATATTGAAAATCGAATCATTAAATATTTTACTCAGTCAGCTGATGTAGAAGATTTGGATATTCTTAATAATTGGTTATTAGATGATAAGAATCAAAAGATTTTTAAATCATATGTTAAAACCCATTTCTCTATAAACTTGGCTATGAACAATTCTGAATTTGATAAAGTAAAAGAAAAACTCTTAGAGGAAATTAATAAGGACAAAAAGCAAAGTACTAAAATTAGAATGTTATCTTTTTTTAAGTATGCTGCTATTGCGGTTTTGTTTTTAGGACTTGGATTTTTAATGAAAAATAAATTATTGGTCAATGAAACAGCTGATGTTGTTGTACCAAGAGAAGATTCTATAGTACTAGAGTTGGGCAACGGTGAACAGCAGGTAATAACGGAGACAGGTACTGCTAAAATTGTAGGAACTTCGGGTGAGGTTATCGGCAACAAGAAAGATGATCAATTAATTTATGAACCGCAGGAAAACCAAATATTAGAATATAATACATTGAGTGTTCCTAATGGTAAACAATTTGGAATTGTATTGTCAGATGGTACTAGGGTGCATTTAAATGCAGGCAGTTCAATAACATATCCTACTGTTTTCGAAAAAGATGCTATTAGACGAGTTGTTCTGAGAGGGGAAGCTTTTTTTGATGTAATACACGAAAACAATAGACAGTTTGTAGTAAATGTTCAAGATTTAGATGTTAAGGTATATGGTACCAAATTCAATGTGACCAATTATGACGAAGATAAGCAGACGGAGGTTGTTCTTGTTGAAGGTTCTGTTGGTTTGTTTTCTAAAGAAAGTAAGAAAGATATAGAAGAAGTCTTTTTAGAACCGGGTTATATGGGCGTATTCAATAAAACGGATAAAAATATAATCAATCAAAAAGTTAATACAGCGCTTTATACCTCTTGGATGAAGGGAAATCTTGTTTTTCGAAATGTTTCTTTCGAAAATATAATCCAAAAACTAGAACGACATTATAATGTGGTCATAATTAACAATAATGTAGTGCTAGCTAACGAGAAATTTAATGCAACAATTGAAACTAAACACGAGACAATAGAAGAAGTGTTTAGTTATTTCAATAAAGTCTATCAAATTGAATATCAAATAGTAGAGAATAAAATAATAATCAATTAAAACTTAAATACAATGAGCTAAAATCAACAAACATCATTAGATCATTTTAATATTTCGAGAGGACGAAAAAAAATCGGAAAATGCTGGAACATTTCCCGATTATAAAAATGATCACACTTAAAGCGTAATCACAAATAAACACTCAAAATTATGAAAAAACCACCAATGTCGAAGGGGTTTCTCTCTCGGCGCTTAAATTATGACCTAAAAATGAAGTTATCGCTTCTTTTTTTCTTGACAATAAGTTTTTTGATGCAGGCCAATACCTACTCTCAAAAAACAAAAATTTCTATAGCGAAAGAAAATTCAACTGTTCGTGAGGTATTAGATGAAATCGAAAGCCTTAGTGAGTTTAAATTTTTATTTAAGACAAATACCGTTGATTTAAATAGAAAGGTAACTGTAAAGTTTAAACGTGTTCCAATTGATGACATTCTTAAAAGTCTCTTTACCGATCAAAACATTACTTACGAAATAAAAGATCGTAAAATATTTTTGAAAAAAGATTCAAAGCTAAATAGGGTTAGGGGACAAGACGAAAAAGTCGAAGCCTATCAAAAAACGGTGACCGGTTCCATTGTAGATTCTGATGGTGTTCCTTTACCAGGTGCTAACATTGTTGAGAAAGGAACTACCAATGGTGTAACGGCAGACTTTGATGGTAATTTTTCCATTTTGGTTTCTGATCAAAACGCAACCTTAATATTTTCATATTTAGGCTATGCAACTAGAGAGGTTGCTTTAGAAGGGAAAGGTAATGTTGATATTGTACTTCAAGAAAGTGCAGCGGGCTTAGAAGAGGTTGTTGTGGTTGGTTATGGTACAATGAAAAAGGCAGACCTAACTGGGTCGGTTTCTCAGGTAAAAACTGAAACCCTAGAATCGGTTCCCGTTTTCAATATGGCACAGGCGCTTAAAGTAGGTGCATCTGGTGTAAGGGTTACTCAAAACTCAGGTACTCCTGGTTCTAGAATTGAGGTACGTATTAGAGGAGGGAATTCATTAATAGGTAACAATCAACCGTTATATGTAGTGGATGGATTTCCTGTTACCAGTGGTATAGACTACTTGAATCCAGCAGATATAGAATCGGTTGATATCTTAAAGGATGCATCTGCTACCGCAATTTATGGTTCACGTGGCGCTAATGGTGTAGTAATAATTACTTCTAAAAGAGGTGTAAAAAATCAAGAAAGTAAAATTGAAGTAAATAATTACTTTGGTATGCAACAAACTATAAATCAATATGATGTACTCAATGCAAAGGAATATGCCGTTATAGCAAATGAATGGTTAAAAAATGAAGGCTTAGAGCCAAATTTTAATATTGATGAAATTCAAAACCCAGGAACTGATTGGTTAGATGCCATTTTTAGAACTTCACCTGTACAGAACCATACAATCACTTTTTCTGGTAGTTCAGATAAAGGTAGATATTCTATTTCTGGTAATTATTATGATCAAGAAGGAATCATAAAAAATTCAGGAGTTACACGAGGCTCTGTTAGAGTTAATTTGGATCAAGAATTGAAAAGCTGGTTAAAAATGGGTATTAATCTTCAGTTGTCAAGAAGTGAGACTCAATCGGTTAATGTAGACAATGGATATCGAGGTACATCAATGCTTTCTGCTGCTGCTTCGGCACCACCTACATTACCTTTATATGATGAAGATGGACTTCCTACTCAAATTGGTCAGATTTATAATTTTGGATCTGCTGATATGAGAAACCCTTTATTATCTACACTAAATAAGAATCTTAGTTTCGCTAATAGTGTATTAGCAAACGCTACTTTCGATTTTCAAATTACGCCTAACCTTTCTTTTAAGACTTTATTAGGCTTACAATATAGAAATACACGTAGTGAGTTATTTACACCAACGGTGTATGAAAACGATAGAGGTTCTGCTCAAGAAGGTAATAATTATTTCAATTCTTTTTTAACAGAGAATGTTTTAACGTATTCAAAGACATTTAATGAAAAACATAGTTTGAACATAATAGGTGGTACTACCTATCAAACGCAGATGAACAGGTACTCTGGTATTTATGTAAGTGGCTTTTCTAATAATATTACCGAGAATTATAATTTGGCTGCTGCTGAAACTATTGGGAATCCTTGGTCTGGGTATTTTGATTGGACATT
Source organism: Maribacter forsetii DSM 18668 (assembly GCF_000744105.1). Lineage (NCBI taxonomy): Bacteria > Pseudomonadati > Bacteroidota > Flavobacteriia > Flavobacteriales > Flavobacteriaceae > Maribacter > Maribacter forsetii. The sequence goes on from NZ_JQLH01000001.1 coordinate 1,831,284, forward strand.
AGCTTCGTTTCTATCTAGGGTAAATTATTCTTATGATGGAAAATATATGTTTACCGCTAGTATTAGGGCTGATGGCTCCTCTAGGTTTGGCGCAAATAATAAATGGGGATATTTTCCATCAGCTGCTTTAGCTTGGCGTGTTTCAGATGAAGCCTTTCTTGAAAATAGTTCAACTATTTCAAACTTGAAATTAAGAGCTAGTTACGGTATTACAGGTAACACCGCGCTCAGTCCTTATCAATCGCTAGATAGGTTGAATTCAGCAAAGTTCATCTTTGAAAATCAAGCAGACGTTATCGGGTTTTACCCTGCCGGTATTTCTAATAGTGAATTGAAATGGGAAACTACAGGGCAACTAGATGTTGGTTTTGATTTGAATCTATTCAATAATCAATTAAGGTTTGTATTTGATTATTACAAAAAGAATACAAAAGACTTGCTTGCTTCGGTACCACTTCCATCAAGTGTCGGGTTTGGCTCTATTCTTAGAAATCTGGGAGAAATCCAAAACTCGGGAGTTGAGTTTAGTGTTGATGCAGATATTTTGAGAAAAGAATTTAAATGGGATGTGTCTGCACAAATTTCTGCTAATAGAAATAAAGTGATTGAGCTTGCTGGTGACAGTGATATTTTTGGGGCTGCTCAAGCTTCGGTATGGCCAAGTGCGAATATTGCGCGAGAAGGGGAACCATTAGGTGTTTTTTACGGACTTCTTGAAGATGGTTTGGATGAGAATGGTTTTATAAAATATCAAGATGTTAGTGGTGCTGATGGTGTTCCTGATGGGATGATAAATTCATTGGATCGTGTGATTTTGGGTAGTTATCATCCAGATTTTATATACGGATTAACTTCTAACTTTAGTTATAAGGGTATCGAATTGAATGTGATGCTAGAGGGAGTTCAAGGAAATGAATTATTCAATGCAACTAACGGAACACATTTAAATTCTTTCCAAAGAGGTAACAATCAATTTAGAGATATTATTGGAAATTATTGGACTGCGGAAAATCCTGATCCCAACGCAAAATACCCAAAAATTAGTAGTGCTACTCAAATAACAGTTTCAGATAGATTTATTGAAGATGCTAGTTATCTGCGAGTAAAATCGATGAGGTTGGCATATAACTTTCCTGTTTCTAAAATAGGGCTTAGTGATTTTGATATGCTTCAATTATATATTTCTGGTACAAATCTATTCACTTTTACAAATTACTCTGGTATTGATCCAGAAGCTAACTCAAGAGGGACGGATTCAAGTAATATTAGCGATCGATTACGTTTTGGTCATGATCAAAGTAGTTATCCTAGCGCCAAAATTTATGCGATTGGTCTGAAATTTAGATTTTAATTAAAAAGACATAACATTATGAAAAATATAGTTTTAGGATTAATAATAATCATGTCTTTCTCTGCTTGTGAAAAGACATTGGAGGAAGTACCTAAAGATTTTGTATCTAAGGCAAACTTCTACAATACAGAAGAAGATGCACAAGCTGCAATTGTTGGTGTTTACGCTGGCTTGCAAAGTGACTTTTTTGGAATGAATCATTATTTGATGACAGAGCTTCATGGTGATTTTATTTTGGGTAGAGGGTCACAAGCTCCCATTACTATTTGGGATCAAATATTAGATCAAACGAGTATTGGAAGGTGTGCTTCAAATTGGTCATCCCTGTATACTACAATCAATCGAGCGAATGCGGTTTTAGATAATGTTTCGCAAATCGAAGATATAGATGCCGATGCAAAAGAGCAGATCCTTGGAGAAGCACATTTCTTGAGAGCTTTATGTTATTTTGAATTGGTACGTGGTTGGGGTGCAGTCCCTATTAAGACTAGTGAAAGTGTAGATTTGAGTACTGTAGAAGCTGCAAGGGAGTCAGAAAGTAAGGTGTATGAATTAATTGTTGCTGATGCCTTGGCTGCTGAAAACAGCCTTGGTGAAATAGGATCACAAACAGGTAGGGCATCTAAATGGGGGGCAAAGATGTTGTTGGCCCACGTTTATTTGACTTTGGAAAATTGGGAAGCAGCAGCTGAAAAGGCTGATGATGTAATTGTCAATGGTCCTTTTAGCCTTGTTGAAGTTGAAAGCCCAGATGATTTTTATAAGGTGTTTGCTGTAGATTCAAGTACAGAAGATATTATGTCAGTACATCATTCTGAAACAAAAACTTCTGGCATTCCAACTTATATACATAGAGGTCAGGCATTGCCATATAATTATTCATCTACAGGTTACTTTGCATGGCTTCCCGATACAAATTCTTTTATTGGTGATAGTTGGGACGATAACGATTTACGAAAGGAATTTAATTTATATACAGAGTATCAGAATTTTGATGGGTCATGGGTTTCTTTACCAGAAACGTTACCGGTACTTTTCAAGAAATTCATTTCTAACTCTTCTGGACAAAATGTATATAGTGTGCCTATTTATAGGTTTGCAGAAGCTTATTTAATTTATGCAGAAGCGGCAAATAATGCAAATGGAGGTCCAACAGTGCTTGCTACGGAGAGATTGAACATTATAAAAAGACGAGCTTATGGTTTGGATTTGAACACAGTTTCTTCAGAAGATTATTCTTCTAGTATGGGTTCCATTGATTTTAGAAATGCGGTCTTACAAGAACGTGCATATGAGTTTTTGTTAGAACGTAGACGCTGGTTTGATTTAAAACGTACTGGATCTGTTAAGGAAGCTTTTACGGCAGCTGGTAAGAATATTATTGATGAGCGTTTTTTATGGCCTATTCCTGAAAATGAAATCAATAACAACCCGGCAATTAATCAAGCTGATCAAAATCCAGGTTACTAATATTTAAATAGGGTTAGGAATACAGGTCTTTAGTCCGGCCTGTATTCTTTATCTCTAATTGTTCAAATATATTTTAAATATGATGGGTCACTCAAAGCTGTTGATCCGCTTTTTAGTCAATTATTAATTTGTAATTGAAAAGCTGGACTATAAAAGAGTGCTCAGCTCTTAAATTAAAACCAAAAATTTCTAATCGAATAAGATTTTTGAAAATAACATATAGAATACTACTAATTAATAAAGAATATGACCAAACTAATAAAATTTTTCACACTCATATTAATGTTTCAAGGCTTGAACGCACAAACAAAAAAATATGATATAGTTATTTATGGGGGTACTTCAGCTGGTATCGCTGCAGCAATTCAATCGAGTAGAATGAATAAATCAGTCGTACTTATTGAACCAACAAGCCGAATTGGAGGTTTAACTACAGGAGGCTTAGGACAGACGGATATTGGTAACAAGCAGGCAATAGGAGGAATTTCTAGAGAGTTTTATGAGAACATTAAAAAGTACTATGACAATTCAAGTAATTGGAAATGGGAAGATAAATCCGATTACAAGGATGGCGGACAAACACGAACGCAAGAAGGGGAACCTACCATGTGGACTTTTGAACCTTCAGCAGCATTATCGGTTTATGATCAGATGTTAAAAAAAGAGAAGGTAAAACTAGTATACAATGAAAGATTGAATAGAGATTCTGGTGTAGAAATGGAACATGGTAAAATCATTTCTATTACAATGGAAAGTGGAAAGAAATTCGTCGGTAAAATGTTTCTTGATGCTACTTATGAAGGGGATTTAATGGCTACCGCTGGTGTTAGCTATACTGTTGGTCGTGAGAGTAATGAGGAATACGGTGAAACTTTGAACGGTGTTCAGGCCAATAATTACAATGTTTCATTGACCAAATTAATTTCTAAAAATGCAGCTAATCATAATTTTATACCAAAAGTAGATCCTTATATTATTAAAGGGGATCCTAAGAGCGGACTTTTACCGAATATAAATGAAAAACCCGGGGTCGACGGAAATGGAGATGATAAGGTTCAAGCTTATTGTTTTAGAATGTGTTTGACCGACCATCCTGAGAATAGAATTTCTTTTATAAAACCAGATAATTATAATGAGTTGAACTATGAACTGTTATTTCGCAATTATGAAGCTAGAGAAGGGTCAGTACGAGATATGTACTATAAAGGTGGACCTCTATTGCCATTAATAAATTCTAGTATGCCAAATCGTAAGACCGATTCGAATAACAGATTTGGATTTTCTACCGATTATATCGGAAAGAACTATAACTATCCAGAGGCTTCATACGCTGAAAGAGAAAGAATAGTAGAAGATCACCGCAATTACCAAATGGGCTTAATGTGGACGTTGGCCAATCACCCCAGAATTCCTAAAGAGGTTCGTGATGAAGCTTCAAAATGGGGGACAACCAAAGATGAATTTGAGAGAGAAGATGGTTGGCAGCAACAACTATATATACGTGAAGCAAGACGTATGGTAAGCGATTATGTTATGACACAGCGTAATTGTGAGGGGCTTGAAGTGGTAGAGGATGTCATTGGGCTAGCCGCATATACAATGGATTCGCATAATGTACAACGTTACGTAGATGCTAACGGTTTTGTTCAAAATGAAGGTAACGTTGAAGCGCATGGCTTTGATCCATACCCTATAAGCTACAAATCTTTGACACCAAAAAAGGAAGAATGTAAAAATCTAATTGTACCGGTCTGCCTAAGCTCCACCCATATAGCTTTTGGTTCTATTAGAATGGAACCGGTATTTATGGTTTTAGGTGAATCAGCGGCTACTGCTGCATCGTTGGCAATTGATTCAAACAATTCAGTTCAGAATGTACCCTATGAAAGTTTGAAATCCATTCTACTAAAAAATGGTCAACACCTTAAATAATTAATCAAATTATAATTGTTTTAATTATGAAGCCATTAAAAGAAATTGTTAATGAAAAAGCCACCAAATTTTGGTTAAGAAAGTATTGCTTTAGTAGTGTTTTAGCGTTATGTATATTGGTTTTTACATCTTGTAAAGAGGAAAAAGTGGAATCAAGTAAATTGCCAAACATTATCTTAATATTAGCCGATGATCTTGGTTACGGAGATTTGGGTTCATATAATGATCAGTCTTTAGTGCCTACGCCCAATTTGGATAAATTGGCATCTGAAGGTATCAGTTTTACCAATGCTTATTGTCCTGTCTCGGTTTGCACACCATCAAGATATGCGTTGATGACCGGTACATATCCTTTTAGAAGTTGGAAGAAATCCGGTGTACTTGCAAATTATGAACCTTCCATGATAAGCGATGGTCAATTAACACTTCCTAAAATGCTAAAGGAAGCGGGTTATATGACGGCAGGTTTTGGAAAATGGCATTTAGGAGCAAATTTTCCAACATTGGACGGACTTAAACCAGCGGGATACGGTCAGTTTAAATCAGAAAATAATGGTAAAAATATCGATTTGAGCAAACCAATTGAAAATGGTCCAGTGGATAAAGGTTTTGAAAATTGGTACGGGTTTAGCTGTGCGAGTGAATGCTGGGTAATGGAAGGTAATAATATAGTTGCGGCCTTACAACATGAATTTTATAATATAGATGCAGCCAAGGGTAAGGAACATATTGAAATTATTCCATCTAACGAGTATTTAAAACTACTTACTAAAAAAAGTATCGCATTTTTAAGTCAGAGATTCAGGTCAACAGATAAAAATCCGTTTTTTCTATACTTTGCTCCTTATGTACCACACATTCCATTGTCGGTAAGTGATGAGTTTATTGGGAAAACAAAAGCTGGAACCTATGGTGATTATGTTGCTGAATTGGATACTTATATTGGTCAAATATTAGATACACTTGAGAGTTCTGGACAGGCGGATAATACCCTAATACTTTTTGCTAGTGACAATGGGTCGCAATTTGAAAGAACTGGTATATATAAAAATAATGCCAACCCTAGTAATGATTTAGCAAGTGTAAAAGAAAAACATAATGACCCAGAAGAGCATCATCCAAATGGTAATCTTAAAGGGTCTAAATGGACAATATGGGAAGGCGGGGTGCGTATGCCATTTATAGCAAAATGGCCAGGTAAAATTCCGACAGGTATGAAGTCGGATAAGATTTTTGCTTTAAACGATGTAATGGCAACTTTGGGAGCTCTTGTCAATTATGACTTGCCAGAGAATGTTGCGATAGATAGTTATGATCAATCTTTAAACTTTTTGGGAAAGGAAAATAATATTAGAAATACTGTCGTAGTACAATCTTCCAATGGTCAAATGGGATTGCGGAAAGGGGACTGGAAATATGTTCAGCCAAACGAGAATGATTTACAGGGTCAATTATATAATCTGGCGGAGGATGAATCTGAATCTAATGATTTAATTAACGAGCATTTTGAATTGGTAGAAGAAATGAAAAAAGAACTACTTGAAATAACATCCAATACCTACTCTAAAAATCAAAACAAATGAAAAGTATAAGCCGTTTCGTACTTCATATGGTAGTGTTGATGATTTCAACTTTGATTTTGTATTCATGCGAGGATAAATCTACAGATGTAAAAGAAACAATTACAGCAGACATTATTATTTATGGGGGAACTTCAGCGGCAATAACGGCAGCAGTAGAGGCAAAACGCTCTGGGAAATCGGTTATAGTTGTTTCTCCAGATAAGCATTTGGGAGGATTGACCTCTGGAGGATTAGGATGGACTGATACTGGTGATAAAAGTGTAATTGGAGGACTTGCAAGAGAATTTTATCAAAGAATTTATAAGCATTATAATACTGATGAGGCTTGGAAATGGCAACCTAAAAGTGAATATGGAAATACAGGACAAGGTACACCAGCCATGGATGGAGAAAATAGGACTATGTGGATTTTTGAACCTCGTGTTGCAGAAAATGTATTTGAAGACTTAATTAAAGAGAATGAAATTAGGGTTTATAGAGATGAATGGTTAGATCGGGAGAATGGTGTACTTGTAGAAGACGGAACTATTAAATCAATTTCTACGTTGACAGGTAAAACATACTCAGCTAAAGTTTTTTTAGATGCAACCTACGAAGGTGATTTAATGGCTGCTGCTGGAGTAAGTTATCATGTAGGTAGGGAAGGCAAAGATGTTTATGGAGAAAAATGGAATGGAGTGCAGACAGGTGTTTTACATCATAAACATTGGTTTCAATCTAATATATCCCCTTATATAATACCAGGGGATTCAACTAGTGGTTTGTTACCTAGGGTTTCCAGTAAAGCACCAGGTAAGAAACATGATGGGGACCATAAGATTCAAGCATATTGTTTTCGTACTTGTATGACTAATCATGAAGCCAATAGAGTACCTTTTCCAAAGCCTGAAGGTTATGACCCAATGCAATATGAATTGCTTGCTCGTGTATTTGATTCAGGTTGGAATGAATGGTTCAATAAGTTTGATGCCATTCCCAATCATAAGACAGATACAAATAATCATGGACCGTTTAGTAGCGACAATATCGGTATGAATTATGATTATCCAGAGGCTTCATATGAAAGAAGAAAAGAGATTATAAAAGAACACGAGCAATACCAAAAAGGACTTTTATGGTTTGTAGCAAATGACCCTAGAGTGCCAAAAAATATTCAAATGGAAATGCAAAAATGGGGGTTAGCTAAAGATGAATTTGTGGATAATGGTAACTGGCCACATCAAATTTATGTTCGAGAAGCAAGACGAATGGTAGGTGAATTTGTAATGACAGAGAATGAACTATTAAAAAAGAGTAAGACTCCTAACCCAATAGGATTAGGTTCATATACTATGGATTCTCACAATGCACAACGTTATATAAAACCCGATGGATTTGTACAAAACGAAGGAGATATTGGAGTAGAAACTAACGGTCCATATACTATTTCTTATGGCTCGTTGGTACCTAAAAAAAGCGAATGTGAAAATTTACTTGTTCCCGTCTGTGTTTCATCAAGTCATATAGCTTTTGGCTCTATTAGAATGGAACCAGTTTTCATGATATTAGGACAATCGGCAGCTGCGGCGGCCGTTATGGCAATAGATGAGAATACTGCAGTACAAAATGTTGATTATACGCAATTGAAAAAGGTGTTGTTGTCTAGAGGACAAATAATCGAATGATTTTAGTTGGGTTTTCCATTAAATGTGAAAATATTATTTGAGCATGTTAGTTTAATTGCAAATAGGGATAACGATATATAGTTGTCCCTATTTTTTTATTTAAAATACAAAGAATTATAAATAGCGTTTTACACGTATCAATAAAAATAAGTGATGTTTTACTTCCCGATACAAAAATTAGCAAATATATTTCCCAACAACTCATCGTTGGTCACTTGGCCTGTGATTTCTCCTAAATGGTAAAGAGCTTCCTTAACATCAATTGCCATGAGATCGCTTGAAAGTTCTGCTTTCATTCCAAATTGAACTTTTTCTATTTCTTCTAATGCTTTTAGTAAGGAGTTATAATGGCGGGTATTGGTAACTATCGTTTCATTATTGCGTAGAGCTCCTGTATTCACAAATTCTAAAAGGCTATTTTGTAATTCTTCTACACCTTCTCCAGTTTTTGCAGATAGGTATTTTACATCATCTAAATAGGTGCCGATTTTATTCTTCTCATCCTCAGAAAGGGTATCGGCTTTATTTACAAGCAATACTAAAGGTTTTAGCGGATTCTGATTTTTTATTTTCTCAAAATCGATGACAATATTTTTGAGTTTCTTATCGTCAGCTAAAATCTTTGATCCATCAACCAGTAGTAAAATTACTTGTGCCTGTTCTATTTTTTCGAATGTTCGTTTAATTCCCATGCCTTCTACAACATCTTGGGTCTCACGAATTCCTGCGGTATCTATGAATCTGAAACCAATTCCGCCAATAGATATTTCATCTTCTATAGTGTCTCGGGTTGTTCCGGCAATATCAGATACCAATGCGCGCTCTTCATTTAAAAACGCATTTAAAAGGGTAGATTTACCTACGTTAGGTTCGCCTACAATAGCCACTGGAATACCATTTTTAATTACATTTCCTACTGCAAAAGAATCTATTAGACCTTGCAATACTTTTTGAATGCGTGTAAGTAGTTCCTTAAATTGAGTACGGTCTGCGAATTCTACATCTTCTTCAGAAAAATCGAGTTCTAGTTCTATTAATGAAGCAAAGTTCAGCAACTCTGTTCGTAATTGTTTTATTTCATTACTGAAACCCCCACGCATTTGTTGAACAGCTATTTGATGACTCGCAGCGTTATCACTAGAGATTAAATCGGCAACAGCTTCTGCCTGACTTAAATCCATCTTACCATTTAAAAAGGCTCTTAGGGTAAACTCACCTGCATCTGCGGTTCTACAACCATTTCTAAGAAACAATTGAATTATTTGCTGTTGTATATATGGTGAACCGTGGCACGATATTTCTATCACGTTTTCTCCTGTATAAGAATATGGATTTTTAAATATGGAAACGAGTGCTTGATCTAGTATATTTTCTCCATCCTTAATATAACCTAAGTGTATGGTATGGCTTTTTTGGTTTTCAAGAATTTTACCTGAAACCGATTCAAATTGTTTAGTAGCAATGGTAATGGCATCGGGTCCTGAAAGTCTTATAACTGCGATTGCTCCTGCGCCTGCTGGAGTTGCTAATGCTATTATAGTATCGGTTTGAATCATCATGCAAAAATAATCAATTATAACTGTTGTAGTTTTCTTAATTTAAACACCTTTTGTTTTCAGTATTCAATTATATAGTAATTTTGCATGTTATAAAATGTAATCTTAAAATGAAAAAAGTACTTGTATTATTAGTGTTTATGTTAGTTGGCTCTTTAGCTGTTGCTCAAAGTGAAACTCCAAATTCTTCTACCGAAATTACGGTTGACCAAGAAAAGGAAATGGATGATGTTAAAAAGAAGGTTGATAGGGCTGAAGCAAAAGCTAAAAAAGAAAAGAAAGAAGCTGCCGCTAAGAAGAAGGAAGAGAAGTTGAAAAAGCAAATTAAGTCTAAAGAAAAGTCTATTTCCAGCGAAGAGAAACAAATTGAAAAATTAAAAAGTCAGTTGGAAAAAGGGAAGGTTAAAGGAACACTTTCTCCGGTTGATATTCAGAAAAAAGAAGATAAGATTGCTAAGAGTCAAATGAAGATAATGAAAGAGCAGGAAAAACTTAAAAAGCTAAATAGAAAATTATAATTTCTAATTTTTGTAACATTTATGGGGTTTGTGCGTCTTATTTATAGTATTCATCATTAAAATCAATCAAAAATGGAACTAGTAAATAAAAACGCAGTAGTTGTTCGTGAAGACCGTAATTTGTTGGTCATTACTCATTTGTCTCAATATTTAGATTTTATAACAGGATTTGGCGGACTTATAGTGCCGCTGGTGATTTGGTTAACAACCAAAGATTCTGTTATTGGTATGGATGAGCATGGTAAATCTGTCATTAACTTTCAGTTAACCCTGATCTTATATTTAGTAATTGGTATTCCTGGTATCTTATTATTCGGACTCGGAATCTTATTGCTGATTTTTGCCGGTATCTTATCAATTGTGATGCCTGCAGTAAATGCCATAAAAGCAAGTAACGGAGAATCTCCTAGTTATTTTGGAACCATACGGTTTATATCGTAAACAAGATATAAAGCATAAAAAAAAGGGTCAGTTGAATAACTGACCCTTTTTTATTTATAGTTTTTAGTACTATCCGTTAAGCATAACAGGCATTACTAACATAGTTACAAATTCACCTTCATCCAAACCATCTGTTGGGGTAAGTATACCTGCACGGTTTGGTAAACTCATTTCTAAAGAAACTTCATCAGAACCTAAGTTGTTCAACATTTCGGTTAAGAACCTAGAGTTGAAACCAATTTGCATGTCATCACCTTGGTAAGCACATGTCAATCTTTCTTCTGCTTTGTTAGAATAATCAAGATCTTCAGCAGATATATTTAGTTCTGCACCTGCTATCTTTAAACGTATTTGGTGTGTTGTTTTATTAGAGAAAATAGAAACCCTTTTTACTGAGCTCAAAAACTGATTTCTTGCAATAGTAAGTTTGTTCGGGTTTTCTTTTGGTATTACCGCTTCGTAGTTAGGGTATTTGCCATCTATTAGTCTACAAATCAATTCAGTTTCATCAAAACTGAATTTTGCATTACTTTCATTGTATTCAATAAGCACATCAGACTCACTACCAGCTAAAATACCTTTCAATAAAGTCAAAGGTTTTTTAGGCATAATGAATTCCGCTACTTGAGAAGCTCTTACATCTGTTCGTTGGTATTTCACCAATTTATGTGCGTCAGTAGCAACGAACGTTAAGTTCTCTGGAGAAAATTGAAAAAATACTCCGCTCATTACAGGTCTTAAGTCATCATTACCTGCAGCAAATATTGTTTTGTTAATCGCTGTTGCCAAAATATCACCAAGTAATGTTGTTGAACTTGGACTTGTTAATTCAACTGCTTTTGGGAATTCAGCTCCATCAGCATATGCAAGCGCATATTTACCGTGGTTAGAACTGATTTCTACTGTATTGTTATCCTCAACAACAAAAGTCAGTGGTTGTTCAGGGAAAGTTTTTAAAGTTTCTAAAAGCAATCTTGCTGGTACAGCTATAGTACCTTCGTTGTCAGAATCTACTTTTATAACTGAACTCATGGTGGTTTCCAAATCGGAAGCTGAGACCGTTAGTTTGTCCTTCTGCAAATCGAACAGAAAATTATCCAGAATAGGTAACGTATTACTGTTGTTGATTACACCTCCTAATATTTGAAGTTGTTTTAGCAAATAGGTACTTGAAACTATAAATTTCATTCTTTAATATTTATTGATATTTTCCTTGAATTCATCAAGAAAAATAGGTTTAAACTCCTTATTGTTGGCAGTTTTCGTTACCAACAAAGATATTTTAATTGACCTTTTTAAGGAAACAAACTTATTAACAGTTTGTTATCTATTAAGGTAGTGTATAATACTAGGTATTACTACATTAAGATCATATTAATTAATTTCAGGCATTAGTTATTAACTTTTGACCTCTTCCTATATTTTAAAAATACGCTTAAATATTCTTGAAATTGAATTTGCTAATGCTATTCAAAATCTACCATAATAGTATCTCTATAATCCAATCCTAATAAGGTAGAAGCACCACCTACTGTGGTTAAATTACTTTTGTAAATAGCCAGTTCTATATAATTGGATGAATTAAATATGGCAAGCAGGTCTCCCGCACTCTTACGTTGACTCTTCTCTAAACTATAGTCTATAAATTCATTATAAGCTTTATGGATCGTTTTTATTTTATGATTACGGGCCATTACGGTATAATCACGGTCTTTACGATAAGCGTCAAATAAATTTTTACGAATATTGGTAATTACATTTCCATAGTTATCAATATAGATGACACTGCCAATTATTTTCTTTCCGTCTTCAACTATTCTCGGTGCAAATTCTCTTAAATCGTTCAATTCGGTAAATGGTTTGCCCACAAGTTCTAATGTGCCGCCGCGGGCTATATGGCAGGCAACTTGTATGAAAACATTTAATACAGGGAATGAGTTTGCAATAGAATCTGGTAAATTTATTTCAAATACTTTTTCCGGAGTCATTTCAGAGGTGATGAGTCCAATGACACCGGTGTTTGCGCTAATAAAATAATGTCCGTTTACTAATGCTACAATATGCTTGTTATCCGGGGTTTCTTCAGAGTCTACACCAACAATATGAATGGTTCCTTTTGGGAAACTATTATAAGTATTTGAGAGTATATAAGCACATTCGTGAATGTTGAAGGGCATGATGTCATGCGAAATATCAACAATTTTAGCATCGGGCAATTCTGTATATATGGAGCCTTTTAATACAGCTACAAAGTGATCTTTTAATCCGAAATCTGTTGTGAGGGTGATAATTGCCATACAGCAATGTTGATATGTTTTTGGTTAGTCGAACTTAAAATTTGCTTAAATTTGATATACAAAATTAAACAAAAAATAGCGACTAGAAACTAATCTTCGCTAACTATAAATCATTATAAAACCGACTGTTTGAACGAGATAATTCTAGAACTTACCGAAATTAGCCCGAGAGAGTTTTTTGGGCAGCAAAATGAACATATTGATTTATTAAAGAAATACTTTCCGAAGTTGAAAATTGTAGCCCGTGGCAACAAAATCAAAGCCTTTGGAGATGAAGAACTACTGGAAGAGTTTGAGAGGCGGTTTGATATGTTGACCCAGCATTTCATTAAATACAACAAATTAGATGAAAACAGTATAGAAAGAGTTTTGACAAGTTCTGAGGATGATGAATTAAAATCATCAAAGAATAGTGGAGAAACTTTGGTTCATGGTGTTAGCGGTAGGCTGATAAAAGCACAAACTGCTAATCAACGTCGTTTGGTAGATGCCTCTAAAAAGAACGATATGGTTTTTGCCATTGGTCCGGCAGGTACGGGTAAAACCTACACTGGGGTTGCACTTGCGGTAAAGGCTTTGAAAGAGAAACAGGTAAAGAAAATTATCTTGACGAGACCGGCTGTTGAGGCTGGTGAGAATCTTGGTTTTTTACCTGGCGATTTAAAAGAAAAACTAGATCCTTATATGCAACCTTTATATGATGCCCTTAGAGATATGATTCCTGCCGAAAAATTGGTGCATTATATTGAAAACGGTACCATACAAATTGCACCAATGGCATTTATGCGTGGTAGAACTTTAGATAACGCTTTTGTTATTTTAGATGAGGCACAGAATACCACCCACGCACAGATGAAAATGTTTTTAACTAGAATGGGTAGAAATGCACGATTCCTGATTACGGGTGATCCAGGGCAAATTGACTTGCCTAGAAGAACAATTTCAGGTTTAAAAGAGGCACTGCTCATTTTAAATAATGTGCCAGGTATAGAGGTTATTTATCTAGATGATAAAGATGTAATCCGTCATAAACTTGTGAAAAAAGTTATTGAAGCTTATAAAACTATAGAACACCACAATTAAGAATTTACATGTCAAAGAATACTATTTACGAAACTGAATTTAATTTCCCGGGTCAGAAAAATGTCTATAAAGGCAAAGTAAGATCGGTATACACTTTAGATAACGATATGTTGGTCATGGTGGCCACTGATAGGTTATCTGCTTTTGATGTGGTGATGCCCAAGGGAATTCCATACAAAGGACAGATTTTAAATCAGATTGCAACCCAAATGATGGCTTCTACAGAAGATATTGTTCCAAACTGGTTAACTGCAACTCCTGATCCAAATGTTGCTGTTGGTGTTGCCTGCGAGCCTTTTAAGATAGAAATGGTTATTCGTGGGTATTTATCCGGTCATGCGGCTAGAGAATACAAACTGGGCAAAAGAATGTTATGTGGTGTTGCCATGCCTGATGGTATGAAGGAGAATGACAAATTTCCGAGTCCTATAATTACTCCTGCTACCAAAGCGGAAATGGGTGATCATGATGAGGATATATCGAAAGCCGATATTCTAAGCAAGGGAATAGTTTCAGCAGAAGATTATGCACTTTTAGAAAAGTATACCTATGCTCTTTTTCAAAGGGGAACGGAAATCGCTGCTGAAAGAGGATTGATTTTAGTGGATACGAAATACGAATTTGGAAAAACTAAAGAAGGAAAGATTGTTTTGATAGACGAGATTCATACTCCAGATTCTTCAAGATATTTTTATTCTGACGGATATCAGGCTAGGCAAGATGCCAATGAGCCTCAAAAGCAATTATCGAAGGAGTTTGTAAGACAATGGTTGATTGCGAATGACTTTCAAGGTTTAGAGGGGCAAACCGTTCCTGAGATGTCTGATGAATACATTGAGTCTGTATCTGAACGTTATATTGAACTTTACGAGCATATAACTGGAGAGCCATTTGTAAAGGCTGATACTACTCATATTCATGATAGAATAAATAGAAATGTCTTAAGTTATTTGGAGAGCCTTTAAACTTATCTAAGTAAATATTTAAGCGAGAAGTTTTTCTTTTCCTTTAAGCGTGATATTATCTTTAAAAAGGCGACGGCTGTTATATAGGCGTCGCCTAAAGCAGTATGCCTGTCTTTTCTAGAAATGGAGAATTTTTCCGCAAGCTCATCTAGGGTATAATTGGATTTTGGTTGAACTAGGTAGGACTTTATTAATGTTTTCTTGTAAATCACTCCCGTATCTAAGACCATGTTTTTTAGTTTAGGTAGACCATGTCTTACTAAAGCAGTATTTAGCATCCCCATATCAAAACCTGCATGGTGTGCCACAATAACCGCATCGCCAACATAAGCTAAAAACTTTTCAAGTGCCAAAATTTCACTAATACACTCTCGCTGTCCGTTTTTTAAAAGTCCGTGAACGTGGACAGTCTCTTTATTGAATTTTTCTTGCTCTAAATAGATATCAAATACTTCTTGAACAGAGATGCTTTCATTTGTAATTTTTACCGCGCCAATGGAGAGGATACGGTCATCTTCAAAGCTAAAGCCTGTTGTTTCGGTATCTAAGACTACAAAAATTTGGTCATTAAATTTTTTACTTTGAGTTTCCTTGAAAAGGCTTTCATAAGTTTTCCAAAATTCTGGTAGGTTTTTAGGTGTTCTTTTAAATAATCCCATTAGCCTAAAATATTAGTGACTTTAAAACGAAGTGTAATCAGTTCTTGTATTTCCTTAATAGCTTTAAAGGTTCTTTTCAATTTCATTTTTTCTTGCTTGCTCAATTGATCTAGTTGAATAAATCTACCTGAATCATGATTAGCTAAACCTTGGCGTGTTCTAAATTTCAATAAAGCTTTGGTAGCATAAGAGCAAGCTAAATACAACTCTTTGTTATTGGGTTCAAGTTCCGCTAATTTCTCATATCGTTCCCATGTATTGCTAATAGCTTTAACGGAATGTGATAGTATTAAAACACGAGCAGCATCAACCAAGGGTCTTAAAGCTCTACTTTTTAAATCAAAGGAATCTTTGTGTTGACCGTCTTGCTCAACAACAAATTGCCTAAAAAAACCAGTGGGTGACGGACTTTGAAGTGCACCGTTTGCCAAATGCACCAAAAAAATAGGATAATTCTTAACGGTTCTAAATATATGGTCAGACATATTATCCAATAAACTTCTTTCTCCGAATGCTAAACTGTAATCAAAAAAAATGGAGGACATTAAAACTTCGTTGGGTCCTGGGTTACTGATCCAGTATGATAGTTTGTTTTTCCATTCTTCTAGACTTAAGCACCATTTTGGGTTAGAAGCCATCATGTCCGCTGGGCAGTACTCATACCCTATAGTATTCAATCCTTTGGTTATATGTTTGGAAAGTTCAAGAAAGTAAGTGGTAGTTTTAGATAATTCTTCCTCAGGTACATCTTCAAATACCAAGGCATTATCTTGATCTGTATGTAAAAGTTGTTCGCTTCTACCTTGACTACCCAATGCCAGCCATGCAAATTTAACGGGTGGGGGCGTATCCATTTTAACAATAGAAATTTCCACTACCTGCTTAATACATGTATCATTTAGTTCAGAGATGATTTTAGCAATCAGTCCTAATGGAATATTTTGCTCTAAGTATCCGGTTAAAAGAACCATAACACTTTTTCTGATCTGTTTTATTTTTTTAATGCGAGAGGTACGTTTAATTGCTTTTACCAATACTGCCGGGTTATCGCCTAGGGAAACCATTACATCATGCTTGGATAAAATTCCTAATGCAGGAGAATTTGGCGTACCATCTTCCGTAATAACCAAATGACTAATGTTGCTTTTCATCATCGCCATTTGTGCCTGTGTAATGGTAAGATTTTTTGGATACGTAATTACCGGAGTAGTCATTACGGTTTTAACTGAAGCAGTTATTGGCTGCTCACCTGATATTACTTTGTTTCTGAAATCTTTATCGGTAATAATACCAACGGGTAAATCTTTACTGGTAATTAATAGTGATCCAATTTTTTTCTTGGACATGATATCAGCAGCCTTCTTAATAGAGGTTCTTGTGGAACAGGTCACCAATTTTTTTGAATAGCTAGCTAATTGTAAGTCTGGCAGTACCACTTCCGTAGTAACCTCTTCTTCATCTTCGTTATCATAAAGCTGCCCTTTTTGATTTTTTGCGTACGGATTACGGGTGTTGGAGGCAAAACTCTCCATTAAGAAAATAGTTACCTGGTCATTCTTCTTGGCAATAGGTTTAAATATATCTATTGGAATTCCGTAGAGAATACACTCCTCATGTGCTCTAGCTTCTAACTTATAATTTTCATTGGCAAAAAGCGGACGTAACCCAAATATATCTCCTTCATCACAATAGTCAATAATATTTGAATTGGTGGGATTGTTTAAAGTAACCGCACCTTTATGAACCATATAAAAGTGTGAATGCTGAGGTTCATCAACATTGAAAATAATACTGTTCTTTTCTTTATAGACGATAAGTACTTGTTCTGCCAACTCAAAAAGTGATTTGCTGTCAAGAACATTAAAAGGCGGATAGTTTTTAATAAAATCGGCTACCCTTTCAGAAATCAGATTTTTCATAAATTAAAGTTAGCGGAATAAATGCAGATATAAAAAGACCTTTATATGTGCAACTACAAAGTAAAGTTTGCCTTGTTTTAAAAAAGGTTAGCAATCGCTCAAGAAAACACCAACTGCTAATCCGCCTTCAGAGGTTTCTTTATACTTGGAGCTCATGTCTTTTGCGGTTTCCCACATGGTCTGTACCACTTTGTCCAATGGTACTTTAGCTGCTGAAGGATCAGACCCCAAGGCTAGCTCTGCAGCATTAATAGCTTTTATGGCTCCCATAGAGTTGCGTTCAATACATGGTATTTGTACCAATCCGCCAATAGGGTCACAAGTAAGCCCTAAATGATGTTCCATTGCAATTTCTGCAGCCATAAGTACTTGTTCTGGAGTACCGCCCAACAGCTCTGTAAGTGCTCCTGCGGCCATAGCCGAAGAAACGCCTATTTCTGCTTGACAACCTCCCATTGCGGCAGATATCGTAGCTCCTTTTTTAAAGATGCTCCCAATTTCTCCGGCAACAAGTAAAAACTGTTTTACATGTTCAAAATTACCTGCGTGGTTTTCAATGACCATGTAGTACATTAGTACGGCAGGTATAACACCTGCACTTCCGTTAGTTGGTGCTGTGACTACACGACCTAAGGATGCATTCACTTCATTTACACTTAAGGCAAAGCAGCTTACCCACTGTAGTATTTGTCTAAACTTTACCTCTGTCTGTCGTATGCTCTGTAACCACTCTTCAGGGTTGGAGTAGGGTAGGTCGCTTTTTAGCTTATTGTGCATTTCAAAAGCCCTACGCTTTACATGTAACCCACCGGGTAAAGTTCCTTCGGTGTGGCAACCAGTATACATGCATTCTAACATGGTTGACCAAATACGATTCAATTCATGGTCGATTTTCGCATCATCTCGCAAAGATCTTTCGTTCTGCAAAACCAATTCAGAGATTTTTAAATCTTCGTTTTTACAAAAATCAAGAAGTTCAGTTCCTTTTTGTACAGGAAACGGAAACTTTTCAAACATGTCAATCTTGCGTTTGGCATTTTTACGCTCTTCACTGATAACGAATCCTCCACCTATAGAATAATAAGTTTTTGAAATTTTTCTGCCCGATTTCAATTTCGCTTGAAACTTTAATCCGTTGGCATGAAAAGGAAGAAATTTTCTATTGAATATAATATGCTTATCCGGATCAAAGGGGATCCTGTACGTACCATCTAAAAGTAAAACATGCTCGTTTTTAATTTTACTTATCAGAGGGTCAATAGTGTCAATAGGAATCAATTCTGGATCGGCACCCAACAGCCCTAGCATTACGGCATAGTCAGTGGCATGACCTTTACCTGTCAATGATAACGATCCGTATAAGTGCACTTCTACTTCTTCAACCTTCTCAAGATTGTCTTTAGAGTTTAATCTGGCCAACCACCGCTCTGCAGCACGCCATGGACCTAAGGTATGTGAACTAGAAGGACCTACGCCTATCTTTAGCATATCAAAAACACTAATGCTTTCTATCTCCAAATCGTATAAGTTTTGTAGGCTAAGGTACAATGTTTTGGTAATGTATTACCATACTATATTGGCATAATTATTATGTAGAAAAGTGTATTAATGACATCATGTCAGTTTTTCTGGCTTGGCATATTGTTTGTCAATTACTAATCGATTGTAAAATAAAGCACTTAATTTAAAACATATAAAATGAGTAAGATTATAGGAATAGATTTGGGTACTACCAACTCCTGTGTTTCCGTAATGGAAGGTAATGAGCCAGTAGTAATTCCAAATGCAGAAGGAAAAAGAACTACACCATCTGTCATCGCTTTTGTTGATGGAGGTGAAATTAAAGTTGGTGATCCAGCAAAAAGACAAGCGGTAACCAATCCTCATAAAACCATTTATTCTATTAAAAGGTTTATGGGTAATAAATATTCAGAATCTAGTAAAGAGGCTGAAAGAGTACCTTATAAAGTAGTAAAGGGAGATAACGATACACCAAGAGTAGATATTGATGGTCGTTTATATTCTCCACAAGAATTATCAGCTATGATTCTTCAGAAAATGAAGAAAACTGCTGAAGATTATTTAGGTCAAGAAGTTTCTCGTGCAGTAATTACCGTACCGGCATATTTTAACGATGCGCAAAGACAAGCTACTAAAGAAGCTGGTGAAATTGCAGGTTTAACTGTAGAGCGTATTATTAATGAACCAACGTCTGCTTCTTTAGCATACGGTATGGACAAAAAAGATACGGATCAGAAAATAGTTGTTTTTGACTTTGGTGGAGGTACACATGATGTATCTATATTAGAGTTAGGTGACGGTGTTTTTGAAGTATTGGCTACTGATGGTGATACGCACTTAGGTGGTGATGATGTGGATCAAAAAATTATTGATTGGTTAGCTGAAGAGTTCAAGTCTGAAGAAGATATGGACCTTAGAAAAGATGCTATGGCTTTACAACGTTTACGTGAGGCAGCTGAGAAAGCTAAGATTGAATTATCATCTTCTGCACAAACAGAAATCAACTTACCATACGTTACAGCTACAGCTTCAGGACCAAAGCACTTAGTTAGAACTTTGACAAGATCTAAGTTTGAGCAATTAATCGCTGATTTGGTTAAAAGAACTATAGAGCCATGTGAGACTGCTATGAAAGCAGCAGGACTTTCTAAGAGTGATATTGATGAGATTATCTTAGTTGGTGGTTCTACTAGAATACCTGCAGTACAAGAAGCTGTTGAGAAGTTCTTTGGCAAGAAGCCTTCTAAAGGTGTAAACCCAGATGAGGTTGTTGCAATTGGTGCAGCTATTCAAGGTGGTGTTTTAACCGGTGATGTTAAAGATGTATTGTTATTAGATGTTACTCCGCTATCATTAGGTATTGAAACTATGGGTAGTGTAATGACTAAATTAATTGAGGCTAACACAACAATACCAACGAAAAAGTCTCAAGTATTCTCTACTGCTGCTGATAACCAACCATCGGTTGAAATTCATGTATTGCAAGGAGAGAGACCAATGGCAAACGATAACAAAACAATCGGTAGATTCCATTTAGATGGTATTCCACCAGCAAAGAGAGGTACTCCGCAAATTGAAGTAACTTTCGATATCGATGCTAACGGTATTATTAAAGTATCTGCAACGGATAAGGCTACGAACAAAACTCAGGATATTCGTATTGAAGCTTCTTCTGGTTTAACTGAAGAAGAAATCAAGAAGATGAAAGCTGAAGCTGAAGCAAATGCTGAATCTGATAAAAAAGCGAAAGAAACTGCTGACAAGTTGAACGAAGCAGACGGAATGATTTTCCAAACTGAATCTCAACTTACTGAATTTGGCGATAAATTATCTGACGATAAGAAAAAAACAATTGAAGATGCTTTAGCAGAATTGAAAGCGGCATATGAAACTAAAGATTTGGCTGTTATTACACCAGCTTTAGATAAAATCAATGAAGCTTGGAAAGTTGCATCTGAAGAAATGTACAAAGCGCAAGCTGACGCCCAAGGTGGTGCTCCACAAGGAGAACCAACTGCTGACGGTGGTGCTTCTGAAGGTGATAACGTTGAAGACGTAGACTTCGAAGAAGTTAAATAATATAACTTTAAGTTGTTATAAAAAAAGGGACGGTATTTACCGTCCCTTTTTACTTTTATAGGATATTCTTTTATGCCTATTATTAATAAAGTAATTTTGTAGTATGGTTAAGAAACGACATTTTCTGTTTTTATCTGTTTTTATGGCAGCTTTCACTATTGTCAAAGGTCAAGAAATTCAAATCTTTACAATAGAAGATTTTGATCTAAAAGGTGATGTAAAAGTATGTTTGGTAAGTACCGATTATGGTAAAGAAGAATACGACTTTAATAAGAACGGGTTGCTGAACAAATCTGTTACTAGGTATAATGAAGCAGATTATGATGTTGTTTATTATAAGTATAGTAAAGGAGAACTTTTAGAGAAAAGAGCGGAATCATATAGAAACAATACTTTTGACCCAAGCACTTCTATAGCTCATTTTTATGAAATTGATTCAACTGATAATTTAACAATTCAGGAGCGTATATTTTCTTACGATAAGCAGTTTTTAGACCAGTATATATATGGGTATGATGAGTTTGGAGATTTAGCCAGTATTGAGAGAACCAACAATGATTATACGGATATTACCCAAGTAGAACATAAGAAGTTCAAAGGAGAAAATACCGTTACTTACTTATTAAATGATGTTCCTCTAAAATCTATTCGTACGTCAACATTGAAACCAACGAATAAACCAGCTCAACGTGTAGTTTTGACCAAAGAGTATTTAAATGGTGAAGAGAGTAGTGCTTTTGAAGAAGTGTTTAGTATGGATGATAAACTAATGGCGCAACAAGAGTTTGAATATAATTCTGAATTGAAAAATTTTGAGCCAACTACCCGTACCACCTATGAATACGACGAAAAAGGTATGTTGATTGCTGAAACTGCTAAAAGAGGTGCCGGTATTATAAAGAAAGAATACATCTATCAATATGATAATTCTGAAGTAGGTAATTGGATCAAGCAAATTGTAACGCCAGATAACACCTATACTACCAGAAAAATCACTTATTATCCCGCAGATACAAAAGTTGTTGAAGAATAAAGCTTATTTATTGGTACCTAACCATTCTTCTCGCAGAAGACCATAATAGCACGTATTTCTTTTAAAACCATCTAATAGGTACACGTCTTTTCTAAGTATGCCTTCTAAGGTGCATCCTAGTTTTTCTACTGCTTTTCTTGATGCCGTATTTCTTTCATCTACACGGAATTCAATTTTTTCAAAATCCAAAGTAGTAAAGGCATATGTAAGCATTAGTTGTTTCATTTGTGAATTTAAACCTGTGCCCTGAAATTCACGTCCTATCCAAGTAGAACCAATGTGTAGTACTTTGTTTTTTCTGTTGATATGCATAAAGCGTGTAGAACCTGCAAAAGTATTATGTTCTCTATCATAAATGATAAAAGGTATGCTTGTGCCTGCCGCTAATTGCTGCAATGCCGTTTCTACATAATTTTTTAAACTACTTGGTGTTTCAATATCAGAAGGGGAGTACTGAACCAATTTTTTCTGTGAAGCAATAGGAATTAGCTTTTCGTAATTTTCTAAGGTTAACGGACTCAGTATAACCCGTTCGTTTTCTAAGGTTGGTGTATAGTTCATTTTGCCAATTGATTTATAATCTCTTTCTTAACCTCGTGTCCACCATCAAAAGTGATGTTTTTAATACGGTCTCCAAAAAGTGTTTTAAGTTTATTGTTTTCTTCTGCTAATCTATCTGGAGTCAGGTATTCATCTTTGTTTCCGATTACTGAAATTATATCTGTTTTGCCTTTTAGATGGATAAAATCAACTGTTTTTAATTCTCTAGGAATCCCGCCTGCGTAAAGAATCAATTTGGAACAACTTAATTTGGAATATGCCAGATAACGCAGTGCTATTGAAATACCTTGTGAAAATCCGAAGAAAACAATTTTACAATCAGACGGAAGCTGTTCTTTCTCTAATACAGCATCTAAATAATTATAGAGATTTTTGGTTTCTTGTGCCGTATTTTCTTTTGTTAACCAACTTGCTCCTACATGCTTGTATTCATTCTTTAAATAGTATTTAGAAGGTGCTTGTGGTGCTATGATATAATTTTCTTTCTTAGGCAGTTCGTTGAAATACTTTAAGAAGAATCTACTTAAGAATCCTATGCCATGAAAAACAATCCAAATTTGTTTTGTGTCGCTATTTAATTCATTTAAAGTTTCATAGGTATTCGTAGTTTTATAAGTAACATTTTTTATCTGGTTCTCCATAAATCTATCATTACTGTTATGCTTTTCTGTTGGTAATGTAATGCTTAATTTTACAAAAAAAAGGATGAACGACTACAAAGAGAAAATTCTAAAGATTTGTAACGAATCTTCTAAAGATACCTTAATGCAGACTTTAGAAATCGAATACATAGATGTAGGGGAAGATTTTTTGTTGGCTAAAATGCCAGTTACTCCAAAAGTGCATCAGCCAGACGGAGTTTTACATGGTGGAGCAACCGCTGCATTGGCAGAGAGTGTTGGTAGTGCGGCATCTTATGTTTTTTTAGATGGTAACAAATTTTTTGTTAGAGGTTTGGAGATTTCTGCAAATCACGTTAAAAGTGTAAAAGAAGGATTTGTTTATGCCAGGGCAACCATCTTACACAAAGGTAGAACTACCCAATTATGGGAGATTAGGGTGACCAACGAAGATGATCAACTGGTCTCTCTTTGTAAATTAACTACTATAGCATTACCTAGAAAGTAGTATGATGCAAGAACTTTTTCATAGAGCTGAAAATTGCTTGAAAGAGCAGTTGCCGTTTGTGTTATATAGCAAACCTAATGAGTCTGAATTGGTCGGTGTTTTTCAAAACAACGATGACGTTCATAAGGTTATGGATTTCACGGAAACAGGATTCGTTTTTGCTCCGTTCGATGTGAATTCAGATGCTATTTTAATGAAAATGGATGCCGTTGAAAAGGTTCCGTTCAATTTAAATGACGAATTTCAGGTCAGTGAGAAAAACATACCGGAAAGCGAAGCTACAGAAAAGGGAAGATATCTTAATTTAATATCTAAAGCCATTGAGCGCATTGGTAAAGGTGATTTCAATAAAGTTGTATTATCTAGGAAAATAGAAGTTGATGTAAGAGATAATTACTTTGAAGTGTATCAGCGAATTCTTCAAGTATATAAAAAAGCATTCTGCTACTTTTGGTACCACCCAAAAATTGGAACTTGGATGGGTGCTACCCCAGAAATCTTGATAAAAAGCAATGGTACTCAATTTACTACAATGTCTTTGGCAGGTACACAGAATGCAATAGGTGCTAATGAACCAATTTGGGCGGAGAAAGAATTAGATGAACAGCAATTGGTAACCGATTATATTTTGGATACTTTAAAAGATGAGGTTGTTTCTCTGAATAGTTCTGAACGAGAGTCTGTTAAGGCAGGTCAACTTTGGCATCTTCGTACTGAAATGAAAGGCACCTTTGCACCGAATAAATTTGGTGATATATTAAAAGCACTACACCCAACACCGGCAGTATGCGGTAGCCCGTTAGAAAATGCAAAGAATTTTATTTTAGAAAACGAATTGTATGAACGAAATTTTTACACCGGATTTTTAGGTGAGCTGAATACAAAAACAGAACTGCCAAGAAATAGAAACCGCCGTAACCAAGAGAATAGTGCTTATAGAAGTGTTATGAAAACCTCAGAACTTTTTGTGAATCTACGCTGTATGCAATTGTTCAAAGAGAAAGCTGAGATTTATGTAGGTGGTGGTATTACAACTGATTCTATACCTGAAAAAGAATGGGAAGAAACGGCTTTAAAAAGTAATACCATGTTTAGGGTTCTAGATGGTAAATAGATACTTAAGTTTTGGGTAATGACCTGCTTTGGTCGTATTTTTGAACTACATGAGATATTCCGCTATACCTACCGCACAATCTATTGTTCAACATTGCCAGGCAAAGAATATTTCTAATATCGTAATATCGCCAGGGTCAAGAAATGCACCACTTACCATTGCCTTTGCAGAGAATCCTTTTTTTACTTGTTATAGTATAGTAGATGAGCGTTGTGCCGCTTTTTTTGCATTAGGTATGGCACAACAATTACAAGAGCCCGTTGTAATTTTATGTACGTCTGGTAGTGCATTATTAAATTATTATCCTGCTGTTGCAGAGGCATATTTTAGTAATATTCCTTTAGTGGTTATTTCTGCAGATAGACCAGTTTATAAATTGGGAATAGGAGATGGGCAAACTATAAATCAGCGAAACGTATTTGAAAACCATATTAGGTATTCGGCGAATCTAAAGCAAGATGTCAGTCATGCTACATCAAAGGTCTTACAATATAAACCAGAGTGGATTTCTGATGGAGAGATAAACCAGGTTCAGCAGGAAATTCAGAATTATAATGACGGTGAATTAAATCTCGCTTTAGAAATTGCATTGACCAAGAATAGTCCCGTCCATATAAATCCTCCTTTTGAAGAGCCTTTGTATGACACGCTTTCAGAACCTTCAGTTTCGTCAGAAATTAGTCCGGTTCCTGTTGAGCTTAATGAAATTCCAATATTGGATAGTCATAAGGAGATTTGGAATGCATCACCACGTAAAATGGTTTTGGTTGGCGTTAATACTTCCAACGAAATAAAAGAAAACATATTGGAATTGCTGGCAAATGACCCTAGTGTTATGGTATTGACCGAGACGACATCTAATATTCATCATCCAAATTTCTTCAGTAGTATAGATTCCTTGATTGCTCCTATTGAAATGCAAAAAGATAAAGAGAATCTGTTTGCCACATTGAAACCTGAAGTACTAATTACTTTTGGTGGATTAATTGTTTCTAAAAAGGTGAAGGCTTTTCTAAGAAATTACGAGCCTAACCATCACTGGCATATTGGTGGTCAATTTGCGAACGATACTTTTTTCTGTTTAGAAGAGCATATTAAAGTACCAGTGAATACCTTTTTTGATAAAATGTATGTGGCTTCTGGTTTTGTAGAAAGTGATTTTTTTTCTAGTTGGAATAAAGTAAAACAAGGCTATATTTTAAAACGAGAAGTATATTTAAAACAAATTCCATTTTCAGATTTTTTAGCATTTAATCAAATTTTAAAAGGTGTGCCTAATGATTACATGTTGCAACTGGCAAATAGCTCTACCATACGTTACACTCAATTATTCGATGTAAACCCAACATTAAAAGTGTTTTGTAATAGGGGAACAAGTGGTATTGACGGTAGTACATCTACTGCGGTAGGTGCATCTTTAATACATAGCTCTCCAACACTATTTATAACAGGGGACCTTAGTTTTTTCTATGATAGTAATGCTTTATGGAATAATTACATAAAGGCAAATTTTAGAATAATCGTTATCAATAATAAGGGTGGAGGTATATTTAGAATACTTCCCGGGAAGGATGATACAGATGTATTTGAAACCTATTTTGAGACAAGACATTCACTGACTGCAGATCAGCTTTGTAATATGTTTGGTTTTGATTACAGAACGGCAAAATCATCTGAAGAACTTCAAGAAGTATTGAGTGACTTTTTCAAAGAAACCCTTCGTCCGCAATTACTGGAAATTACTACGCCTACAATAATAAACGATAAAATTTTGATTGATTATTTTCGTTTCATATCTTAGTGGAGTATTAACCATTAATTATAACACATTAACATGAGTAAAAGAGACGATTTAATTGAAAAGTATGCTGCTGACATCAAAGATAAATTTGGTGAGGATGCGGACATGGACTTGCTTAAAAAAGTAACTGTTGGTTTAGGACCATCTATTTACAACATTGATGCTTCTAAAGTATCTGGTAGCGATCAAAAAGAATTGGATACGGTAAAAAATAACTACTTGATCAAAAAATTAGGTCTTGCAGATGATTCTAAATTAGATGATGCTATTGCAACTGTTATGGACAAGTATGGTTCTTCTAATAGAAACAAGCATAGAGCAGTTATCTATTATAAGCTTTGTCAACATTTCAAGAAAGCATCTGTATACGATAAATAGTCAGATGACAAATAAATTAAAGACCGTTGCCTTTTTGGTAACGGTCTTTTTTTTTAGGTTAAGTTTTTAAATATTTAAAATGTAATTTTGCAGCATGATAGAATTAGGACGTATAAACAACCTTGAGATTTTAAGAGACACCAGTGTAGGTCTTTTTTTGGGTGATGAAGAAGGAAATGATGTATTGTTGCCAAATAAATATGTGCCTACAGCATATGAAATAGGGGAAAAAATAAGTGTCTTCTGTTATTTAGATTATGATGAAAGACCCGTTGCAACTACCTTAGAGCCAGACATTATGCTTGGTGAGTTTAGATTGTTGCAAGTAGCAGAGGTCAATGAGTTTGGTGCTTTTATGCAATGGGGTCTTGAAAAGCATCTTTTAGTACCTTTTCGTGAACAAAGGGTTAAGATGAAGGAAGGGCAATGGTATGTGGTGCACTGTTATTTAGATAATCGTTCTGGTAGATTGGTAGCCTCAAATAAGTTAGACAAGTTTTTAAACAATGATACAATTGACCTTAAGGAATGGGAGAAAGTGGATTTAGTGGTTACCAGACAAACCGATTTAGGTTGGGAGGTCATTGTAAATGAAAAACATAAAGGTTTAGTTTATTTTAATGAAGTATTTAAACCAATAAACATTGGTGATGTAATACCTGGTTGTATTAAAACCATAAGAAAGGATAATAAATTAGATATTTCACTACAGCCGTTAGGAGCAAAAGTTTTGGAACCCGCTGCAAAAAAGATATATGAAGTTCTTGTAGAAAGTGGTGGTTTTCTGGGTTTACATGACAAATCTGCGCCAGAAGAAATTAGGGATGTTTTTCAAATGAGTAAAAAGACTTTTAAAAAAGGTCTGGGAACCTTGTATAGAGAACGAAAAATTAAGATAGAATCTGATGGTATTACACTTTCAGATGATTAAGATAAAACTGTAAGAAAATTCTTTAGTATTTGATTTTCAGCAGAATATCTTAAATAAACGTCGAGTTTTTTGTAATACCTTACAATTAATTTTATTTTTGTTGTAAATAAAAAGTTATTAACAATTTTTAGCTTACATTTAAGTTTTAAGCTTAAAAATTACCACTGTATTTATGCCTTTTATAGAAGAGAGTGATTTACTAGAATTACATAAAGACGTTGATAAAGCTCAGATTATTAATGAGCGTTTATTAGATCAAATTAAGTTCAAGAACAAAGAATTAAAGAAGAGTAAGATTCAACGCAATGTTTTTGCTGGAATTACAGGACTTTTTTTAATTGGTGGTTTGGCATTTACCTCATTTACTGCTGGGTTGTCAAGTTCAGGTGGTTTCAATAGAAAAACCTCTAACGATTTGGTGTTAACATCAATTGATAGTGTAGATGCAATAAGAACCCGACTAGAAAACTTAAAAGAACAGAACGAAGAATTAAGTTTGGTAAAGGAGTTTTACTTGGCTAAAGAATTTTTGCAAAAAGAAAAAATATACTCAGTTCAGGTAAAATCCTTTGTAGATAATAATGTCACTTTAGCTTCTGAAGCTTTAACAAATACACTTTTTGTTAAAACAAACCCTTTTTACTCTTACTCTCTTGGTAATTTTGAAACTCTAGAAGAGGCTCAATCTTTTAGAAAGCAATTGGTTGATATTGGTTTTGGAGATGCTTTTGTTGCTTCATACCAAGATGGTAAACGAGTTCAAATAGAAGACCCTTTTTAGTGACTAGAGTTAAAGCTTGGCTCAACGCAGCAAGACTTAGAACGCTTCCATTATCAATTTCAGGCATACTTGTAGGTACTGCAATGGCAGCTTATCATGGTGTTACTAGTACCGGTATTTTTATTTTGGCAATCTTGACTACAATTGGTTTACAAGTGACTTCCAATTTCGCCAATGATTATGGTGACGGAATTAAAGGAACCGATGGTGATGATAGGCTAGGACCAAAACGGGCACTCCAAAGTGGACTCCTGACTGCATCACAATTAAAATCTGGTATTTATATTAGCATGGTAATAAATGCCATTCTCATTGTTTGTTTAATTATAACCGCATTTGGTTTAAAAGATATTATATATCCTACTTTATTTTTACTGTTAGGAGCATTTGCAATTTGGGCAGCTATAAAATATACCGTAGGTAAATCTGCGTACGGTTACAACGGTTTAGGTGATATTTTTGTTTTTTTATTTTTTGGGCTAGTCAGTGTTTTAGGCTCCATGTTTTTATTTCTAAAAGCAATTTCTTTAATGACTGTTCTGCCAGCCGTTTCCATTGGGTTTTTAAGTGTAGGTGTTCTTAATCTCAACAATATGAGAGATATAAAATCTGATGCAGCTGTAGGTAAGAATACTATGGTTGTTAAAATGGGCTTGGCTAATGCAAAAAAGTATCACTATACATTGTTAATTATTTCGTTTTTGTGTCTGTTTTGTTTTTTGCTTACAACAAATGGATCACAGTTACGTTATGTTAGTCTTGTAGGCTACCTTCCGGTTTTTATGCATTTAAGAAAAGTAGCCCAAACTAACAACGAGGCAGAACTTGACCCAGAACTTAAAATCCTGGCATTAAGTACCTTTTTTATAGCCCTGTTGTTTTTTATTAGTTATTATTATTTTTTGTAATTTTGAGTATAACCCACAAACCAATTTAAACCTTGGAACAACCCATTAAAATTCTAATTGTTGAGGATAATGTTATCATCGCCGATGATATGCAATCTATGCTAGAGGAGATAGGATATGAAATAGTTGACAACGTAATTGTTTACGAACAGGCTGTTGAAGTATTAAAAACCCAACAGGTAGATTTAGTTTTAATTGATATCATTTTAGCTTCTGATAAAACAGGTATTGATTTGGGTAAACATATTAGAGAGAATTATGATATTCCTTTCATTTTTGTAACCTCTAATTCTGACCGTGCAACAGTTGAGAATGCTAAAACGGTGAAGCCAAACGGTTACTTGGTTAAGCCTTTTGAACAACAAGACTTATATACTTCTATAGAAATTGCACTATCCAACTTTATTTATGGTAAACAGACAGCTGCCAGCAATGGAAATGCAAATGCTACCAATACAGAAGATGTGGCAATGTCCAATTCAATATTAAAGGACTCCATTTTTGTAAAAAAGCAACACCTGTATTATAGAATACAATTTGGAGATATTCAGTTTATAAAAGCTGATAATGTATATTTAGAAGTAAATACAATTGATAAGAAATTTTTAGTACGTTCTCCATTAAAAGACTATTTAGAGAAATTACCACAGAATAAATTTTATAGAGCACATAAATCTTACATAGTTAATGTAGATCATATTGATGCTATCAATTCTAAAGATATTATGATCAATAATACATTGATTCCGATTTCCAAAGATTTTAAAGAATTTATTATTTCGGCTATGAATTCTTAATCCGAGTAATGAAGTAAAAAAAACACCTTATAAGGGTGTTTTTTTTTGATTTTACCTTAGATGAAATGTATTTATTTATCGTTTAACTGTATCTTTTTATCGGTAAAATTCATTGTTTAGAGGTTTCAATACGTTTCACAACAATTATTGGGGG
The DNA here is from genome assembly GCF_000744105.1 of Maribacter forsetii DSM 18668. NCBI lineage: Bacteria > Pseudomonadati > Bacteroidota > Flavobacteriia > Flavobacteriales > Flavobacteriaceae > Maribacter > Maribacter forsetii. The sequence goes on from NZ_JQLH01000001.1 coordinate 1,861,908, forward strand.
TTACACAACAATTAATCTTGATAACTATGTGTTATTTATAATTTTGAGATATTAGATATTGTAGGTCTTTTTCTCTAGCATTTGATTTTAATACTAGAATCCACTGCAGTTTTTAAAGAATTATTGAAAAGTACGTAGAACACGCTTTTTGAGCTTTTGGATATTTGATGAAAAATTAATGAAGGCTCACAACAAAAAAATAATAGAATTGGCTATAAGTTTTAAGTTTGATTCTGTTTTTATTGAGATATGAAAAAACAAATTATTTTGAGATTAATGTGCACTTTGTTTTTAAGTGTATTTACGTGCCTTGTTTTTGCACAAGACTATGTTGAAACTCAGAATGAAGATTACTACAAGCAGTTTCAAGATTTAGAGAACGGTGAACTACGTTCTTTTTTCTTTTTTAATACTCCTAATCGCTATAACCAGAATTCTCCTTATGATTGGTTAGATACTGTAAAAGTTTATTTGAACAGTTCTGAAAAAACAAAAGATTCCATCTCTATTCGTAATTACCAACTTATAGAATCTCAAATTTATTATGATTTGGGTAACTACGAGAAGAGTTTAGCTATTGCAAGACCACTTTATGAAGATTTATTAAAGTTAGACGTAGAATCAAAGAAAACGATTCTTGGCATATTAGATAGCAATTATGAAAAGCTAGAGTTGTATGACAAGCAGATAGAGATTAGAAGGATAAAGCGGGAATTGGGGTTTACAGATAACGTTGCGTTTTATGACATATACGCTAGTTTAGGTCAGTATAGGAAGGCTATGCGTGATTACATGACTGAAGAGAAGAAAGTGCTTAGTGATGATGATTACTATGGTCAAGCTATTTATAATAATACTATAGGTAATTATCTAAGATTAGATAAATCTACGGCTACAGCATTAAGTTATTTTAAGAAAGCGGAAGGACTGATTAAGGTCTTTTTGAGCGATGTTACAAACGAACATTCCGATAAGGAAATCGCTGAAGGACGAATTTTAAACGGATTGATTATAGGTAATATTGGAAAAAGTCATGTACAGTTAGGTGAATACGAAAAAGCTATTCCGTTTTTAGAAGAGAGCAGAGAGATTATTAAAAAATACAATAAAAGTAAATTTTCTTCTGATATAATTGAGAATACCTTGGCTCTTGCGGAATGTTATTTAAAGTTAGATGATTATGCTAAAGCTACTGATTATTTAAGCGACGACCTTAATCCTATAAAATCAGATAATATTTTAAAACGTAATCGCATATATGCAGATTATTACTATAAAACAGGAGATTTTAAAAACTCTACGGTATACCTTAAAAAAAATATAAGAATTAGAGATTCTATTGATGCATTGGCATCTAATATCAAAAACCAACAATTGACTTCTGTCGTTGCGCAAGATTTAGAGAATTCTAGAAAAGCGATAGAGCAGCAGAAAGCTCAATTAGAAGAATCTAGAAAAGATATCAAAGCAAGAGATGATAAAATTAGTTTGGTATTCGTATCCTTGATATTTACACTTATTGGTTTTGCAGGTTTAGTATATGCTTACTTAAAGAGTATTAAAAATCAACGTTTAATTGCGGAGCAAAAATTCATCATTGAAAACTCGTTGGTAGAGAAAGATTCTTTATTGAAAGAAATTCACCATAGGGTTAAAAACAACCTACAGATGGTATCTAGTTTGTTAAGTCTACAAACTAAAAATACTAGAAGTAAAGCTGCTATTGCTGCATTAGAAGAAGGTAAGAGTAGGGTGAAAGCAATGGCGTTAATACACCAAAAATTGTATCAAAATGATGATTTGTCTGTTATTGAAATGCAGGGTTATATAGAAAGCTTAATTAATAGTATTCAGTCGGTCTATAAAAAAGGCGGTCATAATATTAATATTACTATTGATGCCGAAGGTGTAGAATTGGATATTGACAGGGCTATTCCATTCGGACTTATATTAAACGAATTGGTTTCGAATTCATTTAAATATGCTTTTCCAAATGATGATAGTAATGGAAAAATATATATTCATTTGCGTAAAATTACGGGTCAAGAAGGTTTCTTTGAATACACTGATAATGGTATAGGTCTACCAGAAGATTCAGATGAAAGAGCAAGTTCTTCTATGGGTATTCGCTTAATGAGTAGATTAGCAAACCAACTACAGACTTCATTGAATACCGATAAAACCCAAGAAGGTGTACGTTTCTGGTTTAACTTTAAATAGGCTTAACGAACTTTACTTTTCATAACTACTTTATGTAAAAGTTTAGGAAAGAATCTTTTGAGATAAATTCCGAATTTCTCTTTTCCACCAATATAGGTTTCAAATCTTTTCTTTTTAATTGCAGAGATAATCTCTTTTGCACACTCATTTACGGGCATACCGTTTTCTGTGGCGTTATCTTCTTTTTGTAAAGCAGAGCCATCACCGGTCAAAGCATTTTTTGCAACGTTTGTTTGTATGAACCCCGGACAAATAATAGAAACATTGATATTGTCTTTTTCGTGTTCCATTCTTAAAGCATCAAAGAAGCCATGTAAGGCATGTTTTGCTCCACAATAACCAGAACGATAGGGCGATGAAAATTTACCCATTAAACTAGTAATAGTTACGAAATGACCGCTTTTTTGTGTTATAAAATTAGGTAGTACATGCTTTGTTAGTTTTATAGTACCCAGATAATTAACATCTATCATTTGTTGGTAGACTTCAAATTTGGTGTCAATAATGAGTGAACGCTGGCTTAGTCCGCCATTATTGACAAGAACATCGATTCTTCCAAACAATGAAAAAGCCTTTTTTGTGATGCTTTCTAAGGATTCAAATTGGGTTAAGTCTAATGAAAGCACAGCAACATTATCTGGAGATTCACACTTGTTTTTTACATCAGACAATGCTTTTTCTCGTCTTGCTGAAATAATAATTTTTGCACCGAGAGCATTGAATTGATATGCCAATGCTTCCCCAATTCCAGAAGATGCTCCTGTTATCCAAATCACCTTATTCTCCATACTTATCTATCCATCGTAATTAAACTCAAAATATAACTAAATTTGAAGGATTATATGAAGGCAATATTTAAAAAGTATCTCTTAAATTTTAAAAACCCCAGTGGAACTTCTAGGGGAATTCTGCGAACTAAAGAAACGTGGTTTCTTTTTTTAGAAGAAGAAGGAAAATGGGGTATTGGTGAATGCGGACTGTTTAGAGGGCTTAGTTTTGATGATGTGCCTGAATATGAACAAAAATGTACTTGGGTTGCGGAGAATATTGAATTAGGAGAAGCTAAATTGATAGAGCAGTTAAGAGATTTTCCTAGTATTCAATTTGGTTTGGAACAGGCATTTTTATCCATACGTTCTAATAATCCGTTTCATCTTTTTGAATCTGCTTTTTTGAATGACCAAAAACCGATTTCTATCAATGGTTTGGTTTGGATGGGCGATAAGGAATTTATGCATCAACAAATAGAAAATAAGCTAAAAGATGGCTTCTCTTGTATTAAAATGAAAATTGGTGCGATAGATTTTGATACGGAGATTGCGTTGCTGAAATCTATTCGAGAACGCTATACAAAAGATGAAATAGAACTTCGCGTTGATGCTAACGGTGCTTTTTCTGCAGAAGAAGCGTTGTCTAAATTAGAAATTTTATCAAAACTTGATTTACATTCTATAGAGCAACCTATTAAACAGGGTCAATGGAAAGAGATGCAAAATCTTTGTGCAGCTACACCTTTGCCAATTGCATTAGATGAGGAATTAATTGGCATTGTAGATGTAACAAAGAAGCAAGAGTTGATACAAACAATACAACCACAATATATTATTTTAAAGCCAAGTTTAGTCGGTGGTTTTTCGGGTAGTAATGAATGGATAGCCAGTGCCGAAAACAATAAAATAAGATGGTGGGTAACAAGTGCATTAGAGAGTAATATTGGTTTAAATGCCATAGCACAGTGGACAGCAACTTTAAATAACAAAATGCCACAAGGTTTGGGAACTGGTGCATTGTTTACAAATAATGTGAAGAGCCCTTTAGAAGTGAAAAAAGGAAGCTTGTTTTACAGCAAGAACAAAGAATGGAATACAAATTTAATTGATGATTTATGTATATAGAACAAGCGTATAAAGGCTTAATTGACAATTGGCGTTATTTAATTGGAATACTCGTAATAATAGGAGTTTGGCAATTTTTAGGCTCATTTCCTTTGTTGGGGGCATTAGCAATGAAAGATGGTGGTATGGCTGCAATGGTAAGTGGTAATATTGGAGAAATGTCAAGAGTCTTGGGTTCCAATACATTTTTATTTTTTATGCTTCTAACCTTTGTATTTGGACTAATTGCGGTTTTTCTGGTCGTAAAATTTTTACACCAACAATCGCTTACGAGTTTGACTACATCGAGACCTAAAATAGATTGGAAAAGAGTTGCTTTTTCTTTCTTCTTGTGGGCGTCAATTTCTGTACTTTTTATTTTTGTAGATATTTACTTTGCACCTGAAGACTATGAATATAACTTTCAATTAGTACCTTTTTTAATTTTAGCGGTTATCGCAATTGCCATGATTCCCTTACAAACAAGTATGGAAGAGTATTTAATGCGAGGTTATATGATGCAAGGGTTGGGCGTTCTTACCAAAAATAGATGGTTTCCGCTTCTGTTCACTTCATTGCTGTTTGGTTTGTTGCATATAATGAATCCTGAAGTTGATAAGTTAGGATACGGTATTTTAGTTTTTTATATAGGTACTGGTCTCTTTTTGGGTATAGTTACCCTTATGGACCAAGGTTTAGAATTGGCGTTGGGTTTTCATGCCGCCAATAATTTAACCGCTGCTCTTTTGGTTACTGCAGATTGGACGGCGTTTAGTGTAGATTCGTTATACAGGGATATTTCAGAACCGGTTCTTGGTTGGGATATGTTAGTGCCAGTGTTTGTAGTATTTCCTATTTTGCTATTAGTCTTTTCAAAAAAATATGGTTGGACAAATTGGAAAGATAAATTAGCTGGAAAAGTTTTGTCTAAAGAAGAGTTTCTTAAGTTAGATAATTAGGCAATGAATAAACATGCTGTTCACCCAAGTTTTTCTATTCATGGTAGAACTATTTCTTTTAATGATTTAACAGAGGTTAGCTATAGCCTAATTAAAGAAGGAGAACAATTTGAAAAGCAGATTGGTGAATTCCTTTTAGATTGGATAGATGAGTCGGTAACCATAACCGTAAAAACCTCCGGTTCTACAGGTACTCCAAAGACCATTCTATTAAAAAAAGAACAAATGATAAATAGCGCTCTGGCAACGGGCTACTATTTTAATTTGAAACCAAAATCTACAGCTTTACTTTGTTTGCCGGCAACATATATTGCTGGTAAAATGATGTTGGTAAGAGCTATGGTCTTAGGGTTGAATATTCAATTTCTGTCACCAAGTTCAAATCCGCTAGTTGGTGTGAAGGATTCTTTCGATTTTGGGGCAATGGTACCTATGCAAGTGGCTAATTCATTGTCTCGATTGTATCAAATTAAAAACTTGATTATTGGTGGGGCTCCTATTTCTACTTCGTTAAGAAAAGAATTAAAAAGCATTTCTAATGATAGTTACGAAACCTATGGTATGACAGAAACCATAACACATATCGCTGTAAAGCCTTTAAATAATGGAGTTGGGGAAAATGTTCCATTTTCAATTTTGCCAGATGTGGAGATTTCAATTGATAATAGAGATTGTTTAGTAATCAATGCTCCAAAAGTTTCAGAGGAAACAGTTGTGACAAATGATGTTGTGGAGCTGGTTTCTAAAACGGAATTTCATTGGTTAGGTAGATTTGATAATGTCATAAATTCTGGAGGGGTAAAATTACATCCAGAGCATATAGAGAAAATACTTTCCAATCATATAGATGTACCTTTTTTCGTTACTGGAGTTGAAGATGATAAATTAGGGCAGAAAGTTGTTTTGGTAGTTGAAAATTCCGTAGAAAGTGATGTTCAGAAAATTTTAAAAAGTATCTCAGAATTCAAAAAATTTGAGAAACCGAAATCAATTTTGATTTCAAAAGAATTTAAACGAACAGTAAGTGGAAAAGTGCAGCGTACTAAAACGCTTCAACAAATTTTGAGGGCATAATTAATTCTACTATTTTCATCATTAGAAAAACCAAAATCTAATGACCAAACAACTAATTATCCTATTTATTTGTATTCAGGGCTATGTGATGAACGCCCAACAAATCCTCAACGAAAAAGAAAGAGCAACAGTGATTGACGAAATTTTAGATGATCGCTTTAACAATCTACTACCTGAACTAATGGATGCCGCTGACATAGATATGTGGGTGGTTATTTCTAGAGAATATAATGAAGATCCCGTAATTAAGACTATGCTTCCCGCAACGTGGTTGAATGCGCGTAGACGAACTATTTTATTGTTTTATAGAGATAAGGCGAAGAATACTATAGAGAAGCTGGCTGTAGCCCGTTACAATGTTGGTAAGAACATAAAATCTGCCTGGGATAAAGAGAAGGAGCCAAATCAGTGGGTACGTTTAATGCAATTAATAGAGGAAAGAAATCCGAAGAAAATCGGACTTAATTATTCTACAGACCACAATATTGCAGATGGCTTGGTAAAGACAGATTATGAAGAGTTTATGGCTAATCTGCCTAAGAAATATACTTCAAAAGTGACTTCAGCAGAACAACTAGCTGTTCGTTGGATTGAAACAAGGTCTGAGCGAGAAATGATTATTTATAACCAATTAGTAGATATTACACATGATATTATCGCTGAAGCATTTTCTGAGAAAGTTATTACTCCGGGCGTAACGACTACTTCAGATGTGGTGTGGTGGATGAGACAAAAAGTTACGGATTTAGGATTGGAAACTTGGTTTCATCCAACCGTGGACGTTCAAAGAAGTGAGAAGGGTAAAAAAAGCGAATTCTATTCTTTTGCAAATAAGCCTGATGATATGGTAATTCTACCGGGAGATTTAGTGCATTGCGATTTTGGTATTACTTATTTGCGTTTAAATACAGACTGTCAAGAATTGGCATATGTGCTTAAGCCAGAAGAAACTTCTGCGCCTGACTTTTTGGTGAACGGATTAAAAGATGGTAATAGGGTACAAGATTTTTTGACCAACAATATGGTTAAGGGTAGGTCTGGGAATGATATTCTAGCAAAGTCATTGAAGGAAGCTAAAACAGCAGGCTTAAAACCATCAATATATACGCATCCACTTGGCTTATATGGTCATTCTGCAGGTACAACAATTGGTATGTGGGATTCCCAAGGCGGTGTTATGCGTGACGACGGTGAAAATTATGGTTTAAATCCAAACACGGTGTATGCTATTGAATTAAATACCACGGTTAACATACCAGAATGGAATAGAGATATACGTATCATGCTTGAAGAAGCCGGCTTTTATGGTGAAGAAGGTTTTAGGTATGTTAATGGTAGACAGACAGAACTTTTGTTGATACCAAGAGTAAAAGGGCATCAGGGTAATTAATCTTCTATTTGTAAGATTTATAATTGGTAATGTAATAAAAATCTTATTTTTTAATATTAGGCACTTGATTTAATTGGCTGTTATTCATATATTTAAGAATACCTTAACAATTTTTAAATAACCAGCCAAATGTTATTGATTACCAAACTTCATATAAAGTATTGCCTTTTGTCATTTTTATGTACACTAAGTTTGGGACTTTTTGGACAACATCAATATAAAGGAACAGTACTGGATGCGGAAACACAAGAGACGCTTCCTTTTGTAAATATTGGAATAGTTAATAAAGGTGTAGGTACCGTAAGTAATTTTGATGGGGAATTTTATCTAGAGATTGATAAAGCTGATTTTTCTAGTAGCGATATTCTACAATTTTCATCTGTAGGTTATAAAACGGTTCAGTTCAAAATTTCCGAGGTAAACTTTAATAATACACTTTTTCAAAAAGTTGTCATGCAGCCCGAGGCAATGCAATTAAACGAGGCCATTGTTACCGCTAAATATTTAAAAGGTAAAATAAATGATGCTATAGGTTTTTCCTATCCAAGTAAAAATAAGTACGGGTACTGGAAAGGGGATGGTTCATTGGGCGCTGAGTTGGTAACAAGAATAAGTGTAGATAAGAAGAAACATTTCTTAAAGGATTTTCATTTTTATGTGAACGAGAATTATTCTGATAGCGTTTTGGTACGTATCAATATTTACAAGGGGGGTACCATCTATCCTGAAGATAAATTATTGAAAAAGAACGTTACTACAATGATTGGCAATTCTCCTGGAGAGGTAATTGTAGATTTAAAGCCGTACAATCTTATTGTAGATGAAGATTTTAGTATTGGTCTAGAATTATTGGAAGTATATGGTAAGCGCGTTGGCTTGGTTTTGGCTGCAGACTATAGACCAAGTACTTCGTACAGAAGATATGTGAGTCAAGGGCAATGGAAAACGTTTAGGGGAGATGCAATGACTTTTTATTTGAATACGTCTACTTTGAGTGATGGAGACATTTCTCAAATCTCAGATTATTCCAGAAACAAAACTCTTCAAAATTCTTTTAAAACTCCAATAATAAATACCAACCCTATTAAAACACATAGATCAATTACAGGTTTTGTTTTTAATAATGGTGAGCCTATTGAAAATGCTACTGTTCAAATAACGGAGTCATTAAAACAGACACAAACAGACGCCTATGGTAGGTATAACATTATGGCACAAATAGGTGATGTCATAAGTTTTGATTATTTAGGTTTTGAAAAGGTAGAGCGTGAAGTTGCAGAAACCATACATAATATAAATGTAAGCATGAACTTCAAGGTAGAAGAATTAGCAGGAGTAACAGTTACTGAAAGAGCACGCTTAAAGAAAACCGAGGCAGAAATGTTCTCTGAATATTTAACGAATGATGAATTCGCTAAAACTGCTTATGGAACTCTTGACAAAAAAACAATTGGTCATGCTATAACTATTGTAGATGGCAAGAGTTTAAATTTAACTGCCCCGAATATCCTTGCGGCTATCGACGGTAAAATAGCGGGTGTTCGGGTAGGGAACGTAAAAGTTGAAAATCCTTGTTTTGGATGTTCTTTTACCAAAGTTGTTGTTTTTATAAGAGGGGGAAGCGGGTCAATAAATAATTTGAGACCTGCTATATTCGAGGTTGATGGTATAATCTATGAAGAAGTGCCTTATTTCTTGGATTTGAATGTAATTGAGCGCATAGCGGTAATACCTGGTCTCGCTGGCGTTGGAAGGTATGGACAAGTTGCTGCAGGAGGTGTAATTGCAATAAGTACTCACGTTTCCAATTTTGCTAATAAAAATGGTAAAAACATTGATAAAGCATTAATACAACGTAATATTTATAAGCACGATGCAATAGATAAAGAACAAGCTAATAAAAATTTGCCGAGCTATCTTACGGCTTTTTTAGCTTGTAATAAATTTGAAGCGGCTAAGAAAGTATATGAAGAAAATGAGAAGCTTTATAGTAGTTCTGCCTATTTTTTTCTTGATGCCTATATTTATTTTACAGCTAATTGGAAGCAAGAAAAATTCAACAATGATATAATCGCTAACCATCAATCTCTATTTGTTGATAACATCAATGAAATGAAGGCTTTGGCATATGCTTATCAGCGAGAAGGTGAATTTGAACAAGCAAACGAACTTTACACCAGCGTTTTTGTAAAGAGACCTAATTATGCGCAATCGTATAGAGACATGGCAAATAGTTATGTTGAGGTGAATGAGGTACAGAAAGCAGCTAATCTTTATAGTAGGTACACCAAATTATTGAACGATTCTTTTCTAGTGGCAGATACTATAGGATTGCATCCTGTAATTACAACTGAGTTCAATCACTTTTTACAGCATAAAACCGACTATAACATTAGTTCAGAAGATTTAAAAGAAGTAGCGGCTATGCGCGAGGGTGCAGATACCCGTCTTCTTTTTGAATGGAACGATGATGAGGCTGAATTTGATCTTCAGTTCGTAAATCCAGAAAATCGTTATTTTGTTTCGAATACATCTCTAAACAATCAAAATGAATATTTTGGTAAGCAAGAATATTCATCGAGCAAAGAGTTCTTTCTTGAAAGTGATATCCAAGGAGAATGGATTATCAATGTTAATTACCATGGCAATAAAAGTGGCTTGCCAACTTATTTAAAAGTGACTAGCTTTTTAGGTTACGGTACAGATAATGAAGAAAGCATAACCAGAATATATAGGTTGTCGTTAAAAAATGTAAATCAGAATCTATTTTACTTGCCAACCCTGGGCGTTGATAGGTTGAATTAAGTGATGTAATTATTTGAAAAACAATAGATTAGTCGGTTTGGTTAGATATGATATGTTGTAAATAACCTTAATTATCTATAAAATGTTAAATTTATCACGATTAGTGTGTTGTTTTCTTTCAATTTTAATCATGGATTGATTTTTGATGTCATATAATGGACTTATCTTCAATACTATATACTATGAAAAAAATTCTATTTCTCTTTGGGCTAATAGCTTTTGTTTTCAATGTGCAAGCACAAAGCAAAACAATTAAGGGTAAGGTTACCCAAATGGATTCTCCTTTGGCAAATGTTCAGATTTCTATTATAGATTCTGAAATAGCAACTAGAACAGACTCAAACGGATTTTACCAAATAACGACTGAACCTAGAGATGTATTGTTATACAAATACTCAGGTCTCAATGATGTGCAGATTATGGTAGAAGATGTTACTCGTACCTTGAATATAGAAATGAGTCAAAAAATAGAGAAGTTGAATGAAGTTACCGTAAAAGGGAGTAATAGAAAATCACAGAATGAGCTACAACAAGAGTATAGTTATAACCCAAATCTTATAAAAACGGCATATGGTATTCTAGATAGCGAGACTGCACCAGGCAAAATTAGGTTTTTACAAGAAAATCAAATCAATGATGTTGGTATTTGTATTCTTGATTTAATGAAAAATGAGTTCCCAGGAGTTAATGTCGTTGGCGATTGTGTATATGGAGGTCTTATTTATATCAGAGGTTTAAATTCTGTAAGTCAAGCGCCTCCTGCGGTTTATGATGTTGACGGACAGGTATTGACTCAAACTCCTACTTGGATAGCACCCGCCGCTATTCAACGATTGGCTGTTTTAAATAATCTAGCTATGACTACAAGATATGGGTCTATAGGAGCTGGTGGCGTTATTGTGATTAATACTAAAGCTAGTGCATATTCTAGAACGGTAGATGGTAAACCTATTGATTATGCAAAAGTTAAAAATAATAAATATGATAATTCAGCATTAAACTCGGTTGATTTTAAGGAAGATAAACCTTCGTATATGAATGTACTTTTAAATGCGAATACCGAAGAAGAGGCAAAGATGATTTACGCAAATCAAATCAAAAAATACAGTAGTTCTTATTACTATGTTTTAGATGCTTATGATTACTTTTCTAATAGATGGAAAAATCAAGAATTTGCAGAAATGATTCTTCAAGAGAATGATAGAGTTCTAAGTGGAAACCCTTTAGCATTGAAATCTTTGGCATACATATATCAAGCAGAAGGAAAGTTTAAGGAGGCAAATAAATTATATGAAGCTGTATATACACTTAGAGCGGATTATGCCCAATCTTATTTAGATTTAGCCAATAGTTATAGGGAGCTTGGTATGAATCAAAAAGCGGCAGCTATGTATTTACGATACGATTATTTATTAGAAGAAGAATTATTGGAAAAGGAAGAGGAAGTAAAAACTATTATGGATCGCGATTTAAATAATTTGATTTCTTTAAAAGGTGCCGATTTGGTTTCAACTGATAAGGTGAATGAAATTAAACTAGATGATGATTTTAAGGGGACTCGTTTGGTTTTTGAATGGAGCGATAGTGAGGCTGAATTTGAATTGCAATTTGTAAATCCTGAAAAAAGATATTACAAAAGTGAACATTCTCTAGTAGCAGATGCTGAACGTATTCAAATTGAAAAGCGCTCAGGTTTCTCTAGTGAAGAATATTTAATAGATGATACCCTTCGTGGTAATTGGTTGGTTAATGCTACGTATTTAGGTAATAAAAGCTTGACTCCAACCTATTTGAAAGCCACTGTGTATTATAACTACGGTAGTGCATCGCAACGAAAAGAAACGAAGGTTTTTAAACTCGGTCTTCGTAATGTAAATCAGCAATTATTTTCAGTTTCTAATGCTGTTAGTATTGTTGCTAATTAAACTCGAAAACGAGATTTAAATGCCTGCGGGCTGCCCCGAGCTTTTTAATTTTTCAGATTATTAGTAAAACTTATAAATATTTAGATATTTAAATACCCACAATACGTTTTTAAGTGTATTGTGGGTATTGGTTTATAAGCCTTTTGTATAAGAACTTCTCTGTTTCCTTGGTTCGATTTATTATCTTTAAAGTATTGTCTAAGAGTTTGATTATGAGAATATTTGTTGTTATTGGTTTTCTTTTACTTTTTGTCAACCTCTATGGACAACAGCAAATACAAGGACGAATAAGTACAGATGGTATTTCTTTATCTGATGTAAATATTCAAAACCTATCTTCTCAAGCTGTCTCCTTCACGGATAAGAATGGATATTATGTAATTAATGCCAAACCGAAAGATGAGTTAAGGTTTACTTATGTCGGTATGGATACAATTTCAATTCTTATTGAAGATGTTACAACAATTTTAAATTTAAAAATGCAACCTAAGGTTGAGGAATTAGATGAGGTAGTTCTAACAGAGAAAGTTAGTAAGCAAAAAAGGCTTGCCATGAACTATTTTACTGATGTTACAATCGTGAATACTTCTTTTGGTTATATCAGTCCTGCAAACACTGCTTATCATTTAAAAGTTATTGATGGTTCGGAATTTATTCCAGGAGCAGAGGTGTTAAATTCTATTGCTAGTAGACGTTCAGGAATTCGAGTAATGACGTATTTAGATAATAATGGAGTATCCGTTAGAACTTTGTTTTTAAGAGGTATGGGGTCGGTAGGGAATGTGTCTCCTGCGCTGTTTGAAGTTGACGGTAATATTTTTATTGACCCTCCGGTTTGGCTAGATGTTTCTTTAATTCAAAGAGTTGCAATTATACCAGGTGTTCAAGCAGTTTGGCGATTTGGAGCTATAGCGAGTGGAGGTGTAGTAATCATTAATACTAAAAATGGTGTACATGGACTTAGAGAGGAAAACAGTTTAAAAAGATATGATCAAGCTCGTTTAAGAAATAACTATGTAAATGAAAGAATTCTTAGTGATATAGATAAGGTAGAAAATCTTCCTACTTACATGAAGTCAATTAATTCTTCAATTAGTTTAAAAGAAGCTTTGAATATTTATGAAGGTTATTCAGTGCTATTTTCTTCAAGTCCACATTTTTATATTGATAGTTATAACTTGTTTTATGAAAAATTCGGGAAGAAGGCAGCTGATGCTGTAATTAAGTCTTGTTTTACCAGATTTAAAAACAATTCGGTTTGGTTAAAAGCTTTGGCATATTATTATGAGTCTCAGAATAGATTTGAAAAAGCCCATAATCTTTACGAGAAAATATTTATTCTTAGACCTGACTATACTCAGAGTTATTTAGATATTTCTAGAAGTTATCGAAATTTAGACAATCCTGAAGCATCTATTTCATTATTAGCAAGGCATGAATATTTGATAGAAGAAGGGTATTTTAATAGTAAGACTGATGAATTTGAGACTTTGATTAGAAAAGAAACAGAAAATCTGATTTTGTCAAATAGTCTTTTAAATGCACAGGGTATAGAAAGTGAAATTTCAAATACGAGATTAGTATTTGAGTGGAATGATAGTGAAGCTGAATTCAATCTTCAATTCGTGAACCCTAATAATCAATATTTCAATTGGAATCACACATTAGAAAATATACCTGATAGAATCAGGGAAGAAAAAAAACTTGGTTTTTCAATTAAAGATTTTGACGTAGATGAATCACTTTTAGGTAAATGGCAAGTAAATGCAACATATTTTGGGAACAAGCAATTAACCCCCACTTACCTAAAAGCAACTATTTATAGAAATTATAATTCAGTTCGTCAAACTAAAGAAACTAAAGTCTTTAGATTAGATGTTAATGGTACGAATCAACAGCTTTTTGGTTTCAATGTAATTAAAGAACTCTATAAGAGTAAGTAAAAATTAAACCTGCAACACCCCCATATTAAAAGGTTTCTCAATAGGTGCATGATCAGCGGCTTCTATACCCATTGAGATCCATTTACGGGTGTCCTTTGGATCTATGATGGCATCGGTCCATAATCTTGACGCTGCATAGTATGGAGAAACTTGATTGTCGTAACGCTTCTTGATTTTATCAAATAGCTCGGTTTCTTTTTCTTCTGTAATAGTTTCACCTTTCTTTTTCAAAGAAGCTTTTTCAATTTGTAATAATACTTTTGCTGCCGAGTTTCCGCTCATTACGGCTAATTCTGCGCTTGGCCAAGCGACAATTAATCTTGGGTCATAAGCTTTACCGCACATGGCATAATTTCCTGCGCCGTAGCTATTTCCTATGACGATGGTGAATTTTGGTACGACGGAGTTACTTACCGCATTAACCATTTTAGCGCCATCTTTAATAATACCGCCATGCTCACTTTTGCTACCGACCATAAATCCGGTTACGTCTTGCAAAAAGACCAACGGAATTTTCTTTTGGTTACAGTTTGCTATAAATCGGGTAGATTTATCTGCAGAGTCAGAATAGATTACTCCGCCAAATTGCATTTCACCTTTTTTGGTTTTTACTACTTTTCTTTGATTGGCAACAATACCAACTGCCCATCCGTCTATACGTGCATATCCGGTTAAAATAGTTTGTCCATATCCGGCTTTATATTCTTCAAATTCTGAATCGTCGACCAATCGCTTTATGATTTCCATCATATCGTATTGCTCAGCCCTAGAGCTCGGTAGAATTCCGTATATATCATCCGGATTCTCTTTTGGCTTTACACTTTTCTTACGGTTGTATCCCGCTTTAGGGAAATCACCAATTTTATCCATTATATTCTTAATGGTGTCTAATGCGGCAGCATCATCTTTCGCTTTATAATCCGTTACTCCGCTAATTTCACAATGAGTGGTTGCTCCACCTAACGTTTCATTATCGATACTTTCTCCAATAGCCGCTTTTACCAAATAGCTACCTGCCAAAAATATACTTGCGGTTTTATCTACGATTAAAGCCTCATCGCTCATAATAGGCAAATAAGCACCACCGGCAACACAACTGCCCATAACTGCAGATATTTGGGTAATACCCATACTGCTCATAATCGCATTATTTCTAAAAATACGCCCAAAGTGTTCTTTATCAGGGAAGATTTCATCCTGCAATGGCAAGTATACTCCCGCGCTATCTACTAGGTAAATGATTGGAAGCTTGTTCTCAATTGCTATTTCTTGTGCTCTTAGATTCTTTTTTGCGGTAATAGGAAACCATGCTCCGGCTTTTACTGTTGCATCATTGGCTACAACAATACATTGCTTTCCCTGAACATAACCAATTTTAATAACAACTCCGCCAGAAGGGCAACCTCCATGTTCCTCATACATGCCGTCACCTACAAAGGCCCCGACTTCTATTTGTTCTGATTTTGGATCTAAAAGGTAATCAATACGTTCTCTGGCTGTCATTTTGCCTTGATCATGCTGCTTGGCTATTTTTGTTTTTCCTCCGCCTAAATAAACCTCGTTTAGCTTTCGTCTAAGGTCTGATAATAACAACTTATTCCTATCTTCGTTTTGATTGAATTTTAAATCCATTCTGTATAATTTCTTTTTCTTAGGATAAAGATAAGGAGTTAATTTTGGTGTTCATGCAACAAAAATCAAAAAGTATGATAAAGTGGGGTATAGTAGGGGCAGGTAACATTGCACATAGTTTTTCAAAAGATTTGGCATTGGTAGATGGTGGTAAATTGGTTTCGGTAGCATCTAGGAGCTTAGAGAAAGCTCAAGATTTTGCCGACGAATATGGTGCGCCCAATGCTTTTGGTAGTTATGAAGAGTTGTTTAAAAGTAATACAGTAGATATTATTTATTTGGCAACCCCACATACCTCGCATGCAGATTTAAGTATTGAAGCAATGAAAGCGGGTAATGCCGTTTTATGCGAAAAACCAATGGGTGTAAACAAAGCGGAGGTAGAAAAAATGGTTGCTGTAGCTAAGGAGAATAATGTTTTTTTGATGGAGGCTTTATGGTCTAGGTTTAATCCTACGATTGTTAAAGTAAAAGAATTGGTAGATAATGGAACTATTGGCGACATTGGATATTTACATTCAGATTTTGCTTTTTATGCTTTGGATCGTGATGAAAAAGGGAGATTGTTAAGCCCTGATTTGGCAGGTGGTTCTTTACTGGATATTGGAATCTATCCTATATTTTTAGCATATGTGATGTTGGGAATGCCAAAGGATATAAAGGCAACGGCGAATTTCTATAAAACAGGTGTTGAAATGCAGTGTAGTATGATTTTTAATTATGACAATGCACAAGCTATCTTGTATAGCGGACTCAATTCAAATTCAGAAAAGAAGTCTGAAATTGCCGGTAGCAAAGGCTCTATTTTTATTCACCCTAGATGGCATGAGTCTACTGGCTACACTTTAGAAAAAGATGGGGAAACGATTTCTAATGAAGTAGGAAAGAGGGGTAAAGGGTATGTGCATGAAATTGAGGAAGTACATGATTGTCTAAATTCTGGAAAAAAGGAAAGTGACTTATGGAGTCACCAAAATAGTCTAGATTTAATTGGTATTATGGATTCCGTTCGTAAAATGACGGGAATTGTCTTTCCGTTTGAATAATAGCGGAGGTAATAGTGGACAAATACCTTAAAATTTACGATATTTGATGTTCGCTTAAATTTTAATAGACTCGAAAATGAACAAGAATACTGTGCTCACTTGGGCTACTTTTATTATGATTTTTGTAGGTCTTGCTCTTATTGCTTTAGGAGCTTTTCGCTATGATCAAGTTGCTGGTTGGGGTTTTGCATCCGTCGGAATTGGTTTTTTTGCTATTGCCTGGGTGTTCAACGCACTTAAGGGTAGAGTATAACATACATTTTAAACCGGTAGAGAATTTTTTCTACTAGCTTATAATTTTTCAATAAACACTATAATTTATGTCAGACGATAAGAAGGTAATCTTCTCCATGTCAGGAGTTACGAAAACCTATAAGAATGCTAATACCCCAGTTTTAAAGAACATTTACCTAAGTTTCTTCTATGGTGCCAAAATAGGTATCTTAGGTTTAAACGGTTCTGGTAAATCTACTTTACTAAAAATTATTGCGGGAGTAGATAAGAATTTTCAAGGTGATGTTGTTTTTTCCCCTGGTTATAAAGTTGGGTACTTGGAGCAAGAACCTGAATTGGATGAAAATAAAACCGTTTTAGAGATTGTAAAAGAAGGAGTTGCAGAAACTGTAGCAATCCTTGATGAATACAATAAAATAAACGATATGTTCGGTCTTCCTGAAGTATATGAAGATGCAGACAAAATGCAGAAGTTGATGGATCAACAAGCTGCACTGCAAGATAAGATTGATGCTGCTAATGCTTGGGAACTGGATACCAAGTTAGAAATTGCAATGGATGCTTTACGTACTCCAGATTCAGATAAGAAAATTGCTGTATTGTCCGGTGGAGAAAGAAGAAGGGTGGCTTTATGTAGATTACTGCTTCAAGAACCAGAGATATTATTGTTAGATGAACCTACCAACCACTTGGATGCGGAATCTGTACACTGGTTAGAGCATCATTTGGCGTCTTATAAAGGAACGGTAATTGCCGTAACGCACGATAGGTATTTCTTGGATAATGTTGCCGGTTGGATTTTAGAGTTGGATAGAGGTGAGGGTATTCCTTGGAAAGGGAATTATTCATCTTGGTTAGATCAAAAGTCTAAGCGTATGGCTCAAGAAAGTAAAACGGCTTCAAAAAGACAAAAAACCCTTGAACGAGAGCTTGATTGGGTACGCCAAGGTGCAAAAGGTAGACAGACAAAACAAAAAGCACGTCTTAAGAACTACGATAAGTTAATGAGTCAAGATCAAAAACAACTTGACGAAAAATTGGAAATCTATATTCCTAACGGACCGCGTTTGGGTACCAATGTAATTGAAGCAAAAGGAGTAAGTAAGGCTTATGACGATAAGTTGCTATATGAGGATTTGAACTTTAAATTACCGCAAGCTGGTATTGTAGGTATAATTGGACCAAACGGTGCCGGTAAAACTACAATATTTAGGATGATCATGGGTGAAGAAACTCCTGATAAAGGGGAGTTTGAAACTGGTGAAACTGCTAAAATAGCATATGTTGATCAAAGTCATTCTAATATTGATCCTGAAAAAACCATTTGGCAGAATTTCAGTGATGAGCAAGAATTGGTGATGATGGGAGGTAAGCAAGTGAATTCTCGTGCTTACTTAAGTAGATTCAATTTCTCAGGTAGTGAGCAGAATAAAAAAGTAAATATGTTATCTGGTGGTGAACGTAACCGTTTGCACTTGGCAATGACCTTAAAAGAAGAAGGAAACGTTCTTCTTTTAGATGAACCTACCAATGATTTAGATGTAAACACACTACGTGCCTTGGAGGAAGGTTTAGAAAACTTTGCAGGTTGTGCAGTAGTAATTTCGCACGATAGATGGTTTTTAGATCGTATTTGTACACACATCTTGGCTTTTGAAGGTGATTCTCAAGTATATTTCTTTGAAGGTTCTTTCTCTGATTACGAAGAAAATAAGAAGAAGAGATTAGGCGGAGATCTTATGCCAAAGCGAATCAAATACAAGAAACTGATTAGATAATAAAGAATTAAAATAAAAAAGCCCGCAATTGCGGGCTTTTTTATTTCAGCTAACAGCTAACAGCTAACAGCTAACAGCTAACAGCTAACAGCTAACAGCTAACAGCTAACAGCTAACAGCTAACAGCTAACCGCTTAAATTAGTATTCTTCATTAGGGTACCAATCTAATTGTATTACTTCGATATCTTGGTTGCCTGCATCTACTAATTGCTTAAATTTTGCAACATCACTAACATCTGGCTTGCCTCTGTAATGATAAGGATATACTTGTTTAGGTTTAAAGTCTAAAACGGCAGCAGCAGCACTTTCCTCTGTCATAGTATATGGTAGGTTCATACATACAAAAGCTTTGTCTATATTTTTTAAAGAACGCATTTCAGGAATATCTTCGGTATCTCCAGAGAAATAAATACGCTGACCATTAATATTAAGAACATAACCGTTACCGCGTCCTTTTTCATGAAATTTTAAAGCCTCTTTTCTTAAGTTGTACATGGGTATGGCTTCTATGGTAATGTCGTTAAGTTCTTTGGTGGTGCCGTTTGCCATAATTTCCAATTGATCTGAATATTCTTTAGGTAATTTATCTGCAACCGCTTGTGGTACTACAAAAGTGGCGTTAGAAGTGTCTAGGGCATTTAAGGTTTCTACGTTTAAATGATCACCGTGTATATCGGTAATCAATATTAAGGTAGGGTTCTTTTGACCTTCAAAAGTAACAGCTCCGCCTACTGGATCAATATAAATGACAACATCGCTCCATTCTAAGACTGCCGTTGCATGTTCTATGGGAGTGATTTTAATGTCTGCTGATTTGCGCTCGTTGATTATTTCGGTAACCGATTTACTTTCTTCAATTTCGTTTGTAGTATCCACATCGCTCTCCGATTTTTTGGCATCTTTACATGCAAATGTCAAAAATCCCAATATTAGTAAAAGAAGCAATTTATTTATTTTCATTTGGTTACGTTAAAAGTGTTAATTCCATTTTAATATCTGATCGAAGGTACTCTAAATTATTTTCCAAATGCACATTTTTAAAACCGAATTTCTTATATATATGCAGCGCGGTGTCTAATTTAGTACTGGAGTACAATTCTAGAGTTTCCCATTTTTTAGTCTTTGAAAATTCTATGGCATAGGCTAGCATTTTTTGTCCGATTTTTAAACCTTGATGGTTTTTGTCAACTGCCATCTTGCCCAATTCAAAACGATTGGACTTCTTTTTAATCAATGCAAAGCATCCTACGGGTTCATTGTTCCATAATCCTATAAAGGTATATCCGCCCTTATCAATAATTGTAGATTGACTATGTTCCAATAACTCCCTGTCTTTTTCTTCGACCTTGAAATATTCAGTAATCCAGGCAATATTCAAATCTCTAAAGTTTTGAGTATATTTAGGCTCGTAAGGCACAATGCTAAGCATGATTTTAAGGTGTTTTTTTAACTTGTTAACTAAGGTATGTCATATTATATAGTCACTGCCAAGGTTTATAAATTAATTTAACATTAAAAAATCTAAAATTTGAATTACCACGTATATAAACTGAACAAACAGACACTTTATTAAATTAAACATTATGACTGAAACAAAAAACAACAATGGCTTAAAGGTTTTGACCGCTCTTTTAGGTGTTGTGCTTTTAGGTACTATCATTTACACAGTTAGTCTTTACCAAGACAAAAAGAAGACTGAAGTAGTACTTACCAAAGAAAAAGAATTGGTAGTTGAAGATTTAAATAGCTTAAAATCTGAATATGATAAGGCTATTTTAGAAAGCAACGCCACTAATGAGGAGTTGGTAAGCGCAAGAGATAATATTGCAAAATATATTGACTCTGTAAAAACTATGAAAGCTGATATTGGATCTTTATCTAGATATAGAAGACAAGTTGGTGTTCTTAAAGCTGAAAGAGAGCAATTATTGAAGCAAGTAGATTCTTTGACACGTTCTAATACTGCTATTGCTATGCAACGTGACAGTACGTACGTTGAATTGGAGAAGCAAACTGTATTTAATGATTCTTTAGTAGTACAAAACACAAACTTGGCTCAAGTAGTTGAAAAAGGTTCTGCGTTGAACCTATCTAAATTCAATGTTGATGCCGTAAAAGAACGTAACAGTGGTAAATTGGTTTCTACACAAAGAGCTAAAGCAACTGATAAATTCAAAATTTGTTTTACTGTAGCTGACAACGTGATTGCACAAGCTGGTGACAGAGAATTTTTCTTAGAGGTTTTAGATCCTCAAGGTAATGTACTTGGTGGTAGCAACTCTATGACTAATGATAATGGAGCTTCTATTACTTATAGTAAGCAAACTGGTTTCTACTACGAGAACAAATCTTTAGATGTATGTGATTATATCAGTAAGCCTTCTGGTGATTTTAAAGATGGGAATTACATGGTAAACGTATATGACGATCAATTAAAATTATTGGGTACTTCTAAATTCATGTTGAAGTAATAGTTTTATAAACATATAATAGAAAAGGCGACCAATTGGTCGCCTTTTTTTATTCCTGAAAGTTGTTATTAGTCTTTTAAACTACCAACCATATTTTCAGGTTTTACCCATTCATCATAATCTTCAGCAGAAACATAACCTAGATTTACAGCTTCTTCTTTTAATGTTGTGCCGTTTTTGTGTGCAGTATTTGCAATTTCAGCAGCTTTGTAATATCCAATTTTGGTATTTAAGGCAGTAACCAACATTAGGGAGTTATTCAATAACTCTTTAATTACACCATGATTTGGTTCTATACCAGCAGCACAATGCTCTTCAAAACTTACACAGGCATCACCGATTAATTGTGCTGATTGTAAAATATTAGCAGCCATCATTGGTTTGAAAACATTTAATTCATAATGACCTTGCGTGCCACCAACGCTAACAGCAACATCATTACCCATAACTTGTGCACAAACCATAGTTAACGCCTCACATTGCGTAGGATTAACTTTTCCGGGCATAATAGAACTACCTGGCTCATTTGCAGGAATAATGATTTCACCAATACCTGAACGAGGACCTGAAGCCATCATTCTAATATCATTAGCTATTTTATTTAATGAAACAGCTAATTGCTTTAATGCGCCGTGACTTTCAACAATGGCATCATGTGCAGCAAGAGCTTCAAATTTATTTTCAGCAGTAATAAAAGGTAAACCTGTAAAATCTGCAATGTATTTGGCAACCAAAACATCGTATCCTTCAGGAGTATTTAAACCTGTACCTACAGCAGTTCCTCCTAAGGCAAGTTCACTTAAATGGGCAAGTGTATTGTTCAGTGCTTTTAAACCATGGTCTAATTGAGAAACATATCCTGAAAACTCTTGACCTAAGGTTAGGGGAGTAGCATCCATTAAATGCGTACGACCTATCTTAACTACGTTCTTGAATTCGACAGATTTTTTCTGAAGTGTATCTCTTAATTGTGTAACACCAGGTATGGTAACTTCAACTATCTTTTTATAAGCAGCAATGTGCATACCGGTAGGGAAGGTGTCATTTGATGATTGCGATTTGTTTACATCATCATTTGGTTGAATTGTTTTTTCGCCTTCACCAATAACATTACCGGCAATTTCATGAGCCCTATTTGCAACCACTTCATTTACGTTCATGTTACTTTGTGTACCAGAACCTGTTTGCCATATTACCAATGGAAATTGATCATCATGCTTTCCTTCTAAAATTTCATCGCAAACCTGTGCTATCAAATCTCTTTTCTCTGATGCTAATACGCCAAGTTCGCAATTAGCATAAGCAGCAGATTTTTTTAAATATGCAAACCCGTAAACAATGTCTAAAGGCATTGACGCCGAAGGACCAATTTTGAAATTATTTCTAGAGCGTTCTGTTTGCGCTCCCCAATATTTGTCTTTGGGAACCTTAACATTACCCATGGTATCTTTTTCGATTCTGAACTCCATAATCTTATAATTTATATGAATCTTAAGTTAATTTATTAATATAGCCTCAAAAATAAGGTTTACATTTATTTTTATTGTGACAACTTTGTTGTGAAAAGTAAAATTAATTTTGCAGAACGTTTGCAAAAAATAATTCGTTTATGGTATCTTTGTAATATATAAGTAAGAAGATATGTTTGATTTTGACCAATATTTAGGATTTTTAGCTTTTTTAACCATATTAACTATAGGTTTTTGGCTAATGATGTTTTTGTTATTATTTGTTGTCCCTTACTGGTTAGGTGGTAACATTATGGAGTTATTAAAAGAAAGACGCGACAAGAAAAAAGCCGCAAGAGAAGCATAGATAAAGTGTAATAAAAAAGGAGCCTATTGGCTCCTTTTTTTATGTCTTGTTTTCTAATTTTATCCTTCTATTTCATCACCGTCATCATCGTTGTTTCCTCCTCTGTTGCCCTTATTACGCTCCTTTGGTTGATTGAAACGATATACAAAGCCCATAGTTATTTGGCGCTGTCTCCATTGAAATTCACTGTCTGAAGTGAAGAACTCCGTTTCTGTAAAAGATGTTCTTTTTCTAGAGTTTAATAAGTCGCTTACATTAAGTGAAAGTGTTCCATTATCGTTCAAAATATCTTTACTAAAGGCTAAGTTCAATGAGAATATACCTCCGTTTTCAGTTTGTGCCGTAGACGACGGTCCTCTATAGAATGCATTAGTTTGCCAGTCTACTTTAGCTGGTAGTGAAACCTTTGAGCTAAATCTAGCAAACCAACTTGTATTTGTTGTGCCATAATCTACACCATTGAAATCTCCCTCAGTAGAAAACTGGAAAAAATTAAAGCTAGAATTTAAACGTAACCATTTTGCTGCGCTATATAATACACCTGCTTCAACACCTATTCTGTCATTTGTAGATAGGTTGATTGGAATAGATCTAATAATTTCAATACCATCTGTAGTGGTTTGACCTGTTTCTTCCTGAACACGCTCAAAAGAATCCGTTTCTCTTTGGTAGTATACAGAGGAAGTTAAAGTTATTTTATCCCACCTTTTTAAGTAACCTAAATCAAAAGCATTTGAAAATGCCGGGTTTAAGTTTGGATTACCTTGAAAAATATTTGTCCTACTTGATCTTGATGGAAAAGGATTTACAAACCTTCCTCTAGGTCTATTTATTCTTCTATTATATCCCAAAGAGATGTTTTCATTTTCAGCTAACTCGTAAATGAAATTTACTGTTGGGAATAAGCCTAGATAATTATTATCAAAATTAGCTTCTACATCAACGCCTAATTGTTCTTCTAGTTCACTACTGTCATATAAAGAAGATAGCTCACCTTTCAATTGGGTATTTTCTAATCTTAATCCCAATAAGAAAGAAAACTTTCCAAATTTGTTACCATACTGCGTGTATAATGCGTTTACATTTTCGGTATAAGTAAATAGGTTGGTAAGATCTTCATTAATATCAATTAAACCTGTTGCTTGGTTTAAGGAATCTAAGCGATAGTCAGTGCCTGTTTCTTCAAAAGTTCCTCTGTAGCCAACTTCAAATTGAGCGTCACCCATTGGTAGTACATAATCTGCTTGTACTAAGTATTCGTTATCGGTTTCTTCCTCATAAACATTTTCTAAAACAATTAAATCATCATTTGGTAATGTATTATTTTCTTGAATGATGTTGAATTTTTCTTCTTCTCCTTTAGAATATTGTAAGTCTACGGTTAGCTTTTGACCATCATCATCTAAATCGTTCACATAATTCAAAGAAAATTGATAGTTATTGTCATCTTCGCTTTCATCTTCACTTCTAAATGTTTCACTATCTAATGCATTGCTTATAAACCTTTGGTTTGTATTGGCGGTTTCATCTTCACTTTTAGAAGTTCTATAGAAAACACTACCGGTTATAGAAGATGACTCGGTCAAGAAATATTCTAAACCTAAATTTGTGTTGAATCCTTTTCTTAATCTATTGTATTCTCTGTCTTCAATAATTCTATCATAGGTGCCAGAAGAATAGGTGTTGTCATAAAATGCATTTCCTGGTGCGTCTCTGTAGTTATAACCTGTGGTATTGAATAAGTTGAACTTATCTGTACGTAAATTTGCATTTACAGAAATACCACTATTAACAGGGTAACCTATAGTTGTATTTACTGAGCCATTGAAACCTAATGTCTTTTCTTTTTTAAGTACAATGTTCAAGATACCGGCGGTACCTTCAGCATCATATCTTGCAGACGGACTGGTAATAACCTCAACTTTTTCAATAGCATCTGCGGGAAGTTGCGTAAGGGCATCGGTAGAGCCAAAACCTGCTAATGCAGATGGTTTTCCGTTGATTAAGATTCTAACATTCTCATTACCTCTTAGACTTATAGCACCTTCAACATCTACATCAACAGACGGTACATTGTTTAAGGCATCTGTAATGGTTGCACCACTATTGGTTAAATCTTTACCAATATTGTAAATCTTTTTGTCTAGCCTAACTTCTACCGTAGTTTTTTCGCCAACTACTTCTACGGCCTCTAATTGAGCAACGTCTAAAGCAAGTTTAATGGTGCCTAAATCTGTAGATTTTGTCAGAGTTTGATTGGGTAGTTTGTATGTTTTGTATGAAATGTATTCAATGGAGATATTGTATTTGCCAGGAGTGGTTTCTACTTTGAAATTTCCGTCTATATCTGTTATACCACCTGTAATTTGATCTGGGTTGTTTACACTTTGTAGTACTAGTGTAGCATATTCTAAGGGAAGGTTATCATCTTTGTCTAGAACCTTTCCGCTAATGACAATTGGACCTCTTTCCCGGTCTCCTCCCGGTCTTTGACTATGTATATAATTGCTTGATAGTAATAGGAGTAGGAGTAAAGGGAAAAGTTGTTTCATTTAGTCGGATTTTGATTTCTTTCGTTTTTCTTTTTTCTTCTTTTTATTTTTCTTCAAAGTTTTTGAAACACCATCTTTTTGTAGTGCAACAAAAGCTTCATACTTCTCTAATGGCAAACCTGCTTTTAATTCTTCGTCTTGCCTTTTAGTAATATTCTCATATACTTCAGCCATTTTTTCTGGCGGTAGCTTTAATATCTGAGCTTCTATACGTTCTTGTACATATTTCTTTAAAACAGAACTTAATACTGCCTGTTCAAATTCATTAAGTGCAAGGGCTTCTGTAATTCTTGGCATTTCACCATCTACCAATTCTTCAGCAGTTTTAGGTTTTGGTGGCTCAGCAGGTGTTTGTGCCTGTGGTATAGAACTTCTTTGATTACCATAACCGTAACCGCCACGTGATCCATAACCGTTATTGCCATAACCGTACTGTGCGTAAATTTCAGAACTTCCTAATAGAATTAATAGCAATGCTAACACCTTTAGATTGCTACATTTTATTACTTTTTTCATGTGTTTAGATTATAAAGTTATACTATGGTTTAACTGAAAATGGTTAATTGTTTGTTAAGATAATAAACCAATCAATTATAGCGAATTCTATTTTAATAATTGATCTATGTTAGAAGCAGGTCTACCAATGACCGCACTGTTGCCATTTATAACAATTGGTCTTTCAATTAATTTAGGGTATGTGATCATCGCTTCTAATACTTCTTCATCATTTAATGGTAAATGCTTGAATTTTTCTTTCCAGATTGCTTCTGACTTACGCACTAGATTAATGGGCTTAATGCCCAAACAGCTAATTACATTTCTTAACTCATCTTTTGTTGGTATGTCTTCTAAATACTTTACTACTTCAAATTTCTTGCCAGAATTTTCAAGTACTTTAAGCCCTTCTCTAGATTTACTACATCTAGAATTGTGATATATTTTAATCATAATTTGTATTCACTTTAAATGTTGATATCCCTACTTGATTTAAAAACAAGTAGGGATATCTATTTTATTCTTCATCCTTTTGTCCCATCATCATTAGATAGGCTTTAAGAAATTGGTCTATGTCCCCATCCATTACATTGTCAACGTTTCCTGTTTCTTGACCTGTTCTTACATCTTTTACCAATTTGTAAGGATGCATAACATAATTTCTGATTTGAGAACCCCATTCAATCTTCATCTTAGAGGATTCAATTTCTTGACGTGCCTCCATCTTTTTACGTAGCTCTATCTCGTACAATTGAGACTTTAGCATTTTCATAGCCGTGGCTCTATTGTCATGTTGACTTCTACTGTCTGAACATGAAATTTGAATTCCGGTAGGGTGGTGGGTCAATTGAACTTTGGTTTCTACCTTGTTTACATTTTGTCCACCAGCACCACTAGACCTTGCTGTGGTAATTGTTATATCAGCCGGATTGACATCTACCTCTATGCTATCATCCACTAAAGGATACACATATACAGATGCAAATGACGTATGTCTCTTGGCATTACTATCAAACGGAGAAATACGTACCAATCTATGTACACCGTTTTCACCTTTTAACCAACCAAAGGCATACTCTCCATCAATTTCTAATGTAACGGTTTTTATTCCGGCTACATCACCTTCTTGATAGTTGAGCTCTTTGATTTTATAACCGTTTTTTTCTGCCCACATCATATACATACGCATAAGCATTGCCGCCCAATCGCAGCTTTCGGTACCACCAGCTCCTGCAGTAATTTGAAGTACAGCCGGTAATTCATCACCTTCTTCAGAAAGCATGTTCTTAAATTCCATCTTCTCTAAAGTATTCAAAGCCTTTTCGTATTGGCTTTCAACTTCAGCTTCGGTAACTTCTCCTTCTTGCTGGAATTCAATGAGCACTTCTAGATCAGCAATTAGAACTTCTGCTGCATTATAATCATCTACCCATTGTTTTTTAGACTGGATAAACTTCATATGTGCCTGCGCTTCTTGAGGATTATCCCAAAAATCAGGTGCCAAGGTTTTTTCTTGCTCGTTTTCTATTTCAATTAATTTGGCATCAATGTCAAAGATACCTCCTTAACGCACCAAGGCGATCTATAAGACCTTTGTAGTGGTCTGTACTTACGTTCATATAATTATATTTTGGGTAAAAATAATACTCTTTTAAATAATGATTAGAGATATCTTGAGAATACTTATTGTTGGCTTTGAACAGTTACCGAGTGGGAGGTTTTATTTTGCCCTACTGTATGAATTATGCCTTTTAACGGTGCACAATCATTGTAGTCTTTTCCGTGAGATACTTTTATATGGTTGGTGTTTGCCAAAATATTATTTGT
Source organism: Maribacter forsetii DSM 18668 (assembly GCF_000744105.1). Classification (NCBI taxonomy): domain Bacteria; kingdom Pseudomonadati; phylum Bacteroidota; class Flavobacteriia; order Flavobacteriales; family Flavobacteriaceae; genus Maribacter; species Maribacter forsetii. Next base: position 1,889,949 of record NZ_JQLH01000001.1, read on the forward strand.
GGGGTCAAATCCTTTCCAGCCAATTCCAGGAATAAATGATTCTACCCAAGCATGCATTTGGGAATCACCAACAAAACCGCTTTCTTGATCAAGGTATCCAGAAACATATCTGGTGGGTACACCATTGGTTCTGGATAATGCACAAAATAGGTGGGCAAAATCTTGACAAACTCCTTTTTTCTTAGCAATGACATCTTTAAGTGGGGTACCTACTTCTGTTACGCCAGTGGTAAACTTAATGTACTTATAAATCCAATGATTTAGGGCTTCAAGATTATCAAAAATAGAGAGAGAATTGTTGAATTTAAACAACTGTTCTTGTAAACTTTCTAAAATTGTAAAAGAGGTTAATTTTAGAAAACGCTCATGGGTTATTTTAAAATTAAAATCTTGCAACTCATTATATGCAATAGAAATATCAGGTTCTATATAGAAATTATAAGGGTCAACTTCTTTTTTTTTGAACTTAAACTTTGCCTCAAAAGAAATCTTTTTGAATTTCTTCTTTGGGTGTATGCGAAGGGTTTTAAAACCAAAGCCGTTAATAGATTCTTCAGTATAGGCAAATAAAGAGTTTTCAAACTCGATTTCGACCTCGTACTGACTTTCATTTTCAACGGGAATTATTAAAAATTGCCAATGTGCATCATACACCCAATCATCATAAACATTTTCCGCATTATAGGTAATCTCAAATTCTCTCGGCATAAGAGCAAATATACCTTATTTTAATGGTCTAATAGTTAAAAAATTCCTCGTCTACCTTGTCGCTTATGTCAACTAGACTTTTTAGAATATCTTCTATAAAAGATTTAATGTCTTCATCTATTTCTTCAATATATTTGAACTCATATTCTGATCTTACTCTACCAATTAAAAAGACAGTAGAATCTTTATTGTATCTCTTTTCTGGGTTAAGCATTTTTACATGTTGGTTAACCTGATTTAAAGAGTTCATTACAGATCTAGGGCAGTTAGGGTTTAGGATTAAAAATTCTAATGTAGAGATACTTGTTGGGGTCTTTTTGTAGAACCTACGCATCATATCATAAGACTCTGCACATTTTAATAATGTTGTCCATTCAAAACTTTTTCTGAATCTTTCATTTTCACCATCTTGAGATAATAATGCATCATTATACTTTGCATTGATCATTCTAGTAATTTGAGTGGCTCGCTCTATGTTTATACCCATGGAAATGATTGCATAGGTTGCATCATGTAATAGCGTACCACGTATTTTCCCTCTTAGAATATCTGTCATTTCAGCCACATGAGTAGTAAATTCATGAAGTCCGTTTTTTACAAATACTTCTTTAGGGTAGTTGATTACAAAATGGTAAAATTTATTAATTGCTTCATACAGCTCTGTTGAAATTAAATCACGAGCACTATTGGCATTTTCTCTTGCAAATTTTATGTTGTTTATTATAGATGAGCTGTAATTTGGATCAAGCCCTATTTTATATAATACATCTTCTTCCTTCAGAAATTTATTAGGGTCTTTTTCAGGATCACCGACCATAAATAACATAGAACGCAATACAAACTGGCGGTCTTGAGATTTTAGATTTGGTGCATCTAGTGAAGAGAAATAATTTACATTTAAATATCTTGCTACGTGTTCAGAACGTTCAATATAACGCCCCATCCAAAATAGATTATTGGCAACTCTTGCTAACATATAGTTTCTTTATTTTTTTAATACCCAGGTATCCTTTGATCCCCCTCCTTGCGAAGAGTTTACAATTAAATTTCCTTTTTTTAATGCTACTCGTGTTAATCCGCCTTTTAAAACAAATTCTTTATCCTTGCCAAGTACAGTAAACGTTCTCAAATCTACGTGTCGTTGTTCAAAAGACTCTGAATCATCTATATATGTTGGGTGAACAGATAAAGACAATATAGGCTGGGCAACATATTTTCTAGGGCTAGCCTTAATTTCGGCTTTTACTTTTTCAATTTCTGCTTTGGTGAGTTTGTTACCTATAGAAATACCGTAACCACCAGCTTCATCCACTGGTTTAATAACCAATTCATGTATATGTTCTAGTACATATTTTAATTCGTCTGGTCTACTACAGTGGTAGGTGTGTACATTGTTTAATATAGGTTCTTCGTCCAAGTAATATTTTATGATCTCTGGCATGTAGGTGTATACGGCTTTGTCATCCGCTACTCCGGTGCCTGGTGCATTTGCTAACGTAACATTGCCTTTTTTATAAGCGGCGAACAAACCAGGTACGCCAAGTACGGAATCTGGATTAAATTCTAAGGGGTCTATAAATTGATCATCTATTCTTCTATAGATCACATCAACCTTTTCTGGTCCCTTTATAGTTTTCATGTACACAAAATCATTTTCTACAAATAGGTCACGACCCTCTACCAATTCAACACCCATGGTTTTTGCTAAGTATGAATGTTCGTAAAATGCAGAATTGTACATGCCTGGTGTAATGACAACTACATTTGGTATGTCAACCCCTTTAGGTTTAACCGATTCTAATAGCTCTAATAAGTTTTCGGCATAGTTAGTAACGGTATGGGTTTGGTAATGGTTGAACACGCCAAACAGTGCTTTTTTCAATGCAGTTCGGTTACATATAACATAACTTACTCCTGAAGGACAACGAATGTTGTCTTCAAGTACGTAATATTTACCATCATTATGTTTTATGACGTCTGTACCTGAAATGTGATTGTAAATTCCGCCGGGCGGATTTACTCCATTCATTTGATCTAAGTAATTGGCAGAAGAGGTAATTAGTTCTATAGGTACTACTTTATCTTTAAGAATTTTTTTATCATGGTAAATATCCCAAAGAAATAAGTTTAAGGCTTTACTTCTTTGTATGGATCCACGTTCTATGATATCCCAGTCGACCGGGTCAATTATTCGAGGGAATAAATCGAAGGGGAAAATTTTTTCTTGTACATTATTATCACCATATACTTGAAAAGTAATTCCTTGATTGAAAAAAGAAGACTTGGCTTTGTTATTCAATGATACATAATCAATAATAGAATGTTCGCCATAAAGGTTAAATAGTTTTTGGTATACCTCCTTTATTTTTCCATTCTTATCATATATTTCATCATATAAATCTGGATTTCTTTGATAAGAAGAAAAAATTTGATTTTCAATGTTGGTCATATATATTCTTTTGTTAAAAGGTACATGATAAAAAGCAATAAACAAATGACATTTTTGTAATAATCGGTAGATTTTTTCTTTATTCTGTAATAATTCGACAGCATTTTTAACAACTACCGTATTTATAATTTAGTTGGCTGCTCTTGTTTTTCATTCGTAAGTTTTTCTATACTTTTAGAGAAAACTAATTGAAAATGAGAAAGAATTACGCACTACTGGTTGGGCTGGTATTACTATCTGTTAATATGTTATCTGCACAGTTTAGTGATCAAAAGAAGAACTTTACTAAGTACGAGGGGCTTTATGATTTTTATTACGATGGTGATACTGATAAAATCTTTTTAGAGGTTGACAATTTAAATGAAGAGTTTTTATATGTCTACTCTTTAAGTAGTGGGATTGGTAGCAATGACATTGGTTTAGATCGAGGTCAATTAGGAGATGAGCAAGTAGTATTTTTTAAGAAAGCTGGGAACAAGTTATTGTTGGTTCAGCCAAATATGAAATATAGGGCGATTACCGATAATGAATTAGAGCGCAAATCTGTTGAGCAGGCTTTTGCAAAATCAGTTTTATTCGGTTTTCCTATCATAGAAGAGAAGGGTGGTACGTATGTTATTGATATTACCGATTTTTTAATGCAAGATGCCCACGGTGTTTCTAATCGTCTAAAAAGAACAGAACAAGGTTCGTATAGCCTAGATAAATCTAAAAGTGCATTTGCTTTAGATAGAACCAAAGCATTTCCAAAGAATGTAGAGTTTGATGTTACCATGACTTTTAAAGGACAAGCAAAAGGAAGTTATATTAAAAGCGTAACGCCAAATGCAGATTTAATTACCGTTGCAGAGCATCATTCTTTTATTGAGCTGCCAGATGATAAATATGAAAAGCGCGTTTTTGATCCAAGGTCAGGATCATCTCCTTTTAATTATTATGATTATGCAACTCCTGTTGAATCTAATATTTTAAAGCAATTTATAAGAAGACACCGTTTAGAGAAAAAAGACCCTACTGCTGCAGTTAGTGAAGCGGTTGAGCCAATTATTTATTATTTAGATAATGGTACGCCAGAACCCGTACGTTCCGCACTTTTAGATGGTGGTCGTTGGTGGAACCAGGCTTTTGAGGCAATTGGATATAAAGATGCCTTTCAATTAAAAATGTTACCAGATGATGCAGATCCATTAGATGTACGGTATAATGTAATACAATGGGTGCACCGATCAACAAGAGGTTGGAGTTATGGAAGTAGCATTACAGATCCAAGAACTGGCGAAATTATGAAGGGACATGTAAGTTTAGGTAGCTTGAGAATACGTCAAGATTTTTTAATTGCTCAAGCATTAATGAATAAACCTTTTGCTGAAAGAGATGATAATTACCAGCCAATGTTGGAAATGGCTATTGCTCGTATTCGTCAATTATCGGCTCATGAAATTGGGCATACTTTAGGTTTTGCACATAATTATGCGGCAAGTACAACGGGTAAAGCTTCTGTGATGGATTATCCTCATCCGCAATTTACTTTAGTTGATGGTAAGGTAGATTTTTCTAAAGCTTACGAAGTAGGTATAGGAGATTGGGATAAAGTAACAGTTGCCTATTCTTATCAGAGCTTCAATGAAGGAAAGAACGAGAAAGATGAATTAAATAAGATTTTAGATAAAGCTAAAGCTGATGGACTACGTTACATTACCGATCAAGATGCACGTCCGCAGGGTAGTGCTCATGTGTTAGCTCATCTATGGGATAACGGTACAAATGTTAGTAAGGAGTTAGATGATATGCTAAGGTTGCGTAAAGTGGCTATCAATAATTTTTCTGTAGATAATATCCAAGATGGTACGCCATATTCTGTTTTAGAGGATGTTTTTGTTCCGTTATATTTCTTTCATAGATACCAAACTGAAGGTGTGGCAAAAGTTATAGGTGGATTAGAATATAATTATGCAGTGAAAGGTGACGGACAAGAAGTTGTTGCCATTGCCGATAAGTCTATGCAACAAGAGGCATTAAAGAGTGTGTTAAGGACTTTGGATGCTGCAGAAATAGCAATACCTAAAGATAAACTTAGTTTGTTTCCACCAAGATCTTTTGGAACACCTAGAACAAGAGAGTCTATTAATGGTAAAACAGGAGTTTCTTTTGATGCATTGTCGGCTGTAGAAACTGCTTCTGATATGACATTGAAATTTTTATTGCATCCAGAGAAAGCATCAAGACTTATTCAGCAAAAAGCTATAGATACCGACAATGTTGGTTTAGATGAGGTGTTAGATAAATTGATAGCATCAACTATTAATAAGAAAAAGAAAGATGCTTACCTGAACGAAGCCCAGACAATTATCAATTTTAGGGTATTGTTTCATGTCATGAACTTGGCAGGGCATACGAATGTGCATCCGCAGGTAAATGCTATAGCATCTCAAAAATTAAAAGAGTTGCGTACTCAATTTAATAAGGATTCAGGTTCAAATGCAATTAGTGCAGAAATGGTGAAAAGAATAAAAACATTTAGTGAGCATCCAGAATTGTTCAAAGTGATACCTTCACCAAAGATTCCTGATGGATCACCAATAGGAACAAGTTGTTTTCATTAATTCAATTTTACAGTTTTTATGTTAATTAATCTTATCAGTGATACGGTAACAAAGCCCACGCCAGGCATGTTAGATGCTATGATGTCTGCAGCGGTTGGTGACGATGTATTCAAAGAGGATCCCACGGTAAATGCTTTGGAAGAAAAAGCGGCCAAACTTTTTGGAATGGAATCTGCGTTGTTTTTCCCTAGTGGTACCATGACCAATCAGACAGCTATAAAATTGCATACCCAACCTGGTGAACAATTGATTTGTGATAAATATGCGCATATCTTTAATTATGAGGGTGGGGGAGTAAGTTTTAATAGCGGAGTCTCTTGTAGGTTGGTAGATGGTGACAGGGGCACAATGACCGCTACTCAGGTAGAAGCTGCAATTAATCCTCCGGATTTTTATCATAGTCCGTTATCTACTTTGGTATGTGTAGAGAATACTGCGAATAAAGGAGGTGGTACTTGTTGGGATTTTCAAGAATTACAGAAAATCAGAAAAGTCTGTGATGGACATAAGTTAGGTTACCACTTAGACGGAGCCCGTTTATGGAATGCCATGGTAGAAAAGAATGAAACTGCATTGCAATACGGTCAACTTTTCGATACTATTAGTGTTTGTTTAAGCAAAGGTTTGGGTTGCCCGGTAGGTTCTTTGTTGATTGGAACTAAAGAGCATATGGATAAAGCGCTACGTATTCGAAAGATTTTTGGTGGTGGTATGCGGCAGTCGGGCTTTTTGGCGGCTGCAGCAATATATGCTTTGGATAATCATGTAAACCGTTTGGCAGAAGATCATAAAAGAGCCAAGGAAATTGGGAAAGCTTTAGCTGCTAAATCATTTATTAAGAAAGTAGAGTCTATTGAGACCAATATTGTCATTTTTGAGATAGATGAAGCTTTTATGACCAGTGATCAGTTTGTAAGTAAATTAAAGGAAAAGGATATTTTAATCATAGGCATGGGGCAAGGTAAATTAAGAATGGTTACCCATTTAGATTATACAGATGATATGCATTACGAATTATTGAAGCAGTTAAAAGCTATTTAATAGCTAAGTCTATACTGTTAGAAATATTTAGGATGCCATTTTCCATACCGGCTTCAGAGGAATAAAGTCCGCTGGAGCCAATTATTTTTCCGTTAGAATTTTTTAATTCAATTAAAAATTTACCATCAGTATTTGTTCTGCGTTCAAACAATTTGCCATTAGTATCCTTTAAATGTTTTATGTCATTTAAAGTGTTATCTACTTCGTTCTCAGTACTGAACGATACACTCTTCAATAAAATGTTACCGTTATCAGACTTCAGGATAAACTGATAAAACCCATCTTCTTTTTTGTCAATTTTAATCATATCAATAAAGATATATAATATTTTCTCTGCTTTTTAGTGACTTTTTAAATAATGCTGTGTCTTAACTATTGAGAAGTTAATCCATTTAACTTTTGATTAAGAGAAAGATTACAGAAAGTAAGGTAATTCTTATTCAAATGTTAAAATATTAACATAAATTGTCAAATATTAACTATTAAAATCCTTATCAAAATGAAAAAAGTATTATTCCTAGCAGTTGCATTTTCAGCTTCTTTTGCAATGGCTCAAGATCTGCCATCAAATCCAGAACCTGGTAAATGTTACGTTCGTTGTACAACTCCAGATGTTTATGTAAATGAAACAACAACCATTACAACAAATCCGTCGTACAAGATTTTAAAAACGATTCCTGCTACATTCAAAACAATAACAGAACGTGTACTAGTGAGAGAAGAAGAAAAAGTGCTTACAGTTGTTCCTGCTAAGTGGGGAACAGAAACTGTAACATATGTATCTAAAGGAGGTGGAAATTCTTTACAGGTAATCCCTGCTTCTTTTTCTCCTAGCACACAAACATTAGAAATAAAGCCAGCTTATGCTCAATGGGAGTTAGGTGTTGCCGCTCCTGATTGTGAGTCTGGTAATCCAGATGATTGTAGATACTGGTGTTACAAAGGGTATCCTGCACAATTTGAGACAGTTTCAACTCAAGTTCTTGCAAACGATGCTTCAACTACAAGTAGTCCTTTAGGTTCTAAAAACGGATCATACACTAAATCAGTATTGATTTCTCCAGCAACTGTTGTAGAGAAAATTATTCCTGCTGAGTACAGAGAAATTACTAAAACTGTATTGGATAAAGATGCTTATACTGTTGAAGAAATAGTTCCTGCAAAAACGACTACACTAACAAAAGAAGTTTTAAAAGAAAAAGGTGGCTTAACTACTTGGAAAGAGGTAGAGTGTGCACTAGTTGAGTACCAAGCTTTACCGATTAACTGGGATTCTGGTAGCGCTACATTAACTTCTCAAGCAAAAAGTATTATTGACAACAGATTATTACCTGTATTAGCTCAAAACCCTGGTGTTAAAGTTGAATTAGCTTCTCATACAGATTCTCAAGGTGGTGCAGCTTCTAACCAAAATCTTTCTGAAAGAAGAGCTAAGGCGGTTGCTGATTACTTAATCACTAAAGGTGTTAACTCTAGTCTTTTAGTTGCTAACGGTTATGGTGAAACTAAATTATTGAACAGATGTAAAGATGGTGTTTCTTGTACTGCAAGAGAGCATGCTGCAAACAGAAGAACTCAATTTAGATTAATTAATAACTAGTAATTAGGTTATTTAGTTAAAATGGGCTTACATGTAGTAAGCCCTTTTTTTATGCGGTAAATTTTCCATTCTACATGTACTAAGCTTTTTACTTTACGGTCTATTGTAATCTATACACAATAGGTTATGGTCATAAAGATTCTTCGTAATCACCAGAACGATGAATACTATTGTTATTAAGGCTTTGGAGCTAAGATTTGTTTTACTTTATAAGGCATGCAATTAGATATGATGTATGTAAACTATAGATATTAAGATACAGTAGGTGAGTTTAAGCTTTATAATGAAGTAGTAAACGTTGAGGATATCTATGTTGTTATGGTAAAGACAATTAAATATTTGTCAAAGCTTTAGTTTAAAACTGGTTTATAGAGGTATGTAAAAATAAAAAGGGCTTACATCATGTAAGCCCTTTTTATCTATTAGTAATGTTTTTTATTTGTTCTTTTCTAAAAGTCTTAGGTGGGAATCTATAACACCGTTCATACTGTAGCCAGATAATTTATCTAGTTCGTTTCCTTTGGCATCTATAATTTTAAACATAGGAAACACCTTCTTCTTGTTCAGTTTCGTCAACAATTCTTTATTGTGAACCATTTGCTTTTCTGATATTAAATCTCTGTTTCTAGGTACATCTATATATAGAAGTATATAATTATTTGATAATTGTTGGAACTCGTTAGTATCGAACAAATCAGTTTTCAACATTTTACATGGCGGACACCAGTCACTACCCGTAAAATAAACCAGTACATTTTTCTTTTGCTTTTTAGCTTTAGAAATAGCGGAATCGTAATTAGTTAGCCACTTAGAATCATCTACGCTATTAAAGTCAGCTTGTGCTGAGGCAAAAAGCGGAATCATGAATAATAAAATTAAATACTTCATAATTAATATTTAAAAGGTTAACTACAAATAACTTGCCGATCTTATTTAAATAACGAATCCATGCCGGGAATATTGGGCATTCCGTCCTTAGCAACAGCTGCTAATTCGGTTTCGTTAACGTTAGTTGCATTTTTTATAGCCTTATTTAACGTTAGAATTAAATAATCTTCTAGTTGCTCTTTATCTTGCAAAAGACTGTCATCTATTGCTATTTTCTTAATTTCTCTATTCGCTGTTATGGTAACAGAAACTAAACCGTCATTAGACTTTTCTTCTAAAGAAACTGTATCTAATCTTTTTTTGGTTTCTTCTACTTTTTTTTGGGTCTCTTTAAGCTTTCCCATCATACCCATCATATCTCCGAACATAATTTCATTTTTAATTTAGGTTGTAAAAATAATAAAAATAGGGGCATTTTAGTTTTTAACTGTAATAAAACGGGGGTCTGTTAATTAGTCTTATTTTTGCCGTCTTATTTTATAATGAAGTTTGTATGAGTGTTAAGCATCCGCCAAAGGCGCAAAAAATTCCCAAAGAATTGGTTATTCATGATGATGTACGGGTAGACAATTATTATTGGTTGAATGATAAGGAAAACAAAGATGTTATTTCTTATCTAGAAGCTGAGAATGAGTATTATGATGCCTTAACCGAGCATACCAAAGTGTTTCAGGAAGATTTATTTCAAGAAATGAAAGGTAGGATCAAAGAAGACGATTCTTCTGTTCCTTATAAATTGAACGATTATTGGTATAGCACTAGATATGTTATTGGAGGTGAATATCCTTTATACTCTAGATTTAAGAATAATTTAGATACTGAAGAGGAAATTATGTTCAATTGTAATGATATGGCTAAAGGCCATGATTATTTTAGTCTTGGTGGTATAGCTATTAGCCCGAACAATAAAATGGCCGCTTTTGGGGTAGATACAGTTTCTAGAAGGCAATATACCTTACAGATCAAAGACCTTGAAACAGGAGTTGTTCTAGATGATAAAATTGAAAATACTACAGGTGGCGGAGTTTGGGCAAATGATAATAAGACATTGTTTTATACTCGTAAAGACCCGGTTACTCTCCGTTCAGATAAAATTTACAAGCATAAATTAGGTACTCCAACTTCTGAAGATGTATTGATTTTTCATGAGGAAGATGATACGTTTAGTACATTTATATATCGCACAAAATCTAAGAAATACTTGGTTATTGGTTCGTTCAGTACTTTAACCTCTGAATTTCAAATTTTGTCTACGGATACACCCAATGCGGAGTTTCAAATATTTTCGCCTAGAGAACGCGGATTGGAATACACTATTTTTCATTATGAAAATAGCTTTTATATTTTAACCAATAAGGATAAAGCGGAGAATTTTAAATTGATGCAAACTTCAGAAGACAAGACTTCTTCTGAGCATTGGCAAGAATTTATACCACATAGAAAAGATGTGCTTTTAGAGGATATAGATATTTTTAAAGAATATTATGTGCTTTCTGAACGTGAAAACGGACTTAATAAAATTAGAATTATTCGTTGGGATGGAATGGAAGAGTATTTCTTACCTTTTGAAAGTGAAACGTATACTGCTTATGTGGGTAGTAATCCTGATTTTGATACTGAGGTTTTAAGGTATTCTTACAACTCTATGTCAACACCTAGTTCGGTAATCGATTTTAATATGCGAACTAAGGCAAAGGAAATCAAAAAAGAACAAGAGGTACTAGGAGGGCTGTTCGATAAAGAAAATTATAAAGAGGAACGTTTGTGGGCTACCGCGAGAGATGGTGAAAAAATACCTATGTCCATCGTTTATAGAAAAGATACTGTTTTAGATGAAAATACGCCTATTTTACAATATGCGTATGGGTCTTACGGTTCTACGATCGATCCTTATTTTTCTACCGTTAGGTTGAGTTTATTGGATCGCGGTTTTGTTTTTGCCATTGCTCACATTAGAGGAGGTGAATATTTAGGGCGTAGATGGTACGAAACTGGTAAACTTTTAAAAAAGAAGAATACGTTCACAGATTTTATCGATTGTTCTAAATTTTTGATTGAACAGAAAATGACCAGTGCCAAGCATTTGTATGCAATGGGCGGTTCTGCCGGTGGTCTGCTAATGGGAGCGATAATTAATTTGCAACCCGATATTTACAACGGCGTTATTGCAGCGGTACCTTTTGTAGATGTTGTTACTACTATGCTAGATGATTCCATACCCTTGACTACAGGTGAGTATGATGAGTGGGGCAATCCTAATGAAAAAGAATATTATGATTATATGAAATCATATTCTCCCTATGATAATGTTGTTGCCCAAGAATATCCAAATATGCTGGTAACAACAGGATTGCACGATTCTCAAGTACAATACTTTGAACCCGCAAAGTGGGTGGCTAAACTAAGGGAATTAAAAAAAGATGATCATCTGTTGATGTTAAATACAAACATGGAGGCAGGTCATGGCGGTGCTTCGGGTAGGTTTGAGTCTTTACGAGAGGTAGCTAAGGAATATGCATTTCTTTTAGATTTAGAAGGGAAAATCGCATAGTGGAAAAAAAACTGTAAATTTGCATCAGAAATTTTAACAAATTTCGTTTATATATTAACTAAACATTGATATCCCCCTTATGAAAAATGAGATCAGGGCTTACAACAATATATTAGAACTAGTAGGTAATACACCACTAGTTAAGTTAAACAAAATTGCAAAAAACCTTACTGGTAATTTTTACGCCAAGGTAGAAGCATTTAATCCAGGTCACTCTTCTAAAGACAGAATTGCGATTCATATTATTGAGCAGGCAGAGAAAGCAGGTATTCTTACCGAAGGCAGCACAGTAATAGAAACAACTTCAGGAAATACAGGATTTAGTATTGCAATGGCAAGTATCATTAAAGGGTACGATTGTATACTAGCGGTAAGTTCTAAATCATCTCCAGATAAAATAGATATGCTTCGCTCTATGGGTGCTAAGGTATATGTTTGTCCGGCTCACGTAAGTGCAGATGATCCTAGATCGTACTATGAAGTGGCTAAAAGATTGCATAAAGAAACTAAAGGTTCCATATACATCAATCAGTATTTCAATAAACTGAATATGGAAGCGCATTACAAATCTACCGGTCCTGAAATTTGGGAACAAACTGCCGGACAAATAACACACCTTATTGCTTGTAGTGGTACTGGTGGTACTATTTCTGGTACAGCTCGCTTTTTAAAAGAGCAAAACCCTAATATCAAAGTTATTGGTGTTGATGCGTTTGGTTCTGTATTGAAAAAATATCACGAAACCGGTAAATTGGATACCAACGAAATCTACCCATATAGAATAGAAGGTTTAGGTAAAAATTTAATTCCTGGAGCAACGGATTTTAGCGCTATAGACGAGTTTATTAAGGTAACCGATGCAGAAAGTGCACATACGGCTAGAGAGATTTCTAGAACAGAAGGTATCTTTGTTGGGTACACAAGTGGTGCGGTAATGCAGGCTATTAAGCAGTTAGATGAATTAAATACGTTTGACGAAAATAGTAATGTTGTTTGCATCTTTCCTGATCATGGCTCTCGTTACATGAGTAAAATATATAGCGACCAGTGGATGGAAGATCAAGGTTTCTTAAATACCGAAACGGTTGAAGAGACACAAGAGATCCAATACATAAAATAATTAATACAAAATATAGTGTTATTAAAGTGGGTTTATAGCCCACTTTTTTGCGTTGTAAATAATTTATGAATTTTTAGCAAAATTATTTACTTTTGCAGACAGATCCAAATTAAACAATGAAAGACTTATTTGATAGAATTTTAGCGAATAAAGGCCCTTTAGGTAAATGGGCTTCACAAGCAGAGGGGTACTTTGTGTTCCCTAAATTGGAAGGTCCTATTTCTAATAGAATGAAATTTCAAGGTAAAGATGTTATTACCTGGAGTATCAATGACTATTTAGGGTTAGCAAATCTTCCAGAGATAAAGCAGGTTGATGGTGAGGCTGCAGCTGAATATGGTTCTGCATACCCAATGGGAGCAAGAATGATGAGTGGTCATACGGAGTTTCATGAGCAATTAGAGCAAGAATGTGCTGCTTTTGTTCAAAAAGAAGCTTCTTACTTATTAAATTTTGGGTACCAAGGTTTCATGTCTGTAATTGACGCCCTTGTTACTAAAGATGATATAATAGTTTATGATGTAGATTGTCACGCCTGTATTATTGACGGTGTGCGTTTGCATATGGGTAAACGTTTTACGTTTGTTCACAATAATCCAGAAAGTTTAGAAAAGAACTTAGAGCGTGCTACAAAATTAGCCGAGCAAACTGGTGGAGGTATTTTGGTTATCTCTGAAGGTGTATTCGGTATGCGTGGAGAGCAAGGTATCTTAAAAGAGATTGTTGCTTTAAAAGATAAATTCAACTTTAGATTATTGGTTGATGATGCACACGGTTTTGGTACTTTAGGTGAAACTGGTGCCGGTGCAGGTCAAGAACAAGGCGTGCAAGATGGTATTGATGTTTACTTGGCAACTTTTGCTAAGTCTATGGCCAGTATTGGTGCTTTTGTTGCTGCTGACCAAGAAATTATAGATTATTTAAAATATAACCTTCGTTCTCAAATGTTCGCTAAATCATTACCAATGGTTTATGTAAAAGGAGCATTGAAACGTTTAGATATGTTACGTACGCAACCAGAGCTTAAAGCTAAACTTTGGGAGAACGTAAATGCATTACAAAACGGATTAAAAGAAAAAGGTTTTGATATTGGTACAACTACTAGTTGTGTAACACCGGTATACCTTAATGGTAGTATTCCTGAGGCAATGGCGTTAGTAAAGGATTTACGTGAAAATCACGGTATTTTCTGTTCTATTGTTGTGTATCCGGTAATTCCTAAAGGACTTATTCTTTTACGTTTAATACCTACTGCTACACATACGTTGCAAGATGTTGAAGAAACATTGGCAGCATTCTCAGCTATTAGAGAGCGTTTGCAGAATGGTACTTACAAAAGATTATCTGCTGCTGTTGCAGCTGCAATGGGAGAGTAATTTCTTATTGAATTATATTAGAAAAGCCCGAAATCATTTGATTTCGGGCTTTTTATTTTTGTCTTTTTTTAAAGCGATTTTCTATACGTTCTTCTGCGTTTATAGACTTTAGGGTCAAAGTGTTTCCACATCTGTTTAATAGCTAAATTTTCTTCCAATTCAGGTGTTCTGTAACACATATCAATACCTTTTTCGCTAAATGTTTTATGGTATTCGTTGAATATTACAGCCGTAACACCTTTATTTTGATATTCTGGATCTATACCTATTAAATAGAAAATAACATCCTTACTATTTTTCTTAGCTTTTAATAAATGGAACAAACCGAAGGGAAATAACTTTCCCTTTGCCTTTTGTAAAGCTTCGGAAAAAGCAGGCATAACAATAGCAAAGGCTATTAGCTTATCATCTTTATCCTTTACAAACTTTATATATTCTGGATTGATAAAGCTGATGTATTTTTTCTTGAAGTATGCTTTCTGTATTTCTGTAATAGGAACAAATGAAGAAAGGTTGGCATATGTTGCGTTAAAGAGGTCGAACATTTCATCTGCCATAGGCATGACTTCTTTAGTTTTGGTAAAATTGACTTCTTTAAGTCCGTAGCGTTTTTTTACCAAATCATTTAGTCTGGTAAACAAAGCGGGATCTGCATTTTTTGCAGGGAACTTGTTTTCCATGTATTCCTTTTCCTTTACAAAGCCTAAATTTTCATAATGGTCTTTGTAGTAAGCATGGTTATACCAAGTGATCATGGTGCCAATATGGTCAAAACCTTCTACTAGAACTCCAACTTTATCTAGATTTGAAAATCCTACGGGACCCTCCATATATTCTAAGTTGTGTTCTTTTCCTATTTCGGCAACCTTGTCTAAAAGTGTTTTTGAAACTGCTGGGTCATCAATAAAATCGAACCAGCCAAATCGCATTTTCTTTACGTTTTGTTGATTTATTTCTAGGTGATTGATTACTGCAGCCACACGGCCTACAATCTTATCTCCATCCTTAGCCAGAAAGAACCAAGCTTCAGCATCCTTAAAAACAGGATTTTTATCCTTGTCAAAGCTTTCTAGCTCATCATTAATGATTGGTGGCACCCAATATTTATTGTCTTTATATAGCGAAAACGGAAAGGTTACAAAGCGTTTTAAGTCTTGCTTTGTTTTAGCTTCATGTAATGTGATCATTGAACTTCTTTAGAAGTGCCAATATTAGTGATATTAATCAACAAATTAAGTGGTTAATAGTGAAAAATAGGGCGGTAGTGGTCAATTAAAAGTCTATCTCGCTACTCTCTTTCTTTTTCTTCTTTTCCGCTTTCTTTAATTTCTTAAGTTGTTTTTTAGAAGGACCAAGGTCAATGTCTTCTGCACCGCTTCCTTTTTCGTTCTTTTCCTTCTTTTTCTTTTTCATAGCCTTCTTGTCAATGGCTCCGCCATTTTGGTCAGCTTCTTGGTCTTCAATTGGTTTAAGCTTGTCTTTGTGGAAATCCATTCTATACGAACCACCTATCCCAAAGAAAATACGAGTAGGAGTATTTTTTAAACTGGCTCCCATGTTAATATCCAATTGAAAATTTTCTTTAAGTAAATGTGCAATACCACCACGGATTAATAAATCTGAATAACGATCACTATCTATACCTTGGTGTTCAACAAAAACACTCCACTTCGGGTTTCTAAAAGCATGTGATAACGAAATAGTATAGCTTAACTCTGGGTCATCTGTTGTAATGCGATCATAAGCTGTATTGGTAATTAAAACAAACCTTGGTGTCAAACGACTTTGGGTTGCAATCATACCACGGTAAGAAATAGTTGGTTCACCAATGTAAAAAGGATTGTCTCCTAATACAAAGTTTGCGCCACCATAAATAGAAACGGCAGGCAAAAGATTTTTGAATTGAAATTTGTTGTTTGCTCTCCAGCTGTAAAGATTTGGTTTATTTGCTTCCGGGTTTTTAAACGGATCGTAAACAAGAAACTTTAGTCCTAATCTATTTCTGGTAAAATCTGTTCGCTTCCCTGTAACATCAAAATTTAAATAGGTGATATTTTGGTTTTGGAAAGTACCCTCATAATTCAGTTCTAGTTTCTCAAATAGTAATCCGTATCGTAATGATATGTCGGTACCCCAAATATTAGACTCTGTATTTAAAAGTGTATGATCTTTTTGCTCATAAAATAGTCCCATTTCTGCTTGCACCACGTTTTTTCCGACGGCATAAGCACTTACAGATACTCCTGGTCTATTAGAATTTATAACATCTGTGTACTGTGAAATACCCGCCAGCGGTAGAAGAAATAATAGAGTTAATACGTATTGATATGACTTAGAGTAGGCAAAAAGACTATTCATGAACACGATTTTATATTTATTTTAATAGTATGATTCTTTATATACAACGTGATAATTGTATTTTTGATATATCTTAAGTAAGAATAAATGGCTTTTTTAAAAACTATATTAATTATTCTTTTGGTGTATTACTTGCTGAAATTTTTGGCGAAGTTGTTTGCGCCAAAAATATTGAACTACGCAGCCAAGAAAACAGAATCTCATTTTAGGGAAGCTTTTGATAATCAACGTCCTTTTGAACAAGAGGAAGATGAAAGTGTTATTGTCAATAAAAAACCATCTCGAAAAAAGAACGATTCAGAAAAAGTAGGTGAATACATTGATTTTGAAGAGCTAGACTAGTTATCTTTGCCAAAACACTACTTATTTAGCAAATGAAGCAAGGCTTAAAATTCTTTTTCATCCATTTTTTTGTTGTTGTATTTTTTATCATTGCTGCACTGGCATATTTTAGCCCTGTGCTTCAAGGTAAAGTTATGTACCAGCATGACATTGCCCAGTATACGGGTATGGCAAAAGAGCAGAATGATTTTCGAAAATCTAACGACCAAGAACCGTATTGGACCAATAGTGCATTTGGTGGCATGCCAACATACCAACTTGGTGCAAACTATCCGCATAATTACATCAAAAAATTAGATCGATTAATTCGTTTTTTACCTAGACCTGCAGATTACCTTTTTCTTTACTTCATAGGTTTTTATATTCTTCTTTGTTGCCTAAAAGTAGACTATAGACTGGCAGTTGTTGGTGCTTTGGCATTTGGTTTTTCCACTTATCTTATAATTATTTTAGGTGCCGGGCATAATGCAAAAGCACATGCTATGGCTTATTTGCCAGTATTGTTGGCTGGTATTGTTTTAGTTTTTAGAAAGAAATACCTCTGGGGATTTGTTTTAACAGCCTTGGCTATGGCTCTTGAAATTACAGCCAACCACTATCAAATGACCTATTACTTTATGCTGCTAGTTCTCATTTTGGGTGTGGTGTATTTGGTGTATGCAATAAAGGATAAAAAATTAAAACACTATTTCATTTCTGTTGGCATCCTATTGTTAGCGGTGACTTTGGGGATTGCTGCCAATGCAACAGGGTTAATGGCTACTAAAGAATATGCTGACTGGAGTACACGTGGTAAAAGCGAATTGACCATTAACCCAGATGGTTCACCAAAAGCAGACACTGGTGGATTAAGTAAAGCCTATATTACCAATTGGAGTTATGGTATTGCGGAATCTTTAAACTTATTTGTTCCCCGTCTTTTTGGTGGTGCAAGTCAAGAGAACTTGGGTGAGAATTCTAAATCTTATAATTATCTGATTGATAAGGGCTTGGCAAGATCAAGTGCTTTGGATTTTGTAAGTGGTTTACCTTTGTATTGGGGAGAACAGCCTGGAACCTCTGGTCCGGCATATTTGGGTGCGGTTATATTCTTCTTGTTTATTCTAGGATTATTTTTGGTTAAAGGCAAGCACAAATGGTGGTTGCTGTTCGGTTCAATAATGTCATTGATACTATCCTGGGGTAAAAACTTTAGTGCTTTAACCGATTTCATGATAGATTACTTTCCTCTATATGATAAGTTTAGGGCAGTGTCATCTATACAGATTGTATTAGAACTTTGTGTTCCTGTTTTAGCCATATTGGCTTTGAAAAAATTATTTAAAGACAAAGTTCCACAAGCGGATAAAATAAAATCCCTAACTATTGCATCAGCTATTATTTTAGGTCTTGGAGTAGTGCTATTCATATTCAAAGGTGCTTTTCATTTTGTTGGTGCCAACGATGATAGCCTTAGAATGACAGGTTTAGAAGAGCTGCCAGAAATGCTTAGACTAGATCGTAAGAGTGTTTATACTAGTGATTTATTACGTTCTTTAGCTTTTGCTTTGGGTACGGCATTATTAATTTGGCTGTATTTGAAAGGGAAATTAAAAATGAATTTCTTGATTATTGCAATTGGTATTTTGGTTGTGGTAGATTTAGTAGGGGTTGACTTACGCTATGTAAACAATGATAATTTCGTGTCTAAACGAAAAATGTTAGAACCTTTCCAAGAATCTACTGCTGATAAAATTATTGCTAAAGATGACGGAGTATTCCGTGTTTTTGATCAAACAGACGGATTTGATTCGGCTAAAACTGCTTACTTCCACCAGAGTATAACAGGCTATCATGCGGCTAAACCCGCCGGTATGCAAGACTTGTTTAATTTTCATGTATACAATGGCAACTTATCCGTCTTGAATATGATGAATATTAAATATGTTATAAGACAAGATCAGGAGGGTAATGTTTTTCCTATTGAAAACCCCAATGCAAATGGTAATGCTTGGTTTATTTCTCAACTAGAACCTGTTGCCAATGCTGATGCTGAAATAATGGCTTTAGATAGTTTGGATACTAAGAATGTAGCCGTTGTTAATTCTTCTAAGTTTTCTGATATTTATCCATTGACATATCAAGTAGATTCTACGGCTTCAATTTCTTTAATTGATTATGAGCCTAATCATTTAACGTATACGTCTAAAAATAGTAATGAAGGTGTCGCTGTTTTTTCAGAAATGTATTATGAGAATGGATGGAATGCTTATATAGACGGAAAAGAAAGTGATTACTTTAAAGTTGATTATGTATTAAGAGCTTTGAAAATTCCTTCAGGTGAACATAAAATTGAATTTAAATTCGAACCAGAAGTAGTGGCTACGGGAAGTAAAATCACTCTAGCCAGCACTATTTTATTGGGTCTTGTAATTATTGGAGGATTCGGTTTTTCTTTTTGGAGGTCTAAGAAAGAAGAGGAAGCATAATGAGAAAGGTTCTGGTCATTACCTACTATTGGCCACCCGCTGGCGGACCTGGAGTTCAGCGTTGGTTAAAGTTTGTAAAGTATCTAAGAGACTTTGATGTTGAACCGGTTCTGTATATTCCTGAGAATCCACATTATCCGCTTTTAGATGACTCTTTTTCTCAAGATATTCCAGATGATTTAAAAATTTATAAGCATTCCATAAAGGAACCTTACCGTATAGCCTCTGTATTTTCTAGTAAGAAAATAAAACGTATAAGTTCTGGAATTATTCAAACCAAAAATCAATCTTTTTTAGAGAAAGTTCTATTGTGGGTTAGGGGTAATCTATTTATACCTGATGCAAGAAAATTTTGGGTAAAACCCTCTTTTGATTTTTTAAAAGATGTTTTGGTAAAAGAAGGAATAGAAACTATTATTACTACCGGTCCTCCGCATAGTGTTCACCTTATTGGTTATTACTTAAAGCAGTCTCAGCCTTTAAATTGGATTGCAGATTTCCGTGATCCCTGGACTACTATCGGTTATCATAAAAAACTGAAACTATCTTCATCAGCAGAAAAAAAGCACAAACAACTAGAGTCTGATGTTTTGAATACTGCCGATAAAATTATAGTTACGAGTAATACAACAAAGTTAGAATTTCAACAGATTACTAATCAGCCAATAGAGGTCATAACTAACGGATATGATGGTGAAATAGCTTCTTCTTATAAATTGGATTCAAAGTTTACTATTGCACATATTGGTTCCTTATTAAGTGGAAGAAATCCAATGAACCTGTGGAGGGTCTTATCAATTTTGGTAAAGGAAAACGAGGATTTTAAGAAGGCACTACAATTGCGTTTTATTGGTGTTGTAAGCGAAGAAATACTTGCATCAATAACTGAAGCCGGTTTGCAAGAGTATATTGAGATTGTTGGCTATGTTACGCATCATGAGGCATTAGAATATCAAAAATCATCTCAAGTATTGTTATTGGTAGAAATAGACTCGGTAGATACCATTGGTATTATACCTGGTAAGTTGTTTGAATATATGGCGGCAAAAAGACCTATATTGGGTATAGGTCCCAAAAATTGGGAAGTTGCTGGTATTATTAAGGATACGAACACCGGACAGATGTTTGACTATTCTGATGATATTGAGTTGAAAAACGTACTTTTAAGTTGGTTTCAGCAATTTCAAAAAGGAGAATTGCAAATAACCTCTGGTAGTATAAAGCAATACAGTAGAAGGGAACTCACCCGAAAATTGGTCGAATATATTTAATGGGTATCGTACTAAAACAGTCGTTGAATAATACAATTGTAACCTATTTTGGTTTTGCAATTGGGGCGGTCAATACATTGTTTTTGTACACCAATTTTATGCAGCCAGGTCATTATGGTTTAATACAGGTCATCTTATCTGTATCTGCTGTGCTTATGCCTATTTTGGCATTTGGTGTACCCAATAGTTTGGTGAAATTTTACTCCAGTTTTAAGAATAATCAAACTCAGAATTCATTTCTTACTTTAATGCTTTTACTTCCCTTAGTATTAATTGTGCCTGTTGCGTTACTAAGCTATTTAGCTAATGACACCATTGGAAAACTGCTTTCTAGACAGAATGATGTGGTTAGGGATTATGTTTGGCATATTTTTTTAGTGGGTATGGCAATGGCGTATTTTGAAGTTTTTTATGCCTGGGCAAGAATTAGAATGAAATCTATGTTCGGCAATTTTATGAAAGAGATCTTTTGTAGAATAGGTCAGACTATCTTGCTTCTTCTTTTATATTTCAAAATCATAGATATTGATTTTTTTATTAATGCTTTAGTAGGTTTCTATCTTGTACGTGCTGTAATCATGAAATTCTATGCATACACAGTGCGTAAACCTAAATTGAATTTTACACTTCCTGAAAATTGGAAGACCATAGTTAAGTATAGCGCTCTTATTATTTTGGGTGGATCTACTGCTATTGTTCTTATGGAGGTTGATAAGGTGATGCTGAATAACTTTCTTGAGCTTGAAAATGTAGCTTTCTATGCTGTAGCTGGGTTTATTGCATCAACCATTGCGGTACCATCTAGGGCAATGCATCAAATAACATACCCGTTGACGGCAACTTATTTAAACGATAACGATAAGCCTGCGCTTGCACAATTATATCAAAAAAGCTCATTGACCTTATTCATTGTTTCTGGTATTCTTTTTCTTCTCATCCTACTAAATTTGAATGAACTTTATGAGTTGCTGCCAGAAAAGTATTCCGGTGGATACATGATCGTCTTTTGGGTTGGATTGGTGAAGGTGTATGATGCTTTGCTGGGAAACAATAATTCGATTCTATTCAATTCTGATTACTATCGGTCTATTTTATTTTTCGGAGTTTTGTTGGCTCTTCTTGCCATTTTATTTAATCTTTGGCTAATTCCCAAGTATGGAATAAATGGTGCTGCCATTGCTAGTTTTAGCGCCTTTTTTATATACAATACTTTAAAATTAGGATATGTGAAATCTAAATTTAAAATGTTGCCATTTACAAATGAGACTTTAAAGGTGTTTGCGTTATTGGTTGTTGTAGCGGCTATTTTTTCTGCTTTTGACTTTGATTTTCATCCGCTACTTAATATTGTTCTTAAAAGTATTTTAATGATGGTATTCTACGTAGGTGTTCTTTATCGTTTTAAAATATCTGAAGATGTTTATGGTTTTCTAAGTAAATACTTGCGCCGATAATTACATTTGTTGTGCACGTTGCCTATTCGGTTTTTGAATACCGTATTGCTGTTTATATATTTTTACGATTATTAAAAATAGGTTGATTATCAACGGACCAAAAATCAGTCCAACAAAACCAAAAAGGGGAATACCTATTAAAACGCCTATTAATGTAATTAACGGGTGTGTGCTATCTAATTTTTTAAGAACAAAAAGCCTAATAAAGTTATCGGTCATTCCTACCACGGTAACGCCATATATTAGTACGCCCCAAGCTTGAAAGTCCGCTCCACTAGCAAGACTTAATACAAATACCGGAAAGATGCCTATAAATGTTCCGATGAAAGGAATCATAGAGCCAATTGTTACAATTACAAACCAGAAAAGCGGATTCTCTACTCCAAAAATATAGAATCCTATCAATGCTATAATTCCTTGTGCTATAGCAACTAGAGGTATGGCAATAGCATTAGAACGTACTACACTATCTATTTCTTTACCTAATGTTACTAAATTTTTATTGCTTAATGGAATATATTCTAATAGAGATTCTTTTAGTTCTTTCGGGCTTTTCAGCATATAATATAATAGGAATAGTAAAATACCTAGAGAGATAAAAATATTAAAAGTGCTATTGGCAAAACCTTGCATATTGTCTGTGAACCAACCAGATGCCTGTTGAGGGTCAATTGTCGATGAAATATCGTAACCTATATACTTTTCTATCTTAGATACTTGATCTTTAAAGGCTTTGGTGACTTGTTCAGATTTGTTCGCGAAATCTCCCAATTGTGAACTTAGCATAAAACCTGCTCCTGTAATTGGTATAAAAATACCAATGAATGCTCCCAAAATCAGTAACATTGATGCCCATGATCTTTTAAAGCCTTTGTTGATTAATTTCAACATCCATTTTCTAAGTACCACATAAAGGGTAAGTGCACCAAGAACTCCAGATATGTAAGGAAGCATATACTTGATAATTAACCCGCCTAAAAAAATAATTAAGGCTAGAATAATTAGCTGTCTAAGAATTTTATGATTGATTTTCTTCATGAGGTTTCTTTGTAGGTAGATTGATTGCCGCTTGAAAATTAAGCCAATATGATTTGCCTTATTAACTCACTTCAATTTTTTAGTAGTCCGAAAATGAATTGTTTAGATATGAGCTAAATACTAATTAACTTTGAATAATTATGATGCAAATAAAAGAAACACATATTGTGCCTGAAGGAATATCTCCTTTAAGATTACAGGAGTATGGAGCAGGGGTATTTCAGCGTATATCAACGAAATCTGCTTTAAAGAAGGCTATTAAAAAAGAATTGGTATTGGTTGATGGTGTTGTTGCATCTACTGCGACTATGATAATTGGCGGAGAGATAATAATTTATAAGCATCCATCAGAAAACAAAGTGAAGACAAGACTCGTGTTAAAACTTGATGTGGTTTTTGAAGATGAGTATTTGGCAATTATCAATAAACCTGCTGGAATATTGGTAAGCGGTAACGGATTTAAGACCGTAGCCAATGCACTTCCTCAAAATTTACAAAAGAGTCCTGCCGATGACGCTGTTAGCCCTCAACCGGTTCACCGTTTAGATTATGCCACAACGGGTTTACTTTTAGTAGGAAAGACAAATAGTGTGATTACTAAACTGAATCAGTTATTTGAAAATAAGAATATTAAAAAGGAATATTTTGCGGTTACTATTGGCAAAATGAAAAATAACGGAACTATTGATTATGAAATAGATGATAAGCCTGCCAAGTCTTCTTTTGAAGTTATAGAAACCGTTGTTTCTAAACGCTTCTCATATTTGAATTTAGTAAGGTTAAGTCCGCATACAGGTAGAAGGCATCAATTGCGCAAACATCTATTTGCTATAGGGAATCCGATTTTAGGTGATGCTACTTACTTTTTAGATGGACTGCAGTTGAAAGGTAAGGGGTTATATTTGCACGCAAGGTCACTTTGTTTTCAGCATCCTATGACAGATGAAGAAATCCATATTAAAACTGAATTTCCTAAAAAGTTCATAAAACTATTTACAGAAAGTAATAAGCTATAAAAGAAAAAGCGCCGCAGTGATTAAATCACTACGGCGCTTAACAACTAACCAACCTAAAAACTTATTTTAATTTCTTCTGCTACTTCTAGTCGCTGAACTTGTTCTTGAACTTGAGCTTCTAGCAGGAGCTTTACTTACAGATCTTGAACTAGAACTTCTGCTTACCGTACTTCTAGACGGACTACTAGTCGCTTTTCTAGATACAGTACTACGTTGCGTTCTGGTATTTGTTGCAGTTCTAGTGTTTGCACTTCTGCTTACCGGTTTTTTATACGTAGTAGTAGTTCTTTTTACAGTGGTACTTCTTGGTGTACGGCTTACTTCTCTTTTAGTAACCGTTCTGTTTGGCGACGTACGCACAGCAGAGCTATTACTTCTTTTAACCGTACCGTTATTAGTACTTCTTGTAACTGTTCTATTTTGTGTTGTTCTACCACTATTAGTATTGCTACGCCTTACGGTAGTTGACCTATTTACAGTTGAACTTCTATTAGCTCTAGATGTATTATTAGATGCCAACGTTCTGTTCGTTCTTAAACCGTTATCTCTTTTGGCAACGGTTCTATTACTTCTATAGTTGTTGTTTCTTACCGCAACTCTCTTATCATTTCTGTATACGGTAGCTCTGTTATTTCTAACCTTGTTGTATCTGTATTGTTTACCTACATGTACATAAGCCTTTCTAAAATTGTTTCTATAAGGACTATAATATGAGTATCTTACAGGGGTATAATATCTTCTGTAAGGGCTATTATATACAAAGCTAAATCCTACTGCAGGTCTTACAAACCATCTGTGAAATGGACGGTATACATAACTTCTGTTGTATATGTTGATGTAACCAGTATGGTAATCATAAAAACCACGGTTGTTATAATATACATTCATATTACCAACGCTACGAACTCTATTGTTTCTATAGTTGATATCTACATCACCAATCTGACTTACACGACCGTAATAGTCATAATAGATAGGTACATTTTCAACTTGAATTACTGCACCATAATCATCATATTGTGCAAACGGACTATAATCATAACCAGAGTTAAATGTTACTCCGTTTTTTCTTCCTGAAACCTGGTTCTCGATATAGAAATCAAATTCACCATCTGGGTAAACAGAAAATGTAATTCCGTTTTCTATAAAAATAAATGAGTTGTCGTATCTATAAGAATTGCTGGTTGCAACCTTATCTTCGTAAATACCTGTAGCGAAAACACCTGTGGTGCTCAAAATCATCGCTGTAAAAAGTAGTACTAAGTTCTTCATAATATAAGGTTTTAAATCTGCCCCTTAGGCAGTTGTTCTAAATGTAATTATTCACATTCCCTTAGTAGTATACAAACAGCGTGCCAAAAAAAGAAACCATCGATTATAATATTGATAATCAATGGTTTAGTTATGATTTATTAATCCTTTAAAGGATTGGAAATTAAGTTAATTTCTCTTTTAAGTAGCTCGCAGTATACGATTTTTTGCTTTTTACAACCTCTTCTGGAGTACCTTCTGCTAATAATTGCCCCCCATTTTCTCCACCACCTGGTCCAAGGTCAATAATGTAATCGGCACATTTTATTAAATCTATATTATGTTCGATTACTACAATTGAATGTCCTTTTTTAATAAGAGCATTAAAAGACTTCAATAATTTTTGAATATCATGAAAGTGTAATCCGGTTGTAGGTTCATCAAAAATGAACAGTGCTTTATCTTTTGTGCTTCCTTTAATTAAGAAAGATGCCAATTTAATACGTTGTGCTTCACCGCCGGATAGGGTAGAGGAAGATTGCCCCAAAGTTACATAGCCTAAGCCTACATCTTGCAATGGTTTTAGTTTGGTGACAATTCTAGCTTGCTCCCCAGTTTCAAAAAACTGAATGGCATCATCAATAGTCATATTAAGAACATCATCTATGTTGGCATTGTTGAAGGTTACTTCTAGAACTTCTTTCTTAAATCTTTTACCGCCACAAGTTTCACATTCCAAGTGAACATCTGCCATAAACTGCATTTCTACAGTAATCTCGCCTTCACCTTTACATTTTTCACAACGACCACCATCAACATTGAACGAAAAATGTTTTGCTTGGTAATTTCTTATTTTACTCAGTTTCTGATTGGCATATAGATGTCTAATATCATCATATGCCTTAATATAGGTAACCGGGTTGGAACGTGAAGATCTGCCAATAGGGTTTTGATCAACAAACTCCACATGCTTAATATGGTTAAATTTACCCTCTACCGATGTGTGCTGGCCAGCTTTTTCTCCATAGCCACCTGTTTCTTTTAATATAATAGGATACAACAACTTTTTTACCAAAGTGCTTTTACCACTACCGGATACTCCTGTAACCACGGTCAACATATCTAATGGAAAAGTGACATTGATATTTTTAAGGTTATGTTCTCTAACACCTTTTATGGTAATATGATTTTTAGATGTTCTTCTTTCTTTTGGTACTTTAATCTCCATCTTACCATTTAGATACTGTGCGGTAAGCGATTTTGATTTGAGTATTTCTTTTAAGGTTCCTTGTGCAACAACCTCACCACCGTGAGTACCAGCTTCAGGACCTATATCTATAACCATATCTGCCGCTTTCATAATATCTTCATCATGCTCAACAACAATTACCGTGTTACCTAAGTTTCGTAATGATATTAATACGTCAATAAGATTTTCTGTATCTCTTGGGTGTAAGCCAATACTAGGTTCATCTAATATGTACATAGAGCCCACCAAGCTACTACCTAATGATGTGGCTAAATTTATACGCTGACTTTCCCCACCTGATAAGGTGTTAGATTTTCTATTTATGGTCAAGTAGTTCAATCCTACTTTATCTAAAAATCCTAATCTTGTGTTTATTTCTACTAAAAGTCGCTTCGCAATGGTAGCATCACTTTCATTTAGTTGTAGCTCATTAAAGAATACAATTAGTTTTTCAATTGATAAACCTACTAATGAAGAAATTGAAGCGCCGCCAACTTTTACATAATCGGTTTCTTTTCGTAATCGTTTTCCGTTACAGACATTACATTTGGTTTTGCCTCTATATCTGGAAAGCATTACCCTGTTCTGTATTTTATAGCTTTTCTCTTCTAACATTCCAAAGAACTTATGCAGACCTATAAAATGGGAATTGCCATCCCAAACTAATTGTCTTTGAGCCTCGGTAAGCTCAAACCAAGGTTTGTGAATAGGAAAGTCATATTTGTAAGCAGAATTTACCAATTGATCACGGTAAAAACTCATGCTTTCCCCTCGCCATGGAAAAATTGCATTTTCATAGACCGATAAAGCCGTATTTGGAACTACTAAATCTTCATCTATACCAATGACATCTCCATAGCCTTCACATTTAGGACATGCACCATACGGATTATTGAAACTGAAAAGATGAACGTTAGGTTCTAAAAACGTCATGTCGTCCAATTCAAACTTATTGCTAAAGGGTGTTTGTTTTCCATCTGCCAATTCTTCGATCAAACATTCGCCCTTACCTTCAAAGAAAGCTGTATCTATGGCATTTGCCAATCTGTTATGAAAGTCTTCATCATCTTTGGTAATGATTCTATCGATTACCAAATCAAACTTTTTACCAATATCCTCAGGAGCTTGGTCTATACGTAGTACCTTATCATTATACTTTATACGCGCATAACCTTGTTTAGAGAATAATTCCAAGGATTTTAGTGCATCTCTATCTTCACGAATGGTAATAGGTGCTAAAAGCAAAAGTTTTGTTCCCTCTTCATACTTCTTTACATGGTTTACGACATCTGTAACAGTATGTTTTTTTACTTCATGACCAGAAATAGGAGAGAAGGTCTTACCTATACGTGCATACAATAGTTTTATATAATCATATATCTCAGTAGTGGTACCTACTGTAGATCTTGGGTTGGTAGAGTTCACCTTTTGCTCAATGGCAATTGCTGGGGCTATACCTTTTATATAATCTACTTTTGGCTTGTCTAGCTTACCTAAAAACTGCCTGGCATAAGAAGAAAGACTTTCTACATAGCGTCTTTGACCTTCGGCATATAGGGTGTCAAAAGCTAAACTAGATTTACCAGAACCAGATAATCCCGTTATTACAACAAGTTTATTTCTAGGTATTACGACATCAATATCCTTAAGGTTGTGCAGTTTTGCTCCCTTAATAATAATGTTTTCTTTCGGATTTACTTCGGCGAGTGTAGGCATACAAATATCTAAGATTACAAAGATACGCTTTGCCTTTTTTCTGAACTAAAAAATGCCGTTTATCTAAAAATTGCAGAAGAAATTTTCACATTTTTATAAGAGTATTTATTTTTTTATATCTTTGGATCTCATAAAAATTCAATTAGCCTATAACGCAACATTACTTTTTAAAGTTAGAATTTAACCATTAGACCCTTATTCATTAAGAATTTGGGGCTGCATTTTAACCCTACAAGTAACGTTATGGTAGTACAAGTTGAAGATTCCCAATTAGTAAAACAATATATACAAGGTGACGAAAGAGCTATAGAAGCTTTAATTAACCGTCACAATTCTCGCCTTACAGGTTTTATCTATTCTAAAGTAGGTGATCGCGAGCTAACCGAAGATATTTTTCAAGACACATTCATGAAAGTTATACGTACCCTCAAAAGAGGTGCATATAATGAAGAAGGTAAATTTTTACCTTGGGTAATGCGTATTGCGCATAATCTTGTTATCGATCATTTTAGAAAGCACAATAGAATGCCAATGTATAATAGTAAGGAAAGCTATAATATATTTTCATTGCTAGGAGACGATAAATTGAATGCCGAAAAGCAATTGATCAAAGAACAGATAGATTCTGATTTACTTCGCATGATAAAGGAGTTGCCTGAGGACCAGCAAGAAGTATTAGAGATGCGTATATATAAGGATATGAGTTTCAAAGAAATTTCTGATAATACAGGTGTTAGTATTAATACGGCTTTAGGTAGAATGCGCTACGCTTTAATTAACCTTAGAAAGTTGGTAGAGGCCAATAATATAGTTTTAACGAATTAATTGGTTACAGGTCGAGTGGATCTACTATCTTCATCAATGTGTCGTTCTTTAGATGAACCTAAACAACACCTAGCATGGAAAAAATATACACGAAAGATCAGAATAAGAACAAATTAGTTAAAGCTAAACCAGAAACAATTCAGTTTTTGCTTTCTTATTCTAAGTCTTTAAACATTACAGAAGTAGATGGATTGCAGTTTGAGAGTAATTTGAACTAGAATATTCCTACAATCATATATAAACCCTTGGGCATTGTCCAAGGGTTTTTTTTGTTTTAAATGGGTTTAGTATTATCATTTATTGCTAGTGAGCGCCATATTCGTTGTAGGAGAACAAGCTTTTCTGTCTTACCTTATATATAGGTATATTAATGCAGGGCTAATAATAAAGGGGTTTTACATCATTTTTATCTTTCCTACATTTCCCCGTCGAACTATCTGAATTTGTATTTATTGTGTAGAAATATACTTTTTCGATGTTTCACATCAAAAAAACGCGGTTTGACAACATACTTTTTCCTACAGCCCCCCTTTTCTCTAGTTTTATATCAGAAATAAAAAACAAACCAATTAACTAAAAAGATTAACCCAATCTTAACCAATTAAAGAAAGTAACTCGTATGAAACTACAAATTGAAGACTCAGAATTAGTTAAAGATTACATCAACGGTAACGAAGCTGCCTTGGAAGTTTTAATTAACAGACACAATCAACGTATTACTAGTTTTATCTATTCTAAGGTTTTAGATAGGGATATCACAGAAGACATTTTTCAAGATACCTTTATTAAGGTTATTAAAACTTTAAAAAGAGGTAAGTATAGTGAAGAGGGTAAATTTTTACCATGGGTAATGAGAATTTCTCATAACTTGATTATCGATCACTTTAGAAGAAACAAAAGAATGCCAATGTTTGAAGGTAGCGATGACTTTAATATCTTCTCTGTAATTGGTGATGATAAGTTAAATGCCGAAAAACAATTAATAAAAAATCAAATAGATACTGATTTAAGACAATTGGTTGAAGAGTTGCCAGATGATCAAAAAGAAGTTCTTTTAATGCGTATCTATAAAGATATGAGTTTCAAAGAAATCTCTGAAAACACTGGTGTTAGCATTAATACTGCCCTGGGTAGAATGCGTTATGCTTTAATTAATCTTAGAAAAATCATTGAAAAAAACAACATAGTTCTTACGAATTAATTTGGAGTAGAAAATAGAATAAACAATATTTCCAAATTTGCTGCGTTATTTTATTGTAACAACGTAGGAAGTATGGAAAAAATTTACTCAGATTACCAAGAACAGACCGGATTTAACAAAGTTTGTCCGAAGACAATCAACTTCTTATTGAGCTATTCACAAGCTCTCTATGAATTTGAGCACAAAGATTTAGAATTCGAAATATTTTTGAATTAATTAATATAACCCGCTTTTAGCGGGTTTTTTTCTTTTTATAATAGTCTTTAAGTACTGTTTTTCTCCCAATTGTTTTCGTAATTATATCTTTTTCCAAATCCCAGCCTCTTGCAGGTGAATATTCTCTACCATACCATATAATTTGCAAATGAAGATCATTCCATATTTCTCTTGGAAATAATCGCTTAGCATCTTTTTCGGTCTGTACTACATTTTTGCCATTGGTAAATCCCCATCTATATAATAATCTATGAATATGAGTATCTACAGGAAAAGCCGGTATACCAAAAGCTTGTGAAATAACAACACTTGCCGTTTTATGACCTACAGCTGGTAATTCTTCTAAATATGCTAACTCTTGTGGTACTTCACCATTATGTTTATCAATTAAAATATGTGATAAACCATGAATTCCTTTGGCTTTCATTGGTGAAAGGCCTACCGGTTTTATAATTTCCCTGATTTCATCAACACTTAATTTAATCATGTCATAAGGGTTGTCTGCCTTTGCAAATAGAAGAGGAGTAATTTTATTTACCCTAACATCTGTACTCTGTGCAGACATTAATACGGCAATTAATAAAGTATACGGATCTTTATGATCCAATGGCACTGGAATTTCTGGATATAGCTCCTTAAGAGTAGAAATTGTAAATGCTATTTTTTCGGCTTTCGTCATTAATTGTTTAATTTTGATTGCGAATATTTAAACACAAATTTATAAAACTTCATTTATGAATACGTTAAAAGTTGGTGATAAAGTGCCATCGTTTTCTGCTAAAGATCAAGATGGAAATACTATTAAATTAGAGGACTATTCAGGTAAAAAACTAATTGTTTTTTTCTACCCAAAAGCAAGCACTCCTGGTTGCACGGCTGAAGCATGTAATTTAAGGGATAATTATAAAGAATTACAATCTGAAGGCTATGAACTTTTAGGGGTAAGTGCAGATTCTGAAAAAAGACAAGCTAAATTTAAAGAGAAATATGAGTTTCCTTTTCCGCTATTGGCAGATGAGGATCATACCGTTATCAATGCATTTGGTGTCTGGGGCTTAAAGAAATTTATGGGTCGTGAGTATGATGGTATCCATAGAAAAACCTTCGTGGTAGATGGTGAAGGTGTAGTTACAAAAGTAATTGATAAAGTAAAAACTAAAGATCATGCAGCGCAGCTATTAGATTGATATTTAGTTGATTATGTAAAAAAACGCCCATTTCAAATGGGCGTTTTTCGTTTCTTATATATTGAAAATCAAATGTTTATTCTGTTTCTTGATCTTCTGTTTTTCTCGTGAACAATTGTTTTTGCTTAATGATTTCAGCAATTCCTTCTGGTAGCATTTGTTCCCAACCTTCGTCGTTGTTCATTAATTTTTTAAGAACATCCCTAGAGAAAATATGCATTACCTCTGGTTCGTAATCTATGATGTCCATTACCTTACCGTTGTACTTAAAGAATTTATATAATTCTTTCATACGTGGGTGCACTTTTACGTTATTACTGGTCATGATTTGACCGGTATCAGCATTCTTCATTGGGTATAGATACACCTGTAAATCTTTAAAGAATAATTTACCAAATGCCTCTAAAATGCCACCACTTAAATGACGGTAGTATTTTTCATCGAATATGTCTACCAGGTTGTTTACCCCCATGGTTAAGCCAATTCTATTTTTGGTATAGTTATTAAAGTACTCTACCAATTTGTAATATTCTTGGAATTTTGAAATCATTACAGAATGACCAAGAGAACAAAGTAATTCTGCTCTGTCCATGAAATCTTGCTCATCAATTTCACCGGATGCTTTAAGGTTAGATAGTGTTATTTCAAAAATAACGATGGTATTATTTTGATCAACACCCTTATCACGAATGAAAATGTCATAAGACTTCTCAAACATATCTAAATTCACCTTGGTAACGGGTCTAAAACTACCACGTAATGCTAATATGTTCTTTTTGTAAAGTACAGCTGCAGGTAATAGGTTGTTGCCGTCAGGACCGAACATAACAGCATCTGTCATGTCATTCTTAATAAGCTGTAAACTCATTAAACGGTTATCAACCTCTTTAAAGTTTGGTCCAGAGAAGTTGATCATGTCAATCTCTAAAGTATCTTTATCTATATGGTCATATAAATATTTCAACATTTTCTTAGGCTTATGATACTTGTAAAAAGCACCATAAATTAAGTTTACCCCAAGAATACCCAATGTTTCTTGTTGTAGTCTTGCTTCGTTTTGCTTAAAACGAATATGAAGAATTATCTCGTCATATTCTTTTTGATTTGGGTCTAGTTGGTAACGAATACCGATCCAACCATGACCTTTATATCTTTTAGAAAAATCAATTGTAGCTACTGTATTTGCATATGAAAAGAATAACCTTTCTGGATGGTTATCACGACTAATACGCTCTTCCATCAATTGCATTTCATAATGCAGCATGGTTTTTAATCTTGCCTGTGTTACATAGCGTCCATCAGACTCAATACCGTAAATAGCATCACTAAAATCTTTGTCGTAAGCACTCATTGCTTTTGCAATGGTACCGGAAGCACCACCTGACCTAAAGAAATGACGTGCGGTTTCTTGTCCTGCGCCAATTTCTGCAAAAGTTCCGTATATATCCGGATTCAGATTTATGCGTAGGGTTTTTGCTTTAATAGAGGGAATATTCTCAAAAACACTATCTCTTTTTAATACCGATGCCATTTTTTACCTGTTTAGCTTTTAACAAAGTTATAAAGAATGGTTGTTACAATACACAATAGCCGCAAAAAAATGGCATAAGTTTCGGTTATTGTTTTTATTCCCTTTTAAATACAGCGATCTTATAATTTTCAGTAACCAATTTTATTAAAAAGGAATTAAATTTGTAATACATGATTAACAATTTACGTGTTACTTTTTTAGGTACGGGAACTTCTCAAGGAATTCCCATAATTGGCAGTACGCATCCGGTTTGCTTAAGTGATAACCCAAAGGATAAAAGATTGCGGGTTTCGGTTTTACTTTCATGGGATGATTTCAATTATGTTATTGATTGTGGTCCGGACTTTCGTCAGCAGATGCTTAGGGAGAATGTAAATCATTTAGATGGTATTCTGTATACGCATGAACATTCTGATCATACTGCAGGGCTTGATGATATTCGCCCCTTTTTCTTTAGGCAAGGTAATATTCCAGTTTATGCCCATAGTAGGGTGGTAAAATCATTGAAAAAAAGATTTGACTACATATTTCAAGAAGAAAACAAATATCCAGGCGCACCTACTGTAGATATTAATCTTATAGAAAACAATGTTCCTTTTTCAATTGGTGGCCAAGATGTAACTCCTATAAACGTATTACATAATAAGTTACAGGTATTTGGTTATAGAATAGGAGATTTTACTTATTTGACTGATGTAAAAACGGTACTGCCAGAAGAAAAAGAAAAAATAAAAGGGACTAAGGTTCTTGTAGTTAGTGCATTGCGTATAGAGCCCCATATTTCTCATTTCAATTTAGAGGAAGCCCTTGCGTTCATAAAAGAAATTAACCCAGAAAAGGCATACCTAACCCATATTAGTCACCTACTTGGTTTTCATGACGAGGTAGAAAAAATTTTGCCGAATAATGTACATTTGGCTTACGATAACTTAACAATCACTATTTAATTATGAAGAGCAAAATATACCTTTATTTATTCCTATTTGTTTCCCTGATCTGTTTATACCTAGTTGTTAGCAGTGGTAATATGACCAAAGCTAATGCTGAAACAATTACAAGGCTAGAGAGTAAGGTTGAAAATTTGAAAGACTCTGTTCAAAGATCATCTTTAAAAGTGTTGGATATGCAGTACTTTTCATTAGAAAATAACGATGATGCCTTAGCTTATTTTGAGCATTTAGACTTACAAGACCCTTCTGGGTACGTTGCTGATAAACTATTGGAAACCAATGCGCAAAAAGGGGATAACCCATTAGTGCCTTACGAGGGAATGCAGAGCGATTTTAAAATCAATAAAATAAAGGTTCTAAACCACAAATGGATTCTTACCGATTTCTCGGATGGAAAATACTGGGGAGAACTATTGATCAAGTATGAACTAAAAGATGATCTTGGGGTAGACTTTACCTTGGTAGATCACTTATTATATACGCGAAGTAATTAAATTTTATCCGAAATCCACTTTTTAAGAGCGTAGAAATTCTGAGGTGCAACACCATGACCTGCAGGAAATTCTTCATATACATGTTTAATACCCAAATTTTTTAAAAGCTCTGGTGCCTTTCTTGCCCAATCTACGGGTATCACTTGGTCCATATCTCCGTGAGAACTGTAGAAGTTTAGGCTGTCAAAGTTGTTTTCCTTATAAGAATCTGCTAGAATGGATTCGTTGATGTATCCGCTTAATGCAATTATGTTTTTTACTTTTTCAGGATATGATAATGCAACGGCATAGCTAAGAATTGTACCTTGACTGAAGCCTAAAAGGTTTACATTGTTTTCATCCAAACCGTACGTAGAACAAGCCTCTTCTATAAAGGTCTTTATTTTATCACGCGATTCTATAGCTTGGTCATCATCGCTCCATTTTCCTTTTTCATCATCAAAATTAATGGCATACCACGCATAACCATAAGGTTGTAAAATATAAGGGGCGCGAACAGCAATAATGCATAGTTCTTCTGGTAATTCTGGTGCAAAAGAAAATAAGTCTTCTTCATTACTACCGTAACCATGCAGCATAAATAAAACTGGCGGTTTTTTATCTGTAAGACTAGATGGTCTAATAATATGTTCTAAAGATAGGGGAGCTGTTGTCATTATATTATTTAATAAAAGTGAACCATTTTTGAAAATACGGGCCTACAATAGGCACAATTTGCTCTTTGTTACTTAATGCACCAATAAAGCCATATACCCAAAGTACAATGTAGCACAGGTATAAGCCATAAAGCGCATATTGGTTGAACCATACACTAGAAAATATAGCAAAGCCATGAAACATTAAGTGTAGACCAAATGCTTGACGGGTATGTATTCTTGCAAAACGATATTGTGGTTCGTTATTCATAGACAGGGCGATTATTGCCCCAACGATGGTTAAATAGGCAATTATAGCTGTTGTTCTGCCTGGTATTTCGGGAGATTTCTCCATGTTACTTATTTAAAACTAATTGGTTATTTGCAATGGCGCCTACTACTTTTCCTTTCATTTGCTTGCCAATTGCGATGGAGTTTTTACTGGAGCTAAAGATCTGATCTTGTGAAAATTCATAAGTGTCATCTGTAGTAAAAAGCGAAAGGTTTGCTTCTTGACCGACTTCTAGCTGTGGCTCTGTCATTCCAAAAACAGAACGCCCTTTGGTTAGCAAGGCAATGGTCTCTTCAATATTAAAAAGTTCATTTAGCATACCAAATATGCTTTCTAGTCCTATTGTTCCAAAATCAGCATTGTCAAATTCCACATGCTTTAGTTCTATATTTAAAGGAGTGTGATCAGATGTCACAAAATCTATAGTTCCATTTTTTACTCCTTTTTGTAATGCTTTTATATCTGCTGCCGTTCTCAGTGGTGGCATTACTTTAAATTGTGTGTCAAAATTTTCTAAGGCACTATCGGTAATCATAAGGTTGTGAGCTGCTACACTACAAAACACCTGTAATCCTTTTTTCTTGGCGTCGGCTATAAGTTTCACTGAATTTACTGTAGAAATGGTAGGTATAAACAATTTCCCTCCCGTATATTCCAAAACAAATAAATCTCGTGCTATCTGTAATTCTTCCGCCAGAGCAGGAATTCCCTTCAAGCCTAATTTTGTGCTGGTAACACCTTCGTTGACAATTCCTTTTCCGGATATGCTTTTATCCAACGGAAAAGAAAACACCATTCCGTCAAAATTTTGAGCGTATTGTAGGGCAATTTTTAAAAGGTTGGCATTTGCCATTGGATGTTTATAATCATAAAAGCCCAAGGCGCCGGCATTTTTCATATCGTAAAGCTCCGCCAGTACTTCACCTTCACCTTTTACGGTCAAATTTCCTAAAGGGTGTACCCTTGTTAATAGATCCTTGGCCGCATTTTTTAAGTACACAATATCTGATGCGGAATCTGGTGTTGGGTTACTGCTCGTATTTAAAATAACATCTGTAAATCCGCTTTTTGCGGCAGTTAGTAATCCGTTTTCTATAGTTTCTCTTTCTTCATAACCAGGCTCTCCAAAACTAACTCCGCTATCAAACCAACCAATTGAAACATGTAAATCCTTTATGGCTATAACTTTTGTTTTACCGGTAGGCTCAATAGTAGTCTCAATAGCATCTATAACGCCATTTTTAATAAGAATATCCCTCTTTTTTAAATGAAGGTTCTTAGTACTCCCATTTACTATAGTCACTGATTTTAGAAGTATATTCATAGGTTTATGGGTGGTATGTTAATAGGTTATTTTAAGAATCTTTGTAGTGCTGTTTCTATTAAAACAAAAGCCAGTGCTAAAATAGCAAACCATTTCCAAAACTCGTTAATGGCATTGTCTTTTTGACTTTCTAAAAAGAAATTTGATACTGATGTATTACTGTTATTTTCTGGGAGCGCAGTATATAATAATTCACTCTCTTTTCTGTCATTATTAAAGCTGATGTGTCTTATCGTTTTATCATTATGTATAATTTTATAGATACCAGCTTCTTTGGGGTTTTCTATAAAATTAACCTGAACCTTTTTAGGTAATACCCGTTGCTGAGGAATAAACTCATTATTATCATTAGCTATTTTAATGATATCATCTTGTTGCAAAGTAAGGGGTAATTCTATTTCCGTTTTGCTACCAATACTTGAATATAATGGTGGAAGTTTTAAACTATTCATACCCATATTGTAAAAAGCAGGAACAATTAAGGGCGAATTCTTGAAATTTGAATTATCACTACTTAAAGCTGCAGTAAAGAAATATGCATTTTTAGACCCTACTAAAAAGGGTTCGTTATTTTGATAAGACAATGCCACCGGAGCTTTTGTACTAATTCTATAGCGTTCTTGAACACTAGGGAATTGAAAATCCGTTACTTTCTTATCGAATACATTCTCAAATAACGGGTGCGCCGTTTTTATAATGGCGATGGGTATTTCTTGTTCTATTTTGGTAGAGAACCTAGTTGCATCATAAGCACTAGATAATTGATTGTAAGAGTTGATATCGCCTTTTGTAGCAGGTATGAATATAAAACTACCTCCGTTGGTACTCAAAGATTTCAACGCGGTAATAAGCGAGCTTGGTAATTTTGATATTTCGTTTAGAACTACTAAATCCTGATTTTCAATAGTGCTATAGTTTAATTGCGCTAATGTACTAGTGGTGAAGCTAAAATCTTCATCGGTATATATGCGCTTTAAATAATCTGCAGATGTATTGCCAATTACCAATACCTTAATTTTCGATTTTTCGTCAATGTTGAAGAAGAATTGATTGTCATAATCCAACCCCGTATCCATAATGGTTACCTTACCCAAGACAATGTCTTTTGCATTTATGGTAAAGCGTACATCCGCTTTTTTGTTTTGATCAAAATTAGCGCCTGTTTTTGCTATTAGCTTAGTATCATTAAATAAAGACACAGGTATGGTCTTTTCTTCAGAATTTGTAGTTAATTGTGCTACTACCTCTATGTTATCATTACTACGCTCCGCTATAAAAACCGTATCTATAGCCGTATTGCTGATGATTGTATTACCAGGTTTTATATACTGTATGTTGATGGTGCTGGTTGAATCTACATCAGTTAAATTGCCCATACGTTGTTGAAAATCTGAAATAAGCACCAAGTTTTTTTGTGAAGTGGTATTATCACTGAAATAGGTTTTTCCTTTTAGAATTATTTCAGAAATACCTAATTGCTCTGAACCTACGGAGAGATTCAGAAGGTCATTTTGAATATCTTTTATATCCACATCTTTATATACCTGTTTATTGGTGAATAATGTAAAACGTTGATCAGAAGGTATGTTGGTTATAAAATCTTGAATGGTATTTTTAAATAGGCTACCGTTATCAATTTGCCCGTTCATGCTAAAAGAATCATCTATATAAAAAACGTTTTCCTTTTCTTGTAGGGCATTATCGTTAGCCATAAATGGTTGGGCAAATGCAAAAACTAATGCAGCTAGTAAGCCCATTCTGGTAAATAACAGTAACCATTTTTTTAAAGTGCTGCTTTTTCTAGATTCAGAAACTACTTGTTTTAAGAACTTTACATTAGTAAACGGTGTTTTCTTAAATCTGCGTAATTGAAATAGGTGAATTAGTATAGGAATGAGTAGTAGTAAAAGACCCCAAAGAAGTTCTGGATATTTAAATTGCATTCCTAATTTTGATTATAGCAAAGATAATTATTTTGAAATTAGAAGCTTGTGAGAAATCAACTAATATTTTTGTTGGGCTATGATCAGCAAAAGAAGAAATAATCTACAGATGGCTTTTGTTCCAATTCTTTAAAAAACGATTTGATCATAGTTTGGTCATCTTCGTTAGCAACGGTAATAATGGTTTTGGAATTTTTTGATTCTTTTAACTTAGAGTAGTGGGTCAGGCGGATACCGTAAATATCTTTCCCAATTTTCTTTTCATTATCACAGACCCATTGAAAAGGAATATTTTTCTCTACAAGCAGTTTGGCAATCGTTTTTCCTTTTTTACCAGCGCCCCATACGACTAGATTGTCTGTTGTTTGGTATTCCAATTTTAAGAAGTAGCGCAACTTAATATCCAAGAAATAATTCTGTGCGTAGTGCTCGCTGGTTCGCGATGTTCTGTTGTCGTAATCTCGCCAATAATGTAGGGTAGTGGTGCAGGGTATGCACTTTAAGCCTAATTTATAGAAGCGGAAAGCAAGGTCATAATCTTCAGGATAACGATTAGGATTAAAACCATCGCTAGCTTCAAAATCTTCTTTATGTACCATCCAACAAGGGGAGGGTATTACACATTCTTTATATATTTCTTTAAAATTATCACCGGTAGCGGTTAATTTATTCAACCACTTCTCATATCGATCGTAACCGTCATTTACTCCTGCTTTTGAAAAATATTTTACCTTCCCTAAAGCAAGACTTCCTTTTCCTTGTTGTACTAGAGAATTGACCATGACTTCTATCCGTTCTGGGCTCATGTAATCATCAGCATCCATTCTTGATATAAAGTTGCCACTACTATGTGCGTATGCTTTTCTAAGTGCCGTTATAATGCCGGATTCTTCATTTGAAAATATTTTAAATCGAGCATCATTGGCTGCAAAAGTTTTGGCAATTGCTAAACTATCATCACTTGAATTATCGTTGACGGCAATAATCTCCCAGTTATTGTAGGTCTGATTTTGAATGGATTTTAAGCATTCTTCAAAATATTCATCAACATTTTTAAAAGGAATTAGGATACTTACAAGCGGTTTTGTCATCGTGGCAAGGTAATAAATAACTGAAATTCAACCTTTTCATTTCTTTGAAAAATTTGTGAAATCACAGAGATAAAAAATAATTAAGAAAAGGCTTTATTAGATAAGAAAACCTTTATATATTTGCACCCGCATTCAGGGAATACCTGATGAGGCACTCAGGAGAAATGGCAGAGTGGTCGAATGCGGCAGTCTTGAAAACTGTTGAGGGTCACACCTCCGGGGGTTCGAATCCCTCTTTCTCCGCAGATAAACCCTGTAAACTTTAGTTTACAGGGTTTTGTTTTTTAGGGTTCATTTGACCTAGATTGTAAAAACTATTAGAGCTATATGTCTATTGGTATTGATTATTAGAAATTTATTTAAACTACTGTCTTCACTATAGAGTTGTAGTAGTTATTTTAATGTGTATTTGGGGTAATATTCAAATTGAACTTCAATAATTTGAATTTTTATACTGTATTTCATTTTTTGTTTGCCTGAAACTTACTTTTGTATATGGTTTTTTCTTACAAATAAAATGCTTAATAACCTTGATTAGAATTCAATTTAATTCATGTTTGGTTCCTTTTTAGTCAACATATTTTCAAAAATTAAGTATTAGTTACTGTTTGTAGTTTGCTTTTGTATGGGGTCTAATCGATAAAGAGACAAACATAGTATCATAGTACACCACACATTTTCCTGTTTTGACAACATTTTACATTGATTAAACAATTATTAGATACATTTTTGACAAATAATAAACGAGGTATTTTCTTACATTTAGATTATGTAATTAATTACATTAAACATTAATTTATCTTATAAAAATAATTGACATGAAATCTACCAATCTATCTTTTATTAATTTTTCTTGGACCAAAAAAAATGCCCTTGTAACTATTCTTTTTATTTTATTGCTTAATCTAAGCAATGCACAGTCTGTAGGAATAAATACGTTAACTCCAGACCCTTCTGCAGCATTGGATATTCAGTCTACAACTGGAGGGCTTTTAATGCCAAGAATGACTTCTGCAGAAATGAATGCATTGGTCAATCCACCAGATGGACTTATGCTCTTTAATACTGATTTAGGTAATAGCATGATGTTCGTTCAGGGTACAGCTTTTGAGCTTTATAACCGTGTAACCACATCAGCAGTAACAATTTTATCTGGTCTTTCACCTGCTGCTTGGCTATCTATTGATGATGTCGTACCAACTGACATTTTAGGTACAGATGCTTATCGTTTTCAAATGGATTTTACTGATGTTAATGAGGTTCGAGTTATTGCTAATGTATCTGGCCTTACGCTTACTACAAATGCATTAGATATAGCAATGCAATATTCTACCAATAATGGCACAACTTGGAGTTATTTAAACAGTGCAACCTTTGGACCGGGCCTTTCTATTTCTGCAGACGGTCTAATTACCACGCCTTG
Source organism: Maribacter forsetii DSM 18668 (assembly GCF_000744105.1). Classification (NCBI taxonomy): domain Bacteria; kingdom Pseudomonadati; phylum Bacteroidota; class Flavobacteriia; order Flavobacteriales; family Flavobacteriaceae; genus Maribacter; species Maribacter forsetii. Next base: position 1,931,560 of record NZ_JQLH01000001.1, read on the forward strand.
GACTGCCATAGACGCAGGCGCACAACAAGATGTTCAATTAAGATTGGTAGGTACTACTGATGCCTTAGTTTCTTTTCAAGTTGGTTTCGGATTGATAATGCTCGAAATGAGATAATTTTTGCATAGACACTCACAGCATTCTTCTTTCTAATACAATTTAAGATTATGAAAAATTTCTACATAGTAGGTTTCCTTATTTTATTAACCCATTTGAGTCTAAGTGCTCAAGATGGTTTAAATATTTCAGGTGCCGATGTTTCAATAACCGCTGGTGCAACTGTTCGTGTATTAAACGGAGATTTATATATTTCGGGAGATGCCGAGGTGAAAAATGAATCTGTACTAAGCGTTGACGGTAATTGGTACAACAATAACACCACAGGTCAAGTTTTTACAACTGATTCAGAAGGGTTAGTTACATTAACAAAAACCACCGATGTTACAAATATTGGAGGAACTACAACAACATTGTTCTATAACTTAACTTTAGAAGTTGACGAAGCTACACTAGAAGTTAATACAATAGTTGGAGGATCTATATCAGGTAATAACTTAGGGATACTTGATTTAAAAAATGTAGAATTAAATTTAAATTCAAACAGCTTACAAATATCCAATTCTTTAATTGGAGCACTGATTACTGATGAAGGTTATATAATTAGCGAAGACGTACTTAACCAGAGTAAGGTTTTATGGCAGACTTCAGCTACAGGTGGTAAATACACTGTACCTTTTGGTACAGTTTCTGGGGCTAAAATTCCATTAAGTATAGAAAGAGCATCTGGTGATTTAGGGGAGATAACGGTTTCTACTTACCCCACTGGCTTAAACATGATACCATTTCCTTCCCAACCAGAAAATGTAACTAACATGTTAGACGAGTCTAGCAATAGCTTAGTAAATAGCTCTTTGAATAGGTTTTGGCAATTAGACAAAACAGGAGCAGGTACCGCCAACTTAACTCTTTCTTATTCAGAGGATGACATATTAGCTAATGGCGAGAACAACCTTTCAACATATAGATATGAAACAAGTACAAATGTATGGGAGAAAAAAGGAGCTAGTAGTACTAGTCTTACCAATAATTCAGTCACAATCTTAGGTGTTAATCAATTTTCACCATGGACATTGTCTGCAAGTCCAGAAAACATTGATGGAGATGGTTTATCTAATGCCGAGGACGTTGATGATGACAATGATGGAATACCAGATGATATAGAAAATTTGTCATGTGCTGTTTTTTCGGAAGATTTCGGCACAGGCTCATATCCTGGTGGTGAATTACCCGCTGGCTATACTACCTATAATTATAGGGGAGATATAGCTGCATATGCAAATTTCCCTAATGCTTTAGAAGATGGAGATTATACGATTGCAAATTTTGCAAATCAACCAGAAGGTAGTTGGCAAGCAAATTTAGGCGATCACACTACAGGTTCTGGTTACATGATGGTTGTTAATGCGAGTTTTACTCCAGGAGATTTTTATAACAGAACGGTAACACTTTTACCAGATGCTACATATAAATTTACCGCTTGGTTGGTAAATGCGAATAGCGAGGGTAATGAAACTTTTTGTAATGGAGAATCAGGTGGTTATATTCTACCAAACGTAAAATATGAAATTAGAGATTTAGATAATGGGGGTGCGGTAATTGCATCTTTTGATACAGGAGATATTCCAAGAACTGGAGAATGGCAAAATTACAATTTTGAATTTAATACAGGTACTGCTACTAATATAGAAGTAGTTTTAATAAATAATAATACAGGTGGTTGTGGTAATGATTTAGCTTTAGATGATATTTCATTAGTACCTATTTCATTATCTGGTGGTGCTGTTGCGTGTGATTTTGATGGAGATGGTATACCAAATTCTCAAGATTTAGATTCTGATAACGATGGTATTTATGATATTATTGAAGCGGGCGGTACAGATGCCGATAATAACGGTGTTGCTGATAATTTAGACGATTTAGACAATGATGGTTTAGTTGATATTTATGATGGTAATTGTGTAACAACAAATTCAGGAACAATAAATGCTGTAGCAGCATCTGTTCCTCAAGGTTCATTTTCTAATACGAATAATGCTTTAGGCGCTACTGGAACATCTGATACTAATGCTGCAGTTTCTTCTATTGATGGAACTTCTAGAATAGTATTAGACTTAGGAACAGTAATTCCATCTGGTTCTAGTATAACCATATATATGGCGCATTCTTCTGGCGGTACTCAAAGTGGGCAAATACACCAAACAAATGCTAGTGGTAACACAATTGGGAGTAAAATAGCAGACTACTCGGTTAGTGGAAGTACCATAACCGCATATACAGAAACTACAAATGCAGACACCCAATATATACAAATAACTGCATATTGGAATAGCGTAGAAGTCTACGGTATAGAAGTTGGTGGCGCTAGCACTACAAATTGTTCAGGAACGGCTTTAACACCTCCAGAAACCACACCAGGAACAAAAGATTTTTTAAATACAGATTCTGACGGTGATTTATGTACAGATGCCAAAGAAGCTGGTTTCACAGATGCAGATAACGATGGTGAAGTAGATGGTACTGGGTATACAACGTACGGTAGCGTAGATGGTAGTGACGGGTATACGGGTACGACTGCTGAGGTTACAGATAGCAATAATTCTGTTGCTTGTGGAGGTCCTGCTGGTCCTGATAATGATGGTGACACTGTGCTAGATTCTGAGGATTTAGATGATGATAACGATGGTATTTTAGATACAGAAGAACTATCCTTATGCACACAAACGCAAATAGAATGGTTTCATAATGATAGTGAAACCCCAAATGCAAGTACTGTTGGTACGACAGACCCAGGAGACTCTGATTATGCAACCTATGACAATCGTACGTTAATTAGTAGTCCGAATTTTAGTTCTGCTCCAAATATTTCTTTTGGATCTTTAAATGAAACAGGCAGCCAATATACTTATGTATTTGATAATGCAAACCAAAGTACGTTTGCAGCGGCAAAATCAGCAAATCATTATGTACAAGTTTCCTATACACCTGCTGTAGATATATGGACTACAGGAATCAATTTAGGCTTTTTTACTAGCTCTACTGGTCCAGAAGTGGATTACGGTAATTTTGATATGGCTCTTGAAATGGATACCAATGCTAGTTTTAGTAGTCCTACTATTAAAGTGCAAGATTTACATATAGATAATATGGTAGCTAATGGTTATTTACCATATAGTATATCCTCAAATGATTATTTATCGGCAGGCACCACATACTATTTTAGATTTTACATGTACAATAACCAAAATGGTACAGGTAATACAAGGTTTGATGATGTATCTTTTTCTCATGCATTGGCTTGTGATACAGATCTAGATGGTGTACCAAATTATTTTGATTTAGACTCTGATAATGATGGTATTTATGATGCCGTAGAAGCCGGTCATAATGCTGCACATACAAATGGAGAAGTTACCGGAAATGTAGGTCTTGATGGTGTTCCAGATGCTGTACAAGGTGGTGGAAATGAAGATTCCGGCACGGTTAACTATACAATTGCAGATTCTGAGTCTACACCAGATACTATTCCAGATTATTTAGATTTAGATAGTGATGGCGACGGATTACCCGATAATGTTGAAGCACAAACTACTGCAGGTTATACACCTCAAAATGTAAATGATGCTGCTACATACGAAACAAATAAAGGGGTGAACTCGGCTTATTTAGGCGGAATCAATCCAGAAAATACAGATGGTACAGATACCCCAGATTATTTAGATTTAGATAGTGATAATGAAGGTAATGATGATACCACAGAAGCTGGACTTACATTAGCAGGTGCAGATACAGATGAAGATGGTTTAGATGATAATACAGATGCAACAACAGGTTATTCTGATCCTAACGGTACTATTGATGATCCAACGACCTTACCTAATACTCAAAATACGGCTAATGCAGAAGTAGATTATAGAGATGAAGGTACAATTAACCCTTGTGGTTATGTAGATACTGATAATGATGGCGTGTTTGATGATTGTGATCTAGATGATGATAATGATGGTATTTTAGATACAGATGAATGTAATGTACCTAATTATAACGATTCTTTTGAAATACCAGATTTAGTTAATGATACACCTGATTTAACAGATAAACCAGATGGTGATGCTGATGGTGAAATAGATCTTTTTATAAACCAAACAACTATCGAAGGTTGGTCAGTAACCAATGGCGGAAGTTTTGATGTAATTTATGATTTATTTAATTCATCTGAAGGGTTTCAACATATTGATCTTTATGGATCTCCTACCGCAGCTAACATCCAAAAAACTTTTACTGGTTTTACTCCAGGTAGTAGTGTAGATTTTTCTTTGGATTTTAGTTCTGCAGAAGCTGCTTTTGAAGCAACGGTTTATGTTGATTATGGAGCAGGAAGAGTTTTATTAACAACCTTACAGCCAACTAGTGTCGCCTCTGCCAATGTAGGATCAGGAGCAGGAAGTAGAGTATCTACTGTAGTGTGGGATACATATGCAGTAGAACTGACCCCAACAGGCTCAACAATTGTAATAGATATTGAATCTTCTGGATTGTTAGGTACAGGAACCACAGGTGTACTAATAGATAATGTAAAACTTAAAGAAGAATGCGAAGATTCTGATAATGATACCATTCCTAATAATCTTGATTTAGATAGTGACGGTGACGGTATTCCTGATAACATTGAAGGTCAGACTACAGCTGGTTATACACAACCGAATACAGATGATGCAGCTACTTACTTAACGAATAATGGGGTTAATAGTGCTTATTTAGGGGGAATTACTCCTGAAAACACCGATGGTACAGATACGCCCGATTTCTTAGATTTAGATAGTGATAATGAAGGTGCTGATGATACTACTGAAGCTGGTTTAACATTGGCAAATGCCGATACAGATAACGATGGGCTGGATGATAATACCGATGCTACAGCAGATTATTCTGACCCTAATGGTACAATAGATGATCCAACAACATTACCAAATACTCAAAACTCTGCAACCCCAGAAGTTGATTATAGAGAAGATCTTGCTGCTAACCCTTGCGGTACAGTAGATTCTGATAACGATGGTATTTTTGATGGTTGCGATTTAGATGATGATAATGATGGTATTTTAGATGAAGATGAATGTCCGTCTGTTACCGGCTCTGTTGATTCAGGTAATAATACAACTAACTTAACAGGTTTTTATAAGGCAAATGGTAATAATATATTAGGGTTTACTATAAATCCTGAGTATGCCTCACAAGTGCTTTCATCAACTTCAGGTATACAAATACGATGGGATCAAGGAACAACAGATGCCATTACAACAATAGACCTTATTTTAGATGCACCAACTTCAGGAACATTACAATCTGTTATTTTAGGTAATGGAGCAGAAGGTGTAACGGCAGGAACTCAAAATGCTAATAAAGAAATTACACTTACATGGAGTGGAGGTGGTTCAGGAATTTTAAATGACCCTTTAGATGAAGTTACAGGTAGAGATACTGGAGATGTTATCTTTTCAGGTGATATTATTGAAATTAATAATGGTACTTCTTATTCTCTGAGAGATACAGAGTGGAGTGTTGAGGTTGATATGACCAGTGTAACAACTTTCCCAACAACAGTTGCGTTTTATGCAGATTCAAGTATAAATGGAGGTACAAATTATAATAGAGAAGGTTTTGCATTTACACCTGTTATTAATTGTCCAGATACAGATGAAGATGGAATTCCAAATTCATTAGATAATGATAGTGATGGCGATGGTTGTCCAGATGCTTTAGAAGGCGATGGTAGCTATACATATGCAGATTTAGATTCAAATTTAAGATTAATCGCTGCTGTAGATGGTGATGGTATTCCTGCAGGTACATCGCAAGGTATAGGTACATCAGAAGATGATACACTGCAAGCAGATGAATGTAGTCCATGTGATCCTTCACATCCTTCTTATGTGGATAGTGATGGAGATACCATTGGCGATTTTTGTGATTTAGATGATGATAATGATGGTATTGCAGATACAGTCGAAGATGTTTGTGCTGCTTATACAGTTGTTAGACCTAGTGATTTAGGGTATACAGGTAATGAAGTTATCGCAAGTGCAGTACATGATGTAAGTAGCTTATTTGGTTTAAGTACAGGTTCGGTAATACTTACTCTTACAGATGCCTATGTAAACGCTACAGGTTCTTCTTGGAATACCTCAGGGTCTAACCCAGCTTCATCCATAGCTATTTCAGGAACAATACCATCAAGAATAAGAATTGACCATGGTTCAGGACTTACTTCAGTTGGAAGTAAAGAAGGTATTCGCTCTAATGGAGATAAATTTAATTTTACGGGAACTTTAAATACCGGATTTACTTCATACAATCAAGGCAATGAATATTATGTAGAAAGAGATGCTACTTCAGCAAGTAATAATGCAGGTACAGAAATATGGGAATCGGAAGGGTATGCCTCTTTTGTAGAATATTTTACTTCAGATACAGCAAGCGTTGTAATTTTTAGAATGTGCCCAGCTACGGATACCGACTTAGATGGTATTGCAGATCATTTAGATACAGATTCTGACAACGATAGTTGTGCAGATACTATTGAAGCAGGTCATTTAGATGCTAACAATGACGGAGAAGTAGATGGTTCAGGCTACGATGCAAATGGACAAGTAACTGGTGCCACAACAGCATATACAGGTACTACAACTGGCGTAACAACTGCTGCAGAAACTACGATAGATACGGCACCTACAGATCAAGAAGAACGTGTAGGTGATGATGCCACATTTACAGTAGCAGCAACCGCTTTAGAAGCTTCAGCTTACCCAGCAGGTGTACCAACGTATGATGTTAATGCAGACTCTGGGTTACAATACCAATGGCAAGTGAGCACAAATTCTGGGTCTACTTTTACAGACATTCCAGGTGCTACTAATGCTAGTTTAGTAGTTTCAAATGTTACCTTAATAATGGATGGTAATATTTATAAGGTATTGGTCAATCATGATAACAATGCGTGTCCAGAAGAATCTCAAGCTGTTCTTACTGTAATCAACAATATAGATGCAATAAATGACGATGCCGCACTTACGGCTGTAGAAGGTTTTACAGGAGTAACAGATGTTATAAATGTACTTGATAATGATGAATTAAACGGAGCAGTTTTAAACCCTGCAAGTGTTACAATTACTCCAGTTACCAACGGACCTTTAACCGTTAATGGTGATGGATCTGTAGATGTTGCGAGTAATACAGGTACAGGGTCTTATACTGTAAATTATCAAATTTGTGATGCTGCAAACTCAGCAAATTGTGACATTGCTATAGTAACAGTAAATGTTGGAGTTAATAGTTTACCTACAGCTCAAGATGATGAGGTTTCAATTGCTCAAGACACAAGTAATAATAGTATAGATGTTTTAGCAAATAATGAAAATGGTCCTGATTCCTTTGGTGGTGATGGTCCAAATGCAGGGTCAATTACACTTCCTAGTACAACAACAACTAACGGAGGTACTGTTTCTGTAGATGATAATGGAACTCCTCTTGATCCAACCGATGATACAGTATTGTATACTCCAGCAGCAAGTTATAGTGGAGCTGATTCGTTTACTTATACTATTACCGATGCAAATGCCGATACATCTACAGCCACTGTAAATGTAACCGTAGTACCAACACCGGTAATTACAATAGATGTAGTTGCGGTGGACGATATTATCAATGCTACCGAAGACGATAGTCCAGTAACTATCTCAGGTACAACAACGGATGTAGAAGATGGACAGATTGCAACAGTAATCTTAAACGGAATTACCTATTCTCCTATAGTAACAGGAAATGCGTGGACCTTCGATATTACAGCGACTGAAGCTCAAGCTTTGGATGCTACGGAAACTATTACTGCAGATGTAGAAAATAGTTTAGGTACTTCTGCTGTTCAGGCAACGAGGGATATTCAACACAATACTACATTGCCAGTACCAGTTCTAGAGATAGATGACATCACATCGGATAACATATTAAACGCAGCAGAAGCTGGTGCCGATGTTGCCGTAACGGGAACAGTAAGTGGAGATTTCAATGATGGAGACACCGTTACTTTAACAGTAGACGGTACAGATTATACAGGAACTGTAGATGCAGCTGGAGATTATAGTATCGATATACCAGGAAGCAAGTTAGCTGCCGATGCAGATACTACAGTAGACGGTAGTGTAACCACTACGGATACTGCAGGGAATTCAGCAAGTGCTACGGATACACAACTGTATTCAGTAGATACCACATTGCCAGTACCAGTTCTAGAAATAGATGACATCACATCGGATAACATATTAAACGCAGCAGAAGCTGGTGCTGATGTTGCCGTAACAGGAACAGTAAGTGGAGATTTCAATGACGGAGATACCGTTACCTTAACAGTAGATGGTACCGATTATACAGGTACTATCGATGCAGCTGGAGATTATAGTATTGATGTACCAGGAAGCAAATTGGCTGCCGATACAGATACTACTGTTGATGGTAGTGTAACGACAACCGATACTGCAGGGAATTCAGCAAGTGCTACGGATACACAACTGTATTCAGTAGATACTGCTGCTCCAACTATTGCAGTAAATGTAGTTGCTGGTGATGATATCATCAACGCAACGGAAGATGATAGTCCTGTGACTATTTCTGGTACAACAACCAATGTAGAAGATGGACAGACGGTAACCGTAACCTTAAATGGAGAAACCTATACAGCTACTGTTTCAGGAAATACTTGGACGCTAGATGTGCCTGTAGTAGATATACAAGCCTTGGATCCTACAGAAACTATCACTGCAGATGTAAGCGACCTTGGAGGTAATCCTGCAACACAGGCAACTCGTGATATTCAATACGATGCTACATTGCCAGTACCAGTTCTAGAGATAGACGACATCACCGCAGATAACATCCTGAACGCAGTAGAAGCTGGTGCCGATGTTGCCGTAACAGGAACAGTAAGTGGAGATTTCAATGACGGAGACACCGTTACTTTAACAGTAGATGGTACAGATTATACCGGAACTGTTGATGCAGCTGGAGATTATAGTATCGATGTACCAGGAAGCAAACTGGCTGCCGATGCAGATACTACAGTAGACGGTAGTGTAACCACAACCGATACCGCTGGTAACTCAGCAAGTGCTATAGATACACAAGTGTATTCAGTAGATGTCACATTGCCTGTACCAGTTCTAGAGATAGACGACATCACAGCAGACAATATCCTAAACGCAGCGGAAGCTGGTGCCGATGTTGCCGTAACAGGAACAGTAAGTGGAGATTTTATTACAGGTGATACCGTTACTTTAACAGTAGATGGTACTGATTATACGGGAACTGTTGATGCACTGGGTGCATACAGTATCGATGTACCAGGAAGCAAGTTAGCTGCCGATACAGATACAACTGTTGATGGTAGTGTAACGACAACCGATACCGCTGGTAACTCAGCAAGTGCTACGGATACACAACTGTATTCAGTAGATGTCACATTGCCAATACCAGTCTTGGATATAGACGATATCACGGCAGATAACATTCTGAACGCAGCAGAAGCTGGTGCCGATGTTGCCGTAACGGGAACAGTTTCGGGTGACTTCAATAACGGAGACACCGTTACTTTAACAGTAGATGGTACCGATTATACAGGAACTGTAGACGCTTTAGGTGCATACAGTATCGATGTACCAGGAAGCAAGTTAGCTGCCGATGCAGATACTACAGTAGACGGTAGTGTAACCACAACCGATACTGCTGGAAACTCAGCAAGTGCTACAGATACGCAAGTGTATTCAGTAGACACCACATTGCCTATTCCAGTCTTAGAAATAGATGACATCACAGCCGACAACATTCTTAACGCAGCAGAAGCTGGTGCCGATGTTGCCGTAACAGGAACTGTTTCGGGTGACTTCAATGACGGAGATACCGTTACTTTAACAGTAGATGGTACAGATTATACAGGAACTGTAGATGCTTTAGGAGCATACAGTATCGATGTGCCAGGAAGCAAGTTAGCTGCCGATGCAGATACCACTGTTGATGGTAGTGTAACGACAACCGATATTGCCGGAAACTCTGCAAGTGCTACGGATACACAACTGTATTCTGTAGATACTACATTGCCTATTCCAGTCTTGGATATAGACGATATCACAGCGGATAATATCCTAAATGCAGCAGAAGCTGGTGCCGATGTTGCCGTAACAGGAACAGTAAGTGGTGACTTCAATGACGGAGATACCGTTACTTTAACAGTAGATGGTACAGATTATACAGGAACTGTAGATGCTTTAGGAGCATACAGTATCGATGTGCCAGGAAGTAAATTAGCTGCAGATGCAGATACAACTGTTGATGGTAGTGTTACTACTACAGACACCGCTGGGAATTCTGCAAATGCTACGGATACACAACTGTACTCTGTAGATACCACTGCTCCTATTCCAGTCTTGGAAATAGATGATATAACAGCAGATAACATCCTTAACGCAGCAGAAGCTGGTGCCGATGTTGCCGTAACAGGAACTGTTTCTGGTGACTTCAATGACGGAGATACCGTTACTTTAACAGTAGATGGTACAGATTATACAGGAACTGTAGATGCTTTAGGAGCATACAGTATCGATGTGCCAGGAAGCAAGTTAGCTGCCGATGCAGATACCACTGTTGATGGTAGTGTAACGACAACCGATATTGCCGGAAACTCTGCAAGTGCTACGGATACACAATTATATTCAGTAGATACTACATTGCCAGTTCCAATCTTAGAAATTGACGATATCACCGCAGACAACATTCTGAACGCAACGGAAGCTGGTGCAGATGTTGCCGTAACGGGAACGGTAAGTGGAGATTTCAATGATGGAGATACCGTTACTTTAACAGTAGATGGTACCGATTATACAGGAACTGTAGACGCTTTAGGTGCATACAGTATCGATGTACCAGGAAGCAAGTTAGCTGCCGATGCAGATACTACAGTTGACGGAAGTGTAATCACAACCGATACTGCCGGAAACTCTGCAAGTGCTACGGATACACAACTGTATTCAGTAGACACCACTGCTCCTATTCCAGTCTTGGATATAGACGATATAACAGCGGATAATATCCTAAATGCAGCAGAAGCTGGTGCCGATGTTGCCGTAACAGGAACCGTTTCCGGTGATTTCAACACAGGCGACACTGTTACTTTAACAGTAGATGGTACCGATTATACAGGAACTGTAGATGCACTGGGAGCATACAGTATCGATGTGCCTGGTAGCAAATTAGCTGCCGATGGAGATACTACAGTAGATGGTAGTGTAACGACAACCGATACTGCCGGAAACTCAGCAAGTGCTACGGATACGCAATTATATTCAGTAGATACAACATTGCCAGTTCCAGTCTTGGATATCGACGATATCACAGCGGACAACATTCTGAACGCAGCGGAAGCTGGTGCCGATGTTGCCGTAACAGGAACAGTAAGTGGAGATTTTATTACAGGTGATACCGTTACTTTAACAGTAGATGGTACCGATTATACAGGAACTGTAGACGTAGGAGGTGCCTATAGTATCGATGTACCTGGTAGCAAATTAGCAGCCGATGCAGATACTACAGTAGATGGTAGTGTAACCACTACGGATACTGCAGGTAACTCAGCAAGTGCTATAGATACACAAGTGTATTCAGTAGATACTGCTGCTCCAACTATTGCAGTAAATGTAGTTGCTGGTGATGATATCATCAACGCAACGGAAGATGATAGTCCTGTGACTATTTCGGGTACTACCACTAATGTTGAAGATGGACAAGTAGTAACGGTAACCTTAAATGGAGAAACCTATACAGCTACTGTTTCAGGAAATACCTGGACACTAGATGTGCCTATAGTAGATATACAAGCATTGGATCCTACTGAAACTATCACTGCAGATGTAAGCGACCTTGGAGGGAACCCTGCAACTCAGGCAACTCGCGATATTCAATATGATGCTACATTGCCAGTTTCAGTCTTAGAGATAGATGACATCACAGCGGATAACATATTAAACGCAGCAGAAGCTGGTGCAGATGTTGCCGTAACGGGAACAGTAAGTGGAGATTTCAATGACGGAGATACGGTTACTTTAACAGTAGATGGTACCGATTATACCGGAACTGTAGACGCTTTAGGAGCATACAGTATCGATGTACCGGGAAGCAAACTGGCTGCCGATACAGATACTACTGTTGACGGTAGTGTAACCACAACCGATACTGCAGGTAACTCTGCAAGTGCTACGGATGCACAATTATATTCAGTAGATACAACATTGCCAGTACCAGTTCTAGAGATAGACGACATCACCGCAGATAACATCCTTAACGCAGCAGAAGCTGGTGCCGATGTTGCCGTAACAGGAACAGTAAGTGGAGATTTCAATGACGGAGACACCGTTACTTTAACCGTAGACGGTACAGATTATACAGGAACTGTTGATGCACTGGGTGCATACAGTATCGATATACCAGGAAGCAAATTAGCTGCCGATGCAGATACAACAGTAGATGGTAGTGTAACCACTACGGATACTGCAGGGAATTCAGCAAGTGCTATAGATACACAAGTGTATTCATTAGATACCACATTGCCAGTACCAGTTCTAGAGATAGATGACATCACATCGGATAACATATTAAACGCAGCAGAAGCTGGTGCCGATGTTGCCGTAACGGGAACAGTAAGTGGAGATTTCAATGATGGAGACACCGTTACTTTAACAGTAGACGGTACAGATTATACAGGAACTGTAGATGCAGCTGGAGATTATAGTATCGATATACCAGGAAGCAAGTTAGCTGCCGATGCAGATACTACAGTAGACGGTAGTGTAACCACTACGGATACTGCAGGGAATTCAGCAAGTGCTACGGATACACAACTGTATTCAGTAGATACCACATTGCCAGTACCAGTTCTAGAAATAGATGACATCACATCGGATAACATATTAAACGCAGCAGAAGCTGGTGCTGATGTTGCCGTAACAGGAACAGTAAGTGGAGATTTCAATGACGGAGATACCGTTACCTTAACAGTAGATGGTACCGATTATACAGGTACTATCGATGCAGCTGGAGATTATAGTATTGATGTACCAGGAAGCAAATTGGCTGCCGATACAGATACTACTGTTGATGGTAGTGTAACGACAACCGATACTGCAGGGAATTCAGCAAGTGCTACGGATACACAACTGTATTCAGTAGATACTGCTGCTCCAACTATTGCAGTAAATGTAGTTGCTGGTGATGATATCATCAACGCAACGGAAGATGATAGTCCTGTGACTATTTCTGGTACAACAACCAATGTAGAAGATGGACAGACGGTAACCGTAACCTTAAATGGAGAAACCTATACAGCTACTGTTTCAGGAAATACTTGGACGCTAGATGTGCCTGTAGTAGATATACAAGCCTTGGATCCTACAGAAACTATCACTGCAGATGTAAGCGACCTTGGAGGTAATCCTGCAACACAGGCAACTCGTGATATTCAATACGATGCTACATTGCCAGTACCAGTTCTAGAGATAGACGATATCACAGCAGATAACATTCTTAACGCAGCAGAAGCTGGTGCCGATGTTGCCGTAACGGGAACTGTTTCGGGTGACTTCAATGACGGAGACACCGTTACTTTAACCGTAGACGGTACAGATTATACAGGAACTGTTGATGCACTGGGTGCATACAGTATCGATGTACCAGGAAGCAAGTTAGCTGCCGATGCAGATACAACAGTCGATGGTAGTGTAACCACTACGGATACTGCAGGTAATACAGGAACAGCAACGGATACACAACTGTATTCAGTAGACACCACTGCTCCTATTCCAGTCTTAGAAATAGATGATATCACAGCAGATAACATATTAAACGCAGCAGAAGCAGGTGCCGATGTTGCCGTAACAGGAACTGTTTCGGGTGACTTCAATGACGGAGACACCGTTACTTTAACGGTAGACGGTACAGATTATACAGGAACTGTAGATGCACTGGGTGCATACAGTATCGATGTGCCAGGTAGCAAGTTAGCTGCCGATGCAGATACTACGGTAGATGGTAGTGTAACCACAACCGATACCGCTGGTAACTCAGCAAGTGCTACGGATACACAATTATATTCAGCAGATACAACATTGCCAGTACCAATCTTAGAAATAGACGATATCACAGCAGATAACATCCTAAACGCAGCGGAAGCTGGTGCCGATGTTGCCGTAACAGGAACAGTAAGTGGAGATTTCAATGACGGAGATACCGTTACTTTAACAGTAGATGGTACAAATTATACAGGAACTGTTGATGCAGCTGGAGATTATAGTATCGATGTGCCAGGTAGCAAGTTAGCTGCCGATACAGATACTACGGTAGACGGAAGTGTAACCACTACGGATACTGCAGGGAATTCAGGAACAGCAACGGATACACAAGTGTACTCTGTGAATACTACCGCTCCTGCAATCGTAATCAATGTAGTAGCTGTAGATGATATTATCAACGCAACGGAAGACGATAGTCCGGTCACTATTTCGGGTACTACCACTAATGTTGAAGATGGACAAGTAGTAACGGTAACCTTAAATGGAGAAACCTATACAGCTACTGTTTCAGGAAATACCTGGACGCTAGATGTGCCTGTAGTAGATATACAAGCATTGGATCCTACTGAAACTATCACTGCAGATGTAAGCGACCTTGGAGGTAATCCAGCGGTACAAGCAACTCGTGATATTCAATATGATGCCACATTGCCAGTACCAGTTTTAGAAATAGATGACATCACAGCGGATAACATATTAAACGCAGCAGAAGCTGGTGCAGATGTTGCCGTAACAGGAACAGTAAGTGGAGATTTCAATGACGGAGACACCATTACTTTAACAGTTGAAGGTACAGATTATACCGGAACTGTAGATGCACTGGGTGCATACAGTATTGATGTGCCAGGAAGCAAATTAGCTGCCGATACAGATACCACAGTAGACGGTAGTGTAACCACTACGGATACTGCAGGTAATACAGGAACAGCTACGGATACACAATTATATTCAGTAGATGCCACATTGCCAGTTCCAGTCTTAGAGATAGATGACATCACAGCAGATAACATATTAAACGCAGCAGAAGCTGGTGCGGATGTTGCCGTAACGGGAACCGTATCTGGTGATTTCAATACAGGTGATACCGTTACCTTAACAGTAGACGGTACCGATTATACAGGTACTATCGATGCAGCTGGAGATTATAGTATCGATGTGCCAGGAAGCAAATTGGCTGCCGATGCAGACACCACAGTAGATGGTAGTGTAACCACAACCGATACTGCAGGGAATTCAGCAAGTGCTATAGATACGCAACTGTATGCTGTAGACACAACATTGCCAGTTCCAGTTCTAGAAATAGATGATATCACCGCAGACAACATTCTTAACGCAACGGAAGCTGGTGCCGATGTTGCCGTAACGGGAACAGTTTCTGGTGACTTCAATGACGGAGACACCGTTACTTTAACAGTAGACGGTACCGATTATACAGGTACTGTTGATGCACTGGGAGCATACAGTATCGATGTACCAGGTAGCAAGTTAGCTGCCGATGGAGATACCACAGTAGATGGTAGTGTAACGACAACCGATACCGCTGGTAACTCAGCAAGTGCTACAGATACGCAAGTGTATTCAGTAGATACTGCTGCTCCAACTATTGCAGTAAATGTAGTAGCTGTAGATGATATAATCAATGCTACGGAAGATGATAGTCTGGTGACTATTTCTGGTACTACTACCAATGTGGAAGATGGACAAATTGCAACCGTAGTCTTAAACGGAACAACCTATTCTCCTGTCGTAACTGCTGGTGTTTGGACTTTCGATATAACAGCGTTGGAAGCGCAAGCCTTAGATGCTAACGAAACTATCACTGCAGATGTAAGTGACCTTGGAGGTAATCCAGCAACTCAGGCAACTCGTGATATTCAATACGATGCTACATTGCCAGTACCAGTTCTAGAAATAGACGACATCACAGCAGATAACATCCTAAACGCAGCAGAAGCTGGTGCTGATGTTGCCGTAACAGGAACTGTATCTGGAGATTTCAATGACGGAGATACCGTTACTTTAACAGTAGATGGTACAGATTATACCGGAACTGTAGATGCTTTAGGAGCATACAGTATCGATGTGCCAGGTAGCAAACTGGCTGCCGATGCAGATACCACAGTTGACGGAAGTGTAACCACTACGGATACTGCTGGGAATACAGGAACAGCAATGGATACACAAGTGTACTCTGTGAATACTACCGCTCCTGTAATCGTAATCAATACAGTTGCTGTGGATGATATTATCAACGCAACAGAAGACGATAGTCCGGTGACAATAAGTGGTACAACAACCAATGTAGAAGATGGACAGACGGTAACGGTAACCTTAAATGGAGAAACCTATACAGCTACCGTTTCAGGAAATACCTGGACGTTAGAAGTGCCTATAGTAGATATACAAGCATTGGATCCTACAGAAACTATCACTGCGGATGTAAGCGACCTTGGAGGTAATCCTGCAACTCAGGCAACTCGCGATATTCAATATGACCCTACATTGCCAGTTCCAGTCTTAGAAATAGACGATATCACAGCGGATAACATTCTTAACGCAGCAGAAGCAGGTGCCGATGTTGCTGTAACGGGAACTGTTTCGGGTGATTTCAATGACGGAGACACCGTTACTTTAACCGTAGACGGTACAGATTATACAGGAACTGTTGATGCAGCTGGAGATTATAGTATCGATGTACCAGGAAGCAAACTGGCTGCCGATGCAGATACCACTGTAGATGGTAGTGTAACCACTACGGATACTGGAGGGAATTCAGGAACAGCAACGGATACACAAGTGTACTCTGTGAATACTACCGCTCCTGCAATCGTAATCAATACAGTTGCTGTGGATGATATTATCAACGCAACAGAAGACGATAGTCCGGTGACAATAAGTGGTACAACAACTAATGTAGAAGATGGACAAGTAGTAACGGTAATCTTAAATGGAGAAACGTATACAGCTACTGTTTCTGGAAATACCTGGACGCTAGATGTGCCTGTAGTAGATATACAAGCATTGGATCCTACTGAAACTATCACTGCAGATGTAAGCGACCTTGGAGGTAATCCAGCGGTACAAGCAACTCGTGATATTCAATACGATGCTACATTGCCAGTGCCAGTTCTAGAAATAGATGACATCACAGCAGACAACATCCTGAACGCAGCAGAAGCTGGTGCCGATGTTACCGTAACGGGAACCGTATCTGGTGATTTCAATACAGGTGATACCGTTACTTTAACCGTAGACGGAACAGATTATACAGGAACTGTAGACGCTTTAGGAGCATACAGTATCGATGTGCCAGGAAGCAAGTTAGCTGCCGATACAGATACCACAGTAGACGGTAGTGTAACGACAACCGATACTGCAGGGAATTCAGCAAGTGCTACCGATACACAAGTGTACTCTGTGAATACTACCGCTCCTGCAATCGTAATTAATACAGTTGCTGTGGATGATATCATCAACGCAACGGAAGACGATAGTCCGGTAACTATTTCCGGTACAACAACCAATGTAGAAGATGGACAAGTAGTAACGGTAACCTTAAATGGAGAAACCTATACAGCTACCGTTTCTGGAAATATCTGGACGCTAGATGTGCCTGTAGTAGATATACAAGCATTGGATCCTACTGAAACTATCACTGCAGATGTAAGCGACCTTGGAGGTAATCCAGCGGTACAAGCAACTCGTGATATTCAATACGATGCTACATTGCCAGTACCAGTTCTAGAAATAGACGATATCACAGCAGATAACATTCTTAACGCAGCAGAAGCAGGTGCCGATGTTGCCGTAACGGGAACTGTTTCGGGTGATTTCAATACAGGTGATACCGTTACCTTAACAGTAGATGGTACAGATTATACAGGAACTGTAGACGCAGCTGGAGATTATAGTATCGATGTACCGGGAAGCAAATTGGCTGCCGATGCAGATACTACGGTAGATGGTAGTGTAACCACAATCGATACCGCTGGTAACTCAGCAAGTGCTACGGATACACAATTATATTCAGTAGACACCACTGCTCCTATTCCAGTCTTAGAAATAGATGATATCACAGCAGACAATATCCTAAACGCAGCAGAAGCTGGTGCCGATGTTGCCGTAACGGGAACTGTTTCGGGTGACTTCAATGACGGAGACACCGTTACTTTAACCGTAGACGGAACAGATTATACAGGAACTGTAGATGCATTAGGAGCATACAGTATTGATGTACCAGGAAGTAAATTAGCAGCCGATGCAGATACCACAGTTGACGGAAGTGTAACCACTACGGATACTGCTGGAAACAGTACTACTATTACAGAGAGTAAAGTATATGTTGTAGATGAAGAGGAGCCAATAGTAACGTTGACTATTAATGATGTTACAGATGATAATAGCATAAATACCATTGAAGCAGGTGCTGATATTCCAATAACGGGAACATTGATTGGAGATTTCAATGAAGGGGATACTGTAACTTTAGTTGTAAACGGAAATACTTACACAGGTACAGTAGATGATTTGGGCAACTTTAGCATTGATGTTCCTGGAAGTGATTTAGTAGCAGATAATGACACTTCAATTGAAGTGAGTATTACAACTTCTGATAGCGCAGGAAACAGCACTGCGGTAAATGAAAATAAATCATATACTATTGATAATGTAGATAATGACCCTGATAATGATGGGCTTACCAATGACGAAGAAACAGCTTTAGGTACTGATCCGAATAATCCAGATTCTGACGGAGACGGTATTAATGATGGTCAAGAAATTCTAGACGCAACCAACCCACTAGACGATTGTGATTCTTTAGGTGGCACTGCGTTAGGAACCAGTGATTGTGACTTGGATAGCCTAACAACAGATATAGAAACTACATTAGGTACCGATCCTAATAATGCCGACACTGATAATGACGGATTAACAGACGGTGAGGAGGTTGAACTTGGTACGGATCCATTAAACCCAGACACCGATGGTGACGGTATTAATGATGGTGAAGAATTAATAGATGCTACTAACCCATTAAATGATTGCGACTCCATAAATGGAACACCTTTAGGTACAAGTGATTGTGATAATGATGGTTTGTCAACTGATGAAGAAATTACTTTAGGGACAGACCCAGAAAATGAAGATTCTGATGGTGATAATATTATTGATGGTCAAGAAGTAAATGATGATACAGATCCTTTAGATGGTTGCAGCTCTAAAGGAGGCACGCCACCCACTGGTTCAATTTGTGACATTAGTATTGAAAGTGATTTAATTAATCCAAATATAAATGAAGGTGTATTTACCATAACAAATATTGAAGCCTTCCCTAATAATACAGTTAAGATTTATAATAGATGGGGAGTTCTGGTATTTGAAACTAATGGCTATGATAATAATAGTAATTTCTTTAGTGGACAATCCAACGGTAGGGTAACCATTAAAAAGAATGATGAATTACCAGCAGGTGTTTATTTCTACATGATTGAATATGTTAATGATTCTAAACCTAAATCTATGACCGGTTACTTGTATATCAATAGATAAAACGAACATGTACCTAAATAATTTATAAGATTATGAAAAACACATGTGTTACAGTTTTACTTATAGTAGTATCTTTTTGGACAACAAACGCCCAACAAGATGCTCAGTATACACAATATATGTATAACACGATTTCTGTTAACCCTGCCTATGCTGGTTCGCGAGGTGTTATAAGTATAGCAGCTTTACACCGCTCACAATGGGTAGGTTTAGATGGAGCTCCTAAGACACAGACATTAAATATTCATTCTCCTATTTCAAGAAAAGTGGGACTTGGATTATCAATCGTCAATGATGAAATAGGAAACGGAACAAATCAAGATACTTATTTTGATGCTGTTTTTTCCTATACCGTACCCACATCCGAAGAAGGTAAACTTTCCTTCGGACTAAAAGCAGGAGGTCATTTTCTAAATATCGATTTCAATAGGCTTAGAAATTACGACCCGTCCAATGCAGCAATAGGGCAGACGAGCATAGATAAGAAGTTCTCACCGAATTTTGGGGCGGGAATATATTACCATACCAAACAATTCTACGCAGGACTTTCGGTACCCAACTTTTTGGAAACGGAGCATTTTGATTCTTCAGGAAACAGCAATTCGTACATAGCACAAGAACGAATGAACTGGTACTTGATTACCGGCTATGTTTTCGATATCAATCCCAATCTGAAATTAAAACCGGCATTGCTCTTTAAGGCTGTTGAAGGAGCACCGTTACAGGCAGACCTTTCGGCGACAGTTTTATTGGACGATACATTTTCATTGGGAGCAGCTTACAGATGGGATGCCGCCATGAGCGCCCTTGTAGGGTTCCAGCTGAACGAAAAACTAATGTTAGGGTTAGCTTATGATAGAGAAATCACAGAACTTGGAAACTCATCTTTCAATGATGGGTCTTTCGAAATCTTTTTAAGATTCGAATTTATAACTCAACGTAAAAATATTCTTACTCCAAGATTCTTTTAAGGTAAAATGGGAAATTGTTAATGGTGTACTCATACGCTTAAATATAGTGGCTATATTTACTACAATACCATGTTTAAGGTTTTAGTAAGCTATTTCATTTACGAAAATGTAATTGGAGGTGTCTATATCTTTTAAGTGCTGTTTTGTACAGTAAACTTTCACAAGATTATATTATATTTAGTATATAAAGTTATGGTGCTCCTTATATTTGTAAATTAAAAAACATCCCCTTTTATTAATAATGACAAAAGCCAAAATTCATCCTAGGGAAAAAGAAAGACTTGCACTGCTTGACTCATATTCAATTTTAGATACGTTACCTGAACACGATTACGATAACCTAACCAAGCTTGCCGCAGAAATTTGTCAGACCCCAATTTCTTTAATTACGCTACTGGATGATAAACGGCAATGGTTCAAATCCCACTACGGATTAGCAACTTCTGAGACGCCTATTGAAGATGCTTTTTGTGCTCATGCCATCACTGGTGATGACCCTATTTTTACCGTTGAAAATGCTCGTGAAGATGTACGCTTTAAAAATAACCCTTTGGTCACCGGTGATCCAAATATTGCCTTTTATGCGGGAATTCCATTAAAAAACGCCAATGGTCTGCCTTTGGGTACTTTATGTGTAATTGACAATAAGCCAAGAACACTTACAAACAGCCAAAAAGAATCTCTAAATATTTTATCTGAGCAGGTGATTAATTTGTTGGAACTTAGAAAAAATAAACTGGAGCTAGAGCGAGCTCATAAGAAATTAAAAAAGTTCTCTAAAAAACTAGAACGTAAAGTATTTCAAAGAACCAATCAGCTTGAAATAAAGACGATAAAATTAGAATTAATGATTAATGACCTGGAGTCCTTTAATCATATTTGTAGTCATGATCTTCAAGAACCTTTGCGTAAAATTCAAATGTTCATTTCTCAGGTGAGTGATACCGAATTCAATAATTTATCTGAAGCTGGTAAACATAAATTAGAACGAATTGACTTATCTGCCGCACGAATGCGAAATCTTATTCAAGATTTAATGGCATATGGTTCAACGGAAACTATAGATAATAGCTTAACTACCGTATCGTTAAAACAGTTGGTTTTAGAGGTGAAAGATGTATTGAGCGAAGAGCTGAAAGAACATAAAACAGCCTTTAGAATACCAAAGGATTGTGAGATTACGGTACGCCCAATCCAGTTTAAGCAGTTGTTGTTCAATTTGTTTACCAATGCAATTAAATATAGCAAAAAGAAGGAGAAACCTTCAATTAAGGTAAACGGTAAAATTGTATCTGGTGCAGATTATCCGGAGCTAGAATTATCTGAAGATACCCAATATTCCCGTATTGAAGTTTCTGATAATGGTATTGGTTTTGACCAGAAATATGAAAGTAAGATTTTTGAAATTTTTCAAAGATTGCATAACGATGAAGAATACCAAGGTACTGGTATTGGTCTTGCAATTGTAAAACGAATTGTTACTACTCATAACGGTCAAATTAAAGTTGAGAGTAATTTGGGTGAAGGTGCCAAGTTTATCATTTTTATTCCAATAGCAAATCAGATAGAACCAAAGTAGTCGTTTATCGTATTGATGTGCTTTTCCTTTTCGGGAGTGCTTAGCCAACTAGCTTCAAAAGCATTGATAGCCAATTTTTTAATTTGATCAAAACTTAAATTTAGTGCAGTAGCAGTTTGGTAGAAATTCTCGTTCATATATCCTCCAAAATATGCAGGGTCATCTGAATGTATAGTGGCAACTATTCCTTTGTCTAACATTTTGGCTACCGGATGTTCGTCCATCTTTTGAATTACCTTTAAGGCAACGTTACTGGTAGGGCATAGGGTCAGGGCAATTTTTTCGTCTACTAATCTTTTTACCAAAGCTTCGTCGGTTAGGCATCGATTTCCGTGATCAATACGTTCTACATTTAGAATATCTAAGGCTTCCCAAATATATTCTGACGGACCTTCTTCACCTGCATGGGCAACAAGTTTGTAGCCTTGTTCAGCAGATGCTTTAAAAACATCTTTGAACTTACTTGGCGGATTTCCCATTTCTGATGAATCTAAACCAACTCCGTCGATAATGTCTTTAAATGGGAGGGAAGCTTCAAGTGTCTCAAAAGCTGCTTCTTCACTTAAATGACGCAAGTAGCTCATGATTAGTTTGTAGGATATATTTAATTCATTTTTTCCCATCTCTAAAGCACGATGAATTCCTTTTATGACGACATCAAAAGAAACACCTCTATCTGTATGGGTCTGTGGGTCAAAAAATACTTCTACATGCTTTACATTTTCGCTATGTACCTTGGTCAGATACGCCCATGTCAAATCAAAGAAATCTTGCTCGTGTAACAGCACTTGCGCACCTGCATAATAGATATCTAAAAACTCTTGTAGGTTGTTGAATTTGTAAGCTTCCTTCACTGATTCAATTGAATCATAAGGTAAAGTGATGTTATTTCTCTTTGCAATCTCAAACATCAATTCTGGTTCAAAGCTACCCTCTAAATGTAAATGAAGTTCTGCCTTTGGTATGCCTTGTATGATGCTTTGAAGTTTTGATGTTTCCATGTGAAGAGATTTAAATACTTTAATGAGATAAGTAGGTCTTTGATTTTTGACAAACTTACTTATTAAACGTGATAATTACGAACCGTAAATGCGATAACGTCCTTTTTTTGTATGCTATAGAAATTTTATAGCACATACTTATTGTAAATGTCTTCCAACTCTTTTTTAGGATCTGTACTTAATCCGGATCGGGTAGTGGAGCTTTGTATAACCGTGCTTCTACAAGCTGTTAGCCACCCAAAACGGTCAGATAAGTCTAACTTACCTATTGGTCCGCCAGCATCTTTACCTTCACAAATGAATTTCCAAGCTTTTAGATATTCGTTTAAGATTTCGTATTCTATTTCTGGAGAAAATGCTTTTAACTTTTCTTCATCGATTTGATACTTGATATCTAAAAATTTTGTCCGTTTACAGAATAAAATCACACCTACATTAAAAAACTCTTCTCGTTCAACTTTCGGTACAATTCTAACTATCGCAAATTTAAATGTGTGTCTATCTTGCATCTTCCGCTTCTTTTACTAAAACATCGATCATAGATAGCTTAGTGGTTATAAATTTGATATAGGCTGCTCTTTTCTCCTCTGCGTTTAATATATCAGATTCGCTCGTTAACCAATCTTCTGGTATGTTTGAAACAATTTCGGTTACTTTCTCTAGAGTAATGTTTTTTTGAATTTCTGTGGCAGCTTTTGGTAGGGCAGTAGCTTGTTGTAAAAGTACATGGTCTTTTATAAACGGAAATGTTCTTGTTAGGTGACTCTCCCAAGTCTCCCAATTATGATGAAAATAAAAGCTTGCCCCATTATCGATAACCCATAATTCATTATGCCAATATAACAGATTAGCGTTTTTTGCGGTTCGGTCAATATTACTGATTAAACTATCTAAAACCACAACTTTAGATGCTGTCATGGCATCTGCAGTAGAAATTAAAGGATCGAAAGTAATGGCGCCAGATAGAAAGTGTAGACCAAGATTTAGTCCAACACTAAACTTCAATAAATCTTGAATTTCTTCGTCAGGTTCAGTCTGTCTAAAAGAATCTTCTAAGTTCATAAAGACCAGCTCAGGTACTTTTAAACCGATTGCACGTGCCAATTCGCCACCAATGAATTCAGAGATAAGTGATTTTTTACCTTGCCCAGAACCTCTAAACTTCAGTACATACAAAAAATCATCATCAGCTTTTACAATAGCTGGCATAGAGCCGCCTTCTCGTAAGGGCTGTAAATATTGAACAACATCTACTGTTCTAATATCAAGTGTATTCATATTGCGAAGATATAGTTTGTAGTCGTATCTATACTCTTGCTTAACTAAATAACGTCTATTACTTTTTCTAAAATATAGTGGGTTATGCCAACAATAACAGCAATTATAGAAATAATTAAAAATCTTAGAAGTGTTGCTTTGCTATTGCCTTGGAGTTTATTGTTTAAATAAAAAACATCTAGTAGAATGAATACTAGTGCGATAATACAGCCAACGATTGCACCAACTTGTACCAAAGCCCATTCATATACCATGCTTGCGAACGAGAATTTGCCATCGTTAGATTCTGGTGGTGTACCTAAAACTATGCGCATGTGTAGTAACCCTAAAAGTATAGCTATAATAAACCAGCCAAGGTAATTTAGTACTCGTTTTATCATATATGGTTAACGCTATTTGACTCGCTTTGTTATTACTCTACTTCATTTTTAAGTGGAGAAATCATTATATGTGCTCTGTGTGTACCAGGATTCATAATCCAAGGGTGATTTGGTGCAGACGGAGTTTCTGGTAAGCCAATTGAAGCCGATGTTGCAAAAGGGGTGTATATCACATAACGAAGTTTTGCACCATCTACTTTAGATGTTTCTACATCGTAAGCAGTATTTGGACCGTAGTAAATGTGTAATGCAGAACCTGGAGTAATTTTAATTTTACCAGATTTTACTTCTGCCTCTCTAATTGCAAAAATTTCATCCGCAGTTTTGCCTTCGGCACGTAATGCTCTACCTCTTGCCATAAATGAGTCTAAATCTTTATGATAGCAAGCTGCGTTAAAACCATCTTTCTTTGGGTCATCTGCAAGTACAATATATTCGCTATCACCTTCTTTTAATGTTACAAACTCACCAGCCATATTATACCCTATCACTTTACTGTTGGCTCTGCTTTCTGCTGGTGCGGCCATTAATGCTGTAGCTATCAAATCTTCATCAGAAGTTATTGACTTTAGTTCTTTGTCTTCTTTAGAAGTCACTTCTGTAGTGGTTTCTGTGTTCGAGCTTTCTGTTTTAGATTTATCCGAAGAATTACAAGAAATTAATAGTGCAGCGAAAAGAAATGTAGAGAGTAGATGTTTCATAGTTTGTGTTATGTTTTAGATTTCATTAGCTGTAAATGGGTCAAAAAATCCTATCAAAAAGTGATGGATAATAGTGACCAAAATTGCCAACAACATTATCGTAAAAATAGATTTTAGGTAATTTTTCATTTTGGTAAATTATGATTGGTGTTGTACTAAAAGTACTGAAATTTAAATCAAGTATAGGTACCTTTCTTAGTTATTACTTATGAACTATGCTTAATATATTTTCTTTTGGTACATATTAATTGATATCTAAAATCATCATAGAACAAACTTGCCAATAGAAATAAGGGTATAAGCGATAAAACATTTAGTTGTAGGTAGAGGAAACCACCAAAATTCATCTAATAAATGCCAAAACATACTATGTAAAGATGGAGTTTAATGGTAGATTTTAATTTTAGTGGAATGTTCTTAAAGCGTATATGATAAATATAGAAATCTACTACATCAGAGGGTATTGAAAATTTTTATAATTTTTAAACTAAATATTGGAGAATTTCTATGATTGAAGATAGAAATAATAAACCAAGTGAAATTGTAATTATCGAATTGATGATAAGTCCAATTATTTTCTTGGTTGTATTGGGCTCTCTAATACCCATAATAGAATACCCTAAACCGATAACCGCAGTAAAAGCACTGGATAAAATTAAAATACCTAATAACATTGATTTTAGGTCAGACCCTTGTTGGGTGTCTAATATCAAACTTGTTATGATGACGAGCATAATTATTACTACCGCTACCATTGCAAATTTATAGGCTGTATTGGATTTTGGATTTTTTAATGTCATCTGCTATTAAAAGATAAACCAAGTTATGTAATAAAATTTTGGATTACATAACTTGGTACTTTAGAGCCTATAATGTTATCTTGATCTGTGTTCTGGTAATAACGTGTATGTAAAGATATTATCATTTTGATAATCTAAATAAAGCTCTTCATTTCCATTACCATTTTCATAAGTAAAAACAGCTCTGCTAATTCTACGATAATCTTCATCATTTTGACTATAAGAAATGACTTCTATGAGATTGCCATTTTCATAGGTGTATTCAATTTTACGTTGCCCTCTTTGATAGTACATTATTTTTTTATTATCAGTATACTCAAACTTAAGCGACTCTACTGATTGAGCAATATTATCTAGTTTGTCTCCATCATAAGTATAGATATATGGTGGGTTTGTAACATCTTTCAGTTTTAGTTTTTTCTTTTTAGTTGCATCGGCATGGAAAGCTTTGGTTATTTTATCACCTTCGTAATTATAGAACCATTTACTTATTTGTGGTTTTTTAGCTCCATGATATTTGATGTTTTTTAACGTAGCTATTTTACCATTTTCATCATAAGTAAGTTCAAGATTAACACTGTAATAGTATTGCTTCATAGAAACTGGACGGTTGTTTTCAAGGTCCATTTCAAACCTAATTTTATTTTCAGGATTTGTAGCTTCGATATGATTGTCGCTGTATTTAAAGTCTAAAGTAAAGCGGTAATCAATTCTACCATCATTTTCTATGGTATTGATTTTTTTTAATTTATCACCATCATAGGTAAGTGTTGATGTACCTTCAAGTGTTTGTTCTTGTGTACTGTGGTTATACCTGTAGCTTTTAATTTCAGATACACGCTGTTGTGCACTCATTTGCAAACAAATAGTAAAAAATAATAGGGAGAATGTTTTTTTCATGATTTAATTGGTTTGTCGTTTATTAAATTTGATATTGTAAACAGTTCATTTAACTGTCTTTTAAAACAACGTAATTGCCTTGTAATTATTTGGTAAAACAACACTATAGTCAACAGTGATACAGTTTGCTTGTTGTTAGGGCTTCAGGGCTTTGGTTGGTGAAAGAAGTTTTCAATATTAAAATATTCTTTTAATTTTTCTTCAAATTCACTTTCATTAAAATTTATAACCTGTTCATTTTCATCATTGGTGACTTTTAATTGTGAATTGTTTAGGGTTATTCTTCCATTTTTTGTGGCTATTGAAATTAGTTTTTTCTTGGTGAAATGAGATCTTTCATTGGTTTGATGATAGCTGCACATTGCTGTAAAATCTGATAGTTGACGTGCTTTATTTTTAAAAATGTATTGTGGTATAATATTAGTATTCTTTATTTCATTTACACGAAAGTAACCTGCGCTGTAAGTGTCAAATTTGAAATCACCATAACTATCATAAACGGTTTCGTTGAAATTGATTTTTAAAGGATGCAATGTAAATTTTCCAAAGCCTACATCTACTAAGTATTGTTCATCTCCGAGAGTTACTATAATTGCTAGATGGTCAAATTCAGGACTAAATTCCCCAGTATTTGTATGAACTCGTGCAGATATTATTTTAGCGTTGAAACCTAACTCTTTTAATAGACTATGAAAGAGTCCGTTTAGTTCATAACAAAATCCGCCACGATTATTGATTACAATTTTCTCAAACATCTCTTTAAAAGAGAGACGTATTGGCCTCTTGTAATGAATATCTAGATTTTCAAAAGGAATGTTTAAAAGATGTTTTTCTTGTAGTTTAAAAAGAACTTCTTTGTTTATAGTTATAGTTTCATGAAAATCAATTCTATTTAAATAGCGTTGTATATTCATTGAATTGCAATTATGGATTTAAGTAATTTTAAGTGACTGATTATGATTTAACAATCAAATAAATATAGGTATACGGCTTAGTATAATTGAACAATAGTTCTTATTTCTTTGGTGTCTTTTTTTATAAATAGGTATATGAAACCATCGTCATGAAATACATTAGAGTTTTTAATTGCATACTGTCCTAAAAAATATAGGGGTTTATTATCCTCAATTAACCATTGAGGATTTTGAATCCATTTTGGTGCTTTACTTTCAAATTGGAAAAGACGTAATATTATTTTTTTAATTTCTTTTTTTTGTGAAGATTTACTTAGGGTTTTGTACTCTGGTTTGTATATGTGATTTTCAAAAAATAAAGTATCAATATCTAAATATTTTGGTTGTGAACTAATTATTAAATCATAAAATTCATCGTATGCAGTAGTTGCTATAAATTCAATATTAATGACATTCAAAATTTTTGAACAGATATCATGGGCATTTAATCTTGCTCCTGCATTATTATAATTTTGGTCAATTAAATAATAATAAGGAGAACTTAAACCTTCTAAATTCATATTATCACTAACTAAGTTTTCATTAGAAAGGAATTCTATTAATTCTATATTTGAAATCAATTCTTGTTCAAATTCTTGACTGGATAAACTTCCTTCTACAAAGCTCTTAAGTATCTTTTGACTTTTTTGCATATTGTAATAAATGGGTGGTTTGCTGTTCTAGGGATAGTAATTAGTGGTACGTATAAATATAGCAGTTTCTTTAAAAAATTATAAGAAATAATGACAAAAAGGTTGTAGGAATGGTACAGTTGTAAAGTTAAATGACTTCTTATTATTTCTAGTATTATTACAGAGAATGGTAATGTAAAATTTATGTATTATAGGCAGACTTCCATTTAACGAATGCTGTTAAAACTGTGGACGGAATCTACAACAAAACGCCGCAAATAGGTTGAACATGAATAAGACAACCTTCACCACCGCACGGATTATTATCTTTAGCTAATTGAACAGTTGAAAATGCAATGTCTATAATAGCTATGATAAATAGTAGTTAATTGATAATTCTATTTTTCAAAATCTATCGCTATTAAGAATAGTGATTAATGCAGAGGGCTCTCTTGTTAGTTTTGTCAAACAAAAGATATGTGTCATTACCGTCGGTAAAAAATTCATGGCCAATAGTATATCCAATTTTTTCATATTTGTCTATGGTAATTGACTTAGGAAATAAAAACTCCTGATTTATTTCTATATCAGTGAATCCAGTAGAATTGTCATCTTTAATCTCATAAACAACAGGACTAATTTCATCTGGTTTTCCCCACCCATCTATAATATGACGAAAGGTTCCAAAATTGCCCGTTTGTTTATAATTTAGTTTGTTTACGGAAAACTGATAGAAGGTTTCAAGAAAGTACTCTTTATCTAAGTCCCCAAAATTTAGATCAAAATTTTCTTTAATGGTTTTAATATATATTTGGGTTTTTACTTTTTTAGATAAATAAGCAGCTCCATTTTTTTGAAAATCATCCTCTAAAATTTTAATTATTTCTTTAGCTTCTTTGTGTCCTATGTAAACATTTAAATTGCCATTAAAAGAATATTTACCATTTTTTAGTTCAAAACAAGTAAAACCAGTTTGGTTGTTTTCGTTTTTAATATTCTCATTTGTCCAAATACCATTACTTGATACAAAATATAAAGGTTGATCTGGACTTGTTTCAATATTGGTAATCTTGCAAAGCGGATAAAAAATTCCTTTTAATTGATCACTTTCAAATACTTCATTAAAGTCTGGATATAATTCTATGTTCAAATTTTCAAGATGACCTTTATGGTTTATCATATAATAGTTTTTAATAATGCTAGCTATTGCTCATTTCTTTAAGTAGAAATTTGTGTTTTCTCTTGTTTACCCGCTTAATATTTTCAAGAATTTTGTCTTGATTTTCAACGGGTAATTGTTTTAGTTTTTTAATAAATGTAGGGTAAACTTTGGTTTTAGCGTAAAACCAAAGTGGATTGGTAATATTATCTACTTGTCTCCAGTTTTTACCATGATTAAGGCTTAATACTTCAAGCAAGAAATCTAAATCTTCTAGCCAATTTTTTTTACCTTTTTTCCAGAACAAATCATTAAAAGAAAACTCGCCTTCATTTTTTCTAACTTCTTTAAGTCTAATTTTCCAACTTTCGTCCCAATATTCAGGTATAGCGTCTTCCTTACTTTTGGATACCGGTTTACCTAGATTAGCTAATATACTTTCCCATTTTTCATCTTCTATACTCCATGTTTTTAAAACAGATAATGATTTACGTTTTTCACTGGCAGACCAATGTTTTGCTTCTTTTATAAAAGCACTTGATAGTTCTGCATTAGTAGAAATAGGCATGTAGAATCTAAAAACTTGATCTTGTTTACCCATTCTTGTATGAAATGCCGGAAGTCTTTTTGCAAGTACCTGTACTACTGTTTTAGGCGGGAAAGTCCACATCGCATTATATAAGCTTTCGTATAGACCAAAGTCATCTTTTAGCCGTACGGTATCAATTAATAAGTTGAGATAGCATGAGTCTTCGGTACCTGTTAATGAATACATTAGGTCACTGAATTTTTTACAATCATCACTTGTTTTTAAGTCCCAAACTTTTTTGAGCTCATTGCTCCAATTTTCAAAATTTGTCGTATTCATTAATTATTTTTTTAAAACTTTAAAAGTGCCGGTTGAAATTAAAACTCATCTAAAATTTGGTCTATTAAATAAACTAAATACTTCTTTCTTTGTTGTGAGGTGTACTAATCAATCTTAACTAGTTGCCTAGATTCAAAAAATATGTAGGTATACCGTCTTTGTTATGATCATGGAATAACAAGCCTTCAATAAAGCAATTGTATTGATTTTGTATTTTTGTAGCACATTTATTATGAATCGCTAAAAGTAGATCCGCTTCAGTCCAAGCTTCTGTGTTTTTGAGTGTCATTTTTCCGGTTCTAGTTTTGTTTTCCTTAATATATTGATATGAGATAATTAACACAGGTACCGCTATTGTTTTATTATTTGATTCCCACTTTTTTCCTATTTGTAAATGGTAATCATGCACTGTAGCGATAAACTCTTCTTTATTTTTAAATGTATTACCAGAAAAATTCCAATATACATTGGTTAGCAGAGGTGGGTTTTCTAGTTCCTTTTTTTCTTGTGCTTTTCTTTGTAGTAAATAACCTGTATACCAGTTAGACTTATCATTCCAGCCATCAAATTTATATTTTGAACATTCTTTATGCGATATTAAATGATGCCATATATTACTTATTTCTACCAAATTAGCACCTAAGGCTTCATATCTATAAATTGATTCATTGCTTGAAAAAGTTAACCTTAATCTGAAACTAATTGGGTTTGCTATACTATACTTCGTTATCCGGAAATGGAAGGGGTTACTTATTTTAGGTTCATTGGTTAAGGCGTGAGAAAGCGTTAAATCTTCTTCTTTAGCTTCAAGAAAAGCTGGGTCAATAGAGGATAATGCAATAGAACTTATATCATCAGAAATAAGTAAGTTCATTCTACTGAAGAAATCTTGTTTTGAGGGTAATTCACTGATTTTGTAGTTTTCAAGATAGAATAACTTTTCTTTGGTTTTATTAGATGTAATCCAGCTTAGAAAACTTTTCATTTGAATAAGTTTGTATAGTAGAGTTTATGCTCCAATACTATAATATTTTTCTAGAATTTCATTAACGGTCATAACCACATTTTCCGCATCTTTTTTACTGAAACATAACGGAGGCTTCGTTTTAATAACATTATTAAATGGACCGTCTGTGCTTACCAAAATGTGTTTATTTCTTAATTCGTTTTTAATATGGCTGGCTAATGTAGTATTTGGTGTTTTGGTATTATCCTTAACGATTTCAAAACCGATAAATAAACCAGAGCCTCTAACATTGCCAATACAGCTATATTTTTGCATTAAATCTTTTAAAAGAGCCATATAATAATCTCCAACAATTTTTGCTTTCTCCTGTAGTTTTTCTTCTGCTATAACATCTAGAACTGCACTTGCAATAACGCAAGAAACAGGGTTGCCACCAAACGAGCTGAAAAACTCAACACCTTTTTCAAATGATTTTGCAATTTCTTCTGTGCAGACCACCGCACCCATAGGGTGACCATTGGCTATGGGTTTACCCAAAATGACTATATCTGGTATGACACCATGTGCTTCATATCCCCAGAAATGGTCTCCTAGTCTACCAAAACCTGTTTGTACTTCATCACTTATACAAACGCCTCCTTGTGCTCTTATGGCCGGGTATACTTCTTTTAAATAGCCATCAGCTAATGGTACTTGCCCTGCACAACCTAAAATGGGTTCACTTATGAAAGCGGAAATTGGGTGTTTACTTTGATTTATTTGAGCAACGGCATCTTTACCGTATAATGTTCCGGCATTTGGGTCATTAGCATTGTATTTACCCCTATATGTGTCTGGTAGTGTCGCTTTAATGATATGGCTTTTTTGACCTTGACCTTTTGAGTTATTGAATTTGTAGTCGCTAATGTCTATAGCTAATTGGGTGTTGCCGTGGTAACCAGATTCCATCACCATCATAGTATTACTTCTAGTATGGTTATTTGCCAAGCGTATGGCTAGATCACTTGCTGCACTACCTGAATTTACAAAAAAAACTTTATTTAATTGTGAAGGAAAATGTTCTAGAAGTTTTTCGGCATAATCCGCTAGTTCATCATAAATATAGCGCGTGTTTGTATTTAGTTTCGCTAGTTGATGTTGGGCAGCTTCTACCACTTTTGGGTGAGAATGACCAACATGCGGTATGTTGTTATAGGCATCTAAAAATGTATTTCCTTCTGCATCATACATATATTGAAATGCAGATTTAACCATTTGTATAGGCTCTTTGTAGCTGGTAGATAAAATAGGACTTATATGTTTAAACCTTCTTTTTAAAAGACTCGGTATTGTGTCAAATTTTTTAATAGGGAAATTAGCTGCTTTTCTAAATTCATTTTCAGCGTGTATAGGATTTATAGCTAACCAATGGTATAACATTTTCCAGGCAGATTGCTCACTAACGTATGCGTAGACATTATCTGGATTCACCTTTTTTGCGTGTGCAGAGTTACAAACACTGGTGCATAACCTGGCTGCTATTAGGTAGTAAAGTATACTTATTTCTTTAGCTTCAAGAGGAAGTTTTTGATGGTAAGCCTTTAATAATAGTACCGCCCATTCTAAAGGATTTTCTTTGTCATAACAGGTATAGGTAATGGCGATAGCTAGCTCATTAATAAGAAAAGAATGTGCAAGATCCCCGAAATCTATTATACCAGTAACTTTGTTATGTTGCACTAGAACATTCCATTCGTTGGCATCATTATGTATGATTTGCTTTCTTAATTCAGGAAAAAGCGGTTTTACATTTTCTTCAAATTGATTAAAAAAGTAACGTACGATATTTCTATCCGTCGCATTTGTAATTTCATTGATGTGTTTTCTGTTTAAATGGAAATATTGGAGGTCCCATTCCCATTGTCTGCTCTGTATCGTATAATTTTTAAAACCTTTTAGTTTCAAATCTAATTTTGCTAGAAAGGCACCAAGAGATTCAGCTATTTGCTTGTTTAATAGTACATCACCTAAAAAATCGCCTTCCAAAAAAGAAAGCATTCGGCATATGGTTGGTTTCTCGTTGTTTGAGAAAGTTTTTACGTATGTGCCACCTTTAAACGGAATCGGTTTTGGGATTTCTTTTTCAAAATCATTTTGAAGGAATAATAGTGTATCATTCTCTGCTTTAACCATATCAAAAGTAACTTCTGAGTATTGATAGGTTTTGTAAATGTAAGTGCAGTTGGTCGTAGTAATGCGGTAATTTAGATTGTCATAACCAGCTAACTGTTTGTAATCAATAATTGTTAAGTCAAATTCTTTCTCTAAAAAACTATTCACATCGGTCATATTATTAGAATATATGCAACTAGATTATTATATAAACTACATAAAAATATGTAAAACTTTTATTTAAGCCTTTAAGCTATTTTAATTTATAAAATGACTATTTACTAGATGTAAGTTAAGTTGAACTCATTCTAAAAAATGTTGGGCAACATTACTAATCTCTTTGTCAAGCTGATTATTCTCATAAATAGATCTCATAATATTGGTGAGCTGCAAAGCTCTTTTTTCATCGCTACCATTTATGACACGATTCAATAACCATAAGGAGTGTACAGATGGTTTGCGTGTTACAGATGCTTCTAATAGGTTTTCATATTCTCTTTTATGTTCCATGTAGAAACTTTCAATGAAGTGAGTTAGGGGACCGGGAGAACCAAATTCTACTAGCGGGTTTGTTTCCATTAATTCAAGAACATCTGTAATAATTTCAAGACCTATATTATGTTCTTCTAATTGATCAACAACATCATACTGCAATTCTACAAAATCATCTTCGTCAAAATCTACATTATTGTTTTCAAGAAAATGCGCTATAGGTTTTAGGTGTTCATTCATGGTGGTGGCTATATTTTATCAACTCTCACAGTATTTTATAAAGTTGTATTATTTAGAATACAAATTACAGTTTCCCATTTAAAGATTTCATTCTCTTCAATTCATCAAATTCAGCAGTTAGCACCTTGCCATTTTTCATACCTTCAATTTTGTTATCCGTAATGTTTAGTTCAAAATCTCTGTCAATTAAGTAGTTCTTGAATGTGTTCATGTGGTTTAAATCTACTGCACTTATTAATTGAGGAAAATTAGTCAGAACCTTTTCTATTCTGCTTTTGTCTATTTCAGGTATTTTGTTATCGTTTATGGTAACTACCAGAGTACCTTGTCCGTAATTGGCGCAGTAATAACTTTTACATTTAAAAAGTCCACAGGCCATCATTCCTATTTTATGTTCAAAACCTTCTTCCACATTAAAATGACCATCAGTTAGTTCTTTAATGTTCTTTGTTTGTCCAATTTCTTTAATTTGGTTTGATTGAACCAATAGGTTTTCTGGCATACCACTTTTTGCGTTTGCCCATCCCCACATCCAAGAACTATCATTAAAAGAAAGAGAGCCTATTATTTGAATAGGAAAGTCTAGGTCGCCAAAAATGATATTTCCTTTTCCCATATCAAGCTCCCATGCGTTTGAACCGATTACATCTCCAAAAACTAATTGTTTTTCAAAAGAAAGTCCCGCATGTTGTTCAATTAATTCTTCAAGACTGGTATAGTCTGTTTTATCAATTGCTTTAAATTTAGCGGAATCGATTTCAGATTTTTCTTTTGGTTTATCTCCTCCGAAGAGATTTTTAAATATGCCCATATTTTGTAGAATATTGTTTTAATTGAAATTTTGTGTTGGAATAAATTCAAATTAGTATTTATGAATTATCATCAGGAAAATTAAATATTACTCATTTAGTATCCTATTAAGAATAGTACAAAAGCAATATTTAGGTGAATTATTAATGTGGTTATATGTAATTAATAAATTTCAACGTTTGTAATCATCCCATTTTTGACATCGATGCCTATGGCATCTAAGTTTTCGTTATCTATTGGTTCTAATGTCAATTCAAAATCAGTATTTTTTTTATTTGCTGCATAGATGGCAGCTAGGTAAAGATCTTTTTTCCAATTAGAGAATGGTTCAACTTTGTCAATTCCTTTTTTATTGATTTTTTCTTCAATATTAGGTAAATGTTCGCTGTGCCAATTCTCAGCCAGTTGACACACAAAATCTGTGTGATTGCTAAAAGGGGCAGCGTTGTTGCCTTCTAAGTAAAAAAGTGTTTCCATGCTATTAGGACTAACTAATAAACTACCACGCCAAGTATAGGTTTTAGTTTGGTTGTCGCCTTTAATTCTATCACTTTTTAAAGTACCTAATACAGGGTGATCAAAAGTTTTCTTTTTTCCAAAAAGTAAGTCCGATATACTCATTAAATAATGTTTAAATCTAAATTGATGATAGGTTATAGTCTAGGTTATTTTTAATTTCTTCTGATTGCGTTATAAAGTTTGAAACATCTTTTGCCCAAATATGATATGTTCGTTTTGACGGATGAACCCCGTCAACGAAAAATTCAGAGGGTTCTATTTTTAGATTGAATCTTTTAATATAATCTTCGCTAGAAGGCTTTAGTGCATAGTAATACACTTGATCAAAATCTTTTACAATGCCCTTTAATTCCTCACCTAGCATATCAACCAGATTGCCAATTGTAAATTTTATGATCGTTGTAAAAGCCGGGAATTCTTTTATGGGTGGCATATTTGTAAAAACAATGGGTACATTGTTAAATTTAACTCTAATACTTTTAATTAGCTCTCTAACGTCTCTGTTCCATTTTTTGGGAGAGTTCAGTTCAAAAGCATCATTACCACCAAGACCAATAACAATTAGGTCAACAGACTCTTCTGTAATATGCCCTATGATTTTATTATTTACTTTTTTTGCCGTGTATCCGCTTTTAGCATATACTTTCCAATCTACATTGGTATGTAAAGCGGCAGCCAATTCCTTGGCAAGGAAACCTGTAAATCCTTCTTTATGGGTTTTAACACCTACACCCGCAATAGTGCTTTCACCAATAGTAAGTAAGCGAAGTGTTTTGTTAGAAGAAACTAATGCAACCCCTTTAATACCTTCTGCTTCTGGCAAACGCGGTACAGTTTGCTTGATCTTTTTACCTTGAAAATACATGAAGGGTAATAGCGGAATTGTTATGATAGACCCTAATGTATATTTTAAGTTCATTTTAGATTTGTTGAATTGGAAATCAAATACTGTTATATAAGTTGGTGGTGTTATTTGTTTGAAGGTAGGGTAATTAACTGGAAAATAAGGGGAGTGAAGTTAGTTTATAGCTTTCTAATATTCTAATCCAAACTAATCACTCTTTCCTAACCTATTATACTTTTTTAGTATTTCAAGAACTTTGTCTATGGGTAATGATTTTATTTCATGACCATCTCTACCCGTCATGCTTTTTGCAGCCAATAAGGAATTTAAAATAGCTTCTTCCGTAGCTTCAATTACCCCTAAGAATAATGGGGATATGGCGCCATTGCGTAATTCTTTTTTCTCATTGACTAAAGAAGAACTATGATACGGAATTAGATTCTCTTTTGCCGTTGAAACCGCTATCACATAGTCTCCACTGCCATTAGAAGCAATTCCTCCTGTTTTTGCCAATCCCATAATGGCTCTTTTTGCCAGCCTTTCAAGGTTTCTTGCGCTAAGCGGGGCATCTGTCATAACTACGATCATACAAGAGCCGTCCACATCATAGGTGAAATTTCTAGAATAATTATCTAGTTCTTTGGCAATGGGTACACCGTTCAGTTCAAAGACACCGCCAAAATTTGTCTGTACCAAAACACCTACCGTATAGCCGCCAAAAGATTCCGGGATAACACGAGAAGAAGTACCTATACCTCCTTTATACTGAAAACAGATGGTACCTGTGCCAGCACCAACATTACCTTCAAGAACCGTACCTGTTTTAGCATTCTTTATAGCACTTAATACATGTTCTTCTTTAACATGTCTTCCTCTAATATCATTAAGATGACCGTCATTGGTTTCCCCAACGATCGAGTTGACCGAATGTACATTCTTATTCTCTTCATTTTCTAGAGTGTATGTAATTAAGGCATCTGAAGCTACCGGTACGCTTAAGGTATTGGTCAAGATTATAGGTGTTTCAATATTACCTAGTTCTTTGACTTGAGTATAGCCTGCCAATTTTCCAAAGCCATTTCCTAAATATATAGCGGCAGGGGATTTTAGTTGAAACAGATTTCCAGAGTGGGGGAGTATAGCTGTGACTCCCGTTCTAATACTATTGCCTAGAATTAAAGTAGTATGGCCAACGCTTACATCATCAACGTCAGTAATTGCATTATTGATGCCTGTTTTTAAAACGCCAACCTCTATACCATAATCTCTTAGTCGCTTGTTTTGGGAATACGTGTTTAATGTAATAAAAACAATAAGCAGTAGCATTCTATTCATAGTAGGCGTTATAAGAATTAATCTAGACTAGGGGATTTATTATTTTTCTTGAATATAGTTTTGAACTTGTGTTAACCAGCTTTCTTCAAGGGTTAATGTTACATCTGGTTCAATTCCGGTAGATTCTAACTCCATATAATTAGCATGCTTTTTAGATGTTAAAACTGCTAAGTAATCTTCACAGGGTAACGTGTAGTTAGCACCCACTAATTCATAGGATGCTGTACCATTTGTTCTATTTCCAAGAATTGTACAATTATCAAAACCACTTAGCTTAAAGGCAAACTGTTCCGCATTACTAGCGGTTCTGTGATTAACTAATACATAAAGCTGATTTTGTTTTGTATATTTTTTAAAAATTTTATAAAGCCCGTTTGAATTTCGGTCTCCACCACCTCCGTTATCTCGTAGGTCTAATACTAAGTTGTTCTTTGTCAAAGTACCTTCTAATGACTGGTAAAAATTATCTGCCTTAGTAAGTGTTGGATTCCATGAGTTAAAGCTACCTACTTTTAAATAGGTTGTTTCATTTGATAATTCATCTCTTAGATAGGTAGAATCTGGGTGTATGGAAACAGAATAATTATTTGCTAATGGGTCTTTTTGAAATTGCGTAGTAAGAAAAACACCATTTTTTATCTTTTCTGTATAAGCGATCATTCTCTTACTGGTCAAACTACCACCAACTCCTAATAAATAATTACTACCGTAGGGCACTAAGGTGTAAATTACTTCTCCAACCTCCCAAACATCATTTTGAGACTCTAAAATTATTGCTCTGAAAGAATCACTTTTCGGAATTTTATATACCCCAAGAGTCATATAATCTTTTCTGTAATAAATACCTTCAACCGAATTAAAAGGTTCCTTTTTTAATGATGTTTTAAGGCTGTCTAAATCTATTTTAGGTCTAGGGTAAAGTGTGTAAAGTTTACTTGTTTTAAATATTTCAATTGCAGCTGTATTTTCTTTAGACTCTTTGTCTAAACCTTTATCTATACCGTATAGATTGCAATGCCTATCGTTTAGGGATAGCATTAATTTATTCAATTGAAGAAAACACTCATATCCAGAATTTAAATTGGCAATGCTTTTTTTAGTTTTCATAAATGCTGTTTGGTAAACTGTTTCATTTACTTTATATGAAGGTGTTTTTTCAATTTTTTCATTTAAAAATTCTAAATCCTTTTTACAGCTGCAATCATCGGACTGAGCACTTAAAATAGAAATTGATATTATAAAAAATAGAAAGTTGATAGTAGCATTATTAAATTTTAGCATATGTTTTATTAAATATTTGATAGGGTGAAGCTGGTACGTTTGTTTATGAACTTGAAGATAAGATAATTAATAGAACAAAAAGGAGTAGGGGATAGAGTTTTAGAAAGGTGAGCCAGGTATTTTCATTTTTAGATTATAATCAGAATACACATTCATTTTTCCTGTGGCTCAAATACCATTTTTTAGAATTTCTTCTCTTGTCATTTCTATCAAATTATTGAGTAAAAGGAATATCATTTCAATCAGTAAGAAATTCAAAATCCTTTTATTAATGTTCTTGGCAAAGCAATTGATTATAATGGATTTATATTCTAACTATTTGTAAAAACACCTGCCATTTCTATCCACATAGCCATATTTTTTTTCTCCATTAGCATCATCTTTTTCAAATTTTGCCAAGTTGAACTCAAAAGGATCTAGTTTTAAAAATGTTGTAGGTGTTGTATTGTAATACCCCATAAGATTATCTCTCATAACTTTTATGGGGTCGCTTTCTAGATCAATGCTGTCAAAATATTCTATTCCGTATTTTTCACTCCAAACCCCAGTATAAGAATCAAAATTTAAAAATATAATTTCTTCTTGTTGAGAATTTTCATCATAAGCCAACTCACGTTTTTTGTTTAAAAAGTAGGTGTCTTTAATTTTTTCCTTATTTAAAGAATCAATAACTATATAGTTTTCAGAACTATAGTTTGTAAAGCCAATTGCTTTTTTAATAATATAAAATTTATCTTTTTCTTCTATCTTAAGATTATATGTTGTAACATTTCCACATTCTTCTTGATGTATTATTTTTGAATCTGGTGCTTTTTTAAGTTTATTTAAATTTGGGTCATAGTATTTAATTTCAGTGTTTTTGGTGAGAACCTGAAAGCCATTGGTTATTTGTGAAATATATGCAATATCTTCTAAGAGAATTTTTTCGTTTTCATCACTTACGTTTAACCTATTGTTTGATGTTTCGTAAACCTTATATTTTTTTCCTTGAATAAAAAGATTCCATGAATGTTTATTTGGTAATGAGGAATCATATTTATTAATGATTTTTGAGCTTATTTTTCTAGGTAGTTGAATACTGTTCATAGAACCTTTTGAGTATAATTCTTCTTCACTCCAAAACAGTTCGTTAATATTTGAAATCATATCAATAGAAGATGAACCAATTGGCTTATTTTCTAGTTCATCATATACATGAATTCTACCACCGGCATCGCTGAATTTCTCAAATGGAGCGATAAAATTGAAATATTTATCTCTAGATGCGTAGACGCTATATTGACCATCTGGACTATAAAGCCTGTAATATTCTCCTTCAGTTATCGTACTAAATAAATAAGAAACGATAACTATACAGGTAAATATCGCAAATATGATTTTATGTTTAAATTTCATTCTTATAACTGATATTTAGGCTAGGCGTAGTAATTTGGTAATAGGTGATTAAGTTCTTCTTGGCTTGTAGCACGAATTTTTTGTTATGTAATTTTTTTCAACTTCTCGGACTTTAAAAACTAGTTTATGCTTTTAAATGCAACACTATTTGTACTAGTAGAGGTCTTCATTGTACCTATTGCACAAGTTAACGAAAAAACTGTATAAGATCAATAAATTCTCCACTTTGAGGTGTTGGCATGTAAGGTGGATGATTACACTTTTCTAAATCATTGGGCTGGAACAGGCCAACAAGGTAATGCACCTATCTGCGATCACCTACAATCTGAAAAAGTACCTGAAATTCAACCAAAAACTTGTGGAAAGTGGGGAAGGAACACCCGCTTTTGCAATACTTGTCAAAAATGCCTTTAATTACTGTTAGATCCTTCTTTAAAGCGTCCAAAACTAGCTTTGCCTTTCTGAGTGGTCAAAAAAAAGCCCGGTAAAGAGGCTTGTATAAATCCGTTTTTTGAGGGATTAATGACTTGTGCAACGGTTACTACTGTTAGGCACAGGCTTTTTACACCTCATTGCGACTATCTTCTCGCATTTCTAAATCCATTTCTATTTGCTCAGCCCAAAATCCATTATTTTCCATAATTTTTGAATCCGCTAAGTTTAAGTCCGATTTCAATTTTTCAAATAGTTCATCGGAAAAATTTGAATTCATAAATGCGTTTTCTCCGTTTTCTTTTTGAACTCTTTCAACAAAATTTCGATATGCAATTAAACAATCAGTCATTGAGCTAATGTCTGAGTTAAATAGTCTTGAGGAGAAATAGTCTTCGTGGTCAAGATGTTCTATTTGGTCATTCTTTTCAGTATTTATGACAATCGGGTCTCCGTCATTACAATCTCCGATAACTATGTACTTGTCAAATTTAGGTTCCAAAAAATCATAAACGTTAGTGAGTTTCTTAATTCCTTTATATATGTCATCTGAGTCCGTCACAAAACTAAGAAATGGTGCAGCGCTTCTTGGAAGTCCTGCTATTTTAAGAAATTCGATAGACGTTTCAGACAATCCAAGTCCATTTAACCTATTTGCGTTGATAGGATTAAGAATGTCTTCTTCGGAAGTCCATATGTCTTTAAATTCTTCGGGTTTCATTTTTTTTCAGCTTGTGCCTAACGTGATTGTATAAGATTAGTTGCGTGGTTTAAGCACCTAATTTAGCAAATACAAACCGAATAGAAAATCCGCAAGGATTTTCGTAAGTAGGCTTGCACTAGCAATTAATTTTATACGGTGTGTGTGCCCAGTATGGGTATCTTTACCTTATAGCAATATAAGG
Organism: Maribacter forsetii DSM 18668; assembly: GCF_000744105.1. Lineage (NCBI taxonomy): Bacteria > Pseudomonadati > Bacteroidota > Flavobacteriia > Flavobacteriales > Flavobacteriaceae > Maribacter > Maribacter forsetii. The sequence continues at coordinate 1,973,923 of NZ_JQLH01000001.1, forward strand.
ATTTATTTAGAGGGTGTAAGTCCCTTATGCGCTGGGGTAACGTCTGGAAGTATTAGTAAGTCGCAAGGGTGGTAACTGCGAGGTTACATCTGAAGAAAGCGAGACTACAAAACTCGGTACTGACCCTTCGGCTGTGCTCAGGATAAACTAAGCAGGAACCGTATACGGAGGCATATTTATTTGGGTAAGCAAGCACTCTTCGGCAGGCTCAGTGCATCGCATCATTGTAACGCACCAAGATTACAAAAGGGTAAGTATTTAGATACGGCAGGGATCGAGAGAAAGAAGATGTTCTTACCTACGGGAGGTCTCCAAAGTTACGTGTAGCTACATGGAGAAGTCAGCAGAGGGCATAGTACTTACGGGAAACGAGCTAGGGCAATACCCTAGAGGTCTCACGAACAAGAAAGGACCGAACGTAATTCTCTTCAAAATTCGCATAGGAGCACATGTTGTAGCCTAAGCCTAAATTAGAAGATAGTGCCAAGGGAGGAAAGAGCCTTGATTTTATGATTTACGAACCGCCGTATACGAGACTCGTACGTACGGTGGTGTGAGGGGTGCACTCCGTCATTTGATGGCGGAGCCATCCACTTGATTGTGCTTTCGTTATTTATCAAATGACACCCAATCCATTTTTAATAATCCCTCTTTATTAAAAAAAGTAAAATTAGTATTAATCTGTAGTTCATTGTACATAACTTCATTAACTCTCAATTTTACAGGTTTGTTTTTATTTATTTTATCTATAACAATATTATAATAATCATATTTTCCACCGGAGACGTATTTATTAATAATAACACTAGTCTCTTTTTTTGGCGTAGAAAAATCTAAAGCACAATTTAAAACTATAGCACCAGAAAAAGTATATCCAAAAATTAGAACATATATCATAGATAAACTCACATAGCTCAATACTTTATTAGACTTAAATTCTTTGGTTCTAATTAAGCATAATACAAAAATTATTGTCGAAGTAAGTAATGCTGTTTTCCATAAACCATTAAAATTGATAACATTATAGTCTATAAAATATATACCAAACAATATAAGTGTGGGTAATCCTATAGCCCCTAAAATATAAGCATTAACTGAAGAATTGTGAGTGGCGGGATCTGATTGTTTTTCAACTCTATGGTCATCTGATTTTCCTGAAAAGTCATCAAACTTTATAATCCCTTTAAAATAGAAAATTGCAATAAATGACAACAAAGGAATAATGAGAGCTGGTATTATTATAAATGGGCGTGTTAGTGAGAAAAAATAGAAAGGAAATATTATAATTGAAGCACCATTAAGTAAGATAGCTATATTTTTTGCTTTTTTTACTTGTTGCAGACGTTCAAATCTGTTCATTCCAATTTCTTTATTGTTTAGTACTTGTTCCCATTCTTTTTGAGCTACCACAGCATTTAAATCAATAAAATTTGTTTCTATCCAGTTTATTATTTCATTAATATCTTCATAATATAGGTCTATTTTAATGTCTTTATTGTTGGTTTTGAGTAGAATGTACCTCAATGATTTAGAGTAGGTGGATGTCCAATATTCTTTTTCAAAACCTACAATTTCATCAAGTCTAATTGTATTTTTTTTTAGAATATTTTTTTTTGTTAAATCTCTTTCGCTAATCGTTAAATAGGAGACTTTTTTATTCATGTAATAAAACAACATAATGCAAATGATAGTTGCTGTTATTAAATAAAACCCAATATTTAATTGAAAATAATTAGATGGTAAAAATATCTTTACTGAGCTTATTATTAAAACTAAGGCTATAATAAAAACAAGTAGAATGTAAGAGGATTTTTTTTTATAAGTTGTCATTTAATTTTTTATCTCAATCTTATTTTTAATGAAGCACAACGTTCTTGTGTATGGAAAGTTGCGTTGTTTGTGCTCGAGGATTTTCCAAAGGAAAATCAGATGTGTGCAAATACGCAACTCCATTTTGATTAGTACAAAATAGCAATTTTTTATACACATTGTGTGTACCCAGTATGAGCATCTTTACCTTATAGCAATATAAGGATTTATTTAGAGGGTGTAAGTCCCTTATGCGCTGGAGTAACTTCTGGAAGCATTAGTAAGTCGCAAGGGTGGTAACCGCGAGGTTACATCTGAAGAAAGTGAGACTACAAAACTCGGTACTGACCCTTTGGCTGTACTCGGGATAAACCAAGAAGGAACCGTATACGAAGGCATATTTATTTGGGTAAACAAGCACACTTCGGCGGGCTCAGTGCATCGCATCATTGTAACGCCCCTAGAGAACCAAAAGGATGATTATGTAGATACGGCAGTTATTGAGCGAAAGAAGATGTTCTTACCTGGGGGAGGTCTCCAAAGTTACGTGTAGCTATATGAAGAAGTCAGCAGAGGTCATAGTACTTACAGGAAACGAGTTAGGGCATTACCCTAGAGGTCTCATAAACAAGGAAGGACCGAACGTAATTCTCTTCAAAATTCGCATAGGAGCACATGTTGTAGCCTATGCCTAAATTAGAAGATAGTGCCAAAGCCTTGGTTTTATGGTTTACGAATCGCCGTATACGAGACCCGTACGTACGGTGGTGTGAGGGGTGCACTCTTCTTTAATTGAGAGAGCCGTCTACTCGATTGGTAAATCGTTTTTTTATTATTAATCCATATTAAATTCATTCGGTATTGGTGGTGGAGGAGGAGGAATACTTGAAATATCATAACCCACAAAAAGTATGTTATATTCAAAAAAATCGGAATCGTTTTTAGAATTTAATGCTGAAAATTGTTCTGCTATTTCTTTTAAAACATTTATGGTCGTTGAAATCGGATAATTGTCTTCTACATAGAAATGAATCAAAGCTGGCTTAACTTTGTTTTCATTATATTTAAAATTATGAGGTTTCTCTATAATATTATTCAGTTCTGTTTTCAAATAGTTTATAGGTTTTTTCTCCTTTTCTTTTCCATATCCAATTATTAATGAGTCGTTTCTAATTGTCAAATGATTTCTTCTGAAGTAACAACCAGTTTCTCCTGAAGTCGGACAATCTGAAAACCCAGTAATGTGATAGCGTGTTTCGTTCAACTCGAATTTTAAACCAGAAACTTTTCCTAGGCAAGTCAATTCTCCCATTTTTTCTCTTAAATCCAAGAAGTTTGTTGTTGAATCTAAATCAATAATTCCGATTTCATTCTCCGATTGAAACCTTATATAATCTTGTGAGAATAGGTCATTCAGTGGTTTTTTTTCTTCAAAATTTGAGCATGAACTTAAAATCAGAAAGAAAATTAATATATAGTTCAGGTTTTTCATCAAATGTTTGCACAACAATTGTATACAGTAACAAGTTACTTTATATCTATTTTAGATACAATGTAATCAATAACTTGGTAATACCAATGAATATAGTAACATGGCAGTATACTAATCGGTTAATATATGTTTGCTACCGTTTATTTTAAAAGTTCAAAAACAAAAAAGCCCGTCTTAACAGACGAGCTTTTATAAACAACTTAAATTAAAACAAACTATTCAAAAGAAGTTTCCCCTACGTTAGGGTTGTACACATAATTAAAAGTGTAGTAAGGTGTTGCATCGGTAAATGGATCCGGCACCGCTGGGGCATCTTCGTAGTAGCTAATAAATTCTACCTTAACATAATTACCTTCTGTAGTTTTAAAAACAAACACTTTACCAGGTATAGCGGTAACGGTAAAGCTTTCAGAATTATAATTGTACCAGCCATTATCGCTACCTGTTGGTATGGCAAATGATGTTTCTGAGTCTTGGTTGAAAGTAAGGTCAGCGGCAGAGGTTACACTGGTAAATGTTCCAGTTACTATTGCAGCGCTAACATCTCCGTTTCTTGTTGGTTCATCTGTTGTACCTGTTGCAACGCCACCGTTCACGGCAATTGTTGTTCCTCTAAAAGCAATGTCCCAGTCGGTATCGCTAGTAGTTGTTGCGCCTGTTTCAAAATCGAACTTGGCAAACTCGCCACCTACGGGTTGTCCTTGCCCACCTGTTTGTGGTGCATATAAATTGCTTACTGTTTCTGTTTGTACTGGATCTGTTGGTGTACTGTCATCATCATTGCTACAAGAGGCGAATGCCACTGCTAAAAATGCTACTGCTAAAATGTTCTTCGTCATGGTAATTGTAATTAAAACCTGCGCGTTGTCAGGTGGGTTAGAATTGATAATTTAATTTTACGTATCCTTGAATTCCCGGCATTGTCGGGATATTGTTATCGGTATAGTCCAATAAATTATTGGCACCTACCTGTAATGTGAAATCAGAATAAAAGGTTTTACTCACTGCCGCATTTACGGTTACGAACCCATCTATAAAACTGGTGTCGAAACTATCTATAAGTCCGTTACCATTGGTGTCGTACTGTGCGTATTTACTTCTATACAGTACACGCATATTTACATTGGTACTGGCAGACGGTATATCATAAAATACCTTAAAGTTGGCGTTGTGTCGCGAACGATTCACTAAGCCGAAATAGTCTGACTGTGCTAGTGCGACCGACTGCCCACTTTCTGCATCGCGAACAAATACTTGATTATCTTTTACGTCTTGCTTTTTCTGTTTGTCAAAAGCATAAAGCAATTGGTATCCGGCACTAATGTTCAGTTCATCGGTAAGTTTATAGCTTGAGTTGATTTCAAAACCAGTGGTGTATATTTCATCAAAATTCATGTAACTGAATACATTTTGTCCGTTGGTTTTGCTCGCAATAATTCGCGTGTCGATCAGGTTCTTAAAATCGTTTCTAAAGAAATTGACATCGGTAGTACCTCTGCCATGTTTTAAATTGAACCCTAGGTTGTAGCCAATAGAACTTTCTGCTTCCAATGGTTTGCTTAGGTCATCTTCAGAAACTACAACATTCAATATCTGTTCTTGTTCTTCTAATTCTTGTAACTTGTCTAAGGCCACATTGTAGCCAAGTACGGTATAGCCAACGGCGGAGTTGGTAAAGTCAAAATACAATTGCCTAAAATCTGGTGCTTTAAAGCCGTAGCCTACCGATCCTTTTATAGCAAGGTTCTCGTTTAACTGGTAGCGTAATGCCAATTTTGGGCTGAATTGATTGTTGTATTCAGAGTGATTATCAAAACGGGCACCTGCAATAACGTTCAGTTTTTCAATAGGGTCAAAATCATACTGCGCATATACATATTGCGAAGTGAAATTTACGGTTTCATCAAAATAGGTCCTGTCCAATTCATCTACCTGTAAACCAGCGCCTGCAGTTAAAGTTCCGTTTTGGAACCCGATATTCTCGTTGCTGTTTTGGGCAAATATATAGCTGCCGCGTACCTCTGGTCTAAATAACTTTTGGTCAAAATCACTATCACTTAAAACATCGGTAGAAATAGGATCCGCCAATAATTCTGTAGCCACATAATTGGTATAGTACAGTTCATAGGCCATCGTAAGATTTGGGATCCATTTGTGGTCTAGTCTGGCGTGTGCGTTCCATTCACGTTCTTTGGTATCACCTTCATATTGAATACCGTCTAAGGTAAAACCGGCATCTTGCTTCTGATCATAAAACCGTCCGGAAGTGAAAAGTGTTAGTTTGTCATTAAAATCATAATATAATCTACCGTTTAAAGTGTAATTGGTAAACGGGTTTACGGTTTGCCCTTCTACATCTTCATTTAGGTCATACCCTTCGGATGAAAATCGGTTCGCAAAAAATCCGTAGCGAAACTTTTCAAACCCTTGTTTAATATCTAGGTTGATGTCTTGCTGTGTGTAACTTCCTATTCTGTAGGATGCATTACCACTTAAATCTTCGGTCTTCTGTTTTTCTGTGATGATATTTATCACTCCGCCTAAAGCTTCAGAACCGTATAAACTGCTCGACGGACCTTTTACTACTTCAATCTGTTTAATATTCCCAACGGTAAGTCGACTTAAATCGAAATTTCCGGCACTTCTACCTACTAGGGGAACACCATCAATGAGTATAAGGATATAGTCTGATGCTATACCCTGTATCTGTACACCTTGAAATCCGCTTTCATCGGTCACGGTAATAATACCCGTTTGCTCGTTCAGTATTTCATTAAGTCGTACGGTTCCAGATTTTATAATTTGCTTTTTGCCTACTAAAGTTACGGGCAGGGGAAGTGAAGACAACTGCTTTTCTGTTCTTGTTGCGGTAACAATAACTTCGTCTAATTGCTGTGATACTATAGAGTCTTTAGGATTTTCTATTTGGCTTTGTGCCGCTACAAACTGAGTACCTATAAGTAGTATTGTTGATACTAATCGAAATCGCATTATATTTATTTAGACCAATTCTTAATAACACTGCAAATATATAAACAATTCTTATTTAGAATAAATTAAAATAACTATTTTTGTTATCGAACATAAAAATTAACAGACCTGTAAAATGAAAACAGTATTACCTACCATAATGGCTCTAGTAATATCCGCTAGTGCTATTGCTCAAAAGACAAAGATGAAAGATGACCGTGAGGCTATAAAGAGTATGTGCGGTTGTTTTGAAGTAACATTTAACTTCGCTGAGACATTTAATCACAGTACAGATTCGCTATACAAGCCATCTAAGACCAAAGTTGATAAAGGTTTAGAGTGGGCAGAGTTGATAACAGATGAAGACGATAAAATCTCTATTCAACATTTGTTGCAAGTGGGTAACCCTGCAGAGCCACATATTGTAAAGCACTGGAGACAAGATTGGTTATTTGAGAATAGGGACTTGTACTCTTACAATGCAGATAATACATGGACATTCTCAAAATTGCCTGCTGATCAGGTAAAAGGCCAGTGGACACAAAAAGTGTATCAGGTAGATGATAGTCCTAGATACGAAGGGTCTTCAACTTGGGTACATGTAGATGGTAAAAGCTACTGGGAGAATACAGCAGATGCACCTTTACCAAGACGTGAGTACACTACAAGAAGTGATTATAATTTAACCGTTCGTGGCAACCGTCATGAAGTTACCGACTATGGTTGGTTACATGATCAAGATAATACAAAGGTAATTCGTGAATCAGGTAAGGAAGATGTTATTTTGGCTCAAGAAAAAGGATACAATACGTATGTGAAGGTTGATGATAGCAGATGTGCCGCAGCTGCTGCTTGGTGGAAAACCAACACCGATAAATGGGTAATAGTACGTACCAAGTGGGATGATGTTTATGGTAGAGATCAAGACCTTACTTTAGAAGAAAAAGTAGATAATAAAGTTTTGTATAAATATCTTTTTGATGATGAATATAATCAAGAAGATGAAATTGAAGAAGTAATTGAATCATTCGTTAAAAAATAAGAACATGAAAACCGTAAAACAAATAGCCCTGACCGCTCTGTTGTTTGTAAGCTTCACTGGTTTAGCACAGCAGAAAAACGAACTTTTAGACCGTAAATTCTGGAAAAATAATCCGGATGTTGCCACTGTTAAGCAAAAAATAGTAGAAGGTAACGACCCTGTTGCTTTAGACAGTAATTCTTTTGATGCTACTACATTGGCGATTACAAGCAAAGCCGATACCGAGGTAGTTAAGTATTTATTATCTCTTGAAGGTAACGCTGTAGACAAGAAAACTCATGATAGCCGTATTTATTTACACTGGGCAAGTTACGCCGGTGATGCAGAATTGGTAAAATACTTATTGGATAATGGTGCTTCGGTTACCGCTTTGGATAGCCACCGTTATACACCGCTTACTTTTGGAGCAAATGCGGGACTTACAAATCCTGAAATTTACAAAGCTTTTGAAGCTAAAGGTGTGAATTTGGTTGAAGAGAAAAATGAACATGGTGCCAATCTTTTATTATTGGCTGCGCCCTCTCTTAAAAGTGAGGATGATTTAAAATTCTTCTTGGATAATGGCTTGGCTTTAGATAGTAAAGATGAAGACGGCAACGGAATTTTCAACTATGCTTCTAAGAAAGGAAATATCGATTTTCTAAAATTATTAGTGGCAAAAGGAGTGGATTACAAGTCGCTAAACAACAACGGTGGTAATGCTTTTATGTTTGCATCACAAGGTAGTCGTGGTTTTAGTAACGGTCTTCCGGTATATACATACTTAAAAGGTCTAGGTTTGGAACCTAATATTGTTGAGGCTAGCGGAAGCACACCTTTACATCGTTTAGCTTCAGGTAATAAGGATGAGGCAATTTTTAACTTGTTCTTAGATGCTGGTGCAGATGTAAACCAAGCGGATAAAAAAGGAAACACTCCGTTTTTAAATGCTGTTGAAAGAAATGAATTAAAAATAGTTCAGTTATTGGCTAAAGATGTGAAGGACTTTAATACCGCAAATAAAGATGGTGAAACTGCTTTAATGCTTGCCGCTCATGGTAACAAGGCAGATGTTGTTGGGTTTTTAATTGAAAAAGGTGCAGATATCAATGCTAAAGATGCGGAAGGTAATACTGCTGCATACTTCTTGGTAGATTCTTATAACAAAAGAAATGCAAAAGCTTTTGATGCTAAATTACCTTTGTTAAAAGCAAAAGGTTTGCAGTTCAATACTGTTCAAGGCGAAGGTAATACCTTATACCATGTTGCTGCTAAAAAGAACGACCTTCAGTTACTAAAAAAAATAGCTGATTTCGATATCGATGTAAATGCTAAAAATGATGAAGGCATGACTGCATTGCACATAGCTGCTATGAAAGCGGAAAATGATAAGCTGCTTAAGTTTCTAATTGCTAAAGGAGCCGATGCAAATAGTACGACCGATTTTGAAGAAACGGTTTACGATTTGGCTAGTGAAAACGAAATGTTACAAAAAGGAAATACATCATTGAACTTCTTAAAGCAATAAGAAAATCAAACCAATTATAGAGATGAAGAGATTTTTAAAATTTATTCCGGCAGTAGTATTGGTCGGGTCATTATTAGCATTTACCGCAGTAGATAAAACAGCGGTAAAATGTCTTATTCAGCTAACGAATTATTCTGGCGAAGGTGCTTATTTAATCGTATCGATTGTTGATGCCGATAACGAATATATTGAGACATTATATGTACAAGGTAAAGACAGTGAGTGGTACAGTGAAATTACCGAGTGGTGGAAATTCTACGGAAAACACCGCCCGAATATCGATGCTATTTCTGGGGAAACAATTAGTGGCGGAGAACGTGCACTGAATGTTCTACAAATTCCTACGGATAAAATAGGCCAAGGGTATCACTTACGATTTGAAACTTCTGTGGAGGATCAAGGGTACTATGCAGATGATATTCAGTTCCCGTTAACTACAGAGAATTTAAAAACAAAAGTAGAAGGAAAAGGATTCATTCGTTACGTACGTATGCTACCTCAGTAATAGTTTTAAATTGAAAACGTCATTGCGAGGATCTTTTCGTGACGAAGTAATCTGCTGAATGGTGCCGGTATATGAGATTTGGGTTCCCGTGAAGCAGATTGTTTTATGACGATTTTTAGTTAGCGTGTCACATTGAGCGCAGTCGAAAAGCATTGGTTGTGAGATACGAACCTATAAGTTCTAGACTGCGCTCGAAATGACATTAAGTATTTTTTTTACAATCACAATTATATATTCCAGAATGTCTTAGTACAGACATTCTGGAATTTTTAAAATAATAAGATCACAAAATTACATTTCCATTTATGACCATTTCTATTTGGCGCTATAGTCATCTTACACTTGCCTTGGTTTCTTCACTGTTTTTAATAGTGGCTTCCGTTACGGGAATTATTCTTGCGGTTGAACCTATTTCTCATCAGGCAAAAGGCTATGCTGTTGAAAATTTGGAAGATGTGCCCTTGGCAACTACGATAGAAGCTTTAAAAAGTTCTTATGATGAGGTGCTGGGCTTGGAAGTAGAATCATCGGGGTTCGTAAAGGCTTCGGTACTTACAATGGAGATGGAAACTTTAGATGTTTATATCGACCCAAAAACAGGTGAGCAATTGGGTGAAGTTACAGAGCGACCTGCCATTTACTCTTTTGCGACCAATGTACACCGTTCTTTATTTCTTAAAAGTGTAGGGCGATTTTTTGTCGGTCTTATTTCCTTACTATTATTCATTATTGCCATTACAGGCTTGGTATTGTTAGCAAAACGCCAAGGCGGATTTTTAAAACTGTTTTCTAAAGTCCAAAGAGATTATTTTGAACTGCGCTACCATGTGGTGCTCAGTAGATGCTTTTTTATTCCCATTGTTATACTTGCATTTACGGGAGTCTATTTATCCGCGGAAAAATTTAATTTATTGCCAGATGCCGTTGTAGAACAATCTGAAGCGACAGTAGCCGATGCAGCTCCGCAATACGATAATATTACCGATATACCTTTTTTTGCGGAAACGAGTTTGGCAGATATTCGTCGGGTAGAATTTCCCTTTTCAAATGATCCAGAAGAATACTACCTCATAGCTTTACAGGATAAGGAGGTTGAGGTAAATCAGCAGACCGGTGAAATAGTAAGTAGTGGAGATTATCCTTTTGTAACTTTGGCTTCACGATTAAGTTTGGTACTGCATACGGGTGAAGGAAATGTCATTTGGTCCATTATTCTGTTACTTGCCAGTGCTTCTATTTTATTCTTTATGTATTCAGGTTTTGTAATGACCCTAAAACGTAGAAAGAAAGGAAAGCGCATTACCAAGATGGCAGATAAGGATGAATGCGAGTTTGTTATTTTGGTCGGTTCGGAAAGTGGTACTGCTTTCGATTTTGCCCAACGTTTGTATAACGGATTATCGCAAGTAGGGAAGAAGGTCTATTTGACCGAGCTTAATAAATATAGCACCTATGAAAAGGCGAAAAATATAATCATTTTCACATCTACGTATGGTGAAGGTGAGCCGCCAACAAATGCGCGTAAATTCCGTTCAAAATTTTCAGAAGTACAGCAGCCGAATTCGGTGGGTTTTTCGGTAGTTGGTTTCGGTTCTTTGGATTATCCCGATTACTGTAAGTTCGCGATAGATTTAGATGAGCAGTTATCGGCTTCCGATAATTTTACGCAGCAATTGCCACTATTTAAAATAAACAAAGCAGATTTTGAATCTTTTGAACTTTGGATGATTCAGTTGACAAATAAACTGGGGTTCATAATTCCTGTCGAAAGACCGTTGGTCAAAAAGAAGAAATATAAGAAAGTAGAGTTTGAAGTTTTAAAGCGAACAGATTTGAATGTGGATGATACCTTCTTGTTACGATTACAGCCAAAATCACATATTGAATTTACTTCGGGCGATTTGTTGGCAATTTTTCCCGCCAATGATGATACCGTTCGTCAATACTCCATAGCTAAAATTGGTAACGATGTTCTGTTGAGTGTAAAAAAGCATAAAATGGGAAGAGGCTCAAATTATCTTTTTAATTTAAATGTAGCGGACACTATTCAGGCTGCAATAGATGTGAATCCGCATTTTCATTTACCAGAAAATTCAAAAAATTCAATTTTTATCTCAAATGGAACCGGTATAGCTCCGTTTTTAGGAATGATCTCTGAAAATACAACTCAGAATATCTCTATGTTCTGGGGAGGACGTGAAAAGGCTTCTATGGAGATTTATAATTCCGTTTTGGAAAAAGAAGCTTCTAATCATAAAAACTTACAGGTATTTACTTCATTTTCCAGGGAAGGCGAGAAACAATACGTGCAAGAGGCTGTTTTAGCACAAAAAGATTTGGTTTTAAAAACCATTAATCTTGGTGGTACCATCATGATTTGCGGTTCCCTAGCCATGCAACATGATGTTCTTGATGTGTTAGAAAGAATACTGCAAGGCAACAAAACCATCAGTTTTGAAGCTTTTGAAAAGAGCGGTCAGCTAAAAACAGATTGTTATTAAGCCGTCATTGCTAGGAGCTTTTTTTGCGACGAAGCAATCTGTTGAATTTGTGCAATATTTGAATTAGGGTTTACGATGTTACATTGAGCCTGCCTGCCGTTATGGAAAGTGTAGTCGAAATGCAATACTTGTGAGATTCTAACTTAATAGTTCTCGACTGCGCTCGAATTGACATTAGGTTTCGTCTTTGCGAGGAGCTTTTCGCGACGAAGCAATCTGTTGAATTTGTGCAATATTTGAATTAGGGTTTACGATGTTACATTGAGCCTGCCTGCCGTTATGGAAAGCGTAGTCGAAATGCAATACTTGTGAGATTCTAACTTAATAGTTCTCGACTGCGCTCGAATTGACATTAGGTTTTTCTTAACCCCATTGCATCTTTTGCAATCGCACTGCATTCAAAATTGCCAAAAGCGCAACACCAACATCGGCAAAAACAGCTTCCCACATAGTAGCTAATCCGCCGGCACCCATAGCTAAAACAATAAGCTTTACACCGAAAGCCAGTGCAATATTTTGCCATACAATTTTACGGGTGGAGTTGCCCATGCTAATCGCTGTAGCAATCTTAGAAGGTTGGTCATTTTGTATGATAACATCGGCAGTTTCAATAGCGACATCACTGCCAAGTCCGCCCATAGCAATACCGACATCACTAATGGCTAGAACAGGAGCATCGTTAATTCCGTCACCTACAAAGGCAATTTTGGTATTCAATTGTTTTTTAAGTTTCTCTACTTCTTCCAGTTTTTCTTCCGGTAATAATCCGCCTTTTGCCCAGTCAATTCCTAATTCTTTCGCCACTTGTTGGGTAATGGAATCGGTATCTCCAGAAAGCATGATGATTTTATCAATTCCTGCCTTACGCATATTTGCTATAGCTTTGAATGTGTCATCTTTTAATTCGTCAGCTATGGTTACATAACCGGCAAATTTTCCATCTATAGCCATCATTACAATAGATTCTACTATACTTTCTGTTTCAATGGGAACGTCAATTTGATGCGAATTCATCAAGCTTTTGTTTCCGACCAAAACAGATTTACCGTTTACTATTCCTTTTAATCCTTTACCGGCAATTTCAATAACATCCGTAGCTTTAAACTTGTCTCCGTTTGTCTTATATTCCAAAATTGCCTTTGCAATAGGGTGTGTAGATTGTTCTTCAATGGCGATCAAGTACTTCATGAATTCGTCTTCGGTAAGGATCTGATCTTTAACAAGATCCTTAATCTTAAAAACCCCTTTAGTTATAGTGCCTGTTTTGTCCAGTACCACAGTGTTGACCTTGGTTATGGTGTCTAAAAACGATGCACCTTTAAATAGAATTCCGTTTCGCGAAGCAGCTCCCAGTCCACCAAAATAACCTAACGGAATAGAAATTACCAACGCACACGGACAAGAAATTACAAGGAAAATTAGGGCTCTATATAGCCAATCTTGAAAAACATAATTCTCGACAAAAAAGTAAGGTAGAAAGGTTAGTGTAATAGCTAGGTAGGTGACAATTGGAGTGTAAATTTTTGCGAATTTTCTGATAAAGAGTTCTGTCTTTGATTTTCTAGCGGTGGCGTTTTGTACCATATCTAGAATACGAGCAATAGAACTGTCTTTGAAAACCTTTGTGGTTTCAATTTCGATAACTCCGTCTAAATTTATGCTTCCGCCGTATATGGCATCTCCTTTTTTAAGGGTATCAGGTTTGCTTTCTCCTGTTAGGGCTGCAGTATTGAAAGAACCTCTCTCTGATTGTAGAATACCGTCTAGCGGGACTTTCTCGCCAACTCTAACTTGTATTATTTCTCCCACATTAACATCTTCTGGAGCGACGGAAATAAATTGATCATCACGGAAAACTAAGGCTTGATCTGGTCGCAGATCAAGTAAAGCTTTAATACTGCCTCTAGCACGCTGTACCGCAGCGCTTTGAAAAAGTTCTCCCACTGCGTAGAACACCATTACGGCAACACCTTCTGGATATTCGCCAATACCAAAAGCCCCGATAGTAGCTACACCCATTAAAAAGAATTCTGTAAAGAAATTCCCTTTTTTAATGCTATCCCAACCTTCTTTTAATACAGGTAAGCCAACAGGTATGTATGCGATTATGTACCATGCTAATCGTACATATCCTTTGAAAAAATGTAGGGTATTGAAATAGTCTAATACCATACCAGTAACAAGCATTGTAAAACTTATGAGTGCTGGTAGATATAAATTGAAATTTGATGTGTCCGTGGCTGTTTCGTGGCTATGCCCCTCGTCACTGCAATGGGCGCAAGTACTCTTTGTTTTTGTAAATGTTTTTAAATCTGTCATCTTCTTTTGCATTATAAAACAAAGGTGGGCAAAAGAGTGGTGCAACAGAAGTGCATTTAATGGTCACTGCACGAATCGCATATACCTTTTATCACCAAATTAGCATCTTCCGCAATGTAACCTGCAGGTAAATTGATATGTGGAATTTTGTGTTCGGTCAAACAAACGGTTTTGTCACATTGTCCACAGTGAAAATGTAAGTGTAAATCTTGGTCGATCTCACAATTACAGCCGGGTTGACATAATGCAAATTTTGAAATATTGGTGCCGTCATCTATTTGATGAACAATACCTTTTTCTTCAAATGTTTTTAAAGTTCTGTACAGTGTAGTTCGCTCCGCTTTTTCAAATGCATTCTCAATATCGGCAAGCGCTACTGCATTTTGTTTGCCAGCCATGAATTTGTAAATAAGAATACGCATAGCAGTAGGGCGTACACTTTTGTTATCTAATGTTTTTTCTATTTCAGTCATGCAAAAACGGAGTTTAAAAATACGCTTAATACTAATGTAATCAATGTTTTAAAAGATTTCAGCTTCAGAAGATCTTTAACTTTAAATTAAGTAATTTAAGGTGTTTGAAACTGCTTACTTTTTGTTGTAAAGTGCTGAAAATTTGAAAAATAACGCGTCTGAAAGTGATTTTTTTAAAATGGCGATTACCGATTAAAAAATCTGTAAATCATGGTCTTTCTTTAGTTCAAAAAATGGAGATGTTTTAGCTATAGTTGCCTTAATTTTTGAGCTAGTAGTCTATGTTTTTGTTTGGCGGTTAATGATCCTTCAGTCAGTAAGATAGCAGATTTTAATTACAGATGATCTTTAACTTTTTTGTCTTTGGTTTTTGAAAATTCAAAAAGCGTTTGATGTCTATTCAATATCGTGGGCAATATGAAAAATAGCATCACCTTGATTTACAATAGGTGATTCGTTGATGCAAATTATATATCCTGAATCTTTTGCTTTTACTTTCTTTTCAAAATACCCGAACGGACCAGAAATACTTCCAATTTCTTCTCCCTTTACTACTGCTTGTCCAATTTTGATTGAAGGGTGAAACATACCTGAATGTTTTGCTCGAATCCATTTAGAGGCATGAACCAATTTTGGAACAGTTTCTTTCAATGCATATTCTCCAAGTTCTTTTTCGAAATTTCGCATGCCCAAGTGATGCATCATTCGCAATGCGCCAACAATACCCGTATCGGTTATTTCACTGTCTATTTGAAGCGATTTTCCGCCTTCATATAATAATACTTTCTTATCAAGTTGATGCAGCGTCTCACGAAATGATTTTTCTCTTCCGGCGGACTTTACAATGAATTCTGCGCCAAATACTTTTGCCAGTGCTAATCCGTCCACATCATCTTTGTCGATTCTTATCTGCGGAGCGTTAAAGCGGCTGTCGCCCCCAGTGTGGTAATCTATACAGTAATCTATAACCGGTGCAATGTCTTTTACTAAATGATAGGCAAAACGGCTTGCCAAGGAACCTCTTAAGCTACCAGGGAAAACCCTGTTCAAATCTCTGCCATCAGGAAATTGACGGGTCTGGTTCAAGAATCCGAATATGTTTACAACGGGAATACAAATAACCATTCCACATTCTGGGGTATTGAATTTTTTGGATACTATTTGTCTAACTATTTCAACACCATTAATTTCATTACCGTGAATACCGCCTGTAATCAATAGGGTAGGACCATCTTTTTTACCGCGCTGCACAATTACCGGAACTTCAATTTTGGTTCTGGTGTGTAATTTTGCGATATCCAAATTCAATTGTGCGCCTTTGCCCTTCTGAATGGTTTCTCCTAAAAGTGTATATTTTTTATTGAACATCTTGTATTACCTACATTAAGATTTCTACTATAACCTAAAAGGTTACGGTTTGGTATATTTTGATTGGTAAAATTAGTTTATAAAAAGGTATGAATTACTCAAAAAATTATTTGTTTAAGCGGCGATTAATAGTGAATCATGTTCTTTGTTTGGACATTTGATTTGCTTTTTGACGCCTATAAAATGTGTTCTGTGATTGGCAAAAATTAAATTTATCTTTGAGTAGTTAATTACACTGTATTTTAAAAACTATATGAACATTTATAAGTCCGTCTCCTATATAATATTATTGCTTTTTATAGCATCTTGTAAAAATCAGAACAATAACGAAGCTAGCGGTGTTGCTCAAGAGAATCATGAATTCACTAATGATCTTATAAACGAGACCAGCCCTTACCTTTTACAACATGCACACAACCCTGTAGATTGGAAAGCTTGGTCTGACGATGTTTTTAAAAAAGCATCCGAAGAAAATAAGCTAGTGGTTTTAAGTGTAGGGTATTCTACTTGTCATTGGTGTCATGTTATGGAAGAGGAGTCTTTTGAAGATACCGAAGTAGCTAAACTTATGAATGATAAGTTTGTTAGCATTAAAGTTGATAGAGAAGAACGACCGGATTTAGATATGGTATATCAGACAGCTCTGCAATTGGTTAACGGAACAGGAGGGTGGCCTATGAACGCCATTATTATGCCAAATGGGAGTCCGGTGTTTCTAGGTACTTACTATGAGAAAGAAGAATGGAAGAATATTTTAGTCAAGTTCAGTACGGAGTATGAAAAGAATCCTGAGAAAATGGCGGAGTATGCCACTATGTTGGCAGATGGCGTACAAGAGGTTTATAATCAGCCGGCAAAACAATTAGCGAATGCCATTACACCGGATAAATTTGTAAACGGAATTACGGAGTGGGCTACTCTTTGGGATAAACAATGGGGCGGTAACCTTGGGCAGCAGAAATTTATACTACCCGCTAATTTGGCGATGCTGTTAGATTATGCTGTGCTGCAACAAGATAGCGAAGCGGAAAATCATGTTATCAATACATTGGAAAAAGTGATACATGGTGGAATTTATGATCACGTAGATGGTGGTTTTTTTAGATACAGCACAGATAATACATGGAAAATACCTCATTTTGAAAAGATGCTGTATGATAATGCACAACTTGTGTATTTACTTTCAAAAGCATATAAGTTGACTAAAAATAAGGAGTACAAAACTAAGGTGGAGGAAACCCTGAAGTTTTTGAAGGTTGAAATGTGCAATAAAGATGGAGGTTATTTTAGCGCGATGGATGCTGATACTAACGGGGAAGAAGGAGTCTATTATGTTTGGAAGAAGGAAGAACTGCAGTCATTATTAGGTGATGACTTTGAATTATTCTCCAAATACTTCGATATAGAGGATAGTCAGGTTTGGGAAGATGGAAACTATGTGTTGAACAACACCATTTCTAAAGATAAATTTTTAAAGGAGTTCGATTTGACTGAAGAAGCCTTTGATAAGAAAAAGGAGAATTGGAAATCGACTTTATATCAAGCACGACAAAAAAGAGAAAAGCCTACCAAAGACTATAAGATTTTAACATCCTGGAACGCTCTTTTAATAGATGGGCTTTTAGAGACATACAAAGCTTTTGGTGATGAAATATATTTAAGAGAGGCTGTGTCCATATTTAATTATTTGCAACAACATAATTATAAAGGCGGAGAATTAGTGCATTCTTACACTAAGGATAGTCAGCAGAAAGAGGTGTTCTTAGAAGATTATGCTTTTTTGGCTAAAAGTGCTCTTGCCTTGTATGAAGTTACCTTAGACGTCTCATATTTACAGATTTCAAAAGAGTTGATGAATATAGGTTCGGAAAAATATAAAAGTAATTCTGAGTTATTCTATTATAATGTTTCCAGTGATTTGGTACCGAGTATAATCAACACATCTGATGGGGTGGTACCTTCTGCGAATGCTATTATGGCACAGAATTTTATGCAACTTGGTCATTTAGAATACAATACCGAATTTTTGAAAAAGGCGGAGCTTATGGCGTCTTTGATTACAAGTGATTTTGAAAGTCATGCCGTAAGCTATGGTGCATGGGGTTCTTTACTTTTGCAACAAGCATATCCTTTTTATGAAATAGTGGTAGTTGGCAATAATGCCGAACATTTAATGAGTGAAATACATGAAAATTATATAGTCAATTCAATTATCGTCGGGTCTACTGTTGAAAGTGATATTTCCCTTTTTAAAGATCGTTTTAATGAAGATGAAACATTCATTTATGTTTGTCAGAACAACACCTGTAAATTGCCTGTAAAAACTGTTTCCAATGCATTTGAGCAAATGAAATCTTTTGGTTATCATGGGTTTAAGTAGATTTATGAGTAGTTGATCTTTAATAGCTGTTGTTTTTAATTTTTTTGAGTTGACGGAGTTTTTTGTATGGACGAATGGTATGCTTATCCTTTACTGATATTAGTAGGTTTCGTTGTTGGTTTTGTTAATACATTAGCTGGTGGTGGTTCTCTTCTTTCATTACCTATTTTGATATTTCTGGGGCTGCCATCAACTTTAGCGAATGGTACAAATAGGGTAGCGGTAATTTTTCAAACAGCTGTAGCTACTGCAGGGTTTAAAAGTAAGGGTGTTTCTACATTTCCGTTTAATATATATTTAGGATGCGCCGCATTTTTTGGTTCTATTTTAGGAGCTCGTTTAGCTGTCGATATCAGTGAGGCACTTTTCAATAGGATACTTGCTATTGTAATGGTTTGCGTGGTGCTAATAGTAGCGTTCGGACCAAAAATTGGAATGAAAGAGATTCAAGAGCGGCTTACCGGAAAATACTTGTGGCTTGGTATTATATCATTTTTCTTTTTCGGAATTTATGGCGGATTTATCAATGCGGGACTTGGATTTATAATCATACTATTTCTGCACTATATAAATAGAATGACCTTAGTGCGTTCAAATGCGACGAAAGTTGCCGTTGTTTTTATGTATATGGTTTCGGCGTTGATTGTATTTGCTTGGAACAATCAAGTAAATTGGAAAATTGGCTTAATATTGGCAATAGGTAATGGTAGTGGTGCTTGGGTAGCAAGTAGGGTGTCTGTAAATATGGGAGATGGTTTCGTGAAAAAGTTCTTGATTTTTATGGTGTCGATACTGGCTGTAAAACTTTGGTTTTACCAATAATTTAACCAAAATTTGTAATACAATATAAAATAAGATAGCATGCCAGGTTTTGAGTTGTTTGGAGAGAGTGAAAAAAGTCAAGTTCAAGATGTTTTAAATTCTGGGGTGTTAATGCGCTACGGCTTTGATGGTATGCGAAATAACCATTGGAAGGCTTTAGAACTTGAAGAAGCTTTAACGAAACGAATGGACTCAAAATATGCACAATTGGTAAGTAGCGGTACTGCTGCTTTAACTGTTGCGCTTGCAAGTGCAGGTATTGGAGCGGGAGATGAGGTCATAATGCCAACCTTTACTTTTGTTGCAAGTTTCGAATCTATTTTGGCTATAGGTGCCATACCCATTCTTGTTGATGTTGATGATACTTTAACTTTAAGCCCTAAAGCAGTTGAAAATGCCATTACGGATAAAACTAAAGTAGTTATGCCGGTTCATATGTGCGGTTCTATGGCGGATCTTGGTGCATTGAAGGCTATTTGTGATAAACATGATTTACTGCTGCTAGAAGATGCCTGTCAGGCTATAGGTGGTAGTTATAATGGTAAACCTTTGGGTAGCTATGGTGATTTAGGTTGTTTCTCTTTTGATTATGTGAAAACGATAACTTGTGGTGAAGGCGGTGCGATCATTACCAATAACGAAACTTATAAAACAAATGCCGATCATTACTCAGATCACGGTCATGATCATGTAGGTAATAATCGCGGAGCGGAAACGCATCCGTTTTTAGGGTATAATTTTAGGATTTCAGAATTACATGCAGCTGTTGGCTGTGCACAAATAGAGCGCTTAGATGATTTCTTATCTATTCAAAAGAAAAATTACACTGTTTTAAGAGATGCCTTGTCGCCCCTTAAAAATATTACATTCAGAAAGGTGCCAACTGGTGGCGTAGAAAACTATTCATTTTTATCGTTCTTTTTGCCTAATCAAGAAAAAGCCAAAGCAGCGCATACAGCTTTAGGTGAAGCTGGTGTTGATGCCTGTTTTTATTGGTTTGATAATAACTGGCATTACTATAAAGAGTGGGAACACCTAACCTCTAAAAGATCTTTAGGTAAATTACCGCAAGAAGTTGTAAATCAGTTGCCTGACTACTCTAAATCTGATTTTTCAAAATCTGACGCTTGGATAGGTAGAACCATTTCTTGCCTAGTAAAACTGAGCTGGACAGAAGAAGAAGTTGTTGAACGCGCTTCTAGAATGAAAGAAGTACTTTCTAAATTTTCTTAAGTATAAAGTTTAATTAGTAGGATACGTACTCAATAATCTCTAATCCATAACCTACAATACCTACGCGCTTCGCTTGGGTACTGTTGGTCATTAATTTCATTTTATGAATACCTAAATCATGAAGTATTTGAGCACCGATTCCGAAGTCACGATTATCCATTTCAATCTTAGGAGCTTTATGAACACCTTGTTTTTGCAATTCTTTCAACTCTTTTAATCTTGAAAGTAAATTAAGGGATTCTGAATCTTGATTAATGAATACAATGGCTCCTTTGCCTTCTTCGTTAATCTTGTTGAACATATCCTCTAGCTTTTCGTCCGGGTTATGCGTAAGCGTCCCTAATATATCATTGTTGATAAGGGTAGAGTTTATTCTAGTCAAGATTTTTTCATCCGAAGACCATGAACCTTTTGTTAATGCAATATGAATATGATTATTTGTAGTTTGCTTGTAGGCTCGTAACCTAAAATCGCCAAAGCGTGTGGTAATATCAAAATCAACTTCTTTGTCGATCAAGCTATCATGTTCCATTCTATAGGCAACAAGAGATTCAATAGATACAATTTTAAGATCGAATTTTTTAGCTACTTCTACCAATTGGGGTAGGCGAGCCATTGTTCCGTCCTCATTCATGATTTCTACAATGATACCAGCAGGTTGTAATCCTGCTAATCGTGCAAAATCAATGGCAGCTTCTGTATGTCCTGTTCTACGTAATACTCCACCTTCCTTAGCTACTAACGGAAAAATATGTCCTGGTCTTGCTAAATCATGTGGTTTGGTATCGCTCTCAGTTAGTGCTATAACGGTTTTAGATCTGTCACCGGCAGAAATACCTGTGGTAACTCCTTTACCTCTTAAATCTACAGATACGGTAAATGCAGTTTCCAAAGGATCGGTATTTGTGCTGACCATCATATGTAATCCCAAATCTTTGCAACGACCTTCTGTCAAAGGAGCGCAGATTAGACCTCTACCGTGTGTTGCCATAAAATTGACCGTTTCTGGTGTAGCAAGTTCTGCTGCAGCCAAAAAATCCCCTTCATTTTCGCGGTTTTCATCATCAACAACGATAATTACTTTACCGGCGCGAATATCTTCAATCGCTTCTTCTATAGTGTTCAATTGTATGGTACTAAGATCTGTCATGGTTATGAATCAGCTTTATCTTTTTTCTTAAATAATTTTTTGAAGAAATCGGCTATAAATCCGAAATCCATCATTCCTTTATCTTCTGTCGCTCTTTTGGTCAAAACAACTCCTAAAGGCAACATAATCAACGTTGATAGCCATGCGCCCAACATTGGGTGTATATTTCCTTCTTTAGCATAGTTTCCTGAGAATACACCAATGAAGTAATAGATTAAAAATAATACTATGGCGATAACCATAGGTAAGCCTAAACCACCTTTTCTAATAATAGCACCTAATGGGGCGCCAACGAAGAAAAGAATGATACAGGAGAATGCCAACGCGTATTTGTTGTGAAGCGAGAGAATATGCATGTTGTAGATTTTGTACCGCTTTTGCATTTCTTCTTTTTTACCACTAACGGTACCTAGAATACTAGAGGTAGCGTTTTTGGCACTGCTTAAAATTTGTATTTGTTGCCAATCTGGAAAAAGCACTAGAAAATTGTCGTTTATAGAATCTTGTAGAGCAACATTATTCTTGGCTAAAACCGCCTTAGCTTGTATGATGGAATCTTTTCTAGAGACAATATCTGTTTTAGTGGTGTCTTTGTTTTTAGTGACTAAAGGCGCGAACATTCCCGTTCTGCCTTCAATATTTTTAGAAAAAGCACGAACTATACGGTAATTATCACCACGTAAGGAATCAATATCTTTTGTTAGTCGAGATATATTCTTCATTTTGTCCGTACTGATATCTCTTTCTTCTTCTAGTTCATCATTATTGATCTCAGGGATCTCGATGTTCATAGTATAGGTGTCAAAATCTGCACGAGCAAAAGGAAATTTCATTTTTTTGTCATTGCTCTTGGTTTCAACATCCTGATACATGTGACCGTCTTGCAATACTAATTGTATTACGTCTGAATCCTCACTACTTATCAATTCCCCTTTATAGGATTTTATCACCCTAGTATTTACATTATTGGCAGACTTGGTATGGATAATAACATTTTTTAAAAAGCGGTCATTTTCACCATACTTTTCATCTACTTTGATATTCATTCCTTCAAAATCACTAAATACCCCTTCAGATACTACTGCGGCTGGTTTTACCTTAGCAATATTTCTACGTAGGTTGTATATTTTTCGTTGTGATAAAGGAATTATATTATTGGCGAAAAAGAAGGTAACTCCACCTAAAATGGTAACGAATATGATTAAACTTAACATAGATCGTTGTAGGGAAATACCTGATGCTTTCATTGCAGCGAATTCGTAATTCTCTGCTATGGATCCAAAGGTCAAAATTGAAGATAAAAGTACGGTTAGGGGTAGTACTTTTTCAGTAAGATCTGGCATAAGGTAGAACAGGAACTTACCAATGATAACGATATCTAAGCCTTTACCGGCTAAATCATCAATAAAAAGCCAAATCGTTTGAAATATGAAGATGAACATCAATATTACAAACGAACTGACAAAATTAAAGACGAACCTTGATAGGATATATCGGTCTAGTATTCTCAATAGTTCTAATTTCTTAGAATGAAATAACCTTCATCCTTATATTTAGCTTCATCAAAAGTAAATAAGGTTTTGGACAAAGTTTGATCTGTTTTAAAAGAATTAACAGTGATCGTAGTTTTTGTGCCGTTCTTACCTGTTTCAATTAAGTTGTAAATGTGCTTAGTGCCCATATCAATACCTAATAATCTAGATTTTATTTCCGTATCAGAATCAATAGGTGTCAATTTTACATACTGTATTTTTCTTCCTTGAATATTCTGTAGAATATCCCAAGCATAATTATGTCCTTCCTGATAGAAAGTCAACATTTTTGAAGGTGTCATCGCATTTTCGTCTTCAGATTGATCTTCAATCGTTACTTCTTCGTTTTCTGGAACAATGGTATACACTTTGTTACCGTCGAATATTTGTTTTGATCCTAGGTAATTGAACATGTATTTATTGCCCGCAAGGGTTACATCACCTCTTGTTTCTTGATTTATACCAGCATCTGCGTTCTTTAGGTCAAATTTGAAATCTACAAAGATGTTGTCATAACTTTGTACTTTGTTATAAACTTCATCAAGTAGGGCTTTTGCTTTATCAGAACTTTGCGCATTTGCAATGGTTGCTGTAAACATAATGGTCAATACAAAAATAATTTTCTTCATCTTTTTTAATATTATTCGTTATCCAATATTTGCTGAAGGGCAACCATATCTGCCACATATACTTGTCTGGCCTTACTGCCTTCAAACGGACCTACAATTCCTGCTGCTTCTAATTGGTCAATAATTCTACCGGCTCTATTGTAGCCTAATTTCAATTTACGTTGAATTAATGAGGCTGAACCTTGTTGTGCAATTACGATAACCTCTGCGGCTTCACGGAACTTTGCATCCCTTTCAGACACGTTATTATCAAGACTCGTGCCAGAATCCTCGCCAACATACTCTGGTAGTTCGTGCGCTTCTGGATAAGCTCTCTGACTACCAATGAATTCAGTGATTTTGGCAACCTCAGGAGTGTCTACGAAGGCACATTGAATACGGGTGACATCATTACCTTGTGTAAATAACATATCACCTCTACCAATCAATTGATCAGCACCTGCAGTATCTAAAATGGTTCTTGAATCTATTTTAGAAGTTACTCTAAATGCTAACCTTGCAGGGAAATTGGCTTTGATGATACCTGTAATAACGTTTACAGATGGTCTTTGCGTTGCAATGATCAAATGTATACCAATTGCCCGTGCTAACTGTGCAAGTCTTGCAACGGGTGTTTCTACCTCTTTACCGGCTGTCATGATCAAATCGGCAAACTCATCAATTACCAATACAATGTATGGTAAGAATTTGTGTCCGTCATTCGGATTCAGTTTTCTAGCCTTAAACTTAGTATTGTATTCCTTTAAGTTACGTACCATTGCCAATTTTAGCAACTCGTACCTGTTGTCCATTTCAATACAAAGGGAATTCAATGTATGGATTACTTTGGTGTTATCCGTAATAATGGCTTCTTCTGAATCTGGAAGCTTAGCCAAGAAATGGCGTTCTATTTTATTATAAAGCGTAAGTTCAACTTTCTTTGGATCTACTAAGATGAATTTTACCTCTGCTGGATGTTTTTTGTATAGTAATGAAGTTAAAACTGCATTTAAACCTACCGATTTACCTTGACCTGTAGCGCCTGCCATCAGCATGTGAGGCATTTTTGCTAAATCGACCACGAAGGTTTCGTTGCTAATAGTCTTACCAAACGCAATTGGTAATTCCATTTCGGCTTTCTGAAACTTACTAGAAGCAATTACCGAACGCATAGAAACTATCGATGAATTCTTATTAGGTACTTCAATACCAATAGTTCCTTTACCAGGAATAGGGGCAATGATACGTATACCTAAAGCTGCTAATGATAAAGCAATGTCATCTTCAAGGTTTTTAATTTTTGAAATACGAACACCTGCTTCCGGTACTATTTCATATAAGGTAACAGTAGGACCAATGGTAGCCTTGATCTGTGCAATTCCAATTTTATAATTTTTTAGAGTTTCTACAATTCTATTCTTGTTTTCCTCTAATTCTTCTTGGTTAATTGTGATGCCGCCAGTTGTACCGTGTTGGTCTAACAGATCAATATGTGGAAATTTGTAGTTGCCTAGTTCTAATGTTGGGTCAAATTCACCAAAATCATCTACTAATTTGTTCGCTAGAACATCAACTTCTTCGGGCTCTTCAATAACGGATTCAACCTCCATGGCTAAAGATTCCTCTGGCTCAGGTTCTGGAACAGTTACTTCAAAATCTTTAATTTCTTCTTTCTTAGTCTCTTTCTCTTTCTCTTTTTCTAAATGAGGAATTTCTGCTTTATGTGTATAAGTGTCCACAATTACGGGAGCCTCCTCTTCTAAAGAGGTGGCAAGCATATCATCTTGCTCTTTTTTCTTATTTGCCTTACGTTCTTGGTTGGCTTTGAATTCTGTTGATATAGCTTCTTTTCTAGATTTAAAGAATGATGAAATACCTTCAGGGGTTACATTAAATAACCTAACAAGAATAAATATGAGTCCGAAAATCAATAATAGTAGTACACCTATTTTTCCAGCGTAGTCCTGTAGAAAATCGTTCATTTCAAAACCTATCAACCCTCCTAATAGTGGGCTAGTGGTTGCAAAGAAACCTAGGGCAATAGAAATCCAGATTACGAATAATAAACCCCAAATCCATTTTTTGAACAATGCCTTTAAAGACAGTCCTAAAAAAAGATGTATACCCGTAATACATACTAGGAAAGGGAAAATTAGAGAAGCTACACCAAAGCCCTTATACATAAAAAAGTGGCTAATACTTGCTCCAAATTTATTCAGTAAGTTTTTTGCAAGCTCATTACGATCCTTAAACTCTGTCAATAGACTTTGATCGTCTTGCCAGTTAAAATAGAAAGAGATAAATGAAAAGAACAGCGCAATACTAAAAAGCATTAATAAACTACCCAAAATGATTTTATTCTGTTTGGATAATTTAAACGGTGCTCGTTTTTTAGTAGGTTTCGGCTTTGATTTAGTTGCCTTTTTTGCCATTAAAACTTAATTCTGATGCTAAATTACAAATTTACGATGAGCTACGAAGAACTTAAGGACTATCCTATAACACCTTGGGGAGGTAAATGATAAGACCAATAATAGTGGATGCGATAGAAACCAACATAACGGCACCTGCTGAAATATCCTTTATAAATCCGATTTTAACATCGAATTCTGGCTGAATATAGTCTGCAATTTTTTCTACCGCCGTATTCATTCCCTCAATTCCTAAAACAATTGCAATAGCAAATATTTGAAGAATCCATTCGGTATTTGAGATATCAAAGTAGAAACCTGCAGCAGTCATTACTATGGCAATGAAAACTTGAATTTTTATACTTGCTTCGGTGCGTATTAAAAGGAAGGCACCTTTTAGGGCAAAGCCAACACTTTTAATACGATTTACCAAAAAGGATTCTTTGGGCATGAGTGTCCTTTGTTTTTTAGTTCATTAACGCCTCTAAAGCTGCTTTATAGTTAGGCTCTTCTGTAGTCTCCGCAACTTGCTCAGAATACAATACGTTTCCTTTTTCATCAACTACCACAACTGCTCTTGAAAGTAATGGAGCTAAAGGGCCATCTGAAAATGCAACATTATACCCTTTTCCAAAATTGCCATCTTTAAAATCTGAAAGCATTTCAACATTTTCTATACCTTCAGCACCACAAAATCTGGCTTGTGCAAATGGTAGATCTTTAGAAATACAAAGTACTATTGTATTATCCAATTCAGCAGCCTCTTGATTAAATTGACGTACAGATTGAGCGCAAGTGCCAGTATCAACACTTGGAAATATATTTAATACTACTCTTGAACCTTCATAATCTGAAAGTTTTACGGTAGATAAGTCATTCTTAGTTAATTGAAATTCTGGAGCTTTTCCGCCATTTGCAGGTAAAGTCCCTAATGTGTGTATTTCGTTTCCTTTTAGTGTAACCGAAGCCATAACTTTTGTCTTTTTATAATTGAGTTTGTGAAATTATAAAATATAAAGCTGAAACGAGCGGGAATGTGATAAAAAAAAGTCCTTTCGTTATGGAAAGGACTTTGTGTATTTTATATCGCTATTATTTGTCTATGGAGCCTAAAACCCGCTGCATGAACTGATTCGTAGCATCTTTTTTTGGTGTACCTTGTTCTATGCTGTTCGCAACTTCAATGGCACCGTACATATTAGAAATAAGTTCGCCTATTACATCTAGTTCTTCATCTTTTAGTGAAGGTAACTCTGTAAGTGCTTCTAAAGTCTCAATGGTCTCTAGAATAAAATCGCTATCTTTTTCTGCAATGAACTCTGTCAGTAATTTAATTATGGGTAATCTCACTGATCAAATCTTTTAATAGGTCATACTTGTTAGTCTGTACCTGATTTTTAATTTTTCCTTTTTCGAAAGAAGCGAAGGTTGGTAAGTTGCTAACGTCTGCTAGTTTTCTAGATTCAGGGAATTTCTCTGCATCTGCCAATACAAATGTAATATCCTCGTTCTGTGAAGCTTCTTTTTTAAATTTAGGCTTCATTATTCTGCAGTTACCACACCATGTTGCAGAATATTGAACTACAACGTTAGGGTTGTTATCTATGATTTCCTGTAAATTATCTTGTTCTAATTCTAATAGCATAAATGAGTTATTTAAAGATTAATAAAATGAAAATGAAGTCAATTGACTTCATCTTCATTACAGTTTTTCTACTTAGTTAGCGTGTGCAGAAAGGTAGCTAGCAACACCGTCTCTATTTGCAGACATGGCTTCTTTACCTTCTTCCCAGTTTGCAGGGCAAACTTCACCTTTTTCTTGAACATGGGTTAAAGCGTCTACTAAACGTAAGTACTCACCAACGTTTCTACCTAATGGCATGTTGTTGATACTTTCGTGTTGTACAACACCTTCCTCATCAATAATATATGTAGCTCTGTAAGTAACGTTATCACCTTCAACCTGAACAGTTTCAGTTTCTTCATCGTACACTTCGTTTTGGATATCTAAAATACCTAAAACGCTAGATAGATTACGGTTGCTATCTGCTAATATTGGGTAAGTAACACCTTCAATACCACCGTTATCCTTATCTGTACTTAACCATGCAAAGTGTACTTCTGGAGTATCACAAGAAGCACCGATTACTATAGTGTTTCTTTTTTCGAACTCACCGATAGCCGCTTGAAAAGCGTGAAGCTCTGTTGGGCATACAAAAGTGAAATCTTTTGGGTACCAGAAAAGAACTACTTTTTTATTGTTTTTTTGAGCTTCTTCTAAAACATTAAGTTTAAAAGTATCGCCCATGTCGTTCATTGCGTTAACACTAATATTTGGGAATTTCTTTCCTACAAATGCCATAATATGTTTTCGTTTTATAATTTATTGTAACACAAAATTAACACTTGAAAAAAGGATTACAGACTTTCTAAATTAGAATTTTCAATGCTAGAATAACTATTTTGAATAGCTAAAGGAATAGTATCGTTTTGATAAGAATCGCGTAATTTTTGAACCCTAAAATTATCAAATCGATAGAGGAATATCTCCTAATGTATAAATAAAATAAAAAAGGGAATTTGATTTTATTTTGAAGCTAGCCTTTTGATCTTAATATTTAATCCGGCGAATATGAATGTCATGATCGGACTTAGCCAATTGAATATCGCGTAAACGAAATATTCAGCCACACCAACTCCTAAAACGCCACTATGATAGGCTCCACAGGTATTATAAGGTATTAATACAGATGTTACCGTACCGGTGTCTTCTAGTGTTCTACTTAAGTTTTCAGGAGCTAAACCTCTATCTTTAAATGCTTTTGAGAACATTTTTCCCGGTACAACAATTGCTAGGTATTGATCAGAAGCGGTACCGTTTAAAACGATACAACTTATACCTGTACTAAAAAATAGACCAAATGTGGATTTAGCCATTTTTAGCAGTGATTTTGTAATTCTGGACAATGCACCTATACCATCCATTATTCCGCCAAAAAACATAGCGCAAATAATTAACCAAATGGTACCTAGCATACCCGTCATTCCTTTTGAAGAAAATAAATCGCTTAATGCTTTATTATCGGTTGGGACATCGGTGCTCACGGTTATAGCTTTGAGAATGCCTTGATAGCCTGATTGAAACGTTAATTCTGTTGCTCCCGTAATACCGGCAACAACCTCTGGTTGAAAAATCAAAGCAAAAATAGCAGCCAATAGTGTGCCAATTAGTAAGGCAGCTAATGGAGGCGTTTTTTTAACAATTAGGCCTATAACTGCTATAGGTACAAGAAACAACCATCCATTAATATCGAAAGAAGCGTCTATAGATGCCAAAATAGCATCAACATCAGCTTCTCCATTGGTGTCTAAACTAAAACCTATAATCAAGAATACGATTAAGGTGACCGTTATTGTTGGTACGGTTGTCCACAACATATATTTAATATGAGAGAAAAGTTCTCCGCCAGCCATGGCAGGTGCTAAGTTTGTGGTATCACTCAACGGAGATAGTTTGTCGCCAAAATATGCGCCAGATAAAACTGCACCAGCGGTCATTCCCAAAGAAATACCCAATGCTTCGCCAATACCTATTAAAGCTATACCTACGGTAGCGGATGTTGTCCAGCTACTACCTGTCGCTACCGAAATAATAGCGCATATAATCACACATGCAGCTAAGAATATAGTAGGATTAAGAATTTGAAGTCCGTAATAGATCATTGCGGGAATGATACCGCTTACAAGCCAAGTACCTGCTAAAGCACCCACCATTAAAAGTATAAGGAGGGCTCCTGTGGTAGACCTGATATTTTCCTCTACTTCAGCGATCATTTGTTTGTATGAAACTTTATTCATAAAACCAACAATTGCCGCTACTGCACCACCTAATAAAAGAATGAATTGATTAGAACCACTTAAAGCGTCATCACCAAAAACATAAACATTGTATGCCAACATAGCAACCAGGGCTATAACGGGAATTAAAGCGGCGAAAATGCTTAATTCTTTATTGTCAACGATATGCTCGTTTTCCCTGTGTTCATTGGTATTTTGGTCTGACATTAAGAGTGAGTTTGGTTTCTACGTAATATTACGATTTCTGTTACGGATGTGCAAACCCATTTTATATTTGAAAGGTTAGGCTTTTATGCTTTTGAAATCCAGTATATTAAGGTCTTCAAGGCATTTTTTCATTAACAAATAGGTTCTTTTAATATCATCGTCTAAACCTATAGAAAATCTAATTAATCCGTTACCTAGTCCCATTTCTTCTTGTTCCTCTAGTGGAATTTCAGAAGATGTTGAGCTTCCAGGTGCGCTAAATAATGTTTTGTAAAAGCCAAGGCTCACCGCTAAATAACCTAATTTTCTTTCTTGCATTAATTCCATAAGTGCGTTGGCATTCTCTAAACTGCCTACATCCATAGTAATTAATCCTCCGTATCCGTATTCCGGATTCATTTGATCTTCCATGATCAAATGCCCTGGGTGAGAAGTTAGTCCCGGGTAAACTACGCGTAAGCCGTCTTTTTCAAAATTCTCGGCTAAGTACTGAGCGTTCTCACTATGTTTTTTCATGCGAATATGTAACGTGCGCATATTTTTTAGAATAGATGCTGCTCGCATGCTATCCAGAGTGCTTCCTAATAACATTCCCGCGCCATTGTTTACATCTTTTAGGCTAAGGCAGAATTCTGTTGTCCCACAAACAACACCTGCAACGCAATCGCTAGTTCCGTTAATGAATTTTGTAAGACTATGAATAACGATGTCCGCTCCTAATTTTGCCGGTGAAACGGTTAATGGTGAAAATGTATTATCAACTACTAAAGGCAATTCATTTTTCTTTGTAATTCTCGATAGAGCAGAAATATCAGCAACCTCTAAAAGCGGATTACTTACACTTTCGCAATAAATCATTTTGGTGTTCGGTGTAATAGCTTCAGCTACTGCATTAAGATCTGTGATGTCTAGAAAAGTAGTTTTGATTCCAAATTTTATCAAGAAGTTTTTCATGAATGCATAGGTGCCACCATAAATTGTTCTACTACTAATAATGTGGTCGCCAGCATTACATAATTGTAAAATTACCGCTGTAATTGCACCCATACCGCTTGCGGTTACATTCGCACTTTCGGTACCTTCTAATGCAGCTAATGCCTCACCTAAATATAAATTGGAAGGTGAAGAATGTCTGCTATACAAATAACACCCCTCGGTATTACCTTCAAATGTATCGAACATTGTTTTTGCCGATATAAAGGTATAGGTAGACGAATCTGATATAGAGGGATTTACTCCGCCATATTCTCCAAAATATTGTAAATCTTGTAAGTCGTTACTGTTCTTGTGGCTCATGGGTTGTTGTTTTCGGTAAAAATACTTTTTGATAGTAATATTGTCAATATGAAGTTGTTAATTCAGTTTTTGAAACTATAAATAATAATATTTTAGAATTTAATTCTATTATTTAGTAAATTTGGTGTAACTACTAGAATATCAATCATTATGAAGCTAGATAAAATAGATAATAGCCTTTTAGAACTGTTACAGACAGATAGTAAAAAGACGACCAAGGAATATGCTTTAAAGTTGGGTCTTTCTACTACCGCTATTTATGAGCGTATTAAAAGGTTAGAAAGAGTAGGGGCTATTAGAAGTTATGTAGCATTAGTGGACAAGGCTGTAGTAGATAGAAATTTCACGGTATTCTGTCATGTGAAATTGGTGCAGCATGTAAAGGATAATATTGCCCAATTTGAAGCGCAGGTAATGCGCTTGCAAGAAGTGGTTGAATGTCATCACTTAAGTGGTGACTATGATTACTTATTAAAAATACACGTTCAAGATATGGAAGCCTACCGAAACTTTATGGTCAACAAATTAACGACTATGAGTCATATTGGTAGTACTCAAAGTTCATTTACCATAAAAGAGGTGAAGCATTCAACGGCTATACCGCTTTGATATTTTTTAACCTAAGGGAGAATCAGAACTATCGCCCTTTGTGAGACTATTTGGCTTTTTAATGCATATTTCCTTAGAAAAGTTAAAAAACTGCAATAAACTGTTATAAAAGCTAACATTTTCGCTTCTAAACAATATATTAAAATGAGTTCTAAAACTAAAAATAGTATTAATTTTGTAAGACATTAGAAAATAAAATTTATGGATCAATATGATGTAGCCATTATAGGCTCAGGACCTGGAGGATATGTGGCAGCTATACGTTGTGCGCAACTAGGAATGAAAACTGCAATAATTGAAAAATATTCCACTTTAGGCGGAACATGTTTAAATGTTGGGTGTATTCCTTCTAAGGCGATGTTAGATTCTTCTCATCATTATGAAGATGCCATTAAACATTTTGACGAACACGGTATAGAAATTCCTGGTGAGATAAAAGTGAACTTGGAAAAAATGATAGCCCGTAAGCAAGGTGTTGTTGATCAAACCACCAAAGGTATTGAGTTCTTGATGGATAAGAATAAGATTACCGTTTATGAAGGTTTGGGTAGTTTTAAAGATGCAACACATGTGTCAATTAAGAAAAACGATGGTAAGACCGAAGAGATAGAGGCTAAAAATATCATTATAGCAACTGGTTCTAAACCTTCAACTTTACCTTTCATAAAATTAGATAAGGAACGTATTATTACTTCTACTGAGGCTTTAGAGCTTAAAGAAGTACCAAAGCATATGATTGTTATTGGTGGCGGTGTAATTGGTCTTGAACTTGGTCAAGTTTACAAAAGACTTGGTGCGGATGTTACTGTTGTTGAGTTTATGGATCGTATAATTCCAGGGATGGATGCTGCACTTTCCAAAGAGCTTACTAAGGTGTTGAAAAAACAAAAAGTAAAATTTGCGTTATCTCATAAAGTAAAATCCGTTGAAAGAAATGGTGATCAGGTTATTGTAAAGGCTGATAACAAAAAGGGTGAAGAAGTAGTTTTTGAAGGCGATTATTGTTTGGTTGCTGTTGGTAGAAAACCATATACCGATGGGTTAAATGTTGATGCTGCTGGTGTTAA
Organism: Maribacter forsetii DSM 18668; assembly: GCF_000744105.1. Taxonomy (NCBI): domain Bacteria; kingdom Pseudomonadati; phylum Bacteroidota; class Flavobacteriia; order Flavobacteriales; family Flavobacteriaceae; genus Maribacter; species Maribacter forsetii. The sequence goes on from NZ_JQLH01000001.1 coordinate 2,007,082, forward strand.
ACTTGATGAAAGAGGTAAGGTTATAGTTGACGGACATTTGAAAACAAACGTTGATAACATATATGCTATTGGTGATGTAATAAAAGGCGCTATGTTAGCTCACAAGGCAGAAGAAGAAGGTACGTTGGTTGCTGAAATATTAGCAGGTCAAAAACCACATATAGATTATAACTTAATACCTGGTGTAGTATATACCTGGCCAGAAGTTGCCGCTGTTGGTAAAACTGAAGCGGAACTTAAAGAAGCAGGTGTGGAATATAAGGTAGGTCAATTTCCTATGCGTGCATTAGGTCGTGCTAGAGCAAGTATGGATACTGACGGATTTGTAAAGATTCTTGCTGATAAGAAAACCGATGAAGTTTTAGGTGTTCATATGGTAGGTGCACGTTGTGCAGATTTAATTGCCGAAGCGGTAACAGCGATGGAGTTTAGAGCTTCTGCCGAAGATATATCTAGAATGAGCCATGCTCACCCAACATATGCGGAAGCGGTTAAAGAAGCGGCGTTAGCTGCTACTGATGATCGTGCATTACATGTATAATTAGATAAAATATAGTAGTGAAAAAGGCAGCCAATTGGCTGCCTTTTTTAGTTTTATAATATGCTAAGAACTAAACTTTCATAAGTTAGTTTTTAATCAACCCTAGCACGCGTAATACCTTTTCTGTGGCTGTTCTTAATACTTCAAAAGCAATAATTGCAAATTGCTCTAAGTAAATTCTTGTAGTGGATAAAACTGAACGTACGTTAGATTTAATCTCTATTTTATGGTCTTCATATTTTAAAGCCAAATAAGTGCTCGCAAACATAAAAAGTATTGCGCCTGGAACCACAAAGTACGGATTTAGGGAATGATGAAAGAATCTATATAAGCCTACGCCAGTAAAACTACCGTATAGAATAATGAAATGAATAATGTAAATAGAAAGGGTGCTTTGACCTATTCTTAGCCAAGTAGCGTTCATCAAAAACTTTCTTAGTAGTATAAATATGGAAAAAACAATAAGTACATCCCCTAAACGTATGAACAAGTAATTGTTGTTATTTATGGATTGAAACAATTCTATTCCAGTAAAATCATACACAGAAAGAAAGAAATCCGAAGAAAGAAATATCAAAGTTAGTCCCGTTACTACGTAAGCTGGTATAATGAAGTTGTAAAGATTTTTACTTTCTTGGTATTTAGAGAATATTACGGACATAAAACTACCTATGGTAGCATATCCTAACCAAGGAATAATGGTGAATACTGAGCCGTTAGCCTTGGTCAAATAATTGGCGAAGACTTGTGGTAAAAACTCGAAGTTTACTGTTTTGTATATCGGTTCAAAAACAAAAAGCAACAGCGTAGTAGAAGCTAGTATGGTTGGGAAAATCCATTTCTGTTTTGCAAATGTCAGGATGTAAAATCCGATGATGAATAGCAGAGAAAGTCCTATGCAGTGCAACACGTCAACTAAATAGAAAGAATCATAAACCTCGCCTTTGAACAAACCAAAAATGTTCATGCGTAAGAGGTATGCAATGACCAATAATTCAAATCCGCGCTTAATACCTTTCTTAACTCGTGGGTTAGACCAACCAGTTTGCTTAGATCTTATCAATAAGAAAGTGAATATGAATCCGGATACTGTAAAGAAAACCGGAGCGGTAATTCCTCTAAAATACTTCCAAGTGCTGAAAAGCATATTCGTATCGTTTCTAAAGGCATTGTCTAAAAGCCCATCTATAAAATGACCTTGTAACATCATTAAAATGGCCCATGCTCTTATGGCATCTAGAAAAAACAATCTTGACTTAGAGTTGCTCATTATCACAATTATATCCTATATACTTATAAAACAGTATGTTTGGATGTTTAAAGTCGCAAAATTAGATAAAATATTCTAAGGTTTACTGTAATTGAATTAAATTCGCAATCACACATAAAAATAGGTCTATGAGTTACATTTTGGCATTTGCAGGTAGCAATTCTTCAGTATCCATTAATTACAAATTGGTAAAGTATACTGCTAGTTTAATAAAGGGGCAAGAAGTAAAGTTGAGAGATATGTCTAAATATCCATTTCCTATGTATAGTCAAGATGTAGAAAATGAAAACGGATTCTCTAATTCTTTGGTTGAATTCAAGAATGAAATCACCAATGCAAAGGGGCTGATCATATCTGTTAACGAGCACAATAGTTATCCTTCAGCTTATTTTAAAAACACTTTGGACTGGTTATCTAGATTGGATTCTAAATTTCTTGCTGATAAAAAAATATTCTTAATGGCTACGTCCGGTGGGGGTAGAGGAGCAATAGGAGCACTTGAAGTTGCGGAAAAAATGCTTGCAAGATTTCAGGGTACGGTTGTAGAAACTTTCTCATTACCTAAGTATGGTGAAAACTTTGATGAAGAAAAGGGTATTACCAATGACGACCTGGCTAAGGTTTTTGCTGCAAAACTAGACTCTTTTGTAAAGGCAATTTCATAAGTCTACATAACTAATGGCAAGTTAAATTATTCTTAGGCTTTCTATTTAAATTATAGGACTTCGTTACCTTTGTTTTGTGTTAAATGCATTCAAAAAACATATTGAAGATTCTTTTCCAGAATTGCTAGATTCTCATTTCATCATTGCATGCAGTGGTGGTCTTGATAGTTCTGTACTCGTAGAATTGTGCCATCTAATAAATTTGAGTTTTTCTATAGTGCATTGTAATTTTAATTTAAGAGGAAAAGCCAGTGATGGTGATGAAAATTTTGTGCGGCAGTATGCCAAAAAAATAGATAAACCCTTTTTTGTAACTCACTTTGATACGCTTGGTTATGTTAATCAGCACAAGGTCTCTGTGCAAATGGCAGCAAGAGAACTGCGTTATGCTTGGTTTGATCAGTTGTTAAAAGAGCATAATAGTGCTTATCTATTGACAGCACATCATGCCAATGATAATTTAGAAACTTTTTTGATCAATTTATCAAGAGGTACTGGTATTGATGGCTTAACGGGCATTCCTGCTAAAATAAATGATATACGAAGGCCTTTGTTGCCTTTTACCAGGCAAGAACTTGAATCTTTTGCACAGGTAAAAAAAATGAAATGGCGTGAAGATGCCAGTAATGCCGATGCAAAATATTTACGTAACAAAATTAGACTAGAGATCATTCCGAAGTTGAATGAACTGCATCCTACTTTTTCAAATAATTTTAAAAGTACCTTAGATTATTTAGGACAAACCGATGTTATTGCATCGGCATACCTTGAAAAACTTAAAGAAGAACTCTTTGTTGAAAAAGGCGAAAGGCAAGAAGTGAACATCTCACAGTTGAAAGAATTAAAGCCTTTGTCTACCTATTTATTTGGTTTGTTCAGTTCTTACGGATTCAAGGAGATGGAAAATTTAGAGGCATTGTTAGACGGACTTTCGGGTAAACAATTGGTATCTAGTTCTCATGTGCTGGTTAAAAATCGTGAGGTATTGATTTTGTCAGCTAAAGATGAAAGTAAATTAGAAAGGCAGGAGTATTTCATTACTGAAGAAGAAGTACCTTTGAACCTATCCGTGAATTTAAAATTTTCGGTCGTTTCTGAACGTTTGGATAATACGAATAGTGAGATTTTTGTTCAAAAGAGTTTACTAAAATATCCGTTGACGGTAAGAAAATGGAAAACGGGCGACTATTTTTATCCGATAGGATTAAATCGTAAAAAGAAATTATCTAAGTTTTTTAAAGATGAGAAAGTAGACGTTTTGTCTAAAGAAAAAACTTGGTTGTTATGCTCAGGCGAGCAAATTGTTTGGGTAATTGGTATGCGTGCGGATCATCGTTTTAGGGTTTCAGATACCGCTCAAGAGATTTTAAAAATAGAATTACATGATTAGATTTTTTGCTTTATTATTTTTTATTGTAGTCTTTCCGTTCAGCATTTTTGCGCAAACAGAAGATGAACCGGTGGTTTGGGAACAGCAGGTCAACAAAATTTCAGAATCGGAATATGAATTGGTAATGCAGGCTAAAATTTTAGATGGCTGGCATATGTACTCTCAATTTACTTCAGAATTTGGCTCTCTACCTAGTGAATTTACTTATAATGGAAATGGAACTATTTATGAATTAATAGACGGAACCACGGAAAGTGAAACAATAAAAGAATACAGTGAAATTTTTGAGGTTGAGGAAACTTATTTCAAAGAAAATGCAACATTTACGCAGCGAATTAAAATATTGGATCCGGCCATAAATCAGATAGATGTTGACTTGTTTTTTCAGGTATGTGAAGAGGTTTGTATCCCTATGGATAAAAAATTCACGTTTACATTAGATGGTTCAGCTGCTCAAGAAGTTGTAACTACAGTAGACGATAGAAGCTTAGCTTTAGGGCAAGAGTTACGATTAGATTTAAAGAATAGGGAACTTCTTACTCAAGGACAAGATAGCATTGCAGAGACAACCAGTATCTGGGTTATTTTTGGCTTAGGTTTTCTTGGCGGATTAATAGCCTTGTTGACTCCGTGTGTTTTTCCAATGATACCTTTAACGGTTTCTTTTTTTACCAAGCACTCCCAGAAAAAATCTAAAGGAATAATTAATGCGCTTTTATACGGTTTCTTTATAATACTTATTTACTTTTTATTGAGTCTGCCTTTTCATTTGTTCGACTCGGTAGATTCTCAAATTTTAAATTCCATCGCAACCAATGTATGGTTGAATTTATTGTTCTTCGTAATCTTCATATTTTTTGCCTTTTCCTTTTTTGGGTACTATGAACTAACGTTGCCAAGCTCTTGGGCAAATAAAATGGATGACGCATCAACAAAAGTAGGTGGTGTCTTAGGAATCTTTTTCATGGCTGTTACCTTGGCAATTGTGTCTTTCTCTTGTACTGGTCCTATACTAGGAGGGTTGCTTGGGGGTACCACCTTGGCGGAAGGGGAAGTTGCGTCTAATCTTACTGCTGGTATGACGGGTTTTGGCGTAGCATTAGCATTGCCGTTTGCACTATTTGCGTTATTCCCTGCGTGGTTAAATTCACTTCCAAAATCTGGTGGATGGATGACCACGGTAAAAGTGGTATTAGGCTTTTTAGAAATAGGTTTGGCTTTAAAATTCTTATCTAATGCAGATTTAGTTGGGCATTGGGGTATACTAAAGCGTGAGGTCTTTTTAGGTATTTGGATAGTGCTGGGTATAGCAATGACTTTATACTTATTCGGGTTATATAAGTTTCCACATGATGGTCCGGTTAAAAAGTTATCGCTGAGTAGAAAAGTAGCAGCTTTTGTAAGTGCTGCATTTACTATTTACATGATTTTAGGGGTTACCAATATCACCAATTTAAAATTGTTAAGCGGATTTCCTCCTCCTGAATTTTACAGCATCTTTGAGCAAGAGAGCGATTGCCCATTAGGTATTGATTGCTATAAAGACTTTGATGAAGGTTTAGCGTATGCAAAAGAAGTAAATAAACCTATTCTATTAGATTTTACAGGTTGGGCATGTGTAAACTGTAGAAAGATGGAAGAAAATGTATGGAGCGATTCAGAGGTTTTTCCGATTATAAAAGAAAACTATGTCCTTATATCATTATATACTGATGATAGGGAAGAACTGCCAGAAACTGAACAATTTAATTTTCAGTTTGATAGTGGTCGTGTAAAGGAAATTAATAACATTGCCCAAAAATGGGGTACTTTTCAAGATGTGAATTTTGGTTCTATTTCTCAGCCTTTTTATGTGTTACTTTCTCCAGATTTAAAAGTGTTGAACACATCTATTCAAAATACTGATATACCAACCTATAAAAATTGGTTGCTAGAAGGATTACGAAATAATGACTAGTAGGTAGTTTTGTAGGATGTTGATTACTTGTCAATAAAAAGCAGAGCTACGAGGTGTTTAATGTAAAAAATAGTTTTAACTTGGGAACAATTCCCCCAAACTGAACTATGAAAACACTTAAAAAAATAGGAGCTTTCCTATTGGTTATTATTACCCTTCTGATTATTGTTGTCGGACTATTTGCATATACTTTAAAACCAGATTATTCTGGTGAAAAAGAACTTGCAGATCTTGAGCAAGAGGTAAATGTCTATTATGATGAATTTGGTGTTCCGCATATATACGGAGCCAATGAAAAAGATGCCTTTAGAACTTTAGGGTATGTACATGCTCAAGACCGACTTTGGCAAATGGAACTTCTTAGAAGAATTGCCAGTGGCGGTTTGTCAGAAGTTTTTGGTGCGGATTTAATAGGTACTGATAAATTCTTTTTATCACTAGGTATTGCAGATGCTTCTAAAGTGACAGCAAGTAATGCAGATGAGAACGATGAAGGTGTTATTTTGGCTAAAGCTTACTTAGACGGTATCAATCAATTTATAAAAGAAGGGCCAACACCGGTAGAGTTTTATCTAACAGGTATAGATAAAAAAGAATTCGTTTTAGAAGACGTCTATAACACTATAGGATATATGGCTTTTAGTTTTGCTATGGCCCATAAAACAGATCCTCTTTTAACCACTATAAATGCCAAATTAGGACCTGAGTATTTAAATGGTTTACATGTAGGGTCAAGTGTGGAAACGGAATGGATTAAGAACTATAACCCAACCACATCAGACACTATTCAAAATAACCTTTCGGCTTCTGTAAACAAGGCTTTAAGTGTGTTGGATATTCCTTTGTTTGAAGGTAGTAATAGCTGGGTTATTGCTCCAGAAAAAACTAAGAATGGTAAAGTCATTTTTGCCAATGATCCTCATATTGGTTTCTCACAGCCTTCGGTTTGGTTTGAGGCGCATATAGAGACACCAACATATTCTAAGTATGGTTATCATATTGCAGGTATACCATTTCCGTTATTAGGGCATAATAGAAACGTTGCCTATGGTCTAACTATGTTCGAGAATGATGATGTTGATTTTTATTTTGAAGAGAATAACCCTGATAATGAGAATCAATATTTATCTGAAAATGGATATGTAGACTATGAAATTATAACGAAATCTTTTAAAGTTAAAGATTCTTCTGATGTTGAGTTTACCTATAAAAAAACAATTCACGGACCAATTTTAAATGGTATCGCCGATCAAGTACAGGGAGAAAGACCAATTGCTATGTCTTGGTTATACACTCAAATGGAAAATAAAGTAATAGATGCATTATTTGGTTTAAGCCATTCTAACAATCTTAAAGAATTCAAGAAAGCATTACCGAAAATTCATGCACCGGGATTGAATATTATGTACGGCGATAATGAAGGTAATGTAGCTTGGTTTGCTACTGCGCAACTATATAATATTCCAGATTCAGTAAATACAAAGTTGATTTTTGAAGTAGGAGAAGGGCTTCCTGTAGAAAAAGAATTTATACCATTTAACGAAAATCCGCAGGCTATAAATCCACCAAGCAACTATGTGTATTCTGCTAATAACCAACCCGATTCTATTGCTGGTATCCTTTACCCTGGTTACTATTTGCCAGAAAATAGAGGAAAGCGAATAGTTCAACTTTTAGAGCCTAAAAATGATTGGAATTTAGATTCGGCAAGCGAAATGATTACTGATGTTGTTTCATCTGTAGATCCAGAAATTGTAACCAATTTATCTAAATACTTAGATGTTGCTTTATTAAGTGAAAATGGATTAAAAGCGATTGATAGTTTAAAAATGTGGACAGGAGATTACAAGCTATCTTCAATTGAAGCAACTATATATAATAGATGGGTTTATTATTTTTTAGAAAATACGTTTAAAGATGAATTAGATGAGGATTTATTCAATCAACTTATAAATACCCACTTTATTAAACGGTTAATAGCTCCGTTATCTAAGGATGAAGAATCCGTATGGTTAGACAATTTAAATACTTCCAACGTTCAAGAAAGCATGGCAGACATCGTGAATACATCTTTTATGGACGCCATAGCTTCTTTAGAGAAAGATTTTGGTAATAATATGAGTAATTGGCGTTGGGAGAGAGTACATAGTATTGAACATCCCCATCCTATTGGTCAAATAGCCGCTTTGCGTTCCTTTTTTAATGTTGGTCCATTTCCCGTTAATGGAACAAGAGAAGTAATAAACAACTTGGCATTCTCGTACGATAAAACAGGTTTTTACAAAACTAATGTAGGTCCTTCTACTAGAAGACTTGTAGATTTTTCAGATGTAGAAAATAGTATTAGCATTTTGCCTACCGGGCAATCTGGTAATCCGTTTAGTAAACATTATAGAGATCAAGCGGAAATGTACGTCAACGGAGAGTTCCGTAAAATGATGATGAATAAGGCAGAAATTCAAAAGAGTAAAGAAATCCTTACATTTAAGCCAAAGGATTAAAAATGCTTACAAAAGTTTATGGGAGTGCGGTATTTGGTGTAGAAGCCACTACCATTATTGTTGAAGTAAATATCGATAAAGGAATTGGCTATCATTTAGTAGGGTTGCCTGACAATGCAATTAAGGAGAGTAATTATAGAATAGCTGCTGCACTACAGAATAACGGATATAAAATTCCAGGTAAAAAAATTACTATAAATATGGCACCTGCAGATCTTCGGAAAGAAGGTTCTGCATATGATCTTACCTTGGCAATTGGTATTTTAGCAGCATCTAGTCAGATAAAATCAGAGAATATAGAGAAGTATATCATCATGGGCGAATTGTCTTTAGATGGTAGTCTGCAACCTATAAAAGGAGCTCTGCCAATAGCTATTAAGGCGCAGGAAGAAGGTTTTACTGGTTTTATCTTACCAACAGCCAATGCTAAAGAAGCAGCGATTGTTGGAGATTTAAAAGTATATGGAATAGATAATATTAAGCAGGTGCTAGAATTCTTTGATCAAGGAGTGCCACTAGAGCAAACCATTATTGATACACGAGAAGAGTTTTATAAAAGTTTAGACTTCCCAGAATTTGATTTCTCGGATGTTAAAGGACAAGAAAGCATTAAGCGCTGTATGGAGATTGCCGCTGCTGGCGGTCATAATATAATTTTAATTGGTCCACCAGGTGCCGGTAAAACGATGTTAGCAAAAAGGCTGCCTTCTATTTTACCTCCTATGACCTTGCATGAAGCTTTAGAAACCACTAAAATTCATAGTGTAGTCGGTAAAATCAAGAATATGGGGTTGATGAGTCAGCGGCCATTTAGAAGTCCACATCATACCATTTCAGACGTTGCTCTATCTTATGTGTACAATTGATTGAATTAGCTGTATCTTAGGCCTAAACTATAATTTTATGCTTGCAATATATTCCAGAATTTCAAGAGAGAAAGAAGAAGGTAAAGATAGGAGTATAAAGGACCAAAGGCTTAGAGGGGAAGCTCTTGCTGATAAGCTTGGATTAAACTTTAAGCATTTTACAGATGAAGGTGTAAGTGGTACATGGAGTTTAGAAAAAAGACCAGCCTTTTTCGAACTAATACAGGATTTAACCAATAAAAAAGGTTTAATAACTGTGGTTTATGCATTTGACGCTAGTAGGCTTTATAGGAGTGAGTCTACTAGGTTAAGTTTTCTTTCTGCAGTAAGAAAAAAAAATATAGAACTTTATTTTGATAACGGTAAATTCGATTGGTCTGATCCTTATATGGACTTCATGGGTAAGGTTTTAAGTGCTACTGATGTCCTTCATGTTGATGTTACAAAATTGAAAGTTAAATCAATTCTTAAGAGAAATGCATTAGAGGGAAAAGCATTTGGCATAACGCCATATGGGTATAAAACTGATGCTAACGGAATGTTTATTATAAATGAAGAGGAAGCCGAAGTTGTTAAACGTATTTATAAACTTTCTCTTGAAGGAAAAGGTACTAGGTCAATTGCTGGTATACTGAATGACGAAGACGTTCCCACAAGATATAACACTATTGGAGAGGGAACAATAGTTGTCCGAAATAAATATACAGATAAAAAGACGGTCAAAGATAAAAAGTCTGTTAATTGGGCTGGGGGTACCGTTAGAGGTATTATAGTAAATCCAATTTATAAGGGTATTAGAATATGGAACAAGCATAATTCGAAGAAGAATAGAGAAAGAAGAAAAGGAGGTAGACCAATTGACCCTGAAATAATAATCGAGTTGCCGGAACTTCAAATAGTTACTCCAAGCTATTGGTTAAAAGTTAATAATAATTTAAAGAATAATGTGAACAATAAGGGTAAGAACGTAGAACATAAATACATGTTAAAAGGTATTTTGGAGTGTAGCGTTTGTGGGAGTAACTATTATGGACGCACGAGATTAAGTAAAAAGGATAATTATTATATGTGTTCTAGTAAAAGATATAAACATTCAACCTGTAATAATCGTTCGATTAATATTGATGTTCTTGATTCAATAATCTGGCAAACTATGTTTTTGGATATGACACTATATGATGATATGGTGAAGAGTATAGCAGAAGGGGATTCAGGAAAAAGGAAAAAAGAACTTGCCAAGCTAATTGACAAAAATAAAAAAGAATTATCTAAGGTAGTAGAAAAAAGAAAAAGGATGGTCTTGGCTGTTATAAATGGTACTCTTGAAGAGAATGAGGTCGCTAGTATTAGAAAGACAATTTCTGATGAAGAAAATAACATTAATGAAAAACTTAATAGGGATGAAGAGGAGTTATTAGAGTTAGGTAATGAAAGAAATTTACTAAGCGAATTAGGGGAAGATCTGCAGTTAAATATGTTAGAAGATTCACCAGATGCAAGAGAGTTTTATAGGGATAAAAGAGAAATATGGGATTTTATACAACCTACTTTAAGAAGTTTAGATTTTAGTGTAAGTTATAATGAGAAGAGAAGATTGTTAAATAAGTATATCGAAAGAATATTTATAAACTATGATTTTGAAAAAAGAACATTTAAATTAGAATTAAAGTTCAAATTACCAATACCAGATAGGACCTTTATAGTGGACTTTAATTATATAGCTTTGTTTGATTTAAACCAAAACTCTCTTGTATTATGGAAATACGAAAACCGAAGGTATTTTACCGAAAAAAAAATTAGTCAAACATTAGAGCTTCTTAGAACTTATCAAGTATAGATGTTTGGTTGTTTAATATTTTAAGTTGTTTAATCTTCCCATCCGCATAACGTCCTACCGACTCTTTTAGCTTCATTTAGCTCTACCTGGTATATTTGGGTGGAGCAGTTGGATAAACCCCTGCATGACTTATTATAATGGTATTTCTTGCTATACTTTCCCTTACAGATATAAACACTGGATACTTCTGATGGTGTATGTGATGAGAACAAGAGTAATAGAAATAGAATGCCCAATACTCTAGCAATATTTGGCTAAGCTTTGTCCGACTACACTATTGATTATTAAATACCGCATTTATTCGATACTATTTCAAAAGCCATTGCTCAACAAGTTTCTTTGGTAAATTTCCAGCTCGTTTTCAATGGTGTTAATCATTTGTGATTGTGGTAAACCTTCAGGAAAGCTCCAATTTAAAGAGTGTTTTCCAAAAGTTGTACTATGATGATTCCAAAAAACAGAAACATCTTCGAAACCATGTCCTACTGTGAATCGTGTTACAACGTTTGGGTCTTTGACAGCTAGAATAATTGAAGTATTATTTTTTTTCTCTACTTTGATATTTGGTATTGTTAAGAAATGGTCAATAAGCTCTTTATATTTTAGATAAAGACCTCCTTGATTTTTCACTTTGTCGACTTCTTCTTTTTTGTCTAAAACGAACCATACTCCAAGAACACAAACTATAATAAATATAAAAGTCATTAATTACGATTTTAAAATTATACCATTAGCGTCTTCGGTAAAGACCATTGCTTTTTTTCCGTCATGAGATATTGAAACAAAGTATTTGTTAAATGGACTGATATCTTCAAAAGAAACTTCCATATCTTGAGATTTTATCGTTAAATATATTGTACGTTCATTGTCTTTTTGAGCTACAGATTGAATGTGATATTTTCCAGAGTAATGAAAATAGGGTGTTACAGAAATCTGAAATACTCCGCTTGTATGTTCCAGGGTTGCAGATTGTATTTTTTTAAAAAAAAACTGATTTGAAAACTTGCTTTTTGAATAGTGATATTTCATGTTATTCTATAAAATCTTTATGAACCATTTTTGCACAATTTTCAATTATCAAAATTGTATTTTCTCTACTAACACCATAGTGTTGTGAAATAGAAATCGACCGCTTTACAAAGTACTCTTTAGTTTGGGATATACCTGCTACTAGAGCCATTCCCTCTAATGGTGTGCCTTTCATTGGACTTTCATCGTAATGAAGAAGTGCCATGTTCTCGATATTTTTTCGCATATCATGTTTTAACTTGTCTTCTGGAGAGCTAAGTCTCTGTTGTTTTTTAAATATTCCAAACATATGTGTTCATTTTAATTTCAATTCAGCATAATATGTATCATGATATTTGTTTAATTCTAAAACAAACTCGTTTTTTTTTTTTTTTCTGACTTAATTAAGTTTTATAAAATGTAATTTACACTACAGTGGCTCCTTAATTATTAGTACCATTGAATAACGATTTTATTTTAAAAATATTACAGGAACTTAAGGTCTATTGAATTGGTTAATTAAGTTTAATGCTAAAAAAGTCAGATTCATTAAAGATGGAATATATTTTGTTAGGTACATATACTTGATGGATAATACCTATATATTATCATAAAAGAGACTCACTCTTTAGTTTGTGGTTGACGGTTAAATGTTTAAGAGAGTTTAGAAACTGTACCGGAAAAATTTACAAATGTTGTGTGGTGTGAAAGGTGCACTGTGTATTTTATCGCTAACTGTTTTCCATTAGATTATGCTTTATTATTTAATTCAATATGGATTAGCTGAATAATCTTCAAACCCATAGGAACTAATTTGTCTTTTCCATCTATTTCATCAATAGCATATTTTGGGGCAAGCCCTAATCGTGATACACTTTTAAGTAGTTGATCGTTGCATTTTGTAGTTGATCGAAATGTACTAAATACACCCACCCTAAATTAGGATCACATTACTAATTGTCGGATCTTTAAATGAGACAAAAAAAGCCCTGCGGAATGGAACTCCACAAGGCTTAAAAATCAAAACGTTTAACGCAAATTAAAAATCTTGACATGACAAATTTAAGTGTTTATGTTGGTACTTATGGTAAGTACAACGAAGGAAGTCTTCATGGAAAATGGATAAACCTATCCGACTATTCCGACCTGGAAGAATTTTACAATGACATTAGGGAGCTTCACAAAGATGAAGAAGATCCAGAGTTTATGTTCCAGGACTACGAGGTCCCAGATTTGATTAACTCTTTGGACCTAATCTCTGAGGGTTATATATCGAAAGACATATTTGAGATACTTCAAGCTATTGAGGATTCTAGTTACGATGAGGAAGTTCTGGAAGCTTACCTGGTTGGCTACGGTTATAATGATGAAGTTATAGAAGATATTATCGCTAAAGTGGAAGAAGCTTATTCCGGTGAGTACTCCAGTGATGAAGACTTCGTGCAGGAGCTTTTAGAAGGCTGTGGTGATATACCAAAGAATCTTCCTAATTATATACATATAGACTGGGAAAGAACAGCCAGGGATGTTATGTATGATTATTCAGCCAGTAACAACCACTATTTCAGAAACCTTTAAAGCTACGCCCTCTTCGGAGGGCTTTACCATCTCCTATGAAAGCACGATATATAAGAATAAGTACACCTGACCAGAAGCTTGAACGACAGCTTATAAAACAGCATCCAGATGAAAAGCTATACATTGATATAATTAGTGGCTCTGTGCCCTTTAAAGAACGTCCAGAAGGTATTAATTTACTTAATGATAAAGAGGTAAAATACATTACCGTACATGCTATAGATCGCTTGGGTAGAAACTTAATAGATATCCTGACGACATTGCAGCACTTCGATGATAACTACATAAAGCTTAAGGTAGAAAACCTTGGGATAGAATCTCTTGTTGATGGCAAACCGAACCCAGCATTTAAGCTCATCATTTCGGTCCTGGCAAACATAGCGGAGATGGAACGTAATACTATGCTTGAGCGGCAACGGGAAGGAATCGAGATAGCTAAAGCAAAAGGGCTTTACAAGGGGCGTATAAGAGGTTCCAGCGAGTCTGTTGATCAAGTGCTGGCAAAGTATCCCAATGTTATTAGACGTCTCAAGGAGGGGCAGAGCTTAAGAAATACAGCTAAGCTTTGCGACGTCTCTCTGGGAACGGTACAGAAAGTAAAAGACTGCCTTCAAAAGGTTTCTATATAAACTTCTTGTTTTGATATTTTTTAGTCCATTCCGTTCTTGATGTTTTCCTCCCTAGATTTTAAGGGGGGGGTAAGTAAAAATTAGATACAGAGGGGTAGGGTTGGTTGAGGGTACCTTCTCCTAAGTTATGAAGTTAGAAATATTAAAGTAGGAATTTAACGTAATCTTTTTAATGATAATTTTATTTCATTTTCCAACATTTTATGGCGTCAGAAGCAAATTGATTCTGCCTAGAATTAATTGATTCTTTATTCCACTCTGAGTATTTACCGATTTCTTTGGTAATAATAAATTCTGAATCTAAGAAGATTGGTGTCTTTTCAATATAGCTTTTGTTTCCGATCCGTGAGTTCTTTCGTGAGTTTAGAATTGTCTGATTACCCAATCGCTTGAAATATAATTTATGCTCATCTTCATCAAATGCCATCCACTCTTCATTCAATTTTTTTGGGAGGATATGTTCCAGATTTACAATGGTTTCATCGTTGTTTGGTATTAGCTCAGCACCTTTGTCGTTTCTTCGATAGTTTTCAATTGTTGATAGAAGATATTTTGCAATAGAGGAGTTGGAAATAGTAAATGTTTGAAATGCTTCTTTAAATCTTTCATCACTTGGTGTAATTACCTTTAAACTTTCTAAAAGCTCAATTTGATTGCGAATATCTTCATTACGGATTTTCATTGCAGTAATTGAAAATTGTCTTTCGAAAACTCCACTACTTAAAGTTCCTGAAACTATTAGTCGTACAATTAATGAAACAATTGATGCCAGGGATTTCTCTGATTCTTTTTTGTCAAACTTTGGTAGCATCGAAAGTAACAAAGGTCTTATTTGTACCATACCCAATTCGTTAATCGTACGAATATTACGTCTTGTAGACGTACCATAATCTGACCAATAGTGGTTATCCGCATAGAGAAGTGCAGTATAAAGATTTGAATTGTCAGAGAGCTGGTTTGAGAATTCAAGAGCTTTAGTTTTGGTTTTAACGGTTTCTTTAATTTTGTTATAAAGTTCTTTTTCTCGAACGTTTCCATGATAGGAAGCCCATAAATATTTAATATATGGAACGACCGTTGAATTACTATCTGCAGCCTCTAAAACACTAACCATAGTAATCCAATTTTGTTGGGCCTGTTTTATCGCACTTGCCGATTTATGAAATAGATAATTCTTTAATAAATCAGAAATTGCTAAGTCTAGTCCTCTGTCGTTAAGCGTTTCAAAAATTGTAAAGGCATTTGAGTAATCAGGAACTTCTACCCAAATAACTTTTACATTATTTTCAATATAAATAACCCAATCAATCAATACATCAGAATTCTGATTATTGGCGTCTAAGATTTGTGATAATTTATTTTCTATAACTTTTTTTGCATCGAGTAATTTTTGATGACTTAGACGGACTTCTTTTTTAGTGCTTAAATTGACATTATCATTTAAAACATGTGAAAAGAAGAAATCATGGTCATTTTCGTTTAAGAACAACCTAGGTACGTCTTCTTCTGATCTAAGTTCATGAGTCATTAAAAAATCATTAGATATTTGATTAGCTTTTTTAAGATTCCCTTCTTTTTCAAATATTGACTTAATACTGTTAATAAGTATGGTGATTGTTGCAAGTCTTTGCTGTCCATCAACAACTTCGGATCTATTATTTTCATTGTTTTTAACAACTATAGACCCGATAAAGTACTCTTTCTCTTCGTTTTGAAGGGCATTTGAAATGTCAAATAAAAGATCATTAACATGCTTTTCTTCCCAGGCATAATCTCTTTGATACTTAGGAACCATAAGTCCTTTTAATTTCAAGTATTGACCTATTCCTTTAAGTGATATATCGATTTTATCTAATTGACTCATTTTATATTATTTTATTATTTACCAAATGCTGATGGCTTGTATTCCAACTTATGACTTATACTTATAAGTAATGAATCATCTATATTTTTAAAAACTCTATATTTTTCAATAAGAGGTTTAAATTTATCTAGCCCATTTTCATGTAGGCAATTATAAAATAATAAGATTTGTTCGAAACTGGATAGTTGAGCTCTAGCAATAGATGCATACCTATTTTTATTATCTATTTCAGAATCATTAATAAATTTAAATATGTGATAAATAGTTCTAAAGTAATGACTTAAGTCAGCTTTGTTACCATCATACACTATATTATAAGCTTTAATAACGTACTGAATAGGGATATCTTCTTTGTTTCCGCCATGTCTAGCTACATGGGATGTAAAACGTTTATAAAAGTCGTAAAAGCAATCTCTGCCAGTAGATATAATTTGTTTAGATTCTTTATTTCTTAAGTCCAAGGAGTCTATTATACTATTAAACAAGGTTAGAAGCTGAAAGAAAGTATTTTCAAATTTTTGATTAAGTAGAGTTTGGTTTTGCAATTTCATCTCTTCCTTTTGTCCTGCTAATTCCAATCTTGTATACTTAACTTCTAATTGGTTATACATAATTTCAAGTTGCTGATTTAAAAGTTGCTGTTTTTGACCTAAAAACGCTACATAAATCAGAAACAATCCAGCTAATGACCATAACGAGGCTACACTGCCTCCTAAAAAATCCCCTAATAAGTTTAAACCAAAACCTGCATCAGTGTTTTTGCAGATGTAGAGAATTACTGATATGATAGATAAGACGAAACCTGCCCACACAAATCCCCATGCCCAACCAGTGTAAGATTTGGTTTTAACTTCTAAAGCTATTATCTCTTCATTTATCTCAGCTTGTCGAGATTGAATTCTAATTGAAGCTTCACTAATTTCACTCTCTAAATTTAAACTCATAATATTCACGATAGAAATGAATTGATTAATCAGTTAGTTAAAACTGCTTATACAAAAATAAAGCCGTTAGTAACCTCTTACAAATGGAGTTACTAGTAGTTATTAACTTGATGTACTCTTCAAGAGTGCCTAAAATAATTACTAGAGTATTGTGATATTGAAACGATTATTAAAAAAATATTATAGGATAAAATAGCTCACTTTATTAAACCCCAATAACTGGTGTATTAAATAGTATATCACTGCTAATATCGTCAATGCAATTAACAGCCATAATAAAAATGTATCGGAGGGTTTCATTAAACTAAGATATACAGTATTTTTAAGCATGGGTCTATACGAATACATGATGCTATCTGATACTAATCAATGGAACGACCTTTGGCAAAATGGTACTTTCCTTACACATCATATTGGACCTAAACAAAAGTTCTCCTTATACGCTCTGTATGATTTCTTTGTCGAAGTGGAGCTAGATGTCAATACGAATAAGATCGTTGCTAAGGGGCACTTTAAAACTGGTGAGACGTTGGATAGGTACGCAGGTAGTATAGATATTAATAAGCTTTAAAATGGATGGACTGGAAAGAGCAAAATTAAAGGATAAGGTTTTAAGGTTTCTTCTTAGGAATAGAAATTGTGAACATATTCGTTTTTATATAGCGTTGGGTAAGCCTACCTTATATGTAGATGATTTTTTAAACCTTGGATTGGAAATCCATAGGTATGAACCTTATATATTAAACATTCATTCCTTTAATGGCGATATATTCTTTGACCGAACAGAATTGACAGCTACCTTTTTAGAGAATGGAGGATTTACCGCTATTGAAGAAGGCCTGGCAGAAGATTAGTATTTCCCTAATAGGATTAAATAAGCTTATGTAGTCATGTTATATCATGTCAGAAGTAGTTTTTGATAGTTTCTGGTGCCTTAGGTCACACTAGATGCATGATCCCTGTTTAGGCAGTAGATTGTATTCGTACAATTAGATCATCTGTTAGATCGGCTTAAATTGAGTCTTTTTATTTAGCCCCACTTCGCTGACCGCTTTAGCTCTTCATTAGCTACTAGCTTATAAGTTCCATCACTTTGCCAATGGTCCAATCCCTTCATTTGATATTGTTTGCCCTCGTACTCGAACGAACCGTACTTCTGCATAAGACCCATCATAAGCTTATGTATCCTATTTTGGTTCTTGTAGCCAGTGAGTGACTTTCTTATTCTCTCCTGACCGTTCACGGTATATGCCCCGGAGCTAACAACTGCAGTGTTGCCGTTTGCTCTAACTATTAACTTTCCGTTCCCGTGTATGGCATGCAAGAGCATCATGGAGACATTGAGGTTGTTGTGGGTCATGTCTAAAATTAGTAATAAAATTATTTTCAATGAGGGTAAAAAGGTGGTCACATGTTGGTAGTATATATAAAATAATTTATTACTTATTCTATTATACTAATATAACATAAGAAACTTAAAGGGGTTTTTTCGGGATTTTTGGATTTTTAGCTTGTTTTCACCTCTCTAGCATCAAATTTTATTGGTTTTCGCCAGGTTTGCTCAAAATGCACTTATATTATGATAGCGCTCAAATATCTTATATTCAGTGTTTTATAAATTTTATATTTTTAAGACATAGTGAATAAATATTACATATCAAAATTTTATATCAAAAAAATTGCACAAAACGTAGAAAATCCCTATTTTTGCAGCTATTATTCCATAAAAAAACCCTACACCAGGAGGTATAAGGTCAAAGAATGTTTTCTTTAGTTGTCGTGATCCAAAGATAATAAACTTTCCTTTAAGTCCATAGGTGTGTCAAATCCATTCCTATGGCGAAACTTTATAAACAAATTGTATTACCGTTAAGCTTGCGTAATGACGTGCTTGAATTGGGCATGTCAAATATTCAGACGATGAAAGCTTTTTATTTTATCGATAATCTGATTACTAATAGTAATTATAAGTGTGACAGTCCTACTACATATGTTTCCTATAGTAGAAACCTTTTTCGTGAGGTATTTAACTCAAAATATCAAATTTTTCTTAAGCCTTTGAAGGAATCAGGTATAGTGGAATGTGATGATATTTTTAGCGAGGAAGCACAAAAACCTCTTTTCTACAGAGTGCCATCAAAGTACTTTCTTGGTAACGAAGAGACGGTTAAAGTCAATATTTCTTATAAAGGGCTTGATAATGTGCAGGACGGAGCTATAATAAGCAGGACTAGGGATTTTATAGAAAATCTTTATATACCCTACAGTAAGTTGGAGGATGCCATAGAACAGGTATTATATGATGTAAGCACTGAAATGTATCGGGAGAATTACGCTATAGGGGAAGAGCGAATTAAGTATACGGATGGTGTTAAAACATTCACATCATACACTGCGAAAGCTATAATTAAAGCTTCCAAGTTCGGTCGAACATTGATTGAGGATCAAGGCAATTATTTTATGATGGACATCAACTCTTATAGGGCTCTTAAACGTAGCAATTTGGAAAAAGCATATAAGCAAACACTTGAAAATCTTCGCTCTGGTAATATATACGTTAGTAGGAATAGAACTAATCAACGTTTAGATACGAACCTTACCAATATGCCTAATTTTATATTTGAATTGATAGCAAATGAAAATAAACTAAAACAGATTGATGCTGTCAATAGCCAGTATGCTATTCTTGCCAACTTAATGAAGAATGATGGTCTGTTAGGTAGATTTATCGAAGATGCTCAAAATGGGGAGCTTTACGAGAATATTGAAAAAGAATTGAACTTGGAACACAGGAACGATGCTAAAAAAGGGTTAATGAAAATAATTTTTGCACCTAACGATACTAAAAACATTTATAAGGAGGGGCTTGAAAACCTTTATCCAGAGCTTATAAAATATTCGGAGTCTATCAAATATCAAAAGGGGTATAAAGAACTATCTATAATGTTGCAAAATTGTGAGAGCAATCTTTATATAGACCATTTGTTGAAAAGCTTACAGGATTTAGGCATAGAATGTACCAGTAAGCATGATAGCATTATTTGTAGGCAAAGCGATGTGGATTTTGTTGAGCAGTTGATGAAACAAGAGATGTTAAAAATAGACTTTAAATGTAAATTAAAAGTATCGTAAATTATTAAGTGTGGGGCTAGATGTTTAAGTCTGGTTTAAGAATAAAAATGGTTATGACCTGGTGTTGAGAATAGATCAAATAGTTTTGATGATCATTGTAGAGTTTTTAACGATTCTGCAATAGGCGTATTGGTACTGACTGAAAAGAGCTTAAAAAAGTTCGTTTTTACGGAATATAAATATTCGGCTGCCGGAAACAATTAAAGAAATTTCTGGACATATTAGAAGTTAAACCATGATGTAAGTGAAATAGAAAATAATAACAATTTATATTAAGAATAGCATATGAAATTTTTGGAGTTTATTGATCGATTAGAGGAATTAGAAAGCGATAATTTTAGAATTAGCACTATTATTTATAATAGGAGAAGTATTTATGCTATTGTAGCAACAGACGGGGGAGAGAGTGAGTTTCCTATTGAAGTTACAAAAGAAGAAAACTACTATAAGGTATTAAGTGAAATTCAAGATTATAAAAATGAGTTGAAACAAGAAAGGTCACTAATTGATGTTCTTAAGTCAAAAGATATTGAAGAATTTGAAGATGATGATTTTGAAGACATCCCTGATTTATTTGAATAAAGTGACTAGGTGAAAAGTAGATATGGTATTTATTAAAATTTAACGATTTTACAATACGCATATTTGTACTGTGTGAAAAACGGAAGTGATTTTTAGGCTAAAAATGCTGTTTCGGGGGTAGCTTAAGAGAGTGTAAGAGAAATCAATTTTGGTTGTATATCCTACATTAAATATTAGTTAAACCATTAAATATCCGTTAATCCTTTTTTAGTTACAACTAATCTAATAGATGATGCTTTGCTTTGATCTAAGCGTTAAATCTTCAATATTGCAGTAATTATTAACCAATATTTAATATTATGGAACTCATAAAATTGAAAGTAAAGGAACAAGCTTCAAAGGGAACAGAAGCCAGAACTATCATTAATAGTTTTATAAACGCATGCGTAAAACTGGATACAACTGTTATTGAGAAGCTATTAAACGAGGACCAATACTTCGAAGAGAAAGATAAATGGTCGTTTTTAGCCTTTTTAAAAGGTCAATTTGATTTTGCCAAGGAAAAGGGTTTTGATAAGACGATCCTTAAGTACGGACGATGTGGGATGTGTGTAAGCGGTCATAGTACTTACGAGTTCTTCGGTGATGATGGAAACATCAGATTTGCATACATAATTGAGAAAGAGAATGACAAAATAAAGGATATCTACAATTGCAACGCTAGTTCTGGTTGGTTTAAGAAATAATCATACTTTAATGTCGTTTTAACTAGGTATTTTAAATAACATCAATGCAGGACCTATCTTTTACTGTAGATTCATTAACAGAAATTTGCAAGAACACATTTACCTCTCCAATAGAGGAGAGAATCATAAAACTTGAGGGTTTTTACTCACCGGGAAATAACAAGAAGTATGGTGGTGTCTATTATGACATCCTGCATGATGAGAATAAGCTTAGTAAGTTTACCCTGGTGGTACCTGCAAAGTTGAGGGAGGACCTTGATTCAAAACAATATTATGTTTTTGAAGGTCATGTAAATAAGACTACGAACAACTTTAACGATGGGACTATTAAGCTTCAGTTCAAGGCAACAAAACTAAAGGGTAGAAAGGATGAATTTCAATTCATAACCAAAGCAGAATTTAGTGTTGTTCAGGAGCGTTTTAAGCGCCCAATTCCATTTTTGGACCAACTACTTCTAGATAAGATTTTAAACAATCAGAAGCCTGTTATAAACATAATTAAGGGAACAACTTCTATAGTGGGTGAAGATTATAGGGGGCAGCTAATTGACTCGGAATTTTATACGATTAACGAGCACCAGGTTAACCTATCTAACAGCCAGGAGATAAGTAAAAAGATACAACTTTTATCAAAAGTGGATTCTGATATGCTCATCGTAATGAGAGGTGGCGGAAGTGGGCTGGAAATCTTCAATGACGTAGCATTATGTAAAGCTTCATTGGAATGCGCAATGCCATTCGTAACTGCGATTGGGCACCAAGAAGATGTGACTCTATTGGAGAAGTGTGCGGACAAAGGTTTTGGTACTCCTACGGCATTCGGCTCATTTCTACAGAACATAATAGATAGGTATAGAAATCAAATAAAGGACCGTACCACTCTGAACGAAAGGATAGCAGTTCTGGAGAAAGACTTAGCTTTAGTATCTAAAGATAGAGAGGAAAGACTTTTAAAAGCTGAAAACTCTGTTAAGGAAGAGATTCTGAGGGGGCAGAAGGATAAGGATAAAGTGGAACAGATATTCAAGACAAGGGAAAGGCAGTATCTATATGTTTCGTTAGCTCTTTTATTTTTACTAATTGTTTGTCTATTAATAATATTCCTATAATCTAATAATTCTGTAATTATGGCTGATGAAAAGATAATTAATAAAGGTTGGTCGGATGATGAATTAAAGGCTTCGGTTATAGCTTATTTAGATATACAGAGAAGAATAAAGCTTGGGGAAAAGCCAGTTAAGAAGGCCTATTATACAAAGTTATCTGAAGATTTTGGAAGAAGTCTCAAGTCATTCGAATATAGAATGCAAAACATTTCGTACGTAATGCTATTATTGGGGAGAGATTGGATTTCTGGTTTAACTCCAATGGCAAATGTAGGAGCCAATATTGCCAAGAAAATTGAAAATATACTAGCTGATATTGAAAATCGTGAATCTAACCCTGTTGTTGAATTTGAAGCAAAGGTAAAAGCAGCGATTGGAAGGAAGAAGTTATTAAAGCCTTCTGGTAAAGTGAAACCTAAGAAAGGAGTTTCTATCATAAATAACTATGAAAGAGATTACATGGTTAAAGCATGGGTGTTAAAAAATGCCGCTGGTAAATGTGAGTATTGTAATAACGCAGCTCCTTTCGAAACTAGTGGTGGACTCCCTTACTTAGAAGTACATCATGTAATAAGTCTAGCAGAAAGTGGTCCAGACATTGTTGAAAACACTGTGGCACTATGCCCCAATTGTCATAGAGAAGCACATTATGGCACAAACAAGAAGAAGCTTAAGGCAGCTCTATATAACTCTATCAAAAGGCTTGCAGCAGATTAATAAAGTACAATTCCTAAGTATTGTAAATATTATTAATATAAAAATATAACCTCCACATTAGATAGAATCAGTGATGTCGCACTTGTAGGTGGCGGTGCATACCCACAACCGGGAGAAATATCGCTTTCTCATAACGGGGTTTTATTCTTAGATGAACTTCCTGAATTTAAGCGTGGCGTTTTAGAAGTTATGCGTCAACCTTTAGAAGATAGGGAAGTAACTATTTCTAGAGCTAGATTCACCGTTACCTACCCAAGTAGTTTTATGTTGGTTGCCAGTATGAACCCTAGTCCTGGCGGATATTTTAACGACCCAGATGCTCCGGTAACTTCATCGCCTGCAGAAATGCAACGGTATTTAAGCAAAATATCAGGTCCTTTATTGGATCGAATAGATATTCATATTGAGGTTACTCCTGTACCGTTTGAAAAGTTATCCGAAGAACGAAAAGGGGAGAGTAGTGTCGATATCAGAAAACGAGTGACAGCAGCACGAGAGTTACAGACCGCAAGATTTGAGGGTATGGAAAATGTACACTATAATGCTCAAATGAATACAAAACAGATTCGTGAATATTGTAAGTTAGACGATAAGTCTAAAGCCTTGTTGAAAAATGCGATGGAAAGATTGAATCTTTCTGCTAGAGCATATGATAGAATTTTAAAGGTGGCAAGAACAATTGCAGATCTTGGTGGCGCCGATGATTTGGATGGAAACCATATTTCTGAAGCCATACAATACCGCTCATTAGATAGAGAAGGTTGGCTGGGGTAGTAATAAATAAAAAATGAACAAGAATTGAATGGTAATTATATTTCAAAAACCATTCAAAACTGTTCACCAACTTGAGAGGGTTGGTTGGGGTATAATTGTCTGTAATAAAGAGAAGTCTTCTTTAAGAATATAACTCTTCATTGTTAATATCGTCTTCAGTGTTTTTAGGAGCTGTAAAGATATCTTTAAGTATGTAACTGGTTACAATGGTTAAACCAAGAGTAAGAACAGGTATGGAGTAATCCCAGGTTAACAAATGCATTAATCCGCCACATATAAGGGTAATTACACCTATAACCATTACAAAATTCCATATAATTTCTGTCATGCTATTGTTTACATCTCCGTCTTTTGACATGAAATAAGAAGTACCTTCCATAGCAAACCATGCAATAAAAGTAAATGCCGTGCCTATTTGAAAAAACAAGGTATGGGTAAAGTCTAAAATTGTCAATATTCCGTTGGTTGTCCAAAAGAGGACCAAAGCCATTTTTATTAAATCAACGGACTTCTTTTCTTCTTTTCTTGAAAAACGTATTGCATATAGTATTAATATAGCGGCAAAGGACATGAAAATTATTCCTTCAGAAAATGGATAATGAAGTATTCGCATAACCATACCTATTAAAAGAGTTGCTATTGCAGCCCTAATAGGGTTTCTAAATGCTTTTTTAGAATTTTCCATATCTAGTTTTTTAGTTAATAACCTTAATGTTGGCTTTTAAGCCTTCCATTATTCCGATAATATTATTTACGGTTTCATTTAAATAATAGCGTACTACAATGTGCGGAATTCTAATGGTTGTAAAACCATTTTTAAATGAATGCATTGCTTCTTCTAAATTATTGATAGCTTCATGTTCTGTTAGCTTTTCATATTCAGAATCAATTTCAATATTGAGTTTTACACGAGAAATGGCAATGTCGATAGACTTTTTACCATCCCACCATTCTAACATAGAATTTACACCTGCTTCTTTAAGGGCATAATACAGCTGTATAGCTTCTAATGGTGTATTGTGTTTATTAATCAATAATTTAATTCGCTCATGGTGTTTGGCGCATAGCTCTACACCTGCACTTTCCATTGCATTTTTGTGATCTAAATAACCGAGTTCTTTCTTACATTCTAAACAAATCATTAATAGGTTAAGTTTAAGGTTTGGGGATAGCTATAACCTTGTTGTTTTTGGTTTATTATGTAATCTCGATGAATGACATCCAAGTTTTAGACGAACTGCATTTTTTTAGATTAACGGCATTTTGAAATGTTAAAATTGTGGTGAAAATGATGCTGAGTATGGTGAGGAATGTCATATTTACCAATTATATTTACAAGAACTATAATTTTAATATATGTTTAAGAAATTAGGACCGGGAGTATTGGTAGCTGCGGCGTTCATTGGTCCGGGAACAGTCACGGCATGTACTTTGGCAGGTGTTAATTTTGGGTTTAGTTTACTGTGGGCCATGTTGTTATCTATCATAGCAACCTATATTCTTCAGGAAATGTCTGCACGTTTAGGTATAGTGACACAAAAGGGGTTAGCAGATGTAATTAAGCAAGAGCTTCGTAATCCATGGATTCGTAATAGTGTTATAGCTCTTATCTTTTCTGCTATTATAATAGGTAATGCTTCTTATGAAGCCGGTAATATTGGTGGTGCCACTTTAGGTATGGAAGCTTTGTTTGGTACAACATACGGTAATTTATACCCTTTTATATTAGGTGGTCTTGCTTTTCTATTACTATATCTAGGTAGTTATAAGGCCTTGGAGAAAGTATTTATAGTACTGGTACTTATTATGAGTCTTTCTTTTGTTATGACGGCTATATTGACCAAGCCAGATGTATGGGAACTTCTTAAGGGATTGTTTATACCAACAATTCCTGAAAAAGGTATTCTTACCATAATTGCTTTGGTAGGTACTACCGTTGTTCCTTATAATCTTTTTTTACATGCCGCCTTGGTCAGTGAGAAATGGAAATCTAAAGATGATCTGAAATTGGCGAAAAGAGATACTTTGGTATCTATTATATTAGGAGGCCTGGTATCTGTCAGTATTATTATTTCCGCTGCGGCTATTAATTCATCTGAAGTTAATAATGTAATAGATATGGCGAAAGCTTTAGAGCCATTGTATGGTTCCGCTGCTTTATATTTTTTAGGAATAGGTATGTGTGCAGCAGGTATTACATCTGCAATAACGGCGCCTTTAGCTGCAGCTTATGTTGCCAATAGTTGCTTTGGTTGGAATGCTGAATTTAAAGATGCTAAGTTTAGAATGATTTGGATGATTATTTTAGGGCTTGGTGTTTTCTTTTTATCATTTGGAATAAAACCTATTGAGATTATAAAATTCGCACAGATAACAAATGGATTATTATTGCCTGTTATTGCGGTATTTTTATTATGGGTTGTAAATAGAACGGGAGTGATGGGAAAATATAAGAACTCTGTGTTGCAGAATATTTTCGGCGGACTAATTATTCTTCTTTCCGTTTTATTGGGTGCTAAAAGTATACTAACCGTTTTAGGTATTTTATAGATGACGAAAAGAGTTATTGATATTAATTGCGATGTAGGAGAGGGTATAGGGAACGAGAAAGACCTATTTCCAATGATAAGCTCTTGTAATATTGCTTGTGGCGGTCACGCTGGTTCAAAAGAAACTATTATACAATGCTTAGAACTGGCAAAAAAATATGGAGTTAAGGTTGGTGCGCATCCCTCGTATCCAGATATAGAAAATTTTGGGCGTGTTAGTATGTCAATTTCTAATGATGAGCTTATTAAAAGTATTCAAACACAAATGGAGTTATTTGAATCTGTGCGAGAAGAAATTAATATCACATTACATCATATTAAGCCCCATGGCGCCTTGTATAATGATATAGCTAAAGATGAATATTTGGCAGAAACTTTTTTAACAGCGATAGCTCCTTATAAACATACTGCCTTGTTATATGTTCCTTTTAACAGCGTCATTCAAAAATTGGCAACTAAAAACAGATTTAAAGTTTTGGTAGAAGCCTTCGCAGATAGAAATTATAATGATGATTTAAGTTTGGTGTCAAGAAAAGAAAAGAATGCTTTGGTTACCACTGGTAAAGAGGTGTTGAACCATATCTTACGCATGTATAATGATAAGGTGGTAAATACAATAAATGGCAATTATGTAACTATGGAAGCAGATACCTACTGCATTCATGGTGATACCCCTGCTGCATTGCAAATTTTGGCGTATCTTTCAAATGAATTGCCACATCATAATCTACAAGTAAAATCGTGAATTCCCCTAAAATAAATATTAAACCGTTTGGCGTCCATTCTGTCTTAATTGAATGGCCAAATGAGGTCAGTGAAATTATATTAGAAAAGATATTACATTTTGAAAGGTTTTTAACCAAAGAAGTGTTTACGAATAAAGAGTGGGAATTGGTACCTTCTTATAATTCTCTTTTAATTATAAATAGGACGAAACAACTTGATTTCCAGAAATTATCTTCTGACATACATAAGTGGTACTTGCAATTAAAAGAGTCACCAAAACCGGATAGATATTTGTGGCGATTGCCAGTTTCGTATGATTTGGAGTTTGGTTTAGATTTAGAGGAAGTAGCAAGTCAACTGCATAAAACGAAAGAAGAGATTATTGCCTTGCATACAGGTGCTACATATACCGTTTTTGGTATCGGGTTCTTACCTGGTTTTATGTATTTGGGCGGTATTGATAAAAAACTGGAAATGCCAAGAAAAGCTACACCAAGGTCAAGAGTGGTAAAAGGTGCAGTAGGTATTGCTGGTAAGCAGGCGGGTATTTATCCGCAAGAGTCTCCCGGTGGATGGAATATTATCGGTAATTGTGCTGTACCTATTTTTGATGCATCCAAAGAGAATCCTTGCTTTGTAAGTGTTGGTGATAAAATTGAATTTTATAAAATATCAAAAGCCGAACATGATCTTTGCAAAATAGAAGCTGAGGTAGGAATATATAAACCTGAAAAAATTAAGATAGATGCTTAAAGTATTAAAAGCAGGTTTTTATACAACCATACAAGATGCAGGTAGATTTCACTATAGAAATAAAGGAGTTCCTGTTTCTGGAGTTATGGATGAGATTTCGGTTTTTAAGGTAAATTCTCTACTTGAGAATGAAGAATCTGCTGCTGTGTTAGAAATTACCATGACCGGACCAACGCTTATTTTTGAAAAAGAAACCTATATGGCACTTGGTGGGGCAAAAATGTCCGCTACGCTGAATAATCTTCCTATTCAAAATTATAAGGTTTATATGATAAACAAAGGTGATATTCTTTCTTTTGGTAGATTAGAAAAGGGATTTAGATCATACTTAGCTGTAAAAGGTGGCTTTACTTCTAAACAAGTATTAGGTAGTAGGTCTTTCTATCAACCGATCACAAAATATAATAGATTAACTGATAATGATGCCGTGCCTTTTGCGGTACAAGAAGATTTTCAGCCTAAAATATCAGAGATTAAGGTAGCTTCATTTTTAGACGATTCTGTTCTTGAAGTAAATAAAGCGCCCGAATTTGATATATTGACCGATAAGCAGTTAGAAGAAATTTTCTCTAGAACATTCACTGTTGCACATGAGAACAATAGAATGGCATATCAATTGTCCGAAACTATACAGGCACATACAATTTCAATGCTTACGTCTGCAACTATACCTGGTACGGTACAGTTAACACCTGCGGGCAAACTAATTGTGTTAATGAAAGACGGACAAACGACAGGCGGCTATCCAAGAGCGGTTCAATTAACCGATAGGGCTATTTGCATATTGGCACAAAAGAAAGGTGGAGATATCATTAGCTTCAAATTGGTGTAATTTAATACTTTTTGTACCGATTTTGTTAAGGGGTTATTTATCAGCTAATTTTTCAGTACTATTGTAGTATGATATTATCAAATTTAATTACTAGACTAGTCATTGTCATTCCTACTAAGGGATGATATAGCTTTTCATACAATGAAAAAACCTGTATCAGATTTATTTGATGCAGGTTTTTTTATGTAAAATGAATAATATCGGTGAGTTTTGAAGTATTGAATATGGTATATAATGACTATTTAAATATTTGATATTCAATTAATTAAGTTCATTTTTGATAAAATGAATTTGTATTGTCAATTATTGTTAAAATTTGAAATTTTTATAAACTTTTATCTTTGATTAAGTAGTATTTAAGAAATCAAGATAAGCATACGAGAATTATATTATGGAGTTGAATAAGCATAGTAAGAATGTAACCCAAGATCCAACACAACCAGCAGCACAGGCAATGCTTTATGCCATTGGTTTAACTGAAGAAGATTTAAAGAAACCGTTAATTGGTATTGGTAGTACAGGTTATGAGGGTAACCCTTGTAATATGCACTTAAATGATTTGGCGCAAGAGGTAAAAGTCGGTGTTAATGATAGTGGTTTAGTGGGGCTTGTATTTAATACTATTGGTGTAAGTGATGGTATATCTATGGGTACATATGGTATGCGTTATTCTTTGCCTTCTAGAGATATTATTGCTGATTCTATGGAGACTGTGGTTCAAGCTATGAATTATGATGGTTTGGTTACTGTTGTAGGTTGTGATAAGAATATGCCTGGTGCACTTATGGCAATGATTCGTTTAAATAGACCATCTGTTTTGGTTTATGGTGGTACTATTGCTTCGGGTTGTTTTAAAGATAAAAAATTAGATGTAGTATCTGCTTTTGAGGCATGGGGAGAGAAAGTTGCCGGTACTATGAATGAAGAGGATTACAAAGGTGTTATCCAGAACGCTTGTCCAGGTGCAGGTGCTTGTGGTGGTATGTATACTGCCAATACTATGGCATCGGCTATTGAAGCTTTGGGTATGGCAATGCCTTACAATTCTTCTAACCCTGCAATAGGTAAAGACAAGCAGTACGATGCCATAAATTCTGGTAAAGCTTTAAGAACCCTTTTGGAAAAAGATATTAAGCCAAGCGACATCATTACCCGTAAATCTATGGAGAATGCTATTCGTTTGCTTACTCTTTTAGGTGGGTCAACGAATGCCGTACTTCACTTTTTAGCAATAGCTAAAGCGGCTGATGTAGATTTCACCTTAGATGATTTTCAAAAAATTAGTGATACTACGCCATTCTTGGCAGATTTAAAGCCAAGTGGTAAATTCTTAATGGAAGATGTTCACCGTGTAGGTGGTGTACCTGCCGTTATGAAGTTTATGTTAGAAAATGATATGCTACATGGAGATTGTCTTACCGTTACAGGTAAAACAATTGCTGAGAATTTAGCTGATGTTCCTGGTTTATTAGAACACCAACAAGTCATTAAACCACTTAGTAATCCTATAAAAGCAACTGGTCACTTACGTATTCTTTATGGTAACCTTGCCACTGAAGGTGCTGTGGCAAAAATTACCGGTAAAGAAGGATTGTATTTTTCAGGTCCGGCTAAAGTATATAACGACGAATTTCTTGCGAATGCAGGTATCGGTAAAGGTGAAGTGAAAAAAGGTGATGTTGTTGTTATTCGCTATGAAGGTCCAAAAGGTGGACCGGGTATGCCAGAAATGTTGAAACCAACTGCAGCAATTATGGGTGCTGGTCTTGGTAAAGATGTTGCTTTAATTACAGACGGTCGTTTTTCTGGTGGTACTCATGGTTTTGTTGTTGGTCACGTAGCTCCAGAAGCTCAAGATGGTGGAACAATTGGTCTATTGGAAGATGGAGATATTATTACCATTGATGCAGAGAAAAACGAAATTTCAGTTAATCTTACAGATGAGCAATTATCAGAAAGAAAAAAGAATTGGAAACAACCGGAGTTAAAGGTGAAAAGAGGAAGCTTATACAAATATGCACGTATGGTATCTTCTGCATCTAACGGTTGTGTAACCGATGAGTTTTAAATAACACCGGCTAGACTTTAGGAAGTCTAGAAGGATTTTAATATCAGGTAATTGTAACTCTTATATGCAATGCTTGAATTTGATTATGAATTATGGAAACAGTAAAAGAGAAGAAAAAAGGTACAGATTCCAAGAAAACTATTAAGATTTCTGGAGCAGAGGCAATAATTCATTGTTTGTTGGCAGAAGGTGTCGAAACAATGTATGGCTACCCTGGTGGTGCAATTATGCCCGTCTACGATGAACTATATAAATTTCAAGATAAATTAACACATATTCTTACAAGACATGAACAGGGTGCTACGCATGCTGCTCAAGGGTATGCTCGTGTTTCCGGTAGAGTGGGTGTCGCAATAGCAACATCCGGTCCTGGTGCAACTAATTTGGTGACTGGTCTTGCAGATGCGCAGATAGACTCAACACCTATGGTTTGCATTACTGGTCAAGTTACTAGACAATTACTAGGTACCGATGCTTTTCAAGAAACTGATATTATAGGGATCTCTACTCCGGTAACGAAGTGGAATTACCAGATTACCGAAGCTTCTGAAATACCAGAAGTAATGGCGAAAGCGTTTTACATTGCTAAATCTGGTAGACCAGGTCCGGTATTAATTGATATTACTAAAAATGCACAAATAGATGCTTTTAATTTCTCTTATGAGAAATGTACTGCTGTACGTAGTTATAAGCCGGTACCTAAACCAAAAATGAGTGCAATTCAAGCGGCTGCAGATTTAATTAATAGCGCTAAAAAACCATTTATCGTATGGGGGCAAGGTGTTATTCTTGGCAAGGCTGAGCAAGAGTTGAAAGCATTAGTTGAAAAGTCAGGTATACCTGCAGCTTGGACTATCATGGGAGCTTCGGCTTTGGATACTTCTCATCCATTAAATGTGGGTATGGTAGGTATGCATGGTAACTATGGTCCTAACGTTTTGACCAATGAATGCGATTTACTAATTGCTATAGGTATGCGATTTGATGATCGTGTAACTGGTAATTTAGATTTTTATGCAAAACAAGCTAAAGTAATTCACTTTGAAATTGACCCTGCTGAGATAAATAAGAATGTGCATGCAGATGTCGCGGTTTTAGGTAACTCAAAAGAAACTTTAGGGTTGTTATTGCCTTTAGTAAATGAAAATAAACATGATGCTTGGCATAATATCTTTAAAGAGAAATATAAAATTGAGTTCGATGCTATTATAAAGAATGACATTCACCCAACCAAAGAAGGTTTAACTATGGGCGAGGTCATCGAAGAAATTAATTTGGCTTCAAATAACAAAGCAGTTATCGTTTCTGATGTAGGTCAGCATCAAATGATTGCTTGTAGATATGCTAAATTCTCTCAATCTAAAAGTAATATTACTTCAGGTGGATTAGGTACTATGGGTTTTGCTTTACCAGCAGCTATAGGTGCCAAAATGGGCGCTATGGATAGGGAAGTGGTTGCTATTATTGGAGATGGTGGTTATCAAATGACTATTCAGGAATTGGGTGTAATTTTTCAACATAAAGTACCTGTTAAGATTGTTGTTTTGAACAATGAACATTTAGGTATGGTGCGCCAATGGCAAGAGTTGTTTTTTGAAAAAAGATACGCATCTACCGTAATGGTGAATCCTGATTTTGTAAAAATAGCTGAAGGTTATAGCATTGAAGCAAAACGAATATCTGAACGTAAAGATTTAAAATCGACCATTCAAGAAATGATGGCTTCTAAAGAACCTTATTTCTTAGAGGTTAAGGTTGAGCAAGAAGATAATGTATTTCCTATGATACCTTCTGGAGCTTCGGTTTCTGAAGTTAGATTGAAATAGCAGCAATAACAATCTCATGAACGATACGAACATACAGGACATTCCTAATATACATACGGAGATAACTCGTAAATCTGAGGAAATCGGATTTACGATGCCTTCAGACCTGTACGTTGGTAGCTTTCTCAAAACCTTAATAGCCTCTAAACCAAATGGCAATTTTTTAGAAATTGGAACTGGTATTGGTCTTAGTCTTTCTTGGATGATTGAAGGTATGGATGCTGATTCTAAATTGATATCCGTAGATAACGATCAAGAATTAATTTCTATCGCTTCTAGTTATTTTGGTGATGATGATAGAGTTGAGGTTGTTTGCAAAGATGGTTCTGATTGGATCAAGGAATATTCAGGTGCAAAATTCGATTTGATTTTTGCAGATGCCTGGCCAGGTAAGTACAGTGAAATCGATGAGGTTTTAAATTTGATAAATGTTGGCGGCTTTTACATTATAGATGATATGACCAAACAGCCAAATTGGCCAGCCGGTCATGAAGATAATGTACTTGAACTGACAGCGTATTTAGAACAACGTAAAGATTTACAATTGACCAAAATGAATTGGTCTACAGGCTTAATAATGGCCGTAAAGAAATAGTATAGAATAATTATAATGACACCATAAAATCCTTTTGAAGAAAGGAATAGGTAATTAAAGCTTATGGAAAATAAATGGTTTACAATATCGGTATATTCAGAAAATAATGTTGGATTACTGAATAGAATATCAGGTATATTTTTAAAGAGACATATAAATATAGAGAGTTTAAATGTCTCTAAATCAGAGATTGATGATGTTTCTAAATTTACAATTGTTGCTCATACAACTGAGAAATGGGTACATAATATCGTCGGGCAAATAGAGAAACAAATTGAGGTTATTAAAGCATATTACCATACAGATGATGAAACCATTTATCAAGAATCTGCTTTGTTCAAAATAGCATCTGGTCTTCTGTTTGACGAGCGTCAAATTCAGAACATTATAAAAGATAACAATGCACAGATTGTTACCGTATCAAGAGACTTTTTTGTAATCGCCAAAAGCGGTAGAAGAAATGAAATTGATGAAATGCACGATCAATTAAAACCTTACGGCATAATGCAGTTTGTTAGATCTGGTCGTATATCGGTTACTAAGGATGAGATGAAAATTTCAGCGATACTAAAAGAATTTTAAATAAAGAATCTAAACAATAATCAAATAAAGTAAATACAAAATGGCCAATTATTTTAATACGCTATCATTAAGAGATAAATTAACGCAACTTGGAAAATGCCGCTTCATGGATTCATCTGAGTTTGCAGATGGCGTAAATGCTTTAAAAGGCAAAAAAATTGTAATCGTAGGTTGTGGTGCACAAGGTTTAAACCAAGGGTTGAACATGAGAGATTCTGGTTTAGATATCGCTTACACACTTCGTGATGCTGCTATAAAAGAAAAAAGACAATCTTTTGTAAATGCAACTGAAAACGGATTTACAGTGGGTACCTACGAGGAATTGATTCCTACTGCTGATGTTGTAATCAACCTTACCCCAGACAAACAGCATACCGCCGTAGTAGGGGCTGTTATGCCATTAATGAAAAAAGGTGCTACACTGTCTTATTCTCACGGTTTTAATATTGTAGAGGAAGGTACACAGGTTCGTGAAGATTTGACTGTGATTATGGTAGCTCCTAAAAGTCCTGGTTCTGAGGTAAGGGAAGAGTATAAGAGAGGGTTTGGCGTACCGACTTTAATTGCGGTTCACCCTGAGAATGATCCAGAAGGTAAAGGTTTAGCACAAGCAAAAGCCTATGCTGCTGGTACAGGTGGTCATAGAGCCGGTGTATTAGAGTCTTCTTTCGTTGCTGAGGTAAAATCAGATTTAATGGGAGAGCAAACTATTCTTTGTGGTTTGTTGCAAACAGGTTCTATTCTTTGTTTCGATAAAATGATTGAAAAAGGAATTGATGCTGGTTATGCTTCTAAATTAATCCAATACGGATGGGAAACTATCACTGAAGGAATGAAGTATGGTGGTATTACACACATGATGGATCGTCTTTCAAATCCTGCTAAAGTAAAGGCATTTGAATTATCAGAAGAATTAAAAGATATTATGCGTCCGTTGTTTCAAAAGCATATGGATGATATTATGACCGGTCATTTCTCAAAAACGATGATGGAAGATTGGGCAAATGATGATAAGAACTTATTAACGTGGAGAGCTGCAACTGGTGAAACGGCTTTTGAGAAAACTCCTGCAGGTAGCCAAGAGATTACCGAGCAAGAGTTTTACGACAACGGTGTGTTAATGGTAGCCATGGTAAGAGCTGGTGTTGAGTTGGCTTTTGAGGCAATGACGGAATCTGGTATTATTGCCGAGTCTGCATATTACGAGTCTTTACATGAAACTCCATTGATAGCGAATACAATTGCTCGTAAGAAATTGTTTGAAATGAACCGTGTTATTTCTGATACTGCAGAATATGGTTGTTATCTTTTTGATCATGCATGTAAGCCATTATTGACTGATTTCATGAAGGGAATTGATACTGATGTAATTGGTACTAATTTCTCTGGAGATATTGATAATGACGTTGATAATGCACAGTTAATTGCTATAAATAAGGCATTACGTACGCATCCGGTAGAAATAGTTGGTACTCGTTTACGTGAGTCAATGACAGCAATGAAGCCTATCGTATAGAGTTATCATATTTTATAGATATACCGATTGTCCGGTTGGGTGCATTCTAAAAGTTATGACCATTTATTGGGTTGTAGTTTTAAAAGAAATGTTCTCAAGCGGACAATTTAGGTTTCATGCTAGTTATAATTTTTTAATTACAGAATGCAAATAATATGAAAGGGTCAAAGCCGGCATATTTTCCAAAATTAGATGATGTCTTACAAGCTGCACAAACCATTGCTGAAATTTCAGAAGTTACTCCGCTAACAGATAGTATTCGTTTGTCAAAACAATATAATTGTCAAGTTCGTTTAAAGCGTGAAGATTTACAGCGAGTACGTTCTTATAAAATTAGAGGTGCCTTTAATAAAATAAGCTCCTTAACTGAAGAAGAGCGGGCAAAAGGTGTCATTTGTGCAAGTGCAGGTAATCATGCCCAGGGCGTGGCATTTGCTTGCTTTCATTTAAAAATCAAAGGTACTATTTATATGCCATCTGTTACACCAAAGCAAAAAGTTGAACAAACGAAACTGTTTGGTGGCGAATGGGTTGAAATAGTTTTGGAAGGCGATACTTTTGATGATGCCTCAATGGCTGCTAGAACTTATGGTGATAAACACGGAAAAATATTTGTACATCCGTTCGATGACCCTAAAATTATAGAGGGTCAGGCCACAGTTGGTCTTGAGTTGATTTCGCAATCAAAAACACCTATAGATTATCTTTTTGTTTGCATTGGCGGTGGTGGTCTAGCATCTGGACTTATTAGTGTTTTTAGTGAGCTTTCGCCGGATACAAAAATTATTGGTGTTGAACCTAAAGGTGCTCCGTCTATGAAAACATCAATAGATACGGGAGAAGTAGTTTCGCTTGATCATATAGATAAGTTTATTGATGGTGCAGCGGTCAAAAAAGTAGGTAACTTAACCTATGCTATCTGTAACTATTATTTAGATAACATGATTACGGTAGATGAAGGCAAAGCATGCCAAACTATTCTAGATCTTTATAATAGGGATGCTATTGTGGTTGAACCTGCTGGAGCTTTATCTATTGCAGCTTTAGATGATTATAAAGATGAAATTGCTGGTAAAAATGTAGTGTGTATTATTGGTGGTAGTAATAATGATATCACTAGAACGGCTGAAATTAAGGAAAGAGCATTATTATATGGAAAACTAAAGCATTATTTTATTATTAGATTCCCTCAAAGACCAGGAGCCTTAAAAGAGTTTGTGGTTGACATTCTTGGACCTACGGATGACATTACCCATTTCGAGTATTCAAAGAAATCTAGTAGAGAAAATGCGCCGGCAGTGGTAGGTATAGAATTAAAGAATCCAGACGACTTGAAGCCATTGATAGAACGCATGAAATCTAACAATTTCTATGGAGAATATATAAATGATAAACCGGACTTGTTTGAATATTTGGTTTAAACTACTTTTAATACTACAGATTCAATTTCTAGTTTTTTAGAAATCAATCTATAATTCAATTATCAATCATAGTGCAAAATAGAAAATGAAATGAGCGATATTAAGATTCCAGAAGAATTTCAAATTACATCAACTATAGACCAAAAACATTATTTGGTCAACGGAGAATTAAAGGAATGGAAGGGTGATACTACAGAAGTATATTCTACCATTTCTTCAACAAAAGAATACAAACCAACATTATTGGGCACTATTCCAGATTTGCAAGAGGCAGAAGCGTTAGATGCCTTAGATGGTGCCTTAAAAGCATATGATAAAGGGCAAGGAGTGTGGCCAACAATGCATGTTAAAGATCGTATTGAATGTATGGAGGTTTTCGTTTCAAAAATGAAAACTAAAAGAGAAGAGGTAGTTAAATTGTTAATGTGGGAGATTGGTAAATCTTTACCAGATTCTCAGAAAGAATTTGACCGTACCGTTGAATATATTGAAGATACTATTGAAGACTATAAACAATTAGATCGTGATGCTGCAAAGTTTACAAAACACGATGGTGTGTATGCGCATATTAAAAGAGGACCTTTAGGTGTTGTATTATGTTTAGGACCTTACAACTATCCGTTAAATGAAACTTTTGCTTTGTTGATTCCTGCAATTATTATGGGAAACACCACCATCTTTAAGCCAGCAAAGCATGGGGTTTTATTGATTACTCCACTTTTAGAAGCTTTTCAAACAAGTTTTCCAAAAGGTGTGGTAAATGTATTATTTGGCCGCGGTAGAACTGTTGCTGCACCAATTATGCAAACAGGTAAAGTAGATGTACTGGCTTTAATAGGCAATAGTAAATCTGCAAATGCGCTACAGGATCAACACCCAAAGAGCAATAGACTACGTTTAGTACTAGGTCTAGAGGCTAAGAACCCTGCAATTATTTTACCAGATGCTGATTTGGATTTAACCATAAATGAATGTTTGGCAGGTACCTTGTCTTTTAACGGTCAACGTTGTACTGCATTGAAAGTGGTGTATGTTCATGAAGAAATCAGTGCGGAGTTCAATAAGAATTTTGCCGGTAAAGTAGATGAGTTGAAATTTGGAAATCCTTGGGAAGACGGAGTAAAATTAACTCCATTACCAGAACCGGATAAGGCTGCCTATATTCAAGGTTTAATTGATGATGCGCTTTCAAAAGGTGCAAAGATCATCAACAAAAAAGGAGGTAAGCATTTTGATAATTATATATGGCCTGCTGTTCTTTACCCTGTTACTAAAGACATGCGAGTTTATCAAGAAGAACAATTTGGACCTATTATCCCTATAGTACCATTCTCTGATATTGAAGAACCTTTAGATGATATGGCAGAAAGTAACTATGGTCAACAAGTAAGCTTGTTTGGTAAAGATGTTTATGCACTTTCTCCATTAATAGATACTTTGGTTAACTTGGTTTGTCGTGTTAACTTAAATAGTTCTTGCCAAAGAGGACCAGATGTTTATCCATTTACGGGAAGAAAAGATTCTGCACAAGCAACCTTAAGTGTTCATGATGCATTACGTTCGTTCTCTATTAGAACTTTTGTTGCATTTAAAGACAACGAATTGAATACCGAAATTATTCAGAATTTATTGGAAGCCAAACTTTCTAATTTTGTGAGTACTGATTATATATTATAAAGGTCTTTAACTTAGACTATAAAAAACCTCTCCTATTAATTAGGGGAGGTTTCTTTTTTACAATTAGCACTGATCTCGTTAGCTCTTTCTAAACCGGAATATGGGTAGTAGGGTACCGTTTGTTCTTCTTTATTGAATAATACTATGGCACGTTCAACATCTTCACAATAGGGTGCTATAGATTTACCGAAGAATTTAGCTGCGCCCATATCCCATTCAGTCTTACCTAATAGTACTCTTGGATTGCTTGGTGCAATTGCTAGTGCCTTTTGATAGATAGCTACATTCTCGCCTGACAACGTCATACCGTATTTTGCACCATCAAAAGCAATGTAGGCTGTGTTTAATAGCGCATAGGTTATCATTATTTCAGGATTGTTTTCTGATATTTCCGAGGCGTTATCTAAAAATTCTTTCGCCCTTGTCAGCTTTGTATTTAATAACGCTTCGTCTTTTAAACCAAAACTGCTTACTATTTCTATCAATCCGGCATAATAGGGTGGTAGCCAATTATCGGTTTCAGCAGATGCTATTCTTTCGAATAGTTGCACAGCTTCCGTGTTTTTTTGTTGCTCCCATAAAGCAAAAGCTTCATTCATACCTTTCTCATATGGTGTTTGTGCACTTAAGCTTAGCGTAAAAATAAATGTGGCAATTAATAGTAGTGATTTCATGATATAAAGTTTTTAGTTATTTATTGATGTTCAAATATCTTTTTATTCCGTTGCTTTTTGTAAAATAGATGACCCAATTGTAGGTTCTTGGTGTTGAATTGTAATTTTTAAAGGTTATCTAATTGGTTGTCATTTTTATTGTCACTAATCGTCCAGAAGAAACCAATGAAAAAGAAGCGGTCGGCAGCTGGTGTAATAGTTCTTCTATCAAATAAACCATCTGTATTGGTCTGGTTAGCGTACTGATATCCATTTACATTTTTGGTTCCTAATACATTACTTACCGACACGTATAATATTTTCTGCGGACTAATTAAGTACGCGTAATTCGCATTTAATGAATTGAAGCTTTTTGCTTCCTCCGTTAAGAATCCTCCTAAATTTGGGTCTGTGTATTTTCTACCAGATGCATAATTATAACTGAAGCCCAATTGACTTTTCCAATCTTCGATCCATCGTTTTACTACCAAAGATGCATTGTGTTTTGATGCGAAATCTGGCGTAGCACTTGTTGGAAAATTTTGATAGTTT
This sequence comes from Maribacter forsetii DSM 18668, assembly GCF_000744105.1. Taxonomy (NCBI): domain Bacteria; kingdom Pseudomonadati; phylum Bacteroidota; class Flavobacteriia; order Flavobacteriales; family Flavobacteriaceae; genus Maribacter; species Maribacter forsetii. The sequence goes on from NZ_JQLH01000001.1 coordinate 2,046,879, forward strand.
CTTTCCGTATCTAGGTAAGAGTATGACATCCAATACTCAGTATTTTTTATGGACTTATTATCTCTCCAGAATATATCCAATCCTTTGGCGTAACCACTTCCACTGTTATTGTAAGTTGAAGTAGGTAAAGCAAACGGAGTGTCGTATTTTACTAAATTGCCATACTCTTTATAATATGCTTCGGCTCTGAATATTTGTTTGTTTTTTACATATTGATAATTGGCTATGTAGTGGGTTGTATTCTCAGCAGTAAAATCAGAATTATATTTTAAGTAATCGTTCTTCGGGTTTTGAAAGAATTCACCATATGCCAATGAGAATTGCGAGTTTGAGCCGGATTTATAGGCTAGTGATAATCTGGGTGAAAGATTAAATTCTTGTAATAATTCAGAATATTCTCCTCTCAATCCAATCTTGGTAGCCAGTTTTTTTGAAAAGAAAATATCTGTTTCTACAAAGCTGCTGAATATATTGTTATCAAACTCATAATCGTCTTCAAAACCAGAATCTTCGAAGTTCTCTGTAAAGTTTGTTGCGAAATATTCTGCCCCAAAGTTTAATTTGTAGCGACTAGAGAAATACTTTTTAAAAGCTAATTTTAAGTGTGCTGAATTTTCATTGTCGGTAATATCAGAAGTATTGTATTTAATTTCTGAGTGGTCATTGGCAAAACTAATACCTGTGGCAATGCTCCAGTCCTTTTCTAAAAAGTCTTGATAAGACGAGTTGATGTAAAGATTTCTATTTTTAAGTCCGAAGCGTATACCATCAGCTACATTAATATCTTCTTGTGTTAGATCAAAATTTACAGAACTGTATGCTCCATAAACTTTTAAAAGTCCGTCGTTATTAAATTTATATCTATATACCGCTTCACCACCTACAGATTCTACCGGCTTGTGCCATTCATTATTATCAGGATACAGTTTTTGATAAGGAGCTAAATTAATGTAGGATGTATTTAGGCTAAGCGAACTTTTTTTCCATTTTTGGGTATTTCCAAGTCCGAGACCAACGGTCATAATAGAAATTTCAGTTTTCTCTTCTTGTGGTTCGTTTATACTATTTAAAAGTAAAACACTTGATAAGGCTTGTCCGTATTCAGCTGAATATCCCCCGGTAGAAAATGTAATACCCTTAAATAGAAATGGAGATAACCTACCTCTTGTGGGTATGTTGTTTGCAGAAGGGGAGTAGGGCGTAAATACACGCATGCCGTCTACAAAAATTTGTGTTTCTTCTGCGTCACCGCCTCTAACGAATAACCTTCCGTCCTCGGCAACATTTGATGTTCCCGGTAATGTTTGCAAAGCGCCAACAAAATCCCCTAAAGCTCCTGCTGTGGTTACAATATCTAAAGGTTTTAATGCGGTAACCTTGGCGTTGTCGCCAGCATTGAACGTTCCGGCATTTACGGTTACGGCATCTAGGGTATTTACATCATCCTTGAGTTTTATAATTATGGTATTGAGCTTCGTGACATCATCTGCTTTGGAATAAGTCTCAAATGAAATGGAAGACGCAATTAATGTTTGTAAGCCGGTTGCGGTTGTTTCAAATGTAAATGTGCCATCTTCACTGGTAGCAGTACCATCATAAGTACCTTTTAGATAGACACTTGCTCCCATAATTGGTGAGCCTTGTTGATCAATAATTTTACCCGAAATTGTTGTTTGCGAGAATACATTGAAACATAAAAGTGTAAGTAATAAGAATAATAGCGTCTTCATTGTTGATTATATTTTGATTGATATCACAAATATGAATCGTTATTGAAGGTTTGAATAAATTGTTTTTCTCAGTTGTAGAATTTCTATACTGAATTGTAAAAACTGAATATATGTTGCTAATTCACACGGTTAATTATTAACATAAATATGGTAATTCATGCGTGTTTTAACCGGGATATTGGTTTTAACTTTGTCTTTTTAAAATTGATCGAGAACCTATAGTGTATATGTTAAACTTAAAATTTATAAGTTATGGATGCTATAAAATCAAATAAGAAAGCATTATTTGCTTTAGCCATCGGTGGTTTTGGAATAGGACTTACCGAATTTGTTATCATGGGAATTTTGACAGAAGTTTCTGGGTCATTAGGAATAACAATTCCGCAGGCTGGTCACTTTATTGCAGCTTATGCATTGGGCGTTGTAGTAGGTGCACCATTATTAACAGGCTTAGGTTCTAAGCTTACGCCTAAGAAAATGCTGTTCTTATTAATGATATGGTTTACAGTATTTAATACCTTGTCAGGACTTGCCACTGGGTATACCAGTTTGTTGTTTATGAGATTTTTATCTGGTATTCCGCACGGTGCTTTTTTTGGTATCGGTGCTGTAGTAGCTACAAAATTGGCTAAAAAAGGCAAAGGTGCACAAGCTATATCCATAATGTTTTCTGGTCTTACGGTAGCCAATGTTATTGGTGTGCCAATAGGAACATATTTAGGGCAGCAGTTCAGCTGGAGTGTTTCTTTCTACCTTGTAGGCTTCGTTGGTTTATTGGCTTTAGGAAGCATTTACCTGTGGATGCCAAAAATTGAAGTAGACGAAAAAGAAGAGAAAGTAAGTGTTTCTCAAGGATTAAAAAATACAGAGCTTTGGGCATTAATTGCATTGACCACTATAGGTACAGGCGGATTTTTTGCCTGGTACAGTTACGTAGCCCCTTTAATAAAGGATGTTGCTGGTTTACCAAACCACTTTGTTGGTTACGCTATGATGTTAGCTGGCTTAGGTATGGTAGTTGGTAATTTTTTAGGAGCAAAGATGGCAGAGTTATTTTCACCCTTGAAAGCGGTAATCATTAGCTTGTCGGTTATGTGTGGTATTTTATTATTGAATATGATTATTGCCACTAACCCTTATTTATTAATGGTATTGACTTTTGTTATTGGAGCAATTTCATTTACGGTAGCCACACCTATTCAGATGGCGATAATCAATACTTCTAAAGGTTCTGAAATGCTGGGTTCTTCTATGAACCAAAGTGCTTTTAATATGGGGAATGCATCTGGTGCTTATTTAGCCGGATTACCTATCGCATTTGGCTACGGAATCATTTACTCTAGTTTAGTAGGTGCTATTTTAGCTTTTTCCGGTGTTGCAATCGCTGTAGCTATTTTGATAGTTAGAAAGAGAAAAGAAATTAAATATAGAAAAATGGCGATGAGCTGTTAGTCTTTATTTTTATAAATTTTAAAAAAGGAACTTCAAAATGGGGTTCCTTTTTTTTTGTCCAAATATTCAGGCGCACCTAAAATGGCATTTTTCTTTTGTGCTTATAATCAGCTTGTTTTCATGTTAAAATTTTTAAATTGTGCAGTTCATCGATAATTTTATCTATTTTATCACGTTGTAACAAAACCTAAACCTACAATGCCGTGTTACGTACCAAATTTTTCTTTGGAGCCATAATAATGGTTCTTTTACTTTTTGTTCTTACAGCTTCTTCATTTAAGCCAGAGCATTCAAAAGCTATAATTCCCAATCCGAATCCGGTTAAAACTTTAGCGGAAAAAAGGGAAATAAAACTATATAATATTCGTCAAAAAGCGCTGAACGAAGCCTTGACCGATTATTTCAATAAAGCTATTGCCTCTAGTGATATTATTGGAGCGGGTGTAAGTATTGTGAGTGGAGACTCTGTTGTTCTCTCTGATGGATATGGTAAAAGAAGTTTCAACGGTAAAGAATCTGTTGACGGAGAAACTCTATTTAGACTAGGTTCTATATCAAAAGGCTTTACCGGTGTTTTAGCAGCTAATTTAGAAAGCGAAGGTAAATTAAACCTTAATGATAAAGTGGCTGATTATTTACCGAATTTCCATTTTGGTAATCAACAGAATACTCAAAAAATAGAAGTAGCACATTTACTTTCTCACACTACAGGAACTCCATACCACAGTTATACGGATTTAGTAGAGGCGGGTTACACCATGTCATCGATTAGCGAAAAATTCGATAAAATAAATCCGATTGCCGAACCTGGGTCTCAATATAGCTATCAAAATGCCATGTTTTCTGTTTCACAAGAAGTGATGTTGAAAGCGACAGGAAAAGATATTCAAACGCTTTTAGAAGAAAAATTCTTTAAACCTTTGGGTATGACTTCTGTGTCTATGGATCATAAGACATTAATGCAAAATGAAAATATTGCGCTACCACATATTAAAAGAGGGCATCGATTGAGAACAGTTTTGCCAAGAGATAACTACTATAATGCTATCGCTGCCGGTGGTATCAATGCAAACTCTGAAGATATGGCTAAGTGGATGCGTTTCTTATTAGGTCATAATCCTGATGTAATGTCTAAAGAAGATATGGCTCAGGTATTTAAACCTTTTGTAGAATTAAAAGGACATAGAAAATATTATCAAAAATGGCAAGGACATGTGAGTTCAGGTTATGGATTTGGTTGGAGAATACACACTGTAAAAGAGAATGAGAATGCCCCTGAGGAAACTATTTGGCATCATGGTGGTAGTGTTAACAACTACAGAAATGAAATTGCACTTTTTCCAGATTCGGATTTAGGTATTTGTGTACTAATCAACGGACCATCGAAATTGGTTAAAACCGTAATTCCTGATTTACGTGCAATTGTTAAAAGTATTTATGAACAAGAAATTGAAATAGCTACGAGTATTTAAGTACATTGTAATTATCAGATATAGAAAACCCCTTTAATCAAAGATAAAAGGGGTTTTCTTTTTTAAGTATATTTCTTAAATGTTGCTAGCTAACCAATCTCCAACTTCACTTGTTTTATAACTTTTACCACCATCGGCAAGATCTTCGGTTACATAACCTTCTGCTAATGATTTGTTTACTACGCGTCTAATTTCTTCTGCTTCTTCTGTCATATTCATGTCTTCAAAAAGCATGGCTGCTGAAAGTACTGTAGCTAACGGGTTAGCGATGTCTTTACCAGCTGCTTGTGGATACGAACCGTGAATAGGTTCGTATAAAGAAACATCACTACCTACAGATGATGAAGGCATAAGTCCCATAGAACCTGCAATTACAGATGCCTCATCAGTTAAAATATCTCCAAATAAGTTTGCGGTAATAATTACATCATACCCTTTTGGCCATTGAATTAAGCGCATTGCCACCGCATCAATGAATTCATAAGTAACTTCTACTTCTGGATAATCTTTTTCCATAGCCTGTACAGTCTCTCTCCAAAGTCTAGAAGATTCCAATACGTTGGCTTTATCAACACAACATAATTTTTTAGAACGCTTCATAGCGAAATCAAAGCCTTTTTTAGCTAATCTTTCTATTTCAAAACGTTGGTAGGTCATAGTGTCAAAGGCAGTATTACCGTCATCTTTTCTTCCACGCTCACCAAAGTAGATACCTCCAGTTAATTCACGAAGAATTATTAGGTCGGTACCTTCAATACGGTCTTTTTTTAGTGGCGACTTTTCTATAAGAGAAGGGAATGTAAATGTTGGTCTAACATTGGCAAACAAACCTAATTTCTGTCTCATCTTCAATAACCCTTGCTCTGGACGAACTTTTGCAGAAGGGTCATTATCAAATCTAGGATGACCTATAGCTCCAAAAAGAACTGCATCAGCATTTGCACATATTTCATGTGTCTCATCTGGGTAAGGTTCACCAACGGCATCAATGGCCGCTGCACCTGTAAGAGCAGGTTTCCAAGTAATATGGTGCTCATACTTTTTTGCAATGGCATCACATACTTTTACTGCTTGATCAATAACTTCAGGACCGATACCATCACCGGCCAATAAGGCAATATCTAATTTCATGGTTTATCGCTTTTTCGCTTTTCGCTGTACGCTAAACGCTATACTTTAATCGTATATAGTTTAGGCTATTTATAATTATATCTTATTTATTAAACTATTTAAACTTCTTCTTACTTTATCATGAATGATTAAAAACTCTTCTTCTTGAATATACTTTAGATCTTTTGCTAAAATGGTAAAATATTCTAATTCACTTGCCGACCCTTGAGAAATGATTAAAAAACGTTTAAACTCCGCATCAGATTCTCTTCCGCATCCTTCAGCTATATTTGCTGGAATAGATGAAGAGGCTCTTCTCATTTAACTTGTTAATCCAAAATTTTCATTATTAGGAAACCTTCTAGTCAATTTATAAATCTCTAAAGTAATTTCATGACCTAATTTCCAAACATTATATTTTTTATAATCTCTCATCAAAAGCGTTTAGCGCCCCGCGTCCAGCGTCCAGCGTCCAGCGCATTGCGCTAAATTATATTCAACATTTTTTCGGTAGCTTTAATCGCACTAACCGTTTGGTCAGAATCTAAACCTCTTGATGTAAATTCTTTTCCATCCAATTCCCAAGTAATAACCGTTTCGCATAAAGCATCAGAAGTACTTCCTGGGGGTATTCTTACTGCATAATCCGTCAATTTCGGTAATGCTATTTTCTTGGCTATATATACTTTTTTTAATGCATTCATAAATGCATCATATTGTCCGTCTCCTTGTGCATGTGCTTCAATCACTTTACCATCAATTTCAACAGATAGGGTAGTGGAAGGCATTAATCCCATAGCATGGGTAAGTACATATGATTTTATAAATACTTTCTGCTTATAATCCGCAGTATCCAAAACATCGGAAATAATAAAAGGGAGGTCATCTTTAGTAACACGTTCTTTTTTATCTCCTAATTCAATAATACGTTCAGTAACTTTTTTTAACTCCTCATTGTTTAAAGTTAAACCGAGTTCCTGCAGGTTTTTTTGTATGTTGGCTTTACCAGACATTTTACCTAATGCATATTTACGTTTTCTACCAAAACGTTCTGGCATTAGGTCACTGAAATACAAATTATTTTTACTGTCGCCATCTGCATGTATACCAGCGGTTTGGGTAAATACATTATCACCTACAATAGGTTTGTTCGCTGGTATGGTAAAACCTGTAAAGGCAGATACCAGTTTACTTACTTTATATAAAGAGGTCTCGTTTACGTTAATTTCAACCTCTGGTAGAAAGTCTTTAATAACTGCTACGGCACTTGCCATAGGTGCGTTACCGGCTCTTTCTCCCATTCCGTTCACAGTAAGGTGTAAACCATGGCAGCCAGCTTTTACAGCTTCCATAATATTGGCAACACCCAAATCATAATCATTATGACCATGAAAATCGAAATGTAAATTTGGATTTTTTTGCACTATCTCAGACAAATACGCATATGTTTCGGTGTGCGTTAAAATGCCTAATGTATCTGGTAGTAATATTCTTTTTACATTTTGAGTGGATAGAAAATCTAGAAACTCAAATACATATGCTTTGGAATTTCGCATTCCGTTACTCCAATCCTCTAAATAGATATTATTGATAATTCCTCTTTCTGTAGCTTGTTTGAAAATATCAGCTATTTCAGAAAAATGTTGCTCGGGAGTTTTCTTTAACTGATACTTTAAATGGTTCATGGAACCTTTGGTCAGTAAATTTTGAGAAATGGCTCCAGATTTCTGCATCCAATCCAAGGAAATACCGCCGTCAACAAAAGTTAATACTTCAACACGTTCTAAATAACCTTTTTCGCCGGCCCATTCGGTAATTTTTTGAACAGCATCTAGCTCTCCATCAGAAACACGAGCTGATGCAATTTCAATTCGGTCTACTTTTAGTTCTTCTAAAAGTAACTTTGCCAAGGTTAGTTTTTCCGATGCAGAAAAGGATACGCCCGAGGTTTGCTCACCATCCCTAAGGGTGGTATCCATTATTTCTAACTTTCTTTTTTTCATGTGTTCTAAATGCCATTTTTAAAGTCTAAAAATGGCATTGGGTTAGTTAACGTAAGTGCTCTGTATTGTTCGGATATTCGAGATTAAAGCGGAGTGTTCTCTGCAAAGGTCTCAATATCTTTTTTGATGTTCAACAAGTAGTCGATATCATCAAAACCGTTAAGCATATTGTTTTTCTTGTAATCGTTGATGTCAAAGGACTCACTTTCACCGGTAGGCAATAAGGTTATCTTTTGCTCTTGAAGATTAATTTCTAACTCAGTTGAAGGATCGGCATCAACAGCATCAAATATTTTCTGTAGAAATGCAGCACTTACTTGTACTGGTAATACACCAATATTTAAACAGTTACCTCTAAAGATATCTGCGAAGAAACTTGAAACTACACATCTGAAACCGTAATCATAAACGGCCCAAGCAGCATGCTCACGAGATGAACCTGAGCCAAAGTTCTTACCACCTACTAAGATTTTTCCGCTGAATTTATCTTGGTTCAAAACAAAATCTTCTTTCAAGGTATTGTCTTGATTGTAACGCCAATCTCTAAATAAGTTATCACCAAAACCAACACGCTCAGTTGCCTTTAAAAATCGTGCAGGTATAATTTGATCTGTATCTACGTTTTCTATTGGTAAAGGAACCGCAGTTGAAGTTAATATGTCGAATTTATCGTATGCCATTTTTTATAGCTTTTTGCTTCTGGCGTTTTGCCATTAGCTTGTATTATTATAATTGTTACTGTGCTAAAAGCCATCGGCTAATAGCGAAAGGCAAACTTGTTACACAAGTTCTACCATTAATTCTCTTGGGTCGGTTACTTTACCGGTAACGGCAGCTGCAGCAGCAACTAACGGACTAGCCAATAAGGTTCTAGAACCAGGCCCTTGTCTTCCTTCAAAGTTTCTGTTAGATGTGCTTACCGCTAATTTACCGGCCGGTACCTTATCGTCGTTCATTGCCAAACAAGCAGAACAACCAGGCTCACGAAGCTCAAAGCCAGATTCAGTTAAAATATCAAGGATTCCTTCTTCTTTAATAGCTGATTCAACCTTATGTGATCCAGGAACCAACCATGCGGTAACATTGTCAGCTTTCTTTCTTCCTTTTACAATAGAGGCAAATGCTCTAAAATCTTCTATACGACCATTGGTACAACTTCCAAGAAAAACAAAATCAATTGGTTTACCCATCATACTATCACCTTCATTGAAATCCATATACTTCAATGATTTTTGATATGTAGTAGCACCACCTTGTACAGCATCTGCCATAGGTATGTCATTAGAAATTCCCATTCCCATACCAGGGTTGGTACCATAGGTGATCATAGGTTCAATAAGCGAACCGTCAAAAGTTAATTCCTTATCAAAAATGGCGTCTTCATCTGTATATAAGGTTTTCCAATATGCCATTGCTTTATCCCAATCTGCACCTTTTGGAGTAAACTCACGACCTTTTACATATTCAAATGTTTTTTCATCAGGAGCGATCATACCACCACGGGCACCCATTTCTATACTTAGGTTACAAACCGTCATACGACCTTCCATACTCATCTCTCTAAAGATCTCACCTGCATACTCAACAAAGTATCCTGTTGCTCCAGAAGTGGTTAATTGAGAGATGATAAATAGAGCAACATCTTTAGGAGTAACCCCTTTGCTCATTTTACCGTTAATATTAATACGCATTCTCTTTGGCTTAGGCTGCATAATACATTGTGTAGCCAATACCATCTCAACTTCAGAAGTACCAATACCAAAAGCTATAGCGCCAAAAGCACCATGTGTAGAAGTATGTGAATCTCCACAAACAATAGTGGCACCTGGTTGGGTAATACCATATTCAGGTCCTACAACGTGTACAATACCATTTTTTGCATGACCTAATCCCCAATAAGAAATACCATATTCATTGGCATTTTCTTCTAACATTCTTAATTGGTTTGCTGAAAGTGGATCTGCAACCGGTAAATGTTGGTTAATAGTAGGAGTGTTATGGTCAGCTGTTGCAAAAGTTTTCTCAGGGTGCATAACAGGAATATTCCTGTTCTTAATACCTAGAAAAGCAACAGGACTTGTTACTTCATGAACCATGTGTCTGTCAATGAACAGTACATCTGGACCATCTTGTATTTTATGTACTACGTGGGAATCCCACACTTTGTCAAATAATGTTTTTGTTGCGCTCATATTCTTTCTAATGTAAGTACGACAAATCTATTAAAAACAAGGGTTTTTTAGAAATTAACACTCTTGAAAATTACGATGTTCAACGGGAAAGTTGTTAAAAATACAACTAACTAATATACGTCCAGATATTCTTATGCTTTACCAACTGAGCATACATATGTCTTATAATTAGATTCTCTGGTTTACTTAATGAAGGGTCTTCTTTAAGCAGTTGTAAGGCGTAGAAGCGAGCCGATTTTAGAATATCATTATCCTTCACAATATCTGCTATTTTTAAACTAAGCAATCCGCTTTGTTGCGTACCCATAATATCTCCGGGTCCACGTAGTTTTAGATCTACTTCTGCAATTTCAAAGCCGTCATTGGTGGCGACCATGGTCTCTAATCTAGTTTTTGAATCGCTAGATAATTTATGGCTCGTCATTAGAATGCAAAAACTTTGATCTGCTCCACGACCAACACGACCACGTAACTGATGTAATTGTGATAGACCAAAACGTTCGGCACTTTCAATAATCATTACCGATGCATTAGGTACGTTGACACCAACTTCTATAACCGTTGTGGCTACCATAATTTGAGTTTCGCCCTGTACAAAACGGTTCATTTCAAATTCCTTGTCCGCCGGTTTCATTTGCCCGTGAACAATTGAAATCTGATATTTAGGCTGAGGAAAATCGCGGGCAATACTCTCATAACCATCCATTAAATCTTTGTAGTCCATAGCTTCAGACTCTTGGATTAATGGGTACACCACATATATCTGTCTGCCTTTTTCAATTTCATCACGTATAAAACGAAAAACCTTTAATCGGTTTCCGTCATATCTATGTACAGTTTTAATGGGCTTACGACCAGGTGGTAATTCGTCAATTACAGAGATATCCAGATCACCGTATAAACTCATGGCCAATGTTCTAGGTATAGGTGTTGCGGTCATTACTAGTATATGTGGCGGAAATTCATTTTTGTGCCACAATTTAGAACGTTGGGCTACACCAAAACGGTGCTGCTCATCAATAATCGCTATTCCTAAATTCTTGTATTTTACTTTATCTTCTAAAAGGGCATGAGTGCCAATAAGTATGTTGAGCTCTCCATTTTCTAACTGTTCGTGAATTGGTTTACGAGCAGATTTCTTTACGGAACCAGTAAGTAAGGCGCAGGTAATCTCGGTGCCTTCCAGCAATTCAGAAATGCCTTGAAAGTGTTGGTTGGCAAGAATTTCCGTTGGCGCCATTAAACAAGCTTGAAATCCGTTATCGATTGCCAATAGCATGGTCATAACGGCAACAATGGTTTTTCCTGATCCTACATCACCTTGTAATAAACGGTTCATTTGGGCATTGCTGCCCAGATCTGATCGTATTTCTTTGATTACCCGTTTCTGTGCTCCGGTAAGCTCAAAAGGCAATTTATTATTGTAGAAATCCTTAAAATACTCGCCAACTTCACTAAACGGAAAACCTTTGATCTTTTTCTTTCTAGAAACGTTTTTACCAATAAGCTGTAATTGTATGTAAAAAAGTTCTTCGAACTTTAACCTCCATTGTGCTTTTGCCAATAATTCCTGACTTTTAGGAAAGTGAATATTGAACATGGCTTCGCTCTTGTTTATGAGTTTTAGGTCATGCAGTAATTTATCTGATAAGCTTTCGGTGAATTTTCCGTTGATTTCTATAAAAAGCTGTTGCATCAGTTTACTGATAACTTTATTGGTGATGCCTTTATTACTTAGCTTTTCAGTAGATGGGTAAACGGGTTGCATATATACCTTAGTACCTTGTTCATGTGCTTTCAATGGTTCCATCTCTGGGTGTGGCATTGAAAATGTACCGTTGTACCAATTACATTTTCCAAAAATGACATAGGGTACATTTAGTTTTAAGTTCTCTCGTAACCACTTCTGACCACGAAACCAAACCAATTCTATTTCCCCGGTATCATCTTTAAAACGGGCTATTAAACGAGAACCTCTTTTTTGTTCTACCGTTTTTAAATGAACTATTTTGCCAACTATCTGAACATCTGCACTGCTACGTTGTAATTGACTTATTTTATAATATTGGGTTTTGTCAATGTAACGGTTAGGGAAAAGATTCAGCAAATCTTGGTAGGTGCTTATCCCTAATTCGGACTTTAAGGTTTCTGCCCTGTTTGGACCAACACCTTTTAAGTACACTACGGGAGTTTGCAAGAAGTTTGCGTTCATGGCACTAAAATAGGGATAAGCCCTTAATCCCCAAAGGGGAAAATATCATTACTGCTCTTGTAAATATGGTTCTAATGGTAACTAACGAATTAAGTGTTGTTTAGCATCACATTCAATTCAGGTAAAGGTTAGGGAAGTGCTCCCCAAAACATTAAATTTGAAATGTTATTTGTTTGGTTTGCTGTATGAAGAAATTAATTTTCACCTTTTTTTTATTCTTATCCCTCTATGCTTTTGGGCAACATCAAGATAAAGTAGACTTTATTAAGGCTAAGGTTTACCTAAGCCCAGTACCTAAAGAAAAAACGATTAAAGGTGGGGTGATCTATCGTTTTAATGTGTTGCAAAATGTTGACTCTATATTTCTTGATGCAAAGAATTTGGATTTTTCAAAAGTAGAACTTGACGGGAAAAAGATGGATTTTAATGCCACAGAAAAGATCATTTCCATTAAACATAAATTTAAAAAGGGAGCATCGCATAAACTGTTTCTTGAATATGTAACGAAACCCAAACAAACGGTCTATTTTATTGGTTGGGATGATGATGTAGAAGGCAATGAGCAGATATGGACGCAAGGACAAGGAAAATACACTAGCCATTGGCTTCCTAGTTTTGATGACATGGAAGAAAAAATAGAATTTGATCTTACTATTGAAGCCGATAAAAAATATCAAGTCATTGCGAATGGTAATCTACTTTTAAAAACTAGCAATGACGAAGATGATCCTATTTGGATATTCGATATGAAAAAACCAATGAGTAGTTATTTGTTGGCATTTGCAATGGGTAATTATGACAAACAAGTATTGACATCTGAAAGTGGTGTAACCATTGAAAACTATTATTACCCAAATGATAGTCTAAAAGTGGAACCAACGTATAGATACACAAAACGAATATTTGATTTTTTAGAAAATGAGATAGGTGTCGCTTATCCTTGGCAGAATTATAAGCAAGTGCCTGTACACGATTTTTTATATGCAGGTATGGAAAATACGAGCGCTACTTTTTTCTCTGACGCTTATGTCATTGATTCCACTTCGTTTATAGATAGAAATTATGTAAATATCAATGCCCATGAGCTGGCGCACCAATGGTTTGGTAATTTGGTTACGGAAAAGAACAGTGAGCATCATTGGTTGCATGAGGGTTTTGCTACCTACTATGCCTATTTGGCTGAAAAAGAAGTCTTTGGAGACGATTATTTTTATTGGAAGTTATTTGATACGGCAAAAGTATTAAGTGATATCTCAGAAAAGGGAGAGGGGCAGAGCTTGCTTAACCCAAAGGCTAGTAGTCTTACATATTATGAAAAAGGGGCTTGGGCTTTAGCTGTATTGAGAGAAGAAATAGGGGACTCCGCATTTAAAGAAAGAATAAAAACATACCTAAATAAATATCAGTACCAAAATGTGACTGTTGCAGATTTTATTGCTGAAATGGAAAATGCAAGTGGAAAGAATTTGAATGAGTTTAAGGAGGTTTGGCTAAAAACGAAAGAATTTCCTGAAGAGATAGCTAAGGATTTTTTGATGAAAAAAAACGCTGAAATAAGAAAGTTTTATAATCTAAAAAATGATGATGCCAGTACTTTTATATCTTTTGAAATTTTGAAGGATTCTGAACTTAGCACCCGATTAAAACTTGAAATACTTGAGTTAAAAGATAGTATATCTGAAATGGACTTTTCTAAATTAATTGCTAGCAACGATATAAAAATAAGACAATTTGCAGCACAGAAAATAGGTAAAATTTCTGAGGAGCTAAAAGAATTTACAGAACCACTATTGTTAGATGATAGTTATATAACTAATGAGTTAATGCTTTATAATCTTTGGAGTAGTTTTGATTATGATAGAAGTACTTTCTTAGAAAAAACAAAAAATATTGTTGGGTTGCCTAATAAAAATGTCCGTTTACTATGGTTAACATTAGCATTGTTTACGCCAGATTATAGACCTACGGAGAATGTTTATTTTCATCGGGAGCTTGTTGGTTATACAAGCCCCATTTATAATACAGAAGTAAGACAAACAGCGTTTCAATATTTATCTGAAATTAAGGCTTTAAATGACGATGCCTATATTAATTTGATAAAGGCGACCAATCACCATTCTTGGCAGTTTAGAAATTATGCCAGAAAGTTATTTGATGCACTTTGGAGCGACCAAGAACAGAAAAAAGAAATTGAAAAGATTGTAAATCAACTAAATTCATCAGATTTGCGTTATCTTAAAACGAAATTAAATTAATAATGAAAGCATTAGTTATTTCTGGTGGTGGTAGTAAAGGTGCCTTTGCCGGTGGCGTTGCCCAATACCTTATTCAAGAAGAGGGAAGAAAGTATGATATTTTTGTAGGTACTTCTACTGGTAGTCTACTTATCTCTCATTTGGCATTAGGTAAGCTAGATAAGATCAAAGAAATATATTCTAATGTCAATCAGAAAAGTATTTTTAATAACTGTCCGTTTTTAGTCAAGAATATTCGTGGTAATGAAGAAATTTCAATTAATCATTGGAATGTTTTTAGAAATTTCATGACTGGGAAAAAGACTTTTGGCGAAAGTGAAAATTTGCGTAAGCTAATAGAAAACAGTTTAACTATTGAGGAATTTGAAACCTTAAAGAACGGAGATTCAGATGTTGTTATTACGGTGTCTAATCTGTCATTAAATCAAGTAGAGTATAAATCTATTAAAGATTGCACTTATGAAGACTATTGCGATTGGATATGGATTTCAGCCAACTATACACCGTTCATGAGTTTGGTACGTAAAAACTATTGTGAGTATGCTGATGGTGGTTTAGGTAGTATTGTGCCTATTGAAGAAGCTATAAAAAGAGGAGCAACAGAAGTAGATGTGGTGGTTTTACATACTGAAGTTAACTATATGAACAGGGTAGCCTCACGTAATCCATTTGAGCTGATTACCACAATGATGAGTTTTATTTTAGATAGAATAGAACATCAGAATATTAGAATAGGAAAATTAGTTGCCAATCAAAAGAATGCAATCATCAACTTGTTTTATACGCCTACAATTTTAACTACCAATTCTTTGATATTCGATAAAGCAAAAATGACACTGTGGTGGAAGAGAGGGTATTTGTATGCAAAGAATAAAAATGAAGAAACAAATCCTATAGAACCAAATGAGCATGAGTAGCAATTATTTACTCTCTTTGCGCAGGCCATTGTAAAGAATAATTATTCCAACAAAACTTATAAGTAAACACAAGGGAGTAAAGAAGTAACTATCCATACGAGAAAACTCAGTTGTTGTTACTTGCTTGAAAAACCCAACATATTTAAAGTCACCTACAGCTCTAATTAAAAATAGAATAGGAATTACCCATTGTCCAAGTTTTATTAAAGAGTTGAAAATTTTACTTTTTCTATCTTTTATGGAGAATGTATAGATCAACGTAAATACAAATAGTATTGTAGCGACTATAATACAATCAAAAATAGTAGGGGCTAATAGGATACTTCCATTTTCATTGGTTGGTAGAGAACTTAGATAACCTAAGGTGCCTCCAGTAGCCCAATAAAAGTGTATGGAGGATAGAAAGAGAAATGTAATTACTAAAAAATACTTTAATACATTTCTCATTATCTAAAATTACCAGAGATCACCAATCTCTCTTTTTACAAAAGATAGGGCAGTAGCTGAGGGTGACGTTTTATCCATAGTTTCATTCAAAATATCTTCCCTTAATTTATCTGCAGTTTCAGTATTGCTCATTGCTGCTTTTCTAATCATTTGGATAGTGGCGCTTTTTGCCGCTTTAATTACGTTCCAGCATTCATCTGTCATATAGATTTGTTGAGAAAGGTTATGGTCAAATTCCGTTTCAACACTTTTGATCAACAAATTTTCATAGGCGTTTTTGTCATCACTTTGTGGTGATACACGAACTACCAAACTTGGTATTGCAATGCGTTCTAAGAACAAGGCCATTCTTTCGTATGCTTGTAAACGCACCGGTAATGTATCTTTCTGAGAATCTTTATGTAAAAGAAAACGTCTTCTTCCTTCTTCATTGTTAGTGTGCATTCTAAAGAAATAGAAGGCAATGGCACCTGTAACAACAGAAGGTATCAAATAAGCGAAAAGTTGAAAAATTTGGTCGGAGTTCATTTTTTAATTAGTTATTATTTACGAAATAAGAACGTCCAAATTTCTCAATTAGTATAGTGGTTTATCGATGAAATACTTAAAATTAGTTTTTAGCATCTCCCTTCGCCATATCATAAAATGCTTTATAATCCGGTTGAAACTTTATTTGTAACGATTCTCGTAAGCCGCCATCTTGACCAACAGCAACAATTCGTTCTCCATTTACACCAAAATCTTTAATTAAAATGCTGGCAATAGCAGTAGCTTGCTGCAATGCTACATTCATTTCACCTGTAATATTCAGGCTTGCAACAGTTATGACACTTTTTGGATTTGCATTTGCAACCTTGGCTACATTCTCTATCCACGTTTTAGATTCGCTTGAAGGATTAAGACCAATACCATCTGTAAAGAAGAAGTCTAATTTTTCTGAGATGACTACAGAACCGTCAGTTACACCAACTTTTGCATTCTCACCTAGTACTTGTTTAGAATTGGTCAATATTACTACTGCAGTAGAATCATTACTGGCAACGGCATCGGTTACACCTTTTAACTGCTTTTCTTTTCGTTCTAAAACAGCCATGGTTTTATTGATATTCTCTGAATTCTGACTAGATAATGCCGCAAAACTGTTTAAGTTTTTCATTAAAGTAGCATTCGCATCCTGTAATTCCGTTACTTGAGATTGGTATTCATCTGAGCGTTGGTCCGCCAATTTCTCGTTGCGTTGAGATATGCTTACCATTTTAGAGATAGAATCTAGTTTAAATTTCAATTCTTGATTTTGCTCTATCAATTCACTTTTTTTCTGAGCTTGAATTGTGCTAAGTCCTATAAAAAATAAAGTAGAACATATAAAATATCGTTTCATAATAAAATGCATTAAATAAGTTAATCTATTTTTTTCCGCCAAGATACGAACAGTCTTTTAAATCTTGTATTCCCGTGAACGGTACTTTTGCTTTGTTATATCCATAAGTTGAGGCTAAACTTCTATTTAAGTCATTATCGTCAACGTTAACCTGAACATCATCCATAGTAAATTGACTAGGGTGTTCATAACCTGCAGCGTGTGTGATTTCTAAAAATTCTTTTCTAAACGTGCTAAAATACTGCGCTAATCGATCTGACTTTAAGGGCACATTAATGCCTTTTTGCAACCATTTGTTTTGTGTGGCAATACCTGTTGGACAGGTATTGTTATGGCAAGCTTGAGCTTGAATACACCCAATACTCATCATGGCTTCACGAGCTACGTTAATACAGTCAACTCCCATAGCGAAGGCCATAGCTGCTTTTGCTGGAAAACCTAATTTGCCTGAGCCAACAAATACAATACGGTCGGTAAGATTTCTGTTTAAGAATACTTGGTACAGACTTGAAAACCCGTATACCCAAGGTAAAGAAACATGGTCTGCAAATGATGGGGGAGCTGCACCGGTACCACCTTCACCACCATCTACGGTTATAAAATCTGGACCTTTTCCTGTCTCTAACATTAAATCTGCCAATTCTTCCCATTGGTCTAATTTTCCAATAGCACCTTTGATACCAACAGGTAGACCTGTTTCGTTAGCGATATCTTCAATAAGTGCCATTAGCTCAGTTACATTAGAAAATGCTTTGTGTGTTGAGGGCGATAAAACATCTTTACCTACTTCTACACCTCTAATTTCTGCAAGCTCTGGGGTAATTTTTGCTCCTGGCAAAACACCGCCTTTTCCTGGTTTTGCTCCTTGAGATAATTTAATTTCTATAGCTTTTATACACGGATTATCTTCAACTTGTTTTTTCATTTTCTTCATAGAGAAATTTCCATCTTCAGTTCTAACACCAAAATAGCCGGTACCAAAATGAAATACTATATCGCCACCGTGTTTGTGGTAAGGTGATAAGCCGCCTTCACCTGTATTATGATATGCACCTGATTTTTGAACACCCTTGTTCATTGCTTCTACCGCTGCTGCAGATAACGAGCCAAAACTCATAGCAGAAACATTGACGACACTCCCAGGTCTATACGGTTTTCTACGGTTATTGTGCTGACCCATAACTTTTGCGCATGGTAAAAAATTGGGTTCTGCTATATTGGGATGACCTTGTGGAACTACAAAACCCATCATTCTATTCTTAACGAAAATATGCTGATGTGCATACAAATCTCTGTCAGAACCAAAACCTTCGTAATTATTTTCCTTTTTTGCCGAAGCGTAGATCCAACCTCTTTCTATTCTGTTAAAAGGTAGTTCTTCTCTGTTGTTCGCAACAAAATATTGACGCATTTCTGGTCCAATACTTTCTAGCCAATAACGCAAATGACCAACTACAGGGAAGTTATGCTTTATGGTGTGCCGTTTCTGAATAAAAATATCATAAATAGCAACTATGAAAAGAAACAAAAAAATCCAAGTCCACCATGGTGGACTTGGAATGTTATTAAAAAAATCGTTCATCAAAATTATCCTTTTGGTTTAATATCTAAAAGTGGTGTTTGGTCACTATTTAGGAAATCTAGACTCATTTCTGTCAGTGTACGAACTCCTAAAATTAACCCGCTATCATCAATTAAAAAGTCTGGTGTGTGGTGTGGAAAAGATTCTGTTGTACCAGGAGTCATTCCTCCTAAGAAAAAGAAAAATCCTGGAGCTTCTCTTTGAAAATAAGAGAAATCTTCAGCACCGGTTACTGCTTTTTGAAATTGAACATTTTCATCACCCGCTACTCTTTTAATAGTTGGTAACATTTGTTCCACTAATTCAGGATTGTTATAGGTTATATCCGTAGCATCGGTAATTACACATGTAGCTTCACCGCCGTATGCTTTGGCAATATCACTAACCATTTCTACCATACGTGCATTTAATTTGTCTTTCATTTCATAGTCCAACGTCCTAATAGTACCGATCATCTCTGCAGATTCTGGAATAATATTAAAACGAACACCACTTTTGATCTTACCAACTGTAATTACTGCAGCTTCATTGGTGAGGTCTGTCTCTCTACTAATTATTGATTGTAAACCATCAATAATCTTAGCGCTTATTAAAATTGGATCTACACCAGCCCAAGGTTGAGAACCATGAGATTGTTTTCCTTTGACGTTAATTACAAATTGTTGTGCTGCGGCCATAGTTCCACCTGGTTTGTAACGGATTGTGCCAACAGGAGTTTGTGAGTTAATATGTAGACCAAAAATGGCATCTACCTTAGGATTGGTCATTACGCCTTCTTTAACCATTAAAAGTGCTCCACCTTCTTCACCTGGTGGTGGTCCTTCTTCTGCAGGTTGAAAGATGAACTTAACGGTTCCTTTAATTTTGTCCTTGTTTTTAGACATTACTTCTGCAACACCCATTAAAATAGCAGTATGCGTATCATGCCCACAAGCATGCATAACGCCTACTTTTTCACCCATAAATTCTGAAGTTACATTTGACTTATACGGTAAATCGTTACGCTCTGTAACCGGTAAGGCATCTATATCTGCTCTTAATGCTACTACTTTACCAGGTAAATCTCCCTTTAGAAGACCAACTACACCGGTATGCGCAACACCAGTTTGAACTTCAATTCCCAAAGATTTTAAATGCTTGGCAATTTTTTCTGCTGTTTTGAATTCACGATTCCCTAATTCCGGATTCTGATGAATTTCTCTTCTCCAATCAACTACCTTGCTTTCAATAGCTATGTAGTCTTTTTCAAGATTTGGTCCTTGTGCCTGAACGGTAAAACCGAAAAGAACGAGAGCCAATAAGCCTAGTTTTCTCATAATCAGTATTTAATGTTAGTTTGTTCTCTATATTTCGTTGATCATTAAGACAAAAATGCATCAACAGGTGTATTCTCTATGCGGAATTAAAGTTTAAATATATTCAAAATGAAAAGAAATACCATCCATTGTTCACAAATCTAAATCACTTCACTTTTACTATCCCTCATTTATGGCTAAATTTACGTCACTAAAAGAAAGAAAATTTGAGCTCATTTATTGATGAATTGAACGATGCCCAAAAGGCCCCTGTTTTGCATAAAGACGGACCTTTAATGGTAATTGCCGGCGCTGGATCGGGTAAAACTCGTGTACTAACTTATAGAATTGCACACCTTATGGCGCAGGGTGTAGATTCTTTTAATATTCTATCCCTAACATTTACCAACAAGGCGGCTCGTGAAATGAAAGCACGTATTGCTCAAATTGTGGGGGCATCTGAAGCTAAAAACCTTTGGATGGGAACGTTCCACTCCGTTTTTGCCAAATTATTACGTATTGATGGTGATAAACTGGGCTACCCTGCCAATTTTACTATTTATGATACGCAAGATTCTCAGCGCTTATTAGCTTCTATCATTAAGGAAATGGGGCTTGACAAGGATATTTATAAATACAAACAGATTCAAAATAGAATTTCGTCATTTAAGAATAGCTTAATTACCGTAAAGGCTTACCGTAATGATCCAGATTTGGTAGAGCAGGATGCCATGGCAAAAAAGCCAAGAACAGGTGATATCTATGAAAATTATGTAGACCGTTGTTTTAAGGCGGGTGCAATGGATTTTGATGATTTACTATTGAGAACCAATGAGCTTTTAACATGCTACCCAGATGTGTTGGCAAAGTATCAAGATCGATTTAGATATATTTTGGTTGATGAGTACCAAGATACCAATCATTCGCAGTATTTGATTGTAAAGGCTTTGGCTGATCGTTTTCAAAATATATGCGTGGTAGGTGATGATGCACAGAGTATTTATTCATTTAGGGGAGCGAACATTAGTAATATTTTGAACTTTCAAAAAGATTACGATAATGTAGGGATGTACCGTTTAGAGCAGAACTACCGTTCTACACGAAACATTGTAAATGCTGCCAACTCCGTAATCGGTAAAAACCAAAATCAAATTGAAAAAGTAGTTTGGACGGATAATGATGATGGTCCCTCTATTAAAATTCATAGAAGTACTACAGATGCTGAAGAAGGTAGGTTTGTAGCAAATTCTATTTGGGAACATAGAATGCAGCAACAAATGACCAATGGTCAATTTTGTATATTATATAGAACAAACTCCCAATCTAGGGCTATGGAAGATGCCTTGCGTAAAAGAGATATTCCGTATCGTATTTATGGCGGACTCTCATTTTACCAACGTAAAGAGATAAAAGATGTGTTGTCTTACTTGCGTTTGGTCATTAATCCTAAAGATGAAGAAGCTTTAAAAAGGGTGATAAACTTTCCTGCTAGGGGAATTGGTGGTACTACTTTAGATAGATTAATTGTAGCTGCAAATCATTACAACCGTTCCATTTTTGAAGTAATGGAAAACATAGACCGTATAGATTTAAAAATTAATTCGGGTACTAAACGTAAGTTAACAGACTTTGTAACCATGATCAAGAGTTTTCAGGTCATGAACGAAACTGTAGATGCCTTTGCATTATCTGAACATGTAGCCAAAAAAACCGGTGTTCTTTTAGAATTTAAAAAAGACGGGACCCCAGAGGGTATTGGTAAAATGGAAAACATTGAGGAACTTTTAAATGGTATTAAGGATTTTGTTGAAGGCCAGAAAGAGATTGATGAAGCAACGGGAAATATTAGTGAGTTTTTAGAAGATGTTGCACTTGCTACCGATTTGGATAATGATACTGGTGATGACGATAGGGTTGCATTAATGACCATACACTTGGCAAAGGGACTAGAATTTCCGTACGTGTATATTGTTGGTATGGAAGAAGATTTGTTTCCGTCTGGTATGAGTATGAGCACCCGAAGTGAGCTGGAAGAGGAGCGTAGGTTGTTCTATGTTGCGTTGACCAGGGCTGAGAAACAAGCGTATTTGACATACACGCAAAATAGATATCGTTGGGGTAAATTAATAGACGCAGAACCTAGTCGTTTCTTAGAAGAGATAGACGAGAAATATGTGGAGAACCTTACACCAATTGATGGTGGGTACCGCTACAAATCTCTTATTAATGCCGATATTTTTGGTGAAGTAGATAAGAGCAGGTTGCGTCAAGAAAAACCAAAAAGGGGCACACCGCCAATAGTTGGTCAGCCAAATACAGGACAACTTAAAAAATTACGAAAATTAAAGCCTCAGCTATCAGAGCCTGTTGGTAATACAAATAAGATCGATCCAAATCTTACTGAAGGTTCATTGATTAATCATACTCGTTTTGGTCGTGGTAAGGTTGTAAAAATTGAAGGTGCCGGTAATGATAGAAAGGCAGAAATAATGTTCGATAAAGGCGATATTAAAAAACTATTGCTTCGCTTTGCTAAGTTAGAGGTATTGGGATAGTTTAGTTATATTTAATAACAGTAGGGTTTTAAACCTAAAGGCAATGGCAGAATTTATCAAAATATACGAAGAGAATCCCAATCCTAAAGAGATTAAAAGGGTAGTGGACGTATTGCGTAAAGGTGGCTTGGTTATCTATCCAACAGATACGGTTTACGGGTTGGGCTGTGATATTACGAACACCAAGGCATTGGAAAAAATTGCACGTATTAAAGGGGTGAAATTGGCAAAGGCCAATTGGTCCTTCATTTGTACCGATTTAAGCAATCTGTCAGATTATGTACGGCAAATTGATACTGCTACCTTTAAAATATTGAAAAGAGCTTTACCGGGTCCTTATACTTTTATATTACCCGGTAATAATAATCTTCCTAAAGAGTTTAAAAAGAAAAAAACCGTTGGTATTCGTGTTCCAGATAATAGCATAGTTAAAGCGCTGGTTGAAGAATTAGGTAACCCTATTGTTTCAACCTCTATTCGTGATGAAGATGATGTTTTAGAGTACACTACAGATCCCGAATTAATTTACGAGAAATGGGACAACCTTGTGGATATTGTAATTGACGGTGGTTATGGTGGTAATGTAGGATCCACTATAATAGATGTTTCTACAGGAGGTTTACCAGAAGTTATTCGTGAAGGAAAGGGTAGTTTAGATATTATTTAAAAGTTATACTTTAAACCAAGTCATAAAAAAAGCGGCTCTATTGAGCCGCTTTAATTTTATATGACAATCAGCAATTATTTGTTGATTGCAGGATCTTTCATTCCTTCTTCAATCATGCTATAGAACTGATCGATTTTTGGAAGAACAACGATACGAGTTCTTCTATTTTTAGATTTTTCTGTTGTAGAAACCGGTACATATTCCGCTCTACCAGCAGCAGTCATACGCTTAGGGTCTACATTGAAGTCTTTTTGTAAGATACGAACAACAGCAGTTGCACGCTTAACACTCAAATCCCAGTTATCCAATAAAGAACCGTTACCTCTGTAAGGTACGTCATCTGTATGACCTTCTACCATAAATTCGAAATCTGGCTTATTGTTTACCACTTTAGCAACTTTACCAAGAACTTCTTTTGCTCTTCTTGTAACGTTGTAGCTACCGCTGCTAAATAATAATTTGTCTGAAATTGATACGAAAACAACACCTTTTTCAACGCTGATTTCTATATCCTCATCATCCATATTACCAAGCACACCTTTTAAGCTCTGTACCAAAGAAAGGTTTACAGAATCTCTACGTGTAATAGCATCATTTAATTTACGGATAGTTAAATCTTTCTCTTGTAAACTCTCTAAAGATTTCTCTAAGTTCTCAGCACCTTTGGTAGTCAAAGTTGTTAAGTTGCCCATATTATTGATCAACTCTTGATTGTTTGCTTTTAAGAAAGCATTTTGATCTTCTAAAGTTTGAAGTCTAGATGAAGCTGTTGCTTTTTCTTCTAAACAATCATTTAATTTAACTGTAGCTGAATTCAATAAATCTTGTGCACTTTTATGTTTAGCTTCAAGATCTGCATACTTCTTTGAAGATACACATGATGAAAGTAAAAGCGTTACTCCAAGACATCCTAATAATACTTTTTTCATAATTCTATTCTATTATACTTGTTTAAGTGGTTTACTCTATTTTTCGCATCTAAGCGACTTCAAAATTATATAATTACAAAGTCACTTAGATGTGTTGTTAGTTAATCTTTTACTAAAATGTTAAAATTACTTATTCTATGTACGAAGTAAGACCATACAATAGACTTCGTAGCATAGTATTTTCTATGAAATTGTGTTTTTTCTCTCTTTTTATACATTTTTCCAAACTGTCTGTAAAAGCTTAAATGTGCCCTAAAAATAGCGAAAAAGTGTTTAAATCTTAACTGGAAAAGAAATCGTATTGCCGCAATACCATCTAACAGCAATCTCAAGAATATAATGATGAAAGCCTTTCTTCTAGGAAGATTCTTTGTAATCGAAAATAATGTATTCCTGAAGTTAAGGTATGTTTTTTTTGGGTTCATGTTACTTAATGTAGAACCACCTAAATGAAATACTTTAGAAGTGCTCACATAAAATATTTTGTAACCGTGGTTTTTAGCACGCCAGCATAAATCTACTTCTTCTTGGTGTGCAAAATAGTCTTCATCAAAACCATTTAGCTCTTGAAATACTTCTTTTTTAATAAACATGCATGCGCCTGTTGCCCAAAATATTTCTCGCACATCATCATATTGACCAACATCTTTCTCTAAGGTTTGAAAAACCCTTCCTCTACAGAACGGATAGCCCAACTGATCTATGAACCCACCAGCTGCACCCGCATATTCAAAATGATCTTTCTTAAGTAAATCTAGAATTTTTGGTTGTATGATTGCAGCTTCCGGAACCTTGTTAAAAGTATCTTTTATAGGTGTAAGCCAATTAGGTGAAACTTCTACATCTGAATTCAATAAACAAAAGATGTCTGCGTCTACATGTACCAAGGCATCATTATATCCTTTTGTAAACCCACCATTTTCTAAATTTTGAATAATTTTTACGGTTGGGTAGTTGTCTTTTACAAATGCAACGGAGCCGTCTGTGGAAGCATTATCCGCAACATATATATCTGCACCGGGAGAATAATTGATAACGGAAGGCAGGTACCTTTCTAAAAGCACTTCACCATTCCAATTTAATATGACTACAGCTATCTTCAAAACGATCGCAAATTAACGGCTAAAATCAGGAATTTCCTTCATAAATTCATATTTTTCCGCAATAAGGTCTGTTTGGCAGTAATAATGTGAGAGTCCGTTCGTAACCATTAAGTAAGTAGCGTTCAATTTAAAATTGTATTGTGCTATTTGATCAAATGTCATTTGAGATATAGAAACCTCGGGTGCCTTGCATTCTACAAGTATGTGCAGTTGACCGTTGGGTTTAAAAACAACCACATCATATCTTTTTTTTAATCCGTTAAGTGTAATTTGTTTTTCTACATTAATATAACTCATCGGATATTTCTTTTCCTGGATAAGAAACTGAACCACATGTTGCCGAACCCATTCTTCTGGAGTGAGTACCAAAAATTTTTTACGTATAACGTCAAAAATCAAGGTTCTATTTTCGCTATTTTTGACCCTGAAAGTGTAGCTAGGGAAATTTAGTGGCTGCATTATACAAAGTTGATGATTTTTTCTGAATGGATGAAGCTGTACAAATAGTCAATGGAATAAAGAAAGGGCAGATAAGCCCTATATATTTCCTTTATGGAGAAGAAGCTTATTTTATTGATAAAATTTCCGATTTTATAAGTGCCAATGTGTTGACCGAAGAAGAAAAGGGATTCAACCAAATGGTGCTTTATGGAAGAGATGTATCTATTGAAGATATTGTAGGCAATGCCAAACGTTATCCTATGATGGCAGAAAAGCAAGTGGTCATTGTAAAAGAAGCACAACACTTATCCCGTACTATAGAGAACCTATGTTCATATGCAGAAAACCCGCAACAATCTACAGTTCTTGTTATTTGTTATAAATACAAAAAGTTGGATAAGCGCAAGAAGCTACACAAGATTATAAAGAAGAACGGGGTAGTTTTTGAAAGCAAGAAATTATATGAAAATCAGGTAAGTGATTGGCTTAGAAAACATTTGGTGAGTCGTGGTTATACCATATCTCATAAAGCTGCTCTACTATTGGTAGAATATTTAGGAACGGATTTAGGTAAAATCAGTAAAGAACTAGACAAGTTAAAATTGGTTCTGCCAAAACAGACCGAAATCAATCCTCAGCATATAGAAGAACATATTGGTATAAGTAAAGATTATAATAATTTTGAGTTGAAAAGAGCTATTGGTGATAGAGATATTGTGAAGGCGACCAAAATTATTAATTATTTTGCCCAGAATCCAAAAGACAATCCTTTTATACTGACAATTACCCTATTACATTCGTTTTTTACGCAGTTATTACAGTATCATGGCCTTACGGATCATTCACCTAAAAATGTGGCGAGTGCATTACGCATAAACCCTTATTTTGTAAAAGAAATACAAACTGCCGCTAGAAATTACCCAATGAAGAAAGTAAGCGGAATTATCTCTAGTTTACGTGAAATGGATTTGAAAGGAAAAGGAGTAGGGACTACACCAATGAAAGAGGCAGACCTATTAAAAGAACTACTTTATAAAATAGCTTAGGGATTGTTTATTAATTAGTATTTAAGCGTTCTAACTTTGCTAAAAAATAGAAATACGGTCTTCATTTGAAAACCGTGCTGATTTAGTTTGAGGTTATTTATTTTTTGTCTATTCCAAATTTACCTGGTCCTACCAAAGAAATGGTTATAAAAGCTACTAAGTAAAACAATGCTTTTTCTTTTGTACTAAAATCATCGGCACCATGAGCTACAAATGCTGCGACTGCCATAGTAATTGCTGATGGTATTGCAGCCAAACGCGATTTAAAACCTATAATAATTAGAATAGGACAAATGAATTCGCCAATAACAGCTAAAAATAAAGAAGGGGCTGCTCCAATACCAAAAGGATCAGCAAATTGAAAATCTCCAGAAATTAATTTTTGAAATTTAGGAAGACCGTGTGTCAACATCATTGCTGAAATTGCAATTCTAAAAAAAGCTAAACCGATATCTTTTAATAAAGTGTTTTTCATTTTTGGGCATTATTTCCTTTAAAAGTATAGATTTTTTTTTGTTTTTCTGAAATATATTAAAGTATACTATAGGTAAGTTCTAGTTTTTTAGTAGTGAAATATAGAGGTTGCTTAGTTTTCAGTGAGTTAAGAATTAAGTAGAAAATATTAAATAAATTCATTTTTTTTGGGCGGAATATTAGGGTATAAAAAAATCCCATGTTTCATGGGATTTTTCTTACTTAAATTTAATTGTTTTCTATCTCAATTTAGGATAATCATTAGGTTTAACTTCATGCATAATTGCATATACCTTCTCAAAAATATCTTCTCTATTAGGTTTTGAGAAATAATCGCCATCAGAACCATATGCAGGTCTATGCGCTTTTGCACTTAACGTCTGTGGTGTGCTATCTAAATATTGAAAAGCACCTTGTTTTTCTATAATTTCATTCAGCAAATATGCAGAACATCCTCCAGGGACATCTTCGTCAATTACCAATAAACGGTTTGTTTTCTTTACGCTTTCCAATATTTCCATTTCAATGTCGAATGGTAGCAACGTTTGTGCATCTATAACTTCTGCATCAATGCCAACTTCAATCAATTCTTTGGCAGCTTTTTCAACGATACGTAGAGTAGAACCATAAGAAACTAGAGTGATATCACTACCTTCTTTAATTGTTTCAACTTTACCGATAGGTGTACAAAACTCACCTAGATTTTTTGGCTTCTTTTCTTTTAATCGGTATCCATTTAAGCTTTCTATAACCAATGCAGGTTCATCACTTTTTAAAAGTGTGTTGTAAAATCCGGCTGCTTGGGTCATATTTCTAGGTGCCAAAATGTACATACCTCTAAGTAAATGTATCAATCCGCCCATTTCTGAACCAGAATGCCATATGCCCTCAAGTCTGTGACCTCTTGTTCTAATGATTAACGGAGCTTTCTGCTTACCTGCAGTTCTGTATAGTAAAGTCGCTAAATCATCTGTAAGGGTGGATAAAGCATAAAAGATATAGTCTAAATATTGAATTTCAGCAATAGGTCTAAGACCTCTTAATGCCATGCCTATACCTTGCCCAATAATTGTTGTTTCGCGAATACCGGTATCTGCAACACGTATTTTACCGTATTTCTCCTGCATACCTTCAAGACCTTGGTTTACATCACCAATGGCGCCAGTATCTTCTCCAAAAATCAACGTATTCGGATATTTTTCAAATAGTTTGTCAAAATTATCTCTAAGGATAACTCTACCATCTACCAATTCGTTATCATCGCCGAATTCTGGTGTAATACCTGTAACGTTTGTAGCCTTGTTGTCGTTCTCACTATAAAGATGCGAACTATATTTATGTTGGGATTCTTCTAAAAAGTTAGCTGTCCAGTTTATTATGTCTTGCTTTTCCGGTGTATTTTCTCCAAGTAAATAGCGTAAAGATTTTCTAGCAGAAATAGCCAAATCTTTACGAAGGGGCTCTTCAGTAGCTATTAAATCATTTTTTAATTTATTGAGAAAATTCTTGTTAGGACTCTTAGAAGCAGCTTTTTCGATCAGATTCAATAAAACTGATTTTTCAGATAGATTATCCTTCAGATATTCGTCCCAAGCTTCTTTTTTAGCTTCTCTGACAGAGCGTTTAATTCTTTTTTCAATGGATGCTAGTTCTTCTGAAGTGGCAATACCAGACTCTAAGATCCACTCTTTAAAACGTTTGTTACAATCGTGGTCACGTTCCCATTCTAAACGTTCATTGTCTTTATAACGTTCATGTGATCCAGATGTAGAATGACCTTGTGGTTGTGTTAATTCATTTACATGAATAATGACCGGCACATGCTCTTGTCTGGCAATATCTGCCGCATTTTCATAAGCGTGCATTAATGCAGTGTAGTCCCAGCCGTTTACTCTTAAGATTTCATATCCTTTTTCATTTTCAGTTCTTTGAAAACCAGATAGGATCTCTGAAATATTTTCTTTTGTTGTATGGAATTTAGCTGGTACGGAAATGCCGTATTCATCATCCCAAATACTGATAACCATAGGAACTTGTAAGACACCGGCTGCATTTATAGTTTCAAAGAACATGCCTTCACTAGTACTTGCATTACCAATGGTACCCCATGCTATTTCGTTTCCGTTTACCGAAAATTTAGCACTGTCTAGACCTTCTTGGTTTCTATAAACTTTAGATGCTTGGGCCAGTCCTAAAAGACGTGGCATTTGCCCTGCAGTACACGAAATGTCTCCGCTACTGTTTTTTTGTTTAGTTAAATCTTTCCAACTTCCGTCCGCATTTAAACTATGCGTTAAAAAGTGACCGCCCATTTGCCTACCGGCACTCATAGGTTCTTTTTCTATATCTGTAGTAGCGTACAATGCGTGAAAGAATTCCTTAGGCTGTAATAGACCTAAGGCCATCATAAATGTTTGGTCTCTGTAATAACCGCTTCTAAAATCGCCATTTTTAAATGAACGGGCCATAGCTAACTGAGGTAGCTCTTTTCCGTCACCAAATATGCCGAATTTTGCTTTGCCTGTAAGAACTTCTTTTCTCCCCAATAAGCTACAAGTTCGGCTTAAAAAAGCGACTTCATAGTCATTGATAATTTGTTCTTTGAAATCTTCAAAAGAAATATCATTACTGGTTTTAGAAGAAACATCCATGTATTAAACGTGTTTTTACAAAATTACCTAATCAAGTACTTTTTAGCAACGCTGTAACCAGTTAATTTATTCCATATTTTTCAATAAAAGTGATATTATTTTGATAATATCTTAATTTTAACCAAATTTTCTATTGACCGTATTAGAATTTCTTAGTTTAAAACCATTTTCTTGTGAATAATCCTGTTAGGGTTTTTGGACTAACGGTAATAATAAATCTAATTCTTTCACCGTAGTTAGGCTGTGAAATTTCCCAACCATTATTTGAGTGTAAGGGTAGGTACAGTTCAAAGTAATCTGTAACTAAATTTAAACGAACACCAGAGTCATAAACGAATTTGCCTGCTCGATCTTTATTTTTTACCAATCCGGCATCCCCATATAATTCAATCCATTTCCAGAGATTAAAACTACCATTTACCGTTGCCATCCAATCATTAGAAAACCTGTATCGTTGGTCTAAGAAAGATTTAAATCCACCTTCGGCGATAATAATCTGTTGACTATAGATACCAGAATCTTCTGATCTTCCTAAATAGCCATAATCAAAAAGGTAATCGGTAGGTCTGTCTAATGCAAAACTGAAGAAATCTGTCTCTGTTTTATTGCTAAGAAATTTACCTGCAAAGAACCTTAAGTTCAGTTGCCTATTGTTTTCAAATAATTTTCGATACTCGTATTCAAAAGATAACTTACTGAAGTTGCCTGCTAGTTGAAAATCTGCAAACCAAGAGTTATAATCTAGTATGCCATTGTTTCTACTGGAATAACGTGCATTAAATACACTATAATCAGGATTTTCAGGGTCATTGGCTAAACTTAAAAGTGCAGGGTCAAAATCTCTAAAAATGTTTACATATCTAAAAGATAAAAACTCTCTTTTGTTCGATAATAAATCTGCAGGTCTAAAACCAAAGCTTACCGAGGGAGTTATAGATGAATATCTGGAGTTTTCATTAAAGTGAGATGTGCCGGCTCCTATGTTATATTGGGCAACATACAATCCGCTCTTACTTAGGTATTTTCTGTAACTGAATTTACCTGAACCAACAAAAGCTTTTTCTCTGAAAGAATAGGAGGGGGAGAAATCATAGACAAATGGTCTCTCTAATAAGGTTTTATTGTACAAACGCATTCCTGGGGTCCAGCCATCATAAACATTGAAACTTAATACAGGCACGTAGAAAACTTGATTGTAATATGGGTTTTCAGCATCTTTAAAGAAGGTGAACTTTAATTTTTTGTTACTTGATAGAAATCCTTTTAATGATTTCCAGTTGTCACGTTGATTAAATTCCGGTATCTTTTGGTCATAATTAAGAACTAGTCTATCTTCCTCTTTATTAGGTATAGAAAAGGTTTCTTCTAGCTCAATATCTTTAAACCAATATTCTGAAACTACAGAGTCTTTTTTAAGACCGAATACTGAAATAGGCACATTGGTACCTTCTTTATTTTTGATAGTTACTTGTAAAGAATCTGGCTCTTTTTTAACCTTCTTTATTTTAAAGTCTATTTTGCGATCGGTGGATACATAATCATTAAAAAACCAGTTGATATCTACATCGGTTGAACGTTTTAAAATAGATTCAAAGTCATGAACCTTTACGTTATTTAATTTAAAATATTTGAAAAAGGTTTTTATGCTTTCGTCTACATGTTCTTTTCCAATATAATCTGCTAAATAGGCTAAACCTAAACCTGCCTTATATTTATTTGCGATTTTTTGATTAAACTTAATTAGCGAATCATTTGAAGTCTCTAGTGCTTGATCTAAATTTTTACGTGCCGTTAAATTATATAGAAAGGAATATTGGTCGTTAAAATCCATCTTTGCCAATTCAAAACTTCTAAAGCCCCAAATTTTAGAAAGCTTACCCATTAACTTTTGATCTGGGTAGTATTTTTCTATATAAGCAATCATTAAATAATTTGCTATAGCACTGTTCAGCCATTGTTCTTTTCTTGGATTTAAGAACATTGTTTCTCTTAAAATGCTATTGATTGCCGTTTTTAAAAATTTCATTTCAAACTGAAACTGTTCTTTGTAGGGTCTTATAAAAGAGGGAAGTTGATTTATACCATAAAGCGGATCCTTATTATAATCTAGCTCACTAACCAAAATCTTTTCATGTGGGTAGTCACCAAGATTGTTGTGGATAAAATTTGCAACTTTGTTTATGGACAGACCTTGACCGATCGGACTATATCTTGGAGCTCTAAAATCTGTCAAAAACGTCATATATGGCGTTCTGTGGGTGAGAAAGTTTTTCTGGGTATTTAAAATGATTTCTCCGCCACGTTGCAGGTTTCCTTTTAATTGGGCGAATTGACCGTTTGGAAAAGATGCTTCTGATTCAACATCAAAATTGGAAGCTAAATATAGACTGTCTGGATACTTAAAGTTTATGACCGTATTGGTAACGTTCATATACATATCTTCAAGATTTTTGTTGGAGTATAAATGCCACTTGCCATCATAAACGACCGGTGTTAAATACCAATCTTTTAGATAATAATCTCCTTTGTTACCATAGCCATAGGGCGTATACTTATTTGGAGGTAATTTTACTTTATAGGTGATGAAAATTTTGGTTGACGCCTCAGGAGGAAGAATGTCGTTCAACGTTACCTTTAAAATATCCTTACCCTCTGTACGGCTCCATTCCAGTCCATTATAATCATCATCAACTACACTGATAATAGTTGTTTTTCCACGTTCATCGGCTTTTGCCAAATGAAGTGATTTTTTAAATTCTTGTGCAAACCTTTTTGCTAATCCGGTATTCTTATCTGAATAAGCATTTGCCCAATCATTGAAATAAATGACACCCAAATTGTAGTTAGACTTGTTGTAATAGGTGAATTCTTGCTTTATGTCTAACTCTTGGGTATACTCGTTTAAACTAACGGTCAGGTCAGTATTGTACTGGGCATAACCAACGGAAATATTGGTAGCCAAGAAAAAAAAACAGAAATAGAAAAAGGAATAAAATTTACGTTTCAAGGCTTGGATTAAAAATTAGGACTCATGCTGTGTCCTTTGTAAAAGGAATCTATAATCTCAACAACTTCTTCTTCTGTATCTACTATTTTGATAAGATTTAAATCTTCTGGACTTATATTGCCCATCTTCAACATGGTGCCTTTTACCCAGTCCATTAGACCTGTCCAAAATTCCCTACCAACCAATATAATAGGGAACTTACCTATTTTATGTGTTTGAATAAGAGTGATAGCTTCAAAAAGCTCATCTAATGTTCCAAAGCCGCCAGGCATTACAACGAACCCTTGAGAGTATTTTACGAACATAACTTTTCTCACAAAGAAGTAATCAAAATCTAAACTCTTGTCATTGTCAATATACGGATTGTCATGTTGCTCAAAAGGAAGGTCTATATTTAGACCCACTGAAGTTCCACCGGCAAGATTTGCACCTCTGTTACCCGCTTCCATAATACCTGGACCACCACCTGTAATAACACCGTAGCCTGCTTCTGCAATAGACTTGGCAATTGATACGGCCAGTTTGTAATATGGGTCTTCTTCTTTGGTTCTAGCAGAACCAAAAATAGATACGCACGGACCAATTTTACTCATACGCTCAAAACCGTTGACAAATTCGCCCATTATCTTAAAAATGGCCCAAGAGTCATTCGTTTTTATTTCGTTCCAGCCTTTGTGATGTTTTTCTGATCTCATTCTTTATTTTATATACTTATTAGATAGATTTATATCTAATTATCATTTTAATTCTCTCTTTAAAAACTTTGCGGTGTAGCTTTTCTTGTCTTTTGCCACTTGTTCCGGAGTTCCTTTTGCTACTAATTGTCCTCCAGATCGCCCACCTTCGTAACCTATATCAATGATGTAATCCACCATTTTTATGACGTCCATATTATGTTCAATTACCAGAACGGTATTTCCTTTGTCTGCTAATTTATTCAAAACTTCCATTAAAACCCGAATATCTTCAAAATGAAGTCCGGTTGTAGGTTCATCTAAAATATAGAACGTGTTTCCAGTATCTCTTTTAGATAATTCTGTGGCTAATTTTATACGTTGCGCTTCACCACCTGAAAGGGTAGTGGATTGCTGCCCAAGGGAAATATAACCTAAACCAACATCTTGTATGGTCTTTAACTTACGATGTATTTTAGGAATAAGTTCAAAAAATGATACCGCTTCGTTAATGGTCATTTCTAAAATATCTGAAATTGACTTGCCTTTGTAGCGTATTTCTAGGGTTTCTCTATTGAATCTTTTACCATTACAAGTTTCGCATTCTACATAAACATCGGGCAAGAAATTCATTTCTATGACACGAAGACCACCACCTTGGCAAGTCTCGCAACGACCGCCTTTGACATTAAAACTAAATCTACCCGGTTTATACCCCCTAATAGACGCTTCTGTAGTCTTTGCAAATAACGACCTTATTTCACTGAACACCCCGGTATATGTTGCAGGGTTAGATCGTGGTGTTCTACCAATGGGCGATTGATTAATGTCAATAACTTTATCTATGTGCTCAAGACCAGTAATTTTCTTATACGGCATTGGCTTTTTAACGCCATTGAAATAATGAGCGTTCATGATCGGGTAAAGTGTTTCGTTTATTAAAGTAGATTTTCCACTACCTGAAACTCCTGTTACCCCGATCATCTTACCTAAAGGGAATTTAACCGTTATGTTTTTTAAATTATTCCCCGTACAGCCAGATAATACAATTTCATTACCGTTGCCAGGTCTTCTCTTTTTAGGTACTTCAATTTCCTTAACACCGGTCATATAATCGGCGGTCAACGTATGTACATGCTTTAGCTGCTCTGGAGTACCTTCTGAAATGATTTCTCCACCGTTTTTGCCAGCTTTGGGTCCAATATCAATAACATGATCTGCACGCTCTATCATATCGCGGTCATGTTCCACTACAATTACAGAATTGCCTATATCTCTAAGAGATTCCAATGACTTGATCAGGCGTTCATTATCCCTTTGATGTAGACCGATGCTTGGTTCATCTAAAATATATAGCACACCTACCAGTTGTGAGCCAATTTGGGTTGCTAATCTAATTCGTTGTGCCTCACCACCGGAAAGCGATTTGGAACTTCTATTAAGAGATAAATAATCTAAACCAACATCTAATAGAAATTGAATTCTAGTACTGATCTCTTTGATAATTTCTTCGGCAATCTTAAGTTGATTACCACTAATTTTTTTATCTAAACCTTTAAAAAACGAAGCAAGTTCAACAATATCCAAATTTGCCAATTCGGCAATATTCTTATCTTCAATTTTAAAATAGAGCGATTCCTTCTTAAGGCGAAATCCAGTACATGACGGACAAATAATTTTGTCCATGTATTCTTTTGCCCACCTTTTTATAGACGTAGATGCTGCTTCTTCAAACTGATTTTTTATGAAATTTGAAATCCCCTCGTAATCAATTTTATAAGTGCGCTTAACCCCTAAGGATTTTGAGTCTACTTCAAAACTTTCCTTACCTCCGTTGAGAAGAATCTCAATGGCTGCAGCGGGAATCGTTTCAATGGGGTCCGTAATCTGAAATTGATAACGTTCTGCAATGGTTTCTATCTGCTTGAACGCCCATGATTTTTTATAATCGCCCAACGGAGCTATACCGCCACCTTTGATAGATAGTTTCTTGTTTGGAAATATTTTCTTCTCGTTAACCTCATAAACGTGACCTAAGCCCTTACAATTGGGGCACATGCCTTTGGGTGAGTTAAACGAAAAAGTGTTAGGTTCTGGGGTAGGATAAGAAATTCCTGTAGTAGGGCACATAAGGTCTCTACTAAAATAACGGGGAACATCTGCACCTTCTTCAAGTACCATTAATACGTTATCACCACTGTACATGGCCGTATTTATACTTTCAGATAATCGTTTATGAAAGTCTTCACTTTCTGCAACCTTTAGACGGTCAATTACAATTTCTATATCGTGGGTCTTATAACGATCCACTTTCATTCCTTTAACGATATCCTTTACTTCTCCATCTACCCTAACTTTTACAAATCCCTGTTTGGCAATTTGTTCAAAAAGTTCACGGTAGTGACCCTTTCTAGACTTAATTACGGGAGCAAGAATGTTTATTTTTTTATCGATGTAAGATTCAATGATCAAGTTTTTAATTTGCTCATCGCTATAACTCACCATCTTTTCGCCTGTATTGTAACTATGTGCATCCGCAGCACGGGCGTAAATCAATCTTAGAAAATCATAAATCTCAGTGATAGTACCTACAGTAGACCTTGGAGATTTTGAGGTCGTTTTTTGTTCAATGGCAATTACGGGTGATAGTCCGTCAATCTTATCAACATCCGGGCGTTCTAATCCTCCTAGAAATTGTCTTGCATACGCAGAAAAAGTTTCTATGTATCGTCTTTGTCCTTCAGCATAAATAGTATCAAAAGCCAAAGAAGATTTGCCACTACCAGACAAGCCGGTTATCACAACCAATTTATCTCGGGGAATGGTAACATCAATATTTTTAAGGTTATGAACGCGAGCGCCCTTAACTTCTATATTTTCTTCAAAATTAATCATGTATTCACAGCAAAGTTGCAAAAGTACGATTTTGAGTGCGAATTACATACGTTCCCTTTTAGTTTGAAATAGTACAATCTCTATATTTTTTAATGCAATAAGTAGACTGGGTATTTTATTCATGTAAAACCAATAAAGGTACAGAAGATTGAAAAGTTAACTGTTCTTTGGTAGGATTGAAGAATAGTTGTTGAAACAGGTTTAGGTTTTTTGCTGCCAAGGTTAGCATTTCAACACTATTTTCAACCAAATATGTGGCAATGGTCTCTTTAACGTTTAAACCTTGTATTTCTTTGAAGCAGTGAAAATCAGAAAACATTTCTTTTAAGTAATCGTGTAAATATGCTTTATTGGCGACTTGAACATTTGAAAAAGTAGTTTTGGTTTGATTAATATGTACCACATCTAATGTTGCATTGGATATTTGCAAAACTTCGGTCAAAGATTTAAGAATAGGGTAGGTATAAAAAATATTATAGTCTGTAGGGAAGCCAATTTTACTAGGCTTTTTTATTATAACCTTGTCAGATACCGTCAATACATTGCAAGGAACTTTAGTAATTACATTTATCGTATTATTTCCAAAAATGGTATGGTCTGGATTAGAAACACCTTTTGCACCCATAATGATTAAATCTATCTTCTTTTCAACTACAGTTTTTTTTATGATATCGGTAAAATTTCCATAATCCCTTAGGGCTATAAACTGATGTAAAACGTTCGTTTTTAGTTGAGCTAATTGTTCAAAAAAATGGCTTAGTTTATAGTCGGTAGATGATTGGTTTTCAAAGGTTTTTAGCGTTGTCGAATTCTTTGCTTGGGCTTTGTTGCTCAATTCCTCTACATGTAAAATGTAAAAAGTGCAATGGTCATAATTGAACAAACATGCCGCATAATTAAGGGCATTCCATGCATTTGCAGAGAAATCAGTGGGGATTAAGATATGTTTCATTCATATAAACTTACTACCCAAAAGTAATCTCTTCTTAAACGCTGATAAATGATATATATCAGATTTGAATTAATTTACATATTGTAAAGCCTTCAGTTCTACAATCTGAATGTTTCTGCCTTCTATAATAATAAGCCCTTCTTTTTTAAATCCAGATAGGGTACGAATGAGACTTTCGGTAGCGATGCCGGCAACACTGGCAAGGTCATTTCTAGAAATTCTTATTGGTTCATTTGGTTTTGTATTCATAATATCCGCAAACTGTAATAATGTCTGTGCTGTTTTTCTTCGTACTGAACTATAGGCCATTTGTAGTAATTGAGCTTTTATAACTGAAATATTCTCAGATAGCAGCTCCATTAATTCCAACGAAATATTTTTGTTCTCACTCAGTATTTCTTTCAGATTGTCTTTTGAAATACCAGCAAGCTCAACGGCTTCTAACGCGGTTGCGGATTCTTGATATGGAACATTGTTTAAGAAAGAGGTGAACCCTAGGAAATCATCTGCCTTAGATAATGAGGTAATTAGTTCTTTTCCATCGGTATCCATGCTGTAGCATTTTACCAATCCTTTTAAAACTAGGTAAATCTTGGTAGAGCGTGCGCCTTCTTCATAAATGTTTTCTCCTGGTTTAAAACTTGTTAGCTCTCCATTGTCATCAAAGAAGTTTTTAAGTTCGTGAACGGTACGCATTTCATTTTCAGACACACCGTGCTCTTTGGTGGTTTGATCTTGCATGCGTTTTATCAATTCTGCCTTTGCCAATCTGCTTTCAATGGCGCTCATAAGATCTTCTTCCTCAAAAGGTTTGGTAAGGTAATCATCGGCACCTAGATCCATTCCTTTTCTTATTTCTTTATGCTCTGTTTTTGCGGAAAGAAAAATAAAAGGTATCTGCTTTGTTTTTTCATTATTGGAAAGGTTTTCTAGAACTCCGTAACCATCAACCACCGGCATCATAATGTCACAGATAATTATGTCAGGGAGATTTTCAATTGCAGCATCAATGCCAATTTTTCCGTTTGGAGCTGTTAAGACGGTGTAACCAGAAAGTTCTAAAAGTTCTTCGGTATTTTCACGTAAAGCTTTGTCATCCTCTATCAGTAAAATTCTCTTCATCTTCTAGTTGGTTTTTAGTTTTGGGATACATAATGTAAACGTTGATCCAATATTTTCGGCACTTGTAAATTCTAGGCTTCCTCCTAAATTTTCAATATGCTGTTTTGCAATGTTTAACCCAATACCCGTGCCCTGGGTCAATAAAGCGTTCTCTGCTCTAAAATATCGATTAAATATATGTTTTTGGTCTTCTTCTGGTATACCAATACCTTTGTCAATCACATTAATAGCAAAACCGGTATCCTCTATGTCTACTTTTATATCAATTGTAGTGTCTTCTGGCGAGTACTTAATGGCATTGTGTATTAAGTTGGACAATGCCAGTTCTAATGTCTTCTCATCGAACTGTATGTTTAATTCGTCAATATTTTCCGGGTAATGTATTTGCTGACCTGATTTTAACAGCATATTACTATTGTAAACAACTTCATTGACAATTTTACTTAATGCAAACTCTTCAACTTTATAGTTTACTTTGCCCGACTCTAGGCGCTCTACAGATAAAAAATCGTTGAGAATAGTATCTAGGTATTTTACTTTGTTTTTTATGGTGATTACGTGTTTGTCCCTTTTAGGTTGTTGGTCTGTTTGAGTATATTTTCCAAGTAGGGTAATAGAGGTGAGAATGCTACTTAAAGGGGTTTTGAATTCATGTGAAACTAGTGATAGAAATCTAGTTTTTAGTTCATTAAGTTCTTTTTCAACTGCTAATGCCTCGGTTAATTGCTGGGTGCGTTCTTCAACAATATTCTCTAAATTTTCAGTGTAGTTCTTACGTTCGGTAATATCCAAAATGAAAGCTACAAATACCCTTTTCTTGCCTAAATTTGATAATTGTAGATGAACTTCTACAGGGTATGTGGTGCCGTCTTTTCTACCGTGTTTAGTTTCAAACTTAACCTTTGCTGTTTCATCATTTAATAACGGAGAAATCAATGTATTAAATTGTACTTCATTTAGCTCTGGTTTAATATCGACAGGAGTCATTTTATACAATTCATCTATGGAATATCCAATATTTCTTTGTGCTTCCTTATTGACATTTAAAAATTTAAAAGTATCTGTTTCAAAGACAAAGATTTCATTTAAAGATTCATCAAAAATACGTGCCCAATGACTTAGTTCTTCTTCTTTGTTCTTACGTTCGGTAATATCAATGACCAAGGCCATCACATAGGTTGA
This sequence comes from Maribacter forsetii DSM 18668, assembly GCF_000744105.1. Classification (NCBI taxonomy): domain Bacteria; kingdom Pseudomonadati; phylum Bacteroidota; class Flavobacteriia; order Flavobacteriales; family Flavobacteriaceae; genus Maribacter; species Maribacter forsetii. The sequence continues at coordinate 2,086,625 of NZ_JQLH01000001.1, forward strand.
GCCATAAAATTCAAAAGGATTTAACCCGGCTTCTACAGGAAACTCTTTTCCGTCTTTACAAACACCATATAGGTTTCTACCGTGACCCATTTGGCGTTTGTCACTTTTTGCTATAAATTTTTCTACATGTGCTTCATGGCCAGAATGGTATCTTTTTGGGATAAGGACATCTAGCGGTTTTCCTAATAATTCTCCTTTTTCATAACCAAACATTTGCTCAGAAGAAGTGTTGGTGGCCACTACAATTTGATTGGAGTCTACCACGATAATACCTTCAGAAACACCTTCTGATAGTAAATTGAATATGTCGCTGTTTTCCTGAAAATCCTGCATATATCAAATATATCAATTACGACTGATTTTTATCATATGAAAAGTACATGTTCCTTTATATTTTTACTTAAGAATAGATTAAAATAAGATATAATGGAAAACACTGCGAAGACAATGAACGGGCTATATGAAAGTTTAGGAAAACTCTTTTATGCTGTTGCTAAAAGTGATGGAACCGTACATGATAATGAATGGGATAAAGTAAAAGAGTATGTAAAAGAAGATTGGCTATATGTAGATGATTTTACCGATCGTTATGGTACAGATGCTGCAAACCAAATTGAAATTGTATTTAATGTTCTAACAGAGACCGAAAAAGAAAGTAAAGAGTGTTTTGGAGAATTTGTAGATTTCTATAAAGAACATCCTCATGCTTTTTCTGATGAAATAAAAGCCTTGACCAAAAAAACAGCCAAGGCTATTGCGAATTCATTTGCTGGAAACAACAAATCTGAACTTGTGCTTTTAGCAAAGATTAAATTGTTATTGAATTAAAACTATTTCATAAGCTTTTTAATATCTGGATCGGCATAAATTTTCTGTACCATATCACTATATAGACTCGTGAATTTCTCATTTTGGGCCAAGTTGCCAAATAAAGATTCTTGTTTAATAAATGCAAGAGGGTCTTCGTTGGTCTTACTTGCAGCTTGGTGCAACTGATCTTGCAGGGCGTCAATAATTTCAATGGATTCACCATTTTTATTTACCCCCTTGTCACTATAATAGCACCATGCTGCTATAACCAATGTGGCATGTTTAATGTTTCCGCCGTTTGTTAAATTATCTTGAATGGTAGCGATTAAGAATTTTGGCAATTTAGCGGAACTCTCAGAGCAAATACGACTAACGCTGTCCTTTATGTTAGGGTTGGCAAAACGTTCTTGTAAACTGTCTTTGTAGGCTGATAAATCTATACCTTCTAGTTTGTCTAAAACGGGTGTAGCTTCCTTATCCATAAATGCTCTTAAGTAGGAAACGAACAGATCATCTTCCATACACGCATTTATAGTTGGGTGACCATGTATTGCTCCTAAAAGCCCAAGAACGGAATGACCTGCGTTTAAAAGACGCAATTTCATTTTTTCATAAGGCTTCACATCTGGTACAAACTGCACGCCTACTTTTTCAAATTCTGGTCTACCGTTAGAGAAATTATCTTCAATGACCCATTGAATAAATGGTTCGCAAGTCACTGGCCATTCATCTTTAAGATCGTATGTATTCTCTAAATAGTCAATATCTGCTTGCGTAGTAACGGGAGTAATACGATCCACCATACTGTTGGGGAAACTTACTTCCTGTTCTATATATGCCGCTAACTCTGCATCTTGTTTTTGTGCAAATGTCAATAACATCTCTTTTGCAACATCTCCATTATGTTGAATATTGTCGCAAGACATTACCGTAAAGGCAGGTAATCCGTCTTCTTTTCTTTTTTTTATGGCAGCGGTTAAAAATCCGTATATGGTTTTAGGGTCGTTTGGATGCTGTAATTCGTGCTGTACATCTGCATTTTCAAAATCGAATTCACCCGTTGCCGGATTAAAGTTATAGCCACCTTCAGTAATGGTTAAGGACACTATTTTTGTATCAGGATGCGCCATTTGATCGATTACCAACTTGGGAGTATCATACCCTAATTTAAAGTCGATAATGGAGCCAATTACTTGAGAATCTATTTTACCATCCGGATGCTTAACAATCAAAGTGTACATGCCGTCCTGTTTCTGAAGTACGTCATGGATTTTTTGATCTCCCTTTCGTAACCCTATACCGCAAATACCCCATTCAGAAGCATTTTCTTTTTCTTGAAGCAAGTGTGTGTAAAAAGCTTGGTGAGCTCTATGAAAACCACCAACACCAACGTGAACGATACCTACTTTAAGTGAAGTTCTATCAAATGTAGGGGTAGGTAATTGTTTGCTTATTTCTGCTAAATTTTCATTATTCAGCATGATTTCTTTTGTCATTTTTAGCTTAGTTTTTTTGATTTGCCACGTAGTAATGCCCAATAAGCAGTAACAAAATATGTTACAGTACATATGAAGGCGTAACGATAAAAGGTTTCTCTATTTTCAACATAGATATTTTCGTTAGCACTGTCAAAAAGTACAATGCCTGCCAATACCAAGGTGATTATAAGTGCCACAATCGAAACCAATTGTATGACCTTAGTTAGTAGTGAGGTGTCTTTTTTAGGTTTTGTCTCTAATTTGCTTTTTTCTTCTTGATATGCTTCAATTTGCTGGTTTCTCAACTTTTCGTTTTCCTCAGCTTGCGGGTACTTATTTTTAGCTCCGTATTTGCCAGCAAGAATAGTGTAAATAATAATCGTAAAAATCCAAGTAGGAATGAATAGGTAAAAGAAAGACATCACGTTTAATGCATTTAAGCCAAAACCGAATACCAACCCTAATCCCCATGAAACAATTGCGGGTGTACTAAACGTTAAATTTCGGTATTGAGACCAATAACGTGTATATCCTATTCTTGGAAATATTTGATGTTCAGCAAACACAATACCACCAACAGGAACAACCAATAAACCTGCATAGGTTAATAGTGGTAAAATCTGTGAAAATACAAATGGGAAACAAGCTATGGCAATCGTGATTAATCCAACAACAATTGTTGTCTTTTTGCGTGAATGATTATGGAAAATAGCTTGTGCCGCTAGCCCGGCTCTGTATAAATTTGTTATTGCTGTTGTCCAACCTGCTACGATTACGATTACGAAACCAGACCAACCTAAAGCATAAAATGCAACATCGCCCGGATCAAGTTCAACTATTGTTTTGCCTATTATTACAGCTGCACCTGCACCCATAATCCCTGCTGCTATCCAAGCAACATAGTGCCCAAACATCATACCTGTACTTGTGGCAAGACCATAAGATTTCTTTTTGGCAAAACGTAACAATGCCATATCTATTAATCCAAAATGAGTGATTGTATTCGCAGCCCATGCAAAACCTATAACCTCTACGAGCCCTATACCGGGTTTTCCGGCACTATCTACCCCGGTCCATATTGATTGGTCTCCGAGCGATATTAGATCGTTCCATCCGTTAGGTAATGTTGTGCCTAAAACATCTAAAGAAAGTGCTGGTAGTAATACCATGGCACCACTTGTAAACATTACAAAAAGCCATGGTGCGCAAATACCTGAAAATTCAGATACTGCATTAAATCCGTATAAGGCTATAGATACCACAACAAGCCCAACACAAAATACGATAACTACAAACCACATGTTGGTAGGGTACCAGTTTAATTGAGCGGGAATATCAAAAGCGAAACGGACTGCAGTAGCCGATACGGTAATCATTGCAGCGGATATGACCGAAAATATAATGACGTTAGCCCAATTATAGAGCTTTGTCATAGAATCTCCTGCAATTTTATTTAGGTATGTATATAAACTTAATCTAGTTTCTACTGCAATAGGAGATGTGATGAAGGTCCAGCTCAGTACTGCTAAGATATTTCCGATCAGCAGACCTAAGATGATATCCATTGTTTTAGCGCCAAGTGCTACGAACGTTGCACCAATTACAAATTCTGTTGCTGCAACGTGTTCTGCAGCATATAAGCCCGCAAAATGCGTCCAATCATGTAACTTATGTTTTGCAACGGGTAGTTGTTCTTCGTTTAAATTATCAAACGTGGAGTAGTCGGTTTTTGTTGACATAAGTTGAGTTGGTAGTTAGGTCGTTAATATATCTTAAGTTGTACTCTGTTTAAAAGCTTTTAGAGTAATAGCTGATTTTAAACAGACTTGCAATGTATTTAATTTTGTTAAGAACCTTGATTAAATTTTGTTAATCTTCCATCAGTCTTGTGGTGTAGAAGGTAATGATAAGCGGTTAAAGGTGGTTTTTAAATTATGGATTTAAGTAAAAAACGATTTACCATAAGGTAAATCGTTTCTATAAGTATAACTTAGGTATTACTATTTAATAATTTAGTTATCAGATACTTATTTTTTAAATTCTTTACGTTTTAAGCTATTGTTAAAACTAATGTTAGACCAATTTACGTTTATCCATGGAGCATCGCTAACGGCTGCTTTCCAAGTAGATTTTTTATATTTTCTTTTTGTAGGAATTAACATCCCATCTACATCTTCATATTCTAAAACCATAAGATTTGGTGTTTCCATTGCTCCAAAATCTGCAACCGTAAATAGAAATTGATCTACCAAATGAGTGTTTTTATTAATATATAATTGATAGATGTCCGTAGGTTTGGAGTCCCCAAAATCAAAGGATACCTTAACGATTTCATATACAGTTTGGTTCAACGTTTCTTCGCCTAGGTATTCGTAGGATACACCTTTGTCCATTAGCTTTTGAAACATTGTAAACCAATAAAAATTAGTGGGCCTGTTGAATGAAACTCTTTTTAGGGCACTACTATCTAAAATGATTTCCCCATTGTTTTTAAGCCAAAACTCTTTGCCATCATAGCCTTGTTCAATAGTGCCTTCAAAATTGCTTAATGTTCTTTGGTGCTTGTCGTATTTGCCGTAAGATAGTTCACCATCAAAAATGTATTTTTCATTGGAAATATCTGTTTTACCATCTGGAGTTTGATAGCTGTAAGTGTATATTACATCTTTTTTACTTCTCAACGTTTGGTAAGTACCTACTTTTTCTACCATTTTGGAAACTAATTCTTGACCTTTATTGTCATAGGTAGGAGTGCTTATTTCTTCTTTTTTTTCCGTTTTTTCTCCTTTACAAGAAGTTATCATAATGGTTAAAACTAGTAGTGTGGTAATTTTAAAATTCATATCTATTATTTAGGTTTAGATTAGAGCACCATTGGCGCCAATAGTTTGACCAGAAATCCATTTAGATTCATCGCTTGCCAAAAATAGTACAACTCTTGCTATGTCTATAGGTTGTGCAAGTCTGTCAAAAGCATTCATAGAACTTAATTTATCTATGAATTCTTGTGATTTCCCTTTCATGAATAATTCTGTTTCCGTAGCTCCGGGTGCCAAGGCATTAACTGAAATACCTCTACCTATTTCTTTAGAAAAAACACGTGTCATCTGTTCTACCGCTGCTTTAGAAGCAGAATACAGTGCGTAGTTAGGGAACATTAGTTTTACCGTACTGGAAGAGAAATTTATAATATTACCTTTATCTGCAAGCTTAGAGTTTGCTTCTTGTAAGGTGTTGAATATGCCTCTTACATTAACATCGAATAACTTACTGAAATCTTCTTGGGTGTTATCTTTTAGTTCTTTGGAAATCATAACTCCAGCATTGTTTACCAATACGTTTACTTCTCCGTATGCTGCTATAGTTTTGTCGAACAGCTGGGTAACTTGTTCTCTATTACTGACATCTGCTTTAATGGCGATTGCTTCACCGCCGTTATCTTTAATTTTAGTTACGGTTTTCTCTGCATCTTTTGAACTATTAGAATGGTTTACAACTACTTTAGCTCCATTTTTCGCTAATAGAAATGCTACTTCTTGACCAATACCTCTGGAGGCACCGGTAACAATGATAACTTTGTTTTCTAAATTCATTTCACTTACTTTTTTTTGAAATATTGTTATAGGCTTATTAATTTTTTTGCTACCAATGTTAAGTCAGGTTCATGAATCTCTGGAGTAGGGGATAAAGGATATAGTTGTGCCCCAGGTCTACTTATAAAAGCACCTCTCCAATTAGCCCAAAGTGCCCCTGAAATATCCCAGCCGTGAGCAGCTACAAGAAGGCACTCTTTTGGTTGAATGTTCATTTTTCTGGCAGCCCAGTTATACGCATCTACATGTGGTTTAAATTTACCCATATCTTCAATACTCAAGCGTTGATCAAAATATTTGGTCAACCCAGAATTTTTAAATTGCGTTTCAACTCCTTTGTTGGATGAGTTGGTGAAAGAAACCAATGTATAGCCCGCATCTTTTAATGATTGTAAAGCTGATGGAACTTCTGGGTGAGCAGGTAAAGAACGTATAGGGTCTACAATAGACTTTTTGGCTTCTTCATGGCTTAGCGTAATACCGTTATTTGCAGCAACCATTTGTAAAGCTGCAGCACCTATAATGGCAAAATCATTGTATTGATTTGCAACTGTTGATACTAAAGAGTATTGCAACATGGTCGTAAACCAAAGTGGTAGTAAATCATTTCTCCCATTTAAAGCTTTTGCAACACTGTCTTTCATTGCTGTTAAATCTAACAGGGTTTCATTGACATCAAAGAAAAGGACTTTTGGTCTTTCAAATAATTGTTCTTTTTTATTGGCAAATCCCATGGCAGGGATGGTTGCACCGGCGGCACCAAGTATAGTAGATTTTTTAATGAAGTCTCTTCTGTCTTTGTTCATAGTATTTAAGATTATAAAAACATTCTAGGTAGTATGTTTTTGGGTAAAAAATTATTGTTTTAGCTGTTTTAAGTAAATAGATAGTCCCTTTAGATATTCATCAATCACTTTATCATCATCATAAAGCTTACGAATTCCACGTATGCCTTCAAAAGCGCTAATTAAATAAATAGCTGCTGCGGCACTTGAAATATCTTTTTTAATAGAATGCTCTGTCTTTCCTCTCTCTATTAATTCTATAAGGGCTCTTTTCCATTCCTCAATAATGTTTTTCAGTGCTTTTTGATATACCTTTTCATTATCCCCAATTTCATTGATGAGATTATTTGTTGGGCAACCGTGTTTCTTCTCGTAGATTGTAAAAGACTTAAGGCTGTTTAGAAAAGTTTCTTCTAAAATAGTATATGCATTACCATTTTGATAAAGCGGATACACCATTCTTTTTTGAACTCTACTTTGTAATTTTTGGGTAATAACGGCTATGCCTAATTCTTTTTTATTTGCGTAGTGATGGTAGAAAGCTCCTTTAGTCAAAGTAGTTGCCTTCATTATCTTTTCTATGCTAGTGGTTTTAAAACCATCTTCATAAAACAGCTTAAAGGCCTCAGTGAGAATGAGTTGTTTTGATAGCTCTGATTTTAATGCCTGTTTCATGTAGTAAATATGCCCAATAAAATACGGAGTAGAATGTTTTTGATAGTGTTTAACGTATTCTTAACTACCTAACAGTTTGGTTTTTTTTGTTTTAAATATAAAATGTAGTTAGTGAGCAACAGTGTAAAACTTATAGGTTTGTACGACTAAAAATTCTTTTAATTTAGATTCAGTCGATACTCATTAGGACTCATAGTAGTTTTCTTTTTAAAAATTTTACTGAAATATTGGGGGTATTCAAAGCCAAGTGAATAAGCTATTTCACTAGCACTTTTTGTTGAGTTCAAAAGTTTGTTCTTGGCTTTTTCTATGATGTATTGATGAATATGATCTTGTGTTCCCTGACCAGTTTCTTTTCTAAGTAAATCGCTTAAGTATTTAGCCGATATATTTAATGCTTCTCCACAATATTGAACCGTTGGTATACCAAGTTCAATTTGTTTATTTTGGCTGTAATATTCTTTTAATAGTTTATTGAAATTGCTAGCTATGTCTTTATTTAAATTGGTTCTTGTATAAAATTGTCTGTCATAAAATCTTACACAATAATTAAGTAGCAATTCTAGATTAGAGATAATAATGGTTTGACTATGTGTGTCTATATTACTGCTATATTCTTTTTCTATTTTTTGAACTATTTCGGTTACTGTTTTTCTTTCATCATCTGATAAATGTAGGGCTTCGTTAGATGCGTATTCAAAAAAGGAGAACTGTTCTATTTTTTTACCTAATTCAGATTTTCTAATTAAATCTGGATGAAACATCACTGTCCAACCTTGGTCTCTGGTATTAATGTTTTGTTTTTCAAACTCCATGATTTGATCAGGAGCCATAAAAATCATTGAACCTTCTTGGTAATCATATGAATTTCTACCGTAATTTTTAATTGTAAAAGCGCAACTATCTTTTAAACTGATATGATAAAGACCTAAGGAATATTTAAAATTTTCTAGACCAATTTGGTTCCAATTTTCGCCAATTCTCAATACCGAAATTAAGGGGTGTTTTGGTTTCTCTAAACTAAAGTAAGAGTGAACATCAGCAACATTGTCTATTTTAATTATTTCCTTCATTACAAATAATTTAAATGTTTTGCCACCAGTTAGGGTAGGTGGTAACTGAATCTTTTACTATTATTTCTTGCCCAATTTGTGGTACAATTACTTTAATATTCAGTTCGGCAGCTTTTGCTTTAACTCTAATAATTGGATCTGTCCATTCATGTAGGGCTAATTTGAAACCTGCCCAGTGAATGGGCATTATCTTTTTTGCTTTTACATCTAAACCAGCTTGTGCCGTTTCTTCTGGCATCATATGAATATCTGACCATAATTTGTTGTATTGACCACATTCCATTAACGCAATGTCAAAAGGACCATATTGGTTTCCTATTTCTTTAAAATGATCTGCGTAGCCACTATCCCCGCTAAAAAATATATTTTCGTTTTCTGAAGTAATTACCCAAGAGCTCCAAAGTGTACTTTGTGCATTGTTTAAGCCTCTACCAGAGAAATGTTGTGCTGGCGTACAAACAAATTTTAGCGAGTCAAATTGTGTCTCTTGCCACCAATCCATCTCTGTAATTTTAGCATCAGAAACTCCCCATGCGGTCAAATGATTGCCAACACCAAGGGGTGTATAAAAGTGATTTGTTTTATCCTTGATCTTTAGAACAGATTCGTAATCTAAATGGTCATAATGATCATGAGAGAAAATAACTGCATCAATTTGTGGTAATTGTTCAATTGCAATTGGAAATTCTTTATTAAAACGCTTTTCACCTAAAAGTGGGTGAGGGGCTGCCACCGCGCCGAACATTGGGTCTATTAAAATATTTTTTCCTTCGATCTGTAATAAAAAAGAGGAATGCCCAAACCATATCAATCTTGCTTCTCCTTTATAATCGGCAATATCGGTTGAATCTATTTTACGTGGTTTTAAATCTTCTTTGGGGCGCCCATTGGGTACTTTGGTGGTGAAAAAAGTATACGCTAAACTTAGCTTGTCAGAAAAGCTTAAGTCTTCTGGAACAGGTTTTACATTTCGGAATTTACCCTTGTTAAACTGGTTGGATTTTTCATAAGTTCGTTTTTGCTCTTTAGTGCTGTTACCTCCAAAACTTGGATAAAAATTGGTGAACGCCAGAACGGCGATAACCAATATACCTATTATTGCTAGGGTTGTTATCATTATTTTTTTTAAGATTCTTTTAATCATTCTATTTATATTGACTCATAATCACTTTATCAAATATACGGTCACCAAACCATTTACGTGCCGTTATTGCTAACTTGGCAGAATAGCCTTTAACGTATCTAATTTTCGGACTTTTTACTATAGCCGCCTTGGCTATCGTTTTACCTAATACGTTGACATCTGTAAAACGATCATTTGTAAAATCTTTTTTCATGGTATCTGCCACTGAATTTGCAAATGTTGCATAGGCGCCCGTACCTGAAGTTTCTCTCAAACTTTCTGCGGCAATTAGTCCCCAAGGAGTTTTTATTCCGCCAGGTTCTACAATGACTACATCAATACCAAATGGCTTTAGCTCTAGACGCAGGCAATCGCTCCATCCTTCTAAAGCATGTTTTGTGGCAAAATACCAAGCTCCTAATGGTAAATACACTTTTCCGCCCATAGAAGATATGTTTACAATTCTACCATACTTCTGTTCCCTCATTTTGGGTATGATCAATTGTGTAATACGTGCCAAGCCAAATAAATTTACTTCAAACTGTCTTTTGGCCTCTTCTAGCGGAACATCTTCCACCGTGCCGTAAGAGCCATAACCAGCATTATTGATTAAGATATCTATTCTACCTTCTTTATCTATTATGGTATCTACACACAATACAATGGAATCATCTTTGGTTAAGTCTAAAGGCACAATATGTATTCCTTGCGCTTTTAAATCTTGCATTTCTTCCATCCTTCTTGCAGCTCCATATACAATGTAACCCTGACTTTTTAATATGTTGGCTGTAGATTTTCCCATGCCAGATGATGCCCCTGTAATTAATGCTACTTTACTCATGTGTATTTGTTAGAATATAGAATTGATTATACTTTGGCAAAATTAATGGGATACTTGCTGACAATTGTATGCTAATTGCCGAATGTTGAATACTTTTTACATATTATACCTATTCAGGTAACATTATGGAACAAATAAGCCTCTAAGTACAAAATTTGTAGATAGAGGCTTTAATCTATTATAACTTCCCGTCATGTATTAGTTTCTTGCGAGATTTAACACACACACTATTTTAGACTGCTGGTTCTTTAGTTGTTTTAAAATACTTTTTCTTCAACCAAAAAGAGACTTTCACTAAAAATATTAGCGCAGGGACTTCAACTAGCGGACCAATAACACCTGCAAATGCCTGACCGGAATTTAATCCGAAAACTGCAATGGCTACAGCTATAGCAAGTTCAAAATTGTTTCCGGCTGCTGTAAATGCTACTGATGCTGTTTTGTCATATTCTGCCCCGGTGGCTTTGGTAAAAAAGAAACCGATAATGAACATTAAGGTGAAGTAGATTAGTAATGGTACTGCAATGATGAGCACATCCATAGGTATTTCTACTATTAATTCTCCCTTTAAAGAGAACATGATAACAATGGTAAATAATAATGCTATCAATGTCATAGGTGAAATTGCCGGTATAAACTTGGTAGTATACCATTCTTCACCTTTTAACTTCACTAAAATCAGCCTGCTTAATATTCCCATTAAAAAGGGTAAACCTAAATAGATAGCTACACTTTCGGCAATGGTGCCAATAGAAATATCTACGATTGCGCCTTCAAACCCAAAATAGGGTGGAAGTACAGTAATAAATATCCATGCATAAAAGCTATAGGCAAATACCTGAAAAATACTGTTCAGTGCAACTAACCCTGCACCATACTCGCTACTACCATCGGCAAGGTCGTTCCATACCAAAACCATGGCTATACAACGTGCTAGACCAATAAGAATTAGACCAACCATGTATTCTGGATAGTCAGATAAAAAGGTAATGGCCAGTATAAACATTAAAACCGGACCAATGATCCAGTTTAAAATTAGACTTATAGATAGTATTTTGGTATTTCTAAACACCTTAGGTAACAAAGCATAATTAACTTTTGCCAGTGGCGGATACATCATTAAAATCAACCCAATAGCAATAGGAATATTTGTGCTGCCACTGCTAAATGAATTGATGAAATCAGGGAATGTAGGGAAGAAGTACCCTATACCAACACCAAGTGCCATGGCGGCAAAAATCCACCAAGTTAGATTTTTATCTAGAAAACTTAATTTTTTAGAAGCCATTTTTACTTGTTGATTTGTGAGAATATGTAAAATAATTCTGTTGCAATCTGTATACTTCTTTCAGCATATTTTTCTGCTTGCTGAGGAGTATTATCAAAAGCTTTAGGGTCTTCAAAAGTGATAGGAACTCTTTTTTCTGCTCCAGCTATAAAAGGACAACCACCATCTGCTTGTGAGCATGTCATTACTGCTGCAAATTGTGTGGACGGATTAAAAGAATCTTCATATGATTTAGAAAAACCAATTACCGGATGCTCGTTCTCAGCATACTTAATAGCATAAACCGGATTAGTGATCTCTGATAATTTTTGAATCTGAAAACCTTGATTTTTTAATGTTTCCGCCACCATAGGGAATAGGGCAGTAGCTTCTGTACCACCAGAATAGCAAAACACATTTTTAATACCATAATAATTTGCCATAGTCTGTGCCCAAACTTGAGATAAATGACTTCTTCTTGAGTTGTGGGTACAGATGAAATTTATTCTGATTTCTTCACTAGCATTCGTTTTCTCTTGAATGTAATCTACCAATGGTTTTAAAACAACTTTACGATCTGCAGTAATAGAATCGGTATTCAGTTCTTTTATAAAATTCTCAATTTCTGGTAACATATTCGTTTTTGTAGTAATCATTTTCTTTGGTTTATTTAAAGGTTAACAGCAATTGCCATCAGGTGCACAACATGGTTCATTATTAATATCCGAAAGTTTTACTTTTTGCTTTTCTTCAGGAATGCCACAATTATCTTTAGCCAAACAATCTGTTTGTTTAGAGGTTAGTCTGAAATTGGTACCGTCAAAATCTAATCCGAATTTTTCTATGGTTGATCCCTGGTATTCTACCTCAATTTCCAAATCTTCTATTTTCAATACCTTTTCAGAAAGTTCAATAATATTGATCAACTTTTCTGGGTGTAATCTATGATCATAATCATTGGCATTCCAAAGTTGAAAATTTACTACTTCTTCGTTTCTGACCGTACCACCGCAATCAATAAAATTTTTGGTTATTTTACCTACCTCGGTAACATGAAAATGATTTGGTACCAATTCGCCATTCGGTAATTCAAATGCTATAGTGTCCAGTTTTGTCAAATGATTTTTAATTTCTGATAGTTTCATAATGCTATGTTTTAAATTTTTGCTTCTTAATATTATTATATCGCAATAAAACGATTAATCAGGTTAAATTTTTTTAGCAGCAACTGTTGCTAGAGATATCTTGATCTAGAAATTGCGCCATAATATCTTTCATGTTAGACCAGTTGTCTTTATCTATACAATAACAAACGCTAGTACCTTCTACATTACCTTTTATTAATCCTAAATTTTTCAATTCTTTAAGGTGTTGTGATATGGTAGGTTGTGCCAAGCCTATTTCGCTGACTAAATCGCCACAAATACAAGTGTCTATTTTGAACAAATGTTGTAATATAGCAACACGTGCAGGGTGACCAAAGGCTTTTGCGAACATGGAAATCTTGTTCTGCTCATCGGTAAACATCTCTGTCTTTGCTAATCCCATTTTTTTAACTTAATTGTTTCATTGCAATATTACGATATTATATTTTATAAATTTAATAAAATTGTTTTTTTAACTAATTCATACCAATTCTGTTTGTAGCAAAGTAATAATCATAATATAGATTTAATAATTAGTTGTTGTCTTTTTAATTAAAAGGCACTTCAGTAGACCAATCTTATCCAATATTTTAAAATCTTCTAATATTTTAATGCAAACTTTTGAAAATGAGTAATTTCTATGTAACTTTTATCTAGAATTAAAACACTACAGAAAAATGGCATTAACAAAAGAGACAAAAGGAAAGGGTACGCATACTACGGTTACGTTTACCGTTGGGGCAAATGAAGCTCCAAGTGAGGCGAATGTGATATTGTTGGGAGACTTCAATGATTGGCAAACCAACGATAGTTCTTACCAAATGGAAAAAAAGAACGGATCGTATGTAAAAAGTATAAAACTGGAAACAGGTAAAAGTTATGAGTTCAGATACTTGAGCGAAGACAAAGGATGGTTCAATGACCATGCTGCTGATGCTTATGTTCCATCTCCGTATGCAGGCATAGATAATAGTGTTGTTGATTTAACCGCATTACCGGCGAAAAAGAAACCGGTTAAAAAGGCGGCTGCCAAAAAACCTGCAGTTAAAAAGCCTGTAGCAAAGAAACCTGTAGCCAAGGCTAAGAAAGATGATTTAAAGAAAATTGAAGGTATAGGACCTAAAATTGCTTCTATATTAACAGAGAAGGGGATAGGTACTTTTGAGAAATTAGCAGGAGCTTCTGTAAAAACGCTTGAAGGAATTTTAAAAGAAGCCGGACCACGTTATACTATGCATAAACCAGGTAGCTGGCCAAAACAAGCTAAATTAGCTGCTTCTGGAGATTGGGATAAGTTAAAAACTTTACAAGATAAATTGGACGGTGGTAAATAACAGTCTAATTCATACAAACAAAAAGCCCTAAGGTATATTCTTAGGGCTTTTTTTATTCCAAGATTTTTATTTCATATTCGATTGACTTTTTGAAAATAAGGTGTCACTTTTTTGATTATTATTTTTTTTATTTCATTCTAAATAAAGAATCAATAAAACTTTAAACTTTTTTTGAGAAGCACTTATTCTTGTTTTCATTTTCATTTATCTTGAATCTAGTTCCCGCTTGTACTTGTATAATAAATGCATAAAAAGTGTGGACCTTACTAATCTGATAATTTCATTAAATATGCACACCAATTTTCATATTAAATTTATAACCATTCTTTTTATATTACTTGTAGGGTGTAAGAATAAACAAACTACTGGTTTTAAATTTAGTGAAACTAGTATTTCATTAATTCAAGATGCAATGAACAAGGGTGAAGTTAATGCTCAATATCTTGTTGAAGGTTATTTAAAAAGGATAGAAGCATATGATAAAAAAGGACCTTCAATTAACTCTGTTATTCTAGTTAATCCCAAAGCAATGGAAAGGGCCATTTATTTGGACAGTTTATATTCTAGAGGAGTTATTTTAGGACCTTTGCATGGAATACCCATTATTGTAAAGGATAATTACGATGTTAAAGGTCTTCCCACAAGTAACGGAACATTAGCCTTGAAAGATTCTTATCCTCCCAATGATGCTTTTTTGGTAAAACAAATGAAAGATGCAGGTGCTATTATTTTAGCAAAGTCAAATCTTGCAGAATTTGCTTCCAGTGGTTACTTTACTGTGAGTTCAGTTTTACCTGGTTATTCTAGAAATCCGTATGATACACGACGAACTACAGCAGGTTCTAGTGGTGGTACTGCAGCTTCTATTGCGGCAAGTTTTGCAGTAGTGGGTCTTGGTACAGATACCGGTAGTTCTATAAGGGGTCCTTCTTCACACCAAGCACTTGTAGGTATTAGATCTACTATGGGTTTGACTAGTCGTGATGGTATCGTTCCTTTAGCGCTAACAAATGATATTGGAGGTCCTATGGGTAGAACGGTAGAAGATGTTGCAATTGTTTTTGATGTAATAGCCGGCTACGATTCAACAGATGTAGTAACTGCAAAAAGTATTAATGTAAAAGAAGAATCCTACCAATCATTTTTGGGTAGAAGTGTAGTTGACAAAAGGGTAGGAGTTGTTCACCAGTTATTTATTCCTGAAGAATCTGACTCTAGTGTTTATCGGTTGATGATTAAAGCTATTAAGGATATGTCAACTTTAGGGGTAACTATGGTAGATTCTGTTAAGTTACCTCATTTAGACTCATTAAATAAAGCCCGTACAGCAATTAGTGAACTAAAAAGAGATTATAATGGGTATTTGGCAAGTTTAGGTGATAGTGCTAAGTATACATCTTTACAGGAAATTATTGAATCGAAAGAATATCATCCTTATTTGAAGAGTAATCTTCAAAACGCCCAAGCGGATGTAGATATACCAGAAGAGCATAATGACTGGGGCAAGAACCAAGAACTAAGGCAAGCATTAAGAGATCATATTACCAATGTAATGGATAGTTTAAATTTGGACGCTTTGATTTATCCAACCTTTACTTATCCACCAAGATTGATAGGAGATTTAAACGGACCGAGGGGCGCTAATAGTATAAAACTGTCACCTCCAACAGGTTTTCCTGCAATTGCCGTACCAATGGGGTACTCTTATGATAAATATCCGGCAGGTTTTCAATTGTTAGGTAGACCATTTAGCGAAGGTTTATTGTTTCAGTTAGCTTACGCATATGAACAAAAAATGAAAAATAGAAGAGCTCCAGAGGGTTTTCCAGAATTATAGAAAATAGTGTATCTGTTTAAAGTATTACGTTAATCGATTATATTCTCTTGTGTTTTTATCTGGGGTGCTTGACCTATAGTATTGAGCGATAAGAACTAAATACTGTTCATAGTCCGTTTTACGATGCCACTTGTTTTTGTATTATAGTATACTTTTTTTTACTTACTCTTCTTTCGATGATTTCTCTAAAGTGTCTTGTTGAAATGACCATATCTCAGAGATTGGCACTATTTTTCTTGTCAAATCATCAATGTGCTTATGTTCTGTCCACAAAAATGGATAGAATGTGATACCTTGATTTCCATTAATTTCAGATATTTCTTTTTCCCAACCTGTCCACCGTGCATTAGCGTAGAATTGAGATAGATCACCAGTAAATGTCCACCATAAAAAATCAGAATATCTAATATCCATAGGCTCCCATTCTAAAGCATCAGGTGCGAAATAATAGATGTTACCTAAATCAGTACCCAATGCACCTCCGTTTATGGCATAAAATCCGCCGACTACATCATCGGCAATTAAGAATATAGCTGGTTTATCTCCGTAATCTTTGAACGTTTTACCTTTGTTAAACTTAGGTAAAGTTCTATCTAGCTTTTGGTTACCAGAACCCAAAATTCTGATCCAACCATGGTCTATTAAGAGACCGCCAGTTTCATATATTATAGCTCCCATGGGGGAGCGAGTTGATACTTGAGTTTGATACAGTGCATTGTCTGCTTCTTTCTCGTTTTTGGGTAGAATTTCAACTTTATTGGTTGCATTATTTATCCATTCAGTAACTAATGCCCAGCCTGGTTCTTCAATATTTATTAATTCATTTATTGCTTTCATACTGATTAATACAGATTTAATGATGCGTTGCAAACACCGATTTAATATGGTTATTTTTCTATTAGAATCTGTTACTTCTTTCTTTTAAACAAGAATTTATGTACTCGGTTTAATGTACTGCCCAAAAAGTTCCAAAATTTATGTAGAATTCCCTCAAAAATTACGTCAACGAAGAAACTAACTATAGCATCAAAAATCATCTGGTGTATTTATAAACTTTAAAAACTTAAATGGCAAGTAATTAATAGGGTAGAGGTAAGTTACTATTTGGTTATTGCCCAATCTTGACCTCCGTATGCTGTCCAAGAACAATCTTCAGGTTCCTTTAATATGCTTTTGACCATTTCAATAAGTTTTGGGTCTTCATCTTTAAAAATTGAATCTCCGGCCATAATTAGTGCTCTGCTTAACTCATCATGCATTTTATCTTTGTTCTGCACTAAATAGTTTAATTGCCCTAGCCTTAGATGTAAAAACGGATTGCCGATGGTATCTTTAAATTGCATAGCAAAATTGAAATTATCAAAAGCATCTTCAATCCATCTTTCAGAAAAACATACTTCAGCGATATGCAGAATTACATATCTACCTTCCCTAGTTCTTTTTTGGTCGTCAGTTAACGATTCATAAATTTTCATGAGCTGGTTAACCCTAATCTCCACATCTAAATCTTTATTAGTGGTGATTTTGTCGATGTGGGCTACTTTATTTGCTATAGATTCTGGTATGTCAATGTACTGCTTGATCTTTGCAATGTTCGCTTCTTTTTTAGATTGTAATTGAACTGGTTCTTGTTTTTTGTCGCTCTTCTTTAAAAAATCAAATAGCCCCATATGAATGCGTTGTAATATTTAATATTTCTATTTAAGTATTAATCTTCTTTCAATTTCAACAGTACCTCTTTACCGTGTTCATTATTAGGGTCTAAGGCTACAGATTTTTCATACATTTCAATAGCTTCATCTTTTTTGTCAGACATGAGTAAAGCTTCACCATAACTATCATAAGCATTGGCACTTTCTGGAAATAATATGGTGGTTGTTTTAAATACGTCTAGCGCTTTGTCCAATTCTTGGGTTTGTAAAAAGGAGTAACCCAATGTATTTAAATCGTGTTCTGAACGATTATGGACCTTAGTTTTGATTGATAGGTCAATTGCATTGTCCAAAGCCTTTTGTAAGACTACATTTTGTTGGTTTTCATCTAATGTTTTTACATAGGCTTTAACAATGACGTTGATTACTAAACCAGGATTATCATAAAAAATAGCATGACCACTGCTTTCAGCTATAATGTTGGTTACATTGTTGTTATTATTACCTAAATCTACATGAACTTTTTTCCATCTATTTGAATATTCTTCTGGATATACTGGGGCAGATTTATCTGGAAAAATATTTGTAACAGGAATATTTTCAGGAAACTGTGTGTTTCGTAATGAACGCATAATTTCATTGTAATTATAATTCAGGTAATAATCGCCGGTACCCTTTGGTATGGTATTTATGTCAACAAACATATCTCTCATAGCTAAGAAATCATCATTCCAAAAATCACTGAGCGTAGCATCTATTAAAACAATCGATTTTACTTTCTTAGGATGTTTATTCGCGTATAATAGATTATAGAGACCACCATAGGAATGTGAAACCAAAATAATATCATCATCGTATCCTAATTTTGCAAGTCCGGTTTCTAATTCCTTTATTCCGTTTTCAATATCGAAATCTGAATCGTTCTTCAATTTCGGATTTAATTCACTTTGCCCAAAACCAGATCTGTCATAGGTAATTAGTGTTGTACCGGTAACTTTATGTATCCTTTCTAAAATAGGTGCCCAAACAGAACTGTTATCACCGCCACCAGCTTCAAAAAGAATAGGAGTTCCTTCTCCTTTCATAATATTGAAATGCATGTTATAGCCACCAATATCTACTAGGGTATCTTCTGTTTGAGAATGTATCGTAAACGATAGAGAGAAAAGAGCTAAGAAAGTAAAATAGAAATTTTTCATTTTTTAATGGTTTAATAGATTAGTTAGATGTAATAATTACTTATTCGTTTAATCCACAACAATTAAGCCAGTTATTTTGGCTAGACATCTTAAAGGAAAACATGCTTTCTTGCAAAGGAATACTAAAGTTTTAGGGCATTATTAGGAAGCTATAATATCTAAAGATTAGTGAAATGTATTACTCGCTATATTAGTAAATATCCAAGACTACCTTAGACATTAATTTTTACTTTTTTAAATAAATTTGGTAACACGTCTTCTAAATCTGGAATTTTCCAATTTCTATCTCTTTTTATATCGCTTAAAACAATTTCACTTTTTATTTCAGCCTGTTCTTTTTCTGTTTCAGGTTTATTCCAGAAATCACTTTCCACTTTTTGAAATGCCTTCTTTTTAATTCCTGTTTTTTCTTTATATAGCTTTGCAGCTAACAGCCTTAATTCGGTATACT
The DNA here is from genome assembly GCF_000744105.1 of Maribacter forsetii DSM 18668. Taxonomy (NCBI): domain Bacteria; kingdom Pseudomonadati; phylum Bacteroidota; class Flavobacteriia; order Flavobacteriales; family Flavobacteriaceae; genus Maribacter; species Maribacter forsetii. The sequence continues at coordinate 2,105,888 of NZ_JQLH01000001.1, forward strand.
CGCAATTATTTTTTGGGGTATTAATTTGTGCTAATGTGTCTGCATTGGCCAAGGCGTCTAGATAAACTTTTTTGCCCTGTATTATGAGCCAACCTGTAAAATTGTAGGTGTTTGTGTAAGAACCTTCATTGATTAAAAATTGTGCCGTCCAAATTAAATTACTTGGTACTGAAATAATGGCAATTTCATATAACTCATAAATAAATTGAAAATGCAGTAATTCTTCAATTGATAAAACCGAAAGTCTTTTATTGAAGTTTATAGTAAGTTGTTCATTATCTGAATTTGATTTTTCCTTTACATCTTCAATGATGGTCCAAAATAGTTCTTTATTCATTTTAATCTGTGTTTAGGTTTTTTTATGTTTTCATACACTAAATTAAATTTCTACATGCTACTATATTGTCATTTTTTCTTAACTATATAAAGTCCTTGACTTTTACTTTTGTTTGCATTTGAGGGATATGAATACCGTATAAAAGACACTTCTGTTTCTGCTCTAAACTGTTCAGGAAGTGTATAGTTATTTAAATATGCGTCTGATTGAAAAAACCAAAATGGATATTTAGCAGCATCTTCTTTAAATCTCACATACTCATTTCCTTTATGTAATTTATAATAACCAACACCTAAAAACTGAGCTATTATAGGGGTATAGGTATATGTTTCAGCTGATTTTGTTTTTGAAAATTCAATTTTTTCAATCTTGTTGTTTTGGTATGTAAACTTGTTTTCAGGAAAGGCGGAATAATCTAAATCATTATTGTATTTTCTATCTGTACTAGAGCCAGAATGTGACATCCAGTCAGAATAGGTATTAGATTTTGTGTCTTTTAGAAAAATCAATTTACTATACTTTGCAGGATAACTTTCGAAAGTTCGTTCACTGGTATTGTCCCCGCCAAAATATTTGTTTTCTGAAAGATGTAATGTTACCCAACCTTCATTGGTATGGAAATAAACAATGTCATTATTGCCATAAATGACAGTAGATGATTTATTGTAATATTCTTCAAAAATTGTAATCCATTTTTTTTCTAATTTTTTTTTATCAGGATTTATAGTTTGAAAGAAGGATTGTGGTTTTATGACGTTTTGTGAAAAGTCATAGACAGCATTATCTGTAAATACATAATGGGTCTTATAAGGCATTTCTGCTTTTGAGTCTGTTATTCTAAAAAGAATGTCGCCTTCCGTACTTATTTTTATTTGCTGATATGAATCATCTACAATAAAATATTTGTTGATGGTATCATAAGTAATGTATAAGTAGGTTTTATCTGTAACTGCGTCGATTAGGTAATTTTTAGAACTGACACCTGAACTCAAATACTGGTAGTTGTTCTTATTGGAAACCAAATTGGGTATTAAATTAATACTAGTGCATTGTTGAAAGAAAAATAGGAGTGCAATAATTATAAATACCATTATTTTATATTTTTTCATTTTCAACTTAGGCTTATTATAAATTAAAATCTTTATTAAATTGTACTTCTAATTAAAGTTAATAATATCACTAATCATTTTGTGATACGTTGTTTTAATTTCATCTTCCACATCTTTAAACTCTATTTTCTCTAATTTTTTACATAACCTTAAATAGGCTTGTTTCCACTCTGGATCTTTAGAGATTGTAGTAAGCATGGATAATAAATATAAATGCCTTATTTCTGTATAATAATAACGTTTAACTTCAGTATCTGAATTTTTTAATGATATATATGCTTCTGCAGCTTTAACAGCTTCTATATAGTCTTCTTCTTTTTTAGTGATAGTAGCTAGTTTATCAGAATAATGTGCGAAGTAATATGCAGAATAAGCACTACGCACCTCAGTACTGTTCTTTAATAAATCTACAGATACTTTTATATACTTTACGCTTTTTTGATAGTTTTCTAAATTGTGAAGAAGTTCTGCAGCTTCATAATAATAGATACTTAGTATTCTATAATTTTTAGATAGCTCATTGTGTATACCTTCTTCAGTATTAATTTTTATAACTCGTTTCATTAAATCAATGGCCAATAAATAAAAAGTCTCGTCTTTTTTGGTCTTGCCTTCTAGAGCACGCGCTTTTCCCATATTTAATAATATGAATGCATGTTCTTTAGGGTGATTTTCATAAGTCCAAATTTTCAGGGCATTTTGGCATAATTCAAGCGCTAATGGAATTAATTTTAAAGCAGAATCCTTGTCTGCCAGTTTTGCAAGATGAATTGCTGCGGCAGCACAGTTCTGTTGATACATGGCATAATCCCAAGCAGATTTTTTTGCATTAAACTCATGTTTTAGTTTTGTGTATAGCTTTAATGCTCTTTTTGCATGTGTTATATCATCTATAAGGGTAGACTTTAGAAAATAAGCATTTGCATATGCATTATGGGTATGTAGCCATTTTTTGTAATTTTTAGATTTGTCAAGGAAGGATATTAATTCTTCAAAAACATCAATGCCCTTATCAATAGTTGATATAAGGTAATTTCTGTTTAACAACTCGGTATAGGTATTTCCTATATCATATAAAACATCGGCAAAGAACTCTTTATACTTGTCTTTATCAATTAATGATTTAATTTCTTGAAAAGCTATTATTTGTTTTTCAAAAAGAGAAGCATCGGTTTCACCTTCAATACTTTCTTGTATTAGTTTGCTTTGGTAGTACTTTATATAAGCAAATTCAAATGGTTGTTTAGTTCTATCAATGAAATCTAGTAGTAGTGTTATTCGGTCTATAAATTCTTCATTATTTTCTTCGAATGTGTTTTTAAACAATTCTAATTCCCAAATAAGCAGTTGTTTATATTGAGGTCTGTCATATTGAGCAATAGCATTAAGATAATATGAATTTATTTCACTTATATATTGCTCCACTTCATTTTGGCTTGTTGCAGTATAAGGCAGATAACAAAGTAACTCTAAAGTAGCTTTAGTAGTTATGAAATCAATTTGCTCAATATTTTGTAAATATGCTTTTAGTAGTTCATTAACTGTAGTAGAAATATAGCTGGTTTTTTCTATTTTTTTTGACAAGCTTAAATTGAATAAGAGCTTGCCATAAGCATTGTCACTATAGGGGATAACGTCGAATTCTGAAAAGAGGGAGTATGTTTTAGGTGTTTCTGGGAAATGATATGTAGTTGTATTCAAAAACTCTATAATCAATACAGAATTACTGCTAGTTGCTAGTTCTACACTATCGAATGTTTTCCATTTGTAATCTCCCTTTGTTACTTCTTTACTAAGTTGAGCCAACATACCCGATTCTTTGCCAAGTACTGCAATTATTGGTTTCTTTTGGAATATTTTAAGCAAAAAGATAATTTAAAGTGAATTCGAAGTTTTGTGTAGGGTGAATTTAAACAATTTTTTATAGTGCATTTATGTATTGTGCTAAAGTGGGTATTTGATATTGTTTTCGTAAAAAAATATTTCAATTTTTTTTAACTTGAGAGGTAGTGATTAATGCAGTTATCAGTCTTTTGGCAACTATTTCGTAACCGATTATCCTATCTATATTCTATACGTTTAAAAATATAGATTAACCTACTTGGAGTGCAGTGTTTATACTTTATATGCCTGATTTGTTAATGACACTGCCATACTTTTCTTGTAAGATTAAATCATATTGTTTTATTAAGGTTTTACAGTGGTTAGGTTAAAATCTGATAATTTTTCTTTGGTTTTTTATTTTCAATACCATTCATCATATTAAATAATAGCATAACCGTATTGTCATTACTTCCGTCAAAACCTTCATTTTCATTTAATAAAATTTTTGTCAAAAAGAATAAAGGAGGACAGCAATAATAATTTTTGGGTGAAACAATATATATGCCCTCAACATCATTTCCGAAATCAATATACTTCCATTTCCAGTTGTACTCTTCAACCACCATTTTGCCCCATAGGGCTCCTAATTTTAAAGCATATTCTCTTAGGTCTTCTTCTGAATGCTCTTTTAATAAAAGCTTGTCCACATATTCTCGGATCCATTGAACTTTTTCTTTTGGGGTCTCTGGTTTTGTTGTCACAAACAATTCATTACATTCTTGTTCTTTTTCATTTATGGCATCAACCAAATCTTTTTCAAGTTCTGTTACCTTTAATTTCTGTTCTTCCATTTGTATATTTATACTTCTTTAAATTCGAATATAATAAGTGTAAGTTTAGGTAGGTGATTTTTCAGTATAGAAATAACTTTTTAATGAATTCACATTTCTTCTAAATGCGCTATAATTCTGTCCTCTAAATCTATAGGAAACCAAACCACTGAAAACTCATATTTATCAGACTCTTCGCTTGAAATTGGGGTTTCTGTCTTAGTACTTAAATCTCTTAATCTAAAATCTTCATCCATACCAAAAACCATTTTTAAGTTTTTATAATTAGAATCTTTATACTTGTCATAGTTTGTTGGTTGATCAATTATTCGCCACCTCTTTTTTAAGATACCGTCCCAAAATATTTGGATAGGTGAAAACATAATACCGGAATTTATTATGTCATTTATATCTGAAGTTGCGCAACCAACGTAATTGAATATTTCAACTAAAACAGATGAACTTGTTTCTATAACCCTTCCAAACACAAAATTTTTTGACAAATCTTCGTTTGTTAGTTTCACTTTCAGTTTCCAATCATCTTTTGGCATAAATAGAGGAATACAGAATATGGAGCCAATAATATGCTCTTTAGTTGTTTTCATTTAATCGTATAATCGTATTTAGGAAATTACTTATTAGAACTATATTGGTGATTCATATTATGATTAGCATTTAAACTTTGTATAGGCTAAAACAGCCATAGTCAGTTCTTACACCCAAGTCTTCATTGATAAATTGAATACTTGCTGATTTCACCGAATGTTCTATTTTAAAACTATCTATAAATGTTTTATTTAAAAAATCATACACATGTACAGTATTCCCTTGTGATAAAACTAATTTAGATTCTTCTTTATTTAAACAAAAATTGACTACACCCTTAAAATAAGCCTGAACATCCAATGCAGGATAATCTAACTGTTCATTTTTTTCAATGTCAATATACAATAGAGGTTGGTGGTATTCTTGTTTAAGAATAAGGGTCTTGTCTAATTCTGCAAACATCATTTTGTCAATACTTTTAAAATCTCCTTTAATCGTTTTCAAATGTTTTTTTGTAGTAATGTCATAAAGTTCAATTTCTCCATGTTTTGTATGTACAGCAAGTATATTTGATGTTTTTGATAAGGCTGCACAAAAGGCAATACTCCCCTTAATTATTTCTACTTCGTAATCTTGTTCAAATAAAATATTATCCTTAAAATCTTTTACAACTAATTTTTCATTTGTTCCGTAGCTGTATGAATTATTGGCAATTGATATAAAACTGGCCCACATACCATTTTCCCTATCTGCAATTTTTTTAAAATGTTTACTCTCTAAGTTGTAAGTATAAATGTGATGGTCTAATTTTAGTAATAAAGACTTGTTTGTAGAATTAAACTGAATGTCCCAAGGTAAAACATCTGGTAGTTTTATTTTATGCTTTAAATTACCTAGTTCGTCAATATTAACTATAAAATCATATTGGTTATTTGGGTCTTCATAAGATCCTTGTTGGTAGACAAATAAACCTTCTGTTGTGTTAGAAAAAGATAAGCATCCAGAATATCCGCTACTTGTAAAGTAGTGCAATTTAGGTTCTCCAAATTTTGCGTCTTCATTACTTAGAACAAAACCTTTTTTTAGCATTTCCCATTCCTTTTTATAAAAGAATTTTAAGGCGTCCTCTTCTGTTTTAAAATCTTTCTCGTAAACCCTAGGCTTATCTATTTTACCAGATTCATATATAACCCTTAAGCCTAAAATTTCAATGTTGAATATTTTATTTAACTCTTTGTTTGTAAATGCGTGTTTTTTATTCATCTAGAGTTGTTTTTTATATACTTACATTACTTAGGTTAATTGTAGAGTATAAGTGAAGATATTCATTCTTTTATAAATACAGATTAAACATAGGCTGCGTTTAAGAAGGTTTATTAAAATTTAAATTGCATTAAAACTTTAATATTAACGGTGTCCTATTAGGGGGGAAGCTTACTATTCTCTTCAAAATTCGCATAGGAGCAGATGTTTAGCCTATGTCTAAATTAGAAGATAGTGCCAAGGGTGAAAAGAGCCTTGGTTTTATGATTTACGAACCGCCGTATACGAGACCCGTACGTACGGTGGTGTGAGAGGCGAACTCCGTTCCTAATTAGGGGCGGAGCCGTCTACTCGATTACCCACTTTTTCTTTTGTTTTTGTATCCATTATTTGGAGCAAAGTAGGTATTCTGTAATTACCATGCATTGATTTTATATATTCATAGGCTAAATCTAGTTCAATCCCAATTACTGATACATAAAGAGGTTTTTTACTTTCTCCTCTCAAAAGTGCTTTAGAATTTAGCTTATTTGAGTTATAACCTGATTTTGCTACTCCAATAATCGGAATTTTTTCACTTAACTTTTCATACAAATGTCCCCCTAAACCATATTTCCCATTATCGTCTAGTATAACATAGCCATCAACAATAATTAATTCAACCTCAATTAAGTTGATTTTTTGCAACAAACTTAAGATACATGGCATTTCTCTTTTATAGAATGAACCTGGTTCATATTCCGCTATTCCTTCAATTATTTCACTATAAATCTCAATAGGCTTATCATCTTCCCATTTATTAAAGCCAACACCAATAGTTTTTGCTTTATTATCGTAGTAATAAGTATCAAAAGCAATAATCATATTTGTCCTTCTTTTTTTGGAATAATTGTATCTGCTTTACTTAGAGTGAAATTTATCTTAGGGTAAATAAAATCTATACTTCTGTTTTCTTCTCCTCTTAATCTAAAATATACTTTTTTTTGTTCATCATTCGCTAACTCTAATAATTCACCATTAGTGAAATAGGGGAGGTTGTCTTTAAATTTAATTAATGTTTTAGATTCTCTAAAAGTTATACCAAGCCATTTGTTTTCAGACTTTAAAGGTTTTTGTTTGGGGACTTGCTCTAAGATAATTTTATGAAAAAACTTTGAATTAGCGGATAGTGAAAATAAAATAAAGGAATTATGTGTTAATGAAACTTCAAACTCTTCATCAGTCGTTTTGTCTTTAACTTTTAATTTTCTAATACTTTGTTCCGTTAATTCACTTTGGTTTTCATAGCAAGAAAAAAGACCTATATATGAGTTGTCGGCTAGGTCTAAACATTGGTCAGAGTGGTATTTCATTTTAGTATAACTCGAATCATAAATTTCTATTAAGGCGTTATTGAAATTAATAGAAGGTAACTTGTCCAGTTTATCATTTATACGATTTGCAATTATATTATGTATTGAAGAGAAATCATGTGCTGGAATATTATATTGAGTTGTTGTTCTAACTATAGGAATACCATCATCACTAGTTTTTACTAGATGATTTCCAAGTCTTCCTTTTCCAACATTTTCAAAATCAACACTATTGGATAATTCATGAAAGAGATTATGTTCAAACGACAGCGTTATTTTTATAAATTCATTTTCATCCATTTTTAATCTGAATAAGTATAGTTTAATAAATAGGTTTTTTATAATCACCAGAATTCATACTGAAATGAATTTTTCCATATTCTACGTTCTTTTCAGTTTTATTTTCTTTGTAGTAAGAATCTCTTAAATCTTCCATATTCTTATCATTCATCTGCTCTAATCTAATTAAATTTTTGTTTTCTTTTATAAAAATTTTACTATCCTCATATATAGCTTCTAGACTTGAACAACGAATTACATATCCCATTCTAATTGGAATTTTATCAATATTTAAAACCGAAGGTCTTATTTCATGTGTATAAAGTCTATTTGTAGAAAGTGGAATTGAAAAAACTGAATTTGGATATAAGGTTACGCTAAATTCCTTTACTAAAGTTTCATCAGTTATTGTATTTTTTAACTTAAAAAGAAGTCGTGTTAATCCGCTTGATTTTTTATAAATCCAGTCAAATTCATCTGTTTTTGAAGGTGATAAATGCTCAAAATTAGTTTTGTCGTAAAAGGTACAAAAAGTAATTAGTCCTTCTTTTGACATGTCTTTTGTTTTATCTGAATGAGCGCTAATTTTTGCTTTTACTTCTTTTGAGTTTGAATCATTTTTTTTGTTTAAATAAATTTGTGCTAGAACATGATTTAATTTTGTCTTTTTCTCGAAATCAAACTTAATAGCTTCGTTTAATGAATCAATAATTAGATTATCAGTTGTTCTAAAATTATCCGTTGGACCAGTTAAATTACTTGAACACCTTAATAAGTGAAAATTTAGTGATTCCTTTTCACCTTTTATTTGTTTAGTCACTCTGCTTAAATAGATTCCTTTTCTTAAAGCCATTGATTCCTTGTTCGACTCTGTTAAACTTTGGAATTCATGCTCTGATTTTATTTTGGTAAAGAAATTATCGTTACCGAAAAATCTTCTGTAAAAAACACCAGCATTATGAATATTTATTGGTACTTGTCCAAGACCAATTATAGAAAAGTTTTCTGTTGCTAAATTTTCATAATTTGAAGATAATTCTCTGATTATATATACTATACTTATTTCGTGTTATAAATCTTTACAATCTCCAATTACAAAAAGTCTTATTACCTTTTGAGTGTTTGGGATTTTTTCAAGGCTTTTCACAACGGTACCACAAAAGTTTTTTACCAAATATTGTAAATCTTCAGAATTATCATTTTGAGATAGGTCTATTAGATAATTTTTATTTTTAGATATACTATTTTCAAAATTAAATTTGTTCATTATGTTCAGAATCTGTTTTTATAATTGTGGGTAACGTTTATGTATATGGAAAGTTGCGGTTTTGTGTGCGAGGATTTTCCGAAGGAAAATCAGACGTAACAAAATAAACAACGACCTTTATTTAAGCTTAAAATAGCAATTTTTTATATATTGTGTTAGCCACGGTACTTATTTCCACCATACTGTAATTCCGTCGAATTTTGCTGTGTTCGGAATTTTCGATTTATCAATTCCTTTTCCATTCCACCAATCATCTTGAAGATCAGTTTTCTTAATACTGAACCAAGCATTGATATGTTCAACATCTAAAACAATGTGTTCCATATCAGGTGAAATTTTATCTGTTGAATAATATTTTTGTAAATCTCCAAAAGTTGAATTCAAACCAATGTTTTCGATTGTTTTAAACCTATTATCTAAAATCGAAATTCGGTTGATTTTTGAGTTTGTATTACCGTTTTGTTTTGGCGTTAAAATCAATATTTTTTTTCCGTTCGAGTCATAAATTTCATAATCGTCATAAGTATCATCTGCAAATTCTCCGTATCCAACTTTTTTCTTAATCTGATCTTTCGGGATTGTATTATAAACATCAGAAACGGTCATTCCTTTTGAGAAAATTCCAACTCGGTTTTCGGAAATGTGAAAATTATCAAAAGTATAACCACTTAGTTTTTTAACAGGCTCTTTTATCTGTTTTTCTTTTATATCAGTTTTCTCAACTTCTTTCGGTTTAGATATTTCAATCTCTTTTGAATCAGAGTTTTGTTCTTTTTTTGTCAATTCCAATTCTCTCTGCAAAAGTTCATTTTCTTTTTCGAGCAGTTCATTTTCTTTTTCGAGCAGTTCTTTTTCTTTTTTCGATGTCGAATTACAACTAATTAATAGTAAAATAAAAATGGCTCCTAAAATTCTCTTCATAATTTTGTCTTCGTATGTTCGTTAATATACATGGTTTACAACGTCTCCGTATATGAAACGTAGCGTGTAAAAAGACGCTATCGTTTCGGATTAAACACGAGCCGAATTTTTAAATTTTTCTTTTTATCTTAATTTTCTCAAAAAGCCAAATTTAAAAATTTGGCTGTCTTTGCAAATACACACAAACCTCTCGGAAAGCCTGTAATAGCTATGTTTTATATACATTGTTACCCACAGTACTTTACTCGTTCCAATTTTGAAGTCGGTCGAGATATAAATAACTTTCTACAAATTTTCTATGTTCTAAACTGGTCATTTTTTCTACTAAATTCAATGCAGAAATATAACTTGCTAAATTCCCATTCGATGAGCTAAATTTTCCGTCCTCAACAAATGTTACCAAACTGTCGTCTTGCACTTTTAAATTCGGAAATTCCTTTTGCAAATCTTTTCCGCCACCAATCCAAGTCACAATTTTATGACCGTCCGCAATTCCCGATTTTCCGATTAATTGAGCTCCTGCACAATTGCTCACAACATATTCAGTTTCTTTATTTTTCTCTCTTATGAAATTCACGATTTTTTCGTTGTGAACTTGTGCGTACATATCATAAGCACTTGGAACAAATAAAGCAGTAAGTTTCGGACAATTCTCAAACGTATAGTCAGGCACGAAATGCATTCCTTCTTCGGTTGTTATTTGACTTTCAGTTTCAGCAATTGAAATAACGTTAAATAGCTGTTTTCCATCTTCGGTCGGTTTTGCGAAAACATCAGAGGTCGCAATTACTTCGCTTTGTAAAACTCCGTTATACATCAAAAGTCCGATTGTTGGCAATTCGGGATTAAAAGGTTTTAGGTGTTTTGTCAGCGTATCAGTTTGTTGTTCGGTTTTCGTGAACTCTGGATTTTCAACTTTAGATTTCGATTTATCCGTATTACAACTTGTCAAAATAGTCGCAAAAATTAATGTTATAATTCCTAATTTTCTTATCATTCTCGATTTTTTTGTATTGTGGGTAACGTCTCGGCTCGTATGTTTGGTTCTTAGTTTGAAGATACTATAATTATATAAATAAAGGAGGTTGATTAAGCGGTTGAGCTAGATACATTTTCAATGATGTCGTTTCATAGATGAACAATTCTTCTTTAGCTACTACTTTTATAAAAGTAGTAGCTTAGATATTGAACAATAGCTAAAATTAGAAGGGAAAGAGAGGTCTCGGCTAGATACACTTTAGGGTGATATCGTTTCTTAGAAATCCCGCCATTTTATAATTTTCTTGGAACGTCTCGGCTCGTATGTTTGGTTCTTAGTTTGAAGATACTATAATTATATAAATCAAAGAGACAATAAAGGAGAGAGATTTAGGGGTTTAGCTAGATACAATTTTATTGATATCGTTGCATAGATTAACTACTCTTTTAGCTACTACTTTTATAAAAGTAGTAGCTTGGATACTAACAAAAGCTAAAATAGGAGGGACAGAGAGTTCTCGGCTAGATACACTTTAGGGTGATATCGTTTCTTAGAAATCCCGCCCTTCTATAATTTTCTTGGAATCTGAACAGTACCTAGGTCCTTTGGATAGAGATCGAATCAAGTGCGAGCAAAGATGATAAAGAGAATTACAGCTTAAAAACCGAAGAAATGGAAAAGCGTTTAAAACAGAGTCTGGGCATCGATGTTTCAAAATTGAACTTATCATTATCACTAGGTTCCCTAAATGAAAATTTAGTTAAAGAATTTGAGTCCCATCCCGATGTATCCAATGATATAATGGGTTATAAGGTACTCTTGAAATGGCTGAAGGCATCTGTCGATCTCGATGTGGAATTGTTGGTGGTGATGGAAGCCACGGGCGTTTACCATCAAGGTATTGCGCATTTTCTGTACGAGCAGGGCTATAGCGTTTGTGTAATGCAATCGGGTCGTGTAAAGCGCTATGCGCAGAGTTTGGACCAACGTTCCAAAACGGATGCACTCGACAGTAGAATGCTAAGTATGTTAGGTCTGGAAAGGAACATTCGACTATGGCACCCGCCCAGTGAGGAATTGCAGGAGCTAAAAGGACTGAGCAGGGAACGTAGTTCATTGTTGAACGATAGAACGATGGAGACCAATCGACAAGGAGCTATCGCATCGAGCGTACATAACAATGCGAGGGCATTGAAAAGGCACAAGATCAGATTAAAGCTTCTGAATACCCAGATAGCGGCGGTCGAAGAAGATATGCAACTTCTGATCTCTAAAAATGAAGTATTGAAAAGGAAGCTCGATTATTTAACAAGCATCCCAGGTATATCCTTTATATCTGCGGCTACGGTAATCGGAGAAACGTTAGGCTTCGAATCTATAGTCAATGCCAAGCAGTTGGCGAGCTATGCCGGTTATGATGTAGTATTACGGGAATCGGGAAACTTCAAGGGAAAGACCCGGATCAGTAAAAAAGGGAACAGCCATATAAGGGCGGTACTGCACATGCCCTCGATGACCTGTGTACGCTGTAACCCGACATTGAAACAGTTCTATAATAGACTAAAGCCGAACAAGGCAAAGCCGTTGGTGGCACTTGTAGCGGTGCAGAGAAAACTATTGATATTGATGTATACCTTATGGAAGAACGAAGAAAACTATGATGCGGGATATGAAATAAAAAAGCAGCAAAAGCATGAAGCTCTTGCTGCGCGGGATAACAGTTTGATAAATCAACCTGTTTCCTAAATTATTAAAGAAAAAACTTGTTTTTCAACACAGTACCTAAGCGTAGTGCGGAGGCAAGGAAACCTTTCGTTTCCGTCTGCGCACGAAGCTAAAGCTTATTGTTTAGATTTATTTTTTCTTGTCCAAAGCTAAATCCATAAGATTTAGCGACTTCATAAATATACACAGACCTTTTGATTTAGCCCTAAAGTCCGCATTACGTTTAGGCATTGTTAGCTGTAGTATTTTTTATCCGTGATATTGTGTTATTACTATGTTCTTATCTCGGCACCAATTTATTACGTTCCCATTTTTATCTACTAATAGAAAGTATTCAATACTCCATTTTTTATGGTATTCAGCAATATTAACGATATACTTATCGACCTCGGTTTTTTTATGATAAGGCATTGAAATCCGTAAGTATGGGTAGCTTTCAGTTTTTGAGTTTTTAATTCGGAATTGTTTTTTATTGATTCCGTTGTAGTTCATTAACTGGGTGTAAAAATCGAAGTCCGTTTCTTTTTCTGCATAAGAGCTTAAAATCTGCAAATTCGTTTTCTCATCAAGAAATTCTCCAGTAAGACATTCGTCCACTTGAAATCTGTAATAATGAGGATGCAAGTCCACCGCATATTTTGGAATCCGAATTTTCTTTTCGGACGGATATTTTTGAATTATAGTGTCTTTGTAAAAATCAAACGCGATTTGTTCGAAAAAAGGTAATTCAGCTTGGCTAAAACCTAAATTGAAACCTAAGACCATTAATGTAATCGCAAGTTTTTTCATATTACAGCTAACGGTTTTGTGTATGGCTCGTTGCGGAAAATCAGATATGATTTTCCGCCGTAACCGAAAGATAGTATATTGCAATGAATTCCGATTAGGAATTCAGCCGCAATGAGCTATACACGGTGTTGTGCATAGTTTTTATTCTTTAATTTCGGCTACCATATAAACTGAAGCTGCAATATTGTGAGGTACACTAACTCCAACTGCTGTTCGAGTATGTTTTCCGATTTCTCCGAATACGTCAACAACAAAATCAGAAGCGCCATTCATAGCATCAGCTTGTTCAGTATTTTCCGAAGTAGAATTCACTAATCCGTGCATTGCAACAATACTAGTTACTTTGTCAAGTGAGCATATGGTTTTAATTGCAGCTAAACAACCTATTGCACATAGTTTAGTCGCATATTTACTTTCTTCTAAATTCAAATCCTCTCCAAGTTTTCCTTTTTTTATGATTCCGTTTTCCACTGGAATTTGACCTGCTACATAAATCAGATTCCCAGTCCTTTTAGCAGGAATATAATTCGCAACAGGTTTTGAAACCTCTGGTAATTGAATTCCTAATTCAGTTAATCTTGTTTCAATTTTATTCATCTGTTTGTCTTTAAAATTGTAGTGTTTTTTAGGGTTCCTCAAATTATGCACAACGTCTCGTGTATGAAATCGTAGCGTGTAAAAAGATACTACATTTTGGGTTTAACACCGAGCCAATTTTTTATATTTTGATTTAACTTCTCAGTTTTAAAGCCAAATTAAAAACTTGGCGGTCTCAGCAAATAAAACACAAACCTTTCGGTTAAGCACTTATTAGCTATGTTTTATACACCGTGTTGTACCTTGTTTTTTACACAGTCATAATTTTGTCCATCTCGATGTTTAATAATTGAATTAATTCGTCTTTTCTTTTGCTAATAAGAACAATCTTTTTCGTCTGTCCATTCTTTTGAAATTCGAGATTAATTTTCTTCCCGTCAGTTTTAACGGACTTTATTGATTTGATTGGAATTATATGGAGCAAGTCAAACTGTTCAGCAATCCAAGCCATAAAAGTGTTGGTTTTCAACCATAATTCGTCTTGAGTAATCCTGATTTGCAAAACATTTCTTGCACCTCCCATTTTTGTTTTAAAGGATTGAGTTGAATAACCTGAAACGGAATTTTCAACGTACTTGAAATTAGATTCATTTAACTTAGGAAATTTCTTTATTGATTTTTTTCCGTTTACAAGAAATATAGAGATTATAGTTACAGCAAAAATGAGCCATACTATCAAAAAAATCTGTTCAGGTTGCATATTAATTTTTAAATTTTGCTCTAATGAGGTACAACAATTGTGTATGTGTACAATTACACATATATCTTTTATACTTGTAATTTAAAAAATAAAAAAGAGAAAAAGATTTTTACTTCATCAAATTGATTTCGGCAATGCTTTTTATTCTATTTCGCTCTAAGAAAGCATCAATAGTTTCAAAATGCTCTATAACGCGTTGCTCTTTAAATTCAAATACCTTTTGCGATAAGCCTTGTAGAAAATCTCGATCGTGAGATACAAGAATAAGTGTACCATCATAGGTGGATAATGCTTCTTTTAATACGTCTTTAGATTTCAAATCTAAGTGGTTGGTAGGCTCATCTAATATTAAAAGGTTAACCGGCTCTAATAATAATTTCACCATCGCTAATCGGGTTTTTTCTCCACCAGAAAGCATACTTACTTTTTTATCAATATCGTCACCACTAAACATAAAGCGACCTAAAATATTTTTAATCTGATTTCGAATATCCCCAAAGGCAACTTCATCAACCGTTTGAAAAATGGTTAAGTCCGGGTCCAACAGTGAGGCTTGATTCTGGGCAAAGTAGCCTACTTTCACATTATGACCTAAGTGACATGTTCCCTCTACAGGAATTTCACCCAATATGGCTTTTATCATTGTAGATTTACCCTCACCGTTTCTACCCACAAAAGATACTTTTTCACCTCTCGCAATAGACATATTGGCATCTTTAAAAACAATATGGTCATCATAAGATTTTGAAACATCTTTTACAGTAACAGGATAATCTCCCGAACGTGGAGCGGGAGGGAAGCGAAGTTTTAATGACGAAGTATCTATTTCATCAATTTCAATTATCTCTAACTTTTCAAGCATACGTTCCCTAGAAGTCACTTGATTGGTTTTGGAGTATGTGCCTTTAAATCGCTCTATGAAAGCCATGTTATCGGCAATGAACTTTTGTTGTTCTTGGTAAGCTTTTATTTGATGCGATCTACGGTCTTCCCGTAATTGTAAATAGTGAGAATAGTTTGCTTTATAATCGTAAATCCGCCCCATGGTTACTTCAATGGTACGGTTGGTAATGTTGTCGATAAAAGCCCTATCGTGAGAAATCACCATAACAGCATTGGCTTTATTTAATAAAAAATCTTCTAGCCAAATTACAGATTCTATATCTATATGATTAGTAGGCTCATCTAAGAGAATAAGATCCGGCTTTTGCAATAGAATTTTAGCCAATTCTATACGCATACGCCAACCACCACTAAACTCATTGGTTTGTCTAGTGAAATCTTCTTGTTTAAATCCTAATCCCTTTAACGCTTTTTCTACTTCTGCATCGTAATTGACTTCGTCTAAAGCATAGTATTTTTCGCCTAGATCAGAAACCTTCTCAATAATGCTCATATAGGCATCACTTTCGTAATCTGTTCTGGTCTCTAGTTCTTTATTAAGCTTGTCCATTTCATCGCGCATACTGAAAACATGCTTAAATGCTTTAGCAGCTTCCTCAAAAACGGTACAATTGTCTTCTGTAAGTAGATGTTGTGGTAAATAGGCGATAACAGCATCTTTTGGTACGCGAACATTACCACGTGTGCCCTTCTGTTCACCTGCAATAATCTTCATCATGGTAGACTTACCGGCTCCGTTTTTACCCATTAGAGCAATTTTATCGGTAGGGTTTATGACAAAGGAAACGTCACTGAATAGGGTAGTGCCACTGAATTCTACGGCTAGGTTATCTACTGAAATCATGCTTTTTGTTTAAAAAAGCAAAACTAGTAATAAGATGTGGTGCTTGATACTTACTACAGTAAAAAGTTATTACAATACAAGGGACTTAACTTTTTAAGTACTTGTCTTGTTGCTTAACCAATTATATATTAATAATACTACGGCTAGTAACAATAGTAAATGAATAAGTGCACCCATAACTTTGAATACGACAAAGCCTAATACCCAACTTATGACCAATGCTGCAACTAAAAAATATATGATTTTTTTCATATCTATTTGTTTACTGACCAATTCATAATTTCATCATGAATCTCTTGTTCAGATTTTTGCCTTTTTTTAGCAATATTGCTAATTATGGATTCTAAGCTATCTTGCTCTACGTTGGTGTCAATATCTTCGGTTTCCGGAAAGTTGGCCAAGTATTCATCTTTCACTGCCAACCACTGCTTTTCTAAATGTAAATCGTTTTTTGTTGTAGCTACTCCGCCATTATTAACTGGTTTTCCTATGGCTTCTTTTACATTTTTGCTTTGAGAGATACCTTTGTTCTGAGGAGTATCATTTTCTAACCCGCCAGTGCTTTTTGTTTTGTGAATGCTTTTATCTTCTGTGATCATCTTTATAATATTAATTATTACTAATGATAGCAAGGTAGCCACACAGTCAGATATAGATTTGCTCTAACATTTTATTAATTGACCTAATAAAATAATGATGCTATTGCCCAAAGATTTTTTGGATAAGAATTTAATGGGATTTTGTCTTTTTCTTGACTTTCAGCATTTTCGCTGCAGAGGTGTATCCGCCTTCGGTTCCGTCCACAAAATGGGAGTGGCTGGTTTTCATGTCCAATACGTAGCATGACATTACTGAGGCGTGCGTTACATGAATGCCGTATATTATTTTATGTTCTGCCTCTAATTCATCAAGAAAGCTAATAAAGTGATCTATTTTATCTTGCTCTGCGGTAAAAATAGTATTTATCATACCATCTAACATAAATGAGTGGGATAATTGACCAATTTGCTTTAAATACTGCTTGCCGCTTTTAGAAAGACTAAAGTATGCACGACCAATATTGGTTTTGATCCAATTTTTTAAAAAGTACGACCAACTTTTATCCGCGAGACTTACCTTCATTTCTTCCCATATTTTATACAAGCTGACATCTAGTTTTAGGCGTTCGCTTTTTATGGGTTGCCGATCATTAAAGGTTCCGAAAATTTCATCCATTTTAGATAACACCTCTTTATAAACTTCTCGTTGTGCTTTTTCCTCTACGGCATCTAACAGCAAGCACACCACTTTTGCTTGATTTTGGTCAGGATTCACTTCTTCCCATCTACATTCCATCCCTTCTAAATTCAATAGGCTTTTATTGAAAGTTGAATGTGGTAGTTCCTTAAAATTAGATTTAATGATTTCTTCAGCTTTGTGTAAGCCATTGCCTAATATAATGGGGATAGTTAAGCGTTGTGTTAATTGGAGTTTTGCAATCTTAAGATGACATTGGTCGGATAACAGATTTTTTACAGGAACATGACCTACTCTTAATACTAAATTGGTCTTTCTTTTAATATGTAAACTGTAATTGTCAAGTACGGCTATCACTTTATCTTTTAAGCTGTACGGTATAAGGAAGGTGGCGCCATCACCACCAAAAAAATACGGAATCTCTATATTCTTTTTTAATTTGCGTACTGTATTCAGTACCGAAATAATACTACCGGTTGCCGTTAAATTTACTTGATGATGATTACCATCTACCACGGCTTGCGTAGAGTTTTGAATATCTACTACGACAACGTGCCAAGTTTGGGGCACATCTAAAAAGTTAGATTCATTCGATAGCAATTCCACTAAAGGTTTCTTCGACTTTTTAAGCTCAGTATAGAATTTGGTATTTTTCATTCGCTAATTAGCTAGTCGTATTTTTAAAGTGAAATTACAAGTTTATTCTCGTATCTGGTTAAAATTTAAAATGTTCAGATATGGTTGTAATTTTATTTGTTTGATTAATACTTTATAGCAAGTTCTTGTATATAAGGTTCTAAAACCTAAACGGTATTTCTATTGTGTTATATATCTATTTAATATTTCACTTAAAAACCAGATAAAAGTAGTTGAAGAACAATTATTGGTTTAAGTTAAATTCTGCTGCTAAACATAGATGATTTCTTATTTTAGCATACTCAAACCACGCCCTGATCAACCTATATGACTGCAATATACATGAGCCTAAGACGATTAGGTTGTTATGCTTTTATAATACTGTCACTTTTTGCTTGTACCAAAGCAGATACAATACGCCCTAGCATAGAAAATAGCTTAATAGCTATTGATAGTTTAATTCAAAAACAACCTGAACAATCAATCTTAAAACTAGATAGTTTATTACAAAATACTACGCAATTAACAACCTTAGAAAGAGCCATGTTGTTATTCAATAAAGGGGAAGCATTATACCTTAACGATAAATATCAAGAAGCCTTAACCACACATTTAAAGTGTAATGATTTATTTGTTGATTTAAATGATACGTACAATGAGGGTAGAAGTTTAATTACCCTAAGTGGAGCTACTTTACACATGGGTGATGTTGAAACATCTCAAATGTATGCCTTAAAAGCACTGAGTTTGGCGCAATTAATTAATGACAAACGAATAGAGGGCAAAGCTTATAATCAACTTTTTAAACTTCATTTTCAACTTAAGGATTATGATAAGGCCTTAAACTATATAATTGCTACCGATAGTTTATTCTCTAAAGGTACAGACACCACTTCTATAATAGCAATTAAGGGAAACAAGGCTAGTGTTTATCTTAAACTAAAAGATTACAACAAAGCTTTGACCAGTTTTTCTGAAGCCATGGCCTTAAGTCAAACTCAGAGAGACCCAAAGACTATAGTAAGTATTTTAAATAATATTGGCTATACCTATATTGAAGCTGGTGAATACACAAATGCCGAGAAATTTCTAAGAGGTTCTGTTACTTTAAATAAAAACATAAGAGCTATTAATGCAGCGCCATATAAAGGTCTAGGGAATTTATTTTTATTAAAAACCGAAAATGATTCGGCAAAAGTAAATTATAAAAAGGCCTTAAAAGTATACATCGCTAACCACAATAGAAAAGAGGAGATAGAGGTGAGAGATAAACTAATTGCTATAGCTATTATGTCTGACGATTATACAACGGCATTAAATCACCAAATGATTAGAGATAGTTTACAGTTGACCGTTAGCAATCTAGAAAAAGATAGGCTTTTGAACTTTGCTAATGTTAACTATGAGGTGAAACAGAAAGAGACCGAAATAAACCATCAAAAAGAGATCAATAGTCGAAATCAGTTGCTTTTAGTTAGTGCTATTATGTTGTTTGTTTTCGTATTGATCGCTACTGGTTTTTATATATACAATACCAAATTAAAAGCTGCTAATAAGGCTTCTAGATTAGAGCAGAGTCTTTTGCGTGTACAAATGAATCCGCATTTTATATTTAACACCTTAGCGGCCATTCAGAATATTACATTAGAAGGTAATCCTATAAAATCATCTAATTATATTGCTAGGTTCTCTAAGTTGATAAGACAAAATTTCGATTATGTAAGAAAAGAATCAATACCCTTGGATAAAGAAATTTCTATGATTAAAAACTACATAGAAACCCAACAATTGCGCTTTAATAATGTGTTTAGCTATAAAATTGAAATAGAAGAACAATTAGACGTAAAAGTTATTCATGTGCCACCAATGTTACTACAGCCATTTGTGGAGAATGCTATAGAATATGGTTTGAAAGAGAAGAAAGATGGTGGCAAACTTTTGTTGAAAATTGAAAAGAACCCAAAGGGTTTATTGTTTGTAATTATTGATAATGGTTTAGGTAGATCGGCAAAAGCAAAGAAAGAAAAGTTAACTGAAGAGTTACACGCAACAACTATATTCTTGGAGCGTTTAAAAATGAGGAATAAGGGTGAAGAGAAGTCTTTTATGATAGAGGACTTATTCGACGAAAACAATACTCCTACAGGTACTAAAGTATATTTTAAATTGAAATTTCAATGATAAAGGCAGTAATAATAGAAGATGAGTTTAATGCTCTTAATACTTTAGATAAACTCATTACATTCACTCAAAAAGATATTAATGTTATTGCCAAAATAGATAATGTTGAGGAGGCTATTTCATTTTTAAAAGATAATACACCGGATCTTGTTTTTTTGGATATTGAGCTTATTGGTGGTAATGCTTTTCAAATATTAGAATCTTTAAAAAGTATTGCTTTCAAAATAATTTTTACCACCGCTTATGACGAATTTGCGATTAAGGCCATAAAATTTGATACAATAGATTACTTATTAAAGCCCATAGATTCTGATGAATTGTCAGTATGCATTGAAAGGTTTAGAGTAGGTTTCAAAAAAGAACAGGTTTATAAAAATGCAGTTGAGAAAGTTTCTGAATTTGATGAAAAAGAAATCCAAAAAACCTTATTGATAAAAACTGCAGATGCACAATATTTTCTTCAAATAACTGATATTGTACGTTGCCAAAGCGATGGTGCGTATACCACCTTTCATACTACAGATAAGAAGATTATGAGCGCACGTAATCTAAAGTACTACGAGAATATATTAAGTGAGCATACTTTTGTTAGGGTACATCAATCTCATTTAGTGAACATAAAGTACATAAAGACAGTTAATGTTAATAATACTGTTCGCCTAACCAATGATGAAACCATACCGGTTGCTACACGTAAAAAATCATACTTAAAACAGATTTTAAATACGCTTTAAGCACAAATATAAAACAGAGATACGCACTTATAAAACGGTTCCAGAATTACCCTATACAAGCTATAGTTTTGAGGTAAATAAACAAATAACCCTTAAAATTATACATCATGGGATTAAAAGAAAATCGTTTCACAAAGACCTTTCAAGAAGAACAATTTCCACAGTTAAAGGTTCAAATTATTGAAGCAGCAGGTTTTGATGTTCCTTTAAACATAGAATGGGAGACTCTATTCGAAGATCGCTTCATGCATCTTTATAATGACTCTTATCCAAAAATTTATTTCATTCCTCTAATTGAAGCTTTAAAATCAATTACTGCTGATGATATGGGTAAAGAAGCTTTAGCAGAAAGCTTAAAAGAAATTCGTATTACTAATACTAAAGATCACCACAACCCTAAAAACGGATTCACTTTTTCTGACGGAATCTTAACTATTGACCATAGTCCGATTATAAATGCTGATCATGTAGAAGAGCGAACAACTGTATTGTCAGAATTATTGGAAAATAATTTATAGCAGCCTTTAAGAAGAAAGTGTAATTAGTTAAAGATATAGCTATGTACAAATACTTTTTTTGTACCATCGTAATTGTGGTTCTTTTAATTTTCGTTAGTTCTAAATTGTCTAATGTAAAAGCCAAAAGAGACTTTGTAGCACACCTACATGAGTTTCATAACGGCAAGTATGAAATTCTGACTTTTAAGAGGAATTTTAATACTGCTAACATGAACCCTTATTTATACCGTGTAGAATTAGAGCTTAAAGAAAATACAGAGATTATTATCGCTTTCGAATGGGATGCGAAAAATAAAAATTTATATTTTCCTTATCATGCTAGTAATGATAGGGGTATTGAGTCTTTAACACGCTATCAAAAAGAGGTAATTGTACTAGAGAAAGAACTGCATGAATTATTGCAAGATGATGTGCTGTACATAGAAGTGGATGTCTTTAACCATACTTTAGATTTAAGCTTAGAAGCGGAACCTACGCTCGCCGATTTTCAATATTTTTCAAATAAAATATGTGGTCTTGTTACTAAGTATCCTAAGGCTTGGAGTTTAGAAGATCATATTAATTTTAAGCTCAAGGGCGAGCGTAAAGTTTTTTTGAGCTAATTGTAAAACCTAAAACTATTGATAATACTAATGATTCATTTCGGTATAAACGCAATGCAATTGTAACTAATAATTATGGTTCTGCAAAAGCAACCAACATTGATCAGGTTTTACAAAAAGAGTTCTCTGAGTCAAATGAACCTATTTCCTGAATAACATAAGGGTACATCAAAAAGGTTTAAATACATTTTATATTGCTTTTGAAAAGTATGGGTCACAAGAAGAGGCTACCGAAGACTATCATTTAACTGAAGGTGCTGGCATGGAGTTGGAGAAAATGACCTATTCAGATTTAGCACTTGACACTTATAAATATTACCATTACAAAACCATCTCTGATGAGAATGATTATCTCTATCTAATAAAACAACTACCAGAAGGGTATCAATATCTTGAAGTAGAATCATAACCAAATTTTATCATGGAAAAATCATATTACAAAGCGTTTGTAGCCCAAACGCCAGAGGAAATACTTATGTCAGTTTTTAAAAAAGAAGAAGATATTCTTATTGGTATTTCATTAGATAACGGAACCTATTTAGAGGGTGTTATTCTGAATATTTCTAAAGACGACAATCATCTAAGATCGGTATGCATACTGTCACAAGATGAGCAAGTATCCTTTTTTAATGTGCACCGTATTGCGGTTGTAATTATAAAACAGCCAAAGAAAATGGCCGTTGAATTATCTAAAGGCGCTATTAGTAGACCTCTTTCTTCTACAGATGAAAAGCTGACCGTTTTACAACTTAAACGATGGCTGCAGAATGAACAAATTCAATTGGGAAGCCAGATTAAAGAATTCAATATAGAAGGTATTTCTGTAGATGAGCTAAACAATAGATTAAATATTCAAGATGTGTTTAAGGCACTAAATAATGCGGTAAACCAAATTACCAAAGATGCTTTAGGTAAAGAAGCTTGGCAAGGTGTTGAAAGTATTGCCATAAAACAAGCTGACACAATGCAACTTCAAATCACAGATAACGTATTAACCATCTCAATAGCTATTAACAAAGCTTTGCCTAATAAGCTGTTTGAGGTTATAGAAGAAAAGCTTCTTCAAGTATTATAAACAAACAAATCATTTATCAATAATTAAAAATTATCCATTATGGGACTTAAAGAAAAAAGAATAATTAAAGCATTTGAGAACGATTTATACCCAGCATTAGAAGCTGATATCTATGCAGCTGCAGGACATAATATAGCCATAGAAATTCAATGGGATACATTACAAGAAGATCGCTTTTCTCACCTGTATAATGATACATTTCCAAAAATATATTTTCTACCATTAATAGAAGCCTTTAAAGCAATTTGTGTAGATGATATGGGTGTTGATCTATTAAAAGCTGGATTAAAAAAAGTAACCATCATCAATGAAAATGATCATCATAATGAAGAGCACGCTATTACTTTTGAAGATGGTTTGCTAAAAATTGATCATAGTCCGGTAATTAATGCGGATAAAGTTGAGGACAGAACAGCTAGAATTGTTGCTTTATTGGAGGATAAGCTAGAGACTTTTGCTGAAAACGGAAATTCAAGTACTAGTACAGCATCTGCCGAGAGTACAGAAAATGAAACCACTGCAAGTACTCAAGAGAAAACAATAGATATTAATGAAATGTACAACCGATCTTTTGTTACCTCTATAGAGAAACAAGAAATTTTTAAGGAAATGGTAGCAGGGTTGGACTGGAGCTGTGATATGGCTGAAGGTAAACTGACTTTTGGAGAAGATAAAGTCTTTGATATTCAAATATTTGGTACGTATTCAGAGAATGAAAAAAGTTGGTTGTGGGCATGGGCAAATACCCAAAGTGGAATATCTGAAACATTTTTACAGACCTCGTTAGCAGTAAAAGCATTTGGTAAAGCATTGAATATAAGTGATTTTACTACACCTAAGTTTGCAGTAGAAAGTGATCCGGGTGCCTTTTTTGCTACCATTGCAACTGCATCTATAGGGGAAAGTTGTTACGTACCCTTAGCTTTTAAAGGTGTAATAGTATATGTAACCATTAAATCTGAAGAAGCAGATAGTAAAGCTAAAAATACAGCTGACTCAATTTGTTCTCATATTTCAAAAGTAACATCAGAATATACTTTTCCTCATAAGTTTAGTCTTTACTTTTATCTAACGGCCAAAGGCTATGATGTAGAGTTACCAGGTAATAATCTTGTAGCGAAAAAAGGAGATGATCAAATTTTAGGAATATTTGATTTAAAAGGAACATTAATGAAAATTTCTAATACAAATCTATTAACTCAAGCATAAGCAAACTATGTCATATACATCACAAACATTAGCAGATTTAGAAAAGGAACATCAAGCGGCTATCAATACGGCGCAAGAAAAAATGTTGACCGAGTTGAACGAGGCTCAGGCATCTGGTAATTTAGAAAAAATACAAGAAGCGAGTGTAGTTTTTCAAAATGTCACTACAGAACTGGCAACAGAATATACTGCCAAAATTGAAGAAATCAATGCATTGAACCATAAAGCAATTGTAGCTGATGAACCAGAAATTTACACCAAAAAAAGAGCAGATATAGATTTAAATTTATTGGTTTATGATGGTGATAGAGATTATGTAATCGCTTTTCAAGAAGATGAATTAATACAAAAAACTTTAGAAAAAGTAAATCAGAATAGCGGCAAATTTAAATCAAGAAAGCACCTGTTGAAGTCTAGTTTAAGATTAACTAAAACTTTGGCGCCTATGCTTCATGAAATTGGAGAACATTGCAAGAGTACCTTAAAGCTTAAAGCTGATATCGAATTTTTTGTATATCAAAGCGATATGTTCAATGCATCTTGTTATCCGCCAGATGAGAATAAATTATATATCATTTTATCATCAGGTATTTTAGAGCGTTTTTCTAAAGAGGAGTTGACCTTTGTTGTTGGTCATGAAATAGGGCATGTTCTCTTTGAGCATTTTGATTATCCGGTAAGACAAATTCTAGATACTGGTGAAAATGATTTGGCACCAATACATGCAATGAAACTTTATGCATGGAACAGAAATGCAGAAATCAGTGCGGATAGAGCCGGACTCCTATGTTGTCAAGATTTTGAAGCTGTAGGGCGTACCTTCTTTAAACTATCTTCTGGTGTAACTACAGACTCTTTAGACTTTCAATTGAATTCGTATATAGAGCAGTTTGTAGATTTAGAAGAGGTTTTAAATGATGCCAACCACGATCCATCAGATTGGTATAGCAGTCACCCATTCAGCCCATTACGAATTAAAGCATTAGAGCTTTTTAATAAGAGTGAAACATATGCGGCTTTTAATACATCTATAACGGGTGAAATTACAGAAGAAGCTATGGAAGTTGAAATTAAACGAATAATGTCGTTAATGGAGCCAGAAAACTTAGAGGAAGAAGGTGAGCATTCAGAGAAGATTCAACGTTTAATGTTCTTAGGTGGTTATTTAATATCTAATGCTGACGGTGTGGTAGATGATTCTGAAATACAAGCTTTAAGTAGCATTGTAGCTCCTAAAGTCTTTGCAAATTGTATGATGACCATTAAAGGTTTAACTGAAGATGAAATGATCAGTGAGGTACAGCAACTTACTCATGATTTGCATATTGTTCTTTCGGTTATGCAAAAATTAAATATTCTTAGGGATTTATCTATTATCTCCTATGCAGATGGGCACATAGATGATAGTGAAGTTAATGTACTGTATAACTTAGCAAGGCTTTTATATATAAATACCAGCTTTATTGATCGTGTTATTAGTGATGCTCAAGGCATAGAATAAGCACATTAACTGAAAAAGCTTTAGTTTATAAAATAGCAAAAGGCAGCAATAGTATATTGTTGCCTTTTTTATTTGCAAATTGTCTTTTTACTACGTTAGATTTTTAAAACCCCAGCGCTTCAAGTACTTCAATTTTAGGTAATTCTTTACTTAATATACTATCAACGAAAATACCAGATTTATACGTGCCGTTTCTAAAATAAATGATTCCGTAGCCACTCCATATACCATCTTTATACTCACCTACATATTTAATAACATTTTTATAGTTTTCATTGCTAAAAGGCTTGTAATTAGACCACTTAGTAATACCAAAACCATTTTTCTCTTGGTTTTCATATGTGCCCATAAAGCTATAATCCAGACTTTGTGACAAGGTCATTCCGTTAGGGCTCGTATTTTTCCAATTACTAAAAATAAAGCTGTTGTCTTTTGGTTTATGTTGAATGCCATAACCGTTATAATCATTGTTGAAACCTTGTCCAGAATACCAACCACCTTCATTTAACTCCCAATGTACAATACTGTAATCTTTATTATTTTCTTGGCTATTAGATTGTCCGAATAGCCAATACCATGAGTTTGTAAATTTGTTAACTAATTGCTCATTTTTATAATAAGCTTCTGCTTCTTTTTGCTGCTTTTTAGTTTGCCCAATTATTGATTGTGTAATAGTAAGTAGTACTACAAAACTTAAGAGTTGAATATTCATTTTTATAATATTGCTAGATAGGTGCGGAGTGGTGATTATTGTACTTTTACTATAATTTATTATTCAGAATTATTTTTATGACATACGCTCAGCCAACAGTTCTAATAAAAAGGTTTCTCTCTCAATAGACATCCCTTTTTTAGCACTTTCAAGCATGGTTTTTTTATTATGAGCTATGGCTTCGAAAATGTTGACCCATTTTGCGGTCATGCCATTTTTAATTTCGTAATGTTCCATTTTAGATGCGCCAAGCTCTGTATTGATTTCGCATGTATAACAGTAAGAAATCATGTGTTGAATGTCAAAATCTGGTTTGTGCCACGGTCTATATTCTTCATATACACCAAAGGGTTTTATATTCCTTATTTCTAACGCTCCAGTTTCTTCGCTAAGTTCGCGAAGCATACCTTCTATTTTATCTTCACCTTCTTCTAAACCACCACCTGGTAAACTATAGTCTTCATACCGCTCTGTATAGAGTAATAAAATAGAATTTCCTTGCATGGTAATACTTCTAGTGGCAAGTCTGGTAAAAATAGATTTTTTGTCTAAAGACACAACGTCTGGGTGATAGTGGGTTTTTAAATTCTGCATTTATGAAATGTAATCTTTGAGCGTAATTTCTAGAATTTTAAAGTCGATTTAGGGGCTCAAAAATACACAATCCATTTGTTAAAATTGCTGATGAAAATTATGGGTGGTCTTTATGGTTACTTAAATTCTCAATAGAGTTAATTTGATATTTGTATGCTAACTACTTTTGTTGCTCAATTTGGTTGGTTTCGTTACTTCTTAAATATTAATCGATTCTTTTTTAAACCATGGTTGCTAGAAGAAAAAGAATGTTGGCTTATAAAGCTTAATGCACATTTAAATGTCAAATTTTGCGTATAAACGAATACAACTATGATATCATCAAACACATAAATAATTACAACTTCATGCGTTCAAAATTCTTGTTTTTTATGCTTCTAATAGCAAATGGATTTATTTTTTCTCAAAATGTAAATGAGCTAAAACTATCTTCAGAGAAAGATGTTTCTCATTCATTCTACATCACCTCAAATGTGGGTAATGTTTCTTTAGAGAATGCAAAGAAGATATTGAATGAGATTAATGCGGCTTCTAAAAATGATAAAAATGCAACTTTATTACTGCTGGGTAATGTAGTGGACAAAGAAGGTTTTTCGGCTAATGAAAAACATCAAGATAAAGAAAAGGCGTATTTAAAACCTTTAATGCAATTGTGGGATGAATTCAATGGTAGCGTTATTCTTACCCCTGGACAAAACGAATGGGTAAAAGGTGCACCACAAAGTATAGATGACCTTGAATCCTTTTTGCAGGATAACAGCAAAGCCAAATTTTGGCCAAATGACGGTTGCCCAATTGAGAAGGAAACTATAAATGATGAAGTCGTGTTAGAAATGGTAGATTCTCAGTGGTATTTAGAAGATTGGGATAATCACCCATACATTAATCAGAAGTGTGAAATAAAGACTAGAGATCAGTTTTTGGCTGAGTTTAAGGATGATTTGAAAGATAGTCAAGGTAAAACAGTCATCGTGGCAGTGTACCAACCGGTTATGAGCAATACTAAAATCTCTATGATCGACAAAATGGGAGGTTTTACTTCTCAATCCTATCAGAATAAAGATAATAGAATTCTGCGTGGAAGAATGGAAACCATTGCAAGTCAATTTAACGATGTCATTTTCGTTTCTGGTAAGGATAGAAATTTGCAATATTTAGAAGATGACGGTATACCTCAAATTATAAGCGGTGCTATTGGGAAAACAGAAAGAGCAAGGGCGCCTAAAGAGGAACATATTGAATCTGATCAAAATGGTTATGCTAAGCTAACGGTATTTAAAGACGGTAGTTCTAAGGTAGATTTAATTGAAATAAATAGTGGAGCATCTGAAATTGCTTTTACCAAAAAGATAGAAAGGGAAAGATTATCTATAGATGAAGTTTCGTATCCTGAAAAAACAAGTGCAACGACAGCTAAATCATCTATTTATACCAAAGAAGAAACTGATAAAAGCAGATTCTATAAATGGTTTTGGGGCGATCACTATAGAAAGCTATACAGCAAAGAGATTGAAGCTCCAATTTTATACCTAGATGAATTGCCAAATAACATGACGCCAATTTCTGAAGGTGGTGGTACACAGTCTAGATCACTTAGGTTAATAGATGATAATGAAAATGAATATACCCTAAGGGCATTACGCAAGAGTGCATTGCGTTTTATGCAGACCAATGCGATTGACAACCATTATGTAAAAGATTACCTTGACGATACTGTTGCTGAACGCTATTTAATGGATTTTTATACCACGGCGCACCCGTATGCCCAATTTGTCATGAACGATTTGTCTGAAACACTAAATGTGTTACATGCAAACCCCAAAATATACTATGTACCTAAACAAAAGGGATTAGGAATCTATAATGAAGATTACGGCAACGCATTATTTATGCTAGAAGAGCATGCAGGTGATGAAAACAAAAATTTTGAAACCTTTGGCACACCTGATGATATTATTAACACTACGGATCTGCGATTAGAGTTAATGGAAACTAAAGATTCTTATGTAGACGAGGCAAGTTTTATTCGAGCACGTTTATTTGATATGCTGGTAGGTAATTGGGATCGTCATCAAGATCAATGGCGTTGGGCGCAATTTAAAACGGAAGATGGTAAAAAGAGATATGAAACAATACCTAGAGATTGGGATCAAGCTTTCCCTAAGTACGATGGTACCATTATCGGTTTACTGAAATTTGCCTTCCCATTGTTACGTAAAATGGAAAGTTATGATGCCGATGTAAAAAATGTAAAATGGTTTAACCTTTCTGGCTATCCGTTGGATAAAACTTTTATAAAAACTGCTTCTTGGGATGATTGGAAGGAACAAGTTGAATTCATTCAAGAGCATATATCAGATGAAGAAATTGAAAGAGTCTTTAATACTTTACCGGAAGCTGCACAAGACAGTAGTATTGATAATATTAAAGTAAACTTACGATCTAGACGAGATGGTCTACTAACCATTGCAAAATCATACTACGATTACCTAAATAACTTTGAAGTTGTTCTGGGTACCGAAGAAGAAGATGATTTTTTAATCACTAGAAAATTAAATGGGGAAACTAATATCACCATAACTCATGATACAATAGTGTCTAACAACACATATTTTACTGATCAAACAAACGAAATTTGGGTGTATGGTTTAGATGGTAAAGATACCTTTACGGTAGACGGAGAAGGAAAAGACCTTGTAAACCTTAGAATTATTGGTGGTAAGAAAAACGATACTTATGATTTTAAAAATATAAAGAAGGTAAAACTGTATGACTTTAAAAGTAAGAACAATACAATTGTTAATACTAGTTCCAAAAAATGGCTTACAGATTCTTATGATATTAATACATATGATTATCAGAAAAGAAAATATAATGAGAACATTGTTTTTCCTAGTGTAGGTTTCGATGGTGACACTGGCTTTAGAATAGGATTAAAAGACCGTTTTACAACCTATGGTCTGGCTAATAATCCATTTAAATCTCAACACACAATAGGTGCAGAATATTTCTTTGCTACCAATGGTTTTGCTATCGATTATAATGCAGAATTTGCACATGTATTCTATAATTGGAATTTAGGGTTCGATGCAAGGTATGCTAGTCCTAATTTTACAATGAATTATTTTGGAGAGGGTAACGAGTCGCAATACGATTCTGATTTAGACCGAGATTTTAATAGGGTACGTATAAGACAGTGGAATGTTTCTCCTTATTTGGTTCATAAAAGTGCAGGTAGTAGTTACTTCATAAAATCATCTTTAGAGTCTTTTGATGTTTCAAACGACGATGAACGTTTGGTAGGTCAAGTATTTGCAGAAGGAAATGACGTTTATGAGCAACAATTGTATTTATCTGGTGAAATAGGGTATAGTTATGAGAACCAGAATGACCCAGCTTTCCCCAACCGTGCTATGGCGGCAAATATCGCTACCGGTTATAAATCTAACATAAACGGTTTTGATAACAGTTTTGCATTTATAAAGCCTTCAATTTCATTGACATACCCATTACACCCAAGTGGTATAGCTGTCATTGCTACCAAGTTGGCAGGTGAAGCAATTTTAGGTGATAATTATGAATTTTACCATGGTGCCGTAATAGGTGGTAACACAAGTTTACGTGCATATAGAAATGAAAGGTTCAACGGTAAGTCCGCATTTTACCAAAGTACAGATCTTAGGGTAGGGGTAACGAGATTTAAAACTAATTTTATACCTATACAGTTAGGGGTAAGTGCAGGCTTTGATTACGGGCGCGTTTGGTCTAATAATGACAATTCTTCTAAGTGGCATAATGACTACGGTGGATCTGTATGGATTTCTGGTTTTAGTGCGCTTACGGGCAATTTAGGTTTTTACCATGGCGATGATGGCAACCGGTTTGTATTTTCTTTAGGTTTTAATTTTTAAAGTGAATGTTACGTTTATCAAGTTAAATAGAAATTTCTTATCGCTTTTCTTAGAACGTTCTTAACAATAGTTTTGCAAAAGAGAAAATACAATCTCTTTATATGAAACTGAGTTTTAATTTTATTAAATCCGTCTATATTATTTCCATATATATTTTGGGATATTCCGCAAATGCGCAATTGGTAAATATTGAATCAAAACGGATGCATACAGACTCGGTAAGGTTTGTACTAAGTAGCGATCTACTATTCAATTATACTGATAACAACGGTGAGTATATTCTTCAAATAGGTTCTAATCTTACTACACAGTTCAAATCTAAGAATCTTAAAAGCATTTACTTTTTTATAGGAAATGTAAACCTAATACGTTCTAAAGAAGAAGACTTTCAAAATTCATATTTTTTACATGCCAGGTTTAATCAAAAACTTACCGAGGTGGTTCGGTTTGAAGCATTTGTTCAAAATCAAAATAATCAGAAACTAACCATATCCGAAAGAAATTTATTGGGCGTTGGCTTACGATTAAAATTGTTCTCAAAAAATGGTTCTGTTGCTTATTTTGGTAACTCATACATTTATGAAATTGAATCTGTAGAAGATTCTGACCAAAAGTTTTACAATCATAGAAATAGTAGCTATATCTCTTTAAATCAGAATTTTAAAAAATATAACTTAGATATTACCGGTACACTGTATTTTCAGCCTTTGTACGATAACATTAGCAACCATAGAATATTAAGTCAGTTTAAAGCTCAAATGCCGCTTACCAAAAGAATAAGCTTTTCTGCACTTTATAACTACGCTGTAATTAACTTTAACTCTGAGTTAGAAGACAACCGTACATCTAATGTTAGTTTTGGGTTTACTTTGAATTTATAACTGTATGTATGTTACAGTTATTGAAAACCATAGTTAATGTTTAAGTCGTAATATGTTTTTTTGTTTAAATTAATTTTAATGTTGAAATAACAATTACCACCGTCTTCAACAGTTACAATATTAGTATGCCATTTATCTAAGGGACCGGTTTCACAAAAGAAATTAATCCATACTTCTTTTTCTCCGGAATAATTTACCGAAGCATTATTAGAATGTATTTTTATTATTAATTAAATCGATTTTATTTACGAAAAATAGCCTGCTATCTGAATAATTAGATGTTTCAAGTTGTAAACGGTAAAAGTATTAGTCATTAGTTGAAATATTTTGGGTTAATAATGGAGTATGACACTAGCAGGTTTTCTTATTTAAAGTTTACTTAATAATTTTAGTTGATTTAGCTCTAATTCTGATAAGTAGTTTTGAGCTTTAAGTGTATCTAATGTTGCCATATCATTATTGAAAATTGCAACGGCTATTTTGCTAAGTATGCTATCAGTTGTGTTTAGTTGGATTTCAAGTTCTTTGCTGTTTATATGAAGTTTTTTAGCGGCTAATAAACCTGCAAGGTGGTTTGTGGTATTCCTCGTCAATTGGTTTTTAGTAAAATCTACATTTGATTGTAGTAGTTTTTTACTTTTATCTTCTTCATTAAGTTTGTCAAGTGTAATAGCAAATAAATAATCTATAATCCTTTCGTCTGGAGTATAAGGTTTACCAACTCCAATATTCTCTGGCCATTCTTTTGCTTTTTCTAAAATAGATTTTGCTTCAACATACTTATTTTTTGTAATCGCATCTAAGGCTAACCCTTGGTATGTTTTTTCATAAATTTTTCTACTTTCACTAGCATGTTCAAAAGGAAGTACATTAATATTTTCTAAAACTACAGCTACTTCTTTGTAACGTTTTAAACTTAGTAAAGACTTAGCATGGGTCAAAGCTATATTATAGTTGTTAGGGAATTTTTTTGTTGCTTTTTTAGAAAATTTATACGCATTTTCAGCGTCTCCAATATTTTGTTGAAGCAAAATGTTTTCTTCCCAAATTTTCCAATTATTTGGTTGTAAATCTAATGCTTTTTGTAAATCAGTAATAGCCACTTTTTTGGCGTTTTCATCAGAATTAGATTGCTTTAGTTTAGCTCTAAATTGATAGAAAATAGGGGAGTTAGGTGTATTTTTTAATTCCTCTAAAATAGCAATGCCTTTACTTTTTAAACCTACTGCAATATAATTTTGAGCTAAGTAATATTTTAGTTTCCAATTATCATTTTTGGTGGTAGCCCATTTAAGAACAGGAATAGTTTCTCTGCGATAAGGGAATACAAAATCAACTTGCTTATTAATGGCTGAACTTAACAAGTCTTCACTTTCATGAGGACTTGTAACTTTTTTTAAAAAAGCCAACCACAATTGATTTTTTACGGTTTCTTTACTCATAGATAGAGCTACAATTGCTTTTTGGTCAAAACCAAGTTCTTTGTAACGTAGTGCAATAGTTAAAAAAGATTCTTCTTTAAATTCATTTTGTATAGCCAAATCATTAACAATTGTATTTGAACTTTTGGTTTCAAGAGCAACAAGATAGTTTAATGGGTCTATATGTAATAAGTCCTCTTTTGTCTTACCTAGTGCTTTAGTGTCATTTTTTGCATTTGCGGTAAGTAATAATACTTCTCTTGCGTTCACGTTATACGTATTAAAATCTAAAGCTTTCTGAGCGTAGGTTTCGGCACGTGTTAGTTGCTTGTTAGCTAAATATAACTCGGCTATTTGAGCAAAAGAAACTGACCTAAATTTAATATCGCGAGCTGCCCACCCTAAAGATTCTAATGCATTAACAGTATCGTTACTTGCTCTGTACGCAATACCTGCCATATAGTTCGCATTAGCGTTATAAGTGTCTATTCGTAGAACGGTATTTGCGTATTCTAGGGCCTTGTCATAATTACTCTTTCGGTATTCTAGTTCTGCCATTTTGTTTAAGGCAACGCTATGAGAAGGGTCAATGCTAATTAATTTTTTAAGATTTTCTTCTGCTTTTTTATATTCACGATATTCTATTGCTTCGATACCCGCAAAAAGTAATTTTTCTGTTTCAGAAATTTTTAAATCCAAGTCAGATGTAAAAGGTCTTTTCAATTCTGTTGGTTTGGATATAGGCTTATATTCTAACTCAGTACCCACAATAGATACTTCAATGTTTTCAAGTTTAGCTGTGGCTATTCTTTTAGAATAGATTTCCATTGGCTTTAAACTTAGAGACTCTGTAATGGTTTCTTGACCATTAAAAATTTCAATTTTAGTATCTAGATTTTGCAAAGCATTTACACTAATAATAGTTTCTGCACCTACTGTTTCTACATTTAAAACACCTTCTGGTGAAGCATCTACCATGCCACCAATTTGTTTGAATGGAAACCATATTTCACTCCATTTATCCATCATGTTTGGGTCAAACCCTACTTGACTAATTGGGTTGACGGCATTAGTAGGTTGGTATTGATCAAAAAGTCTTCCTGCTTGAAATTCAATATATTGCCCATCTGTATCGGTTAATAAATCTTCCCAAATTCCTCCAGATCTAGATAATGCCCATAACCAAAGTTTTTGTCCTGGCATTTCATCGTATAAAGACCAATGCCCAAAACCAAATTTTGTGTTGTGATAATATCCGCCAAAAAAATCCTTAAACTCACCTACAATATGATAAGATTTAGAAGAGCCAAATTTATTTTCATTATACATGGCTAAGTTGTGCTTTTCTTTATCTATTGGCCATGAATGTGAATTTCCATTATGTTCTAAATGTTTATTGCCAGGAATAAAAAATTCCAAGTCACTACTTGCTTTAGCAGCACCGGTCATCCAATTATAATAAGATGAAGTTAGGGGAGATGCATTGTACCAAGATGCATTGGTTTCAAAATAAGCTTTATCTTTTTCTAGTCTTATTTCAACCGTCCATTTTGTGTTAGAAGGCAAGTCTACATTGCTAACGATACAACTAACACTACCATCTTCATTGGTTTTGGTTAGGTAATCTACTGGAGTTGCTGTTGAAGGATGGTGACCAATGATACCAAAATTAAATTCAATCCCACCAGATGTCCATGGACCTCGCATGGCAATATTTCTAAACTTTACTACTTCATTTTTATAAATAAATTCCTCTCCTGTACTCATTTCAATAGCACCCCAAATTTTACCGCCTATTTCAGGGAGTACTTGTACTTTTATGTAATCATTTTCTAGAGTTACAACTTTCCAATCTTGTTTTTTAGATGTATGTTGATAACCTTCAAATTTAAAATAAGGAAATATTTTTGGGTTATCTGCCGATAAGGGAACAGGGTTAGGTTCACCAAAACCATAGGTTTCTAATGATAGTATTTCTTCTTTAATTGAGATAGATTGTGCCGTGGTAGAACTATAAAGCCCACTAATCAATAATACTAAGATAATCTTAATTTGTGCTCGCATTAAAAATTGAGTTTATATGTTTTAGGAATTTGATTGTTTCTTGAAAATATGATAATAGGTTCTTTATATGCGTTGATGATAGATTGTATGTCTCTTACTTCCCCGTTTATATTAAGTCCGCTTTTCTTTTGGTCAATAACACTAAAATTTCCATTTCCATCACCTAAGAGAAGGCTGCCTTTATTGGCATCATATCTACCATATTTTACTCGAGTGCCGAAAAAATTACCAGCCATAAGTACATCTAAGTTACCATCTTTATTAAAGTCATTTATAAGAATGCCGTATATAGGCGCAAATTGGATAGAAGCGGGTAAGGGTGTTATTGTAAAATTATTATTACCAAGGTTTTCTATATAACTACTAGCAAAATAATTGGCTTCTAGTATATTGGCGTTTATTAATTCTTCTGCAGTGAAAATATCTGAAATTTTTTGGTCCGCGTAATCTGAGTAATTAATGTACTTTCCTTTTAAATAGCTCAGTTGACCAATTAAATCATCCTTAGAGAAAATAGGATAACTTTCCCCCTGTATGTACGAAGTTAATATAGGGTCTAGTGAACCGTTTTTATCAAAATCTTTGACATATAATTGTATTGGTTCTTCTTCTGTAGCTTTTAATTGTGAGTTTAAACCGAAATTACCAACGATATAATCAATATCTCCATCATTATCAAAATCACCAGATTTGATAGTATTCCACCACCCTTTGGCATTGTTAAGAATGGTGTTTTTGATTTCATTTAATTTCCCTTTATCGTTCTCGAATAAACGAATGGCCATAAATTCGCCAACCACTATTAAATCATCAACACCATCTCCGCTAAAATCACTCCAAATGGCATCTGTAATCATCCCTAATTGATTTAATTTTTCATTTATAGATGTTGTAACATCTGTAAAATGACCTTTTCCATCATTCTGTAGTAGATAACTTTTTGGAGCTGTTGGGTATTTGCCAGGCACTAATCTTCCACCAACGAACAAGTCTAAATCTCCATCATTGTCAACATCGTTAGCACGGACAACAGCACCGCTTGTTTTCATGTTTGGTAGTGCATTGCTCAATTTTGTAAATTTACCTTTACCATTATTTAGGTACAGTCTATCTTGTAATTCTGCAGCATTCTGTTTAAATTCATTACCACCACTAACTACGTATAAATCTAAATCTTTATCATTATCCGCATCAAAAAAGAGCGCATTTGTATCTTCTGATATTGCGTCATCTACTAAATCGGTTAGAGCAATATTGAATTCACCATTTTTATGCTGTATTAATACTTGTCCTGATTGTCCTTTGGCTCCACCTATAAACAAGTCATCTAGACCATCACCATTAACATCTCCTTTTGCCATTTTAGGGCCTTGAATAGATAGTTTATGTAGTAATAATTGTTCTGTTTTAAAATCTATAAAATTGTTTTCTTGATGTTTAAAAGGAATAAGACTATCTATGGACATGTCTACAAAATATCTTGTAGTATCAGTTTCTATAATTGTAGTGGATTTTTGGGCATCAATTTGTTGTAATTTTATGGTTTGGTTACTAGATATATTATGCAGTTTTTGTTCTTTAAAATCTGGCCAAGTAATAGTTAGCTCCCGTATAGTATCATTTTTTCCTAAACCAAAAACAACCGTATTATCTACAGAAGATTGGTAACCTCTTGTAGGCATTACTTCTTGGGTTAACACTTGAGTATTAGTGGTTACAGATATTCTTGAACCAATACCAAATGTATTTAAACCTTCACCTTTTAATCGTATTCTTAAATAGTTGTGCACTTTTAATTTTTCGCTATTATTTCGATAAATAAAAGCTTCTGCCTCTATGTTATTAACTATTAAATCTAAATCACCATCATTGTCTAAATCTGCATATGCAGCTCCATTAGAGAGTGATTTTTTATCTAATCCCCATTTTGAATTTACTTTCGAAAAAGTAAGATCACCATTGTTATGATACGTGTAATTTTCTTCTATTGTAGCAGGAGAGGTTTCCAATAACTCCATGATAGCAGTTTGCTTTCCTGTTTTATTCTCTTTTAATTTTTCTTGGACAGCAAAGTTGATGAAGTCCATGTTGGTGTAATCTCTTTTGTATCCATTGGTAATAAAAACATCTTTATAACCGTCATTATCCAAATCTGCAAAAAGAGAAGCCCAGCTCCAATCTGTATTTGATATACCAGAAAATTGCCCTATTTCTGAAAACGATTCTCCATTGTTATTTAGTTGAAGCATATTACGCATCGTTTGGTTGTAAAAACCTGAGTTGACTAGCAGTTGGTATTTGTCATAATTATCTGGACCAGAAACCATTTTTTGGCGGTAATTACCTTCTGGCAGCATATCCAGTGTAATGATATCCATATATCCATCATTATTGATATCTGCTATGTCTGAACCCATAGAAAATAGTGATGTATGCCCAATATATTTCTCAAGACTTTCAGTAAACGAACCATTTTTGTTATTGATATAAAGGTAGTCTTGTTCGTTATAATCGTTGGATACATAAATATCTGGCCAGCCGTCGTTATTAATATCAGAAATGGCAACCCCTAAGCCGAAACCTAAAATGTTAGAGACTAAACCAACGTTAGAGCTCACGTCTTTAAACTTGCCATTATCATTACGATACAATTTATCGGAATAGGCACTATTTTGTTTGTTTTTTAATGAAGCTGTAATTTGACCAAAACCAGCATATTCTTGTGTGGAATGATTAAGTATATAAACATCTAAATCTCCATCTTTATCATAATCAAAAAAGGAAGCCTGTGTAGAATAGCCTGAATTTGCTAAACCATATTTGGATGCACTTTCTGTAAAGGTTAAATCGCCATTATTTATAAATAACAAATTTTTACGCATTTTAGGACTAGGGGCGGCAGACCTACACACATATATGTCTAACAATCCGTCGCCATTTACATCTGCCATTGTTGTGCCTGTATTCCAAAGACCTTCTGCAAATACACCTGCTTTTTCTGCTATTTCATCAAATTCAAAATTTCCTTTATTTATATACAATCTACTACCTACCATATTACCGGTAAAGTAAATATCTGGTAAACCATCATTATTTAAATCGCCAACTGATACGCCGCCACCATTATATAAATAACCATATTCTAAAACATTGAATGCTTCTGTTTCTTTTAGAATATTCTTGAACTTTATACCTGTGACATTAGCTTCTAATTTGGTGAAAAGCTTTTCTTCTTGTGTGGAACATGAAAAGACTAGAATGAGTAAAATAAGGAAAGAAAATAACCTATGCATTGATATAAAAATTTGGTGATCTCTTCTAAGATAGTGTGAAAATAATAGTAAAAAAAAGCACCAATGTTTAAGTTGGTGCTTTTAAAAAAATAAATCGAGGAAGATTATTTTTTATCCCACCAAAGTTTGGTGTTATTATTGTCAGCTCCGTTAAGTTCTGTACCATTAATAGCTGTTGATACAGATTCAAAGTTTGTATCAAATTGAGAAGAAACATATACCATTCTTCTCATAATTTCATCTGCAGCAACATCTGAATTTTCAGATTGTACACGAGCATATTGTTTTGGGTAACCTGTTCTTCTAAGTTCTGCCCAAGCTTCCCAACCATTAGGGTATAATGCTAACCATTTTTGAGTAATAATTTGCTCTAATTGTATTTCCGGATCTGTGCCAAATGCTACAGGTATATTAGCTACCGGTTCTGCACCTGCTTCAAAAGCTATAGGTGTATTGGTACTAGCTATATATGCAGCAATAGAAGTAGCATCACCAACTGCTCTATGCTCCATAGAAGTTGTAATTCCTAAGCCGTAAAGCTCTTCTGCGCTGCCGCC
Source organism: Maribacter forsetii DSM 18668 (assembly GCF_000744105.1). Classification (NCBI taxonomy): domain Bacteria; kingdom Pseudomonadati; phylum Bacteroidota; class Flavobacteriia; order Flavobacteriales; family Flavobacteriaceae; genus Maribacter; species Maribacter forsetii. The sequence continues at coordinate 2,145,278 of NZ_JQLH01000001.1, forward strand.
CATTGCCCAACCTTCTAAGGCACCTTCTGCACGTAAAAAGTATACTTCTGCAGCTGTTAGTACTTCTATTGGAGGATTTTCACCACCTAAGGCAACGTCGATATATTTAGTAGCAAGGTCAGAATGGCTAGCATTTTTGCTAGTCTCTAATGAAACTTTAGTTTGTCCGTTCAACAACCCTTCATAAGAACTACCATCGCCATCACTATCACCTTCTATTGCAGGAGCGAAGTATTGTGGTAAACGTGGATCTTCGTATCCTTCTAAAATACTTTCCATAGTTGCACTCATTCTAAATTCTCCCCAGTCTGTAATAGTCTCCAATGGGTTTCTGTTTATCTCATCTACAGATACGTATGCATTCTCATCATTTGTAATAAATACACCTGCAGCTACAGCTTTTTCAGCTTCAGTCTTCGCTAATACCGGATCTACATATTTAACTCTTAAAGCTAAACGTAGACGAAGGCTATTTGCGAAGGTTAGCCATTTTGCTGGGTCACCACCATAAGTGCGGTCTCCACTAGTAAAAGCAACTTGATCTAAATTGGCATTTAGTTGTTCAACGGCTTCATCAAGAGTTACAAAGAAACTTCTGTAAATATCCTCTTGAGAATCGTAAGGTATGGCTTCTAATTCTGTATTACCAACTTCTAAATATGGAATTGGTCCCCAGTAATCTGTAATTCTATGAAAAGCATTTACTTTCCATATTTTAATCATTGCATTACCTACTACATTACCTGTAGCCTCAGTAGCATCTTCTACTAAAATTATTTGAGGTAAAGACTCTTCATAAAAAGAAGTCCAAGCCAAATCGGCCCAGCCACCTACTTGTACATATCGGTCCGAATCAAAACCTGATGCTGTAGTTGCATAATACTGACACCAGATATCAGCAAAAAGATTTTCACCAATTTGAAATCTCCAATCTTCACCAAACATAGTAGTATACTGTGCTTGTGCAAAAGCTTGACCTTGTAATAATTCACTTTCTTCAATTGCTGGTATAGCAAAAGACAACGGGTCTGTATTTGTTTCTTCAAAATCACCGGTACAGCCTGCTAGAAGCAAGACCAGACCAAGTAATAAACTTATATTTTTCATGATTTTCATATTTTAGATGTACAATTTTTTAAAATCCGAACTTTAGATTTAGACCTAAACTTCTTGTAGTAGGTGGTGAAAAAGATTCATAACCATCAGAGCTGGATAGAGAAGGATCTGTAATAACCTCTGGATCTATACTCGCATTGTTATAAATAAAGAAAAGGTTTCTACCCACTAAGGTTAGTTTTATATTTCTAAAAGGAGTTTTATCTATTAGAGTGGAAGGTAAGCTATAACCTAAGGTAATTTCTCTCATTCTAATGTTAGATGCATCTTCAACGAATGCTTCACCCACTGGTGCATTTCTACCACCAATAGCAGACCAAAATGTTTCGGCATCTAATTGTATATCATTAGTAGAACCATCAGACTTCACTACTTCTAATCCACTAAATACATTATCACCGAAAACCAAAGTGCCATCACGTCCTATTGTTGTAGCTTGTAAAGCACCGTCTGAAGCTAAAATTGCATTGGTAAGTGATCCTACAACACCACCTTGGCGAATATCAATTAAGAAACTTAAACTAAGGTTTTTGTAACGGAAAGAGTTGCTAATACCACCTAACCAATCTGGATTGTAGTTGCCAATTAATACATCTTTACCATCTGTTACTTGTGGTGTTCCATCATCATTTACTAAAACTCTACCTTGGTCATCTCTTACAAAACCTCTTGAATACATATTACCCCATGGGTCACCAACATTTAATTCAAATTGTCTAAAGAATGGGTTGCCAGATTCTAATACCAATGATTCTAAATCATTAGCTAAGCGTAGTACTTCACTATCGTTTTTACTAAAGTTTACAGAAACATTCCAACTAAAATCATTAGTTTGTATTGGTGTTCCTGTTAAGATAGCTTCAATACCTTTATTTTGAATATCTCCACCATTTACGAACCTAGTACTAAATCCAAATGCTGGATCTACACTTACAGGGAATAGTTGGTCTATACTATTACTCTTGTAATATGTGAAGTCTAAACCTAAACGGTTGTTGAAAAATCGCGCATCAACACCAAATTCTAATGATTGTGTACGTTCTGGTTTTAAATCTGTATTTGGTTGAGAAGCCTCTAGTTGTACAAAACCACCAGCTACTGTATTTGCAGTACGGAAAATAGCATAAGGGTTAGTATCGTTACCAACTTCTGCATAAGAACCTCTTAGTTTTAAGAATGAAATAGGCTCTGGCATTGTAAACATATCAGAAATAACAGCACTTAAACCAGCAGAGTAATAATCAAATCTATTATTTTCAAAAGGTAGAGTAGAACTCCAATCGCTTCTATATGTTAAGTCTAAAAATAAAGCATCTTTATAACCAACTTGCCCAAAAGTATAGAGAGAATTTACTTTTTCTTTGTTAAAATCTTGTTCTGCTGTTAATGTCAAAGCATTACTTATAGCAAAAATGTTTGGCGCGTTTAAACCTTGGTTATCTGTGAAAACATATTTGTCTTCAGCCATACGGCTATTACCACCTAAGTTTATGTTGAAATTGAAATCGTCGTTAATTTCTTTGTTATAACTTAATAAGAAATCTGAGTTCCATTCAATAGAGATAGTATTTGTTGTTTCATAATCACCATTATCTGCGACTATATAAGAATCATTGTAATCTCTATCTTCTCTAAATGTTGTACTGTTATCTACAGCAGTACGTACCATTAGACTTAGGTTGTCATTAAAATTATATTTTAACGAAGCATAACCAATAACTCTATCATTAACACTTTCATTAAGGTTACGGTTTATGGTCCAATAAGGATTGGCGCCACCATTATCACCTGGTTTCCAGTAGTTTTGTAATACGTTCCCATCTGTTGCAGTATATTCAAATACTTTTGCATCAACAGTACGTATGTTTCTTGGCAACCTATAAGCATGTCTCCATGGATTGGTAAAGGCTTCGCCGGTATCTAAGATGTTGTCTGTTTCGGTTCTAATGTAATTTACCTTGGCACTTAATTCAATTTTATCATCGAACATTTTGTTATCTATTTTTAAGGTAACATTATGTCTTGCTAATTCATTACCAGCAACAATACCTTCTCTATTCTCATTGGTATAACCAAAAAATGTTCTTACTTTCTCGTTACCTGTTCTAATAGAGATGTTATTGGCAATATTAATTCCTGTTTGCATAAAGTCATTAACATTGTTTGACTGTGTTGTATATGGTAGGCTCTGTGTGATATCAGGACTAGGAGACCAGTTTACTACAGAAGACCCATCAAAACTTGGTCCCCAAGAACCTGTAGATGTTGGGTTAAACACACCGGCACTACCTTGACCATATTCATTTTGGTAGTCATACATAATATTACCTGTATTAGCAGTAACTGTAGTACTAAAATCAATTGTAGTAACATCGCTGGTTCCTGTTTTTGTAGTAATAAGAATGGCTCCATTGTTAGCTCTTGCACCATAAAGTGCAGCTGCATTTGCTCCCTTTAAAACATTTATAGAAGCAATATCATCTGGACTTAAATTAGAGATATCTCCTCCTAAAGGTACACCATCTACAATATATAAAGCTTGGCTACTACCAGCAATAGAACGGTTACCTCTTAATACTACTTTTGATGACCCACTAACACCACTACCTGATGTTTGTATAGATAAACCAGCTACTTTACCTTGTAAACTATTTACCAGATCTTGCTGTGGTCTTGCTTCATCAATACTTTTAGTATCAACACCTTGGGTAGCATAGGTTAAAGATTTTTTTTGTCTTTTAATACCTAATGCCGTTACAACAACTTCGTCTAGTTGACTAGCGTCTTCTGACATGGCAACGTCTATAGTATTAGAAGTGCCTATTGTAATGTTTTGTGTTTTTGTGCCTATATAAGAAAAGACTAATACATCACCTTCAGAAGCGCTTATAGTGTAAATACCATCAAAATCTGTTTGTGTACCATTTGTAGTTCCTTGTACCAAAACATTTACTCCTGGTAGAGGCACTCCGTCGTTAGCATCGGTGACTACACCAGTCACCATTTTGTCTTGTGCTAAAACGGGGAATGCCCCGATAATTAGGACGAAGAACATGAAAATTTTTCTCATCATAATGTTAAATTTAAAAAGATTTTGGTTCTAAATATTCTCTTAAAGTTATGTGAATGTAAACTTAATAATCTAATGTCCTATTAGATTAACGTTAAAATGTGTTCGAACACACTATAATTTTTAGATTATGTTTTTTTTATGCTTAAAAGCTGAATATTCCTTAAAAATTAGTTAGTTATAAATAATAATCTACATTTTCGCTGGTAATAATATCTATTGGAAGCAGATTGCTAAGAGGAACCTTTTTGCCAAATAAGAAATATTCGGCATAGTAGCTAATGCTTAGATATGCCTGTTCTTTTGGTCTTTGATGAATAAGAAAGTTAATTTTACCCTTTTTTAAGTATGTGACATTTTTAGGGATTAAATCATAACCAATAATAGCACAGCCTTTATTAATTTTTGAAACAATTTCTGCAACTTCATGAACATGGGAGTTCGTAATAAATAACGCACCTAATTTGGGATGTGCTTTTAAATATATGGTAATGTCATTAACGAATTTGGTTGGGTCGTTCGTTTTAAAGTTTGTAGATTCTAAAATGCGAATATTACTATTTTTCTCTGAAAAGTAATCTTTAAAACCTTGTTCTTTTAAGAGTAGGTGTGGTTCTAAGTTAATATGAACAATGCCAATATCACAATTTAATTTTGAGGTTTTATAAAATAAATCTGCTGCGATTTTACCACTCTGCATTAAATCTTGTCCAACATAACTTTCAGCATTTTTAGATTTAATATGATTGTTGAAGAGAGCAACTTTTATATTTTTCTTTTTACACGTTTTACTTATTAAAAAAGATTCTTTTTCAAATAGGGGAGTTATTAAAAGTAGATTAGGAAAAACACTTATAGCTTCAATAGATTTTTGATGAAAATCTTCTTTTTGAAACGGGTTGTATATAAACTTCTCTACTAGTACGCCAAATGGTCCAAATTCTTTCTCGGCTTCTTTGATACCATCATGAGCTGGTTTCCAAAAAATATCTATTTCGTAATCTGGTATTAAAATAGAAATTCTATAAACCTTATTTTCTTTTAGGTTCCTAGCAATTGGGTTAGGTTGATATTCAATTTCTTTTAAAATTTTCTCTACTTTCTCTAGTGCTTCTTTAGAGACTTTTCCTCTTTTATGTAATACTCTGTCTACAGTACCTTTAGATACACCAGCTAGCTTGGCAATATCTTTAATGGTCATTTTTTTTTGCGTCATTATATAAAGTAGGAACTGTAGTTATTGGTTTAGTAGAATAAAAATAATTTGCATAAATATTATCTAACTTATTTTCAATATAGTATAAATACGCAAATCAACAAGTATTTAGGTTTATAAATTAATTTCATTACTTGCCAAAAAGTAAGGTTTTTGGGTCTTTTTTATATAAAATGTCAAGAAATATGTGTTAACAAGATGATTTACTATTTATACTTTTAATAAGTACTATTATTTTTGTAATCCTCTTTTCAACTGTGATATTTTATAAATTAAGTTGTAGAAATAATATTATAAAAGTTAAATGTTATGAGATAACGTGTCATAATCAATTTTAATTCTGAGCTAGACGATAATCAATCTTCTAATGTTAGTTTTGGGCTTACGTTGAATTTATACTTTAGGCTTCCCCTTTTTAGGACACCTCTAAATTCTTTAGGTGATATATTGCCTAATGATTTATGCGGATGGTTAAAATTATAATCCTCTCGCCAGTTATCGCTTATCTTTTGAAGTTGATAAATGTCATTGAAATAATAGGCATCCATTATATCTTCTCTAAAATAGCGATTAAATCGTTCTATATATCCGTTTTGCATTGGCTTTCCCGGTTGTGTATATTTAATTTCTATGAAGTTCTTTTTGCACCAGTTCATAAAAGTCTTGGAGGTAAACTCCGGACCGTTATCGCACCTCACGTATTTAGGTGCTCCTATTTCATCTTTTAAACGCTCCAATGTTTCGATTACGGCTCTCGCTGGATAAGAAAGTCCTGCATCTATTGCTAGAGCTTCACGGTTACAATCATCCAAAACATTGAATACACGCAACTTTCTGTCATCGGTAAGCGCATCGCTCATAAAATCCATACTCCAACACTCATTCAGTGACGAAGGTGTTTCCAAAGGTTGTTTTATTCGTTTGACCAAACGTTTTTTATGTTTACGGCGTAGACCGAGTTTCATTTCGAGGTACACACGTAACACTCGTTTTCTGTTCCATTTTAAGCCTTCACGACGGATCTTGTAATAATATTCATCAAAACCTCTAGTTGGGTACGATTCCGCCAACACCATTAGCTTATCGATAACCTCGCTATCATCTTTCTTACTTTGGTAATACCACATCGACCTACTCAGTCTTACAACTTGACAGGCACGGATAATATGAACTGCGAACGTTTTGATAAGATACTTTACACGAACTCTCTTGTAGGAAGGCTTTAGAACTTTTTTGACAATACATCCTTGAGCATCTTATTATCAAGACTCACATTGGCATACATCTGTTTGAGCTTATTGTTCTCTTCTTCTAATTCCTTAAGCCGTTTAAGTTGCTGTTGCTCCATACCACCATACTTCTTGCGCCAGTAGTAAAATGTGCTTTTATCAATTCCTAATTCCCTGGATAGATCACCTACGGGTATTCATTGTTCGTTTTTCTTAAGAGCTTTAATAATCTGGCTCTCGCTAAATTTGCTGTTTTTCATCGTGACAGTTTGAATTTAAAGTTAAAAATTCGAATTATGAACTGTCCTATTTTTAGGGAAGCTTACACAGATATGTGTACAATTACAAATATTTCTATTTTAGAAACACTAATCTAAAAGAATTAATTTATCTATTTAGACAAATTTTGACTCTATTTGTATTTTAAACATTTAAACTGAAATTAAAACACTATTAAATTTTAGCATATTATTATTCAAAAACTAATCGTGTAAATTAAATGTTAATTTATTATTATGAGAAAGCGTTTTTAGAGGCGCTTCTACTAAGAATAATTAAATATAAATAGTCTAAAATTGAAAGAATTGTAAAATTCATTAAATAATTCTCAATGATGTCTATAAAACTTAAATATATTACTTAGAATAGAAAGGGATTGTTGATGAATCCACTAAATTCTTTATTTCATGCAAAAACATAGTAAACTTGGTTTAGCCGTAAATTCTGATTTTGGTGTGCAAGATGAAGAAGGTAAAGAGTCGGGCGCAAATAAGAAAAAGGTTTTTGTTGTTAAGAATACAGAGACCCACGTTTGGAGAAAATTAATAGATGGAGATGAGTCTGCTCTTGGAGATTTATACAACATTTATATAGACTGTTTATTTAGCTATGGTATAAATTGTATAAAGGATAGAACTTATGTCATGGATTGTATTCATGATCTTTTTGTTGATCTATACAAATACCGCGAAAATTTATCGATGACCGATAATGTAAAGTTCTATTTGTTTAAATGCTTAAAGAGAAAGATAAATAGAAAATACGCCACTAAGACGGTATCTATTACAGATGAATATCAATATTCATTAGATCAACAGGCAAGAAATTATACTACTTCTTGTGAAGAGGAAATTATTCAAAAAGAACTTGTAACGGAAAAACGTATGATTTTGGCGGCAGCCTTAGATTCGTTAACCAAAAAACAAAGAAAAGGTTTGTTCTTGAGGTTTAATCAAGATCGCAGTTATGAAGAGATTTCTGAGATAATGGATGTCTCTGTACAAACTGCTAGAACTATAGTATATAGGGCTTTGAAGGCGTTAAGGTAGTTTATTTAAAATAAATTGTCTATAAATTAAATAATCCTTGCTTATTATTTTAGAGTGCTTTGATAGGTTTAAAAGCCTTACCAATAATTAATATTTAACTATGGAAAAGATAAATCCGAATAATGTAAATTTTTCATCGATTACCGATGAGGAAAATACGGATTTGAAAAAAAGAATTTTTAATACGATCCAAAAGGATAAAAGAAGAAATAGAAATGTATGGTATAAAAGTTTAGCTGCAGCATGTTTTATTGGTTGTTTAGGTCTGGGGTTTTATTACTACAACATGACTTCAGAAACAAATTCAATAACAGACTTTGTTAATTCTTCAACCGTTGATAGTAACACTCCAACTTCAGATGAAGTAGTTCTTACTTTGGGTAAAGGCAATGATTTAAAAATTAAAGAAGACGTTGCTGCTATTAATTATTCTAAAAGCGGTAACAATGTAACTATAGGTAATGGTCAGACTTTTAATCAAAATGTAGCAGATTCAGATAAGGCCGTTTTTAATACTTTATGGGTTCCTTATGGTAAGCGTTCAACATTGACTCTTTCTGATGGAAGTAAGGTGTGGTTGAACTCAGGTTCTAAATTAATATACCCAATTGCCTTTAATGAAGATAAAAGAGAAGTCTATATAGAGGGAGAAGCAATTTTTGAAGTTACCCATAACAAAAAGAAACCCTTTTATGTTATTTCAGATACACAGGTTGTAGAAGTGCTGGGTACTGTTTTTGGAGTTACAAATTACCCTGATGAAAACTCAACGAATACCATTCTTAAAAGTGGTAGTGTTCAAATTAGTTATCAAAATATAAAAGCGACTTCTAGTCATTCAGATAAAATGAAAATTTCTCCTGGTACCAAGGCCAGTTATGATAAGAATACCAAAAGTATTTTTTCTGAAAAAGTAGACGTAGATAATTACTTTTCTTGGAAAGATGGTTTTCTCATATTCAAGAATAATGACATGAAATTCATAATGAAAAGAATATCAAGATATTATAATCTGGAAATAATTATAGAAAATGAAGAATTGGCTACAGAAACTTTCTCTGGCTATCTAGATTTGAATGAAGATATACTTTCTGTGATAAATAGTATTAAGGAAAGCACCAATATGGAATATTTACAAACTGATAATACAATAACAATTAAATAAACTTTTGCCAATGAATTGAAACTGAATAAATTTTTGAAGTAGCAATAAAAAAAAGCCAGAAGATGTTCCCGCATCTTCCGGCAATTAATATCAATATTGCTGTTTTGCAGCAACATTAAATAACCAACACAAAAATATGAAAAATATCATACCAGTCGGAATTCTAACGATTATGAGAATATTTCTACTATTTATCGGTATAGGCTTATCATCTGTTTACGCTAACTCTGTATTTGCACAAAATAAAATACAGATAGACGTAAAGAATATCTCTGTCGAAGAATTTTTTGAAGAAATTCAGAAATCAAGTGATTATGTCTTTTTTTATAAGGACAATGTTTTAAATACAAGTAAGAAAATTTCGGTAAAGTTGAAGAACGCCAAAATGAATGCCGTTCTTGAAAAAGCTTTTTCTAATACCGATTTAAGCTATAAAATAATTGGAAATCAGGTGGTTGTAAAGAAATCGCCGCCAATTTCAAAAAACGAAAGTTCTTTAAGCTTAGGAACAATTTTTCAAAATACAATTAGCGGAACCATTACCGATGCAGGTGGTCAACCTTTGCCTGGGGTAAATGTTTTAATTAAAGGTACAACCGTAGGTACACAGTCAGATTTTGATGGTAATTATGCTATTGATATAGCTGATGGTACCACTTTGGTTTTTTCTTATATCGGTATGCTTTCCAAGGAAGTATCAATTGATAATAGAACAACGGTCAACGTTGTACTTCAAGAAGATGTAGCTTCATTGGATGAAGTAGTTGTTGTAGCTTATGGTACATCCACAAAAGAGTCATTAACAGGTTCTGTTAGTGTTGTTAAAAGTGAGGAGCTAGAACAGATACCGGTATCTACTTTTGAGCAGACTTTAAGGGGTAGTACCGCAGGTCTACAAGCAAGTGCGGTAGATGGTGCTCCAGGTGGTAATACACAGGTTAGAATTAGAGGTATTGGTTCTATATCTGCTTCTAGTGAGCCATTATATGTTATAGACGGTATTCCTGTACAGAATGGTAGTATCGGTACCATAGATAACGGTGGTAGTAGTACCAATGTAATGGCATCAATTAATCCAAATGATATCGCATCTATTTCAGTTTTAAAAGATGCTGCTTCTACAGCAATTTATGGGTCTAGGGGTGCAAACGGTGTTATTTTGATTACTACAAAATCTGGTAGTTCAGGTAAGGCTAAAATCACCTTGAAAACATTAACTGGTTTTAACTCACAAGCTTACAATAATATTTTAAAGCCGTTAAATGCTGCAGAATATACAGAACTTTTTCTTGAAGGTTATGTGAATTTGGGTGATACAGCTGAAGAAGCTCAGGCTAGATTTGATGCCACTTTTCAGCAATTGATTGATCCTTCTACCGGAGAACCAACAGATACCAATTGGTTAGATGCTATAACTAGAACGGGAATAACCCAAAGTTACGATCTAAGTGCAAGTGGTGGTACGGACAATTTAAAATATTTTTTCTCCGGAGCTTATTATGATCAAGAGAACTACATCATTGGGTCTGGCTTTGAAAGGTTAAGTGCACGTAGTAATATAGAATTTAAAGCAACGGATTATTTAACTATTTCAAATAATATATCTGTTTCTAACAGTACAACAAATACGTTTTTTGATGGTGGTTCTTTCAACAATCCGTTTAAAAACTCTTTAGAATTATCACCGTTAATTCCTATTTATGATGAAGAAGGAAGATTTAATGGGGAGCATGCCAACTATTTTCCTTTAGGTGGTGCTAATCCTGTTGGTTCTTTAAGTGGTGATGACCTTTGGGAAAACAAGCAGTTTAGGGTTATAGATAATTTTGCGGTTTCCGTAAAGCCAATAAAGAATTTGACCTTACGTTCGCAATTGAATTTTGACCTTCTTACGTTAACAGAATCGCAATATCAAAACCCAAGATATGGTGGTGGAAGAAACTCTGGCGGAATTGGTTACGAAGCCAATACTTCTTTAAGAACTTTTGTAGGTACACAAACGGCAGACTATAATTTTGTTCTAGGTGATAACCATAATTTTAATGTTCTTGCAGGTTTTGAAGCTCAAGAAACCAATAATGAGTCTTTTAGTGCTTCTGGAACACAGTTTCCAAACCAAAGTTTAAGAACGTTAAATAGTGCATCGGCAGAATTTGCTATTAGCGGTTCTAAGTCTGAATACACTTTCGTTTCTGCTTTTTCTAGAGCCAATTATAATTACGATGGAAAATACTTCCTTTCAGCAAGTTTAAGAAGAGACGGATCTTCAAGATTCGGTGCAGATAATAGATGGGGTACTTTTTATTCGTTTGGTGGTAGTTGGGTTGCTAGTAGAGAATCTTTTTTACAGGATGTTTCCTTTTTAGATTTACTTAAAGTTAGAAGTTCTTGGGGTGTAACAGGTAATGCTGCCATTGGTAATTTCCCTTCACAAGGACTTTACGTTTTTGGTCAAGATTATGACGGTAATCCAGGTGGTAGTCCAAGCCAAATTGCTAATCCTGATCTTACTTGGGAGAGTCAGCAGAATTTTAACGTAGGTGTAGATTTTGGTCTATTCTCAAAAATTAGCGGTACGGTTGAATATTTTGAACGTACTTCTTCTGATCTTATCTTGAATGTGCCTATTACATTAACATCAGGTTTCTCCTCGTTGACCCAAAATTTTGGTGAAATGAAAAATTCTGGTTTAGAGATATCTATGAATGCGGATATTATCGACAAAGAGGATTTTACTTGGAACGTTGGCTTTAATACCACATTTCTAAAGAATGAAATTACAGAACTTACAGACGATTTTACAGATGGTGCTTATAGAAGACAAGAAGGCGAAGATTTTCAATCTTTCTACTTGTATAGTTGGGCTGGTGTAAACCAAGAAAATGGTGATCCACAGTGGTATACTGATGCTTCTAAAACTACGATTACCAATGATATCAGTGATGCGGAACGTTTTTTAGACGATAAGTCTGCAACCCCAGAGTTTTTTGGAGGCTTCAATACTATGTTCACTTATAAAGATGTAAGTCTTAGTGCCAATTTCATTTATTCTTACGGTAACTACATTTTTGATTCTAGAGCAAGAGGTACTTTAGGTGATGGAAGGTTAACACCAAGAAGTACTGCAGATTTTATTTATGATAACAGATGGCAACCTGGTTCAACAGATGCCTTGGTGCCTCAGTTTGTTTGGGGTGGTCGTAATGGTAGTAATGAAGCGAACCAAACTAGATGGTTATATGATGGTAGTTATATTCGATTGAGAGATTTAACCGTCGCTTATAATTTTAACGAAAAAATTACTTCGCTATTAGGTTTGAATTCTATGCGATTGTATGCTAGAGGAACCAATATCTTGACTTTTGTAAAAGAAGATATCCTTTACATAGATCCAGAGCAGGGAATTAATGGTAGTTACACAGGGCAGACACCTGCAGTGAAAACTATTTCCATTGGTTTAGATATTCAACTTTAAATGATGAAACACATGAAAACATATAAAATATTCATATTAACAATATTGGCTGGACTCGTATTCTCTTGTTCAGACTCTTTTTTAGAACTTACTCCGCAACAATCTGTTTCGGATACAGAGGCCTTATTGGACCTTGATGGTTATGAATCTTCTATTACCGGTATATATAACAAATTGTCTGGCTCAGAATATTACGGGCGTTACATGATTATGATACCTGATGTATTGGCAGATGACGTAAAACAAAATGGACAAGCCAACAGAATTGTAGATTATGCCGAGCATATTCAAAGAGTATCTGACGGGCAGGCGCTAGCGCTTTGGGGTAGTGCATATGAAGGTATTAATGCGGCAAATGCTATCATTAATTCAGAAACTATTTTGGCGGATGCTGTTTTAGATGAGCAAAACCATATTATTGGTGAGGCTTATGCGCTAAGAGGGTTAATGTATTTTGACCTAGTACGCATGTTTGCTCAGCAATATAACTATACTGCAGATGCTAGTCACCCTGGGGTTCCTATCGTTTTAAATTTTGACTTGGACAATGAACCGTCTAGAAGTACAGTAGCGGAAGTTTATGAGCAAATTATTTCTGATATGACTACAGGTATTTCTTTTATGAATGACAGTTCTAGAAGTGGTAATTCAAATACTTTGTCACCTACATCTATTAGGGCGTTATTAGCAAAAGTTTATCTTTTTCAAGAAGATTGGACAAATGCAGAAGCAATGTCTTCAAGTGTTATAGAATCAGGTGATTATAGTTTAATTTCCAATGATAATTATTACGATTTATGGACTACGGATAATAGCTCGGAGTCTATTTTTGAAATATCGATGACAGAAACAGATAATGTTGGTGGTAATGGTATTGCTGGTCTTTATCTACAAGCGGGTTTTGGTGATTACCTTCCTTCAAATGATGTGGCTGATCTTTACCCTGAGAATGATGCTCGTTTAAGCACCTTTGAAGTAGATACTTTATTAACTGGTGAATTTGCACCAAATAGAATGATCAAATATCCAGATATCAATGGTTTTGATAATGTAAAGGTTGTTAGACTGGCAGAAATGTATTTGATACGTGCAGAAGCTAGAGCGGAAATAGGTACTGATATAGCTGGTGCGCAAGATGATTTAGACATGGTACGCCAACGTGCCATTGCAGACGAACCGGATAATTCAGATTCTGGCGATGCTCTTAGTGATGCTATTTTCTTGGAACGCAGACTAGAGTTGGCTTTTGAAGGTCAACGACTATGGGATTTAATGCGTAATAAAATGGATATTGTAAGAACAAACTGTACGGCACAGATCTGTTTAATTCCTTATGGTGCAGATACGGTAATAATGCCAATACCTCAAGATGAGACAGATGTTAATCCCAACATTGAACAAAATCCTGGGTATTAATTAGTAAACTAATTTGTTTGTTAGTTTTTGAACACATTGAGAGACTTCGTTTCTCTCAATGTGTACTTTTTTACAGCATAAAAATATTGGATTTTTTTCACTTTAAAAATCAAGAAATATATGGATACACAACGTAGAAATCTTGCGAAATTACTTTCGTTAGGAGCATTGTTTCCTGCTCAAGCAGCTTATTCGTTGAATAATATTTTAGAATCTATACCTGCAGATTCAAGTAAGCAATTATTACAGACCCTTGGGGAAAAAGGAATAGAGAAATTGTTTAAAAAAGCTGTCGTCTATGATGGTCTGGTCATTTCTCGTAATTGGAATGAAGATTCTTTTAAAGCTTTGGCTGAATCTGGTTATACCGGTTTTAATGCTTCTTTAGATTCTGGGAAACTTGAAAAATCTCTAAAGAGTATAGAAGAATGGAAACAAATTATCAGTAATAATCCAGATAGATTATTGTTGACCAAAAATGCCAATGATATTGTTACTGCCAAAAAAGAAGATAAAGTGGCCGTAATGTTAGGTTTTCAAAGTTCTAGAATGTTAGAAGGCACTATAAAAAATTTAGATACCCTTTATGAGGCTGGTATGCGATGGATGCAACTTACATACAACTCTCGTAACTTAATTGGAGATGGGAGTACAGAAAGAACCAATGTAGGGTTATCTGACTATGGCGTTGAAGTTGTAGAACGAATGAATGAACTGGGTATTATTATAGACCTTTCTCATTGTGGTAAGCAAACAACCACTGATGGTATAGAATTTAGTAAATCTCCGGTTTCCATAAATCACTCTATGTGCGAGGCATTGCACAAGAATCACCCACGTTCCAAAACCGATGAGCAGATAAAGGCTATGGCAGATAAAGGGGGTATTATAGGTATCATATGTCTGGGGTATATGATCGGACCTAACTTAGGGACGGATACAACATTAGAAACGTATGTAGACCATATAGATCACGCAGTTAAAATAGGTGGAATTGACCATGTAGGTGTAGCTGCCGATTTTGCTATACAAGGTCTAGAAGCTACAGGTGCAACACGAGAAAACTGGTATGTGCCAAGACTAACTAGATTTAAACCTTCATACAAAGTACAATGGCCACCATGGATTCCTGAACTGGATAAACCCGATAGATATTTACAGGTTGCAAAGATTCTTGACAAAAGAGGTTACAGTACGGGAGATATAGAAAAAATATTAGGTCAAAACTGGATACGCTTCAACAAGGAAGTCTTAAAACCATAACATAGAGTTTTTGAATTTTTTATACCAATCTAGTAACCACTAAATACATTTATGAAAAACAGTAGTATTTACGTCATCTTAATTTTTGGAATACTTTTTTCGTGCAAAGACAGTAACACTTCAAAAACTGAAATAAAAACGATTTACGATGTAGTATTTCGTGAAAATCTTGCGGGTACCTATGAAAAATGGAGTACAGGAGATAATAGTTATGGTTATTATTATACCTATACGGATAGAGGTCGAGGGCCTGAGATTACGGAAGAAATCACGCTAAACAAAGATAACTTTATCGTTTCTGAAAAGATAACTGGTGTTAATTATTTGAAAGATTCCATTAGTGAAAATTTTACAGGTACAAGTAGCACTGCTTCATGGAAAAATCCCATGAGTGAAGATAATGGTGACTTTAATGGAAGTCAACTATATTTTAGACATGACGGTTCACCAGCTGTGTATGAAATTCTTGGGCAACTATTATTAAAGTCTGAGGATAAAAAAATAAGTCTATATCCTGAGGGTGAAGTAGAGTTGGTTGATAATTTTCCATTAACTCTTTCAGATAGTACACCGGTAAACCTTTTAATGGTTAAGGGTTTAGATATGAATCCTATATATCTGTGGATGCAGGACAGTGATATAATTGCCAGTATTTCTGGTAACCTTCATATTGTAAGAGAAGATTTTAAAGAGTTTAGAAAAGAGCTAAAATCTTTACAAGATACATATGAGGATAACTACCTTATTAAAATATCAAAAGAGCTTTCTCATCAAATTGATAAGGCTATCATTAAAAATGTAAATATCTTTTCTCCTGATGGGACTATCGTATACAACCAAGATGTTTTTATAGATGGAAAAATTATTCAGTCCATTAAACCATCAAAAGGGAAAATTTTAAATGGAACTGCTCAGGTTATCGATGGTACAGGAAAAACACTTTTGCCCGGTATGTTTGATATGCATACGCACAACACCAAATTCAGAGGACTTTTACATGTAGCAGGTGGTGTAACCTCAGTTAGAGATCTAGCCAATAATAAGCAGTTGAATCAACTAAGCGCGAAGTTCGATACTAATGAGATTATAGGTCCAAATATTGTCACTTTCTGTGGTATTATAGATGGATCAGGACCTTTTGCCAACCAAAGAAACGTAGTTGATAATTTAGAGGAGGGTTTGGCTGAAATACAATCGTATAAAGATTTAGACTATGATCAAATTAAATTATACAGTTCAATAAGACCGGAATGGGTAAAACCTCTAGCAACAAAAGCGCATGAGTTAGGTATGCGTGTAAGTGGTCATATACCTGCTTATATGACAGCATCGCAGGCTATAAACCAGGGCTATAATGAAATTCAACATATGAATATGTTGTTCTTGAATTTTATGTCAGATACTATAGATACTAGAACACCATTAAGATTTACTATGGTAGCCAATCATGGTGTTGATATTGATTTGAAGTCAGAAGAATATTTAGATTTTGTTACGCTATTAAAATCGAAAGACATTCTTGTAGATCCTACAATGGCAATTTTTGAAAATATGTTTGTTTCTCAAAAAGGAGAACCCAGTCCAACATATAGCAAAATCATGAATAGATTGCCTTTAATAGAACAGCGCGCTTTCTATAGTGGAGGGCTACCTAAAGCTGGTGAAAAGGTTGCTTTGTATGAAGATAGTTATACGAATATGCTTAATGCGTTGAACGACATGTACAAAAGAGGTGTGGCTATAGTGCCAGGTACAGATGGTTTACCAGGGTTTTTATACCATAGAGAGTTAGAGTTATATGAAAAGGCAGGTATTCCTGCGGCAGAAGTATTAAAGATGGCTACCATTAATTCTGCTAAGATAACGGGCGTTTCAGATTCTTTAGGATCTATTGAAGTAGGTAAAAAAGCAGACCTTATTCTAATAGACGGTAATCCTGTAGAAAATATCAGTGATATAAGAAGAGTAGAGTGGACGATAAAGGGCGGACATCTTTATTTTGCAGAGAAGCTTTATAACAAAATGGGTATCAAACACTTTAAATAATATATAAAATGAAAGTAAAATTAATTCTTCTTTTTTCTCTTGCGCTATCTACTGTGAATGGGCAATCACTGGAGTTTTTTACCAGTGGTAGGTTAATATTAGGTACGCATAAAGAGAGAACGGCATCTGTAGGTGTTGGCGATATAGATAATGACGGCGATGCAGATATTTTAGTCGCCAACGGTCGTCACTGGCCAGGACAAAACAGAATATTCGTGAATAATGGTAGAGGCGTATTTACAGTTTCTAAAAGCTTGGGCTTAGAGAGTGAAACAACCTATTCTACGGAACTTGCCGATTTTGATGGTGATGGAGATTTAGATATTGCCGTAGGTAATGACATGGCACCAAATTACATATTTCTAAACAATGGAAAAGGAGACTTTACAAGGGCTTCAAGTTTTGGTGTTTCATATTCGCCGACAAGGAATATAGTAGTTGCGGATATTGACCAAGACGGAGATAAGGATATTCTAATAACCAATAGGGGTAAAGAGAATGAGATATGTCTAAATAACGGTGATGGAACTTTTTCTAAATCAATAGGTTTTGGAAATAAGGAAGATTCTACAATTGATGTGGAAGTTGCAGATATGAACGGTGATGGTAATCTTGATCTAATACTGGCGAACAGAGATGATCAACCAAATTTTGTGTATTTGAATGAAGGTAATTTAAAATTCACCAAGAAAGTACCATATGGCACAGGTAATGACATTACACGTTCTGTAGCTATTGCTGATATAGATAAAGACGGTTTCTTAGATATTATAACGGCTAATATTGGGGAATCTAATGTTATATATTTTGGGGATAAAAAACAAACGTACCAACGTAAGATAGCATTTGACCCTAGTGAAGATAAATCTTATTCTATAGCTCTAGGTGATTTGGATAAGGATGGGGATATGGACATCATTATTGCTAATGTCAGAGGATCTAATTCAGTTTTTATTAATTCTAATGACGGAAAAACCTGGGAGAAAATAAGCTTGGCAGATGAAGAGTTTAGTACTTATGATATTACGGTTTTTGATTTAAACGGCGATGATAAATTAGATATAATTGAAAGTAACTCAGACGAGATTAACCGTTATTACTTCAATAGATTCACTCCTGAATTTCCATAATAGGAATAGGGTTTCATAATTATAAAAGAATACAACTAACACAATAATATGAAAGTAAAATATTTAATCACTTGTAGTTTATTAGCATTGCTTACAGCGTGCTCTTCTGAAACTTCCAAAACCTCTGAATGGGAAAATTTTGAAGATGCGGGTACATTTTTTGTTTACCGTAGGCAATCTCAAATAGGAGAAGAGAGCTATAACGTTACTACTAAGAATGACACTATTATAGTAACCTCTATTCAGGGAGAAAATGAACGAGGAAGAATTAGTGGAGTAGAGTCAAAACTATACTTGACAACAGATTTAGAACCAATTTCTTATTTCAGTAGACGTATTTCTAATAACGATACTACCAATATTATCAAGATGGAAATAAATGGAGATAAGGTTTCCATTTGGGAAAAGCATTTTGATGTTGTCACTACCAATAAAAAAGATGCATTCTTTACTGTAAATAGTAATATTCCTGCTGGTATTGAAATGATGTTATACCATTATTACTTTAAGCAAAATGGCACTACTGCGTTACCTACCTTACCAAGAGGAGAAGTTTCTTTGACGCATAAAGGAGAAGATATTGTTCAGATTGATGGTAAAGATGTTGCACTTGATCGTTATGTTGTCGAGGGTGTTAATTGGGGCGGTAGAACAATTTGGTTAGACAAGTCTAAGAATTTGGTAGCTGTTGTTAAGGCAAATACTCAAATAAGAGAGTTGATAAAAAAAGGATATGAGGAAGCTAAGCCATATTTTATTAGAGGAAATGTAGAAGAGCAAATGGCGCAACTTTCTGAGTATACCAAAAGCTTAAAAGGTGAAGAATCACAAATTACTGCTTTGGTAGGTGGTGATGTTGTTGATGGTTTAAAAGATGCTACACAAACAAATATGACCATTATTATAGAAAACGGTCGCATAACATCAATTGGTAGTTCCCCCGATATTACCATTCCTGATAATGCTAAAGTTATAGATGTATCAGGAAAAACCTTAATGCCCGGTATGTGGGATATGCATGCGCATTCTAATCAAGTACAATGGGCTCCGGCTTATTTGGCAGGTGGTGTAACCACTATTAGAGATAATGGAAATGAGCTAGAGTTCGCTACCGCTTTTAGAGATGCTATAGCAAAGGATGGAGCTACAGGACCAGATATCGTATTGGCAGGTATGACTGACGGACCTGGCCCTAAAGGAAATGGTATTATTAGAGCTAGATCTGTTGAAGAGGCTAAAGAGGTCGTAAAATTATATCATGATAATGGTTACGAACAAATTAAGATTTATACTTCCATAGAACCAGAAATCTTAAAGGTTTTGTCAGATGAGGCTCATAAAGTAGGTATGACGGTAACAGGTCATGTACCAGCTTTGGTAAATAGTACTAATAAGGCAGTTGAAAGTGGTATGGATATGTTGAGCCATTCTAATAGAATATTGGCAGTATTGTTTCCTGATCAAAAAGTATCTGACTTGGGAGCTTTCTATATGGCAAAAAATGACATTACAGATGCACAGATAAATGAAGCGATTGCCTTTTATTTAAAACATGGTACGGTGTTGGATCCTACGCTTGGTTTAGGTGTTATTCGTACGTTACCGAAAGGAGATCTGATGGAGACTTTGGAGCCAGATGCCGGTAGAATGGCATATGAGCTTTTTGAAAGTAAAAGGTTTAGAAGTGGAGCAAGTGAAAAGCGTGCTGAATTGTCCAAACAAAATATTATTAAATCTGCTGAGGTTATCGGTAAGTTTTTTAAAGCCGGAATTCCGGTAGTTGCTGGTACAGATAATTTTGCACCAGGATTCGGACACTTTTTAGAATTGGAAACATACCAGAAATATGGAGGATTAACTCCTTTCGAAGCAATTCAAACAGCAACCATAATCCCAGCAACTGTAATGGGTAAGGGAGATGAAACAGGGACATTAGAAATTGGTAAAGAGGCTGATATTGCCATTTTGGACAAAAATCCTTTAACGGATATTGCCAATTTAAGGTCAGTTTCCGCAGTGATGACTAATGGTAATTACTATGAAAGTGAACCATTATGGGAAGCTGCCGATTTTAAACCTTCTAGAGACTAGACTAATATTTTTACCAAAATTAATTTTTGGCATAACTATACTATCTAGGGCACATGCTGTAGAGGTATAATGTATAGTAGAAATATAAAATTGAGAAAAATAATATGGTCAAGTTAAAAACAACTTTCATAAAGTATATCTGTTTTTGTTGCATTCTAATGAGTGCTCAAAATTTATTGAGCCAAGAGCTGAAAATGAAATATCTAGGTGTGGCAGGCTGGGAAATTTCAAATGATAGTCTTACTGTTCTGGTAGATCCTTATATATCTAGACTGAAATTAAAAGGAAATCCACGATTTTATGGCGAAGGAGATGAACGTAAAGTTTTCAATAGTGACGACATCTATGAACCGGATACCGTTGCTATTAATAAAGTAATTACTAAAGCAGATTATATTTTGGTGCATCATTCACACACTGATCACCTAGCAGATGTGCCATATATAGCTAAAAAGACGGGCGCTGTTGTTATTGGAACGGAAACTACAGCTACAATTCTAAAGGCTTATGGTATACCGCAAAAGCAATTGATTACCGTAAAGGGTGGAGAAGATTATCAATTCGATGATTTTTCTGTTAGGGTGATCCCCTCTATTCATTCGGCATTAGGGGATAAGCGTTATTTTGATTCAAGAACATATTCTGATCCGGACGAGTTAACTATCCCTTTAAAAGTAGGAGAATTTGTAGAGGGTGGCTCTTTAATGTTTCTATTGCGTGTCGATTCGCATAAAATACTTACTTCTGGGTCAATGAATTTTATAGAAAGAGAAGTAGCCGGACTCCAACCTGACGTTCTAATACCGGGAATAAACCTTTCTCGATTAGAAGTATATAAATACACAGAAAGGCTCTTAGAACTAACCGGATACCCAAAGACTATAATTCCTGCACATTGGGATAATTTTAGAATACCCTATGGTTTTTCTCAAGAAGATCCGATCAAGAAAAAGGTACTGCCTTTTATAGAAGAAGTAAAAGCCGTAATGCCAGATGCCAACGTTATCATTCCCGTTCATTTGGAAACCATATTAATTAAATAAAGCGACTGTAATTATAAAAGAATTATCGCTTGCATTCAATGCTATTTACATGACAAGTACCACCAAAACTAATCCTCTTTGGAAAGAGGCTAAGATTAAAAATTATTTACCTCATATGACGGTACCAGAAGTGGAAGCTTTTCTGAAAAAATCAGATATGGTTATCATACCCATAGGGGCTTTAGAGCAACATTCCAGTCATTTACCCATAGGTACGGATTTTATAAACGGCGTAGAGCTTTGCAAACTAATTGCACAAGAACGAGATATTCTGGTAGCGCCGGTTTTAATGGCAGGCCAATCTCCATATCATATGGCATTTGCCGGTTCAATAACTTTAAGTGCTGAGGTAATTGTAAAGGTACATATGGAGACCGTAGAGAGTTTAATAAAGCATGGTTTTAAACGCTTCGTATTTATGAATTCTCATGGTGGTAATACAGCTATAACTACATTTTTGGTTGATCAGATAAATCAAAAAACAGCTGCAGTTGCGGTTGATTATGCCGTGGTAACCAAACCGTTTTTAAAAGAAGCTGCACCTACCAATATAACGAAACTAGATCGTCATGCAGGTACAGGTGAAACATCAGACTCATTATTCTTAATGCCTAGTTTGGTACAACAAGAAAAGGCTACTGCAACCAAATTAACGCTTCCTAATCATTTGGCTAAAATGCTACCGGATGTTATAAAAGAGGAACCAATTGCTAAATTATTATTTCTTTCTGAGGGCTTAAAAGCAGTGGAGACCGGAAAGAAAACCTCTACTAAAGAAATGACTAGTACAGGTGTTTGGGGCGAGTTGGATCCAAAAGATGCAACGTTAGAAAGAGGAGCTAGAAACATTGAACGGCAAATTGCTGCAAGTGTAAAATTTATAGATAGATGGAATGAACTAATTGAAGATTAAAAATAGTATCACATGATAAATATAAGAGGCGTTGTTTCAGTTTTAAGTTTTTTAAGTGTTGTATGTATAAAGGCACAAGACGTAACTATGTTCCCTGAGTCAACCAAGGTTCTAAAAATAGAACCTTCAAAAACCGATTCAAGAATTACAACTGCCAATACCCCGCATTTTATTGCTTACAACACCAATAATACAAAAGGAAAATTACTACTCTTTATTCCCGGTACCAATGGTATTGCTTTAAAAGGACCTATGCATTTGTTCAGTACCGCTGTAGAACAAGGCTATTCGGTTATTAATTTATCCTATATCAATACACCTGCAATTGCACGAATTTGTAAAGGTGACAATCTATTGGAAAACGCTGATTGTGCTGAAGATTTTAGAAATAGAAGAGTATATGGCGATACTAAATTTAGCTTAATTGAAGACATGCCGTATGATGCCATCGTTAATAGGCTTACCAAACTGTTAGTATATCTTACCGAGAATGATAAATCTGGTAATTGGGAACGCTATCTTAAGAATGGAGAGCCTAATTGGAATGAAATTGCCCTTGCAGGTCAATCTCAAGGTGGTGGAATGTCTGCATTTATAGCAAAAACTCATTTGGTACATAGGGTAATTGATTTTTCTGGCGGATGGGATTATTCGGCAAAAAATAAAATAGCCAACTGGTATTTCAAAAATAGTAAAACACCACTTGATAGATATTACGGTACCTATCATGTTAAAGAACCAACAGCTAATGTAATTATCGAAACGTATAAAGCAATGGAAATTCCCGATGGTCATGTTCATGCCTTTGACTTAGAGGTGCCACAAGGAAAAAGAGCACATTCTAATGGAGTGCGAAATTTAGGGTACAAAGAACAATGGGTAACATTGCTTGGTGATGGTAATTAATAGTTAATCGGTATATAAAAAAATCTCTATGAAAAAATATTTCTACTTCTCAATTGCCTTATTGTTGGTGTGCTGTAATGATGCTAAAGTTGAAAATAATAAAAATGCTCAATCTGAAATACCAATTAAAAACAACTCAGAAATGAATGTATTAGGTCTAATAGGAGGTACTTCTTGGCATTCAACGATAGAGTATTATAGTGCTATAAATAAAACTGTAAATACGCATTATGGTAATAATACAAATCCGCCTTTATTGGTGTATACCTTGAACCAAGCTGAAGTACACCGATTTCAAGTGGAAAATAAATGGGACTCTATAGCGCATATGTTGGTCAATGCCGGTTTAAATCTTAACAAGGCAGGAGCAGAATCTGTTCTATTTTGTGCCAATACACCACATAAAGTGTATGATGCCGTTCAAGAAAAATTAGACATTCCTGTTATACATATTGCAGATGCCACTGCTAGTGCCATTCATAAACAAGAGTTGAAAAAAGTCCTCTTTTTGGGAACTAAGTATAGTATGCAAGAAAACTTTATAACCAAAAGGATTGAGGATAATGGTATCGATGTTTTGGTTCCACAAGAGCAAGAAGTGATAGACGAACTTCATAGAATTATTATTGAAGAACTTACCTATGGTAACATCGTTGAATCTTCAAAAGCATATGTGTTGAACGTAATACAGAACTCAGTTAAAGAAGGAGCAGAGGGAGTGGTTTTGGGTTGTACGGAGTTTCCTTTAATGATATTTCAAGATGATTTAGAAACTCCAATATTTGACACAACTAAAATTCATTCTATGGCAGGGGTCGACTTTATCTTAAAAAAATAACTATGCATTTTTCGAAACAAAATATAGGTAGGGTTTTAGGACCATTGGTTTTCTTTTACATTCTTTTCTTTTTTAAGCCAGATGACCTTTCTGAGACTGCTAATGCCGTTTTAGCATCTGTAGCTTGGGTGGCTATTTGGTGGATAACAGAGGCTATTCCTATTTATGTTACCGCATTACTACCTTTAATTTTGTTTCCGCTAACAGGAGGATTGAGTTTGTCTGAAACCGCTATGTCCTACGGTCATAAATATATTTTTTTATATATGGGAGGGTTTATTCTTGCCATCGCTATTGAAAAATGGAACTTGCACAAAAGAATAGCATTGACAATTATTAATCTTATTGGTACAAATGTGATCAATATTATTCTTGGATTTATGCTTGCAACGGCCTTTTTAAGCATGTGGATTTCCAATACAGCAGCTGCCGTAATTATTTTACCCATTGCAATGGCTATAGTTTATCAACTAAACGATAACCCTGAAACAGAGAAAAATGAAAATAAAATTTTTGGAAAAGCATTAATGTTGGCAATTGCATATAGCGCATCTATTGGCGGTATAGCAACATTAATTGGCACACCAACAAATTTGGTTTTAGCAGGAGTAGTTCAATCAACCTTTGGTAAAGAGATCACATTTTCAGAATGGTTTGTTTTGGGTTTTCCTATTGCCATATTACTGTTGTTTTTATGTTGGTACTACTTAACTAGATTCGCTTTTACATTTAAACAAAAAGAATTTCCGGGTGGTCGTAAAGAAATAGCGTTAAGACTTAAAGAACTTGGTAAATTAGGCTATGAAGAAAAACTGGTGCTGGTTGTTTTTGCAGCTACGGGTTTTGCATGGATAGCACGTTCGTTTCTAATTCAACGTTTTATTCCGGCTATGGACGATACTATAATTGCCATCTGTACGGTAATTGTTCTATTCTTAATACCTACGCGTCAGAAAGGCAAAAAATTGATGGAATGGGAAGATGCGGTTAAATTACCTTGGGGTATTTTATTACTATTTGGAGGAGGCTTAACATTGGCACTAGGGTTTGACAGTAGCGGATTGGCACTATGGATTGGAAATAAACTATCTGCCTTACAGGTGTTACCTTTCTTTTTGTTATTGTTGATATTGATTACGATAGTGAATTTCTTAACAGAGATAACTTCAAATATAGCTACTACGGCAATTCTGCTGCCTGTTCTAGTGTCATTGGCACCGGTACTAGGAGTTCACCCTTATTATTTAATGATCGCTGCAACATTAGCTGCATCCTGTGCTTTTATGTTACCTGTGGCTACGCCGCCAAATGCAGTGGTTTTTGGCTCAGGTTATCTTGAAATGCAGGATATGGTCAAAAAAGGTTTCTGGCTAAATATTATCTCTATTTTAATACTTACAGTAGTAGTTTATATTGTATTTCCGTTGGTTTGGGATTTAAGCACAACTGTTTAACATTGAATATTTTAGTCGGTTTGCGAATGGTGACTTAAAATGTAGTTTAAATGTAAACTATGAAATCATGATCGTACTCTTAATTAAACTTTTACTTAAAATAATAACATCTACAGAATGAAAATAGCTATAATAGGTTTTGGAAATATTGGTAAATATCTTGCAAAATGGGTTGTTAATGAGCCCAGTTATGAGTTAAAATATATTATAACTAGAACACAAATTGATAAAGAGGATAGCGATTTTGCAAATCAACCTGTAGTATTTAAAAAAGAAATTAATTCTGATCTGATCAATGATGTAGACATTATTATTGAATGTGCTACAAAGGAGGTTGTAACGCAACTGTTGAAATTTGACGAAATAAATCGTATCGGTAAAAAAATTATTATTATCAGTACGGGTGGATTGTATCAAAACAAAGCAACATTAGATAAGTTCAAAAAATGTGATTTTATTTTACCGGTAGGAGCAATATCAGGGCTAGATGCTATAAAAGCTGTTAATGATGAAATTACTTCAATTAAGATAAAGACAACAAAGCATCCTAAAAGTTTGGAGGGAGCTCCGTTTTTTGAAACCTCAAAAATTGAATTATCATCTATAAAAACGTCTCAGACTATTTGGGAAGGTGAAGTAAGTGAAGCCGTAAAACAATTTCCTAAAAATATTAATGTTGCTGCTAGTATCTATTTTGCATCTAAATGTGAAGAATTAAAAATTGAAATAGTTGCAGACCCTAACACTACTAATAATATGCACGAGATAACGTGTGAGGGCGATTTTGGTAAGATTTATACGCGAACGGAGAATAAACCAAGTCCGGCTAATCCAAAAACAAGTTTTTTAGCTGTTAAGAGTGTAGTTAGTATTCTGAGAAATATGAATTCAAATATTAAAATCAATTAATTTTTTCTGTAAAGGTTAATAATTATAATACTTTCCTGGATAGCTTATGTTCGATATTTTTTAAGTTGATATATTAAATTGTAACAACTAAAAAAATGAAGTACTGTATTTCTAGTAAGGATTGTTACTATAATTTTAAAACTCTTTAGTTGTGTAAGTAACTAAGGAATTAAAGCTTTTTAAGTAAACAAATCGTGTTCAAATGTAATTATGTGTGAATTTTGAACATAAAAAAACGGTCTAACTTTCGTTAAACCGTTTATAATGTGCCTTTTATTCTGTAGCGAGAGGGGGGCACGATCCCCCGACCTCCGGGTTATGAATCCGACGCTCTAACCAACTGAGCTACCTCGCCATATTATTTTTAAACGGCTGCAAATATAGTGGTAATTTATTTGTTCTTCAACAAAAGTTGATTAAAAAAATAATACTGGTCATTTATTTTTTTATCATTTAGAAATATATATATTGCTCGTATTAAAGTAGCATGAACATGAGCGATAAAATAAAATTTGAAATAGAGTTTGTAATTCAGTCTTCACCACAGATGTTATATCAATACCTTGCAACACCATCTGGACTGTCAGAGTGGTTTGCGGATAACGTGAACTCAAGAGGTGAGAAGTTTACATTTATATGGGACGGAGCTGAAGAAGAAGCTAAATTGTTGAAAAGAAAAACAGACGAGTTTGTACGTTTTGCTTGGGATGAAGCAGAAGATGATAGCTTTTTTGAAATGAAAATAATTGTTGATGAAATAACGAAAGATGTTTCATTGTTTATAACTGACTTCGCAGAAGATGACGAAATTGATGAGTCTAAAATGCTTTGGACCAACCAAGTGTCAGATTTAAAACAGGTGTTAGGATCATCTTAAAAATAGCCTTATTTACAGTATCTTTGAGCCTTAATTTTTTAAGGCTTTTTTTATGTTCAATTTTAATGGCGAACTTCTAGAGGATAACACTTCTTTTTTAAACGAAAAGAATAGGGGAGTACAGCTTGGTGATGCCGTTTTTGAAGAATTACGCGTTCTAAACGGTGACATAATTTTTTTAGAGGATCATTATTTACGATTAATGTCTTCCATGAGAATTTTGCGAATGGAGATTCCTATGAATTTTACAATGGAGTTTATGGAAGAAGAAATTCTAAAATGTATCTCTGAGAACGATTTAAAAGTAGCCAAACAAATAAAGTTCACCGTTTTTAGAAATAGCTTAGATGACTTTTCTATTTCTGATAATACCATTTCTTATTTTATTACTAGTAAAACATTAACCAATCCTTTTTTTATTCTAAATCAGGATGATTATGAAGTGGAGCTTTTTAAGGATTTCTATAAGAATTCTAGTATGCTATCTAATCTAGATTCTAATAATAAAGTATTGAGTGTCGTAGGAGCTATTTACGCTCAAGAAAATGATTATCAAGATTGTTTGTTGCTTAATGAGAGAAAGCAGGTTATAGAAGCTCTAAATGGTAATTTATTTGTAGTTAAGGGTAATCAAATTAAAACAGCCCCTTTAACAGATGGTTGTATAAATAGCATATTAAGAAAAAAGCTTATTGAGATGTTATCCAAACTAAATGATTTTGAGTTTTTGGAAGATAGTATTTCGCCTTTTGAACTTCAAAAAGCAGATGAATTATTCATTGTAAATAATATTGACGGTATTATTTCCGTAACAAAATATAGAAAGAAAAAGTTTGTCAATACAATTGCAAAAAACCTGATTGGTAAATTAAATGCAGCGGCAAGAATGTCTTTAACTAAAAGTGTTTAGTTTAAACTAGGGTTTTCTGGAGCGTTAGACCAAAGAAGGTAATCACCACCTAATTGAATCATGTTTTCTTTCCAAATTGCTTTTGCGGCTTTTTGTATGATTCTACTTTCATGTTCATTTTCAACAACAATCCATGATTTAGAGGTCAATTCTTCATCTAATTGTAATGAAGACCAGCCGGAATAACCTAAAAAGAACCTTATATCATCTTCAGAAATAATCTCTCTATTAATTAGTTCTACGGTTGTTTCAAAATCACCGCCCCAATAAATACCATCAGATATTTCTACGCTATTATCTATTAGGTGAGGTACTTTATGGATAAAATAAAGATTATCCTGTTCTACAGGTCCACCGTTATATACTTGAAAAGGGATTTCAATTTCAGTTACAAGCTCGTTTATTTGGTATTCTAAAGGCTTATTTAGAATAAAACCAACAGAACCTTCATTGCTATGTTCTGCTAACAATACAACGGACCTGTTGAAAGAAACGTCTCCTGTTAAAGACGGCTCGGCAACAAGTAATTTTCCTTTGGTTGGTTTTAATGCGATCATATATTTACTATGATTATATACCTAAAGTAAGACAAATCTGTCTAAACGCAAAAACATAGAAATAAAAAAAGCGCCAATTAAGGCGCTTTTAATAAATTTATCAGTGTAAAATTAGTTTACAGCTTTACCTAAATCAGCACCTGCTTTAAACTTAACTACATTTTTAGCAGCAATTTGGATAGTTTTTCCAGTTGATGGATTTCTACCTTCTCTTGCATTTCTTTTAGATACGCTCCAAGAACCGAAACCTACTAAAGAAATTCTATCTCCTTTTTTAAGAGAATTTTCAACATTTCCCAAGAAAGATTCCAATGACTTTTTAGCCGCAGCTTTTGTGATGCCAGCGTCAGCTGCCATTGCATCGATCAATTCTGTTTTGTTCATAATGTGATAATTAATTGTGATTAAATAATTTATACCTACTAACAAATTTATATGGATTTCTGAGCAACACAAGTAAAACGGGCGGAAATCCCTTATTTTGTTGATAACTCAGCGTGTTTGTTGATAAAGTAGGTTTTTTTTTACGTTTCTCGCAGCCCAACAAACACGGGCTCTCACCCCATTTTTGCATTTTTCTCCAAATTGAGGCCGTTCAATAAATCTCTTACCAACATCCTTTTCTTGCCTTGAAGTTGTATTTCATCGAGATTTAGGTAGCCACCTTGCACGGCAACTTTCATTTCTTTTTTAGTAAAAAGCAGAGTTCCCGTTGGTGAGTCATGTTCTTCGACTTCTATATGTGCCTTGTATATCTTGGTAGTTATCGCTTGGTCTCCGTTTGTTAAAGTTGTCCATGCTGCTGGGTACGGACTTAAACCTCTTATAAAGTTGTAAATATCTTCTGCAGGTTTGTTCCAATCTATTTCGCAAGTTTCTTTAAAAAGTTTGTGGGCATCTTTTAAATCATCTGAATCTGGTTGTTTTGTTGTCTCAAAATTTCCTTCTTGAATACGAGCTACGGTTTTTACAACGGTGGCTGCGCCTAAATGCATTAACTTGTCATGTAAGTCCTCTGCATTATCTGTTTTTTCTATAATGGCTTCGTCTTGCATTATAATGGCACCTGTATCGATCTTCTCATCAATAAAGAATGTAGTCACTCCTGTTTTTGTCTCACCATTTATAATAGCCCAATTAATAGGCGCGGCTCCTCTATATTGTGGTAATAAAGATGCATGCAAATTAAATGTACCGTATTCTGGCATATCCCAAACAAGCTTAGGCAGCATTCTAAAAGCAACTACTATTTGTAGGTTGGCATCTAAAGACTTCAAGCTACTTAAAAATTCAGGGTCCTTTAAATTAGTAGGTTGTAAAATATTAAGGTCGTTTTCAACCGCATATTTCTTAACCGTGGATTCATTTAATTTTCTACCTCTTCCTGCAGGTCTATCTGGTGCAGTTATAACGCCAACTATATTATATTCTTCTTTTACCAGTTTGTCTAAAATGCCCACGGCAAAATCTGGCGTTCCCATAAATACAATTCTCAATGCTTTCATATTATAATAGTTGGTATTCGTTTGTTGCGTTTAATGATATATAATTGTCTTCTAATAGTTCTTGTAAACCTGCAATAAGTATTTCTTGATCAATGTTCAAGCGTTTTTGTAATTCGCGGGAATCCGTTTTGCCCTCTTTTAAAATTTTAATGATTTTAATTTTAACATGTACAATATCCGTATTGCCTGCTTTTTGACTCATACAGACATCGCAAATACCGCATTCTTTTTCTTGTATCTCTCCAAAGTATTCTAATAATTGAATACTTCTGCAAACAGTATTATTTTCAATGTAGCTTAACATCTTAGTCACTTTCTCAATTTTGAGTTGATTTTGCTCTTCAATGTTCTTTGCAAACATATTTATGGTACGGTCATCATCACGTGGTACTAAAAACAGCATTTCTAAATCACTTGACACACTCGTATATTCAATGATTTCATCCTTTTTTAATACCTCAAAATTCTGATGAATCAATGATTCTGATAATGATGTTTTCTTGGATAATAAATAGGTGTTTATTTGAGTGTCGAATTCAAAGAGTCCGCCATAGGTGCGTAATACTACTTTAATGAAGTCGGCAAGCTTAGAATTACTGTCAATATATCGATACAAAGTATCCTTATCCGTAATAAATTTAATAGTAATTTTTTTAGAGAAATTTTCAGATAATGACAATACTGAATTTCTATCTAGCAGTTGTAATGCGTTATAAGTTAAAAATGTGTTTAGTTTATAAATACTACAGAATTCATTGAAATTAAGATGAAACTTTGCATCTGTAAATTCTCCATATCCTATTTGAAAAAATGTATTTAATTTTCTGTATATCATTTTTACATAAGATACATCTGGTAGAATCTCAATAAATT
Organism: Maribacter forsetii DSM 18668; assembly: GCF_000744105.1. NCBI lineage: Bacteria > Pseudomonadati > Bacteroidota > Flavobacteriia > Flavobacteriales > Flavobacteriaceae > Maribacter > Maribacter forsetii. The sequence goes on from NZ_JQLH01000001.1 coordinate 2,176,608, forward strand.
GCTTTTTTACTAAAACCTTATCTGTTGTGTTGGTTAGTAAAATTGCTTTTGCAAAGTCTCCGTTTCTACCAGCTCTACCTGCTTCTTGAAAGTAATTCTCTAAACTATCTGGTATTTGATAATGAACAACCAATTCCACATCTGGTTTGTCTATGCCCATACCAAATGCATTTGTGGCAACCATAATTTGAATTTTATCTTCTAACCACAGATTTAGTCGCTCGGTTTTCATTTTCTGATCAACACCACCGTGATAGAAGGTTGTCTTTATATCATTATTTACAAGGAATTTAGATAGTTCTTCCGCCTTTCTTCTGCTTCTAACGTATACAATAGCACTGTGTTCTATTTGCTGGCAGTATTGCTTTAAACGCCCATTTTTATCTTCGGTCAATAGGACTCCAAATCCTATATTTTTTCTAAAAAAAGAATCTTTAACAACAAAAGGATAGGTAAGGTCCAATGATTTAATGATATCATCGCTAACTCTTTTTGTTGCAGTTGCCGTTAATGCAACCATGGGTGGGGTGGGGTGTAATTCTCGCAATATGGAACAACTTAAATAAGCTGGTCTAAAATCGTGACCCCATTGAGAAATACAATGCGCCTCATCTATAACGAACATAGAAACGTTCATTGCCTTAATACGTTCTTGTACCAATTCTTGCTGTAAGCGTTCTGGCGATAGATATAAGAATTTATAATTGCCGTAGATACAATTGTCCAATAGCTTATCTACCTCGGTAAATTTGAGTCCACCTTTTAGACCTATGGCTTTGATACCTAGTTTCTGAAGGTTGTCTACCTGATTTTCAATTAGTGCTATTAGTGGAGAAATAACGATACAAATACCTTCTTTCATTAATGCAGGTACCTGAAAACAAAGCGATTTACCGCCTCCTGTGGGCAACAAACCTAAAACATCTTGACCGTTAGATATGGCATTGATGATTTCTTCTTGAGAGCCTCTAAAGCTATCAAAACCCCAATATTTAGATAAAATTTCTTTTGGTGTATTACTCACCCGCTTTATTTATAAAATCTACTACAAACTGCATACGATTTTCAATAGTGCCAAAGGGAACTTCTATTGGTGTATATCCAAGGTCAATATACGTTTTTTCGAGCTTTTCGTGAATTCCGCAGGCTTGTTCAAAATTTTCCATTCGTTCGTTGTCTTGAACATAGATTTCTTTCCACGGTGGTAATATCAGTACTTCGTCATACCTGTGTTCTAGGCATAAATCAGTATAATGTTGCTCGGCTGACTGACCAAAATAGTCCATGTATGCAAGTACATCCGGTAAACCGCGATCATAGAACAAATGATCTTTTTCTATTTTATTACCGTTAATGAAATGTTGTAAACGGGCATTGATTAATTCATCATTAAAACTTTTTGAATCTTCAACAAAATCAATTGGGTTCACTAATTTATCATCTAAGGCAACATCGCCCAAGGCATCTAAAGTCATTGTTCTAATTACTTCATGAAAGCAATAATATCCATTTTCTTCAAGTGAAGAAATTAATACCGTTTTGCCTGTTCCCGGACCACCTGTTACAACAATTCTCTTGCTTTTCAAACTCTTATTTTAAAAAAGCAAAAGTACAATAATCAACAGTATTAAAAAACTGGTACATTACACTTATCTTTGCATAAAATACTAGTGATGGACGAAAATAACCCAGAAGAATTTTATAAAAAATTACACGAACAATTAACAGAAACATCAAAGTGGCCTTCTGACTATCTTTATAAATTTATTGTTGAAACAGAATCGGATAAAATTGATAAGATAAATACCATTTTCGATAATACGGGAGCGGTTATTAATTTAAAAAAATCTAAAAATGGTAAATATACCAGTGTTTCAATAACAGTAAACTTGAAAAGCCCAGACGCGGTTATAGAAAAATACAAAGAAGTAGGTAAATTAGAGGGCGTAATATCCCTGTAAAATAGCATTTCATCTATAATTTTCTTAATTTGGCATCGTTATAAGAATACTTCTCAAACACATTAAGCTAAAATTTTCAATTTGCAATTAGTAGAAAACCTAGAATATAATACGGAGCGTGAGCATTTGATTATACCAGAGTACGGTCGTCATTTTCAAAAAATGGTGAACCATGCAATATCAATTGAAGACCGTGAAGAAAGAAATAAAGTTGCGCAAGCAATTATAAGTGTAATGGGAAATATACAGCCTCATTTACGCGATGTGCCTGATTTTCAGCATAAATTGTGGGATCAATTGTTTATTATGTCCGATTTTAAGTTGGATGTAGACTCTCCTTTTCCTATTACTTCAAAAGAGGTGTTACGAAAAAGACCTGATGCTTTAGAGTATCCTCAAAATTTTCCAAAATACCGTTTTTATGGAAACAACATTAAACGTATGATCGATGTTGCCGTAGAGTGGGAGAAAGGTGATAAGCGTTCTGGTTTGGAATATGCGATTGCCAATCATATGAAAAAATGCTATTTAAATTGGAATAAGGATGTAGTGGATGATAAAGCTATTTTCAAACATTTATTCGAATTAAGTGATGGTCGTATAGATTTAGCCGCTGAAGGCGAAAGCTTAACGGATAGCGGACAGTTCCTTAAGAACAGAGTTGCAAAATCACCTCGTTCCAATAATTCAGGAAAGAAAAATCAAAGAAATAATAACCGCGGTAAAAAACGCTATTAAATTTCCACTTCTCTAGATGGGGACATTCAAAATTGAAGGAGGGCACCAGTTATCTGGTGAAATAACACCTCAAGGAGCAAAGAACGAAGCACTTCAAATACTTTGCGCAGTATTACTTACAGATGAAAAAGTAACAATCAACAATATTCCTGATATTGTTGATGTAAATAAACTAATAGCTCTTTTAGAGGATCTTGGTGTAAAAATTCAAAAGAAAGGCAAAGGCTCTTATACTTTTAAGGCTGATGACATTAACTTAGAATATTTACAGTCTGATCAGTTTAAACAAGATGGTAGAGGCTTAAGAGGCTCTATTATGTTAGTTGGACCGTTGTTAGCACGTTTTGGTAAAGGTTATATACCTAAACCCGGTGGTGACAAAATAGGTCGTAGACGTTTAGATACACACTTTGAAGGTTTTATTAAACTAGGTGCCAAATTTCGTTACAACCGCGAGGAATATTTCTACGGGGTTGAGGCGGATAAGTTGAAAGGTACTTACATGTTGTTAGATGAAGCTTCTGTAACCGGTACAGCGAACATTGTTATGGCAGCAGTCTTAGCAGAAGGACAAACAACAATTTACAACGCTGCATGTGAACCATACTTACAGCAATTATGTAAAATGTTGAATAGAATGGGCGCCAAAATATCTGGTGTAGGTTCTAATCTTTTGGTTATTGATGGTGTTGAGAAATTAGGAGGTACGGATCACCGTATGTTACCTGACATGATCGAAATAGGTAGTTGGATCGGTTTAGCAGCAATGACTAAAAGTGAATTGACTATTAAAGATGTTAGTTGGAACGATTTAGGTCAAATACCAACCGTATTTGAAAAACTAGGTATTACCTTGGAAAGAAAAGGTGATGATATCTACATTCCTGCTCATAAAGATGGCTACGAGATTCAAAACTATATAGATGGTTCTATTTTAACTATAGCAGATGCACCATGGCCAGGATTGACTCCTGATTTATTGAGTATCATTTTAGTGGTGGCAACACAAGCTAGAGGTGAAGTTTTAATTCATCAAAAAATGTTTGAAAGTCGTTTGTTCTTCGTTGATAAATTATTGGATATGGGAGCAAAGGTTATTCTTTGTGATCCGCATAGGGCTACAGTTATAGGTCATGATTTTCAGTCTACTTTAAAAGCGACAACAATGACATCGCCAGATATTAGAGCGGGTGTTTCTTTATTGATTGCGGCTTTATCCGCGAAAGGAACTTCTACTATTCATAATATTGAGCAGATAGATCGTGGTTATGAAAATATAGATGAAAGATTGCGTGCAATAGGAGCTAAGATCGTTAGGGTGTAAGCTTTATTCATATGATATAAAAAGCTCCATAATTAGGTTTGACCTTTTATGGAGCTTTTATTTTATAAAGCTATCTGATTTTACTTTTCAATTATAGTACCATCAGGATATTTTGCAAATCTTTCTCTATCTACTTCATGTGTTTGGTCTGGGTGTCTCCACGGCCAACCACCAAATTGTGTTGTTCTGAATTCATCCATGGCTTTTTGCAATTCTTGATCGGTATTCATAACAAAAGGGCCGTATTTGGCAACAGGTTCATTAATTGGTTTACCTTGTAATACAAGAATGCTGGCTTCTCTGCCAATAGCCTTAATTATTGTTTCTGATGTAGCCTCTACTTCAATACCATAATTTGGAGGTATTGATTCACCTAGAACCTCTATGGTCTCGCCTTCATAGATATAAATGGTTCGTGTTGTACCTTTATTAGCTTTAGGTAGGGTTATGGAGCCATCAGTTTCAATTTTTATATTCCAAATAGCAACATCATTCTCTGTCTCTGAAGCCCATGAATCAGGTGCAGGTTCTAATGCTTGAACAGAACCGAACCTACCAGCAATAATTTTTACTGTGGATTGCTCTAATTTTAATACTGGAATATCTTCATGCCAAAGCATTTTAAAATGTGGATCTGCAAATTTGTTTTTAGCGGGTAGATTCAACCATATTTGAAAAAGCTCTAATGTATTTTCTTTATCGGTATGAATCAAAGGAAACATTTCTGAATGTTGTACTCCGCTGCCAGCAGTCATCCATTGCACATCTCCTTCTCCAAATCTTCCTGCCGCACCCAATGAATCAGAGTGATCACAAAACCCCTTGTTTACTACGGTAATGGTTTCAAATCCACGATGTGGGTGTGCAGGGAATCCTGGTACTGTAGATCCATGGTACATTCTATAACCATCTTTTATTTGAAAATCATTTCCAAGATTTCTTCCTTCTAAAGAATCTGCAGGTCCAAGTTCTCCATTTCCCTTGGGATAATGGTCTAAATGGTATACGCAGAATAAAAATGGATCTTGCGTTTGCCATGGAAAACCCAATTGAAAAATTTGTTTTATTTCATTATTCATATGAAACAAATTACATAAAATTATTCAGCTGCATTGTTAATTACAACCTAATTGTTTCTGGGTGTATCCGGGTATAACCGTATTACTATTACCGCTCTTAGGGTAACTGACTTTTCTTTTTCTGGTCAGTGCAATTGGTAGTTAATATTTTTAAAAGTAGTTATTTACTTATTTGTTTCTTTTGGTATTACTGAGTTATGATTGTATTGAAAACCGAAGGATTGAACTAACGTAAACGTTCTAAAAATAATACATATTAATACCGATCATTTATTTGATATAGTTTAAGTTACTAATAAAATAAAAGAAGCTACCCGTTAAGATAGCTTCTTTTAATTATGTTTTATTCTCCATCTAACGGTGGTGGACCATCGATCATTGGTTCATAAACTTCATCACCTTTTCTGGTTTTGAATTCTTCTTTTACTTTGGTTACCAATTTAGGATTTTGAAATAAATCAAGCATGGTCATACCCATAGCTTTAGATGCATGAATCATTCCTTTATGACCTATGGACATTCCGCCACAGGCTACAACTGCCCATGAGTGCCAAGGTGTACCTGTAGGTGCTACAGAAACACTTAAATTAATGTTTGGTACATTCCAACTAACATCACCTACATCTGTTGATCCTCCACCTGGGTTTTCAAGAGTTTCTCTTAATGGGTGAACCGTTCCGTCAAAACCAACTTCTGGTTTACCTGTTGCTTTTTGAATTGCTTTACCAAAAACAGTTTCTTCTTCGGTATATGTGATGGGACCTAACAATTCTAGATTGTTCTGCATGATTTCTCCACCAGAACGATTTACTAAAGTTTCGTAGATACCAGAAACCAAAGAGATTTTATAATCTACATTAGCCATAATTGCCGCACCTTCTGCCATAGCTTTTACACGCTCGTAAGTAGGTAGCATTTTCGATCTTTTAGGGTCTCTAACACGAACCCATAGTTTTGCATAATCAGGTACCACATTTACAACCTGGCCGCCATCTTGTATATGGTAATGAATTCTAGAAGATGGTAAAATATGCTCTCTGTAATAGTTGATTCCTGTAGTGTATAGCTCTAATGCATCAGATGCACTACGTCCATTCCAAGGGTCCATAGAAGCATGTGCCGCTTGACCATAAAACTCAACAACAAAATCAATAAGTGATAATCCACTTTGTACATCGGCTTCAATACCAGCACCTGGGTGCCAGCTTACATTGACATCAACATCATCCCAAAGTCCGGCTTTTACCATCCATACTTTTGCAAAATATTTTTCTTCGGCCGGTGTACCTAAGAACTTAACAGTTCCTTTTATTTTTCCTGCATCCATTAGTTCTTTAATAGCAATTGCAGAACCTAAACTAGCTGTGCCGAACATGTTGTGTCCACAACCATGACCTGCAGCTCCTTCTTTAAAAGGCTCTTTAACAGGAGATGTTTTTTGAGAAATTCCCGGTAAGGCATCGAATTCACCTAAAATACTGATTACAGGACTTCCAGACCCGTAGGTTGCCGTAAAGGCTGTTGGTATATCCGCCACACCTCTTGTTACGGTCATTCCGTTTTTCTCAGCATAATCCGCTAAAATTCTTGAAGATTCAGTTTCGTCAAAAGCGGTTTCAGCAAGTGCCCAAATAGAATCACTAATTTTAATAAGTTCTTCTTTATGTTTTTCTACAGAAGAAATAATTAGATTTTTGTCTTTGCTCATTTTTTGAGCAAAAACCGATGCACTAATGCAAAAGCACAGCGCAAGTAGAAATGTTTTTTTCATTATAGTCGTTTTGGTTATTGGATTCCTAATTCTAAATAGTAGTTCTATTAACAGTTAAAATCCATAGTAAATATAACACATAAAATGGTGTAATTCACGATATATAAAAAGCGCTCATCATGAGTATATGGCGCTTTTCCATAATTTGGAATCATTTTTTTTGATTTAAAAATTTAAGTGGTCATCAATCGTCAATAATATAATTTTAAGCTAGAATATTCGTTATTAATCAAATTCCTTTGTTTTAAAAATATCGAATTATGAAAAATACAGCCTTCATATTGTTTTTGTCTACAGCATTTTTTTCAATTATTTCCTGTAGCTCCACCAACAGAATGACGATGGGTATTACGCAGCCAGCTAAGGTTGCAATACCAAACGATGTTATCAATGTAGGAATAGTGAACAGAAGTAGTGCTTCTGAAAACAATAAGGTTTTAGATGATATCGATAAGATTTTATCTTTGGAAGGTCTTAATTTAGACAAAGAGGGTGCTAAGAATGCCATTTCAGGATTAAAATATGAATTGGAGCGAGGCAACAGGTTTGAAGCTGTAAAAATTATTGAAAACCAAAAAGACATTAATAAAGGATTAAGTGTTTTTCCTGCGGAGCTTTCTTGGGATATAGTAGACCGTATTTGTCAAGAAAATGGCGTTGATGTATTGTTTTCTTTAGAGTTTTATGATACCGATACTGCCGCTAACTATGAATTGACTACAGTTAAAATACCTAATAATCTAGGGGTTGAAGCAAATGTACCAGGTCATAGAATAGAACTTAATACAGCTATTAAGAATGGATGGCGAATTTATGATCCAGCAGATAGAAGAATTATAGATGAGTACGTATCAAGTAATAGTTTGTTCTCTGTAGGTGAAGGGATAAATCCTGTAAAGGCATTTGAAGCTGTTGTTGGTAGAAAAGTAGCTGTTATAAGTGCAAGTTCTAAGCTTGGTGCTAATTATGCACTAATAACTAGACCTGAAAAAATTAGAATTGCTAGGGATTACTTTATTAGAGGAAGTGATAATTTAGAAATTGCAGATAGACGGGCTAAAGCCGGTGATTGGGATGGTGCTGCAGAATTATGGAATGCTGACTTAAACAATGCCAAAAGTAAAGTAGCTGGTAGGGCATATTATAATATGGCTATTAGCAATGAAATTAATGGTAACCTTAATACAGCTATAGAATATGCTTCTAAAGCGTATACTGATTATGAAAACAAAGAAGCATTGCGTTATATCAACATGCTTAAAAGAAGAGTTGTTAATCAACAAGAATTAAACCGCCAGTTGGCGAAATAATTTAGCTGACAGCTGCTTTATAAGTTTCTAAGCATCTCTCTCTAGCCATTTTGTGGTCTACCATTTTTTCTGGGTACTTATCAGTGCCGTATTCAGATATCCATTTTTTAATATACTCCTTGCTCTTGTCAAATTTATCTACTTGGGTCATAGGGTTGAATATTCTAAAATATGGTGCAGCGTCAACGCCACTACCTGCCGCCCATTGCCAATTACCAACGTTAGAGCTCATTTCGTAATCCAGTAGTTTTTCTGCAAAATAGGTTTCTCCCCAGCGCCAATCTATAAGTAAGTGTTTACATAGAAAACTAGCTACTAACATACGAACGCGATTATGCATGTATCCGGTTTCGTTTAGTTGACGCATACCGGCATCTACTAAAAGATAACCTGTTTCACCATTTTTCCACTTTTCAAATTCTTCTTCGTTGTTACGCCATTCTATACGGTCATATTTCGCTCTAAACGCATTATCCACAGTTTTTGGAAAATGGTAAAGAATAGTCATGAAAAACTCTCTCCAAATTAATTCGCTCCAAAAAACCTTATTATTTTCGGCAATTGCCTTTTTCATCATTTTACGTACAGATACTGTTCCAAATCGTAAATGAGGACCTAGTCGTGAAGTCCCACTTTCCTTAGCGGGGAAATTACGAGTGTCTTCATAATTATCGATTAGGGTAGGGGTTACATCATATTCAGGAACCTCTATTTTTGATTTTTCAAAACCAATATCGGCTAGTGATAAGTTCGGTAATCGTGAATTTTTAATCAGGTTAGATAAATGTTGATTTGTGTAGTGAATCTTTAAGTCTTTATCAGCGTTAAATTTATCTTGCCATTTATTTTTATAAGGCGTATAAACTACATATGGGTCGCCATCTCCTTTTACTATTTCATCCTTTTCAAAAATTACTTGATCCTTAAAAGTTTTGAAAGTAATATCATTTTCAGATAAAAAGTCTGATATTTTTTTATCGCGCTCTTTAGCGTAAGGTTCATAGTCTCTATTTGTAAAAACAGACGCAACGTCATACTCTTTTACTAAGTTTTTAAAAATATCTACTGGCTTGCCATGAAACATTGCTAAAGAGCTTTCATTCTCTTCTTGTAGTTGATTGCGCATGTGCTGCAATGTTTCATGTATAAAGGTGAGCCTTGCATCGTCTTTCGGTAATTTGGAAAGAATTTCTTCATCAAAAATGAAAATAGGCAAGACAGGATAGTCTCCTTTTAAGGCTTCAAGGAAACCGACATTATCATCCAACCTCAAATCTCTTCTAAACCAAAATATAGATACTTTTTTCGACATTTAATTTATGTTTAAAGTTGATAATCCGCCATCTACACCAATTACCTGTCCGGTCATCCAAGTACTTTTTCCGCTTAAAAGAAAAACCGCGGCATTGGCTATGTCATCTGCATCACCAACTCTTTTTAAGGGATGGCGCTCACTCATCATCTCTCGTTTCTTATCATTGTTTAATAGTCTTTTAGCTAAGGGGGTATCTACCAAAGATGGAGCAACAACATTGACTCTTACTTTTGGAGCATATTCCGCCGCCAAAGACTTGGCAAAACCTTCAATTGCACCTTTAGCTGCAGAAACGCTTGTATGAAATGGCATACCGGTACCTACCGCAATAGTACTAAAAAAGACCATACTTGAACCTTCGTCCATTTTTGATATAATCTCCTTCACTACTTTTACCATAGAAAAGAAATTTAGTTCCATATCTTCTTTTATGGTGTCCAATGACATCATTTTAAATGGTTTCAGATTAATACTACCCGGGCAGTACACAAAACCGTCTAGTTTTTCTGGAAGTAAGGAAACATCTAAAACATCTGTAGTAACATCAAAAGGTATATGGGTAATATTTTCATGTTGTAAACCTTCCTCTGTACGAGATGCTACAAAAAGTTGATGTGTATCTTGCAATTCTTTAACTATTGATAGTCCAATACCATGAGAACCGCCTATTAATAATATATTTTTCATTTAAAATGATTTAAGTTGAAGTTGATTTGGAATGGAATCTACCACACCAAAGAGTTCTTTTAATTTTTGCTCACGGAATTTAAATATTTCCAGAAGCTGTTTTTTTACAATTAATGGATGTGCTATTTGACCTAATATGCCAAGGGGAATTTTGTAATCTATAATATCTTCCATTAGAACACCTTCATCAATTTCTTTAATAAAATGTTTGTGATGCCATAGTTCATAAGGTCCAAACCTTTGTTCATCAACAAAATAATTTCCTTGGTCTACATGTGTAATTTCAGTTACCCATTTAGTAGTATAACCTGGAAATGGGGAAACTTTGTATTGAATAATCTGACCAGGAAACATATCTCTATCTGCACCATCCAATATATTGAAACCCATATGTTCTGGAGTAATTACTTTTAAATTTGCAGGGTCAGATAAAAAATTCCATGCTACTTCTTTAGTAATTGGTAATGCTTGTTGAGAATGTAATTGATATAGTTTCATAAATACATCATTATAAAGGTTAGATTATATGTCTAACAAAAATCAAAAATAGTTAAACAATTCTAAAAATGCTTTGTTATAAGTTTAAAAATTAACTTTATCGATTAAATTGAATTTAGGTCACTTATTTACAGTTGATTAAATTTATTCTAACTTATTTTGCAACAATGAAACTTCTTGTTCAACAATTGGGTATTATTCTTCTTTTCATAAGTACAGCTACGTTAGCTGCACAAGAGAATGTAGAAACGGTTGGTGAACTGCCTAATGAGGTTTTTGAAACATCTGGATTAATCTATTTCAACGGTAATTTAATTACCCATAATGATTCTGGTAATGAAGCCGTACTTTATGAGTTAGATACCTTAACGCTATCTATACAGAGAAGAGTGAATGTTGCCAATATTCAAAATATCGATTGGGAGGCTATTTCACAAGATGATGAATATATCTACATTGGTGATTTTGGTAATAATGTAGGCTCAAGAACTAATTTGGCTATTCATGTCATTTCTAAAGAAGAGTATTTGAATTCTAATACCGTTTCTGCCACTACGATTAACTTTTCTTATGAAGATCAACAAAATTTTGATAATAACGGTAATAGCGATTGGGATGCAGAAGCATTTTTTGTTATTGATGATCGTATAGTGGTATTGACCAAGCAATGGCAATCGTTAGGGTCTGTGGCTTATGAGTTTCTAAAATTTCCAGGAACTTATATAGCAAGTAGGGTTGGTGCTATTGAAGATGTAGGTTTAATAACCGATGCCACTTATGATGTGGATTCAAACCGATTAGTTGTAATTGGTTATTCTTCTATATTGAGTCCGTTTGTGGGTGTGGTAGAAAATTTAAATTTTAATTCTGTTTTTGAAGGATATGAACAGCAAAGCCTTGGATTAAATTTTGTGCAAGCTGAAGGAATAACCCAAACAGGGACCGAAAGTTATTTCTTTTCATCAGAGTATTATTCTAGGCAAACGCCAACCATTGTATCTGCATCACGTTTATTTTCTTTTCAAATTTCCGATGCAATGACGGAAGAACCAGATAATACAGAACCCCCTGAAGAGCCGGGAACTCCCGAAGAATCTGAAAACCCTGAAGAGCCCGAAAACTCCGAAACTCCTGAGGTACCACAAGAGCCTGAGAATCCTGAGAATCCTCAAATTACTGAGGATGCCGATCAAGATGGTAAACTAATCATTTATCGAGATAATAATTCTAGTCATTATTATTACTCCATTGCCACGGATAAAACTGTTTTTGGACAGGTAATTTATGATGTATCTGGTAAAGAGGTTTGGCAAAACACAGGGGGTATTGAAAAAAAAGGAATTATTTCTCATCATTTAGAATCTTCCATTTATTACCTAGCCTTGTTTTTGGAAGATGGCGTAATTGCTACTTCTTTTGCTGTTTATTAGTATTTAAGAAATTGTTAACATTTCTACCTCTCCTTTATAAGTAGTTTTGCTATAAATAACTAATCAGTAAAACAATCATGAACAAAGTAGTACTCTTTTTATTGGCAATTGTAGCTTCCTTAACGGTTGAGGCACAAATAAATACACCTGCACCTAGTCCGGCTGCAAAAATTATGCAGACCGTAGGTTTAACAGAAGTAAGCATTGATTATTCTAGACCTTCAATGAGAGGTAGAAAAGTATTTGGTAACCTAGTTCCTTTTGATAAATTATGGAGAACAGGAGCAAACGGTTACACTTTAGTAACCTTTGATGCAGACGTAACTATAGCAGGTAAAGATGTAAAAGCTGGTACTTATTCTATTTTCACCAAACCAGGAGCTTCTAACTGGGAAGTATTTATTTACACTGATACTGTTGGTGGTGGTACACCAAGTAATTGGGAGGAAAGTAAGGTAGTTGCTCAATTATCTGTGCCGGTCTACAAAATTGAAATGCCTGTTGAAACTTTTACAATTACTTTTGATGATGTAAAAAGTAACGGAGCAAATATTGGTATCATTTGGGAAAATACATACGTTGCCATTCCATTCACTGTAGGTACAGATGCTGCCGTAATGAGTAGTATTGATAAAGCCTTAAACGGACCTTCTGCAGCTGATTACTATGCTGCTGCTGTATATTATTCTAGCGAAGGTAAGGATATCAATAAAGCTAAGGAATGGATGAACAAAGCAATGTCCATGACAGAAAAGCCAGCATTTTGGCAACTAAGACAACAGTCTTTAATTTTAGCGAAAGCAGGTGATAAAAAAGGAGCAATTGAAGCTGCTAAAAAATCATTGACTGGTGCTACTGCAGCGGGTAATGATGATTACATAAAAATGAACAATGATTCTATTAAAGAATGGAGTTCTAAGTAAATATCCATTTTATAAAATTAAAAGTCCGTGTTGATAAACACGGACTTTTTTATGCTTTAATTTTAAACCTTTATTCAAAGACTTTTACTCCATCATCAATTGCCAAATGGTAATACTCGGCATCAATCTTTGTTTGTTCTTTGTATTGTGTTAAAATCGATGTTATGCTGTCTTCCAGTTTGTCCGTTTTTATAAGGTTTATGGTGCAACCACCAAATCCGCCGCCCATCATTCTAGACCCCAAAACACCATCTAGGCTTTCACCAATTTTAACTAAAGTATCTAATTCATTAGTGGTTATTTCATATTGTGTAGACATTGCCCAATGACCTTCCTTTAAAACTTCACCTACAGCGTTAGCATCGCCATTAGTTAGTACCTTCATCATTTTACGAACGCGATCATTTTCTTCAATTACATATTTGGCACGTTGTACGTCAATTTCTTTAACGTTGTTTTTTAGGGTAACCAAATCTTCTAGGGTAACATCTCTTAATGAATTTACTTCTGGTTTATACTTTTGAACCTGCTTTACAATGTTCTCACAAGAAACTCGTCTTTTATTATACTCGGAATCTACCGCTAAATTATGCTTGATGTTGGAATTCATTAAAACCCAGCTGTAGCCTTCTAAATTAATAGGAATGTAACTGTGACTTAAGTCTTTGCAATCTAAAAAGAAAGCATTTCCTTTTTTGCCGAAAAGCACTGCATATTGATCCATTAATCCACAATTAAGTCCAATTTTATGTTCTGCTTCTTGTGCTATTAATGCAATATCTTCTCTAGAAATTTCTTTATCGGATATTTTTGTTATCGCATATATAAAACCACAACATAACGCAGCAGAAGAGGAGAGTCCTGATCCAATTGGTATGTCTCCGCCAAAAACACAATCCATTCCTTTTAATAGGTATTCCTTGGCAATAAGTATTTCTATAATTGCTTTAAAGTAATTGCCCCAAAAGGACTCGAATTTTTTATGATCACCGTTTAGTTGAAAAATAATCTTTTCTGGCTGAGTTAAAAATGTTTCAACTTGAATACTATTTTTATCATTGCCTGAGACTGCAAAATAAATTGCTTTTTCAATAGAAGCAGGGAGTACCAAACCTTCGTTGTAATCTGTATGTTCTCCAATTAAATTAATTCGTCCCGGTGCTTTTATAAGAGTAGGCTGTGTCGTGTAATTTTTTTGAAAAAACGACGCAATTTCTTTGTGTATCATTAATGGTAATTGGTTTATTCTTAGTTGGTTGCCAATGGCTTTTTTAGCATGCGGTCAAAGGCTTCAAATATAAAGGATATTGTAATAACCAAGGCTGCCCCAAAAAAGTTAAGCCATAAGTAGCCTAATTTTTCTTGACCTGAAGGATAAATATGAATAAGATAATAATAGATAATGCATATGATAATCTGTGTAACTACCGCAGCAAAGAACACCGCATTTCCTTTTATAAATTTAAAGAAGAAGGCAATTAAGAAAATACCTAAAACATTACCGTAAAAAATACTACCAATAATATTTACAAGCTGAATCAAATTATCAAATAGGTTTGCTACACATGCAATTAATATAGCGATGATACCCCAAATTAAGGTAAAGAACTTTGAAGCCTTTACATAGTGTTCTTCAGATAAGTTGTCTGATTTTCTATTTCTTTTATATAAATCTAAGGCGGTTATCGTGCCCAATGCATTAAGTTCAGATGCTGTTGATGACATTGCTGCCGATAAAATTACCGCTAATAACAAACCAACTAATCCTGTTGGTAAATTGTTAAGTATAAAGTGAATAAAGACATAATCTTTATCATTGGTTTCAACTACATCATTTGCCTGTTTTATTAAGGACTTGGCAGCGATACGATTGGTACTATCTTTCTGATTTATACGAATAATCTGTTTTTTAGCTTCTTCTACAGCGGTGTATTCCTTTATCTCTAAAGCTGCAGAGAATTTATTTTGCGCAATTCTTTTTTCGGCTTCCAATGCAATTTGCCCTTCTTGCAGTAATTTGTAATCTTCGGCATAACTAGATTCCATTACGGCTTGTGTTGCAGACGGATTAAAGTTTAACGGAGAAGGATTGTATTGATAAAACACGAATACCATTACACCTACCAGAAGAATGAAAAACTGCATGGGTATTTTTAGAATGGCATTAAAAATTAGACCTAACTGACTTTCTCTTACGGATTTACCGGATAAATACCGTTGTACCTGACTTTGATCTGTACCAAAGTAAGCCAAGAAAAGAAAAAGTCCGCCCGTAATACCACTCCAGAAAGTATATCTGCTAGACGTATCCAAATCAAAATTTAATATTTCTAATTTGTTACTGGCACCAGCAATTTTCATGGCTTTGCTAAAGGTGATATCTGATGGTAAATAACCGAGTATAAAAAAGAAGGTTATGAACATACCGGTCATGATGATGAACATCTGCTGTTTTTGGGTAACACTAACGGCTTTGGTTCCACCAGATACGGTATAGATGATTACTAACGTTCCCAGTATGATATTTAGCGTGCGTAAATCCCATCCTAATACCGCGGATAAAATGATCGAAGGGGCAAAAATAGTAATCCCTGCTGCTAATCCTCTTTGAATCAAAAATAGAACCGCAGCTAACGAACGGGTTTTAAGGTCAAATCTACCTTCTAAAAATTCATAGGCCGTGTATACCTTCATTTTATGGTAAAGCGGAACAAATACCATACAAATGATAATCATGGCCAACGGAAGCCCAAAATAGAACTGAACAAAGCCCATACCGTCATGAAATGCTTGACCGGGCGTGGATAAAAATGTTATTGCACTGGCTTGAGTTGCCATAACCGATAGACCAATAGTCCACCATTTAGAATCATTGCCACCACGAACATAATCATTGACATTTTTGCTTCCTTTTGTTTTCCAAACTCCGTATACTACGATGAAAAGAAGTGTGCCGGCAAGAATAATCCAATCTAATCCTTCCATATTAATTGAATGAAGTCATTACGTAATAGAAAATTAGAACATATATGAGATTAAGCACCAATACGATGCTATACTCTTTTTTCCAAGTTTTATTTTCATCTCGTTCGTTACTCATCCTTTGATTTTGGCTTTCGTTTCTACTTTGTCTTTTCCAACGGATAACATATTTGAGAAAAGTTTATATGCACCTGGAACACCAACTGGTAATTCTCTAAAAAAGCTCAGTCCAGTATAAATATAGTTTCCCTTTCCATATGGGGCAATTAATAAGCTACCTTTTAGGGATTCTTCCCCTTTATCATGCATTTCTAAAATAGGCGTAAATTCTTTACTCCATTTATTAGGAAAGTATAACCCTCTCTCTTGAACCCAGCCATTAAAATCACTCTCGTTGATTTCGTTTGGAAAATGTACCAGTGAATTATCTTTTGCAATAATCTTTACATCAGAATTTTCATTGGTAACACGATCTCTGGAGATTTCTAGTTCATAAGGTGCAATATTTTCAAATTGAGCTCCCCATCTACTTGCGGTATTATATTGTACAATTACCGTACCGCCATTCTTGGCATAATCTAAAATAAAACGTTGTTTAAATTTAAGCTC
The DNA here is from genome assembly GCF_000744105.1 of Maribacter forsetii DSM 18668. NCBI lineage: Bacteria > Pseudomonadati > Bacteroidota > Flavobacteriia > Flavobacteriales > Flavobacteriaceae > Maribacter > Maribacter forsetii. The sequence continues at coordinate 2,193,235 of NZ_JQLH01000001.1, forward strand.
ATCTACTACATTGTAGGCTCTAATTCCTAAAACTACAGCATCATATTTTTTTAGGGATTCTTTAGTAATCGTTGTAGGATCTATTAGTTGAACATTGTATCCTATTTGCTCTAAACTAGTAGGTACTTCATCACCAGCACCCATAATATAACCTATGTTTTCTCCTGCTTTCTGAATGTTTAATCTAACTACTTTTGTTTCGGATGGTAGTAGTATTGTTTGAGTAGGTACATGGTCATAAGCAATAGTTACTAGCTCTTTGGTAATCTCTTTGCCGTCCAATTTAATAATAGGGGAGATGCTACTTTCGTTCTCTGTAGCTGGCGGACTCAACGTAAAATAAACGGTTTGTTCATCTCCTTTTTTGTTGATTGAGAATGGTTGCAGTTTTTTATCAACTTGCCATCCTGTGCCGTATTTTAATTCAACTGTACCGGAAATACTGTCTTTATGTGCCTTAATTGTTACAGGAATTCTTTTTGGTGATGCGTCGGCAAATATTAAAACCTTATCGGTAAAGCTTGCGGTAGCTTCAGGTACCACTTCAAAAGGTTGATAAATTTCTCCTTTATCGGGTTTTGCATATTTATATATTACAGGTCTTGTAATAGGAATTAAAACACCGTTTATGTTCAAATTAAAAGTAGCATTAAAAACTCTTGGTGTTTCCGGTTTTCCTATTAAAGCTTTGTTTTTAACAGTATAGGTGCCTAAAGTTCCTTTTTCCATCAACCAATACGGACTGGTAAAATCAGTTGAAGCCGGAATATTTAAATTAATTTTCTTTTCAAACAATTTGTTATTGTTCAAAGTACTCAGCTCAATATTTGTATTCTTATTATTGATAAATACCGATTTTAATTCAATATTGATATGACTTCTGTTCAATGCTTGGATTTGAACATCGACATTCTGACCAGGATTTGTAGATGAGATTTTGGTAAATGCTTCTAAATGTAATCCTGAAATAGCTGAAATAATTGTAGTTAATTCTACTGTTTTTAAATGTTTCCAATGTTCATCGGAAACATTTTGCAATAATTTATAGGCTTCTAATAATTTAGGAATATGAACCGAAGGATTTTTAAAATTAAAATTTTCTTGTACATCATAAAGGATATCGCCAATTGCCTTTCCACCATCAATTCTAGACCAGGTTGTATCTATGCCATCAAAAAGATTGGATTTGTCTTGTGGTAAATCACCCTTTAATAATTCTATATATTCATCTTCACTACCTCTTGAACTTAGTCTACCAAAACCTTGACATAGATGTTGGCTACTGGCTAATGAGGCAATTTCGTTGTTAGATTTTCCTAGCATAGGGTAGTAGGTGCCTACATCCATATGTAAAAGATTGGTTTTATCCGCCGCTTTAAATTTTTCTTGGCTACCATAAAACCACCACGATGTATTAAAAAATAATCGTTTTGGTTGCCAAGTGTTTGTTGATGACAATTGTTCTGGGTAGGCATTAGAATCATTTGCTAAATCAAAAGCTTCAAAGCTTAACATTGCCGATGAAGTATGATGACCATGGGTAGTGCCGGGAGTTCTATGGTCAAACCTATTGATAATCACATCTGGCTTAAACTTGCGGATAGTTCTAACCACATCACCAAGAATGGCTTCTTTGTCCCAAATTTCTAGGGTTTCATCTGGTTGTTTGGAATAGCCGAAGTCATTGGCGCGACTAAAAAATTGTTCTCCCCCGTCAACCCTTCTTGCGGCAAGTAATTCTTGCGTACGCAATACACCTAAAAGTTCGCGTAATTCCGGACCAATTAAATTTTGCCCACCGTCACCTCTTGTAAGGGATAAATAACCGGTTCTTGCTTTAACATTATTAGCTAAATAGGCAATTAGACGCGTATTTTCATCATCTGGGTGTGCGGCTATATAAAGTGCAGTACCTAGAAAATTAAGCTTTTCAATGGAGTGGTAAATGTCTGTGGACGAACTAATCTTTGGGGTTTGGGCATTGAGGGTGCTGAGTGCAAAAAGACTACAGGCTAGAAACCCTAATAGATATCGCATATTAAGTTGGTTTTGGTAGTAATTCCAAATATAATAAGATTAGGTCCTACGCGTACTTGTTTTTACAACTTCTTTAACAAAATCATGTGGTTTGTTCTTCTTGTTCTTCAACACTAATAAATTCACCTTGTTGATAGGTAGATATTAAAATGACTCCTTTTTGAAGAACCAAATTATTTGGATAGGTTAGAATTTCTCCATTGCTCCTTCTTAAGTGTAAGTGAAAGGCTCTAATATCCTCAATTACAAATTGATCTAAATCTGAATTATTAGGGTCAAGTAGTTCCTTGTCTAAAATTCGAATGGTGTTTCCTATTTTAAAAGGAAATGAGAAGAAAAGAATAACACCAGCTGTAATGTTGCTCAAAATTGACCATTGTGCAAAAAGCGCAACACCAATAACGGCAAACACGGAGGATAGCATAACTCCTAAATCTTGGTAATCTACACTCCAAACAAAGGTTAGTGCAACGACCGAAATGATAGTTAATGCTATGTTTATGAATTTGATAATGAGGTTAGTACGAACAGGATTGAACTCACTGATTTTACTTACCTTTTTTACGGCGGTGGTAAATAAAAATTTTAAAACCAGAATAACCAAAAGAACAATAAGACTATATATTAGCTCATTATGATGTTCAGCAATAAACTCTTTCATACACTATAACCCTAAACTATCGCGCAAAGATAAATCCTTATTCGATTTCTGTTGCCAATAGGGTGTTGTAATCCTGTTAATTCTTGTTCCTTTAGAGGTTAAAGCTTTTTTATTGTCACCAAACCCATCATGAAAGGTGTCTGTCCAGCTTTCTATTAAGTACGGAAACTTGTTTTTAAAATTGATTTTTAAAGTACGTTCTAACTCAGGATAGCTGATTTCATATGTGTTCATACCATCAACTTCTGTCAGCGAAGTTATTGCCTTGTAAGTCTTGAATTCTTCATGAGTTGTTCTGATAAACTCCAAAGAAGGAATCATTTTAATTTCACCTATAGGCAAATTTTCAGGGTTTACCCTGATTTTGTTCCAAACTTCATTTTCAAGAATAGCTTTCTCTATTTGGTAATCTTGGTCACCTTCAGATTCAAAATAAGAATGACTCATTATTTCAAAATCAGCTTTATTGTTTAACTGTGCGTAAACGTGACCACACCATTCTTGTGCAGAAAAAGATACTTTAAGCGCATGTTGATTATCATGAACAGGGTAGAAGCTACTGGTCATTATAGAGTAGGGGTAAATACCCGTAATGTAATTTTTGGTGGTATTCAATTTTAAAACAGGAATGTTGCTTTTATTACTGTTATCTGCCTTTACTTGAGCATCTGGTAAAAATGGTTCGGTCACAAAAATTAATACAGCACTGCCTTCTCTCATCTCGCCATATCTGGCTTGTTCTAAATTGTAGGAAGTGATTTCTGCCGTACCGTTATACCAATAATCTTTAAACTCTTGCGAAAGCTCTTTTTTAGGAGCTTCCTTTTTTATTTCTGTAGATAACATAGCTAATGTATCGCTATTGGTTTTGGGTTTTTCTTTACAACTAGTAAATAGAATTGCCAATCCGAAAAGACTGTAAACTGCCTTGTTTAGTTTTAATAGTTTCATACCTGTTATCATTTAAATTATGCTATGTTATAAAAAGTGATAAGGTTTCATAAACTAGTTGTGTTGGTAAACCAACTACATTTGTGTATGATCCTTTAATTTTTTCAATACCTATAAGTCCTATCCATTCTTGAATACCATATGCACCTGCTTTATCGTAAGGTTGATATTCCTTTATATAATGTTGAATTTCATCTTCCGATAAATTCTTGAACTTGACTTCCGTTATTGAATGTTGAACTATCTGTCGTTCAATTGTGGTAAAACATACAGAAGAAATGACCTGATGCCAATCTCCAGATAGTTTTTTTAGCATTTCTTCAGCTTCTGTGCTATCTTCTGCTTTGGCCAATGATTCATTATTATGCCAAACAACCGTATCTGAGGTTATTAGAATATCTTTTGATTGTAATTCGGGTAAAAATACTTCTGCTTTTAATTTAGCTAAGTAATCAGATATTTCAGCTCCTTTTAATTCAGTTGGATAGACTTCATCTACAGATCTGATTCTCATTTCAAAATCAAGCTCCATTTCCTTAAAAAACTGATGTCTTCTTGGTGAGCCAGATGCTAAGATTAAGTGATGTTCTTTAAGTTTATTCTTCAACATATATTAATCGTTTGCAGCACTAAAATGGCTGGTCCAATCTCCTCGTACTTTTAAAACCTGTTCAATGACATCACGTACACAGCCATGACCGCCATTTTTATGCGAAATGTATTGACTTACACTTTTAACTTCTGCAACAGCATTCTGCGGACAAGTAGCTAAAGCAACCGTTTGCATTGGTGGAATGTCTGGTATGTCATCACCCATATATAATATGTTTTCAGGTTCTATATGATAAAGATCCATATATTCCTCTAAAGCATCCATTTTGTAATGTGCACCCATGTAAATATCGGTAACCCCTAGTCCTTTTAGTCTTATACGAACACCTTCGTTTGTTCCTCCTGTAATAATACATACATTGTAACCTTTCTTTAGCGCAACTTTTAAGGCATAACCATCCTTAACGTTCATTTTACGTAACAACTCTCCTTCGCTCGTAACTAAAAGACTTCCATCTGTAAAAACGCCATCTACATCAAAAATAAATGTGGTAATATCTTTTAAATACTCTTTATAACTTTTTTCCATGTTTTTCTTTTATTGCGTTGCTTAAAAGGGTGTAAAGTTCCCTTTGGTGTTTGTCTGTTATGATTTGTAAATGATTATGTAATGTTTTTTGATCGCCTCGTTTTGCAGGTCCAGTTTGTGCCTGCATGGGTGTTAATGTGTTTAATTTTGCAGCCGTCTCTGCAATAAGTGGTTTTAACAATGAGAAATCTAAGTCATGTTCTGTACAAATTTCAGAGCCCATGGTATACATGTAATTGGTGAAATTATTCGCGAATACCGCAGCCACATGTAGTGTTTTTCGCTGCACAGAATCTATTTCAACTACATTTTTACTAAGTTGTTTTCCTAGTATTGTTAATGTTTCAAGATCTTTATTGTTAGTCGCTTCTATGCAAATAGGGACATCATGAAATGATATGATTTTCCCTTTTGTAAATGTCTGTAAGGGATAAAAAACACCTGGTCGCTTAGCATATTTTATCGCGTCAAGCGGCGTTGCGCCAGAAGTATGGACCAAAATACCTTTTGCATTTTTTAAACTTTCGCCTACGCTATTTATAGCATCGTCAGAAATTGCTAGTATGTAAACATCTGCGCTTATATCACTAGTAAATTCAGTACTAATAAGTGCATTGTCCTGTACAAATGCCAAGTGTTCTCTATTTCTACCTATTATCTGCTTTACGGTAACATCTGCAGAATTTTGAAATGCATGAAACAGATTCTGTGCTACATTACCAGAACCTACTATAACTACTGATATCATACTGCAAAAGTACAAAGTTTATAGAAGTCTTTTTGTATTAAAATTAACAGTTTCAATGAAGTTTAAAAGAGATAAAAGGCATTCGTAAATGGTGAAAAGGCCTTATTTTTGCATCTTGAAAATCAACTCCTATCTTCCATGACGGAAATGCTCAAAAAAATATTCTTCTCTACTCGTTTAATGTCTATCCTATTTGTTGTTTTTGCCACTGCAATGGCATTTGGTACCTTCATTGAAAGTTGGTACAGTACAGAGACAGCACGAATCTGGATTTATAATGCTTGGTGGTTTGAAGTGATCATGGTATTCTTTGTAATTAACTTTCTAGGTAATATCTCTAGATACCGATTGTTAAGGTTAGAGAAATGGCCAGTTTTAGTACTGCATTTATCTTGGGTATTGATTATTATTGGTGCCTTTGTAACCCGTTACATTAGTTTTGAAGGAATGATGCCTATACGTGAAGGTAGAACAGAGAATGTTTTCTATTCAGATAAAACATTTTTGACGGTTTACGTAGATGGAGAAATAGAAGGTGAAGCGAGAAGGAAAATTTTAGAGGATGATTTAATTGTTACTCCAGAAGCTATAAAGTCTAACTTACCTTGGAGTGCGGACTTCAATGGTCAAGATTTTGAAATTTCTTATGTTGATTTTATAAAAGGAGCCAAGCAAGGTTTGTTGCCAGATGAAAATGGAACAAAGTTTCTAAAAATTGTGGAGGCCGGTGATGGTGAGCGTCATGACCATTTTTTGGAAGACGGAAAAGTTACGAGTATACATAATGTACTTTTTGCATTGAACAATAAAACAGATGGAGCCATTAATATAATGACGATCGATTCTGTATATCAAATTTATGCTCCTTTTGAAGGAAACTTTATGCGTATGGCAGACCAATTTCAAGGGCTGTTAGTGAAAGACAGTCTGCAGCCATTGCAGTTACGTTCATTATATAATACTGCCGGTATGCAATTCGTAATTCCTGATTCCGTTACACAGGGTTCTTATGGTATTGTTGAAATTCCTTCTGCAGAGAAAACCAAAGTGGATCAAGATGCCATCGTCTTTGATGTTGCCGCTAACGGTGAAACAAAACAAGTTAAGCTACTTGGTAGCAAAGGTCCGTCAGATTTTAGTGAGAAAGTGAATGTTGGCGGACTCAATTTTTCAATTAGATATGGTTCAAAAGTGCATGAGTTGCCTTTTGGAATAAAGTTGAACGATTTTATCGCAGAAAAGTATCCTGGTACAGACAAAGGGTATGCTTCATTTATGAGTAGAGTTACGATCGAAGATGAAAGACCTTTTGACTATGATATTTTTATGAACCATGTTTTGGATCACCAAGGATATCGTTTTTTTCAATCAGGTTTTGATCCTGATGAAAAAGGTACAACACTATCTGTTAATCATGATTTTTGGGGTACTTGGATTACGTATATAGGTTACTTTCTTTTATATATCGGATTAATGGGTATTATGTTTTTTGGAAAAACACGTTTTAAAGATTTAGCGGATTCTTTGGATACATTAAAGGTCAAGAAGAAAAAAATGTTTGGGGTTATTGCCGTTTTAATGGCATTTTCATTCTCTTCTTTTGCACAAGAGCAACACTCACCAGAAGAAGAACACCAACAAGCACCAAGTAAAATGCAAATAGATTCTTTGTTAGAAGCCAGTATGGTGGCTAAAGAACATGCAGATAAGTTTGGTAAATTGGTCATACAAGATGAAGGTGGGCGTATGAAGCCGATCAATACGTTTTCATCAGAATTACTTCGTAAGCTAAGTTTAAAAGATTCTTATTTAGGATACACATCTGACCAGATATTGTTATCAATGATGATGAACCCTGCGGTTTGGTATAATACTGAATTCATTGCTTTGGATAAGAAATCTCAGAATGATAGTATTAGAAAAATTATAGGTATTCCGTCTGGTCAAGAATATGTAAAAGCTACTGATTTCTTCGATAAAAAAGGGCTATATAAATTAGAGCCTTTTTTAAGAGAAGCAACGGCCACCAATAATCCAAATAAATTTCAGCAGGATTATAAAGATGCAAATATGAGATTAGGTCTACTGAATCAGGCCTTAGGACAAGATATCGTAAAGATTTTTCCTCTTTTGGACGATGAAAACAATAAATGGATATCGGCTGTTGAGTATAGGGGAGGACAATATGAAATTAGAGATTCACTATACTCCAATTTTGTTAAGAATGCCATGCCGTATTATTTAATGACCCTTGGTAAGGCTCAGCAAAGTGGTGACTATAGTTCTGCTGATAAATTGTTGGCAGCCTTTCAACAAAATCAGCTTAACCATGGCAGCGAAGTACTGCCTTCACAGGGAAAAATTGATATTGAAGTTATATATAATAAGTTGAACATATTCAATAGGTTATATCGGTTTTATGCGCTTGTAGGCTTGCTGATGTTCTTTGTATTAGTATTTCAAATTTTTAAGGATAGATCTATTTGGCGTGTAGCTATTTACTTCTTCAAAGGAACAATAATGTTACTTTTTATATGGCATACTGCCGGTTTGGTCTTACGTTGGTATATCTCCGGTCATGCCCCTTGGAGTGATGCCTATGAAAGTATTTTATATGTTGCTTGGGCTACTATGGGTATTGGTTGGGCCCTTGGCCGTAAAAGTGATATGACATTTGCTGCCTCTGCATTCGTAACATCAATGTTGTTATGGATTGCCCACCAAAGTTGGGTTGACCCATCAATAGGTAACTTAGTTCCGGTTTTAGATAGTTATTGGTTAATGATACACGTTGCCGTTATCGTAGGTAGTTACGGTCCTTTGACAGTTGGTATGATATTAGGTCTTGTTTCATTGATATTAATGGTGCTGACTACTGAAAAGAATAAAAAGCGAATGGCAATTAATATTAAAGAATTGACCATAATCAATGAATTGGCGTTGACTACTGGGCTTGTGATGCTTACTATTGGTAACTTTTTAGGAGGGCAGTGGGCAAATGAAAGTTGGGGTCGTTATTGGGGCTGGGATCCAAAAGAAACTTGGGCATTGGTTTCTATTATGATATATGCTTTTGTAATTCACACACGACTAGTGCCAGGCTTAAGAGGTAAATGGACATTTAACTTTATGAGCGTTGTTGCCTTTGGTAGTATTATGATGACCTATTTTGGAGTTAACTTTTACCTAGTGGGTCTTCATAGTTACGCAAGTGGAGCACAGGTGATTACGCCAACATTTATATACTATTTAGTTGCGGGAGTGCTAGTTTTAGGCGGAATCAGTTATTGGAGATATAAAGTTAATTATAGTAAGTAAAAAAGATATGTAATAAGAAAGCCTCATGGAAATTCCATGAGGCTATTTTATTTCTAGTAGTTTGTGAAAATTTAGTTTTGACTATCAAGTAAATCCATAAGTTCTTCAGCTGCTACTTTACCTTTTTCTTTTAAAAAGTCTCTTGGAGTATTATCACCCAACTCAAAGACAATGGCAGGCATATTGTGATTTACGTAAAAGTAATTACGTGATACCATAGTAGGTTTAATAGTTGTAGAAGGCTTTACATTTGTATGTTTCTGAGGTAATCTATTAGTGATGTTATTGATCCAGTCAAAAACAATTTTGCCTTTTTTACCCGTAATTGTAGAATCGATAGGGTAGTAGATATCGTCCCATGTAGAGTGAAAATCCGCACCGAAGACAAATTTATAACCTTCAGATTCTTTTTTTACTAAAAAGTCCCTAACACTTCTTGTTTCTGGTTGATTGAAATCTTGCCAATCTCTGTTTAAATCTATTCCGCCTGTATTATGGCGCCAATGACCGTTATCTACACCATCAGGGTTCATTAATGGCACAACAAATAAATCATAGTTTTCTCTAAATTTTTGAGCTTTTGGTGAGTCTCCGCTTAAAGTTTCAATAAATGATTTCATTGCTAGAAATCCGGTAACTTCTGGAGGGTGTTGCCTAGAAATGACCATAACAGCTTTTTTGTGTTCTCCGTCGCTAACTTCCATCAAGTTCATGGCCCTTTGCTCTCTACTTTTTCCAATTTCATAAGTAGAGATAAAAGGTTTCGTAGCTAAAGAATCTATCCAACTTTTTACTCTTGTAGAGCCGTATAGTTCTTGCGCTGTTATGAAAGTAGGCTTTTCGCTAATATCTATTTTTATTTCTACAATCTCTGGTACTGCCTTAATACCGAAATCACCCGTTCCTTTATTTATACCTCTGAAATTTGTACTATCTAACGGAGTAAAATTCTCACCATCAGTACTTATTTTAGGGTAATACCTACTTCTAGAGTCTTGGTAAGTCATTTTAACGGTGATGGTTTTTGGCGTTTTTGACCAAACTTTAAACGCATACCACGGACTTACGTTTACCGGAGTATTTTCAGCGGTTATTAAGGCTGTATAATGATTGTTTCCGTCAGCTGTTATTCCGTTCAATCGTCCGCTTTCAAAGTCATTGCTAAAAAATGTAGTTTCATTGTCAAACGTCCATATGCCTTTCCATTGTTTTTGAACAGGTTTAGATAATGTAGATACAACAGCGCTTTTACCCTGGCCTTGATAACCTTTAGCAACGGTTTTTTGATTTTTACATGCAATTATGAATATTATAAGAAGTGCTGTATAAAATACTTTTTTCATGTTTAGAATGTCAGTTAGTTTAAGTCCTGGATAGTTTGTATTATAAATCTATCAACTATAAATGAAAAGTTTCTACGTTCATTGGTAAAATTTATGAAGTATTCCATATTTCTTAATACATGCATTCTTTTATTGAAGTATTCATGTGATTGATGTTTTTTGAAAGGTTCATACTAATTGAAAGACATTAATAGAAATTACTGAATTAGAGTATCTGTAAAGTAGAATAAGATTCATTTACATTCTAATTCCTTACCTTTATTTTCTATAATTAATTGCACATGAATTCGAATAAAAAAGGCTTGAACACCATATGTACCCACGTGGGTGAATTAGAGGATAAACAACACAAAGGAGCAGTATCTCCTTTATATATGAGTACATCTTATGCTTATGAAGATGTTGATGTAAAGCGTTACCCAAGATATTTTAATACGCCTAACCAAGAAGGACTTTGTAAAAAAGTAGCGGCTTTAGAGCACGCAGAATCGGCTCTTATTTTCGGTAGTGGAATGGCAGCTGTAAGTACGGCTTTATTAGCATTCTTAAATGCGGGTGACCACGTAGTTTTACAACAGACCCTGTATGGTGGAACATATAATTTAGTGAATGAAGAGTTTTCTAAATACGGAATTGAGTATTCATTTACCGAAGGTTGGCAGGCAGATGCTTTTGAGGCTCAAATTAAAGAGAATACAAAGGTTATTTATATAGAGACGCCATCTAACCCTTTACTTACAATTACAGATTTAGAAGCTGTTGCTACCATAGCAAAAAAGCACGGTATTATAACTTTAATAGATAATACATTCGCTAGCCCTGTCAATCAAAACCCTATAGATTTTGGTATTGATGTAGTTATACATAGTGCAACGAAATATATGGGTGGTCATTCTGATATTTGTGCTGGTGCTGTTGCTTCGACTACTGAAAATATGGAGCGTATATTTCATCTAGCTAAAAATTTTGGTGGTAGTTTAAGTGATTATACTGTCTGGTTATTAGAGAGAAGTATGAAAACCATGGGAATTCGTGTTAGGGCGCAAAATGAGAATGCTTTGGCAATGGCTCACTTTCTTAATGATTTAGCTGACATAGAAAAAGTGTATTACCCTGGCTTACCATCGCACCCTGACCATGATGTAGCCAAAAAACAAATGAGAGGTTTTGGAGGAATGTTATCTTTTGAATTGAATTCCAATTTAAATTCCTCTCAATTTCAGAAAGCCTTGAAATTGATAAAACCATCAATGAGCTTGGCAGGTGTAGAGAGCACTGTTCTTTCGCCTACACAAACATCACATGCTTTAATGAGTGCAGAAGTTAGGACAGAGCAAGGTATAGCAGACGGATTAATTCGTTTTTCGTTAGGAATTGAAGAAATAGCAGACCTAAAGGATGATATTCAACAGGCTTTGAAATCGATTCAATAAATTATAATCTACATTACATAGAAAATAGAACATGAAGTTGGATATTTTAGTATTTGGAGCGCATCCTGACGATGCAGAACTAGGGGCAGGTGGTACTATTGCCAAAGAGATAGCCTTAGGTAAAAAAGTAGGTATCGTAGATTTAACCCGTGGAGAGTTGGGTACAAGAGGTTCAGCAGAAATACGTGACAGGGAATCAGCTGCTGCAGGAAAACTCTTAGGTGTAGCGGTTCGAGAAAATTTAAGGTTTAGAGATGGTTTCTTTATTAATGATGAGTCACATCAAATAGAAATTATTAAAATGATCCGTAAATACAGACCAAATACGGTTTTATGTAACGCTATTGACGATCGCCATATAGACCACGGTAAAGGAAGTAAATTGGTCAGTGATGCGTGTTTTTTAAGTGGTTTAAGACGTATTGAAACTAAAATAGGCGAGGAGAACCAACAAGAGTGGAGGCCTAAACTCGTTTATCATTATATACAGTGGAAAAATATTACTCCTGATTTTGTTGTTGATATCAGTGACTATATAGAAGCTAAAACAGCATCTATTCTAGCATATACTTCTCAATTTCATGACCCTAGTAGTAACGAGCCTGAAACTCCTATTAGCAGCAAGACTTTTATAGAAAGTGTACATTACAGAGCTAAAGATCTGGGTAGATTGGTAGGTGTGGAATATGCCGAAGGTTTTACGGTTGAAAGAATGGTTGCGGTAGATTCACTAGACCATTTAATTTAAGCAGATTCTTTGTATTGTTTTTGCAACCTTGGTATGGTAAAGTAAAAGCTAGAGCCTTTACCTAAAGCGCTATGCACCCATATTTTACCATTGTTTTTCTCTACCATTTCTTTACATAAAGACAGCCCTAGTCCAGTACCTTTTTCATTATTGGTGCCGTAGGTGGTATGGTTAGAATCTTTTTCAAATAATTTGCTAATAATATCTTCAGTCATGCCCATGCCATTATCCTTCACGTATATCTCGCAAGTTTTAATTTTTTGAATGGCACCAATAACGATTTGACCGTTATTTGGGGTGAATTTTAGAGCATTACTTAAAAGATTTCGTATGATAATATCTATTTGGTTTGGATCTGACCAAATTTGGCAATTAGGCTCAATTCTATTAACAAGCGAAATTGACTTTGCTTCGGCAATTTCTGATAATAATGCAATGTTTTCTTCAACTATACAATCTAAATTAGTAACCGAATGCTTAGTAATAGATCCATTCATTTGCGTTTGCCCCCATGAGAGTAAGTTGTTGAGGGTAAATGATATAGTATCGATATCAACTTTTAGTTTAGGAACAAAATTCAAGAATTCATCCTTGGTCATTTCTCCTTCTTTGAATAGTTTTAAAAGACCTTGAAATGCTCCTATGGGTCCTCTTAAATCATGCCCGATAATGGAGAAAAGTTTGTTCTTGGTTTGATTTAATTCGTTTAAATAAGCTTGTTTTTCTTCTAAATCGGTTTTTTTATTTCTAAGCTCCAAGTTTAGTTTTTTCTGTTCTTGTTCATTTCTATGGATTAGGAATGTAATAATGGCAAAAATGAATAAGATTACAATAAAAACATAAATGTATATTTTTTGCTCTGCCAGAGCTTTCTCATTATCTAGAATCAACTGTTGTTTTTGTTGATCGTATGCAACTCTAGTTTTAAGCATGTTTAATGCTTTTTCATTATTGGTTGCAGAAAGTGATTCATAAGTTGCTTGGTAAATCTCATGATACCATAAAGACTTTTCAAAGTCTTTTTTATTTTTAAAAATTTTAGATAGTTTGTGGGTACTATTTTTAATACCTGATCTTAAGCCTATTTTTTTAGACAGATCAAATGCATCTGTGGCATATACTTCAGCGATGCTGTCGTTTTCAAGATTTAAGTAAGCCTCGGTCATTCCGTTTAACAAATCTATTTTACCACGATCATCTTCAATTTCTTGATGCAATAATTCACTTTGTTTATACCAATAAAGAGCCCAGGTATTTTTGTTTTTTTTAAGATAGATTTTACCTTTTATTTCATAACAATAAGCAAGCCATTCTAGAATTCTTTCCTTTTCAAATGTGGCAATACTTATATTAATATTATACATGGCATAGTCTAACTCGTTCATGTCTGCATATGTAGAAGCTATATTACTGAGGGTTTCAGCTAAAAATACCGGATTACCTATCTCTTCATGAATACTTTTAGATTTTTGTAAAAAAACCATTGCTTGCTCATAATCTTTTTGTTCAAGATAGAGATGAGCAATATTGTCGTTTACTATTGATATAATATTCTTAAAATCATGTTGTTCTGCAATTTCAATAGTTGCTAAATACCATTTAAGGGCATTTGAATATTCGCCTTTATAACCATATTCCTTAGCTAAATCGTTTAAAGTTCTAGCTTTTAAGAAATGGCTTTCATGGCTGTTGGCAAGGTTATATGCTTTTGTAAAATATTCAATTGCTTGGTCTATTTTTCCCTTATCAGAATAATACCCACCTAAAGCATGGTAAGAATTGATCTCTCCATTTATGAATTTTGCTTTTTTACTTAGGTCAAGACTCTTTTTGCCTAAAATCCATAAACTATCTAAATTGTGATAACGGTATTCTTTGGCTAAGGCTAATAAGTTATTTATGTAAAGAGTGTCTTTGTTGCTAAAATTCTCAGACTTTTTAATTTGTTCAATCTCACTTATTAAAGTGTCCCTATTAGAATCTTGAGCTTTTGCAGAAATTATATAGAAACTAAAAAACAAGCATAGAAGCACGCAACCTCTCATAAGGTTATCTGGTTTATGTTGTTTTAAAAATCTAGTATTCATAGACATCGCTCAATTATGCGATTCTAAAATTAACCTAGAAGAATAGGTATATGTAATAAATGTTGTGAAATGCGCTTTATTGTGTGTTTTAACGTTCTAAATATGTAGTTCGTCGATGATTTGGCTATTTTAAGAGTAATTATTAATCTAATAATAATGACATGTTTCTAAATCTTTAAAAAAAAATTAAGTAAAGATAGTATGCTACTTTTATACGATGTCAACAGGTAATTCAATGATGAATTGACTTCCTTTGTTTGGTTGGCTTTTAACCATAATATTTCCGTTATTATTTATTACCATAGCTCTTACGAGTCTTAATCCTAAACCAGTTCCTTTCTCTAAATTGGTACCGTAATTGCTGAAACTTTCTGTATTACTAAATAGTTTTGAAACATCTGCTTCTGTCATGCCAACACCGGTATCTGACACTTGAATGACTAAGTATTTATTTTTAATCTCAGTTGAAATAGATATCATACCTTTATTTGGAGTGAATTTAATGGCATTGTTAATTAGATTTCTGAATATAATATTGAATTGCTGTAAGTCTGCAAAAACCTTGTCATTTGCCGCAACTTGATTATTTATAACTATTGATTTTTTGTTAATTTCATTACGATATAACTGTAATATAATATCTAGTTCGTTTTTTACAGAAATACTTTTGATATTCACAGTGCTACCTTGCATTTGTGTTTTTCCCCAATGTAAAAGATTGTCCATTGTAAATTGTACTTGCTCAATATCTTCTTTCAGTTGTGGTGCAAATTTTTCAAAGTAATCTTTACCCTCTTGGTCTTCTAAGTAAAGGGTTAATATTTCGTTTAATGAGATTATGGGGCCTCTTAAATCATGTCCAACAACAGAAAACAACCTATCTTGATTTGCATTTATTTGAGTAAGCTTAATTTGATTTTCGTTTAATATCTCTGTTTGATTTGCCAGTTTTTTGTTTAGAATTTTTTCTCTTTTATTAGCTCTCAAAATTAGAAATACAATAACCATTAAAGTAAATAGACCTATTAGTGACCATTTAACATATTTACGTTGCTCATTTAAGGCCAATTCATTTTGTGCTTTTAAATCTTCCTTTTCTTTTTCAAAATTTAATTTTGCGTTAAGCATAGTTAAATTTCGTCTATTATTTTTCTTAAAAATGTCGTTAGAAAGTTTTTCGGTTAATTCAAGATATTTTAAAGATTCGGCTATGTTACCTTGTCTTTTGTTAATTTCATATAGCGTTCTATATGCTCCTTCTAGACCTTTTTCATAATCAGAAGATATAAAAAGAGGTATGCTTTCACCTATACTCGCCTTGGCTTTTACTAAATTATTTAAACCTAAATAAGATTTTCCGAGACCATATTTTACTTCAGCCTTTGCTTTTACATCATTAAATTCATCATGCATATCTAAGGATATCTGATAATTTACTAAAGCATTATTAAAATCATTTAATTTTAAATAATATAACCCTAATGTAGAGTAGGTCCATGCTAACCATGTCTTCTGCTTATTTTTTTCAAACAGTGCGAATGTTTCGTCTAATTCAATCTTTGCTTGGTCTAAATTTCCTAACTCAATATTTAAAAATGCCATATTACTTAGCATCATAGCTTCTTTAGTAGGGTCTTTTAAATTTTTAACGTATTTAAATGCAACAGCATAATATTTCAAAGCCTCCTCATTATCATTTAGGCGACTGAAAATTGTGCCTAAATTCATGTTCATTCGAAATAAATGAAATTGATCGTTTGTTTTTTCTGCTATAGCAAGCGTATGTAAGAATTGAGTATACGTGGAAGGGTAGTCATTTTTAAAATAATATCCTTGTCCAAGAATATTATATATCTTCATTTCTGTTTTTGGGTACTTTTTTAAATCAGGATTTTTTATGGTCTCTAAACTGAAATCAATTGACTTGTTTGTTTGTCCAGTATAGAGGTATATCGTGGCAAGATTTGCCAATGCTTCAAGCTCACCATGTGTGTAATTGTTTTTCTTACTCAATTCAAGTGCTCGTTCTGCATTTATTAGAGAGGAGTCTTGCTCAATTAGTCTTTGATAATAAGAAAGCTGGTTTATGTTGTCAATAAAATTAGGTGAGTTTTCAGAAAAATCAAGAGTATTAACTAATTTCGAAATTTTTTCATGATAATAATTAATACTGTCCTTCTGGGCTACGGCAGTAAAATTGTTAATACAAATTAAAGCGAAGAGTAAAAAAATATGCTTATAATTTGATATAGAATGCATTAAATAGAAGGTGTGAAACAAGTAGGTTGTGATATTTAGAACTTAAAGTTAAAAATAAATTAATAGAACGTTTCTTAAAAGTAAATATTTTTTCAAAATTTAATTTATTATTTGCTAGAACTGTTTAAAAAAATTATCTTTGCACTCGCTTACAAATGGTGGTTGTAGCTCAGCTGGTTAGAGCATCGGTTTGTGGTACCGAGGGTCGCCGGTTCGAACCCGGTCTTCCACCCTAAAGCAGAT
The DNA here is from genome assembly GCF_000744105.1 of Maribacter forsetii DSM 18668. Classification (NCBI taxonomy): domain Bacteria; kingdom Pseudomonadati; phylum Bacteroidota; class Flavobacteriia; order Flavobacteriales; family Flavobacteriaceae; genus Maribacter; species Maribacter forsetii. Next base: position 2,210,204 of record NZ_JQLH01000001.1, read on the forward strand.
AAAAAGTCTTGGATTTATTTCCAAGACTTTTTTGTTTTATAGTATTGATTATCAACTTAAAAAGCATAAAAAAGGCCTAGTAATTTCTACTAGGCCTTTCAAATTTTAATTACGTTGGTCTTAATCTACTTTTAGTTTTTGCGCTCTATTGGCAATTTCCCAAGCGGTGTAAAAAACCAACCTGCTTCTATTTTCTAGTAAATCATAATTTATTTTATCTGGTGTGTCACTTGGCTTGTGGTAATCTGCATGTGTACCGTTAAAGTAAAATATAATCGGAATATTGTTTTTAGCAAAGTTATAATGGTCACTTCTATAGTAAAAACGATTAGGGTCATTTTCATCGTTATACGTATAATCAAGTTCTATATTCATGAACTTTTTATTCACTTCTTCAGATAGGTTATGTAACTCTAAACTTAACTTATCAGAGCCTATTAAATAGATGTAATTACGGTCTCCTTCACGCTTAGGATCAATTCTACCGATCATATCAATATTTAAATTGGCAACGGTATTTGCAAGCGGAACAATTGGGTCTACATCCGAATAATATTGCGAACCTAATAATCCTTTTTCCTCACCTGTAACATGTAAGAATAGAATTGATCTTTTTGGTCCCACGCCTTTATCCGCGGCTTTCTTAAAAGCTTCTGCAATTTCTAAAAGAGCAACGGTACCAGATCCATCATCATCTGCACCATTATTGATTTCTCCGTCACCGGTAATACCAATATGATCTAGGTGAGATGAAATTACCAAATACTCATCTGGTTTTTCTGAACCTTTAATCATCGCTGCTACATTTTCAGATCCTATTTTATCATTAGAACTTTCAAAATTTAAATCAAGCTTTTTAGAAAGTACTTTAGTTTCACTATCAGTTTCTATATTTGAAAGCAAACTTTTAGCAAGCTCCTGATCAATAAACAAACTATAGAATTCAGGTGCGTTATTATCAACGACTTCCATTCTGCCACTGTTGTTTTGTTTCATAGATTCAAATCTGCGTTTAAATCTGCTAAAATTATCAGTATCATAATATAATACTCCAATAGCACCCTTGTCAACTGCGATCTGTATTCTCTTTGTGATTGATTCTGACATGTTACTCCATATCGAAGCTTCAGTGGTTCCAGAGATGGTAAAATTCCCATCTGCATTTTTAGGCTCGCGAGATTTTAATAAAACGATTTTTCCACTAACATCTGTATCATTGTAACTAGAGTAGGTTTCATCTTCAATGCCATAACCAACATACACTATTTCATCTGCAATGGTATTTGCAGCGGTAAAAGTCAAAACATGCTCACCAATTGGAAAATCTGTTCCGTTGACGCTAAGTTTTCCTTCAGGAAGTTTACTGATTTCTAGTGGTACTTCTTGAAAATAGTTCCCATCTGTTTTAGCAGCAGGAATACCTAATTTCTCATATTCAGCTTTTATGTACTCAATTGCTTTTTTCTGACCTGGTTGTCCGGTTTCTCTACCTTCAAACTCATCTGACGCGTAAATGTACAGATGGTCTTTTAATTCTGCTTCTGTAATAGATTCTGCAAACGTAATTTCTGATGCTGCCGTTGACGCTTCCGTAGCGACATCTTTAACGGTTTTTTGAGAAGAGTTACATGAAATGGCCGTAGCGACCAATAGGAATAGTGTTTTTTTCATTTTATAGTAATCAAATTTTTTCAAAAATAATCAAATCTTAGCTAGTATGAATAGCTAGGATATACATTCAAATACTTTGGTATATCTTATTTTTTCAAAGCTTCTGCAATAGCAGCTTCCACTAAGGGCTCCATAACCTTATAGCCTTCAACTGTTGGGTGTACTTCATCTTCAGCGTATTTTTTTGGCAGACCATTTCTTTCATCTACCATTGCCGAGAAATAATCTAAATAAATATGACCATTAGTTTTGGCATATTCTTTTATCATTTTGTTTAAAGCAATTATTTTTCCTGATGGTTCTACACCTGGTTTCCACAGGTAATCATAAGCTGGTAGGGTAGAGGACAAAATAACTTTTATGCCGTTAGCATGGGCAAGTTCTGCCATCCCTTTTATATTATCCATAATCATCTCTAAGGTTGACGGACCCGTATTACCGGCTATATCATTGGTGCCCGCTAGTATGGTCACCACTTTCGGATTCAGATTAATAACATCTTGTCTAAAACGGATAAGCATTTGAGGAGTTGTTTGCCCGCTAATACCTCTGTTAATATATGGTTTGCCTTCAAAAAAATCTGGCCTGTTATTTAACCACCCTATGGTAATGGAGTTACCCATAAATACGATACGATTTTCATTGTCCTGTAATTCTGGAACAGTTGAATTGGCTTCTTTAAAATGGTTTAAATCTGCCCAATCTTGTGCATGAATTGTAGTTAACCCTAATAATGATAGCATACATGTTATAATTAATACATTTATTTTTTTCATTTTATTTGTTTATGCTTTTTCAATTTTTGCTTGTTCATCACTTGTAAGCGGAACACTTTTTATGATATTACCTTTATTAGGTCGCTGTACTGCTAAGTAAGCTATTAAACAGATTGATATGACCAATGGTAGTGCATTACCAGAATTGTTATATGCAAAAAGACCAATAAATGCAGGAATTTCTATAAGAGTATATTTAAGTTGTAAGGCAGACTTATATTTTCTTAATTTATCCTCTAAATCGCTTTCTATTTGAATACTGGAAACCATTTTTTTAAAAATCCACTGACTTCCAAAATAACCGACCATGGCAAAAAGTGGTACTACATAAAGCAACATACCCTCAATTGTAGTATTAGAGTTGAATGAATTGACTTTATAAATCACCCAAATAGTGATAACGGCTAATACGCCCAATAGTAATAAATGTACTATCGACAGGCTTTTAATAAAATTCTTTAAATCCATAAGCTATTTAATTTTCTAAGGTAATATAAATATTACGCATAAAGAATAGAAGCCTTTATTTGTACCACTATTATAACATTGTTCATCTTGTAGAATTTTTATATTTGCACGGTATGAAAAAAATACTTGCTATTCTTTTTTTATTGTTTTCCATTAATGGTACTTATAGTCAGATCAAGCAAGATAAGGTGCTGCACTTTTTAGGCGGGAATTTATACGGATTAGTTGGTGCTGGCATTGCAAATGAAATTTCTGACGGGGATAGAACTTGGACGTTTGTTGGTGCCGTTGGCGGTAGTTTGCTTATAGGTTTGGCAAAGGAAGGTATTGATCAAAACCAATATGGCGGATGGAGTAATGAAGATCTTCTAGCTACCGTTCTAGGAGGTGTTACCGTTGGGGTCACTATTGATATTTTTAAAAAGAGAAAGCAACGTAAAAGAGAGCAATTGTTTAGAAATGCAATTAAGTCTGCCGATACTGGATTTCAAAAGAAATTCCCAATAGAAACAACGAAAATAAATTCATTGCTTGTATTGGGAATGTCTACTACTGTTCTAGAAAAATAATTTTCTAATACTTTTAATATTTAGCGCTTCTATCTGTAGCGATAGTGCGCTTAATAAATTCGCGAATATCATCATTTGCGTTTTTTAAATCTTCTCTTCTCAAATACATCATATGCCCTGATCGGTATCCTTTAAAGCTAAATCTGTCTTTCATACGACCGCTTGGGTCTACTTGCCACATGGTATATTTGGCATTGAAATACGTTGTGGCACCATCATAATAGCCCGATTGGATCATAACGTTCAAATATGGATTTTGTGCCATCGCTTGCCTTAGATTATCCCTAGTATTATCGTTTTCATTGTTCCAGGGGTGAACAGGGCCAAAAAGGTTGTATTTCACATCGGTTTTAAAGTTCAGTTCCTCTTGTAGGTAATAGTTTATTGCTGGTGTAAAACTATGTAACCAAGAAGTCAATTCAGAATTGTAATCAGGTTTCATACCTGCAAGTTGCTTATCGATCCCTAAATATCTAGAATCTAATCGTCCTACAGTGTAACCACCTTTTTCTTTTAATAAATTTTTCCAGAAGAAAGAGGTTGGTACCACAAGATTTTGATCTAAAATGTCTTTTTTATCTAATCCTGAATAATAAGCCATTTTATCTGCAATAGCATCTTTTTCCGTAGTGTCTAAGAAACCGCCTTTAGCTAATCCAGGTATTAATTTATCTATGGTATATGCTTCTGATTCCGGTAGAATTTCCAGTAAATCTTTACTTTGTAGTGCTGGAGGTAAAGCCTTATGATGCCAAGCTGCAGCGGTAAAATAGGGTAAATTGATTGCTTCAGCTACAGGACCTGAATTACGAATAACCTTATAGTCGGCCGGGGAAACCATTATAACACCATTTAAATACATCCATTGCTGATTTTGTAATGCTAAAGAAAGTCCCATAACACGCGTTCCGCCATAGCTCTCTCCAATAATGTATTTTGGGGAACGCCATTTGTTATTTCTAGTAACAAAGGTGTTTAGCCATTCGGCTAAATACTTTATGTCCGCATTAATACCGAAGAACTTATCCCTGTCCACCTCTTTACCGCTTGCGGGTATGGTACGGCTGTACCCCGTATTTACAGGATTCACATATACTATATCTGCAACATCTAAAACCGAATACGGATTTGCGCTCACGCCATAAGGTTGTACAGGGTAGCCTTCATCATCAATTTTTAAAACCTTAGGTCCTGTGTATGCTAAATGCATCCAAACAGAACCAGATCCCGGTCCGCCATTAAACGATATTAATAATGGTCTTGCAGCTGAATCTTTAATATTATTTCTGGTATAATAGGTGTAATGTAAAGAGGCAATGGGTTTTGCGTTTTCATCCCATACAGGTTGCGTACCGGTTTGTGCTGTGTACGAAAAAGTTGATCCATTAATGGTGGCTGTATGCTGTGTGGTAATTACGGTATCTATGGGTAATTCCCTAGACTGACCAATGGCAAACGTAGTTGCCAAACAAATTGTTAGTTGTAGTAATTTTTTCATGGTTTGATAAGGTTCTGTTGTCTAACGAAAATAAGAATAAATGCTCAATTTTCAGTTCTATTAAATTGGATTGAACCTTAAATGCAGATTAACCATTTTTACTGATTATTTTAAAGAATAAGCTATTTTAAAACCTGATTTATTCTTAATGTAAAAATTATCAAATGATTCGTGAAGTTCAATGTTTTTTATTTAAATTTCTTAGGTATAAAATAAACATATGAAACATTTAACAAGACGTTCTTTTAGTAGACTGACCACGAAAGGAGTTATAGGCACTGCACTATTTGGTAGTATTCCATTAGCAAAAGGCTTTACAACTGAGCAAAATAATAAGAAGTTAGGTATAGCTTTAGTAGGTTTAGGCAGTTATAGTACCTACCAGTTGGCACCATCATTATTAGAAACAGAACATTGTTATTTAGCTGGTATTGTAACTGGAACTAAAGAAAAAGAAGCCATTTGGTCCAATAAATACAATATCCCAAAAAAGAATATCTATAACTACGAAAATTTTGATTCCATAGCTAAGAATGATGATATCGATATCATTTATGTAGTATTGCCAAATAGTATGCATGCAGATTTTTGTATTCGAGCAGCTAAAGCCGGTAAGCATGTTATATGTGAAAAGCCAATGGCTGTTAGCGTAGAGGAATGTGATGCAATAATAAATGTCTGTAAAGAGTATGATGTAAAGCTGGGTGTAGGTTATAGAATGCAAAGTGATCCTTATACACATGAGGTAAAGAAGTATGTAAAAGAGAAAACTTTTGGTGATGTGCTTTTTGTTTCTTCTGACGCCGGTTATATATCTAATGGTAACCCAGATCAATGGCGTTTAGATAAATCTCTTTCTGGTGGTGGTGCTTTAATGAATATGGGAGTGTATGCTATACAAACCAGTATATATGGTGCAGGACAAAATCCTATTTCTGTTTCTGCTCAAGAATTTAGTACAAGACCAGAGTATTTTAAAGATACCGATGAGACCATTACTGCACAATTCAAATTTGCCAATGGTGCCGTTGCTCATATGATGACCTCACACAACGCAAACGGTAATAGGTTGAAGGTGCATGGTAGTGATGGTTGGTTTGAACTTGATCCTGCTCATAGTTATGGACCAATAAGTGGGCGAACATCAAACGGGAATACTATAGAATTTCCATTCAAAAAGCAACAGGCTTTGCAGATGGATGATTTTGCAAGGCATATACTGTTGAATACTAAGAACATAGCTCCTGGTGAAATGGGCAAAAGAGATATGATTATTGTTGAAGCCATTTATAAATCAATTCTAGAAGGCGGTAAAGAACAATTATTATCTTTAGATGAAATGGGTATCGTGTCTTAAATTTCTGTAATTTAACTAGTTAATATTTAATTTAAACTTTAGTTCAAGATTTGATCACCTCAATTTCAAGTTAAGTTTACATGTTAACTTTAACATAAAGTTTAGTTCATTCATTCCTAATTTTTAGAATACCTTACTAACAGGTTGTCTCTATAGTTTTGCCTTTGTAACCTAAAAACTATATTGATAATGAAAAAATCAAAAAAATTACTAATTAAAGCCTTTTTCCTTTCTTGCCTAGGATTAGCTGTAATGAGCTGTGACGGAGAAGATGGGGTGGATGGTACCAATGGTATAGACGGTGTTGATGGTGCCGATGGCGCTGACGGAGCCGATGGTGCTGATGGAGCTGACGGTCAAGATTTAACTTTGGCGGAATCAATTCCGTTAACAAGCTCTGTAACGCCTAATGAGCTATTTGAATTAAAAGGTGCATTTAGCGGTTCTGCTGAATTGAACATGATTATGTCATCAGCAGATATTTTAGAATCTGATTCTACTTTTGTGTATGGATCTTATATGGATGGTGCTGCACTTTACCCTGCTGAAGATGGTAACTTCGCATTGATCAATAACTTAGAAGCAGATTATTCTATTGCAAGAATAATGTTGAACTCTGAATTACAACCTTTACAAGGTGATTATATAGTAAACTCTACTGCTACAGCATTTACAGCTATGTGTTCTGGTTCTTCTATAACTGTTGAAGAGCATGGTTTTGGTCCTCTTTTTCTTTCTGGTGGAGAATGGGGCGGTAACGCTAAAGGCGTTTTCAAAGTAAATCCTTTTAGAGCTACAGAAGATAGAGTAGAAGTAGAAAGACTTCCTGCGCTTGGAGAGTGGTCTACTGAAAATGCTGTTGTTATTGGTAAAGATGCGTATACATCACAGACTGTTGTTTTTATGGGTGATGATCATAGTGATAATACGTATCCACAAGCGCATTTTGGAATGTACGTAGGTCAAAGAGGTGATCTTGACGGAGGTAAATTATATGTATTAAGAGGTACAAATCCTGTAGAGTCTGCTCCTGGTGAAGGTGGTCAGTTATTTGAAATGGGAATGGCTCAAGATATTGAATATGATGTTGAATGGGTAGAAGTTACCGAAAGAACAATTGACGAGTTAAACCAAGAAGCAATTGATTTAGGTGCTATTGGTTTTCAAAGAATTGAAGATATCGATTGGAGAAGAGGTACGGCCGAAGCTCAAAGAGAAGTTTATTTTAATGCAACGGGTAGAATTCGTGGAGATAACCCAGATCTTAACTTAAGAGGTACAGGTTTTGGACGTGTTTACAAGTTAGTTCTTGATTCAGATGACCCAACGGCTCCAGCTAAATTAACTGTTGTTGTAGACGGTGATTTAGAAGATGGTAAAGGTGACGGTATGCATTCTCCTGATAATATTTTGGTTACAGAAAACTATGCATACGTTCAAGAAGATCCAAATGGTTATGCTGATTTGAATGCAGATATTACAGGTTTTGCTAAATTATGGCAATTAGATTTAAATACTGGTGATTTTGTAGAAGTAATGGAATGTAACCAAACTTATGCTTCTAGTGTTGGTATTGGTAATACCGATAGTATGTGGGAAATTACAGGTTTGATTGATGTAACTGATATTATCGGTGCTTCTGAGCCAACATTTATTGGTGGTGCTCAGGTGCATGGATGGAATTTCAGTACAACTCCTGATACTGCAGTAAGAGCTGACGGACTTAAGTTTGTTGATCCTACAGCCATTAGTGAAGGTAGTGCTGCTTTAGAAGGTTCTGTTCTTTTCAAATTGACAGGCTTACCTAGATAAGTGAAATAATTTAACCAGTTATAAAGGTTCCCTTAACTGGGAACCTTTTTTCTATTTATAAATTTTAAAATATAACATGAGAATATTGCATAATAAATGGATTGTTGTTGCTCTTTTTGGTTTTTTTCTTTCATGTAAGGATCAAGAAACCAAACCATTATTGGCTATTAACTCTAATGATACATCAATGTTCAACGATGCTATTCGCGAACATTATTTTATGGCATTGGATAGTACTTCTTATTATATGCAGCAAATAGATACTTCTAATACCTTGTCAACAAATAAAAATATTTTTCTTAAAAGTAGAGAATGGTATAAAAGAGTAGAACCAATGCTGATAGCTTATGACTATGAGAATTATATTTCAATGAACGCACCTAATCTGTTAAAAGTTGAAATTGATGACCATCAAGATATTAAAATCCTTAAACCGAAGAGTTTTCAAGTTTTAGAAGAGTTGTTGTATGCTGAAGAAGGATTCACAAACAAAGAATTATATACTGTTTTAGAATATTTAAAAATTAGAATTCCATTTGTACGTAAAAATCATATTCTCATCACACAAAGAGATAGGCATCATTTAAAAATGATTCGCGATGCTATTGTAAATATCGCTACAAAAGGTATTACAGGGTTTGACTCTCCTATGTTGGCTAATTCTCTAAATGAAGCCATTTATAATTACGAAACCTTACAGATTGTTTTAGCTATCTACAAAGATGTTTTTGCAAACAAAAAATTGTATGCGCAATGGGAAGATGAAATTACTGCTACCATTGATGTACTTAAAAATGGGAATTTTGATGATTTTGATCGATACTCTTTCATAAAATTCCACACTAATAAGCAATTGGACTTAGTGGCTAAAACCGCGCAAGATTGGAATATTGAATTGAGTGAATCTCGGGCGTTAGACCCCAAAGTAACTAGTTTATTTGACAAGAATTTCTTTAATATGAAAATGTTCTCTACCCAAAGAGCACCAGATATTACTGAAGAAAGAATTGAACTAGGTAGACAGTTGTTCAATGATAAAGATTTATCTGGATCAGGTACTATAAGTTGTGCCACTTGCCATGTAAAAGAGAAAGCATTTACTGATGGTCATAAAATTGCCAAGGGAATTAACGGACAAGATTTGCAACGCAATTCACCAACTTTAACCTATGCCGTTTACCAGCGTTCTTTGTTTTATGATGGTAGGGCAGACGGACTTGAAGATCAAATTGTTGGTGTTACCAATAATGAAAATGAGTTTCATATTGATTTAGATCAATTAGAAGAGAAAATTCAAGCAAAATCAGCGTATAAAGTTCAATTTGATTCGCTTTATGATGGTAAAATTACCGATATGAATGTTCGTAACGCTATAGCAACTTACATAAGAAGTTTAGCTCCGTTCGATTCTAAATTTGATCGGAATATGAATAACATTGAAGAAACCATGACTGAAGAAGAAGTTAATGGATTTAACCTTTTTATGGGTAAGGCAGCGTGTGCCACTTGTCATTTTCCACCAGCTTTTAATGGTACCGTTCCACCAAAATATATGGAGAGCGAATTTGAAAATCTAGGAGTGCCTAAAAATGCGAGTTTTGAGAATCCCGTTTTAGATGATGATTGGGGGCAGTACTATCCTTACGAAGTAGAGGAGAAGAAGCATTTTTTTAAAACATCTACCGTACGAAATATTGATTTAACCGGACCATATATGCACAATGGGGTGTATAAAACATTAGAGGAAGTTGTTGAATTTTACAATGTTGGCGGTGGTCAAGGTATGGGCTTAGATGTACCTTACCAAACTTTGCCTCCAGATTCTTTGAACCTTACCAATTCAGAATCAAAGGCAATTATTGCTTTTATGAAAACACTGACCGATAAAAGATTTGAAAAAGAAGCAATAAACTAGAACTTTTCAAATACACCTAAACCAAAGAGAGCAAAATCATATTTAACTGGATCCAATGGGTCCAGTTTTCTAAGATTTTTATCCAACTCGGCTAGTGCCTTTGCATCGTTTTGTTTTCGTTTTAATAAATTTAATTTTCTGGCTACATTACCAGAGTGAACATCTAATGGGCAAGATAGTTTTGAGGGATGAATACCTTTCCAGATTCCAAAATCTACGTTGGTGGCGGCATCTCTAACCATCCAACGTAAAAACATGTTTATCCTTTTTGCAGCAGAACCCTTTAATGGGTCAGAAACATGTTTGGTTGTACGTTGCTCATACGGTAATTCAAAAAATATTTTCTTGAATTCTGAAATTGTGGGCTGTAGACTATCCTTTGTTTGATGCGTTGTAAAAACTCCTTCTAATCCGTTATGATTTTTGTAAATATTTTTTAGACTCTGAATAAAGTAGGTAAGGTCAATGTCATTGAAAGTTCTATGCACAAAACCAGCTAAACTTTCTAGATTATCATCAGTATGGTTGATTACAAAATCATACGGACTTTGCCCCATTCTTTCCATGAGTTTATGCGAATTATTGATGATGCTCTTCCTGTTACCCCAAGCTATTGTTGCCGTTAAAAATGCACTTATTTCAATGTCTTCTTTTGACGTAAAAAGATGTGGGATTTGTATAGGGTCAGTTTCTAAGAATTCAGGATTATTATACTGAAGAACCTTTTCGTCTAAAAATACTTTTAACTCACTTTTTGTCATTCAATGGGTATTTCTAAAATTTGCATTATCAATACGGGGACTATAAGCACCATGTTGTAGCAAGCATGCAGTGCCATTGACCAAACCAGTCCAAATTTAACGCGTATAAATCCTAAAAGAAAACCAACACCTATTTGTGGAGCAACCAATAATGGTGAAAACAATACTACTTGTGTGCTCATTTCAAAATTACTAATGTGCATGAAGCCAAAAGCGATAGTGAATACATAGAAAGCATATTTGAAAAATTTTGAATCTTTAAAAAAGATTAATGGTCCTCTAAAAAGTAATTCTTCAAAAAAAGGAGCCACTACTACTGCTAAGAAGAAAATAAGTAAAGGGGAGTAGTTCTCGAACAAATCGTCCATTGCATGTTTGCCCATCTCAAGTTGAAGTAAATTTTCAACTCCACTAGTAATCAGTAAAAGCACAATGCTTGTGCATAATGCTATAATCAAAAGCTTAAAAGATGTTCTTAATTTGTTAGCGAATGGATTAGTGATATCCTGTTCATAAATCGGATTCTTTGCAAATAATAAAAGTTCTTCTAGCATCTGTTTTGCTTATGCTAAAATGATTTCTTTGTCAACAATTTTACCATCTACCATGGTTAATTTTCTATCGGCCATTTCTGCCAGTTCGCTGTTATGGGTTACGATAACGAACGTTTGTCCAAATTTTTCCCTTAATTCAAAGAATAGTTTATGAAGATTGTCGGCACTTTCAGAATCCAAATTACCACTAGGCTCATCGGCAAAAATAATTGACGGATTATTGATCAATGCTCTTGCAACCGCAACGCGTTGTTGTTCTCCACCAGATAGTTCTGATGGTTTATGATTATAACGATGCGATAATCCTAAGAAATCTAAAAGTTCCTTTGCCCTTACTTCAGCATCGGCTTTTGGTGTTTTTTTAATGAATGCAGGTAAACATACATTTTCAATGGCGGTAAATTCTGGTAATAATTGATGAAATTGAAAGATGAAACCTATATGTTCATTTCTGAACTTCGCTAAATCTTTATCATTCAAATTTGTAGTTTCAATATTATTTATAAGTAGAGTACTGTCTTTTCGGTTAGACTGTACATCTAAGGTTCCCAAGATTTGTAATAAAGTAGTTTTACCGGCTCCTGAAGCACCAACAATAGAAACGATTTCTCCCTTCTTTATATGAAGGTCAACACCTTTTAGTACTTCTAATTCTCCGTAATATTTATGAATGTTAGAAGCTTTTATCATGAGAAAGTTGGTGTTAAAAGAAAAATTATATTGAAATTCAAAATTAATGAAAAAGGAGCATGCTAAAAATAGTTATTCGTTTTAAGTTAATCCTAATATACTTTAAGGGTGATTAGATATGGCAATACTGCCATGTGAACTATTTATGATATTTTTACGTTTGATGATGAAAGAAATCATTAAATTTGTTCAACTTAAATTTAATTAGGTTAAACACAAATAAAAATTTATGTCCCCATATAAAAATTTAGAAGAATACAATCTTGAAATTACCGATGAAGTTAAAAGCAGATATTCATCTATAATTGATGAAATAGGTGAAGATGTATCTAGGGAAGGTTTGGTTAAAACACCTGAACGTGCAGCTAAAGCCATGTTGTTTTTAACACAAGGGTATCAGCAAGATGCTGTAGAGATTTTACAAGGGGCAATGTTCAAAGAAGATTATGATGATATGGTCATCATAAAAGATATTGAATTATACTCGTTATGTGAGCACCATATGTTACCATTCTTTGGTAAGGCTCATATTGCATATATACCTAACGGACAAATTGTTGGGCTAAGTAAAATACCACGTGTAGTTGATGTTTTCGCTAGAAGGTTACAAGTGCAAGAAAGGCTAACACATGATATTTTAGAGTGTATTAACAATACTTTAAAACCTAAGGGTGTTGCTGTGGTAATTGAAGCATCGCACATGTGTATGATGATGCGTGGTGTTCAGAAACAAAACTCGGTAACTACAACTTCAGGCTTTAGAGGTCAGTTCGAGAAAATTGAAACAAGAAACGAATTCTTGAAATTGATAAGCGCAAAACTTTCTTAATAGGCCTTAACTCGTCTTTTATTTATTTTTAAAATTTGGCATCTTTGTTGCATTCTTTAGTTAGAATAACTAATTTTTCAAAATGTCAATTTTAAAAGATAAAAAATACAAGCAACTTTTTATGGGTTTGCTTTTTGACGGTATAGGTATGCTGTCTTTCGTTATACCATTTGTTGGTGAATTTTCAGATATAGTTTGGGCACCCCTAGCAGGTTGGCTTATGACTAGAATGTATAAAGGCAAGGTAGGTCAAGCAGCTGGTGCATTTACTTTCTTGGAAGAGATTATACCAGGGTTTGATGTTATACCATCATTTACACTTATGTGGTTATATACATACGTTTTTAAGGCGTCCAAAAAAGGGCAAACAATAGAGGTGTAAACTTACTTTTAGTTTATTAAAAATCTTAACTTTAACTCAAATCACGTGAGTTTTGAAGAGAAGAAATTTTGTTGCAAAATCTAGTTTAGGTGGTCTAGCTGCCTTATTAGGTGTAGATATAGTTTATAAAAATGTAATGCCAGCTGGTTATACTCCTGTAGCCTTGCAAGATTCTGATCCATTCAAATTATTCAATAAAGACAAGGGAATGGTCGTTTTAAACGATAAACCTTGGAATATGGAGGCTCAAGCTCACCTCCTAGATGATAAAGTAACACCGAACAAATCTATATTTATTAGAAATAACGGACTAATTCCTGAAGAAATCGATGTAGAAAACTGGACGCTTACCATAGATGGTGAATCCGTTCAACAGGAAAAAACATACTCCTTAAAAGAACTTAAATCCAAATTTAAACATTACACTTATCAATTAACCCTTGAATGTGGTGGTAATGGTAGAAGTGAATTTGATCCACCTGCAAAGGGGAATCAATGGACAATTGGTGCTGTGTATTGTGCCAGCTGGACTGGTGTACGATTGCGCGATGTTTTAGAAGATGTAGGTATCAAGGACGATGCCGTTTACTTTGGGTATCACGCTGCAGATATACATTTGAGTAGAGACCCAACAAAAGAACCAATTTCTAGGGGTGCACCAATGTCAAAGGCATTGCAAGACGAAACTATATTGGCTTTTAAAATGAACGGAGAGGATATTCCTTTAGTCCACGGTTATCCGTTACGGGTAATTGCCGGTGGTTGGCCAGCTTCGGTTTCTGGAAAATGGTTACAGCGAATTAGTATTAGAAATATAGTTCATGATGGAACTAAAATGACGGGTACGGCTTATAGAGTTCCATGTAAACCCGTTGCTCCTGGTGAGAAAGTGGCAGATGAAGATATGTGTATCATAGAATCTATGCCGGTAAAGTCTTTAATTACTTACCCTAAATCTGGGGCTACATTGTCTAAAGGAAAGAAACTGAAAATAAGAGGTCATGCATGGGCTGGTGAGTTAGAAGTTGCCAAAATGGAATATTCCATAGATTTTGGTGCTACTTGGTCATCCTGTACTTTAGAAAAACCGGCTAATCGTTTAGCTTGGCAGCATTTTTCTGCCGCAATCTCTTTTCCTAAAGAAGGGTATTATGAGGTTTGGGCAAAAGCTACGGATACTAATGGTGTAAGCCAGCCAATGTTATTACCTGGCTGGAACCCCAAAGGATACTTAAATAATGCTTGCCATAGAATAGCTGTAAAAATCGCATAGATGAAAAAACAGAATCATGACAAATTGAAACGCGATTTTCAAGGTTTGTATCAAAAGATCATATTAGCGACTGTTGTTGTGGCTATTGGAGGTTTAGCTTTGATATACTTTATTTACGATCCTAGTCTATCCGCTTTTAAAGGAAACGAACCAGAAACAGAAATTGTTGAAATGCCTGTTGAAGATGACTTTGATAAAATAGAAAATGGCATACATGTACGTACCGGATTTATTGAGGCAACGGGTATGGTAGAAACTATTCAGAACTGTACCAATTGTCATTCTTCTAAATTGGTCATTCAAAATAGAATGAACGAAGAACGTTGGAAATCGACTATTAAATGGATGCAAGAAACCCAAAACTTGTGGGATTTGGGAGAGAATGAAGCTGTAATTATCAATTATTTAGTAACTAATTATCCACCAAAAAAAGTGGGTAGGAGGGCAGTACTTACAGATGTTGAGTGGTATCAATTAGAAAAAGAATAGAAAACATAAAAAAGCCTTTGAATTTTAATTCAAAAGCTTTTTAATAAAAGATTTGTGTTCGTCCTTACTCTACCGTTACAGTAAAGGTTTGAGCAATGTCAGTTTCACCACCAGCATCTGCCAAAGTACCATCATTTGGTTTTGTTGGCTCATGACGCAATGTAATTGTAATAGTACCAGAACCTGCATCACCTGTTGTCAATTCAAATTCAAGACCAATAGGGTATCCATCTTCATCAGTATCGGTATATGTTACGTCTGTTAAAGAACCACTTAATCCAAAGAAAAACTGGTGCTCGTCAGCTTCTTCTTCTACTTCTTCGGTAATGTCTTCAGCAGGAGTTTCAGTTTCGTTCAATAATTGAATACTACCTGTGTAAGTTGTATTTGCAGTTAAATTATCTGCTGTAATTACTGGGGCAGTTGGTCCGTCACCATCTAAATCTTGAGATTGTAGTGTTGCAGTACCATCAGCACTAGTTAAAGTAACCGTCATTGTTGTAATAATTTCTTCTTCATTTACTACCTCTGGGGTATCGTCATCACTAGAACATGATGTCATTACCGTAGCCATTAAACTTAAAGCTAAAACTGTTTTTAAGGTTTTGTTTCTTTTCATAGTTGTACTTGTTTTAAAATGTTAGGAATTAATATTAATAGTTAAAAATTAGGCGCAGACTTATATTTCTGCCCATGTCGTCTACAAAATATCGTTGGCGATTTAAATAATCACGATAATTAGTATTTAATAGGTTACTTGCACTAAGACCTACAGTTAAATCGTTTTTGTTTTTAAGGGTAAATGATGCTTCTGTATTTAGGGTTATAAGATGATAAGCATCTGGAGGTGTATTGATATCCAAAATCACATTTTCTTGCTGTTCTGGTGAAAAGACCTCAATGTTATCTGGAAATCTCGTTTGTTCAAATACATACTGACTTTCTAGACTTACTAGAAAATTATTCCATTTAGGGTTTGTGTATGTAATGCTATTAGTGAAATTGGCAGCAGGTATGTTTATCAGCGGTGTGTCTGTCTCTGTATCCGTTCCTCTTACCCAAGCAAACTTATGGTCTGTTCTAATTTTAGAAGACCAATTGTTGTGTAATGATGCGTCAACTCCCAATAAAATAGCATCGGTCTGTCTATAAGACCATACGGGGAAAGCACCTCTTATGGTGAATTCTACTCCTGTTGGTTCAACAAGTATAAAATCTTTAATACTATTTAAAAAAGGAGATAAAGTATACCCCCATGTACTGGTATTTCTTTCTAAGGATGCGGAGAGTTTAGATGACGTTTCGCTCTTAATTCTTAAATCACCCAATTCTATACGTGCTGCAGAGTGGTGTAACCCATCACTAAATAATTCTGATGGATTGGGTGCTCTTTGCGAATACGCATAATTAAAACGTAAATGATCTTTGTCGTTTATCTCATAATGAAACCCTGCAGTCCCAGAGAAATTATGGTAGTCAAAAACGGGGTTTACAAGCAATTGTGTACCTAAGTCCTCAATAATTATATCTGCAAAATCCACATCATAACCACGTTCTTCCCAACGTGAAGTTCTATAAAATTTCTTTGAATCTATTCTACTAAAATCATAACGAGCACCTGCATCTAGCGTCCAATCAGTGTTTAGTTCATAGCTACCAATTGCAAATAATCCAAAATCGTATTTATCGTAATCAGGGATTAGTCTTCTTACACCAGTATCAGGATTTGCAAAGTTGGTTTGATATCTGCCTAATGCACCTACTTTGAGGTCAAAACCTTCTTTTGCATCAAATTTTATATTGGTTAAAACAGAATGAGTTGTTAGTTTCAAATCCAACGATGCTTTATCGGCATCGTCACCTACACGAATATCATATTCAAATCTTCTATTTTGTTGAAAATCATATTGTGTGGTCCATTTTCCAAAACCTTCAAATCTTCGGTAATAACTAAGTTTTCCTAAATGATGGGTTACCTCTTGGTTGGGTTGGGTAATATCATAAGTAAAGTCATTGATTATACTGGGTACATCACTATTAATTGCGTTTATAAGATCATCTACATTACCGATATGTGAAGCTCTTAATATACCGATCTCCGAATTAAAGTATGAGTAATAACCTTCCCAACCTTGTTCAAAATCGCGTTTTCCGACATTTAGTGATAAGCCGCTTTCGTTAATACCAGTATTTGAAAGTATGTAATCTGGAGCTTCTAAATCTCCTAATTTCTTATATGAACCTTGGGCTTTAATATATAGTCCAGATTTGTACGATTTGGTCAATGAAGATGTGATGTTACCACCACGACCATTAGACGATAGGTTTAATTGTGTTTTACCAAACAAGGAATCGGTTCTAACAACAGGTAACGGCTCTAGAACTATTACTCCGCCTATGGCATCACCACCGTATTCAATTGCTGCAGCGCCTTTAATAACACTTATATTCTGGTTAGCATTGACATCAACATTTGGGGCATGTTCTTCTCCCCATTCCATGTCTTGCATGCGAACGTTATTGTTAAGAATTAAGATTCTACTACCGTTTAAGCCTTGTATTACAGGTTTGACGATATTACCACCGGTATTTAATGTTGATACTCCAGCAATTTTCTTTAAAGCGTCACCTAGACTATTTCCACTATTTCGTTCTATATCTTTTACTGATAAAATATTCTCTTGTGCAGAGTTGGTACTTTTGGGAACGTCACCAATTACTTTTACCTCACTTAATTCTTCTAAATGGTGTTCTAGCCTAATCTCGGAAAAAGTATCGCCATTGATTGTTACCGTAACAAATTTGGTAGTACATTCTGGGTGTGATATTTCTAATTCTAAAACCCCATCACACAAATTTTTAAAAGTAAATTTCCCATTTTCTTTAGAAACTGTTGAAAGGTTTTTACCTGTGATATTAATAGTTGCTCCACTCAACGTACTGTTGTCATGGAAATCAACTATTTCTCCTAATAATATTGAATTGCAATCTTGAGCACAAATAATTGAACTACAGAAGATTACGAAAACATATAAATAATATTTCATTATATAAGTTTAGCGCGAGTATATATCGGTTTAAAAATTGAAACCAATTTATCTAATGGGGTGTAGACTAGCTACGATAGGGAAGGAGGAGGTCTGCCGAAAGTGGGATACCTAAAATAAAATGAAGGTGCCTCTAAAACTAAAGGCGAAATTCTTTTACCACTAAAAGAGATCAATGGTAATAGGATAAAAAGCAAAACGGCAACAAAAGTAAATTCAGAATTCTGATTCTGAATTGCCATATAGCAAATACTACAATTCTCTATAGTGTCAATAGAGCTGTCATCATGCGAATACACATGAAATGAAGTCACCTTAATTAGCATAAGGCAAAACAAAATAAATACAGAGATATATGTAAATATTGAATTCTTCACGTCGCTAAAGTACTAAAAGTAGTAGAATTGAATGTTAAAGAAAACCTAACAAAACTGTTTAGAATAAGAATCCTAAGCCTAACCTTGTTAACATCTTTTTCTCAAAAGCCCAAAAGAATTTGAATTGTCCAAATAACCAGCCATATATTACCAATAGTATCTGATAAAACGGAAAAATTAAAAGAATTCGTAATATCCAATAGATTGTTGTTCCCCACCATGCATCAGGAAAATTAGCTAGTTGTAGGCCAATTAAATTTAAAAAAGGTTTAGCCACAAAGACAGAAGATGATCCTGTAATGGCAAATACAATGAAAATAATTGTTAATTGAAAATTGCTGGTAACGCCCCAGCGCTCTTTTAGTTTTTGCATGACATCTTTTGAGTGCCACAAATATACTTTTTAAATACGTGGTACAAAAGGACCTAAACGTTGATTATATTTTCTTTGAAAATAGATGAAGTAATTATAAAGTTTGTAATTAACTTCATACCCATAATCTACCTGGTTAGCGTAATTAATTTGTAGTTCATATAAATTGGGGTCAAATCTAGCCGGCTGCAGAACTCTATTGTTCCATTCTAAAACCATAATGTAATTTCTATTCTCAAGAAAACTTTGAGAATAATACCCCTCAGGTTTTGCAACGGAATTTAACCAGACATTAAATCCTGGTTCTATAATAATTATTTCATACGCTGTTTTGTTGCTTGAGATGGTAATGGTGTCGCCTTGAACTTGCTTGAAAGCCTGTTCTTCATCATTAGATATGGATAATGATTCTTTTGTACTGCCACAACTAATCATAAATGATGTAAGTATAGATAGTACTAACAAGTTTTGAAATAGGAAATATGTCTTTTTCATAGAATATAAGATACAAAAAAACCCGCTTGCAGCTGCAAGCGGGTTGTATAAATAGAATCTTTAAGTTTTATTTACCGAACAGACCTCCTAAAAGACCGCCAATTCCGCCACTACTTTTATTACCGCCCATTACCATACCAGCAACATCGTCTAAAATACTACCGTCACCATCTGCATCTAACAAAGAAGTAATTAAGCTTTGGTTTTCTTGTGGTTGCCCACCTAGCATACTACCTAAAAGAGCATTCATACCAGTACCGTCACTTACATTACTTTGTGCAGTTTGCTTACCTATCATTCCCATAACTATAGGAGCGGCTATTTTTAATATTTGAGCAACTGATCCAGAGTCTATACCAGATTTAGCACTTAGAGCACTTTCTACTTGTGGTTGCTTGTCTCCAAAAACGTGACCTAAAATACCAGCACCATCAGCCATTACACTATCGTCAACACCACCGCCAAAAAGACCGCCTAGGTTATCTAAAATCCCTCCGTTATGATTACTTGATAATGCACTCATTAAACCTTGTGCACCTTCTGGTGTAGAAACATTTTTCTTCATTGCACCTAATATTAATGGCATAGCCATACTAAGTACATTTGCGGTTTTATCTGCCGGTTGATTTGTCTGACCTGCTACTCCGCTAATTAATTGTTGCCCCATTGGGCTATTTAAAAGATCTAATAATCCTGCCATTGTAATGGTTTGTTTTTATGTTTATGTTGTAAAATACAAAAAAGAGTCAACAATTTAGACTGTTGAATAGTTAATTTAATAATGAAATAATTTGTTCTGCTAATTCTAGACCTATTCTTTCTTGTGCCTCTAAGGTTGCTGCACCAATATGTGGAGAAAGTGAAATGCTGGAATGCATTAAAATTTTGATTTCAGGTTTTGGTTCTGATTCATAAACATCTAAACCTGCAAAAGCTACAGTTCCGTTTTCCAAAGCTTCAATTAGGGCAACCTCATCCAATACACCGCCTCTGGCCGCATTTACGATACCTACTCCCTTTTTCATTTGAGAAAACTCAGATTTACCCAAAACATAATTGTCTTGACCTGGAATATGTAACGAGATATAATCTGCCTTTTTTAGTAATTCTTCTTTAGTTGAATTCTTTAAATTGAATGTCACTTTCTGACCATCAAAAAAGGAAAGTTCAATTTCTGTTTGTTCTACTTCTGGATCACAATAAACAACATTCATACCTGCACCAATGGCAAGTTTTGCTGTTGCCTGACCAATGTTTCCAAAACCAAAAATACCTAAGGTCTTACCTCTTAATTCGGTACCTTTTGAATATGATTTTTTAAGACCTTTAAAGTTACTATCTCCTTCTAAAGGCATATTTCTGTTAGCATCATATAAAAAACGCGCACCACCAAAAAGATGTGCAAATACCAATTCTGCTACAGATTCTGATGAAGCAGCTGGTGTATTGATGATATGAATACCTTTGTCTTTAGCATAATCAACATCAATATTATCCATGCCTACGCCACCTCTACCAATTAACTTTAGGGTAGGGCAGGCGTCAATTAAATCTTTTCTAACCTTAGTTGCACTACGTACCAGTAAGGCATCAATTTTATGCTCGTTTAAATAGTTGGCTAACTGTTCTTGAGCAACAGTAGTCGTTAAAACTTCAAATCCTGATTTCTCTAATGCGGCTATACCGTTTTGAGAAATACCGTCATTTGCTAATATCTTCATATGTTTCACTCGATAATCGAGATTTTTATGTTCTTAGGCTAGCTTTTACTTGCTATTTTAACTAATCTCGAAATTTTACGTATGTTTTCTTAAGCAATACCTTATGGGTTTAGCCTAAAGTGTATTGCTAAATTTTAATTTAAAACAGAATGTAATGATGTTTAAATAAATCGTTTAAAACGATTATCCTTTTCGCTCCATTTCACTCATTACATCAACTAACACGCCAACACTTTCTAAAGAAAGGGCGTTATACATGCTGGCCCTGTAACCACCAACTGAGCGGTGCCCATTTAAACCATTAATTCCTGCTTCTTTTAGCATGTTGTCAAATGTAGATTTTAAAACCTCATCTGTAATATTGAATGTTGCGTTCATTAAAGAACGGTCTTCAACGTTGGCATAACCTTCAAACACAGGGTTTAAATCTATTTCAGAATATAACAATCTGGCTTTTTTCTCATTTACCTCTTCAATAGCAGCAATACCACCACTATTTTTTAACCATTCTAAAGTTAGCATAGAAGTATAAACCGCGAATACCGGTGGAGTGTTGAACATACTATCTTTTGCAATATGCACTTGGTAGTCTAACATAGAAGGAATTTTTCTAGAAACTTTTCCTAAAATATCTTCTTTGACAATGACTAACGTTGTCCCGGCAGGACCCATATTTTTTTGTGCTCCAGCATATATTAAATCGAACTGAGAAAAATCCATAGTTCTAGAAAAGATATCAGAACTCATATCGCATACTAGTGGACAGTCCGTTTTTGGAAACTTTTTGAATTGTGTCCCGTATATGGTGTTATTTGATGTAATATGTAAGTAGTCTAAACCAGTAGGTACTGAATATCCTTTAGGTATGTATTTGAAATTTTCATCTTTAGATGATCCAACTTCAACAACTTCCCCAAACAATTTAGCTTCTTTAATTGCCTTGTCACTCCAAGTACCCGTATTTAGGTATCCCGCTTTTGATTCTAACAAGTTATATGCAGTCATTAAAAACTCTAAGCTTGCACCACCTTGAAGAAAAAGAGCTTTGTAGCCTTTGTCTTTTAGGTCAAGTAGCTCTAAGGCCAATGATCTTGCATTTTCCATTACGGCAACAAAATCTTTGCTTCTGTGAGAAATTTCAATAAGTGAAAGTCCTGAGCCGTTGAAGTCCATAACAGCTTCAGAAGCCTTTAACAATACTTCTTTTGGTAATATACAAGGACCAGCGCTAAAATTATGTTTTTTCATTTTGTGTGTAATTTAAGGATGCAAATGTCAGGATTTTTTAAGAATTTATGGGCAGTATGCCCATTTAATTCAAGGATGTTCTCAACAAGAAATCAACTGTATCTATACCATCGGCATAGTCGTTCAATGAAGGCTGCTGTGTTTTGCCGAACGAAATTTCATTATCAATAAAGCCCGATGATACTATGCATTGAATATTGTCTTCTTGATCTTTAAGGTATGTTTTCAAAGCATCGATATCTTCATAATACTCGTAAAATAGAGATGCAATAGGGGAGCCAAAACTTTCTTCTTCTTTTAAAATGAGAAAACCATTATCTAAGATCTTAAACTCGCTCATTAAATAAACGGCTTTGTTATAGTCGTAATTGTTAGCGTATTTGTTATGATTTATAATATCGTTATATGGAAACATTGCCTCAAAAAATGTATCGATCTTATAATTTTTAGGAATGTAAATTTTGGAGACACTTCTGCACCCTAATCCAAAATATCTAAAAATATCTTCACCAAGGGCTTTAAGTTCTTCAGGAGGTTCGTTTCCATTAAGTACCGCTACAGAGTTTCTGTTTTTGCGAATAATATTAGGTTTTTTACTAAAATAATACTCAAAGTATCTTGCGGTATTGTTACTGCCGGTGGCGATTACAGCATCGTAGTTTTCAAGCTTTTCTTTGGTGAATGTGACCCTGTCCTTAAAAAGTGGCTCAATTTCTATAAGATAGTCAATAAGCAGAGGAATTAATTTCTGGTCGTTACTAGATAACTTCACCAATGCTTTGTTTCCCGTAATCAATACACATAGAAGGTCGTGAAACCCTACCAGCGGTATATTGCCAGCCATAATAAGGGCTATAGCTTTCTCTTGGTTAGTTTCTAGGTCGTAGTTTTTAAGCCAGTTCTCTATATTTTCTTTGGTAAGAGCATTACCCCATTCTTGAAAAGCATGAATACAGTTTTCTTCTGAAAACCACCCATTATAATGTTGGGCTCTTTCCGCTTCGGTTTTAAACCGCTCGATCCATTTGTCATTTAAATGGTCAGAAATGGTATTTGTTGTGACTAAATCGCAAAATGTTCTTAGAAAATCTCCAAGTTTAACAAAAGCTTCTGTACTAAGGTTGCTATGGGCCATTATATTTGTATACTAATTCGGTAGGAATTACCTTTGTGCAAAAATAAGCATGCCCGTTCTTTTTTGGGCATTTTAATGTAGAAGAAATTATGGCAATTATAATAACAGATGAATGTATAAATTGTGGGGCTTGTGAACCAGAATGTCCTAATACGGCAATATATGAAGGAGCAGATGAATGGAGATACGCAGATGGTACTTCTTTAGATGGCAGTGTTGTTTTGCCTGATGGTAAAGAAGTTGACGCAAATGATGTTCAAGAACCTATTAGTGATGAAGTTTATTACATAGCTCCTGATAAATGTACGGAATGTATGGGCTTTCATGAAGAGCCACAGTGTGCAGCTGTTTGCCCTGTAGATTGTTGTGTGCCAGATGATGATCATGTAGAAACAGAAGAGGTGCTTTTGGCGAAGCAAAAATTCATGCACCCAGAATGATATTATATTTATTCTCTTAGAAATGAAAAATCCTTGAGTTTAAAATGTGAGTGTAAAGTAACATTTTATGAGTTGAATTATTAGAGAAACTTAGAAATCACTTAACATACTTATATTAAAAGAAAAAAGCTACCTAAATCAATAGGTAGCTTTTTTTAATCAAACTAAATCAAAACTAAAATTTATAATTCAACGATAGGTTGAACATAGTTCCTAATTGGCTAAAGTGATAACCATCATACGTCATTTGAGAATAACGTTGGTTGAAAGTAATCAAGTTAGATTGGTTTTGAGTCTGAGCCGGATCAGCCAAAATAGCATCTCCTGCAGCATTCTGAGAAACAAAATTCCATTCAGGTAATACATTTAACAAGTTATTTATGTTAAGTGCAATTGTCAATTTATCTGAAGCGCTATAATTAACTCCTAAATCAGTAACTACTTTAGGATCAAATTCAGTACCTAAGTTAAAATTACCATTTGCATCAGTACTTAAACCTTGTTGAAAGAAGCTAGTTTTTCCAAATAAAGTGTTATTTAAAGAAAATCCGAATTTATTTATTTCGTAATTAGCTCCTAAAATCCATTTAGTCTTAGGTCTAGAAGTAAAGAATAAGGCCTCTTGAGTTTGGTTTACAACAGATTGACCTGAATTTGCTACTAAATCAATATCTTTTACAGGACCGTCTAGTTCGTTTTGAATAGTATAATTACCGGATAAGTTTAAATCTAAACTTCCTTCACCAATTTCAATTCCTTTATAAGCAAGAACAACATCTATACCAGAAGTTTTAGTGTCTATTGCGTTAGAAAAGAAACTAACATCGCTTAAATTGTTGTTCGCTAAAAGAATATCTAAAGGATTTGTAGGGTCGCCACTTCCACCTATTTCATTACCTAAAACAATTCTATCTTCTACTGAAATGTTGTAGTAATCTAAAGTATAACTGAATTTATTAGCTATTTTACCTCCAAAACCAATAGTAAAGTTGGTAGATGTTTCAGCATCTAATTGAGGTATACCCAATAATTTAGCTTGTGTAGATACATTGTTGATTAAACCACCAACTTGAATACCTTGACCTGGAACAAAACTATACTGCGCTTTTTGAGTATAGATTTGGTGTAGGGTAGGAGCTCTAAATCCAGAAGATATAGAACCTCTTAATGTAAATTCATCACTAAACTTGTAACGAGAACTAAACTTATATATAAATGTGTTACCGAAATCTGAATAGTTCTCCGTTCTAATAGTACCGCTTAATAAGAAAGCGTCAGACACATCATAATCTAAACTTAAGTAGCCACCAATATTGTAACGGTTAAATTTACCAGAATTCTGAGGAGAAGCACCTGCAAATGAATCTGCACCACCACCGTCATAAGAAGCCAATTCACCTTCTATAATTTCAAAAGTTTCCGTTCTAAACTCGGCACCGACACCAATACTAATTTTGTCAGATAATAATCTAGAAATATCAATGTTACCAACATTATGAGAAAATCTAGTTCCTCCTGGATCAAATGATTGTTGACTATTTTCTCTATAAAGCTCAGAACCTTCGGTAATTTCACCATCATCTACAGAGCCATTCCCGTTTGCGTCTATGAATACAGAAGGAGAATAAACAACATTTCTATTATGGGTATTGTTTACCTTGTAAGTTTGTAAGTTGCCACCAGTCGTGAAACTTGCGTCAATATTCCAATCGTTTATTACCGATTTAAATCCAATGGTAGCATTGTAATCGCTTAATAAACCTTCAAATGTAGGTAAGTAACCATCGTATCCGCCAGCTGTATTTGGGTTGTCACCAGGAAAGAAATCTGCTAAGTAAGGAAAATCATCCACTGTTCTCCAATAAGGTGTTCTGTAATTTGCAAAACTGTTTACAGCTTTATAAACATAAGCAGCGTTACCATATAATGAGGTATTTTCACTTAAGTCATAACCTAAATTTACAGAAAATTTTGCAGCCGCAGTTTCTGGAGAGCCGTTAATGTTTCCCGCATCTGGGCGTCTTGATAAGAATTCCTGTACATCTGCAATATCAGCACCAAAATCACCAGCTTCACCAGCTGCATCTACAGTACCTGGTCTATTAGCTTGATTCACTTTAGATAAATCTACAGTGTAGTTTACGAAACCTTTATCTTCACCAATAGTAGAACCGTTATTGATTGCAACACCAAACATTTCACCATCGCCTTCAGAAGTGATACCTGTTCTTACTGTAGCTGAACCTTCATTTGGAGAATCTTTTAATATAATGTTCATTACACCTGCAATGGCATCTGAACCATATTGTGCAGAAGCACCATCACGTAAAATTTCAACTCTCTTGATTGCATCTGTAGGTATAGCTGAAATATCCGCACCTGTTTCACCACGACCTGGAGATGTTTGTGTATATAACAAGGCACTTAAGTTCTTACGCTTACCATTAATCAAAATTAATGTTCTAGATGGTCCCATGTTTCTGATTTCATAAGGATCCAATAAAGATGTTGCATCATTTACAGGCGTTTGTACCGTGTTAAAAGAAGGAATTTTGTATTGCAAGGCTTTATCAAAAGTTGCTTGTCCTGTTGAACTTAAATCCTTAGCTCCAATTACATCTACAGGTAATGGTGTGTCCGCATTACTTCTAGGCGCTGTACGAGAACCAACGACGATAAATTCATCCAGCTGCATACCTTCAGATAATTGAACGTTTATTGTGTTTTTTCCTGTAGTTGAAACTTCTTGAGTTGCAAAACCGATATAGCTAAATACTAATTTAGTATCATCAGTAACGTTAATAGTATAGTTTCCATCAAAATCTGAAGTAGTTCCGTTAGTTGTACCTTTTTCAACAATGTTTACTCCCGCTAAAGGCATTCCAGAATCATCTGTTACTTTACCGGTAATGCTGTTTTGAATTTTTTCATTCAAAGTCATTGCCGTAATTCCATTAGTACTTGAGTTAATTTTTAAAACCTTGGCTCTTTCAGGTTTTTTATGGTAAACAACGTAATATTTGTTTCCTAGATATTCAAAATCAAAACTAGTCTTGCGCTCTAGTTTATTGATAATTTTATCCAGTACAGGAAATTTGTATTCCTCAGGGTTTAAGCTGGTACTTGATACCAGAGCTGGGTTGTAAGTAAAAAAGACTTCGTGTTTTTCACTGATCTCATTAAGAAACTCGCTTAGGGTAACGTTTTCTTTGAGTTCATTAGCAGCTGTTACACTGGTGATGCTTGAAAATAGCATTACCGCAAGCAGCAATCTCATTAGTTTGTTCGTTCTCATAAATAAATAGTTTAGTTAATAAATAGGGTTTTCTTGTACGCGTAAAATATTGTCTTTGTTAGTGATTCTTGTTCCTGTAGCTTTTTCGATAGCGGCAATACAGATTTGTAAATTCTGATTAGGTATACCGCCAGAAATAGGTAAATCTTTTAAATGTTCTGATTCATATTGAACTTTTACTCCGTAAGTAGTTTCTAAGTTGTACATCACCTCTTTTAGCGGAATTTCATTAAAGGCATAAGTACCGCCACGCCATAGCGCGTAGGGGGTTTCTATATCTACTTTTTGGTGCGTTAATTTTTTGCTTTCATTTGAAAAAGAAACCATTTCGCCAGGAATCATTTTGGTGACTTCTCCATTGTTTAGCTCTAAATGAATAGAACCTTCATCAAGCACTACATTGGTTTTCTGTTTTCTAGTATTCACATGAAATTGAGTACCAAGAACTTCAACTTTAAGGTCTTCTGTAATTACCCAGAACTTGGCATTTGTACTAGGTATAGATTTAACTTTGAAGTAAGCTTCTCCTTTTAAGTTAATAAGACGAGGATTGTCATTTTCGTACCATATCTCAGAATTTCCATTTAGTACTACAGAAGTACCATCTGGTAATTTTAAGTCTATTATTTCTCCAAAATTTGTTTTGTGATTGGTTGTTGAGTTATTATTGAAATATGAATAACTGGTGTAGCTTATTAATACAAGTAATACCGCAGCGGCTGCAGTAATTATCGTACTATTTATGGTACGTGTTTTTTTAAACTTAGGTTTTGTAGAAGTTGTTAGGTCTACTTTTTGTAAAACACTTGTCAACGCCTTGTCTACATTATCGTTACTTGGATATTGTTGATTGAAATTGATACCAGTAATAATAGATTTTGCATTTTCTACAATTTCTATATGTTCAGGGTTGTTCTGAATCCAATTATTCCAGTATGTGATATCATTTTTGTTTAAGCCTTTGGCCCAGTTTTCAAATGAAGCATCCGATAAGAAATAATTTAAGTCGAATTTATTTTTGTTGTCCATTTAGTAAGGTGTTCCGTTTATAAGAGCCTGAACGCTTAAAAATATACCCTACTATTTTCAACTTTTTTTCAAAATAGTTTTAATCTGTTGATTTTCAGATGCTATTCTAAGTTTTTTTAATGCTTTTTGTAGTGTGTTTAAAACGCTTTGGTAGTTCATATCCATTACTTCGGCGATGTCAGTTGTAGTCATTCCGCTGTAGTATTTCAAATAAATAGCTTCTTTTTGTCTTGGTGATAATTCATTGATAAGTGTAGCTAGGGTAGAGGTGCAAAGGAATTGAATTTCTTGCTTAATGGATATTTCCTCAATCGAAAAAGTAAAATTTGTTTTAAATAATTGAGCTTCTGATATTGGAATATTATTTTGATTCTTTTGTAATTGTTTTACTAATCTTCTTTTAAATGAAACGAACAAGTATGCTTTTAAGCTATTTATTTTTCCCAAACGCTCTCTATTTTCGAAAAGTTGAATAAAGAAATTTTGGAGGCAATCCTCAGTCAATTCTAGGTTATTGCTCAATTTTAAACCATAAACATGTAGTTGAGGATAATACTTTTTAAAAAGTAAGCTGAACCCATGGGATTCGCCCTTTTTAAAAAAATACCATATAGTTTCATCTGAATGAAGTTCCATAAATTCTTACAAGTTCTTCTGCCAAATTAATAATAATTTATTAAAAAGTGTTAAACATGTTATTTTTTAATACCGAATAGCTAAATAATTTGAATATTAATAGATTAATTTGTAGGAAACCTGTTGAAAGTTATATGTAAAAATTGAATGAAAATTGTCTTAGTAAAAACTATATTTGCATCCTTGAAATATGATTAATTATGAAAGCAGGTATTGTAGGATTGCCAAACGTAGGTAAATCAACACTTTTTAATTGTTTATCCAATGCAAAAGCGCAAAGTGCAAATTTTCCTTTTTGTACGATAGAGCCTAATATAGGTGTAGTAAATGTGCCGGATGCCCGTTTGCAAAAGTTAGAAGAGTTGGTTGATCCAGAAAGAGTTTTGCCTGCCACTGTTGAGATTGTTGATATTGCCGGACTGGTTAAAGGAGCTAGTAAGGGTGAGGGGTTAGGAAATCAGTTTTTGGGAAACATTCGTGAAACAGATGCTATATTACATGTATTGCGTTGTTTTGATAATGACAATATTGTTCATGTAGATGGTAGTGTTGATCCCATTAGAGATAAGGAGACTATTGATATGGAACTTCAATTAAAAGACTTGGAGACCGTTGAAAAGAAATTGGAGAAAGTGAAAAGAGCAGCTAGAACAGGTAATAAAGATTCCCAGAAAGAAGAGGCTGTTTTACTTGCCGTAAAAAACGGATTAGAGGCTGGTACATCGGTAAGGGCTATTGAAATAGAAGAGGAATCTAGACTGGAGTTTGTAAAACCCTTACAGTTTATTACAGATAAGCCAGTGATGTATGTTTGTAATGTAGATGAAGATGCTGCGGTATCTGGTAATGCATATGTTGAAAAAGTGAAAGAAACGGTTGCAGCTGAAAATGCTGAAGTTATTTTCTTAGCGGTTGGTACGGAAGCGGATATTACGGAGTTGGAGACTTATGACGAGCGTCAAATGTTTTTAGAAGATTTAGGTTTGGAAGAGCCTGGTTCTGCTAAGTTGATACGTGGAGCTTATAAGTTACTTGATTTGGAAACTTATTTTACTGCAGGTGTTAAAGAAGTTCGTGCTTGGACTATTCCTGTTGGAGCAACTGCTCCACAAGCTGCGGGAGTTATTCATACCGATTTTGAAAAAGGCTTTATCCGTGCAGAAGTTATCGCTTATGATGACTACGTTGCTCTAGGTAGTGAAGCAAAAGTTAAGGAAGCTGGTAAAATGAGAGTAGAAGGTAAGGAGTACATTGTTAAAGATGGTGATGTAATGCATTTCCGTTTTAATGTTTAATGTTCATATATAGTCAACCGGTCACGTAGTAGTTTTAATTCTTGCTCTAATCGGTTGACTTTTTTTATCATATGGTTTAAGGTGTCTATGCCTTCCATATTAATACCAAGCTCTTCTCGTAATCTATATATGCGTTCAATCTCAACAATATATTGTGGTTCAACATATATTTTATTTTCAATTTGCTGTACTTCGATCATTTCAAATTCTAAAAGGTCATTTATGAATTCCATCGGAGTTTGTGTTCGTTGACAGTATACTTCTATCTGTATGTAGTTTTCTGAATTCATATTATCGTAATTCTGAAAGTTGTTTAAATAATTCTTTTTCTTTTTCTGAAAGCTTTGTAGGCATAATTACTTTGTAGGTAATGTATAAGTCTCCATGAGCACCTTTTTTCTTATAAACCGGCATACCTTTTCCTTTCAATTTCACTTTTGTGTCATTTTGGGTTTCAGGTTTTACTTTTAATTTTACTTTTCCTGTCAAGGTTTCTACTTCTATAGAACTTCCTAGCATGGCATCATATAATGAGATTGATTCATTTTTATATAAATCGTTCTTCACTCTTTTGAAGTTGGTGTTATTGTTTATTTCAAATGTTAAGTATAAATCTCCCTTGGGTCCGCCATTCATACCTTCTCCGCCATAACCGGCAATTTTAATGGTTTGGCCATCTTCAACTCCTGCGGGTATGGTTATCCTAATTTTTTTAGCTCCTAAGTCAAGGGTTTGTTTTTGGTCTTCAAGAATATCTAATAGGTTTAATTTTAAAGTTGCATTTAAGTCTTGACCTTTAAATTGTGTTGATCTTTGTCTTCCTCCACCACTAAAACCACTTCCGGCACCACCGAACATAGATTCAAAGAAATCTGAAAAATCTTCTTGTGACCCGGTAGAACTGGAGTATGTTCTTCTGTTTCCGCCAGAAGAGCTGCGTTGGTTTCTTTTTGCTTCTTCAAAAGCATCGGCATGTTCCCAATCTTTACCGTATTGGTCGTATTTCTTTCTCTTTTCAGGATCACTTAAAACTTCGTTCGCTTCATTTATACGCTGAAATTTTTCTTGTGCGCTCTTATCGTTCGGATTTAAATCTGGATGAAGTTTACGCGCTAATTTCCGATATGCCTTTTTTATATCGGCTTGTGATGCCTTCTTGTCAATTTCAAGAATTTTGTAGTAATCAATAAATTCCATAGCTATTCAAAATCTACATTAAAGATATAAAAAGGATAAAATTATTGTCATGATACATGTCATAATTTAACTTGTCTTTTTTACTAATTTTCAACATTTAACTTTTTCCACAATTGTTGTAAGCACTACGAGCTATCAACAAACACGCTTATTTTATTGTTAATTACTTTAATAGATAGCTATTTTATTTTTTGCTGAGTGGTGCTATCTTTAGCGCAACTATCTTAAACTTTTTTAAATGTCTCAAGACGGAACTCAATATACTGAAGATAATATACGCTCGCTCGATTGGAAAGAACATATCCGATTACGACCTGGTATGTATATCGGTAAATTAGGTGATGGTTCGTCTGCGGATGATGGTATCTATATTTTGTTGAAAGAGGTTATAGATAACTGTATAGATGAGTTTGTAATGGGTGCCGGTAAAACCATTGAAATCTCTATTAAAGATAAAGTGGTAAAAGTTAGGGATTACGGTCGTGGTATACCTTTAGGTAAAGTAGTAGATGTAGTTTCTAAAATGAATACTGGTGGTAAGTACGATAGCCGTGCCTTTAAAAAATCTGTTGGACTAAATGGTGTTGGTACTAAAGCGGTAAATGCCTTGTCCAGTTTTTTTGAGGTTCAATCCTCTAGAGAGAATCAATTAAAAACGGCTCAGTTTAGTTCTGGTAATTTAGAAAAGGAAATTGGTCCTGAGGAAACGGGAAAAAGAAAAGGAACCAAGGTTACATTTATTCCTGATGACACTATCTTCAAAAATTATAAATATAGAAATGAGTATGTAGAACGCATGCTTAAGAACTATGTATACTTAAATCCGGGTTTGACCATTGTTTTCAACGGCGAAAAATTTCATTCTGAAAATGGATTAAAAGATCTTTTAGAGGATAATAATAATGTTGAGGATATGCTGTATCCTGTTATACATTTAAAGGGAGATGATATTGAAGTTGCCATTACGCATAGTAGAACACAGTATAGTGAGGAGTATCATTCTTTTGTTAATGGACAACATACAACGCACGGTGGTACGCACCAAGCTGCTTTCAGGGAGGCTATAGTAAAAACAATTCGTGATTTTTATGGTAAATCATATGATGCATCAGATATAAGGAAATCTATAATTTCTGCCATCTCCATAAAAGTAATGGAGCCCGTTTTTGAAAGTCAGACGAAAACAAAATTGGGGTCGACCGAAATGGGAGGCAATTTTCCAACGGTTAGAACTTATATAAATGATTTTGTTGGTAAATATTTAGATAACTACCTTCATAAGAATGCCGATACTGCAGAGAAGCTTCAGCGTAAAATTATGATGGCAGAGAAGGAGCGTAAAGAGCTTTCTGGGATTAGAAAGTTGGCACGTGACCGAGCTAAGAAAGCTAGTCTTCATAATAAAAAGCTTCGCGATTGCAGAATACATTTAGGTGATATAAAGAAAGATAGGCGATTAGAGACTTCCTTGTTTATTACCGAGGGAGATTCTGCATCTGGATCAATTACAAAATCTAGGGATGTAAATACCCAAGCTGTTTTTAGTCTAAAAGGTAAGCCTTTGAATTCTTACGGTATGTCCAAAAAGATTGTGTATGAGAATGAAGAATTCAATCTTTTACAAGCTGCTTTGAATATAGAGGAGTCTATTGAGGATTTGCGTTACAATAATATCATAATCGCAACCGATGCCGATGTTGATGGTATGCATATTCGTTTGCTATTAATAACCTTCTTTTTACAGTTTTTCCCAGAACTGATCAAAGAGAATCATTTGTATATTTTGCAAACTCCATTATTTAGGGTAAGAAATAAAAAAGAGACTATTTATTGCTACAGTGATGAAGAGCGACAAATGGCAATAAACAAGCTAAGCGGCAAACCTGAAATAACTCGATTTAAAGGGTTGGGTGAAATATCACCAGATGAGTTTAGGCATTTCATTGGTGATGATATTAGATTAGAACCTATTATGCTTGACAAGGCTATGTCTATTGAAGAGCTATTAAGTTTTTATATGGGTAAAAACACCCCTGACAGACAAAAATTCATAATCAATAACCTTAAAGTGGAGGTTGATTTGATAGAAGATAAAGTAGTATAAATTAAGTTAATACGATTGCTTCTGAATGGAAGAAAATGACGATTTGAACGAGGAAATTAACGACAACCTTTCCGGAGAGAATAATGAGAATATTGATTCTTCTGATGCATTAACCAGAGTCTCTGGCATGTATAAAGACTGGTTCTTGGATTACGCATCTTACGTAATTTTAGAGCGAGCGGTACCTGCCATTGAAGACGGATTCAAACCTGTACAGCGCCGTATCATGCATTCGTTAAAAGAACTTGATGATGGTAGATACAATAAAGTCGCCAATGTAGTTGGTCATACCATGCAATATCACCCTCATGGGGATGCTAGTATTGCTGATGCTATGGTGCAGATTGGTCAAAAAGACCTGTTAATTGATACTCAGGGTAACTGGGGTAATATTTTAACGGGTGATAGAGCAGCTGCATCGAGATATATTGAAGCGAGATTATCAAAATTTGCTTTAGAGGTTATTTTTAGCCCCAAAATTACAGAATGGCAGGCTTCTTATGATGGAAGAAAGAAGGAGCCGGTAAACTTGCCGGTAAAATTCCCTCTGTTATTAGCTCAAGGGGCGGAAGGTATTGCTGTTGGTTTATCTACTAAAGTACTTGCTCATAATTTTGTTGAACTAATTGATGCTTCTATTAAGCATCTAAAAGGGCAGCGATTTAAAATCTATCCTGATTTTCCTACAGCTGGTATTATAGATGTTACTAATTACAATGATGGTCTTAGGGGCGGTAAAATTAGAGTCCGCGCAAAAATATCTCAGTTAGATAAGAATACGCTAGTAATCAATGAGATACCTTATGGTACCAATACTGGTAGTTTAATAGATTCAATTTTAAAAGCTAATGACAAGGGTAAGATAAAAATCAAGAAAATAGAGGACAATACTGCCGCCGATGTTGAGATTTTAATACATCTTCCATCGGGTATTTCTCCAGATAGAACTATTGATGCCTTGTATGCTTTTACCTCTTGTGAATCTTCTATTTCTCCTCTTGGGTGTATTATAGAAGACAACAAGCCTTTATTTATTGGAGTAACTGAAATGCTTAAGCGGTCTACCGATTCTACGGTAGATTTGTTGAGACAAGAGCTAGAAATTCAACTTAAAGAGTTAGAAGAGCAGTGGCATTTTGCGTCATTAGAGCGAATTTTTATTGAAAATCGTATTTATCGTGATATCGAGGAAGAGGAAACTTGGGAAGGGGTAATAAATGCTATTGATAAAGGTTTGGCTCTTTTTACGAAACACTTAAAACGTGCGGTAACTGTAGAAGATATTACTAGACTTACAGAAATTCGTATTAAAAGGATATCTAAGTTCGATTTAGATAAGGCTCAACAGCATCTAGAAAGTCTTCAAGAGCGTATTGCAGAGGTTAAGCATCATTTAGCTAATCTCATTGAATTTGCCATTAACTACTTTAAAAATCTAAAAGAAACCTACGGTAAGGATAGAGGTCGTTTGACTGAAATTCGTGTTTTCGATGATATTGAAGCTACAAAAGTTGCTATCAGGAATACGAAACTTTATGTCAATAGGGAAGAAGGTTTTGTGGGTACTTCGTTAAAGAAAGATGAGTATGTGACGGATTGTAGTGATATTGATGATATTATCATGATTACCAGTTCTGGTAAAATGATGGTGTCAAAAGTAGATTCTAAAATATTTGTGGGTAAAGGTATTATCCACGTTGCGGTATTTAAGAAAAAAGATAAACGTACTACCTATAATTTAGTTTACAAAGATGGTAAAGGTGGGGCTACATATATTAAACGCTTTAATGTTACAAGCATAACGAGGGATAGGGAGTATGATTTAACTACTGGTAAGCCGGGGTCTCAAGTATTGTATTTTTCTGCTAACCCAAATGGTGAAGCTGAAGTAATAACGGTTTTATTACGTCAGGTAGGTAGTGTTAAAAAGTTGAAGTGGGATATTGACTTTTCTGATGTTCTCATCAAAGGAAGGGCATCAAAAGGAAATATTGTTACCAAATATTCTGTTAAGCGTATAGAATTGAAAGAAAAAGGGGTTTCTACCCTTAAGCCAAGAAAAATTTGGTTCGATGATGTTGTACGAAGATTGAATGTAGATGGAAGAGGTGAATTATTAGGGGAATTTAAGGGGGATGATCTAATCTTGGTTATAAATCAAAAAGGGGTTGCAAAAACCTTTCTGCCAGTACTTACTTCTCATTTTGATGATGACATGATCGTATTGGAGAAATGGATACCTGAAAAACCTATTTCAGCTATTTATTGGGAAGGTGAAAAGGAGCGATATTATATCAAGAGGTTTTTGATCGAAAACGAAAACAAAGAAGAATTGTTTATTTCCGAGCATCCAAAATCATATTTGGAACTTGTTTCTACAGATTGGAAACCCATGGTTGAAATTGAATTTCCTAAACCAAGAGGTAAGGAAGCAAAAGAAAATGAATCTGTTGATGTTGAAGGTTTTATATCGATTAAGGGTATTAAAGCTTTAGGTAATCAGTTTATTACGGAGAAGGTTAAGAATATAAATCTTCTTGATCCGTTACCGTATGAGCCAGAGGTTCCTGAAGAGGTTGAGAATATTGAAGTGGTAGATGAAGAATCTGTAGCGTCTGGTGATGATGAAGGAAAGTCTAAAGATGAAGATGCCGGGTCGGCAGATGAACCAACATTATTTGATTAGTCAGTGTTATGAAAAAGTTTTTCGAAGAGTTTAAGAACTTTGCCATAAAAGGCAATATGATAGATTTGGCGGTAGGTATTATTATCGGTACTGCATTTAATAAAGTGGTTAGTACTATTGTATCAGCTATTATTATGCCGCCCCTTTCTTTATTGACCGATGATGTTAATCTGTCCAATAAAAAGTGGGTTCTTAGGGAAGCTGCAGAATCCGTAGAAGAGGTAGCCATAGGTTATGGTGAGTTAATTGAATCATTAATAGATTTTGGTATTATAGCGTTTACCATTTTCGTTATGGTTAAATTTATAAATAGATTTAAAGAGAAATCAGAAGACCCTGCTAATAAAGAAGTAGAAACTCCTAAAAACATTGCTATATTGTCAAGTATGGAAAAATTATTGCAGGAGCAAAATGAGATACTTAAAAATAAAAAGTAATTAAATTGTTTAATTATTGAAAAGTCTTATCGTAAGATAGAATGTTAAGATTAGACAAATTCTAAGAATAATTGCTTTTATAACTACCTTTACAAAAAATAAATTATTTAATGGATTTCACTAACCCTCTGGTGTATGGCGCACCAGCTTTTATTGCCTTTATTTTATTAGAATTGACCTATAGTAAAACTCATGGAGATGATGATCTTTATGATTGGAAAGATTTTGCAGCAAGTAGCGCAATGGGAATTGGGTCGGCAATTATTGGCCCTTTGCTTAAAGTAATTTTATTAGTTGTTCTTTTTGAATATGCTTATGAACTGTTTAACCCACTGGTAGACGGTGTAAGAACTAATATTATGGGGTATGAGTCTTTTGGCTACGCTTGGTATGTTTGGTTACTTTGTCAATTGGCGGATGATTTTACATATTATTGGTTTCATAGAGCTAATCATGAAATTAGAATTCTTTGGGCGGCACATATAGTGCACCATTCATCTGACAACTTTAATTTAGGTACCGCTATTCGTAATGGTTGGTTTACGTTGCTTTATAAGCCCTTTTTCTATGTTTGGATGCCTATTATTGGTTTCCCGGTAGAAATGGTGGTAGTTTGTTTGGCTATTGAGTCGTTCTGGCAATTTCAACTGCATTCGCAGTACGTTCCTAAAATGGGATTTATTGAGAAAATATTTAATACGCATACAATGCATCAGGTTCACCACGCACAAAATGTGGAATACCTAGATAAAAACCATGGTGGATTCTTAAATTTCTTTGATAAGATTTTTGGTACTTGGAAAGAGTATGATGAGAATATAGATGTAAAATTTGGTGTAATACATGCTCCAAACTCTAACAATCCTATAGTTATTCTAACTCATGAGTTTAAGGATATTTGGGCAGATACCAAGAAGTCTAAAAAACTAAGTCATAAGTTGATGTACATTTTCGGACCTCCGGGATGGAGCCATGATGGAAGTACAATGACAGTTAAGCAGCAACAGCGTTTGTTTAAAGAGCAAAAAGAAGCTAATCCAAGTGTTTCCTTTGATAGGCCTAATTAAAGCAATCTAAGTAACTAAAATCGGTTTATCGGTTTCTGGTTAATAGTATAAATAAAAATCCCGATTGAGCATAAGCTTTATCGGGATTCTTTTGTTAGAGTTGTAAAGTATTTTAATCTTCTACTTTAGTAATTGGTTTTTTATTCTTTTTCATTCGTAGGTCAAAGAACTCAACCATTAAGGAGAATGCTATTGAGAAATACAGATAACCTTTTGGTATGGTGCCAACTTCATTGCCAAATACAACCAAGTGACATAAATGTGCTGATTCTGCTATAAGCATAAAGCCAATCAGTATTAAGAACGATAGCCCAAGAATTTGTATGGAAGGGTGTCTGTTAACGAACTCACCCACGGGGTTGGCGAATAACATCATAATGACTACAGAAATGACTACTGCAACAATCATTAAAACAAGTGCATCGTTTGGGTTAGGTGAAATTCCGTTGGTCATCCCTATTGCCGTTAGTATGGAATCAAATGAAAACACAATGTTTATTACCGTTATTTGGAGTATAGCATTGGTCAATGATGTTGACCTAGCCTTTTTGACTTCACGTTCATCGTGACCTTTATCTTCAACTTTTTCATGAATTTCCTTGGTACTTTTGTAGAGAAGAAACAATCCGCCTAAGAAAAGGATAATACCTTGTCCACTTATTCCACCAGTGATCCAATTATTATCAAATACCCAAAATGGCTTTTTCATTGAAGTAAGTAGTGTTATACCAAATAATAATACAATACGCATAACCATTGCTAATACAAGACCTATGTTGGTTGCTTTTTTTCGTTGTGCTGAATCTAGTTTTCCTGCGGCTATAGAAATGAAAATAATATTATCTATTCCTAAAACAATTTCAAGAAACGTTAGGGTAAGTAGTGCAATCCAGGCATCTAGATTAGTGAAAATCTCGAACATGGTTAGTTGGTTTTAATTGCGGTTCCGGTTTTTACTATTAATTTTTTATTGGGATCCTTTACGGCACTTTTATACTGGAATGTGTATGATGAATCTGTAGTACTGATAATTTTGTAATGTATAGCTGTCTTGCTATTAATATCTTGTAAGACAAATTCACAATCATTGAACCAGCGGACAGTGGCGCTGTCTATTTTATTCTCATAATAGTCTATACTATAATCTTCTGTCCTAATAAATTTTCCTTCTTTTAAAGTATCATCTATTTCATAGGTAAATTTAAAAGTGCCTGTTTTGTACTTTTCACAATCACGTTCAGGTTCGTAACATGAGCCTAATATTAAGCATAATACAAGGGTCGAGAATATATTTTTCATCATGCTGCAAAATAATGAAAATAGGGGTGAAGTGTTTATAAAAATAGAAGAATACTTCTTTGTTAATATGGATTTTAAAACTCGGTATACGTTTTAAAAGTACCATCATTATAAAACATTATTATTCGTTCTAATTTTTTGTCGGTGTCTTTTTCAATTTTTTCTTTTTTGGTAATTGTTGGGGAGGGATTAGGTGTTATTTCGGTATTAGGAAAGCTGCCTGTGCCGTACAATAGCCATTGTAAATCTACCTCAGGAAAAGCATCGTTTACCTTCATGATGAATTCTAAACTTGGCTTGTTTCTTCCGTTCAGTAAATGAGAAATACTAGAACGTTGCACATTAATTAAATCTGCAAACGCTGCAGATGAGAGTTCGTTGTGTGCTAAAATAGCCTTTAATCTTGAAAGAAAAGAAGTGGTGTCTAGCATGTTTACAAAGTTAATGCAATTTATAATTTAGAATTGTTAATATGGATTGTCTTTATTCTTTAAATAGGATTAACTGATAAAGTTTGACTTTATGTTTGTAAGATTAACTATCTGATTAGTAGAGGTTAATCTTTGTGCGTGTAATATTTGTTAAAATTATAAATTTTGTACGGCTGTGTATTGGTTATATAATATCAGTGAATGTTTACAATTGTAAACAACCGCTGTAGTATTTTTGTATTTTATAAAAGTGGAATGATAATGAAGGAATTGAATTATAATGATATTTATGTCTCGGAAATTTCTGGACGATATATTAATTACGACCATTTAAATGAATTTATAAATGCACTGCCGCAGGAATTTAAAATTAAAGAAGAAGGTAAATCTGTACGCAGTGAATCTATAAAAAGTATTGAGTTTGGAAATGGTTCTCATCGTATTTTAATGTGGTCACAAATGCACGGTAATGAATCTACCACTACCAAAGCTACTATAGATTTATTGAACTATTTTAAAAAAGATTCTACGCATATAAATGAAATTTTAAAAGCATGCACTATAAAAATAATACCCATTTTAAATCCTGATGGTGCTCGGGTCTACACTAGAGTCAATGCAAATAGAATTGATCTTAATAGGGATGCGCAAGATTTAACTCAACCTGAAAGCCGTGTTTTAAAGAGAGTGTATGAAAATTTTAAACCAGACTTTTGTTTTAACCTACATGATCAACGCACCATATTTAATGTTGGTGAAACGAACAAGCCTGCAACAGTATCATTTTTGGCTCCGGCATTTGATCAAGAACGAAACAATTCGCCTTCACGTAAAATAAGTATGCAATTAATTGCTGCTATGAATAGTACGTTACAAGAAGAAATTCCCGGACAAGTTGGTAGGTATGATGATGGGTTTAATGCTAATTGCGTTGGCGATGCCTTTCAAATGAAAAAAACACCTACTATACTGTTTGAGGCAGGTCATTATAGTAATGATTACAACAGGGATATGACCAGGGGTTATATTTTTAAAGCTTTATTAAAAGCTTTAGATACTATTGCTTATAATAAAATTTTAGATTATACAGTAAAACAATATGAAGCTATTCCAGAAAATGGAAAGCAATTTGTAGACATTTTAGTTCTCAATCCAGATTTTACTGTAAATAAATTGACCAAAAGCGGTATTGTTGCTATACAGTATAAAGAAGTATTAAAAGATAAGAAATTGGAATTTGTGACAGGCCTACACGTTTTTGAAAAAGAACCAACAGAGATTTTTGGTCATAAAACCTTGAATTGCAATGATGAAAAAGATATGGAATGGCTAAAAAGTAACGATTTGTTGAATCTACTTGTGTGATTTTTGTTATCTTATTTCTTTGAAATAGTGAAATTGTTTACGGTTTCATTAAAAAAAATGAAGTTTCAATGAATTTAATGTGATTATTTTTTATTTTTGGCAAAAATTTTACAACTATGGGCAAAGTCAAATTAGACGAAATAGACCACCAAATTCTGGATATGTTGATTGACAACACCAGAACTCCTTTTACTGATATTGCAAAGAAACTTCTTATATCTGCCGGAACGGTACATGTAAGGGTTAAGAAAATGGAAGAAGCAGGAATCATAAAAGGTTCTTCACTTACTTTAGATTATGTAAAGTTAGGTTATGCTTTTATAGCATATGTTGGTATTTTTCTTGAAAAAACACATCAAACTAAATTTGTTTTGGAGCGTTTAAATCAAATACCAAATGTTACCATAGCACATATTACTACAGGCAAATTCAATATTTTCTGTAAGATTAGAGCAAAAGATACTACGCATGCTAAAAATATTATCTTTAAAATAGATGATATAGATGGTATTAGTAGAACAGAAACAATGATTTCATTAGAAGAAAGCTTCAACGATAAAAAACGTTTGATGCATACCATTTTTAATGAGTTATAGATAAAGGTTATTCAACTAACTTAAAAAAAAGCCCGGTTATATTTATGATTGGGCTTTTTTAATTTGAAATATTTAAATTTTTAGAATGACGGTTAAAGATTTACAGGAAGACGAATTGCAATTTTTTTATAGTACTTATTTAAAAACTCTTGACGGGCAAGAAGATTTAAAATCTGCTTTATTAAAAGGGAGAAAAAGTTTTGAAGATTTAGTTCATGGATTAACCGATGAACAATTTCTATTTAGCTATGGAGAAGGTAAATGGACTGTTGCTGAAGTTTTAGTGCACTTAATTGACACTGAGCGCGTATTTCAATATAGGGCATTTAGAATATCTAGAAATGACAAAACACCTTTACCGGGTTTTGATCATAATATTTTTGTGGAAGAGAGCAAAGCAAATCAACGTACAAAAGAAGATATTTTAGCCGAATATCTTTCCGTTCGTGATACGTCAATTAGTTTGTTTGACACAATGCTTGATGAAAATTTAAAAAGAGTAGGGACCGCGAGTGGTATTCCTTGGTCAGTTGCTGCTTTAGGCTTGGTAATAAGCGGTCATCAACAGCACCATGAAAATATACTGCAAGAACGTTATTTCAATTAATCTAGCTCTTCTTCGCTTTCTGTCTCAAAATTAAGGTATAGCGCTTTGGTCATATCTTCAGACTGCATCACTTGTTCCGGAGTTTTAGATTCTAGTTCTTTTTCTATGTTTTCTTCAAAGTTTGCAATGAAGTTAGAAAGACTTTTACTTATTTTGACTAAGTATAATGTGTCGGTAGTTTTTAATTCAACAGCCTCAACATAATCTCCCTTGATATTTTTAAACGAGATAATGTCTTCATCTCCATATCCATGAGGATAAGTCTCTATTAAGAGTGCTGCTAATTGGTGGTCTAATTTACGGTAATCAATAAGGCGTCTGGTCATAACTATTTTATTTATAGAAGGTTGTATTTATCTATAACTAAACTAGTCATTATACTTACATCTCTCTTTGTAGAGTTGTGAAAGTGCCATTTTTGGTATGTGAAGTTTTTAAACTTTGTAGTAAGCAAAAGCTTCGGTGAATAATTCTACGGGAATTTCAATATCTATTATTGGCTCACCAATAGTTTTTAAGAGTACAAAATTGACTTTTCCGTGAGAATTTTTCTTATCATATTTCATCAACTTTAAAATGTTCTCAATGTCAGTATAAGAAAAGTCAACTTTATCATACTTATCTAAAAAAGTCGTTTTAATATCATCTAGTGATTGCTCTGATAGTCCTAAAAGTTTGTGTGAAAGATACCCTTCTAAAATCATACCTACTGCAATAGCTTCGCCATGTAATAACATTTCCTTTGATTCGTTCTCCAGAAAATAAGACTCTATAG
Organism: Maribacter forsetii DSM 18668; assembly: GCF_000744105.1. NCBI lineage: Bacteria > Pseudomonadati > Bacteroidota > Flavobacteriia > Flavobacteriales > Flavobacteriaceae > Maribacter > Maribacter forsetii. Next base: position 2,252,903 of record NZ_JQLH01000001.1, read on the forward strand.
CATGACCTAGGGTATGACCATAGTTTAAAATCTTGCGTATATTTTGTTCTGTAGGGTCTTGCAGTACTACCTCATTTTTTATTTGGATAGAAGTAAGAATATGCTTCTTCATATCCTCTAAGCTATTTGCTTCTTTTAATGCTTCCCAATAGCTATTACTTTGAATAAGTCCGTGTTTTAGCATTTCTGCAAAACCACTAATAACTTGCCTATTTTCTAGGGTATCTAGAAAATCAGGAATGACTAGTACCATTACCGGTTGATTTATAACACCTATTTGGTTTTTTAAAGCGCCTAGGTCTATTCCTGTTTTGCCGCCAACAGAGGCATCTACCATAGATAATAGGGTAGTAGGTACGTTTATGAAGTCTATACCTCTTTTAAAGGTCGAAGCAATAAAGCCTCCCATATCCGTAAGAACTCCGCCTCCTAAGTTGATCATCACGCTTTTTCGGTCAGCTCCCAATTCTGATAAAGCTTCCCATACCCCAACACAGGTTTCAATATTTTTATTGATTTCGCCTGATTCTATTTCAATAATTTCAAATTGATATTCCCCATTAATTTCTGCCATAAAATTTGGTAAACAAAGCTCATGGGTGTTCTCATCAACCAGAATAAAAACGATGGAATATTTTTTATCTGCTAGATGGGTGTTTAAAGCTTTAAAAGCTACCTCATTGAAATGTACTGCGTAAGAATCTGAAATTATAGAATCCATTAAAATAAGCCTTTTTGTGTTTGCAATTTTACTGCAAAATAAAGGTTATTTTTAGTCTTAGGATTATAAATTCTGTGATTATATTTGATCGTTATTGAAACTATAAAGAATGGATCAAATTTTTGAAAATACCGCAACTGCTTTTGCACTAAAAACCGATTCGGAATTAGAAAGAGCTTACTTTTTATTTAAAATGATTTCCAATGAACCGTTAGTGAAAATGGGTTCGGTAATTACCAACTTTGCATTTAAAGCTCATTTACCAGTTGAAAGTTTAATAAGAGCTACAGTTTTTGACCACTTCTGTGGTGGGGTGAACGAACGTGACTGTTTGCCTGTGGTAGACCGCATGTGGGAGAAAGGAGTATGTTCTGTACTTGATTATTCTGTTGAAGGTAAAGAAGAGGAAGATCCTTTTGATACGGCTACTGAAATTATTTTGACAATTTTAGATTTCGTGAAAGAAAAAGAAGCAATACCGTATGCCGTTTTTAAACCAACGGGTTTTGGTCGTTTTGCGCTTTATCAAAAAATTAGCGAAAAGAAAAAGCTTACTACGGCGGAAGAGGCAGAATGGCAGCGCGTGGTGAATAGGTTTGATAAAGTATGTAAGAAAGCACATGACTTAGAAGTTTCTCTTTTGATCGATGGAGAAGAAAGTTGGATGCAAGATGCGGCCGATAATTTAGCCGAGGATATGATGCGTAAGTATAATAAAAAGAAACGGATCGTTTTTAATACTTTACAAACATATAGGTGGGACCGTTTGCCATACTTAAAATCATTACAAGAACGTGCGGTTAAAGATGGGTTTTTGGTTGGTATGAAGGTAGTGCGTGGTGCTTATATGGAAAAGGAAAATGAACGTGCGAAAGAAAAAGGATATACTTCTCCGATTTGTAAAACAAAACAAGAAACGGACGATAATTTTAATGCAACTATTGAGTATATGATAGATAACCTTGATTCTCTTTCCATATTTGCCGGAACGCATAACGAAGAAAGTTGTTACCAATTAATGCAGTTAATGGAAGATAAGGGTGTTGAAAAAAATAATACTCATATTTGGTTTGGTCAGTTATATGGTATGAGCGATCATATTTCTTATAACTTGGCTGCCAACGGTTACAACGTTGCCAAATATTTACCATTTGGACCTGTACGAGATGTAATGCCGTATTTGATTAGAAGGGCAGATGAAAATACATCTGTTGCAGGGCAAACGAGTAGAGAATTGTCTTTATTGAAAAAAGAAAGAAAGCGAAGAAAAATGTAACGAGAATTTATTCTCTTTCTACTTTTTCAATTATAGCCTTTTCTCTGCAATTTCTAACTGTGAAAACATAATCACGTTCTTTGTAATCGGACTCTACTATATAAGTCTTGCAGGGAACGGATTTTGTATCACTTTTACTAAAATTAACGTCTCCTTCGGTTAATATATAAGTAACGGCGATAGAGTCTAATTCAAATTCTTGAAGGTTTTGTTTGGCGTTGTCACTGTAGTGCATGGATTTAGAGCGAATATCTTTCAACGTTCTACAATCTGGTAAGTAGCAAAAATATACTCCGGTTTCTTGAGATTTCTTTTTTAAGAAAAAGGTTAGAAATACAATACCGATGGAGAGTCCTACCAAGAAAAACCCTAACCTTTTTATAAAATCCATATTCATAACTTACCAATCATTAAGTTTGCGAAATTATGTCTTTTATAATGGATAGAAAAAGTATTGTTAGCCTATTCTAAAAAATCAGGAAATTAATATCACTGTATTGTAAATCGAACCATTCGCCTACAGACTTGTTGGTTAAAATGCCGTGGTACATATAAAGTCCGTTGCGAAGACCTTTGTCAAAACGAAGGGAATTCTCCAATCCACCATCTTCTCCTATTTTTAGTAGGTATGGTGTAAAGATATTGCTTATGCTTACCGATGCTGTTTTTGGATATCTAGACGGAATGTTTGGAACACCATAATGTATCACATCAAATTTCTTTCTAGTGGGCTTATTGTGGTCGGTTATTTCGCTGGTTTCAAAACATCCACCTGTATCAATACTTACATCAATAATGACAGCACCTTTTTTCATGTGCTCTACCATGGTACTAGTTACAACAACGGGCGATCGATCTTTCCCTCTAGTTGCTCCAATTGCTACATCGCAACGTTTTAAGGCTTTTAATAGGTTTTTGGGTTGAATGGTAGATGTGTAGACCGTTTGTTTTAAGTTGGTCTGTATATTTCTAAGCTTGGTTATAGAATTGTCAAAAACTTTGACATTTGCTCCGATTCCTATAGCTGATCGAGCTGCGAACTCACCGACTGTTCCTGCGCCTATAATGACTACTTCCACTGGTGGTACGCCGCTAATATTACCAAACATGAGTCCGTTGCCATTGTTATTGGCAGCCATTAATTCTGCTGCAATTAGAACTGAAGAAATACCGGCAATTTCACTAAGTGATCTTACTGCAGGGTACTTGCCTTCTTCATCTCTAATATATTCAAATGCAATAGCAGTAATTCGTTTTCTTGCTAATTCTTCAAAATACTCTTTATACTGTGTCTTGATCTGAAGTGCAGATATAATTGTTGTCTGCGGGTTTATATATTCTATTTCCGTAAGGGTAGGAGGCTCAACTTTTAGAATTAAAGGGCAAGCGAAAACTTTCTTGGTGTCTCTAGTAATTTCTCCACCAGCAGTCACATAATCTGCATCAGAGTAATGTGCGCCTTCACCAGCACCAGATTCAATTAAAACACGATGACCGTTAGCGGTAATGGCATTTACAGCATCTGGAGTAAGACAAATTCTTTTTTCTTGGTATTGGTTTTCCTTTGGAATGCCTATAAACAATTCTCCTTTTTGACGTAAAACTTCTAAGGTTTCCTCTTGTGGAATTAATTGATGCTTACTAAAAGGGGAAGTGGGTTGGTTCATAACTTAATAGTGAGTTGTTCAAATCAGCGACTTGAAACTCAAATGTACAATTTTTAAAGAAATGAATGATTTGTACTTTTTTAAAGATATTGAATAGTTACGATTTTAATTGTAACCAACCTTGAATTCGATTTTGAACATTCTTAAAAATATGCTCTAAGTTTCCTGTAGAAAATTTAGTGTTAATATCTCCTGAGATGGTAGAAAATTCATCTTGTTGTGCATTTTCAGATTTATCTTCCGATTCAAAATTATCTTTATTATCGAACCCTTTGTTTTTAAGCTCTTTTAATTCAGCCTCAATTGCTTCCAAATCAATACCATTTACGTGTTTGTCATAAAGTGTAATTCGAATAAAATAAACCGATGGTATTGTGATCATGCATATTGGAATCAACCACCAAATATTATCAGTGTCAATCATGTTGTCTGAGTCATAAAACACCTCAAACATTTGAAAGGCATACATCGCAATGGGTATGATAATAATATGATACCACCAATCACGTGAAGTAAGAAACCAAAAAATCATTAAGTAAAGAGGGACTATTTTGGAAGTTAGGTACCATAAATAAGTTAATGTATCTGGAAATCCATTGTTTCCTAAGGTAAAGCCTAAAACTAAAGCATCGCCATTTTGGTCATAAGGCAAATAGTCATATACCTTATATAAAAAAGGTGAAATTGCTATAAAAAAGACTAGAAGAGTTTCTAGGAAAATCTTCTTTTTAGCTTTCTTTTTTTTAACTTTATTAATCATTTGCACAATAGTATTACTATATGCTAACGAAGTAAATAGCTAATTATTATAAATAAAAAGAGAGCATTAAAAATGCTCTCTTTTTTTGATTCGTAAAAGGAATATGAGTTATATTCTTTTCGTTAATTTTCTTTTATCAACATTTAAATCTTGATTATCAATATCAATAATCGGTGCAGTCATAGCTAAAAGAAATACGCCTAATGCGATTGATGCTAATAATGTTTTTTTGTTTTTCATTTTCAAGGGGTTTTTGGTTATACTAAATATTTAGTTCTCCTACAAACGTAAGAAAAAATATACAACTAAATACCCATTTGTCGTTAAAATTACGTACTTAAACCGATTTTTTCAACATTTTATCGAATTCTTCGTTTTTCATCGAAAAAATGCAATAAAACTTTGCTTAGAACGATGTGCGAATTGCTAATTCAGAATAATTATTAAACCGCCATAATTTGCGGTAGGTTTTATTTTAAGATAATTAGCTTCCTAGTGGTTTCATCTAAAATTTCAATTTTTATGTTCTGAACATCGTTGGGTATTAAACTGGGTATTTTTTCTGGCCATTCCATAAATATCCATCCGCCGGAGGCTAAATAATCATCTAGACCCATGTCCATAGCTTCTTCTTCATCTTCCAACCGATAAAAATCGAAATGGTAACCTAGTAGCTCACCAGACTCCAATGCGTATTCGTTAACCAAACCAAATGTAGGGCTGCTTACATTGTCACTACTACCTAATTCTTTTATAAGTGTTTTGATCAATGTTGTTTTTCCTGCACCCATAGGAGCATAAAAAGCAAGAGTCTTGCTACTGGCGTGTTTAATAATCTGCTTAGCAATATTCTTTAATTCACCTTCTTGATAAATGAATTCCATAATCTGTAAATTATTTTGGTTCCAAAACTACAAAAGGTATGATCATTTCTTCTAAAGAAACACCGCCATGTTGGTAAGTATTCCGGTAATAACTAACATAGTGATTGTAGTTATTAGGGTAGGCAAAAAACAAATCGTTCTTGGCGAAGATATAAGAGCTGCTCATATTTATACTTGGTAAATGAATTGATTTTGGGTCTTTTGCGGCAAGGACATCATTCTTTTCATAGGTAAGGCTTCTCCCTGTTTTATAACGTAAGTTTAGACTGGTGTCTCTGTCGCCTACCACTTTAGAAGGGGAATTTACATTTATAGTTCCATGATCCGTTGTGATAATCAGTTTCATGCCTAAAGTTTGGGCTTGCTGTATGATTTCTAACATCGGCGAATTCTTAAACCAACTGGTGGTCAGCGACCTGTAAGATTTATCATTTGACGCTAACTCTTTAATTACTTCCATTTCTGTTTTTGAATGAGAAAGCATATCAACAAAATTGTATACAATTACGGTTAGGTCATTGTCTTTTTGTGCTTTGAAATTCTGGCTAAGATGCTTCCCTTGCTTTAAGCTACTAATCTTGTGATATTCCCATTTTAAATCTAAACCCAATCTTTTCAGCTGTTCTCCTAGAAACTTATCTTCAAATAAGTTTTTGCCGCCTTCGTCGGTATCGTTTTTCCACCATTCTGGATATTTTTTTTCCATGGCAAGCGGAGTCAGCCCTGAAAATATGGCATTTCTTGCATATTGGGTAGCTGTTGGGAGTATGCTATAATATGAATCTTCCTTTTTCTTTTTGTAAAAGGTGTTGACCGTATCTTCAAAAGCATACCATTGATCATAACGTAAATTGTCTACTACTATCAACAATGTCTTTTGGTCTTTAATTTCTGGCGCAATCCATTCCTTAAATAAGGTGTGAGACATTACAGGTGCATCAATATCCGTAAACCAATCTTCATAATTTCGGTCTACAAACTTGCCGAATTGTTGATTTGCTTCGGTCTTTTGAGATTCTAAAATCTCGAACATTCCGCTGTCCTCAATTTCTTCTAACTGTAATTCCCAGTAAATTAATTTTTTATATAAATCTGCCCACTCTTGGTAAGTACTTACCATGGATAGGTCCATCGCAATTTTTCTAAATTCTTGCTGATAATTACTTGTGGTCTTTTCAGAAACCAATCTTGAATGGTCCAAATTCTTTTTTAGGGAAAGCAATATCTGATTAGGATTTACTGGTTTTATAAGGTAATCTGCAATTTTAGAACCAATGGCTTCTTCCATTATAGATTCTTCTTCACTCTTGGTAATCATGACCACAGGCAAAGAGTTATCTATAATTTTAATTTCCGAAAGTGTTTCAAGTCCAGATATACCGGGCATGTTCTCATCTAAAAAAACGATATCCACTCTTGTTTCCGCTAGTTCCTCTATAGCTTCTTGGCCGCTTTGACAGGTGATTACGCTGTAATTTTTAGATTCTAAAAAGATAATATGAGGCTTGAGTAAATCGATTTCATCATCTACCCACAATATTTTTATTTTGTTCATTGAATTATTATTTGACGATAATCAAATTCTATGCTAATGCTTTTGTATAACTTTGAAATGTTAATCTCAGAAAAGACAACATTATCTTGAAGACATCAAACAAATTGAAAATCTTTAATGATCCAATTTACGGATTTATTAGAATTCCCAATGCGCTCATTTTTGACCTCATTGCAGATCCTTACTTTCAAAGGCTTCGTAGAATCTCACAGATGGGCTTATCCTATTTGGTTTACCCAGGGGCGCACCATACTAGGTTTCATCATGCGCTAGGTTGTATGTATTTAATGCAAAAGTCTATTCAAGTGCTTCGTTTTAAAGGAGTTGAGATTACAGAAACAGAAGAAGAAGGACTTCTGTGTGCTATTCTTTTACATGATATAGGGCATGGACCTTTTTCCCATGCCATGGAGCACAGTATTGTTGAAGGTGTAAGTCATGAATTTATTTCACTGCAATTCATGCATGAGCTCAATGAACGATTTAACGGAAGTTTAACGGAAGCCATCTCCATTTTTACCGGTAATCATTCAAAAAAGTTTTTAAATCAGTTGGTGTCTAGTCAGTTAGATATGGATCGATTAGACTATTTGAAAAGAGATAGTTTTTACACCGGTGTTGCTGAAGGGAATACAAATGCAGAGCGATTAATTACCATGTTAAATGTAATCGATGGTAATTTGGTAATTGAGGAAAAAGGAATTTATTCTGTAGAGAAGTTTCTAATGGCACGTCGCTTTATGTATTGGCAGGTTTATCTTCATAAAACCGCTGTGGTCGCAGAGCGATTACTGATAAGTATTTTAAAAAGAGCTCGTTTCTTAATTGAAAAAGGTGAAACTTTAAATTCTAGTGAGTCGCTACATTTTTTTCTGACGAACCATATCGATATTAATAATTTTGATAACGAAACCTTGGCAAAGTTTGCAAAGCTTGATGATATAGATATTCTTTCTGCGTTAAAGGAATGGCAATTTTCGAGTGATTTTGTACTAGCTTCTTTGTGTGAAATGATCATCAACAGAAAACTTCTTCATATTAAGGTAAAGAAAGAGTCTATTACAGAAAGTAAGTTTTTAATGCATTTAAATAAAGTAAAAGCTCAGTATAATCTCACAGATGAAGACGCTTCTTATTTTGTCTTTAAAGGCGAGCTTAAAAATAAAGCTTACGATAGGCAACATCAGACTATCAACATTTTAAGGAAAAACGGAAAGATTACGGATGTTGCGAAATTATCTGACCACCTTAATTTAAATGCACTTTCAAAAACGGTAACCAAATATTATATGTGTTATCCTAAAGAAGGGGTTTAACAATTTTTCTTACTTTTACGCTCATGAAATTTACAGCAGGTCAGATTGCAGGTATCTTAGAAGGAGAAGTGCATGGAAATCCAGAAATAGCCGTACATAAACTTGCTAAAATAGAGGAAGGTGAAGAAGGTTCCCTTACTTTTTTAGCTAATCCGAAGTATACTTCATTCATTTACAAGACAAAAGCATCAGTTACTATAGTGAATAAGAGTTTTGTTCCAGAACAAGACTTAGATACTACCTTAATTAAAGTAGAAGATGCCTATAAGTCGTTTTCTAAGTTGTTAGAATATTATAATCAGGTTAAAAACAATAAAGTAGGTATAGAAGAGCCTATTTTTAAATCAGATACCGCTACATATGGTGCTGATGTATATATTGGTGCTTTCGCTTATTTAGGAAATAATGTTTCTTTAGGTGATAATGTAAAAATTTACCCTAATGTTTATATAGGTGATAATGTGAAAATTGGGAACAACGTTATCATTTTTGCAGGAGCCAAAGTATATTCAGAAACAATTATCGGAAATAATTGTGTGGTAAATAGCGGATCAGTGCTTGGTGCGGACGGATTTGGTTTTGCTCCAAACGAGCAAGGGGAGTTCGCAAAGGTACCACAGACCGGTAATGTTATTCTTGAAGATAATGTAGATATTGGTGCCGGTACTACTATAGACAGGGCTACTTTAGGTTCTACCATCTTAAGAAAAGGAGTAAAACTGGATAATCAAATACAAATAGCACATAACGTTGAAATTGGCGAGCATACCGTTATTGCCGCTCAAACCGGAATAGCTGGTTCAACTAAGATAGGCAAGCATTGCATGATTGGCGGGCAAGTGGGTATAGTTGGTCATATTGTTATTGGCGATAACGTAAGAATACAAGCACAATCGGGCATAGGTAGAAATGTGAAAGAAAATGAAGTGTTGCAAGGTTCGCCCGCGTTGAATTATGGTGATTATAATAAATCATATGTTCATTTTAAGAATTTACCAAGAATAATAAGTAGAATCGACACCTTAGAAAAGAAAGATTGACGATGAGCACAACAACTATTAAACAAAGAACAATAGGTAAGGAAGTAAGTCTTACGGGAGTAGGTTTACATACCGGAAGTGACGTTACAATAAAATTCGTTCCTGCGGATAAAAACCATGGTTATGCCTTTAAAAGGGTAGACCTTGAAGGTTCTCCGGTAATACCGGCAGATGCCACTTTGGTGAACAATACACAAAGAGGAACAAATCTTGAAAAGAACGGAGTAAGGATTCAAACTTCAGAGCATGTTTTGGCTGCTTTGGTAGGTTTGGAAATTGACAATGTTTTAATTGAATTGAATGCCGCAGAACCGCCGATAATGGATGGTTCTTCTAAATTTTTCGTAGAAGCTTTAGAAAAAGCCGGTATTGTAGAACAAGATGCATTTCGTGAAGAATATGTAGTCAAAGAAGTAATTTCTTATAGAGATGAGAAAACAGGTAGTGAAATAACCATCATTCCTTCAGACACTTACCAAGTTACTACTATGGTAGATTTTGGTACAAAGGTATTAGGTACTCAAAATGCTACTTTAGAGAAACTTTCTGATTTTAAGGCGGAAATTGCTGACGCTCGTACGTTTAGCTTTTTGCACGAATTGGAGGCGTTATTGGAAAACGGACTTATTAAGGGTGGTGATTTAAATAATGCCATTGTATATGTTGATAAGGAGATTTCAGAGGAAACCATGAAAAAGCTGGAGAAGGCTTTTAATAAAAAGAAGCTTTCTGTAAAGGCAAATGGTATTTTAGATAATTTAATTTTACACCAGCCAAATGAAGCTGCACGCCATAAATTATTAGATGTTATTGGTGATTTGGCATTGGCAGGTACTAGAATTAGAGGTAAGGTAATTGCTAATAAACCAGGCCATTTTGTAAATACCCAGTTTGCTAAGAAAATTGCGCAGATCATTAAATTAGAGAAGCGTAATAACGTGCCTAAATACGATCTTAGCTTACCTCCATTAATGGATATTCATAAAATAATGGATATGCTACCACACAGACCTCCATTTTTATTGATCGATCGTATTTTGGAGCTTTCAGATTCTCATGTTGTGGGGATGAAGAATGTAACCATGAACGAACCTTTCTTTGTAGGTCACTTTCCTGGAGCTCCGGTAATGCCAGGAGTTTTGCAAGTTGAGGCAATGGCACAAACAGGTGGAATTTTAGTGCTGAGCACTGTTCCGGATCCTGAAAATTATTTGACCCTTTTCATGAAAATCGATAAGGTGAAATTTAAAAGACAAGTACTACCTGGAGATACTTTAATTTTCCATTGTAGTTTAATTACCCCGATAAGAAGGGGAATATGCCATATGCAGGCTTATGCTTATGCCAATGATAAATTGGTTAGTGAAGCGGAAATGATGGCTCAAATTGTAAAAAGAACATAGAATGAATCAACCTTTAGCCTATATACATCCGGGAGCTAAGATTGCTAAAAACGTAGTAGTTGAACCATTTACAACTATTCATAACAATGTTATTATTGGCGATGGCACTTGGATCGGGTCTAATGTGACAATAATGGAAGGTGCTCGCATTGGTAAAAATTGTAATATTTTTCCAGGTGCAGTCATATCCGCATCTCCACAAGATTTGAAATACGATGGTGAGGATACTACGGTTGTAATCGGTGATAATACGACTATTAGAGAGTGCGCTACTATACATAAAGGTACATCTGACCGTATGAAAACCGTAATAGGTAAAAACTGCCTTATTATGGCGTATTGCCATGTTGCTCATGACTGTTTAGTTGGTGATAATTGTATTTTTTCAAATAATTCAACTTTAGCTGGTCACGTAACCATAGGTGATAATGTTATTCTTGCAGGTTTGGTTGCAGTACATCAATTTGTATCTGTTGGTCAACATGCTTTTGTAACAGGTGGTTCTTTGGTAAGAAAAGATGTGCCTCCTTACGTAAAAGCGGCAAGAGAACCGTTATCTTATGTAGGTATCAATTCTGTCGGATTAAGACGAAGAGGATTCATTTCCGATAAGATTAGAGAAATACAGAATATCTATAGAATTCTTTATCAGAAGAATTATAACAACACGCAAGCAGTTCAAATTATAGAGGCTGAAATGGAGGCAACTCCAGAACGCGATGAAATATTACAATTTATTCGCGATTCTCAACGTGGTATCATGAAAGGATATTTCAGCAATAATTAAACTATATTTAAAACTTAAGTTAACAATATTAATACTCATTACGAATGGCATCTACATCAGATATACGAAAAGGACTATGCATTAGATATAACAACGATATCTACAAAATAATTGAATTTTTACACGTAAAACCGGGTAAAGGTCCTGCTTTTGTTCGTACAAAATTAAAAAGTGTTACCTCTGGTAAAGTATTGGACAATACTTTTTCTGCAGGTCATAAAATTGAGGATGTTCGTGTAGAGACACGTTCTTATCAATACTTGTATCCTGAAGGAGAAACATATCACTTCATGAATACAGATGATTATAATCAAATTACATTGCAAGAGAGCTCTCTTGATGCACCGGGACTTTTAAAGGAAGGTGAAGTGGTAAAGATTATGTTCAATACTGAAGATAGTATGCCTTTATCTGTTGATATGCCTGCTAGTGTAATTCTAGAAATTACATATACAGAACCTGGTGTTAAAGGTAATACGGCAACAAATGCTACAAAACCTGCAACGGTAGAAACAGGGGCAGAGGTAAATGTTCCTTTATTTATAAACGAAGGTGATAAGGTTAAAATTGACACTTCTACAGGTTCTTACATGGAACGTGTTAAGGAGTAGGGCTTTATTTATAATTCAATAATTAGACATAAGACAGTCAATTGAAATTCCCAACTACTTTTTCGTTAAAACAAATCGCAGATATTATATCTAGCGATTATGTTGGTCATGATGATTTTCCTGTATTGGGAATGAACGAGATCCATGTTGTAGAATCTGGAGATATCGTATTTGTAGATCATCCTAAGTATTATGATAAGGCATTAGAGTCTAAGGCAACGGTTATCTTAATCAATAAAAATGTAGAATGCCCTAAGGGTAAAGCATTGTTAATTTCTGATGATCCGTTTAGGGATTTTAATAAATTGACTACTTTCTTTCAGCCTTTTGTACCTAGCAGTCAAACAATTGCTGCAACTGCAAAAATTGGTAAAGACACAGTAATTCAACCAAATGCATTTATTGGGAATAATGTTGAAATAGGTGATAATTGCCTAATTCATTCTAATGTAACTATTTATGATAATTGCATTGTTGGCAATAATGTTACCATACATGCTGGTAGTGTTTTAGGTGCCGATGCATTTTATTATAAAAAACGACCTGAGGGGTTCGATAAATTAATTTCTGGAGGAAGGGTTGTCTTGAAAGACAATGTTGATATAGGTGCCCTTTGTACAATTGATAGAGGTGTTACAGGTGATACCACCATTGGCTTTGGAACAAAGTTGGATAATCAGGTTCATGTTGGTCATGATACCGTTATAGGAGAAAAGTGTTTAATAGCTTCACAAACGGGTATTGCTGGTTGTGTTATTATTGAAGATGAAGTTACCCTATGGGGTCAAGTAGGTACGAATAGCGGAATAACTATTGGTGCCAAGGCTGTAATAATGGGGCAGACAGGAGTTACAAAATCCGTGAAGGGTGGCAAGAGTTATTTTGGTACTCCTATAGAAGAATCTAGAGAAAAATTGAAACAATTGGCTTATTTGAAGCAAATTCCACAAATAATTAAAAAAATGGATAATAAATAAGTCCGTTAATGCTTTAAAATTCATTAACAACTTATATTTTTGTTCTAACAAAAAAAATAAAACTACAGTAGTATGAGCGTATTAGTTAATAAAGATTCAAAAATAATCGTACAAGGTTTCACTGGTAGTGAAGGTACTTTCCATGCTGGACAGATGATTGAGTACGGTACTAATATCGTAGGTGGTGTTACTCCGGGTAAAGGAGGGCAAGAGCATTTAGGTAAACCGGTTTTTAATACGGTTGCTGAATCTGTTGAGAAAGTTGGTGCAGATACTACTATCATTTTTGTTCCGCCAGCATTTGCGGCAGATGCAATAATGGAGGCTGCCGAAGCTGGTATTAAAGTTATTATTACAATTACAGAAGGTATTCCTGTTGCTGATATGGTGAAGGTTGCCAACTATATTAAAAATAGAGATTGTCGTTTAATCGGTCCTAACTGTCCTGGTGTTATTACTCCGGGTGAAGCTAAAGTTGGTATTATGCCAGGTTTTGTTTTCAAAGAAGGTAATGTAGGTATCGTTTCTAAATCTGGTACATTGACTTACGAGGCTGCTGATCAAGTGGTACGTCAAGGTTTAGGTATTACAACTGCAATAGGTATTGGTGGTGATCCAATTATTGGAACAACTACCAAAGAAGCTGTTGAGCTTTTAATCAATGACCCTGCAACCGAATGTGTGGTTATGATCGGTGAAATTGGTGGTCAATTAGAAGCGGATGCTGCACAATGGTACAAAGCTAGCGGAAGCAAAAAACCAGTTGTTGGTTTTATTGCTGGTGAAACTGCTCCTGCAGGTAGAACAATGGGTCACGCAGGTGCTATTGTTGGTGGTAGCGATGATACTGCTCAAGCTAAGAAGCAAATTATGAGAGATTGTGGTATTCACGTAGTAGATTCTCCTGCTGAAATTGGTTTGAAAGTAAAAGAAGTAATGGGTTAAGAACTCATATTTTTCATATAAAATCCCGTTTGTAGCGGGATTTTTTTTAGCCTATAAATTAAACAAAAGGTATATTTGGTAAACTTCGGTTTTAAACAACGGACTTATGAAATTATTAGAAGATAAAAACGTCATCATAACAGGAGCAAGTAGAGGAATTGGTATGGGTATTGCTCAAGTATTTGCTGATCACGGTGCAAATGTTGCATTTACATATAGCTCAAGTGAAGCTCCGGCTTTAGAATTGGAAAAACAATTGACAGCAAAGGGGGTTAAAGCAAAGGCTTATAAAAGTAATGCTGCTAGTTTTCAAGAAGCTGAAGAATTAGTTGCTAAAGTTTTGGAAGATTTTGATGGAAGAATAGATGTATTGATCAATAATGCGGGTATTACAAAAGACAATCTTCTTATGCGTATGTCTGAAGCTGATTTTGATGCCGTAATCGATATTAATTTGAAGTCTGTTTTTAATATGACCAAAGCTGTACAAAGAACTTTATTGAAACAACGTAAAGGCTCTATCATTAATATGAGTAGTGTTGTAGGTGTAAAAGGTAATGCGGGTCAGACAAATTACGCAGCTTCTAAAGCAGGTATGATCGGATTTACAAAATCTGTAGCTTTGGAATTAGGTTCAAGAAATATTAGATGTAACGCCATTGCACCAGGATTTATTGAAACTGAAATGACAGATAAGCTTGATGAAAAGACTGTTCAAGGATGGAGAGATGGTATTCCATTAAAAAGAGGTGGTACCACTGAAGATATCGCAAATGCGTGTCTTTATTTTGCATCAGATTTGTCTAGCTATGTTACTGGTCAGGTATTGAATGTTGATGGTGGTATGTTAACCTAAGTCAACATAGATTTTCTATGGAACAAGGGTATATTGTTCCTTTTTTAAGTTCAACTTTATAACATACATGGAGAGCATAACGGTATTGTATATTATTCTTGCTGCGATAGTAGCGCTTGGTATCGTTGTTTTTCAGTACATATATAAGCAGAAGGCTAAAAGCAATATTCACTGGCTTTTAGCCTTTTTGCGTTTTGTTGGTGTTTTCGGACTGCTATTACTTCTTATTAATCCTAAGTTTTCGCAAAAATCATATACATTAGAAAAACCTAATTTGGTTATTCTGGCTGATAATTCCACTTCTATTTCTGAGAGCGAAAATGATTTACGACGTTTAATATCTGAATTAAAAGATGCTAAAGAAGTTACGGACAGATTTAAAATTACATCCTATAAATTTGGGTCTAAGTTGGATATTCTTGATAGTCTTTCGTTTACTGATAAGAATACTAATATTTCCAGATCACTTTTGGCTTTAAAAGATATTTATGCTCGTGAGCAAACTGTAACTGTATTATTATCAGATGGTAATCAGACCGTTGGTGAGGATTATAGTTATTTAAAAGCAGATCAAAATAATACTATTTATGCTATGGTCTTAGGGGATACCACCAAGTATAAAGATATTTCGGTCGGTCCCATTCTAACAAATAAATATGCATTTCTAAAAAACAAATTTCCTTTAGAATCATACATTTCATACCAAGGGAATACGCCAGTATCGGCAACTGTATCGGTAAAAATGAATGACAAAATTGTGCATAAAGAAAACCTAAGATTAGATGCTCAGTCTAATTTTAAAACGATTAACATTGAAGTCGATGCTAACTCCGTTGGAATAAAAAATCTAATTGTTGAAGTAACTAAATTACCAGAAGAGCGAAATATTGAAAATAACCGCAGAAGTACAAGTATTGAGGTTATAGATGAAAAAACTAAGATTGCCTTAATATCCGATATTGTACATCCAGACTTGGGTGCACTTAAAAAGGCAATTGAAAGTAATGAACAGCGAGAAGTAACTATTTTTAAATCAAGCACACCAAACAGTTCTTTAGAAGAAATTGACTTATTTATATTTTATCAGCCTACCATTAGGTTCAAAAATTCATTCGCATTTGCTAAAAGTAAAAATGCCAACACATTTATTATTACGGGTACGCAAACAGATTATTCATTTTTGAACAACAGCAATGTTGGCTTTGAAATAGAAAATGGTTATCCTGAACAAGAAGTATTCGGGTTGCTAAATAATGGTTTTACCAAATACGATATTTCTAAGTTTGAACTAACTGATTTTCCTCCGTTAGTAAGTGATGCCGGACCTATTTTAATAACTACGCCCTATGAAACTATGTTAGGCACTCAAATTAAAGGACTTGATGTGCAACAACCACTAATGGGCGTTATGGAGCAAAATGCTGGGAAACAGGCATTTTTAATAGGGGAGAACCTATGGAAATGGAGAATACAGACATATAGGAATTCTAATGATTTTGTCAATTTCGATGAATTTATCGGGAACTTAATTCGCTATTTAACCAGTTCTAAAAATAAGACGAGATTAAATGTCGATTATGAAAAAGTATATGAGGGTAGTAGCAATACAGTAATTACCGCTACTTATTTTGATGAGGCATTTCTATTTGATCCAAACGCAAAAGTTACTATTAAAGTAACTAATACATCAACCAAAAACGTTCAAACGAACCCAATGGTCCTAAAGAACGGATATTTTGAAGCTGACCTTTCTAACTTAATTGCAGGTTCTTATGAATTTGTTGTTTCCGTAGAAAAAGAAGCGAAGTCAGTGTCGGGCAGATTTGTTATTTCTGAGTTTGAAATGGAAAATCAATTTGTATCTAGTGATAATGAAAAAATGGAGAAACTGGCGGTGAGTACAGGTGGTAAGTTGTTTTATCCTTCTCAGATAAATGGGCTACTGCAAGACTTGAAAGAAAATGATGCGTACGTTCCAACAGAGAAAAGCACTGAAAATATCGTATCTTTGATTGATTTTAAACTGCTATTAGGGCTTATAGTTTTAGCCTTTGCAGTAGAATGGTTTATCAGAAAATATAACGGATTAATTTAAATAAACACTAATGGATAAGTTACCTAAGATTGCGTTGCCCGCAATATTTATTTTTATTGTAGTAGTAATTGCAATTTCAAAATCAACAGTTACAATAGACTCCGGTCAAGCAGGGGTCTTGTATAAAACTTTTGGTGATGGTGTGGTTACAGATGAGCCGCCAATGGGAGAAGGGTTTCATATAGTTGCTCCCTGGAACAAGGTTTTTATATATGAAGTAAGACAACAAGAAGTATTAGAAAAAATGAATGTTCTTTCTAGTAACGGACTGGATATTAAATTAGAAGCTTCAGCTTGGTTTGAACCAATTAGAAATGATTTAGGTAAACTACACCAAGAAAAGGGTGAAGATTATGTACAGCGTGTTTTACTACCTACAATTAGATCGGCTGCGCGTTCCGTAGTTGGTCGTTATACGCCAGAGCAATTATATTCTAGTAAAAGAGATGCTATTCAGCAAGAAATATTTGATGAAACTCAGAAAATTGTTGAGCGTGAGTATATTCAATTGAATGAGATTTTGGTTAGAGATGTTACTTTACCGCCAACTATTAAGGATGCTATTGAAAGAAAATTGAAGCAAGAGCAAGAGTCTTTAGAATATGAGTTCCGTTTGGTTACCGCTAAGAAAGAAGCTGAAAAAGTAACTATTGAAGCACAAGGTAAGGCAGATGCGAACAGAATTTTAAGTGCGTCATTAACTGATAAAATTCTTCAAGATAAAGGTATTGATGCAACATTAAAATTGTCTGAATCCCCTAATTCTAAAGTGATTGTAATAGGTGGTGGAGAATCTGGTCTTCCTTTAATTTTAGGGAATAACTAAAACACGGACTTAATTATTTTTGTTTCATTTTAAACTTTTGTTTTGTGAAATGAAAAATACCTTTTACTTTTACAGTATAATGAAAAATAGAACTACACATCATCATTTCCATATTCACGCTCAGGCGAGGTAGGAATGTATTGTAGTAGAACAACATATTTTAAAAACCCGTTTGAGCAATCAAACGGGTTTTGTATTTAAATCTCTTTTGGTTGCCAAGCATTAAATAAAGAAAATGACTAAAATTAGAATTGCTATTCAGAAATCGGGAAGACTAAATGAGGAATCCCTTCAAATTTTAAAAGACTGCGGTATTTCCATAGATAACGGAAAGGATCAATTAAAAGCTTCATCTAGGAATTTCCCTATCGAAGTATTTTATTTAAGAAACGGAGATATTCCTCAGTATCTAAGAGACGGAGTAGTAGATATTGCCATTATTGGAGAAAACGTCTTAATTGAAAAAGGGGAAGATATTTCTATTGCAGAAAGACTTGGATTCTCTAAATGTAAAGTGTCATTGGCAGTGCCAAAATCAGTAAAGTATAATTCTGTTCAAGATTTTGAAGGAAAACGTATTGCAACATCTTATCCGAATACAGTACTTAATTATTTGAAAGAGAAAGGGGTTAAGGCAGATTTACATATTATTAACGGTTCTGTTGAGATTGCACCAAATATCGGACTTGCAGATGCTATTTGCGATATCGTTTCTAGTGGTAGCACTCTGTTTAAAAATAACCTGAAAGAGGTAGAAGTAATGCTTACTAGTGAAGCTGTACTTGCTGTTTCTCCAAAAATTTCTTCTGAGCGAAAGGAATTGCTTGAAAAATTACAATTTAGAATTCAATCGGTATTACGTGCTAGAGGTTCTAAATATGTACTACTAAATGCACCTAACGATAAGTTAGATGAAATTATTAAACTATTACCGGGTATGCGTAGCCCTACAGTATTGCCTTTAGCCGATGAAGGTTGGAGCTCTGTACATACTGTTATCAATAAAGATAAGTTTTGGGAAGTTATAGATGAATTAAAGAAAGCCGGTGCAGAAGGTATTCTTGTTTGCCCAATTGAGAAAATGGTATTGTAATTAAGCTTTTAGCTAGTTAAAGAAATGAATAAAATATATAATCCAGAGAGAGCAGATTGGGAAGAAGTCTTAAGGAGACCTACCCAAACCGTTGCCGATATTGAAGGATTGGTGGATGGTATTTTCAAAGAGGTTGCCAGTAATGGTGATGAAACATTAAAGAAATATACGGCGCAATTCGATAAGGTAAGCTTAGATAATCTATTGGTTTCAGAAGCTGAAGTTGAAGAAGCTAAAACTTTGGTTTCTGAGGAATTGAAAGCTGCTATTCAATTGGCGAAATCTAATATTGAAGTTTTTCATACTGCTCAAAAAACGGAAAGGGTTGAAATAGAAACTGCTGCTGGAGTTTCTTGCTGGCAAGAGAAAAGACCTATTCAAAAGGTGGGACTTTATATTCCTGGTGGAACGGCTCCTTTGTTTTCTACGATTTTAATGTTAGCGGTACCAGCTTCTATTGCAGGTTGCTCAGAAATAGTTTTGTGTTCACCACCGGATAAGGAAGGGAAATTAAATCCGGCTATTTTATATACGGCAGATTTATGCGGGGTTACTAAAATTGTTAAGGTTGGTGGCATACAAGCTATTGCGGGAATGACTTTCGGTACGCACACTATACCACAGGTATATAAAATATTTGGACCAGGAAATCAATATGTAACCGTTGCAAAGCAAATTGCAACAAAACACGGTGTTGCTATAGATATGCCTGCAGGTCCGTCAGAACTTCTTGTGGTGGCTGATGATTCTGCAAATGCTGCATTCGTTGCTTCTGACTTGTTGAGTCAGGCTGAACACGGTGTAGATAGCCAGGTTATTCTGGTATCTACCTCTAAAGAAATGATAGATGCCGTGGAGAAAGAAGTGGCTGTTCAATTAGAAGATTTACCACGTAAAAAAATAGCGAAACAGGCAATTGCCAATAGTAAACTTATATATGTTGATAATGATCAAGATGCTATTAATTTGATTAATGAATACGGACCGGAACACTACATTGTTTGCGTAGAAAATGAAGATTTTTATATTGACAATACTCAAAATGCAGGTTCAGTATTTATAGGTAATTATACACCGGAAAGTGCTGGAGATTATGCTTCAGGAACTAATCACACGTTACCAACTAACGGTTATGCCAAACAGTATAGCGGTGTTAACTTAGATAGTTTTATGAAAAGCATGACTTTTCAAAAAATTACAAAAGAAGGCATTCAAACTATTGGTAATGCTATAGAGCTGATGGCAGAAGCAGAAGGACTAGAAGCTCATAAAAATGCAGTTACTTTAAGATTAAATAGTTTAAAATAATGTCATTTCAGCTACGCTCAATGACCAACACCATATTGAACTGATGAGTTTCAATTTAGATAAAATAACAAGAGAAAACGTAAAAGGTTTAAGTCCTTATTCCTCCGCACGTGACGAATATGTTTCAGATGGTTCCACAATGGTTTTCTTGGATGCGAATGAGAATCCGTTTGAGAATGGAGTCAATAGATACCCTGATCCTCAACAGCGAGGTCTAAAGGCTATTTTAGCGGAACAGAAAGGTATTAAAGAAGAAAATATTCTTTTAGGAAATGGTAGCGATGAAGTCTTAGATTTATTGTTCAGGGCTTTCTGTGAGCCTAAGCAAGATAATATTATCACCTTGCCGCCAACATACGGAATGTATAAGGTACTTTCTGGTATTAATATGGTTGAGAATAAAGAGGTCTTATTGACACATGATTTTCAGCCTAACGTTGAGGAGATATTAAAGACGATTGATAGCAATTCCAAACTATTGTTTATATGTTCTCCAAACAATCCCACTGGAAATAGTTTCTCCACAAATAAAATAGAAGAGCTGTTGAATTCATTTAATGGACTAGTAGTCATTGATGAAGCCTATATTGACTTTTCATCAGAAGAAAGTTGGACTTCTAAACTATCTGAATTTCCAAATCTAATCATTACACAGACTTTGTCAAAAGCTTATGGTATGGCTGGTATACGATTGGGTATCTGTATAGCATCGGCAGAAATTATTGCTGTAGTCAATAAAATTAAACCTCCCTATAATGTAAATCAACTTACGCAAGATAAAGCAACTTTGCGTGTGTTGGATAGAGATGCTGTAAAGAACGAGGTGAGTCAAATTTTAACGGAAAGGGCAAAATTAGAAGTGGCATTAAAAACAGTTTCTTTTGTTGAAAAGATATATCCATCAGATGCCAATTTTATCTTGGCAAAAGTAGATGATGCCTCACTTAGATATGATCAATTATTGGAAAAAGGAGTCGTGGTAAGAAATAGAACCACCCAACCATTATGTGAGAATACACTTCGGTTTACTGTAGGTAGTGCTGTAGAGAATAAAACACTTGCTAAGGCGTTAAATTTGATATAACCTTTAAACCAAAACCAATGAAAAGCAAGTTCATTTATTTAATTGCCTTAGTATTAACAATTAGTGTAACACGCGCTCAAGACGTTGAAAGACTAGAATTTATAGCAGATAGTCTTAATTTAAGCGACGAGGAAACAGAGGCGTTAATCAGTTATAAAATGTATTCTGATAGCGTAGAAAATACATTTACCTATATCTATGATAGGTCTATGTTAAACGGAGATGTAGCCAAAATTATGGTTCCAGAAGGTTATAAGTTTTTAGATAGTGAACAAGCACAAAGAGTACTTTCAGATATATGGGGAAACCCTAGAGATGAGTCCGTTATGGGTCTTTTGCTTAAAGAGGATGAGACTCCCGTAAATACTAGTTATGCAATTGAAATTTCATATTCAGAGGACGGATATATTGAGGATGACGATGCACAAGACATGGATTATGATGACTTGTTAAGTGAAATGCAGGATGATGTCAAGGAAGCAAATCCGCAAAGATCTAGTATGGGTTACCCTACAGTAGATTTAATAGGTTGGGCTACAAAACCTTACTATGATTCAGAAAACAAGAAATTATATTGGGCAAAAGAATTACTTTTTGAAGAAGAGGAAACCAGCACTTTAAATTATAATATTAGAGTTTTGGGAAGAAAAGGGTATATGAACCTAAACGTAATTGGTGACATGGATACACTTGAAGATGTTGAGAATAATTTAGATCCAATTTTAGGTAGTGTATCATTTAATACAGGATATAAGTATTCTGAATTTGATCCAGATTTTGATGATGTTGCGGCTTATGGTATAGGAGGTTTAATCGCTGGTAAAATTTTGGCTAAAGCTGGTTTTTTTGCACTTATACTTAAATTTTGGAAGTTTATAGCAATTGGCGGAGTAGCACTATTTGCAGGAGCAAAGAAATTCTTTTTTGGATCAAAAGAGCAAACAGCAATTGAAGGTCCTAAAGACAATTCCAAATTGTCTTAGTATTTACTTTTATATGAAAATGAAATGAAAAAAAGAGTACTATTTATTGATCGTGATGGCACTATCATCAAAGAAACCGTAGATGAGCAGATAGATGCATTTGAGAAAATGATTTTCTACCCCAAAGCATTTACTTTTCTAGGCAAAATTGCCAAAGAATTAGACTACGAATTGGTGATGATTACCAACCAAGATGGATTAGGAACAGATGTTTTTCCTGAGGACACCTTTTGGCCAGTTCATAATTTTATATTAAAATCTTTTGAAAACGAAGGTGTCGTTTTTGAAAAAGTGTTTCTTGATCGAACTTTTCCGCATGAAAATGCCAATACTAGAAAACCTGGTACAGGGCTGTTGACCGAGTATTTTTCTGATGATTATGATTTAGAAAATTCTTTTGTTATCGGTGATCGATTAACCGATATGGAATTGGCTAAAAACTTAGGTTCAAAAGGGATATTCATCAATGATGAAACCAATTTGGGTACTGGGGAAATTACGGTTAAGCGTGATGAACTAAATAGCCATATTGCGATTGAAAGCAATGATTGGGAGAAGATTTATGAGTTCTTGAAGTTGAATGATAGAACGGCTGAAATTCATAGAAAAACCAATGAAACTGATATTGCCATAAAACTGAACCTAGATGGTACTGGTAAAAGTGATATTAAAACCGGACTGGCATTCTTTGACCATATGTTGGATCAATTGGCACGCCATGGGCAAATGGATTTAATGATAAAAGTGGATGGTGATCTAGAAGTTGATGAACACCATACTATAGAAGATACGGGTATTGCACTAGGTGAAGTATTTCATTCGGCTTTAGGAAACAAACTAGGTATAGAACGCTACGGATTCTGCTTGCCAATGGATGATTGTTTAGCACAATCCGCTATAGATTTTGGTGGTAGAAATTGGCTGGTATGGGATGCAGACTTTAATCGTGAAATGGTAGGTGATATGCCTACGGAGATGTTTCACCATTTCTTTAAATCGTTCACGGACGGAGCTAAGGCAAACTTAAATATAAAAGCAGAAGGTACCAACGAGCATCATAAAATCGAAGCTATTTTCAAAGCCTTTGCAAAGAGCATAAAAATGGCGGTAAAAAGAGATGTTGAAAAAATGGTGTTGCCAAGTACAAAGGGAGTATTGTAAAAAGCCCCCTAACCCCCAAAGGGGGAATTCTTAAGTTTTATATTATGAATACAGAAAAAAATAAAGCATCTACTAGCACCCCTTTTGGGGGCGGGGGGGGCATTGTAATTATAAATTACGGAGCAGGAAATATTCAGAGTATCAAATTTGCAATTAAACGCTTAGGTTATGAAGCTGTTTTAAGCAATGATGTTTCTGAAATACAGCGTGCCGATAAAGTGATATTCCCAGGGGTAGGTGAGGCAAGTAGTGCCATGAAAATGTTGTTAAACAGTGGTTTGGACAAAGTAATCCCGACTTTAAAACAGCCTGTATTAGGTATTTGTTTAGGTATGCAATTAATGTGTCATTCGTCTGAGGAAGGTAATACTACTGGACTAGGAATTTTTGATGTTGATGTCGTAAAGTTTGATAAAACAGTAAAGGTTCCACAGATTGGATGGAATCAGATTACAAATTTGAAATCTGAATTATTTAATGGTATTGAAGAAAAAGAGCATATTTATCTAGTGCATAGTTTTTATGCGCCATTGTGTTCTGAAACAATTGCTGAATGTACTTATGGTTTAGATTATAGTGCTGCATTGAGAAAAGATAATTTTTACGGTACTCAGTTTCACCCAGAGAAATCTAGTGACGTAGGGGAGAAGATTTTAGAGAATTTTTTAAAAATGTAATGAAGCAAGATTATTTTATTTCAACTGATAAAAACCTTGTCAATGTAGATGCAATTCAACAGTTTATTGCTAATTCATATTGGGGTGACAATAGAACATTAGAAGAAATAAAAACAACGATTGAAAACTCTTACTGTTTTGGAATATACACTAAAGAAAATGATCAAATTGGCTTTGCCAGAGTAGTCACCGATTATATTTATTTCGGATATTTTATGGATGTGATTATTCTAGATAAATTTCAAGGTAAGGGTTATGGTAAGATTTTAGTGAATGCGATGTTAGAAGATACTACCATTAAAAAACTTAAAACATTAGCATTAAAAACTAAAGATGCCCATTTGTTATATGAGCGTTTCGGATTTAATAAAATAGGAGATTCACCATTGTGGATGTCTGTTGATAAACAAATTTTAGATTAAAGAATGAGAATTATTCCTGCTATAGATATCATTGATGGTAAATGTGTCCGCCTTTCTAAGGGAGACTACGATACCAAAAAAATATATAATGAGAACCCGTTAGAGGTAGCTAAAGAATTTGAGGCACACGGAATTCAACATTTACACTTGGTAGATTTAGATGGTGCGAAATCAAAGCATATTGTAAATCATAAAGTACTGGAGCAAATTGCTTCGCAAACCAATTTAAATATTGATTTTGGAGGTGGATTAAAAACCGATGACGATTTACGCATTGCTTTTGAAAGTGGCGCACAGCAGATTACGGGTGGTAGCATTGCGGTCAAAGATTCAGATACGTTTTTGGGTTGGATTGAAAAACATGGTTCAGAAAGAATTATTCTTGGAGCAGACGCTATGGATGAAAAAGTTGCTGTATCCGGTTGGTTAGAGGAATCTAAAGAAGAATTGATTCCCTTTATACAATCGTACCAAGCAAAAGGTATACAATATGTTATTTGTACAGATATTAGTAAAGATGGTATGCTAGAAGGTCCTTCTTTCGACTTATATTCCAAAATTATAAGTTCAACAGACGCAGGATTAAAACTAATAGCTAGTGGCGGAATATCTACTTTTGACGAGTTACCAAAACTAGCAGAAATGGGTTGTGAAGGTACTATCATCGGTAAGGCGATTTATGAAAATAGAATCAGTCTTAAGCAATTGGAATCGTATATTTTAAATAATGGATAAGGAAGAACGATTAGTACAAGAAATTGTTGAAAATGCCATGTATCGTATGGACGAAAGCACGCGCATGATCAAGAAAAGTCTTGCTGAAATTTCAGAAGAAGAAATTTGGCAGAAGCCTAACCCTTCTTTGAACAGTATGGCTAATCTTATTTTACATCTATGTGGTAATATGACGCAATATGTAATTTCTTCTATTGGCGAGATTGATGATAATAGAGATAGAGATGCCGAATTTTCAGTGAATTCAGGTCTAACAAAAACTGAGTTGTTACATAAGTTAGAAGATACGGTAGATTCCGTAAAACGGGTCATATTCGATTCTACAGTCGATAAGTTGATAAAAGTTAGGTCTGTACAAGGAATGTCTTTTTCTGGGATCGGTGCTATTATGCATGCCGTTGAACACTATTCCTACCATACGGGTCAAATAGCTTTTTATATAAAACTGATTAAAGAAAAGGATTTGGGATTTTATGACGGAGTAGATTTGAATATAAAAAATAAGTAAAGAGAAAAAAGTACAAAGTACAAAGTACGAAGTACGAAGTACTGGGAGAACAGTAATTGACAACTTGATGTTAACAAAGAATACTTAGTACTTAATACTAAGTACTTAATACTTGAAAAAATGCTTGCAAAAAGAATAATACCTTGTTTAGATATCAAAGATGGTAGAACCGTAAAAGGTGTCAATTTCGTTGATTTACGTGATGCTGGCGATCCTGTTGAGTTGGCTGAAATTTACAGCCGAGAAGGGGCAGATGAATTGGTGTTCTTGGACATTTCTGCTACGGAACAAAAACGTAAAACTTTGGCAGACTTAGTATATCGCGTAGCGGAAAAGGTAAATATACCATTTACTGTTGGTGGCGGAATATCATCTGTTGAAGACGTTGATGTTTTATTACATAACGGAGCTGATAAGGTTTCTATTAATTCATCTGCAGTAAAGAATCCGCAGTTGATTAATGATTTGGTTGCTAAATTTGGGTCGCAATGTATTGTAGTTGCTATAGACGCCAAACAGATAGATGGTGATTGGATAGTGCATTTAGTAGGTGGAAAAGTACCTACAGAGCGCAAATTATTTGAATGGGCAAAAGAAGTTGAGGAACGCGGAGCTGGTGAAATTTTATTTACTTCTATGGATAATGACGGTACTAAAGACGGATTTGCAAATGAAGCTTTAGCAAGATTATCTTCTGAATTAAATATTCCGATAATTGCTTCTGGTGGAGCAGGTAATAAACAACATTTTAGCGATACTTTTACAGAAGGTAAAGCAGATGCAGCATTGGCAGCAAGTGTTTTTCACTTCAAAGAAATTGGTATACAAGAATTGAAACTTGAGTTACAAGGAAATGGGATTCCTGTGAGGATTTAGTTTACTGTAGGAGACGCCAATGTTCAGTATCAGTACCAGTTTACAGTTTTGACAAACGAAATGTCACTTCGGCTACGCTCAGTAACCGATTTTAAAATAGAATAAAAATAAAATTAGAATACAATACATATGGAGTTTAATACGCCGAATTGGGAGAAAATGAGTGACGGATTAGTACCTGCAATCATACAGGATGCACGAACTAAAAATGTATTAATGCTTGGTTATATGAATGCAGATGCATTAGCTAAGACTACCGATACTGGAAAAGTAACTTTCTTTAGTCGCTCAAAACAGCGGTTATGGACAAAAGGTGAGGAGAGCGGAAACTTTTTAAACTTGGTCTCCATCAAAAACGATTGTGATAACGATTCACTTTTAATTAATGTAAATCCAGTTGGTCCAACGTGTCATACAGGTACTGATACTTGCTGGAGTGAAAAAAATAATTCTAATTTTGGATTTTTCTCGGAATTGGAAAGCACTATCGAAGAACGAAGAACTACTGCAGATGACAGTACATCTTATGTAGCTTCTTTATTTAAGAAAGGTATCAACAAAGTTGCCCAAAAAGTAGGGGAGGAAGCTGTTGAAACTGTTATAGAGGCAATGGATAATAATGATGAACTGTTCTTGTATGAAAGCGCAGATTTACTATTTCACTATTTAATGTTATTACAAGCAAAAGGTTTTACGCTAAAAGATATTGAAGCGGAACTAATGAAGAGGAAAAAGTAATTTAAATACTTTAATAAATTAAAACAATACCTATTTAATAGCTTAAAGGCAATTAAATAGGTATTTGCTTTTAGGATAACCGTTGTTAACCTATTCTATTTTGGAGTTTATCTGTTGTACTAGTGTGCTTAATAGACCTTTGTTTTAATTCTTGATTAAAGTCAACAACTAACCCTATTTTATTTGGTTTAAGGAAAAGTTCTCTCCATAATTACGAAATCTATTCCACCTTTCACATAAGTTTTGTTGGTTACTATCATCCCGAATTTAGTGTAATAATTAGTCTTGCTCTGTCTAGCATTGCACCAGATTTTTGTTAGTGATTCTGTAGCGGCTATTTGCATTATTTCATTTAATAATATACTACCATATCCTTTGCCTTGGTGACTTTCTAATGTAGCAAATTTTCTAAATTGGGCTTCCTTATGATGTATGAACAGAGAGATTACTGATGTTAATTGGTCTTCTAAAAATAGACCGTAATGCCTTCCCACGTTGTCTTTAGGTAATTTGATATAATTTAAAGGCTTGTTGGGCCACATAACCTGGTGTCTAATGACTAATGTTTCCTGAGAAGTAATTTCAATGATTTTGTACGACATAATCCAGCAACTACAAGTTGCTCAAATGTAATCAGGTTTTGTGGGTTATTCAAACACTAATTTGTCTTAAACTTTATCTACTGAAACCCACTTAAATTTTATAGGAGACCAATTGTCTTTACTTTCGGTTGACGCGTTATTTTTTATGTAAACGGTATCATCTTTTGTAAATACATGCTGGGTGTCAATTACTTCTTGTGAATAGATTTTAGTAGGTTTTTTATTTTCGATCAAACCGATATTTTTTTAGTAAAACCCAATATTCTGTATTTTGTTGTGTTAATGAATAGTTAATTAGTTTTATACTAGATTGTTAGAGTTGTCTTTTGCTCCCCATGAATCTAAGCTCAATAGAATATTTTCCAGTGATTTTCCACGCTCACTTAAGCCATATTCTACTTTTGGAGGTACTACTGGGAAAACCTCGCGTATAATCAATCCGTCTTTTTCTAACTCTCTTACGGTTTGGGTAAACATTTTATTTGATATGCCCGGTACTTTTTTTTGTAGTACACCAGACCGAACCCGACCCTCCAAAAGATGAAAAAGTACAATGGGTTTCCATTTTGTACCAATTAAATTCATGGTATGGTCTAAGGGACAATATTTTTTTGAATTCATATGAAATATAACTAACTGATAATCAGTAATTAACTCTTTTTGGTAACTATAGTACTTTTAGGTAAGTTATTGTCAATAAGGCAAATATAGATTTATTTTGTACTATAAAATAATAGATATGAAAACAAATACAGCATACCCCAAATCATTTTCACATATTGGCATTACAGTTCCTAATATTACAAAGGCTGTAAAATTTTACTCAGAAGTAATGGGCTGGTATGTTATTATGGAACCATCAAAAATTAAGAAAGAGAAAGAAACCGCTATCGGTCTTATGTGTATTGATGTCTTTGGCGATGATTGGGAAGAGTTTGAAATTGCCCACATGTCAACTTCTGACGGAATAGGTGTTGAGTTATTCTCTTTTCCTCATGGAGTAAAAGAAGCTGCGGAGTTTAGTCCGTTTAATACCGGTTTGTTTCACTTTTGTATTCAAGACCCTAATATTGAAGATTTGGTTGCCAAAATCGTGGAAAATGGTGGTAAGCAAAGAATGCCGATTCGTGAGTATTATCCAAAAGACAAGCCATACAAAATGTGTTATGTAGAAGACCCTTTCGGAATCGTTTTCGAAGTATACACACATAGTTATGAATTAACGTATTCTTCTGGTGCTTATACTGGATAAGTTTAAAATACAAAGCTAAAAAAGCGATTAATGTTTAATTAAACATTAATCGCTTTTTTATTTCAATGACTTCATTACTAAGTGAATATAAATTTTATATCTTTAACTATCCCTCAGAATGTTTCATTTTAAAACCACCACCAAATTATGAAATCATCTGTTATTTTTCTTAGAGTATTTCTACTAAGTTTCATATGGCTACTTTTCACTTCATTTTTTAAATCACATCATTTTAAACCAATATCTATAGAAGATAATTCAGAAGTTTTAGAGCTGAATACAGACGGACTCTATTACGCTGAATTTTACGATTATATTTTCCGTGGTCATTTCGAAGAACTTGACGTTAGTAGAGATGACATGCAATTTCTACTAATTTTTGGGCAATACTTAAGGGCTTACGGTGGGCAATGTGCTAATTCGTTACCAGCAAATAAAGTAGAAATTATGAATCAAACCTGTGCAACAGAAGAGGTGACTACCGATGGCTACGGCATAGAGGTGAGTAGAATATGTGTTGAATACGTTTGGGTAGGTAGCGGATTGTATGCAAAGCCAGATTTATATGATGCTAAAATGGAAATTGAAGGTAAACAAAGAGCGAATGGGCTAGGTACGATGATGAAGATGATTACCGACCCTAATAGCATGGGTAATTCTGTGGATATGGCTCATAAGGCAACGGGACTTAAAAATGACATGTCTAAAATTTTTAAACTTAACCCATGTGATAGTCCCGGTTTAAAACGCTTTGAAGAAAACTTAAAACTTTTTGCGCTGAACGAACCTGGTATACGAATGAATGAAGACAGTAAGTATACTACGATGAAAAAGTCTGGCGGGCCAACAGGCAATCAAAACTTTGGTAAGTTGGTTGATGATTTGGTTTATGATCAATCTCAAACATGGTCTTTTAACAGATATACTAAGGGAAGTATTTCTGGAGTAACAACATCATCTCGTGACACCCAAGGCAGACCAATGGTGTTAAGTGCCAATTATAACTTTTCCGGGTTTAGTGGTAATAGCAAAGGATCTGTGCGTATTACTTTTAAAAACGGATTGCCTAAGTGTATCTATTTCTATGATTTTCCGCAAAATTGTAAAACACCGAATAGCAGTATTCTATCTTCGTATGTAGAAGGAAAATATGCTAACTAAAAATTTTAAATTCTCAGTTAGCATATCTAATAGTATTATCTCTTATCCATTTCAAGATAATACTCTTGTAAGGTGAAAAAAGCCTTCTTCTTCATGCCTTGTTCAGAGATCAATCCTTTTCTATTGAAATCATCTTGAATTCGTCGTAGTGGACGTCTTGATGAACGAAAGTCCATCAAAATCCATGGAGATAATCCTGACATAAAATCGATGTTTTTCATCATTTCAATATTAGACTTAAAGAGTTCATCTTGGTATTCTTCTGTCCATCTTTCATTTTTATCACCATGTAAGCCATATAAAGCCCCACCGCCAATTTCACTCATGATCATTGGTTTGTTGTAAGCACTTGCCCATTTAATACTACTACATGAATCTAAATCACCATAATACCATCCGCAATAATTATTGATCCCAATAACATCAACGACTTCACCTAACGGGTCTTCTATTAAATTACCATCATCACCCTTGCCTTGCGTATCTAAAGCAGCTGTAATTAATCGTGTATCATCTAATTGTCGTGCTTTTTGGGCTAAATTTCCTATAAACGATAAACGTGGCTCACTTTCAGGTGTTTCATTTGCCATAGACCATAAAACCACCGCAGCTCTGTTTTTATCTCGGGAAATCATCTCGGTCAATTGATTTTCAGCATTGGCGTATGTGTCTTCATTATCGAATTGTATGGTCCAATACACGGGAATTTCTGACCAGATCAAAAAGCCCATTTTTTCTGCCTCTTTCACCATTGCCTCGGAATGTGGATAATGTGCCAGTCGTAAAAAATTGCAACCCAATTCTTTTGCCCAGTTCAATAGTACTTTGCATTCTTCGGCAGATACAATACGACCTGTTTTAAAGGCTGCTTCTTCATGAATGCTAATTCCTTTTAAAAAGGTTTCCTTACCATTGACCAATATTTTTGAGCCGTCTGTAGAAATATTTCTAAATCCTATATGATCGATTAGTTTATCAGTACTGGTTTCAATTATTACCTCATACAATTTAGGCGATTTTGGAGACCATAATTTAGGTTTGGCTTTTATTGAAAAAGAAGCTTTTCCATTGGTAACTGTTGCCTTTACTGTTTTCTTAAGTTCTGGTATTTGAATGCTTAACGTTTCGCCATCATCAGAATTTGCTACAGCTACCCAGCCATTAATGGTATTATATTTCCCTTTCTCCAATTGAACTGAATAATCGGATATATGCTTTTTAGGAACGGTAACTAAATGAACAGACCTAGTTATACCACCATAGTTCCACCAATCTTGGTTTACGGTAGGTACATTTTCTTTTTTACGTTTGTTATCGACTTTAACTACAACAAAGTTATTTCCTTCAACGAGCTTATCTGTGACATTAAATTGGAACGGAGTGTAACCTCCAACATGTTTACCAATTTTTTCTCCGTTCAAATAAACGATTGCTTCATAATTAACTGCTTCAAAATATAGAAAGCTTTCTTCATTTTTAGTGGGCGTATAATTGAAATCTTTCTTGTACCACAATGTGCCTTCATAGTAGTATAACTTATCCATTTGGGTGTTCCAATCTCCTGGTACATTTAACTGAAGGCTGGTATCGAAATTATATTCTATAAGGTCAGAAGGCGATTGCATTTTTGCATTCTTAAAATAACCCTTATCATACTCTTGCAGTCTGTGATTGTAAAATCCGTTTTCTAATGGATCTACGATAATATCCCATTTTCCATTTAATGATGTCTTTTGTCTGGCATCTATATTTTGAAGTAGATCAGCGTATTCCGTTTCTTGAGCAGCAATGGATATGCTGAAAAATATAAAGAAAAGGAGCGGAATGTTGGTAAGGCTTTTCATTTGGTAAGCTGAGTTTTTAGTTTGGCTCGAAATTTACCGTTTTAATTAAAAACAGGGCATATTTTTAAAACATTATTGTGTTTAAAATATGACCGTCAATGTTAGCATTTTCTTAAATATTAATTTTTGGTGTAACATTTTTGAAAGGATATAGTCATATTGCGGTATTCATCAATCAATTAAACAAACAACATGATTAAAAAAGGAAAGCGTAAAGTGCGCTTAAGGTGGCTTAGCGTCACAAGTATTATTATTTTATTACTTAGTTACACTCCGGTTTTAGCTCAAGAAAGCTATACCATAAGTGGTAAAATAACCGACATTGACAACGGTGAAACCCTTTTTGGGGCTTCCGTTTTTTTAGAAGGTACTAGTATTGGTGTAGTGACCAATGAATATGGTTTTTATTCCATTACTGCCCCAAAAGGTGAGTATCGCTTACTCATTACCTATATGGGGTATGCTGATATTAAACAGGATGTAAACCTGAACAGCAACCAAAACATCAATTTTGAAATTTCTGAAGTTTCTACCCAATTAGATGAAGTAGAGGTAACGGCAGAGGAGTCTGAAATTGCCGTGCTGCGTAAACCCGAAATGAGTGTTCTTAAAATGAACATTGAAACCGTAAAACAAATGCCGGTGGTTTTGGGCGAAGTAGATATTCTAAAGTCCTTACAAATGTTACCGGGTGTTACCAATAATGGTGAAGGAACTGGCGGTTTTCATGTACGTGGCGGTGCTGGGGACCAAAATCTTGTGCTGTTAGATGAGGCTATTATTTATAACACATCGCACATGTTCGGTTTCTTCTCGGTCTTCAATGCAGATGCCATAAAAGATGTAAAACTGTATAAAGGTGGTATTCCCGCACGCTATGGTGGTCGTGTTTCTTCGGTTTTAGATGTGAGACAAAAGGATGGAAACAGTAAAAGGTTTGCCGCCACGGGTGGTATTGGCATAATATCTAGCCGTTTGGCGCTTGAAGCTCCGTTATTCAAAGAAAAGGGCTCTTTTTTAATTGCGGGTAGACGTTCGTATGCCGATCTATTATTGAAAGCTGCCGGACAGGATAACAGTGTTAGCTTTTACGATTTAAACCTTAAAACGAATTATAAGATCAATACGAACAACCGACTTTTTCTTTCCGGATATTTTGGTAGGGATGCTTTTGAGCTGGGAGAAAACTTTAGTAGTTCGTATGGTAACTCCACCGCAAACCTTCGTTGGAACCATATTTTTAACGAAAAACTGTTTTCTAATCTTTCCCTTATCTATAGTAAGTATGATTATGAATTGGGCATTACTTCGGCTGAGTTTGATTGGGTGTCGTCTATTACCAATTACAATCTTAAATATGATCTTAAATATTATTTTAGCGATAAATTCAAACTGGATTTTGGCGCAAGCGGAATATATTATCAGTTTGATCCCGGCGAGATAAAGCCAACTTCTGAAACCTCTGCTGTAAATCCTTTATTGTTAGATAATAAAAAGGCTATCGAAAGCGGCGTCTACGTAAATGCCGAGCATAAATTGACAAATAAAATAACGGCTCAATACGGGTTGCGTTATAGTGCGTTTACAAGATTGGGTGGTCAACCCATGACGGAATATGAAAATGACCAACCAGTAGTCTACAATTCAAACTTAGGTATATATGAGCGCGGTACTGCAATAGGGGAGACGGTTTACGATAATGGAGATGCCATTAAATCTTTTGGAAATTTAGAACCTAGAGCTTCACTTGCCTATACAATTGATGATAATTCTTCATTAAAAGCTGGTTTCTCTAGAGTGGCGCAATACATTCATTTGTTATCGAATACTTCTTCTGCAACTCCTTTAGATGTTTGGGCACCAAGCGGACAATATATAGACCCTCAACTATCTAATCAATATGCTTTGGGCTACTTCCGTAATTTTAAGAACAAAGCTTATTCTATGGAAGCTGAAGTGTACTATAAGAATACCGATAATAGAATTGATTATATAGATGGTTCTGACCTTATTGGGCAAAATACCATTGAAACCGAAATATTAAAAGGGGAATCTAGAGCATACGGATTGGAGCTATTGTTCCGTAAGAACGAAGGTAAATTTACAGGGTGGATTGCTTACACCCTTTCCAAATCTGAACAGCGTACCCCTGGTGGAAATGCTGGTGGACTCGGTATTAACGACGGTAATTGGTACAACACGCCTTATGATAGAACGCATGATGTTTCTGTTTCGGGGTCATATAAATTAAACGATAAATGGAGCTTTGGTACCAATTTGGTATTTCAAACGGGTAGACCTGTTACGTATCCTAATGGGCAATATGAGTATGAGGGTGTTTCCATTGCCAGTTATTCCGACAGAAATTCCGATAGATTGCCGGCCTATCATCGTTTAGACCTATCGGTGAACTATAAACCGAACAGAAAACCAAATGCAAAATTAAAAGGCGAGTGGGTATTGGGTATATACAATGCCTATAATCGTAAAAATGCGGCATCGGTTTCCTTTGGTCAGAATATAGAAACAGGAGCCAATGAAGCTACCAGAACCGCCATTTTCGGTATTGTACCATCCATCACCTATAATTTTAAATTTTAATTTCATGAAAAACTATATAAAACTATTGCTAGCCCTGTTCACGGTTGCTATAATCGGCTGTGAAGATGTTATTGATGTTGATGTACAGACCGATACTTTACGCTTGGTGGTAGAGGCATCCTTAGATTGGGAAAAGGGAACTACCGGTAATGAGCAGTTGATTACCCTACGTACGTCAACACCTTTTTTTGAAACCGAAAGCACCAATGTTACAGGTGCGGAAGTTACCGTGACCAATAACGCTACGGGAGAAGTCTTTCTTTTTACCGATCAGAATAACGGCACATACACCACAAGTACCTTTGAACCACAATTAGAAGCGACATATACCTTAGAGATTTTGTATGATGGCGAACGATATGTTGCCGAAGACACCATGAACCCCGTACCTGATATTACCGATATTTACCAGGATACGGAAGACGGATTTGATGATGAAACCATTGAGTTACATATTGTATTTACCGATTTTGAGGAAGAGGGCGATAATTACCTTTTTAAATTTGAAAGACCACAAGACCTGTTGCCAACATTGGAAACTGGCGATGATGAATTCATAAATGGTAACGAGGTTGATTGGTGGTATGAAATTGATGATGACGAGGACGAAGAAATAAAACCGTTATTACCTGGCGATGTAGTAAATATCAGCATGCACGGTATTTCTAGATCATATTTTAACTATATAGATATTGTTATAGACCAAATGGGCGGCGTAGGTATTTTTGAAGCTACACCGGTTGATGTAAAAGGGAACTGCATTAACACCACCAACCCAGATAATTATGCCCATGGCTACTTTAGGGTTACTCAGAAAAATACGGTAATTTATACGGTAGAGTAGAAGGTATTAAATGTAGTAGTAGTAGTAGTAGTAGTAGTAGTAGTAGTAGTAGTAGTAGTAGTAGTAGTAGTAGATAGCCAAGCCCAATGTATGGTTTGGCTTTTTTTTGATTTTCTCCTAATTACTGTAAACCATCACTCATAAATTTCCAGTTTCTTATGTGTTCAGCTTTACTTTCATCAAAACACCTTTTTACTTCATATCTATTTAAATATTCACTATCTAAAATAATAGGTTCATCTATTTTATATTTTCCATCAGTGAAATATTTAGAAAATCTTTTCCTTAGGACAACTGAGGCGTGTGTTTTTATAACATCTAGTTCTAAATTCAGTTCGTCAATTCTTAATTTACAATATGCTATTACCTCAGGTTTGTAATCACTATTTGATTCGATGATTTCTATTAATTCATAAGCACCCAAATGGCTATAATATTTATCTAAATCAATCATCGAATTATAATATAAATCTTATATAAAAAATTGGTTATAGGGTTGTATTAACAAATGTTATTTTAAGATAACCATTTAAAAAAGGTTATCATTCCAATTATACTGAAAATCACGACAAAAACTAGAGAAACTACACACCCTATTCCAAGCATTTTACTTTTCCAGCTTTCATTTTCCCTTTGCTTTTTAGGTTTAATCTTTCCACTATTTTTTTTTGTAATTTTTATATATTGAAAGGGATTACTATCAATTCCATCTATCCAATCAAAATCGGGATTATAGACTTCCATTTCTCCTTCGTCAAATTTTCTCTTATCAATTTCCCTGACCGCTTTTAGAAATTCTTTAGCGTAAAGCAACAAACCAGATTTATTCCCTTTAGCAAAACCAAAATCTTCATTAAATTCAGAGTCAAAATAGGCTTCTGATTTAGAGTATTCATGCTCTATTTTTTTAATGATTTTGTCTAATTCTTCGTTGGTCATTAATATTTTCTAACGGTTGGGCTCGTATGTTTGGTTCTTAGTTTGAATATACTATAATTATACACAGACCTTTCGGTTTTGCCCTATAGTCCGCATTACGTATAGCATTTGTGCCTGTTGCACAACCATAAAATAAGCTTAAAAACCTATTTTTTTAAGTTTATCAATATCATAAACAGCTGGTTATTAGATGTTTAATTTTATTAAACCATCTGAATTTCATCTATTTATTTTATAAAAGGAGTTGTGCAACGGTTACTTTTGTTAGCTAAAGTTTTTATAGAGTGTAATTCTTTTTTTTGTTGCAAGATTTTTCAGTTTAAGTTTTTCTGTTTTATTTTTTAGGATAATAAATTCTCTTTTTAATCTTTCGCCAATTTTAACACCTGTAGAAATCTCATAATACTTCTCAAAACTCCAACCCTCATTTTTTTTAATGTTGAACATTTCGTAGTCTTTTTTGACGTACTCTGTATTGTCTTCCAAGTCATATATTATGATTAGTTTGTCACCTAAAACTTCATAATCACCTTCCTCAATTATTCCGACATCAGTTATGAGTTCCGATATAAATCTTCCGTTTCCGTCAAAATCGAGACATCGAGTAATTTGTCCCATAAACTTGTTTTTAAAGGACCAACAATACTTTCCTTCAATACTTTGTCCATTTACAGATACGTATAAAAAAAATGTCACTATTAAAAATGGTAATTTCATTATTAAATTCTTCTCCGTGTCTTTTTTCAAAATTTTAGCTAACGGTGCGGCTATGGCAAGTAGGGCAGGCAAGGAAACTTTTCGTTTCCGTCTGGTCTGCGAGCCAGAGCTTTTTGATTTGTAATTATTTTTTCTTTTTTAATTGCCAAATCCAAAAGATTTGGCGGACTTTGCAAATATACCCAAGCCATTAAGTTTAATACTTTATGCCCTATTTGCTATAGGTATTGTGTGTGCCCAGTATGGGCATCTTTACCTTATAGCAATATAAGGATTTATTTATCGAATTTAGAGATGTCCTAAAATGGGGAAGCCTACAGGTCCTTCTTTAAAACGTCTAAAATTAGCTTTCCCTTTCTGAGCGGACCAAAAAAAAGCCCCGTAAAGAGGCTTGTATAAATCCGTTTTTTCAGGGATTAATGACTTGTGCAACGGTTACCATTGTTAGGCAATGTTTTTTTATTCCACTTGCTCACTCTTAAAAACATTTCTTAATTCAATTTAATCATTGGATGAGGCTTGAAGATTTTATTAAATCCAAAAGTTCTGGAAATCGCAACAGGCAAATATCTCAAGGTTGAATTTGGATTTTTTATTAGTTTTTCAAAATGATAATTTCTTATTTTTTTAATGTTATTTGTTGATTCTTTTAAACCATCTTTTTCACATAGGGTAGCTGATTCTAATTCAATATGCGAACGACAGGATAAAGGTCTTACTTCATATATACTGCAAAGATTATTTACCAAAAAAGGACACGCTAGTCTATCCTCATTTACTTTTTCTCTATAAGCTCTGTTAGCGTGAGATACATCGTCAACAGTTTTAAGAGATTCAAAACCTGCAAAATGTTCATTAAAATGGATTGACCAATCCATTATTTGTTTTCTTACTTTTTTGTATAAATCTGAACCAATTCTATTATTGATATACTCGGCAATTGGTAATTCTTCGCACGCGACTATTTCAATTGGTTGATAACAACAATGAGCACAGCCTTTTCTACACATATTATCAATTGACCCAATAACTTTATCTAAATCATTATGGACACTTTTTACGTTTTTTAAGATTGAAGTAAGATTGGAATTCATTTTAATGCAAATTTTGTTTTTAAATATTGCCTAACGGCTCAGTGTATGAAACGTAGCGTGTAAAAAGACGCTAATTTTTCGGATTAACACAGAGCCGAATTTTTATATTTTGTTTTTATCTTATCAATCTTAAAAGCCAAATTTAAAAATTTGGCGGTCTTTGCAAATAAGCAGAAACCTTTCGATTTAGCACTTACTAGCTATGTTTTATACACGTTGTTACCAGTAGTTTTTATTTATTTTCTCTTCTCAACGTTAGGTTTTTAGATAACTTTTCTTTCAAATCATCATAGTTCATTGTATTAGAACTTTTCCATTCATTTAACACTAACTTATCTTCTTCGGGCATTGTTTCTATTTCAATTCCCAAAACTATATATGCTCCATCTTCAATAGGTAATGATGTTTTAATAAAATCATCTACTTCTTTAATTAATTCTAGACAGGTATGCATATTCTCTGAATCAAATTTCAGTTCCTCGTCTGTCATATGATATGAATGAATATATGTGCTTACTCTGTATTGTAAATCCTTGGATTTTTTATAATTGTAATATTCGTTTCCAAAATCAAACAATTCACAAATAGCTTGAAAGAATAACTGATATTTGTGCTTTAAACTTCCAATCTTCTTGTTTACTCTATCAATA
This sequence comes from Maribacter forsetii DSM 18668, assembly GCF_000744105.1. Lineage (NCBI taxonomy): Bacteria > Pseudomonadati > Bacteroidota > Flavobacteriia > Flavobacteriales > Flavobacteriaceae > Maribacter > Maribacter forsetii. The sequence continues at coordinate 2,291,911 of NZ_JQLH01000001.1, forward strand.
CCATTTTTGGGTTTTGAATCTTCAATAATCTGTTCTCGTTCTTCACTTTTAACAGAGTGTAAGATTAAATTTAAATCTAAAAGTTCGAGAGCAATTCTACATTCTAAACAGGCATAAATAAGAGATGAGGAATTTTTATGTGTTTCGGCTATAAGTAATAATTCTTGAACCTGACGTAGTAGGTAAATAGGGTTATTTATTCTAATATCTGGTTTGTACTCCATTTCTTATTTAGTGATTTCTATGCTCTTATTCGTGTAATAAAATCTTGGACTCCAGAAATTAGAAGTTTGACCTGTTCGGATTCGTATTCTTCATAGTTTCCGTGAGCTGTATTATTACGTAAATCTAACCAGGCGGTTACATTTTTTTGGTCAAGTAATTCATAAGCTCCAGCCTTTGTTAAATCGGCATTTAATTTATTCGCTTTTACAGGTTTTCCATTATTCTCAAATGGTACAGAATGTTTAGAAGCAACTTTTCTTAAATGACTTTCCAAAGTAGAACCAGCAATTACTGCTGACGCATCTTTATATCCATTTTCATTTAGATATTTTGACATTTCTAGAAAATCAGAAAACACTTCTGAATGAACAATTTCTGCTAAATTTTGTAAATAGCCTAACTCCAAATCTTCATTCAAAGCTTTCACAACGCCAATTACAGAAGATGTGTGTAAGTGTAAATGAGGTTGTTTTTGAATTATTCTTTGGATTTCTAAACTATAGGTAGAGTTAACTCCAGAAATTCGATGAACTGAAGCAATTCCTCTAGTCACTAAACTTTGTCTATCTGCTTTAGGCAAATCACTTAAATCGTTGTGCTCTGCTTTTCTACCCATTTCATCAAACTTTTCAATGATGGAATCTAGTTGTTTCTTAAAAAGTTCGTTATTCATTCAATTCTGTTTTTCAAATTACTGGTAACAATTGTATATGTGCACAATTACACATATTCCATCTATAAAAGTAATCTAATTCTCACCCACATAAAAAAAGAGCTGTCAACATTTATTAACAGGTATTTGAGTATTTAACTAAGAAATAATTCTTACCACCATACTACGAAGAACTTCTCATATGTGGTGTTGTTTTTCTTCATCCAAACCACGGGAGCACTTCTATTTCGATTAATGACTTTTATCCCCAATTATTGAATATGTTGTTTTGTTATGTGCTCCTCTTTTTGAGAATATTCCTAATTCAATTCCTATGTTTAAATCTCTTGTAGCTGTAGAAGAAGAAATATCCTTAAAAATATTCATATAATCTTTTCTGGTGAATTCAGTTTTATTCAAATATTTAAAATAATCTAACCGATCAGTTCTATTAAAATTTCGATTATTAAAAGTTAACAAGCTGTTTAGTGAGTTGTCAATAATTTCAAGCATATATTCAATAAACTGAGTTGAATTTCCAAGCCCGTCGCATTCTGATAATGTTTTGTAATACCGGGCCTGGTCAGCGCTGATTAAGGTTTCAAAAGGAAGATATTCAAAAATAGGATACTTATCGGTCAATATTAATGTTTGCCATAATCGTCCCATTCTACCATTTCCATCTATAAATGGATGGATAAACTCCATTTCATAATGAAAAACACAGCTTTTAATTAACTCAATTTCTTCCGTTTTTAAATAATCGAATAAGTCTGCCATTAAAAACGGTACTCTATCATACGGTGGAGCTAAATGTTCAATTTTAGAACCTTTTACAATACCTACACCTTGTTTTCTGTATGCTCCCGGTTTCTCTACTAAACCAGTCATTAATACCTTATGAGCTTTCAAAAATGATTTTCCGTTAGATGATTCGTAGTTTTCTAAATCCTCATAAACGTTAATTGCATTTAAAGCTTCTTGAATGTCTTTTTGAGGTCCAATTACTCTTTTATTTTCAAGTAAAGCAGTAATCTGTTCTTCGGTAAGCGTATTTCCTTCTATTTTTAGTGAGGAGTGTATTGTCTTAATTTTGTTTTGCTTTCTTAGTGTAGGAGAGGGTTTGTCTAAAAAGTTGGCATTTATTTCTCCTAATTTCTCTGATATAGCTGAAATCAGTTTTAATATTTTGAGAGTAATATCATAAGGTGGTTTCATGCTGATGCTATCAATTGATGCTATCAAATATACAATCAGTTATTATTTTATGAAGCTTTAACGTGTTATTTATTGTTATAACTAATCGAAATCTAGATAATTAAACATACTAAATATTTAAAACTGTCTAATCAATACCTTCTAAAAATTTAATATTCAAGAATCACCACCAAACCACAAAAAACTTTTCAAATTCAGTAGCACCTTTCTTCATCCATACCATAGGAGCACTTTTATTATTTAGACGTTCTGTAATGGTTATAACAATTTCATCGTGAGAAACCCATGCGACTTCTTCAAATGGATGAAATACCCATTCACTTTTAGTAGGTATATAGAATTGAAATGAAGAAAATCTATTTTCATTAAAATCTTTTAGTCGCAGCCAATAACCAACAATACAATCTGCATTAAATGGGGCTAGTTGTAAATTATCCTCTTTATATGGTTTAAATAGTTGTGCTTTAAAACATACTTGTTGTTTAATATTTGTAGTATCTATTTCTTTCTCTAATAGTACGGATCCTCCAATGTCAGTATGTACTAAAGAGAATTGATTGTTTTTGATTTTTTGTAGTTTTTTATAAAATGCATCGCTTCTATTGGGTCCGACTAATTGATGAATTGGGTTCTCTATTTCCACGTCAATTAAGTAAAACTTATAGGTAAGTTCTACGTGTATCAATTGCCGTGTTGCGGTTTCTTTCAGTATAAAGTCTATTTCTCCAATGGTTTGTTTACCATCTCGTATGGGTAAATTATGAACAAGCACATCATATGCATCACTTTGGTCTAAAAACTGCTTACATACATATTCCATCTGATGCCCCAACCGTAAATTCTCTGGAATGGGACTGGGCACAAAACTATTTATCGCTACTTCAGGAAATTGAAACTGAGGCACACCAAACTGTTCACCTTCCCAAAGTGGCGGAGTGCTTAAAAAGCCTTGTATCTGTTTGATTAATGTTTGTTGCTTGTTGATGGTTTATCTTTTTAGTTGTTGGTTGTCCGTTGATGGTTGTCGTTTGTCGGTTGTCGGTTGTTGGTGTTTTGTTTTTCGCTGTTCGCTTTTCGTTAATCGTTGTTCGTTGTTAGTTAATAGTGTTTGTTGAAATATCAATACTGCATACTGAAAACTGAAACTGAATACTGAATACTGAAACTGCCAACTGATTATTGCTAATTGTTTATTGTCAATTGTTTATTGCTAATTGTCTCCCGTAGTCGAAGTTACTTCATTTAAACGTCATTGCGAGCATAGCGCGGCAATCTGTAGATTAGGTACACGAAACAAACAGATTGCTTCGTCGCTAAAAAGCTCCTCGCAAAGACGAACTCTTTTGCGCCATTTGCAATCCGCCATTCGCTAATCGCCGCGCGCCTTTCGCTATTGTTGTATCATGCCTACTGAAACTGCATACTGAAAACTGAAACAGCCAACTGATTATTGCTAAATGTTATTTGTCTCCCGTAGTCGAAGTTACTTCATTTAAACGTCATTGCGAGCAAAGCGCGGCAATCTGTGGCTTTGGTACACGAAACAAACAGATTGCGTCGTCGCCAAAAAGCTCCTCGCAAAGACGAATAATTTTGCGCAATGCGCTAATCGTCGTACGCTTTTCGCTATCTGTTAATCGTTGTTAGTTGTTCGTAAATAAAATTATTGAATACCGGTAACTGAGCGTAGCCGAAGTTACTTCATTGAAACACTAAGCGCCACGCGAAAAGCGCACAGCGTATTGCGTTCAGCGACCAGCGTACAGCGTCCAACTCAATACGGTCAACCATCAACGGACAACCAACAACAGCCAACCGACAACAGTCAACGATCAACCAACAACGAACAACCAAATACGTTAACATTTCCCAAAAGGCGAGGGCATCCAACCTAAAAGTGTTAATTTTATAGTATGGCTATGAATATAAGAAAGGGGTTCCGCTTTGAAACTTATGAAGCACCCGAACAATCAGTTTTTGATAGGCTGTTCGATATTTTCCAAGAGCTTATTACACATACTTCTGGAGATTTTGACGAAGCTATTGATTGGTTACGAGAATTAGACAAGGAGTATGAACTTACTACTGAAGACTATACCATTGAAGACTTTATTGAAGAATTAAAGGCAAAGGGTTACATACGCGAAGAGTTTAAAGATGGCGGTGGCGACGCACAAGACGGCGAAGAAGGTTCCGGTGGCGGAGATATCTCCATTACCGCAAAGATGGAACGTATCATTCGTCAGCGTGCTTTAGACCAAATTTTTGGTAAACTTAAAAGAAGTGGTGCCGGTAATCATAAAACTGGTAAATCTGGACAAGGAGATGAACATACGGGTGACCTTAGGGAATACCGTTACGGCGATGGTCTAGAAAACATATCTATGACCGAGAGTCTTAAAAACGCTCAAATCAATCACGGTGTAGGTAGTTTTCATTTAAGTGAAAATGATTTGGTGGTAGAAGATACCCAACACAAAGCGCAGATGAGTACCATACTTATGATCGATATTAGTCATAGTATGATTTTGTATGGCGAAGACCGAATTACTCCTGCTAAAAAAGTGGCTATGGCTTTAGCAGAGCTGATTACGACCAGATACCCAAAAGATACTTTAGATATTTTGGTATTTGGTAACGATGCCTGGCCTATACCTATTAAAGATTTGCCGTACTTAAAAGTGGGTCCATATCATACCAATACAGTGGCTGGTTTACAATTGGCGATGGATATGCTTCGTAGAAAGCGAAATACCAATAAACAGATATTTATGATTACCGATGGTAAGCCAAGTTGTCTTCGCATGCCAGACGGTACGTATTATAAAAACAGTGTTGGCTTAGATGATTTTATTGTGGAGAAATGCTATAATATGGCGCGCCAGGCTCGTAAGCTTCATATACCGATAACAACATTTATGATCGCTCAAGATCCTTACTTAATGCAATTTATTCGACATTTTACCGAAGCGAATAAGGGGAAGGCTTTTTTCACTGGATTAAAAGGATTGGGTGAAATGATATTTGAAGATTACGAAGCAAACAGAAAAAAAAGATTGAAATAAGACCAAAAGAATACTATGAAATTAGATTATAAAAATATACATACGTTGGGAGCCTTAAAAGCTGCCGGATACGAAACTAAAAGTGTAAAAGATGAGTTGCGAGACAATCTTGTAGAAAAAATTAAGAAAGGAGAAGATGCTTTTCCTGGGGTTTGGGGTTATGAAGATACTGTAATTCCGGAATTAGAGCGTGCTATTCTTTCCCGTCATAACATTAATTTATTGGGACTTCGTGGTCAGGCGAAAACACGTTTGGCGCATTTAATGGTAAATCTGTTAGATGAATATATACCGGTTGTAGAAGGTTCTGAAATTAATGATGACCCTATGAAACCGATGTCTAGATTTGCCATGGAGCTTATCAAAGAAAAAGGTAATGATACCCCTATTACTTGGATGCATAAAGATGAACGTTTTGCTGAAAAATTGGCTACGCCAGATGTTACTGTGGCAGATTTAATTGGAGATGTAGACCCTATAAAAGCGGCAAATCTAAAATTGTCATATGCAGATGACAGAGTGATTCATTTCGGGATGATTCCTCGTGCCAACCGCTGTATTTTCGTGATTAACGAACTGCCCGATTTACAGGCACGTATACAAGTATCTTTATTCAATATTTTGGAAGAAGGAGATATTCAGATACGTGGATTCAAATTGAGATTGCCTTTGGATATTCAGTTTGTATTTACGGCTAATCCAGAAGATTATACGAATAGAGGTAGTATCGTTACTCCGCTGAAAGATAGAATTGGGTCCCAAATTTTAACGCATTACCCAGATGATATTGAGATAGCTAGAAAAATTACCGAGCAAGAAGCTAAGTTAGATTCTAGACAAACAGATGCAGTTTATGTTCCAGATTTAGCAAAAGACTTATTAGAGCAAATTATATTTGAAGCTCGTGATAGTGAATACGTAGATGCTAAAAGTGGTGTTAGTGCACGTACTAGTATTACCGCTTTTGAAAACTTATTAAGTACCGCAGAGCGTAGATCATTATTGAATGGTGGAAATAATACCATGGTTCGTTTGAGCGATTTCTTAGGAATCATTCCTGCAATTACAGGTAAAATAGAATTGGTGTATGAAGGAGAGCAGGAGGGAGCCGACGGAGTTGCTGGTATTCTTATAGATGATGCCGTAAAAACATTGTTTCCAAAGTATTTTCCGAAAATCAATAAACTTGAACGTAAAGATGAAGAAACGGTTTATGATGAGTTGTTACATTGGTTTTTTCAAGGAGAAGGCTTTGAGTTGATGGACGACTTCACTGATGAAGAATATAAACGTGCTTTAGATGGTATTCCTGCTTTAAATCAGTTATTAAAAGACCATCAGCCAGATTATGATGCTAAAGATGTATACTTCTTAAAAGAATTGTTGTTATGGGGATTGGTTTCCTTCAAAAAATTGAACAAACAAAGATTCACCGATGGGTTCGAGTTTAAGGATCTCTACAGTAGTTTCTTGAAAGATATCTAAAATCAAAAAAGCCCTATTCATTACCAATAGGGCTTTCTCTTTTTCACAGCAAAATTAAATTCATTGTAATTGATAAGCGGGCAGTTTAAATATGAAAGAACTTCCTTCATAGGGTTTACTTAAAACTACGATTGTGGTATCATGTAAATCCATTATTTTTTTGACTATTGCCAAGCCAAGACCTAAGCCTCTTTTCTGCGTACTTTTATCTACTTGTTTATACCTGTCAAATATAAAAGGTTGGTCGCTTACAGGTATTCCGTTACCAGTATCTGTAATATTAATTTCAATCTGTTTGCCCATTTTAACTAGACTCAACGTAACCTTTCCATTAGGTTCCGTATACTTTATGGCATTTTCAATTAAATTCTGTAGTGCTCTTTCAACCAGACCTATATCTGCATGTACCATGCAATTATCTTCAGGGTTTTCTAATTGAAGGTGAATTTGTTTTTCCTCCGCTAGAAGTCTGAATTTAGCAATCAAATCATGAGAAAGTTCGGTAATAGAAAAGGGTTCTTTTATAGGTGTAACCTGTTCAGCTTCTAATTTTGAATACTCAAACAACTGGTTTATTAAGCTGGAGAGCTTATCAATATTGTTATGTGTTATTTGTAAATATTCTTCTTTTTGACTCTCGGTCAGTGTATCTTTTTTGATCTGTAGCGTTTCTATATATCCCTTTAAAACAGCTAAGGGTGTACGTAAATCGTGAGATACATTGGCTATCAGTTCTCTACGTAGATTATCGACAGACTTCATTTTGTCCATGTTATCGACAATGGTATCTGCCATTTCATTAAAAGACAAGGCTACCACTTCAATATCTGATTGCTTAGGATTTTCAATTCTAATATCTAAATCCCCTTCTTGAAACTTACGTACTGTTTGTGTAATCAACCTTAGATTTTTGGTCAAGAACCAAATACTCAATATGCCTATCAATGCGGCAAAAACCATGGTCAATAGTATGGCTCCAATACTCAATTTAGTAAAGTAGGAGCTAAATAAATTATCGCTGATCAGGGCTAATTGCTTACCGGCAACAATAATGTATATATAACCTTCATGCCCATCAATGGAAAATGGTGCTGCTGAGAATATATTTTGCTCATCAGGATTTAAGGGGTCGTCTCCCAAAATAAATTCTTGTCCGCCAGTATCAATATATTTTTTAATAGGCTCTAAAGCCACCGACTTCATAGGCTCATTTTCATTATGCTCAAGTACAACAGAATACAGAATATCACCTGATTTATTCAATAAGTAAACTTCAATGCCGCGATTTACGGCCATCATATCGTGCATTAAATCTCCAAAAAGTTCTTTATTAACATTACCATCTTCTAGAAAGGGAGCGGCATTTTGAAATTTTTCTTGTATAACATGATCTGCAACATTTGCATTTACTCGCTGAGTAATTGCCTTGTTGTAATTTAGTGTTAGGTAGCCTGTAATAAAAATATACGAAGCTCCCATAAGTATGATAAGAAATATGAAGGCTACCCATAGTTTCTTTATCAATTTAGGAGTAAGAGTTTTGCCGTTATTTATCATGCTATTATCTCTTCATTAAATTTATACCCTACACCCCAAGTGGTTAAAATGTAATTTGGGTTTGCCATATCAGATTCTATTTTGGCACGTAATCTATTGATGTGCGAGTTTACGGTATGCTCATACCCTTCAAAGTTATAACCCCAAATAATATTTAATAATTCTGTTCTAGTGTAGTTTCTGCCAGGGTTTGATGCCATTAATACCAAAAGTTCAAATTCTTTTGGAGATAGCTCTATTTTATAATCCCCTAAAACTACTTTACGTTTGTCTATGTCTATTTTTAGTCCTTCCGCAAGAATAATAGAAGTGTCTTCTTGTTTCTTTTCTACTTTATTGGTTCGTCTTAAAACTGCCTTAATTCTTGCCAATAACTCCCTTATGCTAAACGGTTTTGTCATGTAATCATCTGCACCGATTTCTAGTCCTAAAACCCTGTCAATCTCTTCAGACTTTGCAGTAAGCATAATTACAGGAGTGTTTTTTGTAGCACGTAATTTTCTACATACTTCAACTCCGTCTAAACCTGGTAATGTTAAATCTAATAATATTAGATCATAATCATTTTCTAAAGCCGATTGCAAACCTTCATTACCATCCATTGCCATGGTAGTTTCATAACTAACATCTGATAAATGAAGTTCTAATAGCTTGATGATTTCCGGATCATCCTCAATAATTAATATACGTTTCATAGTGGATTACGAATTAAGATAAAAAGTATCACAGAAAAATCACATTGCAAGTAAAAAGAGGGATGCAAGGCAAATTTGCTTCGTATTAAGTCGTATAAAAACTTGTTAATTACATGAGTATCTAATAATTATTCATCATTTAATACCTTGTCACAAGTGAATTGCCCATAATTTAAAAGCAAAAAAAAACCTCGATAAGAACTTATCGAGGCTTGGTATATCTTATTTTATTTTTAATTGTTCCAATGATCTACATGCTGGTTCATGTCATCAAAAATGTAGGTGCCTACCATCTCTTTTCTATAAACAATTGCCAAGAAGGTTACTAGTAACAGAACGGCATAAAGTGCAAGTATTATGAAGCCGATAGGCAAAAAGCTACTTGGTATAATGTGATTCTCAAAATCTGAATAGCTAGATAACATTATCATCGTGTCTACCAGCTTATATATGTATACCAATGATATGCCATAAAGAGCATATTCTAATGTTCTCATAGGCGGATCGCTCAGTTCATTTTCATTAATTTTAAACCAAAGCACGTATAGAAATACAAGGTGAATGATGGATAAGATCGGGAAGAGGTAATTATCAATATTAAAAAAGTAAAACTTGTTGGTATACAACCCGTAAAAACTAAAAATGTTCAATAAAAAAATTACGACTATAGATGTAATTAATGTTCGCTTCCAGGTAAGTAATCCTTTAATAGAATTCATAAAATTAGTTTTAATTGGTTCGGGAGAATCATAGTTTCTTTGCAATTACGGGGAAGCTTAGTTATTACCTAAAACAATTCGATGAACGGCTAACTTCGTTGTTCAAGTCATTGGTTTTAAGTGAACCATACATTAATATTACTGCTTTTTAAACAAATTAACAATAAAAAACTTATAATAATTTTGTAGGAATATTTAGTAAAATTACTACCTGAATTAATGGCTCAAAATTAGAATTTATGAATACAATTATATGTGGTTACAGGTTATGTTTATAATGTAATTACATTTACATTATGAAGAAACAACGTTTTTGTTATTTAGTACGCTTACAGTATTTGGGATTTAGGTTTAATGGTTGGCAAGTGCAACCAAAGCTTAAAACTATAGTAGGTATGCTGAATAAAACTTTTATATTTTTATACCCCAATGTTCCATATAAAATTTTAGGTGCCGGTAGAACAGATTCAAAAGTATCTTCTCTTGATGGTGCTTTTGAGCTTTTTGTTGAGGAACCAATTTTAAATCTTGACATATTCCTTGTTAATTTCAATAAAAACCTACCCTCTGACATTAGGTTGCTTTCCATTGAATCTGTTGATCAAAGCTTCAATATTATTAAAAACAGTAAAACAAAAGAGTATCATTATTTTTTTTCTTTCGGATCAAAGAACCACCCATTTAGCGCTCCTTTTATAACTAACTATATAGATGAACTTGATTTGGAATTAATGAAACAGGGAGCAACATTATTTACAGGTACGCACGATTTTAGTGTTTATACCGCGGCGTTAAAGCCTAATACCATTACAGTACGTGAAATTGATTCTTGTACCATTGTGGCAAACGATGTTCTCACCGCAAACTTTTTTCCTGAACAAAGTTATATTTTAAAGGTTGTAGGAAGCGGATTCATGAGATATCAGATACGAATGATTATGGGGGCTTTAGTGCAGCTTGGCAAGAACGAGCTCACTTTACATGAAATCAAAGAATCTTTAATTGCAGGGTCTTCTCAAAAACTAAATACAATCGCTCCGGGGTCTGGTTTAATGTTAAACCAATTACACTTCAATAAGTAGAACGTAGTTTTAATATATTTATAAAAAATTGTTCATGGCTACAAACAAGAAACTTAATTTCCCTAAAAGAAAAAAGAAGAAATCTCGTCAGCAAAACAAGCTTGGTAAAGCTCCTGGAACCATTAGTTATATGGGCGATAAGGAGCGAAGTGATAGTGTCATATATAGCACAACTTACAATGCTAATGGATTTGAAACCAATCAATATGATGATTTAGACCAGTTTATTAAAGAAGATCGTTCAGATAAAATAACTTGGGTGAATGTAGTCGGTATTTCAGATGAGCCTTTTATAGAAAAACTAGGTAAACACTATAATTTGAACCCTTTAGTACTTGAAGATATTGTTAATACCGAGCAGCGACCTAAAATAGATGAATATGACGATTATATTTTTGGCATATTTAGAATGCTTTATATTTCTGAGCAAGAAGAAATTATAGGGGAACATATTGCCATTGTTTTACATGAGAATACGGTCTTGGTTTTTCAAGAGGTTAAGGCAGATGTTTTCAATGGTTTGCGTGAACGAATTACCGGTAAGCTAGGTCGTATTAGAACTAGGGGAGCTGATTACCTGTTTTTTGCCTTACTAGATGCTATTGTAGATAATTATTTTTTAGCCATTGAAAACCTAAATAATAGAATTGAGAGTTTAGAAGAAGAGGTCTATCAAAACCCAGAGCCTATTGTAGCCCAAAATATACAGCAATTAAAAAAAGAGATTCTAAAAATTAGAAGGTGGATTTACCCTGTAAAAGAGTTAATTAGCAGGTTAATAGATTCTGAAAATCCTAAGATTACTAAAGACACGAAATTATTCTTGCGCGATGTTTTGGATCATGCCATAGAAATCAACGAAAGTTTACAGATTTACCGTGAAATGTCTATGAGCTTAATGGAGATGTACATGAGTAATATGAGCAATAAAATGAACGAAGTTATGAAGGTATTGACCATTATGGCATCTATTTTTATTCCTTTGACTTTTATAGCAGGTATCTACGGTATGAATTTTGACCATATGCCAGAGCTTCATTATAAATACGGATACTATGTTGTTTGGGTGGTAATGATTCTATTATTTGTGGGGATGATGTTCTATTTTAAAAAGAAAAAGTGGTTATAATTTCTTGCTTTTATTAAATCTTTACACTTAATAAATCTCATTTTTATAAATCAAATCCATTAATTATTAATTTTAATGGGTTACTGATTATTTCTGTTTTCATATACCTTGCCAATATCTAAAATATTAGATATGAAAGGCTTAAAGTTATTTGTGAATTAAGTCTATCATTAATTTAAAACTTTATATATGAAAATTAGAACTATGTATATGTCGATTGCTGGACTGTTGTTACTAACAGGAACGGTAATGGCTCAAGAAAAAGATCAAGAAGTATTGGATACCAAAATCTCAAAATCTTATACCGTAAACGATGGTAAAAAATTAGTAAAGAATACAGTTGAAATTACCACTAAGCGTTTAAACACCATTGAACGATCAAAAGATGATGAAGGAAAAATTGATCAAGATAGGGTAGTGGATAGTGTTTCTACCATTATTAAAACAGTAAATATAGATAACGACGACGACGATGCCTTTGATGAAAAAATAGTGTTTAGCTATGATTCGAAAACTCCAGAAGATTTTGTTTTAGTTTCTAAAAACAATGAATTGGTGGTAGCTATGAACGAAGGGGACAATTTAAAGGTTGTTGAAAATATAAGCCTTAAAAGTAAAAAGATGATGAATAATAAAACAACTTATGTATTTACTAATGAACATGGTGAAAATTTAGAGTTTTTGGTTGAAGAGTATAGTAAACCTAACGAAACTGCCATGTTAGAGAAATAGTATTCTAATTTCCAGAATGCAAAAAAGAGCCGTTATTACGGCTCTTTTTTTATTTTATATTGTCTGTAGTTTAGTCGAACAGGTTAGATGATAGATAACGATCTCCACGGTCACACACTATAGAAACAATAACCCCGTGGTCTATTTCTTGCGCTAGACGTAAAGCTATTGTTGCCGCACCACCGCTGCTCATGCCTGAAAAAATACCTTCTTCCTTGGCTAATTTTCTAGCCATAGTTTTGGCTTCTATTTCATTGACTTCCATAATACGATCTACTTTCTTTGCATCGAATATTTTTGGCAAATATTCTTGTGGCCATTTTCGAATTCCTGGTATGCGAGCATTGTCACTTGGTTGAGCCCCTACAATTTGTATGTCACTGTTTTTTTCCTTTAAAAAAGTAGAGGTGCCCATTATGGTACCAGTGGTTCCCATAGCAGACACAAAATGTGTGACTTTACCTGCTGTGTCTTTCCATATTTCTGGTCCGGTAGTATTATAATGTGCTTTCCAGTTATTTGGATTACCAAATTGGTTCATCATGATATAACCCTCATTCTTTACCTTATTTTCAGCATAATCACGAGCTCCTTCAATACCTACATCAGAAGAAGTCAAGGTAACTTTTGCACCATATGCCTTCATAGTTTGTACACGCTCTATAGTAGAGTTTTCTGGCATGACCAATTCAATATCAAGACCATATATGCCCGCAATCATAGCTAAGGCTATACCGGTATTACCACTTGTAGCCTCAATTAGTTTATCATTAGCAGTAAAATCGCCGTTATCATAACCGGTTTTGATCATGTTGTAAGCGGCGCGATCTTTTACACTACCGCCAGGATTGTGTCCTTCCATTTTAAAATAAACGGATACATTGGGGTTTGTGTTCAATACTCTTGACTCTACTAACGGGGTATTGCCAATTAAGGATAATAATGAATTAGACATGGGGTAAAGTTTTAATTTTAATTTCTGGTGTATGAAAAACAGTAGAATGAGCAGGAACCGAAGCTGTAATCCAAGCATTACCTCCAATGATACTGTTTGCTCCAATAATGGTGTCTCCTCCTAAAATGGTAGCATTTGCATAAATGGTTACATTGTTTTCAATAGTTGGATGACGCTTGGTCTTTTGTAAATTTTTGGCAACAAAAAGTCCGCCCAAGGTTACGCCTTGGTATATTTTTACGTCATTTTTAATTATGGCAGTTTCGCCAATGACTACACCTGTACCGTGATCAATGTGAAAAGATCTTCCTATTTCCGCTCCGGGGTTTATATCTACCCCTGTTTGTCTATGAGCATATTCTGTCATTAAACGGGGTACTAAGGGGAATCCCGTCCTGTAAAGTTCATGTGCCAATCTATATACGGAAATTGCATAAAAACCAGGGTAGGCCATATATACTTCCTCAATGGATAAAGATGCAGGGTCACAATTAACGGTTGCCTCCGCATCTAGATTTAAGCTTTCCAGAACTAGAGGTAACTTTTCTACATAATTCTCCCAAACCTTTTTACAAGGTTTGTCACTTTCCCAACATGCCAAGTCTACTAGTTCGTCAAATTGCTTTTCAAGTGCTTCTAAGCTTTCCGCTACGGGTGTTTCAATATCAAACAACATATAAAAAAGAAGGTCGGTAAATTTCTCGGTATTCTTCTTTAAACGAAATCTTAAATTAGGTTGTTTCTTGTGGGTATTAATCTTTTCGATAATAGATCGATGGTCCATGGTTCTTCATTAGTTCATCAAAATTAACCAAATAAGTAAAAGTACTTCTCATCTAATGGTTAACTTTAGCTTAAAATCACAACAGCTAAGTCGAATGTTAGAAACGAATATTACAAAAAGTACATTTCAATTTTTAAATAAATTAAAGAAAAATAATAACAGGGATTGGTTTACGGAACATAAGGCTGAATTTAAAGCAGAGGAGACTAAGGTGAAAAGCTTTTTCAATCATGTGCTTGATAATCTAAAATTGCATGATGAAATTGAAAAATTAAAAGTATTTAGAATTTATAGGGATGTTCGTTTTTCTAAAAATAAGACACCCTATAAAACACATCTTTCCGCTTCTTTCGCTAGAGCTGGTAAACATCGTAGAGGTGGATATTACTTGCAGATAGCTCCCGGTAACAGCTTTATCGCAACCGGATTCTGGAATCCTGAGAAAGAGGATTTATTACGAATTAGAAAAGAGTGGGAAATAGACATCACGGACTTAACCGATATTATTAAAAATAAAAAATTCAAATCTATTTGGGGAGACTTAGTTGGTGATGAATTAAAAACCGCACCAAAAGGGTTTGATAAAGAAGACCCTAATATTGAGTTCATACGCAAAAAGCAATTCATCTTTATAAAGAATTTTACAGACAAAGAGGTATTGTCAGATGATTTTGCAAATAAAGTCAACGATAGTTATGTAGCTATACGACCATATTTCGATTTAATGAGCAGTATATTAACCACTAATTTAAATGGCGAATCTTTATTGGACTAGTTCATGTTTTTCAAAATATTGAATTTGATCTTGAATTCTTTTTATGACCATATTCATCATTCTTTTGTTTAAAGCTGAAGAGTTTTTAATATAGATTTCATATTCTTCAACCGTAAATTGACCTATAATCATGCCTTTTAATGAGTTTCTGAACTTAATATCTTTTTGAATGGAATTAGCTATGTAGCCCATACGCTTTTCAATTTTTAGCTCGTAAAAACTATTCTTCATTTTGGTGATATAATTCTGATAAGATGCTAGAAGCAAATCGTTTTGAAGTTTTATTATTGGGCGCAATGTTTGGTTTTGAAACCTTTCATCATCACTCATGTTGGGCATTATTTTGGCTGAGGAAATTATAGGTCGAATCGATTGTAATTTCTGTGTCCTGTCCATTATATATTTATTTTACTCGATAATCGAGATTTAAATGCTACGACACTTGTGCCAAAACATTAATAAAGTTTTCTATTCAATGACTTAAGGTTATTAACCTAAAGGTACGTATTAGATAAAATCGATGTTTAACCACTTAAATTAGTTTTTAACCTGTTATGAACAATCACATTAGAATCAAAAAACAGTGCCTTAAATTAGGGTTCTAATAATTCTATAAAGCAACAATTGTTAATATGTAACTTATTAATTAGGTAATTGTTGCAATTGGTAAATCGGACTGCTTAGAAGAAGAAAATGGTAGTATTGAAAAATTTTACGACTAACTTTGCGTTGTAGATTACAAAATAATAAGCTATGAGATTTCATACTAGAAAATTAGTAAAACCAGGTGATTTAAACTCTAACGGAACATTATTCGGAGGTAGATTATTGGCTTGGATCGATGAAGAAGCAGCACTTTACGCCATTATTCAACTAGAGAATGGGAAAGTAGTTACTAAATATATGTCAGAAATAAATTTTATGAGCGCCGCTGTAAAAGGTGATGTGATAGAAATTGGTATTGAAGTAGTTAAGTTTGGTAAAACTTCTTTAACCTTAAATTGTGAGGTACGTAATAAAATGAACCACGAAACCATTGTTACCGTTGATAATATCATTATGGTAAACCTTGGTGAAAATGGTAAACCTGCAGCACATGGTAAAACAAAAATAGAATTTGTTAAAGACCGTCTAGCGGCAATGGGTGAAGTTAATTAACTTTCACCCATTTCTTTAGCAACTGCCTGTACATCATCAAGTACACGCATAAGGTTTCCACCCCATAATTTTGCTATATCTTCTTCAGAGTATCCTCTTTCTACAAGTTCTAGGGTTACATTAAAGGTTTCAGAGGCATCGCTCCAACCTTCAATTCCACCACCTCCGTCAAAATCAGAACTTATACCAACATAATCAATACCTATTAGTTTTACCATATAATCTATATGGTCTACAAAATCGCCAACATTTACAGCTTCTGGTGTATCGGTTTTAGTAGCTGCCAATTCCTTTCCTATTTTTAGAACCTTTGGGTAATTATCCATAAAGGCTTCTTTTTCTGAGTCAGTTAAACTTGAGAACTGAGAACGTTCATACCATGTAATATCTAAAGAATCCGCTACTTTTTGATAAATTGATTTCATATAAGCTGCTCTAGCTTCATGCTTTTCTGTATTTAAATAAGAACTAAAGGCTACAGTTTGCACGACTCCACCATTTTCTTTCATCAACAACAATTGTTCGTCATCTAAATTTCTGCTATGGTTACATAATGCTCTTGCTGATGAGTGAGAAGCTATAATTGGTGCCTTTGATAATGCTATCATTTGCTTCATAGCTTCTTTAGATGGGTGGGATACATCTATCATAATGCCCAATTTGTTCATTTCCACTACCGCTTGCTTGCCAAGATCGCTTAAACCATTGTGTAACCAAACGTCGTCTGCCTCACCGGTATTTGAATCTGAAAATTGACTATGACCATTATGTGCCAATGAAATATAGCGTGCACCTAAATCATGGTAGGTTTTAAACTGAGACATGTCAGTACCAATAGGGTAGGCATTTTCAACACCAATCATGGCTGCTTTTTTTCCAGACTCAACAATTCGGGTAACATCTGCAGAAGTTAAAGCTAATTCAATATCATTTGGCGCTATTTCTTCACATAATTTATGAATAGCCTCAAATTTGGACATGGCATTTTCTTTTGCCTTGGCATACCCTTCATCTGTAAGTGTATCTTGACCTGTATAAACGATCAACCAAGTGACATCTAAACCCCCTTCTTTCATCTTAGGTAAATTCACTTGAGAATCTAGCTTCTGACTGTAATTTACACTGTCTGTAAAGTTTTTGACATTAATATCATTATGCGTGTCAATAGTGACAACATCATCGTGAATACGGTGTGCTTTTTCTAATGTGGTTTCTTCAATTTTTTCTTTTTTCTCTCCACAAGAAATAATAGCTGTAAAGCATAAAAAATAGATAAGCTGTTTCATATAGTAAGTTTATAACCTACAATTTAAGTGTATTCACAACAAATAACCACCCTTTGAGAACTTTTTATTGTTCACACAGCTGTATTGATGCATTTTTAGGTAATAATCAGTAACAAGCTTTTTAAACTAAAGAATACCTATTTATGGCAATTTCAAAATCTAAGGATTTACTTGGTCAATTATCTCAAATAGAACGAACAGTAGATGAGTTCTCTTTCACGGAATTAAATACTAAAGATGCTAGAGAATTAAAAGATACTTATAACGCATTTAGGTCTAGCTTAGAAAAACATATTTACACCCCAAAATCAACACAGATTTCGCCAAAGAAAGTAGGTGTCGTTGCTGCCGATAAAAAAGAGGTTTCAGAAAAACAGTTTATAGCTCATGTTAGTCATGAGATACGTACGCCTTTAAATAGTATCATTGGTTTTGCCAATCTTTTAAATGAAGAAAAGCTAACTCAAGGTCAGCATAAAAAAGTAGCGGCTATACAGTTTGCATCTAATACACTTTTAAAACTCATCAATGAAGTTTTAGATTATTCTAAAATATCTTCGGGTAATAACAATTTTGAGACCGTAGACTTTAATTTACATAGTTTACTGAAAGATGTGATGTTTTTATGCGAAACATTAATAGTAGATCGCAAAATTGAATTGTTGATAGATATTGATGAAGACGTACCTAAAATAGTAAAGGGAGACCCATCTAAATTATCTCAGATTCTATTAAATCTTTTAGGAAACTCTGTAAAATTTGTTGAACGAGGTTATATAAAATTAGAGGTTTTCACCAAACAAAGAAAAAACAATGATTTTCTTATAGAATTTTCTGTTGCAGATACTGGTATAGGTATATCTCAAGAAAAAATAAACACCATATTCAACGATTATACACAGGCGGAAGATGATACCTCTAAAAAATATGGAGGTACCGGACTTGGATTAACGATTACCAAAGAAATTATAAATAAGTTAAACGGTGAAATAGAAATTGATAGCACTGTTGGTAGTGGTACAACGGTACGCTTTAGAATGCCATATACCATAGGTACCACAGCTAAATCACCCTTAAAGAAATTAAAAAAAACTCCTAATAATAAATACAGCAAATTATTGGCAGGTACCGAAATATTGGTATTTGAAGATAATAAAATGAACGAGCATTTAATTGTTGAGCAATTGACGCAATGGGGTTGTACCGTTCATGCCGATATTGATCTGGATAAAGGTCTGTATTTGCTGTCTTCGAGAAAAATTGACCTAATTCTGATGGATCTAAAAATGCCCGGTCTCAATGGATTTGAAGTGTCCAAGACCATAAGAGATCATAAAAATGCCAAAGTAAGCTCAGTGCCTATAATTGCTTTTAGTGCAGATTTCACAGAACAGGATAGCAAAAAGTGTAAAGAAATAGAAATCAATGATTTTTTATTGAAACCTTATACACTGGATGATTTGTTGAATATCATTCTTACAAATAAAGACATTAAACATGAACCAATAGATTTCTCATCAATATTACAAAAACCTATGATAGAACCTAAAGAAACAACGGTGATTGATCTACAGCATTTGTGGAAAGATTGTTTTGGAGAAGTTGATATGTTAAATGAACTGGTAAAGTTGTTTAAATTAAATGCTATTGAATTTATTGGTAATGTTAAAATTCATTTAAAGACGCAAAACCTAAAAGAAATAGCCTTGTCCGCTCATAAGCTTAAAGCCGGTTTTGCAATGATAAAGGCAGATGGTATGCGAAAATTGATTGTTGAGCTGGAAAGCAGTTGCAAAACTAATCAACCTGATAAGGTAAAAGAGTTATATGAAGTTTTCTTGAAAGATTATCCATTGTTGGAGGATAATTTAAACAAGAACCTAGAATTAATCAATAAGGAGTAATATGAGTAAACGTGTACTATTAGCAGATGATGACCAACTTTTAGCCTCTTTATTAAATTTTAGGCTGAAAAAAGGAGGCTATGCAGTACATCATTCACCTAACGGAAAAGATGTTAAAGAATATTTGAAAAATAATATGCCAGACATTATTGTGAGCGATATTATGATGCCATATTGTTCTGGTATAGAGCTTATTGATTATGTACGTAATGATCTTAAATCTAACACTCCTATAATAATTATTTCATCTGCAGGTAATGAACAGAATGTTTTAACTGCTTTTGAATTAGGAGCAAATGATTTTATCACCAAACCAGTTAGTCCAACAGAATTATTAGTACGTATAGCAAGAGAAATAAGTAAATAAACATTATAATTTGTTGATTCCCCCTAATCAAATTAAAATACCGCTGATAACCGCACCAGAATTCAATTTGGAATATCTGTGGTGGCTGACCATACTGTTTTTTGTATTGGCAGTAATTTACTTTGTTGGGGTTTTCATTATTAGAAACAAAATTACAGCTAACAACAGTCGTACTAAAGATAAGAAGTTAGAGTTTTCCCCAATGATCAATGAATTTCTATTCTATGAGGATTCAAATACTAAGGAGGAAAAAATGAACTATCTAAATCTTAAAGTTCAGATTAGAGAATTGATCAAAAATAATTTTGATCGAGATGTATTAACCGAAGTTTTGCTCGACTTACGAAAAGATTTATCAGGCAACTCACAAACAGTTCTTATAGATTTATATAAAGATTTAGGGTTACATCATAAGGCTTATGAAAAGCTAGGTAGCAGTAAGTGGCAAGTTGTTTCTAGCGGAATTTTAGAATTGACTACTATGGAAGTAGAAGATTCATACGGCTTAATCATAAAATTCATAAACCATAGACAAAGTACTATTCGTAAACAGGCGGAAATTGCCGTAGTTAACCTTAAAGAAGAAGGAATTAAATACTTTCTTGATAATACAAAGTATAAAATTGCAGAATGGCAACAACTTAAGTTATTAGATGTACTTAGGCATAAACCAAATTACATTCCGCCTCAGTTTGGACTGTGGTTAACATCTACTAATGCACATGTAGTGCTATTTTCTTTACGTTTAATTAAGTATTATAGTCAAAATGATGCAGAGAAGTCGATAATAACACTATTAAAACATAAGAACCGAGATATACAGGCAGAGGCCATTGAATGTATTAAAGATTTTCATTTTGTAAGTGCATTACAAACATTAAAATTAGTGTATACAAAAGCAAGTCATGACATTAAAATTGCCATTTTAGATGCTATCGGCGAGTTAGGATCAATTGAAGAGGTTTCTTTTCTAGAAAATTTACAGCTAACCGAACGTAATTTTAATATTAAAGGTAAAGTCATAAGTACACTCAATAGAATTGATCCAGAAAGAATATTACCTACCAAGAATATAGCAAAACCAGATTTTTATGATATTGTTTTAGATGATTTAAAGCAAGAGTCTGAAAATAAAGTAATGGACGTTCTTGAAGAAATGCCCTTACACGATGCTATTGATGAGATTTCTACTGATATAGAAATTGATGTTGATGCCGTTGTTCTTGAAAACTCAACTAAAATATTACCTGCTGAAGATGACAAGTTTTTGGTTGAACAAGTTGAAGAAATTATACCTGAAGTAGCGTTGGTTGAAGAAGAAGCTCTTTTAGAGGAAATAGATTTGGAAGCAGAAGTACAACCATTAGATTTAAATAAGGTAAACTCAATAAATGATATAGATTTAAGCTTT
The DNA here is from genome assembly GCF_000744105.1 of Maribacter forsetii DSM 18668. Taxonomy (NCBI): domain Bacteria; kingdom Pseudomonadati; phylum Bacteroidota; class Flavobacteriia; order Flavobacteriales; family Flavobacteriaceae; genus Maribacter; species Maribacter forsetii. Next base: position 2,313,110 of record NZ_JQLH01000001.1, read on the forward strand.
TTGCCTCACATTAAAAGTGAAGAATTTATAGCGAAAAGTACAGTGGAGACTACTGAAGAAATTGAAAATACAACTGAAATAGAACATGAAGAACAATTGGAAGAAGAACTTTCTTTTGATTTTATTCCTTTGGTAGTTGACAAAGCTTTAGTTAAATATGAAGACTTACCTGATGAACAAGAAGAGTTTGAGCCTATATTTATTTTGAACGATGTAGTTGTTCAAGAAGAAGAGCAAATAGAAAAAAACGTAACAAACACTGAATATGGTTCGGAAATGTCGATTAATGAAATTGATTGGACTTCAATGAATGCGGATGATGACAATGTTCAGAATGAAGTTGTCATAACAGATGCCGATGCCGAACAAACAATGATCTTGTTTGAAAATGATGCTATTTCTTTCGCTCCTAATTTTATGCGTCAAGAAGAGCTTGATGCTATGGTATTATTAGAAAACATATCAGAATTGGGTGACTGTCGTGAACTCATAATGTTATACCAAATTATTGAAGAAAATAGTTCTGATGTGGTTATAGATAGAGCCAACGAGCTAATTCAAAAATTTTCTTACCAATCACCTAGACCTAGCGAGTTATTTTCAGAGGATAATGATCTTGCCGAAAGCGTGTTCACCGATGTTTATCATTTGGCAGATAATGAAACAAAACTGATGTTGTTAGATGAAATTATGATTGTAGGTGACGAGAAAGAAATTCAGTTGCTTGAAAGTATTCTAGAAACCGAATCAAAATCACTTGTTGAAAAAGCTACTGAAGTTTTAGAGCATATTAAAAATCAATTGACTGTTAGTTTAGCTACTCCTGTTTTATCATTAGAAGAAGACTCTATTTTTAATCTAGACTTTGAACTAGAATTAAATGAGCCTACAGATCAGAAGAAAATAGTATCCAACCAAAATGGTTCTACATTGTTTGATCAGTTATGTTCCATGTCCAACTCTTTATACAATAAGATAAATGGATAGTGAGCTATTTGGTGTGGTATTGGAATACATCAATTTTGTATTCTTTATGTTTACCATAATTCTGTTTGTTCTATTTTCTCTAATGGCTTATTTCTCCACCAGAAATTCACTTCATTATAGAAATAAGAACAGCTTTACGGACATTTCCAAAATAATGGCTTCTCCATTAGCGCCTACAATTACCATAATTGCACCTGCCTATAATGAAGGATTGACTATTGTAGAAAACATTCGCTCATTATTGTCGCTTCAATATGTCAATTATGACGTTATGGTGGTTAATGATGGTAGTAAAGATGATACGTTACAGAAACTGATAGAATCTTATGACCTGGAGAAGATAGATGTTGATATGGATCCAGATTGGAAATCAAAACCGGTACGTGGTATCTATAAATCAAAAAACAGGGCTTTTGAAAAGTTAACCGTTATCGATAAAATGAACGGTGGTAAGTCAGATGCTTTAAATGCAGGCGTTTCCCTATCTACCAGTAAATATGTTGGGTGTATAGATGTTGATTGTCTTTTGCAACCAGATGCTTTGTTACATGTGGTCAAGTCATTTTTTCAGCGTTCACAAAAAAGGGTAATCGCCGTTGGTGGTGTTATTCGTGTGGCCAACTCTTGTATTATTCAAGGTGGTCAGTTAGAAGAAATTAAGTTGCCTACAAATTGGTTGGCAAGATTTCAATTGTTAGAATATACCCGTTCTTTTATTTTGGGAAGAATGGCATGGGGTAGAATAGATAGCTTACTTATAATCTCTGGGGCATTTGGTTTTTTTGAACGCGAAATAGCATTGGCAGTAGGTGGTTATGATACAGATACTGTTGGTGAGGATATGGAAATCGTTTTTAAAATGCGTAGATACATGCATGACAGAAAAGAACCTTATACCATAGAATATATACCAGATCCGTTATGTTGGACAGAAGTTCCTGAGGATCTTAAAATACTAGTGAACCAAAGAGATCGTTGGGCTCGTGGTAATCTAGAAACATTGTTCAAGCACAAAGATATGTTGTTCAATTCTAAGTATGGTAGGCTGGGCTTATTGAGCTATCCGTATTGGTTTTTCTATGAATGGCTTTCTCCGTTATTGGAGTTTTTCGGCTTTTTTACAATTTTGCTCTTTGCTTATTTGGGTATTCTGAATTGGGAATTCTTTTTCATGATAACCTTGGCCATTTTTCTGTTCTCGATCATGATTTCTTTTTATGCCATTTTATGGGATGTGTATTCATACAACCAGTACAGAAAGACAAAAGACATTTTAATTTTAATGGGCTTGGCTATTTTAGAGCCATTCATTTTTCACCCTATTATAGTATATGCTGCAGTAAGGGGTAACTATAAAAAATTATTCAAAATAAATTCTGGTTGGGGATCCCAAGTTAGAAAAGGTTTTGCAAAAGCACCTTAGAAGTAATGAACACAAGTAGTATAGATAGATATTCTTTAAAGCAGTATACACGGCTTATGATATCCTTTTTTGGATGTTTGTTTGTGTTAACGTTTTTTCAATATGGTATGCTATATTATAAAGGTGTTATTGATAGTATTTTTACCGTTAGTTTTTTAAAGGCCCTTGTACACCAAATAGGCTTTACTGCCTTAATGGGTATTGTAATGGTATTTCCTTTTAATTTTTGGGAAAATTTGCGCTCTAAATTTGGTTTTAATCTTGTTTTCGGGCTATTAAGTTTAATACTTGTTTTTGAAGCTGTTCTCACGGCATATTACTGCACAACTTTAGTGCCTTTAGGTTCAGATATTTTAGGGTATAGCTATGCTGATATGAAAATCACCGTAGCTAACTCTGGTGGTTTTATGATTTCGGTTTATCTGCTTATTGCTTCAATTATACTAGTAGGTCTCTTTTTAGGACTCTATAGAATTACTTCTAAATTCTATCATAGAATTAGTAAGATGTATCCGTTTACCATTGTGTTGTTCAGCCTTTTTATGGCTTCTGTATTTACCGATGGTAAACCAATTAATCAGAATAAAGTACAGTATCTGGCAGTCAATGTGTATAATACAAGTACTGAAGATAATTCATACACGTCAACAGAAGAATATCCTTTGGTGCAAGGTCCTAATATAGAGAATGTACTGGGTGATTATTTTGAGTTAAAAGAAGAAAAACCAAATATCGTTTTTGTAATGGTTGAAGGTTTGGGTAGGGATTTTGTGGGTGAAGGAGCCGAGTTTGGAGGGTTTACTCCATATTTAGATTCCCTTACCACCAAATCATTATACTGGGAAAACTTCTTGAGCAATACTGGTAGAACTTTTGGGGTATTACCGTCTTTATTAGGTTCATTACCCTTTGGTAAAAGCGGATTCATGGAGTTGGAAGAGTACCCTAATAAATTAACCATGTTCAGCGTGCTTAAAAACAATGGGTATCATACTTCTTTTTATCAGGGAACCAATAGTTCTTTTGATAAGGTAGATAGATTTTTAAGAAGTGAGAATTTAGATTTTGTATTGGATAAATCCGGATTTGGTATTAATTACCAACAGCAGGCAGAAGATGCTGCGGGATCATCTTGGGGTTACCCAGATATGGAATTATTTAAAAAAAGTATTAGTCTTCCTAGAGAGGTAAATAAACCAAGACTAGAGGTGTATATGACTATAAGTACGCACGAACCTTTTATTCCGCCAAATCAAGATTTTTTTGAAAATCAGGTGAAAAACATATTGTCTAAAGGTGATTTTGACTCTAGAGTAGAGAAAATAGTTAAAAAGAACGATAATGTTTTTGCAACCTTATTGTATACAGATGACGCCATAAAATGGTTTATGGAATCTTATAAGGCACTACCTAATTATGAGAATACCATTTTCATAATAACTGGTGACCACAGGCTAATTCCAATTCCGCAACGTAATAATATTAGTCGCTTTCATGTTCCTATGATCATGTACAGCCCAATGTTGAAAACAACCCGTAAAATGAGTTCTATTTCTTCTCATTTTGATGTAACCCCTTCTATACTTGCATTACTCTCAAATTCATACGAATTAAAAATGCCTAAAAAAGTAGCTTGGATGGGTGGCGCACTGGATATGGAAACTGCATTTAGATCTACCAAGAATATTCCCTTAATGCGTAATAAAAATGAGTTAAAAGAATATATCAGTAAAGAAAAATTATATACCGATGGTGATATCATGGAGCTAGATGAAGATATGAACATTAGTTCTACGTTTGGTGGTGGCGCTATTGAAACTACTTTAGAAAGATTTAAATCTGTGAACCATTATGTGACTACAGAGAACAAGATAATTCCTGATAGTTTGGCAATTTTTACGATTCAAAAAGAACTTTTTACGGATAGTGAAACAGTTTGGTTGAACAGTGTTTATGATGGTAAAGATTCTGATAAGGGTTATTTTAAGGCGAGGGATTTAGCATGGAATAAAAAATGGGACAAAGCTTTGTTGCTATGCCGCTATAATCTTTCTGGTGCACCTAGTCATATAGACACGAAAATCTTAATGGGAAGGGTGAATTCATGGAAAGGAAACCATGAAAAAGCAGCCGAAATATTACAAGAGTGTATTTCTATTAATCCGAATTATATAGATTCTTATGCTGCGCTTTTTGATGTTTATTATTGGTCTGATAAACTGAAAGAAGGTTTAGAGCTAATTGATAAGGTACAAGCAAATAGTTCTAGTGCTAATGAAATTGCAGATAAAATTTCAAGGGCGAGAACAATTGCCAGACATGCCGGTATCAAGGTTCATAAGGCAGCACAAAAAGAACCTGCTAAAACCATTGCATTCAGTAAATAATGAGAAAAACGTATTTAAATATCATTCTTTTGTTTCTTGTAGCCGGAATTTTTCGTGTTAGTAGTCAAGATACTGCGGGTAATTTTGATACGGCATATGCTTTGGCGTATGAAGGCAAAACCAATACAGCACATAATATGCTTTATTTAATGATGAACAAGCCTGCTGTAGATGAAGATATTTCTATATTATGGGCAAGTACGTTAAGCTGGAGAGGTGATTATGATTTGGCAAGATCGGAGTTCAATGGTATTTTGTCTAAAAGCAAAACGAACAGAGAGGCATGGATTTCTGCAGTCAAAAATGAATTATATGCTAAGAACTATGCGACTGCATTAGGTCTTTCAAATAAAGCATTGATGCATATTAAAAATGACAAAGAATTAACAAGATTACAGACTGTAGCTACGGATGGAGTAAATGGTATTACATACGATTCTGATGGTTGGTTTAATGTAAGTAGTACGATCAGTAACAAGTTTAGAGATGCTAAGAAATCACCTGCTGCTAGTAAAGAAAGTAATATAACAGAAATTGACAATGTACATAAAACGCCCGTAACCGAAGAGAAACTAAAAAATACTGTTATGGTCAATAGTGCTGTTACATTTTTTGATAAGCGTTTTGATCCAATTACAACCTCTAGTATTTCTTATAAAAGACAAACGTCATTTGGATCCATTATTCCAAGAATAAACAATAGCAATAGAGTAGGTAAAAATGGTATTCAGCTAGACTTAGATTTATATCCTAAAATTGCCAAAGGATTTTATGCCTATCTTAATTATGGGTATTCGCAATCAGATTTGTACCCTGATCACAAGGTGGGTGGCGATGTGTATTACAACCATAAAAGCGGAATTGAATTTTCTGCGGGAGGTAGGTTTATAAACTTTGCGACTAAAGATGTCAAATCTATTACCAACTCTTTGGGGTATTACACGGGCAATTATTATTTCTCTTTGCGCTCCTATATAACACCTGAGTCTGATAATCTGACTAACGTATCTGGAAACTTGTTGGTGCGTAAATATTTAAAGGATGCCAAGAACTATATGGGTTTAAATGTAGGTGTAGGTTTTTCACCAGAATTAAGACAGTTTACATCAGGAGATCAATTGTTGGCAGAAACATTATTGTATATAGAATCGCAACGATTAAGTTTTGAATATCAATTTACCAGTAAGAATAACCTAAGTGCTTACAGAACTAATGTGGGTGTTTTGCGACAAGAACAATCTTTTGACCCAGGCAGTTATTTTTACTCTATATCCGCAGGATTAACCTATCAGTTTAATTTTTAGACTGCATAGCTGGTATCCATTTATCGGCATACATTCCGTATACCAATCCTAATTCATTGTCATATACATATTGTTCATCTTTACCGGCATCGAAATTTACGTTGAAGACATATACTTTAATTCCTGCGTCTCTTAATTGTAGCATCAATTTCTTTTGACTAGATAGTATCCTTCTAGATACCGCAACATGCTTCACGTTGTTAACTTTAAGAAAATTTACTTTATCTCCTTTTATAGTTAATAGCGGTTCTTGGGAAATCATGGTATGTATACCATGCTCAGATGCTTTCTCTACTGCCATAATACTAAATAGTTCCATAATTAGACGATCTTTATCTACAAAGGCGTCAGCAAAGGCTATAGGATTGTTTACCTTATCTGTAATCAATGTAGCGTCTGGGTGATTTTTGAACCAAGTATTGATAGCATCCATATCTAAGGTAGTGTAATCGCCATATATTTTTTGCTTCATGAATTGGGCGTGGGTAGGGGGTAAGCTTCCCGTATAATCCGTAAAACGTGCCCACATATTCCAATCATGTGCCGCTACCAGTTTTCCGTCGGATGTTTCAATGATGTCCAATTCAAAATTGCGGAATCCCTTTTTATAATTTTCATCTAATGCATGTTTAGAGTTGGTAGATTTTACTCCGTTGATCTCACCGCCTGCATGGGCAATGTATCTATCTATACTAGATTCAAATTCATAGACTTCTCTTGGAAAATAAACTTCCTTCTTATCAATAATGTTATTGATGGTTATCGATTCTGTTATTGAATTATCATTTACCTGTTCAGTAATAACACCATTAATATTGTGCATGGTGTAAGCTTGTCTTCCCTTTAGATTACTTAAGTGAACAAAACCCAATTGGTTCAATTGTTTTTCAAATCCTGTTAATTGTGCTGCTGCACTATCATGTGCCAATATGGCGAATACAGCATTAGCGTCTATCATTTTAGATAGTACTTCTACAAATGCCTGTACATGTTCTTTATTACCATACGTATCAAAAGTTTTGAACTCAAACTTATTATCTGCTTGTAAATGAACAATGGTTAAACCACGTTCTATGGCTTCGGTTTGTGAGGCGTAGGTAAAAGTGCTGCGTTCATGTGTATTAAAACTATGACTATTTAATACTAATGCTATCGACTCTGAATTTTGAGTAGAAGAAGTTAAAGAAACTATACTAGCTGCATTTACCGGCCTTCCTACAAAAAGGATAACTAATAGTAAAACCATTTTATAGCTTAAAAGGATAGGGGAGAATCTCTTCATCAAATTATATTTTTCAACTTTATCAAAGTTATACTAATAAGGTTACTATGAAAACGGATATATAGATAGTGTATTGTAAAGGTATAATTCAATATGTATGGTGGCACGATACATTATATGTTTAAGAAAAATTAAAACATTTATAACCTTAATTTAAAAACTATTTGAGCTTTTTATGTATGATTTTATCTTGTAACTGTCTGTGAATAAGTCTATTTAAAAGTTTATATCGTTAAAATACCAATAAATAGGATGAAATACACTCCTCTGAACCCCTATAAAACCTAGTGTTTCCAGTTTATTAACCCTAAACAACACATTTGTGTATGTTTTACAACAGTTTTAAATTGGTTCACCACAATTTGTTGTCACAATCTCAACATCGGTATATATTTACTTCAAGATATAATTACCCAAATCAAGATTAACTTTTAAACCTACTAGAATATGCTTTACGACACCTACGGAGAAGAATACTTAGTTTTTCTTCAAGATTTAAACGAAATTCTTAGTATCAACGAATTAGCTGAGTTGGACTATATGTAAGTCAACCAAAACCGAAACCTAAAAAAATAATCCCATGGCACATCAAAATCAAGATTTCTCATCGTATCAAAATTTTATTCAGGATCTTAATAGTATCCTCGTAAACTTTAATATTAACAAGTTAACTTATTCTTAGTGTTCCACAACATTAGATAAAAAGAAAGCGCCCGTTTTTACGGGCGCTTTCTTTTTTTAAAACAGTACAAATGTTTAGCCTAAATAAGTCTTAAGCAACTTGCTTCTAGAAGCATGACGTAATTTACGTATTGCTTTTTCACGAATTTGTCTAACACGCTCTCTTGTTAAATCGAACGTTTGACCAATTTCTGCCAAAGTCATTGATTGTTGATCACCAATACCGTAATAAAGCTTAACAACATCTGCCTCTCTAGGAGACAAGGTATCTAATGCTCTATTAATTTCAGTATTTAATGACTGCTGTAATAAAATATTATCCGGTCTTGGAGATTCACCTGAACGTAAAACGTCATATAGGTTAGAATCTTCACCTTCACGTAATGGTGCATCCATAGATACATGTCTACCTGAATTCTTAAGTGATTGCTTCACTTCAGAAACCGTCATTTCCAATTCTTTTGCAATTTCTTCTGGAGAAGGCGGACGTTCGTGAGCCTGCTCTAAATAAGAAAATGTCTTTTTGATCTTATTGATCGATCCAATTTTGTTCAATGGTAAACGAACAACTCTAGATTGTTCTGCTAAAGCTTGTAGTATAGATTGTCTGATCCACCAAACGGCATAGGATATAAACTTAAATCCTCTAGTTTCATCAAATCTTTTTGCTGCTTTAACTAATCCTAAATTTCCTTCATTAATTAAATCCGGTAATTTAAGACCTTGATTTTGGTACTGTTTTGCTACGGAAACTACGAATCTTAAGTTCGCTGTTGTTAATTTTTCCAAAGCTGCTTGACTACCTTCTCGAATCTTCTGCGCTAATTCTACCTCTTCATTCGCTGTAATCAAATCAATTTTACTGATATCTTGCAAGTATTTATCTAGGGATTTCGATTCACGATTCGTTACCTGCTTGATAATCTTTAGTTGCCTCATATGTTTGTTTCGAATTTAGAAGTTGTACAAGTTTACAGTATAGTGCAATTAATTCAATTTTCCTAATGAATTTGACTATACTTCTACAGCATTTATTAGCTTTAACAAAGATTTAAGCTTTTAGGCAATTGTTTTTGTAAAGCTTATTTTTGAATATAGACACTAAATTTTTATGAGTAAACGGGCATTAAAAACTTATATATCCAAGCTTCCTAAAAAAGCGCTTGAAGAGCAAATACTAGAGCTGTACGAAAAATTTCCTGCCGTAAAAACCTATTATGATTTTGCCTTCAACCCCAAAGAGGATAAGTTGGTACAAGATGCCAAAGCAAAAATATCCAACGAATATTTTCCGCTAAAGCGCAGAAGACCAAAAGCAAGGCGTTCCGTAGCTCAGAAATTTATTAAGCATTTTATAAAACTAGGGGTAGATCCTCATTTTATTGCTGATGTAATGTGCTATAACCTAGAAATTGCACAGACCTTTTCTATGGAGAAGAACGTGCCAGACTCCTTCTACAGAAGTATGCTCAATTCATTTAATGAAGTGATACAGTTTTCTACCGTCCAAGGAATTTTTCCGGAATTTAGAGAGCGTATCCTAAAAATTTACACAGAAACCCAGAATCAAAAATGGCTTTTTGAAGACGAATTCTCAAAGGCATTGGATATTATAGATTAGCTTATGGCAATAGTAGTAATACGACAAGATGATAGAATTGACCTTTGGAAAAATGCCTTACAGAATGCTGATACTTCTGTAAAAGTATACAGCTATCTTGAGGAGCACCCAAAAGAGGAAATCTCCATGGCGGTTATCTGGAAACACCCTAAGGGATCATTGGCTGATTATCCCAATCTAAAATGTATTGCTTCCGCAGGTGCTGGTGTGGATTATATCTTTGAAGATGATACGCGTCCTAAGAACATACCTATTACACGTATTGTTGATCCGTACCTTGCTAGTGATATGTCTGAACATGTGCTAGCGGTTATTCTGGCACATCTAAAAAATTTAAATATATATAAGTTAGATCAAGTATCTCATGTTTGGGAACCCAAACAGTACATGCGCATTAAAGATGTTACCATAGGTATTTTAGGTCTTGGTGAATTGGGCGCGCTTACTGCAAGTGATCTTTCTTCTTTTAATTTTAATGTACAAGGTTGGAGTAGGAGTAAAAAAGATATTGAAGGCGTACAAACATTTGCTGGGGCAGAGGAACAAAAAGAATTTCTAAATGCTACAAATATATTGGTATGCCTATTACCATTGACTCCCGCAACGGAGGGTATTCTAAATAAAGAACTTTTATCTCAGCTGCCTAAGAATGCATTTGTTATTAATGTTGCCCGTGGTGGTCATATGGTAGATGATGATTTAATTGCCTTGCTAGATTCCGGACATTTATCGGGTGCTTGCTTAGATGTATATCATACGGAACCTTTACCTAAAAGTCATCCGTTTTGGAATCATAAAAAGGTACACATGACTCCGCATTACGCTAGTGTTTCAGATACCAATTCAGTTATTCCACAGATCATAGAAAATTACAAAAGGTTAAGTTCAGGAGAAAAATTGCAAAATTTAGTAGATTCTGACAAGGGATACTAAAATTGTTTTTTCAAGTTTTTTATTTCCTAGACCCATAAAAATCTCATAATTTTATAAGGTTTTTGCAATATTAACATAAATAAACGCCTACAAACCTTTTGAAGCTACAAAACGAGACTACTGAGAAAACCCTGTACGATTATCAAGAGGAGGATCTGCATTCCATATTTAAGTATTTAGAGGAGAATGGCGATAATTCTAACCTGTTGTACCAATTACCTACCGGTGGTGGTAAAACCGTGGTGTTTTCTGAAATTGCCAAACGCTATATTGCAAAGACTAATAAAAAGGTCATTGTACTTACGCACCGTATAGAACTAAGTCAGCAGACTTCTAGAATGTTGAACGGTTTTGGAGTAAAGAACAAAATAATAAATAGTGAGGTAAAGGAGTGGCAAGACCAAGATGAGTTCATGTGTTTTGTTGCCATGGTAGAAACACTTAATAATAGGTTACAAGAAGAAAAGGTTGAAATCAATAATATAGGGCTCGTTATTATCGATGAGGCGCATTACAATTCTTTCCGTAAACTTTTTAAGTTTTTTGAGAATTCTGTAATCCTTGGGGTAACCGCAACCCCGTTAAGCTCCAATATTAAGCTTCCCATGAAAGACAACTATAAAAAGTTGATTGTGGGGGAGTCTATAGAATCCTTGATTCAAAAAAAATTCTTGGCTAAGGCAAACATGTATAATTATGATGTTAGCCTACAAACATTAAAATTGGGTATTAGTGGTGACTATACGGTAAAGTCTTCTGATGAGCTTTACGGTAACCACAGTATGCTCAACAAGTTGGTTTCTGCCTATAATGAAATTGCAAAAGGTACCAAGACCTTAATTTTTAATAATGGTATAAATACGTCTAGATACGTTTGTGAAACCTTTAGAAAAGCGGGTTATAATATTCGTCATCTAGATAATAAGAATAATGCCGCAGAGCGAAAAGAGATTCTTAAATGGTTTAAAGAAACACCCGATGCCATTTTAACATCGGTTAGTATATTGACTACGGGTTTTGATGAGCCTAGCGTAGAAACTATTATTCTAAATAGAGCTACTCGTTCGCTTACCCTTTATTTTCAAATGATCGGTCGTGGTTCTAGATACCTACCTCAAAAGCAAGAATTCAATGTTATTGATATGGGTAACAATGTTGCCCGTTTTGGACTGTGGAATGCAGGTATCGACTGGCAAGAGATTTTCCATTTTCCCGATTTCTACCTGGAGAATATTAAGAACGATGAAGAGATAGAACGAGAGTTTGTCTATGAAATGCCGGCAGATCTACGGGCGGAATTTGCGAATTCTACCGATATCGATTTTGACATTAAAGCGGAATACAAGAAAAGTTTTGCCAATGGAGAAAAATCCAAATTGGTACTGGAGAAAAGTATAGAGCAGCATGCAAAAATTTGTGTAGAGAATTCTGAAGATGTTTTTGATGCTCGTATTCTAGCTAAAAAACTGAAAGAAGAAATCAAGTACCGTGTGCGTCAATATTCGTATTGTATCATGAACAACACCAAAAATTATAAAGAATGGCTAGAGGAAGATTATGAGCGCAAATTGCGTTCAAAAATTTCTAAGCTGTTCGCTGCAAAAATGTAGGTTTTCGCAGTAGTTGCAGATTATGATTTAGGATCGATGTAATTATTGATTCTATAATCTACCGATAGCTATTTTATAGGATGTTGAAAAATGTACTATGCATTATCAATATTCAAAGAAGTTGGTTAAATTCAAGAGCTTGAACAACTACAACGCTCTCAACTAATGAAAAACCGCTTATTTTCCCTCACCTTATTCTTAACAATTCTTTTTTTCGGTATTACTGGCTATCACTTTCTCACAGGTTGGCATCCTATTATAATGATGTTTATCGCCATAGTTATAGGTGTTTTAATTCACGCTGTCACGTACGCAGTGTTTAATGTACTGGGCAAAGGGTTGAAGCAAATTTCTTTACAAACGATTACTGCTGTTCTCAGCGCTATTTTCGTTTTTACTGTGCTTAAATATTTTGGCTTTGGTTGGCCTACGCTATTTTATAGTGGCGTAATTGCATTGGGTATCTTATTATGTATAGCGGTATATCGATTTCAAAAGAAAAGAAATTTCTTGTCAAGCTTTTTCTTGATTGTGATGGCTCTTAGTGCTGTTTACATATTTTATGAATTGGCAAGTTCTGGAGCTGACCCTTATGAGAGTGAGATTCCACTAGCTTTTGCTCAAGAAGATTCTTTTCCTCCGGATACTGAACCATTACAGAACCCTGCAGCTGCCGGTCCGTTTTCTGTACAAACATTTACGTATGGTAACGGTACAGATGAGCAACGCGAAGAATTTTCCACTGGCGTGACCTATAAAACGAATACTGTAGATGGCACCTGGCTGATACCCGATTGGAAAGATAAAAAGAAGAAATGGCGCGAAAGCTATTGGGGTTTCGGTGCAGAAAATTTTCCTTTAAATGGTAGGGTGTATATGCCCAAAGGTGACGGACCATTTCCATTGACCCTAATTGTGCACGGTAATCATAGTATGATCGATTATTCTGATGATGGTTATGGCTATCTGGGAAATCTGTTGGCCAGTAGGGGAATAATAGCAGTGTCGGTCGATGAGAATTTTTTAAACGGACATTGGTCGGGTGATTTCAGAGGAAAAGAAATGCCTGCCCGAGCATGGTTGCTATTAAAGCATTTAGAACAATGGAGAAACTGGAACAATGAAGATAATCACGAACTAGCGCAAAAAGTAGACATGGAGAATATCATGCTCGTCGGACATTCTCGTGGTGGCGAAGCGGTTTCTATTGCTGCGGCTTATAATCCGTTACCTTATTTTCCTGATCAGGCTAGTGAGAAATTCGATTTCAATTTTAATATTAAAGGGGTAGTGGCATTGGCACCTACAGATTATAGATATGACCGTAAAATAGTATTGAATAATATAAATTTCTTGAGTATACAAGGTTCTTATGATTCCGATGAAGTGAGCTTCTGGGGAATGCGACCTTACCGACGTTTGCAGTATACGGATTCTATCTCTCGATTTAAATCGGGAGTGTATATTCACCACGCCAATCACGGGCAATTTAATTCCACTTGGGGAAATTCAGATTTTGGCGCTCCTTCAAAGTGGTTGTTGAATTTGAACCCGCTATTGAAAGAAGAACAGCAACAAGAAGCCGCAAAGGTATTCATCAGTGCATTTGCTGAAGCTTCATTAAAAGACCATCAAGAGTTTCGCTCAGTGTTCAAAAATGTTTCGGTAGCAAAACAGTGGTTGCCGGTTGAGCATTACCTTACTTCTTTTGAATCCTCTAATTTTCATGCCATTGCCAATTTTGAAGATGATTTGGATATTACCACGGCAATAGATGCCACAAAAATACAAGCGACCAACATTGCCTTATGGAAAGAAGAAAACCTACCCACGCGCGATGAAGGTAGCCAAGAAAACAATGCGGTTATCTTAGGATGGGATTATGAAAATGCAATGAATTCTTCGGATAAGGGAATGTATGAAATGATGCTTTCTGCGGATGATTCTATTCCGTTTTTAACAAACTCTAGTTTACAATTCACACTAGGAGCAGGAAACCACGAATGGCTAGATGTTAATTTGACCGATGCACAAAAGGAAGCCAAAAGTGATGATGATGATAAACGGGAAGTACCACAACTAGATTTTACGGTGCAATTAACAGACAATAACGGACAAACCATCGCCTTAAAAGTGAGTGAAATTAAAGGCATTACAAAACCTTTAAAAACAAGGTTTACAAAATTTAAGTTCTTAGATAAAGACATGATCGGTAATGATTGGGAAGTGCAGTTACAGACCTACCATTTTCCAATGAAAACACTATCTAATTTAAATCCGGAGTTTAATCTGGAATCCATAAGTTCTATCAAGTTTATTTTTGACCAAACAGATTATGGGGTAGTAGTGTTGGATGAAATTGGTGTTTCTGGTGATTAGTTGATGGTTGTCCGTTGATGGTTGTCCGTTGATGGTTGTCCGTTGATGGTTGATGGTTGATGGTTGGGTTAAATTTAGCTTTGCTAAATTTTATAACACCTAAAAATCTATATTCTATACTCTATATTCTCAATTCTCAATTCTCACGTAATACTTTGCAAATGACACCTTACACTTAATACTTCGTACTTCATACTTCATACTTAGAACTTTGTACCTTGCTTGTCCATTCGAGTGAATTTCGAGGCACGAGAAATTAGCTTGCCCGCCGAGTAGGAGGGTATCGAGAACCCTTTCATGTACTAAAGTTCTCGATACCTGCCCGCCGGTAGGCAGGCAACTTTTAAGTTTCCGCTATGCGGCAACTAAAAAGCCACTCGAAGTGACATTATTACTAAACTAAAACACTAAAAACTGAAACTGCCAACTGCAACTGAGCACTGAAAACTACTTTCTAGCAATGAACGAACAGATTGCCACGTCGCGAAAAGCTCCTCGCAAAGACGTAATCCAACTGAACACTGAGCACTGAACACTGCCAACGGATACTGAGCACTAAAAACTTGCCAACCAATAACCATTTCCCGTACTTTGTACTTAATACTTCGGACTTTGTACTTAAAAGAACATCATAAAAGCCTTCTCGTAATCGCACTCGTATGGCCAGAGCCTGCATCTACTGCTGCTGGGGTACGTATGATGCAATTATTAGAGGTGTTCAAAAAGCAGGGCTATGCTATTACCGTTGCGTCAGCGGCTTCTAAGTCCGATTACTCGGCAAATATAGAAGCTCTTGGTTTTCAAACGGCGGATATCAAAATGAACGATAGTTCTTTTGATGTTTTAGTAAAAAATCTGAATCCTGATGTGGTATTGTTCGATCGTTTTTTGACCGAAGAGCAATTTGGGTGGCGCGTTGCGGAAAACTGCCCTGATGCGCTTCGTATATTAGATACCGAAGATTTACATTCCCTACGTCATGTGCGTGAGCAATGCTTTAAAAAAGATATTCCGTTTACTACGGATGCTTGGTTAGCAGATGATAAGACCAAACGGGAAATTGCCAGTATATATCGCTGCGATCTCTCTTTGATCATTTCTAGCTATGAGCTGGAATTACTGACCGATGTACTCAACATAGATAAAAGTCTATTGTTGTTACTTCCTTTTATGGTTGACGAAGTCACTACCAAGACCATTTGGAAAACCTTTGAGGAGAGAACGGATTTTGTATTCATAGGTGGCGGAAAACACGCACCTAATATTGATGCGGTCAAATGCTTAAAATCGATTATATGGCCTTTAATTCGTAAACAATTGCCAGCAGCTAAATTGCATATTTACGGAGCATATTTGCCACAACAAATTCTAGAAATGCATAACCCTGCAGCCGGATTTCTTGTAAACGGTAGGGCAGAAGATGTTAATGAAGTCATGCAATCGGCAAAAGTATGTCTAGCTCCGCTACGTTTTGGCGCGGGAATAAAAGGTAAACTACTTTCAGCTATGCAAAACGGTACACCCAGCGTTACCACAACTATTGGTGCCGAAGGCATGCACGGCATTCTGGACTGGAATGGATACGTTGAAAACGACCATACCGCTTTTGTGGAAGCTGCTGTTAGATTATATACCACTGAACTTACCTGGCAAAATGCTCAAGATCAAGGAAAAACTTTAGTGAATGCCTTGTATAACAAACATAATTTAGAGCACATATTTATTGATAAAATTAATCAGCTTCAAAAAGGGCTAATAACACATAGAATTCAAAACTTTACGGGAGCTTTATTACAACATCAAACTATGACTGCTACCAAATTCATGAGCAAGTGGATTGAGGAGAAGAACAAAGTGTGATTTTTAATTTTGAATCTAATTTTTTACACTAATTATTTCTCTATCTAAAAGAAAATCTGGATTATATTCTTCGTACTTAGCATCAATATATTCTAAGTAATTATATTCATGTAAATAAAATGAACTTCCTTCGTAATTAAGATTATCAATTTCTAAATCAGGATATTTATTCAAAATTTCCTCAGGTAATTCGTAATTATATCCGTAATAATACTTTCCTTGATTTAAATGCCAGTTCACTTCCACATAGTCTATATCCTTCGTTCCTACAGAAGATTGAAAATAGTGACTTTGTCTGTTAAAACTATTAGATGAAGGTCCATTAAATTGAAAATTATTGACAGCATCATTAGTTACTTCTACATTCCAATACTCAATATCCGCTAATTGAAATCCAAGGGGTCTTTCACCATATTTTAAATATAAATAATTGAAATTACCATTTGTGTAATTTAAGTTAGTTATATACTTATCGAGAGTATTTAAATATCCTAGATTGATATTGTTTGAAGTTATTTTGTCATTGTCAAAGGGTAACATTAAGTTTAAAAGATAACCACCTCCTTCATTGTAAGCTTGATTTTCTTCAAAGCCAACAATTGAACAGAAATATTCTCCTCCATCAGGTAAGTATAATGGTACAATTTGGTCATAGCTATGTAATTCTGAACTATTGAAATTTATAGTTGCTCCATCAGTTAGGTTATCCAAAAATGTATATTTTGCATCACCATAAGTATCATAAATGGAAAATAAATAACGATTTTCTTGATAAAGAGGAATGTTCTCAAAGGCAATATTCGTAAGCTGATTTACTGTGGTTTCACTAAAACCACCTGATAAGGTAGAACCATATTTATTTGATAAAGTATAGGAAGCTGGAGAATTAAAATTGTTAGCATTAATTTTTAATTCACCTATAACATCTCCTCTAGAAGTAAAATCTACTGAAGTACCAGATATTAAATTCCAAACAGAACCGTCACTTATAGAAGAATGTGTTGAAATACTTATATATGTATTTTCTTCATAATTGAGAACATTAATTAAACTAATATTATAATCAATAATACCGTTTGTCTTAGGTTTTTCAAAAGATACAGAAGTTCCATTGTCTATTTGGATATAGTCTAAAACATCACCGTTATTGGCATCATTTACAACTAACCAAGATTCGCTATTTTCAGAATAATAATTATCATCAACATTTAAAGTAAAATAAATTTCATTTTCAATAGGCTCTTCTTCTGTAGGACTTTCCGTTTCTGTTACTATTTCAGCATCTACTGAAGAATCTGAAGAACAAGAAATCACAAAAAATAGAACTGGTATTAAGAATAGAATAATTTTTTTCATAAGTATAAAACGTAGGTACTATAAATATATTGGTTTTACCTGTATATACATCTATTAATAATTTTAATGCTGGATTTTCGGAAGTACATTATTTAGAACCTATAAAAACTTTCAATGCAAATGATAACTAAGTCTGTTCTTTCAATTACTGAAATTTAATTGTTTCCCAAGTTTATGAACAGATGGATTTAGGAGAAGAATAGAGGATAGTTGCTTAGTTTCTTTTTTAAACTAGTAAAATATGTTAACTAGCAGATTTAAATCTTTGTACTAAATAATTAAACAAATATGAAAAACCCTACTATCGGATTTATAGGACTCGGCCTAATGGGCGCCAACATGGTTGAGAACCTACAGAAAAGAGGTTTCCAACTAAATGTAATGGACCTTAACAAAGATGCAGTAGCAACTGTTATCGCTCGCGGTAATGCTAAAGAAGCTGCTTCTCCAAAAGAATTAGCTGAAAACAGCGACATTATAATGTTCTGTTTAACGACTTCTGCTGTTGTAGAAAAAATCGTTTATGGTGAAAATGGTATTCTTGAAGGTATTAAAGAAGGTACTGTTTTGATCGATTTTGGAACATCAATTCCTGCATCTACGCAAAAAATTGGTAAAGACCTTGCTGCAAAAGGCGCTGGTATGATTGATGCTCCACTTGGTCGTACACCGGCTCATGCAAAAGACGGATTGCTAAACATTATGGCTGCCGGTGATAAAGATACCTTTGAAAAGGTAAAACCTATATTAGATGTACAAGGAGAACATGTATTTCATTTAGGACCTCTAGGTGCTGGTCATACGACTAAGTTGATTAATAATTTTATGGGGATGACTACTGTTGTAGCTATGTCACAAGCTTTTGCAGCCGCTAAACTTGCTGGTGTAGACGGACAACAACTTTTTGATATTATGTCTTCTGGACCATCGAATTCACCGTTCATGAAATTTTGTAAAAACTACGCAGTAGACAATGTAAGTGATTTAGGTTTTTCTATCGCCAATGCGAATAAAGATCTTGGTTATTTTGTACAAATGATGGACGATCTTGGTACAGAATCTAAGGTTGCTTCTGCTACTTCTGCTAGCCTACAGGCTGCTTTTGATGAAGGTATGGCAAGTGCAAATGTCCCAGAAATCTTTGATTATTTCGTGAAGTTGAAGAAATAATCAATTAAGATTTTTTTAGTTGTGTGAAATAGTTCACACAACTGTCAAGCTAAGCTTGGTGCGAAAGCAGAGAAAATTTTTAGTTTTACTGTACGTACGAAGCTTAGCTTTTTTATTTAAAGCTCAATCTAGAGTTCTAACTGCTACAAAGTTTATTAGTAAATGGATAGAGGAGAAGAATAGGGGTTAGTTGGGGTTTCGTTATCGGTTCGGCTAAGCGTAGTGCGGAAGTAAGGAAACGTTGAATTTCCGTCTGCGCACGAAGCTAAAGCTTATTGTTTAGTTTTATTTTTTCTTGTCCAAAGCTAAATCCATAAGATTTAGCGACATTATAAATATATACAGACCTTTCGGTTTTGCCCTAAAGTCCGCATTACGTTTAGGTATTGTTGGCAACAGTTTTTTCCCGCAAGCTATTTTTTAACCCAAATGGTTTGAACCATTCTTTCGTTTATTTGAGTTATCTCTTGCAGATATTTTCGTTCTTCCTCATCTTCTTCTTTTTCAATATCTGGATATATATATCTACTTTTTAATTTACCGTTTGTTCCAATAATTGCTGTCCATTGTAAAGGCGAATTACTTATTTCAACTTGCGGAATCTCAACCATCGGTGCTTGCGCATAAATTGGTTGGATTTGATTAAATACGTGTCCATTCATTATGGTCAAGAATTCTCCATCAATCCAATGCTCCAAGTCAGGAATTTTATCTTCATTAAAATCTAATTGCCAGCCAATTCTAATACTTTCTCCTTTTTCGATATTTTCAATTAACGTTTTTAGAGAGCCTTCAGTTACTTTTCCATCAAAGTCCGTTTTGAGAAGGATTTGCGATTCTTGTCCGTACGCAAGTATTGAGCTTATTAGAAATCCAATTCCCAATATTATTCGGAAAACATTTTTTGTCCTTCCGTTTTGCTTTTCAAGTCCATTCATATTTGCTTAATTTTTGTATTAATTCTTGACTTTTTGAGAAATTTCAAAATTGTTGCCAACGGTGAGCTAAAGGGAGTTTCAATTCCTTTTAGCGGATGATAACGAAATTCGTTCTTTCAAAAATTGAAAGCAAGTACTTACAAAAGGAGTTGTAATCAAGTTATTAACGAAATAGTTAATTAGATTATAGTTTAAGCTTAATTTTCAATACTACTTTTCACCAAATCCATCAATTCTTCACCATGTATATTTTTAGCAATGACTACTCCGTTACTATCTAAAATGAAGTTCGCAGGAATGGTACGCACACGTATTTTCTTTAAAAAAGGAGCATCGTCTCCTTGTAAGTCAGATGATTGCAGCCAACGGTCGGCGCCATCGCGTTTTGCTGCGGCATTCCAGCTTCTTTCATCACTTTCTAAGGCATAGGCAATTATTTGTAAACCTTGGTCTTGGTCTTGGTATTCATCATAAAGGGGCGCAAGGACTTTTCTATTTTCTATTCTGCAAGGCGCACACCAAGATGCCCATAAGTCTACAATCGTCAATTTTTCTCCCAATACATCATTTAAAAGCACCGTGTCATTTGTCATCAAAGGAAATTGAATATTTGGAAATTCATCACCTGTCAATACCGGTAAATTTTTCGGTTCGCTTTCTTTACACAATTGCTGCACCCATGGGTGATCGGGTTGTGTTTTCTTCCATTTGGTGCATTGGTCTACTAAAAATTCCGGAACTCGTTCATAATCGTTTTCCGGGCTTACCCAACGTAAAGCAACAATCGCAGGTAATAATTGCGGAGTGCTTTCTGCAAATTCCATCAACGCTGTTTGGTATTGTAATACGGCATGTTCTTTTGCCATTAATTCATCGCCGTCTTCAACGTTCCAATGGGTATCGGCAAGATATGTTTGGTAAGCTTTTGCTTTGATATCTCTTACCTCTAACAAAGCGTTATTCAAATCTGAAGGATTTTCTATCGTAAAACTTTTTTGAAATTCATCAAACTGCGCTACGATTTGAAGCGGTTCTCCGAATTGCCAAACAATAGGCATATAGTTCGCCTTGTTAGGGTTATCTGTAATCAAATAATTGCCTGCTTTATTGGTAGGTTGCACGGCTAATTCTAATAAAACCGGTTCTTCTGTATTTGGTGGGTTGTGGAACTCAAAACTACCATCGGCATTTACAATGGCGGAGTCTATGACTTTCCCTAAATAAGAAGCTGCCACATGTTGTAAGTCCTCAGGTTGAATTAAGTAGATTTTAGTGTTTTCTTTTTCTAAACCTTCTAAGGTACCCGATATAGTTGGGCTTGTTTTGCAAGAGGTAAAGGGTAGTATTAAAAAAAGGAGGGCAGTAATTTTTTTAAAAATGTGAATTCTCATAGGTATTCATTTAAAACAATCAGCAAGCTTAACGAAGGTTTAATTTCTCAACAGTAACTTAAAACGAAGTTCGTTTTTTCAGATTTATTTAACATTGATTCCAATATAAATAGCTGTTATGAATTTACTGAGTGTTCAAAAGCTTTGCCTACTAATTTATAAAAGTTGTGCTTAGCAATAATTCACTACCAAATTCGTTTAATTTGGAACCGAAAATATTAAAAAATTATTATGAATAAAATACTGAAGTCCTTACTTGTTTTTTTGATTTTAATACCACTATCATGTGATAAAGACGATAACAATTCAGATGATGATACCTCAAAAAGCAATGAAAAATCTATTATCAGTTTTAGTTTTAGCAGTTCTGATAATGAATCATTGAGTGACAGTATTTTTGGACAAATAAATGAAGATGAAGGTGTTGTAAATCTATCGATTTCAAGCGGAATCGACATTTCTAATCTTGTACCCACTATTGAAATATCAGAATTAGCTACGATAAGCCCTGATGGTCCGCAAAATTTCAATTCACCAATGACGTATGTAGTAACTGCAGAAGACAACAGTACAAAAGAGTATAAGATTAATGTTTTGCTTGAACAAATCAATCTTGATTCAATGGAACCTACAAGTGGACCTAAAAATACTTTAGTAACTTTTACCGGTACAAATTTCGGGAATGATGTAGACTTGGTAAAAGTCTTTTTTGGAGATTTGGAAGCTGAAGTTCAATTGGTAAGTCAGACATCTATTACAGCTATTGTACCACCTAAATCATATTCAGGAAATGTCAAAATTTTAATTGGTGAACAAGAATTTAATGATTTCGTTTTTGATTATGAGATTTCTGATATTCAGGTTAGCATTGTTACTGGAACAGATGCAGGATATGCTGATGGAGATGCAAATATTTCACAGTTTTCTTACCCAAATGATATTTCTGTAGGTGCAGATGGCAACCTATATGTTACGGACACTGGAAATAATAGAATCAGGAAGGTTACATATGAATATGTAGATGATTTATTAGCTGGTATTTCTGTTAGTACTTTAGCTGGTAACGGGAATGATGGATTGGTAAACGGTAACGGGCAAAATGCAGAATTTGATGCGCCATTGGGTATAACTTCAGACAGTAATGGTACTGTTTATGTATCTGATTTTTTTAATAGTAGCATAAGAGTAATTACACCAAATGGAGAAGTTAGTACTTTAATTGATCAGAGCTCTTCTGAACTTATTGCAATTTATGGATCGGAAGCTACTTTTAATCCTGAAGGTATAACTATTGATGAAGATGGAAATTTATTCATTGTAGAAAGATCTAAACACAGTATTTTAAAAGTATCCAGTTCAGGTGATATTAGTATAATTGCTGGCGATGGTACTTCTGGATATTTAGATGGTGCCGGGTCAACTGCTAAATTTTCAAATCCTAAGGATATTGCAATTGACTCTAACGGAAATCTTTATGTAACCGACAGCGGTAATAATGTTGTTAGAAAAATTAATTCGGTTGGCGAAGTAAGTACGTTCGCAGGAAGTTCGACTTCAGGATTCTCAGATGGAATTGGTGTTAATGCTAGTTTTGAATTTCCTAGTGGAATAACTGTAGATGCTCAAGACAATCTTTATGTAGTAGATGTAGGAAACCACAGTGTTAGAAAAGTTAATATGTCGGGGGCTGTAACTACATTAGCGGGTAATGGTATGCCTGGGTTTGTTTCAGGAAGTGGAGACGAAGCACAATTTAGTCAACCAAGAGGTATCTCAATAGATATGAATGGTAATCTTTATGTTGTTGATTACGGTAATAGTAGTATTAGAATGATTACACAAGAATAGCTGTTGTAATTTAATAGGTTTCGGATTCTACTAAATTGGGTTTGAAAATTTCAATAACTCATGATAAATAATAGGGTAAATTGAATCTTGATTCAATTTGCCCTTACTTCAAAAATCACTACTATTTAGGCATCTACATAAAGTACTTGACCAGTAATGAATCCGTCTACTGAGCGTTCAAAAGCTTTACCTACCAATCTACCGGATACTGGCTCAAAACCAGGCATCATTTCGCCGTAAATATCCCAAGCTTCTTCTAAAAAAGTTGGGTTTATTAAGTTGATTCTTATCCCTCTTGGTATTTCAAAAGCAACACATTCTACAAACGCACCTGTCACTCCGCTGGCACATTGAACTAAACACTGAACAATGCCTACTAAATAATCTAACTTAGATGATACAGATTGCCACGTCGCGAAAGGCTCCTCGCAAAGACGTTTTTAATTTTACACTACCAACTACTACGGTGTACTGAGAACTGAAACTGCCTACCGAAAAATTTATATAATTACAGCGGTTACTCCCTTCCCAAATCTGTAATCAGCAACGGATTATCTTTCTTTAACTCATTAATCAGTTTTTCAACTTCAGTAGTTGTAGGGTTTGCTTTTAACCGTTCTACCTCATTTTCTGTAATGCCTACTAACTGCAAAAAAGCAACTTCTCCGTGTGGTGTTTTTATTGTACCTAGTTCTGGATCTAGGCCAAATACAAAACCGGTAATTTTTGTGTCGGTATTTAAACGAATAGGTCCGTTTGCGGGTATGAAATGATTTTCTTCAAACCATTTTCCGCTTTCAAAAACATAACGAGCTAGGTTATTCATGACCTGAATTGCCCAAATAGGCTCGTCTTTATCTTCTTTAAATGGCTTTAGTCTAAAGGTAAATTCAAATCCCCATTTACTAAACTCTTCATCTGTTTTATCTTCATTATAATATAATTCAGACATGCCATAACTTATCATATGTTTATGAGGTTCTTGGTTTGTTGCCTCATATATACTGGCTCCATCTATGGGGTCCGATCCGCCAATTGAATAATGAATACCACATAAAGGACCATAATGTTTAGGCTCAGTTTTACCATAGATTTTTTCCAATGAACTATCTATGGACAACCAGCCCACGGCATCTTCTTCTGTAAATTTCTTTTTGTACGTATCTTTATCCATTCATTATAATTTTAAAAAAAAACAGTCTCACAAATGATTTTATGAGACTATTGATAATACTATTTTATATAATTTTAAATGCTGTAAAGAGAACCATGTACTACTTTATAATTGTTGACATGAAATTCGTTTCTATCATTAAAAGCAATGAATGGTAGTAGTCCGTCAGAGCCTAAAGCCTTTCTAGGCAATTTATCATTTTGGTTATCTGAAAAGCCTATGGTGGCTACTCTAATATCATTTGAACTGACCTTTTTATTATCAAACTCAAAATTATAGGCATCTAACAAACTTTGATCTAGTTTAATATCGAAAGTAGAATCCGGATTATCTAAATCATAATACAGTTTAATCATTTGTTCAGATAAACCTTCTGGTAATTCATCTTCTTCCAAGTCTCTAAAGTTATTTAGGAGCGCACTTACCGCTTTTAAGAACAAAGGAGTATTCTTATGTTCTCCTTCTTCAACTAAAGCACAAACTAACATGCCATAGCCTACATCTTCATTAACTTCCCACAATTGTGGCGCACATTGTATAACGGTAGACAAAATAACCTCGCCCTGTTTTACTTTTTCTAACCACTTGTCTTTACCCATTAACGGTGCCGACATACTTTTTTTGAACAACTCAGCATTGATGTCAATTTTTGAATACATGTATGGCTTCAGTAAATTAACGTCGGTAGGATTCGGAATTTTACTTTTTTCCATCTCAACGTTTTCATACCTAATACGGTCTAAAAGCTGATTTTTATTTTCTCCTTTTTCGAATTTTTCAAGCAATTCTTTTACATCAAAGCCTTTACTTTCCATATCCTTAAGTTGTTCGTACGTGTAATCTTCCGTATCGAAACCGGTGTCAACTTTTCGCATTAAATTGATGAACATGTCTTTTAATCCCATTGGTAATCGTTTTTAGTTTAGGTTATATAAATTCTAGTTTACAAAAATTTATTTTTAATTTATGACATCTTATACTATCCATAGTAAGTACAGTAACAGTATTCCGAATGAAGTATAAATACTGCCCATTAATATGCCATACCATTTCTCACCCAATGAGTTATACCAGGCTCTTTGCTTACTGCTAGCGGGACTAACTACCCAAGAAAACCCTTTAACCTTATCTAACCGAAAAATATGGGCAAGACCGTAGAGCACAACCAAAACAGCTATAATAGTATAAATTACATCTTGATTAGAAAAGAAAGACGCTATAGATTGAAATAGATAAATCACCACTAAAATGAATAGCTTCATACTTCTGTTCTATTTGTTAAAACACAAAATTATTGGGGGTAGATTATATAAACGTCATTCACATAGAAATTGTATAATTTTCAATAAAGTTTTTTTAATTACGTAATTTTGAATAGTGAAAATGATGATAAGAATGGAGCTAAATAAAATACTAGAGTATATAAAGAATGTATTGGAGAATATGCCTTTTGATTGGTTGAACCTAACGACCCATCGATTGGATATTTATAAAGAAGAATTAGCGAAAGTTCAATTTTTAGACCAGTTTGAAATTTTAGCGAAGGAGCATAATGCAAACGCAACTGCACTAGAAAATTTACCTACGGCGTATGACTATATTCGATTAGGTCACCCGTTGTCTTGTGTTTTAGAATGGGCAATTGGACATATGAATAATCTTGAAGCAGAACGGGTAATAAGTTTTCAGTCAGAGACCATGCCTATTTTATCCATTTTAAGAACAAATTTGTTTAAGCAGAGCAATACGCTTATTGCCTACACGGGTGAATTCCCTAGTTCTTTTGATGCTGAAGTGTTACGGGCTGTTTATGGTTATACGTTTGATTTAAAGCAAGTTGATTCAGCTTCAACTTTAGAGGCTTTTGATGGTAGTGTCATTTTTGTATCTGAACAAGATGAGATTACCGCTGTGGACTTCAACCCGAATATAGATTTTTATATTAATCTTCATGGTGATTTAGGAAGTGTGCTTTTGGTGAACGGGAAGCAGAATACAACCTACATTTCAGATATTCAGCATGTGCGAAGAAGGGAAACCGTTGCTATGACTCCCGAAAATTGTTTTACAGCTCTACAATCTTTGGTGAATACATCTTCTTCTGATATTCAGAAATCAGATGCAGCAGAAAACAAGGCTGCCGTATTAGATGTCATACGAGAGGTGAGCGGTGCCAATACATTGCCATTGGTAGCTTCTAGCGGATTATCCATACAATACGCCATTATGATGGGCTTGGTACATCATGCATTGGAAGACCACAAGGGGAAGGCAATCAAAATCGTTGTTCCTCCAAATTGCTATGGTGGTACCAATGATCAGGCTAGGCGAGTTGCCGCCTGTAGCGATGCTATTGAAATAGTTGATTTACTTGTTGATGGTGATAATGATATGGTGCAAAGTATTGACATTGTGCTTGACAAAATTGCTAAAGAAGATGCCATACCCTTTATCATTGCCGAAATACCGACCAATCCCAGAGTTGAAGTTCCCGACCTTCAAAAACTAAGGGCGGTTTTAAGTGCAAAACGAAAAACGGATAGTGGGAGCGAGGCTATAGATCCCGTTTTCATTCTAGATCAGACGTTTTGCCCAAATGTTCATTTTTTAGGGAATGCCGATATACTTTCATCCGTCAGAACCATTTCTTTTGCAAGCGGATCTAAATTTCCAAGTGGCGGAAAATGTACGGCAGGTTATTGTATAGCGAATAAAAAGGCGGAGGCTTTAATCGAAAAAATAGAACTGCATTTAAGTCTTTGCGATAATGAAGCAACCGATTTGCAGTATGAAATTTTAGCAAAGCAAATGCCGTCTATGAACGAGAGAATTCATAAGGCTTATGAGAATACGCACGAATTTGTAAAGTTTATTTCAGAAACATTACCAGACGCTAAAATCAATTTTGTATCGGATGAATTGGCAGCCGAAGGATTTACACCATCGGTCTTTTCATTAGACCTACCTACAAAAGGAAATACCGCAGAAGAACGTGAAGCCTACAAACGGGAAATGAATCATAAATTGATCAACTTAATGATCACCAAGATACCAAATGAAAGTAAGTATTGTGTAAGCTACGGACAGTTACATGGTTGTTATTGGACCATACCGGCTACTTCTACACAAGGGACAACGAAAGAAGATGACAAGGATTATATTGCCCGTGTATCCCTTTCTCCAGATTTAGATTTGGAGCAGCATAAAAAGGTGTTCAAGCAGTTTGTGGACAGTATGTAACTGCTAATGAAAAAGGTTATTCTATATAGCCTTTTTCACGCATCCAATCATCATTGAACATTTTACCAATATAGCGACTACCGTGATCGTGAAACAATACCACAACGACATCATCTTTGGTAAAGTGTTCTTTTAACTGCAACACGCCTTTAATGGCAGAGCCGGCGGAGTTACCTAAAAACATGCCTTCTTCTTTTGCCAACCGTTGCGTGTATACCGCGCCGTCTTTATCGGTTACTTTGGTGAACCCGTCAATAATGTCAAAATCCACATTTTTTGGCAGAATGTCTTCACCAATACCTTCAGTTACATAAGGGTAGATTTCCTTTTCGTCAAAAATTCCCGTTTCGTGGTATTTCTTGAAAACACTACCATAGGTATCTACACCCCAAACTTTCACATTAGGATTCTGTTCTTTTAAATATTTTCCTACTCCAGATATGGTTCCGCCGGTTCCTACACCAACTACAAAATGAGTGATCTTACCATCGGTCTGCTTCCAAATTTCTGGTCCGGTGCTCTCGTAATGTGCTTGGGCATTACTTGGGTTGTCATACTGATTTACATACCAGCTATTCGGAATTTCCTTTGCCAATCGTTTAGAAACCGAATAGTAAGATCTTGGGTCTTCTGGTTCTACAGCTGTGGGGCAAACCACAACTTCTGCACCTACCGCCCTTAAAATATCGCACTTTTCTTTAGACTGTTTATCCGCCAGTACAAAAATACATTTGTAGCCTTTTACAATGGCAGCCAATGCCAGTCCCATTCCCGTATTTCCAGAAGTTCCTTCAATGATCGTTCCGCCTGGTTGTAACCTGCCATCAGCTTCTGCATCTTCGATCATCTTTAATGCCATACGATCCTTAACCGAGTTGCCAGGGTTAAAAGTCTCGTACTTAGCCAATACCAAACAAGGTAACTCTGCCGTAAGTGAATTAATTTTTACAAGGGGAGTGTTACCAATTGTACCAAGTATATTTTCTGCGTATTCCATAGCTGCTTTTAAAGTCGATCAAAGTTATAAAACTAGATCGACCAAAACAATTTTGTTGCAGATACATCAAAAAATAAGTATAGCTTTTCGTTTACCTATTATAGCAATTACTAGCGCACAACAGTTACTTCTAATTCTACTTTTAAGGTTTCAAATAGACTTTTAACTTCTAAAACGGTACTAGCCTGTTTTATCCCGTGCTTATTTACCCAGGCTTGAAAAATATCAAAAGAGGCAAAAAAATCATCTGATGAAGTGGTGTAGATATTTAATCGTACAATATTGTTGCATTGATACCCCGCCTCGTCAATGACTTTTTCTAAATTCAATATGGTGTCTATAAGTTGGCTTCTCATATCGCCATTACTTGATTTCCCGTCTACATCAATTGCCGTTTGCCCAGAAATATATAAAGTTCCTTCTGGTTTTATTACTTCTATTGCCTGAACATAACTTCTTTCATTCTGCCAATCCCAAGGGTTGATAATTCTTTTTTCCATTTGTTTCTTTTTTTTGCTAAAAATGATGACACGATAGTTTATTAATATGCCATGATGAATAGCTTTATTTTAAGCGACAAATATTTGAATAATGAAGTGGTTCTAGTGTGACAAACATCACAATTTTAAACGATGAAAACTCTTTTAAGAAGAAAGTCTACTAAGCGTCTCACGAGAAACACCTAAATAAGAAGCCAGAAGCGTTTTAGACACCCGTTGAAACAGAGTTGGATACTGTTTCAGTAATTGCTCATATCTCTCATTTGCACTTGAAGTTAGAAAAGATAAGATTCTATTTTGTGAAGCTATATGTCCTAAATTGGATTTTTGAAGGAAGAAACGCTCCATTTTAGGTAATTCGGTCGATAGTTTTTGATAATCGCTAAGACTAATAGCGAATACCACAGTGTTCTCTATACATTGTAATGACATTTTAGCTTTTGACTGCGTAAAATAAGCTGAAAAATCACTTTCCCACCAATCTTCCATTGCAAATGATACAATATGTTGTTTTCCGTCTTGGTCCATATAAATTAATTTTAAAAGACCGGTAACTACATAATAGCAGTAATTTACATCTTCTCCTTGTTGAATAAGAAAGTCATTTTTGTGATATTTCTCAAATTTAAAATGGGATAAAACAAAAGCAAATTCATCATCTGTAAGAGGAATTAATTTATCTATATGTTCTTTTAATTTCTCTTTCATCAATGATTATCTATATTATTGATATTTCAATGAATTTAATTTTAAAGTTTTTACAGGATTATTTAATAGCGTTTTGATAAACCAATACTAATTTCTTCATCATTCATTTTAATTCGGTTCCATCATTTTTAAACATTTCGATAATATATAGCTAGGCTGTTTCAATTGTTGATTTTTTAGTTGGCAATTTTTGTTTCAAAATCGCTTTTTTCTTTCAGAAAAAATACTAACTTTTTTTCTACTTTAATATTCTCAGCATCCTTTCTTGAAACATCAAAAGTCAATTCAGAATCTATTAATAGATTTTACTTGCTGTTGTAATTCTTAAGCTTTTCCTGATTGTTCGCTTAACATGAGCAATAAGATGATAATGTATGTTTTTCTTAATATTAGATTTAAATTTTTGGTAATTGAATTATTAATTTATGAGGATATGGTTTAATTACATCTATTCCCATTTAATATTCAAATTCTTGAATGTCGCACTTAATTTGTCTTTGTTATAACCGCTTCGAGTATAAAAGTCAATGATTAATGAAGCTAACATTGGGGTGCCTTCAACTATTTGCTCAAGTTCAATTGTAAATTTTGTAGGTACATCCTTTAAAACTTTATCAACCCTAGATAAACCTCCTATTTTTAATTTGTAGGACATAATACCATTCCCTTGAGGATCTGTGGCATATGCTTTTTGTCCTTGTACAGGTCTTACAGCACCTTTGTTTATTAGTATTCCATTAATATTCACCACTCCTGAATTTGAGTTACCAACAACTGAATTAATTTTAAGGATAACATCATTATCCTTGGTGGATATTTTAGAACTAATAAGGTTTAATGTTTCTTTATAATATTCTATATCTTTTTCTAATTTATCCATTTTTTCATTTTGGGAAACAATGATATTATCTTTGGTTGTTAACTCCTTTTTTAAATTGTCAACTTCTGACTTACAATCTGTATTATTTGATTGTGAATATCCGTTTACTAGAAATAATAAAACGAATCCAATGATTAATTGAGTGTTTTTCATAATGATTAGTTATTTGAACGGAAGATCGAAATTATATTTATAAACCGAGGATAAATCTTATGAAATTTGTAAGAACTTATTAACGAAACATTCAATAATCCGGCAATTAAAATAGGCGTTGTGAGTTAGAACTCCTTTTTAATATTGCTCAAAAATTCATGCGTAATACCCAAGTAGCTAGAGGTTTGCCTGTCTGTGAGTTTTGAAGCGATTTCTGGATATTTGGAGGTGAAGTGCTGGTACCTTTCTTTAGCTGTCAAACTTTGGATACGTACCAATCGTCTTTGCCAGGCAACTACAGATTTTTGGAACATAATGCGAAATAGTTTCTCCGCTGATGGTATTGCTTCGTATAATTTTTCTTTATCAGTTTGAGAAATGATCAACAACTCACTGTCCTCAAGTGCTTGAATATTAAGTTCAGATGGTTTGTTGTTCATGAAACTATCAATATCAATTACCCACCAATCTTTTGTAGCAAAAAATAGGGTATTCTCATTTCCCTTTTTATCCAATGTGAATGTTCTAAAACATCCATCTAGTACAAAGCCTTCAAACTTGCAAATTTCCCCTTGTTGCAATAAATACGCTTTTTTAGCTATGGACCGGGGTTGAAAGTAACGACACAATTCTTCTTCTTCGGCTTTCGAAAGTCGAACAATTTTATTGATATGTGCTATTAGTAAATCGTACTTCATTTTACGTACTTCTCGTAATGTACCGTATTGGTTTAAGATACTATTATAATCCGAAATAGTTATTTAAGTCCGTTATCATGACCTAAGTTTTTATATTGACAAATAAATACTAGTTATAGAAACTTTAGTACTTAACCGTACAGTTAAAACCAACGCCAATGGTACCTACTTTTTCCCATTCTGCCTGGCTAGTAGTTCTAACAATCATAGCGTGACCGAATAGTGAACCTGAAAAACCAATATCATCATCTTCATTTGGCGTTTCAATTAATTCTATAGTGCAGTAAATATCATCTTCAACATAAATTCTATATTTTTCTAGGTTCAAAGAGAAATCACCCTTCTCTACATCAATAGGGAAAATGATATTTTCATTTACTATTTTTTTATCTGGTAGTCCATTCTTAATGCTATAAATATTTAAACGATACTTTAAAGAAGTATTGGTGTTTGTTACTATATGAGTATTGAAGCTTTTAAGAAATGTTGGGTTGTGCTTAATATTGATCTTTGTACCAAGCTCATTACCTAATTCATTTACACTAAAGCTAAGTTTAAGAGATTTTGATCTAGCTTTATTCCCTAATACCTTTTCTTTTAACTCTCTGGCGGTAATGGTTACTTCGTTTAATTCAGTTACATCGGCAGTTAGTGGAAGTACAGCATTGACCTTCATTTTCTTGATAAAGTCAGATGCTACCAACGAAATTGTTTTATAACCTATTGATGATACTCTAATAGTATCTTTCATGAAATCGTCTTTTACCTCAAATTCAAACTTACCTGATTCATTTGAAACGGTACCCAAAGTCTGCTTTAGTATACCAATATTTACATACGGTATTGTTTCGTTGGTTTCACTGTCCACAACAGTACCTGAGACTACATTTTGTGAAAAAATTGAATATGTAAAAAGTAATATTGTAATCGTAAAAATAGATTTCTTCATTATGATTCTTGTAAAATTCAATGGAAGTTATAAGTAATTTTATACTCCGCCTTGTTCTATTTTATGTTAGTTAGTATGCTACTAAATATCAGTTACTTGTTATTAGTGCTTGATAACGAAATTCGTTATTTACATACATATGACCAAGTCTTTTCTTACATCATTTTTAATGATGATACTAGTTTAATTAAAACCCAAAATGATTGATAGGTCCGTTACCATTACCAAGAGTTTTATGCTGACCGGCAATGATGGCTTGGTTCACATAATTACAGCCATTTCTAATGGCAATTTCTATTGGCTCACCCAAACTTAAGAATGCAGCAATACTTGACGATAGGCTACAACCTGTACCGTGAATATTTTTTGTATTTACCTTTGGATTGGTTATTAAATTGACTTCTTTGGTTTCGTGATTGTAGCAAACATCTGTCATTACAATAGTTCCATTATCAATATGTCCGCCTTTTAGAAGGACTGAAGTTTGGTAACGCTCCCCAATTTTCTTTGCCATGGTTTCCATGTTATCACTAACTATTTTTTCGTCAATCAATAATTCTGCTTCAGGAATATTAGGAGTAATTAAATTGACGTTTGGCAGAAAATCCTTTAAACAGGCAATGGCATCGTCAGCAATTAACTTGTGACCCGAGGTACTAACCATTACAGGATCCAAGACGATATTCTTTGCCTTGTATTCACTTAATTTTCCCTGTACTGCCTTTATTACTTCGCATGAATGAAGCATACCTATTTTTATGGCTCCAAAATCAATATCACTTAAAACAGCATCCAGTTGTTTTTCCAAATGAGCAATGGGTATAGCGTGTATATCTGTTACACCTTGCGTATTCTGAGCCGTGGTGGCCGTTATTACCGTAGCGGCATAAGCTCCGCAGGCACTAATACTTTTAATATCTGCTTGTATACCGGCACAACCGCCGGAATCACTTCCGGCAATGCTCAATACACTTTTGTATGGTGTCTTTATATTTTCCATGCTTCTTTGGTATAGGCGCTATCCCAAAACATCCATTCTAATTTAGATGCTTTTACAAAGGAAGCTTTCATATTTTGTAATACTTCTTCCGAAGCGTTTGCGGCGTATTTATTCGTAATTGCCACGGCATTGTTTACCGAAGTGGCGAACTCTTCTCCACCATACGTATCTATCCAATCTTGATAGGGGTTATCGGCTTTGTTCGTCTGATTCGCTTGTATGTAATCTCCAATTTCTTTATAAATGGTAAAACAAGGCAGAACAGCTGCCAATGCTTCTTCTAATGAATGATTTGCCACTATGCGACTTAGATAACTTGTATATAGTTCGCAAGTAGGAGAGGGCTCGTGAGCCAACTGATTATCTTTTAGAAAAATTTGATGCAAGGCATTTTCTACATTGATAATTCCTGTGGCCGAATCTAGAAAAAACTGGGTATCATCGACATGCTCACATTTTACGCCAACAGTTGCTAATACCTTTTTATATTCCGCCAAATACATGGCATCTTGATTAATATAAAATTGAAAAATGTCTGTTGGTAGCGTTCCGTTCATCAGTTCTTTAATGAAGGATTGCTCTTTTATGGCTTCCAGAATATAATCTGTATTTTTTTTTGCTAGTTTGTACCAGTCTTGCATACTATTTCTTTAAGTTCTTTTGTTGCCGCTTCAGGATCTTCTGCTTTAGAAATAGCAGAAACTACTGCTATCCCGTCCGCGCCATTTTCAATTATTTCTTTAGTGTTGTTTTTGTGAATTCCGCCAATACAAACAATAGGCTTAGAATACAGTGCGCGAATTTCTTTAAGTCCTAATAAACCCAAAGGTCGTTCTAAATCAGTTGTCTTTGTATTTGTCGAAAAAATAGGGGAGATGCCAATATAATCTGCCGCCTGAGCATCCTGATGTTCGGCTTGCTTTTTGTTACTAACCGATAGTCCAATAATCTTACTATTACCCAATAATCTACGAGCAACATCATAAGGCATATCGGTTTGACCAATATGTACACCGTCCGCATCTATGGCAAGTGCAATATCTAATCGGTCATTGATGATCAATGGAATTCCATAGGTGCTACATAATTCTTTACACCGTAATGCACGTTGGTAAAACGTCAAGGTATCACAAATTTTCTCTCGTAATTGAATGATGGTGGCGCCACCTTTTAAAGCAGCTTTTAATATCGCAAAAAAGGAATTGTCATCTCTAATGCTATCATCGGTCACATACATTAAAGCATAATCTCCTTTAGGCATTTGTTTTCAATTTTGCTGCTAAAACCTCTGGAGTAATATCATATAAACTATCATAAAAATTCATTTGAAAACTCCCTGGTCCTGCACTTTTTTCATTAGCCATATCTCCTGCAACACCCATAATTGCCATTGCCGCTGTAGCTGCCAAATGAGCATTTTCTTCCACACCTAAACATGCACCCACCATGGCAGTTGCCGTGCAGCCCATACCAGTAATTTTAGCCATAAGCGGACTCCCATTTTCAATCTTACTAACGGTATTGCCAGTAATGATATAATCGGTTTCGCCACTAATTACAACCGTATTATTGAATTTCTTTGATAGTAGGGTGGCACCTTCAACAGCATCTTGCGTATCCATAGTACTATCTACACCTTTGGTTGAATTGGTCAACTTTGCCAAAGCCATAATCTCTGATGCATTACCACGAATTACATTAGGCGTAGCAGCGTTGAGAATCATTTGAGCAACTTCGGTTCTATATGCAGATGCACCAACGCCAACTGGATCAAATACAAACGGAGTATTTGTTGCCTTTGCTTGCTCAGCAGCAATAAGCATACTTTCTACCCATTTCTCACTCAATGTGCCCATATTGATAACTAAGGATGATGAAATAGTTACAATATCTGCAACTTCTTCTATAGCATGAGCCATAACAGGAGATGCCCCTACAGCTAACAATGCATTGGCGGTGTTATTCATTACAACATAATTGGTAATGTTATGTACTAACGGACCTTTAGTTTTTACTTGTTTTAATACGGATGAAATATTGCTCATTAAATAATTGTATTCGGTTATTTTATAGAACAACTAAGATCGTCATTTTCAAAAAAAATAGAACATAATACCGTATTACCTTTATGATAAGTTATTAACGAGATATTTTTTAGACTTCTTTAATCGTTTTTGGTAAAATAACCTTCATTTGAAACGGCAGCGTTACTAATGCTTATACTGGCTGTTTTGAACCAAACTTCTGCATAATTACCATCTGCATATTGCTTTTGAATATCGCCGCCATGGGTTTCTGCTCCTGAACACCAATTCATGTTTACGTCTGGAGATTTACCATTGGTTTGATTATACGCTCCTAACTTAAAGAAACAACCTTCGCCTGTGTAAGCTTCTTTTCGTTCCACACCATCTTGACCGATAGGAAAGAACAATTTTTTGGTTTGCTCTGGTATATTTGCTTTTGTAGAGTATTCCGATTCCAATAAATTTTTAGTGAACGTTTTGGTTTCATGTCCGTCACTCATAAACTTCAAGCTCATTATGCCATCTTTTACAACAACCTCATAACTGAATTCTTCGCCCAATGCAATGCCATCTACCGGTTCTGCCGGATAGGTATCTGCTGTTTCTCCAACTACGGAAAAGTCATTGCCCCAAACTGCCGATGAATAATCCCATCTACCTGCATTATCATCCCCAGCGGTATTGATTTCATAATGCCAGAATACAGAACCCTTTGTTTGTCCAGGGTATTTCTTGTAAAATATTTTTAATGGTTCGTTCTCAAATGCATCGGCACTGTGAATTTGCCCAACAACTACGGCATGTGTTGCTGCAACACGAGCATCACCTGTAGAAGATACATTCATAACTTTTAAAGTAGCCGTTAATTTATCGTCTGCCGTTTCTGGATACCACTTTTTAATTTGTGCCAACTCCGTTCTCGTATTATTAGAGGTGCCATGCGTATCACCACCATTGGGCGCTTTAAATACTACCCATTCTTCTCCATTTTCATTTTCAGTATAGAAGAAGTTCTTATTTTCAAAATCATTGGCAATACCAACATTTGACCCATCACCTAAAATCAATTTCCAATCATCGAAAAACGGAATTACGTCACTTGCGTAAACGGTTTTATCTGACTGGTTTTCTGCGGATGTATCTTCGGTTGAATCTGATGTTTTTTTAGTAGTATTCTTGCAACTAGTAAAAGAGAAGACTAATAGTAATGAAGCTAAGGCAATAGTATATTTTTTCATTTTGCTTATGGTATGAACCGATAAGATATGAATAGTTTAGGTGTTTTAAGAAGAATCTTGGAATAATCGTTTACCGCAAAGAGAAAGGGTTACAATATTTAAAGTGTATTATTCCAAACCATAACCACTTTACCTCGGGTTCGCATTTTCTCTATATGTGTAATTGCATCTGGTATTTGAGTATATGGATATATCTTTTCAATATGAACCTTAATCTTATTGTCTTTTACTAATGAGGCCAAAATTTCTAAATCTTGGGTGTTCGCTTCGGCTGTAAACTGGGTTAAAGGGAACTTACTAAATGCATTTTTAAAAAGAACAGAAACCATATGTCCCATAGTGGTAAAACCAACAATAACGCCTCTTTTACCCATTCTTTTATAGTCGGCATGTTTTAAGTTTCCGTGTGTATCTATAATTAAGTCGTAATTACCATTATGTTCATGAATGTTTACGTTATCATAGGCAATGACATTATCAGCGCCAATTGATTTGACGAAATCAACATTTTTGTTGGAGCAAATCGCAGTTACTTTAGCACCATAAATTTTTGCTATTTGAACTGCAAAATGACCAACGCCTCCTGATGCTCCATTGATCAATAGAGATTCTCCATTTTGTAACTTACCATGAGTAATTAATGCTTGGTAAGCGGTTTGTGCGGCAATAGGAATACTTGCCATTACCGGGAAATCTATATACTCTGGTATTTTTGCGCAAACGCTACTTTTTACGCTTAGGCATTCTGCAAAAGCACCACCTTCTATTGATTCTCCAAACACTTTATCGCCAATATTAAAAGCTGTTACATTAGAGCCTACTTCTTCAACAATACCTGCAAAATCAGCACCCAAAATGGGCTCTTTGGGTTTAAAGAGTCCGAATGACAACCGCGCAAAAAAGGGTTTTCCACGAAGAATATGCCAATCTGCTGGATTCGCCGAATTTGCCATTACTTTTACCAAAATGTGATTATCCTTAACTACAGGTCTGGCAACTTCTTCTAGTTGTAGTACTTCTGGATCGCCATATATTCTTTTAGTAAAAGCTTTCATCTTTTTGAAAATCTTGTATGCTTAAGTTAATCCTTTTTCGACTTTCATATTTGGTTGATTTACAGCATTAAATTCGAAAATATCGTTACGTGAATAATGCCCGATGACATCAAAATCTAACTTTGCATGTACTATTTCATCTAAATTTATCTCTGCAATTAACGCTCCTGCTTCATCAAACAAAGGACCTGCAATGATTTTACCTAACGGAGAAACGATTACACTACCACCGCGACATAAATTTTCAGGTTCATTTGTAACCAAATGCTGATATTCTTTTGGATACATGGACTTTGTATAATACTGATTACAGCCCAAAACGAAGCATCTGCCTTCTAATGCAATATGTTTCATGGTAGATGTCCATTCCTCTCGGGAGTCTGCCGTAGGTGCTATATAAATTTCTACACCCTTTTTATACATCGACATTCTCGCTAACGGCATGTAATTTTCCCAGCAAATGAGTCCGCCAAGCTTTCCTATTTTTGTGTTAAAACTTACCAAGGATTTCCCATCATCTTCACTCCAGATAATACGTTCGCTGCCTGTAGGTTTTATTTTTCGGTGAACACCTAAAAAGCCGTCAGTAGGGGAGATGTACAGCATGGAGCAATATAGACTACCATTGTTAGATTGCTTTTCTGTAATGCCAATCACCAAATAAACCTTCTCGGTTTTGGCTAGCTTCACTAGTCTTTGCAACTCTTTACCTTCTAAATCTAAGCTGTTGTTATGGTAGTCAGCATATAGCTTCCTGCCTTTGTCAGTTCTACTGCCCACAACGGCACCAAAAGAAAACCCTCTTGGATAGCCAGGAATGAAGGATTCTGGAAAAACGATTAATTCGCACCCTTGCTTGGCATAGGTTTTTACAAGGTTTTCTATTTTATCGATAGTTTTTTCTATGTCAAAGAAAACAGGACTATCTTGAATAAGGCAGACTTTTACTTTCATGGGTATGGCATATATACCCTGTAATATATGGCAATTATTCCAATCCCTTTTTCTCAGGATTCCAAAAAGGTTTGGTTTTTATTTGTTTGGCACTCCAGTTCAGCTCTTTTCTAAAGTAATTGGTCAATGCTACACAAACTCTACTATCACCCGCTATATATACCATTTTAATACCTTTCATCTCAGGTACGATACTTTTTAATGAATTTTTGATTTCAGAAGATGGGTTCTCATTCATTTTATGAAATTGAAACGGTGTAGTACCATCAATATCAGAAAAGAAGTCTTCATTTGTTTGACTGTAAATTAGGCTATTTATCTGTTTACTTTCAGGTAAATTTCGATTGATGATATACAAGTGTGATAGTGCAGACAAATCGCCGATCATTAGATAGCTATCTGCAGAATTATTGATTAAGAACTTACCTTTTTTCCATTTAAAATACACCGTATCATTAGGGGTACAGCTTTCTACCCATTTTGCACCAATACCTTGACTATGCGTTGCTATTGCCAAATCGATGGTGTTTTTTTCTTTATCGATATCCCAAACACTATAACTCCTAACTTTATCTTTCATAGAAATTTCATCTTGCCCAATACCCACGCCTAATCTTATAAAGTACCCTGGAACAAAATCATGCGAAGCAACGGCATCACTCTGAATCCGAATTTTATATACCGAATCTGACAGTTTTGTTTTTTCTATTATGGTTCCTTTTTCAAGGACTTTTTTTATGATGGTTTCAACTATTCCCATATGCTATTATTCAAAATTAAAAACAAAGTATAAGGTATTTAAAACACCATATACTTTGTCTTTGAATGTAATTAGTGATTGTTCTTAAACTCAGAAATCATCTCAAAAAGAGATTTTGGAGCTATACCAGTTGCTTTCTCATAATCTGAAGGCACATTATTAGCTCCGCTTTTTATACCCTCGTAAATGCCTGCAATTACCGTACCCATAAAATCACCTAATGCGGCTTTTCTATCTGCTGCATAACTATCAATTGTTACTGAATTATAGATCAAGTTAGTACCATACACCTTATTGATGTTTTCGGCCAACTCACTTTGTGTAACGGGTTCGCCAACTAGGTTATAAACATTGCCATTGTGTTTATCTTCAATGAGTAACTTGGCATACGCATAGCCCAATTCCTCTCTGCTGGTATAGGTACATTTTCCTTGACCCGCACAGTTCTCTATTCTTCCTTCTTTTACATAGGTATCTATATATTCCAAATCTGGTTCTATGTAAATTCCGTTTCTACCTATAACCCAATCGATTCCAGATGACTGTACATCTTTTTCTGTTTGTCTATTACTTTGTACGATAGGACTGAAGGCATTTTTATCATCATCGCCAACAATACTGGTATACACTATTTTTTGTACTCCATTTTGTTTTGCAG
Organism: Maribacter forsetii DSM 18668; assembly: GCF_000744105.1. Taxonomy (NCBI): domain Bacteria; kingdom Pseudomonadati; phylum Bacteroidota; class Flavobacteriia; order Flavobacteriales; family Flavobacteriaceae; genus Maribacter; species Maribacter forsetii. Next base: position 2,353,271 of record NZ_JQLH01000001.1, read on the forward strand.
CTTCAATCACATTCCTGTGTTGCTGAATTCGTTTTTGAGGTTCATCCATGCCAGATACCAAAAGAACGGCATCTACACCCTGTAATGCTTCATTGAAATCTTCGCGGCTATTGTAGTCTCCTTTTCTGATTTCTACATCTAAATATGTAGCTTTCTTAGGAGTTCTGGCAATGCCAATGACATTTTCTTTTCCTATTAAATTGATAAGGTGCTTTACAATTGATGCTCCTAATTTTCCACTTGCCGATGTTACTGCTATTTTCATTTCATTTTATTTTTTACTCGTTAATTGAGATAATATTCCTAATCTCAGAACCAACTTTTTATTTTTTAAATAACTACTTAGCTTTCTTAAGTTGCTTGAGTTTTATTCTTCCTTCTGCTCATAATTTTTTCTTTTACTGAGGGAATTCTAATTATGAAACCAATACCCACGATTACCGCATAAATAATCCATGTTTTTTCTAAAATGGCTACGTGTAAAAGGCTAAGTATGATCGCTGCATATGCCCAACTTTGAAGCTTTTTCCATGTCCGTTTTAATTTTTTCATCCACTTTCTATTAGAAGTGAACAATAACGGAATCAATATTAAAACGGCTATGAAACCGGCTATATAATTGAACTGGGTAAAGGTTTCTGAAAAACCTTCTGCCCAGATAAATATGACAAAATGTAACAAACTCCATACTGCCGTAGCAATGCCCATAGCTTGTCTAACAAATAGATTATTATCACCAAATAAGATAAAGAAAGGGGTACAGGTCAATACAGCTGTCATCCATCTTATTGAAAATTCACCTGTGATATGATATAACATTTCTAAAGTTGACATGCCTTCTTTACCACCATTTTCAGCTAAAGTCAAAACAAAACCATTAGAAGTATCTATTTTAAACATATTGCTTAAAATAAACATTGGCAATATTGCAAGAATGGTTACAATGATCCAGCCATAATTTTTTTTCAAAAATGTCATATTATAATGCGGCTTTTAATTTGTTCAATTCTTTTTCCAAAGCTTCTGCTTTGTCCTTAAATTTTTGCATAGCCTTTTTCATTTGACCAATTTTTTTGAATGCCTCATCATCTTGTACTGCGGTGTACGTTGTTACACCATCTTTTTCTTTGAATTTCGACTTGCTGCCACATGTTGGGCAAATTTTTATATCACTCATACTATTTTGATTTAATTATGACCACTTTACCGTCATACTTTGGTGTTAAATGGTATTTGTTTGTTAGTTGTATCGCTTTTAAAAATCGTTTTGTATCGTGCATTTCTGCATTATCCACGTATACTATTGTTTTACTATGAAAATTAGGTTCTAGCATCTGAAAAAGGGATAGGTATAGATTTTTCCATCCATCAAGAAATAATAAATCTATAGGTTCTGAATACCCTTTTAATGTATTTATAGCATCGCCAATTCTCATTTCTATTAGGTGGTCAACACCTGCATTTTTAAAATTCTCAATGGCTTTTTTTGCTTTAGAATCTATGAGTTCGGTTGTAACAATAGTGCCATTTGTTTCTAGAATTCCCTCGGCTAAATACAAGGTAGATATACCGAATGAAGAACCAAATTCAACCACATTTTCCACTCCATTTTCTTTTATAAGTTTTACTACATCTTCTCCTTGCTTTTTTGAGATTGCCAGATAGGTATCCTTAAAATGTATTGGTTGAATAGTACCTAGAATGCTTTTGGTCAAAGCCTTCATTATTCTTATCTCATCAAATTTGGCATCTTCGAACAAATCTGCCAATGTAGTTGCTATTTGTTGGTGTGCTGCAATCATAATATTTGAACCTTTTAAAAGGAACAACCGAGTTACCGGCTATTCCTTTTCAATTAATTTTATTGGCACCGCCAAAGGGTATAATACCCCGAGACTTGCCTCGAATTTAAAAGTTTGTTTCCTTTGAATGCCTCATGGGATTGCCCTTAGGGATTTTACTCTCTAGAGCGGATTAGAATTTACCATTCTCGTTTTTCCATTCAGTTTTTGCAGGTATCGTAGCGATAACATCCCAGTGTTCTACTATTAACGCATCTTCTAATCTAAACAGATCATAGTAAGCGGTATGGTCACCTTTACCGAATTTGCCTTCACTAACACTTAACACAAAGTTACCTTGACCCAAAACCATATGTAGTTCATCATACTGCATTACCAATCCGTTTTCTGGAAAATATTTCATAGCTGCCCCAAAACCATCCAAACCATCTGCTACTGCAGGATTATGTTGAATGTATGTTGTTGGGTAAATGTAATTGGCTACTTTATCCATTTCATGATTTAAAAGCACGTTTTCTATAAAACCTCTAACTACGGCTTTATTCGCTTCTGTTTTATCTAAATCAGTCAAAGTAATTGCACCGTCAAATTGAGTTCTTCCACTTGGGTTTGGCTTTTGAACAGGTAATAGGTTGTCCCAGTGCTCAACGATTAATCCATCTTCGAAACGGAAAATATCAAATCCTGCCTTTGGTCCGAAGAAATCATATTCAGTGTGCGCAAACACATAATCCCCATCTTGAAAGGCACGTAAAACTTTTGCTTTAAATCCGCCTTCTGGGGCATGTTGCATTAATTCACCAAAACCTTGTAAGCCATCTGCTACACCTAAGTTGTGCTGAATGTATGTATTGGGATTAATGTAAGAAATAGGTGTTTGGTCACCTGTATTGAAGCTGTTCAATAAAGCTACTACTTTATCTTTATTCGACAATGCAACATTCTTCAAAGAAGAAAGCGATTGAAATCTGATCATATCTATGGTGGACTGATCCATCATCCCCATAAATTCTTTAGCTACCGCAGCGTTCATAAAATCATTGATTACTGCATCTGAATGCGCTTTTGTGTCCCAATACGCAACAGCAACTTGTTCTCCGGCTTCATTGACCCCAGTAATTCGTTGTAAAAATCCGGTTTGTTTTTCGCTGAATTCCGGTCCAACTCTGTCATTTACTGCATTAAAAGCTTCAACATTGGCACCTTCCTTTAATTTAAAGGTCATTACTTCTGTAAATGTGCTATTGGCTGCAGTAAATTCATCGGTTGTTTTAAAACGAGACATTTTCATTGTGGAACCATCGATCATACCCGCATAGTTGGCAACAGATTCATCTGACATAAATTTATTCATTGAAGCTTCAGCATCGGCAAGTGATTTCCAATATACCAATACCGCATATCTTCCTTGTTCGTCAACACCACTTTGACGTCTAATAAAACCAGGCTGCTTACTTGTAAAAGTTTCTTCTATTTCAGCATCAAGTTCATTAAACTCCAATTCGCTTACGGTTGTTTTGATATTGAAACTGGTTACCTCTAAAACAGTCTCAACTTTTTTTTCTGGACTGTTACAGCTAGCTATCGCCATTGCAAACAGACTAATTGCAATTAATTTTGATTTCATAATTTTCATTTTAGTTGATTTTAGTGTAATTCTACACTGCAAAACTAAAATGGGAATGACGGTATTCCGTTATCAATATGAGACTAAGAATGGTAAATATGCGCAATTATACTGAACTGGCTCTGAATGCCTTAGGAGAAACACCAACATTTTTTTTGAAAAATTTGGTGAAATTTGTCAGCTCGTCAAAGCCAATTTCATACGCTATCTCTTTAAAACCATTATCTGTACTGACAATAGATCTTTTTGCCTCAAGAATTACGTAGCCGTCTATAAAGGTTTTAGCCGTACCCAATGTAAACTCCTTAACCACTTCATTTAGGTGTTTGGTAGTAATGGTAAGCATTTCGGCATAGTCTTTCACATTTCTTGTAGTAGCATAATTTTGCTCTACTAAATTTTTGAATGCTATAAAAACCGTATAGTTCTTAACGTTATTTTGAGGTGATTGCTGATTATATTCCCGTTCAAGTCTCAGTAAATAGAGATTGATCAAAGAGGCTACTATATTGTTTCTTGCAAAGGTGTTTGAATTGGTAAGTTCTGCATTCAATTCCTGTAAAAAAGAATGGTTGAGCTCCTTGTTTTGTGAAATAGGGGATGTCACGTGATAATTATACAGATGCGATATCATATTGATCGAGGATTTTGAGAAGTGGTTCATGACAAAATCTTCTGTAAACAACACCAAAAATCCTTTATAAGTAGCATTTTTTTGAAAGGCATGAACTTGACCTTTTGCTAACTTTAGTACCGAGTCTTTTTTAACGGCATAATCCTTTAAGTCTACTTGATGCGTACCCTTACCCTCTGTAACGATCAGTAAGGCAAAAAAATGAATCCTATGCGGTTGGGTAGGGTTGTGGTCTGCTATTTCAGGTATTCTAGCAAAAAACTGTGTTAAGTTCAAACATTCGAAACTATGTTTGTTTTCGGCATCTTGAAATGATATGTCTGGTATATTTTTCAAGGTTCACATTTAGTTTACATGTTTTGGAATACTAAAAATAAGCTAATTCATAACAAAGGGTTAATATATAAATGTATATCTAGAACCCATCTATCAAATGTATAAGCTTTATTGCCCGACCTCATTGACTAATTCGCTTCCGTTTTCAAATGCTTTTATATTCTCTAAAGTAATAGTAGTTATTTGATCCATGGCTTCCTTAGTAAAATACGCTTGATGAGAAGTAATCAATACATTAGGGAAGCTTAATAGTCTTAATAACATATCATCCTCAATAATAACTTCAGAATGGTCTTCGAAGAAAAGATTCTCTTCCTGCTCGTAAACATCAATACCTAAATACCCAATTTTCTTATTCTTTAGTCCCTCAATGGCATCTTCGGTTTTTATCAATGCACCACGGCTGGTATTAATAATCATAACTCCGTCTTTCATTGATGCTATAGAGGCTTTATTTACTATATGTTTGGTATGCTTGTTCAACGGGCAATGAAGTGACAAAATATCCGACTGTTCAAAAACCTTTTCCAATGGCATATATTCAACACCTAGTGCTACTAAATTCTCGTTTTCAGCAATATCATAAGCGATTATCTTACACCCGAATCCTTTGATAATTTTACAGAATGTTTCTCCAATTTTTCCTGTACCTATAACGCCAATAGTTTTGTTGTTTAAGTTGAAGCCAATGAGGTTTTTAAGCGAAAAATTACCTTCTCGAACACGGTTGTAAGCCTTATGTGTTTTACGATTTAGGGTTAAAATCAACGCTAAGGCATGTTCGGCAACCGCTTCTGGAGAATACGCAGGAACTCTTACAACTTTTATATTCTCTTTTGCAGCAGCATCCAAGTCTACATTATTGTAGCCGGCACAGCGTAACGCAATTAGTTGAATTCCATTTTTGGAAAGTATTTTTATAGTATTATCATCTACAGTATCATTAACAAAAACGCAGACCGCATCACAATCTGCAGTTAATTTGGCAGTATCAGGATTTAATGCTGTTTCATAAAAAGAAAAAGAATAGTTATACTCCTTATTATATTTTTCAAAATATTCTTGATCGTAAGTTTTGGTACTAAAAACAGCTATTCTCATTATTGGTTATTTAAGGATGAAATATAACTTGAAGATAAATATAACCTTGCAAAGAACATATTCATTTTTAAATAATATTGATACATATAAAAACCACAAAATGCCCTTTTTTACAGGACATTTTGTGGTTTAATCAGACGATATGTAATTTATTTTAAAAGTGCAATTACTTCTGTATTACCTTGCATCTGTGCGTGTTTTAATGCTGTGTTGCCTCTATTATCCATTATAGATGCATCTGCTTTGTTTTTAAGCAAGTAATCAGCTATTTCAGTGTGACCAAAAGTACTTGCATATATAAGTGCTGTAGCATCATTGTAGTTTTGTAGATTCACTTCTGACCCATAATCAATAAGCATTTTAGCGATTTCAATATTTCCTTTAAAGCAAACCCCCATTAAAGCGGTATTACCAGATGCATCTTGTGCATTTACATTACTCCCTTTTTCTAACAAGTATGCGACAACCTCTTTTTGGTTATTATATGCTGAAAGAATTAAAGGAGTAAAACCTTTATTGTCAACGGCGTTTATAGCATCTTTATTTAAGTCATATATTTTTTCAAGAGTATCGATATCTCCACTACGTGATACATCAAAAATATCTTGAGCGCTGCTTGTAATTGTACTGATCATAATTAATAGTATTAGTATATTTTTCATAATTTTTAAATATTAAAGAGGGGATGCTACTAAGCATCCCCTTAGTTAATTGTTACTTCTATTCTAGTGCATAAAATCTTTTTGAGAAAATCCTAGTTCTTTTGCTATTCTCATGCCAAAATCGCTATCTGCTTGATAGAAATATCCTATCATTTTCATTTGGATGTTTCTATCTGTAACCTGACCTAAATCACCTTTCAAATTTTTAATTAAATTGTCCTGCTCTTGTTTTGATAATGATCTGTAGAAATCACCTGCTTGTGCAAAATCGTTAGTCTTAGTGATTTTCTTTTGAGTAATGGTCACATTTTTTAAAGTAGTTTCTGACAGTTTATACTGCGGGTCTTCTTTTAATGTGGCCTTAGAACTTGGTTGATAATTTACATCCGGATTTTCAAATCGTTTATTTCCGGCACTGTTCCAACTATCAGAATTATAATTCTTTGGCTCTTCTAAAGGTTTATTTATCTCTAACTGCAAGAAATTAGGACCTAAACGATGTCTTTGTGTATCAAAATATGAGAATAATCTACCTTGTAATAACTTGTCTTCTGATGGCTCTACACCCGGAATCAATGCACCAGGAGAAAAGGCTATACTTTCTACTTGTTCAAAATAATTTATAGGGTTCTGATTTAATGTCATAGTACCAATCTTTATTTTCTCAATCTTATCCTCTGGCCAATCTTTGGTAGCATCTAATGGCCAAAAATCAAAAGAATGTAAATCTTCTGGTTTAATCAATTGAACATAAAGATCCCATTGCGGAAAATTCTTATCGTCAATATCTTTTCTTAAGCTTACCGTAGCATGTTGCCAATCTTTACCTTGTTGCGCTGCAGCTTCTTCAGTTGTTAAGTTTTTTTCACCCTGTTTAGATACCCAAGCATATTTTACATAGGTTACTTTTCCTTCACTATTGATCCATTTATAACCATGAACACTACTACCGTTCATAAACTGATATCCTTTAGGAATACCTAAATCAGTATATAATCTAGTAAGCATATGTGTAGCTTCGGGTACATGTGAAAAGAAATCGAAAAATCTGTTAGGATCTTGCTTGTTGGTTTCTGGAGATGGTTTTAAGGAATGTACCATGTCAGGAAATTTGATAGCATCTCTAATAAAGAAAATTGGCAAATTATTACCTACAATATCATAGTTTCCTTGTTCGGTATAGAATTTAACGGCAAAACCACGTGGGTCTCTTGCTGTTTCTGGAGATCCTTTGCCATGAATAACTGTAGAAAAACGTGCTGCCAATTCTGTCTTTTTACCTACATTGGAAAAAGGAACTGCTTTAGTGTAAGCTGACATATCTTTTGTAGCTTCAAAATATCCAGAAGCTCCCGCACCTCTCGGGTGAACTACTCTTTCTGGAATTCTTTCCCTATCAAAAGCAGCTAATTTTTCAACTAAATAGATGTCTTCTAATAAAACCGGACCGTATTCGCCTACAGTTTTTGAGTTTTGATTATCACCAACAGGTACACCTCCATTTGTGGTAATAGTTTCGGTGGTTTGGGAGAAACCCATTATACCAACTGAAAGCATGATAAGTGATGCTAATTTCTTTTTCATTTTATATAGATTTAATTTATAAGATTGCTGCAAAATTCAATTACATACCCGTATTAATCAAATTAATACTCTATATACTTGTATTGGTAAAATTAATATGTATCATATATGACCATACAACAATTAGAATACGTAATTGCCTTAGATACTTATAGACACTTTGTTACGGCTGCGGAAAAGTGTTTTGTAACACAACCTACAATTACCATTCAAGTAAAAAAATTAGAGAATGAAATAGGGTTTTTAATTTTCGATAAAAGTAAATCGCCTTTTAAACCATCAGATTTGGGGGAAGTTTTTATCGCAAAAGCTAAAGTTATTCTTCATGAAATAAAGGAATTAAAAAACATGGTGAATGTGGAACTTGACAATCTAGAAGGGGAGTACAGAATGGCTGTTATACCTACAATTTCGTCTTATTTGATTCCTTTGATTTCAGGTACTTTCTCAGAGAAATACCCCAATACCATTTTAAGAATTCAAGAAATGGAGAGCGATCAAATTATTTTAGCATTGCAAAAAAAAGAAATAGACTTAGGTATTTTGGTGACACCATTAAATGAACCTTTTATTCGAGAAATAAAATTATATAACGAACCATTCATTTTCTACGGGCAAGAAGATAGTTTTATAAAGGAGAAGAATACGTTAAGTGTTACCGAGATAGAAAACCTTGATAATATTTGGCTTCTAGAAAATGGGCATTGCTTTAGAAATCAAGTATTGAATATTTGTGGAAATAGCGATAATAACAAGAATATTCAATTTCAAAGTGGATCTATTGAAGCTCTCAAAAGAATGGTCGATAATTATGGCGGATTCACTTTGGTGCCAGAAATGGCTATAAACGATAATGAAAAAGGCCGTATACTTCATTTTAACGAACCTAAACCTATACGCGAAGTTAGTTTGGTAACCCACCACACATTTTCTAAAGATGTTTTAATTGATGCCTTACGTTTAGAAATATTAGATAAAACTCCAAAAGGATTTGAGAAAAATAAGCGATTTATTAAAATTAATTGGAGGTAGTTTTGATAATGAGATAAAGAAAACCTATAAATTTGTTATTCTATAAAGTTAGAATTTGGACCAATTGATTTGAGCTAAAACAAATGATTTTTACGTGCCTGTACAGATGTTGCTTTCTGTGATTTTAAGTATTGGTGTGAATAACTCATTAACACTAAATACCCCATATCTTTAGTGTGGTCAGGACCTTGAAACGATATGTTAGGTATTTCTTTCAAACTAAATAATGTAGCCCTTTAATAGCTTATCGGTATTTCAACCCTATCCATGTCCCAAGCGATATACATTAAGGCAATACCATTCTCAGAATCTTCAAATTGTATGGTAAATTCTTCTACTGGTTTATTGTTATGTAATACATGCGCCTCAATCCTTAAAACATCATTATTCTCATCATAACTATAATGACCCCATTGATCAACATCTTTATTAAAGATTATTGTCCATACTTCTTCCTTGGGTATGGCATACATGGTATAGATACCTTTTCTAAGTAATTTTCCATCTATGTTTACATCTTTGTATACTTTAATCTCTGTAGCTTCATTGGCACCTAATCGCCAAATCTCATTGTATTTGACCATACCATCAAAAACCACACGTCCATTTTTTTGAGGTCTACTATAATCTACCCTGAGAATGGGAGAATCTGGTAGGTTTCTTTCAGGAGCAAATTTTATATCGTGGGCAAAATGATCTGGTAAGTAGACTCTATCTAAAGGGCTTTTATCAAGACCTCTAAAGTTTTGGGAATAAGCAATAGAAGTAAAGAGACTAAAACATGCACAAAATAGCGTAATTTTTTTCATAATAAATGATACTTATATGGTTAGTCATTTAACTCTTAAATGTAATAATTATAAGAACTAAACGATCACCATAAGTGCAGAATAATTATTAATAGGTAGATTTATAACATTAACCCACCAGTAGCTTCTATACGCTGACCATTGATCCAACCGGCATCTTGCGTACATAAAAAAGCAACAATTCCACCAATGTCTTCTGGTTCACCAACTCGACCAAGTGCGGTGTTACTACTAATTTTTTCACGTCTTTCCTCATTGTCCTTATTTGCCCCACCACCAAAGTCTGTTCCTACAGCACCAGGAGCTACCACATTTGCACGTATTTTTTTATCACTAAGTTCCTTTGCCAGAAATCTTGTTAATACATCTATACCACCTTTCATACTTGCATAGGCAGAAGAGCCAGGTATCGTTACCCTTACCAAGCCAGATGATATATTAATGATTCCGCCACCATCATTTAATTGTTCAACTGCATGCTGAGTTAAGAAATAAACGCCTTTTAAATGAATGTTCATCATAGCATCAAAATCGGCTTCGGTAGTTTCTAGAAATGGCTTGTAAATTCCCGTTCCTGCATTATTTATCAAGTAATCGAATTTAGCGGTACGGTAATTTTCATTTAAATACATGGAAACCGTTTTAAGGAAACTAGAAAAATTAGAGGTATCACTGGTATCTAATTGAAAAGCTACTGCCTTTTGACCTAGTTTTTCAATTTCCCTAACAACCTTCTCTGCAGCATCTTTTTTAGAGTGATAGGTTAAAATAACATCCAAACCTTTTTCTGCAATTTTTAATGCTATATTCTTTCCAATTCCTCGGCTACCACCGGTTACCAATGCTATTTTCGTTCTTGACATAATTCTACTTCTTAAAATTTATTTGTGTTTTTTATAGCTTACTAAAATATCAATATCAATTTTTTAATAAGGTATAAGCAAGGTTATTTATATATTAAAACTTTATGCTGCTTATGTTTTTGGATCGCGCCTAAACAATTGTATCAAATCAAAGACAAGTACACAAAAGACTACCCAAATGAACCCGGCAATGAAGCCGCCTGCTATATCCGAAGGAAAATGGACTCCCAAATAAATCCTACTTATTCCAATGCTTAAAATAATAACTGTTAAGGCGATCATCAATATATATTTCATCACTTTCTGAATATTGAACTTGGTGACCAGAAAAATAAGAAATCCGTAGAATGCCATCGCGCTCATTGCATGACCGCTAGGATAACTCAACGTTTCTACAGAAACTAAATGTTCAATACCTGGTCTTGCACGGTCAATAAATCTTTTCAATACCATATTAGAAATGGTAGCCAAAGCTAATATCAATGTTGCCTGTACCACGTATTTCCAGCGTTTAAAGACTAAAAGTGAGATTAAGAGAAATACCCCTAGTACTATTAAATATCCATACACATCACCAACATAGGTCATAAATTTAAAGTAAGATGTTAAACTGGGTGTACGATAAGAAATTACATAATCTGTAATTGCCGTGTCATAAGTGGCAAGGGTTTCTGTCTTTAAGGTTTCTGTCAATTCTACAAATAAATTAATTCCGCCAACAACGATGACCAAAGCAATTATTACTGTAATAACATAGGGTAATGTTGTGTTGTATTGGTTTAATTTATCCGCTAAAAATTCACGAAGCGATTTTATAAAAGTAAAAAGGGATTGTTTCATGAAACATTTTGTTGTTTGTGCCGTAAACATAGCAGTAATTGAGCATATCTACTGTTTCAAAGAAATCGATAACTAACTCGATTGGGTTAATTACTACATGTTAGGTTCTTTAACAGCATCTTCAAATTTGGACAGGTATACTTTGAACCCTTATCTTTATACGATAATAGAATTGTTAGAAATTATGAAATCACCCAATTGGAAAACAGCTATAGAATTTGATGATATTACGTATAAAAAATGTGACGGTGTAGCGCGTATTGCTTTCAACCGACCTAATGTGCGTAATGCTTTTAGACCACATACGACAAGTGAGTTAATTAAAGCTTTTTACGATGCTCAAGAAGATACTTCTATTGGAGTAGTTTTACTTTCTGCGGAAGGACCTTCTACTAAAGACGGAATATGGTCTTTTTGTTCTGGTGGTGATCAAAAGGCTAGGGGAGAAAAGGGGTATGTTGGTCAAGATGGTCAGCACCGTTTAAATATACTTGAAGTACAACGTATGATTCGTTTTATGCCGAAAGTAGTCATCTGCGTAGTACCGGGTTGGGCCGTTGGTGGCGGACACAGTTTGCATGTGGTTTGCGACATGACTTTAGCTAGTAAAGAACATGCTATTTTTAAACAAACCGATGCCGATGTTACCAGTTTTGATGGTGGATATGGATCTGCGTACCTAGCTAAAATGGTGGGACAGAAAAAAGCACGTGAGATTTTCTTTTTAGGCAGAAACTATTCTGCACAAGATGCTTTTGATATGGGTATGGTAAATGCCGTAATACCTCATGATGAGTTAGAAGACACCGCTTTTCAATGGGCACAAGAGGTTTTGGAGAAATCACCAACTTCTATAAAAATGTTGAAGTTTTCTATGAACTTAACAGATGATGGAATGGTGGGTCAACAAGTATTTGCCGGTGAAGCAACCAGACTAGCCTATATGACCGAAGAAGCAAAAGAAGGTAGAAACGCTTTCTTAGAGAAACGTAAACCTAATTTTGGTAAGGATAATTGGCTACCTTAATATAGCTGTTGGCTGTTGGCTGTTGGCTGTTGGCTGTTGGCTGTTGGCTAAAGGCTAAAGGCTAAAGGCTTAAAGAGATTGTTTGAACGCGAAGCGTTTCGGAATCAATTAAGTAGTACTTAATACTTAGTACTTTTTACTTCATACTTTTTTACCTGAAAACTGATACTGCCTACTGAATACTGAATACTGAATACTGAAAACTGAAAACTGAAAACTAAAAACTAAAAAACGCCCTAAACTAAAAAGAGTCCGATCATTGAAGATCAGACTCTTTTACGAGAACACTATATGAAAATGAAAAATTTTTAATTTGTTTTTAATAACACTGTAAATGTATATATCATTTAGAGTTCTTTGAAACTATTGTTGCCAAACAAGAGAATTCTGTTGTGAACATGTTCAAAAATGTGGTATTGTATTGAAAAGGTTAAAATTTTGCCCCTTTTATCGAATTGAAGCTATTATTTCTTTTAATAGGGTGTTAAATTGTTCATCGGTCTGTTCTTTTAGTCCGGTTCTGACGACCACAAGATCTTTTGAGGGTATTATAAAGATGCGTTGCCCTTGAAATCCGTTTACAGAATACAAGTCTTTAGGAATGTCTTCGTACTTTCCTTCGGCATTCAGCCAAAAATGTGCTCCATAAGTTCCGTTAGAATGGATTGTAGGTTTTGCTACATAGTCTGACCAGGATTCTGAAAATATACGGTTACCGTTCCAATCTCCCTCATTCAGATACAACAGTCCAAATTTTGCCCAATCTCTGGTAGTTGCCCATCCGTATGAAGACAAAATATAGTTACCAGATAAATCCGTCTCCAAGAGCATGGAGTTCATTCCTATTTTATCGATCAGTTCTTTATACGGAAAATCTAAATATTCTTGATGGGAGATGAACTGCTCTCTTAGAATACCAGACAGCAAATTTGTGGTACCAGAAGAGTAGTTCCAAATTTCTGTTGGCTGGGCTATTATACTTTTATTACGTTGAGACAAAGTCATGTCCGAATCCAAGAATAGCATTCGAGTAACATCGGAAATTTTAAAATAGTTCTCATCCCATTCCAATCCGCTTTGCATACGTAAAAGGTGATTCAATGTTATATTCATTTTCGGACTCTTCATGCCGATCTCTTCAGAAAATGGCTTGTACTCCATATCAATTTTATCTTGATATTCTAAAATACCATAAAGCGTAGATAAAATGCTTTTGGTCATTGACCACCCAAGAATTTTGGTATCCTTCGTAAACCCGCGAATGTAACGCTCCCCAATAATTTGATTTTTATGAACAACTAAAAGAGATCTTGTTTTTTGTTCTGGATCTTTAAAAGCATTTTCGAATGCTACTTCTAATTTATCGTAGGCTACATTTTCTAAAATAGTATCAATCACTCCGCTATTTCCATAGGGGAAAGGCAATGTATCTTTCACAATAAATCTATTGGGAATAATATCGAAATTATGTTTAGAATACTGCTTGTTAGTCAGTACTGCACCAATTCCTTCCTTATAAACTGCTGTTCTAGGCATAAGACCATATACCTTAGCCGTTGCAGATTTGTTTTCATCTGACACCTTAGAATCCGCTAATTTGATCAACGGCATGTTATTATCGTTTAGAGTAATGTCATCAGCATCTCTATCAGCAATAAAAACACTAGAGGCCATGTTTTTAGAAGCATAGCCAGAAATTAGATTTAGTTTTGGGTAGTTGAAATATGCAGCGGCAATAATACCTACTAATACAATGCCTAAAAGCAGTTTTGTTTTCTTCATTATTTATGGTCTTCTTTATAAAATTAAAATGTGTTCAAATTCTACTTTGACATATACTGTTCAACTTATCTGAGTTACTACAATTTCTCCCACGTTTTATCAGATGTAAGCTTAAAACTACCAACATAGTCAAAGTTACATTCTTGAGGTAAAATCAATGATAGAAATGTGCTTTCATCTTTTGCTTTATACAAATGGTATTCTTTACCAACAATTGGCTCAAAGCTAAATTTCGCACTGTATACCAGATTATTGTATTCAAAATTATCCATCAGTTTTTTATACGATTCTTGTAATGCTTCATATTCTGCCTTAAACTGATTATTGGCACTTACAATATGTGTATTCTTCCAAGAAGTTACGTCTGGAGGAGTGATTTTTGGAGCCGATACTCCTGTTGCAAAAGGGGATAGTTTACCATGATACTCTTGAGTATCTTCATTGAAAACTACATTATCTGGTTTCTTTTCTTTTGTCATAGCCCTACAAATTTAAAGAAAAGCAAGCATTTATATCTTGCTAGATTATTTACGTATGGGTATCTTCCATTTTTCAATTCCAATTTTAATAACACTATTTAATTCTAATGGATTTTAAGTCTTGCCTTTACTTCATTTTATTGTGTTCGCTTTTTTCGTGTAATACGGAGAAGCCTTCTAGAGAAGTTGTTCTTTATAATAGCTATTGCGCTAACTGCCATGTGGCTCCAGATATTCAATCTTTGCCTAAAAATATTTGGCAAGATTATGTTTTACCAGAAATGGGAGCTAGAATGGGTATTATTACTCCAGAAAAACATCCCTACTACAAATTACCATTTCATGAACAGATTGCTGTAATAAAAACAGGTGTATATCCTTCAAAACCATTGATACCATTAGAGAACTGGGATTTATTACAAAAGTATATTATTCAGCTTGCACCAGATAGTTTAAATAATGACAATGCCATTACAGAAAGTACACCGCTATCTCAATTTAACCCCTTACCAATTAGTCTTGATAGTATAGGAGGCAGCTTAATTACGTATATAAAAATAGAAGACGATTCAAAAAATATAATTACAGGTACTCGTAACGGACAGTTAAACGAGTTTAACCTTAATACAAAAACCTCTAAATTATTAGGAGATTTTAATTCTGCCATTATTGATGCTAGAATACTGAAGGATAGTATTTATGTAACAAATATGGGGAAGATGGACCCTAATGAAATTCCTAGAGGGCAATCTGTATTAAGGCATGGTAACGCTACCGCTGTTCTTCAAGATTCATTACACAGACCTGTACATACCATCTATTCTGATTTGAACAATGACGGAAATGAAGAAATTGTCATTAGTGAGTTTGGAGACCTAAAAGGCAAACTGACCTTACTACAAAAAGATAGTTTCGGTTTTTATAAAGAAAGAACGCTTTTAGATTTACCAGGTGCATTAAGGGTAATACCTAAGGATATGAATAAAGATGGCAAAGATGATTTAGTGGTCATGTTGTCGCAAGGTGATGAGGCTATTTACATTTTATATCAAGAAGATAACTTAGAATTTACAACAGAGAAAGTAATACGTTTTAGTCCGGTTTACGGTTCAAGTTGGTTTGAATTAGTAGATTATAATGGTGACGGATATGATGATATCATTACCATAAACGGTGATAATGCCGATAAGTCCTTTGTAAACAAACCTTACCACGGTATGCGTATTCATATAAACGACGGCGAAAATAATTTTACAGAAACCTATTTTCATCCTTTAAATGGCGCAACACGATTAATAGCAAACGATTTTGATCAAGATGGTGATTTAGATTTGGCTCTCTTAGCTACCTTTCCTGACTATGAAAACCATCCTGAATATAATTTCGTGTATTTAGAGAACATCAACACCGAGCAATATCAATTTAAGCAGCAGCACTTTAACGATATAAAAATGGGTAGGTGGTTCTTAATGGATGCTGCCGATTTTGATGCTGATGGTGATGAAGATATCGTTTTAAGTTCACTTACTTTTTCTTTTACGCCTGTACCAGAATATTTAGAAAAAGCTTGGAAAGAAAGTAAGACGGATCTTTTAATTTTAGAAAATAAGCTACATTAGTAGGTATGATAAAAAGATCATCTATTATAATAATCTTGATAATAGCTTTAAGCTGTTCAGAGAAACCTATGGATGATAAATATAATTGGGTTCCTATTAATGTTACCGCAACTGCATATAACTCCCTGCCATATCAAACGTCTTATGAACACTCTGCTATTACTGCATGGGGAGATTCTATTAAACCTGGTCAAAAATGGATTGCTGTTTCTAGAGATTTATTAAAGAAAGGATTAAGCTATAATACCATGGTGAAGATAGATACCTTTGATGGTATATTTTTGGTAAAAGATAAAATGCATTCTCGTTGGCGCAACCGTATTGATATTTACATGGGAGAAGATGTAAAGAAAGCCAAGGAATGGGGTAGACGTAAAATTACCATATCATACGCTGTTCCTAAGGATAGCTTAGAAATTATTGAAGAATGAAACATCATATTATTTACCTTTTATTCATTTGTATTTTAACTGCTTGTTCTTCCTCCAAAACTATTGTGGAGCATCCCATTACGTTTAATGAGGAGCGTAAAATATTGACCTTAGAATATCTACAAAATAGATATGGTTTGGAGCAAGATTCTCCGGAAATTGAACCTAAAATGATTGTTTTACATTGGACGGTCATTCCCACTTTCGAAAAATCATTTGAAGCCTTTGACCCGGTAACCTTACCTAATTGGAGACCAGATATTAAAAATGTAAGCGGCTTAAATGTATCTTCTCAATTTATGGTAGATAGAGATGGTACTATATATAAGTTACTACCAGAAACTACCATGGCGCGCCATGTCATTGGTTTAAATCATTGCGCCATTGGAGTGGAGAATGTTGGTGGTACTGAAGAGCTACCTTTGACCAAAGCACAGTTGAAATCTAATATTTGGTTGGTAAAGTATTTGAAAGATAAGTATGATATCGATTATTTAATCGGGCATTATGAATACACCCTTTTTGAAAATCACCCACTTTGGTTAGAAATAGATGAAGGTTATAGAACTGTGAAAACCGATCCGGGAACCGAGTTCATGGGTAAGGTCAGGAATGCGGTTAAGAAATTGAATTTTAAAGAGTTACCAAAAACAAAATAGCAATATAATAGAAGAACTATAAATGAAAAAATTATTACTCTCCATACTAAGCTTATGCACATTATCTGCAATTGGGCAATCAGATAATATTACCACTCAGTTGTACGACACTTATGAGAATTACAAAGAAGGTTCTATTGGTAAACGACGTATTAAAAGAACAGATATTCAACCGCTTATAGATAACCTTTCTGCTAATAGCAAGTTTAAAGTACATACGGTCGGTAAATCTATTGGTGGCAAAGATTTAAGCTTGATAAGCATTGGCAAAGGTGAAACCGATGTTTTTCTTTGGTCTCAAATGCATGGCGATGAACCAACGGCTACACAAGCTATTTTTGATATTCTTAATTTCTTTGATAGTCCTGATTTTAAAAAAGAAAAAGAAGCTATTCTTGCCAATTTAACGGTACATTTTTTACCAATGCTGAATCCTGATGGAGCCGAACTTTACCAACGTAGAAATTTGTTAGGGATAGATATTAATAGGGATGCGCTGCGTTTACAGTCCCCAGAATCTCAAACCTTGAAAAGAGTTAGAGATAGTCTTGATGCTGATTTCGGATTCAATCTTCATGATCAAAGCACGTATTATAATGCGGAACGCACTGAAAAACCAGCTACAATCTCTTATCTAGCTCCTGCTTATAATTATGAAAAAGATATTAATGAAACTCGTGGTAATGCCATGAAGATTATTGTTTTTATGAACGATATTCTTCAAAAATATGCTCCCGGGCAAGTAGGTAGATATAATGATGATTTTGAGCCAAGAGCTTTTGGGGATAATATTCAAAAATGGGGGACAAGTACCATTCTTATTGAGTCTGGCGGATTTCCAGAGGATGTTGAAAAGCAAGAAATTAGAAAACTGAATTACACGTCTATTTTATCTGCCATTTATACTATCGCTCAAAAGTCTTATGAAGCTATCGATATTGATGAATACGAGAAAATTCCGGAGAATGATAGAAAGCTATTCGATTTAAAAATTGTTGGCGTAAACTACGAACTTATGGGTAATACCTATAAAATAGATATAGGTATGAATCAGATTGAAGTTGATTACCCTGACCATAACTCTTTCTGGTATAGTAGTAGAATTTTAGATCAAGGTGATTTATCAACGTATTATGGTTACGAAACGTTAGATGCTACTGGTTATACAATCAAACAAGCAAAAGTGTACCCAAAGACTTTAAATAACTTTAACGATGTACAAGGATTAAATTTTACCGAAGTACTAAAACAAGGATATGGTTATTTACGTTTATCATCGTTCCCTGCTAAAAATATTAACTCACCTTACCCTGTTCATTTAATTGGAGAAAAATATAAAGTTCCAGAATTGAATTTAATGCCGGGAATCAACCCGACTTTCTTCTTAGAAAAAGACGGAGTTATAGCTTACGCGATAATTAACGGATTCTTAGTAGACCTTAATAAACCTCAGATTCAAGTACCAAATGCAATGATATTCAGATAATAAATTTAATTTTTAAGCATAAAAAAAGGGAAGCAATTGCTTCCCTTTTTCTGTATTTAGAACTTTAATTCTTACATAGTATCTTCTGCGTCTAAAAGAGCAAAAAACTTATCTAAGTTAGGTAAGATGATAATTTTTGTTCTTCTGTTCATCGCCATGTTTTCTTTAGTATCGTTTTCTACTAAAGGTAAGTAGCTACTTCTACCAGAAGCGATAAGTTGAGAAGGGTCAACATCATACTCTTTCTGTAATTTACGTACAATAGATGTAGCACGTTTTACACTTAGATCCCAGTTATCAGTAACCATTGGAGTGTTGATTGTTCTAGAATCTGTATGACCTTCAACCATAACTTCCATACTTGGCTCTGACTTAATTACATCAGCTAATTTTTTAAGAATATTATCAGCTTTGTTACTTACTCTATAACTTGCAGTATTAAACAATAGTTCATCAGAAATATTGATCATTACTACAGTCTTATCAATGCTTACATCAATATCTTCACCTTCATCAGAAATTGATTGTTTCAATTTATAAGAAACAGCCAAGTTCATTGAATCTTGTAATGTTTTTGCACCGGCTAATTTTGCAGGATCAACATTTTTCAATGTATTTCTCATCTTAGCTTTTGTATTGTTACTCATAACGGCAACATCATCAACACTTGTGAACTGGCTATCGTTCATCTCTTTTAATGAGTTGATTTTTGAATTGTACTCTTCTACACGAGCTTCAATTTTTGTCATTTGAGCTTGTAGCTCTTCTTTCTCAACTTGTGTTTTTTGTAATGTACTTTGAGTTTGAGATAAGTTATCTTCTAAAGCAACATATTTCTTTTTAGAAACACAAGACGATAAAAGTGCTACCGATACTATAGTAACTAAGGATAATTTTTTCATTTTGTTCTTTTTAATTAATATTAGTCTAATCGGTTTTATATACGGCACAAATCGATAAACGGATGTTTAAATGTTAATATGAAAGAGCTTCGCCCTGTAAATTACTAGTGCAATGAGATGATTATCAATACGTTGTTTATTTCATATTAGAGCAAAAAAAAGAAGCATTTTCATGCTTCTTCTTATATTTTGTGTGAGAATCACCTATTCACAACCTCCTGTAAATCCGTTTGCGCTAAACTTGGTTTGCACTGCACCTTGTCTAGAACCGGTATTGATTTCAATAGCTAAATTGTTTTCTCCGCTACCATCTCTTTTAGGGCTACAGTACTCAAATAAGTAAAAGCTATTGGCTCTTTCAGAAACCTTTTCAGAGATATCTCTAAACGTTGTTTCCAATTCATCTTTATTGGTTGCAAAAACACTTGCTGTTTTACCTATAGCTGTTAAAACCTCAGTGTCTATTTCTGCTCCTAAACCAATACTGAAAAAAGAGATATTAGCATTTGCCTCATTTACTTTCTTTAAAGCGGCATCCTCCGTATAACGTGAAGCTTGATCTGTACCATCTGTAAACAATACTACAGATGCAGCACCTATTTTACCACCTTCAGTAGATACTTTTACTAAATCAGACGCAATATCAGTAGATTTTATTACCGCACCATATAAATCTGTAGAAGGGTCGTTGCTGATATCATCTGTTATTCCGTCAACTGCTTCAGTAAGTTCAACTCTTGAAGATGTCAATTCATTTAACAAGTGTAATTCATCTTCCCCATCAAACCAGTAGATAGCCATTTTAACGGATTCATTCGCTGTTTCTGGCATAACCGCTTCAATGAAACTAGTGGAAGCCAATTTTAATTCTTCTAAGCTACTGCTCAAAACACTATTGCTTAAATCTAATACTAGTAATGTGTTATTTGAGAAAATTTGTGAGTTTGGTGATATACGTGCCGATGATTCTGAAGTAGATATCGTATTAAAACAATCGTCATTTCTACCTTGCTCATAAATGGTAAATTGATCTGCCGTTAAGCCAGGAACCGGATTTCCGCCAGTATCGGATACTCTAAAAAATACAGATACTTTACCAGGTAGTGTAGTGTATTGATCTTGTATAGATAGCACAAGTTCACCTTCTTCTAGTCCCAAACAATCATCTACCACGGTACCTTCTCCTAGTCCGTCTCCTGTATTTAGGATTAAACTAACATCATCATCTGCATTACCACAAGAAACAAATAGTGCTATCATAAACAATACACTAAAGGACTTCAAGAAATTTTTCATATTAATTAATTATAGGTTCAACTAGCAGAACGGACAAAGTTTATTTAAATTATGAGGAATGAAAAAATAAATGTTAAAGATTGTTAAAGCCGGAGAAATTAGGTATTTAAAATTATGTAAACGCCTTTATTTCTTTGGCTTTAAGACGAATAGGCTTTAGGAATATATGCATTAATTTTAGTACTTTAGAAGGTGTAAAATCTATGGTTAATGACTCACGAATTCAAGAAAATAATTAAGGAGTACAGCATTGCTAAATTGGCAAATTTGAAGTGTGTGCTTGCAACTGTCGTAGATTTAGATGGCTCTTCTTATCGGAAACCTGGGGTTCGTATGCTTATTCGTGAAGATGATGTAATGATAGGTGCCGTTAGTGGTGGTTGTGTAGAGAAAGAAGTTTTGTTTCAAGCACAATCAGTATTTGAGAATGGAATTACAAAACTAATGACCTATGATGGTAGATTCAGATTAGGTTGTGAAGGTTTACTTTATATCTTATTGGAATCCTTTTCACCAGAAGAGGCTCTTATTACCGATTTTAAATTCGTTATAGAAAATAGGAAATCGTTCAAGCTTAACACATCTTACATAAAAGAATATGGCGATTTAGAAGGATACGGTACATTTATGAGTCTAAATTCAGACACCTATACATTTAATTCCGGCACTAAGGAACAAACAAATAGTCTACACTTCTGCCAGACATTAGAACCTTGCCAACGCCTTTTATTGATAGGAGGTGAGCATGATGCGGTTCAACTAGCTCATTTTGGATTGGGTATGGGATGGGAAGTGAACGTTGCCGTAACACCAAAAGAGAATAAATCCATTGCTGATTTTCATGGTATTGATAGATTATTGGACTTTGAACCAGAAGAATTTCCTGTTGAAACCATAGATAAGAATACCGCTGTTCTTTTAATGACGCATAGTTATGTAAAAGACTTGAAATATTTAATGAGATTAAAAAATAGTAAACCTACGTATTTAGGAATTTTAGGACCAATTAAAAGAAGGGAGAAATTGCTATCTGAATTATTGGAACATGATATGGATATTGATTTAGGCTTTATTGAAAACATTCATGGTCCTGCAGGATTAAATATTGGAGCTGAAACACCGCAAGAAATAGCAATATCTATTCTTGCAGAAATATTGACCGTAATTAGAAAAACACAACCCGTTATGTTGAAAGACAAATTGAAATCTGTTCATTGAAGAAAGATGTACATATAGCAGTTCTTATTATGGCAGCTGGTGCTTCTAGAAGAATGGACGGCATCAAGCAGTTAATGCCATGGAAAGATTCTAATTTCTTAATGGAAACCATTAAAACAGTTCAACAGACTAAAGCTACATCAATTCATGTCGTACTAGGTTCAAACGCTGAATTTATTAGTACTGAGTGTAGTTTGAAAGAAAAAAATATTGAAATAATCGTAAATTCTAATTGGGAAAATGGGTTGGGCGAAAGTATTGCCCATGGGGTTAAAGTGTTACTTAAGCAAACACCTGGCTTGGACGGTGTTTTGATTTGCCTTGCAGACCAGCCATTATTGAGTTCTGTATACTTAGATTCATTAATTGAAGAGTTTACAAAACATCCATCAAAAATCATTGCAACAAACTATCATAAAAAAGTGGGTGTACCCGCATTGTTTCCTAAATTGCTGTTTGAAAAATTGAGTACATTAAAAGGAGATTTCGGTGCCAAGGAAATTTTAAACAATGAAGGCAATGTAATTATTTCTCTGGATGCATCAGATCAAATGATTGATGTGGACACAAACCTAGAATACCAAAATCTACTAAAGCGAACCAATAACACACTTAACACCTAATATGATCAAATTAAAATATACTATTTTTGTAATACTAACACTAGTACTAACTACTACTATAACAGCCCAAGAAATGGGTTTTGAAGAATATAACCCTACATCTACGTTGGTGGTGCCTGGTGGCGAAATAACCAAAGCTAAATTTCCTTTTATAGACGTACATAGCCATCAACGAGATATGTCGGTCGAGACTTTGAACGGATTAATTTCTCATATGGATGCTATGAATGAAGCCATAATGGTGAACTTAAGTGGAAGGTCTGGAAAAAGTCTCAAGGAGAAAATTGATAATATCAATAAAAGTTACCCTAATAGGTTTGTAGTTTTTGCCAATGTAGATTTTGAAGGAGCAAAAGATATGGAATGGGGAAAACAGGCTGCAGCCCAATTAGAACAAGATATTAAGAACGGAGCTAAGGGATTAAAGATTTTTAAAAGTTTAGGATTACGTAATAAAGATGCAGACGGTAATCGTTTGGCAATAGATGACCCCCGTTTAGACCCCATTTGGGCTAAATGCGCAGAAATGGAAGTACCGGTATTGATTCATGCTGCTGACCCAAAGTCTTTTTGGGATGCTATGGATGCTGATAACGAACGTTGGTTAGAATTGAAAACGCACCCTAGAAGAAAGCGTACAGCTACAGACCCTGCGCCTTTCGAGCAAATTATTCAAGAACAACATAACGTGTTCAAAAAACATCCTAATACCAAATTTATAAATGCTCACATGGGTTGGCATGCTAACAACCTTAAAAAATTAGGAGAACTATTAGATGAAATGCCAAATATGAATGTGGGTATATCTGCAGTAATTGCAGAGCTTGGTAGACAACCTCAGAATGCTAGGGCATTCTTCATTAAATATCAAGACAGGGTATTGTTCGGTAAGGATAGTTGGAAACCAGAAGAATTCCCTACGTACTTTAGAGTATTGGAAAGCAACGATGAGTATTTTCCTTATTATAAGAAATATCACGCATTTTGGTCCATGTACGGATTGAACCTACCTGATGATGTGTTGAAAAAACTATATTACCAAAATGCGTTAAACCTAATTCCAGGATTAGACGCATCTCTGTTTAAATAGTAGTTATACTATTTTAAGTACAACTGCTTCGTCAACTACCGGAATATCTTTTACATCTTGAAAAATACCACATGAGACCTCTTTCTTAACTAAACTTCGTGTGGTTTTTCTCTTGGTCAACGCTTCAATTTCTGGATTTAAGAACTGCATACCTTATATTTATTTTTTTACTTAAACGCACATACATGTCTCATGTTGTATGAGTTAGCATGTTTTTACTTTAATTTAAAAAAGAATTTACTTTTAAGTGTGACAAACTGTACAAAAGACATACTAATGGGTAAATAGATTTTTATAAATGCAAAAAGAAGAAGTCTTTACTGAATTAATACAAGAGCATCAGGCATTGTTATATAAGGTGACTTCAATCTACACCGAAAACAAAGAAGATCAAGAAGACCTGTTTCAAGAAGTGGTCTACCAGCTTTGGAAATATTTTGACTCCTTTCGTAACGATTCAAAAATAACAACTTGGATGTATCGCGTAGCTATGAATACTTCAATTACATTTATTAAGAAAAAAAAGAGAAGACCAGATTCCGTACCCATTGCAGATGTTTTTTTAAAGCAATCAGATACTAATGATGATGCGTATGACGAGCGATTAAAACTACTTTATCGGCATTTAAAGCATTTAAACACCTTAGAAAAAGGACTTATTTTTCTACTATTAGAAGGTAAAAGCTATAATGAAATATCAGACATTACAGGCTTGAGTGCTAGTAATGTTGGTACAAAGATATCTCGAATAAAAAAGAAATTAAAAATGAACATGACAAAACAATAATCATGGAACTAGAGGAACTACAGTCCGCCTGGACACAATTAAGCGATGAACTAAATCATCAAAAAAAATTAACGAATAAAATCATATTAGACATGACCAAACAGAAATATCAAAACAAATTCACTACCATTACAAAGTATGAAACCTTAGGCGCTTTTGTCTGTTTTGCCATTGCATTTTTTGTTATTCTAAATTTTGGTAAATTAGATACGTGGTATTTGCAAGTTTGTGGCATACTTACTTTGTTATTTTTAATTGTACTACCTGTTATGGTGCTAACTACCTTAAAAACAATAAAGAACATTGATATTTTAAACGGCTCATATAAAGACAATTTAAAGTTTTACTTAAAGACTAAGAATAGACTTTTAAAATTACAACAAGTAGGCATAGCTATTGGTTTTGTTGGACTCTTCTTTATAGTACCAGTTACATCCAAAATTATTTCCAATAAAAATGTCTTTCTAACCAGTTTAAAAACAGAACAATATGTAATATTTGCTATTACTATGATTGCTATGGTGTTTTTCTGCAAATGGGCATATAATGGTTACCTTAAAGTAACCCGTTCTGCACAAGAACTATTACAAGATTTAGAGTAGTTTTTACTCTGTAAGTTTCTTTTGAACGTAATTTAAAATCAACATCCAATTCATCTTTAGTAGGAGGGAAGCCGTAGGTACGTTATCGTCTGCAATTGCTGAAATAATGGATTCATGTTGATTGTCAGATTTGTTATAGAAGGAGTCATCATTTGTAAAGGCACGTTCATAAAAAAAAATACGTGTCTTTAGATCATGTAGTATTTTTAAAGCCAAGTCATTTTTGTAATTTTTGGTCAATAATCTATGAAACTCCAAATCTGCCTGTATTCTAGAAATAGCATCTTTGGCATTTTCAAATACCTCTTGCTGTTCCTTAAGTTCAATAATATGTTCTTCGGTAAACTCTGAGTTTTCAATGGCCATGACCTCTAAATTTGCAACCAACTCATACAAATCTTCAGCCTCTTCTACATCTAATTCTGCTATTATAAATCCTCTATTGGGTACGGCTTTTATAATATGGGATTGTTGTAATTGGGTTAAAGCCTCTCTAATAGGAGTAACACTAACTTTTAAATGCCGTGCTAATGCTGCTAAATTAATGGTCTTTCCTGTTTTAAGATTACCTGTTGTCATTTCAGATAACAGATAATCCCGTACTTGATCTCTTAAGTTCATTTTTACCAGCATACATCAAATATAATATATCGTATACGATTTAAATCGTTTTACGCATAACTTTTATAATCAAGTTATATTTCATCGAAAATACAGCGTTAATATGCCTTCTATCAATACTATAATCCATTATTGAACGTTCCAAGAGTTCAACCTACAAATAAGAAAAAATGAAATATTTAAAATGGATATTCAAAAAGCCTATTATATTAATTACTGTTGTAGTTTTTGGTTATAGCTGTAGTGATGATGATACTGTTAATGAAGAAGTAAGTTTGACCCAATCAGATTTGAAAGCAGTATTAGAAATTGATGAAATTACCAATGGTGTTGACTTAGCACTTTTTAATTTAAATGCCAATGCTGAATCTACGGGTAAATCCTACAGTTTTGATTGTTATTCTGCCGTATATTCAGAAACCGGTTATGTTGCTACATTTAATAATTGTGTACTTAACGGTACCGAGAATGTAAATGGGGAACTTACCGTAACTTATAATTTAGAGGATCAATCTGGTTCTTTTACTGTAAGTTATGATGATTTTTACATAGGAGACGTAAAAATCAACGGTTCAAGGTCGTTCGCATTTACCTCTAATATAGATAGTAGTGCAATAACCTTTGAGGTTACAAGTGATATGATTGCAGAGATGGAAGATGGTTCTATTATTTCAGATAATGGTGTAAGGGCCACTACTCTAATTTTTGGAGAAGTAACTACTACGTTTAGTATTACGGGGAATTGGACAGTACAATATAAAGGGAACACCTACAATGTTACTGTAAATAATGCACTAACCAGCGCTATTATCTGCTCTTATGTATCTGGAGGAGATATGGATTTAACAAAAAACGGATTAACAGTTAATGTTGATTTTGGAGATGCTACATGTGATGATATAGCTACGTTAACTTACCCTAATGGAGTAGTAGAGGAGATTACATTAGAAGATTAAAACAATAATTTTAAAAGAAAAAAAAGGATAAGGCCTACAGGTTTTATCCTTTTTCTTTTTTAGACTTAATCTCCGTCTAATTTATCCGTGTCTATTCAAAATACAATTTGAAATAGAAGCCCATATTTAGATTTATATAAATTAGTGGGTATGATTTCTACTCGCAACCCATTGAATGCGTTTGCTGTTTTTAAAACTTGAGAAAAATGTATTTCTTCTAGATTCTGTCGGTGTGTTTCTGATAAAAGTTCTCATGATGTTCGTTTTTTAGTCGGTGATTAGCCGAATTGATTAATGATTTAATTTTGAATGAGGTATTCTTAGTGTGTATAATGTCTAGACGCTACCCATTGTATTCGTTTACTGTTTTTAAAATTGGTAAAAAATGTATTCCTTCTAGATTCTGTCGGTGTGTTTCTGATAAAAGTTCTCATAATGTTCGTTTTTTAGTCGGTGATTAGCCGAATTGATTAATTATTTAATTTTGAATGAGGTATTCTTAGTGTGTATGATGTCTAGACGCTACCCATTGTATTCGTCTACTGTTTTTAAAATTGGTAAAAAATGAATTCCTTCTAGATTCTGTTGGTGTGTTTCTGATAAATGTTGTCATGATGTTCGTTTTTAGTTTCGGTGATTAGCCGTGTGATTGATGAATGATTGATGTTTTACTAATGAGTGTGATTTCTTGATGCTACCCATTGTACTCTCTTACTGTTTTTAAAACTTGAAAAGAAAGTGTTTCTTCTTGTTTCTGTTGGTGTGTTTCTGATGAAAGTTCTCATGATATTTGATTTTTAATTGATGATTAATAATTTTCTTATACTTACAAGACGACGAATGTTTTATTTTGTTACAGTACTATGCATAAAAAGGTACTATTTTTAACAAATTAATTTTATATTTTTCATTCAAAATACTAATAATCAGTATTTTATGTTTTTAATCAAAAAATTAATTTTAACAATTCTTTTTCAATTTTCCTTTATTCTATAAATAATGGAGTAGGAGAATGGGCTAAAAACATTAAAACTTTGCTATATAAAGTGATGATATATTCATTTTAAAAGGAAGTAGCTTAAAACTTTCATAGTTTGAGTCCCTCTAATGCTAAATAATTGAAATACAAATCATATCTTTGTAGAACTTTAAAGGGATGCACATAATTCTTGCAATGACCTTACAACAAACGGAATAATAGTTTACTCAAAAACTTACCGTTCGTTATACACGTCAACACGTATTTCAATTCCTTTATTGCAAAATCTATTATTATCATTAAAATTACGAATGGCAAAATCGCAACAAACATTTAATAAAACTGAAAAAGAAAAAAAGCGCTTAAAGAAGCGTGAAGAAAAGAAGAAAAAAATGCTTGCTCGTAAAGCAGCTGCAAAGGAAAATGGTACTTCTGGTATTCCATTGGCTTATGTAGATTTCAATGGAAACTTGGTGGACACTCCGCCAGATCCAGCAATGAAAGTAGAAATTGAAGCTGAAGATATCGTTTTAGGTATTCCTAAGAAAGAAGAAGGTGATGTTGAAGAATTTGATCCGGTAAGAAACGGAAAGGTTTCTTTCTTTGATACTACAAAAGGCTTTGGTTTTATCATAGACGCAGAGAACAATGAAAAATACTTTGTTCATGTTAGTGGTCTTATTGATGAAATTATGGAAAACGACAAAGTTTCTTACGAGTTAGAAAAAGGCATGAAAGGCATGAACGCCGTTCGTGTTAAGAAGATTTAGTTCTAAATATTTTTAATGGTGAAAATGCAACGCAACACCGTTCTGGTAGTATTGTCATTTTTTGCCATTTATTTCATTTGGGGATCCACCTATTTATGGAATAAAATTGCAGTAACGGAATTACCTGCCTTTATGTTGGCAGGTATTCGTTTTGTTACAGCCGGTAGTCTAATTTTTATCATATCTAAGATTTTAGGCTTCTCCCTTAAAATTACCAAACAGCAATTCAAGAATACTATTCTTGCTGGTTTCCTATTCCTAACATTTGGGAACGGAGTAGTTGTATGGGCGCTGAAATTTGTTGACAGCGGCTTTGCTGCATTAGAAGTTTCCGCACAACCATTGGTTGTTCTGCTAATGATGCGAATTTTACAAGGCAAGAAAATACAACCTATGTCTATTATTGGAGTGATCTTGGGTATTACCGGTATTTCTCTCCTAGTTGGTCAAGATGATATTATAGCCCAAGAAGGTGCTGTTTTAGGTATGGTACTCATATTTATCTGTATGCTAAGTTGGTCTTATGGTAGTTTGTTTGTTGGTAAGGCAGATTTACCTAAAAATTTCTTTGTAAATACAGGTTATCAAATGCTTACAAGCGGAATTTCATTATTACTCATAAGTACTTTCTTTGGTGAAGAATGGATATCTCCTGCTCACTGGAGCACGCCTGTTATTACTTCCATGTTGCTACTAATTATTTTTGGTAGTATTGTCACCTTTACTGCCTTCAATTATTTGCTACGAATAGTTTCGCCAGAGAAAGTGGCCACATCCTCATATGTAAACCCAATTGTAGCTATGCTTTTAGGCTGGTATTTTCTAAATGAGGATATTACTTTGCAATCTGTAATTGCATCCGCTGTGCTTTTAACGGGAGTCTACTTTATAAACAGCAAAAAGAGTCTTACTATTTTTTCCCGTTTTTCAGGAAAGAGAATTCCTAAGAAAGCGGTGGAAAATCTGAAATAGGCACAACGTGATTAGGTTGCATTTTTTCTAATGTTATATCACCAATTCTTACCCGTATTAAACGTACTGTTGGAAACCCTACGGCTGCCGTCATTTTACGCACTTGACGAAACTTACCTTCTGTAATTACAATACGTATCCATGAGGTGGGTCTGTGTCTACCAATTCGTAATTGCACATCAGCATCGGGCAGGGTAGGAGGTTCGTTTAGAATTATTACATTACATGGTTTGGTCATATACTTTTTACCGAATATGCCAATAGCTACTCCTTCAGATATTTCTTTTATAGCTTCTGTGGTTATCAGACCATCCAGCTGTGCTAGATATTCTTTTTCTATACCTGCTCTATTTATAGTATCGCTTAATTTTCCATCCGTGGTCATTAATAATAGACCTTCAGATTTTTCATCTAATCTACCTACTGGCATTATTCCCTCAGGGAAATTATGAAGTTCTGTCAAAAATCGTTTTTTGCGACGTTGACGGTCTTCACCAGAAGTCATTTGACTTAGCACACCCACTGGTTTGTACACTTTATAATGTAAATGTTCCAATAATTTATACGTTTACGGCTAATATAGGTTACACATGGTCGCAAAAGGTACCCTTTTTAACCCATGTATTAGTAATGTTTTGCAGAGAATGTTACCTTTGTAAACTCCAGAGAAGATTTTATGCAAGAGACAGTTTTTGAATTACAAGATAGAAAGACCGACAAGGAACTTTACAGCTATCAACAAGGTGCAATTCAACAAATTTTTGACAAGTTCGATTCAGAACGAGATGATTATCACCTTCTATACCAATTGCCTACCGGTGGTGGTAAAACAGTGATTTTTTCCGAAATGGTACGTCAATACCTCAAAAACCACAACAAAAAGGTTTTGGTAATGACGCATCGTATTGAACTTTGTAACCAAACTTCTGCCATGCTTACTAGTTTTGGCGTTGTGAATAAAGTAGTAAACAGCAAGGCTAATCTTGATGACCATGAACGTTACAGTTGTTATGTAGCCATGGTAGAGACCTTAAACAATAGGTTGAACGATGACCAACTAGATATTTCTGATGTTGGTTTGGTTATTATTGATGAAGCTCACTATAATTCTTTCACCAAACTTTTTAAGTTCTTCGAAAATTCTTTTGTTCTTGGTGTTACGGCAACCCCGTTAAGTTCTAATAAGGACTTACCAATGAACAAAAACTATGATGAGCTTATACCAGGTGAAACCATAGAAAATCTTATTGCCAATGATTTCTTGGCAAGGGCAGAAGTATTTCAGTATGATATGGGACTTACGTCTCTTGAAATTGGGTCTAATGGTGATTATACCGTAAAATCTTCGGCTGATCTATATACAAGCCCTGCAATGTTAAGTAAGCTATTAGAAGCTTATACCAAACATTCTAAAGGTAAAAAGACATTGATTTTCAACAATGGTATTGAAACTTCTATACAGGTATACCATACTTTTCAAGCTGCTGGTTTAAATATTATGCATCTTGATAATACTGCTACCAAAAAGCAGCGTAAGCAAATATTAAAATGGTTTAAAGAAACACCTGATGCTATACTAACATCCGTAAGTATATTGACCACAGGTTTTGATGAGCCTACTATTGATACTATTATCTTAAATAGGGCAACAAAATCTCTTACTCTTTACTATCAAATGATCGGTAGGGGTTCTAGGGTTTTGAATAACAAATCTAAATTTACGGTTATAGATTTAGGTAACAACCTTTATCGTTTTGGACCATGGGGTGCAGATTTAGATTGGGGAGCTATTTTCAAGTCTCCCAATTTCTACATGGACCGTATTAAGGATGATGAGGATATTGAAAGTGATTTTAAACTTGAGCTTTCCGAAGAAGTAAAAGCAGAATTCAAGAACTCAGAAGATACTTATTTTGATATTAAAGAAACTTACGAAACGGCAACGTTTGCGGGCGAATCTTCAAAAGTTGTTTTAGAACGATCCATTGCACATCATGCTTATATGTGTATTGAAAATAGTGAAGATGTTTATGATGCACTAGCTTTAGCAAAATTGCTAAAGGAAGATATTGATAATCGTATTCATGTATATGGAAAATGCATAAGTAAGAGTACTTATAATTTCTTAAGCTGGTTGAAAGATGATTACCAAAAGAAATTGAATGCTTACTTACGTGAAAATTTTGATAGGGTATTTGAAGATATTCACGGGCATCCGCCAGAAGATTAATCAAAGAAAATAGTTTTCTATTTCCATAGATATTATAAAAACGAAAAAGGGCTGTTCTTTAAGAACAGCCCTTTTTATTTATAGCTAATTACATCTTATTCAACTATAAGACTATACTGTGGTGTTGGGTTCAAAGGACAGAAATATACATATTCTCCTTTTTCCAATTTTGTAGCTTTAGAATGACCTACAGTATTATTTTTAACCGCGGCAGTTACATATGCCGTCTGGATATGATTTTCTGGTTTAGAAGCATCCATACCTTTTTTAACCAATACCAAACCAACATCTTTACCCACGTTGTTATTCGCAACATCAAAAACATAAGTTCCTTCGCTAACAGTAATTGATTTTTGTGTAAACTCACCAGTTGTTTGCTCTAAAGCAATTTTCTTAACTGGTTGCTTCATCATTTTGTCTTGAGCGTTTGCGTTGAAAGAAAATGCTAATACGATTACTAAAATTGATAATACTTTTTTCATGTGTTTAAAATTTAATGAGCTTTTGCTCTAATGGATATATTAATAATTATTGTTTGTAAAATTGTATTTATAAAGCAACTGCTTCAGGAAAATCTACTGGCACCTGAGTAGTGCTATGTATGTAGTTTGATATTGTTTTGTCACCTACTAATGAAATGGTGTCAATTAAATTTGCTTTTGTATAACCAGCAGCAAAATAATTTTCTAAAACTTTTTCATCTGTACGACCTCTATTCTCTGTAACGTTTTTTGCTAATTGAGCCAAAGCATCCAATTTGGAGTCAAAAGATGCTTTACCAGCTCTTAGTTCAAGAATTTGCTCATCAGTAAATCCGTTCATTTTACCTATTGCCGTATGTGCAGACAAACAATAGATACAGTTATTTACTTCACTAACCGCTAAATTGACAACTTCTTTCTCTTTAGCTGATAATGATGTTTTTGCGTTTGCAAAATTCAAGTAGTTTTCTAATGCCGTATCACTATTTGCATATGTTGCATATAAGTTAGGAACAAAGCCCAAAGCTTTTTCTAAATTATCGAAAATCGCTTTATTGTTTTCACTTACGTCTTCTCTTGTTGGTATATTAAATGTGCTCATATTTTTATGTTTAATTATTATTGATTTGTTCTTTAAATTATCTGGTACAAAGGTAGCTTCACTATGAAACCTTATTATGTTGAGACGTCCTTTCTACATGTCAATTTTTCCTTTATAAAAAAGAACTGAATGCTTTTGTTAGTCTTGAAGTACTATCAGAATCACAATAGTAATCTGACAAATGATTATGTTGACAATGTTTATCTACATTGATAGTGTTAGGTATAACCGTCTTCTTAGACGTAAATATTTCAATTAAATTGAAGATTGATTTGTGTTTTAAGTTCATGTCTTTGATGTTTTAATTCTACACTACAAAGATCTAGGTATTAAGAATCTTAAAACGGGCAATTTTACCCGAGGTATTGTCAATTTTTCCCTAAAATGATTTTTTAAGTTGCTTCTTAAAATCAGACGGAGATTGCTGAGTTTGCTTTTTAAATAAGCGACTTAAATGAGAGGCATCTTCAAAACCAATTTCATAAGAAATTTCTTTTGTGGTCTTATCTGTATAAATAAGTAATCTCTTTGCTTCAAGAATAATACGCTCATGAATAATTTGTAGGGGAGTGGTATTAAATTTTGAAAAGGTGTTTGAAAGTGTTTTTGGAGATTTAAATAACTTATCGGCATAAAAAACAACCGAATGTTCCGATTTGTAATATTCTTCAACCAGCAAATTGAAGTTTCTGAGCAAATCTACTTTTACATCATTGGTAGCTTCGCTAAACCCTTCTTTTGCTTTAAGCAGTCGCGTACTCATAATCATAAAACGAGCCATAAGCATACGAAGCATTTCTGCTTGAATGGTATCTTCAGTTTCTAGCTCATCAACAAATACCTCGTGCAGCGTATCGAACTTTCGTTGTTGTTTTTCTTCTAAATCTATAACAGGAATATGTGCATTACTAAAAAACAATAAGCCAGCGCAGCTAACTTCTTTATCATGGTCTTTTATACAGTAAAACTCTCTGTTAAATTGATAGACGATCAAATTACGGCCTTCTGTGTAATGTAAGAACTGAATTGGTGTTAATGCCAGCAAACTATGTTCAGAAATGGTATATGGAACACCATCTACTTCAATAGAAGCTTTTTGAGTAGTGGTTCTTATAAAAATATAGATTCCGGCTTGCTTTGGTTTTCTATAAGATTCTAGTAATAATTCATTACCAATTTTCAGTAATCCACCAGTACTAAAATCTTTAAAAACTTCTTGCATGCTGCATTGGTCTAAAAAAAGGATGATTCATTACAGAAGTAACAAATCATCCTTTTAAAATATTTTTAGAACAACTCTTTAAAATCTAACAGCAACCTTGCCTCTTAAATAAAATGGAGTACCGGGAGTAAAATGAATTTCTTCAACAGAAGCTGGTTCACTGAACAATCTACTTTCGGTAGCGAATTGCGTTTCGTTCCACTTCGTATCTAATAAGTTTTCAACGATTACACCAACTGTCCAATTATTGATATGGTAGTTCAGGTTTAGGTCGGTCACAAAATATCCTTCTGCGATAATGCTATTATCTTCATTAGCCGCTCTATCACCTAAATATCTATAGTTAAGGTTCCCTGAAAAATTGCCAATATCGCTGAAAGACAATCCGCCTACAGCAGTAAAATCTGGCGCTAAAGGAATATAATCTTCACCATCAGCTTCTTCTGTACTTCTAGCATAGGTATAATTAACATCACTATATAGATATAACCAATCTAGCATTTGATAACGCGCACCAACTTCTACACCAACTCTTCTAGTTTTTCCACTAGGCTCAACAATACCTGCATCACCAACATACACAAACTCTTGATCTAAAAATAACCCCCATAATGTGGCGTTCAACACCAATTTATCCACTGGCTTGATTATAGTTCCAAAATCAACACCATATGCCCTTGGGAGAATATCCCTACCTTCGTTTGCCGTAACTACACGGGCATCGTTTGAATGAAAACCTAAGCCAGTTTTCAAGAATAACTGCCAGTCTTTATTTACTGAATAAATAGTGTTTAATTTAGGACTCACTATAGCCTTGCTTTCGCTTTTATTATCATATAATTCAGTTAGTTTGTTTTCATAGTCAAAGTTGAAATAGTCGAAACGAACAGACGGATTAAATGTCCAGTTACCTGTTTTATACTCTCCGTCAACAAAACCGTACATATTGGTTTCATCTACATCACCAAAGGCATATTGTTCTAAAACCGTCTTCCTGTTTAAAGTATGCTCTAAGGTCACATCATCTACGTTATCGTTTCTAAATCCTATTCCCGCAGAATATTTAAACCTGTCATCTGCACCAACGGCTATATCTATTTGTTCAAAGACAGTTTCAGCTCCCATTATGGTTCTATCTTCATACTGGCGTATTTGATCTCCATTTATTGGGTCTTCTAAAAAGAAGGTAAAATTAGAAAACAGTTCAAAATCATATTTACTGACAAAAGCCCTTGTTTTTAAAAATTGATCTTCACCTAAAAATTTAGTGTGGTTCAACATCAAGTTCGTTCTACTTGTTTGTCCGCCTTCAGTATCGTCTATAGCACCAAAACGACCTATTATACCTTGATCAATTGCGCGTTGTGGAATTTGTCCAGAAGCATCCCACTTACTTTGAAAATGTGATGCGGTCAAAGTTAATTCCTCTTTCCCTATATCCTTATAATTATATCGTCCTAGAATATTTATACGGTTAAAATTCTGTGGAGAATCAAATGGTCCGTCAGTTAAATACACCTCAGATGCTACATATGCGCTACTCTTACTACTTTCTAAAATATTGAAGAGACCTACAAATCTGTTTGTATTAAATTGTCCCGCTTCGTAAGAGACCATACTCTTATCAATGCTTTTCTTAAGACTCAAATCTACATATCCGGCTGTATTGAAATCGCCTTTGTCCGCGTAATACGGACCTTTACCAAAGTTGATATTATCTATAGTTTCCGGTATTACAAAGTGTAGATCGGCATACCCTTGACCGTGTGCATGAGATACCATATTTACCGGCATACCATCTACACTTATGGCTACATCGGTACCGTGATCAATATCAAATCCTCTTAAAAATATCTGTTCAGCTTTACCACCACCTGCATGTTGACCTATTAATAGACCCGGTACTTTTCTAAGAATCTCTTGTGAAGATTTTACAGGGTCGTTCTGTACATCTACATTTACAATTCTACTCATGGCATCAACTTTAGAAATCACTTCAACTTGCTCTAAATTGATGCTGGATTCTTCTAAAGCTATATTAACACCTTCATTGAAATGTTTCTGTTCAATTACTAATATAAAGGTTTTAAAACCCAAGTTCGAAAAAAATATTGAATCGTTTAATGTGGTTGCTGGTAATGAAAAGGAACCGGTAAGGTTTGAGTGGCTATGTTGCCCCGATGACTGGTTGAAAATGCCCACATTCTCTAAGGCCACACCTTCTTTATCGGTGACCACACCCTTTAGATTCTGGGCATTTGCCTTAGATAATAAACATAATAAAAAAATAAAAGTTAACAGCGTATTCGCCCTTTTACAGCTAAAATTCATAAAATTTGATTTAGAAAGGTTGTCTTTGAAAGTACCTACGACAAAATTTTTGGAAGGTTTTAAAATTTATAAAAAAGCAAACATAAGGCTTAGATAAAGCATCCCTATATTTTTTAGTTTTATAACAATGTTTTAACGATAAGAGTCAAAAGAATACAGTTAATAATAAGAGCTTTGTGGTTTGAATAATTCATTTTATAAAAATCTACATATATGAGTACACAAATATTATTAACCCCATTTCATAAAAATCTGAGCTTAAAGAATAGGGTAGTCATGGCGCCTATGACACGTAGTAGAGCTACCAATGAAGGAAATACACCTACAGAAGATTTACATGTTCCCTATTATACGCAACGAGCTTCCGCAGGATTAATTATTACTGAAGGATCGCAGGTTTCTAAAGATGCCGTTGGTTATGTAAATACAGCCGGTATTCATTCAAAAGAACAAGTAGAAGGCTGGAAAAAAGTAACGAAATCAGTACATGATAAGGGAGGTAAGATTTTCATACAACTTTGGCATGTGGGTAGAATGTCTCACCCAGATTTCCATAATGGTGAATTGCCTTTAGCGCCATCTGCCATAAACCCGAATGCACAGTCATATACTCCAGAAGGATTTAAAGATACGGTTACACCAAAAGCCATGAGCATTGAAGACATTAAGCAAACGGTAGCAGATTTTAAGAACGCAGCTATAAATGCCATGGAAGCAGGATTTGACGGTGTTGAAATTCACTCTTCCAATGGATACTTATTTCATCAATTTTTTAATGGAACATCTAATCATAGAACAGATCAATACGGTGGTTCTATAGAAAACAGAACTCGTTTCTTTTTTGAAGTTTTAGATGCTATTAAAGAGGTAATCCCACAAGAAAAAATCGGCGTTAGATTTAACCCTTCTTTAGACGGAATGTTCAGTATTACTATGGACGAGGAAACGATACCAACATTTGAATATATCATCAAAAAATTGAACGATTATAATTTGGCTTATATCCATTTATCAGAACCATTTACAGATGTTTCGGATATTTCCTTTGCGATAAGGGATATTGCCAAGCATTTTAGACCTCTCTATAATGGCACACTAATGATTAATGCAGGGTTTGACCAAGAATCTGGGAACAAGGTTATTGAAGAAGGCAATGCTGATTTGGTCGCTTATGGTAAACTTTATATTTCCAATCCGGATTTAGTGGAACGTTTTGCCAAAGGTCATGATCTGGCAGAATGGGACAATGACACGTTTTATTCTGGAGGTAAAGAAGGTTATATTGACTATCCTACGTTTAATCAAGAAACCGAGCACGCATAATAATTATTAACTATTAAAATATATAAATATGAATTTTATAAGAAAAGCATACGCAACTTGGAAAGGAAGCGGAAAAGAGGGGCAAGGAACCTTAACAACTGAAAGTACAGTCTTACAAGACACACAATACTCATACAACACTAGATTCGAACAAGGAAATGGCACCAATCCTGAAGAGCTGATAGGAGCGGCACACGCAGGATGTTTTTCTATGCAGTTGAGTTTTTTATTAGGTGAAGAAGGTTTTACCCCCAATTCACTTGATGTAGAAGCTAAAGTAGAATTTAAAAATGGTGAGATAGTAAAGGTAGTTCTAGAATTAAAAGGTGATGTACCAGAAATTAAGGACGCACAATTCAAAGAAATTGCAGAAAATGCTAAATCGGTTTGTCCAATTTCGAAATTATTGAATGCAGAAATCGAACTGATTTCGCACCTTAGTTAATTAAACCCATTAACATATAAAAAAGCAGCCAATGGCTGCTTTTTTATATTAAATAAACCAGCTAGATTATTTAATATGGTCTGTATTTCGCTCTAAATCTTCATTGCCTGAACCACCTTGACTATACAACTGGTTTTCTTCATCTTTTAAAGAATTAATTCGAGATAAGTTTCTACCAGGCACATCTAAATCTTTTCCTGCGAAATCTACATTTTTCTCACGATCGTTTAATTGACTATCATCACCTTTATCCGTCCTCGTATTTTTTACTTTTTCTCCCAAAGCTTGCAAATCATCTGTAGTTACATCAGAATTATAGCTTGTATTTTTATCTTTATTTTTCATATATCTTGTTTTAATCAATTCATGGTAAGCTAACATTTCTTACCCTCGGTATTTGACACAAAACATTGTTATACGTGCTCATATACTACGAAAGAAACTATGAGGAACAGAACTGTATTTGGATTAACATTTTTTGGTAAAGCATCAAACTAATCATGGTAATTTCAACAACTTGCAAATAAATAATTTGAAGATGGAAAATGTATTAGTTGCTGGTGCTAACGGTACCACAGGAAAAAAAATAGTTAACCTTTTAAAAAGCTCTCAATATTTTGAGCCTGTAGCAATGGTTAGAAAAGAAGAGCAGCAAGAACAATTTGAAAAGGATAATATAAAGACAGTTTTGGGTGATTTAGAGAAAGACTTATCACATACTGTTGAAAATATTGATAAAGTGATTTTTGCTGCCGGATCTGGTGGTAAAAAAGTAGTTGAAGTTGATCAAGAAGGTGCAAAAAGTTTAATTGACGCATCTAAAAATGCAAACATTAAAAAGTTTGTTATGTTAAGTTCTATGGGTGCAGACAATCCTGAAGAAGCTAGTGATCTAAAGGAGTATTTAAAAGCTAAGCACAATGCCGATGAATACCTTAAATCTAAAAATTTAATGCACGCAATAGTTAGACCGGGATCATTGACTAATGATGTTGGCACAGGGAAAATCGAACTAAAATCAAATTTGAATAAGCAAGGCTCCATTACTAGAGATGATGTTGCACAAACACTGGTAAGGTCTTTACATGATGATGCTGCTATAAATAGTACATTTGAAATTATACAGGGTGATACCCTTATTGGCAAGGCTATGGATGGAAACTCCTAAATATTAAAATATTGTTTGGTTGATTAAAGTCTGTCATAACTTGGTTATGACAGACTTTTTTTAATTATAATAATCTACAACTGTATTTATAAAATCTTGATAGTAAATCCTGTTGTGTATCTTCGTATCAAATTAAACTACCTCTATATGAAAACTTCATTTTTAAAATTAGCTATGGTTTTGTCCGTAGTTATAGCATTACACTCTTGTAAAGAAAATAAGAAAGAAAACAATGATAGTACGGCAAAAGAAATTGAACTTGATAGTACAGATTTGGCGTTACTAGACCTGAATCTTCCAGAAGGTTTTCAAATTGAAGTATATGCTAGGGGAGTAGACGGCGCTCGTTCTATGGCAATGGGTGATAACGGAACTTTGTTCGTAGGCACTAGAACAGAAAATAATGTATATGCCATACAAGATACTAATGGAGATTTTAAAGCTGACAATATTATAGTGCTTGATACTATGGAAGTGCCTAACGGAATTGCCATGAGAAATGGTGATTTATATGTTGCGCAACCAGGTAGTCTTTGGAAATACCCAAATATTGAAGACCAAGTTGGAGGTGAATTAGAAAAGGAATTGATTTATGATGATTTTCCGACGGAATTTCACCATGGTTGGAAATACATAGCCTTTGGACCTGATGATAAATTATATGTACCGGTAGGTGCACCATGTAATATTTGTAACCGTACCGATGAAGATGAACGTTTTGCAACTATTTCAAGAATGGATGCTGATGGTAGTAATCGTGAAATATATGCTAGAGGAGTTAGAAACTCAGTTGGCTTTACGTGGCATCCTGATACAAAGCAAATGTGGTTTACAGATAATGGTCGTGATATGTTAGGTGATGATATTCCTCCTTGCGAATTGAATACAGTTACCGAAGCTGGTCAGCATTTTGGGTATCCATTTTGCCATGGTGGTATTATTAAAGATCCAGAATTTGGAGATTTAAGACCTTGTTCAGATTTTGTTGACCCTGCTTTGCAGCTAGATGCTCACGTTGCTCCTTT
Source organism: Maribacter forsetii DSM 18668 (assembly GCF_000744105.1). Lineage (NCBI taxonomy): Bacteria > Pseudomonadati > Bacteroidota > Flavobacteriia > Flavobacteriales > Flavobacteriaceae > Maribacter > Maribacter forsetii. The sequence goes on from NZ_JQLH01000001.1 coordinate 2,393,687, forward strand.
AGCTATAAAATTTTATACAGGTACTATGTTCCCAGAAGAATATAAGGGCAAAGCTTTTATTACAGAACACGGTTCTTGGAACAGAAGCAAGAAAGTAGGTTATAGAATTATGATGGTTGATATTGAAGATGGCGAAGTTGTAAATAACGAGATTTTCATTGATGGCTGGTTAAACGAATCTGAACAAAAAGCTTCAGGTAGACCAGTAGATATGTTAGTTTTAAAAGATGGATCTATGCTTATATCAGATGATTATGGTGATGCTATTTATAGGTTATCCTATAACAATACAGCTCTTGCCAGCAACAATTAATAATAGATAAGATGTATACATAAGCAGCCGATAAGGCTGCTTTTTTTTATGCGACCATGCCAGAGTTATTTATTCTGTAGCTATATTTATGGTTCATTTATACATAGTTATAACCTTAATGCTCCAATAACTTAATAGGTTTTAAATAATATGAGTTATCCAGATAAAGTTTATTTAAACGGACAGATTGTAGATTCTGCTGAAGCTAAAATTTCTGTCTTTAACCGCGGATTTATTTTTGGTGACGGTCTCTATGAGGTTATGGTTCAAATAAACGGAATTTTCTTTTATGAAAAAGAGCACCTGGCAAGACTACAATCCGGTTTACATAAAGTTAATATTGATTTTGATGTAGCTATTCTTAATAACGAAATACCTAAATTATTACACGCTGCTCAGTTGACAGATGTGGACTGTATGCTGTACATACAGATTACCAGGGGAGTGGCACCGCGACAACATTCTTTTCCGTCAAACATAAAACCAACAGTAATGATTTATGCTGTACCAAAAGTTTTACCTGAAATAAATTTGGTAAATGCACATGTTATTATACGAAAAGATTTTAGGTGGTCTAGATGCGATATTAAAATGACTTCTCTTTTAGGAAATGTAATGCTTAACGAAGAAGCTATGCAGCATGATTGTTATGAAACCATTTTACATAGAAATGGCGTTTTTACAGAGGCATCTCACAGTAATTTATTTTTTGTAAAAGACGGAGCAGTATATACTCACCCAGCAGATGAGCATATTCTTAATGGTATTACCAGAATTGTAGTCATTGAACTTTGCCACTTACTTGGTATTAAAATTATAGAAAAAGCCATTAAGGTAGCTGAAATTGATAGTATTGATGAAGCTTTCCTAACAGGTACCAGTACTCAAATTGCAGCTATTCAAAATATTGATGACCACCAGCTATATTCAGGAAATAAAAAAGGCCCCATTACAAAAAGATTGCAAGAGGCCTTTTTAAAACTAAAATAGGTTTTACTCTACCATAAAATAAGTAAAAAACTCATCTGTATTTTTAATGTTCATAAGGTCTAAAATATAGCACACTTCACTTAAATCAGAAAAATCTAATCCGCCTTCAGCAACACTTTCATTTAAATATCTACCTTCCTTTCCATTATATTCATTTCCTAAACGAATAGCAGTATTCCAAACTTTGGTTAAGTGTTCATCGTTTAATTTAGATTCCCATTCAACCTTACCATCAGATTTTAAACCCGGTGTACCATTGCCCACTTCATTACCATCTGCTATTTTATGGTAGTCCGTTACAGTTTGAGCATACTTTAATTTAGTTGGTTCAGTAACAGATTCGTTCCAATCGCTATGTTGAACTACATGAATACTTTCTTTTATATTTATTGAAGAGTTCTTTTCCGACAACTTCTTTACCCAAGCTGCAGTGAAATCTGATTGCCCAGCTTCGGCAACCCAAACCGAACCTCCGTCTTTTATCGTTTTCAGCGCTTTATTGACCACTTTATCTAAAGATGCTTCCCATTCCTTGTCCGCATCTGTCCAATTACTTTTAAACGCCATTTTCATTAATTCATTTGGCGGAACATATAATCCTTCTTGAATACCATAAGCACCAGCTACAGCGAAGTAATTTAAATATTTGTAATCTGGGTGTTTTAAAAGTGTTGCCAAACCGGCTGCAGTGTGTAAATCGTCAATATCTGTTTTGCAATCTAATTGAACTAGCAGCAAATCTTTAGAAATATTGAATTTAGGTTCTTGGGCTATAACACTGTAAGAAATAAATAATGTTAATAGTACCCCAAACAGGACATTTTTGAATAAGAATAAGTTTTTCATTGAAATGAGTATTGTATGTTGATATGAAGTTGTTTCTACTAAAGTATCATAAATTATGATTATCCAATTCAATATAAAATTCAATAAACCAGTTATTTTTCAGATTTGGGATAGTTTATTTGAGAAATAATATGACCACAAACCTTCTATTAACTCAATTTAAGTACGAAAACTCTTAAAGTCTTCACAAAAAACAGATATAAAAGAACTTTAAACGCTGTTTCTCAACTATTGGCGTCATCTTTGCGCCTTAATAAGTATTATAAATTAAATTACATTACAATGAGTAAAGGAACAGTAAAATTTTTCAATGACACAAAAGGTTTCGGTTTTATCACTGAAGAAGGAGTTGAAAAAGACCACTTTGTACACATTTCTGGTTTAATCGATGAGATTCGTGAAGGCGATGAAGTTGAATTTGAACTTAAAGAAGGTAACAAAGGTTTAAACGCAGTGAACGTTAAAGTTATCTAAGACATATATACTTTCAAGTTTAAGAAAAAGCCCTTCAGAAATGAAGGGCTTTTTTATTATCGCTCTTTTTTGAGTTTGTCAAAATCTTGTGCTAACTGAAATAATTTTTCTTCTAAGTTAAAGTTGGTCTCCGGTAATCTATGATAAAACACATACCTAACACGCCACATCTCTTTAATCTCTTTTAAATCAAGTAGAATATCATCAACATTTTTATGTTCGGCACGTAGTACAAAATTATCATTTGTAATAAATAATCTTCTTAAAATGATATTTTGATTGGTAACCGTAAATACTAAAGTACCATTATTCAGTTTAGAATAAACCTCAGGCGGTATTAATTCACCAATAACAATATCTTTAGGAAACATGCCAGATTCGTTCTTGCTCATTTCTAAATTCTGTACGGTATAAGCTCTAAATTTTTTATCAGGATTTATAGGTAATGATAAAAAAGGTAAGTCTTGTATGTAAGAATCTTTACTGTAATACTTAAGATAATCACTTTGATTTAATGCGGTAATACAAGGTACTTTTATAAAAAATTCTTGTTCACCTAAATCTTGTTCTACTGTTAAATTGCCTTTGAATTTTAATAAATTATTGACCGTTAATTCAGTTTTCAGCAGGTCATCAATAGGTATGCTAAAATAATTAGCAATTTTTATTAGTGTCTCTAATTTAGGTTCACTTCTTCCTTCTTCATATGCACCTAAAGTCCCTCTTTTAAGGTCAAACAGCTCAGCAAATGCCTGTTGGCTAAGGCTTTTTAAGCTTCTAATTTTTCTGATATTCTTCCCGAAGTATGACATTTTTTGCTAATATTATTTGCAAATACTAAAAATAGTATTATATTTGTCTAACAAAATTAGCAATAAATATTTGAATTGCTATTATTTTGAGCTGTTATTTTTTATTAACCAATTTAAAACACAATATTATGTTCATCGTCGTTGTTTACATTTTAGCGTTCTTAATCTGATTTTAAGAAAACACACCAATAATATGTTGTATTATTGAATCTAAGAATCCACCTACAAAAACTAACCAATATGAAAAACCATTTTAATATAACCAGAGATTATCTTCTTCAATTAAACTTTAATATCGTTAAAGAGAATAGAACAGACGGTATTTTGGTTGTAGAGAAAGAAGACTCTGGAATTAAAAATCTCATTCTAGGAGTATCACCTCCAATTTTGATTATGGAACAATTTATATTTTCTGTTCATAATCAATCTGAAAAGATATTTAAAAGTTTATTACAGAAGAATAGAGATATCATTCATGGAGCTTTCGTTCTTGATGAAACCGCAAACAGGGTCATATTCAGAGATACGTTACAGATCGAGAATATGGACCTAAATGAAATAGAAGCCAGCTTAAATTCTCTAAGCTTGTTAATGAGTGAATACTCAGATCAAATAATTGAATTTTCTAAATACTAAAAATAAAAAATCATGAATATATTTAAAAGACTATTTAAAATAGGAGAGGCTGAAACTAATTCAGCAATTGATAAGATGGAAGATCCTATTAAGATGACCGAACAAGGCATTAGGGATATGAAGCTAGACTTGGAAAAAAGTTTAGAAGCTCTTGCACAAGTAAAAGCACTTGCCATACGTTCTAAGAACGATCAAGATGTTTATAAAAATAAAGCAAAAGAGTATCAAGATAAAGCCATTATAATTTTAAAGAAGGCTAATAGCAAAGAAATGGACGCTGAGGAAGCGGACAGACTTGCTAAAGAAGCTTTAATGCAGAAAGAAACCAATGAAAAGCAATTAGAAGCTACAAAAACCGAAACTGAAAAATTTGAAGCTAATGTGAGTCAAATGCAAGGTAATGTAGAAGCTTTAAAAGCAAACATAGGCAATTGGGAGAATGAGCTTAAAACACTTAAAGCACGTGTAAAGGTTAGTAATGCCACCAAAAACCTAAACAAGCAAATGGCTGAATTGGATAGCACCGGTACTGTTTCTATGCTTGAAAGAATGAAGGAGAAAATTGCGCAAGAAGAAGCCTTGGCAGAAGCTTATGGTGATATCGCAAATTCGAGTAAATCTATAGATGACGAACTTGACAAAGCTGCCGATACTACGGAAGCCGCTGCAGATGACGAACTTCAAAAACTTAAAGAACAACTAGGGTTTAACAAATCCAAAAAATAAAAATTTGAATCAACTAATAGACATATTATTTTCTGAGGTAAATATCACGTTAACCTTATTATTGATACTCCTTCTGGTGTATTGGATCATAACCATGATAGGTGGTCTTGATTTTGACCTAGATGTTGATGTCGATATAGATGTTGACGCCGATGTAGATCTAGACGCTGGTATTGAAGGTGGTAATCTTGATTTTGAAGATATTTCTAACACTGAAGTCAACCAGGAAGATGTCATAGGAAAGAGACGTAGACCACTAAAATGGTGGCAAATATTCCTTATCTATTTCAACTTTGTAGGACTGCCTTTTATGTTCACGTTTACCTGCTGGATATTTGTTTGGTGGTTGATTACAACTTTAGCGACCACATTGACGTTTACCTATGACAATTATATAGGATTTATTATTATGATCGCTGCGCTTTTTCCAGCATTGTTCGTTAATAAATTATTTACCACTCCGTTCAAGGGCTTTTTCAAGCAACTGAATAAAGATGGCGATGCTCCTGTTGATTTTTTAGGCAGACAGGCAACTTTGCTATCTAATATTAGCGAAGATAAAATGGGTAATGCAGAAGTAAAAGCAGATGGTAATAGTCATTCTATCTATGTAAAATCTTTGGATCGTAAACCGTTAACCTACGGTAGTTCGGTTTTAATCATCAAACGATCTGCGGATCACACACACTTTTTAGTACAATCTTATAACCAATAAAACTTAAATCATTTATGGAATCCATCTTTTCAATTATCGGTATAGGTTTGGGGGTAATCCTCTTCCTTATCATTGTTTATTTTGCAATCATTGCAATGTTCTACAAAAAAGTTCATCAAGGTCAAGCCTTGGTAAGAACTGGATTTGGAGGAACTAAAGTAGCTACGGACAAAGGTCTGTATGTAGTGCCAGTATTTCATAGAGTTGAAGTAATGGATATTTCTGTAAAGAAAATTCAAATTGAAAGATTAGCGACAGAAGGTCTTATCTGTAAGGATAATATGCGTGCGGATATTAAAGTGGCATTCTTCGTTAGGGTAAATAATGAAGTTGACCTTATTAAAAAAGTTGCTCAAACCATTGGTGTACAGAGAGCTTCTAGACAAGAAACGCTTGAAGAGCTTTTTGAAGCCAAGTTTTCTGAAGCCTTAAAAACCGTTGGTAAAAAGTTCGATTTTATTCAATTATATGAAGCGCGTAGAGAGTTTAGAGATGAGATCGTTGATATTATTGGAATTGACCTAAATGGTTATACCTTAGAAGATTGTGCTATAGATTATCTGGAGCAAACTGCCGTGGCGCATTTGAAAGCAGATAATATTCTTGATGCAGAAGGTATCAAAAAAATCAATGATCTTACGGCTGCTCAAAATGTTAAATCGAACCTTATTAAGCGTGACGAGGAGAAAACTATTCGTAAACAAGATGTAGAAGCTCGTGAAGCTATTCTAGAGCTAGACAAGCAGTTAGCGGAAAAAGAAGAACAACAAAAAAGAGAGATTGCGAACATAAAATCTCGCGA